>NZ_JAKGTQ010000002.1 GCF_021568285.1 Rheinheimera sp. UJ63
GAACAGCTATTTCGGAAAAGGGCTAAAAGTGATCGGATAAAACCGAAACAAGCGATCGGATTAAACCGAAATGAGTGATCGGATTGAACCGAAATCAGTGTTCGGATTCATCCGAAACATGCAGTTGTTCTGTATTTTTAAAAAAAGAACCAATCATTGACGTTGGATTGCCGTTTAGTAAGTCATTTTCATATAACATATCATTTGAATTAACTTGGATATAATCTGATGTTTCTTTTGGTTTTATTCTGTATTGGATCGAAATAGGCGAGCCAATCCGGCCTTTTTTGAGTTGCTCAAGGTGCAATTTATATTTTGTTATGTCATCAGGGTGGATCAAGGTTTGGAAATCTGCTGCTTGCATCTCGAGCATTTCATCGTATGTGTAACCTAATATTTTGCTGTAAGCCGGATTAACATAAGTATGCATATTCTTTTTGAAATTGTAGATATAAACCCCGTTTAACGTGGTGTTGAGTAATAATTCAGTTTCTTTTTTATGCACCTCTAGTTTTGCGGCTATTTTTACCCGCTCCGTGATATCTGTTAATGAACCGATAACTTTCTCGGCCTGCTTCAAATGAGTAAAAGAAACATTGGTTTCAAGTGACAGCCAAATGGCTTTACGGGTTTTAGTAAAAGCACGATAAATAAACGGTTTTCCATTTTTACCCGACATAACCGAGCTGAGGTAGTTCTCTAGTTTTAAGCGATCATCGCGATGTGCAAGGTTAATAAAAGCATCGTAAGACGGGGTAAAACTGTCTGTAGTTAACCCAAATAAGCTAAAAGCGCCTTTACTCCAAGTCAGTTCGTTTCTCGCAACCTCCCATGACCAAGAACCGGTTCGGCCAACACGTTCTGCATCTTCCAGAATTTGATTGGCTTGTTCTAGTTGCTCAGATAATTTGGTGAGATGCTGTTCTTGTGTAGCTTTGTCGTCATAAGCCATACGTAATTCGGCATAGGCGCTTTGCAGTTCTTCATTAGTTGATTGTAACTCTTCATTCGTGGTTTCTAGTTCCTCGTTAGCGCTTTGTAGCTCTTCATTGGCACTTTGCAACTCTTCATTCATCGACTGCATTTCTTCGTTAGAGGTTTCTAGCTCCTCAATCACGGTTTGTAGTTGCTCTTTGGCTTTGAGCAGTTGACGTTCTTGCTCTTTAGCTAAAGAGTCTAAGTTTGCTGTGTTTTCTAATGTGGCAATAGGTAAATTGAGTGGGTCTTCTACTTGAAAGAAAATTAAGATTAATTTACCGATATTTGGCTGCTGTGGTATGTCAATTACAATAAAACGGACCCACTGGACCGCATCTTGTAAAGTAATGCGTTGAAATGCACTAAAGATAGTCGATGAGCTTTTTTGCAATTGATAAAGTGCTGAACGCAAATCGATGGTTAGCGCAGGGTGAAGATTTTTATAGATATTATTACTCGTTGGGCCTTCGGGCCTAATTAATAATGGGTTAACGCCGCTACTGTAAATAATGTCCATATTTTCATTTATTAAAACAGCGTTAGGTAAGGCGATCTGTTTTAATTGCGAGGTAATTAACGCGGCTAATAAATCTCCCTGCAACAGTTCACTGTGAATTTCTGGGGCAGTAGGCGTTGACTCTGCATGCGTTTCATTATGAATGTTTTTCAGCGCTTTGCGTGCCAGCGGTACTTTTTTATCCATGAATACCGCTTCATAAACCTTGCCAGATTGTGACAGGGTGCAAAATTTTTCTTGAAAGACGCCAATAGACTCAGATTGGCCTAAAAATAATAAGCCTCTTGGGTTTAGGGCATAATGGAAAACCGGAATAATGGCGCGTTGTAATTCGATATTAAAATAAATTAATAGATTGCGGCATGAAATCAGATCTAATCTTAAAAAGGGCGGGTCTTGGGTAATATCGTGTACAGAAAAAATCAAAAAAGATTTAATCGGTTTTATAATTTCTAAGTTCTCACCGTTTACCGTGAAGTATTTTTGCCTAAGCTGTTTTGGCATTTTGCGTAAGGCGCTTTCTGGATAAACACCATTACGAGCAAAATCAATGGCGGTTTCATCAATGTCGGTAGCAAAGATTTGAATTTTGAATTGTTCGGCATTTGTGCCTAGGATCTCATTTAAAATAATGGCTAGAGTGTACGCTTCTTCACCGGTGGAGCAAGCGGTCACCCAAATGCGGATAATTTTATTGTCTTTATGCTTAATATAGGTTTTTAGCTCATCACTCAGTTGATTGAATGCGCGTGGATCACGAAAGAATGAGGTTACGCCAATTAACATATCTTTGAACAGAACTTTAATTTCGGTTTGGTCTTCGTCTAAATGCTCGAGATATTTTTGAAAGTTAGTGATTTTTAAGGCTGTCATACGACGCTCTATGCGGCGCATAATCGTTTTCTCTTTGTATAGGCTGAAATCCACTTTGTGCTGGCGTCTGATCTTCTTCAAAATGCTGTGATACAGCTCTTTAGAAATGTTTTTTTCCATGTCGGAAGATTTGATGCGAGGGAACTTAACGATATTACTCAGCTCAATGGCAATGTCTTTTGGCGCTAAAATAATATCAACGTTCCCAGAATTGATCGCTGATTTAGGCATCCCATCAAACTTGGCGGTATTGGGATCTTGTACAATACTGAAACCGCCTTCTCCTTTAATAATACCAATGCCCCGCGAGCCGTCAGAGCCGGTGCCTGATAAAATAATTCCGATGGCCATTTCACCTTTTACAAAGGCGATCGATTCAAACAGCATATCCACCGAAGGACGCGGTAAGTGTCGAATAACGTTGGTGGCTGACAAAATAATGGTGTCGTTGGTACTAATTTCGATATTGTAGTTAGGAGGGCAGATATAGAGTGTATTCGGACGAATATGCTCGTTATTTTTCGGCTCTTCAATGGGGATGGTTGAGGTTTTCTCTAGTAGCTCGACCATCATGCTGCGATATGATGGCGATAAATGTTGAGCTAGAACAAAACTCATACCGCTGGTTTTTGGCAGGTGTGAAACAAGCTGCTGCAAAGCTTCTAAACCGCCAGCGCTAGCACCAATACCGACGACAGTTAACACCGTGGTATCTTGAGGCGATTTTTCATGCGTCTCTAATATGATGTTATCAGTAGGTTCTTGTTGGTTAGTTATAATATTTTTTGGCATTAAGACGACATATCCTGTCAAAGTGTAGCAAGAGGTAAATTAAGGCAAGCTTCATTTTAAAGTATAGTAGATAAATATTAGATAACCGTGTTTTATTCCATTCCTGCTGTTTATGTGGGCGGTTTAATTGAAATTGCAGATTAAACCCGCAGTACAACCGCACTTGACCGCTTCAGTTTTTTAGTCAAATTTCCTGCCATACCCTTACTTCGTTTCAATTTGAAATGTTTTTTTCAATTCATTTCAGTTTGAAATCAATATTCGGTCAATATTTGGCTATGCTTAATAAGAAATAGGTTAATCACTTCCCGCCACGCCTTAGCTGTACTGGGGGCGTTTAAATTTTCATCAATTTGGCACAACTACTGCAATGTCTTAGGTATCTTTTATTAATTGCCCCTGACAGCGCGTTGATGATAGTGCCGTTCAAGGAGCAAACCGTGGGTATACAAAACGTGAAATCAAGCTTTACGTCTTTAGATCCGATTAAGGTCCTTATCTTTGGCTACAAAGAATTTAGCCAGTTGATGAGCAGTATCTTTCCTAAGACGTTAGCGCGTGCCCAATTTAAAATTGTGGATGAAATTGTCGGTAGTCTCAGTGGTGTGCAGCAATATATCGATGATTTCAATCCTGACGTGATTGTCAGTGCAGGGTCTAACGCGGCCTATTTAGCCTCAGCACTCGTGTTGCCTGTTGAGTCTATCCAAACCAGCGAGCGTGATATTGTCAATGCGGTAACGAAAGCCGCTAAAGTGTCTAAAAACATTGTACTGATTAATTTTGCTCAGCCATCGGTATCGGTTCCCTTGTTAGCGAAAACGCTTGATGTTGACATTACCGAGCATATTTACCGAACGGCTGATGAAGCGAGAGAATATTTTCATATTGCTCGCGCCCAATCAGACGTGGTGTTTGTTGGTGCCAGTTTGGTCTGTGGCTTGGCAGCGCAACATAAGATCCCTTCTTTTTTTCTCTATTCGGTGAGCTCTTGTGAAGCGGCGTTAAATCGAGCACTCGAACGAGGCGAAGAATACCGTCGTCAGCGTGAGCAGCAAGCGCTAACACATTGGTTATTAAATCAATCAAAAACACCGATTATTTGGGTTGATCCGGTGGATGAACGAGTCACCTTTAATCAAGCCGCAAAATCCCAGCTGCAATTAAGTGCTGATTATCATACCGATTTGTTGCCGTTGCTAAGCGCCGTTGAGAAAGACCCTTCTGCAGATGGTGAATGCACGATTAATCAACGTGATTGGTGGTACCACCAAGATGATGTGTTTATTAATAACCGTCATTGTTATGTCTATCAGTTCTATCCGAAAAAAGCGGATAGCAACGCAAAGCCTGCCGCTTTACGTGAAAGCCATCGGATGGTCTACCGCTCAGCGAAAATGGTTAATGTGATGTCACAGATCGAAGCCTTTGCTTATTCGCCGAGTAATGTATTGATTTTTGGTGAGTCGGGAACCGGTAAAGAACTCATCGCCCGCGCCATCCATCAGCATAGCCCTTTTGCTCAAGGACAGTTTGTTGCGTTGAACTGCAGCGCCATACCCTCCGAATTATTTGAAGGTGAGCTGTTTGGTTATCAGGATGGTGCTTATACCGGCTCTCGACGTGGTGGGCGCAAAGGTTTAATTGAAGAAGCAGACCGAGGCTTATTGTTTTTAGATGAAATTAGTGAGTTATCACTAGAGCAACAAGCCAAATTACTGCGCTTTATGCAAGAGCGTCGATACCGGCCACTGGGCGGTAACCAAGAGCGAGATATCTCGCTAAAACTGGTCGCTGCGTCCAATCGCCCTTTAAAGCAAATGGTCGAAGCTGGGACCTTTCGTGAAGATCTCTATTTCCGTTTAAATGTGTTCAACATTGATGTGCCGCCGCTGCGCGATCGTCATGACGACATTCTATTAATCGCTGAATTTAAGCTGGCTAACTTGGCTCAGCAGTATGGTTTGGCTTTTTCTGCAGCACAAATTTTGCCTTTCATTGCACAGTTGCTTTGCGGATACACCTGGCCCGGCAACATTCGAGAACTTGAAAATGTGTTAGAGCGGGCGGTTGCTTGGTTGCATAGCCGAAACAGTTTAGACGGTTTAGCCTCAGCCATGCCCCAGATTGCTAATGAGTTATTTACCGCAGCGGAACCGGCTGTTGATAGCTATGGCTTAATTAAACACACGGAAGACGACATGATTCGCGCTGCGTTGCAGCGTTTTAATGGTAACAAAAAACAGACCGCTGCATACCTTGGCATCAGTGCTACCACACTCTGGCGTAGGTTAAAGGCGTTTAATTATTCTTAAAACAATCCAGGAGAGTCACTCATGGAAATACGAACTACCAAAGTCGCACTTAGTGTTATGCTCGCCTTGTCCGTTTCTGCTAATTCAGCGTTAGTGAATGCGCAAGAGGCGGCAGCGGTACAACAAAGCTCCGCCGCAGAAGACAATATTGAAGTGATCAGTATTTCCAGGAAACGACCTGAGAGTATTCAACAAGTTCCTATTGCTACTACCGCCTTATCTGAGCGCGATATCCAATCTGCCGGTATCAACCGTACCAGTGATTTCATCTCGTTAATCCCCAACGTCAGTATTGTTGATTCTGCCAACGTTGGTGATACCCAAGTGAATATTCGCGGCATTATTTCAACGCGCGATGCTGAGTCAACCTTCGCTTATGTGGTGGATGGGGTATTACAAACTAACCCAAATAGCTTCAATGAATCCTTACTTGATGTGGCACAAATCGAAGTATTAAAAGGCCCACAAGGTGCATTGTATGGCCGTAACGCGGTGGCAGGCGCTATCTTAGTGACCACCAAGCGCCCCTCTGATCTTACAGAAGGGAAAATGGAAGTAGGGGTGGGCAATAATGGCACCCAAAAAATCAATGGCATGCTAACCGGCGCTTTAGGCGAAGATTTATTTGGCCGGATGGTGGTAAGCCACAGCTCAACTGATGGCTTTTACCGTAATGACTTTACCGGTGCTAAATCGGTCGACTTTTTGGAAGACACCTCGGTTCGAGGCCGTTTAGTGTATGACGGTTTTGAAATGGTTAAATTGGATATGCGCGCCGCCTACAGCGAAGTAAAAGGGGGAGCCATCAATTTCAATGCGGCTTTTGCTTTACCCAGTTTTGAACAAGCCTTCGCCCAACCCGCTTATTTTAAAGACGTTAACGAGCAGGATTTTATTTTTGCTTTTAACGTACCGGGTGAAAATAAACAACAAACTACCGAATTTTCTGTTAAAGCCGATTGGAGCTTGGATTGGGCCGATGTGACAGCAATTGTCGCTTATAACGATCTAGAAGAATATTTACTCAGCGATGGCACCAGTGCCTCATTTTATGGTTATGAAGTGACACCAGGCTGTCAGTTAGATCGGCAAACGTTAAATAATGCGCCTGCAGCCTTAGGCGGTGCCGATCGTACCGATTTATTCGGCCCATTCTTTGCTCCGTTTGGCGTATTTCCAGCTGGTGTCGATTTTGTTGGGGTGTATGGGCCTTATACGCCCACCTCTTGTGATGGTTATCAGTTCCAAGAGCGCAGCCAAAGCGATTTCAGCGGCGAATTACGTTTCTCGTCTATTGATAATGAAGCCAGTTTACGTTGGATCGCCGGGGTGTATTTCGCCGAGATTAATCGTGATGTTGTTGTGGCTTATGGCGCGGATACCGGTAATGGCTTTTTACGCCAAGCCTATGTCGCGCCAACAGGGCCAAACCCGACCGATCTGTTATTCGATGACACCTTTGATACCTCTGTCTTGTCTGCTTTTGGTCAGGTTGAATATGATCTGACTGATAAATGGGAGCTGGCGTTAGCCCTACGTTACGATCATGAAGCCCGTGATGTGTCGAATAATGTCCCGAATGTCAGTGCGTCCGGTTTAAACGTGAATACCTATGTCAACGGTGTGGTAGGCCCAATTAACCCGGCCTTTAATGTCAATCCAACCGGTATTCCGGATCGCAGCCGTTCCTTTAGCCAGTGGCAGCCTAAAGTGACTTTAGCCTATGAAGCATCATCTAACGTGAATTGGTATGCCAGTTATGGCATTGGTTTTCGCAGTGGCGGTTTTAACTCTATTGGTACGCAAGCAACCTTAGATTTTTGGTTCAACGCCTCGGGTTTAGGCACGCCGGGTGATGCGGTAGATGCGCAATTACTGGTCAGTGATGAATACGACAAAGAGGTGACTACCTCTTTAGAGCTGGGGATGAAATCGAGCTGGCTGGATCGTCGTTTAAAAATTAACGCTGCGGTATTTGATACCACCGTGGATGATAACCAGTTCTTTGAATTTTTCGCAGGGCCTTTTGGCTTACTGCGTGCGGTCACCACCATTGATGAACTTTCCATTCGTGGTGTTGAGTTCGATGTGAATTATCGGATGACGGATGACATCACTTTATTCGGCGGTGTTGGGTTAATTGATTCAGAAATTAAAGAAAACCGTAATCGTCCGGTCACCGTCGGTAATGTTGCACCGCAAACACCGGAGCAATCGGCCACTTTAGGCATGTTATGGGAATATGAATTAACCCGCGATGTGTTAATGACGACCCGTTTAGATTATCAATATGTGGGTAAAACCTATTTCCATACCTTACAGGGTGAGCAAACCCCCACCATTTGGGATTTCTTTGGCACCTTAGGCGGTGGCGTACCACCAGGACCGCATCCACAGAACTTTAGCAATGCAACTCGAGATGCTTACAGCACGATTAATGCGCGAGTGAGCTTTGATACGGGTAACTGGAATTTAGCGGTTTGGGCAACCAATTTAACCGATGAAAAATACCTGCAAGAGGTGATCCCAGCACCAGAGTTCGGTGGTTCTTTCTTACATCCGTCAGCATTGCGTGCCTATGGTATGGATATTTCTTACCGCTTCTAAAGTGGTTCAGGCTTAATTTAGACAAGGTTGTAGTATGAAAAATAAACCGTTAGCAGGGATCCGCATTATTGACCTGACGCACATGCTGTCAGGTCCTTACTGCGGCATGATATTAGCGGATTTGGGCGCCGATACCATTAAGGTAGAGCCGTTACAGGGGGAAGGCACGCGCAAATTATTAGCCAACGATCCCGAAAACTCGCTTAGTGGCATGGGGGCTTATTTCTTAACGCTTAATCGCAACAAAGAAAGTGTCTGTATCGACTTAAAATCAGCGCAAGGTCTGCAAGTATTTTACGATTTAGTCAAAGAAGCCGATGTTGTTTTAAATAACTTTGGCGCGGGTGTACCAAAACGCTTAGGTATTGATTACGAACATTTAAAAGCGGTAAACCCACGCATTATTACCTGCTCGATCACTGGCTTTGGCAACGCCGGGCCGAATTATCAACGACCGGCTTTTGATCAAGTTGCGCAAGCGACGGGCGGTGGTATGTCGATCACTGGCGCTGATCCGAGTCACCCTGTGCGAGCCGGTATTCCGATTGGTGATCTTGGTGGCGGTATGTTCGCCGTGATGGGTATTCAATCGGCTTTACTGGAGCGTGAACGCAGTGGTATCGGGCAAGATGTTGATATTTCAATGCTCGATTGCCAAATATCGATGCTTAATTATATGGCCACCATGTACTTCCTTTCGGGTAAAGATCCTTACCCAATTGGTAATTCACACTTTGTGCATGTGCCTTATAACACCTTTAAAGTAGCAGACGGTTTTATTGTCATCGCCGTGATCACGGATAACTTCTGGCAGAACCTAAAAGGGGTGGTGCAGATCCCTGAACTGGATAAGCCGGAGTTTGATACTCAACCCGGCCGCTGGGCGGCACAGGATTTCATTAATAGCCAACTAAATCAGTTATTAGCGACGCAACCCGCCCAATTTTGGTTAGATAAATTGATGGCGGCACGTATTCCTTGTGCGCCCGTTAATAAGTTCTCGCAAGCATTGAGCGATGAACAGGTGTTATTCCGCAATATGGTGGTGGAGCTGAAAACGGCTGATGGCAAAACCACTAAAGGGCCGGGTAACCCAATTAAGTTTTCGCGCACCGGCGAAGAGTCTTTCTCAGCCGCCCCAGCCTTAGGTGAGCATACTCATTCGGTACTGACTCGCTTGCTGGGGTATTCCGAAGCACAAATCGACGCATTACGTGCGGCTAAGGTGATCTGCTGATGTCAAACAAACACGTCACGATCAACGATGTTGGCCCTCGAGATGGCTTACAAAATCAAGCTAAGCATTTAACTGTGGAGCAGCGCTTACAGCTTATCAACGCCTTACTCGACGCTAAAGTACCCGCGATTGAAGTGGGTGCCTTAGTCTCACCCAAAGCCGTACCCGCTATGGCTGGCACCGATAGCATCATTAGCCAGTTACCATCGGCTAACTGTGACTTTTCGGCGTTAATTCCCAATCGGCGCGGCTATGACAATGGTCACGCCTTAGGGATCCCGATGATGTCGTTGGTGCTTGCGGCATCTAACACCATGAATGAAAAAAATATTCGAATGAATACTGCAGCCATTCTTGATGTGAGTCGCGACGTATTACAACAAGCGAAACAAGATCAACAAGCGGTACAGGCTTATGTCGCTACGGCATGGGGGTGTCCGTTTGAGGGCGCCGTAGAAGAAGATGCGGTGCTGGACCTTTGTGATCAATTACTCAGCGCCGGTGCGGCTCGCTGTGTGATTGCCGACACCATTGGCGCAGCCAATCCTGAGGCGGCATTTAGCGTGATGACAAAATTAGTCAGTGCTTTTGGTGCTGACAAGCTGTCTTGTCATTTTCACGATACGCGCGCCATGGGGCTGGCCAATGTTTATGCCGCGTTACAAACCGGCATTCGGCATTTTGACAGCTCGATCGCCGGTTTAGGTGGCTGCCCGTTTGCACCAGGTGCCAGCGGTAATGTGGCTACGGAAGATGTGGTGATGATGTTGTCACAAATGGGTTATGCAACAGGAATTGAGATGCCTGCACTGTTAGCCGCAGCTGATTTAGCTATCGCGCTGACCGGAACCGCCAAAGGCGGCAAGGCAAAATACTGGCTAGAACAACAACAATATGCACGCGGTTAGCGGCGCTGTGGGAGGAACAATGAGTTATCGATTAGGTGTAGATGTAGGCGGTACGTTCACCGACTTACTGTTAATCAACGAAGATACCGGTGAAACCTTTACGGCAAAAGTCCCCTCAACGCCGCAAGATTCTTCCATCGGGGTGTTAAATGGTATCGCGCGGATCTGTGAAGAATCCGGTGTTGATGTATCAAAGATTTCCCGAGTAATGCACGGTACTACCGTGGCAACCAATGCGGTCTTAACCGGTAAAGGTTCAAAGGTCGCCTTGGTGACCACTAAAGGTTACAAACAGGTCTTGCAAGTCGCCCGCTCGTTTTGCCCAGGTGGCTTAGGCGGTTGGGTCAGTTACATTAAAAAGCCATTGCTCGCGCCACTGGAGTTGACGATTGAAGCGGATGAGCGCATTGGTGCTGATGGTTCGATTGTTAGCCCCTTGCACGTTGATGCGTTTCGCGCGTCGTTACAACAACTGAAAAAACGCGGCGGTTTTGCGGCGCTGACCATTTGTTTTATTAACTCTTATGTTAACGGTGAGCATGAACGGCAAGCGAAACAAATTGCCGCGGAAATATTCCCCGATATGCCGATTTCTATTTCATCGGATATTGTGCCAGAAATGCAGGAATATGAGCGCACGCAAACTACGGTTGTAAACAGCTATGTCCGTCCTGAAGTCGCGCGTTATGTTGATAATTTACAGCAGGCGCTCGTGGATAAAATGGGCGCCGATGTGCATTTGTCTATTCTGCGCTCAGATGGCGGTTTGGCGTCTGCACGAGCGGCAGCCGATAACCCGGTAAACCTGTTAATGTCTGGCCCTGCGGGCGGTGTGGCTGGCGCGATCCACTTTTGTAAAGAAGCGGGTCATAACAACATTCTTACCTTTGATATGGGCGGGACATCCACCGATGTGGCGCTGATCCAAGACGCGAAAGCACGGATCCGTCGTGAAACACGGGTGGGTGATGTCACGGTCAGAGCACCCTCTATCGATATTCGTACCGTGGGTGCCGGTGGCGGTTCACTGGCCTTTGTACCCGAGCTGACCAAAGCGTTACGGGTAGGTCCTGAATCTGCAGGTGCGGTGCCAGGCCCTGCGGCCTATATGAAAGGCGGCGAAGAGCCTACAGTGTGTGACGCTAATGTGGTACTCGGTTATTTACCTGCTGATGTGCAACTGGGCGGTAAAATGGCGATCAATAAAGCTGCTGCCGTAGCAGCCGTGAAAAAAGTGGCAGATGCCATGGGCTTAACGGTTGAAGAGGCGGCAGAAGGTATTGTGAAGATCGTCAACGAGGCCATGTTTGGCGCGCTGCGCTTAGTCTCCGTTGAGCAAGGTTTCGATCCGCGTGATTTTGCATTGGTCGGTTTTGGTGGTGCAGGCCCGCTACATGCCAATGCCTTGGGTATCTTAAGCCAAGCTTGGCCAACGATTATTCCACCCGGGCCAGGTGTGTTATGTGCCTATGGTGATGCCACCACGCAAGTGCGAGATGAAGCCTCTCGTACCTACGTAACCTTACTTAAAAATGTTGACGAAGCGCAATTTAAGGCGGATCTGCAAGATTTAGCCAGCCGTGCTAAAGCCACCTTGCAACAAGACGGCTTAGACAGTGAGGCGATTACGCTGACTTATCAAGCCGATGTGCGCTACACCGGCCAAGCATTCCAGTTGTCAATTGAGTTTACCGAAGCGCAGTTAGCACAACACGGCACGGCATTATTAAAATCGCAATTCGATGCCGAGCATACGCAGTTATTTACCTTTGCCTTAGAAGATGGCCATGAGGTCGTGATGATCCGAGCGGTTGCGACCGCGAAAAACAAGCGGGTACCGGTGCGTAAAGCAGGTTCACCTGATGCGAGCTTAGCGGATTGTAAAATCACTGACAGCGAAATCTATTTTGAAGGTCGCTATCACCCGACACCGATATACGCTCGCGAAAAACTGCATAGCCAACTCGTGGTTGATGGCCCAGCGATTGTTTGTGAAATGGATTCGACCACGGTGGTATTACCGGGGTATCGCGCCAGTGTTGACCATGTCGGCAATTTGCTGATCAATCCCGCTTAGGAGCTCATGATGAATAACAAAATTAAACAAACGAATCATACCCCGTTACAGCGCGTCGACATTGATACGGTAACGGTTGATATTATTGAAAATGCGCTGAAAAATGCCCGCGAAGAAATGGACACCGTGTTATTTCGCACCGCGATGAGCCCAGGTATTCGTGAGCAGGGTGACTGCTTTCCGATGATCGCTAACAAAGACGGCAAAATGGTGGTAGGGCAGTTTGGCTCCTTTATCCACGGTTTTATGCAGGCCTTTAAAGGTGAGTTGGAAGAAGGCGACGTGATTTTAACTAATGACCCTTATATGACTAATGCGGCGGTGTCGCATTTACCTGATTGGATTGTGTTGGTGCCGATCTTCAAAGACGGTCGACACATTGCCTGGTCAGCGATGTTTGGGCATATGTCGGATAACGGCGGTATGGTGCCGGGTTCGATCCCCATCAAAGCGCATAGTATCTTTCAAGAAGGTATTCGTATTCCGCCAACCAAGCTGTATAAAAAAGGCGAGCTGCAAAAAGATGTGTTAGAGCTGATTTTACATAATGTGCGCACGCCACAGTGGAACCGCTTTGACTTAAACGCGCTGGTTGCTGCCTGTAATACTGCCGCGCGGCGTTGTAAAGATATCGCCGAGCGTTTTGGTGATGATGTGTTTTACTCCACCATGGAAATTATGCTGGAGCGTAATCATATCGCGATGCAAGCGATCATCAATATGATCGTGCCAGAAGAGCCGCGGGTATTTGAAGATTACCTCTGTGATGACGGTGTGGGCATGGGGCCTTATAAAATCCGCTGTAAAATGTGGCGTGAGAACGGCAGAGCTTTTTTTGATTTTACCGGCACCGATCCACAAGCGGCTAGCTCGATTAACTTTTATTTAAACGAAGACATGTTCAAGATGTTCTTTGGTTCTTTCACCATTAACTTAGTCGATCCACAAATTCTGTTCAACGACGGCTTTTATGATTTAGTTGATGTATTTATTCCACAAGGCAGCTTATTAAAACCGAACTTTCCGGCGGCATTATCGGGGCGTACGCATGCTTTAGGTCGGATCTTTGATGTGATGGGCGGTTTACTCGGCCAAAGTGCGCCTGACGCGATGAACGCAGCCGGTTTTTCTGATTCGCCACATTTATTCTATTCAGGCTATGACGATAAAGGTGAATGGTTTCAGTTATTCCAAATCGGTTTCGGCGGAATTCCGGGGCGTCCGGTGGGGGATGGGCCAGATGGCCATTCACTGTGGCCAGGCTTTACCAACGTGCCTAATGAATTTATCGAAGCCTACTTTCCCTTAAGAGTTGAACGCTATGAAACTATCGCCGACTCAGGTGGTGCCGGTATGCACCGCGGTGGCAACGGTTTAAGTGTGGCCTATCGTTTCTTGTGTGATGGCACTATCGCTATCCATGATGATCGTTGGTTAACCTATCCATGGGGTGTCAGTGGCGGTGAGCCAGGACAACGTTCGACTAAGCGTTTAGTCAGAGCTGATGGCACAGAAACTTACTTGCCAGCCAAGTGTGACGATATCGAAGTGAAAAAAGGTGACTTATTGTATTTCGATACTTGGGGCGGTGGCGGCTGGGGAGATCCATTCAAGCGCGATCCGGCTTTGGTGTTGCAAGATGTGCACTGCGGTCTGGTTACTGCTGAAGGCGCACGCCGTTATGGCGTAGTTATTGTGGATGATGCGGTTGATCAAGCGGCCACGACAGCGTTACGCCAAACGCTAAGCACTGCACGCGGCAAGCCTGAGTTGTTTAATTTTGGCGGTACCATTGAAGAAATCAAAGCACGATGTGAAGCCGAAACACATCTGCCCGCGCCGGTTACGCCTAAATTTAGAACGGCGTCATCTTAATGCTGCAGCCCGGTGATCTTGCGACGGGGACGGTGCCCTTCGGGCATCGTCCGGCACTTATCGTCGTCGACATGAGTTATGGTTTTACCTCTGTTGAGAGCCCCCTCGGTGGGGCCTTTGATAGTCAAGTTGACGCGATGGCGCAATTGGCCGCTTGCTTTCGGCAGCGTGGTTGGCCAATTTATTTCTCGACGGTGGTTTATCATGACGAGCATACCTCTAGCGTGTTTCGCCAGCATCTGCCGGTTCTGAATATGTTGCGACCTGATACGCATTGGGTGCAAATCGATCAGCGTTTGGCGGTGCAGCCACATGAAGTCATTGTAGAGAAAACGGTGCCAAGTGCTTTTTTTAATACTGGTTTAGCTGAGTTACTTGCCGCAGCGGCAGTCGATTCCGTGGTGATTGGTGGCTTAACCACCAGCGGTTGTGTGCGTGCCACTGTGGTAGATGCCTTGCAATACAACTTCCCTGCATGGGTGATTCCTGAAACTTGTGGTGAGCGTAACTTGCAAGCTCACGCAGCGAATTTGCACGATATGGCAGCGAAGTACGCCGAAGTGGTGGCATTGCCGCAAGCGCTGACGCGACTCGCAGCGCTGAAATAATAAGTCATCTTTAACACCTGAGGTAAGCATGGCAAAAACCCTTTACGACAAATTATGGGATGCACATCTAGTAACCGAGATCGATGGCGATGGCTTGCTTTATATTGATCGACATTTAGCGCATGAAGTGACTTCCCCGCAGGCTTTTGCTGGGCTGCGGCAACACGGCCGTAGAGTACGTTGTCCAGAAAAAACCATCGCGACGATGGACCATAGCATTTCTACTCGTTCATTTGATATTGATGCTTGTGGCCCACAAAATGCGTTGCAGTTAAAAACCTTGGTTAAAAACTGCAATGATAACAATATTATGCTTTTCCCTGTCGGAGACAGTCGCCAAGGTATTGTGCACGTGATGGGGCCAGAGCAGGGGCTAATTTGGCCCGGGATGACGGTAGTGTGTGGCGACTCACATACCGCAACCCACGGTGCCTTGGGTACTTTAGCTTTTGGTATTGGTACCTCTGATGTGGAACATGTTTTTGCGACACAAACTTTACGGCAATCTAAGGCTAAAAATTTACGTGTAGAGCTAAGCGGTAGGTTAGCTGCAGGCGTGTCGGCCAAAGATATTATCTTAGCGGTGATTGCGAAATTAACCAGTGCTGGCGCGACGGGCTATGTTATTGAGTATGCGGGTGATACTTTGCAGCATTTATCGATGGCGGCGCGTATGACCATTTGTAATATGAGTATTGAAGCTGGCGCTAAGGCCGGCATGATGGCTCCGGATCAAGTGACTTTTGATTACTTGCGTGATAAGCCCTTTGCCCCAAAAGGTGACGCTTGGCAACAAGCACTCGACTACTGGCAAACGCTTTACAGTGACGCGGATGCCCACTTTGATAAAACGATTCGCATAGATGTTGCCGCTTTAGCCCCGCAGGTGACTTGGGGCACAAATCCTGGTCAAGTTATGGCCATAGACGGTGCTGTACCTGATCCGGCCAGCTTTAGCGATGCAAAACAACGTGCAGCAGCGAGCAATGCGCTTCATTATGTTGGGCTTAAGCAAGGCATGCGTGCTGGCGATATTGCTATTTCACACGTGTTTATTGGCTCTTGTACCAACAGCCGAATTGAAGATTTACGCGAAGCCGCCGCGATTGCCGTAAAAGGACGGGTTGCGTCAACGGTTAAAGCGATTGTGGTACCGGGCTCGATGGCGGTAAAAAAACAAGCTGAAGCAGAGGGCTTACATCAGATCTTTTTAAACGCCGGTTTTGAATGGCGTCTTCCCGGTTGCTCAATGTGTTTAGGCATGAATGACGATACTTTGCAGCCTCATGATCGCTGCGCTTCAACTAGCAATCGTAACTTTGAGGGGCGGCAAGGCCGAGGCTCTTTTACGCATTTAGTTAGCCCTGCTACTGCAGCGGCATCGGCACTAACCGGCACTTTATGTGACGTTCGTACTTTATAGGAGCACAGGCATATGCGCGGTTTTACTTCGCTGTCGGCGCAAGCTGTTAGCTTATTACAAGACAATATCGATACCGATCAATTGTTACCTAAGCAATTTTTAAATGCGATTGACCGTATCGGGTTTGGTCAACATTTATTTCATGATTGGCGTTATTTAGACGATAAGGAAGCTGTGTTAAATCCTGACTTTGTGCTCAATAAACCTGAGCATCAAGGTGCTGAGATTTTACTAAGTGGTGCTAATTTCGGCTGTGGTTCTAGCCGAGAGCATGCTCCATGGGCATTGGCCGATTATGGTTTTAAAGTGATCATTGCTGAAAGTTTTGCCGACATCTTTTACGCCAATTGTGTAAATAATCAGATGTTATTAATTACCTTGCCGGCAGAGCAGATCAAAAAACTCAGTGACATCATTGCGACTAAACCGGATAGCTTGTTTCATATCGATCTTGAGCGAGAATTACTCACGGTAGCGGCTATTGGCATCGGTTTTTCAATTGAGCCGCTGGTGAAACAAAACTTACTGCTTGGGTTAGATCGGATCGGGTTAACCTTAACGGTGCAAGATGCGATCAGCGCTTATGAAAAGCGGATCCCCCGTTTTATGCGCGGCGAGTAATGGCAATACGGATGCTGTTGCGGTGTGCTGGTTTAAGCCCAAATCACTGCAACAGCAGCAATCAAAATCAGCACTAAACCACTGTGATCACTAATGCGCAGTTTTTCTTTAAAAAACAAGCTCGAAATCAGCAGCATAAACAATACCTCTACCTGTCCTAATGTTTTTACCAGCGCCACTGATTCTAAACTAAAGGCGGTAAACCAGCCCAAAGAGCCGAAAAAACTGCTAAAACTAACCAGCAATGTCAGTTTTGGGCGTTGCCATAACACGCCTAAGGTTGCCGGTTCGCGCAGCAGTAAATAGCTAAACATGATGGCACTTTGTAGCAAAATCACCGCAGCCAGTACCCAGGCAGCACCGTGCAAAAAGGGTAGGCCCATTTGCAAGCTGGCTTGACGTACCCACAACGAGCCTAACGAAAACGATAAACCACTGCCCAACCCTAGTAACATCACGGGCCAAGAAAATTGTCGCAAACTGGCACCACTGAGTAAAAAAATGGCTATCGCGCCGAGCATCACTCCAGCCCAACCTAACACACTAAGTGATTCATTAAAAAAGGCTACGCCCAGTAAGGCCGCGATGACCGCTTCGCTTTTGGCTAAGCCCGCACCGATAGCATAATTGCGTAGCTTAAATAAGGTCACCATAAAGACGGTGGCGATAATTTGCGTTAAAGCCGCACCACTGATAAACATGAAAAAATTGGCGTTAAAAACGGGAATGGCCGCAGGCTGCCAGTAATACAATAAGCCCAAATAACCCAGCACTAACGGGGATGCCCAAAGAAAGCGCGCCATGGTAACACCAGCAATACTGACGTCTTTACTCAGTTGTTTTTGAAAGGCATTGCGACAGGCTTGCATTAATGCGGCCAACAGAGCAAAAGGGATCCACAGCACAGCATTTATCCGCAAAATAACACATGCTTTATCTTAACAGTTAGCCACCCATTCACAAAGCTGCAAGCCTTATTATGCCTGATTTTGTTTATTAAAAGCTGTGGCAATAAAGCCGAGTGCTTGTTTTCTTTCATGGGCAACGTTTTCGTTTTTTTGCAGGTTGCAGCGCCTGTTTAGCCTTACCTGACCCCTTGATGAAAAGCATTGATTGTTTAAAGCGTCAGGATCAGCGAAAATAGCCACCAATGATGTTAAACATAATGGATCTAGCAAACGAAGGGCTCTACTGCGGGCTCTGCAATTATTTGTCGAAATCCATGCAGAAATGAAAAGACTTTATTAATGGCAGACCAAAACTTTCTTAACGAAATCAATTCTAGAAGAACTTTTGCAATCATATCTCACCCCGATGCCGGTAAAACGACGATCACTGAAAAAGTGTTGTTGTTCGGACACTTGATCCAAAAAGCCGGTACTGTTAAAGGTAAAAAATCGGGCCAGTTTGCTACTTCAGACTGGATGGAGATGGAAAAAGAGCGCGGTATTTCCGTGACAACTTCCGTCATGCAGTTTCCTTATCATGATTGTTTGGTCAACCTGCTAGACACGCCGGGTCACGAAGATTTCTCCGAAGATACCTATCGTACCTTAACCGCCGTCGATTCCTGTTTAATGGTCATTGATGGTGCTAAAGGGGTTGAAGATCGCACCATCAAACTGATGGAAGTGACACGCTTGCGCGATACGCCGATCGTCACTTTTATGAACAAAATGGATCGGGATATTCGCGATCCAATTGATTTATTGGATGAAGTTGAAAGCGTTTTAAAGATTGCTTGTGCACCAATCACCTGGCCGATTGCCTCAGGTAAAGAATTTAAAGGCGTGTATCACATTTTACGCGACGAGGTCATTTTTTATAAGTCGGGCCTCGGGCACACTATTCAAGACGTTGACGTGATCAAAGGCCTCAACAATCCTGAACTGGATAAACGGCTTGGCTATTATGCACAGCAACTGCGCGATGAAATGGAGTTGGTGCAAGGTGCGAGTAACGAGTTTGATCAAGATTTGTTTTTAAAAGGCGAACTGACGCCGGTGTTCTTTGGTACGGCTCTGGGTAACTTCGGTGTGGATCATATGCTGGATGGCTTGACCGAGTGGGCGCCTACGCCGCAACCCCGAGCGACAGACACGCGTACAGTACAAGCTACGGAAACCGGCTTTAGCGGCTTCGTTTTTAAAATTCAAGCTAACATGGATCCGAAGCATCGAGACCGTGTCGCGTTTATGCGTATCGTGTCAGGTAAGTATGAAAAAGGCATGAAAGTGCGTCATGTACGTATTGGTAAAGACGTTTTGATCCCGCAAGCGTTAACCTTTTTAGCCGGTGATCGCGAGCATTTAGAAGAAGCTTACCCAGGCGATATTATCGGTTTGCATAACCATGGCACCATCAAAATTGGTGACACCTTCACCACCGGTGAAAATATGCAATTTAGCGGTATCCCGAATTTTGCACCGGAGTTATTTCGCCGTATTCGCTTACGTGATCCATTGAAACAAAAGCAGTTGTTAAAAGGCTTAGTTCAGTTAGCGGAAGAGGGCGCTGTGCAAGTGTTCCGTCCGCTTGATAATAATGACTTGATTGTGGGTGCTGTCGGGGTGCTGCAGTTTGATGTGGTCGTGCATCGCTTAAAATCAGAGTACAACGTTGACGCGCTGTACGAGAGTGTGAATGTGAGTACCGCGCGCTGGGTTTACTGTGATGATGCTAAAACACTGCAAGAGTTCCAGAATAAAGCCAGTAATAACTTGGCCTTAGATGGCGGAGATAACCTGACTTATATCGCACCCACGATGGTTAACTTAAACCTCGCTATTGAACGTTATCCGAAAATTAAATTCCTTAAAACCCGTGAGCATTAACAGGTTGCCGTATGAATATTAAACACCTTTTAACTGAGAAAACCCTTGCCGCCTTTCAACAGCTTGGCTTAACCGATAACGTTAATGCGGCTGTTACGCAAAGCACGCGGCCAGAATTTGGTGATTATCAGATCAATGGCGCTATGGCGGCAGCCAAGTTATTAAAAACTAATCCGCGGCAGCTGGCTCAACAGTTACTAGAGCTGCTCGATATTGCCGACATGGCCGAAAGCGTTGAAATAGCGGGGCCTGGTTTTATCAATGTGAAGTTAGATAAAAACTGGCTAGCATCGCAATTAACGACGGCAGCAACCGACAGCCGTTTGGGCGTTGCGGTGAATCCTACACCGCAAACGGTGGTGGTGGATTATTCTGCGCCTAACTTAGCCAAAGAAATGCACGTTGGCCATTTACGTTCAACCATTATTGGTGATGCGGTTGTACGAACCCTTGAGTTCTGGGGGGACACCGTGATCCGACAGAACCATATGGGCGATTGGGGCACGCAATTTGGTATGCTGATTGCGCATTTAGAAGACAAAATCGCCGCCGGTGTCGATTTAGAAACGGTCGCCTTAGCCGATCTTGAAGATTTCTATCGGGAAGCGAAAAAGCGTTTTGATGATGAAAGCGGTTTTGCGGATAAATCACGTGATTACGTGGTGAAACTACAAAGCGGTGATGCGCATTGTCAAAAACTGTGGCAGATGTTTATTGATACCTCGATTAAGCACAGCAACGACGTTTATCAGAAACTGAATGTCACCCTGACGAATGCCGATATCAAACCTGAAAGCGCCTATAACGCCATGTTACAACCGATTGTTGCTGAGTTAGTCGCAAAAGACATCGCGGTTGAAAGCCAAGGTGCTTTAGTGGTGTTTTTGCAAGAATTAGCCGATAAAGAGGGTACCCCTTCACCTTTTATCATTCAAAAAACCGGTGGGGGTTTCTTATATTCGACCACCGATTTAGCCGCGTGTCAGTATCGCAGCCACGAGTTAGCCGCCGATCGCATTATTATCTTCACGGATGCACGGCAAGCGCTGCACTTTAATCAAGTCGAATTAGTGGCACGCAAGGCCGGTTATTTAGCCGAGCGCACAGCCTATGATCACTGCCCGTTCGGCACCATGATGGGTGAAGATGGTAAACCCTTTAAAACGCGTACTGGCGGCACAGTAAAGCTGGCTGAACTCCTGGAAGAAGCGGTAGTTCGCGCCAATGCGGTATTGCAAGATAAAGTGACCGATTTATCAGCAACTGAGATGGCTGAGATCGCCCGTAAGGTTGGCATTGGGGCGGTAAAATATGCGGATTTATCGAAAAACCGTACCAGTGACTATATTTTTAGCTGGGATGCGATGCTCAGCTTTGAAGGCGCTACCGCACCTTACTTACAATATGCCTATACTCGGGTACGCAGTATTTTACGCAAAGCCGAGGTTGCGGCTGATTTTCATGCTGAAATCGTGATTGGCGCCGAGCAGGAAAAATTGTTAGCCGTTAAATTGTTGCGTTTTGAAGAAACCTTGCAACAAGTGATGAAGGAAGCTCAGCCGAATTTACTGTGTAATTACTTGTATGAACTGGCCAGTTTATACATGACGTTCTATGAAGCCTGTCCTATTCTAAAAGAAGGTGTTGAACCAGCAACGCGTGACAGCCGTTTAATGCTGAGTATTTTTAGCGCCAAGTTATTACACAAAGGCTTGGACCTTCTGGGTATTGAAGTAATGGAACGGATGTAACATGAAAATCGACGCGATTCGCCGCAGCTACACCAAAGATAAATTGGATCTCGACAAGCTCGATGCCGATCCCATTGTGCAATTTGAACACTGGTTAAAAGATGCGGTGGCGGCAGAATTGCCCGATCCGACCGCCATGTGTGTAGCGAGCGTCGACGCTGAGGGCCAGCCGTCACAGCGGCTGGTGTTGTTAAAAGATCTGAGCCCGAGCGGCTTTACCTTTTACACTAATCTTGGCAGCCGTAAGGCTACCGAGTTAGCGGCTAATCCGAAAGTTTGCTTACACTTTCCGTGGCATCCTCTCGAGCGCCAAGTGATCGTTTATGGCACGGCAGAACGCGTGCCTACCAGTCAGGTAATGAAGTATTTCTTATCACGACCCAAAGAAAGCCAGTTGGCCGCTTGGGCATCGGAGCAAAGTCGGCCGGTGTCAACGCGATTGGCACTGATGCAGAAATTTGCGGAAATCAAAGAGAAATTTTCGCATGGTGATGTGTCGTTACCCGATTTTTGGGGCGGCTTTTTAGTACGGCCTTATCAAATTGAGTTTTGGCAAGGCGGTGAGCATCGCTTACATGACCGCTTTATGTATCGGCAAACGGATCTTGGCTGGCAAATTGAGCGGTTGTGCCCTTAACGCGGCAGTAAAGAAGGAATCGCGCGAGTGAATAGCCCCCAAATAACAGCTCGCTCGATGTCTTACCCGCTATTCGACACCCATTGTCATCTTGACTTACCCGAGCTCTGGCCTGCGTGGCCAGCGCATTGGCGCCTAGCACAGCAAGCTGGGGTGCAAGCCTTGTTAATTCCAGCAGTGGCCAAAGAAAATTGGCCGCGTTTGCTGAAGCTGTGTCAAACCAACCCGCAATTTTATGTTGCTTTGGGTATCCATCCTTGGTGGGCCATTAAACACCACTTAGCGGATATTGATTTGCTGGCGTTGCAGTTGCAACAGCCAGAGGTATCGGTGCAGGCCATTGGTGAAATTGGCCTTGATTTCGCGTTAGATGCGGACAGTTTTGTCATACAGCAGCAATTGTTTGCAGCACAATTAGCGTTAGCCAAACGGCATAAATTACCGGTGATCTTGCACCATCGTAAAAGTCAGCCAGCGTTATTAGCGGAAATTAAACGTCAGCAGTTTAGTGAAGGCGGCATTTTGCATGCGTTTTCAGGAAGTCAGCAACAAGCGCACGCTTTTATCGATGTGGGGTTCAAATTAGGTATCGGTGGCACTATTACCTATAGCCGAGCGGAAAAAACACGGAATGCGGTCAGTAAATTACCGCTGTCGGCTTTAGTGTTAGAGACCGATGCACCCGCTATGCCGCTAAGCGGTTTTCAAGGGCAGGTTAATACGCCAGCGCAGTTAGCGCAGGTGTTTGACGCTTTATGTCAATTAAGAGATGAATCCCCAACGCAGCTCGCTGCGGCGTTGTGGCAAAATAGTCGTCAGATCTTGCGACTAAGCTAACCGGCGAAAAGCGTTAAGGGAAAGAGTACTAGGCTTGGGGAGTAGGTGGTTTGCGATAGCGCTGACTTAACAGGCTAACATTGCGTTTTAGTAACATGCCCACCGCACCAGTAAGTAGCAGCAGACCTAAGATTTGTTGCATTAATTGCTGCCAAGAATGATAGCCCGGAAACAACTTTTCATCCTGCAATAAACTTAATTTGATATAGCCAAGCAATTCGTTGTTCACTCGAATTTCTTCTACCATCGGGATTAAGGCTAAAGGCTGGTCGGGGCGATACAGTAAGCGTGCGGCAGAATTCGCTTCTGACCAACTGATCCTGACGCCATTCGCATCATAAACCACGACATCATGTAAGAACGGATTTTCAGCAATATGTTGAGTTAATTGCGACAAGCCTTCCAATTCGTCATTTTCTAATAAATAACCGGCGGTGTAAGACATGGCAATTAAGGTTTCACGCATCAGCAGTTTATTTTGTTGCATCAACAGTTGCTGGCCTTCAGTGCGTGCTGCGCCCCAGCTATGCAAAATAAACCAGATACCTAATACGGCTAATGCCAGTTGTAATAAGGTAATAAAGCTTGAATATCGATGACCTGATAGGCTATGGTGCTGCATATTTTTAACCGCTAAATGACGTCGGCAGGTCGCTGCCTAAAGTGTTGTAGCATGCCATGGTCATTCAGTTAAGTATAGGGCAGAGCGTGTCGAATTTTTCTAAAGTATTAGCTCCGTTTAATCGTGAGCTTGAGTCGATGTTAACTGAAGCGCAGCAGCCGTTGTGTTTAGAATGGCGAGCTGGGCAAATTCAGAGCGTGGCAACAGCTGATAGCGCTGCCAGTGGCCCAGTATTAATTTACTTTGGTGGCGAGCAGAGTTTGAGCCAACTTGAGCAGATTTTAGCTGCGCTGGCATTACCTGCCATGTTATTAACCGTCAGTGTCAATCAACCGCTTGCTAGCTTACCGGCCGGCCTGTTGTTGCAAAGCCCCGCACTGATGCAACCTGAGCAAGCGCGATTAAACCAGATCGCGACAGCGCTAGATTGCCAGCTGGTATTTTTAGCAACGCGTCCCGCGTTAACGCAGCCCGGTTTATTACTGATGGATATGGACTCGACGGCCATTGAAATTGAATGTATCGACGAGATTGCTAAGTTAGCCGGTGTGGGTGAACAGGTGGCCGCCGTTACTGCCAGAGCGATGAACGGTGAGCTGGATTTTGCACAAAGCTTGCAACAGCGGGTGGCGGCTTTAGCTGGTGCACCTGAATCAGTGCTGCAGCAAGTATTAGATAAGTTACCATTAATGCCGGGGTTAACCGAGTTGGTGGCAACGTTGCAGCGTTATCATTGGCAGGTCGCTATCGCCTCCGGCGGTTTTACCTATTTCACTGATGCTCTAAAGCAGCAACTGGGCTTAACGGCAACCTTTGCTAATCAATTAGACATTGTTGAGGGTAAGTTAACGGGTAAGGTGTTAGGACCCATTGTTGATGCAGAGCGTAAAGCGGCTGTTGTCGCCGAGTTAGCTGCGCAGTATCACATTCCACTGGCTCAAACCATCGCCATAGGAGATGGCGCTAATGACTTATTAATGTTGCAACAAGCCGGCTTAGGTGTAGCCTTTCATGCTAAACCCAAGGTGCAGGCGGCAGCCAAAGCGGCGATCACCTCCGGCAGCTTATTGCAGCTATTGTATTTGGTCGAACCCGCGTGAAGCATCAACAACATTCGTTGTTTGTTGATTTAAAAGACTATCATCTGCATGTTAGGCAATTAACACCGCTGCACGGTTCACTTGCGCCGGTGTTGTATTTGCACGGTGCAATTGAGAATGGGCGCATTTTTTACAGCCATTCAGGTAAAGGCCTTGCCAGCTTCTTAGCCGATCAGGGGTTTATTGGTTATGCCGTCGATTTTGCTGGTCGTGGTTTATCGCAACCCTCGCTGGCTGCTGGCTTGCAGCAAAATCAGCAACAATTAATTTGTCATGATATTCCGCGCTTAATTGAGCATTTTTACGACCTACATCAACAGCCCTTAATCTTAATGTGTCATTCGTGGGGCGGCGTGTTAGCGGCGGCGAGTTTAGCCCGTCATCCGCATTTACTGCAGAAAGTTAAAGCTAAGGTTTGTTTTGGCACAAAACGCGTGATCAGTGTGCGATCATTAGCAAAATGGCTGAAAATCGATATGGTATGGAATAATCTGGCCCCTTGGTTAAGTCGGCAGCCCGGTTATTTACCTGCTAAACGCTGGCGTTTAGGGGCGGATGATGAGCCCAGACAATTTTTGTTGGATACCATTCGTTGGATCAAAGGTGCACCGTTTAAAGATTGCACAGATGGTTTTGATTATCAGCAAGCTTGTCAGCAAGCCGCTTGGCCAGCTATTTGGCATTTTGCCGCCGAGCATGATCGCGTGCTAGGTCACCCTAAGGATGTACAAGCTTTTATCGCAGAATGCGCTCAGCGTGAGGCGAAGTTCAGTTTATTGGGGAAAACGCAGGGCTATTCGCAAAACTATGATCATATTTCGATGTTAACGCATCCCGCTGCAGCAACGGATCATTTTGAAGAACTCGCGCAGTGGCTAAAAAACTTATAACGGCTATTTAGCGCGCGCTAAGATAGCCAAGCGCGCTTGCTGTTGAGCCGCCGCCGCAGCCGCATTATAGCGAATGACCATCTCTGCAGAGGTTTCTACGCCATCAGCCACCCCTTCGACATGCCACAACTCTTCCTCTAACGTTTTGGCTTTGTGCATAGCATAAACACTGATATAGCCAATTTCCTTGGCAATATATTCTGAGTCGAGCTTACCGGTGCGAGAAACATAGAGTTTAAAGCTAAACAGCACATGATGTTCAATGGCATCTAAAATAAAGATTTGCAGATCTTCCGCTTGCTTAAACTCAAAGTCATAATGGCTACTAAACTCCAGTTGACCATTGTCTAACGGGGTAACCCGAATATATAACTCAAATTGTTTAGACGGATCATGTCGCTTCATTTGCTTTAAAAAATTAGCGACTTCTTGCGTTAGCACGTGCTCTTTGGTCAATAAACTAAAATCCAAGCTTTTGCTGCTCTGTTGCGACAGTTGCAGCAACTTATGGATCGCATTGGGCTGGGCGCCGCGGCCTAACACATTTACGTCATGGCGTAGGCCTTTACGATGAATAAAAACCGCAAAGTTATTCAGCGTTTTAACATACATATTGCGCAGTGCATCCGATAAGCCAGGGTACTTTGGTGTTTCTTCGGCCACGGTTAATTTGCTGCGGTTACTTTGGATTAACTGCTGAAAAAACACCTTACCAATATGAGAATCGGTTTTGGCAATTTTCAAATTCATAATGGTGCGGCTTTTACTCACTGCCATTACTTCGTAAGGTAAGCCCGATAATTGATGTTTGTTGGTGATTTTTTGAAGATCAGGTAATTCAAAGAGCAGTATATCGCCTTTTTGAAAATCGACAGGTTGGCTAAATTCAATTTGTAGACCGCCAGTTGAGAAGTCTCGGCTAAAACTGCTGATAGGGGCTTGCTCTGGTTTGCTTCGAACTAGCACGGTGGTTTTATACAAATAACGCGACTCAGCACGTAAATTAATATAATGAATAGCTACCGCTTCGCAGGGTTTGGCTTGAAGGGCTTTACTTAATCCAAATTTATTTAAGGCCGCTAATTTATCGGTTTGGTAAGTATAGCCCGAGTAATAACGTCGATGTTCAGCCGAACTGATTTCAGTCAGTGCGGCAATATAATGCATGTCTTTGAGCATGCCCGCGATCAAGGGGGACGGTTTTTGTGTGTTGACCGCGCCGGGTATGGCAAATTCATTAATGCTTTGGCTTACGTTAGTTTTTAATAAATTAAGATGGAATACCCGCCAACTGGGCTTGCCGGCACCAAACCCAAAAAACATCTCACGTAAAGCGCTTGATTCGGCAAGTTCAAGATCTGTCGCAGCATAAAAATACAATTTGCCTTTTGCTGCGTGGGTAAAGCAATACAAGATACTGGAGCGTTCGGTCGAGGTCTGGCTCAACAGCAGTTTTAGCCGCTTGGCAGAAAGTACATGGCTTAATACTGAGAGTTGCTGTTCATCCAAAAAATAATGCCAAACACTTTTGTTGTAATCACTGGTGAGGCAAAAACGGCTACTGACTTGGCCATCAACAACCGATAAATAGACCGGTAGAGTATTAATTCGCGGCAAATAGTATTGTTCATAGCCTTTGGTAATGACGGCGTCGGTGGTGTTATCTAAATTCACCTTGTAGCGGCGTTTATTACCATGAATAAAACTTTGTAAAAATTGATTAAACGAGCCTTCTTGTTCTGGATTCAAGCGCTTTAACCGCAGATAGTTGTATTTATCCTGCTCATCAACTTCTAAAACTTGATAATTTAACCCCTTAGGCAAATTCAAGGTGAATTCTTTTTCTAAGCCACGCAAAGCCAAATTGAGGGTGTCGCCCACAACAATTTGCCGCCCCGCCGGTATTTTTAATTTACAACCACCAACAGACAGATCCGTGGTCATGGCACTAAAACGCTGATCCGCATGGCGGACTTCTACTTCAATGCCATAATTCATGCGCTCTTCACAGCGGCTGATATAATAGCCAAACTGCACCAATTTATTCGGGTTGCTGGTTTCTTCTGCTGGCTCGGTATTTTCTTGCGTGTTCGCGGGGTCGGGCAGCTGCAAACCATTACGGCGTTGTGCTAACGCATTACGAATGCGCTCTTCGGTTTCTTTGCGATGACGAACCCGAAAGTTATTATCGGCGTTCATGACTTCTTCGTAAACGCCAATGGTGTACTGGCCGTAATCGTTAACGCCGTTTTCAAAGATCTGCCGTGCGGTATCATCTAGGTGATGGGTTTTGCCTAAATAGACAAAAGGTTTAACATCACCATCAACATGGCCGCGTAAATCAATGTAATAGTTGCAAGGCTGAGCAAGACGCTTCAGTTCCATTTTTAATAAGAACTGTTTTGACTTAGGCAGGCTGGCAGACAGGCTAGCAAAGGTCTGCTCAAACTCAGGTGAGTTGATCAGTCCTTTCATCCTTTCAATAATGCCAGATTGCTCTTTAAAGTCGGTTGCAGTCATAGTCAGCTGATTCAGTTGCCAAAATTTTGGCAGCTTAGGGTTATAATGAGATTAAGCTACGTTGTTCTATTTCGAAAAGCAATATCTGTGCCTTTTATTCAAATTAGGAAAGATCATGGCAAAAACAAAAACCGCCTACGTATGTAATGAGTGTGGTGCCGATTTTATGCGCTGGCAAGGTCAGTGCTCTGAATGCTCGGCTTGGAACTGTATTACTGAAGTGAGACTTGGTGCAGTCAAAACGAAAAATACCCGGCTGGATGGTTATGCCGGTACCACCGTCGCTAAAGTGATGCGCTTGGATGAAGTCGATCTGCAAGAAGTACCACGCTTTAGTACCGGCTTTGTTGAGTTTGACCGCGTGTTAGGCGGCGGTATTGTGCCGGGCTCTGCTATTTTAATCGGTGGGCATCCTGGTGCCGGTAAAAGTACCTTATTACTACAAATGATGTGTGGCTTAGCTGAACAGGGTGGTGCCTTGTACGTCACTGGGGAAGAGTCTTTACAGCAAGTGGCGATGCGTGCTCAGCGCTTAGGTTTACCAATGGGCGCGTTAAAAATGCTGGCAGAGACCAATGTCGAAACGATTTGCCAATTAGCGCAGCAAGAAAAGCCCCGCATTATGGTTATCGACTCCATCCAAGTGATGCATTTAGCTGATGTGCAATCGGCCCCAGGGAGTGTGTCGCAGGTTAGAGAAAGTGCGGCCTTTTTAACACGCTTTGCCAAGCAGTATCATATCGCCATTATTATGGTGGGCCATGTCACAAAAGATGGCTCGCTGGCCGGCCCTAAGGTACTTGAGCATTGTATTGACTGCTCGGTAATGCTCGATGGCGATACCGATAGCCGCTATCGCACCATGCGTGGCCATAAAAATCGCTTTGGCCCGGTAAATGAGCTAGGCGTCTTTGCCATGACGGGTCAGGGTATGAAAGAAGTGAAAAATCCTTCGGCTATTTTTTTAACGCGCGGCAAAGAAGATCAATCAGGCAGTATTGTGATGGTGCTTTGGGAAGGAACGCGGCCATTATTAGTCGAGATCCAAGGGTTAGTTGATTATTCACCGCTGAATAATCCACGACGCGTGACTTTGGGTATGGAGCAAAACCGTATTTCTATGTTATTGGCCGTTATGCATCGCCACGGTGGTTTGCAAATGGCCGATCAAGATGTGTTTGTCAATGTCGTCGGCGGCGTTAAGGTCAACGAAACGAGTGCTGATCTAGCGACGCTGCTGGCGTTGGTATCGAGTTTTCGTGATAAACCCTTGCCTAATGATTTGGTCGTATTCGGTGAAGTCGGCTTGGCGGGTGAAATTAGGCCGGTACCGAGTGGGCAAGAACGTTTACGTGAAGCGGCAAAACATGGTTTTCGTCGCGCTATCGTGCCGATGGCGAATGCGCCCAAAGAGGCGATTGAGGGTATGCAGGTCATCGGTGTGAGTAAATTAGCTGAAGCGTTAGAAGCAATTTAGAAAGTCGGTAGGGTCATAAAAAAAACACCTCCGTCGTAGCGGAGGTGTGAGTGTCATGAGATATCGGTTATTTGATGCTGCTATTTTGCGGGAAGTTAAGGCGTAATACTTGTTCCGCATCTTGCTTTAATTTATCTAAACCCAAGCGGCCATAGCTTTCCACCATGATTTCAAGAGCTTGTTCTACTTGTGGTACATCACGGTAAAACTCCAGCACATATTTACCCCGATTCGCTGCAGCGAGGTAAGCACCACGGCGCATATAGTAATCGGCAACGATTAATTCATGCTGGGCCAATTTGTTTTTAATCACCAACATGCGGTTACGCGCTTCATCGGCGTATTTGCTGTTTGGAAAGCTATTTAATAAAATTTTAAAATCATCAAACGCTTGACGGGTGCTGCTCAAATCACGATCAGCGCGCTCTATATCAAAAAACTCTTGAAACGCATTTTCATCAGCTTTTAAGTTGGTCAGGCCCCGCATGTAATAGACATAATCTAAATCAGGCTGGTTGGGGTTTAACCGAATAAAGCGGTCAATGCTGGCTAACGCTTGTGGAATATCGCCGGCTTGATGATAGGCGTAAATTAAGTCGAGTTGTACCTGTTTAGCTAAGGGGCCAAACGGATAGCGACTTTCTACCCCTTTGAGTAATTCAATGGCTCGGTTATAAAGGCCCGCATCCAAGACTTCTTTGGCTTGTTGATACATGCCTTGAGCCGTTTGTGTGGCAGTCATTTGCTGTGGTTTGGGTTTGCCAGCACAGGCCGTTAGGGCGATTGACATCAAAACTATCAGTATAAATTTCAATTTCATGTAAAAATCCGTTACTACTTAAGCTAAATGGCTGTCTAGTCCAGCGTAAAATCGTTAAAATAGGCGCTAATGCGATTCTACCCCAGATATCGAGGGGTTGCACACAGGATAACTGCTTCCGTCATGACAAAACAGATAAAACTTTCACAAATCGTTCCTGACCATCTTTTTGGTAAACGCTTAGATCAGGTTTTAGCCGAAATGTTCCCTGATTATTCACGTTCACGTATAAAAGAGTGGATTTTGGCTGATGCCGTGCAAGTTGAACAGCAACTTTGCAATACGCCAAGACAGAAGATGTTCGGAGGTGAGCAGATTGATATTACAGCCGATTTGCCTGAAGACGAACGTTTTTTGGCCGAGCCCATTGCTTTAGATGTGGTTTTTGAAGATGAACATATTTTAGTGATCAATAAGCCTGCAGGTTTAGTGGTTCACCCAGGTGCCGGTAATGCGGATGGCACCTTATTAAACGCTTTATTGCATCATTGCCCGGGTATTGGTGAAGTGCCGCGCGCAGGTATTGTGCATCGCCTTGATAAAGACACCACCGGTTTAATGGTGGTTGCCAAGACCATTCCGGCACAAACGCATTTAGTTGAAGCCATGCAAGCACGTGAAATTACCCGTGAATATGAAGCGGTTTGCTACGGTGCCATGACCGGAGGTGGCTCGGTCAATCGTCCTATTGGCCGGCATCCAACCAAAAGAACTCTAATGGCGGTGCTTGAAAGCGGTAAGCCTGCGGTCACGCATTACCGGGTAATGGAGAAGTATCGTGCTCATACAAGGTTACGTCTGCGCTTAGAAACCGGTAGAACGCATCAAATTCGTGTGCATATGACGTTTATCAGTCATCCTTTAGTGGGCGATCCGGTGTATGGGGGGCGGCCACGCCCTCCGCGTCAAGCAGCGGAAAGCTTATTGGTGTTTATGCGTAATTTCCGCCGTCAGGCGTTGCATGCGATCATGCTTAAACTGGCACATCCCATCACCGGCCAAATTTTGGAATGGCATGCGCCTTTACCGGATGACATGGTGCAGCTGAATGCCGCTTTACGTGCTGATACCGCTCAGCATGGCTTGGATTTTGTGTAATGCACAATGTAAGCCTGAAATGCCAATGACGCCTTTGTTACTCAAACCAACATGGCCTGCACCTTCTAATGTGCAGGCGGTAAGCTCAACTCGCTTCGGCGGTTATTCGCAGGGCGTGTTTCAAGGGTTAAATTTAGGCTTACATGTTGGGGACGATGCGGCTACGGTTGCTCGAAACCGCTCGTTGTTTCAACAGCAAGCGGCTATGCCCGCAGAGCCTTGTTGGCTTGACCAAGTTCATAGCAATAAAGTGTGGCACTTAACGAAGAGCACTGCGGAGCTAAACGCGGCATTGCCTCAAGCCGATGCTGCGTTTAGCCAGCAAGCTGGGCAAGTTTGTGTCGTCATGACGGCAGATTGCTTGCCGTTATTAGTGTGCAATAGCGCAGGCTCTGAGGTGGCCGCCATTCATGCGGGCTGGCGCGGTTTAGCGTCGGGCGTGATTGAAAACACCTTACAACAGTTTCAGGCAAAGCCAAGTGAGCTACTGGTGTGGTTAGGCCCTGCCATTGGCCCCAAGCACTTTGAAGTGGGGGCTGAGGTGCGCCAAGCCTTTGTACAGCAAAATGAGCTGGCCGCCAGCGCTTTTAAACCCTTAAGCAAAGATAAATATCTGGCTGACTTATATCAGCTGGCACGACTGCGGCTGCAGGCTTATGGTGTTTCTGCTATTTTTGGTGGCGACTATTGCACTTATCACGACACTGCACAGTTCTATTCATACCGTCGTGATGGCCAAACGGGTCGGATGGCCAGTGCCATTTGGCTCAGTCATTCATCATAAAACTGATCGAAGTCAATTTTTTGACGTTTATTGCTTGAAAATTCCACAATCTAGCCCAATCTTAATATGCAGCAACCCATACTTATGCCTGCAGGAGCTAGACCATGCGCTTAGATAAATTTACCAGTAAATTCCAAGAAGCTATCGCTGATGCCCAATCGTTAGCGGTCGGGCGCGATCAACAATTTATTGAACCCGTGCACATTATGTTTGCTCTTCTCAACCAAGAAGGCGGCACGGTGCGAGAGTTGTTGAATAAACTGGCGATTAACTTTAATGAACTCCGCTCAAAAGTAAGCCAAAGTATTGAGCGATTACCTCGCGTGGAAGGTGATGCCAGTAATTTGCAGTTGGCCAGTACCACCGCGCAGTTATTACAACAATGCGATAAATTGGCGCAGCAACGCAAAGATCAGTTTATTTCCAGTGAGTTATTTGTGTTAGCCGCTACCGAAGATAAGTCTGAGTTGGGGCGTATTTTAAAATTACTCGGTGTTACCAAAGACAACGTGGTATCGGCTATTGAACAAATCCGCGGCGGCCAAAAAGTTGAAGATGCTAACGCTGAAGATACTCGCCAAGCGTTAACTAAATATACGGTAGATTTAACAGCGCGAGCCGAAGCCGGCAAATTAGATCCGGTAATTGGCCGTGATGAAGAAATCCGTCGGTGTATTCAAGTATTACAGCGTCGCACCAAGAATAACCCTGTGTTAATTGGTGAGCCGGGAGTGGGTAAAACCGCCATTGTTGAAGGGCTGGCGCAGCGTATTATCAATAAAGAAGTACCGGAAGGGCTTAAAGATAAGCGCGTATTGTCTCTGGATATGGGCTCTTTATTGGCGGGCGCGAAATACCGCGGCGAATTTGAAGAGCGTTTGAAAGCCGTATTGGCTGACGTGTCGAAAGAAGAAGGCCAGATCATATTATTTATTGATGAAATTCATACCATGGTCGGCGCCGGTAAAGCCGATGGTGCAATGGATGCGGGTAATATGCTAAAGCCGGCGTTAGCGCGTGGTGAATTACATTGTCTTGGCGCAACCACCCTAGATGAATACCGTAAATATATTGAGAAAGATGCCGCTTTAGAGCGTCGTTTTCAAAAGGTTTTGGTGGATGAGCCGTCAGTGGAAGATACCATCGCTATTTTACGTGGTTTAAAAGAGCGTTATGAATTGCACCATGCGGTAGAGATTACCGATCCAGCGATTGTCGCCGCGGCGACCTTATCACATCGTTATGTGAGTGATCGGCAACTTCCCGATAAAGCCATCGACCTGATCGATGAAGCCGCCTCAAGCATCCGTATGCAGATGGACTCAAAGCCAGAAGAGTTAGATCGGTTAGAGCGGCGTATTATTCAATTAAAACTCGAAGATAATGCCTTAGCCAAAGAAACCGATGAGGCCAGTAAAAAACGTCGGGATTCCATTCAAGAGCAAATTCGAGAATTAGACATCAGCTACAACGAGCTGGATGAGATCTGGGTGTCTGAAAAAGCTGCCTTGCAAGGTACACAGCATATCAAATCAGAGTTGGAGCAGGCGCGCTTAGACTTAGAAGTTGCACGTCGTGCCAGTGATTTGCAGCGGATGTCAGAGCTGCAATATGGTCGCATCCCTGAGCTTGAGAAAAAACTGGATCTCGCATCGCAAGCCGAAATGCAAGAAATGACCTTGTTGCGAAATCGGGTAACCGAGCATGAAATTGCCGATGTATTATCAAAAGCGACGGGGATCCCGGTAAGTAAAATGCTGGAAGGCGAGCGCGATAAACTGCTGCAAATGGAAAGCGCCTTGCACCAAAGTGTGGTGGGGCAGCATGAAGCGATAGCGGCTGTCGCCAATGCCATTCGCCGTTCACGAGCCGGTTTGTCGGATCCGAATAAACCGATTGGCTCTTTCTTATTCTTAGGCCCGACAGGGGTGGGTAAAACGGAATTAACAAAATCACTAGCGCGTTTCTTATTTGACAGTCCCGATGCGATGGTACGTATCGACATGTCTGAATTTATGGAAAAACATGCGGTATCACGTTTAGTGGGCGCACCGCCAGGCTATGTCGGTTATGAGGAGGGCGGCTATTTAACCGAGGCGGTAAGGCGTAAACCTTATTCGGTTATCTTGCTCGATGAAGTCGAGAAAGCCCATCCCGATGTGTTTAATATTCTATTGCAGGTGTTAGATGACGGCCGTTTAACCGATGGACAGGGCCGCACTGTCGACTTTAAAAATACGGTCATTATCATGACTTCAAACTTGGGCTCTGATCTTATTCAAGAACACCATAAAGAGTACAGTTATGAACAAATGAAAGAAATGTTGATGGGCGTGTTGGCAAAACAATTCCGGCCAGAGTTTTTAAATCGACTGGATGAAGCCGTGGTGTTTCACCCTCTGGATAGTAAACAAATTCAGCAAATTGCTAAAATTCAGTTGGATCGTTTGGCTGAACGTTTACAACAACGCGACTATCAGCTTGAGGTTAGCGAAGCTGCGTTACAAAAATTGGCTGAAGTGGGTTTTGATCCTTTGTTTGGTGCGCGCCCATTGAAACGTGCTATTCAGCAACATTTGGAGAATCGTTTAGCTCAAGCATTATTGCAAGGTGATTTCTTACCAGGTTGCACTGTGGTCATTGACCATGACGGGGAAACTTTCACCATGCAAAGCCATCGCTAAAAAACAGTATAAACCCTGTACCATATCGAACAGGGTTTAACACGATTAAGGCGTTGGGGCACAACGCCTTTTTATTTCAAAATTGACGAGCATTGTTTGTTGCTCGCGCTCCACTTCTGTTAATAAGCGAAGTTCGTTTTTGTTTGCGTCTTGCGTAAATAGTTCTTGGCCACTGCGCAATAACAATGATTGTTCTTGTGCCTTTTGACAAAGCATCGGATCGAGTTCAGAACTCACTGGATTACCCCGTGAGTCTCGCACCGACGATCGTGATGCAGCATTAGTACGAACGGTGACTAACTGATAATTGCCTTCACGCGGCGGTTGCTGACCAAAATGCGTCACACCTCGAGCGTCTTGCCAGCTATAAACCGTTTGTGCCATTGCTGTGCTACTGGTCAAACTGACCAGAAACATAAAAATAAGACTCGCTTTTGCCATGGTTCTATCCATGTTATGTTATGTCCCTTATAATCAGTATATTCTCTTTTTCAGAAGTTGCCCTATGACAGATCTAAAAAACAATGAACATGGCCCGCGCAAAGGGATCTATTTATTACCCAACCTGCTTACAACTGCAGGATTGTTCTCTGGTTTCTTTGCCATCGTATCATCAATGAATGGCAGATTTGAAGCGGCAGCTGTCGCTATTTTCATCGCTATGGTTTTTGATGGCTTAGATGGACGAGTTGCACGCTTAACCAATACCCAAAGTGAGTTCGGTGCGCAGTACGATAGTATGTCCGATTTACTGGCGTTTGGTGTAGCTCCGGCTTTAGTCGCCTACAACTGGGCGTTAGCCGATTTAGGTAAGTTTGGTTGGCTAGCGGCCTTTATTTACGTGGCTTGTGCCGCATTACGTTTAGCGCGTTTTAATGCCAACTTAGGCGTGACCGATGGTCGTTTTTTCCAAGGTTTAGCCAGCCCCGCCGCTGCTGCGTTAGTCGCAGGCATGGTATGGAATGGTGCAACCTATGAAATTGATGGTGATAAATTTGGCTATGTTGTCGGCCTTATTACCATTGCCTGCGGTTTTCTTATGGTGAGTAATTTCCGTTTTAATTCGTTTAAAAACCTAAATTGGCGTGATCGCGTTTCGTTTTTAACCATATTGTTAGTGGTTGTCATCTTTGTGGTGATTGCGGCTAAACCAGCACAAATGCTGTTTTTGATTTTCTTGGTCTATGCCTGTTCAGGCCCTATTACCACTTTTAGAAGTGTGCGCAAATTAAAGTTAGAGCACGTAGTAGGTGACTCTGATGATGCTGACTTTTTAGATGAGCAAAAAACCAACAGCGAACCAACCAGCACTGAGCAGAAAAAGCCAGAATAAGTATGTCGAGACATTATGGGGCAATGATAAGTGTTGTTGCCCTTTATTTAGCAAGGCATGGTTGAGTTTTAATCCATATCCCCCAAAATCTGGGGGATATTTAGTTTATTAAGGATTTACTTTGGCTTCTAGTATTACACAACGCTTAAACGCACTTAAAGAAAACGGCCAGTTGGCCTCAATTGTCGGTATCAAGCGTGGTATTGAACGTGAGTGTTTACGTGTTAATGAAGATGGCTCTCTATCACAAAGCCCGCATCCTGCAGCCTTAGGTTCAGCCTTAACGCATCCTTGGATCACCACCGACTTCTCTGAGTCGTTGCTGGAGTTTATTACCCCAGCACAAGCTGATATCGATGTTACCTTGCAACAATTAGCGGATATTCATCGTTTTACCATGCGCCAATTAGGCTCTGAGCGGATTTGGCCAGCCAGTATGCCTTGCTATATCGCTGAACAAGATCAAATCCCTTTGGCCTATTATGGCGAATCTAATGTCGGCCGCATGAAAACCTTGTATCGACAAGGTTTAAAAAATCGCTATGGCAGCATGATGCAAGCGATCAGCGGTGTGCATTTCAATTTTTCTTTACCACAGAGTTTTTGGCAAGCGTATCAAGCCTTAGAAGGGGATAACACGGCTAGTCAGGATTTTATCTCTGAGCAATATCTCGCGTTAATACGCAACTATAAGCGCTATGCTTGGCTAATTGTGTATTTATTTGGCGCGTCACCGGCACTGTGCAAATCGTTTTTAGAAGATCGGCAATCGCGTTATGCCTTTCAGCCCTTAGGTAAAGGCAGTTTGTACTTACCTTATGCTACTTCGTTGCGCATGAGCGATCTGGGGTATACCAATAGTGCACAATCGAGCTTAAATATTACATATAACAATTTGCCTGAATACATTAGCGGTTTGCATGCCGCGGTAAGCCAACCTTCAGCGGAATATCAAAATATTGGTGTTAAAGTGGCGGGCGAATATCAGCAATTAAATGCCAATGTGCTGCAAATCGAAAACGAGTTTTACTCGACAATCCGGCCAAAACGCACCACGGAGTCGGGTGAGAGACCTACCTGTGCACTCGCTAAACGCGGTGTTGAATATATTGAAGTGCGTGCGTTAGATGTTAACCCCTTCAGTGCGGTGGGTATTTCAGCTGAGCAAATGCATTTTCTCGATGTGTTCTTGGTGTATTGCTTGTTAGAAGATAGCCCCACGCTATCGGCAGCAGAGCAAACGGTTACAGAGCAAAACTTGAAAAAAGTGGTCACGGACGGTCGTCGCATCAACTTAGAATTATTGCAAGAGGGTCAACCTCGCTTAATGCAAGATTGGGCCGAGCAGCTTTTTGCAGATATGATGCCGATTGCCGCCTGGTTAGATGAAGCCTATCAAACCGAGCGTTATCAGGGGGCTTTGCGTCATTATTACTTGTCGTTATTGGATCCCGCACAAACTTTCTCTGGCAAAGTGCTGAATCATTTAATTAGTCAGCGCAAAGATAATGGCCGCTATATGTTGGAATTAGCCGAGCAATATCGCCAGCAACTTATCAGCGAGCCATATCAACAATACAGTGAGGCGCAGTTTACCGCCGCTAGCAGTGATTCATTGCAACGACAAGCTGATATTGAAGCCGCAGATGACATCAGTTTTGCTGAGTATATTCAGCAATACTTTGCAGAAGTACCGGCTTGTGAGCAAGACCATTAACAGTCTCGTTGTCACGCTGAGTTTAATTGCGGGCAAAAAAAACGGCTACCAAAAGTAGCCGTGAAGGAGAATCCAGGGAAAACAAAAACTTGGTTGAATCCATTCATACTGTTAGAATCAAACCGATGCCGATAGTTCAAATATATTCAAAAAAAAATAAGCTGCTGATATTGCTGAGTTTAGCGATGGTCATTTCGGGGTGCGCTACGCCGCCACCGCGCGATCAATCTAATATCTGTGAAATCTTCGGCGAACATCGTGCCTGGTATCAGGCAACCGCCAAAGCCAGCGATAAGTGGGGCATGCCTATCGCAGTGCCCATCAGTTTTATGTACCAAGAAAGCCGCTTTAAACACAATGCCAAGCCGCCAATGCGTTATTTCCTTGGCTTTATCCCTTATGGACGAGGCAGTTCAGCTTATGGTTACTCACAAGCCAAAAGCGATACCTGGGACGACTATTTAAAAGACACCGGCCGGTATTTTGCCAGTCGTAGTGATTTTGATGACGCTGTAGATTTTATTGGTTGGTATGTTGATAAAACGCACCAGGTTAATAAAGTACCGAAGCATGACGCCTATGCCTTGTATTTAAATTACCATGAAGGTTGGGGTGGGTATCGGCGTGGTACCTATCGCAGCAAAGCCTGGTTACAAAATACAGCCCGCCAAGTCGAGCAGCGAGCTAATATCTATCATTTGCAGCTTCAAGGCTGTGAAAAGGATTTGAAGCGAGGCTGGCTTAGCCGTTGGCTATTCGGTTAAGCCATTATGACAAAATGGCTAGGTTTAACGCTGCAACAACAATCTGACCGTTTTAATCATATTATCTTGCACATCAATAATCTCTATCGGATAGCCGGCCAATTTTACACTTAAACTGCCTTGAGGAATTTCTTCCAGGTACTCTAGTAATAAGCCGTTTAAGGTTTTCGGGCCGTCAGTAGGAAACTCCAATTGCATTTGTCTATTCAGATCGCGCAAGTTGATGGTGCCGTCAATTAAATAAGAGCCGTCGGGTTGTTTTACTATTTCTTCGTGGCTATCTTCCACCACGTCTGTGGTAAATTCACCGACAACTTCTTCTAGAATATCTTCAAGTGTCACTAGCCCTTGGATATCACCGTACTCATCAACGACTAAACCAACGCGCTCTTTGGTACTTTGGAATTTCAATAGCTGCGTATTGAGCGCTGTACCTTCTGGGATGTAATAAATTTCATGTACCGAGCGCAATAAGGACGCTTTGTTAAATTGTTCTTTGAGTAGTAAGCGCACCAAATCGCGTGGGTGAATAAAACCCAGCGCATCATCTATGCTGTCACGGTACAGTAACAAACGGCTGTGCTGTGCATTGGCAAGCTGACGCATAATGTCTTTCCAATCGTCATTAAAGTCGATACCCAGGATCTCATTACGCGGCACCATAATGTCTTCAACGGTGACATTTTCCAGATCTAACACACCCACTAACATACTTTGGTGCTGCTCGGGAATTAACGCTCCAGCTTCATGCACCACGGTACGCAGCTCTTCAGCACTTAAGCTGTTACCACGATGTTTCTCTGGGCTAACGCCCATTAAGCTTAATAAACCGTTGGTGACTTTATTCAGCAAGAAAACAAACGGATAAAAAATCTTCAACAGTACGTTTAAAATAATCGAGGCAGGAAAGGCTACTCGCTCAGGATATAAGGCCGCCAGCGTTTTGGGAGTAACCTCAGCAAAAATCAACACCACTAACGTTAATGCGACAGGAGCAATGGCTAAACCCAGATCACCATAGAGTCGTTGACCTATGAGTGTGGTAACGGTGGCTGCGGCAATGTTGACCAGGTTATTGCCAATCAGGATCAAGCCGATTAACCGATCAGGGCGTTTTAGCAGTTTGCTGACGCGTTTGGCGCCACTGTTATTTTCATTTTCGAGGTGTTTAAGGCGATAGGGGTTTACTGACATCATTCCGGTTTCAGAACCAGAGAAGAAAGCAGAGAGAACAAGCAATACACCCAATATAATAAAGAGTGTGCTAGTCGAGATAGCGTCCAAGAATCAGTTACCTTTGTTGCCAAACATAATCAGGGTTTAACAATTAACCTAACAAAACCTCTTTTACGAATCGGCTGCCAAAGTAAGCCAACGTCAGTAAAATAATGCCTGTTAGTGTCAGCGATATCGCTGTTTTGCCGCGCCAGCCTAAGCGTGCGTGACCCCAGCACAATACCACAAAAACACCCAAGGCTAGAGAACTTAACAGAGTTTTGTGTTCAAGCCAATGTGTTGTAAACGGAATTCCGCTTATTAATGCCGCAGCCAATAATACTGTACCGGCAGCGAGCAGTCGAAATTGTAATTTTTCTGCTTGCATTAGAGGTGGAAGGTAGCGTGTTACACCGGAAAAATCTTTGTGTTTTAACTTATGGCTAATATAAGACACCTGAATAGAGTACAGCGAAGCCATCAATAAAGTGACATAAGCGATAAACGCCAGTGCGATATGACTAATTAAGCCGGGGTTTAACTCATAATGCTGTAACTGTACGCTGGCCGGTAACAGCATGGTGACGAGCAGCGTAACGGCCGTTAAGCCATAAACTAAGGGCAACAGTAAAATGGCGGGTGTGCGAAGTGAGGTCAGCGTAACGGACAGCGAGATCAACCAGCACATTAACGAACTCACATTTTGCAAACTGAAGTTTTGCCCCGCGCCAGTAAAAATGGCACCGGCTAGAGTGAGCATATGCAGCACGATGGCCAGTGTTGCAGTGCTAAACACGAGCTTAAAGTTCGGGCCTGTTGGGTGGAACAAACGCGCCAGTATTGCAACGGTAGCAATTAGATATGCCAGCAGCGCCAGTCCAGGTAACATCATGGCCATTCAATTAACTCCTTTAAAGCATTATATTGGCTATTGTATGGGAAGTTTTTGCGAATGCCCAGCATCTCCCTTTGCTATGCGAACAAAAGATCTCAATGCTGACGTAGCCGTTGCTGTGCGCTATAATCGGCCCAATTCATGAATACGGGTAACTGTTATGTTCGAAAACCTGTCAGATCGTTTAAGTCGCACACTTAAAAATATCAGTGGCCGCGGCCGTCTTACTGAAGACAATATTAAAGAAACCTTGCGCGAAGTGCGGATGGCATTGTTAGAAGCCGATGTGGCTTTGCCAGTAGTGCGCGATTTTATTAATCAAATTAAAGAGCGTTCAGTTGGTTTAGAAGTCAGTAAAAGCCTGACACCGGGTCAAGAGTTCCTGAAAATTGTGCGCAAGGCGCTCGAAGAAGCGATGGGTGAGGCGAACCAAGAGTTAGCCTTAAATACCCAACCGCCAGCGGTAATTTTAATGGCAGGCTTACAAGGTGCCGGTAAAACCACCTCCGTCGCCAAATTAGCCAAGTTTTTAACCGAGCGTAAAAAGAAAAAAGTACTGGTGGTGTCGGCTGACGTGTATCGTCCTGCGGCGATCAAGCAGTTAGAAACACTGGCAAAAGAGATTAACGTTGAGTTCTTCCCCAGCGATATTTCACAAGCACCGGTCAGCATTGTTAATGCGGCCATCACCCATGCAAAAACGCGCATGTTCGATGTGTTGTTAGTGGATACCGCCGGTCGTTTGCACGTTGATAGCGAGATGATGGATGAGATCAAAGCGTTACACGCTGCGGTCAAACCGATCGAAACCTTGTTTGTGGTAGATGCGATGACCGGCCAAGATGCCGCAAACACTGCAAAAGCCTTTAACGAAGCTTTGCCACTCACCGGTGTGATCCTAACCAAAGCGGATGGTGATGCGCGCGGTGGTGCGGCTTTATCGATCCGTCATATTACCGGTAAGCCCATTAAGTTTATCGGTATGGGTGAAAAAACCGATGCCTTAGAGCCTTTCCATCCTGATCGTATCGCCTCGCGCATTTTGGGTATGGGCGATATGCTCGGCCTCATCGAAGAGCTAGAGCAAAAAGTCGATAAAGAAAAATCGGCAAAAATGGCGCAAAAAATGATGAAAGGCAAAGGCTTTTCATTAGAAGATTTCCGTGAACAGTTAGTCCAAATGCGCAGCATGGGCGGCATGATGTCGTTAATGGATAAACTCCCAGGTATGAAAAACTTACCGGCGGGTGCCGCAGGGCAGTTAGATGAAAAACAATTTGTGCGGATGGAAGCCATTATTAATTCCATGACGCCAAAAGAGCGCGAGTTTCCGGATTTACTAAAAGGCTCGCGTAAAAAGCGCATTGCCGCCGGCTCGGGCACTGAAGTACAAGACATTAATAAGCTACTGAAACAATTTACCCAAATGCAGAAGATGATGAAGCAAATGTCGGGTAAAGGCGGTTTAATGAAGATGATGCGTGGTATGGGGGGCAAATTACCTCCGGGTATGTTACCGCCACGCTAACTCTGGCGTTACGGAGCGCTTGGCCATGAAATGCCTTGCATTCAAGCCAGAAATCCGTACAATGCAGCAGCCCTCCAGCCTGTCTGGGGGTTTTGTTATTTTTTAAAACCTGAACGATTAAAATTAGAGGACGGTATGGTAACTATTCGTTTACAACGTGGTGGCGCGAAAAAGCGTCCATTTTACCAAGTTGTGGTAGCGGACAGCCGTTTTGCTCGTGATGGCCGCTTTATTGAACGCGTGGGTTTCTTTAACCCAATCGCAAGCGGTACTGAAGAGAAACTGCGTCTGGACCTGGATCGCGTTGACCACTGGGTAGCACAAGGTGCTTCATTAAGTGATCGCGTAACCAATCTGGTAAAAACAGCTAAGAAAGCAGTAGCTTAATTAGCAAAGCGTGTGGAGTTGTCACTGTTGAGTGAAAAAGATTTTGTTGTGCTTGGCAAGTTTGGTGCCGTTTACGGTATCAATGGCTGGCTGAAAATTAACTCTTACACGGATATCCCGGAAGGGATTTTTGATTACACACCCTGGCAAGTTAAATTTCAGGGTAGCTGGCAGCCTGTGCAGATCAGTAGCTGGAAACGGCACAGTAACGGTTTAATTACCAAACTGACTGATGTTAATGATCGAGATCAAGCGCAGTTATACGTTAATGCCGATATCGCGGTTCCTGTTAATGCCTTACCGGCACTGGCAGACGGCGATTATTACTGGAAAGACCTAATGGGGCTGACCGTAATGAACGTGCAAGGCTATAACTTGGGCGAAGTGACTGACTTAATGGAAACCGGATCTAACGATGTGTTAGTGGTGAAAGCCAATCGGACCGATGCATTTGGCAAGAGTGAACGGTTAATTCCTTATCTGAGCAACACCGTTGTGAAGCATGTGGACTTAACTGCAAAGCAAATGTTAGTAGACTGGGACCCCGCGTTTTAATGCAGGAACAACAAAGATGGGTGGGCGTTGTCTCACTTTTTCCAGAAATGTTTCAGGCAATTACGCAATATGGGGTAACCGGCCGTGCGGTAAAGCAAGGGTTAATCACTTTAGATTGCTGGAATCCGCGGGATTTTACTACGGACAAGCATCGAACAGTGGATGACCGGCCTTATGGCGGTGGCCCAGGTATGCTAATGATGGTTCAGCCTTTAACAGAAGCTATTCGCGCCGCTAAACTGGCTGCAGGTGGTGAGGTACACACGGTTTATTTGTCACCGCAAGGTCGCAAGTTAGACCAACAAGGTGTGGCTGAATTAGCAAAACACTCGAAGTTACTATTAGTAGCTGGCCGCTACGAAGGAATTGACGAGCGCGTAATAGAAACCGAAATTGATGCTGAATGGTCAATTGGAGATTACGTATTAAGTGGGGGCGAGTTGCCTGCGATGGTGTTAATTGACGCCGTATCGCGTTTAGTACCTGGTGTACTAGGGCATGATTTATCGGCAGAGCAGGATTCGTTTGCAACTGGTCTGTTAGATTGTCCTCATTATACGCGCCCTGAGGTGTTAGCAGACAAACAGGTGCCGGCAGTTTTACTGAGCGGACACCACAATGAAATTAGACGCTGGCGTCTAAAGCAGGCTCTTGGTAGAACCTGGTTAAGACGGCCGGATATGTTAAATTCCCTGGCTCTGACTAAGGAGCAACGCAAGTTACTGGCTGAATTCCAACAGGAACACCAGGCGTTGCAGCTACAAGATAGTTAATTCCAGGTAAAGTGAGATTGTTATGAGCAAAATTAGCCAAAACATCATCAAACAACTTGAACAGGAACAGTTGAAACAAGACGTTCCAGCATTCGCTCCAGGTGATACTGTAGTGGTTCAAGTTAAAGTTAAAGAAGGCGACAAAAGCCGTCTGCAGGCTTACGAAGGCGTAGTTATCGCCAAGCGTAACCGTGGTCTGCATTCAGCCTTCACCGTCCGTAAAATTTCTAACGGCGAAGGTGTTGAGCGTGTTTTCCAAACGCACAGCCCAATGATCGATAGCATCACCGTGAAACGTCGTGGTGCAGTTCGCCGTGCTAAGCTTTACTACTTACGCGATCGTTCAGGTAAATCAGCGCGTATCCGCGAAAAGCTTAACTAAGCAATTTGAGGCCGGCATTATGCCGGCCTTTTTTATGTCTATTACCCACACTGCGCAACCGCCGATTAGTCAGCAAGCCCTACAACAGTTAGAACAAGAACTGGAAACCCTGTTGTCTCGTCGTTATGGTGACATTACCGAGCAACAACTCTTGAGTCTGCTCAAGCTTAAATCTTTTAGCCAAGTTGCCGATAGCCAACTTGCGTTATTTCAAGTGCATTTTGTGTTATACCATTTACTTTATCGTATCGCCGCGCGTTGGGCTGCCAATGAAACAGCACATATTGAAATTGGTTTAGCGCGGATTAAAATTCTGCCATGGCAAAACGCCCTGCCGGCAACGCCTGACACGAAAGCGGCCTATTATGCCGAGTGGCAAAATTATTGGCGGATGACGCCCATGGGGCTGTCGGAGCGCCTAAATCAGTTTTGGCAGTTTTATCAACAGCGTTATCTTAGCCCACCAGACGTAAAACTGTCCGATGATGAAGCCTTGCGTTTATTAGCCCTACAATGGCCTTGCTCTCAAGTAGAATTAAAAAAAGCCTTTCGCAAACAATCCTTAAAACATCATCCCGATCGCGGAGGTGATCAACAAGCCTTCGTCCGCATTACTCTTGCTTATAAAAAGCTGCTGACCCGCTTCTAACGCTAAATCGCTCTTTTAAAAGGGGTTGCAACACCTCGGCAAGTGCTGGCTTGCTGCAGTGTTGCTATGCTACAGCCTGATTTTATGCTGCGATTTATTGCTTTGTATTAAAAAGTTTACGGCATATTTTTATGTTGCATTTCAGTGTAAGTGGCAATTTTATTGGTTTGTAGGCTTGACGCTGTAGCCGTCTATCCGTAAACTGCGAAATATGTAATTTAAAAAATACGATGTGTAAATTAATATTTACACTCAATTTTAGGTCAGCGGGCAACGATATTATTATCTATGCTAAATCACCGCCCGTGACTCATACCGCTACAGGAGCACCATTAAATGAGTATGATTGTTGATGATTTGCGTATCGTCGCCCAGAAACCCCTGATCTCACCTGCTGTGTTAAAGAAAGTGTTGCCACTATCAGCTCAAGGTTTAGATTTTATTGCGAAAGCACGCAATGATATTGCTAACATTATTCATGGCCATGATAAACGTTTACTGGTGGTGACCGGGCCATGTTCTATCCATGATCCCGTTGCCGCGATGGAATATGCACATAAACTTAAAGCACTGCAGCTAGCTTACCAAGATAGTTTATATATTGTGATGCGCGTGTACTTTGAAAAACCACGTACCACAGTGGGCTGGAAAGGCTTTATCAACGATCCGCATCTTGATGACTCCTTTGACTTAGAAACCGGTTTAACTTGGGGCCGTGAATTGCTACTAAAAATGGCCGATTTAGAATTGCCGGTTGCAACCGAAGCGCTCGATCCGATCAGCCCACAATATATGTCTGATTTAATTAGCTGGGCGGCGATTGGTGCCCGCACCGTGGAATCGCAAACGCACCGTGAAATGGCCAGTGGTTTGTCGATGCCTGTTGGTTTTAAAAATGGTACCGATGGCAGTTTAAATGTAGCGCTCAATGCGTTGCAATCTGCCGCTAGCGGCCACACATTCTTTGGTATTAACCAAAAAGGTGAAGTGAGCTTGGTGCAAACCGCCGGTAATCCGGATGGGCATATCATTTTACGGGGTGGCAGTGCGCCAAATTACGATGCAGCCAGCATTCAAGATGTCTTACAAAAAATTGATAAATTAAAATTACCACGTGGTATTGTGGTCGACTGCAGTCATGGCAATTCGCACAAAGACCATAATCGACAACCGCTCGTGGCCGCTGATGTCGTCGCGCAGCGTTTAGCCGGCAATGATGCCATTATTGGTTTAATGTTAGAAAGTCATTTATCAGCAGGGCGGCAAGATCTGATCGCCGGTAAAGCCGAGCATTACGGTGTGTCAGTCACCGATGCCTGTATTGATTGGGCGACAACCGAAACCTTGTTAGCAAGTTTGCATCAGCAAATGTTGCCGTTGCAAGCGGTGGCGTAGATCAGATGACGGCCGTTAATCATGCACAACAAGCACTGCAACCGTTGCGCGAGCAAATCGATACTATTGATGCTGAACTAGTCAGGCTATTAGCGGCACGCGCTAAAGTGACTGCGCAGGTCGGGCAGGTGAAGCAGCATTTCGCCTTACCGGTATACGTACCTGAGCGCGAGCATGAACTATTAACGGCGCGTCGCGAGCAAGCTATTGCCGAGCAGGTCTCGCCCGAGCTGGTTGAAGATGTGCTGCGGCGCATCATGCGCGAATCTTATGCCACACAAGACATCAGCTTTGTTTGTTGTCGCCAGGGCGGTGGTAAGGTGGTGGTAGTCGGAGGTGCTGGGGCGCTCGGTGCGCGTTTTGTCAGTTTATTTGCGCGTTCTGGCTATCAAGTGGTGGTGTTAGAGCAACAGGATTGGCCAGAAGCCGCCAGCTTATGTGCTGATGCAGCCTTGGTGTTAATGGCGGTGCCCATTACTTTAACGGCGCAGTTGATTGCAAAATTACCGGCTTTGCCAAGCGATTGTGTGCTAGCAGACTTAACCAGTATCAAAGACAAGCCCTTGCAAGCGATGTTGACGCAGCATGCCGGGCCTGTCGTGGGTTTACATCCGATGTTCGGCCCGGATATTACGAATTTAGTGAAGCAAGTGGTGGTGGTCTGTCACGGCCGAGCTGAACAGCAATATCAATGGTTACTGCAACAATTAACGGTTTGGGGTGCAGAACTTGCCGAGGAACAGGCCACTGCGCATGACAGTGCTATGCAACTGATCCAAGCGATGCGTCACTTCTCATCTTTGGTTTATGGCGTACATTTAGCCGAAGAAAAAGCGGATTTGCAGCAGCTGCTGGCCATGAGCTCACCCATTTATCGGTTAGAGTTGGCAATGATTGGCCGTTTGTTTGCACAAAATGCCGAGTTATATGCCGATATTATGCTGTCATCTAGTGATGTTGCCAGCCTATTATCACGCTATCAGCAGCGTTTTGGTCAGTTATTAGCCTTGTTGCAAGCCAATGATAAAGCCGGTTTGATGGCCGAATTTGCCAAAGGGCAACAGTTTTTTGGTGATTTAGCAGGGCAGTTTTTGCACGAGAGCAAACAGCTGTTACAAAAAGCCGCGGATGGTCGCAGCTAAAGGTAACAGCAGTAAATTGCCAATGAACCCAGCGAGTTAGCGCTGGGTTTATGTTTCTGTGTTAGCCAGACCATAAAAATGATAGATAATTTCCCACGCCTGCTCAGGTGTATCTACAAATTGTATTAACTCGAGATCTTCTGGGCTAATTAAGCCTTCTTCTGCCAGCATGTCAAAATTGATTAAACGCTGCCAAAACGCTTTATCGTATAAAATTACCGGTACGCGTTTGGCTTTACGAGTTTGAATCAGTGTCAGGGTTTCAAACAACTCATCTAAAGTGCCAAAGCCCCCCGGAAAGGCCACTAACGCCTGCGCCCGCTGTAAAAAGTGCATTTTGCGGATGGCAAAATAGTGAAACTGGAAACACAGTTCAGGCGTGATATAGGGGTTTGGATGTTGCTCTTTGGGTAAAACAATATTTAAACCAATGCTTTTACCATTGGCATCCATCGCACCACGATTGGCGGCTTCCATCACACCTGGGCCGCCGCCGCTGATAATCATTAAGCCTGTTGCGGGATGCTTGCCATTGTGTGTGGTGACGATGCGAGCAAATGCTTGCGAGGCTGCATAGTACTGACTGTTCCTCACATCGCGTTGCGCTTGCTGCAGTGCACTCACAGCGTCAGCGGTATGTTCTTGCCCCGCATAGCGTTGTTCAACCTCTGCCAGTTGACTTGCTGCAACACTCGGTGACAGAAAACGGGCACTGCCAAATACGACGATAGTGGCATTAATGCCGTGCTGCTCAAGTACCATCTGTGGTTTTAAATATTCTAACTGCAGACGAACATGGCGCAGCTCGTCTTGCATTAAAAAACCATTGTCAGCGAAGGCGAGCTTAAAGGAATTATGATCTTGTAATTGCGTGATCGCATCTAATGATTCTTGAGCACTGGCAAAATGGCGTTTATATAAGGTACTGTTTTCCGACATACTGAAAACCCCTGAGGAAAAATTATTTTCTGTTAAGAGTACACATAGTACCGCGCGAACAGGTTAAAGTGGTGTTATAACAAATAAAAAAATTAGGACAGCTATGTGGTCAGATATTTTAGTGACCTTTGGTGCGCTAGGGATCTTACTGTTAGGGATGGACTGGCTTAGTAAAGGTTTAAAAACGGCAGCCGGGCCAGCATTAATGCAGTTTTTACAACGTTGGACCACCAAACCTTGGCAAGGCTTAGTGTTTGGCACAGCGGCTACGGTTGCGGTGCAATCCTCAACGGTCATCACCATTACCACCATTGGTTTTGTTAATGCGGGTATTTTATCTTTGCAAAATGCTGCCTTTGTCATTTACGGCAGTAATGTGGGGACATCATTAACCGGCTGGTTTGTGGCGCTAATTGGTCTACAATTTAAGATAGAAGTGTTTGCGTTACCCTTAGTCGGCCTAGGCGCGATGCTTAAACTGTTTACGAAGACAGTAAAAAAGCAAGGCGTGGGTGAAGCGTTAGTCGGTTTCGGTTTTTTCTTTTTAGGGCTGGGGTTTTTAAAAGAAGGTTTTAATGCTGTTTTTCTCGATATTGAATTTTCAGCGTTAAGCCAATGGGGCTTATGGGGCATATTGTTAGGGGTGGCATTAGGCACGTTATTAAGTGTGTTAATGCAAGCGTCTATAGCGGTGATTGCCTTAGTGATTACCGCAGTGTCTGCAGGTGTTCTTCCGTTATCGTTAGCGGCGGCTTTTGTTATTGGCGCTAACCTTGGCACCACTTCAACCGCCATCATGTCAACTTTAGCGGCCACGGCACAGGCTAAACGCTTAGCGCTATTGCATGTGATTTTTAATGTGATAACCGGTGTGGTTGCGGTATTGCTGATCAGCCCTTTGTTATGGCTTATTTTGCAACTGCAGCAGGCGTTATTTCACGACCCAAACCCCGCCATCAGCTTGGCCTTGTTTCATACGCTATTTAATGTGCTGGGTGTACTGTTAATGTGGCCTTTAACCGCTCGCTTGGTGCTTTTTTTAAATGGCCGTTTTCGACAGCACAGCCCCGGCCAATTACGCATGTTAGATGCGTCTAGTTTAAGTATTCCGTCGGTTGCGATTAAAAGTTTGGTTATGGAAACACTGCATGTTGGCCAACTGATTAGTCAGCAAGCCTTGATGTTGCATGCTGATACACCTCAAGCCAGTGCGGGCTTAAATAACATCAAGCAATTACAAACCGAGCTGAACAGTTATTTATTAAAATTGGGTAAAAGTGAATTATCCGCCGCCGAGTCTAAAGCGTTAAATGAACTTATTAAAAATCAAATGCGCTTAGAAATGACGATTCAATTGCTACCGCAGCTTGCTAAGCAATTAACCAGCAATGCGACTGCGTTTGTGCCGGAACAAACGTTATGGCAACAATTACAACAGGCGCATTGGCCAGAAGATGCCGCCAAAGTGCGCAGTTGCTATCGGGATTTAATGAAACAACGCCAAAAAATTAAAGAACAATTGTATCTATTGGTACTGACCGAACGCGTGAGTACCGACAATGGTGGCGATCAGCTGTTACGAATTGCGGAATTACGCCGCTTTAATCAACAACTGACCAAAGCCATGCTCTCGTTAGGTGCGCTACTAACCACAACAGACGGGCCGACATCCCAACAAGAACAAGAGGAACACAGTCATGCCAGTTAATGCCAGTTTGACCTTCATCGGTGCTGCTCAGCAAGTCACCGGCTCCTGTTATCTGATCAAGTTACCTCATCAGCAGCTATTACTCGAATGTGGCATGGTACAAGGCCATGATCAGGTTAAGGAATGGCACAAGTTTCGTTTTCCTTTTAATGCCAAAGACATTGATGCGGTGGTGTTATCTCACGCACACATCGATCACAGTGGTTTATTACCCTTGTTAGTTTCTAAAGGGTTTCATGGCAAAATTTATTGCACACCGGGCACGGCTGATATTTTACCGGTGCTACTGAAAGATTCGGTTAACTTATATTTAAAAGATTTGGAATGGCAAAATAAAAAAGCGGTGCGTGCGGGTAAAAAGCCGCAATCCCCGGTGATGTCGGTGAAGGATGTTGAGCGTGTGGTGGATTTGATTGTGGAGTTACCCTACAGCAAACGCGGTTTCCCGCTCGATGGCGTAGAGCTGGAGTTTGCTGATGCGGGGCATATTTTAGGCTCGGCCATTGTGCAACTGTGGTTGAAGGGAAAACAAGCCATGCGCAAGTTGGTGTTCTCTGGCGATCTTGGCAACCCTGCTACGGTACTGTTACCGCCGGCTACGGATATTGGTCAAGCTGATATCGTGTTAATGGAAAGTACTTATGGTAATCGTGATCACCAACCACTAGCCGATACCATTGAAGAGCTCGCTGCAGCACTTGAACAAGCCTATAACGAAAATGGTAATGTCTTTATCCCCGCCTTTGCTTTAGGGCGCTCGCAAGAGATTTTGTATTATCTCGCCTTGCTCTTTAAACAAGGCCGTTTAAAGCAACGTATGGTGTTTTTAGACAGCCCAATGGCCATTAGCATTACCAAGATCTATAACGAGTACTTACATCGCCTTGATCAAGCCGATTTAGATAAAATTGGTTACAAACCGGGCATGACGCTGCAACAATTACTGCCGATTTTGAAATTATCAGAAACCGTTGAAGATTCGATGGCGATTAATCGGATCAGCCAAGGGGCGATTATTATTGCGGGAAGCGGTATGTGTAATGGTGGTCGTATTGTGCACCACTTAAAACATAACCTCTGGAAAAATACCAATCACCTTATCTTTATCGGCTTTCAAGCCCGAGGTACTTTAGGTCGGCGGCTGGTTGACGGCGAAAAACGTGTGAAAATGTTTGGGCAAGATATCGTGGTGAAAGCCAATGTTCATACTATTGGCGGCTTTTCGGCACATGCAGGGCAAAGCGAGTTATTAGCATGGGCTAAAGCCATTACGGGTCAACCCGATTTTTACTTAATCCATGGTGAGCCAGAGGCGCAATTGGTTTTACAAGAAAAGTTAGCCGAGCTCGGTATTGCTTCGCAAATTCCGGCGAAAGGCGATAGCTTCGATTTCTAACGGAGTTTACGACAAGCAGAGGCAGCCACTGTTGCAAATGCCCGTCAGTTAATGCTGTTTAATAACACACTACACTGCTCGGCATTCGCTCAAGTGGCTGTTTTATCATTTAACTTTCAGGTTGCGTTGGCGTGATATCATCGCTTGGATAGCAACCCAGTACCTTGATAAATTTTGTCAGGTTATTTAACTCTTCTAGTGCGCGTGTCATGGCGTAGTCGTTCAGATTGGCAGAAACATCCACATAAAACATTTCTTCCCACGGGTTGCCGTTGATCGGGCGCGATTCTAATTTACTCATACTAATGCCATGCTGCTTTAACACTAGCAAGGCTTCTACCAGTGCACCGGGTTGCTGCCCGGTATACATAATAAAAGTGGTTTTTGCTGGGATGGCTTTGGCAACATTGACCGATTTACGGGCGACCACGATAAAGCGGCTGATATTGGCTTTTTGATTGGCTAATTGGCGTGTCAGTACTTCTAAACCATAGAGTTTGCCGCCTTCTTCGCCACCAATAGCAATAATGCTAGGATCCTGTAACTCTTTTACTTTGGCAAACGCGGCGGAAGAGCTTTCACAGTAGTCTATTTTCACGTTCGTTAAACCGAGTAAAAACTGACTACACTGCGCAATCACTTGCGGATGAGAACACACTTGGCGGATTTTCGTGAGATCGGTACCCGGTAAGCCGAGTAAGCAATGTTCAATGGGGTGCGTGAGTTCACCTACAATGGATAAACGGGTATGTTGTAAGATGTCATACACTTCGTTAATTGAACCTGACGAGGTATTCTCAATCGGTAATACCGCATAGTCGGCATGGCCGGTTTCTACCGCTTTGACAATTTCATTAAAGCTATCGCAGCCTAATTCGATAATACGCTCAGCGCGACGGGTAAAGTATTTTTGGGTTGCCCAGTAACTGTATGAGCCTTGCCCGCCTAAAAACGCCACTCTCACTACTGGGGAATTATCACCGTTTAATTGGCCTTGCACTTTAGCTTGTTGCTGTAATACCGAGTCTTCAATCACAACTTGAAATAACCGCGTAACATAGTGTGCATCGAGTTCCAGCGATTTGCCTTTTTCAATCAGCGACAATAATAATTCTTGCTCGCGTTGTTGATCGCGAATGGGTTTATTTTGGGATAGCTTTGCTTCTGCCACGGCCAGTGCCAACTTGCGACGTTTAGACAGCAAGCTCAATAATTGCTGATCAGTTTCACTAATCGCAGTGCGGATCTCATTTAATTCCATATTTGGCCTCGTGCTACACCTATGTTTAAGGGTCAACTTGCAAAAAAAAACCTCCCGAGTGGGGAGGTTTTGGGCTTTTCGTGCGTGCACGCTCAGCTACCTCCCAATGTTAGGGGGTAAAGCTAAAAAAACCGAGCGAGCAAATCATCATATTCATGTTGCACACCTTAATCCGTCTGGATGGCTAAAGTCAAGGGTTAGGTATTAACTGTTGTTGATATTTTTCTGGCCCAGGTAAAAAGGGCAAAGCAACTTCGGCTAGCCAATAAGGATGATCGCTACGATAAAAAGGGGAAAGGGGGTGACCGGATTGACCACTGCTGATCACTAAGACGCCTAATTCTTCAAAACCAGGTGCAACCACCATTCTTTGCGATTGACCAAAAGCCGGATGTTGCACCTTTGGCATATGACTATCACCCGATAGCGGCGTATCGGCCATATTGAGCCAGTGGCCAATCAGCGGAATGGCGCCAGACAAAGGATGTTTAATTTTACTGGTATTACGCGTGCCCCAGTTGGCTTGGGTTAAGCTACCGTATTGTGCTTGGATATTCTGCTTGGTTTGCTTGGCTGCGCTTAACAGTAAATCCTGCCAGCTTTGATAGTTGGGCGGTAAGGTGTCAGCGCGATTTGCCGCAAGCATTAACCAAAATGGCGTTTCCATTGAATATTTTAGATCACTGCTGCGACTGCCCACGTGTTCTAATAAGGCTGATAGGGGCGCAAAGGTCAGTTCTAGCGTAGTTAAACGAAATTGCCGAAGCAAAGTGTAACCGACATCATTCACATCCGCTTTTAAGCTAGACTGCGCAATCAGCTGGCGAAACTCGGTTAATTGATACTGCTCACTGCGCTCAGGCGTTAGGGTATCGAGTAATAACGCCTGCCACGGCTGCAATAAATGCGCTTGGGTATCCAGCTGGATTTGATGTAGCGCCAATTCATCCGCTTGGGGCAGTGCAGTTAACGCATCGGCTATTTGTTTACCTCTTGCGCCTAAATCATAGCCGCCATTTCCTAACAGCTTATAAAACTCGCCACCTACGGTGCGAGCATTCGCAGACCACAACCGACCTGACGTTGGGTTGAGGAGTTGCGGATAAGCGGCCGCCTCTAACAGCTCGCCCCAATAGTTATCACCCTTGCTCCAATCCTGAGCGGTATCCCAATCGGCCACATGTCGCTTGCGCATTGGACCAAATATAGACCAGCCAATATGACCTTGTTGGTCGGCAACTAACACGTTTTGTGCGGGAATACCCATAGTATTAGCAAAACGCAACACTTCGGCCGCAGACTCAGCTTGTTCTAAATAACGTAAGTTCAGATTCACCGCTTGCTGATCATGCGCTATCCAACGCAGAGCATAAGGTTGGCCATCCGCAAAGGGGATAAGCGGGCCCCATTCGGTTTGTTTGATTAATAGTGAATGCGCTGGCGCGTCGCGAATGGTAATGCGCTCAGTGATGTACTCAAGAGGTTGCCAGCCGTTGGGGCTGAGATACTGCTGTTTATCATCAGACAGGGTTAGGCTGATTAAATCATGCCAATCGGCTGTACTATTGGTAAAACCCCACGCAATTTTGCCATTACTACCGACCACAATCGCCGGTGTACCGGGTAAACTTAAACCCGTGACTTGTTGCGTTTGCTGATCTTCAACCCAATTTAATTGCGTTTTGAACCAGACGCCTGGCACCCTTAGCGATAAATGCATATCATCAGCCAAAATGGCTGCGCCATGCCCGGTTAAGTGGCCGGCAACCGCAAAATTATTACTGCCTAAATCGACTGCGTCAGCCGGTGTGCATTCAATACAACTTAATTGCTGTTGTAAAACACTGGGATACGGTGAGCTAGGTAGGGCAATGGCTTGCTGTTCGCTACCATCAATGGCCGCTTGCCACTGTGGGCTATGCTGTTGCAAAAACTGATACCAGTCTTGTGGTAACGCGGCTTTTAATTTGGTCATCGCATAATCATCACGCCCCATTTTACCCTGTAAATCTAGGTACATACTGTAAATGACTAACAGACTATCTTGCTCTAACCAAGGCTCGGGCGTCGTTTGTAATAACAGATATTCAAAAGGAGGTTGGCGTAAGCGGTTTAAGCCATCGTTAACACCTCGACTGTAAGCGGCTAACAACTCGAGATCTGTCGCCTTAAGCTGTGTCAGGATATGTTCGGCGCGTTGTCGAAACAGGTGGCGGCGATGGCTGATATCAGTGTTCAGTGCTTGCTGCCCGAATAAAGCCGATAATTCACCGGCTGCACTGCGCCGTGATAAATCCATTTGAAAGAAACGTTCTTGAGCGTGCGCAAAGCCCAGTGCATAAGCGGTATCTGAACGGTCGGTGGCGTGGATGGTTAAGTAACCTAGTTGATCGCGCTTTAAACTAACCGGATGTGCTATGGGGGCCTGATAGCGACCGTTATAATCGGGTAAACTGCCGTTAAGCCAATAATAAGCCACAGCCAATACAATTAATATCACGGCCACGACTAGCGACAACAGCCAGCTGATTATTTTCATTTTTATGTCCTGCTGGTATAAGATCAAAAGGTTAGCACAACAAAAGGAAAGTTCAATGTTAAGAAAGATGCAAGTGTGGGATCTCGCCGTCAGGGTATTTCATTGGTCGCAAGTGTTGCTGCTGCTTGGGCTGTGGTATACCGGTACCGAAGGTTTGATGGCACAGCATCAATTGTTAGCTTACAGTTTAGCGGCTCTGTTAATCGGGCGCCTGTATTGGGGCTTTTTTGGTAGTAGTACCGCGCTTTTTCGCAATTTTAGCTATTCACCTCGTGCGGCTTGGCGTTTTTTACGCCAGCCAAAACCGGTGCTTGGTCATAATCCGGCCGGTTCTTATATGATTTTTACGCTGTTAGGCTTATTAACGCTGCAAATTCTCAGTGGCCTAGCCACTTTTGATAACAGCTATATTAGTGACGGCCCTTTAGTTGCACAATTGCCTGAAAGTTGGGTGTCGCTGGCTTCTGATGTGCATAAAACCGTAATCGATCTGATTTTAATCGCGGTGTTTGTGCATGTGTTTGCTGCTGTTTGGCATAGCTGGCGTCACGACAATGTCATTTTGTCGATGTTCACTGGTAAAAATGAGGTACCTGCAAACGCCATCCCGCAGTTGAAATCAACATGGCGTTATTTTGTTATCGTGCTACTGGCGCTGCTCGGTTTTTATCTGTGGCAAGGTCGTATTCTTATCTTGTTTCTTTGAAAACGTTTACCGTTTAGCAAAAAGCCCGCTGGCATGCGGTTACCACGTGCCAGCGGGCTTTAAATAATCAGCTGATCAAGCTGAGTTTATTAATCAGCTTTGTATTTATCATGGCAAGCTTTGCAGTTACGCGCATAGTCGCTAAACGCTTTGCGAATAGCCGCTTGCTCGCCGGCCTTTGCTGCAACTAATAAAGCGGCAGCATCTGCAGCCAGTTTTTCACCACGCTCTTGCACATCCGCTAAGTTATCCCAAATAGCCGGTTTTACTTCACCGCCCGCCCCTTGAGTGCCAGGCACGGTAAACGTTTCCCATGGCAGTTGCGATAATAAGGCTAGCGCCTCAGCGCGACGCTGCACGCGCTCAACGTCAAAAGCCACATTACCGCGGATCATATCTTGGATGTCGCCCATGTTATGGCGGATCATCTGAAAGTTAGCTTGACGGTATGACACCGCATCTTTACCGTCAGTAAATGCCGTAGCGGCGACGACCGGTAAAGCGATAGATAAACAAAGTAGGGAAGAAATTAGGGCTTTTTTCATATTGTTACTCTCTTCTAGTCGATTGTCGTAAAATAATGGTAAAGTACAAGTCGTCTTTATTGCATACCTGACAGGGATACTATCAGGTCACTATAACAGCAGTGAGCCAAATTCGTGAAGGATCTTACCCATAATAATGCCAAAGGATTCAACTCACTGGGTTTGAAATTTTCAATCCTGGTGTTTTTGGCTATGCTGATTGCCGGTCTTACCGTGATGTTTACTTATGGCCTGTATCAACAGCAAACTGATGAGGCAGTGCAGTTAAAAAAACAAGCACTATTGCAGCGCAATAGCGATTTTTATCATCAGCAATTAGACAAATACCTCGAAAAACAAGAAATCAAAGCACGCCGAGCTCACCAACTGATCAGTGAGCAATTAAACGAGCGCCCAGTTACCCGTTCTAATACAGCCTTATTAACCACCTTAGCCGATGGTTCACGTCGCCAACAACATGATTTTTCTGGCCTGTATATTGCGCCGGACGCCCGGGTCAATGTGCAAAATAGTTTATTACAGCGCAGTACTGCGGTTTGGCACGATACTGTGCCGTTGTTGCAACATGATTTCTTTGCTGTGTTTTTTATTGCCAAAGATAACTATGTTCAGGTAACGCCAGCAGGTTGGGCGGCAGATTTCTCGGCCGATATTTCCCTATTGAACAACCCCTTATTTCAATTAGCAGCACCAAAGCAAAACCCTGAACGCAGTTTGCGCTGGAGCCCGGTGTATTTTGACAGTATTTGGCAACAATGGATGCTGAGTATGTTGCTGCCGGTCTATCAGCAAGAACAGTTTCTTGGCGTAATGGGTTTTACGCTGCCTCTTTCAGAATTAACACAGCATCGCAGCGCCTCGGCTGAATACAAGCCAAATACCCATGCCTTGCTACTCGATAGAATGGGGCAAGTCATCAGTGATAGCGTATCGTCTTCAATGCGCAATTTGCCGATGTTTAGCCCTTATCAGGGCGCTAAAGTGAGCGATCCTGTATTAAGTGAATTACTGCAAACGCCCAATCAAACCTTGAGTCATAGCCGTTTTATGATGGCGCTAAGTGCCTTTAATCGTTTAGATTGGCAGTTTGCGCTTTATCAAGAAAAACGAACTTTATTACAACAACAAGACTTTTTTGTTCCTCGCCTACTGTTTTTAACTTTGTTAGTGGCGATTGCCGTGACGCTGTTATTGCATTTTTTCATTAACCAAATGCTGTTAAAACGGCTGAAAAAATTAGCCTCTGCGGTAAATCGGGTCGGGCGCGGGGCGCATCCTGGCTTACAATTGGATACCAAACACGATGAACTGGGTATTTTAAACCGCGCCTTTACCGCGATGTTTGAAGAAATTAATCAATTAGTTACTGGTTTAGATACGCGGATTGCCGAAAAAGAACAAGCCGAATTGCTGGCGCGTAAACTCAGTAAAGCGGTCGCTTTTTCCAGTTCAGGAATTGTGATTACCAATAAGCATCTTGATATTGAGTATGTAAACCCATTTTTGACGACGTTGTTAAAGGTTCAAAGCGCCAGTATCTTGGGAAAACCCTTAAGTAGTTTGTTCGCTGAAGATATGCAAAAACTGACCAATGATATGATGCAGTCATTGGCAGAGCGGCAACACTGGCGTGGTGATGTGTTGTTATTGCAAGAAGATGCCACAGACGAAACAGAACAAGCTTGGGTCACTTTAGCCTTAGCGCCGATCCGAGACGAGCGTGGTGAGTTATCTCATTATGTTGCGGCGATGCAAGACATTTCTTTTATTAAGCGCAGCCAAAAGCAAATGGAGCAATTGGCTTACTTCGACTCACTCACTGGCTTGGCCAATCGCAGTTATTTCCGCAACCAATTACGCAAAGCCATTTCCATGTCGCAACGCGGTTATTACACCTTTGCTTTGTTGTACTTTGACTTAGACGAATTTAAATTAATTAATGATACTTTAGGCCACGACGCTGGCGATGAATTATTGATCGAAGTGGCTAAGCGTTTAACCTCACGTTTGCGTGAAGATGATACTATCGCCAGGCTCGGCGGCGATGAATTTGCCGTTATTTTAAGCGATATAAAAGACAAAATGCATGCAGGGCAAATTGCCGGCAATTTACAACAAGCCTTTACTCAGCCAGTGCAATTAGGAACGCATACGGTCGCCATTAGTGCCTCTATTGGTATTACTGTGGCGCCTGATGACGGTGCGGAAGAAGAAGTTCTGATAAAACATGCTGATTTGGCCATGTATGAAGCAAAAGCGCGTGGCAAAAATACTTACCGGTTTTTCTCACGCGAGTTAAATGAAGCCGCGACCGATCGTTTATTGATTGAAAATCAGTTACGTGAAGCGATCCGCGAGCAACAATTCCTGATGTATTACCAACCCAAAATTGATATTCAAGATGACACCGTAGTGGGTTATGAGGCCTTGATCCGCTGGCTGCGACCCGACAATACCCTAGTGCCTCCGGCGCGCTTTATTCCGGTGGCGGAAAGTACCGGCTTGATTGTGAAAATTGGTGAGTGGATTATTCTAGAGTCGTGCCGTTTTCTGGCTCGACAACACAGCCGTGGCTATGCCGTTAGTTTGTCAATTAACTTATCGGCGCGCCAATTTAACGACAATCGTTTACCGACGATGATTGAACAAATTATCCAGCGGACCGGTGTCGATCCAAGCTATTTAGTGTTTGAAATTACCGAAAGTATGCTGATGGGCGATACTGATGCGGCTATTAAACAGTTAAATCAGTTAAAACGTCTCGGCGTCTCTTTATCTATTGATGACTTTGGTACAGGCTATTCATCGCTTAATTATTTGAAGCGATTCCCAGTAGACGAGCTGAAAATCGACCGCTCTTTTGTTAAAGATATTCCAGAAGATCGGAACGATATGGACATTGTCTCTGCCATTATTGCGATGGCGCAAAAGATGCAATTACGCGTTGTCGCTGAAGGGGTCGAGTCAGAAGCTCAGGTAGACTTCTTAAAGCAAAATGCTTGCTATATTGTCCAGGGGTATTACTACAGTATGCCGTTGGCAGAGCAAGAGTTAAGTCATCTGACATTTACAATAAAAACATAGGGTACAGGATCAATCGGTCGTTCAGTGCGGGGTAATTGTTGTTTCGATTAACACCATTAAAACGCAGGGGTGATTGACTAAACAGCCTGCGCTGACCGCAACTAACGCTGTGATACCTTACATCCACTCAAAACCAGGAAAACGTTATGATATCAGCTCGCCTGTCACTTTTGACCTTGGCTTTGCTTAGCGCGACCAGCTATGCGGCTCAGACCACGCCAGAGTTAGGGATCCGGGATAAAACCCCGAATCTCGTGGCTCTGACCAATGCCACTGTTCTGACCGAACCGGGCAAAGAACTTACCGGTGCAACCATCTTAATTCGTGATGGTAAAATTGAAGCGGTTTCAACCAGCGCTAAGATCCCTGCCGGTTATCAAACCATTGATTTACAAGGTTACTTTGTATATCCCGGTTTTATTGACCCTTACACTCAATACGGTGTTCCTGCTGCCAGTCAGCCTGAGCGTGCGCGCTTTGGTGGTCGTAACCCTATTTATGAAAATGCGCGAAAGGGGGGCAATGCAGCAAACGACGCCATTCATGCACAGCAACGTTGGGCAACCCAATTTAAACCCGACAGTAAAGCGGCGACCGAGTTATTAAAAGCCGGTTTTACAACGGTACAAAGTGCCCGCCAAGACGGTATTTTTCGTGGAACCGCTTTTGTTGCCTCTTTAGGTGAAGGCTTACCAAATGATTTAATTTTAAAAGCTGACGCTCAGCATTTTTTATCTTTTAGCAAAGGCAGCTCGCAGCAAACCTATCCTTCTTCGTTGATGGGATCTATCGCGCTGATCCGTCAAACCTTGTCCGATGCTAATTGGTATCAAGCGGCCACGGCTAGCCCGAATTTAAGCGTTCAGGGTAAGCCGGTTGAGTTTAACGCGGCTTTAGAAGCGCTTAGCAGTTTAAGCAGCCAGGGCATCTTGTTTGATACCACAGACGATCGTTCATTACTGCGCGCCAATCAATTACTCAGCGAATTTAATCTTAAAAATGCGCTGTTATTAGGCTCTGGCTATGAATACAGCCGCTTGCCACAAATTAAAGCGACCGGTAAACCTGTGTTGCTACCACTGAATTTTCCCGCCGCACCCCAGGTTAGCGCGGCTGAGCAGCGTTTAGACGTGAATCTTGCTGATTTACGGCACTGGGAGCGGGCACCGGCTAACCCGGCTGAAGTGGCTAAAGCTGGGGTAAACTTTGCTTTCACAACGCATGGTTTAACTAAAAAATCCGAGTTTTTACCCAACTTACGCAAAGCTATTCAATACGGCTTAGATAAACAGCAAGCGCTCGCAGCCTTAACCACCACACCAGCCAGTTTACTGGGTTTAGACGATAGGTTAGGTAAAATTGCTGCCGGTTATCAGGCCGATCTTGTGATCAGCCGAGGCGATCTGTTCACCGACGGTGAAATTGTCGCAACCTGGTTACGTGGCCAAGAAAAACGCTTTACCAGTGTGCAACCCACCGCTTTTGCAGGTGAGTATCAACTTACTTATCAAGACCAAACGTTTAGCGTGACGCTAACGGGTACGGCGCCGAAAATAAGCGGTGAAGCGGCACTGGGTGATAAAAAAGTAAAACTGACGCACCTGATGGTGCAAGACCAGCGGTTACAATTTAGCTTGCCGTTACAAAAGCTCACCGAACAAGCTGCGGTGCTGCAATTTAATGGTGTTTGGTCTGAGCAACAACTTAAGGGTTATTGGTTAGATGCACAGGGTAATGAAGTGGCTGTCAGCGCCAAACAGCAAGTTGCAGTCAGCAGTAAAGATGCCAAGCCCGCTAAAGCCGTGCCAGCGATGTTGTCGAAACTGACTTATCCTAATCGTGCTTTTGGTTTAGATGCCTTACCGCAGCAACAAAACCTGCACATCAAAAATGCGACCGTGTGGACAGCAACAGCAGACGGTGTGTTAACCGAAAGTGATGTGCTGGTGCGCAATGGTAAGTTTGAGAAAATTGGCCAAAACCTGACTACGCCACGCGGTTATACGGTAATCGATGCCACGGGTTTACATTTAACGCCAGGTATTATTGACGAGCACTCACATATTGCCACCGAGCAAGGGGTGAACGAGGGTTCACATGCTAATACTGCCGAAGTGCACTTAGGTGATGTGATTAACTCAGATGATATCAACATCTATCGTGCTTTAGCCGGTGGTGTTACCGCAGTGCAGGTACTACATGGTAGTGCTAACCCGATTGGTGGTCGTGCGCAAATTATCAGCTTACGCTGGGGGCAAGATGCAGAAGGGCTGAAATTTAAAGATGCACCTCCGAGTATCAAATTTGCGTTAGGTGAAAACGTAAAGCAATCTAACTGGGGCTCTGAGTTCAATACCCGTTACCCGCAAACCCGTATTGGTGTTGAAACCTTTATTCGCGATCAATTCCAAGCGGCTAAAGAATACCGTGCGGCTTGGCAAGCGTTCAATAAACTGTCTAAGCGTGAGCAAGGCCGTGTTGCCCCTCCTCGCCGTGATTATCAGATGGATACCTTGGTCGAAATTCTAGAAGGTAAACGTCATATTCATACACACTCTTATGTGGCTTCTGAAATTTTAATGTTGATGAAAGTTGCTGATGAAATGGGTTTCAAAGTGAATACTTACACCCACATCTTAGAAGGCTACAAGGTAGCGAGTGAAATGAAAGCGCATGGTGCCAGTGCATCGACCTTTGCTGACTGGTGGGGCTTTAAGATGGAAGTCACGGATGCCATTCCAACTAACACCTGTTTGATGCATGAGCAGGGTATGTTAGTGAGCGTTAACTCTGATGATCCTGGTTTACTGCGTCGTTTGAATCAAGAGGCCTCAAAATCAACCATGTATTGTAATATGGATGAGCAAGAAGCCTTGAAGATGGTTACGTTAAACCCAGCAAAACAATTAAAAATTGACGATAAAGTCGGTTCAATTGCCGTCGGTAAACAAGCCGATTTCGTGTTATGGGATGCCCATCCATTATCCGTTTACAGTGTGGCACAACAAACGTGGATTGAAGGGGCTCGTTACTTCGACCGTGCTGAAGACTTGGCAAAGCGGCAACAGCTTGAGCAAGAGCGGCAACAGTTGATCCAAAAGGTCTTAACCGCAGGTGACGCTGCGCGTAACGGCAGTAGCAACGCCTATAAGCAAGATGATCCGATTTGGCATTGTGAAGATAACGATGACTGGTTGAAATTGCGCTTTGGTTTTGGCTCTGCCACAGAAAGCCATGCTCATGCCCATGGGGAGCAACACTAATGAAAAAATTAACCACTATTCTTGCCGCAGCACTGACGCTGGCAACTAGCAGCGTGCTAGCGGTAAACCCCGTACCTGCACCAAAACAAAGCGTGCCAGTATTATTGAAAAATGCCACGGTGCACGCCGTGGTAACCGAGCCGGCCATTCAAGATGTTTTACTGGTCGATGGTAAAATTGCCGCGATGGGCACAAACTTAACGGCACCTGCCGGGGCGCAAGTAGAAGATTTAACCGGTAAGCATGTGTATCCGGGGCTTATTGCTTTGATTAACCAATTAGGCTTAATTGAAGTTGAAGCCGTGCGTGCCACGCGTGATGATCGTGAAACCTCAGCCACGAACCCGGATTTGCAAGTGCAAGTGGCCTTTAATGCTGATTCTGCGGTGATCCCAACTATTCGCAGCAACGGTTTTAGCCATAGCTTAATTTATCCTGATGGTAGCTTAATCACCGGTCGTTCAGCATTAATGCAGTTAGACGGTTGGAATTGGCAAGATGCCTTAGTTCAAGCCAATGTGGGCTTACACGTGAATTGGCCGCGCATGGGCTTACAAACCGGTTGGTGGGTGCGCGATAGTGCGGAAAAGCAGCAAGAGCGGCAACGTGAGCAACTGGAGCAGTTACAAAGCTACTTTAGCCAAGCACAAGCCTATTATTTAGCTGAGCAAGCCGGCTTAAATCGTGGCCGTGATTCACGCTGGCATGCCATGTTAGCGTTGTTTGAAGGTAACTTACCCTTATTTGTTCATGCCGATGATCCAAGACAAATGCGTCAAGCCATCAGCTTAGCTAAACAATACAAGGTCCGTTTAGTGATTGTGGGGGGGCGCGATAGCTGGCGCATGGCAGATGAACTGGCGGCGAATAACGTGGATGTGATTTATACCGCGCCTTATGGCTTACCGACGCGTACCGATGAAGCCTATGATCAAGCCTTTAGCGTGCCAGGTGTGCTGCAAAAAGCCGGTGTGCGTTTCGCGTTATCGCTGGATGGTTTCTGGGATACCCGCAACCTGGTGTTTGCTGCGGGCCATGTCACGCGTTACGGTTTAGAACCTGCGCAAGCGCTACGTGCCTTAACCTTAGATGCGGCACACATTGCCGGTGTGGCCGATCGTTTAGGCTCGATTGAGGTGGGTAAGAGCGCGAGTTTAGTGGTGTCTGAAGGCGATATTTTTGATTATCGTGGGCATAACATCATGCAATTATGGATTGACGGTCGCAATGTTGATCTGAATAACAAACATAAACAGCTACACCAGCGTTATCAGCAACGCTATCAAACGGCTAACTAAGCTTTAGTTACAACATCATCTACAGTGCCAGTGAATACTGGCACTTTTTTATTGAGACAGTCCATGAAAAAGTTTTTTTTACTTTGTTCGGCCGCGCTAATCACTATTGCCGGTTGTAGCAGTACCCCAGCCAGCAAAGCCCCGCGCGCCAGCGCTTTGGTGATTGAAAGCCATCTAACGTTTTTAGCGGATGATTTGTTAGAAGGCCGTGACACGGGGAGTCGAGGCCATGAATTAGCCTCACGTTATATTGCTCAGCAATTTCAAGCATTAGGTTTAGTGCCGGCTGCGGCTGATGGCAGCTACTTTCAGCGTGTCCCTATGCGCAAAGCGCAAATTGTGCCGGGAAGTGCCAAGCTTAGTTTTAGCTTACCCGAGCAACAACTGACTTTAGATTACCCGCAGCAATTTACAACCGGGCCCAATTTGCAAACCGAAGCCGTTACGTTGCAAGGCGAAATGGTGTTTGTTGGTTATGGTTTAGTGTCTGAGGTGTTTGGGTTAAACGATTATGCGAATTTAGACGTTAAAGGTAAAGTCGTGGTCATGCTGTCGGGCTTACCTGCTTTTTTACCCAGCGAAGAGCGGGCTTATCTGGGCAGTATGAAAACCGAATTTGCAGTTGAGCGGGGCGCTATCGGTGTTATTTCGGTGCATACGCCACAGCAAGAAAAAACGCGGCCCTATGCCGATAGCCTTATGTATTTAAATAGTCCGAGCATGAGCTGGTTAGATGACGAAGGTAACCCTGGTCGGGGCTTTGCTCAATTACAAGGTGGCGCAACTTTGCATCCTGATGCGGCCAGTCTGTTATTCGCTGCCGCTGGTTATAACCTGAGTGATATTTTTGCTTTATTAGAAAAAGATGAGGTACCCAAAGGTTTTGCGTTAAAAGGCGAAGTTAACTTAAGCAGCCAAAGTACTCATCAGCAGGTGACCAGCCCGAATGTGTTAGCAACCTTACCCGGTTCCGATCCGCGGTTAAAAGAGGAATATGTGGTATTAACTGCACATTCTGATCATATCGGTTTTTCTAACGATTTACGCAGCGAAGATAAAATTAATAACGGGGCGATGGATAACGCTGCGGGTGTCGCGATCTTACTTGAGACCGCACGTTTATTTGCGCAATTGCCGACATCGCCAAAGCGCTCTATTTTGTTTGCTGCGGTTACCGGTGAAGAAAAAGGCTTATTAGGGGCAGATTATCTAGCGAAACAACCGCCAATGCCTATTTCGCAGATGGTGGCTAACGTTAATTTAGATATGCCAGTATTACTGTATTCTTTTGCCGATTTAATTGCTTTTGGTGCAAATCACTCGACCCTAGGTGATGTGGTTGCCCGTGCCGCGGCAAAAGAGGGCAGAACCTTAAGTGAAGATCCGATGCCCGAGCAAGCTATCTTCACGCGCTCAGATCATTATCGTTTAGTGCAACAAGGTGTGCCTGCGGTGTTTTTAATGACCGGTTTTACTTCAACCGATCCAAAGGTATCCGGTGGCAAAGTGTGGGCCAGTTTCTTTGCCAAGCATTATCATCGCCCTTCTGATGATATTGCCAGCTTAACCAAAGAGTATGGGGCTATTCGTTATGATGCTGGCGCCGTATTTGCCGATATTAATTTTAATATTGCGCTGGATGTAGCGAATGCCAAAACGCGGCCATTATGGCGCAAAGACAGTTTTTTCAGAACGGTATTTGGCCGTACAGAGAACTCTGAACCGAATACGCCGTAATCGTTCGATACCGAGTGATTATATCGCTTGAGTTAACAAGCCGGCCTAACCGCCGGCTTGTTTCACTTTAAACCCTTTTTGTTGTAATAAGGTGGTGACTAATTCGCGTTTATCACCTTGTATCTCAATAATGCCGTCTTTGACCGAACCACCACAAGCACATTTCTTTTTTAATTCTGTGCATAATTGGCTTAATTCACTGGAGCTAACGGTTAAGCCTAAAATGGTTAATACCGTCTTACCGCCCCGACCTTTCGTTTCCCGACGGATACGTAAGGCACCATCAGCAAAGCCTTCAGCCACCGAGACAGCAGGGCTGCCTGCGTCAATTCGGCCTGTCGCCGTGGAATAGACCAAATCAGCCTGATTCGCCGGTTTCGTGCTCTCTGGGGTAGTGCCAGTCAGTTGTTGTTGCCAATCGGCTAAGGAAATTTTTTTGCTCATCATAAAATGTCCTGAAAAGTTGGCCGTAGCTTACTTAGCACAAGCGTTGCTCGCAAGTTTTTCTGTGTCTCGCTTGGTTTTTTAATGTTATCTGGTAGAATATCACCTTGATTTTAGAAATCTGGACGGCTAAAAATTGAGTATTCCAACCCAAATTAATCACTATTTACAGCTTAGTGGCCTTAAAGAGCAATTTTCTTTTTTTGATCAAGCCTTTACTGAAAAAACTACCGCCTATTATCAAGCGTTACAGCAACATATTGTCGACAGCAGCAATGCCAAAGTGCAATGGCAATACTCAGTACCTGAGTTAGGCGAGGGCGGGGCGTGTTCGTTATTTGGTGTGCTGGACAGTGAGCCATATGATTTAACCGCGATTTTGGGTGGTCAAACCCGCGCTAATCACCAAGCCTTAGCACGTTTAACGAAAATAACTGAATTTTATCAACAGCAGTCGGGTTTAGCATGGTTTGGTATTTATCAAGCGCGTGCTAATCTGGAGCAACAGTTGGTGCTAGTTAAACTAAGCTACTATGGCGCCGCCTCTCGGGCAGAGTTTCCGTTAAATACTGAGTTTGCCAAGATCAGTAATAACAGTACGGTGGGTTTAACTGGCCAAGCCCGTGTGATTAACGATGTCGCGGCCTATTTGCAACAAGGCGGTGAATATTATACCTGCGATCCGAAAGTTAAAGCCGAAGCTTGTTTGCCACTGTTTGCACAATCGGGCAAAATAGTGGGCATTATCGACGCTGAAGATTTGAAGCAGCAGGTGTTTACCGCAGAGGCATTGGCCCTGTTAGTGGCTGTGTGTCTGAGCATCCCCGAGTGTTTACCGGCAATCGCTTAGTGTTGCCTCCTTATAATCTTAAACCAGGTAGAACAATATGTTTTCTCAGTTAAAGCCTGTCGCTGTCGACCCCATATTGGGGCTGATGGCGGCTTATCGTGAAGATCCTAACCCTCTTAAAGTTGACCTTGGCGTAGGTGTTTATAAAGATGAGCAAGGCCACACCGCGGTTTTAAAATGCGTAAAAGAAGCCGAAGCGCTGCGTTTAAAGCATGAAGACAGCAAAACCTATGTGGGTATGGCCGGTGATCCGTCTTTTAATACGCACATTGAAAAGTTAGCCTTTGGTGCGACTCATACAGTGTTGCTGGCAAATCGCGTTGTTACGGCGCATACACCTGGCGGCACAGGGGCACTGCGTGTGGCGGCGGAGTTTATCAAGCGAGCGAATCCGGATGCGACGATTTGGGTGACCACCCCAACGTGGGCAAACCATATCTCGTTATTCCAAGCTGCGGGTTTAAAAGTTAAAGAATACGCTTATTACGATTATGACACCAAAGGTTTGCAGGTAGAGCAGATGTTTGCTGATTTAGAGCAAATACCTGCCGGTGACGTTGTTTTAGTGCATGCCTGTTGTCATAACCCCAGTGGTATGGATCTGAACTTCGAACAATGGCAACGCTTTACCGCGATCGCGAAAGAGCGAGGTTTCACTCCTTTAGTTGATATGGCTTACCAAGGTTTTGGCGCCGGTTTAGATGAAGATGCCGCAGGTTTGCGCTATTTAGCTGAACAAGTGCCAGAAATGATCTTGTGTAGCTCTTGCTCGAAAAACTTTGGTTTATATCGCGAGCGAATTGGTGCTGTCAGTGTTGTTGCAAGCAACAGCAAAGAAACCGACGTTGTCCGCGCTAACTTACTCAGCGTCGTGCGCGGTATTTACTCAATGCCACCTACGCACGGTGCCATTATTGTTAGCCATATTTTAGATAGCGCCGAATTAACGGCACTGTGGCACGACGAATTAGCAGAAATGCGGAATCGTATTAATAGCTATCGCCAGCTGATCATCGACAAGTTTACTGCTGAAGGCATTACCCAAGATTTCAGCTTTATTGCTCGTCAGCATGGTATGTTCAGCTTTTTAGGCATTAACAAAGCGCAAATTGAACGGCTACGCAGCGAGTTCAGTATCTACATGGTCGGTTCTAGCCGCGTCAGTATTTCGGGTTTGAATCATGCCAATATCGACTATTTCGCCAAAGCCGTCGCAACGGTATTAAAAGGCTAAATACGCCCAGAGGGTATCCAGGCATCGAGTCTGGATACCTTTATTATGCTGCGCTGTGTGCTACTTTCTTTTTCTCTTTCTCTTTCTCTTTCTCTTTCTTTAACCTTGCCTTTAGTTATCACACACTCAGCGATCAGGCGATAAGTATTCATTATCATAAAAGGTTCTGAGCCATTCTGGCCGATACACTGCCATTAGCGTAATGGCCATGCCATTGAGTAATGCTTCGCCAAACCAAATGAGCAGGGCCAATTGCGTGTAGTTGTGATAAATCGTATGCCAGTCATGTTGTTGCTGCAGATACAGCCAGCCAGAGGTGAGTACAATTTTTAGCACTATGCTCAGCGCGGCATTTAAAAAGCCCGCAATAAAGATATACACAAATAAATGGCGAGTCAGATAATGATATGACCAGCTAAATACCGCATAACTAAATAATGCAGGTAAAATAAAGGTAGTTAATGCAAAGGCGCCACCCTCAGCCAAGCTGACACTGTTAAACAGCATTAATAAAGCTAAGGGCAGACAACTGATCCAAATGGCGATACGCCAGCCATGACACAATACCAGTGTGGTAATACCTAGAAAAAACAACTCTAAGCCCGGTACTATGCCGGCTTTTACAGACCAGAGTAGGGTTAAGGCGACTGCTGAGGCAAACACAAAATGCTGATAACCCGGTAATTGTAATAAGCGTGGCCACAACTCTTTTGGGTAACTCAGTGCGATGCAAAGGATAGCCAAACACCAGGCACTTATTTGCCAATAATTTATGATCATTATCATAGGCCCAAAGCTGAGGATGTGGCTAATTATACTGTGATCTAGCGCAGCATAAAAAGCTTCGCGTTAGTAACAAGGTGCATGTTCAAGCGGCTAAGAGCCTTAATAAGGGCTTGAGTAAAGCCTTAGCTGTTTTTCAATCGCCTTTTAATTAATGGGTTAGGCAGCATTGTTATACTGCGGTGTATTGTTCAGGCGTTTTTATTCTGTCAGCGATTTTGCCAGTTGCAGGTAAGTTGTTCCGTTGCGCTTAACACGCTCATAATCCATGTGTTCAGAGCCTAAATGCACTTCCTCTAATGCTGCTTTAATTTGTTCATTAGCGTTCGGTATTAGGGCAAGTGCATTTTCCAAAGTGTAGGTTAATTGATGGATCGCCGTCACGCTGGTTGGATTTAACTCACCGGCTAACAAGTTAGCTAACTCGGTATTTTTCTCTAACAACACCTTGCTAGCTTGCTGCACATCACTGATCGCTTTACCGCTGAAATGAGCAGGGCGATCTGAGGCTTGCACGAGTGTTGCGGGGAAGTAGCACAATGCAATGAAGCTAGAAATAACGAGGATTTTCATAATAAAGCCTTAGTTAATAATGATTCTCATTAAGCTATCAGATCAGTGCAACAAAGCAAGTCACTTTTGCTGATAACATAAAACGTTTTCTTATACGTTGCTCTGGTTAAAACGTATCAACAAAAACGCCTGCACAAGGCAGGCGTTTTAATAAGATTAACCTTTAACAGCGGTTAGATCCGCTTGTATTTAATCCGATGTGGCTCCAGCGCTGCCGCGCCATAAGTTTGTTTTAACCAGGCTTCGTAATCAGAGTAGTTACCTTCAAAGAAATTCACTTTACCTTCATCACGATAATCGAGGATATGCGTGGCAATGCGGTCGAGGAACCAGCGGTCGTGCGAGATCACCATGGCACAACCAGGGAAATCTAAAATGGCGTTCTCGAGTGCGCGCAGTGTTTCAACATCTAAGTCGTTGGTGGGTTCATCGAGTAACAACATATTGCCACCGGCTTTTAATAGCGCCGCCAGATGCACGCGGTTACGCTCACCCCCCGATAACTCGCCAATAAACTTCTGCTGATCGTTACCTTTAAAGTTAAAACGGCCAACATAAGCGCGGCTTGGGATCTGGAAATTGCCAATTTGCAGCATATCTTGGCCGTTTGAGATTTCCTGCCACACCGTGTTTTTCGGGTTCATGCTATCGCGGAACTGATCAACACTTGCTACTTGCACCGTTTCGCCAAGTTCAATGCTGCCGTTATCGGCTTTTTCTGCGCCGGTGATCATTTTAAACAGTGTTGATTTACCCGCACCATTCGGGCCGATAATACCGACAATCGCCCCTTTAGGAATGCTAAAGCTCAGATCATCGATTAACACACGATCGCCAAAGGTTTTGCGCAGGTGTCCCACTTCCAGTACCTTATCGCCTAAACGTGGTCCAGGTGGAATAAACAGCTCATTAGTTTCATTACGCTTTTGAAAATCTTGGCTTTGCAATTCTTCAAAACGTGCCATCCGCGCTTTACTTTTTGCATGGCGGCCTTTCGGGTTAGTACGAACCCATTCTAATTCTTGTTTAATTGAGCGCTGGCGAGCACTTTCTGTTTTATCTTCTTGTGCTAGTCGGGCTTCTTTTTGTTCTAACCAGCTAGAGTAATTCCCTTGCCACGGAATACCTTCACCCCGGTCTAGCTCTAAGATCCAACCGGCTACATTGTCTAGGAAATAACGGTCGTGGGTAATGGCCACCACAGTACCAGGATAATCGTGTAAAAAGCGTTCTAACCAAGCCACCGATTCAGCATCCAAGTGGTTAGTGGGTTCATCTAATAACAGCATATCGGGGCGTTCTAATACCAAGCGGCAAATCGCCACCCGGCGACGCTCCCCGCCCGACAGATGTTCAATTTTGGCATCCCAAGGTGGTAAGCGTAATGAATCTGCCGCACGCTCTAGCGTGTTATCTAAGTTATGACCATCTTTTGCTTGTATTAATGCTTCTAACTCACCTTGCTCGCGCGCTAAGGCATCAAAATCGGCGTTTTCATCGGCATAAGCGGCATACACTTCATCTAGCCGAGTAAAGGCTTCTTTTACATCACTAACGGCTTCTTCAACAATCTGCCGTACTGTTTTGTTGTTATCCAATACCGGCTCTTGCGGTAAGTAACCGATTTTTGTGCCGGTTAATGCCCGTGCTTCGCCTTCAAACTCTTTGTCGATACCGGCCATAATGCGTAATAACGTCGATTTACCCGAGCCGTTTAAGCCAAGTACCCCAATCTTGGCGCCGGGGAAAAAAGATAAAGAGATGTCTTTTAAGATGGTGCGTTTCGGGGGAACCACTTTCGAAACCCGATACATTGAATAAATAAATTGTGCCATTACTAAGTTTCCGTCCGTTAAGGGCTGTCACAGTGAAGCAAATTGTACGTTATTTTCACCAGTGGTGGAAAGTGAATGGCGATGCTTTAGAATAATGTTGGCTTTTGTGGGCGGATCTCTGTTTTAATACACATCATTAGAGAATTTTTAGTAGGTTAATTATGTCTGAATTTGCACACGATCCAAGCTTTCAACGTTTTATCGAAGAAGCTAAAACCCATGGCGTAGTCTGGACTCTCGCTGATGGTGAAGACTTATTAGTGGTTGAATCGGTAGAATTTGAAGAAACAGATGTAATGCCATTTTGGTCAAGCAAAGCGGATGCGCAAGCGCACTGCTCAGAAGAATGGTCAAGTTATAAACCTGAGCCAATCCCACTCGATGTGTTCTGTGACGGCTGGTTAAAAGAGATGTACGATGACGGCGTCTTAATCGGCACTAACTGGGATGAATCACTCAATGGTCCTGAAGTCGAGCCGCGTGAATTGCTAGAAGCGCTGGCGCTTGTACAGTAATTAAACACTGTGCTACACCCTAAGCCCAGCCTTTGCTGGGCTTTCGTCGTTTAAGGGTGTAAAATAATAATATTATGATCTGGTCGCTAAACTGCTTTTCTTTGCAGTGCGTATAACAGATATTGCAAATCAGTATTTGGAAAAACTATGTTATCAGAAGCAGCAATGTTAGTCCGTAGTGCACTTGAGACGCGTGGTCTTGAGACTCCTATGCGTGATAACGGCTTGTCCCGCGATGAGAAATACGAAAAGATTAACCAGTTACTCACTGAGGTTGTCAGCACCTTGGGGCTTGATCTCACCGATGACAGTTTAAGAGAAACGCCACATCGCATTGCTAAAATGTATGTTGACGAGGTCTTTGGTGGTTTGGATTATCAAAACTTTCCGAAGATGGCGCTGATAGAAAACAAAATGCAAGTTAACGAGATGGTCAAAGTAAAAGACATCAGCTTTACCAGTACTTGCGAGCATCACTTCGTCACCATCGATGGCAGCGCTACGGTGGCTTACATCCCTAAAGATAATATCATTGGCTTATCTAAGATTAATCGCATAGTGCGTTTCTTTGCACAGCGTCCTCAGGTGCAAGAACGCTTAACCCAGCAAATCTTAGTGGCGTTACAAGCCTTACTTGAAACAGACAACGTTGCAGTGACCATGGATGCGGTACATTACTGTGTGAAATCGCGTGGTGTAATGGATGTTAATTCTAAAACGCAGACTACGGCACTGGGCGGTATTTTCAAAGATGACGCTCGCACCCGAGCGGAGTTTTTAGCTCGCTAACCGCCGTTAGTTGCGGGATACCACGGGGCTAATTGCTTATTGCTTTAAACAATTAGCCCCATGCAGTTCTAAAAAGGTCGTGGCATTTTCAGCACTCAATGGTTTGCTGTAGTAGTAACCCTGAATTTCATGACAGTGCATGTTTTCTAGTAACTTCAGCTGCTCTACTGTTTCAACCCCTTCAGCAATAGTAATTAAATCCATACTCTTAGCAATATTAATGATCGCACTGACAATCGCTTTATCGTCTTTATCATTTAGAATATCTTGAATAAAAGATTGGTCTATTTTTAGTTTTGTTAGGGCAAAACGCTTTAAATAACTTAATGATGAATAACCCGTACCAAAATCATCGACTGCAATTTTAAAACCGAGCTCATTAAACTGTTTAATTAAAATAGCGCTTTGCTCTGGGTCATCCATCATGGCACTTTCGGTTATTTCTAGCTCAAGACTACTGGCTGAAACATTATGCTGCTTAAGTAACTGCTTGATTAAGTCTAATAAATTGGGTTGCCGAAATTGGATCGGTGATAAGTTAATGGCCAAAGTGAAATCCTGATACCCGTTACTTTGCCACACCGCTAATTGCCTAAAGGCCTCGGATAATACCCAGGTACCGATCGGTACGATAATGCCAGAGCGCTCCGCTAGCGGAATAAACTCGGCGGGAGATACGAAACCTAGCTCACTGTTATACCAGCGAAGTAGTGCTTCAAAGCCAATGATTTTTTGCGTTGCGATACAATATTGTGGTTGGTAAACCAGATTTAACTCTTCTCGAGCTATGGCATGGCGTAATGCATTTTCTAAAATCAAATGTCGCGAATGGTAAGTTTGCATACTGGCAGTGAAGAAACAGAACGTATTACGACCTAATTCTTTGGCTTGATACATCGCCATATCCGCATGACGATACAAATCATGAAAAGTTTTACCATCGGTGGGATAAATAGCGATGCCAATTGAGCCTGATAACGTTAATTCATGACCGGCTGCTAAACAGGGCTCTAATAATAATGGCAATATTTGCTCAGCTAAACTTGCTGCCGCCTTGGCACCAGTGTTTTTGCGGATAATCACAAACTCGTCACTACTCAAGCGGCTAAGGGTATCTTCTGCTCGGCATACTGAATCTAGCCGTTTAGCCATTTGCACCAACACTTCGTCACCAATTTGATGCCCCAGTGAATCATTGATCTGCTTGAAGCGATCAAGATCAATCACCAGCATGGCAAGTGCTTGCTGGTACTGCTCGCTGATCTGGATCGCTTGCTCGGTACGATCATGCAATAAAACGCGGTTAGGCAGTGAAGTTAGCGGATCAAACTCTGCTAAAAAACGAATTTGTGCTTCGTCTTCTTTATATTGGCTTATGTCGCTGAATAAGCCAACAAAGTAAAAGTCACCGGGTTCTATTCCATCAATTTTACTAATTGAGAGCCACTGCGGATAGATACTGCCATCTTTACGTCGGTTCCATATTTCGCCCTTCCAGCTACCGGTATTATCAATTTCTTGCCACATTGCGCGGTAAAACTTTTTATCATGACGACCCGAAGCCAATATATTCGGTTTTTTACCCAGCACATCCTGTTCATCGAAACCACTGATTTGACTGAATGCTTGGTTAATTTGGACGATCTTCTGCTCAGCATTGGTGACGATTAAGCCCTCTGAGCTTTGCTGGTAAAGCCGAGCCAATAATTGCAATTTAAGCTCATTTTCTTTGCGTTGGGTAATATCTAAATGAATACCGACGGTGAGTTTATGTTCTGAGCTGACAATGGTTCGGCCACGCGAAAGGATCCATACCCAATGACCATCTTTATGGCGCATCCTAAATTGATTTTCGTATAATTTATCGTCTGTTTTATTAATGTAATCGTCGAAATAGGCCGTAACACTGGCCATATCATGTGGATGTAAGGCTTTAACCCACAGATCATCTATCGTACCTTCTTGAGCGCTGGCAATACTGTTGCGATAACCCAGCATAGCAAAATGCTCTGCGCTGTAGGTCATTAAGCCAGTATGATGATCATATTCCCAGCTGGCAGCATTGCTGGCAGCGATAAATGATTGGTTGCGTTGTAGTTGAGTTTCTAAATCTTTGGTTTTTGCCGCAACGAGCTGTGCGAGTTGGCTTTTGCTGCGAAGTGTGTTTAATAACAAAAAACTTAATAATCCCAGCATAATGGTAAACAAAGTCGCAAGAAACAATTGGTAATAATACAGTTGAGGCTGACGCCAATCGGTTTTAGGATAAAGTTGCAAAGACCAGTCAGTGTTAGCCGGAAATATATCGCTGGCAACAAAATCATTTCGTGGCGTGGTAATACTACCAAACAGTATAGGTTTATCTTGTGGGATATCACTCTCAAAAAATATTATATAATCAATTCCTTGCTCAGGTAGTGCTTGTAAGTTAAGCAAGCTGGGTAACTTTTCTATATGCAGCGTAATGTTCACAAAACCCCAGAAACGACTTTGACTGCCATCCATTAAATATATGGGCAGACGACCCACTAGGCCTGTACCTCCTTGAATTAACTCATAAGGCCCGGTTAACTGCACCTTGGTGCTGTTAATGGCCTTTCGTGCATCAGCGCCTTGTTCTGGATTAGTCAGAATATTGTAATCAAGTAAATTTATGCCTGTATCTTCAGGATAAATGGCTTTAATAATGCCTTCTGGGGCGAGTGACACGAGGGTAATGTAGGGATAATACGACGAGATTAACTTAGCGAAATGTTCAAAGCCGTCTATGGCCCCTTGCTGTTGTTTTACCCAGGCCGAAATGGCGTAACTAAGAGACGATGCCTGCAATAATTCGCGTTCAATTTTACCGGCATAAACTTGTGCTTGCTCTTTAAGTATTAACTGTTGTTGCTGTAAACGCTGTGTTTTAAGTTCCTCAACCAAATTAAAGCTGAAAAAGCCGCTAAGCGCAGTAATTATTATGGTGATAAGTAAGATGATCTTACTGACTTTATTAAACAGCACGCGATGTGGAGCCTTTAACAAGTTAATTAAGAGATAGTGTTTTAAATCTTAGCATAGCACTGATTAGGCTCACAGTAGCTTTGAAGAAAAATTCTTAAATAGAGCAATAAGTTGCAGTGCTGTTAAGAATGATTATTTTAAATGAGCACACAACGTTAGTTTGTTTAATTTGTAGTATTAATGCATTTAACAATAACTCGCTGCCTGTGAAACTAGCGTTCAACAAAATAAACTGCTTTTCGTCTGGTGGCGTATAGTCATTACCTAAGATCGATCTTAGCGGTAAATACTTGGAGAAAGTAAAAATGAAAAAAACACTTAACCTTGCGGCCGTGCTAGCACTGACCTTTTCGGTATCTAGCTTAGCCGCACAGTGCGGTAATATTCTCGGCCATTCAGTGCAGCAACTCAAAACCCGTGAAAGTGTCGATTTATGTGATGAATTCAAGGGTAAAACATTAATTGTGGTGAATACTGCCAGTAAGTGTGGCTTTACTCCGCAGTTTGAAGCCTTAGAAACGCTTTACCAAAACTACAAAGATCAAGGTTTAGTGGTATTAGGTTTCCCATCAAACGATTTTCGGCAAGAACACAGTGATGAAGAAAAAACAGCTGAAGTGTGTTATTTAACGTACGGTGTTGAGTTTCCAATGTTTTCAACCAGCAGTGTGCGCGGGGATAACGCTAACCCGGTATTCAAAGCCTTAATTGCAAAAACCGGTGAAAGCCCGTCTTGGAATTTCAATAAATATATTGTCAGTAAAGACGAGCAACAAGTGGTGCATTTTGGTAGCCGAACCAGCCCTGATGATCCAAAGTTTATTGCTGAGCTTGAAAAACTGCTAGCGGCAAAGTAATTACTGACTTTGCTCAAAAGCGCTATCAATCGCGGTGGCATGGTCGGTGGCTGCCGTTCTTGCTAGCTCATCACAGCGTTCATTTTCAGGGTGGCCGCTGTGGCCTTTTACCCAATGCCAAGCAATCTGATGTTTGCTGCAAGCGGCATCTAAACGTTGCCATAAATCTTGATTTTTAACCGGCTGTTTTTGACTGGTTTTCCAGTTATTGCGTTTCCAGCCCGCTAACCACTGCATGATACCCAAGCGCACGTATTGGCTGTCGGTGGTCAAATCAACCTGGCAGGGGCTGGTCAGTGATTCTAAACTGACAATAGCCGCGAGCAATTCCATTCGATTATTGGTGGTTAGCCGAAAGCCGCCACTCAGTTCCTTACGATGTTGCTTGTAAAGCAAGACACTGCCATAGCCGCCAGGACCAGGGTTACCCAAGCAAGATCCATCGGTATAGATCGTAACAGTTTTCTGCATAAAGTCTTTCCTCAAAGCAAAACGGCGTATAATCTACCCTAATAGTAGGCAACAGCGAAAGCAGCAATGTTAAAACGTCAAATTATCTTAGATACCGAAACCACCGGCATTAACCCAAAAGATGGCCATCGTATTATCGAAATTGGCTGTGTTGAGCTGCTAAATCGGCGTTTTACTGGCAACAATTATCATGTTTATATTAATCCAGAGCGGGAAATTGAAGCTGAAGCCATTGCGGTGCACGGTATTACTAACCAACGTTTGCAACACGAACCCAAGTTTCGAGATATTGCACAGGGTTTTTTTGAGTACATTAAGGGGGCCGAATTAGTCATTCACAACGCCGCTTTCGACGTCGGTTTCATTGATCATGAATTTGCCCTGTTGCAGCCAAAACTCCCACCAGTGGCGGAGTATTGTGGCATTGTTGATACGCTTAAATTAGCGCGAGATTTGCATCCGGGCCAAAAAAATAACCTCGATGCACTGTGCCGCCGTTATGACATCAATAATAGCCATCGTACTTTGCACGGCGCCTTATTAGATGCCGAAATTTTGGCTGATGTTTATTTATTAATGACCGGCGGGCAGGTCAGCTTAAACTTAGCGGCGGAAGACGCGAACAATCAACAGGATCAACAGGGGCCCTTGGTTATCCAGCGCAGTGGTAAGTTAAAAGTGATTAAAGCCAGCAGCCAAGAATTAACTGCCCATCAAAATCGTTTAGATTTAGTGCAAAAGAAAGGGGGCAGCTGTTTATGGCGAGATTAATGCTACTGTGTTTTATGCTGTGTAATGTGTTTGTGCTGACTGTCGCTGCACAACAAGATTCCACGCTACCTGTTGCAACGCCAGAGTCGGCCTCAGCGCAAACACCCGAGCCATTAATGCGCATGTTGGCAGACTTGCCACTGCGCAATCAAATTCCCTTGTTAGATAATCGGTTTCGAATCGATGACGGTATTGAATCTATCACCTTGGTATTTTTTCGCCGACCGGGTTCGGCTTCTATCGTATTAGTGCGTCCCGATGGCAGTAAGGTGTTTTATAACACGGCCAAGCAACACAACATTCGTTGGTTTGATGGCCCTTCCTACGATTTAATTGAAATTACTCAGCCGATGCCAGGGCCTTGGCAGGCCGTCGGACGCGTTTTACCCGAAAGTAAGATTTTGGTGCTGACCGATGTGGAATTAGATGTTGATCCTTTACCTAAACCGATGGTGGTAGGGGAAACGTTTAAATTAACGGCGCGGATGCTGCAAGATGGTAAAGCGATTAATGCGCGAGAATTTAAAGACATCTTGTCGTTACAAGTGGTTTTTACCAGTACCAATGATAAACGTTACGAGAACTTCGGCCGAGGCATGGTGGAAGTGGCCAACTTTCGTGATGATGGCCGTGGTTATGACATCAGTGCGCGCGACGGTATTTTTACCGGTGAGTTAAATTTGGTGTTTGGCCAAGGCGAGTGGATCCCGCGTTTTATTGTGCGTACGCCTTTGTACACTCGCGAAGTTGAACAAAGTGCCGTTATTATTGAACCTTCGCCTATTACGCTTAACGTACAGATGGCAACTAAAGCGGAGCAAAGCCATATTATTATGTTGGATGCGAATAGTGAGCTGGTAGACGTCGACTCTTTGCTGTTCCAAGGGCAAATTCAATACCCAGATGGCGATATGCAATCATTCTCTTTAGTCGAGCCTACCGCAACTAAGCAACTGCAGGTCGATAACCGTGGGCATGGTAGTTATATTTTGAATATGGCCGTTTTTGGCCAAATGCGCGATGGTCGAGAGTTTGTATTAAATTTACCTGAAGAACGTTTTCTAGTAGCCATGCTGGCGCAGGAAGCGCCTGACTTAGGGCCCGCCGACAGCGCAACCGAAGCCGCTGTTGAGGTGGCAGAGCCGGTTGCCACAGAAGTACCTTGGCTTTGGATCATCCTGATTAATTTGTTTATTTTAGCGTTAGGCGCAGTAGCCATTTGGTTTGTGTTATCTGGCAAGCAGATCAGTCGTTTGATGTTTTGGCGCATAAAAACCGAGCTTGCTGCTACCGCCGCGGTAAATAAGACGGCCTCAGCGGCGAAAGTGGACAGCGCAGCGAACAAGAAACCAGCAAAAAAGAAAGATGGAGAAGATATATTGGATCTTTCTATGCCAGATGGCTAAGGAATAGGCAAAAGCGGCAAAAAAGAAGTTGACTGAGTTTGGGGTAATCCGTATCATTCCCGCCGCACCAGACGATACCCAAATGAAATCGTTTGATGCTGGCGCGGAGCGGTAGTTCAGTCGGTTAGAATACCGGCCTGTCACGCCGGGGGTCGCGGGTTCGAGTCCCGTCCGCTCCGCCAACAATTTTGATGCTTTCCGGAGCGGTAGTTCAGTCGGTTAGAATACCGGCCTGTCACGCCGGGGGTCGCGGGTTCGAGTCCCGTCCGCTCCGCCACTAGCATCAAAAAAGCTTCCTGATCCGGAGCGGTAGTTCAGTCGGTTAGAATACCGGCCTGTCACGCCGGGGGTCGCGGGTTCGAGTCCCGTCCGCTCCGCCATTTCAGTTAGTGTGCCATTGAGCGTAAGCTCACTCCAGTGCGGAGCGGTAGTTCAGTCGGTTAGAATACCGGCCTGTCACGCCGGGGGTCGCGGGTTCGAGTCCCGTCCGCTCCGCCATTTTCATCTAAATCAGCCAGCTAATGCTGGTTTTTTTGTGCCTACAAATAAGTGAGCGGTAGTTCAGTCGGTTACTGTTATAAAAGCAAGCTTCGGGGTCATATACCAAGACCCCCAAGACCCTTAACGTTTTCGCCGTTGGCGAGATACTTTCTTTTGCGTCGCCAAAAGAAAGTCACCAAAGAAAATTCCCACTTCCGCTCGAAAGCCCGACTGCTCATGCGTTGTCCAAGGCGAAAACGTAACTCGCGCTATGCTTCGTCGCCGCACTCAAACACCCGTTTTCTTAAAACCTTGGCCAACGATACTCAGTCGGCTCGCTCTAAGGGGACTAAAATCCAGAGTAAGCTTTGGGGCAGATATTAAGACTCTATAGATCAGTTAATAGCGAAGTAAACGTTGGCTTAAGACGTCTTTTTCAGGGATGAAAAAGAGGAGCGTACACGGATGTATTTACCGCGTGCTCCAGTCGAAGCTTTACGGAGCGTTTAACCTTTTCGCTGTGGGCGAGATACTTTCTTTTGCGCCGCCAAAAGTATGTATTTTAAAGAAAATGCTTGTGACTATTAAAGTTAAAGATCAGCAATACATTGGCTAGCCTCTTTGTTTGAAGATTGTGCTGTAAAAGATTACAACGAGTTGTTCCGATAAATTGAAACGGCTGGACACTTTGCGTGGTTTTTGACATCAGGCGGCGAGGCGTGTGTTCGGGTTATCAGTACTTCACCAATTTCTGGTTTGAATCATCAGGCAGCAGTCACCAGCATCATGCTGCTTGGTTGTGTCTGGAATTGAGCCTTGTCGCAATGACAGTGCGGTGTTCGGTTTTGCAGGTGGAGTTATGTAGAATGGTGCCAGATAACTGGCTCTTGCGCGTTATGGGCGGCTTGGAGAAGCTCTAACAGTGGAAAGGCGCGAGTTGATGCGCTAGGCAAGGGTTCTTCTTGTAGTTCAGCAGGTAATTCAGCTAATTCATGCTGCATGTCATCTTGCTGTTGTTGGACTTCATCAGCAAGGCGGCTACGTTGTTGCAATAGCGCGATGGCCGTTGCCACGTCTTCAGCAGGGATAATACCGGTAGATTTCTTAATAGTCTGCGCTGAATCGGCCATATAGGTTTGCGTGTTACAGTTCATCATTTGCAACATCTGTTCACCGGACTGTTGTAAATAAGATAGCGCACTCCAACTGGGTGTCGTGAAGGTAATCATCTTTAAATCCTCTATTTTAATCTGTGGAGTGGTCGTGCTATCGGCCAGTGCTCACTGTATTGTGATTAACGCTAAGATGGAACGCATAGGGTTAGACTCGCCTTTAAGTATGGTTCACATAAGCATAGATAGCGAATTAACGCTGTGTAGGGTATTGGCATCAGCGAATACGTATCCGCCGTGAGTGACGCACGAGTGGTACTGAACCAATAGCCTGCTATTAAGCAATCCAACGCGACTAGGTTTGTCTTTACTCGTGCTGAGACAATTTGTGATTTGCTTTTTGTTGATACATGGCTACGTCGGCTTGGTGAAGCAATGACTCAAGATCCTGTGCGTCGCTGGGGAAAAAGGCGGTGCCGAGGCTTAGCTCAAATGCAACTGACTGACCATTGGCGAAAAAAGTCGCGCGTTTAAAGCTGGTCATAATTTTTTGCAGGATAGGCTGAATATCTTGCTGCTTGCTAATGCGTGGCATAATCACTAAAAATTCATCGCCTGATAAGCGGCAAGCAACATCAGAACTGCGTAAATTAATTTGGAGTAGCCTGGCAACTTCTTGTAAAAATTGATCGCCAACCGCATGCCCAAAGCGATCATTGATCAGTTTGAATTTATCTAAGTCTAAGCTAATGATACAAAATTCAGCTCGGGAGTTAATGAGCGTCTCTAACCATTTCATCGCGAAACGCCGGTTGGGTAATAAGGTTAAAGGATCTTGCAGCGAGTTAATTCGTGCTAAATGGTAACTATAAAATAAGCTTATAAAAACCAGCAGTAATAACAAACTAAAACCGTACCCAATTACACGAATATATGACGACGCTAATGCAGGGCCGTTGTAAGATGTTCCGGGTAATTCGGCAATCGCTATCAACCAGCTGCCGTTGATCAACCGGATCGTTTCGCTGCTAAAAGCCTCTGCAAACACGCTTTCATCACCGAAAAACACCTCGCCCTTAGCACCTAAACCATCTTTACCTCGGATCGCCAGTCGAGATTGTGCAGCAAGCTCATTCACACCGGCTAACTTGAACAGTTTGTCTATTTCGATGACCGCGCTACAGGTACCCCAATACCGCTGATTAAACGGCGGATCGGTGAAGATAGGCATCCGCGCAATAATGGCCTGGCTGCCTTGAATTAATGTTAGCGGCCCGGCAATAAAAACCTCTTGTCGCTGCTTAGCTAATTCGACAGTGCGGAGTTGTTCGGGTGACTGGCGGTAATCAAAGCCTAGAACACTTTCATTACCTGTTAAGGGATAGACAAAGCGGATCACGTTATCGGGAGCTAAAGCGATATTGCGCAGACTACTGGACTTTAAATATAACGCTTCAGCCATGCGCGTCCATTGTTCGTTATCAGATTGCGGATTAACCGAAATCAGTGTGGCTAAACTATCGGCTAAAAAAATATTGGAATTTAATTCAGACTCAATATTGGCACGAACCGAGGATAACTGCTGACTGAGGCGTTCATGCTGATGAATTTGCATCAGTTCAGCGTAATTACGATGATAATACTCGACTAGCAATACTGCGCTGGCAATAAACGCGGCTAATGCGCAAAGTAATAGCGATTTTTTATGACGATTCGCCCTGCCGAACACTTGTTTCATACAGGCAACTTTATCATGTTAAACAGCGGCATAAACATCTTAGCGAGCAGCGTATTCAATAGCTGGCCTTACGCGCAAAACGCCCGAGTTGTTGCTCTGTGGTGGCAGTACCCTCTAACAAGCTTTTAGCGGCATCGTCAATGGAAGCCATTTGTTGATAAGCTTGATTGGTGATCTGCTGGATCGCACTTAAATGCTCATGGGTTTGTTGATATTTTTCTTCAAGATTAGATACGCTGCCGGTGATGGTTTTCATACCACCCTGAGCCGTTAGCAGTTCTTGCTGCAATAAAGCAAATTCTTGATTCGTTTCATTAATCTGATTTTGTGCATCTTGTGCTTGTTGATTTAAGCTAATGGATTCTTCTTTTGTTTCTTTTACCAAGCGCTCCATATCATTCAAAAAACCTGAAATCTGCTTTGTTGCCTCATTCACTTTGGCTGCCAGTGTTCGCACTTCGTCGGCAACAACGGCAAAACCACGACCCGCATCGCCCGCTCGCGCCGCTTCGATAGCGGCGTTTAAAGCCAGTAAATTGGTTTGATCCGAGAAGCCTTCAACCATAACTAAAATCTGTCGAACATTTTCTGAGTTTTTTTGTAGACCATTAATAGTGGCGGCAAAAGAGTCAAGCAGTCGAGCAATCGCCGCCAGTTGTTGATTAAGTTGCTGCATTTGCGTGCTGGCAACTTGAGCTTTACTTACCGCAAGTTGTGTTACTTCGCCCATTTGATCGCTGCTTTGGACGATGTTCGTTAAATAGTCGATAACTTGTTCACTCTCTTGGCGAATTAAGGTATTGCGTTGCTCGGTTTCTTGTAGGTTTTTGCGGGTACTTTTTACCGCAATAGACACCTGCTCATTGATCTCATGTGTATTGCGCGCCTGTTGATGCACATTGCCAAGCACGTCGCTAAGTTGGCTAACGAATTGGTTAAATTCATCCGATAAGGTGCGAAACTCATCAAAGGTGAAGGCGGGTAAACGTTGGCTAAGATCCGCGCCAGAGCGATTACTGTCGTGTAAATTTTTGACTAAAGCCTGCACCGGGCGAACAATTAAATGCCACAAATAGAAGATAGTAAAACTATAAGCGGCGCTGCCAACAACGAGCAACAGCCACCAAAGTTGTTTGTTACCGGTACTAGGGTAAGCAAGATACATCGCCAGCGCAAAGAACAGGGCAATAAACAGCACATTACCCACTATCTTTCGGGTTAAGGTAAAAAAGAATCGCTGCTCGATCAGATGGTAAAGTGTCATAACCCGCTCCAGTAAAGATGCTGGCTTAGCCCAGCATGGGTATTGTGTAACAGTGCAGAACGTGAAAGGCAAAGGCGGTAGGTTTGCGCTGTTATCAATGTAAAACAATAACCTAGTTTATGGTATGTGCCAATCTTTAAGCATAGCACTGACCTTATCTCTCACCCCTAACCCGATAACCGGAAGCATCAGTTCGTTGCGTTACTGTGCTTTTGTGCATGCTATAGCGTGCGAATTATGCACAGCACTTAAGCGGTAACATCATGCTAAGGAATTAAGGCTTTAGCAAAAAACGCGCTTAAGGCCATTGCCCCGTAAAAACGTTGTGCCATTTGCGTGGCTTATGATTTAGGGCATGAAATATTTTTAACAAGAGGGAAGTTTACTCTTTTCATGCTGTGTCGCGGGGTATTTTTTTGCAGGTTTTTTGCGCTAGATCTTAACCATGAGCAAAAAACTCGTGGTTAAGATCAGCGTTAAAGAGGAAATCGATTTAGTTAAATTTAATTTTGCGAGTGAGCCACCAACCGAACACCATGCTGAGCACAAAACCGATGGTACCCGTGCTACCTGAGGTTAAAGCGGCAATAGCAGGGCCAGGGCAATAACCTAATAGGCCCCAACCGACACCGAAAATCAGTGCCCCTAACAATAATTGGCGATCTACTTTGGTGCTCTTAGGCAGATAAAAAGCCTTTTCTAAAAAAGGGGCCGCTCTTTTTTGGCTAAAGTAAAAACCAGTAGAATAAACCACTAAAGCCGCGCCCATGACTAACGCTAAGCTTGGGTCCCAGTTATCCAGTACATTGAGAAAACCAAGTACTTTTGCGGGATCGATCATCATTGAAATAGTGATACCCGCAGATAACAATAAGCCGGATAAAAATGCCACTAATGCTTTCATATTTTCTCCTGCTTAAAATAAGCTTGCAACCAGCACACCTGCTGCCATAAAGACTAAGGTAGCGCTAATCGATCGCGGTGATAGTCTACCGATACCACAAACACCATGACCTGAGGTACAACCGCTGCCCCAGCCCGTGCCTAACCCCACCAATAAACCGGCAATTAAGGTTTTAGTGTTTAAGTCAGGTGTAGTAAAGGTGAGATCTTGCATAAAAAAGCTTACCAGTAGTGGTGCAACTAAAAGGCCAGCCACAAACGCAAACCGCCAGCCTCGACCATCACGTTCAAAAATAAGCTGGCTGGCTATACCAGAGATACCCGCTATACGTCCTAACATGGTCATCATTAACAATGCACCAAAGCCAATTAAACTGCCGCCAATGAGCGCAGATATCGGGGTGAAATTTTCCATTACGACTCCTTATTGTGTGACGGGTAAGCCGGCTTCTTGCCAGGCAACCATGCCACCCGCGACCGAGTAGACATCAGTAAAGCCCATGTTCTGCAACGATTCCGCGGCTAAAGCCGAGCGAGCGCCTGAACGGCAAATCAAATACAACGGCTCTTGTGCTAATTGCGCTAAGGCTAACTCTGCGGCACAACCTGACGCAGCGACGGCGGGGTGGTTGGCCAATTGCATTTCTAATACACCGCGTGGATAGTTAACGGCGCTGCTGATGTGTGCCTGAGCAAATTCGGCAGGCTCACGAACATCAATAATACGAGTTGATGGCTGTTTTTCTCGCTGCGCCGCCAGTTGCTGAATATCGACTTCTTTGATACGTTCTTTTGCTTCGGCCACTAATTGTTGTGCTGTTTTCATTATAAATCCTCCAAAAACAGTTTATAAAACAGATTGATAAATCACGACACCCGCCATGATCGCCAAGAATACAGCAAAGCCTTTTTGTAAGATCGCTTTCGGTAATCTGCGATTGAGCCAACCGCCAACATAACTTCCCAAAATACCGGCCACAACCATGATAGTGATGGCGTGCCAGTCAAATACCAAGCCTTGCGCATGAAACACACTGTAGTATTTTGCAAAACCGACCAACGATTTTAACGCAATGATCATTAAGCTGGTTGCTACGCCGATATGTAGGGGTAACCCGGCCAATAATACTAATGCGGGGACGATTAAGAAGCCTCCTCCAACCCCCACAAAACCGGTGATCGCACCGACCACTAAACCATCGGCAATGACCTTAATATGATGAAACGTTTTGGGTTGATCAATGATCGTGACTTTACTGCGCCACATCATTATTGCCGCAACCACCATTAATGACGCGAAGACTAATAACTGCCAGCGGCTATCCACTAAGGTGCCTAGCCAAGCGCCACCATAAGTCCCTAACATGCCGGGTACACCGAACCATAAAACATGGCGCCAACTGATTAAACGGCGAAACATATTGTGGATTGAACCAAACAAGCTGATCAGCGCTACTATTAATAGCGACGATGCGATGGCCAATGAGGCGGGCATGCCAACCAAATACAACAACACCGGTACGGTCAGGATCGATCCACCTGAACCAAATAACCCCAAGCTAAGCCCGATGATTAAAGCACCTATTAATACCAACATCGCCACTCCTATATTCTTTTATGGAATATATATATAACAGAATTGCATTCTATGGGCTTTTTCGTTAAGCTGCAATCAAAATTTAGCATTAACTAAAGTAAGGGCTGAAAAATGAGTAACCTGGATAATCTGCATATTGAAATGTTCTTTGATAATGATAGCGCAACTTGCAGTTATGTGGTTGTCGATAAAGCAACGGCAAAAGCGGCAGTGATTGATCCAGTATTAGATTACGATGCTGCTGCAGGGCAGGTTAGCACGAAGGCAGCGGATAACATTTTAGCGTACTTAGCTGAGCAAGGCTGGCAGTTACAGTGGATTTTAGAAACCCACGCTCATGCTGATCATCTTTCTGCCGCGCATTATCTAAAGCAAAAAACAGCAGCACCCATTGCGATTGGTGAGGGGATCCGTAAGGTTCAGCAAACGTTCAAAATGGTTTTTAATATCGCTGATGCAGAATTAATAGGTACGGGTGATTATTTTGATAAGTTATTTGCGGATGGTGAAACTTTTAACATCGGCTCGGTTACCGCGACGGTGATGAATACACCGGGCCATACCAACGACAGTGTCAGTTATTTGATTGCTGGCAATGTGTTTGTAGGTGATTCACTGTTTATGCCTGATGGCGGTACGGCACGTTGTGATTTTCCGGGTGGTGATGCCCATATCTTGTTCCGTTCTATCCAGCGTTTATATCAGTTGCCAGCAGAAACGGTTGTTTATGTTTGCCATGATTATCAACCGAATGGTCGTGAATTACGTTTTAAAACGACGATAGCAGAACAAAAACAGCAAAATATCCATGTGAAAGCTGACACCGTTGAAGCAGATTTTGTGCAAAAACGTGAAACACGCGATAAAACCTTAGCTGTACCGCGACTGATCTATCCTTCGGTACAGGTGAATATTCGCGCTGGGCAACTGCCTCAAGCCGAAAGTAATGGTGTGAGTTACGTTAAAATACCTTTAAAACAAGTATAACAACTACGTGATGATGCGAGCCTAGGGTATTTCACGCGCTAAGCTCGCCAAGCGATAATAAAACAGCAGCCCGCCATGAGTCGAAACTGCTGTTGTAGGTGTTATTTAAGCAACCCCGTAAATTGACTGACTAATTGGTCTAAATCTAACAGCTGCTTTTCACCCGTGCGGCGATTTTTGTATTCGGCCTGACGGTTATCGAGGTTACGCTCGCCAATCACAATGCTGTGAGGCACACCAATCAGTTCCATGTCGGCGAACATCACACCCGGGCGCTCTTTACGATCATCAAAGAGTACGTCAATACCCGCAGCTTTAAGTTGTTGATATAACAGCTCAGTGGCTTCAGCTACACGCACTGACTTGTGCATATTCATTGGGATCAACACCACTTGGAAGGGCGCTATTGCGTCAGGCCAAATAATACCGTATTCGTCGTGGTTCTGTTCAATCGCGGCGGCAACAATGCGTGATACACCCACACCATAACAGCCCATGGTCATAATTTGGTGTTTACCTTCTTCATTCAATACACCGGCTTTGAGCGCTTGAGAGTATTTATCACCCAATTGGAAGATATGACCCACTTCAATACCACGCTTAATCACTAAGTGACCAAAACCACAAGGGCTGGGATCGCCTTCAACGATATTGCGAAGGTCGGCAACCTGGTAATCAGTGATGTCGCGATCCCAATTGACGCCGGTTAAATGGTAGCCGTCTTTATTGGCACCCACAACAAAATCAGCAAGGTGTGCGGCGCTGCGGTCAACAATCACCGGGATGGTTAAACCCACAGGACCTACTGAGCCAGGTGCTGCGTTAACCAGTTGACGAATTTGCTGTTCGTTAGCAAATTGCAGGGGTACGGCAACTTGCGGTAATTTCTCCGCTTTAACTTCATTCAGCTCATGATCGCCGCGAACCACTAATGCAACTAGGGATGCCGGTGCATCATCTTTGGCAACGCCAACAACAAATAAGGTTTTCGCAATTTGCTGTTCGCTGATGTTTAATAACTCTGCTACGGCAGCAACAGTGCCGACATTTGGTGTGGCAACTTCTTGCATGCTTTGCGTTGCGGCTGGGCGTTCACCCGCCGGCGCTTTTGCTTCGGCCATTTCGATATTCGCGGCATAATCGCTGGTATCCGAGAAGGCAATGGCATCTTCGCCAGACGAGGCCAGCACATGAAACTCGTGCGAGACACTACCGCCAATCGCGCCGGTGTCGGCAAGCACAGGCCGATAATCTAAGCCAAGACGATTAAAGATATTGCAGTAAGCGCGGTACATGGCATCGTAGGTTTGTTGTAATGAGTCTTGGCTTAAATGAAATGAATAAGCATCTTTCATTAAAAACTCACGCGCGCGCATCACACCAAAACGGGGCCGACGCTCATCGCGGAATTTGTTTTGAATTTGATATAAGCTCAGCGGCAGTTGTTTATAGCTGGTGATTTCGCGACGTACCAGATCAGTAATCACTTCTTCATGTGTAGGGCCTAATACGAAATCGCGCAGATGACGGTCTTGAAAACGCAATAACTCGGCGTCCATTTTCTCCCAGCGGCCTGATTCCTGCCACAGTTCAGCCGGTTGTACCATGGGCATCAGTACTTCAATGGCACCGGCATTGTTCATTTCTTCACGAACAATTTGCTCTACCTTACGCAACACTCTAACGCCAGTAGGTAAATAAGTGTATAAACCAGAAGATAAACGGCGGATCATACCGGCGCGAAGCATTAATTTGTGACTAATAACTTCGGCATCTGCTGGCGTTTCTTTCATCGTAGATAATAAATACTGACTGGTGCGCATGAGGCTCTCTGTAAAAAAGACTTAAAAAATTGCCCTCATTCTAACAACGGATCTACTCGGGCAGAAGTTTAATCTGATGTTTAATGAGCTTATTTGTGACTTCTTGCTCTAAAAGCATGCCGCCAAGGCTGTATAAACCATCAGGTAACTCGATTAAACCTCTTAAATCCATTATCGCCGTTGTATTTTCAGCAGCTAACCAACGTTGTTGTTTTGGGGAATATAACCAAACAGCAGCACTGGGGCTGGCAACTAGATTTTGATAATCACGACCATTCAGTTGATAAGGCACATTACTACCGCCGATAAACACGGCCATTTCTTCGCCGTTGATCTTAACGGTGGCCGCGGCTAAACGGTAGCGAGCATCGCCAGTGGGGTGGGGAATGCTTTGCCAAGCGATGCTATTGGCATTGTTACCCAGCTTTCCAGCCCAACATTCAGCCACCGGTTGTTGCTGTGGGCTGCTTTGATGATAGTCCAAGGTTACGCCATCACAGACAATCAATTGATCTGCGGCAACAGCAGCAGCTAAACCAAAGGCGGGTTTACCCGGAAATGGCGTAGCTTGCGACCAGCGCTGGGTGTAATTATCAAATAACTGCACCACATTAACGGCACCGTATTCACTAAAACCACTGATGAGATAAATGTAACGATTTTGATAAGCCACGGCGGCCGCATGATCGACCGGTACCGGCATATCATTTAAACGCGTATAGCGACGGGTGATGGGATCGAGCCGATAGCTATCTGCTGCTGTCGTGGTTTTACCATCGCTTTGTACAAAAGCGCCGCCCAGAATGAAAAAATTATTGTTTAAGGCCACGGCACTGGCCCCAATGCGGCCTTGAAGCCGTTGTTGATTGGGTAAGATAGGTAGGGTTGTCCAGTTATATTCGCCAAGCGTATGTAACCACACTTTATCATGGATCTGTGCGCTGGTTTTTGCTGGGCCTATGCCGCTTGCAGAAAGCAGATAGGTTTTACCTCGAACTGTGGTGGCTGCTACGGCATTGTTACTGACAGGCTCAGGCAGCTCGGGCAGGGCGAAGCAAATAAAACTGGTGGCCAATAAGCTAAGGTAGCTGCATGATTTCAGTAACATGGTTGTGTTCTCCGTCGACGGTCCATTTAATATTAAATTCGTATAGGGTCATGCCATAATGTTGAATGTCAGCCCGTTGTTTTTTATAGGGTGGCCGTGGATCCTGTTTTAAAACCTTTTCAATAAAAGTACGTAAATGCGGATAGTGTTTTTGTTGCTGGCAAAATTGTTCAGCATTTTCTGACATCGATACGGTCATCATGGTCTCTGGTGCGGCATCGGCAAAGCCACCATTTGCAGCAGGTAGCGCATCAGAATAGGGCAAATAAGGTTTAATGTCCAAAATCGGCGTGCCATCTAACAAATCTAAGCCGCTGATCAAAATCTGTAATTTGCCATTTTTTCGAGTGACCCCATCTAGTTTTACGACCGATAAGCCAATTGGATTAGGTCGGAAGGTGGCGCGTGTAGCAAATACGCCTTTTCGGGTGTTGCCACCTAACCGAGGGGGGCGGACTAACGGCGACCAACCCTTGTCTGCCGTTTCATGAAAAACAAAGACTAACCAGAGGTGACTAAAGGCTTCAATACCTCGCACGATCCCTTCATCGGCATAGTCAGCTTCTAATTCGATACTGCCACAGGCTTCTGCGATTAAACCTGGCTGCCGTGGGATGGCAAACTTTTGTTTATAGGGTGATTTAATATAGCCGATGCTATTAAATTGATACTGAGCCATCTTCAGAAATATCTTGGTTAATAAGCAGAAAAACAATCAGCTATTATGCAAGCCCCCCGTTAAAACAACAAGTAAACTTGCCCTTTACTATCAGAAGTCTAAATGGCTTTGACGCTAGACGTTTAAGTTGTCACAATACATAGGTCTTTTTATTATTGAATTAGTGTCATTATGGAACAGCGTATTTTATTAACTGAGTGTCCCGATTCAAAAGGGCTGATCGCGCAGATCACCAATATTTGTTACAAGCACCAACTGAATATTATTCGTAATACTGAATTTGTTGATCCGGTAACCGGTCAATTTTTTATGCGTACCGAATTAGACGGCATTTTTAACGAGCAAACCTTATTACAAGATTTGGATCGGGCTTTACCGCCAGGCAGTAGCCGCAGTTTGTTGTGCCGGCAGGCGAAAAAAGTTGTCGTGTTGGTCACAAAAGAAGCGCATTGTTTGGGTGATATTTTGATGAAGGTGTATGATGGCTCACTATCATTAAATATCGCGGCGGTTGTTGGTAATCATCCTGAATTAGCCGCATTGGCGCAGCGTTTTGATTTACCGTATCATTTTATTAGCCATCAAGGGCGAAGCCGAGCTGAGCACGAAGCCGCGTTGTTACAGGTGATCACACCTTATCAGCCTGACTATCTTATTCTCGCCAAGTTTATGCGGATTTTAACGCCCAATTTTGTCGCGCATTATCCGAATCGTATCGTGAATATCCATCATAGTTTTTTACCGGCTTTTATTGGCGCTAAGCCCTATCAACAAGCCTTTGAGCGTGGGGTGAAAATCATCGGAGCAACCGCGCATTTTGTTAATGAGCAGCTCGATGAAGGGCCAATTATTCAGCAAAAAGTGGCCGCGGTAGATCACAGCTACAGCGCACTGGATATGGAAAAAGCCGGCCGTGATGTGGAAAAGGCGGCATTAAGTGAGGCGCTACAATTTATTACAGAGGATAGGGTGTTTGTACACGGTAATAAAACCGTGATTTTATAGGGCGCATGTCTGCGCCCGCACGGTGTTTAGTCTGCTAAACTGGGATCGTCATGTAAATCGAGCGCATAGATCTCATCAATTTGATCAATACTTGAGTGACTGACTCGTAAGTCTTTCACTCGACCGTTACGCAAACTATATACCCAACCATGCACGGTTAAAGCCTGATCGCGCTCCCATGCCTCTTGTACAAAGGTGGTGTGGCACAGGTTACGCACCTGCTCCATCACATTAAGCTCAATCAGTCGATTGACACGCTGGTCTTCGTCCTCGATTAAATCTAGTTCGTCACGATGCATGGCATAAACATCTTTAACATTACGCAGCCAGTTATCGACGAAGCCAACACGCTGTTTCATCATGGCTGCCCGCACACCGCCACAGCCGTAATGGCCCACCACTAAAATATGTTTTACTTTTAATACTTCGATAGCGTATTGCAACACAGAAAGGCAATTCATATCTGAATGCACCACTAAGTTGGCAACATTGCGGTGTACAAACAATTCACCAGGCATCAAACCGACAATTTCATTCGCCGGCACACGACTATCCGAGCAACCAATCCACAAGTATTCAGGGGCTTGTTGCTCTGATAACTGTTTAAAAAAGCCGGGTTGCTCGCGTTCAATCCGATCCGCCCATTGTCGATTGTTGATAAATAATTCTTTGAAATTTGGCATTAAACAATCCAACTGAAGGCGTGATGCGCCACAATAACGATTTTTTTGCTGCTGACAAGCCCGACCAGCAGGCAATACGAGTGAGAACGCTGTGATCCTACCCAACTATTAGGGGCGTTGTCACGGAAATTAAAAAGGGTATTTAAGCGTTAAAGTAACAAAATGATAAGATTAATAGTTAAAACTTTTATGCTATTACATTATTTAGCTGGTTTTATTTATTCAAGATGACTTTTATTAACGCCAGCTGAATAATAATTTGGATTAATTTATTGAATAAGCAAGAATTACTTTAATTATTTTAATTTATTCGATATTCTAGAGCAGTAATATTACTTGGGAGTATTAAAATGTCGTTATTGCTTGATAAGCGTGAATTAAAGAAAGCCGCAAAAGAATTAACGCTGGCTAAATTAAATGATGTGTTAGACACATTAAATTCAGTATTGGTTGAACGCCAATCTGAAATTGACGCCATCAGTGAAATCGAACGTTTTGCCCGCGAAAAAGGATTTACGTTGGAACAGCTTGGCTATAAGCAAGTACAAGATGTGATGCCAGAAGAGAGCGTCAGTGTAGCCAAAGAATCAAAACGTCCGGTTAAACCAAAGTTTAAAACCTTAAACAAAGCCAGCCAGTATTTCTATGTTGAAGACGGCCAATTACAATTACTTCGTACTCATACTATGAAAAAAGGGTTACAAGCACGGGGTATTGAAGTTGTGCCGGTCAATAAAGTCGACAAAAAGTTCGCTAAAGATATTGAACGGTTATTAGATGAAGCCACAGAGCAAGCTACCGCCAACTTTAATAGTAAAGTGGTCGTGTGGAATGCTTGGGCTGCTGAAAACGGTGCTGAGATATTAGAGCCACGTTAATACGGCAACGATAAGACATAAAAAAACCGGCATTGCCGGTTTTTTTATGTCTGTTTATTTAATCTGTGCATCTAACGATTGGCCATTAATACCAATACTATCGTCAGACATTAAAAACAAATACAACCACATCAAATCTTCTGGTGTTTTTAACGTTGCCGCATCTTCACCTGGGTAGGCACGCGCGCGCATACTGGTACGGGTGGCACCGGGGTTAATACAATTACAGCGTACCGTGGTGTCTTCATACTCGCTGGCAATAATTTGCATTAAACCTTCAGTAGCAAACTTTGATACCGCGTATGGCCCCCAAAACGCTCGACCTTGCCGACCCACGCCAGAAGAGGTAAACACGACAGACGCTTGCTGACTTAACTTTAAAACAGGCATTAACGCCTGTGTCATCAGCATGGCGCCTGTGACATTGACTTGCATAATGTCTTGCCAGCTGGCTAAATTAATATGCTCGAACGGCGACAACACGCCTAAAATTCCTGCATTGTGTAATACGCCATCGAGCTTACCGAACTCGGCTTTAATGGTAGCCGCCATGTCGTGATAATTTTTTGCGGTCGCGCCTTTTAAATCTAACGGGATGATGGCTGGCTCAGGATATCCCGCATTCACAATTTCATCGTATACCGCGGTTAATTTATGGGTGGTTTTACCTAATAAAATAACCGTCGCCCCAAAACGGGCATAGGTTAAAGCGGCGGTTTTGCCAATGCCATCACCGGCGCCAGTAACTAAAATAACTTTATTAAGCAGTGCGCCGGCGGGCGCAGAGTAGTGTTGTGGTGCTTGCATTAACGGAGCCCCTGACTGAAAAAAACGGCAACAGGATACTTGGAAAAACCCGCTTTTGCACTCTTCTTAATGAAACTTCAGGTTATCTGTCTTTTTGCTCTAGCGATTTGCTAAAGTTTGAGTTAACTTTAACTGGTCGTAGCTGTTCGTTAGGGCAGTCACTCTAATTCAAAATAAGTGAAGCAAACTTATGCTTTGCAATAAAAAATACCAGTGATGGACAGGGGAGATAAAATGAAGAGATTGGCAATAAGCATTGCAGTAATCACCGCTTTAGGTTTAGCTGGCTGTGGTGATTCAATAGAAGATATCAAACAAGATGTGGCGGTTGAAGGCACGGTAACACCGAGTGCACGGGTTATATTTGACCCCGCTAACAGTATAATTTCCGTTCCGAATGATTTATTGTTTCAATTTCCTTCGGAAAACTTATTTGGAGATAAGTTATACAGTGATGGAACACTGTATATGCCACGAGAGAGAGACAGCTTGGGACTGCCAAGAAATAATGCTGATGTTGATTACTCTTTCCCAGAAACTGCCCTTGGCGCCTTAGATGGATGGTCTACGCAAAATCCGTTTACCATTGCCTTAAGCTTTCCTGCTGGTGTGACGTTAAATAGGGACTCGGCGGCAGCACCTGGCTCTGTACGTATTTTTAAAGCCGTAATGGGCGATCCTGCTTCTCCTGAGACCGATTGTCGTGCCGTACCACGTGGTGCCGCCTGTAAAATTGTTGCTGAATTACAATACGGCGTTGATTTTGTTTCTGCCGGCAGTGGTAACAGTGTGGCTGTAGTACCATTAAAACCGCTTGAGTCTGCCACGACTTACCTTTTGGCGTTAACTAACGGTTTAAAAGACAGCACTGGTGCAGCAATTAAACCTTCAACCACTTACGAGTTAGTGAAACAAGACCTGAGCACTTTACCATTGGCCACGGATTCTCAGCGTGCCTTACAAGGTGTGATTAACAGCTTTGAAAACGTGATGGTGCGCGATCAAGGCTTACCTAAAACCAGTATTATTTATTCCGCGGCCATTACCACGCAATCTACGGGTGCGGTATTAGCTAACTTAAAGCAACTGATGGGCTCGCCAACACCAACAGGTTATGCGCCTTCCGGTTTGGCTATGCAAAACACCGGTTTGACGGTATCGCAACTTAACCCTGCTTTCGCCAGCCAGCCAGTTTTTACTATCACCCGTTTGTATCAAGGTAGCTTAACGCTGCCGTACTTTTTAGGTAAACCTTCTGAAGCAAACATGACCGCGCCGTTAAACACGCGATGGACTGCACGTTGTGACAGTGGTGCTATTATTGCAGCCTTACCTGCTAGTATGAAACCCGCCACGCCTGTCTCCGAAAATGATGGTTTTTGTCAGGCGGTGACTTCAGGTGCGCTACGCGATCTGGGTGTGGATAGTGCTCGTCATTTAACTAAGTTTAACGTGATCCCTGCTATCCGCAGTTATGAAACCGTTGGTGTGCAGATGACCGTGCCTGATGGTAATGTTATTCCAATGCCTGAAGCCGGTTGGCCAGTGGTGATTTTGCAGCATGGTATTACTTCTAAAAAAGAAGATATGCTCGCTGTTACAGGAGCCTTAGCTTCGCAAGGTTTTGCCACTATTGCCATTGATCACCCGTTGCATGGCAGCCGTGGTTTTACCCAAGCAACTGAGACCGGCAACTTAACGTTTAATGCCTCCACTAACTCTGCAACTGATTATATGAATCTGAGCAATTTGTTGGTGACACGGGATAATTTACGTCAAAGTATTGCGGATATGTTGGCGCTGCGTTTTGCTTTAAATAACCTTACCGGTGTGACCATTGATAAAAGCCGCATACAGTTTTTAGGGCATTCGTTAGGGGGCATTACAGGTGCGAGCATGGTGGCTTTAGCTAATAGCACCACTGGTAATGCGGCGTTAGATGCTGCATTTAAAGTTGAAAGCTCGGTATTAGCAATGCCAGGTGGTGGTATTGCCAACTTCTTATTAGACTCGCCACAATTTGGCCCACTGATTAAAGCCAGTGTGATGTTAGGTGCGGGAGAACCACTATCTAGTGGGTTTATTTCTTACGTGGCAACTAACACCGATTGTGGTGCGCCGACCGCACAAACTGCCGCTACTTGGCCCACTTGTGCTGCACCAGTGGTTAATCAGTATCTTGCCAGCTTAAGTCAAACAGGTAACACGGCACAGCAAGCACTTATCACATCCACCTTTAGTCAGTTTGCTTTTGCTGCGCAAACCGTAACGGATAGTGGCGATCCAAACAACTATGCTAAAGCCTTAGTTAGCAGCGGCACACCCACTTTTATGATTGAAGTGGTGGGTAATGGTGCGGATAGATTGCCAGACCAAGTTGTTCCGAATGGCTTCTTTAATCCATTAACGGCGTTAGCAAATGGCCGTATGGCATTAGCCGGTACAGAACCACTGGCACGTTTATTAAGTGCAGGCTCAGTGCCAGCTCAAGCGCCAGGTGTCGCGTTAACAGGCAATGCCATTACCCGTTTTAACGCGGGTGCACACAGCTCAATTTTAAGCCCTGCGAGCAGTGCAGCCGCTACCGGTGAAATGCAATATCAAGCTGTAACGTTCTTTTTAAGTCGTGGTACACAGATTGGTATTCAAGATACTTCGGTGATTGCAAACTAAGCTTCGCTTAGCGTTTAACTACAGCCCGGTTGCACTTGCACCGGGCTGTTGCTTTTAGGGTATGATGCACCTTTATTATTCATTGTAAGGAGACAGGCTTTGGCATTTTTGTATGAATACGGTATTTTTCTGGCGAAGGTTGCCACCTTAGTGGTGGCGTTTGCGATTGTGGTGGCCATTATGGCAGGCGCTGCGATGAAAACACGTCAACGTAAAGGTCAGTTGTCTATCACGGATCTCAGTGAAGCGTATCAGCACAATCAGCAACTGTTACAACAGCAACTGATGGATAAAAAAGCCTTCAAGAAATGGCAAAAAGCCCAATCAGCAGAAAAGAAACAACCGCAGCCAACACTCTTTGTCATTGATTTTAATGGCAGTATGGATGCGAAAGAAACCGATGCGTTACGCGAAGAAATCAGCGCCATTTTGGCAGTAGCCACCACAAAAGACGAGGTGTTGTTAAAGCTTGAAAGTGGCGGTGGTGTGGTGCATGGTTATGGTTTAGCCGCCTCGCAGTTAGACAGACTTAAGCAGCAAAAGATCCCACTCACTATAGCCGTGGATAAAGTAGCCGCAAGCGGTGGCTATATGATGGCCTGCGTGGCCGATAAACTACTGGCGGCTCCTTTTGCGATTATTGGCTCTATAGGTGTGATTGCACAAATACCTAATTTCAATAAATTATTAAAGAAAAACGATGTTGATTTTGAACAGTTCACCGCGGGTGAATTCAAGCGCACCGTCACCTTGTTTGGTGAAAATACCGCAAAAGGCCGTGAAAAATTTCAGCAAGAATTAGAAGAAACCCATGTGCTATTTAAAGACTTTGTCAGCCAGCAGCGGCCAGTGCTGGATATCGACAAAGTGGCTACGGGAGAGCATTGGTTTGGCTATCAAGCCCTTGCTTTAGCATTGGTAGATCAATTGCAAACCAGTGATGATTACTTGTGTAGTATGTTTGCCCAGCGAAAAGTACTACAGGTGAAGTTTCAATTGAAAAAAGGCTTGGCAGATAAATTGGGCGCAGGTGGTGCGAGCTTCGCTAGTGGCATCTGGCAAAATCTGCAACAACGCCGTTGGTGGTAACACATGGACGCAGCATTTTGGCAGGCGTGTTGGCAACAAAATAAACTCGGCTTTCAATTAGCACAACCGCATCCACTGTTGCAGCGTTGGTTGCCGCAGATCTTGGCCGAGCAGCCTAGGCTAACTGAAATCGTGGTTCCGTTGTGTGGTAAAAGCCCTGATTTGCTATTTTGTCAGGCTTTGCGGCCGGTTCTGGGTATTGAGTTGTCGGATATCGCTTGTCATGCTTTTTTTGCTGAAAATCAGCTGGCGCATACTGTTACAACCGCACATCCATTAGCCGAGCAGGGCTTTATTCGTTTTCAAGCTGAGGCGTTACAACTATTACAAGGTGATTTCTTTCAACTGCCTGATAGTCGCGTTAACGCCAATAACCTTATCTACGATCGCGCAGCATTGATTGCGTTGCCTTTGGAAATGCGACAACGTTATGTTGAAAAATTAGATAACTGGTTAGAGCAGGGCGCAGTGTTGCTGCTGATCAGCTTAGAATACCCCGAGGAGGAAAAAGCGGGGCCACCTTTTAGTGTCACTAGCGCTGAGATAGAGCAGCACTTTGCAAAGCGACAGATCCAATTGCTAGAACAAGTGGATATTACGGGGCAAGGCTTTGCTCGGCGTCGTTTTGAAACATCACGTTTATGTGAAAAAGTGTATTTAGTTCAGGCATAAAGTTGGGGAAAAGCGCTACCCGCAGCAGCAGCGGGTAGCGCTAAACGTTAATCTCTTAAATGATGGAAATCGATGGTTTCTTCTTTCTCACCAGCGTTTGGATTGTTATAGATAGCTGCATTAAACTCTCCTTCGCTTTTAGCGACAACACAGGACACCATCGCATCACCGGTCACGTTTACTGCGGTGCGCGTCATATCCAGTAAGCGATCCACACCAATAATTAACGCGATACCTTCAACCGGTAAGCCTACTTGTTGTAATACCATCGCCAGCATGATTAAACCTACCCCCGGCACACCAGCCGTGCCGATTGAGGCCAAGGTCGCAGTTAAAATCACCATCAAGAAATCGCCAAGACTTAAATCGACGCCAAACACCTGAGCGATAAAGACAGTGGCAACACCCTGCATAATGGCAGTACCGTCCATATTGATAGTAGCGCCTAGTGGTACTGTGAATGAACTGATGCTGTTATTGACACCGAGCTTTTTATTGACCGTTTCCATGGTCACTGGCAGCGTGGCATTACTGCTTGAAGTACTAAAGCCAAATAACGCGGCATCGCGCATTTTCTTTAAAAAGATAATCGGGTTTAAACCCGTTAGTGACTTTAACAGCAAGGCATAAACCACAAACCCATGAAACAGTAATACAAAAAGCACTACGCCAAAGTATTTGACTAAGCTGCCGATAGTTTCTAAACCCAGCGTGGTAAAAAGTTTCGCCATCAGGAAAAACACACCATAGGGGGCTAAGTTCATGAGTAAAGTGACCAGCTTCATAATCACTTCATTAAAATCATTAAACTGTGCGGCAATCCGCTCACCCGGCTTGCCTGACAAGGCCACGGCTAGGCCAAATAACACGGCAAAAACGATTATTTGCAGCATATTGCCTGAAGCCATTGACTCTATTGGGTTACTTGGGAAGATATTGATAAAGACCTGCGCTAACGTTGGGGCAGAGCTAACATCAAAGGTTTGATCGCTTTGCATTTCCACACCCAAACCTGGGCCAGTTAACAAGGCTGCGCCAATCGCTAAGCTAATGGCGATAGCGGTGGTGATCATATATAAGCCGATGGCTTTACCACCTAAACGCCCAAGTTTAGAGGTGTCAGATAACGAGCAGGTTCCACAAACTAAGGACACAAATACCAACGGCACCACCAGCATTTTTAAGCTGGCAATAAATATTTCGCCGCCAACATGAAAAATACCGTCAACAAAAAAAGCTTTTAAGGGAATATCCAGACCAAGCAATGCCAAATTGCGCTCTTCGGCACCACCCAGTAAAAATTGAAAGAAGAAACCGACTGCAAGGCCAGCTACCATACCAATCACAATACGTAAGGTAAGACTGAGTTTTTTATTATTTGACGTCATATATAGTGGTTTTTTTGTTGTAATAAAGCACTAAGACTACCAGTTTGTGCCAGCTTTGGTCACTAGAGATAGAAATTTTTTTTAAATTAACCCTGCCAGCTGGATAATTAATGGTTTAAGATGCAAAATTAACAAAACTATAAAAGAAGTGCTAGGGAGAGTTTCATGTTAAACATCCGGCTGTTATGGATACTTTTTGTATGTTTGGGCTTGTCCGCTTGTGGTGGTGGTGGCACGCTCGAAAGTGGTGGTGGTAGTTCAGGTTCTGGTGGAACCGGCGCTACTGACACTTATACTTTGGCATTAACGTTGACTAATGCTGCAGGGCAAGAAGTCCGTCAAGTTTCCACTGCTGCGCCTGGTAAGCTTAGGGCAACGCTGAAAAAAAATAATCAACCCCTAGCCAATCAATTAGTTCGATTTACGTTAGATGGTAACGTTGGTCAGTTATCCCCAACTGAGGGAACGGCCAGAACCAATGAAAACGGTATAGCCGAAATTCAATTGCAAGCCGGTGAAACGGCAGGCTCTTCTCAAGTAACCGCTTCTTATCAGGCTTCTGAGTCTCAAACGGTTTCTTCTGCCCCTTATGTTTTCGATGCTGTGGTAACAGGTGGCTTGTCAGCCGAGCTTTCTGTGACGTTGTTAAAGCATGATGGCACTATTGCACGTTCGGTATCGCATTTTTCACCGGGCATTGCTGAAGCGCGTTTGCTGATCGATGGTCAGCCAGGTGCATTCCAACTTATTCAGTTTGAACTGGGTTCATTGGGTGTACTTAACCCTAATAATGGTTCAGCTATGACGGATGTTAATGGTATTGCGCGCATAGACGTAATTGCCGGTACAGAAGCTGGCGCAGGTACATTAACGGCGAGATTTGCTCCAACAACAACGCAAACCGTGAGTGCTAGTCCGTTTGTGTTTACTACAGCCGGAGATACACCTGTGCAAGGTGATGAAACCGCTTTTAGTATTAATCTTGCGATGACGAATCAAGCAGGTAATACAATTAACCAGATCTCTAACGCACAGCCCGGTATTGTTGTTGCCACCGTTAGGGATAGCTTAGGCCAACCGGTCGTCAATAAAGTCGTTTCTTTTGTTTCTTCTTTAGGCCGCATTCAACCCGCTTTTGGTACAGCATTAACCAATGAACTTGGTCAGGCGACGGTTACTCTTACTGCAGGCACGATTAGTGGCGCGGGCTCAATCGAAGCAAGCTACCAGGCAAAATCTCAAGATCTTGGCTTTACAAGTGCCGGTGATGAAGTTATCAGCCCTTATGTATTGTCTTTGAACCTCAAAGACACAGCGAATAACGATATTCGCACAGTTTCTAGAACTCAACCGGGTAAGATCCAAGCAACACTTACTCGTAATGGTTCAGCTGTTGTTGATCAGTTAGTCAGCTTTTCATTAAATTCAAATATTGGTCAGCTTTCACCGGTCAGTGGTACAGCAAGAACAGATGCTAATGGCGTAGCCGAACTCAGTCTTCTATCAGGCCAAGTTGCAGGTAGCGGTCAGATAAGTGCTGTGGTTACTATTGCCGGTGTCAATATTCAGGCATTGCCATTTGTTTTTGATTCACTGGGTGATGACCGGGTTGTCAGTTCTATTTCATTAAGTTTACTTGATACCACAGGCCAACTCGTTCGTGATGTGGCCTATGCAACACCTCGCAGCCTGCAAGCGGTCGTTACAGAAAATGGTACGCCAGTGGCGTTCCGTTTAGTGACGTTTAGCGTGGAAGGCGCAGGTGAGATTAATCCTACGACAGGTCGGGCAATGACCGACGCGAATGGTATTGCTCGGGTGGATTTACTGGCCGGTTTTGTTGCCAGTGCTGGTGAAGCGCAAGCGCGTTACACGAACAGCGAAGGCGCCGAGATTGTCTCTGATACCTTTACCTTTACTTCGGCGGGTGATACGCCGGTGCCAGGTACGTCACCAGACTTTGCGATTAGCTTAACGCTGACAAACAGTGCGGGTGCGCCCATCACCGAGATTTCGCAAGCGACACCGGGTGTGGTGCAAGCGACGGTTGTGGATAAAGATGGCCAGCCGGTCGTGAACAAGGTGGTGAGTTTCAGCAGTACGCTGGGACGTATCCAGCCGGCATTTGGTACAGCGTTAACAGATAGCAACGGTGTGGCGCAAGTACGCTTAACCGCCGGTACGGTAGAAGGTGCGGGTACGTTAACAGCGCGTTATCAAGGGGTAGAAGAGACACTGAGTTTCCGTACCCAAGGCAATGAGGGCGTGAGCTCTTATCTAATGACGTTAAATCTTGTGGACGCGGCAGGTGCAGCAACGCGTCAAGTATCGCGGGCAGCGCCGGGTCGCGTGCAAGTCACTTTAACGCAGAACGGCACGCCGGTAGCCGATCAACTTGTTAGTTTTAGTCTTTCATCTGCGGTGGGTGTGATTTCACCGGCCAGTGGTACAGCGCGTACCGATGTGAATGGTGTGGCGGAAGTGAGCTTATTAGCCGGTCAAGTGGCGGGTAGCGGTCAAGTCAATGCAGAGGTCGTGATTAATGGTGAGAGCTTATTAGCGCTGCCGTTTATCTTTGACTCACTGGGTGATGACACTGTAGTGAGTGCACTGACATTAAGCTTGCTGGATGCAGCAGGTGCAGCAGTTCGCGATGTAGCGTATGCCACCCCGCGTAAGTTAGAAGCGTTAGTGACCGAAAATGGTACGCCAGTGGCGTTCCGTTTAGTGACATTTAGCGTGGAAGGCGCAGGTGAGATTAATCCTACGACAGGTCGGGCAATGACCGACGCGAATGGTATTGCTCGGGTGGATTTACTGGCCGGTTTTGTTGCCAGTGCTGGTGAAGCGCAAGCGCGTTACACGAACAGCGAAGGCGCCGAGATTGTCTCTGATACCTTTACCTTTACTTCGGCGGGTGATACGCCGGTGCCAGGTACGTCACCAGACTTTGCGATTAGCTTAACGCTGACAAACAGTGCGGGTGCGCCCATCACCGAGATTTCGCAAGCGACACCGGGTGTGGTGCAGGCGACGGTTGTGGATAAAGATGGCCAACCGGTTGTAAACAAGGTGGTGAGTTTCAGCAGTACGCTGGGACGTATCCAGCCGGCATTTGGTACAGCGTTAACAGATAGCAATGGTGTGGCGCAAGTACGCTTAACCGCCGGTACGGTAGAAGGTGCGGGTACGTTAACAGCGCGTTATCAAGGGGTAGAAGAAACCATAAGTTTCTCTACGCTGGGTAATGAAGTGCTGAGCCAATATTTACTGACATTGACGATGCTTGATGGTGCTGGCAATCCTACTCGTAATGTAAGCAAAGATAATCAGGGTAATTTGCGTGCAACCTTGACCTTTGATGGCATTCCTTTAGAAAACCAGTTAATCACCTTTGAGCTAGCAAATAACGTAGGTGAAATCATTCCTTCAGTAGGTACTGCAAGAACAGACAGTAATGGCGTAGCGCAAATTACTCTGTTTGCTGGTGCTGTACCAGGAGCAGGTCTCGTTACTGCAACTTATCAAGCTGCGGATGAACAAGTCTTATCATTACCTTATGTGTTTGAGTCAAACGGTGATCAGTCTGCTGAAACCAGCATTACTGCTGAATTGGTAGAAGCATCAACGGATACTGTTGTCAGAGATGTTGATTTTGCTAACCCTCGTCGCGTTAAAGTCACGTTGACTCAAGGCGGAGTAGCTGCAGCTTTCAAATTGATTACGGTTGAGTCTCGTTTTGTTGGTGTGATTAATCCATCTTCAGGACGTGCGATGACAGATGCTACAGGTGTGGCTTACCTAGACTTGCTTGCTGGCAACACGGCGGGTGCAGGTGAGATTGTGGCTCGGTTTGAAACAACGGGTGGCGTGACCATAACGAGCGACGCCTTTACGTTTACGAGTGCTGGTGATACGCCGCTACCGGGTGACTCTCCTGACTTTACTGTTGAATTACGGCTTGTTTCCAGTGTGTCAGGAACTGACACCAGTGAAATCAGTGCGGCTAACGGTGGTCAGGTTATCGCAACCGTTCGCGATAAAGATGCTAACCCGGTTGTTAATAAAGTTGTAAGCTTTAGTTCTTCTTTAGGCAGTTTACGTCCATCTACGGGTACCGCGTTAACTAATGCGCTCGGCGAGGCCAGAATTAGTTTGGTTGCAGGTACAGCAGAGGGTGCCGGTACAGTAACGGCACAATATGAAGCGGTAACATCGTCGATTGGTTTCTATACTCGTGGTGATGAGGTTGATCCTAATCAGGTTAATGCCACTGTAAACTTCAGGCTATTAACAAGCTGCCCGAGTGATTTCAGAACTAACCGTGATCCTAATAACTGTATTGAGACCACCAGCATTTCTGCAGAACAGCCAGGTATCTTGTACATTGAAGTGCTGCGTGAAGGTGCGAGTACGCCATTAGCGCAAACTTTAGTGTCAGCGACTACTACGTTAGGTTCTATCAGTCCGAGAACTGGCACAGCAATTACGGATGCAAACGGTATTGCCTTGTTAGATTTAGTGGCGGGTAGAGATGTGGGCGCGGGTGAAGTTTCCGTTACCGCACTTGCGACAACACGGACTAAAGCATTTGAAATTGGTGCGGTAGATGTCGATATTGTGGTGTCATCAAGCTTAGCGGTAGGTGATACCTTAGCGGCGGGTTCAACAACCTTGATCTCTGTTGATATCTCAAGAAACGGTCAACCCTATATTCCGCCATTGGGAGTAGAATTTACCTCTGGTTGTGTACAAGCCGGTTTAGCGGTAATGGATCAATCTGTTACCAGTATTGGTGGTGTTGCCCGTTCAACTTACAGAGCATCTGGCTGTGTAGGTGGTGACTTAATTACCGCGACGGTTATCACCGGTGGTAATACGGTCAGTGGTACTGTGGTAGTGGATGTTTCTGAAGCGGCTATTGGATCGTTAGAGTTCTTAGATGTGTCTGCACCTATTATTGCCCTTAAAGGCACTGGTGGTGCAAACCGTACTGAAACCTCTATCGTACGTTTCCGCTTGATTGATGAAAACGGCAGCCCAGTAGCAGGTCGACAAGTTGACTTCACTCTTGCAACGGCTTTAGGTGGGTTAGAATTAGCTCAAGCTAATGGCTTCACTAACGGCGATGGTATCGTGCAGACTGTGGTACGTTCGGGTATTGTACCTACACCAACCCGAGTTATCGCTAGAAGTGAGCAAACGGTTACTAGTGGTACTGTCGTTGTCACTGCGCCTTCTGATGTGTTGACGGTCAGCACAGGGTTGGCAGATCAAAATAGCTTTTCTGTTGCGCGTTCTGCATTCAACGTGCACGCGCTAGACTTTGATGGCAATGAAGTAGATTTAACCGTGTCGTTAGCGGATCACTTTAATAATCCAGTGCCTGATGGTACGGCAGTCAACTTTATCACTGAAGGCGGTTCAGTGGAGTCAAGCTGTACCACAACCAATGGTCGTTGTGCGGTGAAATGGCGTAGTCAAAATCCAAGACCGTTTACTACCGGTTTTGCCAATACTATTGTCGCTAAGTGTGACGGTGGTAAGCCATGTCCGTTGGGTATTGTTAGAAATGACACTGTGACTTTTGATCAACCATTAGGTGGCAGAGCGACGATATTGGCTTATTCAATTGGTGAAGAATCATTTGCTGACCTAAATGGTAATGGTCGTTTTGATACGGGTGAATATGTTGCAGCCTATGATTTAACCGAAGCTTATATTGATAACAACGAAGATGGTCAATTCCGTGGCGGCAGCTGTGACGATACGGCAAACCCTTGTTCACCAGCAACGCCGGAAGGGGATCAATTTGAAGAGTTTATTGACTTCAATAATGACACCTTATTCAACGCGGCGAATGGTCAATACAATGGTCTATTGTGTCGTCAGGAAGATGCGGATGCAGGCTTATGTACTCGTCAGTTAGTCAATGTGTTCCAAAACCAAGAAATTGTGATGTCTGGAGCAGAAGCGTTCTTCCGTTTAACGACATATGCAGCTGATTGTTCTGTAATTAATGGTGTTACTGCTACTCCTGTTAGGGTGAATAGTGATCCGTTAAGTCCAGAAGTTTTAGAGGTTCAATCTGACCCAACAAGTCGGAAATTATGTGAAGTTTCAGCAATCGATCTATCTTCAGGAGCTGCGCCTTCAGTTTCTTTAAGATTGTTTATTTCTGATATTTACAATAATCCAATGCCTTTAGGTACAACGGTGGCGTTAAGTGCAGATAATGGTGTGTTCGTGGGTGCTGATTCATATACCTTCCCGAACACCACCAGCAGAGTGCCTGTTAGCATTTCTTTTGGTTTAACTAGAGAACCAGCTACAGGTAATGAAAAGCTTGATGGTTTCTTAACCATTAGCGTGACATCACCTTCTGGTTTAGTCAGCTCGCTTTCAGTGCCTGTCCGTGATGACAGATAAAAGAGCGTAAAACTAAAAAGGAGCCTTAACGGCTCCTTTTTTATTTGTTATTTAAAATAGTTAAAAATTTAACTCAGTTAAACGCTGAACGATTATCGCTGAAAGCTATACACCGAACCCAACTTAAGTAATTGCGTCAATTCATCCAAGGCAGTGCGTGATTCGATGATGAGTTGTGGATCGGCTAAATCAGCTTCTGATAACCGATCACGGTAATGTTTATCAACCCAGCTATTAAGGTTAGCAAATAAGCTATCGTTCATCATCACTGCAGGGTTAACCGCTTGACGTTCTTGCTCGTTCAATACCACTCTTAAACGCAAGCAAGCAGGGCCACCACCATTTTGCATGCTTTGCTTCACATCAAAATAATGTACGTTTTTAATCGGGGTATTTTGCTGGCACAAGTCAGTAAGGTAACGATACACGCCAGCATGCTCTTGGCATTCTGTTGGCGCGATAATCACCATTTCTCCCGACGGCAGATTAATCAATTGGGTGTTAAATAAATAAGTACGGATGGCATCAGCCACCGAGACCTGTTGATTTTTGACTTCGATAAAGTGCAGCTGGGCATCACCAGGAAACTTTTGTTTGATCTCTTGTAAGCTGGCCGCTGTATTCAAAAAAGCTTGCTCATGAAAAAACAGCACGTTACGGTTACCAACGGCGATAACATCATTATGAAATACGCCCTGATCAATCACCTCAGGGTTTTGCTGCATAAAGACGGTGTTAGCCTCGGTTAGCCTGTGTAAACGTGCTACAGCTTGACTGGCTTCGATTGTTTGCCTAGCTGGATAGCGCTGTGGTGCCGGTTTACTTTGATTAAAGGCATAACGGCCATACACAAAGAGTTCAAGTCCGCTTTGCCCATAGTCACTGCACAGACGTGTATGATTAGCCGCGCCTTCATCGCCAAAGTGCTCATTATCAGGTAAATGCAGATGATGCGCGAAGTGCTTATTGTCACTGAACATCGCTTGCAGGATACGACCGGTGGTCGTTGGTTCAAGTGAACGATGAAATTTGTTCGTCAGGTTTGCTGGGGTAAAGTGAATTTTTTTATCTGGCGTATCGCCGCTGGGTGAAACGGTTGCTGCGTTGGCGGTCCACATACTGGATGCAGAACACACTGCGCGGTAAATTTCAGGTGCCTTTGCGGCGGCGTCTTGCATAACTTGTGCATCACTGCCACTAAAACCTAAGCGGCGTAGCATGCCCAAATCGGGACGTTCTTGCGGTGCAAGCACCCCTTGAACCATGCCAAGGTCATGTAATGCCTTCATTTTTTGCAAGCCCTGTTTAGCAGCTTGTTTGGGGCTTGAATGATTTTTGGCATTGTTTAAAGACGCCACATTGCCAACTGATAAACCGGCATAATTGTGCGTCGGGCCCACGAGCCCATCGAAATTTGCTTCATAAGCTTGCATAGTTTTTCTTATCCTTTGTTAGTTGCGGTGCTGTTTTTGTTATTTTTACGACCGCGAGATGTTATGCTTCATTTTTTGCTGAGTGACAGGCCTTATCGCAGAATAATTGTGGCCTATTTGCATAATAATCAGTTTAGACACTTGTCACAACAGCGGTTTGCGGATATACGTTTAAAAAAGGGCACCACAAAATGGTGCTGTAATAGGGGATCTCTGGGTTTAAAATGGCGAAATCACTGGTAATAGTCGAATCACCGGCAAAAGCAAAAACCATTAATAAGTATCTGGGCAATGACTTTATCGTCAAGTCTAGCGTGGGTCATATTCGGGATCTACCTACGAGCAGTAGCAAAGATAAAGCTAAGGCTACCGATAAAACGCTTAGTAAAGACGAAAAGGCCTACCAAGCTCTGGTTGATCGAATGGGTATTGATCCCGAGCATGGCTGGAAAGCACGCTACGAAATTTTGCCTGGCAAAGAAAAGGTCGTGAAAGAGCTAAAAACGCTGGCTGATAAAGCCGACATCGTTTATCTCGCAACAGACTTAGACCGTGAGGGAGAGGCCATTGCATGGCATCTTCGTGAAATTATCGGTGGCGAAGAAAGTAAGTTTAAACGCGTGGTGTTTAATGAAATAACAAAAAACGCCATTACTCAAGCCTTTGAGCAGCCAGGTCGGCTTAATGTTGACCAAGTTGATGCCCAACAAGCTCGACGTTTTCTTGATCGCGTTGTCGGCTTTATGGTTTCACCGCTGTTATGGAAAAAGGTCGCCCGTGGTTTATCTGCTGGCCGTGTGCAGTCAGTGGCTGTGCGCTTGGTGGTTGAACGCGAGCGTGAAATTAAAGCCTTTGTTCCAGAAGAGTATTGGAGCATTGACGCTGACACCATTACGGCTTCTAAACAAGCCTTACAATTAGCGGTCAGCAAATATCAGGGCAAAACGTTCTCGGCGGTAAACAAAGCGCAAGCGGATCAAGCCCTGTCGTTATTAAATAAAGCCCAGTATCAGGTTTTAGATCGGGAAGATAAGCCCAGTAGCAGCAAACCTCAAGCGCCGTTTATTACCTCGACATTGCAGCAGGCGGCCAGTACGCGGCTGGGTTATGGTGTGAAAAAAACCATGATGTTAGCGCAGCGGCTATACGAAGGCGGGCATATTACTTATATGCGTACCGATTCGACCAATTTAAGCACAGAAGCTGTGGCGAATTGTCGTGATTATATCGAGCAAAAATTTGGTAAAGCCTACCTCCCTGCCGATCCTATCAGTTATGGTAGTAAAGCGAATGCTCAAGAAGCGCACGAAGCTGTACGTCCTTCTGAAGTCACGGTGCTGGCGTCTGATCTCACTGATATGGAAGCCGATGCCAGAAAATTATATGAGCTGATCTGGCGGCAATTTGTTGCCTGCCAAATGCCTGCAGCACAATACGACGTGACCAACATTACCGTTGCAGCGGGAGATTTTGAATTAAAAGCCAAAGGGCGCGTGCTACGTTTTGATGGTTGGACTAAAGTTCAGCCGGCGATGAAACGCAAAGGCGATGAAGATAATGAGTTACCGGATGTGCGCACCGGTGAACAACTTACTTTAAAAGAACTGCACGGTGCGCAGCACTTTACTAAGCCGCCCGCGCGTTTTAGTGAAGCCAGTTTAGTTAAAGAGTTAGAAAAACGCGGTATTGGCCGGCCATCGACTTATGCTGCGATTATTTCGACCATTCAAGATCGTGGCTATGTTCGGGTAGAGAATAAACGCTTTTATGCTGAAAAAATGGGTGAAATCGTTACCGATCGTTTAGTTGAAAACTTTGATGATCTGATGAATTACGACTTTACCGCCAACATGGAAGTGAAACTCGATGATATTGCCAAAGGGCAGTTAAGTTGGCGTAAAACGCTTGATCAGTTCTATCAAGGTTTTACCGGTAAACTGAAAACCGCTGAACTTGACCCAGAAGAGGGTGGGATGCGGGTGAATCAGTTCGTCTTAACCGATATTGAATGTCCTACCTGTGGTCGTAAAATGGGTATTCGTACCGCATCTACAGGGGTGTTCTTAGGATGCTCAGGCTATAACTTGCCACCAAAAGAGCGCTGCACCACGACGATGAATTTAGTCTCGGGTGAAGAAGCGGTTAATGTCACTGACGATGAACTTGAAACGGAAGTGCTTCGCCAGAAGAAACGTTGTAGCAAATGCGGTACAGCTATGGACAGCTACTTGATTGACGAGCAGCGTAAATTGCATGTCTGTGGTAATAACCCTGAGTGTGATGGTTATCAGGTTGAGGCCGGGCAGTTTAAACTGAAAGGCTATGAAGGCCCTGAAATTGAATGTGATAAATGTGGCGCGCAAATGCAGCTCAAATCGGGCCGTTTTGGTAAATATTTCGGTTGTACCAATACAGACTGTAAAAACACCCGAAAATTATTACGCAGCGGTGAAGCGGCGCCACCAAAAGAAGATCCTGTTCATTTACCTGAATTAAAGTGCGAAAAGTCGGATACGTACTTTGTGTTGCGCGATGGTGCGGCCGGTTTATTTTTAGCCGCGGCAACCTTTCCGAAATCACGCGAAACCCGAGCGCCGCTAGTGAGTGAGCTTAAAACATTCCGTGAGCGTATTTCACCGAAGTTTTATTACTTGGCTGATGCGCCTGCTAACGATAAAGCTGGTAACCCTGCTATTGTTCGCTGGAGTCGTAAGACTAAGCAGCAATATGTGATGACGGAACATGAAGGCAAAGCCACCGGTTGGGCGGCATGGTATGAAAATGGTCGCTGGGTTGTCACAGAGAAATAAGCTTTAGATGCTTTGCCTTATAACATGGGCACTAAAACGTTAGATGGATAAGCGCAAATGGTAAGGCCTTGGCCTTACCATTTCTTTTTGGGAGCAAATAGCTCATCGAGATCTTTGTTATCTTTATCGCTACGTTCTGCGATGTCTTTGGCATTACCGCTTTTTAACTCTGCCGTGATCTCAGCTAACTGCTGCTGCGCTTCGGCTTGGCGCTGACTCACATAGTCGTTTTGATGATTGGTTGCTGCGAGTAGTTTTAATGCTTTTTCATAGTATTGCCGAGACGAGCCCATCATCTTATTGGTGCGGGCACTCTTACCGCGCTTAATTTGTGTCTCGACAGTAATACGTAATTGCAACAGATCAAGTCGTGCGTCCTCGTCTACCACCAATTGCGTTTCCACTTTCCCTCGAGCGTGCTCTGCTCTTAGCATGGTTCTGAGCTTTTTAATGGCTTTGAACATGGCGATACATTGCTGATCATCATCAGGTAGGCTGATATTATCTGCAACAGCCCCCGTATTATTTTTCAATTCTTCGATGCGGTTTTCAGTATCTTCTAGGCGCTGGCGTAAGTCCCGCTGCTCGGGTTCGAGCTGTTTCATGGCTTTTAACAAATAGCTGACCCGGCGCATCAGCATTAAGGAAATACCGTTAGACATCGGCACATTCGTAGAGTTAAACAAAATTTCTTCTGTTTCTTCTAATGCATGACGCAATTTAGTGAATTCAGCACGTTTTAAGTTTTGAATTTTCTCTTTATGCTGCTGCACCACATTGACTGTAATGGCGATAATCACCAGTGCTAAGATTAGCGTGATGATTAGGGAAAATACCATCGATACCTCTGCCTTCTATTTTTCGGTGCGATAAGCCGCAGCGTTGCCTGCGTAGTGATAAGTCTACGCGTCATTTTTCCGCTCAGCTTTACAAAATCAACTTTAGACTAGCAAAAATCGCACCATAAGCCAGCTATTTTTAGCCAGCAACCTCGACTATTTGCTAAAACAAAATGTTATAGATAGTGCTATTATACAAAACTATTGGAATATTTGGGCTATCCAGATTGTTGACCGTTACCGGGTAAGGAAGTCAATTAATGAAATTGCAGCAACTGCGTTATATTGTCGAAGTAATGAATCATAACCTTAATGTCTCTTCTACGGCAGAAAGTTTATTTACCTCACAGCCTGGTATCAGTAAGCAAGTACGGATGTTAGAAGACGAGTTAGGCATTCAAGTATTTGGACGTAGTGGTAAACACTTGACGCATGTTACACCTGCTGGTCGCGAAGTGATTGAAATAGCCCAGCAAATATTGGCGAAAGTTGACAATATTAAAGCCATCGCTAAAGAGCACACCTTACCCGATCAAGGTAAACTCAATATTGCGACGACACATACGCAGGCCCGCTATGCGTTGCCTCCGGTGATTGGTAATTTTATGCAGAAGTTCCCCAAGGTCTCGCTGCATATGCACCAAGGTACACCTCAGCAAATTTCTGAAGCCGCTTCACGCGGTGATGCCGACTTTGCCATTGCCACTGAAGCGCTGCACTTATACCACGATCTGGTGATGCTGCCTTGTTATCATTGGAATCGCAGTATTATAGTGGGAAAAGATCATCCCCTTGCGCAACTGGATCACAAAGTACAAATTGAAGATGTGGCCCGTTTTCCTATCGTCACTTATGTTTTTGGTTTTACCGGGCGCTCAGAGCTCGATCGCGCTTTTGCCGCGAAAAATTTAGAGCCGCATATTGTCTTTACCGCTACCGATGCCGATGTCATTAAAACTTACGTGCGTTTGGGTCTGGGCGTTGGCGTGATCGCTTCAATGGCGATTGATCCGAACTTAGACAAAGATTTAGTCGTGATCGAAGCAGGGCATTTATTTGAAGCGTCTACCACCAAAATTGGTTTTCGAAAAGGCGCATTTTTACGCACCTACATGTACGAATTTATTGAGCGCTTTGCGCCACACTTAACCCGTGATGTAGTGGAAAAAGCCAATGCTTTGCGTACTCAAGAAGATATTGATCGGATGTTTAGTAAATTTGTATTACCGATCCGCTAGTTGAAATTCTTGCTGTAAAATAGCCTGAGTAAAGTGACTTTTTAGATAAAAACCCCGCGGTAAAGTCTGGATCGGTTCGCCATGCGCACCGATCGCTTTCGTTAGCGCTTTGCTATCGGCTGCCTTAGGCCGTAATTGCAAGGCCTTACCGTGAGCCCCTCGAATATTAGCGATACCGCCTAGGCTAATTAACTCCATTAACTCTTCCCAATCCTGTTGCAAAATAGCCGCTTGTTCAGCATTCGGTTGCCATAAAAAACCTTGGCCTATAATCCGTTGATGTAGGGGAAGTTGTCGCTCAGCCAAGATGGGCAACCATAATACTCGCTGTAATTTCTGACAAACCCAAGAATCCGCCCAATGTTGGCCAATGTTACCCGTTAATGGCGCCACACACACATAGGTACTTTCCAGTGGTTTGCCGCTGTGATCAATGGGCAGTGTTTTTAATTCAATACCTAACTCTGGAAAATCAGGCAAAGCCTGTGAACCTGCGCTCGCGCCTAAGGCTAATTCCATGAGTTGACCGACCCAGCCTTTATCTTTACGCAGATCTTTGGGGACAGGTTGCGATAATTCTGCTGCTAATTGCCCCAGCGTTAAACCGGCAATACGTTGGCAGTTAGTCAGAAGTTCGGCAGTAGATTGTGGTTTTGCAGACATGTTGCGCTATTTTGAACATTACTGCTTTTACCCTAGCATTATTTAAGGCTTTTGGCTGTTTAAAAAGGCAGCAAACCGACTTATGCACAAAAGTATTTGGTATTTCAAAAGCGCTAAATATAATTAATTGCATGAAATATATAGAGAAAATGACAAGGTTTTGTTTGAAGTTATTTGCGGGTTTCGAGTTATTAAGTGGCTAACTGGGGCTTAGTCACAGCTTTATGCACAGCATCTGTGAAAAAGCTCACATTCACGCGCTGCTTGCTGCGTTATCTGTGGATAACTTATGGGGTGTGATTGAAAAATACCGTTTGCCGCCAAGACGACTTTGTGAAAGAATCCTCTACATAGCAGATTTAACATCGCTTGAGGTTTGTGTGATCGATGCCGAGGGTTTCCGGCCCAATGTCGGCATAGTGATTTGTAACACCCATGGACAGGTGTTTTGGGCGAAAAGATATGGTCAACATTCCTGGCAATATCCACAGGGTGGCATTGATGACGGTGAAACACCGGAAGAAGCCATGTTTCGCGAATTGCATGAAGAAGTCGGGCTGCGGCCTGAAGATGTGGAAATTATTGCGACAACCAAACATTGGTTACGCTATAAGTTGCCGAAACGGCTGATCCGCAAAGACAGCAATCCTGTGTGTATTGGACAGAAACAAAAGTGGTTTTTACTGCGTTTGATTTGTCGGGAAGAGGATGTCAATCTGGCGAAAACCAGTCATCCGGAGTTTGATAGTTGGCGATGGGTCAGTTATTGGTATCCGGTGCGGCAGGTGGTTTCCTTTAAACGGGAAGTGTATCGCAAGGTTATGAAAGAATTCGCTCCGGTCGCTTTGCCGTTTGTTCGCCGGGACAGTATAAAACGAAAAACTTGAAATAAAACCTGCACGTGAAATGAGGTTACTATGCTAGGCCAGCTGCGGCGAATTGTTCAGGATGTGGCACAAGAGCCGATACTAAACAAAGCTATGGCTGGCTTGGTTAGCAGCGTTAAGCATGCGTTGGAAACCGAGTGTTGCTCGGTTTATTTGGCGGATTATAAGCAACAACATTTTATGTTGATGGCCACTGACGGCTTAAATCAAGATGCCGTGGGTAAAGTGGCTATTGGTTTTTCCGAAGGTTTGATTGGTTGGGTGGGGCAGCGTGAAGAGCCCATTAACCTGGCACAAGCCCATTTACACCCTCGCTTTAAAGTCACTCCTGAAGTTAGCGAAGACAGCTTTTCGGCCTTTTTAGGTTGCCCCATTATTCATCATCGTAAAGTACTCGGCGTTTTGACCATTCAACAAGCGGCTGAACGGGTATTTAGCGAAGATGAAGAATCCTTTCTGGTAACATTGGGCGTGCAGCTTGCTTCGGTGTTAGCGAATGCTGAAATGCGTGACGCGGCGACACGAATTACCCCTTTTAGCCAGCAAGGCTCACAGTTTCATGGTTTACCAGGTTCCCCCGGGATGGCCATTGGCGAAGCCTATGTCGCGCAGCCGGCCAGTGACTTTGCTGCTATTTCGTTAAAGCGCGCCGAAGATCCAGAAAAAGAATTAGCCTTGTTTTATCGGGCCGTTAAAATCACCAAAGCCGAATTTAATCGTTTAGCTGAGCGCATGTCGAGCCATTTACCGGCCGATGCATTAGCTATTTTTGATGTGTATCATCAGCTTCTTGACGCTGCCAGCCTGGGGCGCGAAATCGAAATTCAAATCACCGATGGTTGGTGTGCCAAAAGTGCCTTAAAACGCGTGGTAGAGCGTTTTGCTCGGCAATTTGATGATATGGATGACCCTTACCTGAGAGAGCGCGGTTTAGATATTCGTGATCTGGGGCAGCGGGTGCTCAATAATTTATTGGATACCGAACAGCGCCGGGCTAAATTACCCGATAAAGTGGTGTTGGTGGCTGATGAAGTTACGGCGACGATGTTGGCCGAAATTCCACGTGAGCAATTAGTTGCCGTGGTTTCACTGCGAGGCTCGGTAAACTCGCATGCCGCTATTATGGCTCGCGCTTTAGGGATCCCAGCCGTGATGGGGGTGAGTGAGTTACCGCTGTTGCACTGGCATGCGCAGCGCGTGATTGTCGATGGCTACCAAGGCCATATCTTGTTATCGCCCTCTGAAGCCCTCTGCCATGAATATCAGCGGCTTATCACTGAAGACGTTGCGCTAAATGCACGTTATATGGAAGAAATTAGCTTACCATCGGCTTCAAAATGCGGTGAGCAGTTTAAATTTATGGTGAACTCGGGGTTAGCCGTTGAGTTAGAAAATGTCCACGCCCAATACACGGATGGCGTGGGGCTTTATCGCACAGAATTTCCGTTTATCATTCGTGACCAATTTCCGACAGAGCAAGACCAAGTCGAGTTATATGCGCAAGTGCTGGGCAGTTATCCCGGTAAAACTGTCGTTATGCGCACGCTCGATGTCGGTGGGGATAAAGCACTGCCTTATTTCAGTATTATTGAAGAGAACCCCTTTTTAGGATGGCGCGGTATCCGTTTAACCCTAGACCATCCAGAGATTTTCTTGGTGCAAATTCGCGCCATGATCCGCGCTAATATCGGCCATGACAATTTGCATATTTTGCTCCCGATGATTTGCGATTTGCACGAGGTGGATGAAGCCATTCGTTTGGTGAAGCAAGCTTGTTTTGAGCTAAGTGATGAGTTAGAAATCACTTTACCGCTGCCAAAAATTGGCGTGATGATTGAAGTGCCCTCAACCTTGTACTTGCTGCCAGAGCTTGCGGCAAAAGTTGATTTTTGCTCGGTGGGTACTAACGATTTAACCCAATATTTGTTAGCCGTGGATCGCAACAATGCACGGGTCGCCAATTTATATGATGCTTTGCATCCGTCTGTACTACGCGCGTTATACCGTTTAGGGCAAGACGCTCAGGCGTTACACTTTCCAATTAGTATTTGTGGTGAGCTTGGCGGTGAACCTGCTGGCGTGTTATTGCTGGCTGCAATGGGCTTTCGGCGCTTTAGTATGAACAGCAGTAATTTAGCGCGCATAAAATGGTTGTTACGGCGGGTTGAGTTGGCAGAATTACAGCAACTACTCACAGAGGTGTTGCAGTGCCATTCACCCAAACAAATACGAGCACAAGTGCAACGCTTTTTAGAGCAAAAACAGTTGTTAACTCAGCTTAGAGCCTAAATATTCCAGCCTGATAATCCAATTTCATTGTAAAGTCACTGCCACTGCAGTCGTCAGTAATTAAGGAAGTTTATGACAAGTTCGGCAATACCCTTTCCTAATATCGATCCGGTTTTACTCGATCTGGGGCTGGTTAAGATCCATTGGTACGGCATGATGTATTTGTTAGCCTTTGGTTTAGCCTATTGGCTGGCGACTCGTGCCGCAGCCAAACCGGGTTCAGGTTGGAACAGCGATCAGGTCAGTGATCTGTTGTTTTACGGTTTTGTGGGGGTGCTGTTAGGCGGTCGCGTTGGCTATATCTTATTTTATAATTTTGCCACTGTGCTTAACGATCCCTTGTATTTATTTCGGATCTGGGAAGGCGGCATGTCATTCCATGGCGGTTTAATCGGTGTACTGACTGCGATGGCCCTGTTTGCGCGTAAGTATCAAAAAGCCTACTTAGCGCTGGGCGATTTTGTGGCGCCGTTGGTACCACTGGGCTTAGCGGCTGGGCGCATGGGCAATTTTATCAATGGTGAATTGTGGGGCCGTACTACTGATGTGCCTTGGGCGATGGTTTTTCCAGGTGCTGGTGCGTTGGGCCGACACCCATCGCAGCTTTACCAAGTGGCGTTAGAGGGCCTGTTATTATTTATCGTTATCCTGATAGTGCGACGCCTGCGTCCACCGGTTGGTGTGGTCGGTGGGGTCTTTTTGTTAGGTTATGGTTTGGCACGTTTTACCGTTGAATTCTTCCGTGAGCCTGATGCACACCTGGGCTTATTATCACTTGGCATGACCATGGGACAATGGCTTTGCTTACCTATGATGTTAGCCGGCATCGGGATTATGGTGTTTTCGTTCAAGCAAGGCAGAACGTCAGGAGTGAGTAGCCAATGAAGCAGTATTTAAAACTTTGCCAGCGCATTATTGATGAAGGGGTTTGGGTTGATAACCAACGCACGGGTACCCGCTGCTTAACGGTGATCAATGCTGATCTTGAATACAATGTGGCTGCGAATGAGTTTCCGTTATTAACCACGCGTAAAAGTTACTATAAAGCCGCCATCGCCGAATTATTAGGTTATCTTCGTGGTTATGACAATGCTGCGCAATTTCGGGAACTGGGCTGTAACACCTGGAATGCGAATGCCAACGAAAATTCAGCGTGGTTAAATAATCCCGCCCGCAAAGGGATTGATGATTTAGGCCGTGTTTATGGCGTGCAAGGGCGGGGCTGGCAGAAGCCTGATGGCTCGCGCTTAGATCAGTTACAAAAACTGGTTCACAACTTATCGCAAGGGATCGATGATCGCGGCGAAATTTTGACTTTTTATAACCCCGGTGAGTTTGAATTAGGCTGCTTACGGCCTTGTATGCACACGCATACCTTCAGTTTACTTGGCGACACCTTATCACTGACCTCTTATCAGCGCAGCTGTGATGTGCCACTGGGCCTGAACTTTAATCAAGTACAATGCTTTGTGTTATTGGCTTTAATCGCGCAAATTACCGGGCATAAGCCTGGCAAGGTTTATCATAAAATCGTCAATGCACATATTTACGAAAATCAGTTACCACTATTAAAACAGCAGCTACTACGTGAGCCGTTCCCGCTGCCGAAATTACACCTTAACCCCAATATCAAAACACTCGCCGATATTGAGCAATGGGTCACTCCTGATGACTTTACCTTAGAAGGTTATCAATCGCATCCGGCCATTAAATACCCATTCAGTGTTTAATTATCGCTGCCTTGCTGCGGCTAGGGCGAGAGCAGGCTAGCTTCATAACGCTGTGTATTGGCAGCGTTATGCTCAATGCCGAGCAGTTTCGTATTTAGCATAACGCGGTTTGCTTAACTGACTTACGTTGGCGTGATGCTGAGTTATTTTTTAGTAAAAGTCTGTATGGTGCGCTAATAACATTACGTATTCTTAATATCGCACTTAGCGATAGCCTCAATTTCACACTTATTGTCAACGCCTGCCCTAGTATTTCGCTTAAAACACCTTAGCGTCAAGAACCCAGCTAAATTTCTGGCGTGGTTTTTGCTTTGAAACAGTAATCGACCAGGATGAGGTGATCATGAAATATCTTCTTGCCAGCGCAATATTGCTGCTGCTTTGTGGCTGCGCGCAAAAAGCAGAGCCTGAACCGACTGTCAAAATGCCATTGCGGCAAGTTTCTGCCGTCGGCTTAAGTGCGCGGCCACTAGATTTTTACACGCATCGTTTAGCACAAACACTGTTTGCTTCTATCAGCAGTGAGCACTTTCGCAGCCCGTTGGCGGTTAGCAGTTTTCTACCCGCACGACAACTTAGCCTGGCGCAATTAAGTGAGCAAGAAATTGATTTAGCGAATCAACTTGCTGAAAGCATGCTTAGCGAAGCGGTGCAACGGGGTTTTGTCGCTGTAGATCTGCGCTTACGGCAAGAGTTGTTATTGCAAAGCGATCATGAGCAAGCGCTATCTCGGCAGTTATCAGCGCTTCGCCAACAGCATGGTGCCAGAGCATTATTAACTGGCACTTATACCGTGCAAGAAGATGGTTTAGTGGTTAATGTGCGTTTAATTGAGCTGGATAATCAGCAAGTGATTGCCGCAGCCACCGATTTTGTGCCACACAATGTGATGTGGAGCCCAGATAAAATACAAAAACGCGGTAATTATTTATTCCGTAGTGATCGGATCGGAGAGAAACCATGAGAGCTTTTGTTATCAGTGCTGTTGTTGCCCTTAGCTTAACCGCTTGCGTACAACAGGCCAGCCAACAGCCGAAAATTGTGCCAGAGAATGCGGTGACGATGCGGGGAGAACTGGCTCGAGAGCAGCGCATTGCCAATCAACAAGCCTTTGAACCGCAATCTGTGACGCAGCACTATCGGCAAACCCCAGTGGTTACGCTGGATCATTATGCGCGTAATCTAGTACAAGAGTTGATGACCAATCACCATAATGCCGATGAGAATGCGATGGTGGCGGTAACCGATTTGGCGTTTATTGATACCGATTTACAGCAAGGTTCTGTGTTTACCAATCATCTTAGCGAAGCAATTATTTACGATTTACATTTGTTTGGTGTGCCAGTATTAGATTATAAAGTCACGGATTATATTCGTGTTACCCCACAAGGTGACTTTGTACTGAGCCGGGATTTTAACGAGCTTTCTGCAGAGTTGCCGATTAAATATGTTGTGACCGGCACAGTCACGCTGCATCAAGCTGGCATTATGCTCAATGCGCGTTTAATTCAAATTGATAGTAAAAGAGTGATCTCTGCGGCGCGAACCTTTGTGCCTGCCGCCGTCTATAATGCCATTTTGCAGCAGCATGGCGATGCCACATTAAAATTAAAACAGGGTTAACCCCTTTGGCGCTAAAGAAAGGCTTGCATGGGTCGATAAAGAACTGACATGCTATGTCAGTTTTTTAGGAGAACGCCATGATAAAGAAGAACCTGCTGCTGCTCAGTTGGGCAGCGCTGTTGCTGGGCTGCCAAACGCATCATCAAAGTCAGCAAGGTTACATACCTTGTGATACCAGTGGTCATTGTAATTCTGATGTGCGTGCGCAATCTCATGGCGCAGAGCAAAGCCATACGATTCGACCTGTACCGTCAGCAAAACCAATCAATGCTGATCGGCAGCAAGGCTGGTCAGTACCTTATCAATATGTCACCAGTTTACAATCGAATAAGCAGCTCAACGATTATGTGGCGCAAATGGCGATGCAGCTGGTTGAGAACTTTCATTATTTCCCAACAGAATCTCGCATCGCGGTCGCCTCTTTTGTCGATTTAGATGGTGAGTTAAATCGAACTAACATCGTTGGCAATCAGTTAGCAGAAGGCTTTATTCACCAATTGCAGCAATTTGGTTTGCAGGTAGTCGATTTTAAAACCACGCGCGATATCCAAATTACCCGAAATGGCGATTTTGTATTTAGTCGTGATCACGCAAAACTCGATATGCTGCAGCAAATTGATTTTGTTTTATCGGGTACGATGATCTTCACGCCACGCGGTATTATGGTTAATGCGCGCATCATCAATTTTCACAGCAAGGTCGTTGCCGCCAGTTCGCAATTGCTCATTCCACACTTTGTCATCAGCTCGCTTTATCCGGGTATTACCCGTTAAACACTGCCAGCCTCGAGGGCTGGCGTTGTTATCACTCTGTTTTTTCTATCGACAAACTGGCATCTGCGTCTTGCTGCGATGTGGCTAAGGCGGCTTGATCCGCAGTCACCGGCATGGCACGTGATTGCTAGAAAGCTGTTTGGTATGAAAGAAACTTTATTCATGGCTGCCCCAGCAGGAATCGAACCTGCAATTGCCCCTTAGGAGGGGGCCGTTATATCCATTTAACTATGAGGCAACAGGGCGCAGAGTCTAGCAGAATAAAACCTTGAAGTGAATATTACCTTGCGACCGCTTATGCTGTTGTTTCATCACTCAGTAAGCGGCCTTGATAAAAGGCTATCGGCTTTGAAAGCTAACAATATCACCGGGTTGAATATGATTGAGCAATTGTTGGCTAGGCGAGGCGGCCCATGCGCCTTCTGGGGTAATATCGGTAATCGTCAGTTGCACAGGGCTATCAAGTAAACGCCGCAAATCGGCTTGTTGTGGATCGCGTTGCACCTGAATTAAATTAACCTGGTCGCCCACTTTTAAACCATGACTGCTGCCTAAACCAAGCTGAATGTGTTGTTGCTTTACTTGGCGAATTTGCGCGAGCAACGGTTGGCATTGGGTTTGTTCTTGAATATCTTGTGCCACGGTACGGAGTACTTGATCAATTTTTTGGCCATAGGGCATGCGCCAAAATGCCACACTGTGGCTACTGGGTGTGGTGTTATCTTGATCTGGCCAAAAACTGCTGGTGCGGTATTCTTGTTGATAACGCACTCGTCGCTCATAGGTATCAAACAACACCACTTCTAAAGTAAAGAAGCGTTCGCGTTGGCTGCTTTGCCAAAATTTACTGGTTTTAGCGCCAAGTGATAAATCTTGAATGGTGGCGAATAAAATAAATTGTTGGCCTTCTGCAAAAAACTGATCGGCAACATTGGCGGTTAATTGAGATTGCGCTATGGGTTCGTCACGTACTTGTAGAGCTAAGCCTGGGCCAAAGTCACGCAAATGGCGCGACAGCTGTCGTGTACTGTGTTCACCTAGTTCAAACAACTGGCCATAAATGGCGTCTTGCCGCGCATCTAAATGCACTTGGGTGACTAATAATGGGTTTCGAAAATTAGCCGCACAGCTTTTAGCCATAGGCAATATATGGGCTTTTAGCGTAATAAACACCTGTTGTTGACTGTGCGTTTCTGACAGTAATTGTACTTGTCGCAGCTCCGCGCTAGTGCTAAGCGTAACCGAGTGATGTTGCAAGATCCCTTGCACCACCTGTTGTTGGCTTTCTAATTTTGCCCCTGCAAATAAGGTGGCGCGTTGCAGTGCATCTTCAATGGCCGCTCGACGCGCGCTATCTAAATCGCCACGTTCAATACTGGCTTGCCCGGTGGCTTCATACCAGTTGGCGTAAAGCGAACTGCTTTGGCTTAAAGCGGCAAGCCCGAACAAGAGGGTGGATAGAATGCGTATTCTCATAGTCTGCCATCGTGTGAATTTATTGATTAGGTGTAAACGCCTATCTGATTGTTTGCTTAGCGTAAGCTAAGCACCGGCGTTACAACGTATCTACTGCTAAGGTACAAGCAAATAATGTGCCGAACTGGATCTTTGTAATGACTGGCGCGAATTTTGCTTAGGTTTTGATATCAGAAAAGCGTTGGCTTAGGCAGCGCCCGCTATCTGCCTTACTTGCCGTGACAGGATGGGTTATTATGATAAAGAATTTAAGCGTAGTTATGATTCTGACTACATTAACAACAGCTTGCGGCCAATTGGCTGATAGACATATTGAATATCAACAAGAAACGCCACTGGCTTTCCCGGTGATCACGGCGCTGGGTGCAGCGCCAATATCAGCACAACCGGGTGCGAGTGACAGCCAGCGTATGTTAATGGCGATGCGGGCCTCTAAATTAGAAGCTTATCGAGAATTAGCTGAGCGGGTTTATGGTCAAAGAATTGACAGCAAAAACACCTTAAGTGCCATGGTCGCGCAAAATGATGTGTTAGAAGCGTCAGTGCAAGGTGTGATCCGCGGTGCGCGGGTAGTGAAAACCTACGCGGTTGAAGATACCTATATTACCGAGCTATCGCTGGATTTTGCCGAGGTATATGCAACCTTGCAGCATACCGAGCCGAAGCAAAGTATTCGCAGTGTCCGTTATTTGTGGTGATGGCAAGGCCTATTAAGCGCGGATAATTGCTTAATAGGTAGAGTTGGATCAAGCTTTTACGCCGCTGCCTTTACTATCTACAGCCGGTTTGCCTTTGTTGGTGTAGGTTAAGCCGGACTTACCATTCGCTGATAAAATCTCATGCTTTAATCGACCTAGCGTTAACTGACTGTGTTCTAAAACCTGCTGGTTAACGGCAGTTTGTTGTTTGCACTGCGCCAATAAATCATCCAAAACAGCAATACGCTCATCAAACCAAGAGTGTTTGCGTTGCTCTGCCAGATCTTCAGATTGGCTGAGTGCCGTATCGGTTTGTTCAATTTGTAGCAATAAGGTATTTTTTTGTTCGATGATGTCGTTTAAACGCGGTACATCACGTTCGGTAACCGCTTTAAGCTCATGTTCTAGCAACAACAAAAGCGCAGATAAATGCGCTTGTTGTTGGTTCAGGCAGGTGAGGGTGGCGCTTTGTGCTGTATTCATTAGCGGTCGAATAAATCGCCCTCAAATTGCATGATACGCTTAGCTAACTGCTCAACGTTAATTTTGTATTTGCCTTCAGCAATGGCCTGTTTAATTTTATCGACTTTCTCTTGATCGATACCGCTACTGTTACTGGCCTTTTCTTGCAATTTAGAAAATTGCTGAGCTTGCGGTGTAATAGAAACCGAATCTTGCTTTTGCGTTGCCTGACTACCGGCATTTTGCTGCACAGTAGTTTGTTGGCGCTGCACCAATTGATCATTTTTATCTGTTTTAACCTGCGGAGTATTTTGCAAGTTATTAATATTAATCGCCATAATAGAACCTCTTCACCTAAACTTTAGTCCTTATGCTTAGGTTAACGGCCGCTACAAAGAAAACTTTAGGTTTATTTTCTAAAATTTTACTTGAACTTGATTAACCCCAACAACCTCTGCTTGAATACTGCGCCCAGATTGCTGGTTTCTCACGGTAACTATAGCACCTAGAGTGCCATCTTGCTGTACCACGCCAGTGGCAGTAACAGATAAACCGCTGTTATTAATTTCTATTGTAACAATATCACCCCGGCATACAAGACAAAGATCTTGAAGGTTGATAATTTGACCAACACTCAGGCTGCGTTTATTTTTACTACCAATAATCTCAGCCGGTTGCTGCACAATATTACCCCGAACTAAGCGTCGTTCACGGCGCTCAATTTCTAGCATATCGGCCGTGATAGCCGTTCCTGGAGAAATATTTTGCCGCATCACCACTAAATCAAGATACTCGGTGATCCTAGCTGAGATAAACAACTGCCAAGCCACAGGGCTGTCACAGCTTAGTTGCACGGTGGTTTGGCGCGGATTGTAGCTTGCCGGTAAACTAAATTGCAGGGCATTAGCACATTCTTTATCACCAATCCGAGTATCCAAAGGGGTCACGCTTACCTCAGTATCTGCTGACAGTTCGCTGGCTAAGGTGTCTTTTAACCAATTTTCTGTCAGGGTCGTTAATTGCTCGGGACTATAGTTTGCTAAGGTATTTTGCTCGGCAAAAGCCGATGCACTAAGCGTTAAACCTAAGCACAGTGCCTTGATTAAAGCGGTGGTATTACGAAAATTTTCATACTTTTTCATAGGGTTTGTCTATGCTTAACTAATAAAGGGCTATAACATACCTGAATCATGTATTGACGCCGATTTTCTGACACTTAGAACCAATCATGCAAATACCACGCCTAAAGGCTGAAGTAAGGAAACCCAGATGTCCAGTATTCTAGATTCCGTCAACCAACGCACCCAACTTGTGGGTCAGAATCGATTGGAGTTATTGCTGTTCAAGCTTGCTGGACGCCAGCGTTATGGTATTAACGTGTTTAAAGTGCGTGAGGTGTTGCAATGTCCGCGTTTAACCAGCATGCCCAAACGCAACAAGTTTGTGCGTGGTATTGCGCACATTCGTGGTCAAACCATATCGGTCATTGATTTGAGCTTGGCTATCGGCGGGCGAGAAATTCAAGATCTTTCCACTGCGTTCATTATTATTTCTGAGTATAACCGCTCGGTGCAGGGCTTTTTAGTTAGTTCAGTTGAGCGCATCGTTAATATCAACTGGGAAGCCATCATGCCGCCACCAAAAGGCACCGGTGGTAAGCAAAGCTATTTAACGGCCGTGACCGAACTGGATAAAGAATTAATTGAGATCTTGGATGTTGAAAAAATTCTCGAAGAGATTTCACCCTCACCGACAATGATCCACGATGAAACGGTGTCGAAAAGCATTGCAACTGATTTAGGTGATCGAATTATTTTAATTGCCGATGATTCTACCGTGGCGCGTAATCAGGTGAAACGGGCATTAGAGCCATTAGGTGTAAAAATGCACTTGGTCAAAAATGGCCGCGAAGCGCTGACCTACCTGCAACAATTAAGTGAACAATGCCAACATTCGATTACAGAAAAAGTGGGTTTGCTGATCTCTGATATCGAAATGCCGGATATGGATGGCTATACCTTAACGGCGGCTGTGAAAGCCGATGTGAAACTGCGACAGTTACATGTGATTTTACATACCTCGTTAAGTGGCGTGTTTAATCAGCAAATGGTACAAAAAGTGGGGGCTGAGGATTTTATTGCAAAGTTTAATCCCGATGAGTTAGCGCAATCAGTGCAAAAATGGCTCCACGTTGAATAATTGGTAAGGGTCATGCGTGCAGAATAAGCAGTTACAAGAATCGGAATATCGGCAATTTAGGGATTTTCTCGAGCAGCAGTGCGGCATCGTGCTGGGTGATAATAAGCAATATTTGGTTAAAAGCCGTTTAACCCCCTTAATGCAACGTTTTAGTCATGGCAGTTTATCTGAGCTGGTTGCCAAAACCATGAGCCCGTTTGAACGGCAGCTGCGTTCAGCGGTGATTGACGCCATGACCACCAATGAAACCTTATGGTTTCGTGACAACTACCCGTACGAGCTGTTAAAGAATCAATTATTGCCGGAGCTGGAAAAAACTTGCCGCAGCGTCAAAATTTGGTCAGCGGCTAGTTCATCGGGGCAAGAGCCTTATTCTATTTCAATGACCGCGCTAGAATTTCAGCAAAGTCGGCCTAATGCCTTTCCTGGCGGCGTTAATATTTTGGGTACCGATATTTCTAATACGATGCTGGAGCATTGCGCAAGAGCCGAATACGATGGCTTAGCTTTAGCCCGAGGCTTATCACCTGAGCGGCGCACGCGGTTTTTTGAAGATACCTCTAATGGCATGATGCGCGTTAAAGATAACGTGCGTAAAAGAGTGACGTTTCGGCATCTTAACCTGCTAGACAGTTATACCCTGCTAGGAAAATTCGACATTATATTCTGTCGTAACGTATTGATTTACTTCTCTCCTGAAGTGAAAGCGAAAATAATTAAACAGTTTGCTCAGTCATTAAACAGTAAAGGCTATTTAATCCTCGGGGCCTCAGAGTCATTATCAACCATGAATGAAGACTTTGACATGCTGCGTTGTAATCCTGGCATTATCTACCGCAAGAAATCTTAACTCTGCATCTTGGCCTGCTTTTTGCTTCCTCAAACTAAGGTTACAACATGAGGTGGCAAAAAAATGGCAATCAGTTTAGACAAAGCCTTTGGCATGCACGAACAAGCGTTGCTGGTTCGAGATCGTCGTGCGCAAGTGCTGTCAGAAAACGTCGCTAACGCTGACACTCCTGGCTACAAAGCTAAAGACATCGATTTTCAGCAAGCGCTGGTGAACGCCCAATCTCGGCAAAGCAGTTCCATGCAGCGGACGCATGATGGGCATTTCCCCATTTCAACTGCAACCCGGCATGAAGTGAAGTTTCGCAATCCAGAACAAACTGACACCGGCGATGGTAACAGCGTGGATATGAACCGCGAGCGTAATGCCATGATGCAAAATGCCATCGAATACCAGACCAGCCTACAATTTTTGAACAGTCGGATCAGTGGCTTGAAAAAAGCCATTACAGGCACAGGACAGTAATTATGAGCTTATTTAAAGTGTTTGATATTGCTGGCTCTGGCATGACCGCCCAGTCAGTGAGAATGAATACCACAGCCAGTAACATTGCCAACGCGAATAGCGTTAGCAGTAGTATCGATCAGGTTTACCGTGGTCGTCACCCGGTGTTTGCCACCGAGTTTGCGCAAGCGCAGCGGCAACAAGATGCCGGCTCTGGCGTTAAAGTGCTGGGAATTGTTGAATCTGACGCGCCACCGAATGTGGAGTATGCGCCCAATCACCCGTTGGCAGATGAAAATGGCTATGTCTACAAGCCCAACGTCAACATTATGGAAGAGATGGCGAATATGATTTCAGCGTCTCGAGCCTATGAAACCAACGTACAAACCGCAGATGCCGCAAAACAAATGTTAATGCGCACCTTACGGTTAGGTCAGGGTTAAGGAGTAACGCATGACAACCATTAATACAAATTCTGCGCTAGAAGGGATGTACTGGGATACTGAGAAAAAAGTTGCCGATAAAAACAATGGCGCTTTAACGCAGTCTGACTTTTTTGCTTTGTTAACTCAGCAGTTAGCTTATCAAGACCCGACCAAGCCGGTAGAAAATGATCAGATGATCGCGCAGATGACCAACTTTACCATGGCCGATGGTATTACCAAGCTTAATGATAACTTTAGTAGCTTGGCGCAAAGCATGTCGTCTAATCAAGCCTTGCAAGCCTCATCACTAGTAGGGCGCAGTGTGCTGACACAGTCAGACAAATTGGTGTTTACGGGTGAATCGCTCTCGCGTGGCCAAATCACCCTCGATCAGCCGGCTGATTATATGAAAGTGATGATTACCAAACCCAATGGTGAGTTAGTGTCAACTTTTAACGTTGATCAACCCGCCTTGGGTAAAAACGAATTTGTTTGGGATGGTAGTAATTCCAGTGGCGAACAAATGGTAGCAGGGCTTTACAACATTAGTGTTGAAGTGACTAGCGGCGGTAAAACTGAAAATATGCCGGTACAAGTTTATACCCCTGTTTCCAGCGTGAGCATGGGCAATAATGGTTCAGGAATTACATTGAATTTATTAGGTATCGGCACAGTTAAACTGGCGGATGTGTTAGAAGTTTCTTACGGTTAATAGCAACGCTTAAGGTATGGTGACATATGAGTTTTAATATAGCATTAAGCGGTATTGCCGCTGCACAAAAAGATTTAGATACCACAGCAAACAATATTGCAAACGTGAATACCACGGGTTTTAAAGAATCACGCGCAGAGTTTGCCGATGTATTTGCTTCATCGGTTTTTCAATCGGGTAAAACCAAAGTGGGTGATGGCGTTAGAACCGCAACAGTTGCACAGCAATTTCAACAAGGTTCATTGCAATTTACCAGTAATTCGTTGGACCTCGCAATCACGGGTGACGGTTTCTTTGTAACGGGCTCTGAAATTGGTTCTCGAGATTACATTTACACCAGATCGGGCGCATTCAAATTAGATAGTAATAACTTTTTAGTTAATAATGATGGCAGCTTTTTGCAAGGTTATCCGGTAGATTCGTCAAGTGGTGCGACAACGTCAGTGAGTTTAAGCACTACTTTGCCAATCCAAATACCAACCACTGCCGGTGCGCCAAATGCCACCAGTGAGATATTCGTTACGATGAATTTAGACTCAAGAGCTGTTTCGCCGACTTTGGGTTTTGATATTGCTGATAGAAATACTTATAACAGTACCACTTCCACTACCGTTTACGATAGTTTAGGTCAAGCACATATTGTTAGTACCTATTTTGTAAAAAATGATACCCCTTTAAATAGTTGGGAGGTTTATGTTGCTTTTAATGGCAACGTATTGAACAGCCCTGACCCGGCTAACCCAACTGCAACGTCTACCTTACAATTTACTTCTTCGGGCACGCCAGAGACGTTACCTGCGCCATTTGCTAATGGAGTCTTATCAGCAACAGAGTTGAATGCTTTGGTTGGCAATGGTGCGACCTTTAACACTGATGTTCAATTACGTTATTCTGATGAATCAGGTACTCGAAATCCGACACAATATGCATCGAATTTTGAAGTTGGTTCGCTTAGCCAAAATGGTACAACAGTAGGGCGTTTAACCGGTTTAGATATTGATCCTAGCGGTAAAATTCGTGCAACTTATTCTAATGGCGATCAACAGTTTTTATCACAAGTGGCGATGGTGCGTTTTGCCAACCCGCAAGGTTTGAATCAGGCCGGTGCGACTTCATGGCGCTCGAGTTTAGGTTCAGGTGAGCCATTAGCCGGCGAGCCAAATTCGGGTACTTTTGGTACCATTCAAAGCGCAGCTCTGGAGCAATCGAATGTTAACCTTACTACTGAGCTGGTTGATTTGATTAATGCCCAGCGTAACTTCCAGGCTAACTCTCGGGCGTTAGAAGTAAACAGTACCTTGCAACAAACCATCTTGCAGATCCGATAAACGATTTGTCGGTCGAATCAAGCCACCTGCGGGTGGCTTTTTTTTAATCAAAATAGCCTGCTTTATCAAGCTGGCACTTTTATTGCTTAACTATAGTTACGCAATAAAAGTTTTGTTAAGTAAAAACGGCAAGTCCCTGCGAGGTTTACTATGGATCGTCTGTTATATATCGCCATGAGCGGTGCCAAAGAGAACATGAATGGCATCAGTGTTCGCGCAAATAATCTGGCTAATACCGGCACAGTCGGCTTTAAAGCCGATTTTGAGCAAGCACGAGCCATGCAAGCCTTCGGTGAAGGTTTGCCCACCCGAGTGTTTTCGTTAACAGAGAGTCCAGGTCAAAACTTTGACAGTGGCGCGATGATTATTACTGAACGTGAATTAGACGTGGCTATTCAAGGTGATGGCTGGTTTGCTGTGCAAGATAAAGACGGTAATGAAGCCTACACCCGTGCCGGTAATTTACAAATTAGTGCCAGTGGTATGTTGATGACCGCCAGCGGTTTGCCGGTGATGGGTGATGCAGGGCCGATGCAGTTACCTGTACCGCTAGCGAAGATGGAAATCGGCGCTGATGGCACCGTGATTGCCAGAGCGCAAGGCGCCCCGGCAAACGCGTTAGAGGAAGTCGGGCGTATTAAGCTAGTACAACCGGAATATGCCGATATCGTGAAAGGTAATGATGGCTTGTTTCGACGTAAAGATGGTCAGGATGCCCAGGCCAGTGCCAATGTCACTTTGCTTAGCGGCGCCTATGAGGGTAGCAATGTCAATGCGGTTGGCGAAATGACCACGATGATCAGCTTACAGCGCCAGTTTGAATTACAAGTAAAAATGATGAAGCAAGCTGAGCAAATGGATCAACAGCAAAATCAGTTGCTGCGGATCATGGGGTAAGGCTTTTTCTTTTTACCGTTTTACTTCAGCCAGCAGCTGCTTGTTTGGCACTTAGTTAATAGGGCGTAAGCCCAGGAGGTACAAATGCATCCAGCATTGTGGATCAGCAAAACAGGGTTAGACGCGAAACAGCGTGATATCTCGGTTATTTCTAACAACTTGGCGAATGCCAGCACGGTAGGTTTTAAAAAGAGCCGTGCCGTGTTTGAAGATTTGCTGTATCAAAACATTAATCAGCCAGGCGGGCGTTCATCGCAGAACTCCGAATTACCTAACGGTTTAATGATAGGTGCCGGTACTAAGGTAGTGGCGACGCAAAAAAGCTTTACCCAAGGCAATATGATCACCACCGAGAACAGTTTGGATCTGATGATCCAAGGCCATGGCTTTTTTGAAGTGTTAATGCCAGATGGCACCATTTCTTATAGCCGCAATGGCCAATTTACGGTTGATGGTGATGGTAATGTTGTGACGTCTGGTGCTGGTTATCAGGTACAGCCCAATATTGTGGTGCCGCCAGATGCGACGAATATCATGGTGTCTCAAGATGGCGAGATCTCCGCTCGTTTAGCTGGGCAGGTTGAAAATGCCGTATTAGGCCAGTTAACGGTCACTAATTTTATTAACCCGGCCGGTTTAGAGCCGATTGGTCAAAACTTGTTTAGCGAAACGCCCGCTAGTGGCGATCCGGTGCAAGGCATTCCAGGGTTAGAAGGCCTAGGCATTATTGTACAGGGCGCGCTAGAAACCTCAAACGTGAACGTCACAGAAGAATTGGTTAGCTTAATTGAAAGCCAGCGCGTGTATGAAATGAACTCTAAAGTTATTTCAACCGTGGATCAGATGCTTGGTTTTGTTATTCAACAGTTATAAGGCAGGTACAGCTAATGCGTAATGTCCTATTAATACTGATGGTCGGGAGTTTAACCGCCTGTGCTTCGATGCAAGAGGCCCAGCCAAACGATCCGTATTTTGCTCCCTTGCCGCCAGAGTCGGCGCCGCGGCCGGTGGTAAAAAATGGTTCGTTGTTTATGCAAAGCCATTCCAATAGCTTGTATTCCGATAACAAAGCGCGGCATGAAGGCGACATTATTACGGTTGTGCTTCGTGAGAAAACGCAAGCGTCGAAAAAAGCTAAAACGGAAACGGCCAAAGACAGCAACATTGCTTTTGACCCGATTAATTTTGCCGGAAGCAACGTATCAGTTGGCGGTAATGTGTTGCAGTTTGGCGCGGGCAGTAGCCAAGACTTTAAAGGTGATGCCAAAGCGGATCAGAGCAATAGTTTAGTTGGTGATATCTCGGTCAATGTGTTGCAGGTGATGTCGAACGGTAACTTAGTGATCCGTGGTGAAAAATGGCTGACATTAAATACCGGTAAAGAATATATCCGTTTAACCGGTGTCATTCGGCCACAAGATGTCGATGTGAATAACACGGTAGAGTCGACCAAGATCGCGAATGCCCGTATCGAATATAGCGGTACGGGTGCGCATCATGGCGGGCAATCACCAGGCTGGTTAACCCAGTTTTTCAATGGCCCATTCTGGCCATTCTAGGAGCAGTATATGCGGTTTCTGATCACGCTCGGCTTATTATTCACGTTAGTTTGTAGCAACCTTGTTCAAGCTGCGCGCATTAAAGATGTCACCGATATTGAAGGGGTGCGTAGTAACCAATTAGTCGGTTATGGGTTGGTGGTCGGCTTACCCGGAACTGGCGAACAAAGCCCATTCACCGAACAAAGTTTCCGCACCATGCTGGCTAATTTTGGGATTAACTTACCGGCGGGTTCACGTACGCAAATAAAAAATGTGGCGGCAGTGGCCATCCATGCTGAGTTACCGGCGTTTGCTAAGCCCGGGCAAAATATCGATATTACGGTATCTTCGGTGGGTAGCGCGAAAAGTTTGCGTGGCGGCACTTTATTACAAACCTTTTTAACAGGCTTAGATGGCAATGTGTACGCAGTAGCACAGGGCAGTTTAATTGTCAGTGGCTTAGGTGCGGAAGGTTTAGACGGTTCGCGTATTTTAGTGAACACACCCACCGTGGGCCGTATTCCAAACGGTGCTGTAGTCGAGCGTGAAGTAGAGTCTCCTTTTGCCAAAGGCGATTTTATTACGTTTAATTTAAAGCGCCCAGATTTTACTACTGCAAAAAGATTGGCTGAAGTAATTAATGGTTTTATGGGCCCAGAAACCGCCTTTTCATTAGATGCCTCTTCGGTACAGGTTAGAGCGCCGCGCGATATTAGCCAACGCGTAAGTTATTTGTCGGTATTAGAAAACTTGACCTTTCAACCGGCAGATCAATCTGCCAAGATCATTATCAATTCTCGCACTGGCACCATCGTGATTGGTAAAGATGTGCGTTTGTTCCCTGCCGCGATTACCCATGGTGGCTTAACGGTTACCATCGCTGAAAACCCACAGGTGGTGCAACCTAATGCGTTAGCCGGTGGTGAAACGGCCGTAGTACAAAACAGCATTATTGATGTGAACCCAGAAAACTCCAGAATGTTTAAATTTGACCCTGGTGTCACACTTGATGATTTAGTGCGTACAGTGAACGCCGTTGGCGCAGCACCGGGTGATTTGATGGCCATTTTAGAAGCGTTAAAAGAGGCTGGCGCCATTCATGGCGAGCTGGTGGTGATCTAAATGGATACCAGCAAACTGCAACATTCTTATCATGATTTAAGCAGCCTGCAGCAAATTCGCAGTGCAGCTAAAGACGATAACAAGGGCGCGCTGCGCCAAGCGGCTGAGCAGTTTGAAGGGATCTTTTTTAATATGCTGCTAAAAAGTATGCGTCAAGCGAATAAGGCATTTGAAGCAGAAGGCTTGATGAACAGCCAAACCACGGAGTTTTATCGTGATATGCATGATAACCAGATGGCATCTGATTTAGCGCAAAAAGGTGCCTTGGGTTTAGCCGATTTGTTAGTTCAACAGCTGGACCCTCAAGCCGTCAGCCAGCACAAACAATCCGCTTCTGCACTGCGCTTACCCGGTGATACGCGTGCCGATGAATTAAACATGCCACAAGTGCAACTGTTTAAAGATGCACCGGAGCTGGGGTTATTAAAAGCCCAATCTATGCAGCAGTTAGCGCAAGTGGAAATGGCTCAGCCGGGGCGGCGCGAATTATCACAACTGAGCCCATTATTAGATAAACTGCAACAACAGCGTGCACAAAAGCAAGAACAAGCCCAAGCCGCTGCAATTGCTGGTAGTAGCAATACAAGCAATGTTGAGCCACTAGCCGTTGTGGGGGCGTCAGCGCTTCGTAACGATTCACCGGTGGAGTTTATTCGCAGTTTACTGCCCGCCGCACGCAAAGCTGCCGGTGCTTTAGGGTTAGATCCGTTAGCCTTGATTGCCCAAGCCGCACTTGAAACAGGGTGGGGTAAACGCGTTATTAAAACCGCCAGTGGCGACAATAGTTATAATTTATTTGGTATTAAAGCTAGCCGTAATTGGCAAGGTGAGACCGCTGTTGTTGATACGCTGGAATACCGCCAAGGTGTGGCACGTAAAGAGCAAGCTAAGTTTCGGGCTTATGATTCTGCCGAACACAGCTTACAAGATTACGCGGGTTTTATTGCTAATAGCCTGCGCTATCAGCAAGCGGTGGCTGCCGCGCCTGAACCAGCAGCCTATTTTAGTGAATTACAAGCCGCAGGGTATGCCACCGATCCCAATTATGCCCAAAAAATTATGGCGGTATTTAAAAGTACCGCCTTTGAGCAAGTTAGAGCAGAATTAAATAACGCTCAAGATTTTCAAACAACAGCCGAAGAATAGCCTATACCCGTAAACGGGTGCGTGGAGCGATAAATGAGCTTACTTAACATTGGTAGAACAGCGGTATTAGCCAGTAACACCTTGCTAAATACCACCGGTAACAATATTGCCAATATCAATACGCCTGGCTATGTGCGGCAACGCACGGAATTTGTGTCGCAGCAATTTGGCTTGGGTGTTGGCCAAGGCACCACTGAGCGCTTAGTAAACGAATTTAGCCAAAAACAATTACGTCGTGACACAACCAGTGCATCTTACAGTGCGCAGTACTTGGCAGAAGCGAATCGTCTTGATGCGCTGTTTTCTAATGCAGCCAATAGTATATCCACCGGTATGAATAACTTATTTCAACAAATTCAAACCGCGAACAATGATCCAACGCAGTTATCCAATCGGCAACTTGTCTTAGGAACCAGTCAGTCGTTAATTGACCAATTTGGCAATATGTCTACTTTGTTATCTGATCAAGAAAACTTTATTAATCAACAGCTGGATATCTATGTAAAAGACATCAATGATTTGGTTGGTCAGGTTGCGTCTTATAATCTCGAGATTGCTAACTATGGTTCTAGTAGCAGTCGGCCTGTTCCTTTAGATTTACTCGATAAGCGTGATGCCGCTATTTTAAAGTTAGCCGAATTTGTCGATATCCAAACCGTTGACTCCAACTCAGGTGAAAAACTGGTATTTATGGGCACGGGGCAGGCGCTTGTAGTTGAACGTGGGCAGTTTAATCTGTTTTCACTGCGCGGCGAACCGGATCCGAATGATCGCGAAATACAACTAACACTTAGTGAAAACTCCAAAGTGAAAGTGACGCTGAGCGCACAAGGTATTGGCGGTAAGGTAGGTGCTTTAACTGATTATCGGTTGCAAGTACTTAACCCGACGCAGCTACAATTAGGGCAACTAGGGCTAACGCTGGCGGATAACATGAACCAGCAAAATAAATTAGGCTTAACGCTAAATGGCACCATTGGGCAGGATTTATTTCGGCTACCTAGCTCGCAAGGTTTAGCGTTTAAAGACAATAGCGCAGGCAGTGGTGTTATCGTAGAAGTTGATCCAGGCAATGCCAATCAATTGCCGCCGAATAATTTCCTTGTGACGATAGTCGATGCCACTACCGCCACGGTAACGGCCTTAGACGAGATGGGACAACCATATTTAGACAGCAATGGCCAACCTGATCCCCTTAAAGTGAAAACCTTAACCAGTGCCACTGGTTTTCCTTCAACTTCCCCCTTTACCGCCGATAATGCCAATGGTGACTTATTTGGTTTAAAGTTAACCATTAGTGGTGTGACAGGTGATAAATTCTTATTAAAACCATTAGACTCTGCGGCACGCCAGTTACAAATGGCAACGTCCAGAGCTGAAGATTTAGCGTTATCCGGCCCGGTGCGCGGTGAGTATGATATTACTAATTTGGGTAATGGGCGGGTTGAAGGTTTAACGGTGAGCAATACCAATCCGGCCACGTCGGCTTTTAGCAGTAATGGCTTGCCGGATGGACCCTATACTATTACGTATCAGGGATTCGACACTACTTCTGGCGTTTCTGGACAACATGTATTTGAAATTGCTGATGCCAATGGTGTGTTGGGCAACAGTTTTTTTGATACCAATAATTTTAATAATGTATTTACTAACCCAAATAATGTGCCCGATTTATCTCAGTTAGGTTTTGATTTTAATATTACCGGTGTGCCCAAGCCTGGTGATAAATTTACGTTGGGCTTTAACAGCAACGGCTACAATGACAACCGCAATGGTTTAGCCATGTCAGCGTTACAAAATGCCTCGCTGGTGCGGCGCAGTGCGGATCCTGCTGGTTCCGCAGTGAATTTGTATAGTTTAAATCAAAGTTATGGGATTATGGTGGGGAACATTGGTGAGCGTACGCGTCAAGCGCGCACTGCTGATGAAGCCAATACGGCTATTTTAGAGCAGACCACCTTATGGTATGAGTCTTTATCTGGGGTAAACTTAGATGAAGAAGCGGCCGATTTAATTCGATTTCAGCAAAGCTATGCTGCAGCTGCTAAAATTATAGCCACTTCGCAAGAAATTTTTGACACTCTGTTACAGTCAGTGAGGTAAGGTATGCGTTTAACTTTTAATATGCAGTTTACACAGAGCCTAAATGGCATTCTAAACGCACAGCAACGTATGTCAAAAGCCGAAACGCAACTTAGCAAGCAAACGCGTATTTTGTCACCTGCCGACGACCCAGCAGGTTCGGCTAAAGTGCTGAGCTTGGATCAAAGCAAAGCACAAACAGAGCAGTATCAGACCAACAGTATTTTACTGAAAAACAACTTAGCACTCCAAGAAACGGTGCTAACCAGTATGAGAACGTCCTTTGACCGTATTTCAACATTAGGTATTGCTTCAGGAAATGGTACATATGGGGCAAATGAACGCGAAGCTATCGCTTTAGAATTAAAAAACATTCAAACTGAATTATTTGATCTTATGAACACCCGCAGTGCGGAAGGTAGTTATATCTTTGCAGGTTTTCAAGACAAAGCGGCGGCTTATACCCTTGATACAAGAACGGGTATCTATGAGTTTACAGGCGATGATGGCAGCCGCTCACTGCAGATTTCGCAGTCAATCAGTTTACCCTCAAATGACAGTGGTAAAGCTATTTTTGATTCTGTGTTTGCGCGTTTCATGCCCCAATTAACAACAGCTCCTGCTGGTACAACGATCAACGTAGTTAATCAAACGGCTTTTGACGGTTTCTATTTAAGTAATTACGATAACTTAACGGCAACGAATAATAATTATCGTTTAGACATTGATGCGACAGGTAATTATCAATTTTTACGCAATGGCAGTGCATTAACACCTCCTGTGACAGGAAGTTATGTCCCAGGTAGTGCTATTAACTTTAATGGCGCCGAATTTGCAATAGATGCGGCGACACCGCTACCCGCTCAAGTTGATTTTGAACTACCGAAACCACAACAAACCAATATTTTAAATACCTTACAGAAGTATATAGATACGTTAAGTGATCCAGCTTCCTCAGCAAGTGATTTAACAGTTGGCCTTGCCGATATTCTGCAGCAGACCACAGTCACCGCGAACAACGTTGACAGTGTATTAGCCAATTTGGGCGGGCGATTAAATGTGGTAGACAGTGTTTTTAATACCAATGCCGATTTATTGATTAATAACCAGCAGTATAAGGCCGATATTTCCGAAGTGGATCTTGCCGCAGCGCTTACTGAAATTAAGCGCCAAGAAGTGGCATTACAGGCCGCCTCACAAACGTTTTCTAAAGTTAACGCAACAACGTTATTTGATTATATCCGCTAAAAACCAGAGCAGGCAGCAATGCCTGCTCTAAAGTCATTGATTAATATTGCATTTAAAATCCTCAAAAAAATTCTAAAGTTTCCCCGCACTGCGCCGATACATATTTAACACGGCAAGAAACAGGCAATACACAGTGTTAATTGCCTCAAACAATTAAAAAGCGAGGATTACATCATGGCTTTATTTGTCAATACTAACTCATCAGCTTTAAATGCACAGCGTCAGTTAATCAATTCTGGTGGGGCTTTAGATACTGCTTTTAAACGTTTATCTTCAGGATTTCGAATTAACAGCGCGGCTGACGATGCAGCAGGCTTACAGATTTCTAACCGTTTAACCAGCCAAATTAACGGCTTGGATCAAGCGGCGCGTAATGCCAATGACGGTATTTCTTTAGCCCAAGTTGCTGAAGGAGCATTTGACGAAATTACTAATTCTTTGCAGCGTATGCGTACCTTAGCTATACAAGCTCAAAATGGTATTTCTAACGCTGATGATAAAGCTGCTCTTCAAAAAGAGTTTTCAGCTCTTGCTGCAGAAATAACAAGAGTTGCCCAAACAACAGAATTTGGTGGGCAAAAGTTACTTACAGGAGGTTTTTCTACAAAAGTTTTAGTTGGTGCTCAGGCTGCCGCAGCAGATTTTATATCAGTAAATGTAAGTCGGTCAGGCGGTTGGTCTGCAGGTGCTACAGGTCTTCAGCTTGCATCAGTAAATATGGCTACCAACGCTACAGGAGTAGATTCTGCTTCAGGCGCATTAACTAAAATAGATGTTGCATTAAAAGCTGTTGATGGAAAGAGAGCTGATTTAGGTGCAGTGCAAAATAGATTCCAAGCAACTATTAGAAATTTAACTAACGTATCTGAAAATGTTTCAAGCGCGAGAGCTCGTATTCGCGATACAGATTTTGCTAAAGAAACAGCTGAATTAACTAGAGCTCAAATTCTACAGCAAACTGGTACTACAGTTCTCGCCCAGGCTAACCAACGGCCACAGGCAGCTTTAAGTTTGCTTCAAGGTTAAGCGTAAATACCTGAAGCATCGAGATTATTGCAGTAATCTTGCTTCTTGCCGGAACCGCTTCAGTGGAGTGACTCGCTTATTATAAAGCCGCCGTATGGCGGCTTTATGTTTCTTAAAAACCACAATACTCTTCTTAAAAATAATATTAAAAAAATCCTAAAGTAAATTTAAAGCCTGCCGATAAAAAGTTAAGCCAAGTTGCAGCTTGGCTCAATTAAACGGAAAAACCGTAACTTAAACTACAGTCTAAGGCAGTTTTTGCTGGTGACTAAGGAGTGACTCATGGCTTTATTTGTAAATACTAACGGTTCGTCGTTAAATGCTCAGCGTCAGCTAATAAACTCTGGTGGTGCGCTGGATACAGCTTTTAAAAGACTTTCCTCAGGTTTTCGTATTAACAGCGCAGCTGATGATGCGGCAGGCCTACAAATTTCAAACCGCTTAACCAGTCAAATTAATGGATTGGATCAAGCAACTAGAAATGCTAACGATGGAATATCTTTAGCACAAGTTGCAGAGGGCGCCTTTGAAGAAATTACAACCTCTTTGCAGCGAATGAGAACACTTGCTGTACAAGCACAGAATGGTATTTCTAACGCTGATGATAAAGCTGCTCTTCAAAAAGAGTTTTCTGCTTTAGCTAATGAAATAACTAGAGTGGCTAATACAACAGAGTTTGGAGGTCAAAAGTTGTTGAATGGTACTTTTTCCACCAAGGTTTTAGTTGGAGCTCAAGCAGCTGCAGCGGATTTTATTTCTGTAAATGTTAGTCGGACTGGTGGTTGGTCAGCTAATGCAACAGGAATAGGGCTTGGCTCTGTAAATATGGCTACTAATGCTACCGGAGTAGATTCTGCTTCAGGCGCATTAACTAAGATAGATGCTACGCTTAAATTGGTTGATGGTAAACGAGCTGACCTTGGTGCGGTGCAAAACCGTTTTCAGGCAACTATCAGAAACTTATCTAATATATCTGAAAACGTGTCTGGTGCACGAGCGAGGATCCGGGATACCGACTTTGCCAAAGAAACTGCAGAATTAACGCGGGCACAGATCTTACAGCAAACAAGCACTACTGTATTAGCCCAGGCAAATCAGCGGCCACAGGCAGCGTTGTCGTTGTTAGGTTAAAACGTAATTAAGCGCTAGGATGAAGGCCTATGCCTTCATCTAGCCTTAACAACTGAGGTGGTATTATGAATACAATAACAAGTGCCTCTATGTTAATATCGAATGTTGGGTCGGAAGCCAGAGTAAATTCTGGTAATGTAGAGCAAACTAAATTCTCTGAAGTAGAAACAAAGCGACCTGCAGATACACAAGCGGACGTTAAAGCGCCAAGTGCAGCTGAAGTAGAAAATGCGCTTAGCGTGGTCAATAAGGCTGCTGTATTTGAACAGCGCTCTTTAAGTTTTATGGTAGATGAAGCTTCAGGTCGGTCTATAATTAAAGTCATAGATCGTAGTAATGACCAATTAATCCGCCAGATCCCTTCAGAAGAACTGCTTAAAGTCGCACAAGATATTAAGAAGTTACAAGAGGAAATGGGGCAGTCGTTAGGCTTTCTGGTTGATCGGAAAGTGTAATGGTTGTTTATTAACAGTACAGGCTAGGGGGCTAAAATGTCTTCAATTAACTTTCTTGGTGCAGCATCAGGCTTACCACTTGATGAGTTGGTTTCAACCTTTGTCAACGCAGAGCGTGACACTAAGCTTGCCAGAATTAATAAAACGAAGACTACCCTCGATGCTTCTTTATCAGGTGTCGGTCAGCTTAAGTCAGCCTTAGCCAGTTTTTTAGACGCGTCTAAGAAGTTATCTACTGACAATCTTAAAGCGCGCGCTGTCTCAATAGTTCAGCCAGAGGCGGGCAAAGAGTTTATTTCTGCAACGGCCAAAAATACCGCAGCTGCATCCAGTTTTGATATCAAGGTCAACCAGCTTGCTAGCGGTAGTCGGGTCGAGTCTGCAGATGGTGCTTACAGTGACTCGAGTGCAGTGGTAAGTACTACGGCAGGTAATTTAACCTTTCAAGCTGACGGCAATTCTTTTACTGTTGCTGTTACCGCCGGCATGACGATGAACGAGCTGCGGTTAAAAATTAATGATGTCAGTGATAACTTTGGCGTTAATGCCAATATACTTAACGTGGGTGGCGCGGTAGGTACTAAACTGGTATTAACTTCCACGATAACAGGAACCGGTAATGATTTAGCTATTAGCAACGATAATGCTGAGTTAGACGCCTTTTCTACCGTGCCAACAGGTGCTAGCGCTGGTCTTGCTGTGACTTTGGCAGCTAAAGATGCGGTAATTGAGCTTGATGGTACTACAGTGTCCAGTAAAACCAATGTGTTTGATGATGTTGTACAAGATATTTCCATCACCGTGTTAGCGAAAACACCAGATGGAAATAACGCTAAGCTGGATGTGGCTACGGATAAAACGGCTGCCGAAAAAAATATTAATGACTTTATTAAAAGTTATAACACCCTAGTGTCGCAAGTGGCGACTTTGACAAGAAAACGCATTCTGGATGCAGATGGTAAAGTTACATTAGAAAGTGGTGCTTTATCAGGTGATTCCTTACCTAGAAACATCATGAATCAATTACGTGGTGTTCTTGGTAGCACCGTTAGTGGCGCTGCAGACAGTTTAAACAGTTTGTACAGCATGGGGATCTCTATGACCAAAGATGGCACTTTAGAGATTTCTGCAAGTTCCGAGTTTAATAATGAAACAGGCCAGGCCCGCTTTGATAAAGCGCTTAACCAAAATTTCGATAATGTGGCAAAGTTATTCGGTGGTGATGATGGATTAATTTCTAAGCTTGATGCATTCGTTAGCGAGTACACTAAGACAGGTGGTATTCTTTCTAATCGACAAGATACAATTCAATCACAACTGCGAGATAATACTAAAGCTTCTGAGGCTGCCAGCCGATATATAGCTAGTTATGAAGATTCACTTAGGAAGCGTTATGCTGCATTAGATACCTTATTAGGGCAAATGCAGCGGCAGCAAGCGAGCGTCACCGCTGCGCTGTCTAGTTTACCTAAGTTTACTTCAAGTTCATCGAGCTAAGGAGTTGTTATGAGTTATGGTATTAAAGCTTACAAATCAGTTGGTGTTAAAGATGATTTAGCCGTAGCCGATCCGCATCGCGTTATACAGTTATTAATGCAAGGTGCGTTAGAGAACATGGCAAAAGCGAAAGGTTTTATTGAGCGTAAAGATTTTGCGGGTAAAGCACAAACGCTTTCTAAGGCGATGGCGATTATTAGTTCTCTTCAAGGCTCACTTGATATGGATGGTGGCGGAGAATTATCAGAGAATTTGTTTTCATTGTATTATTTTATGCTAAACCACTTAACAATTGCTAGCAGAGACCTAGACATTACAAAAATCGATGATGTGATTTCTATAATGGTGACGATTAAATCTGCCTGGGATCAAATTCCTGTGGCTGACCGAGAAAATGGCTATAAATTACAAGCTCAACGTAGCCAAAAAATGGTTGTTGGGGTTTAAACTTGACAGTAAATCAGCCTGAACTCGATGAAATTATCCAGCAAGCTGAAGCTCAGCTTGCTTGTTCATCTTTAGACATACCTTTATTATCACAACTACTTACTAAATTAGAGCCTTGGGTTGCTAAGCTCACTCTTGCTGCACAGAGAGAACAACAAGCGCAAAGCCAGTTAGAACGCTTACAGCATTTTTTTAATGAGGCTATTGCCCGAACCCAGCAAGAACGGCTAACAATCGGTACTAGCTTGAAAGAGCTTAACACTGGGCGTAAAGCCAGTCATAATTATGATAAGAATAGATAACTGAGTAACGGAATGTTAAACCTTATCAGTGACTTTTTACATGAAGATGTAGATTTGCAATTTATTAATGAGCAGTCGGCCGCAGTCAAGCTTAAGAAAACCTTCCAAACTAACCTGCTTTTTTTTAAACACTTCAATAATGATATTTATCAGCAGGTAATTAATTACAAAGCAAAAAATTATGCGGTATTTTGCACAAAAGATCTGGCATTAAATATTGTTGAGACAGCAAGTGGCCGTGTGTTATACCAAGCCGATCCAAAAGCCGAGGCCTTAATGGAGGTTGAACGTTTTTGCCAAGTCGCGCCTACGCTGTACTTAGATAACAATACGGCTAAAACAAACCTGCAGCCTATTGCCGAGAAGGCAGTCGTTTTAATGTTCGGTATTGGTGCTGGGCTACAGTTAGTCCCGTTTTTACAAAAAGCTCGTCCAGCAGTGTTGGTTATTTACGAGGCAGAATTAGATTTATTTATTAGCTCGTTAAGTATCATTAACTGGGCAGATGTGTTTGATACGGCTGCCAGTTATAACACCATGTTATCCCTACAGATAGGCAACAATGGCGCCAGTATTGCTGCAGATCTGCGCGAACTAACTGAGTTATTACCACATCTTCAACACTGCCACATATATCGTCATTTAGCACATCCTGTGTCAGATGAAGTCTTACGCTTCTTACTAAATCATAACGGTGATCGTGTTAAGTTACTTCAACATCAACGCCAGTTTATAGGGTATTCAGAGGACACGCTATTTGTACCTGAGCGGACACCTAGCGTTTTGGCAAACCAAGAATATTCTGATGCCGTTAAAAGTGAGCTATTTCTAGCAAATATGGCTGCCTTTCAACAATATTACCCGCAGTTATATGACATTTTTCGTGACTATAAAGCGCAATACTGGCGTTGTGTTGAAGATGAGAACGGCTTCAATCTTTATTGTGATGAACGTTGGGCCTTGTTTTATCATGATGCTGAGCAAGACTCGTGCAATTCCCTGCAACGCTTTTTACGGCACCCAATTAATAATGAGCTTATCTTAATTCAAGGTGGGCAAGATAAGTTTAAAAACTATGTGCATTTTCAGGCGGTTAAAAAGATACAGCCTATTTTAGAACAATTGCATCTTAAAACGGTTAACGAATTAGACAGTGTTGAAAATCTGATTATTCTCGGTGTTGGTCTTGGTCGTCATATTGAATTATTACTTGAACAACACAGCATCAAAAATTTATTTATCTTCGAACCCAATATCGACTTTTTTTATGCCAGTTTATTTGTAACAGATTGGGCAGCATTATTTAATAAAGCCGCCGCAACGGAGCAGCGTTTTTACTTTAATATCGGGGGCTCAGGGGAGGAATACTTTACTGATATTATGAGCCAATATTACCAAACGGGCGCCTATGGTTTAGCCAACAGTTTGGTATTTAATTCGTTTTTAACCCCAGGAATGAAACTTTCTCTGCAAAAGCTGCAGTCACAATTAAAAATTATTGTTGCCATGGGGGAGAATTTTGACCATGTGCGTTATGGTGTTGCGCATACTTATCACAGTTTTTCTCAAAACCACGGTTTGTTATTACGGCAACCATATCGCGAGTCTGATATTGCAACCCTAGACCTCCCGGTCATTATTGTAGGAAATGGACCAAGTTTAGATAAGAGCTACCAATATATCAAAGAGCAGCGCGATAACTTGATTGTTATAAGCTGTGGTACAGCGTTGAGATCACTTTATAAGCTGGGGATAACCCCAGATTTTCATGCCGAAATTGAACAAAATCGCGCTACTGTAGGTTGGATAAGCCAAGTCAAAGATCCTAAATGGCTTAAATCGATTTCGCTATTGTCGATAAATGGTGTTCATCCTGAAACTGCCGCGCTTTTTAAAAAGGTGTATTTAGCGCTCAAAACAGGGGAATCTTCAACAAGCCTCTTTAGTACAGCGTTAGAACAACATCGCCTTAAGCCGGTTGAACTTAATTATTGCTATCCTACAGTCTCTAATTTGGTATTAGATTTATTCACTGAGTTAGGATTTAAACAAATTTATTTGTTTGGTGTCGATTTAGGTTACGTCGACCCTAACAACCACCATTCAAAGTTTTCTGCTTATTATCGTGAAAATGATGGTTCAAGCTTGCAGCAAGTGAGTGATTTTGATTATAACTTGGTGATTAAAGGTAATTTTAGAGACGTTGTTCAAACCAAACCAGAATTTGACTTTTCGCGCAGTATTATGGAGTTAAGAATAGCCTCTGCCGCAAAAGATCGACAGTTTTTTAACTGTAGTGATGGCGCTTTTATAAAAGGGGCTTACCCTTTGCTACCAGAGAATATTATAATTAAACCAGTAGATTATGCCGTTTCGACTGCGATAGAAGAATTTTTTGATAATAGCTTCCATAATTATGACTTAAGCTTGATTGCAGACGAAATAAAAGCCAAGGTATTAGCAACGGATTTCTCATCTATCACCACCCAATTATGTAATATGTGTAGCCCTGTAACTGACGAGCAAGAAGCAAAACAGTTGTTACCTAAGCAGTGGGAATATTTATGGGATCACTATTTTAGTGAGCAGCGTTTAGGGTTTTACCTGTTATGCGGTAGCGCCATTTATTTTCTAACGGTTTTAGCCAGACTGATTCCTGCTGCCAGTAAAAAAGAAGATCCAGCACGTTTTGATGCTTTTAATCAAGTGCTTGCAATCTGGCGTGATTACTTGCAACAAGCTGAACAACAGTACAAAGCTGATCCATTTAGTTTTTGTAATGTTAGCGTTGAGCATTTGTTTAGTGATAAATCAAAAACCAATTAGTGACTAGGTGCTGCACTTTTTTGACTTTCCCTTTTCAGTTGTAATAAGCAGTGTGCCAAGTAGTTTAACCATGCTTGCCTCACTGTATCAAACCTAGTTGTTGGCAAAGCAAAGTAATGTAAAGTTGCTGTCACCATTTCGATGTAACGCAAGGCGCCATTAAACAGTTGATAGCAGGTATGCTGCTGGTTTAGTTTGGTTTTTTCCAAGATTTGCCTTTTTATGGCAACTTGCTGCTGTAGGCTGATTTGGGCACCTTTAGCTGATAGCGCCAGCATTTGCTCGACAAGCTTGATACTGTCTTCTATATAGTGATGCGAACTGGATGCTGTTGAAAACGCTTTAGGTTTAATAAACAAGTTGTTGATGGTGTTTAACGCAGCGGCAACAGCTTCGGTTTGAATCGTTATTTGCGGTTTTGTTAATGCGATAGCCCCCTCTATTTTGGCACCATCATTACAATTATATACTTTCTGTGTTGACGCAAGTTTGATGCGCTCAGACATCAGCTTTCTTGCTGCATCAAACGGTGGCACAGTTAAACAGTGTCCGCCAAAGTTTGCTTCTACTTTATAAGCTGCGCCATGGGCGAGTTCAAAGTCATATATTTCGGTGCCTTGTGAAGTAAAATAATCCGACGCTTTAGCATGGTGTGCTGTTAAGTATTTAAAGCCAAAATCGATACCAATTAGAAAAAGGTTTTGGCAGCCAATAGTTAAAGCCAGGTCAACAGCTAAATTGGTAACGGTATAATAGGCATAATGTAACGCGAGTAGTTGCTTTGGTGCCAAATTGTATTCTAGTTCAGAACGACATTCTTGACCTGCTAGGGTAACTAATAATGCAGTTTGAAACAGTTTACAAATCTGCGGGTGCTGATCTAACGGGCTGATTAAATTAATTTGTTTTAAATAGTTACGCGGTAATTGTTGCAAACGCTCCAACGTATCAATGCCACGTTCAAGATCAACGTGAAAGTCTGGTACTAAGCCATGCCGTTGTAATGTGATTAGGGCTGTACCACAACTAATTAAAATAAGACCCTGGCGATTTTCGCGTAAAAATGTGAGGTGTAAGTCTAAACTTGGTCCATTACCTATTATGCACACGGGCTCAGTTAGAACGGGTGTGGTGCTAACAAGGTAGCGGGCCTGTTTAGAATTGGTGAAGCAACGACTGACACTTTGCAGCTGTTTTTCAACGTAATTGGTTTTTCCATTGGTGTTTTGCACTAGTTCCCGCAAAAGTTGATAAGCCGCAAACAGATGTTGTTCATAGTAAGGCATATCAATATAAAAATTGATTAAATCAAGATTTCCACTCTGATATTCTGTAATTAGGTGCTGTTCTAACGTTTTTATTTCAGTACAAATAACTACCTGAGCTGTAGCTTGATACCAAGGAACGGTAAAAAAAGAGGCATACAAAAAATCGAGATCCGGCTGAAAAACCAGCAGAGATTCACTGTTTTGTAGAGCATGTAGTAAAGCGTTGTGATCTGCAGTACCCAGTAAAACACGTTCTTTAACGTTAAAAGCAGTTGCTAAAGATGCAGTGTTGACGCTGTATTGTAGTTTATTAATGCCGTATTTAGCATTATAGCAAGTGCCGGATTTCGTAGCAGCGTTATTTGTATTCGAAAGCACCGGCGCTATTTGAAGTTATTAAGATGTGGTATTGTTATTCTATTACAATGTAAGAGGTAAGCGGGCTCTGTGGCGAGCGTCTTATGGCATATTTATCCAAGCCAAATACCTCTTTTAATGCTAGGGTTTCTCCAGGAAACTTATGATAATTGAGCTCATCAAAGCCAATAACACTGCCTTTGGTCAAATGGTCTTTGATTAACTCCAGACATCTTTTGGTCGGCTCGTAAATGTCAAAGTCAAAGTAGGCCATGGCGATAATAGTCTGTGGATTATCCGTCAAGTATTGCTTCAGAGTTGCGGTAGCATCACCTTTAATAATTTCATACTTTTTAATGTGGCTCAGCGGGCTTTCTGATTCATGGTATTGCAACACACTGTCTAGGTAGTGCTCGTAACCTTCAGTGACACTGTATGCGCCTTTTTTAATGACATCGTTGTTGCCGTCTTTTTCAGATACGGACGGGAAACCTTCGAAGGTATCGAAGCCAATGATCTTACGGTTATAGTTGTAAGGTTCATACATGCCACGAAACGAAGAAAACAGCGCAAGGTTTTGCCACAAACGGACACCAAACTCCATGATCACACCATGCACCGGCAGTGCCCTTATATAACTCATCCATAAACATAATGCGTGCCAGATCCTGACGGCGCATAAACAGCCCTAAATTATTCAGCATTTCTGCCGGTGGCAACGGGCAGTAGCTAAAGGTTTGGTAAAAGCTCTTGCGGCTGTATGCTTCTTTAGCTGATGAGTCTGTTGATACCACTAGATTGGTGTTTGCTTTGTTGTTCATTTTTTCTCGAAAATTAAGGCTTACTCAGGTGTGACATAAGCGACCAGCTCACGGCCAAAGCCCAGGGCTGCACTAGCTTCAGCATAACGAATATAATTATCGATATTATTGCCAATCAGAAAGTTTTCACAAAATACGCGGCTAAAATGCGCTTGTTTACCTAAGCTTCGGTCCTGCCAGTAATTAGAATGTGAATTTGTTAGAAAAACTTCGATAGGAAAGGTGGTTTGTAACGACAATAAACGATATCCGCATGCAGAGATAAAACGGGTCAAGTTTTCCTGGTTAAAATAGCTCAAATGCTCCGGTGGGGCAAACCAGGTATTGTCGGTATAGCCTTGTTGTTGCAAGGCCAGTTGGAAGTCTGAATAGTCATTTGGTACTTTAATTCTCAGGGCGGAACTGGCTGACAGCAGGGGTTTGAGTGTGGCCATGGTTTCGAACGGATCCAGTACATGCTCCAGCACGTTTTGCAGGTTAATCAGGCCAAAGATGCGGCCTTTGTAGTGTGCAAGGCTTTGTTCAATACTGCCTTGCTGAAAATACGGCAACAAATGCGGGTTGTGTTTGCTGATACCAAAGTCAGAATAATCACAGCAGGCAAGCTCCCAGCCAAAGGTGTTAAAAGCGTTGACAAAAAAACCTTCACCACAGCCCAGGTCCAGTAAGCTGCGATGCAAGTTATTTTGCTGTGCTACACGGTGAGCGACACTGGCGATGTTGTGAAAATACTCGAGCTCATGCTTAGTATAAGTGCTTTGGTAAGAGCCTTCGGGCACCTGGTAGTACTTAGCGTTATAATGCGCCTGTAACTGTGGCTCTGAGGGTTTGGGCATAGCTTCCATAAACCCCAGCGCGTGGCGTTGTTCAGTAAATTTTGCTTTATCAGACATTATTGTGGTTACCTTTTAGCAGTTGCTTCAGCTCAGTAAGAGTATGCAGCCGCGTTTTAGCGTCATAGCCTGGTTTAGCCTGCGCATCCTTGTGGCAGCCTGTCAAAATGCGGACAGTTTGTGCGCCTTTTTTATTCAGATTAACAAAGTCTTTTGCCGGGTTATCGCCAATATAAACTAGATCCTGCCAGCTACATTGTTCTGCTTTCTGGATTAAATCAAAACAATAGGTAGAAGGTTTAGCATGCTTTATGCCAAAACGGTGAGTAATAAACATACGTTTAAAATAAGGCGCTAAGCCAAGTGCCTCGAGTTTATTTTGCTGTACTATTTTATGGCCGTCGGTGACAAGATAAAGTGGCCCAGGCAAGTTTTGTAGCATTTGGCGGTGGGCTTGCGGTAGTGTCAGAGCCGGTTTATGTAAGCGGTAGCGGCGCACACAGTCACTGATATTGGTTTTCGTGGCCAGGTTGTGCGGTGCTAACCACTCGTCAAAAATACGCCCGCGCCCCTGGCTGTCTAACAACTGACATAAACGTTGAAAACCGTTGGCGGCATCTAATTGCCAGCGCTGCTGTGCCATAGCGGCTACAGCGCGAAAGCCGCTTTCGACGAACTGACGTTCATCGTATAAGGTGTCATCCAGATCAAAAATCAGGATCATACTGATAGGTATCCATACTGTAGCGTAGTTGCCTGATGGGCTGTGTTGCTGCGATAAATGCTGTAAGCATAGCCTCTGGCTGCATGGCTTGCAAAAAGCTCCAATACAGGCTATCAAGCCCAGCCACGATGCTTAAGGTAGAAGCACCGCCAAAACGGCTATTACATTCTATAATATGCGGCTTGCCGCTGGCATCAATAATGGCTTGCATAACCACAGGGCCTGTTAGTTTCAGCTTTGCCAATATATAGCTGAACTGCTGAGCTAAAGTCGTATCGCTGAAGGTGGTGCTAATTTGCGATTCACCGGCAACAACTTTATCCCGCTGTCGCAGTATCAGGCCTTTTACACAGCTATCTCTGTCCAGCCATGCATCGATACTGATTTCTTTTCCTCTTTGCATAGGCTGATAGATTGGATTCTGTAACTGTTTAGCATGCTGAATGGCCTGCGCCTTGCTCCGCGCCAGTCCGATAGATTTGGCTCCGGCACCAAAACGCTCTTTCACTACAAATTGCTCTGCGATAATGTCGTCAATTTTTAATGACGCTGGAATAATAGGTAGTTGATGCTGCCGCCCAAATTCAGCAAAGGCCAATTTATCTAGGCACAATTTAATGCCGGCCTCTGGCGACACAATAATATGAATGCCGGCGTCAGCAAAGTAAGCGCGGTTTTTCGCCCAAAACAACAGTTCACCATCCCGGCTGGGCAGGATGACCTTTATGTTGCGTTCAATACAGCCGCTGCGGAGTTCAGCTTTATTTGCATTAACTGTGGCTGGCATTTGCCAGAAACTGTCAGCAACTGCTCTGCTGACGCATAGCCGTTGGGTGTCACCAGCAATAATACTTCCGGTTGGGAACAACCGCAGCCAGGCTTGCCTGGCTGCTTGCAACATAGGAATTTTGGCGCTGGCACTGGTTAACAGCAATGCGCTGCCGGACAGTGGCTCTGTCACAGCAAATCCCAGCTAAGTGGCGTGCCCATCGTCACATCCTGTTTTACTTTACGGCCAAGAAGTTGTGGCAAATATTTCGGTGCTAAACCAAGCCCCGGCCGCACTGAACGCAGGTTTTCTGCGGTAAATATATCTCCGGCTTGCATATCTTTAGCAATATAGAGCGAGCGCCGGTGTATCCGCGAGGCTATCTCTTTATCGGTACAGCCGTAATGCACTTTACCTAAGGCATCTTTAGCTTTACGACATTCCGATACCAGTAAACTGAACTCGTCCGGCTCCATAGAAAAGGCTGAGTCTATGCCACCTTCGCTGCGATCCAACACAAAGTGTTTTTCTATCACACTTGCGCCTAGCGCGACAGCAGCTACGCTGACACCAATACCGGCTGTGTGATCGGATAAGCCAACCTGACAGTCAAACAGCGCCGCCAGGTGTGGAATAGTGTTTAAGTTGGCGTCGATAGGGCGTGCCGGGTAGTTGCTGGTACATTTTAACAAGATAATGTCGTTGCAACCGTTGCGTTGCAGCACGTCAACGGCTTCTGCTAATTCAGCTTGGGTGGCCATGCCGGTTGAGATGATCACCGGCTTGCCGGTGCGGGCAACGGCAGCAATTAAGCCATGATCGATATTTTCAAACGAGGCAATTTTATAGCAGGGCACATCTAACTGTTCCAGATAGTCTACTGCGGTTAAATCAAAAGGCGAGCTAAAGGCTAACATACCGTGCTCTTTTGCACGATCAAACAACGGTTTATGCCACTCCCAGGGTGTCATGGCCTTTTTATAAAGTTCATACAACGAGCAGCCGTGCCATAAGCTAGCCGGGTTATCGATAAAAAACTCATTTTCATGCACATTTAGCGTAATGGTGTCTGGGGTATAGGTTTGCAGTTTAATTGCATCTGCACCACATTTTGCTGCGGCATCTACCATGGCTAACGCTTTTTCTAAACTTTGGTCATGGTTACCAGAGAGCTCAGCAATGATAAAGGGCGGATTACCAGCGCCAATCTGATGTTTTCCCAGCGTAATAACAGCCATTTGTTGACCTCATTTCCAAATTTTTTAGTTAATTAATTTTGATATTGCGCTTACCACTAAAGGGGTTCCCGCATCTTTTGGCACAATCGCAGCTGCGTGTTGGCTAACTGCAGCCAGTAAGTTCGGCTGTGTTAAATAATGTTGTAGTTGTAGCGTTAAGCTTAGCTCAGTTATCTCGTCAGCCATTCCCAAAAAAATACAGGCTCCTTGCTCTGCTAGGTATTCGGTAATGGCTTTTTGATTGTCGGCAGCCACCACCACCAGCCCGGGTAAAGCTGTTATACATCTTTCCCAGTGTGTCGCGCCGCCGGCGCCGAGCATTAATGAAGCACGCGCCATCAACTCAGCCATATTGTTGCATTGAATATGTAATGTGAAATTAGGGTAAGCGGCCAGCTGTGACATTAACTGTTCGCGCCAAGGGTTATTAGCGCCAATTACTATATCGGCCGAAATGCCTGGGATCTTTAACTGTGCAATCACTTTAATTGCCAAAGACGTTAAGTTTTGCTCATCACTGCCACCAAAACCAACCAGAATCTGATGCTGAGTTCGAGGTGGATAAATTTGATAAAACTCCTCACGTAGTAATGCATAGCAAGGACCTGTTAAGGTTTTACAATGTGCAGGGACAAGTTTACGGTATCGATTAGCCGCATTAGCTAGCAAGTTTTGGTCGAGTAAAAGATCGCAATCATGTGTTCTGTTGGCTAAATCGTCTATCACCATAATATAACGACAACGTGATCGCATCTGTTTGCAATATGTATATCCTAATTGGTAATGATCAAGCACCAGTAATTGATAGTGAAAGCTTAGTTTGGCCAAGCTTTGTTGGCTATCAAGCAGTTCATTCGCCGGCTCACAAGGTAAGCTAAAAGTTTCAAAACCTTGCTCTGTAATCAGCGCCAGTAAATTTCCCTGTGTTTCACGGCACAGAAAGTGACAGTCAATATGTTGTTTTCGTAGCGCTGTTGCTAATGTTAAGCAACGCATAACATGGCCACTGCCAATTGTGACAGAGGCATCAACCCGAAACAGCACTTTCATGCTAGGGATGTTCCTGTTGCAGCAATTTATACAGCAATTCTGCCCGAAGCCAATCGCCGGGTGTATCAATATCTTGTATCAAATGATCAGGCAGAACATGCATTTTGGACTGTTCGCCAAAAATGTTGTGTTCAGCGTTTAACCATGTACTTGCTGTGGCCCAATATAGCTGGCCGGCATCATGATAAGCGGGGGCTAAATCTTGCGAACGTTTGCCGATACTATTGCGATCAAAAGGTGTTACACCGCCGCTTGCAGTTTGCAATAGCGCGCGCTGTATAGGAAAAGAAAAACGCGCTGCTGTAAATACATAGGAGGCATTAGTGCTTGTTAGCGTGACAAGCATTTCTTTAATAGTGTTCGCGCTCAGTAGCGGTGTTGTGGCATACAGGCAAGCACAATGATTAATTGACCAGCCTAGCTGAAGTAAACGTTGTATGGTGTCTTTTATTACGGCGCTGGTACTCGTGTAATCATCCGCTAAGTCTTTGTTGCGAAAGAAAGGGAGTTCAGCCCCATAGTGTTTTGCAATATCAGCAATTTCTGCATCGTCCGTTGATACAATCACTTTATCCACCACACCGCTGTCTATTGCTGCGATAATCGGATAGGCAATCATTGGTTTTCCACAAAACAATTTTATGTTTTTACGCGGGATCCGCTTACTGCCTCCTCTGGCTGGAATAATGGCGATATTCATAACGAGTTCCTGAAATGCCGTTTAAAAAACATGACTAAAGGTCGTTAGACAAAAAGTCTGTTAATACTTGCACAATATGACTTTGCTGCTTCAACGTTAAACCAGGATATAATGGCAAGGTCACCGCCTGCTGATAATAGCGTTCAGCCTGCTCGCAATAACCAGGTTGAAAACCTTGTTGTTGGTAGAAGGGGTGTAAATAAATCGGAATATAATGCAGATGACCAATAATGTCTTTGCCACGTAAGTGTTCAATGCAGGCTTTATGGTGTGTTTTAGAAAGCCCCGTTAGCCTAACAACAAATAAATGATAGCTGCTGTAGCAATCCGCCTGCACTTGCAACGGCATAATCCTATTAAAAGGCGCTAAAAGCTTTTGATACTGCTGGGCAAGCTTATTACGTTTGGTAACAAATTGTGACAATTTATGTGATTGACTCAAACCTAAGGCCGCTTGTAAATCCGTCATCCGATAGTTAAAGCCTAAAAGTTGCTGCTGATAATACCAAGGGCCATGACTCTCTTCATTAAACTCTGTGGTCTCAGAGGTAATGCCATGACTGCGCAGCAGCTGCATTTTACGAGCAACGTCGCTTTGGTTTGTCAGAGCCATACCACCTTCACCAGAAGTGATAATTTTCACCGGATGAAAGCTAAATATACAGATATCGGCATAATGACAACTGCCAACGGCTTTACCTTGATACTGTGCACCAATGGCGTGAGACGCATCTTCAATAACCTTGAAACCATACTCGGCCGCTAATTGCGCGATTTTGGCCATGTTGCAGGGTTGACCGGCAAAATGAACTGGAATAACGACCTTAGGAAGGGTATTAGTTTTTTTTGCTATGAGTAATTTTGCTTCTAAAGCGTTAACACACATATTGCCGGTATTAAGCTCAATATCAACAAAATCAACTGTTGCACCGCAATAAAGCGCGCAATTGGCCGACGCAACAAACGAAATGGCAGAGGTCCAAACTAAATCGCCAGGGCCAACGTCAAGTGCAAGGCAGGCAATATGCAAAGCCGATGTCGCACTGTTTACCGCTACAGCATGTTTGGCGCCACACAATACACTGATAGCTTGTTCAAAAGCGGGAACTTGTGGTCCTTGGGTGAGCCATGCAGATTGCAATACCGCCGTGACTGCCGCGATATCATCTGAATCCAGTTGCTGTTTACCATAGGGAATCATAGAGATACATCCAAATTGAATTCTAAGATTTCAGCAATTGATAAAAAGTGCGGATTGCTATTTGAAACATATTCAAAATTATCTAAGACTGGTGTTCCCTGTTCGTTAATCGCGTTAGAAGTAAAATCATTACTGCGATTAAAAAACTTAATGGCGGGCGCAATCACAAAGTGGTCTGAAAACTCATAGGTGTGGTAGGACATATCGCCTGGACACATCATTTCATGAAGTTTTTCACCGGGGCGAATGCCGACAATTTTAATGGGTAAATCAGGGGCCATAGCTTTGGCTAAATCAGTAATGCGGATAGAGGGTATTTTGGGTACGAAGATCTCACCGCCAAGCATCCGTTCAAAGTTCTTCAATACAAAATCTACGCCTTGCTGCAAACTAATCCAAAAGCGCGTCATATCTTGATGGGTAACCGGCAGATGGTCGCTGCCGTTATCAATCAGTTGTTGAAAGAAAGGAACAACTGAACCACGAGAGCCTACAACATTACCGTAGCGCACAACAGAGAAACGGGGGCGACTTCCTCCCACCATATTATTTGCGGCGACGAATAATTTGTCAGAGGCGAGTTTGGTGGCACCATATAAATTGACTGGGTTTGCGGCTTTATCAGTGGAGAGGGCAATAACTTTTTCAACATTACAATCGATGGCAGCATTAATGACGTTCTCGGCACCATTGATATTGGTTCGGATACATTCGGTCGGGTTATATTCTGCTGCAGGAACTTGCTTCAGTGCCGCAGCATGGATCACATAATCTACACCATGCATCGCTCTAACTAAACGGTCACCATCGCGAACATCACCAATAAAATAGCGCATACAGCTTTGATTAAAGCGTTGCTGCATTTCATATTGTTTTAGCTCATCGCGAGAATAAATGATGATTTTTTTTGGTTTATAGCGATCAAGTAAAGTTTGAGTATATTTATGCCCGAATGAGCCAGTACCGCCAGTGATTAGGATCGTTTTGCCATCAAACATTGTCTGCCCACCCATTTTTCTCGTTATTTACGGTAAAGCATAACACATGCCATTTGTAACTGCTTTAAAGTAAAAACCTAAAAAGTCTTGTAAAAACAGCAGGTCAGTTAAATTAGTTTAACCCGTTTCTGAGCAGATGCAAGTTAATCGCAGCAGTTGTATTTTAAGTGAAGCCTTTAGTCGTTTCTGTACGCATTTTGATAGCGCCATTCATTTGAGTTAACACCACTTAAGGGCTAAACTTAATTAAGATTTGATAACGAGGCATGCTGATGAAAATTACAACGCCAAGCAATAACATCTTAACTAATGTGTTGCAGCAACAACAGAAATTAGCCCAGCAAGAAGCCAGTGGTAAGCGTATTACCAGCGCTGCCGATGATGCGGCGGGTTTGCAAATCAGTAATCGGTTGAGCAGCGTGATAAATGGTCAGCAGCAAGGGCAGCGTAATATTGCCGATGGAGTGGCGTTTGCGCGGGTTTATGAGCAAGCGGTGCAAGGGATTAGCGATAACGTGAATGAAATTGAGCGGTTGGCGATTGCTGCCGGTAATGGCATTTATAGCGATGCTGACAAACAAGCGCTGCAAAGCGAAGCGAATGGTTATTTAGCCAATATCCAACAAGGTTTAACGGCGGAGTTTGCCGGTAAGAAACTTTTTGAAGATACGGCGCTTAGCTTTAATGCTGGTGATAGCAATCTACAATTACAAACCCAAGATTTAGGCGCAGCGCTGAACAGTCAAAACTTGTTCAGTATTGATTTAACTCAGCCACAAACTCTGACAACGGTGCGCGCTGTGGCAGAGCAGTTAAATGCGTTGCAAACTGAGGTCGGGGCTAGTATCAATGCCTTTGACAGTGCTTCTCGTGCGGTATCAGGTCAGCAAGTCGCTACTTCTGAAGCGCGTTCGCGTATTGCTGATCTTGATTATGCGAAAGCCAGTAGCGAACGTGCGGCCAATAATATTTTATCGCAAAGCTCGGTGAATGTGGCGATGCAAGCACGTGTTAGTTCAGAGCAAGCGTTATCGCTGCTTAGTTAAACTGCGTATATCAGTATTTTGCTAAACGCTAATTTTTTGACGCCCTGTCAAAAAATTAGCGTTTTACCTTGCAAGGCTGCGCACAGCTTGTACAATAAAGTCAATTATAGTTATAAACTGTGCGCTTATGTCTGATAACCCTCATCTTTATCTGGTTGATTTGCAACTCAATCGCTGTGAGCGTTTGTCCACCGTCTGCAGTTTTATTGGTGAAGCTCATCAGCTGGTGAGCCCTGCTGATTTGGCCAATACCCTACAACATCATCCGGCTTCGGTGGTTGTGTTCGGGGCGATTGATCAATTGGATGCCAGTACTATTATTCGGCAATTTCCGGCAAGTGCGTTTTTAGTTATTGGTGACAGCCAAGGTTATTTATTAGAGCAGGCCAACGTGATTGGCGTGTTGAGTGAGCCCTTTTCTTATAATAGCTTAACGCAGCTTTTGCGTGATGCGCAGCAGTACCATCGCTTATTACCCACCCATAAACAGCAAGATAATCAAGTGCGCTTCGATGGCATGGTTGGGCAAACACCGGCCATGCAAAAAATTCGTTTTTTGATCCAGCAAGTGGCCAAAACAGAAGCGAATGTGCTGGTATTAGGGCCTTCTGGTACCGGTAAAGAAGTGGTCGCGCGCAATATTCATTTATTATCGAACCGCGCGAATGGGCCCTTTGTGCCAATTAATTGTGGGGCTATTCCGGCCGAATTGTTAGAAAGCGAATTATTTGGACATGAAAAAGGCGCCTTTACCGGGGCTATTTCTACCCGCAAAGGTCGGTTTGAGTTAGCACAAGGTGGCACCTTATTTTTGGACGAAATTGGTGATATGCCACAGCCCATGCAAGTGAAATTGCTGCGGGTGTTGCAAGAGCGAATTTTTGAGCGGGTAGGCGGTAGCCAAACGCTGAAAGCCGATGTGCGGATTATTGCGGCAACGCATCGCGATTTAGAAGTGATGATCACAGACGGCAGTTTTCGGGAAGATTTATACTATCGCTTAAATGTGTTTCCTATCGATACTCCTGCGCTGTGCGATCGTGCAGACGATTTGCCGATTTTAATTAATGAATTACTCAATCGCCAATATGCCGCACATCAAGCAAAAGTGAAGTTTACTGAACGCGCACTCGACAGTTTAAAGTTACACAGTTGGCCGGGTAATGTGCGCGAGTTGGCTAATTTACTCGAACGTATGGTGATCATGTATCCGGATCAGATCGTCGATGTGGCCGAGCTACCGAAAAAATATCAGCACCTAGATGTTGAATCTTATCAGCCGGTGTATCCAGAAGAATTACAAGAGCGTGATCTGTTAAATGCGTTATTTCAAAGCGATGACAGCAGCGACAGTGAGGAGGCCGCCGGTTTTGAGTCTGTAGCCACATTTACTTCTGTTATCACTCAAGATAACTTGCCGGAAGAGGGCTTAGACTTAAAAGAGTATTTGGCTGAATTAGAAATCCGTTTTATCTCTCAAGCGCTAGAGCGCCACGATTTTGTAGTGGCGCGGGCAGCCGATATTCTAGGTTTGCGCCGCACTACCTTGGTTGAAAAAATGCGTAAATATAATTTAGGTAAAGACGAGTAACTCTGCATCATCTTGAGCCTGTTGTCAGATTTTTGACGCATAAAGATTATTAATATCAATAATTTAATCATGGCACATTCTCTGCATTGCTCCTGTTAAGATCCGCCAACTGCTTCGCTGTTGGCCCTTAGCAGCAGGAGCCACTCTATGTCAGTATTAACCGCAACCAGCCACTTGAATGAAGTATCAAGTGCGACTGTGCATCCTTTGATCGCGCCCACAAAAAGCAGTGCGCGCTCGAAAGAGCAGCGGTTAAAACACATTCTGCAATGCTTACCCTCCGGCGTGGTGTTGCTTGATGGTTGGGGCCGAGTGATTGAAGTGAATCATGTTGCTGTAGAGATGCTTGGCGAGCCTTTGCTCGGTGAGTCATGGCTTAATGTGATTAACCGCTGCTTTCGACCTCGCAGTGATGATGGCTTAGAAGTATCGTTAACGGATGGGCGGCGCGTAAAACTGCAAATCAGTGCTTTAACACCCGACTCGGGGCAGCTTATTGTGTTGACCGATCTCACCGAAACACGTGAGCTACAAAATCGCTTAAGTCATCTGCAGCGTTTATCCACACTGGGTAAAATGATGGCGACGCTCGCGCATCAAATTCGCACCCCTTTATCTTCTGCCATGCTATATGCAGAGAATTTGCGTAGCCCAAAATTGCCCCATCAATCACGTGAACAATTTCAAGATAAGTTACTGGCGCGCTTGCACGATTTAGAGCAGCAAGTGAACGATATGCTGTTATTTGCGCGCTCAGGTACGGCACAAGCCGTGGCCAGCATGACATTGCAGCAATTAATGGACGAGCTGGAACTGCGCAGCGAAGCCTTGCTAAGCCATCATCATGCCACCCTTAAAATCAGTTTAACCACACCGCAAGTATCTTTACTGGGTAATAAAAACAGCCTAGTAGAAGCCTTATTAAACCTATTGCACAACAGCTTACAAGCTGCAGGCGATAACGCACAATTGTGCTTAGCGCAGCAAATTGGCAAAGCGGGGCAGTTAACCTGGCAATTTAGTGATAATGGCCCGGGTATTCCGCTAGCCGTGCAAGCGCAGATGTTTGAGCCGTTTTTTAGCAATAAAGCCGGTGGCAGTGGTTTAGGTCTAGCGGTTGTACAGGCGGTGGTCCATAGCCATCAGGGCAGTATTCATTATGTTGAGTTAGCAGCAAGGCCAAAGGGGGCGTTAAGTGGCGCCTGTTTTGAGATCAGCTTGCCTATTCATCATAGTGCCTCAGCGACTAAGACTAAGGAGTAAAGCCATGTCAGATCTGAAAATATTAATTGTGGAAGATGATGCCGGTTTACGCGAAGCCTTAATCGATACACTGAGTTTGGTCAATTATCAGGTGCTCAGTGCCGCCAGTGCCGAAGAAGCCTTGCTGCTATTAAAAAAACAAAGTGTGCAACTGGTGATCAGTGACGTGCAAATGGGCTCGGTATCGGGTTTAACCTTGTTAAAAACCTTACGCGAACAACATCCGCAATTACCTGTGCTGATGATGACGGCCTATGCCACCGTGCAAGATGCGGTTGAGGCGATTCGCTTAGGGGCGATTGATTATTTATCGAAACCGTTTTCACCTGAGGTGCTGGTCAGTACGGTAGCGCGTTATGTGGTTGCTGAGCCAACAGACAGCTTCACGCCGATTGCCGCGGCCGAGCAGAGCAAAGCCCTGTTACAATTGGCCGAGCGGGTGGCGCATTCTGAAGCCAGTGTGATGATCTTAGGGCCTAGTGGCTCGGGAAAAGAAGTGCTGGCGCGTTATATTCATCAACAATCAGCCCGTGCTGCTGAGCCTTTTATCGCCATTAACTGCGCAGCGATCCCCGATAATATGTTGGAATCCACCTTATTTGGTTACGAAAAGGGCGCCTTTACCGGTGCGGTGGCGGCGTGTCCGGGTAAATTTGAACAAGCACAAGGCGGTACTATCCTGCTGGATGAAATTACTGAAATGCCGATGAATTTGCAGGTTAAACTCTTACGTGTGCTACAAGAGCGCGAAGTAGAGCGGCTGGGCAGTCGTAAAACCATTAAGTTAGATGTGCGCATTTTAGCCACCAGTAATCGTGAGCTTGCTCAAGCGGTAGCCGATGGCCTTTTTCGTGAAGATTTGTATTATCGTTTAAATGTTTTTCCGTTAAGTTGGCCTGCATTAGCGCAGCGCCCGGAAGATATTGTGCCGTTGGCGGAGCATTTATTGCGCCGGCATTGCCATAAACAACAACGGCCAACTTGCCAGTTGAGTAAAGCGGCTCAACAGCGTTTAACCCAGCACAGCTGGCCAGGTAATGTGCGCGAGCTCGATAATGTGATCCAGCGTGCTTTAATTTTACAAGGCGGCATTGAGATTGCGGCGGCTGATATTTTATTAGAAGTGCCGGGTTCACTGGGGCAAAGTGCCGTGCCACGCGTGCAAGGTGTAGGTTCAACCACGGCAGACACCACCGATTTTAAAACTGAAATTCATGAGCAAGAGCATAAGCTTATTCTTGCCACGCTTCAGGCTTGTGCTTTTAAGCGCAAAGACGTGGCCGAAAAGCTGGGTATCAGTGATCGCACCTTGCGTTACAAATTAGCGCGGATGCGCGAGTCAGGTATTGATATTCCGGCTTAAGCGAGCCTCATACGTCATTTCACTACAAAGCCTTACGCTGCTTGGCAACGAATGCCGATGCAGCGTAAGGCTGTCTGGTTATAACCCCTGTTTTCCCTATGTTTGGCGAGTTGGCACAACTTCTGCTTAGTCTGTTATATCCTCGTAAATAACAAAATTTTGACAGGCAGCATTATGGAAATTAAAGGTCAGGCGTTATATGCCCAAATGCAAAGCATGGCAACCCAAGCACGTGCTTTGCCCTTCGAAGCCGATCCAAGCATGGCGGTGCAGCCGACAAACAGCAGCCAGTCAGATTTTTCCACCTTGTTTAAAAACGCGCTAGGCAGTGTCAATGAACTACAGCAGCAAAGCCGTGGCATGGCGACCGCAGTTGAAATGGGCGATCCTAAAGTGTCCTTGGCGCAAGCCATGATTGCCGCGCAAAAATCCTCTTTGGCTTTCGAAGCGACCGTGCAAGTTCGTAATAAAGTGGTCGAAGCCTATAAAGAAATTATGTCGATGCCGGTCTAATTAGACGGGTAGCGCAAGCAGGAGAAGTATGGTGGCAGATAATCAATCAACGGAACTGGCGTTAACCAACACCGATTTCAGCAATGACAATCAACCGCAAAGCAAGGCGGGCTTTTTGAGTGCGCTGGGCAATAGTGGTGATTTGTTAAGACAGGTCACGTTGATCGTGGCATTAACCATTTGTTTGGGTATTGCCATCTTGATCATTCTCTGGGCGAAAACCCCTGAGATGCGGCCACTGGGTACTTACAACACGCAAGAGCTTATTCAAACACTGGATCATTTAGACGCGCAAAAAGTTAAATACAAATTGGAAGGTAACGTTATTTTAGTACCGGAAGATACCTTACAAGATGTGCGTTTAGGCTTGTCTCGTGCCGGTTTAAACCAAGAGCCGTCATTAGGTACTGAGTTTTTATTACAAGACAGCGGTTTTGGAGTCAGTCAGCGTTTAGAAATGGAACGGTTAAAGCACAGCCGTGAGCAACAACTGGCCAGAACCATTGAAGAATTACAAAGCATTGCCAGAGCGCGGGTACTACTGGCTATTCCTAAAGAAAACGTGTTTGCTCGGCAACAAGCCTTACCTTCCGCCACGGTATTAGTGACTGCGCGCGGCGGGCGTGTGATCCGTGACAGTGAAGTCGATGCGATTGTCGATTTAGTGGCCTCTGCCGTGCAAAGCTTAGAGCCAAGCCGCGTGACCGTAACCGATCAAAATGGTCGCTTACTGAATAGCGGTTCACAAGATGGCAGCTCTGCCCGCAATCGTCGTGAATTAGAAATTCAACGTAGCCGTGAAGATGAGTATCGTCAGAAAGTTGACTCCATCTTATTACCGGTACTGGGCATGGGAAATTACACTGCGCAAGTCGACTTAATGATGGACTTTACCGCTGTTGAGCAAACCCAAAAGCGCTATAACCCAGATTTACCGGCCATTCGCAGCGAAATGGTGATTGAAGAAAACAGCGTTGGCGGCGGCAGTGGCGGTATTCCTGGTGCGTTGTCTAATCAACCCCCAATGCCTTCGGCTATTCCTGAGCAAGCTACCGGGGCGTCGCAAGCGGTGATCCCTGGTCGCAATAGTCGTGAGTCTACTCGCAACTTTGAGCTTGATACCACCATTAGCCATACTAGCCAGCAAAGTGGCGTGATCCGTCGCTTAAGTGTGTCGGTGGCGGTCGATTATAAACAAGGCGTACCCCAAGAAGATGGTACCCTTGGCCCCGCCACCCCGATGGCACAGGCAGAGCTAGAGAATATTCGCCGTTTATTACAAGGTGGCGTTGGCTTTGATGTACAACGCGGTGATACTATCGAAGTGATTTCGGTGCCTTTCGTCCGTGAGCAAGTTGAAGTATTAGCCGATGTGCCTATTTATCAACAAGATTGGTTCTTGCAAGTGGTTAAGTTGGTCATGGGTGGCTTGGTTATCATTGTATTGTTACTGGGTATCGTGCTGCCAATGCTGAAGAAACTGATGAACCCGGCAGAAACAGTCGATGCTTATGATGAAGATGCCATGACCAGTGGTTTAGATCTGGGTAACGAAGATGACTTGGCGGTTGCCCAGTTTGATGAAAAATCTGTCGGTTTTGCGCCAGATGGCACCTTGATGTTACCGGATCTGCATGGCGACGAAGATTTATTAAGAGCGGTGCGTGCCTTAGTGGCGAACGAGCCGGAACTGTCCTCATTAGTAGTGAAGAATTGGTTGGCTGAAGATGAGTGAGAAAAAAGAAGTTAAAATCTTTGACGTCAGTAAGTTAGATGGCGTTGAAAAGGCCGCTATCTTACTGCTGAGTTTGTCAGAAGAAGATGCCGCGCAAATTCTTAAGCACTTAGAGCCGAAGCAGGTGCAGCGGGTGGGGATGGCGATGGCGCAAACCACCGATTTGAATCAAGCTAAGATCACGGCGGTCCATCGGCGCTTTATCGAACAAATCCAAAACTTTAGTACCATAGGTTTCCAAAGCGAAGAGTTTATCAAACGGGCATTAACGGCGGCGTTAGGCGAAGAGAAAGCCGCTAACCTGATTGATCAAATTGTATTAGGTGGCGGTGCCCGTGGCTTAGATTCGTTAAAGTGGATGGATTCGAAGCAGGTTGCCAATATTATTCGCAACGAGCACCCGCAAATTCAAACTATCGTTTTATCTTATTTAGAGCCGGAGCAATCGGCCGAAATTTTATCGCAGTTTTCAGAAAAAGTTCGGTTAGACTTAACCATGCGTATTGCTAACCTTGAAGAAGTTCAACCGGCCGCGTTGCAGGAGTTGAATGAAATTATGGAGAAACAATTTGCCGGTCAAGCGGGTGCACAAACCGCGAAAATGGGCGGCTTAAAAGCGGCAGCCGATATCTTGAACTACTTAGATACCAACTTAGAAGGTCAGCTGATGGATTCTATTCGTGAGCATGACGAAGAAATGGCGCAACAAATTCAAGATCTGATGTTTGTATTTGAAAACCTGATTGACGTTGATGATCGTGGTATCCAAGCCATTCTGCGTGAAGTACAACAAGATGTATTAATGAGAGCCTTAAAAGGCACCGATGAGAATCTGAAAGAGAAAATCTTGAAGAACATGTCGAAACGCGCCGCTGAATTACTACAAGACGATTTAGAAGCGATGGGCCCCGTGCGGGTCAGTGAAGTTGAAACGGCGCAAAAAGAGATTTTATCGGTGGCACGACGCTTGTCTGATGCCGGTGAAATTATGTTAGGCGGCGGCGGTGGCGAAGAATTCGTTTAAGCGCGAGGGCTAGATGAGTAAAGATGCGTTTCGATATAAAAAACCTTTTTCGCCAGACGAAGAGGTTTCTGATCTGCTGCAAACTTGGGATACCCCCGATATGACGGCAGATACCGAAATGCTGCCAGGGCATACCAATGCGCTGAATTTACGACGCCCAAGCCACACGACTACCCCTGACCCCGCCGACGAAGAAGAAAGATTTAAACCGCTGACTGCGGCCGACATGGAGCAACTGCGGCAATCGGCTTATGATGAAGGCTTTGCCGAGGGTAAAGACGAAGGCTTTAGTAAGGGGTACAACGAAGGCCGTGAACAAGGGCAACAAGATGGCTTAACGCAAGGTGTGGCTGAAGGCAAAAAACAAGGCCTCGCCGCGGCGCAGCCCGATATTGATGAAAAATTGGCGCAACTAACGGCTTTAATCGAACAATTACAGCAACCGCTGGCCGATTTAAATCAGCAAGTCGAGCAGGCATTAACCGAGTTAGCTTTGGCTATGGCCAAAGCCGTGATCGGCGTTGAAGTCAAAACTAATCCTCAGGTGATTTTGCAAGCCATGCAAGAAGCCACCGCGGCCTTACCGATGCAAGCGGGTCAACTGCTGATTAAACTGCATCCAGATGATTTAGCCATTATTCGCGAACATTATTCAGCAGACGATCTGCAGCAACGCCAATGGCAATTACGTGCTGAGCCGTTGGTAGAACAAGGCGGTTGCTTGGTAGAAGCCGAAAAATCCAGTGTCGACAGAAGTTTGACGCAACGTTTACAAAGCAGCTTGGAACACTTCCTGCATCAGTCCTCTCCAGAGTAAACCGCTTTTTATCTGACAATGCTGCTTATGCAGCACAACACAGGGATTTTATGACTGAACCTGTCAGCTTGCTTAACCGAGTTAAGCAGCAACATCAGTATATTCATCAGAGCCGGCCGATGGTTTCTGGCCGCTTAGTGCGGGTGGTCGGCTTAACGCTGGAAGCCGTGGGCTGCAGCGCGGCTATTGGCCAAGCCTGTTTAGTCGACAGTGCTCGCGGCCAAATTATGGCGGAAGTGGTGGGTTTTGCCCAGGAGCGCGTGTATTTAATGCCGCAAGATGATATTGACGGCGTGGTACCAGGCGCTCGGGTCACGCCGCTGTTGCAGCACAAAGGTGTGCCGCTCAGCATGGCATTGCTGGGGCGGGTGATTGATGGTGTGGGCCAACCGCTGGATGGTAAAGGGCCAATTACAGCAACACACTATGCCACAGGTAAAGGTAAACCGATAAATCCGCTACATCGGCGGCCAATTAAACAGCCACTGGATGTCGGGATCCGCTCTATCAACGCCATTTTAACCGTTGGCAAGGGGCAGCGTATGGGCTTATTTGCCGGCTCTGGTGTCGGTAAAAGTGTGTTGCTGGGCATGATGACACGCGGCACGGCTGCAGATGTTATTGTGGTGGGCTTAGTGGGTGAGCGGGGACGCGAGGTAAAGGAATTTATCGATGAAATTTTAGGTGACGAGGGTAAGAAACGCTCTGTTGTAGTCGCCGCACCGGCCGATGTGTCGCCGTTAATGCGTTTAAAAGGCTGTGAAACGGCGGTGCAAGTTGCCGAGTATTTTCGTGATCAAGGCCTTGATGTATTACTGCTGATTGACTCTATTACGCGTTATGCCCAAGCGCAGCGCGAAATTGCCCTGGCCGTTGGTGAGCCACCTGCCACAAAGGGCTATCCCCCTTCGGTGTTCGCCAAATTACCGGCGCTGGTTGAACGTGCAGGTAATGGCTCCGGCAATCAAGGCTCAATAACCGCTTTTTATACCGTGTTATCAGAAGGTGATGATCTACAAGATCCGATCGCTGATGCGTCACGCGCTATTTTAGATGGCCACATTGTGCTGTCGCGCAGCCTTGCCGATGCCGGGCATTTTCCGGCAATTGATATTGAAAAATCGATCAGTCGAGTCATGCCCGCGGTAACCAGCGAGCAGCACCAATTGATGGCGCGCAGTATTAAACAGTTATATGCCAGTTATCAGCAAAGCAAAGATTTAATTGCCATCGGCGCTTATGTGCGAGGCAGTGATCCGCAGTTAGATTTGGCCATCAATATGTTGCCGCGCATCAATACCTTCTTACAGCAAGGCATGAAAGAAATTGTGCAATATGACGAGTGTCTGACGCTGCTCAGTCAGTTGGCACCCCAACCGAAGCGAGCTAACTAATGGCCAATGAACGCTTAACGCTATTAATTAAAGTACAAAAAGAGCGTGAGGAAACCTTGCAGGCGCAATTTGTACGAGCACAGCAAGCGTTTGTGCAGGCTGAGCAAAAATATCAAGGCTTAGCCGATTATCGCACCGAATATATTCAGCAAAGCTTGCAGCAAGGCAGTGCCGGCCTCGGTGGTCGCCAATATAATCAGTATGTAAGCTTTATCAGTAAGTTAGATCAGGCATTAACTCAGCAAGGTCGTGTGGTACAGCAAAATCGTAACGCGGCAGAGCAGCGGCGGCAAACCTGGTTAAAAATGCAAACCAAGCGTAAAGCCTTAGAGATCTTGGTTGAACAAGCTCGACAAAAAGAATTTCAACTAGCAGAAAAACAACAACAAAAACTGGCCGATGAGTACGCGGCGCAACGTTTTTATCAACGTACTAAACAGACAGAACAGTACTAAACCATTGCAAACAGTTAAAAGTGGCGCGGTTTTTGTATGGTATTTGCATATAAATAGGCTTACACAGCAGCTTAGATGCAGGCGGAGTAACACATGACTCAAGGCTTACAGTTTTCCCTAATGTTTAACGGCTTAGACAGCACGCCCTCTGGCGAGCAGGCTGCAGCAGGGCAATTTAATGATCCAGCCAGTGCGCAGCAAGCCGGCGTGTTTCAACAATTGCTGCAAGATAAGCAACAAAAGAGTACTGCAGGGCAAAATGTTGCCGCCAATTCGCGCCAAGCGATTAAAGCACCAGTGGCTAACACTGCTAACACTGTAAGCTCCGAGAGCACCGAACAAACGCAAGCAAGCACCGCGAAGCCGTTAGTCACAATGGCTGATCATCGTGCCTTTGTTACCGAGTCCAAAATGGTTACGGATCCCTCGTTAGCAGACAATACTGAAGTATCCGCTGAGCTTGCCGCAGAATTAGATATTGCTGGCCAATGGTTGGGCTTAATTAAACAATCGACAGATACCAGCGCACAGTTACGTTATCGTGCCCGCGATCCTGCTGAGTTTTTTCAAATTCAACCCATACCGGACTTTCAAACTATTGGCCCTGTGCCATCACCTGAAGATAGCCTTTTTAACGAGTTTGATGCGCAGCTGCTCAGTGCCGAAATACCGGCTGGTTACCTTGCGCTAGACGCGTTTAGTGCCGCACAACTGGCTGCGGGTAAATTAACGGCGCAGGCACATACGACTGAACCGTCTTCTGCAACGGCGCTAACAAGCAAGGTTGCTGACACGGATGTGCTGAACGCTTCAGCGGGTAATACCTCAGCGACCGCAACAACATTAAGCGAAAAACCGCTGACTGACGCTGAACAGGAACAAGCGCAAGCAGCTGCCTTGTTAGCCTTAAAGCAAAAAACCAGTGCCACACAATTTACGCTAAATGACAGCCCAGTGACTGATCGCCTAACACCGATTATCCCGATAACCGATGCTGCGGCGCTGACCGAGGTTATTGACTCAAACTTAGGTGATGTCGTGCCAGAGAAAACGGCCGATAAAGCCGCGGCACTGGCTTCGTTAGAGCCTTCAGCAATAAAGGCAGAGAGCAAAGCGCTGCTGGATGAGCAAGCGGCTAAAGCGTTAAAGGCCGCGGGTGGTGAGAGCACTGCAAACGATGCAGCATTAAACCAAGTGTCGCAAGCACCGCAGGGCGCTGCGCAGTCTTTAGTCACCGCATCAACTGAGCAAGCGGTTGCAACGCCTGTAACGGCCAAACAACAAAATGCACAAAGCGTACAAACAGCACCGACAATACAAACTGCTGAGCTGAGCTCAGTTGATCTTGAGTTAGAAACCGCAGGTAGTGCTTTGCAAGAGCAAGCGGTTGCTATTAAGTCAGCGGCCAGTAATCAAGCGCAAACCGCCGCTATTAATAAGATGGCCAGTCAGAGCAACCCTGCCAACACCATAGCGAGTCAACCCGTCAGTTCACTGACCATTGCGGCTCAGCAAAATGACAGTAACGCCGACATTTTGACCGCTGAAGTGAAGCAAACCGAGCAGGCGTTAGTCGATTTAGAGGCACAAATTGCCGTCAGTAACAGTCTAAATAGCAAAACCAGTCAGGTAGAGACGCCGCAAGCGAGCGTGGCAGCAGCGAATTCGGCTGCGCTACCTTCAAGCGCTCAGAGCGCAGCAACCGCGTCTATGCAAAGTGCGCCGTTACAATCGGCTGCGTTAAATAATGTGACGGAAGATCAAGCTGAGCCTATTATTGTCACTGCGCCGACAGCCGAGCTGACTAAAGTGCCTACGGCGAGTGTGGAGAGTGCCGCAAACACCAAGTTAAACACCCTTGAGCATGTGGCCAAAAATGCCGCCAACAGTGAACAACAACATGAGCAATCAGGTCAGCAACGTCAAGATGCTCGCCAGTTTGCCGCAGTAAACCTCGAAGTGAGTTTGGCGCAACAAGCCAATAACGTGCCAGCCGCCAGCAGTAGCACACCTACAGCGAGTGAATTAGCTAATAATATGCTGCGCACTGAAGGTTTCGCTGGCGCTTTAGAACAACAAACGCGGGCTAATCAAAGCAAAGCCCCTGCTGCAACCTTACCCACCAGCCTGCAGCAGTTACAATTACAGCAAGATGCGGCCGGTCAGTTACGGGAACGCGTGCAAATTATGGTAAGACAAAATATTCAGGTGGCCGATATTCGTTTAGATCCAGCCGAATTGGGGCAAATGCAAATTCGCGTTAACTTACAGCAAGAACAAGCTTCAGTGCAGTTTATAGTGCAACAAGCCCATGCGAAAGAGCTACTAGAACAACAAATGCCAAGATTACGTGAATTATTGCAACAACAGGGCATTCAATTAGGCGATGGTCAGGTGCAACAGCAATCGCGGCAAGACCGGCAATCTGCTGATTCTGGATCGCAGCAAGGTCAGGGCCAAGGTTCAGCGCTGTTTGAGGATATTGATGGCCCAGTGCAAGAGCGCAGTGTCGAGGTGCAACATAGCGAGCGTATCGTAGATTACTATGCCTAAGCAGGCTTAGATGGTTAAGCCGTTCGGCGGCTGAAAGTCAGTTGATTTCACCGTTATCACGGCTTTTCGTTTACAACAGCCGTGACAGGTGAGCATAATAACAGTTATTTAGTCAGTTTTTTGACGGCAAAGGGAGCCATACAGAATGGCAGATAATGAGTTAGAGATTGTTGATCAGGGAGCCAAAAAGAAAAAGCTGATGATGCTGATTGCGCTCGTGGTGGTATTAGCGGGTGCCGGTGGCGGTTATTTTTTCTTTATGGGTTCAGATACACCCGCTGCCAGTGCTGAAGTGACTGCTGAAGGGGGCGCGGCTGCCGACGGCACACCGGTGGTGCAGGGTACGGCGCTTTATGTGCAATTGCCGCGGCCATTCGTATTTAATGTAGCCGGTTTATCGCGAGATCGCTTAGTGCAAATTCGGGTGCAATTAATGGTGCGCGGCTCAGCAAACCAAGCGCTGGCGCTCAAGAATATTCCGTTAATTGAAAGCGCCTTATTAGCCACCTTTAGTTCAGCTAATGCTGACGAGTTGATTTCAGCTACGGGCAAAGAAGAATTAAAAAACAAAGCGTTAATTGATTTACAAAACGCCATGCTGGATGTGGTGGGTTCTGTGGTAATAGCCGAAGTGCTATTTACCGGTTTTGTTATGCAATAAGAGTGAGCAACCGTGTCCGATTTATTGTCCCAAGATGAAATTGATGCGCTATTACATGGTGTCGATGACGTAGAAGAAGAAGATGTCGAGGGGGTTGAAGCCACAGAAGGGCGTCAGTCTACTCAATTCGACTTCTCTTCGCAGGATCGTATCGTCCGTGGTCGGATGCCTACGCTTGAGATGGTAAACGAGCGTTTTGCTCGGCACATGCGCATCAGCTTGTTTAATATGATGCGCCGCACTGCCGAAGTGTCGATTAACGGCGTGCAAATGATTAAATTCGGCGAATATGTGCACACCTTGTTTGTGCCCACCAGTTTAAACATGGTGCGTTTCCGTCCATTAAAAGGCACGGGCCTGATTACCATGGAAGCACGGCTGGTGTTTATCTTGGTAGATAACTTCTTTGGTGGTGATGGCCGCTATCATGCCAAAATTGAAGGGCGCGAATTTACGCCTACCGAGCGTCGCATCATTCAGATGTTGCTAAAATTAATTTTTGAAGATTACAAAGAAGCTTGGGCGCCGGTCATGGATGTGTCGTTTGAATATCTGGACTCGGAAGTGAACCCCGCGATGGCGAATATCGTCAGCCCCACAGAAGTCGTGGTGATCAGCTCATTTCATATCGAATTAGATGGCGGCGGTGGCGATTTCCACGTTGCTCTGCCTTATTCAATGCTAGAGCCGATACGCGAGTTGCTAGATGCCGGTGTGCAAAGCGATAAAGAAGACACCGATTTACGCTGGTCTAGAGCCTTGCGTGATGAAATTATGGACGTCAAGGTCGATCTCAGCACCAAAATGCTGGAAGTTGACTTAACGCTGCGGCAAATCATGGAATTAAAAGCAGGCGATATTATTCCGGTCGAAATGCCAGAGCATATTACCGTGCTGGTAGAAGATTTACCGACTTATCGTGCGAAGCTGGGGCGTTCTCGCGATAATGTCGCCTTGAAGATTTCCGAGAAGATTAAGCGACCTGAATCGGTTAAGTCTGAGCTACAAGTGTTCACCAAAGGTGGCCGTCGCTTAGACAATGATGCAGATATTTCAGAATTAGAGGCCGATTTAAATATCGGTGAGCGGGAAAGAAGGTAACAACGATGGCTGAAGATCAAGACACAATGGACGAATGGGCAGCAGCGATGGCTGAGGCTGAAGGTGGCGATGCAAAAACGGTCGATCTTGAAGAATTAAAAGACGAGAAAGGCAGTGCGTTAGATAAACGTAAGCTCGATACTATTTTAGATATTCCTGTGACTATTTCGATGGAAGTGGGGCGCGCTAAAATCAGTATTCGTAATTTACTGCAACTGAACCAAGGTTCGGTGGTGGAGCTAGAGCGGATCGCCGGTGAGCCATTAGATGTATTAGTCAATGGCACCCTGATTGCGCACGGTGAAGTGGTGGTGGTTAACGACAAATTTGGTATCCGATTGACGGATGTGATTAGCCAAATTGAGCGGATTAAGAAGTTACGCTAATGCGCAATAGTAGCTTACTTTTCGCCTTAACCTATTGCCTGTGGCTGCCGCTGCAGGCATTAGCTACTGCGCCGCCTGCAACAGACTCACCGCAGCAGCGCGCTGCGGCCACGGTTGAGCTTGCGGTCAATCAGCCAGAGCTGGCTGAGCCGGTACCCGCTGAAGTGGTCACGGACGAGCCTAACCCCTTAGTAAGAGACACCAGCGCGCCGTTAGCAGTGCCAGCGGCTGACAATAACACTGCAAGCGATCGTACTGCTCGGCTGAAAGCGGCCGAGAATAGTAGTGCAGCAACACCCAGCTCGATGACCTTGATGAAAATCGTCATTTCTCTGGCGCTGGTGGTTGTTTTAGTGATTGGTTTGGGTTGGTTGTTTAAAAAACTGTCGTTACGCCTACCGGGTACTAAACATATTAAAGTGATTTCTTCCCTGCCATTAGGGCAGCGTGAACGTATCTTAGTTATTGAAATGCAAGGCAAACAACGTGTTATTGGCGTGACGCCACATAACATTAATTTGCTGTTTGAATTAGAAAATCCGCTTCCTGAAGAAAAGTTGGCATCAGACTTTCATACACAGTTACAATCATTCCTGAAAAAATAGATTTTTCCATGTCGCGATTGTTGTTTCTGTTGTTGTTAGCTTTGCTAAGTCCTGAGCTGTTGGCCGATAATGGCAGTTTATCGGCACTGACTGTGACGACCAATTCTGATGGCTCACAATCTTACAGTGTCACGCTGCAAGTACTGGCCATTATGACCGCGCTCAGCTTTGTGCCGGCGATGGTGATCATGATGACCAGCTTTACTCGGATCATCGTAGTGCTGGCCATCTTGCGCCAAGCTATCGGTTTACAGCAAACCCCGTCTAACCAGGTGCTTATTGGCATCACGCTGTTTTTGACGTTTTTTATCATGGCGCCGGTGTTTAAAAACATCAATGAACAAGCCATCCAACCTTACCTTGCTGAAACCCTGGATCCGATGCAGGCACTTGATGCGGCCATTGTGCCCTTAAAAGCCTTTATGCTGCATCAAACGCGGGTAAAAGATTTGGATACCTTTGCACAAATTGCGGGCTTAGATGTGGCTGTGCAGCCGCAAGATTATCCGATGACTATTGTTATCCCGGCTTTTGTCACCAGTGAATTGAAAACCGCGTTTCAAATTGGCTTTATGTTGTTTATCCCGTTCTTGATTATCGACCTTGTGGTGGCCAGCGTCTTGATGGCGATGGGTATGATGATGTTGTCACCCATGATTATCTCCTTACCCTTTAAGTTAATGATGTTTGTGTTGGTCGATGGCTGGATTTTAGTGATGGGTACCTTGGCCACCAGTTATGGAGTAGGCACATGAGTCCAGAGGTCTTTGTTGATGTGTTGCGTGATTCACTGTTTATCGTGATCTTACTGGTTAGCGCCATTATTTTGCCGTCATTGTTTGTCGGTTTAATTGTGGCGATCTTCCAAGCCGCGACCTCGATTAACGAACAAACGTTAAGTTTTTTACCGCGTTTAATTGTCACTTTATTAGCGTTGATGTTCGGCGGGCATTGGTTGGTAAGGGTGATCATGGAATATACCGTAGACTTATATCAAAGCATCCCAACGGTAGTTGGCTAATGGAAATTTTGATGGCAACGCTGTTACAGGCTATTGCTGATTTTCTGCTACCGCTGTGCCGAGTCACTGGTATGTTGATGATTATGGCTGGCTTGGGCGTACGCACTATCCCCACGCGGATCAAAACCGGTTTAGTGGTGATGATCACGCTAGTGATGATGCCAATGTTGCCAAAAACGGTTTACCCAGAGTTAATTTCTTTTGCCATGGTATTAGAAGTGCTGTTGCAAATCACCATTGGCTTTGCCCTTGGTTTTATTTCGTTGATGTTTATTAATACCTTTGTGTTGGCAGGGCAATTACTGGCCACACAAACCGGTTTAGCCTTTGCGTCAATGGCCGATCCGGCCAGCGGCATGACGGTACCGGCTATCGGTCAGTTTTATCTGATTTTAGCCACCTTGTTATTTTTTGTGTTCGATGGCCATCTGATTATGATCCAGATGTTAGTGTTTAGCTTCGATACCTTGCCAATTAACGGTCAATGGTGGGATGTGACGCACTACTGGACCATTATTGAGTTTGGCGGTTGGATGTTTGCCACTTCGCTGGCAATTGCCTTAGCACCGATTGTCGCCATGCTGATGGTCAATTTATCGTTTGGCATTATGACCCGAGCTGCACCGCAGCTGAATATCTTCTCGATTGGTTTCCCAGTGACCATGCTGTCAGGCTTGCTGATTTTATGGTTAACGCTCGATACCTTTTTATTCCATTACGATAAACAGTGGCAGCATGTAATTGATTACAGCTGTCGGCTGATTAGTTGCTAGGAGGCTGACATGGCAGAAGATTCCGGCGCAGAGAAAACCGAACAGCCCACGCCCAAGAAGCTGCAAGACGCAGCAGAAAAGGGCCAAATCGCCCGCTCAAAAGACCTTGGCACGGCTTTTGTGCTAATTGGCAGCGCCGCAGCATTATTGGTGTTTGGCAAGATGTTAGCGATGGCAGTACTCACCATTGGCCAGCGTATGTTACGGCTGGATGAAAAAGATATTTTTGAAACGAATTCGATGTTTACGGCATGGGGAGAGGCGGGTGGTGAGCTGATCGCGCCTTTAATGGGCATGTTTACGTTGATCCTTATTGCCGCGTTTTTAGGTAATACCTTATTAGGGGGCTTTAACCTGAGTTGGCAAGCTGCAGGCCCCAAAGCCAGTAAAATGGATCCAATGAAGGGCTTAAAACGCATGTTCGGCTTACAAGCGCTTGTCGAGCTGGGTAAAAGCTTTTTAAAAGTGGCCGTGGTGGTGGGGGTTGCCTTTTTCTTATTAAAGCTGTTTTTTATGGATATTATGGCGTTATCGCTGATGAGCGAGCCTAATAATATTGAATCGGCGTTGTATTTTTTAGGTTGGTTATTTTTAGGGCTCTGTGCCAGTACCTCACTAATTGCCTTAGTTGATGCGCCTTATCAAAAGTGGAATCATGTGCGGCAACTAAAAATGTCGCTGCAAGAAATTAAAGACGAGCATAAAAACTCGGAAGGTAGCCCAGAGATCAAGGCGCGGATCCGTCGCACACAAATGCAGATGTCGATGAAGCGGATGATGCAGCAAGTCCCCACTGCGGATGTTATCGTTACCAACCCAACGCACTATGCGGTAGCGCTGAAGTATGATCAAGGCAAGTTCCGCGCACCGGTGGTGGTTGCCAAGGGCGTCGATGATATCGCCATGCATATTCGAAAAATTGCCAATGGTCATAAAATCCCGGTGATTGAATCCCCGGCGTTAGCTCGTTCGATTTATTACACCACCAAACTTGATCACCCGATCCCCGAACAATTGTTCGCGGCTGTAGCGCAAGTGCTCGCTTATGTCTTTCAATTACGGATGTATCGCAAAGGCAAGGGCAGTCGGCCGAAAAACCTCGCCAAAGAGCTACCTATCCCAGATGAATTTAAACACTAAGCACGAATGACCGCAGCGTGCCGATAAGTGTCGGCACGGTTTTATCGCTCATTTAGCCGCTTTTCAATGACCTCACCTGATACTGGAACGTTTATTGCTTTAGCCTGTTGTTCCGTCATTAAATTGTCAGGTTATCCATGCAGTTGAGCCAGCTTCTTAGTAAATTTGATCGATCCCAGCTTCAACACCTTAAGGGTGTCGGCACGCCAATCTTAATTTTGGCGGCATTGGCAATGGTGGTATTACCGTTGCCACCTTTTATGCTGGATGTCTTATTCTCTTTTAATATCGCGCTGGCGCTGGTGGTGTTGCTGGTCACCATCTATACCAAACGGCCGTTAGATTTCGGTATATTTCCCAGTGTGATCTTAATTGCGACCATCTTACGTTTGGCGCTTAACGTAGCCAGTACCCGTGTGGTGTTGCTGGAAGGGCATAACGGTGGCGATGCCGCCGGTAAAGTCATTGAAGCCTTCGGCTCGGTCGTGATCGGCGGTAACTATGCCGTGGGTATCGTGGTCTTCCTGATCTTAATTATTATCAACTTTGTGGTGGTGACCAAAGGTGCCGGTCGTATCGCAGAAGTGTCTGCGCGTTTTACCTTAGATGCGATGCCCGGTAAGCAAATGGCCATTGATGCCGATTTAAATGCCGGTTTAATTACCCAAGAAGAGGCCAAAGCACGCCGTGAAGATGTCACCAACGAAGCCGACTTTTATGGCTCGATGGACGGTGCCAGTAAATTCGTAAAAGGCGATGCTATCGCCGGTATCGTTATTTTGGTGATCAACCTGATTGGTGGCTTGTTTATCGGCATGATGCAGCACGATCTGAGCTTTGGCGATGCAATGGAAATTTATACCCTGCTAACCATTGGTGATGGCTTGGTCGCGCAGATCCCGGGTTTATTACTATCCATTGGTACTGCCATTATTGTCACCCGTCAAAATAAAGAAGGCGATCTGGGCAAGCAAATGACCAGTCAGTTGGGTGATAACACCCATGTGTTGTTTGTCGCCGCTGGCGTAATGACGTTAATGGGTATTGTGCCTGGCATGCCACACTTCTCATTCTTATCCTTAGCAGCGTTATTGGGGGGCGTAGCCTGGTATATCAAAAAACTGGCCAGCGAAAAAGCAACTGCCTTGCAACCGCGTGCAGCCACGGCTGGCCAACCTAAGCCTGAATCACAAACCGTGAAAGAGATCGGTTGGGACGATGTGCATGGCGTTGATACCATTGGTTTAGAAGTGGGTTATCGTTTGATCCCCTTGGTGGATAAAGCCCAGGGCGGCGAGTTGTTAAATCGGATTAAAGGCGTGCGTAAAAAGCTATCACAAGAGTTGGGCTTTTTGGTGCCGCCAGTCCATATTCGCGACAACCTTGATTTAGAGCCGAACAGCTATCGGGTGGCCTTAATGGGCGTAACCAATGGTGAGGGTGAATTACGCCACGATAATGAGTTAGCCATTAACCCAGGCCAAGTGTTTGGTACGGTAAAAGGTATTGCCACCAAAGATCCGGCATTTGGCTTGGATGCGGTGTGGATCAGTAAAGATCAGCGTGAACATGCCCAAACACTGGGTTATACCGTGGTCGATGCTGCCACCGTTGTTGCCACGCATCTTAGCCAAATTTTAACGAATCATGCCGCCAGTTTATTAGGCCATGAGGAAGTACAGAATTTGTTAGATATGCTGGCCAAGCACTCACCGAAGCTAGTGGAAGGCTTAGTCCCTGAAACACTGCCACTGACAACCGTAGTAAAAGTGCTGCAAAACTTATTACACGAGGGCGTGCCAATTCGTGATATGCGCACTATTGTACAAACTTTGGTGGAATATGGCGCGAAAAGTCAGGATGTCGATGTGTTAACCGCCGCCTGTCGTATTTCTTTGCGCCGGCTTATTGTGCAAGAAGTGGTGGGCAGTAAACCTGAGATCCCGGTGATTACTTTTGCGCCTGAGCTTGAACAGATGTTGCATCAATCCATGCAAGCGGCAGGTAACGATGGCGCAGGTATTGAGCCCGGTTTAGCGGATCGCATTCAGCAATCATTGCAAGAAGCGCATCAGAACCAAGAATTGACCGGTGAAAGTGCCATTATGCTGACGTCAGGAATTTTACGCTCAGTCATGGCACGATTCGTGAAATACACTATTCCAGGACTACGAGTGTTGTCATATCAAGAGATCCCCGATGACAAACAAATTCGAATCGTTAGTGTAATCGGTCAGCAGAACTAGGAGTAACTCATGAAAATTAAACGCTTTGTTGCCAAAGATATGCGCAGCGCCCTGGCAGAAGTCAAAGAGTTCCTCGGCGCCGATGCAATTATTTTATCCAACAAAAAAGTCGCTGGCGGCGTTGAAATTGTTGCTGCGATTGATGCAGAAGCCCCGGCGGCAACACCGCGCCAAGCCTCGCCAGCACAGGCTTCTAGCACTGCAGAAACGGTAGCAAGTGCCAGTGCACGCGCTGAGCCACGCTTTAGTGTCAGTGTTGATGACGAGCCAGAAGCGGATTCCGCGGATTCATTACGCGCCTTGCTAGCCAGACAAATGATTAAGCAACAAGGTCGTGAGCCGCAAGCACCCGCGGCGCGATTAACTAAGCAAAAGGTTGCTGAGCCTGCGTTACAAAAAGCCCCACAATTTGAACGTCAAAATTCTGGCAATACCCAAGCTCCGCCGGCACAGTGGCAAGAAATTAGTCAAGCCCAGCAAGCCCAAGCAAAATTAATGCAGCAACAGTTCGCACAAATGCAAACTGAGATGCTGTCGATGCGCCAATTATTGCAGCATCAAGTCTCGGGTTTAATGTGGCAAGATTTAGCTCGGCGCGAGCCCGTGCGGGCACTGGTGATTGAAAATTTGCAACAGATGGGTTTGTCTGAACAAATCGCTGATCAGTTAGCCTGTTTTATGCCAGATGATTTAAATGCCGCCGATGCATGGGATACTGCGCTAGAATTACTGACAGGGCAGTTAAATACTACTAACGATGATATTTTGCGCCGAGGTGGTGTTATTGCTTTGGTCGGCCCAACTGGCGTCGGGAAAACCACCACAGTGGCCAAGCTTGCCGCGGGTTTTGCTAAACGACATGGCGTTGATCAAGTGGCTTTAATTACCACCGATTGTTTTCGGATCGGTGCTTTTGAACAACTGGCGACATTTGGCCGCATTATCGGTTGCCCAGTTAAACAGGCGAAAGATAGCGAAGAGCTGGCGATATTGTTGAATCAGCTGCAACAGCGTAAACTGGTTTTAATTGATACTGCCGGCATGAGCCAACGTGATGTGCGTTTAGCCGAGAAACTTGCGTCATTGGTCCACAATTCTCGTGTTAAAATAAAAAGTTATCTGGTATTGTCAGCCACAGCGCAGGCGCGCGTGATGCAAGAAAGTGTGCAACAATTTAAACGCATTGGCTTATCAGGTTGTATTTTCACCAAATTGGATGAATGTTTAAGTTTAGGTGAAGTGATCAATGTGGCATTACAAAATGCCCTGCCGGTCAGTTACCTAACACATGGTCAACGCGTGCCAGAAGATATTCGCATTGCTGACGCGGCCGATTTAGTAAAAGAAGCGGAGCAGTTACGTCAGCAACACAGTGGTAACCGCCATCAATGGTATCAAGACGACACAACGCAGGTAGCAGCTGCATATGCCTAAAGATGTATTAGCCGATGATCAAGCCAGTGGCCTTAGAAAAATGAAGAAACAGATGGTAAAAGTGATTTCCATAACCGGCGGTAAAGGTGGCGTGGGTAAAACCAACGTCACATTGAATCTGGCTATGGCGCTGGCCCAGCTGGGGAAAAAGGTTTTAGTACTCGATGCCGATCTCGGTTTAGCCAATTGCGACGTGATGTTGGGCTTACGCGTCGATAAAAATTTATCCCATGTCCTTGCTGGATCGGCTACCTTAGACGATATTTTGGTAGAGGGGCCTTACGGTATCAAAATTGTACCTGCCACCTCTGGTAGTCAAAATATGACGGAGCTTTCTCCGGTAGAACATGCTAGTTTAATCCGTGCCTTCAGTGAATTACACACGCCGATTGATGTGTTATTAGTTGACACCGCTGCGGGTATCTCCGATATGGTGCTCAGTTTCTCTCGTGCCTCGCAAGATGTATTAATGGTCGTATGTGATGAACCCTCTTCCATTACCGATGCTTATGCTTTAATGAAGATATTAAGTCGCGACCACGGCGTCGATAAATTTAAAATTGTAGCCAATATGGTGCGCAGCCTCAAAGAAGGCCAAGAATTATTTGCTAAACTGACTCGTGTTACCGATCGATTTCTTGATGTCAGTTTAGAATTAGTGGCCACCGTGCCACAGGATGAAAACGTGCGCAAAGCTGCGCGCAAACAGAAAGCTTTTATTGAAGCCTTCCCAACAACACCGGCGAGCATGGCAATTAAAACCTTAGCGCTTAAAGCCGTGAAATGGCCGTTGCCAGGCAGTGCATCTGGGCATCTGGAGTTTTTTCTGGAGCAGTTAGTACAGCCACAGTCTGATTAGGGGGATCTGTGAACAGTAAGCTTGCCGCTTATGGTGGCGTAGACCACATGCAACAGTTAGTGGAGCGACAAGCTCCGCTGGTCAAACGTATTGCATATCACTTATTGGCCCGTTTGCCGGCCAGTGTGCAAGTCGATGACTTAATTCAATCTGGCATGATCGGCTTAATTGAAGCGGCGAAAAATTTCGATGGTAGCAAAGGGGCGAGTTTTGAAACCTTTGCTGGCATTCGTATTCGCGGCGCCATGTTAGACGAAATTCGTCGCGGCGATTGGACGCCGCGTTCGGTGCATCGTAATTCCCGTTTAATTGCCGATACCATCGCCGAGCTAGAAGCTGAGTTGGGTCGCGACGTAAAAGATTATGAAGTTGCAGAAAAACTTGCTATATCATTAGATGAATATCATCATATGCTTAGTGATGTTAGCTCGGGTCGTATTATTGGTATTGAAGACCTCGGCATTTCAGAAGACGTGTTGGTCACTGCTGATGACAGCGATACCGACCAGTTATATCAGCATCAAGCTAACAGCGCCTTTAACGATGCACTTGCCAAAACCATCAGCAGTTTACCAGAGCGAGAAGCGTTAGTGCTGTCGCTGTATTATAATGAAGAACTAAACTTAAAAGAGATCGGGGCGGTGCTGGATGTCAGCGAGTCTCGTATCAGTCAGATTCATAGTCAGGCATTGGTGCGTTTAAAAGGCCGAATGCAGGCTTGGTTGTAATGCATCCATATTATCGGGATGACTTTCTCTTCGGAGGGGACTTTGAATAAAAACATGAAAATTCTTGTGGTAGATGACTTTTCTACTATGAGACGCATCATTAAAAACCTGTTGCGCGATCTAGGCTTTACCAATATTTCAGAAGCAGATGATGGCAGCACGGCCTTACCTATGTTACAAGGCGGAGATTTTGACTTCGTGGTCACCGATTGGAATATGCCGGGTATGCAGGGTATCGATTTGCTAAGAGCAATTCGTGCCGATGCTAAGCTCAAACACATTCCGGTGATGATGGTAACGGCTGAAGCTAAAAAAGAACAAATCATCGCGGCAGCACAAGCTGGCGTAAATGGTTATATCGTCAAACCTTTTACTGCTGCAACCTTACAGGAAAAGCTGGCGAAAGTATTTGAGCGGATCGGGTAAACCCTTTCTTGCCAAGGAGTAAAGCCATGCCTGCGACTACGGTCCCATTAATTACGCTTGAACAAGCAAAAGAACTGGTTCAGCTGCTGGAGATTGGCGAGCAAGAAGTTGCTAATCAACTGGTCCAACAGCTGGGTACGCCTGGCTCGTCCGAGCTATTTGCTGAGGTCGGAAAAATTACCCGGCAACTGCACGATTCCTTAAAAAACTTCCAAATTGATCCTTCATTAAGCAATATCCTGCAAGAAGATATTCCTGATGCGAAAAAGCGCTTAAATCATGTTATTGATATGACAGAGCAAGCCGCTAACCGCACCATGGATGCCGTTGAGTCTTGTTTACCGATTGCCGATGAGATCACTAAACAACTTGGGCAATTAATGCCGCAATGGCAAAAATTGATGCAGCGCGATTTGCCCTTAGCTGAATTTAAAGCGCTTTGTCATGATATTGATGGTTTTTTACAAAAAACCTCGAGCGAATCATTACGTCTAAACAGCTTGTTAACTGACGTCTTGATGGCGCAAGATTTTCAAGATCTTACTGGGCAGATTCTTCGCCGCGTGATTGAATTGGTGCGAGAAGTTGAAGAAAGCCTCATCGGTCTTGTTACTGCTTTTGGTAAATCCAGTTCGCAATTTCTGGAACAACAACCCGTAAAAAGTAAAACTAAAACGTTGGTTGCTGCCGAAGGCCCGATTATTGATGCCGCTGAGCGTGCAGATGTAGTAAATGGTCAGGACGATGTCGACGACTTACTGTCTAGCTTAGGGTTTTAACTGAGGTGTCTGCAGATGAGCTTTGATATGGACGAAGATATTCTTCAGGATTTTCTGGTAGAAGCCGGTGAAATTTTGGAGTTGCTGCAAGAACAGTTAGTTGAGTTAGAAAATAACCCAGATGACGCGCCGCTACTTAATGCAATTTTCCGTGGTTTTCATACGGTTAAAGGCGGCGCCGGTTTTTTATCGCTAACCGAATTAGTTGATGTCTGCCATGGTGCAGAAAACGTATTTGATATTTTACGTACAGGCAAGCGCTCGGTAACGCCAGAATTAATGGACGTGATCTTGCAAGCGCTTGATTCGGTCAACAGCATGTTTACCGAAGTTAAAGCGCGCCAACCGTTAACGCCAGCGGCGGCTGATTTATTAGCGGCACTCCATCACTACAGTGAACCTGCCGCTGCAGATCCGGTCGCAGAGGCACCCGCAGTGCCAACGCCGCCAGCCGCAACGGCTCAAGCGGCTGCCGAAATTGAAGACGCTGGTGATATCGACAGTATTTCTGAAGCCGAATTCGAGCGTATGCTTGATGAGCTGCACGGCAGTGGTGCTCCTGGTCGTGATAGTGCGCCTACCGCAACAAGCAGTGCTGAGCTTGGCGCTGATAAGTCTGATGACATTACCGATGACGAATTTGAAAACCTGCTAGACCAGTTACATGGTAAAGGCAGTTTTAACACCGACACGCCAGCCAAAGCCCCTGCAGAAGCTGAACCCGTCAAGCCAAAAGCCGCTGCGCCAAAAGATGACGAAATCACCGACGACGAATTTGAAGCCTTACTAGATCAATTGCATGGCAAAGGCAAAGCACCAGTAACACCGCCAGCGGCTAAAACTACTGAGCGTCCGGCTGCGCCTGCACCGGTAACCACAGCGCAAACGCCTGCCGCAACGGCTGCGCCAGTTGTGGCGACGCCAGCGGATAAAGGCGCACCGCCGGCTGCACCTGCCGCTGAAACAACGGTACGAGTCGATACTAAACGCCTAGATCAAATTATGAATATGGTTGGCGAGTTAGTGTTGGTGCGCAATCGTTTGGTGAGCTTATCGAGCTCAACGCAAAACGAAGAAATGACTAAGGCGATTGCCAACCTTGACGTGGTCACAGCGGATATTCAAGGCGCGGTGATGAAAACGCGCATGCAGCCCATTAAGAAAGTATTCGGCCGTTTCCCTCGCGTCGTGCGTGATTTAGCGCGCTCTTTGAAAAAAGATATCGATCTGATCCTTGAAGGTGAAGAAACCGATTTAGATAAAAACTTGGTGGAAGCCTTAGCCGATCCGTTAGTGCATTTGGTGCGCAACTCGGTTGACCACGGTATTGAAATGCCTGATGTTCGTGCAGCTGCAGGTAAGGCTCGGACCGGTATTGTGAAATTAGCGGCGACCCAAGCCGGGGATCATATTCTGTTGACCATTCAAGATGATGGCGCCGGTATGGATCCAGAGAAACTCAAAGGCATTGCCATTAAACGCGGTGTTATTGATACCGATGCGGCCGCTAGAATGTCGGATACCGATGCCTTTAATTTGATTTTTGCCCCCGGCTTTTCAACTAAAGAGCAGATTTCGGATATATCGGGTCGCGGTGTCGGCATGGATGTGGTGAAAACCAAGATCACTCAACTGAACGGTACCGTGCATATTAGTTCGAAATTGGGTGAAGGCACCACGTTAGAAATCAAGGTGCCGTTAACTTTAGCTATTTTGCCAACCTTAATGGTGGTAGTAGGCAAACAAACCTTCGCTTTACCTTTAGCCGGTGTCAATGAAATCTTCCATCTGGATCTGGCGAAAACCAATATTGTCGATGGCCAGTTAACCATCGTGGTGCGCAACAGAGCCATTCCCTTGTTTTACCTCGAGCATTGGTTGGTCAAAGGCTCTGATAAAAAGTTACGCCGCGAACAAGGTCATGTCGTGATCGTGCAAATCGGCCAGCAGCAAGTGGGTTTTGTGGTTGATCAACTGATTGGCCAAGAAGAAGTGGTGATCAAAGCGCTAGATGCGTTATTACAAGGTACACCCGGCATGGCCGGCGCCACCATAACTTCCGATGGCGGTATCGCCTTGATTTTAGACGTGCCAAACCTGCTTAAGCATTACGCTAAAAAATCAAAAATAAAATTCGAGCGCTTTAAAACGCTACGTGGGTAAGTGAGTATTGCATGGCTATTAGGGTATTAATCGTTGATGACTCGAGTTTTTTCCGCCGTCGGTTAACCGAAATGTTATCGGCTGATCCTGAGTTAGAGGTGATTGATACCGCCAATAATGGACAGGAAGCCATAGAGAAAGCATTAGCGTTAAAACCTGATGTGATCACTATGGATATCGAGATGCCGGTATTAGACGGTATCTCTGCGGTTCGCGAAATACTGAAAACGCAGCGTATTCCTATTTTAATGTTTTCCTCGCTGACACATGATGGCGCTAAAGCGACCTTAGATGCGCTGGAAGCAGGGGCTGTCGATTTCTTACCGAAAAAATTTGAAGATATTGCCCGCGATAAGCAAGAAGCTATCGATGTGTTACGCGATCGCGTTAAAGCGGTTGCAAGACGTCGACCCTTAGGTCGCAGTACTTTTGCTCACTCTCCGCTTGCAAAAGCTGCTATGCCCACCACGCGCACTGCCGATGTCACGACACGGCCATTGGCTGATGCCAGCCGCACCCTCGGGGCACGCAGTGCCTTGCAGCGGCCGGCGTTAACCCCACGCAGCTCTGCCGTGGCACAAAGTAGTGGTAAAGAATATAAGCTGGTGGCCATAGGTACTTCTACCGGTGGCCCCGTGGCCTTACAACGTATTTTAACGGCGCTACCCGCTAACTTCCCGTTACCGATTATCTTAATTCAACATATGCCGGCGGCCTTTACCGGCGCTTTTGCGCAGCGATTAAACTCGTTGGCCAAAATTGAAATTAAAGAAGCCGAAGACAATGAACTGTTGCGCCCAGGTGTGGCCTATTTAGCCCCAGGTGGTAAACAAATGCTGGTGGATGGCAATGAAAACCAAGCGCGTTTAAAAATTAAAGATGATGATTCGCCGCGGATTAATTTTAAACCCAGCGTGGATGTCACCTTTGCTACTGCTGCACGAGTGTTTCAGCAAAAAGTGCTGGCGATTGTATTAACCGGTATGGGTTCTGATGGTCGCGAAGGTGCGCGCATGCTGAAACAGCAGGGCGCAACCATTTGGGCGCAAGATGAAGCCAGTTGTGTTGTCTATGGGATGCCGCAAGCGATTGCAGCAGCAGGATTAATGGATGCGGAAGTGCCTTTAGCTGATGTGGCCGCAAGAATATTGACGGAACTTAAGCATGGATAAGTTGGCTTTTATTGGCTTTATACTGGCGGTAGTGGCGGTGGCTGGCGGCTTTGTTTTAGAAGGCGGCACCCTTAGTACCTTAATGCATTTACCGGCGTTTATTATTGTATTTGGTGGCACGCTGGGTGCAGTGATGTTGCAAACCCCATTTCAACAATTTCGCTTGGGCTTATCTATGTTGCCATGGGCGTTTTTACCCCGCGCACTGCCAGTACAACAAACCATGAACCGGATTGTTGAGTGGGGAAATTCAGCGCGTGCGAATGGCTTTTTGTCATTAGAATCGGCAGCGTTAGAAGAATCTGATCCGTTTTTGCATCGTGGTTTAAACTTATTAGTTGATGGTGCAGAAGCCGAAACCTTACAAAGCACCTTAGATGCTGAATTAAGTTTAGCTCGCGAACGTTTACTGCGCGGCGCTCGTATTTTTGAAGCGATGGGAGGCTACAGCCCGACTATCGGTATTATTGGCGCGGTATTGGGGCTTATTCAAGCGATGAGTCATATCAGTGATCCTGATAGGCTCGGTTTGGGCATCGCCACTGCCTTTGTGGCCACCATTTATGGCGTTGGTTTTGCGAACTTGGTGTTTATCCCTTTAGGGAACAAATTAAAAAACTTAGTGCAGCAACAAAGTCTTTATCACGAGTTGATTATTGAAGGCCTAGTGTCTATTGCCCAAGGGCAAAATCCGCGGACTATTGAGCGGAAACTTGCCGCCTATCGACCAGGTTAAGTTATGTATCGGCATCGAGGTTCTCAGCAACAAACCGAACGCGAAGATCTTGATCGTTGGCTGGTGTCCTATGCTGACTACATGACCTTAATGTTCGCCTTATTTGTTGTGCTTTATGCGTTATCTTTAGTCAAAAACGAAGAGTTTAGCGTACTCACCGATTCTATAACCAAAGTATTTGATAAAACGGCCAAAAACCAAACCGCCGCCACCGGTGAAACTTTATTACCGTTAAGCAATAAACAGAGCGATTTTCCGTTGTACGGCACGTCCCTCGAACCGGCGCAAGGGCCTGAACTGGTTGCCGACTCCGCGACGTTATCTGATGTCAGACAACGCTTCTTAGGCAGCGCCTTACAATCGATAGAGCAAGAGCTAACACAGGCGCTCAGTAATTTAATTGAACAAGGGGTCGCTAAGCTTCGGCAAGATGAAGATTGGTTGGTGATCGAGCTAAACAGCGGGTTGTTATTTGCGTCAGGCAGCGCCACTGCAACTGAGTCAGCCCGTACCTTGTTAAAAGAAATTGGTAAAATTATTAATCCAATCAATAACTTTTTAAGAGTTAGAGGCTATACTGATAATATCCCTATCCGCAATGAAGTGTTTTCATCTAATTGGGAATTATCCGTTGCTCGTGCCACTTCAGTGCTACGCTTATTAGAAGACTCTGGTACGCCGTCGCATCGCATGGCGATTGAAGGCTTCGGTCAGTATTATCCCAGTGCCGATAACAGTACCGCCAGCGGCCGTGCTGAAAATCGTAAAGTGGTGATTGCCATTTCTCGTTATGGCTATCGCCCCGAACAGCCAAGCCCAGAAGCAGATGCCGCCCTAGAGCAGCAACTGCGACAAGTCACTCAAGAAGATGGTTCTATTCAAGTTATTGCTTTACCTGGGGGCGGGATACGTATTACAACGCGTCAGGAAAATCCCGACGCCGTGCCGCAAGGACAGGATCCTGAATAGTGGTTATTTGGACAGTCGCAAATCAAAAAGGTGGAGTAGGTAAAACCACCACCACAGTGACGCTGGGTGGCTTATTGGCCGAGCGCGGTCATCGTGTGCTGTTGGTGGATACCGATCCCCATGCTTCCTTAACCTATTATTTTGGTATTGACGCCGAAGAGCTGGAAGTGAGCGTGTTCGATATTTTTATGCGCGGTAAACAGATTACCCGTGAAGAAATCTTACAATCGCTGTGCCCGACTCAGGCTGAAGGTTTAGATATTCTGCCCGCATCCATGTCGTTAGCGACCCTCGATCGTGCCATGGGCAATAAAGGGGGGATGGGCTTACTACTGAAAAAAGCCTTACAGTTAATTGCCGCCGATTACGACTATGTACTGATTGATTGCCCCCCGGTGATGGGGGTTTTAATGGTCAATGCGCTGGCGGCTTGTCAGCGCGTGTTAATACCGGTGCAAACCGAGTTTTTGGCACTGAAAGGTTTAGAGCGAATGATTGCGACCATGGCGTTAATGCGCGGCTCAAAACAAGCTTTAGCCTATACTATTATTGCTACTATGTACGACAAACGTACCCGAGCCTCGCTAGAAGCTTTTAAAGCGTTAAAAGAGACGTATCAGGATCAAGTGTGGTCTTCTGTGGTGCCAATAGATACGAAGTTTCGCGATGCGTCGTTAGCACAAACGCCCCCGCATATGTTTACCAGCAATGCCCGTGGTGTATTTGCCTACAATACGTTGCTGACTTATTTACTGCAATTAGCGCCGGAGGCTTAACATGAGCCAGTTAATTGCCAGTCAAAAAGTGATTCAAAGCTATTTAGATTCGTTATTAACCGAAGACGATGAGAGCGCTGAGGTAGCCAGTAGCGCTGTAGCGGAAAAACAACGTGCTGAATTAAACACCTTATTGGCGCAAGCCGTTACTGCGAAGCCCGTTGCTGTGCCAGCCGCCCCTACGGTTAGTGTAAAAACGCCCGTTGAACCCGTTTTAGCGCCGGCTAAATTGGCCGTGCAGCCCGCTGAGCTCACCAGTAATAGAGCAATCCCCATAGCACAGCGTTTAGCGACGAATACCGTTACCGCTGCTACCGATACAACGGCGAAAGCCTATCGGCAAGGCCGTTTTCAAGCGTTATTTTTTAATGTGGCCGGTTTAAAAGTCGCGGTACCTTTAACTGAGCTTGGTGGTATTCACGAGCTAAGTACTATCACCAGTTTGTTTGGTAAACCCAATTGGTTTCTTGGTGTGATGTTGTATCGTGAACAAAAAATCAATGTGGTCGACACAGCACGTTGGGTTATGCCAGAAAAATATAACGAAACCTTGGCGCAAGAGTTAAACTATAATTATCTCATTATGTTAGGGTCGAGTAATTGGGGGCTGTGTTGTGAAAGCCTAATTGATACCATTAGCTTAGAACCTGAAGAAGTGAAATGGCGTGAACACGAAGGCAAGCGCCCGTGGATGGCCGGATTGATCAAAGAACATATGTGTGTCTTACTTGAAGTTGACGAGTTAATCGCCTTGCTTAACCAAGGCCTCGATATCAACGCCCGCAGAATTAGAGCACAAGGAGCTGTAGATGAGTAATAAAGTTTCCCAGTCGGCAGATAAAAAACAGGTTGTCGACGAAGTGTTGCAATGGGTAACCTTCCGTTTGCAGGAAGAAACTTACGGCATCAATGTGATGCAGGTGCAAGAGGTGTTGCGTTATAGTGAGATCGCACCGGTTCCTGGCTCACCAGAGTATGTACTGGGCATCATTAATTTACGCGGAAACGTTGTTACCGTTATTGATACGCGGGCGCGATTTGGTTTACCGCCAGCCGAAGTCACCGATAATACCCGTGTGGTGATTATCGAAGCAGAAAAGCAAGTGATTGGTATTTTGGTCGACAGTGTCGCCGAAGTGGTTTATTTAAAACAGTCTGAGGTGGATAGTGCACCGAATGTCGGTACCGATGAAAGTGCGCGTTTTATTCAAGGTGTGGCTAATCGCGAAGGCGAGTTACTCATTTTGGTTGATTTGAATAAAATGCTGAACGATGAAGAATGGGACGAGATTAACAGCCTTTGATGAACATACCCGTTTGGTTAGTCTGGCCGTTGTTAGGCCTAGTCATAGTCAGTGTGTTGCTAATGGCCTTATGGCTGCGTAAGCGTTTGGCACAAGTTGAGCGTAAAGTCAGTTTACTGAGTGCTCAGCTTGAGAGCAGCCAGCAACATGCGGCCACAGCGCAGGCTGAGCTAGAAGAGCTGCGCTCAGGAGTAATCGGTGTTGGCCAGCGAGTACTCAATTTACAAGAGTCGCAACAGCGCTTAAAAAACCAATTAGCTGAGCTACACGAACAGCATCAAGTGATTGCGCTAAGCGATCCTGAGAGTAAAATTTATAGCCGAGCGATGAAGATGGTAGAGCTGGGCGCGGATCTCGAAGAAATTATCCGTGAATGTGAATTACCACGCGCTGAAGCTGAATTACTGGTCAATTTGCATCAACAAAAACAAGGTTAAGCCAAGCAGAGGTCGCTATGAGTGATCAGCCAGAGCAAAGCGCTACCGCGCTTAAATATGACGGTGCCGGCGCGCCCATTATTATTGCCAAAGGGCATGGCCAGTTAGCGGCAGATATTATTGCCCTAGCGCGTGAGCACGGTGTATTAATACATGAAGATGCCGAGTTATCTCGGCTGTTAAGCCAATTACAATTAGGCGATCAGATCCCTAAGGCCTTGTATCTGATTATCGCCGAGTTAATTGCCTTCTCCTATGTACTGCAGGGTAAGTTTCCTGAAAACTGGCATAACATTCACCAGCGTATTGACCTAAAAGCCTAAGCTCCTAAGCTGCATGTTCTTTGTAGCTAAGGCTATTCAGCCGTTTCTGGTTTTTGCCATACCAGCGCTTTAAAGTGCTGACGACACATCGAAACATAGCTTTCATTACCGCCAATTTGTACTTGCGAGCCCGCTGTCGCAGCCTGGCCATGTTCATCTAAGCGCACCACGAAATTCGCTTTGCGGCCACAATGACAAATGGTTTTTAATTCAATCAATTTATCCGCCCAGGCTAAAAGTGCCTGACTTCCAGCAAAGGTTTCCCCCAAGAAATCAGTACGTAAGCCAAAGGCCAACACCGGCACATTTAGCTCATCTACTACGTCGGTGAGTTGCCGTACCTGTGTTTTTGATAAAAATTGCGCTTCATCAATCAACACACAATCTAAACGGCCTGCGGCTTTTTGTTGTTGCAGTGTAGTGAAAAAGTCGAATTGGTGATCAAAAATGTGCGCATCCATGGCCAAACCAATGCGCGAACTGACTTTACCTAAACCAAAGCGATTATCTAAAGCGGCGGTAAAAATGGCCACCGTCATGCCGCGCTCTTGATAGTTATAGGCACTTTGTAGCAAAGAAGTGGATTTACCGGCATTCATTGCCGAATAATAAAAATACAATTGAGCCATTACGTTACCCTAAAAATGCTGACGGCGCAGTATAGCAACTTACCGCAGAAAATCAGCTAGCTGCGCTTTGTGACTAGCAGAATTTTCTTGCCTGCTGCGGCTGAAATTGACCGGCAGCAGGGCGTTGGTATGGTGTTAATGATCCGCAGTTTTAACCCTTTCTTGGGGTTTTTCTGTGCGCTTAACGGCGCTGTCATCTGATTTTTTATTGTTTTGTGTTGGTTTAGCGGGTTGCACTATCGGAAAGAATAAATTCAACGGGTTTTGCTTGATTTGATCGATCACACTTTTTAGTAATAACGAAAACTTACCAATTTGCGTGCCGCGGGCGCGCAGTGCCACGGTTAGGGCGAGAGTAAAGCTCACCCACAAATTAACAAAACCAATTAATAGCACCATCACTAGATAAAACAAAAAGCCGAAGAGGCCCAAATCGCCATCGACTGTGCTGTAGCCTAAATTGGCTGAAGCAAAGGCGACATGCCGAATATCCAGCGGTAAATCAAGCAAGTAGCCTAAGTAGCTGGTCATGCCCAATAACACACCAAAAAAGAAATTACCGGCCAAGGCGCCATAGTTTTCATGCCAATATTCGGCAAAAGCTTTACGCGCGCGCTGCGGTAACAGCCTTTTCAGTAAGGGGTGTTGGTATAGCCGTAAATTTAACTCAAGGTAATTGGCGCGGTTTTCAAAAAAACCGGCAATAATGCCCGAGCAGAATAACCAAACCCCCGCAATAGCCGCAAAAAACAGTGAGCCATGCCAAGGCGAGATGGCATCTAACTGATAAGACACCGCCGCAGCATCTAAAATGGGGCGATCTTGCCAATACCAAAAGCTCAAGGCAATAATTGAAGCGGTTATCACGGCAATACTGACGTTACCCCATACTGCAGCCCACTGCGACCGATTTACGTCAATCAGTAGGGTTGCCAGTTTTTTATGGGCTGCCCGGCCGTTTTCACCTTTTTCAACTTCAGCGGCAAAACTGGCCGCAGTCATGGCTGGCTGCTTGGTGGCGACAGTCAGGCCTAACATATGAATGAGCACAAAACCTAAGCCATAATTTAAACTGGCCAGCGCAGCGGTAGAGAAAGGGGATAACCCCAGCGCTTGGATATGAATTTTAATCAGTGCCATCACGGCAATAATCACGCCTGCACCTGCGGCTGAGGCCACTAAACCAAAAAATTGGCTTTTATCGCGGGTGATGTAATGTTCACCATGACTGCTTTTGTTCACGCTGATGCTTTTCGATAACAGCTGAGTACTACTGCGCCAGAGCGCACGCACGCTTTTTTTCTCGCGGCTGGTATACAGTAACTGCTCGGTTAACTCTAAAGTATGCCGGTGCAGCTCGGCGCGATCCTGACCGGTGATCAATATCACTAATTGTTCTATCCGGCTTAGCGTTTGCTCTAAGCGTTCTAACAGATGAGACACGGCCACCGTGCTGCCTGCTGCTGCTGCACGGCGTCTTAAGCGGTCTATTTGCTCATAGCATTGCTCAACCATCACGATGTAATGTGCACAGTCGTAGAGCGGTAATTCCACATCCGGTTGTTTTTGCCGATAATGACCCACTAACATATTCAGTTCACGATGCAGCGCAATAAATGCGGAATCAATGTTGTTGAGCCGCTTATCCAAGCGCATCAAATCCGGTTCCATCTCTTCTGCAGCGATCCAGACACTGAGCATTTCCAGTGCGCACAAGGCATCTTCATGCATGTGCTCTTCAAATGCCGTTAGCTTTTCTTTGCTAACTACGCTCAGAAAAAAGCAGCTGAACTCAGTAAACAAGCCAGGGCCATCAACATGCTCTTCATCATCAATAACAATGTTTTTAAAGACTTCGGCCAGCACATCTTTTAATTCGCTCAGATCGCGCGGTGCTGGGTTCACTTTTTCATAGAGACGGCTTGATAATTCGCGAAAAAAACCGCGACGCGAAAATACGCCAAGGCTGACTAATGCCGGGTAGATATGCACACTGCACAGCCAACTGAACAAGTTATTGGCAATCATTTCGCTTTCAGCGAGATTTTGTTGCAGTGTTTCTAATAATTTTTTAGCGCGTTTTTTACGCTCAAAGCTAAAGCGTGACTCGTTTACCCAACCCACTAATTGTTTTAGCAGGGGTAATCCTTCTTTTTCAGCGGCCAAAGCGCGAACGAGCATCAGCGCATTTAATTTATCCATTAACACCTCATACCCTATACAAGCCTTTACTGCGTCGTTGTCCTAAGCTGTTTGCTCAGCATAGCCACAGCATTTGCCAGTGCGCCCTTATGATACCGCAGTGTCTACTAGCTTGCGTAGTTTAAATTTACATTAGCTTTTAGACCTTTAATGGTTGTTTTACCTTAAAACAGGCATACTGCCCAGCAACAATATCGTTGATTTAAGGAAATAAAAGATGGAAAAGTGGCTATTATTGACCGTTTTTGCGCAAGTCGTGCTGACCAGCGTGGTCATGGTGCTGATGGGACGGCGACGTTTTAAAGCGGCCCGTAACAAACAAATTAACATGGCCGCTTTTCAAACCATGGATTTACGTGGCGCGGATCAACAAGTTATAGCGACCGGCCGTAATTTCGATAATCAATTTCAGATGCCCATGCTGTATCTGTTTAGTGTGTTATTTATACTGCAGTTTGGTTTGGCCGATTTAACCTTTTTGTTGCTGGGTACGGCCTTTGTGCTGTTACGTATCGCACATACCGTGGTGCATATTGGTAGCAATACCTTGCGTCCACGTTTTCGGTTATTTGTCTTAGGCTGTGTGGTGTTGTGGGTGATTTGGGGCCGTTTGCTGCTATTGGCATTATAATTTGTGCATTTGTTAATAAAATACACCGGCTTGTACTTAGGCTTGAAAATAAAGGGTTAGCGCCTTAACCAACCAAAACAAAAATAGCGGGTAACGCAGAACTAACCCTAGAGTACACTGGGGTTTAGCTGCTATGATTAACGAAGACTAACCCTTGATTTGCCCTATCGCGGTAGATCAGTAGTAGATGAGGTTATTTTGCTAAAAGCGTTATGCGGTTTGTTATGTTTAGGTGCTAGCTTTGCAGTTTTTGCCGAGCCCTCGCCAGAACAATTAAAAGAATTCGACAAGTTCTTTCAAGAACAAGTCCAGCAACAGCAAGTGCCTGGTGCTGCCTATGCTATTGTCTATAAAAATAAGATTATTCGTGCCAAAGGTTTTGGTGTACGTGAAGTGGGTAGCAAGCTACCGGTTGATGCCTTTACCGTATTTCGGATTGCTTCTGTTTCTAAAACCTTCGCCGGCGGTTTAGCCAGTATTCTCGCATCGCAAGGTCACTTTAAATGGGATGATCCGGTCAATCGCTATTTGCCTGATTTTTCGTTTAAAACGCGCTCGTTTAATAATAAATTAAAAGTAGAGCATTTACTGTCGCAAAGCACTGGGGTGATTGCCAATGCTTATGACAACCTGATTGAGGCTAATTTTCAGCCTGAACGTATTTTACCGCAATTTCAAAAGTTAGATCCGCTGTGTACACCCGGCCAGTGTTATGGCTATCAAAATGTCTTGTTCAGTTTAATTGAACCCATTATGCAGCAATCGACCTCGCAAGATTATGCCAGTTTGTTACGGCAGAATATTTTTGAACCGCTGCATATGCCAACGGCATCGGTGGGCTATCAGGGTTTTTTAGATACTGAAAATCGCGCCATTCCGCATGTGAAAGCTAAAGGTAAATGGTATCCACGTACCGTTAGCGAAAGTTACTATCGTTTTGCACCGGCCGCAGGGGTCAATGCCAGCGCTATCGATTTAGGCTATTGGTTAATTGCGCAATTAGGTTATAACCCCGAGGTGCTAAATAGCGAACAACTGCAATATATGACCAATAAGCGGGTACGCACGGTTCGCGATCTGCGCCGTCGTCAGTGGCGTGAGCATATTACCGATGCCCATTATGCCCTGGGCTGGCGCGTTTATCAGTTTGGTCAAGAGCAACTGGTGTATCACGGTGGTTGGGTTCAAGGCTTTCGTGCCGAGTTAGCGTATTCTAAAGATCGTGAGTTGGGTTTGGTGATTTTATTAAATGCGGAATCGAATGTGGTTGCGGAATTAAGCACGCATTTTTGGTCTACCATGTTTACGGCAATGCAAAAAGAAGACAAAGCCAGTTTACTGGCAGGTTGCAAACTTCCCGAGAAAAACAGTACAAAAAAAGCGGCTAACTGTTAAGCCGCCGCGACTTTCTGATATAAATCTACATAGAAATCACATTGAATTGCTGGCGCTTGCGCCAGTAATTCTGCTTTGACTGCAGCACTGAACTTCCAGCCTAATGGCACCATTGTGATCAACTGCATTAAATCGGTTGCCGTTAACTGCGTTAGCTGAAAACTTAACCGTTCTCTTGTAACATGCTGAAAATGCGTTATTTCAGTAACGGCATCACTGTGCAATCTCACTTCGCTATAAATCGCTTGTTTAAGTTGCAGTAAATGCTCAGGGGCGGGGGTAACGGTAAGTAAGTGACCACCCACTTTGAGCACACGGCTCAGCTCACTGGCTAAAGAGGGCGCATAAATACGCACTATGGCATCAAAATAGCCGGCGGCAAAAGGCAAGCTATAGGCACTAGCGACCGCAAAATGAACCTGTGGATACTGCTTGGCGGCTGAGCGAATGGCGCTTTTTGAAATATCGATACCATGCTGTTCTTCGAGAGTTAATTGTTGCTGTAACAGATGGCTGTAATAGCCTTCGCCGCACCCTAGATCCAACAACTTAGCGGCTTGAAGAGGTTTTAACATGGCGCCAACTTGCTCGGCCATTGGCCGATACCAATCGGCTTGCAAGAATGCGCGGCGGGCTTGCATCATCTCTTTATTATCACCCGGATCTTGCGAGTTTTTTTGCTGTACTGGCAACAGGTTAACGTAGCCTTCTTTAGCCTGATCAAAACTATGTCGATTGACACACTGATACTGTTTATTATTCAGAACTAAAGCTTGTTGACACAGTGGGCACAGGTACATAGTTAAACCAAGATAGCAAAAACGCTATTGTAGCAGCAGGCAAGCTTTCGCCGCAAAGCCTTGGTATACTGCGGCAAATTATGTGGGGGATCTATGCAAGAATTGGAAATGTGGTCTTTAGATGAATTATGTGACCATGCCTTTGATATATTTGAAGAATTAGCAGCCGATAACCTATCTGCTGAAGACTATCAGTTTTATCAACAGCATTATGAAGCACGCGGCTATGTCGATTTGGTGGTGCCAGGAGCGGATTGGCTAGATACGGTCAACCAAGAGCTTGAACCGGAACTGCACTTCGAAGCCCAAATTGGTGTGACGGGCGAGAACGGCAGTGCCGACTTGGTATTAGCCCGTATTTTGTTAAGTCGCGAAAAACATGAGACCCTATGCCATGCGTTGTGGCGTGGGCAATAAAACGGATGATTCGGCAAGGGTGTTTTAGCTAAAAGGTTTAGTAAAGGAGTCTTTATGTTATTGCAGGTACAACAGAGTCAGGTTTTGCTGATTGATATCCAAAGCAAATTGGCTCCAGCCATTGCTGATCAGGCGCAGCTGAGTCAGGCTGCCGCTTGGGTGTTACAAATTGCCAGCTTATGTGACGTGCCGGTAATGGCGACAGAACAGTATCCCGCTGGCTTAGGTCATACTATCCCCTCATTGCTCGAATTACTTCCTAGTGGCGCCGTGCATGAAAAAATTCATTTTAGTGCTATGCGTGAACCCGAGATTGTTGCGGCTGTTGCCGCACAGCAACGGCCACAAGTCGTGGTGCTTGGCACTGAAGCCCATGTTTGTGTGTTGCAAACGGTGCTGGACTTACTAGCCGCAGGGTATCAAGTGTATTTAGTTAGTGAAGCGGTCGGCTCGCGTACACCTGAAAACAAACAATTGGCGCTTAGCCGCATGCAACAAGCCGGTGCGGTGGTGATCAGTAAGGAAATGTTAGCCTTTGAATGGCTAGAGCGCGCCGGAACAGAGTTGTTCCGGCAAATTAGCAAAGGGTGGATCAAATAACCGCTTGGTTGCTTTAAGGCGAAAACCTTATTGACCGAGCAGCTGTTCTAGCAAAAGCGCCAATCGCACTGCAGCTTGTTGTAAACGCTGCTCTAACGTCGCTTGATACTGCGCTAAATAGCTGTCGTCAATTAACATGCCTGGCCGATAATGCTGATAAATATCAAAGGTTAACCGTGCTGATTCATTTGCCCAATCTAACACGCTGCCTTGTTGCCACAGCGCCGTGTTTTCTGGGTTAATTTGCAAAAATAACCATTCTTGTCTCTGGTAATCTTCGTCATAACCTAGCTTGTGCAGCATGCTGCTATCCCAAATGCCGTGTAAATTAGCCGGCGTTTCTGGGTTATAAAAATATACAGCAGTGCGATTGCCGCCAAGATCATCGGCATAACTGACATGCAGTGGCTGATGTAAATCACCCAGATAATGCGCTAAAAATAACAAAGCTTGCCAGTCAGTCGCATCTGCGGTTAAACGCTGCTGCATATCGGCGATGGCCGATAAAATACAGCCTTGTTCAGGGCAGTGTTCATGCTTAATTTCTTGTTCTGGGCGCGGCATATTCACATAGTGATGGGGCGCACTCCAACGATATTCCTCTTCACTGCGCACTTCATCTGGCCACGCGCAAGCACTGGAGAATTCGGTATGGGGTGAGGCGGCAACTAAGCTCGCCACGTGCTGTTGGGTTTGTACCGACAGTAATTGTAAGCTCATATTACAGATCAGCGCATGCCCCGTGCGCCCAAAACCAAAGCTATTGAAGCTGATTAACAGTGCACATAACACTAAAAAACTGCGCATACTTATTCTCCAACCAGTTGAGTAATACTAAAGCGGCTGGCCGCTTCACCGATCTGTTGTTGCACTTCGTTTAACGCCGCTTGCATGTCCTCGGCTAAGGTGTAAGGCGGGTTAATCACTAACATACCACTGCCCGTCATGCCATGCCCCTGGCTATCGGCATGTAAATTAAACTCAATACGTAACTGATTTTTAATGCCAGTAGCAACAAGGCTATTGATAAAGGCTTCAACCGCGCTGCGTTCAATGACCGGGTACCAAATAGCATAGGTCGCTTGCGGAAAGCGTTTATAGGCTTCTTGTAAGCCTGTAACCAAGTCTTGATATTCAGTTTTTAACTCATAAGGCGGGTCTATTAACACTAAACCGCGTTTGACCAAGGGCGGCAGCATGGCTTTAAAGCCGGCATAAGCATCGGTATTTTCAATACGCGTATAACGGCGGCGCACAAATTGGCTTTTTAGCACCGGAAAGTCGGTAGGATGCAGTTCAGTGGCTTGAATATGATCGTCATTGCGCAGCATTAACGCGGCAATTTTGGGTGAGCCTGGATAAAAGTTAAGCTCGCCATCTGGGTTGAGCTGTTTTACTAATGCAATATAGCGCTGTAACAACGGGCTTTGTGCTGGATAATGCCAAAGTTTAGCAATACCGCCTTGGTACTCTGCGGTTTTTAGTGCGTGTTCGCTTTGCAAGCTATACAGGCCCGCACCGGCATGCGTATCGTGATAGCACAGCGGTTTATCTTTTTTTAGTAGGTAGTCTAAGATGGCTACCTCGGTAAGATGTTTTACCACATCGGCGTGATTACCCGCATGGTAGCTGTGACGATAACTGAGCATAAAAAAGAGCCTTGCGTTGCCATTTAAGGCGCCAAGGATACTGCGTTAGCCTAAAAAAACAAGTGTTAAAACCATGGCACTAATAGCAATCGCTTTGCAGTAGACCCACGCGGACTCGGTGCAAGAAAAAACCAAGTATTGTCGGCGCCTAACTGGTAAAATCTGCGGTATACAGCAAGTGATAGCAAAATGCTAAAGAAACGGGAATGGGTATGTCACAACAACGGCCAAAAGGCGGCAAAGCAGCGGATCCGTTGCAAAAGCCATGGATGAAAAACGCGAAATCAGCAGCAAATAAAGCAAAACGTCCGGTAGCCGCATCAAAACCGCTAACCGCTAAGCCGATGAAAACCGTGTTGGATAACGAAGGTTAAATCTACGGAGAGAATGCCTGTCGGGTGATGTTTCAACAACGGCCAGAGGCAGTGATCCGTTTGTATTTGTCGGCGCAGTTGGCACCAAAGTTCGCTGATGTAATGAAGTATTTAGCCGCAGCGAAAAAAGCCTACCATATTGTTGATGATGCCGAGCTTGAAAAAGTAGCCGGCAGTGGCCATCACGGTGGCATAGTGCTGCTGGTAAAACGTAAAGCGCAGCAAAAACTTGCTGACTATTTACAACAGAAAGGCCGCAAGCAAGATTGTTTGCTGGCGTTAGATGGTGTGGGTAATCCGCATAAAAGAGGTAACACGATCTCTGACTTTTTCAACAATACTGTAGCCCCTGTTTTATAAAGCTTGTAAGCCTTCTTTCAACGCAATTCAATTCGCGTTTCTGATCCATTAAACCCATCTCTGAAAGCAACAATTGCCGTGATTTCGGCCTAGCAATCAGGTTTAAACTGTCCCGAATACCTACTTTCACTGTGGTGTTAAGACAGAAAGCAAATTACTATCTAAAAAAACAACTAAGATTCATGCATTAAGGGAAGTACAGGCTATGGCTGCATTAAGCTGCAAATACGAAAAGTGGCTGACAAAGTATACGTTTGAAAACTGTAAGCTTGATCGTGGCGAGTACGGCGAATTCCTTAAAAATTACCTGGCCGGTGAGCATGATGGTTTTGTCCTCAACTTAAATGGTGCTTGGGGTACAGGAAAAACCGAGTTCTTAAGGCGGTTATATTCTTTATTTATCACAGAAGGCCATCCAACCATATATATTGATGCTTGGGAAAGTGATTTTTCCGAAATGCCGTTATCTGTCGTATCAAGTGAACTTTTGAACCAGCTTTCTGCGATTAACGAAGATATTGGTACTGAACTTAGTAAAGTCGGAGAATTTTTAGGTAAGGCCGTTAAGGGGGCCATTATCGGCGGTGCAGGTCTTTTATCTAAGCATTTACTAGCTGACGCAAGCGCAGGTAGTGAAATGGCTAAGGCTCTGTTCGAAAAGTCACCAAACGACTTTCTTGATAGCGTGAAAAAAGAACATGCTGAACAGATTGAAGCAATAAAAAGCATTCGTACAGAACTGGGAAATCTTGCTGAAGTTATTCAGAAAAATTACAGCAAACGGTTACCAGTTTTTGTTTTAGTCGATGAATTAGATCGGTGCCGCCCAAGCTATGCAATTGAAATGCTGGAAGTTATTAAGCACTTTTTCACAACAAAACATTTTGTTTTTGTAGTCGCAACTGACACTAAGCAACTCCGTGAGTCTATAAAATCCGTATATGGTTCCTCATTCGACTCGACGACTTACTTGAAACGATTTTTTAATAGAGAAGCAAGGCTGGATGAACCAAAATTAGAGAAGTACATAGGACTTTCAAAAGTTAGTAACAATGAATATGGTTCAAGAGTGATACTTTATCCTGAAATTAGTAACTTAGGGCGCCAAAGCACAACTAAATACTTAGAATGGTTGTCAGTTGCATTCGATCTAAGCTTAAGAGACATAGATCAATTAATAAATAAATTAAACGCCTGCTTACGTACAGCGATTCATGCCTATGATCTAAGTCAAAAAGTTCAGCTAATTAATGTTTTTTCATTAATAACTGCGTTAATTGAGTTCGATAAGGAGCATTCTCAGTTTATTGAAAGAAAAACCAGCAACCCTATGATTTCCGGTGTGTTTACAAATACGGATTTCACTTTAAACGGTGAATTAGTCAGTCTCTCAGAGATCTATAAAATCAATATGATTTGTTCTGTCATGCATGAAGAAACTGTGGATAGTCATCATGGTGAGCAGTATAAGGAGCTTTATTTTGGAGTTAGGCAGTTAAGAAGCTCAGACTACAGTAATGATTTTACTTTAAGGACTATCATAGCGAATATAAGCAATGTACTTTCACACCATCATAAAAAAACAACCAGCAAAATATGGTTATGGCATGATTATCAGAGAGTAGTGAGGCTTGCAGGCATGATTGAGTAATGCACAAATTACTCATAAAACCATTTAAAATAATTAGATTATACGATGCAGCAATGTTTATGCTTTTTGCCACTTCCGCATGGACAAGGTGCATTTCGACCAATCTTTTTTCCGCCACTTCTCATAGATTGTTTTGGGGATGATCTAGGAGTTGGAGTTATAGAATGCAGAGGTTTTAGGTCGGCCACCAACTTGTCCATTTCACTAGATTGTTCCCACTCTGATTCATGATAAGACGCAAATCTCAATCTGCCGTGTGCTGGGCTAAGACAACATCCGACCCAATAATTGGCTTTGCAGATATATTTCCGCTTCTCGCAATGGACTATTAACCTTTTATACGCAGTTTCATGATCGTCCTCGCTGCAGTGAATGGTCAGGCCTGATTTAACGTCAAATAGTGGGAGTGTTATATCATGGTGGCGATAATCTTTTTTAAATTGTTCAATAAGTTTTGCGATTGCCGAGTTAAGTAAATCAATACTTTTGCCACACATTGATAAAAGATGAAACCCAAGTTTTTGAAGCGCATAATCTGATGAATTCTCTATATCCTCTATGATACCGCTGACATAGGTATTCTTATGAGCAGTTAGAAATCCCTCAGGAGTTTTTGTTCCATCAAATCCATCTCTTCTCGCAAGCATTGCTAATTCTAGGGCGCCAGAGATATCGTCTCCAAGCATAACCATATTGGGATTTTCGTCAAAATATAGGTTTTGTAAGATATATGTTGAAAGGGTCACTAGCTCATGGTTTGAAACTATTGAATCACCGAAATCACTGCGCTTGGTCATGTAGTCTAGAAACCGTAAGGGTGATTGCAACATTTCTGAAATCATATCCAACAAAAAAACATCCATAACGTAAGGGTGTTTTATGGTGTTAGTAACTTTATAGTCAAGAAAGTGGCTTGCTTGAGCGGCAAGAGCTGGAAAGTGGTCTGATACAAGGCAGATAGGAAATATTGCTTTAAAATCAGTTCCTATAGATTCTATAGCTGTACCCGATGAGTCTTTTAGCGTTAACCCTCCACTAATTAGCGCCTCGCTACATATAAGCGATTGGTCGTACGCATCTTGGATCGCCAATTTAAAGTCTTTTTTAAGTTGTGAACTGTTTCCTTTACGTGCTTCAATTGTTAGCTTTTTAGATTTTGCTTGGACAACGATTGCATAAGCTCCGAATGTGACCAGTACATCAATCTCACCAATTTTATTTTTTCCATCAAATAGATCGATGTTGGATAAAACATTTTTCTCCCCAAACACTAATGCTAAACGTTCTTTAGCGAATTCTTCAGTAAAGACACCTCGATGGCTGCTGGCTATTACATTGTATTTCTTGTCTGCTCCAAACCAGAAAAATGGGCTTTCATAAAGGCTTTCCCATAAGCTATATGACTGGAAGCTCAAATATTTGTCTGTGTCTATTTTAATTAAAGGAAAAGCATTTCTATGATTAAAATCATCGACACTGTTAAAACAATCCATACCCTCTTCTGGTTGAGCAGAAAAAGCATCAATTACGGCAGTGACAATCTTTAGGTCGAGGCCGCTCTGTTTAGTAATTTCAGACGGTTCAAACATAAAAACGGGCAGATGGTAGGGCAATGGCCAACTTCGAGATTCAGATACTGCATGATTTACTTTTTGTAGTTGAATTTGGTCTATTGCATTTATCACAGTTGCAGCTTGAATTATGCTAAAACCTTTGTTCGTTTGTAGCCAATTATCATCATACGAATAACGTCGCTTTGCTAAATCTCTATATTGGTGTTTATAGGCTCCATCACCGCCATAAAAAATAGCCTCTCGCATAAAAGCATTATGCTCATTGCTGTGGATAAAGTCAGAAAAAATCTTATTTGAAAAGGTTGCTCTCTCATCTTCTTGTTTAACTTTTGCTACCAAACTTGAAAAGTCTAACGTTGTGTAAAATGAATTATGCAGTTCGTCAAGAAGGTGCCATAAATCTTCTGCTCTGCATTTCAATTCATCGAAACTTAATTGAGTTGCCTTAAAGCCATGTTTACACGCTAAGCCAACTAGAGTTGAAAGTTCAGTTCGGGATAGCCTAGTGCGATCAAATTGCCCAGAAAACGCTTTTTCATCTAGTTTGTCACCGGAAAAGTGAATAAATGTATCTTTCCAGCAGAAGAAGGCAATTATTTCCCAAAAACCATCTTGTCTACTTAACTCTTCAAGTGCTTCAAATATCTGCTGTTCTGTTCTCATATTTTTAATTTACAGCCTTGAATATTAAGAGATAGGAAAGTGGCGTTATATAGCAACTGGATGCTAGTTTCCAGCACGATATAGAACATTAACCTAAAAAGCTCCTATTTCAAAATTCAGCTCTAGGTCGATGTTATCAGTAGCTGAGGTTGGTCTTTAGAGATCGTGCTTTAATCTGCTATTGGCCATTGGTGTGATGAAGTAGGGTTGCCAGTTGCAAAACAGAAGTATTGTTGCCGCGCAGCTGCTAAAATTCGCCGCATTAATGATTGCAGGCCATAAGGCTAATACAGGAACACCAATGTCTCAACACCGTCCGAATAAAAACAAAGCCGCTAATCCATTACACAAGCCGTGGAACAAAACCGATAAGGCTGCCGCTGGTAAGCCTAACCGCAATACTGCAACTGCAAAAGCACAGGCGGCGAAATCGGTGAAGTCAGTGCAGGGCGATGAGAGCAAAGTTTATAGCCCAAACGCTTGCCGTGTACTGTTTCAACAGCGGCCTGAATCGGTAATACGGTTGTATGTATCAGAGAAAGTAGCACCGAAATTTTCGGACGTAATGAAGTATCTGGCGGCGTCTAAAAAAGCGTACCACATAGTGGAAGATACTGAATTAGAGAAAATCGCTGCCAGCCAGCATCATGGCGGCATTGTGATGCTGGTAAAAAATAAGCCTATCCAATCCATTGCCAGTTATTTACAACAAAATAGGCTTAAGAAGGACTGCTTACTCGCTTTAGACGGAATAGGAAATTCGCATAATTTAGGCGCCATTACCCGCAGCTGTGCCCATTTTGGCGTGGGCGGCATTATTATGAAGCAGCCTGAGTTATTACAATCGGGCGCGGCGCTACGCACCGCTGAAGGCGGCGGTGAATTTGTGGATGGTTTAAGTTGCGACAATCTGCCACTGGCGCTGAAGCTTTGTAAAGAGGCGGGTTATACGCTTATTACAACCTCTAGCCATGGCGGAAGCTCGTTATATAACACGCCATTACCGGCCAAAGTGGTGATTGTGTTTGGTGAAGAAATGTTTGGTGTATCGCAACATGTCGCGAAAAACGCCGATATCGCGCTGCAAATACCCGGCACCGGTAAAGTGGAATCGCTTAATGTGAGCGTGGCAGCGAGCTTAATTCTGGGTGAGTGGTATCGGCAACAAAGTTAGGGCGCGTTGTAGTATGGGTAACAGCGACGATTATTAGCGTCGCTGCTGTTCATCGTTAAGGGGTATTTGCCAGTGAGCTTAGTGCTTTGGATAAGGTTGAGCCAACATAACTGAAGCGCGGGCTCAGTTCGCCAGCAATATCAACGTTTTCACTAAACATGGTGGCAGGGCGAGCCCACAGGCCAAAATCGCCGTACAGCGCACGATAGATCACCAGCCATTCGGCGGTTTCGCTATGCATAGCCAAGTCAACAACTTGGTAATAACGCCCTTTGTAGTGTTGATAATAGCCTTGTGGCAAATCAGGCTTAGTGTTGTTGTTCATGCCAGCCCTCAAAAATAATTTGTGCCGATAGGCTGTCTACTTTGTCTTTACTCAGATTACGATAACCGCCTTCTGCAAATAGTCTACTGCGCGCATCTGCGGTGGATAAACGCTCATCATGTAGCGCGACGGCTAAACCAAAACGGCCATGGAGGCGGTTGGCGAATTTACGTGTTCGCACGGTAAAGTCTTGCTCAGTACCGTCCATATTAAGCGGTAAACCGACTAACAATAACTGCGGTTGCCAGTCTTTTATTAAGCGCTCAATCTGCTCCCATTCCGGAATGCCATCACGCGCTTTTAAAGCAGGCAGTAAGGTAGCACTGCCGGTTAATTCTGAACCGACAGCGACCCCGATACTTTTGGTGCCATAATCAAAACATAAAATGGTGCGATGTTGCATTAAGCGTGGCCAGCCTCGTTGGTTAATTGCCAAGGTTTAATGCCAATGGCCGCGGTTGCGGATTGCCATTTTTCAGCATGGATCAAATCAAAAATGATATGATTATCAGCAGGCACTACTAGCCAGCTATTATCCGCAATTTCTTGCTCTAACTGGCCGGCGGTCCAACCGGCATAGCCCAGCGCCAAAATAAATTTCTCTGGCGCAGCGGCGGTGGTTAAATCCATCAAAATATCTTTTGAGGTAGTGACCATTAAGCCGTTTTCCAATGGCATACTGCTATGATAGCCCGGTTTAGCGGTATGCAATACAAAGCCACGATCACTCTGTACCGGCCCGCCAGCACAAACTTGGCTACTGGCCACCGGGCTGTCGGCATCAAAGGTTATTTCGAGTTGTTTCAATAAATCAGCCACGCTGACCGAGAGTGGGTGATTGATAACAATACCCATAGCGCCTTCATCATTGTGCTCACAAACATAGGTTACACTGCGTTTGAACATCGGATCGTCCAAGGCAGGCATTGCAATGAGAAAATGGTTCTGAAATCCTTGCATACAACCTCCGCGATATCATTACGGCGTTAAGCGTGCTGCCAGGCGCTGTTCAATGGCGTCAAACAACATGCCGGTAATACTGATCGGAAAAGCGGCTTCGATTTCCCGAATACAGGTTGGACTGGTGACATTGATTTCAGTTAATTTATCGCCGATAACATCTAGGCCGACGAAGATTAACCCTTTGGCTTTTAGTGTTGGACCGATGGCTTTAGCGATTTGCCAATCGGTTTCAGACAAGGCTCGAGCTTCACCTCGACCACCCGCAGCCAGATTGCCGCGTGTTTCCCCTGAAGCAGGGATCCTTGCTAAGCAGTATGGCACAGGTTCACCATCGATCACCAATATTCGTTTATCACCTTGGGTAATTTCTGGAATAAAACGTTGGGCCATAGCGTAACGACTGCCATGTTCAGTCAGCGTTTCAATGATAACACTGATATTCGGATCGCCCGGTTGTAAGCGGAAAATCGATGCGCCGCCCATACCATCCAACGGCTTCAAAATGATATCTTGCTCAGCTTTATAAAAGGCTTTTAACCGCGCGGGATCACGGCTGACTAAGGTTTTAGGCGTAAACTGACTAAACCAGCTGGTATAGAGTTTTTCATTGGCATCACGCAGGCTTTGCGGCTTGTTGACGATCAAGGTCCCCAAGTCTTCTGCTCGCTCTAGCATGTAAGTGGCATAAATATATTCGGTATCAAACGGGGGATCTTTACGCATCAGGATCACATCAAGTTCGCTCAGGGCGATATCTTGTTCAGTACCAAATTGATACCAGCTTTGTTGATCTTGTTGAACCCGCAGCGTAACCGTGCGGGCACGCGCTTGGCCTTGTAACAAATACAAGTCGGCCATTTCCATATAATGAATTTCATAACCACGATTTTGCGCCTGCAGCAGCATGGCAAAGCTGGAATCTTTATTGATGTTGATTTGGCTGATGGGGTCCATCACGATACCCAGTTTTATCGTCATAACATTTAACCTTAGGCAAGATCGCCAAATTGCAATTGCAAGGCACTAATGGCGGTTAGTGCAGCCGTTTCTGTTCGTAAAATGCGCGGTCCGAGCTGAATACCCGTAAACTGAGCTTGGGCCGTAGCGATGACTTCGGCATCAGTAAAGCCGCCTTCCGGGCCAATAACCAGCCGAATTGTTTGCGCTGGACTTAATGTTTTAATGGTGGCGCTGGCGCGCGGATCCAAGGTGAGTTTTAATTCTTTTGTTTGTTGGGCCAGCCATTGCGCTAAAGAAATCGCCGAATGTACCCTTGGCACAACACTGCGACCACTTTGCTCACAGGCACTTATGGCAATTTTTTGCCATTGCTCGTTACGTTTAGCTAAACGTTCACCATCCAGTTTTACGCCACAACGTTCGGTAAACAGGGGGGTAATCTCAGTCACACCTAACTCTACGGCTTTTTGAATGGCAAAGTCCATGCGATCGCCGCGTGAAATACCCTGACCTAAGTGAATAGATAGCGGTGACTCAACCGGGTTAGCCTGTTGTGCCACAACCTGTACCTGCACTTGCTTTTTGCTGACATCAACAATGTGGCTGTCGTAATTAAAGCCATCGCCATTAAAGAGTTGTATGGCTTGGCCCGTTTGCATGCGTAACACGCGAGACACGTGATTTGCTGCGTCATCATCAAGAAGCAGTGTTTGATTAACACTCAAAGTTTGAGGAGTATAAATACGAGGTATACGCATGCCGGCGGTTCCGATGCTAAAAGCGTTAATGTTAGCAGCCTGAGCTGCGGGTTCAAAATAAAAAACCGCTGCGAGCAGCGGTTTTGCAAAGTGGCCGTAAACAACTTAGCGCACTGGCACGTACTCGTAAGTTGAACCGAGGCCCAGTGGAATATCTAACGCCCAGAAGCCTAGTAAGAAGGCCGTCCAAAGCACCAGCATCACGACCGAGAAGGGCAGCATAAGCGCCACTAGGGTACCGATACCGCTATTTTTCACGTATTTCTGGCAGAACACCACAATTAGCGGGAAGTAGGGTAGCAGTGGCGTAATAATATTAGTTGAGGAATCACCCACCCGATAAGCCGCTTGCGTTAAGTCAGGCGAGATCCCTAACTCCATCAGCATGGGCACCATGATAGCGCCAATCAATGCCCATTTAGCCGACGCTGAACCGACCACTAAATTGACAAAGCCAGATAAGAATACAATACCCACCAGTGTCATACCCAAAGGCAAGCCCATGGCTTTTAACGCATTGGCGCCTTTTAACGCGAGTAACACACCCAGATTAGACTGGTTAAAAGCATATAAAAACAAGGCGCAGAAAAACGCCATCACAATATAATAGCCCATACCACTCATGGCATGGCTCATACCTTTGACCACATCACGGTGATTTTTTACCGAGCCAGACACATAGCCATACACAATACCTGGCACTAAAAAGAACACAAAGATAATGGTCACAATCGATTTCATCAGTGGTGCGGCGGCAGTAAGCAATGGGTTTACACCGGCTAATACCTCTTCTGGTTTTGCTGCCCATGGCGTTTGCTCTGGCACCACGATACTCAGGGCAAGTAAGGCGATAACCGCTAACATCGATAAGCCTGCTGCTCTTAAACCACGAGACTCATTAGGCGTTAAGGCTTCCATTGTCACCATTTGTGACGTATCACCATCAACTTTAGTACTTTTCAACCGAGGTTCAATCACTTTATCCGTCAGCACCCAACCAATGGCAACAATCAAAAAGGTTGAAGCGGTGGTAAAGATATAGTTGTTAAGCGGGTTGATGGTGACACTGGGGTCAAGAATTTGTGCTGAGGTTTGCGTTAAACCGGCCAGTAATGGATCTAAGCTTGAAGGCACAAAAAAGGTGGCAGAGAAGCCGCCAGATACACCCGCGAAGGCGGCAGCAATACCGGCTAATGGATGACGACCTGCAGCATAGAATATCACTGCGCCAAGCGGTACCACGAGCACATAGCCTGCATCAACGGCAACGTGGCTGAGTACACCTACCGCAACAAGTACTGGGGTCAGTAGCATTTTCGGGGTAACGGATAAAATTGAGCGTAGGCCAGCATTAATAAAACCGGTATATTCGGCAACGCCTAAACCTAGCATCGCAACCAGTACCACACCCAGCGGCGGGAAGGTGACAAAGGTATTGACAATATTGGAGGTGAAGTTCGTTAACGCTTCACCAGAAAGCAAGTTGACTATGGCAATTTGTTGACCAGAGCGAGGGTCCAGTTCATCAAAGCTCACGCCAGACAGTAACCACGAGGTTACCCAAACAATCACCATTAACAATGCAAATAATACGGCAGGATCGGGCAATTTATTACCCACCACCTCAATCGTATTGAGCGCACGATTCATCCAGCCATTGTTATTGGCTGCGGTTTGTTCAGACATAACATATCCTTTTTTATTTTTTTATTGTGTACTCACTGTTACAGTGAATGACCCTGGAAGGTACAACTAATCAATAATCATACACAAAACTTGGCGTCAGGTAAGCGGCAAATCAGCTGAACGGCCATTAAAAAAAGAAAAAAGGAGAGCTGAGCTCTCCTTTTTTTAGTTTTTATACAACAACTGCTTATTTTGCGTACTGACGCAGTAACTCGGCTTTATCGGTTTGTTCCCACGGGAACTCGTTGCGGCCGAAGTGACCATAAGCGGCAGTAGGCAGATAAATCGGTCTTTCCAGTTGCAGCATTTCAATTAAACCGTGTGGGCGAAGATCGAAATGTTCACGCACCAGTTTGATTAACTCATCTTCACTCAGTTTGCTGGTGCCGAAGGTTTCTAAGCTGATAGAAGTTGGCTCAGCTACGCCGATGGCATAAGACACTTGTAATTCAAGACGCTCGGCCAAGCCGGCAGCCACTAAGTTTTTCGCAACATAACGCGCAGCGTAAGCCGCTGAGCGGTCAACTTTTGATGGATCTTTACCTGAGAAAGCGCCACCACCGTGACGTGCCATACCACCGTAAGAGTCAACGATGATTTTACGACCGGTTAAACCACAGTCGCCCATTGGGCCGCCAATGACGAAACGGCCAGTAGGGTTAATAAAATATTTGGTTTTGCTGGTGAGCCATTCAGCCGGTAATACCGGTTTAATAATGGTTTCCATTACGGCTTCACGTAAATCAGCGGTGCTAATCGTGTCACAATGCTGCGTTGACAATACCACTGCATCGATACCGATGGGCTTACCGTCTTCATAAATGAAGCTTAACTGCGATTTCGCATCGGGGCGTAACCACGGTAAAGTACCGTCTTTACGTACTTGCGCCTGACGCTGTACTAAACGGTGAGAATAAGTAATAGGAGCAGGCATCAAAACGTCGGTTTCGTTGCTTGCATAGCCAAACATTAAACCTTGGTCACCTGCGCCTTGCTCGCTTGGATCGGCACGGTCAACACCTTGGTTAATGTCAGGAGATTGTTTACCAATTGCGTTTAACACTGCGCAAGAGTCAGCGTCAAAGCCCATGTCTGAATGGGTATAACCGATTTCACGCACGGTTTTGCGAACGAGCTCTTCGATATCAACCCAAGCTGAAGTAGTGATTTCACCACCCACAAGTACCATACCGGTTTTAACGAAGGTTTCACACGCAACACGTGCTTTACTGTCTTGTTCTAAAATTGCATCCAGCACTGCGTCTGAAATCTGATCGGCAATTTTATCCGGATGTCCTTCAGAAACTGACTCAGACGTGAAAATATGTTGTGCCATTAGTTGTTTTCCACCACGTTGGTTAATGCGGAATGCGCCAAAGCGCCTGTCTAAAATTACGCCTATTTGCAAAAGGTTGTACCGGCAAGCTATGCCAGTGCAGGTTGCAAAGTGATGGGCGCCAAAAAAATAGCCGCTAATTTTAGTGAAAACCGCGGCTGATTACCAGTAATATTTGACGCCCAGACGTCTTTCTTTCCGTCAATTACGCCACTCGTTGTTTTTAGATCAGATGCCAAGGAAATAAAGGCATCTAGCAAGATTAACATTTGCCATCTGCCGGCAGCTGAGTGAAAATAGTGGCAATTTAAGCAGCAAGCTAGGCGCTTAACCTGCCTTGCGCCCAATTTTCAGGAGTAAACATGCCATCTCGTAAACAACTTGCTAATGCTATCCGTGCACTCAGCATGGATGCGGTACAACAAGCTAAATCGGGCCACCCAGGTGCACCCATGGGCATGGCAGATATTGCCGAAGTACTCTGGCGGGATTACTTGAAGCATAACCCAACCAATCCAAATTGGGCTGATCGTGATCGCTTTGTGTTATCAAACGGCCATGGCTCAATGCTGATTTATTCTTTATTACATCTTAGTGGTTATCAGTTAAGCATTGACGATCTAAAACAATTTCGTCAATTACACTCTAAAACCCCGGGTCACCCAGAATACGGTTATGCCCCTGGTGTAGAAACCACTACGGGTCCATTAGGGCAGGGTATTACTAACGCCGTAGGTATGGCTTTAGCAGAAAAAGCCTTAGCCGCACAATTTAATCAGCCAGGTTTTGATATCGTTGATCACTTTACTTACGTGTTCTTAGGCGATGGCTGCTTAATGGAAGGCATTTCGCATGAAGCCTGTTCTTTAGCGGGTACTTTAGGCTTAGGTAAGCTGATAGCCTTTTGGGATGATAACGGTATTTCTATCGATGGCCACGTTGAAGGCTGGTTTACTGATAATACTCCAGCGCGCTTTGAAGCCTACGGCTGGCACGTTGTGCCGAATGTCGATGGTCATGATCCTGAAGCAGTAAAAGCAGCCATTGAGCAAGCGCGTGCGGTTACCGATAAACCCACCTTGATTTGTTGTAAAACGGTGATTGGTTATGGCTCGCCTAATAAAGGTGGTAGCCATGATTGTCATGGCGCACCGCTGGGCGATGCCGAAATTGTCGCTGCTCGCGCCTTTTTACAATGGCCCCATGCGCCTTTTGATATTCCAGCAGATATTTATGCAGATTGGGATGCGAAAACCACTGGCCAACAAGCAGAAGCAAAGTGGCAACAACTGTTTGCTAGCTATCAAGCGGCTCACCCCGCTTTAGCCGCGGAGTTTTTACGGCGCAGCAGTGGAGCATTACCGGCGAATTGGGCAGAGCAAAGCCAAGCCTATATTGCTAAGCTACAAGCTAACCCGGCAACGATTGCCACGCGTAAAGCATCGCAAAATGCGCTAAATAATTTTGGCCCTTTATTGCCTGAGTTTATGGGCGGTTCGGCCGATTTAGCCGGTTCTAACCTAACTATTTGGTCGGGCAGTAAGCCGCTGACTGCCAAGGATGCCAGCGGTAATTATGTTTATTACGGCGTGCGTGAGTTTGGCATGTCAGCCATGATGAATGGTATTGCCTTACATGGCGGCTTTGTACCTTATGGTGCGACCTTCTTAATGTTTATGGAATATGCACGCAATGCCGTGCGCATGGCCGCATTAATGAAGCAACGGGTTATTTTTGTTTACACGCACGATTCCATTGGTTTAGGTGAAGATGGTCCAACACACCAACCGGTAGAGCAACTAGCCAGTTTACGTGTTACCCCTAATTTAATGAATTGGCGTCCTTGTGACCAAGTTGAATCAGCGGTGGCTTGGCAACAAGCTATCGAGCGAAGTGAAGGGCCAAGCAGCCTGATTTTTACGCGTCAAAACTTGGTGCAACAAACCCGTAATGCTGAGCAATTAGACGCGATTAAACGCGGTGGTTATGTGCTATTAGATAGCGTTGATGCACCTGAGCTGATTTTTATTGCCACAGGTTCAGAAGTGGAACTGGCTATGCAAGCAGCAAAACAATTACAAGCTGACGGAAAAGCGGTACGTGTTGTTTCCATGCCCTCCACCGATGTGTTTGAGCAACAAGATGCCGCATATCGTGAAGCCGTTTTGCCAAAAGCCGTAACCAAACGTGTTGCGGTAGAAGCGGGCATTACAGATACATGGTATAAGTATGTGGGTTTGAACGGTGCCATCATTGGTATGAACTCTTTTGGTGAGTCAGCCCCGGCAGAGCAATTATTTGCTCACTTTGGTATCACTACCGAAAAAGTACTTGAGGCGGCTCAGCAATTACTGAGCTAAGTTAAGCTTTTATAACGGCTCATGTTGAGCCTGTGCTGTTCATATCAACGCTAATGGGGCCAACAAGGCCTCGTTACGCCGGCAAGGATGCATGAGGTATGGTGGTGATGTTTTGCATCATCACCCTGCTTCATTTCATATTTGCACGGCGCGTTAGGTGCACAGTATTACCCGCAGATAAGGTTCTTGCAGTTACGTTTATGGCAATAAAACTGGCAATAAACGGCTTTGGCCGTATTGGACGCAATATCTTACGTGCCATTTATGAAAATGGCTGGCAACAGCAATTTCAAGTCGTCGCGATTAATGAATTGGCCGACGCAGCCGGTGTCGCACATTTATTAAAGTATGACAGCTCGCACGGTCGATTTGGTTATGCTGTGCAATCGTTTGCGGGGGGGATAACGGTGGCTGGCGATAATATTGCGTTATTTGCTCAGGCCGATCCGTTGGAATTACCTTGGCGCGAATTAGCAGTGGATGTGGTACTGGAGTGTACCGGCATTTTTTCTACCCGAGAGCACGCACAGTGGCATCTCGATGCGGGTGCCAAGCAAGTGTTATTTTCACATCCCGCGGCAGCGGACATTGATGCCACTATTATATACGGTATTAATCAGCACTTACTCGAACCGAGCATGCAAGTTATTTCAGCCGGTTCTTGTACCACTAATTGTATCGTGCCGGTGATTCAGGTGCTCGATCAGCATTTTGGTGTGGAAAGCGGTACCATCACGACGATCCATGCCTCGATGAATGATCAACAAGTCATCGACGCTTATCATCCTGATCTCCGCCGCACGCGAGCGGCCAGTCAATCGATTATACCGGTGGATACCAAATTAGCCTTGGGTATCGAACGCATTATGCCACACTTAGCTGGCCGTTTTGAGGCCATTGCAGTGCGGGTACCTACGTTAAATGTCACGGCAATGGATTTAAGCGTTACCTTAGATCATGATGTCAGTATTCATGATATCAACCGGGTGTTACGCGAAGCCAGCCAACAAGCATTGCGCGGTATCCTCGATTATACTGAAGAGCCTTTAGTTTCTGTCGATTTTAATCATGATCCACATTCCTGTATTGTTGATGGCTCGCAAACGCGGGTTAGTCATAAACGTTTAGTTAAGTGTCTAGTTTGGTGCGATAACGAGTGGGGTTTTGCCAATCGTATGTTGGATACCGCCAGAGCTATGGCAGGGTAAGCTTTTTGCAATGGAGAATAAAATGTCAGTAATTCGCATGTCCGAACTGGATCTTAGCGGTAAAAGAGTTTTAATCCGCGAAGATTTAAATGTCCCTGTTAGTGAGGGGGTTGTTACCTCAGATGCGCGCTTAAGAGCGGCAATGCCAACCATCGAGTTAGCGTTAAGCAAGGGCGCAAAAGTGATGGTGATGTCGCATTTAGGCCGACCTGAAGAAGGCGTCTTTGACAGCGCCTCATCGATGCAACCCGTGGCTGATTATTTAGCAAAAGCACTCACTGTCCCTGTGCGGTTAGTCGCCGATTATCTTGAGGGGATCGAGGTTAACGCTGGTGAAGTGGTGGTTTTTGAAAACGTGCGCTTTAATAAAGGCGAAGGCAAAAACAATGACGAGCTGGCAAAAAAGTTAGCGGCATTATGTGATGTGTTTGTGATGGACGCTTTTGGTACAGCGCATCGCGCACAAGCGTCTACTCACGGTGTGGCTAAGTATGCACCTGTTGCCTGTGCGGGCCCTTTGCTCACCGCTGAATTAGATGCCTTAGCCGCAGCACTGAAAAATCCGAAACGGCCATTGGTGGCTATTGTCGGTGGTTCGAAAGTGTCAACTAAACTCACGGTACTGGAATCTTTATCCAATATTGTGGACCAACTGATTGTCGGTGGCGGTATTGCCAATACCTTTATTGCCGCCAATGGCCATAATGTCGGTAAATCGTTATGCGAAAATGATTTAATCCCAGAAGCGCAGCGCTTGATGGCTCAAGCAAAAGCGCGCGGTGGCAACATTCCTGTACCCACAGATGTCGTGGTGGGTAGCGCCTTTAGTGCTGATACAGTAGCGGTTTTAAAACCGGTTGCTACAGTTAACAATGATGACATGATCTTTGATATCGGACCAGACAGCATTGCCGAACTTACCGCTATACTAAAACAAGCCGGCACGATAGTCTGGAATGGTCCTGTTGGGGTGTTCGAATTTGCGCAGTTTGGCGCAGGTACTGAAGCTTTAGCTCGCGCTATTGCAGAAAGCTCAGCGTTTTCTATTGCAGGTGGGGGAGATACCTTAGCCGCAATTGATAAATATGGTGTAGCGGCAGATATTTCTTATATCTCAACCGGTGGTGGTGCCTTTTTGGAGTTTTTAGAAGGTAAAACCTTACCAGCGGTCGCCATTTTAGAAGAACGTGCAAAAAAATCTTAAAATAACAAAACTAAAATCTTACTACTGTACCTAACAAAAAAAGAGAGGAACTCATGGCACTGATATCATTACGGCAAATGCTGGATCACGCCGCCGAATTTGGTTACGGCATCCCGGCATTTAACGTGAATAATCTGGAGCAAATGCGCGCTATTATGCTGGCAGCTGAGAAAACCGACAGTCCGGTTATCGTGCAAGCATCGGCAGGCGCGCGGAAATATGCTGGCGCACCTTTCTTGCGTCACTTAATTTTAGCTGCGGTGGAAGAGTTTCCACATGTGCCGGTTGTGATGCATCAAGATCACGGTACCTCATTAGGTATTTGCCAACGCTCAATTCAGTTAGGTTTTTCATCAGTCATGATGGATGGCTCGCTAGCGGAAGACGGTAAAACCCCAACTGACTATGCTTACAATGTGAATATAACGCGCAAAGTTGTTGAAATAGCGCATGCTTGTGGTGTATCGGTTGAGGGCGAGTTAGGTTGTTTGGGCTCGCTTGAAACTGGCGACGCGGGTGAAGAGGATGGCATTGGTGCAGTGGGTAAACTAACGCACGATCAAATGCTTACTGATCCGGAAGAAGCCGCACAGTTTGTTCGCGAAACACATGTTGATGCCTTAGCCATTGCTTGTGGTACTTCTCATGGTGCCTATAAGTTTAGTCGGCCACCAACAGACGACATTCTGGCGATTGACCGGATTAAAGCGATCCACCAACGTATTCCAAATACTCACCTTGTTATGCATGGCTCTTCTTCAGTGCCGCAAGACTGGTTGGAGATTATTAATGAATATGGCGGTGCTATTCCTGAAACCTATGGCGTTCCGGTTGAACAGATCCAGCAGGGAATCAAATTTGGTGTGCGTAAAATTAACATCGATACTGATTTGCGCTTAGCGTCTACAGGTGCTATACGGCGTTATATGGCAAAGCACCCTGCAGAATTTGATCCTCGTAAGTATTTACAAGAGTCTGTGAAGGCAATGTCTGATATCTGTATTGCACGTTATGAGGCATTTGGCTGTGCTGGCCAAGGTAGTAAAATTAAGCCATTATCTTTAGATGCGATGGTAGATTTGTATACGGCAGGCAAATTAGTGCCGCATATAAAATAAGCAGAGTTATTAATAAGAGTTAAAAAAATTTAATAATGAGTTTATCGGTACTCAGAAAATGGTGTTAAACCATACAAAACCCGCATAAATACAGGTGTTTCAGGGGCGTCTGTCAGTTGACATCTTACTTTTTACCTGTAATGATGCGGTTGGTTTACCCTCTAAAACGAGGGTCTGCCGTCGTTATCAACGGCGACCCTTACAACATCAGGTTACGTTAATCAGCAATCATTGGTTGGGAACTATGTTTAATAAAAAAACTCATATGAGTCTTGTGGCATCTGCGTTGGCAGGCAGCTTCGCGCTGGCTGGTTCAGCTGCAGCAACAGACTTAAAAGATCTTCATCAAGCAAATAATCAAATTCAACGTGCTGCTGTTCAGTCACAAGAGAAAATCAACACAATTTATGAGCAAGCTCAAGAATTGTTAGGTGAGTACCGTGTAGTTGTTGACCAAACAGACAACTTAAAAGTATACAACGATTTCTTAGCTACCTTAGTTGCTGACCAACAACGTCAAATCAACTCTGTGCAACGCCAGATTGACGGTCTTGAAAAGACTAACCAAGGTACAGTTCCGCTCATGTTCCGCATGATCGATTCTTTAGAGCAATTCATCAAAGCCGATATTCCACTGCGTACTGAACGTCGTTTAGAGCGTATTGAGCGGTTACGTGAATTGATGGCTCGCTCAGACGTACAACGTTCAGAGCAATTCCGTCAAATCCTTGAAGCCTATGAAATTGAAATGGGTTACGGTAGCGAGTTAGCGGCTTTCCAAGGCACGTTAACCACTGGCGGTAGCGAAATTACGGTTGATTACGTTCACTTAGGCCGTTTATCTTTAATGGCAATCGCTTTAGATGGCAGCGCTGGTTGGGTGTTCAATAAGAGCACTGGCGAGTGGGTTTCATTAGACGCTTCCTATTTACCTTCAGTAGGTAATTTCATCAAGATGGCTCGTCGTGAAGCCACGCTTGAAATGGATCGTGTACCACTTTTCGCAGCGGAGTAAGAATAGATGAAAATGGCAATTAAAAGTTTAGTTGTTGCTGCGGCAGTTACACTTTCTGCGTCAGTAGCTTTCAACGCGGTAGCAAATACCGAAAAGTTAGACCAATTACTGCAACAAATTCAACAGCAACGTACAGTTGAAGGCCGCGTTAACCAAGAGCGTGAGCGTGCATTCTTAGCTGAGCGTGCTGATAAGCAAGCATTATTAAATGCGGCGAAAAAAGCCTTAGCTGATCAAGAAGCTCGTGGTAAACGTTTACAGCAAGAATATGCTCAAAACGACATCCTTATCGCCCAAAAGCAACAAGAGTTACAAAGCGCTTTAGGTACTATGGGTGAAGTATTCGGTGTGGTTCGTCAAACAGCCAACAAAACACTGGGTACCATTAGCAGTTCAATCATCAGCGCTGAATATCCTGGCCGTGATGTACCATTACGTGAAATCGCTGCAGCAACTGAACTTCCAACGTTAGATCAGATGGAAGACCTGTGGGTGGCTATGTTAACTGAAATGACTGAATCAGCTAAAATTTCAAAATTTGACGCTGAAGTGGTTGAGTTAGCCGGTGGTACTTCTACACAACGTGTAACTCGTTTGGGTTCTTTCCACTTAACCACAGCGACTGATTATTTGATCCGTAACGTTGATACTGACCAAATCCAGCCACTGGGTCGTGCACCACAGTCTAAAATCCAAAGCTCAGTTGCTGCATTTAACAGCGCAGGTGCTGGTGAATTAGCGGGTATGTATGTGGATCCAACTAAAGGTAACTCACTGTTACGTTTAAACCAACAGCGCGCAACATTGATGGAATACTACCATCAGGGCGGCACGGTTGGTTATTTGATCACCGTATTATTAGCTATCGGTTTACTGATTGCTTTAGAGCGTATCCTAGTATTAGCTTCTGTTGGCGGCAAAATGCGTGCACAGCTGAAAAACCTGGGTGCACCATCAGAGAAAAACCCACTGGGTCGTATTCTGAAAGTTTACCACGACAACAAATCAGCTGATGTTGAAAACTTAGAGCTTAAGTTAGACGAAGCCATCCTACGTGAAACCCCAGCGGTTGATCGCGGTATCGGCTTAATCAAACTGTTTGCTGCAGTAGCACCGTTAATGGGTCTATTAGGTACAGTAATCGGTATGATTTTAACGTTCCAACAAATCACGTTATACGGTACAGGTGATCCGAAACTGATGGCAGGTTCAATCTCTTTAGCATTGGTAACCACTGCTCTAGGTCTGATTTGTGCTTTACCATTGTTGTTCGTTCACAGCATCGTACAGTCACGTGCTAAATCAATTCTACAAGTTCTAGATGAGCAAAGCGCTGGTATTGTTGCTGCTCACGCGGAGAAGGAGAAAGCCTAATGAATCTCCAGCTAGTAGGGCTGTGGGAATCAGTACAGGATTTTATCCATACGGGAGGCAACGTCCTGTACGTTGTCGCCATAGTGCTCTTCGTCATGTGGGTATTGATGATAGAGCGTTACTGGTATGTCACTTCAATCTTTCCTAAGATGAAACGGGAAATCATTGCTAAGTGGGATGCTCGGGAAGATACAACTTCCTGGTATGCGCATAAAGTCCGTGATTGCTGGATTTCTGAAGCGACGGATCAACTCGATCAAAGAATGTTACTGATTAAGACACTGGTTGCAATGTGCCCATTAGTGGGTCTGCTTGGAACGGTAACGGGTATGATTGCGGTGTTCGATATCATGGCCACCCAAGGTACCGGTAACCCTCGCACAATGGCGGCGGGTATCTCCATGGCAACTATCCCGACAATGGCGGGTATGGTTGCGGCTTTGTCAGGTGTATTTTTCAGTTCGCGGCTGGAAGTTAAAGTCAAACGAGAGAAAGCTGATCTCGTAGACAGCTTACCGCATCATTAAGAGAGAATTTTTATGGCACGTAAACGTATACGCGAAGACGAAGAAGCCGCAATCGACATTACGCCGATGATGGATATCGTTTTCATTATGTTGATCTTCTTTATCGTTACGACTTCTTTCGTGAAAGAAGCGGGTATCGATGTCAACAAACCTGAAGCGGCCCAGGCCACTAAAAAGCCTAGTGCGACAATCTTTATTGCTATCCGTGCTAACGGTGAAGTTTGGATGGACAAGCGTCCGGTTGATGTAGAGCGGGTTTCTGCGAACATCGAGCGGTTAAGAGCTGAGTCACCTACTGATACCATTATCATTCAGGCAGACAAAGAATCGAAACACGGTGTAGTAATGGAAGTTATGGACCAGATTAAAGCAGCTGATCCGTCACTTGTTATTACTGTTGCTGGGGAGAATAACTAATTATGGTACGTTTCCTAACATCGTTAATTATCGGTGCCGTGGTAACGTTCCTGTTGTTTCTGATTATGGCGCTGCTCATTGAGGGCAGCGGCGAGCGGCGTCCTCCTGAGCAGGAGCGTATTATTATAGAGATTAATACGACACCGCCGGATTCAGATACACAGACGCGGACTCCACCACCACCGCCACCACCACCACCACCGGCCCAGCCGCCTAAACAGCAGCAGCCGGAGCCAGAAATGAGCAATACGGCAGGTGGCGTTTCGTTCAACATGCCAGGTCTTGATCTGGGTGCGAACACCGGCTTAGGTGATCCAGGTTCTTTATTACGTGATGGTGATGCAACGCCTATCGTACGTATTGAACCACGGTATCCTGTGCAAGCAGCGCGTGACGGCTTACAAGGCTGGGTACGTTTAAGCTTTACTATCATGGAAGACGGCAGTGTGGATGAGGTTGAAGTGATTGAAGCCGAACCACGTCGTGTTTTTGACCGTGAAGCTATCCGTGCACTGCGTCGTTGGAAATATAGCCCGAAAGTTGTTGATGGCAAGCCGATGCGCCAGCCTGGCCAACAAGTACAGCTAGATTTCAGCTTAGATATGCAACAGGGAGATTAAAGAAATGAAAAAATTATCTTTATTAACCTCAGCTCTGATCGTTGCCGCCAGTTTTAGTTTTTCTGTGCCAGCAATGGCACAGGTTAACATTACTGATGCTGACAGAGCGCGCATTGAAGAACGCAAAAACCGTAAAACGCAGTTACCTGGTGAGCGGGTAGGTCGCGGTGTAACTAAAGCATTTGAGTTATACAGCGAAGAAAAAGTTGACGAAGCTTTGCAAGTGTTATTAGAAATTCGCGGTGGTAATGATTTCGATAACGCGTTTTTAGCACGTTTCATCGGTAACTTGTATGCCACTAAAGATACTAAACAAGCGATCAAGTATCTTGAACAAGCCGTTAAATCTGACTTACTAAGTTTTACGGATCACTCTGCATCGTTAAGGTTGGTTGCAGATTTGCAATCAATGGAAAATATGCATAAAGATGCCATTAGAAACTATGAAGCTTGGATGAAGTTTACCGGTGAGCAAAATGCTGATGTCTATCTGCGTATTGCGAATGCTTATTACCAACTAGGTGATTACAAAAACGTTCTTACTCCAATTGATAATGCTATTCGTTATGCTAAAGAGCCTAACAAACAGTATTACATGCTGAAGATGGGCGCCTTGTATGAGTCTAAAAACTACCCGAAAACGGTAGAAACGGTAGAAACGATGGTGAAACTGTTTCCTGAAGAACGCCAATACTGGGTTTATTTAGGTAACTTTTATACTTTAGTTGAAGATTACCAAAAATCGTTAAGTGCTCTGCAAATTGCTTACAATAATGGTTATTTGCAATCAGAGTCTGAGCTAAAAACGCTTGGTCAAATGTATGCAAATAACAACATTCCGCATAAAGCGGCAGCGATTTACGAAAAATACATGAAAAGCGGTAAGATCAAAAAAGATCGTACCATGTTAAATGCTATTGCATCTAACTTCCAAGCTGCTCGTGAATTTGGTAAAGCCGCTGAGTACTACGGTGAATTAGCTAAAATGACCAATGAAGCTGATGCGTATCGTCGCCAAGGTATGGCTTACTTAGCCATTCAAAAGTACAACGATGCCATTAAAGCTTTTGATGCTTCTTTAGCCATTGATTCACGTGATGCCGGTAAGATCCACATGAGCATGATGGAAGCCTACTTCTATCAAGGCAAATATCGCGAAGCGAATGCTGCATTGCAAGCGGCTAAGCGGGATCCTGCAACTGAGCGTCAAACACGTAGTTGGCAGAGCTACATCAATGAAAAAGCGCGAGTGAAAAACATCAGCTTATAATTGATACGCTTACTAAAAAACCCGCTAAATAGCGGGTTTTTTTATCAAATTGTTTAAGCAATTTTGTATTACAGGTGATGATGAACTATTTGGCACATCTGGCTCTAGCGCAGCCTACAGCGTCATCGTTAGTGGGGAATTTGTTGGGCGACTTCTCTAAAGGCGTATGCCTTGTTTCTCTTGCTCCCTCAATTAAAGCCGGCCTTGCTAATCATCGAGCAGTAGATGCCTTTACTGATGCAGATAGTGCTATTTGTCTGGCTAAACGGCAATTTTCATCGACAAGGCGGCGCTTTGCTGGGGTGGCTTTGGATGTATTATTTGACCACTTTTTAACAGTACATTGGTCTCGCTTTTATGCAGAACCTTTTAGTCGCGCTAAATTAGCGCTCTACCAGCAATTAGCCCATGCGGAGCCTCTAATGCCAGCGCAGATGTTGTGGACTATGCAAAAAGTGCGACAGCAAGATTGGTTTGAAAGCTACCAGCAATTGCCTCGAGTCGGCATGGCGTTAGATAGGATTGCTCAGCGAATTCGTTTTGCCAATCAATTCGCCGGTATTATTACTGAAATTACTCCGCGCTATACTGAGCTTGAACAGGTATTCTTAGACTTTTACCCCAGGTTACAACAGCATGTGAGACAACAGGCTTTAGAGTCAATTATCATGCCCGCGCAGCGTTAGCTAGTGCCTTGCAAACGCCTATCAAGCCTGTAAATGGCTATTTCTTTAAAGCGGTATTGCTTTAGCCTTCGGTATGTTTTTGCTGCTCAGCCAGTTTGCTGGCTTCAGCGGCTCTTCTTTCTTCTAAATGTTTTAAGTGTTGTGCTTTATGTTCGCGGGCTTGTTGATAAGCATCGCTAAAAGCGGCCGCCAATATGCCCGTTGGCATGGCGACTAAACCAATACCAATTAACGCGGTTATTCCGGCACAAAACTTACCCAGTGGCGACAGGGGGGTAACATCGCCATAGCCCACAGTGGTGAGTGTGGCAATTGACCACCACATGGTACGCGGGATACTGCCAAAGTCTGCTGGATTACTTTTCCCTTCCACCAAATATAACAATATCGACGTGAGTAACAGTAATAAAAGGGCTATCAGAAAGCTGATCCCCAATTCGGTTTGCCGTTTACGAATGGATTGCAGCAGTAAAGTGAGGGAGTAATTAAAGCGTGTCAGCCGGGATAGACGCAGAATACGGAAAACGCGCATCAAACGAATCACCAACAGCGGTAAATCTTCAGACAATGGCATAAAAGTTAACAGCACTAAGATATCCAGCAAAGTCCAGCCAGAAATGATAAAGCGCCAACGGCTAATGCCCTGTTCACCATGCCCATAGGGTGCAATATAGATACGTAAGGCTAACTCAGTAGCAAATATGATTAATAATATCTGATTAATTAAAACAAAGTATTCAGGGTAAGCCTCTGTTAATAAGGGTTCTGTTTCTAAAATGGCGAAGATTGTGGAAAGTACAATGACAACGCATATAAATAAATTGAATGGCGATAGCCCTTCTTGACGCCATGACGAAGGATCTATCTGTTTTGCCAGCCAATTTCTTTTATTCATAGAGGTTAAAGCGCTCGTTTTACTCATAAACTAGCCTAGCAGTACTGGGCTTTCGACTCAAGCATCGTCCTTGCTTTGCAGTGTAATAGCATGGCTTAATTTAAATATCAGTGGTCGCAAGATAACTTCTGCCAAAATGGCCGCATACAACCAGCTTATCAATAACACACTTATCCCGGCCGATAATACGTTTTGCTTTAAGGTACTTTCGTAGTAAAACACGCTTATTAGCCCCAGTAAGCTGCATAAAAAAGCGGCACTGGGAAAGTTGCGGCGGGTTTGTGATAACGCCAAGCCTATTCAAATACAGCGACACGTTGCTGTCATGCTCCGTTATTTTGTTTTACCACAGATTATTTGTACAACAACGTTTTCAGTCTAGGCCTTGCAGCCGCTTTCAGGTAGGCTAGTTATGGCAATTTAAACTGTTATACCATTTAGACAGTGAGGTTAGATAGCAGCGCTAACAGAGGACATTATGACAGAAGTATATTACCCGATTGGCCGTTTAGGCCAGCCTTGGCAAGCGGCTGAAAAACAACAATGGTTGGCGTTACAAAAAGTACAACGCAGTTATCAGCAGGATGTGTTAGCGTCATTCGCCTCTCTCGATGCGCATTTCGAGAGAGAGCAATATGGTGAGGTTGATTATCAAGCGCAAGGTTTTGCTTGTTACCCGCTTTATATTTTAAAGAGTCGTGATTGGCGAGACGATAAACCCTTAGCGTTAATTACCGGTGGCGTACATGGTTATGAAACCAGTGGTGTGCATGGCGCTTTGCGATTTGCGGCGCAGCATGCTGCAGCGTATTTAGCTGATTTTAATCTGTTAATTGCACCTTGTATCAGCCCTTGGGCCTATGAAACGATTAATCGCTGGAGCCCTTTGGCGGTGGATCCAAATCGCTCATTTAGCGGTGATAGTGCAAGTGACGAAGCACGTTATTTACGTGAGTATTTACAGCGACTGGGTATCACCCCTTTGTTACACATTGATTTACATGAAACCACCGACAGTGATAATACGGAGTTTCGCCCAGCAAAAGCTGCGCGCGATGGCACCGTCAATACCAATTGGAACATTCCGGATGGTTTTTACCTCGTTGGCGATACAGAGCGACCCGAGCCGGCATTTCAGCAAGCGATTATAAATGAAGTCGCCAAGGTAACGCATATCGCGCCGCCGGACGAAAACGGTGAGTTAATTGGTGATCCTATGGTACAACCGGGGGTGATCAATTATCCAAAGAAAGCCTTGGGTTTATGCGGTCGTGTTACAGAGGCCCCATATGTGACCACCACTGAAGTGTATCCAGACAGCCCCATTGCCACGCCTGAACAATGCGTTATGGCACAAGTTACCGCGATTTGTGCTGCTTTAAACTTTGTAAGGCAAGCGAGCTAGCATGGATGTCAGGATCCGTCTGCTGCAAGCGGATGATCTTGCTAAGGTGGTTGCCTTGCAAGATCACTGCTATAGCGACGATTTATATGAACCGCCGGCGTTACTCGGTGCGCGTTTAAAGGTGGCGACAGAAAGTTGCTGGTTGGCCGAAAATACGGCGGGTGAGTTACTTGGCTATTTATTCAGTTATCCTGCGCTGACGCAGCATGTGACTGTTTTAGCCAGTCAATTTGAGCGTGCAGCGGCAGCGGATTTATTGTACCTGCATGATCTTGCCGTTAGTGAGGCTGCGCGGGGTAAAGGCATTGCCGCCATACTGTTAAAACAAGCTGAGCAGCATGCGGCTGCTTTATCGCTGCCATGTTTAGCCTTAGTTGCTGTTCAAAAATCGCAGCGTTTTTGGCATAAACAGGGCTTTATTGCGCACAGGCTGTTAGCCGAAAAAGCACTGTGCGCTTTGCATAGTTATGGCTTAGATGCAGTGTATATGCAGAAGCCTTTAACCAGTGGCTAATTTTTTAGTGATGGGTGTATCAAGTTGCTCCCTGCTGCTGTTGTAACTGCTAAAAACTGGCTTGTTGGCTTTTAGTCTTTGGGGCTATAGCCTTATTGCCTGCTTGTAATATCTACAGTAGCGCCGCAACGAGTCGCTAAAACGCAGAGTAATCTGCTATAGTCGGTTTATTTGAATAAATTCAGAGACAAACATGCAGTATTCACCATTAGGTAGCAGCGATCTTAGTGTATCTCGAGTTTGCTTAGGCACCATGACTTGGGGCCAGCAAAATACCCAGGCAGATGCCAATGCGCAGTTAGCATTGGCGTTAGAGGCTGGCGTAAACTTTATTGATACTGCTGAGCTTTACGCTATTCCGCCACGTCCTGAAACTTATGGTGCCACAGAGCGAATTTTGGGTAATTGGTTAAGCCGCCATGCTGCGCAGCGCGATAAGTTGATTATTGCCAGCAAAATTGCCGGTAATGGTATTAGTCATATTCGTAACGGTAGCACGATCAGCCCGCAAAGTATCATCACAGCCGTTGAGGGCTCACTTAGCCGTTTAAATACCGACTATATCGATTTATATCAATTGCATTGGCCGAATCGCACATCTCCACATTTTGGTAAGCATGCGGTTAACCGCATCAATTTTGCTGCGGTCAATGTGCAGCAGCAACAAGATGAAATCTTAGCGATTTTGCAGACACTGGCCGATTTAGTGCAGGCCGGTAAAATCCGTTATTGTGGCTTGTCAAATGAAACCCCGTGGGGGATCAGCCAATATTTACAGTTAAGTAAGCAGCATAACTTGCCTCGAATGGTCTCAGTGCAAAACGAATTTGGCCCGCTGCACACCAAAGACTGGCCTTATTTGTTAGAGCAATGTCAGCATGAGCAATTGGCATACCTGCCTTGGTCGCCTTTGGCGGGTGGGGCATTGTCGGGTAAATATCTCGGCGGGGCGCGACCTGCCGGCAGTCGCTGGTCTATCGCTCAGCGTAATGGCTTGTTTCGAGATACCGCACAATCTAATGCAGCGATCGCTGACTTTGTTGCACTGGCGGCGAATTTTCGCATCAGTCCAACGCAGCTAGCATTAAGCTGGACCAATCAAGTTGTCGGCGTTACCTCCACGATAATCGGTGCCACTAACACTCAACAATTACAGGAAAATATTGCGGCTTTTGCCATACCGCTAAAACCTGCAGTACTTGATGCCATGAACGATTGGTTACAACGGCATCCACAGACCTTTTAAATTTCCCTTCTACTTTAACCATCAGCTCTGAGCCTATGCTCGGAGCTGATGGTGGATCGTTTCTTTATCTCAGTATGCCTAAAGTCGGTAACGACGGGTCCGTTTCAAAATGTGTTATGTGACAGTTTGATGAATTTTGCGTTTTAGGCTTGCAGTTTCAATAAACACATATAAAATAATTCGCATATTCGTTTTTTCATATGTGAATAATTGTGACCTTACCCACTCTACTGTTTATTTGCACCGAGAACTCGGCGCGTTCTATTTTAGCGGAAGGCTTAGCTCGGCATAAATATGCGGATCGTTTTACAGCATACAGTGCTGGTAGTGCGCCTGCTGTTGCCGATCCTCGCGCTTTGAGTACTTTAGCCGCTCAGGGTATCAGTACCGAGGGTTTGTACGCCAAACCCCTCAGTAAATATCGGCATATCAATTTTGATTATGCGATTGTGCTATGCAATAAAACAACGGCAGAGTGCGCCAACGAAATCACCGCTAAGCATTTATTGGCTTGGGATTTTAGCGATCCAAAGCAAAGCTCTGATTCTCATGCTTTTGAAACCACACTTCATCAATTAGCAGAGCGCTTAAGTATGTTTGTGCTGCTATACGATCGACAGCATCAGCACAAACCCTTAACCCCACTGAGTTTTTTTAAATTACTGGCCGATGAAACCCGGCTAAATGCGTTGTTATTAATTATGGCCGAGCAAGAATTATGTGTTTGCGAGCTCACTACCGCCTTACAAGATACCCAGCCCAAAATTTCACGCCACTTGGCAATGCTGCGAAAAACCGCGGTGCTGCTCGACCGTCGTCAGGGGCAGTGGGTGTATTACCGTCTAAATCCAACCTTAGCGCCGTGGGCGCAAGCTTGCCTTGAGCAGACGGCGATCGCGCAGCAACCCTTTCTCGCGCCGTTACAAGCGAATCTTGCGGCTATGGGCGATCGTCCAACGCGTGACAGTCAATGTTGTCGTGAATAACGAGGCACTGCATAAAGTCACCACAGAGTTTTAAGCGCTTGGCATTGTGGCTGGCAAAAGTTTAAAAACGGCCGCAACAGTCGAAACTGAATAATGTTAATGAAAAACAGGACAGCATAATGACAATTAAAGTAGGAATTAACGGTTTTGGCCGCATCGGCCGCTTAGCACTGCGCGCAGCCTTTGACTGGCCTGAGTTTGAATTTGTGCAAATTAACGATCCGGCGGCCGATGCAGCCACCTTTGCGCACTTAATTAACTTTGATTCGGTACATGGCCGTTGGCAACATGAGGCCACGGCCAATGACGATGCCATGATAATCAAAGGGCAGCACATCAAGGTAACCGCCAATAAAGCCATTGCTGACACGGATTGGTCGGGCTGTGATGTCGTAATCGACGCCTCGGGTAAAATGAAAAGCAAGGCGCTGCTGCAAGCCTATTTAGATCAAGGGGTAAAACGGGTCGTGGTTAGCGCGCCTGTTAAAGAAGCCGGTGTGTTAAATGTGGTGATGGGGGTTAATCAGCAGTTGTTTGATCCCTCAATTCATCAGATTGTCACGGCGGCAAGTTGTACAACTAACTGTTTAGCGCCAGTGGTAAAAGTGATCCACGAAAAATTAGGCATTAAACACGGTGCCATCACCACTATTCATGATTTAACCAATACCCAATCTATTTTAGATACGCCGCACAAAGACTTACGCCGCGCGCGGGCTTGTGGCAGCAGTTTAATACCCACGACTACCGGCTCGGCCACGGCGATTACCGAAATTTTCCCTGAGCTAAAAGGCCGTTTAAACGGGCATGCCGTGCGTGTGCCACTGGCCAATGCGTCACTCACAGACTGTGTATTTGAAGTAGAACGTGCCACCACAGCAGAAGAAGTCAATGCGCTACTTAAAGCCGCGGCAGAAGGCGAGTTGGCCGGTATTTTAGGCTATGAAACGCGGCCTTTAGTGTCCGTAGATTACAAAACCGATCCGCGCTCGAGCATTATTGATGCGCTTTCCACCATGGTGGTAAACGGTACCCAAGTAAAAATTTATGCGTGGTATGACAACGAGTGGGGCTATGCCAATCGCACCGTTGAGTTAGCCAAATTAGTTGGCTTGGCCAAATAAGCCATTTTGCAGCAGAGAGCAGCATGAACGCAGATGTACGGCAATATTTAATCGTAACCGGTAATTACTGGGCCTTTACTTTAACCGATGGGGCGCTGCGCATGCTAATTGTGCTGCACTTTTATCAGCTAGGTTACAGCCCACTGGCCATCGCCTCATTATTTGTGTTCTATGAGTTTTTTGGCATTGTCACCAATTTAGTGGGGGGCTGGCTAGGTGCGCGTTTGGGGTTAAACAAAACCATGAATCTGGGGTTATTGCTGCAAATTGTCGCACTTAGCATGTTATTGCTCCCCACGGCACAGCTTACCGTGGTGTGGGTGATGGCGGCGCAGGCCTTGTCAGGTATTGCCAAAGATCTGAATAAAATGAGCGCAAAAAGTGCCATAAAGTTGCTGTTACCCGATGAAGCGCAAGGCGCGTTATACAAGTGGGTGGCCCTGTTAACCGGCTCTAAAAATGCCCTTAAAGGCGTGGGGTTCTTTTTAGGCGGGGTGTTATTAGCCTGGTTAGGTTTTCAAGGCGCGATGGCGGCGATGGCAGGCAGTTTGTTGCTGGTATGGGTATTAAGTTTAGTCTTGCTGAAACAGGATCTTGGCAAAAAAAGCTTTAAACCGAAATTTACAGAGCTGCTGTCTAAAAGTGCCAGTTTAAATTGGTTATCGGCGGCACGTTTTTGTTTATTTGCGTCGCGCGATGTATGGTTTGTGATTGCGTTGCCGTTGTATTTGGCGAGTATTGCCGGTTGGTCACAAAGTGCAGTGGGGGCGTTTTTAGCCAGTTGGGTTATTGCCTATGGCATAGTGCAAGCGTTTACCCCTAAGCTTACCCGCAGTAATAAGCAAGCGCCGCCAACGGCCAGTACAGCACTTAATTGGGTACTGCTGTTAGCCTTGTTGCCTTGGTTAATAGGTGTCGCCATGCTGTATAGCGCTCAGCCGTTACTCGCGCTGTTGTGTGGTTTATTGCTTTACTGTGTGTTTTTTGCCATTAACTCGAGCTTACATAGCTACTTAATTGTTGCCAGTGCTAATCGTGATGGCGTGTCGCTGGATGTAGGCTTTTATTATATGGCCAATGCCGCCGGGCGTTTAGCTGGAACCTTACTATCAGGCTGGGCATACCAAAGTTATGGGTTAGTGGCGTGTTTGTGGTTATCCGGTTTGCTGTTACTCGGGGCGGTGTTGTGTACTTGGCGATTAAAACTTCAATAAATAAATGAAGTGTGACATACAAAATTACACCATCAGCTGTTTCACTGTAGTGTGCTTGTGAATTTTTGCACATAAAAAAGTTTTGTGAATTGAATACGGTGAGGAGCTACGTCCCTCATCCTGATGGGTGTTTCATCATGTATTCTGGTTTAAGTAGCAGTATAAAACGAGGTGGTAAACGCAGAGTACACTTTGCAAGGGGACGTGTTTTTCAGGGATGAAAAACAGGAGCGTACAAGGATGTATCCACAGCGTACTTTGCAAAGTTGTACGTCACGTTTAGCTACCGGACGCACAAAACTTAAAGCAATAGGTGAAAAGATATATGCCACAACGTGCCGCGACATAAAAAAGTTTTGTTAATTGAATACTGCGAGGAGTTTCGCCCCTCACCTTGATTAGTGTGTCGTTATGTATTCCGGATTAAGTAGCAGTTTAAGACGAGGTGGTAAACGCAGAGTACACTTTGCAAGGGGACGTGTTTTTCAGGGATGAAAAACAGGAGCGTACAAGGATGTATCCACAGCGTGCCCCGGCAAAGTTGTACGTCGCGTTTAGCTACCGGACGCACAAAACTTAAAGCAATAGGGAACAAATATATGCCACAGCGTGCTGGGACATAAAAAAGTTTTGTGCACTAAATACGGCGAGGAGCTACGTCCATTTTTTCTGAGGTACGCCGTGAATCCACCCTTAGGGCCAGCAGAGCTGTCCAAATTCGTTCCAGACGAATTTGTCAGGCATCCATGCCGGAGACGCTTTGCTTAGCAATATCGGCTCGCTGCTTGGCTAGAAAATACTTTTAAAAGATAACGTTATACATGGCGTTCTGTAACGGTAAGCATCTTATAATGTTTGTTTCAGCTTAGATGATACATAAATATCAGACGAGGTGACAAGTGCGCAGTACCCTTTGCTGGGGACGTCTTTGGCATGGATGCCAAAGAGGAGCCTACAGGGAGGTATTTACGGCGTGCCCCAGCAAAGGTGTACGGAGTACTGGGTCACCGGATGAACTGAACTCGCAGCGATAGTTGAACGAATATGTATCCACAGCGTACCCGGAAAAGTTGTAAGTCGCGTTTAGCCACCGGATGCACCAAACTCATAGTAATAGGTGAACAGATAGGTATTTACGGCGTGCCCCAGCAAAGGTGTACGGAGTACTGGGTCACCGGATGAACTGAACTCGCAGCAATAGTTGAACGAATATGTATCAACAGCGTACCTGGCAAAGTTGTGCGTCGTGTTTAGCCACCGGGTGCATCAAACTTGCAGCTAAGAGCCGTTGCTCAATAATAATGAAAACGCTATCACAGGTTAACCATGACTGAAACCGCATCACACAGCAGCTTCTGGAACTTGTTCCGGATCTTTTTCGTACTCGGGATCACCTCCTTTGGTGGCCCCGTGGCGCACCTGGGCTATTTTCGTCACGCATTCGTTGAAAAACGCCAATGGCTTAGCGAGCGTGATTATGCCGAACTCGTTGCGCTGTGCCAGTTTTTACCTGGCCCCGCCAGTAGCCAAGTGGGTTTAGCCATTGGCTTGCTGCGTGGCCATTACCGCGGCGCCTTGGCTGCGTGGTTAGGCTTTACCTTACCCTCAGCCATACTACTCATTGCCTTTAGTATAAGCTTACCGCTATTACAAAGCGCGCTCACACAAGGCGTGTTGCATGGTTTAAAGCTGGTAGCCGTTGCCGTCGTAGCCCATGCCGTCTGGGGCATGGCAAAAACCCTGTGTAATACCAAAACAAAAATCAGCATTATGACAATCAGCACATTGCTGCTATTAGTATTCCCGCTTGTTTGGTTACAACCTGCGGTAATTGTACTTGGTGGCTTGTTAGGCTATCTGTGGTTAGCACCAGAGCCGAGCAGCAGCAACGCCTTACCCTTGAAGATCTCAAGAACTGCCGCCAAAGGTTTTGGGCTACTGTTTCTGCTGTTGTTAATTGGCTTGCCGTTATGGGTACAGTTGTATCCCAGCGCTGCGTTAGCGCTGTTTGAATCCTTCTACCGAGCCGGAGCCTTAGTGTTTGGCGGCGGCCATGTAGTACTGCCGTTATTACAAGCAGAGGTAGTGCCAAATGGCCTAGTTGATGCCGATACCTTTTTAGCAGGCTATGCCGCTGCACAGGCGGTGCCAGGCCCACTCTTTACCTTCGCGGCTTTTCTAGGTGCCGCAAGCACAGGCAGTGTTACGGGTGTTACTGGCGGTGTTTTAGCCCTTTTAGCCATCTTTTTACCGTCATTTTTAGTGCTGGCGGCGGTATTACCCTATTGGCAACAATTGCGCAGCTCTGCCACGATCAGCCAAGTGATGGCCGGGGTAGGGGCTAGCGTAACCGGTATTTTATTAGCAGCCTTATATCAGCCCATTTGGCAAAGCAGTATTTTTACCGCCGTTGATCTGGCTATTGCACTTGCTGGGTTTGTGGCGTTGCAATTTTGGCGCCGGCCAGCCTGGCAACTGGTGCTGGCTGGCGGCGCTTTGGGCGCGCTTTTAACGCTAATTAGCTAAGGCTTAGTTAGCGAGTTTTAAGATCTCATCAACACTGCCTTGCGCTAAGGGATGATAGCCAGGGCGAGCTTGCTGATACACTTTGCGCGCCAGGGCTAACCCCTCTGGCGTGCTGGCCAGTTGCTTATACAGCGGCAGAATCAGCTTACGCCGACCAATTTTCAGCAAATAGCCCTCAAGTGCCGGTAACACCGTGGTGTAATTAGTTTTTAACGCCAACAAAAACCAAGCATGGGCAATTTCACTGTTAATTGATTGCGTAAGTGCAAAGGCACTGTCTAACTGCTGTAATTGCCCAAGGCTGATATCAAGTGGCAAGTTATTAATAAAATACAGCCATTCATGCACCGTCCACTCGCTGGTGGGGATCTCGGTAAGGGCCGTTAAACCGGAGCGCCAAGCATTGATGTATTGCTGCACACGTAAAAACGCATCCGACTGCGGCTTAGGCGAGCTAGCAGGCAAACCGCTACCGTGGATCCACTCTTGCACCTCTGCGCTGCTAACTTTACCCGGGTGGGCTTGCAGTAAATTCGCGGCAAAATAGCGTTCAAATTCTGCGGTGGTGATACTTTCAAAGGCATGATCGGCAAAGTATTGGCGCACAAAAGCGTCAAAGTCCGCACGGCCAAAGCGCTGTTCTAAAAACATTAAAAACAGTTGGCCTTTGGTGTAGGGTACGCCAGTAAAAGCATCGTCTGGATCACGGCCTTTTAAATCCAGATAAAGCCGAGTGTCATCAGCGGCTAAACGGGGCAGCTCTTGCATTAAATCTTGCACCGATAAGGCCTGCTCCATTAGCGCACGATCAGTACCAAACACCTGCTCCATAATGCGATTCTCGACATAAGAGGTGAAGCCTTCATTAAGCCACAGATCTTGCCAAGTCGCATTGGTCACTAAGTTACCGGACCAAGAATGCGCTAACTCATGCGCAATTAAATTCACTAAGCTGCCATCGCCAGCCACCACCGTGGGGGTAATAAACGACAGCACCGGGTTTTCCATGCCACCAAAGGGGAAGCTGGGCGGTAAAATCAATAAATCGTACCGGCCCCAACGGTACTCACCGTAGAGCTGTTCGGTAGCCGCTATCATTTGTTGGGTGCTAGCAAATTCTTTGGCCGCCGCCTCTAAAATATAACGCTCGGCATACACACCGGTTTGCTCGCTCATCGCTTTAAAGTGCAAATCACCAACAGCCAGCGCTAACAAATAGGGCGGGATGGGGTGTGGCATGTTAAAGCGATAATCACCGCTGCGCTCGGCGCTTGGTGAGTTGGGGGCGCTCATCACCGCCAGCAGTTCAGGATCGGTTTGAATACGTGCCGTGTAAGTTAAGCGCAGCGCGGGGCTATCTTGAATTGGGATCCAGCTTCTGGCATGAATAGCTTGGTTTTGACTAAACATAAACGGCTGGGTTTTTCCGGCGGTTTGCGCTTTAGTCAGCCACTGTAAGCCTGACGCGGCCGGAGTAGATTGATATTGAACACGAATTCTCTTCGGTTGAAACCCCGGTGTAATGGTCAGTTTACTGCCGAGGACCGCATCGCGCGCGGCAAGCTGAAATGGCACTTGTCGCCACTGGCCATCAGCACGACGGGCATACACCTGTTTAATGGCTAAATCGCGGGTATCAAGTGTAATGTGATTACGCTCTTCTTGTTGCCAATCCAGTGTAAGCTCAGCAAAACCGATTAAGGCCTGCTTTTGAAAATCTACCTGTAAATCTAAGTACAAATGGCTAACGCGTACTTCTTCTAGGTTGGCATAGGTATAGCTATCTTTTACCTGAGCTGCTTGAGTAAACGGGCTGACGAGTAACAGTAAGCATGCGAATATTAGCGGGCGCACAAACATAGTGGTTCCTGCAAGAGTATTAAAAATGAAGATTTGCAGTGTACGGCCAAAGCTGGCGCCAATACAAGACGGCTATCTGTTTGCTCAACTACCTAAACCGCGTAAGGGTGCGTGGTAAATTTTTTGCGCTTAAGCTAGATGATGCTTAGTCGGTTTCAGTTGGCAGTTGATTAAGCAGCACGCTATCGCGCTCTTGCTCGGTCAGGATGCCGGTTAACAGCGTTTTGCGGCGCAGCCGGCGCATACTGTCACTGTCTTCAAGTAATGCCTGTTTAAAGATCTCAGGCTCATGCATCATGGTTAGAATACTGTGCCAACGAATATAGCCCCAATGCTTAATTAAACCGGTTTGATAGCGCAGTTCTAACTTTTCAAGTAAGGGGATGGCGAGCTCAGGATTGGCCAACAGTTTATCGGCAATGCGCGCATGTAATTGCAGTAACTGCAAATCGGATTGTTGCTGCGCTTTGGTGCGCACACGGTGACGAGGAGGACGCATTGGCTATTTTATCTCACACTGGCCATCGGTACATTTTAGGCGTTTGCGCGCCCAATACTGATAAACCCAATTGGCAATGGGGCGGATCAACGGAAAAGCCAAAATAGCCGGTAATAGCCTTAAACCAGCAAGGCGCCAATAAAACAGTGTGGCAGTTAAACCGATCTGAAACTGCTGGCCATCCCAAACATGAATTTGCTGCATCATCTGGGCTTTGCTGGCACCATTAAAGCCATCAAACTCAGCTTGGCTAATATCCACCAGTTGCATTTTGCCCTGTAGCTTAGGGCCTAACCAATTGATTTCATGGCGACATAACTTACAACTACCATCAAAAAATAACGCGGCTTGCGCCGGATTTATGGTCATTTGCTTATCCATAAAAAAAGTAAAACCCCAGATGACTTAGTACCACGACAGTCGTTAACTGATAGCGCAGTGTGCGGTAACTTTGCTGATACTGTTGGCTAATACCGGAAAAATGTTCATAAAAGCTTAGCGCTAAAAATAAGCCCGCTTGGATCAGCACACTGTAAGCAGGCAACAGCGCTAAGGCTAAAAAACTAACTATCGGGAAGCTGACCGCTGCTAAGGCTTGCTGTGTAGCCGCCTTAGGCTGATGTAATACCGGCCATAATACGCCTGCCATAAAACCTAAAATTAAACAGCTATAAAACTGAAATAACAACAATGCTTGCGCGGGTGCCAGCAGCGGCCAAACCATGCTGGCCAACGGCAAAAAAACAAAGGGGATTAAACCGGCATAGCTAAGAACGCGAATCATGTGTTTCTCCTAAGATAGTCGGTTTATTACGTTTTATGCTTTCAACGCGATCAAAAATCTTTGGCTCTAAGGCTTACGCTATGGTTGTGAATGATGACAACGAACACCGTACTGCAGTTGTTAAAGTACCGTTTTTAAAGCGTTTTTATAGCGACAATCATTGCGCCAGCAACAGCTTTGCCTTTTTCGAAGCGAGGCACAATACTTTCGAAACTACATAGGGTAAATCCGGCTTGCTGCAAACTGCTCTCTATATATGTTTTAGTGTGGCTATAACGGCCATTTAATTGTAAAAAATAATCCTGATGAGTATCCGCAGGGCTGTGCTGTTCAACGCTAAAAATGAAATAGCTAGCCGGTTTTAACACGCTAAACGCTGCTGTGAAAGCGTGTTGCAGCTCACCAAAATAGACAAAGGTATCGGCACAAATAATGTAATCAAATGGCATTTCAGTGTTTAACATGAACATACATAACTCAGTTTCATGCAATTCGGCATAAAGTTTTAGCTCTGCCGCTTGGGCTAACATTTTGGCCGATAAATCTACGCCAACTAATTGTCTTGTAACAGGTTTCAACAATGGCGCACAGAGACCCGTGCCGCAGCCAAGATCCAGGATATCGTATTTTTCGCCTGAAACAGCAAGTTGATTAAGCACTTTTTCTGCAATAAGTTCTGGCACCTGATAATTAAGTTGAGCTAGTGATAAGTTGAAACTTGATGAGTAATCATCAAACGTTTGTTTTATATAGTTATCTGTGGCTCTGGTTGGGGTATTTTTTTGTGAGTAAGCGGTAAGTAAATGTTGTGCAATCGCATCATCAGGACGCGAGACCATGAGGTTTTCTAAGAGTTTAATGGCTGCCTGCGTTTCATCAAGCTCGGTTAATACATAAGCCAGTTGCTTGGTGGCTTGATGGTGCTGCGGATCAATGGCTAAAACTCGCAGAAATGAAGATTTTGCTTGTTCATACTGTTGTAAATCAATTTGAATATTACCGAGATTATGATGCGCAAGCAGATGCTGGGGGTCAAGTGCTAAGGCGCGATGAATAAGATGAAGTGCTTCTTTTTTTTGCTGGGTTTGCCTAAGAACTATCGCCAGATTAATCAATGCATTGGTATGATTGGGTGCGATGCTCAGTAACCGCCTATACAGTGCTTGAGCTTCTATAAGCTTACCTGTTTCTTTGTAAATATTCGCTAAATTGTTCATCGCATCAGCATAGTGTGGTGCGATCACAAGCGCCCGCTTTATTTGTACTAACGCTGCATTAACTTGCCCGGTTTGATAAAGAACTAATCCTAAATAGTGCAGTGCATCTGGTTGCGTAGGGGCTAGACGCAATATTTTTTTATAAGCCGCCGCCGCTTGTGTCAAGTTGCCTTGTTGATGCAGCGTTCTCGCTAACACTAAATTATGCATGATTTTTTGGTTATTAGTTGGCGACATCATCAGACTCTTAACTGACTTTACCTGCACCTTATCCTAAGGTGTAGACAATTTATAGCTAAGATGATTGTGATATTTTTAAATTAGTCAGCAACAGGCAATTGGATCTGATGTCAACAGCAGTAAAAACAGCTAAAAAAGTAACATTTTATCTGCAACGCGGTGTTAGTTTTTAGGGCTTTTATTGTAATAATAAGTGTTTTAAAGCTCGAACAATGATGCACAGAGGGCGCATTTCAAAATCATCATTTTAAACTAATCATAAATCCTTATTGGGATTAACGGCCGCAAAATTTCTTGTTAAAAAATAATCAGCATAAAGGTGGTGTCAGCTTTCTTTACAAAGCTGGCTTGCCATTATTCACTGTACTTTTTAAATGGCTAATTTAACGTGCTTTAATTTTAATGGCATTAATTATGCTTTAAATAATACTGAATTAAAAATGCAAAAAATCGGCTCAACACTATGAGGCGTTTTATAAACATTTCTAATGTGGATTGGTGTTATTGGTTTGAGTTTTTCTCAAAATCGGAATGCCACTGTCTTATTAAATGATTTTTACTATTAATTTACATAAATAGGTGCGGCGCAGTAAAAACACCTTAACTTCTAATTAAGGCTAATTTATGAAAACACTAAACCCACTTTCAAAAAGCTTACTAACCATCACAACTACCGCTAGCTTATTACTCATGCCCATTGTCAGTTATGCTGCTGTTGATATGTTTTTAGAAATTGACGGTATTGTTGGTGAAAGTTATGACAAAGATAACCGTGGCGCGATGGATATTTTGGCTTGGTCAGAAGGTTTATCGCAATCTGGATCTTTTCAAACTGGCGGTGGCGGTGCAGGTAAAGCCAATTTTCAAGATATTAATTTTACTAAGTGGCTAGACAGTGCCAGCCCAGCGCTCAGGTTATCCGTGGCGAATGGGCAACATATTCCAACGGCGACTTTAACGGTTAGGCGAGCCGGCGCGAACCCGTCGCAATATTTTAAAATAGAAATGAAAAATATCATTGTTACCTCGGTATCGTCAGGTGGAAGTGGTGGTGACGATCGGCTGACTGAAAATATTACATTGAATTTCGCTGAGGTTACTTGGACATACTATCCTATTGATGAAGGTGGAAATCCGAAACCACCCATTTCAGTTGGTTGGAATATCGCTGAGAATAAACAGTTATAACCTGTCAGTAACCCCAATTATGAGGAGTTAATCACATGAGGTTATTGATAAAAAGCATACATAGCCTTTCATGGTTATTAGTAGGATTGTTAGTTGCTTTTTCAGGTTTTGCGGTGTCTGAAGTTATTAATGATCATATTATTATTGATGATAAAAATTTTACTTTAGTCAGTTCGCGAAGAGTAACCCGTACTGTTAGCGAATATAAATTACGTGTGCTGGCACAAAATGTCTCTGCTGTCGATTTGAGCAATGTAAAAGCCAGTTTAATCTCTGCACCTACAAGCATCTCAATCATTCAAGGTAACTTGGCATTTGGCGCTATTCCGGCTAATAGCAGCGTTTTAAGTTCTAATGACTTTACCATTCAAATTAATTTACGCGAAGCTTATAACTTAGCGGATCTTGTTTGGAAAATTGATGGAGATTTACCACCGCCCCCTCCACCGCCGTCCACCAGCCCAACAGCAGTGGGCATCTTTATGAAGATTGATGGGCCTGCCATTAAAGGTGAGGTGGAAAGTTCAAGCCACAAAGATTGGATCCAAGTATTAGCCTGGAGTGAGGGGTCAAGTAACTCCGGTACTACCCATGTCGGCGGAGGGGCAGGCGCCGGCTCGTTTATGCTTGGTAATGTTAACGTCACCAAATACATAGATACCGCAAGTAATCCGCTCAGATTAGCGATTGCAAAAGGCGAGCTTTTTGAAGAAGTGCAAATCGATGTTATTAAGCAATGTGGCACGAGTTTGTATACGCAATATGCCATTACGTTAAGTAACGTTATGGTGGTCGGGCTAAGCAGTGGTGGCAGTGGTGGAGAAGATCGTTTAACCGAAAATGTTGCTTTTAATACCGCGATGATTCAAACGATGTATACCCCAGTAGGCGATAAATGTCGTTTTCAGCAACCCATTTATTCCATTCAGTCTTATAACTGATTGAAGCGTAATGTATAAATTTTGGAAGAAAAAGTATGCAAATAAAAAAAATAATCTCGGCGTTAACCTGTTTTGTAATGCTGAGTTTTCAGCCTGCGTTTGCGGCGTTGATTACTGGCTCGGCGACCAATATATCCGGTACAACTTGGGAGACGCGTTATACCATAACCAATAATTTATCGGATAATATTTATTGGTTTACACTGTTCTTTCAAGCTGACCAATATTCGAACTTAGAATATGTAAGAACTGCTGAATTTGGGCCTGAGTGGGATATATTCACATTCGATCCATTTTTTACAGATGATGGTTTTGTTGACGCTTACTCTTTTGGTGCAGGTATAGCCGTTGGTCAAAGTGTTTCAAACTTTGTGGTTCGATACACTTACTTGGGGGCTAACCTGCCGAGGTTGCAGCAATTTGAAGTGTATGATGCGAGTCTTAATTTTGATGATGCTTTAGCAAATCCTCTTGCTGCTGGTGATATTTCCATCGCGGCAGTACCTGAACCGAGCTCTTTATACTTGTTCGGGTTGGGGCTTTTGGCTTTTGCCGCTTATCGTATAAAGCAATTGCGATTAAACTAACCGTTAAAGTGTATTTTCAGTACTCAACATACCCCCAATCAATTGGGGGTATTTTTTCATGTAAACTAAGTTACTTAAACCGAACATAATTAAGTCAATTTAGCGCCCCACAATGCCTTTACCAATGGGCGCGATACTTAAACCGGCTAATTTTAAGTGCTGGATGCCAAAAGGAATGCCAATAATACTCAGGAAGCAAACCAAGGCATGCATTAAGTGGCCAATGGCCAGCCAAATACCAAAGAAGATAAACCAGACAATATTGCCCAAAGTACCAAAAGCCGAGGTGCCAAAATCTTCTACGTGGTTAATATAGCGGCGATTAATCGCATCGCGGCCAAAGGGCCAAAACGCCAGTTTGCCCATCACAAAGCAGGCACGACCAAACGGAATGCCAATAATGCTGATAAAGCAAACTAAGCCAATAATCCACCAGGCTAAGCCCATCACCAGCCCGCCGAGTAAAAACCATAAAACATTAAAAATTAACCGTAATACACTCATCTTGCGCTCCACAACCTCATTAAGTTCAAAACGCTTGCCATCCAAATGTGATAGCACTTTCGCAGCTGGCAAAACAAAGCGATAAATGTGCCAACTTTAAACTATTGTTTATCTTCGTTTTATTTTTAGCTTGTAACTGGATAAGCGTATTTTTGTGTGAATTTAACCAGTTTTTAGTAAAAATACTCAGGCACATGTAGCACAACCCTAACCCGACAATGTTGCCCAGATAGCGCTTAGCTGCGTCTGTGATAAAACTTTTACTGTACCAACTGGTCGGTTTGTGATTTTGCCGTTATACTGTACCGACTAGACGGTTTTAATTTGAGGGTGCAGCAAACGTGAATAAAGCGCAAATTACCGTACAACAGATTTTACAAGCGGCCTTAGCCGTCGCTGCAGAAAAAGGGCCGGGTAAGGTCACCTTGGATGCGGTGGCACAAGCCAGTGGCTTGAGTAAAGGTGGCTTGTTATATCACTTTCCGTCAAAAGAAGCCTTGCTCAGTGCCATGGTGCAGTTTTTAGTGGATGATGCTGAGCAAAACCGCCAACAGTTTGTCGCCACCGAGTCATCAAAATTAGCGGCTTTCTTAAAAGCGCGAGAGTGTTTCACTCAGCAATTAAGCAGTAATACCGCGATGGCTATCTTAGCGGCGGCAGCAGAGCAACCGGCGCTGTTAAAGCCGCTGCAGCAACATAACCGTAAGGTATTTAACGACATTTTAGCTGAGCATCATCACAGTCCCGAAGTGATGTCATTATTGCTAGTCAGTGAAGCCTTGACCTTTCATCAGTTGCTGAACATTTCACCTTTGACCCCGGAACAACACAGTCAATTGGAAAATTATATGACGACTCGTGCACAGGAGCTAAGTTAATGAACCGCCCATCTTTTACTCTGATCAGTAGCATACTTAGCCTGCTGATATTTCTCAGTGCTTGTTCCGATTCGGTAAGCCAAGAGTCTGATACCACGCTAACCACGGTGAAATTATATACCGTTAGCGGAGATGAACATGCCAACAGTCGCAGTTTTATCGGGCGAATTGATGCGGTCAGTACTGTCGATTTAGCTTTTCAAGTGGGCGGTCGGGTTACCGCTTTACCGGTGCAGCAAGGCGAAATTATTCCTGCAGGTGAGCTATTAGCGGCACTGGATAACACCGATTATCAATTGGCCGTGCAACAAGCCGAAGTGCAACTTGCTCAAGCGCAGCGAGATTTAGAGCGGGCTAAACCTCTACGCGAACAGGGTATTTTAACCCCGTCAGCTTTTGACCAGTTGCAAACTAATTTTGATATTGCGCAAGTTGCGTTGCAAAACGCCAAGCGTAATAGCCAGTACACGCAGTTAAACGCCCCTTTTGATGCGTTAGTTACGCGCCGCTTAATCGAGCGTTATTCCACCGTCACGGCCGGTACACCCATTTTACGCGTGCAGAATGTCTCTGAATTACGTGTGCACATTAACGTGCCAGAGCAAATGATGCGCCAAGTGCAAGATAAAGCCGATTATGCGGTGTATGTGAAATTATCTGATGATAATGCCAGCCTTCACCCGCTTACTTACCGTGAGCATGCGACGGAAGTGGATGTGGTCACGCAAACCTATCAAGTGTCGTTTGCTATGCCGCGACTCGCCGGTGAAAATTTATTGCCAGGCATGACGGTGACGGTGGTCACCGAGAACAATGCTGCTCAGAATAATATGTTGATCCCCGTCTCGGCATTAGATACTTCAACGCCAGAGCAATTCCATGTTTGGATTTATCAAGCCGAAACTCAGCAAGTCAGCCGACAACCGATCCAAGTCAGTCGGATCCACCAGCAGCAAGTTGAAGTACTCTCCGGTTTAAAAGCCGGCGATCAGGTGGTCTCTGCGGGTATTTATCATTTACAAGACGGCCAAGTCGTGCGTCCGTTTGAAAAATATTAGGAGTCAACCGCATGAAAATGGCGAGTTATGCGATTGATAAACAGGTCAACACTTGGATGTTGATTATGCTTTGTTTTTTGGGTGGTCTTTGGGCGCTAAATACCATTGGTCGTTTAGAAGATCCGGCCTTTACCCTAAAAGAAGCCATGGTAATCACCTACTATCCTGGGGCGACGGCAACCGAGGTGGAAGAGGAAGTCACTGAGGTACTCGAATCGGCAGTGCAGCAGTTACCGCAATTAAAACGTGTGACGTCTAAATCCTTTCCAGGCAAATCTGAGATCCGCGTAGTGATCCAAGATACTTACAATGGCCCAGCCATGCCGCAAATTTGGGATGAGTTACGCCGAAAAATCAGCGATAGCAGTCGGTCACTGCCTGCTGGGGTAATGACGCCCTCAGTCAATGACGATTTCGGTGATGTGTTTGGTATTTTTTATGCGGTCACTGCTGAAGGGTATAGCGATCGCGAGATCCGTGAGTTGGCCACGTTTTTACGGCGCGAAATGCTGATGGTGCCGGGTGTGGCTAAAGTACAAACCGCGGGCGAGCCACAAGAGAAAATTTATGTAGAGATTGCCCAAGAGCGGTTGCTGGGTATGGGCTTACCTTTAGATTTAGTGATTGGAACCTTACAAGCTGAAAATACCGTCGCGGCGGCCGGCTCTTTAGCCGTTGGCGATAAGCGTATCCGTTTAGTCAGTAAGCCTGGCTTAGATTCGATCAGTGCGATTGAGAACTTACGCTTAGGTAATTTGGGCTCCACAGAGCAACTGAGTATTTACGATGTTGCTAAAGTGAGTCGAGAAGAGGCGGAAACGCCGACACACTTGATCCGTCATAACGGCAAAGCGGCTTTTACGCTAGCCATTGCCGGCTTAAGTGATGCCAATATTGTGGATGTAGGTAATGCCGTTGATTTGCACTTAGCCTCTTTAACGCCGCGTATTCCACTTGGCATCGAGTTACAGCCGATCTACCAGCAACATATTGTGGTGGATAAAGCGATTAATGATTTTATTGTGAATTTATTAATTTCTGTGGTGATTGTGGTCGCCGTGCTGTGTTTAACCATGGGCTGGCGCGTGGGTATTGTTGTCGGCGGCACCTTATTACTGACTGTGCTGGGCACCTTGTTCTTTATGCGCATATGGCAAATCGAAATGGAGCGAATTTCGTTAGGTGCGCTGATTATCGCCATGGGGATGTTGGTTGATAATGCCATTGTGGTGGCCGAAACCATGCTGATAAATATGCAGCGAGGCATGGCATCACGCCAAGCTGCAGCGGAGGCGGCCAGTCGCACCCAAGTGCCGTTATTAGGTGCCACGGTTATTGGCATTATGGCCTTTGCTGGTATTGGCTTGTCGCCTGATAGCACGGGTGAGTTTTTGTTTTCGTTATTCGCAGTGATTGGTATTTCCTTATTATTAAGCTGGGTGTTGGCGATTACTGTTACGCCTTTGTTAGGTCATTATTTGTTTAAAGTGGCCGCAGACAGCGAGCAACGTGATCCCTATGCCGGTTTTGTTTATCAGCGTTATGCCAAGGTGCTCCGTTTAGCTTTACGGCAGCGCGCCGCTACCATCGGTTTGCTGATGGTGCTAACTGTGATCAGCGTTATTGGTTTTGGCCAAGTTAAGCAGGTGTTTTTCCCTGCCTCTAATACCCCGTTGTTTTACTTAAATTATTATTTACCGCAAGGCACCGATATTCGTGCCACCGAGCGCGATATTGCCGAAATAGAAAAGATTATTTTGGCCGAAGCGTCAGTGGAGTCGGTCAGTAGTTTTATTGGCGCAGGCGCCAGCCGTTTTATGTTGACCTATGCACCGCAATTGCCGAATAGTGCTTATGGTCAATTGATTATTCGCACCAAGGAGCGTGATGCGATCCCGCCCTTGATGCAGTATTTGCGGCAAACCTTACCCGCTCGTTATCCTAGTGCCGAAATTTATACTGAGCGATTGATGTTCGGCCCCGGTACCGGAGCCAAGTTACAGGCCCGCATTTCTGGTAGTGATGAGGCCGTTTTGCGTCAGCTCGGCCAGCAAGTGGCGGATATTATGCGCAATACCGACGGTGTGACCGATATCAGGCAAAATTGGCGGCAGCGTGAGTTGGTGATAGCGCCAGATTTTAATGAAGAACGGGCACGTATTGCCGGTGTTAATCGTACGGATTTAGCGCAAACTTTGGCTTTTGCCAGTGAGGGCTTAGTTAGCGGTGTATATCGCGAGCAAGAAAAACAAATTCCTATTGTGGTGCGGCCACCGGCAGCAGAGCGATTTGATTTAGACAGACTAAATGACCGAATGATTTGGAGTAGCATCGACAACAGCTATATCCCGCTAACGCAGGTGATTAATGGCTTTGTTACCGAGCACGAAGAAGCGGTGATCCAAAGGCGCAATCGGGTACGCACCTTAACAGTTGAAGCTGAGCCCACCACGGCCATAACCGCCGATCAGGCCTTAAAGCGTTTGCGGGCGCCGGTTGAGCAATTAGTATTGCCACATGGCTATACGTTGGAGTGGGGAGGCGAGTATGAAAGCTCAGCGGAAGCACAGGCTTCATTAGGTAAACAATTGCCCTTAAGTTTTTTGGTGATGTTAGCTATTAGCATTTTGTTGTTCGGCTCCCTAAAACAACCCTTAGTTATTTGGTTAATTGTGCCGATGTCGATATGTGGTGTTAGTGCTGGGCTTCTGTTGACGGGCTTTCCTTTTGGTTTTACTGCGCTGTTGGGCTTTCTGAGTTTATCCGGCATGCTGATGAAAAACGCCATAGTGTTAGTTGACGAAATGGATTTGCAATTAAGCCAAGCAAGCGATAAGGCTCAAGCCATTATTGATGCGAGCATCAGCCGGATCCGGCCGGTGATCTTAGCGGCATTAACCACTATTTTAGGTATGTTGCCGCTGATTTGGGATGCGTTTTTTAACAGTATGGCGATAACCATTATGGCCGGTTTGGCGTTTGCCACCGTGTTAACTCTGGTGGCAGTGCCGGTATTGTATTCGCTGGTGTTTAAAATCAAATTAGCCCGCTAATTGATTCTGCTGGTTGCTAACAGTGCGGCTTTGCTGCGCTGTTAGTGGCTGCAGTTAACACAAAATGCGGTGGCGGGTAACGCTTCTAAGCGTGCTGGATTAATATTTGCACCACAACGGGTACATTTAGCATAAACACCTTGTTCCATCCTTAGCAAGGCCTGATTAATTTCAGCCAACTCTGCCTCGGCATGGTGTTTTAGGCTGGTTAGCACATCATCGTTTTCTCGCTCTTGTGCTTGTTCTGCAAAATCATGGCTGTGTTCTTTCGAGAGGTCTTGCTGCAGTGATATCTGCTGTCGCTCTAGTTCCATTTTACGTTGAATTAGGCGACGTTTGTATTCTTGAAATGGCATGATCTACTCCTTGTCTCTGCGCTGTCTTAAATTTAGCAGCACTTCGTTAAAAAAGCTTGATCTAGCACAAATAAACAGCAATGGCTTAGGTGGTAAGACGTGTCTGCTTGGCCTGTTGCTGCCACATTTTGGCATATTCCCCCGCTAAATCTAGCAACTGTTGATGGCTGCCTTGCTCAATCAATTCGCCCTGCCGTAATACTAATATGCAATCAGCATCGGTAATGGTTGATAAACGATGAGCGATAACCACGCTGGTGTGTTGTTTGGCGACTTCACGCATAGCAGCAACAATGCTTTGCTCGGCTAAGGAATCTAATGCCGAGGTGGCCTCGTCAAAGACTAAAATAGGCGAGCCTTTTAATAACGCTCGGGCAATCGCAATGCGCTGTTTTTCACCGCCAGAGACCTTTAAGCCGCGTTCACCCACTAGCGTTTGATCGCCTTGTGGCAAGCTATCAATAAACTGACGTAACTGGGCTAATTCAATAACCTGGGCAATCTCATTGGCACTGGCTTCGGGTTTGGCGTAAGCAATATTATCTCGCATGCTACTGTTAAATAACACCGTATCTTGCGGCACAATAGCAATCGCTTGGCGCAGAGAGTCGAGGGTTAGCCCAGTAATATCTTGCTGATCAATTAAAATGCGGCCGCCGCTCACATCGTAAAAGCGATACAGTAAGCGGGCAATGGTACTTTTACCCGCACCAGACGCGCCGACAATCGCCACTTTTTGGCCTGCGGCAACGGTAAAACTGAGATTATTGAGAATGGGGCGATCGGCCTGATAGGCAAAACTCACCTGCTCAAACTGAATACTGGCCCCATGGGTGACTAAGGGTTTGGCATCTGCTTTATCGACAATGCTGCTTTTGCGTCGTAATAAGCCCAGCATATTTTCTAAATCGGTTAACGCGCGGCGAATTTCACGATACACAAAGCCTAAAAAATTCAACGGTAAAAACAGTTGGATCATGTAAGCATTCAGCATTACTAATTCACCGATACTCATTTCACCGTTAACCACCTCGGCTGCGGCTAGCCACATTAATGCGGTAATAGCAGCGGCAATTAATAGTGCTTGGCCAGAGTTAAGTAAGAGCAGACTTAAACGGTTTTTTAAACGAGCTTGTTCCCAAGTGGCTAAAAAGCCATCGTAAACCTGTGCTTCATGCTGCTCATTATTAAAATATTTCACCGTTTCATAGTTAAGTAAGCTATCAACGGCACGGCTATTGGTGGTGTTATCCGCTTGATTCGCTTCACGAATAAACTTGTTGCGCCATTCCGTAATATACACGGTAAAAAAGATATAGAGACTGACCGCCACCACGGTGATCAGCGCATACATGGGCGAGAACAGTAAGCTGAAGATCACGGCAACCGCCACGATTTCAAGTAAGGTTGGCACAATATTAAACATCAAAAAGCGCATTAAAAAGCTTAGGCCATTGCTGCCTCGCTCTATATCGCGACTGATGCCACCGGTTTGTCGGTCAAGGTGAAACGCTAATTCTAAACTATGCAGGTGTTTAAAAACTTTTAAACCTAATTGGCGCATGGCATGTTCGGTGACACGCCCAAACAGTGCATCCCGCACTTCACCAAAAAACACCATGCCAAAGCGCAGCGCGCCATACAAAAGTAATAACCAAACAGGAACAAGCAGTAATTGTTGGCGGTTGGCATCTACCGCATCGATGATTTCTTTTAAGGCCCAAGGCAGCAGTAAGGTGGCGCTTTTGGCAGCAATAAGTGCCAGTAAGGCTAACAATACCCGCCCTTTAAAGGCCATTAAATAAGGCCAGAGGGTTTTAATACTCTGGCCTAGCGGCATGGCGTAATCACGCTTTAACGGTTCAGGTTGTTTCGCGGCGCTTCGCATGCCTCGCATAGTACTCTCAGTAATTCAACTTACGCATAAGTACAAAGGTACGCGGTATCCTGTTGTACTTGCAATTGAAACTTCACGTTAGCTTCTACTTCAAACGCCTGACCTGATGTAAATGTCAGCCAATCATCACTGCCAGGCAGTTTTACGGTAAGGGCGCCGCTAATCACGGTCATCACTTCATGTTGGCTGGTACCAAACTCATATTCACCGGGTGCCATTACGCCGACCGTTGCAGGTAGCTTTTCGCCTTGAAAACTAATTGAGGCGACTTTGCCATCAAAATAATTGTTGACTTTAAACATCGTTAACTCCTTATATATCGGGCTGTTTAGTAAAACGGAAAAAAGCCCGTTTGTATAGCTTTTTTAGCTATTTAGATGTCTTGAAGTCTTTTTCTAATCAGTAACGCATTCTTAAAAAGTTAATCAGATTGCCACATTCGTGGCTTAGTCTGCACAATCCTAATAACAGATCAGGGAATAACACGTGAAGAAAACACTTATCGCGGCAACCTTAGCGCTTATTTTAGCGCCCGTTGCTCAAGCAGAACTTTTTATATCAGAATATGTTGAAGGTTCTAGTAATAATAAAGCGTTAGAATTATACAACCCAGGTACTTCGGCAATTAATCTCAGCGATTACCGTATCCGGGTTTACTCTAATGGTGCGTTAACATCCAGCGTTAATCAACAGTTGAGTGGCAGCTTAGCTGCGGGTGAAACTTTTATTTATGCCGCTTCTAATGCTGCAGCAGCTATTTTAGCGGTAGCGAATGTCACCACCGGTTCCGGTCTTTGGAATGGTAACGATGCCATTGTGATTGAGAAAAATGGTGAAGTTGTCGATAGCTTTGGTCGAGTAGGTGAAAACCCAGGCACGGCATGGACCGGCAATGGCGTGACCACCATAGATAAAACGCTCCGCCGCAAGAGTGTGCTAAGAGATACCAATATCAGTGATGCCTTTGATCCTTCTGTGGAATGGATTCAATTTGATCGGGATGATTTTTCTGATCTGGGCATGTTTAATGGCACAGGCGCACCAATTGATCCTGAAGAACCTGTCGATCCCGAGCCATTACCACCTTTAGTGTGTGGGGCAACCTTTACGCCCATTTCTGCGATTCAAGGTGCCGGTAATGTGAGCCCGTTAATTGGGCAAACGGTAGTAGTCGAGGCGGTTGTAACGCATACTTTACCTGGCTTACGGGGTTATATGATCCAAGCCAGTGACCTTGAGCAAGATACCGATCCGTTAACCTCCGAAGGTGTTTTTGTCTTTACCGATAATGCAAATCTGAATGTTACCGCAGGTCAGCGTGTGCGCTTACAAGCACAAGTTGCCGAAGCCTTTAGCAATACCCAGCTACAGAATGTCACGCAAAGCGTAGCCTGTGGTACAGCTGAATTGCCTAGCGCGGTAACCGTGAGTTTACCGGTCGCTGCATTAGATTATTTAGAACGTTACGAAGGCATGTTGGTGCAATTCGCGCAAGAGTTGACGGTAAACAGCAACTTTACCTTAGGCCGTTTTGGCGAGTTAGTGTTATCAAACGGTCGTCGTTACACACCGACTCAAGTTGTTACGCCAGGTGCCGCCGCACAAGCCTTAGCGGCTGAGCATGCCTTAAATCGCATTATGTTAGATGATGCCTCAACAGTGCAAAACGCTGCCACGGTCATTTATCCAGCACCGGGTTTAACGGCGATGAATACCGTGCGTGCCGGCGATACCGTCGTGGGCTTAACGGGTACCCTTTATTACAGCTTTAATGAATATCGGGTTAACCCGATTAATAGCGTGAACTTTGTCGCGACAAATCCGCGCACAGCGCAGCCTGAGCTCAGTGGCGATGGTAATGTGAAAATTGCTAGCTTTAATGTGTTGAACTATTTCAATGGTGACGGCTTAGGCGGTGGTTTCCCAACCGCCCGTGGCGCCAATAATCTGTTTGAGTTTGAGCGTCAGCGTGCCAAGATTTTAGCGGCTTTAGCGGCGTTAGATGCCACCGTGATTGGCGTGATGGAAATTGAGAATGATGGTTTTACAGAAACCTCTGCCATTGCTGATTTAGTGCGTGGTTTACAGCAAGTCAGTGGGCAAGACGATTGGCGCTTTGTCTCAGTTAACACGCCGGTGATTGGTACCGATCAAATTACCGTGGGTATGTTATATCGTGCTAATTTAGCCACCCCAGTGGGGGATGCTCAGGTACTAGATGAAAGCAACTCTGCCACGGATGCTAATGGCGTAGCGTTATTTAATACCCGCAGTAACCGCCCGATGCTGGCGCAGCGCTTTAAGCTCACCAGTAACAATGCTGAGTTTGCGGTGATGGTGAATCACCTTAAATCAAAGGGTTCAGCTTGTAGCGGTGATCCAGATCTTAATGATGGTCAGGGTAATTGTAATATCACTCGGACGCGCGCGGCGGAGGCAGTAGGGCAATTTGCCGCGCAGCACTTTAATGCTATTCCGGCACTGGTTATCGGTGATTTGAATTCTTATGCGAAAGAAGATCCATTAACGGCACTGGCGCATGCCGGTTACGCTAACGTATTTGATGTGTTAGAGAAAACGCCCACCTACGGTTATGTGTTTGATGGTTTAGCGGGTCAACTCGATCATGCTTTACTGAACGAGCCTGCACGCCGTTACTTAGTAGATGCGGCAGAATGGCATATTAATGCCGATGAGCCTATTTCACTGGATTACAACCAAGAGTTTAAATCTGAGCAGCAACGAATCGATTTTTATGCGCCCGATGCTTATCGTTCGTCTGATCATGATCCGGTGATTGTAGCGCTGGATCTGATTGCGCCTTTGGATATTGATTTAAACCTGATCAAAGTGAATCAAGGTAATGCTAAATCAGGTTCGAAACTGGTGCAGTTACGTTGGAGCAGTGTGCAAACAGGCTTAACGCTGTATCGCGATGGCGAAGTGGTGGCGGTGTTGGACAAGCCTGGTCAGTACAACAATCAATTTAAAACCAGTGCGCCAGCCGTTACATATACCTTATGTTATGACGCGACCGCACAGTGCTCTGCGCCATTAACCGTGCAGTTCTAACCTAGCTAAAGCGTTGCGAGCAACGCTTAAACAGATAAAAAAAGGGCCCGTCGTCAGACGGGCCCTTTCTAATTACAGTGTCTCGCGCTTAAGCGGCTGCTGTTTTGGTTTGCTTCTTACTTTCAGCTTTTAACGCTTCAGCACCATTGGGTTGCTGGGTTAAGGTTTTGTCTGCCGCTAAGTAATCGGGTTCAAAATCATCAACGTTAATCACAAACAAGCGGCTATCTTCAGCTTTACGTAACTTATCCGCTTCTTGTTTATTAATCACCCCCAGCTCTAAGCCAATATCAGCCACTTCATGTAACTTGAAGAAGGGCAGGCGTTTACCTGAGGCTTTGCTGACTTTATCAAACAGCGGCTCTGCAGCTAACACATCCAATAAGGCTTGTTCTACGCGACCTAATTGATTACCCGGTTCAACCGTTAAATATAAGTGCTTACCTAAGCGGTTACGCGCTTCACAAGGGGTCATCATGATGCGTGAAACTTGATGATCCAGCATATCTGATGGTTTGCGCAACGTGCGACCAAATGGGAAGACAATGCGTTTTAGCACGATACCAATGACGCGGTTAGGGAAGTTATCGAATAACTCGGTCAGCGCCAACTGCGCTTTGGCCATGTTATCTTCACAAGCCCATTTTACCAAAGGTAAGTCTTGAACTTGGCGACCTTCATCTTGATAACGTTTCAGTACTGATGACGTGATATATAACATACTTAAAATGTCACCTAAACGCGCTGAAATACGCTCACGACGCTTTAAGTCGCCACCTAAGGTTCCCATGGCAACATCTGACATTAACGCAAGGGCGGCACTAAAGCGGTTCATTTGCTTGTAATAACGCGCAGTGTCATCGTTGTAAGGTGAATGGCTAAAAGCCCCACCGGTTAACGATAACCAGAAGGTCCGGAAGAAGTTACTAATGGCAAAACCAATATGACCGAATAACGCTTTATCAAAAGCCGTTACGGCAGCGCCTTCATCCGTTAATTGTGCGGCTTGTAACTCGGCTAACACATAAGGATGACAACGGATGGCACCTTGACCATAAATGATCATGTTACGGGTCAGGATATTGGCACCTTCTACCGTGATGGCAACAGGCGCACCTTGGTAACCGCGAGCTAAATAGTTATTTGGCCCCATGCAAATGCCTTTACCACCGTGCACGTCCATTGCATCATTAATCGCTGTGCGCATGCGCTCAGTCATATGGTATTTGGTAATGGCGGAAACCACTGATGGTTTTTCACCTAAATCAATCGCACCTACCGACATCGAGGTAGAGGCATCGGCCATATAGGCATAACCACCAATGCGTGCCATCGCTTCTTCAACGCCTTCCATTTTACCGACAGGTAATTTGAATTGACGACGAATACGCGCATAGGCGCCAGTAGACAGCGCAGCAGCTTTAATCCCACCGGTGCTGTTAGACGGTAATGTGATGGCGCGACCGACAGATAAACATTCAACCAGCATGCGCCAACCTTGGCCGGCCATTTCTGGACCACCAATGATGTAAGAGATTGGTACAAACACCTCTTCACCTTGCGTTGGACCATTTTGGAACGGCACATTCAATGGGAAGTGGCGACGACCAATTTTTACACCTGGGGTGTCGGCAGGGATCAACGCACAGGTAATACCGCGATCTTCTTCTTCACTTAATAGATGATCTGGATCGTACAGTTTAAAGGCTAAACCTAACACTGTAGCGATAGGCGCTAAAGTAATATAACGTTTGTTCCAGGTTAATTTTAAACCCAGAACTTCTTCACCTTGCCACTGACCTTTACAAACGATGCCCACATCAGGGATCGCACCGGCATCTGAACCCGCTTCTGGGCTAGTTAAAGCAAAACACGGAACATCGATGCCTTTGGCTAAGCGGGGTAAATAGTAATTTTTTTGCTCATCAGTACCATAGTGTTGCAACAGTTCGCCTGGGCCTAACGAGTTAGGAACACCAACGATGCTTGATAACACCATGCTTTTACTGGTTAATTTTTGCAATACGCAAGACTGTGCATAAGCAGAAAACTCTAAACCACCGTATTCTTTTTTGATAATCATCGCAAAGAAACCGTGATCTTTTAAGTATTGATAGACTTCTGGCGCAAGATCGGCACGTTCATGTGTTGTATGCCAGTCGTCCGTCATGGCCAGTAATTCTTCAACTGGGCCGTCTAAAAAGGCTTGCTCTTCTGCACTTAACCGAGGTTGTGGGAAGTTGTGCATTTTATGCCAGTCAGGGTTACCGCGAAATAAATCGCCTTCCCACCAGGTGGTACCGGCATCGATAGCTTCTTTTTCTGTCGTCGACATTTCCGGCATAATTTTGCGATATAACGCCAGTAATGGTTTTGTCAGATGTTGCTGACGTACTGAGGCGATATTTAGCGGTAAGGCAACGATTAGAAAGACTAACCAAGACCAAAAGCCGACGATGTCGCTAAAAGTACCAATTAATAATACACCCGCTAAAGCTGCGGTAAATAATGTGAGGCTGGCGCGGTGATAGGCAAGAATGCCTGTCGCCACCAGCAAAGCTACACAAACCAGAAAAACACTCATTGTTAACTCCTGCGATAAGAGGTCTGACCACTAAAGCCTTAGCTTAGAACGCTTTGATTTAAGTTGCAAGTACTTCTGTGCAATGCTTATCTATACAAAGTGTCAACTAATGTTGCAGACTCTGTACAATAGCCTTTAGCATAGCTCAGCATCGGCCTTTGTGTGTAAACACAAGCGGCGTTTGCACTTTTTAAACGCCAACGACATCGTTGTGGATTAATGGGAATACTCCAGTGTGTGAATTATTGGGAATGTCGGCCAATGTGCCGACCGACATTTGTTTTAGTTTTAAAGGCTTAAAAGAGCGCGGTGGGCGCACAGGCCCACATAAAGATGGTTGGGGAGTGGCCTTTTACGAGCAAAAAGGCGTTTGCACTTTTAAAGATGCGCTGCCCAGTTATCAATCCGAAATTGCCCGTTTAATTTCTGATTACCCGATTAAAAGCACCGCTGTGGTTGCGCATGTGCGGCAAGCCAATCGGGGGCAAGTGGCATTAGCCAATACTCATCCGTTTACCCGTGAACTATGGGGGCGTTATTGGACTTATGCCCACAATGGGCAGTTATCCCATTATCAACATTTAGCGGTGGATCGGTTTTTACCGGTGGGAACGACTGACAGCGAGCGTGCCTTTTGTTATCTGCTCAGCGCTTTAGCGGCACGTTATCCAGAGAAAAGCCCGGGCCCCAAAGCCGCATTTCGTTATATTCGTCGCTTATTACCGCAGTTACAGCAGCTAGGGGTATTTAATATGCTGCTCACCGATGGTGAGTATTTATTGGCGTTTTGCAGCACTAAGCTGCATTGGATCACGCGCCGGGCCCCTTTTGGGGTGGCGCGCTTATCTGATGTTGATGTGGATATTGATTTTAGCCAAGAAACCACGCCGAACGATGTCGTGACCATTATTGCCACTGCACCGCTAACTAATAATGAGCAGTGGCAAAAAATGCAAAGTGGTGAGGCGCAGTTATTCCGTCGTGGCGAGCCCATCGACTGTTGAGGTGGGTGTGAGCCACTGTACTTTTTGCAGTTGCACATCAAATTGTTCGACGTTATCTTCGCCACGCCAAAGTCTGACGAGCATATAATCAAGCTCAGGTGCAACCCAGGCTAAAACTTGCTTGTCTGAATTTTCTTCAACCCGAGCAATGCGTAACGCGCGAACGGTGCCAAAAGGTAAGGCCAATGCTTCTTCGGTGACCACCTGATAGTGGTACACTTTATTATTACCATCGCGGTTTAACACTTGGTAAGTGAAATCGGTTTTACCGGCGCGTAAATCCAGCACTAACTGTTGATGGTAACTCAGTGGATCTAACCAATCGTCTTGCCAATCAATGGCTTTGAGCGTTTGTTTTTTACCGGTGAAAAGTTGTTGTTTCTGCCAGTTTAAACGCAATTCATAGTGTCGATTAGAACCGGTACCCGTGCGGATCATTTTATAATGTGACGGTTTTAAACGGCCCTGCTCAAGCGTAAAAGTGGACGTTTCGCTGCGCTTATCACTAAACACTAACCAAGTGATATCACTGCTGTAGCCCATTTCATAATGGCTGTCTTTTTTATGCAAATAGCGTTTAGCCGTGCCATGGCTTTTGCCGCCACGGTACACTAAATAATCAGCATTAAAGGGAGTAAAAATAGGTGCTGCAGCAGTGTCTTTCGACAACTCAGCAACGCTAGGGGCTGGCAACGATGTCGCCAATACAGCAGAACTACAGAATAATAGTGTGCTTAAAAAAAGTGACGTGTTAACACGCCACTTCAGAATCATCCTCATCTTCGGCATAACCTTGTACTGAAAGTAAGTTACCGTCTAACCATGCCTCATTGCCGCGCTGTTGTAAACGATTTTGACAAAACCAACGCACAACCAGTGGATAAATCAGATGTTCTTGCTCATGTACCCGTTCAGCCACTGTCGAAGCATCATCACCTGGAAAGATAGGCACTTTCGCTTGCAAGATCACCGGGCCGCCATCAAGTTGCTCTGTCACAAAATGGACACTGCAACCATGTTCAGTATCGCCGGCATCAATTGCGCGCTGATGTGTATCTAAACCTTGATGCTTCGGCAACAAAGATGGATGAATGTTCAATAATTTTCCAGAAAAGTGCTGCACAAAAGCGGGCGTGAGGATCCGCATAAAGCCGGCAAGCACCACTAATGATGGCGCAAAACCCTCAATGGCTTGTTGTAAAGCCCTATCGTAACTGGCGCGATCGCTATAGTCTTTGTGGCTGACGACACGGGTAGCAATACCCGCTGCCGTTGCCCGTTGCAAACCATAAGCGGACGCTTTGTTGGCAATAACCCCGGTAATTTTAGCGGGGATCGTGCCTTTCGCACAGCCATCGATAATGGCTTGTAAATTACTGCCATTACCAGAGATCAGTACTACAATAGCGTTCATGCGGCCTCGTTATTCGTTAATAATAACCAGTTGCTCATCTGCCGCAGCCGCTTGAATCTCGCCAAGGTGCCAAGCTGTTTCACCCGCTTGTTGTAATGTCGCTAAAGCGGTAGGTAATTCGGCTGCAGGCACGACCACTAACATACCCACACCACAGTTAAAGGTGCGATACATTTCATGGCGGCTAATATTGCCTTGTTGCTGTAACCAGTTAAAAATGGCGGGCCACTGCCAACTCTTGCCGTCAATGACGGCTTTGGTATTGGCCGGTAAGACACGAGGAATGTTTTCCCAGAAACCGCCACCGGTAATGTGACATAACGCATGCACAGGGCTGGTTTTAAACAAGCTCAGCAGGTTTTTCACATAAATTCGGGTAGGTTCTAGTAAGTGATCGGCTAACGACTTACCTTCTAATAAGGTGTCTGCTGACTGACCTGACACTTCCAATACTTTGCGAATTAATGAAAAGCCATTAGAGTGAGGGCCAGACGAGGCCAATGCGATAAGTTGATCGCCCGGTTGTACTTTGCTGCCATCGATAATGTCGGCTTTTTCAACTACGCCTACGCAAAAACCTGCGATATCGTAATCATCACCGTGGTACATGCCGGGCATTTCAGCCGTTTCACCACCGACCAAAGAACAACCTGATTGCACACAGCCTTCAGCGATGCCAGTAACAACGCGGGCGGCGGTGTCAACATCCAACTTGCCTGTGGCGTAGTAATCTAAAAAGAATAATGGCTCAGCGCCTTGCACCACTAAATCGTTGACGCACATGGCAACTAAGTCGATACCTACGCCATCATGGCGTTTTAAGTCCATGGCTAAGCGTAGTTTTGTGCCCACGCCATCGGTACCTGAGACTAACACCGGCTCTTTATAACCGGCAGGGATTTGGCACAGCGCACCGAAACCGCCTAAACCACCCATGACTTCTGGGCGAGTGGTGCGTTTTACGGCACCTTTGATGCGGTCAACTAACGCATTACCTGCGTCAATGTCTACTCCGGCGTCTTTGTAACTTAAAGATGTGTTGTGCTCGCTCACGGCTTTCCTCGAATGGCTAAGTGGGTTGGCTAAAGTGCTGACTATTTTACCCGTTTAACCGCGCAGACAAAAGCCTTACTGCATAGCATTCTCTTTCGCTTGGCGAACATAGTCTTGTAAACTGATGGTATCGTCATTGGCGATCTTATGGTAACAGACTGAAGCAAAAGGAAATTCTTTGTCGCCAAAGGTCACTGCAATATAAGGTGCAGATTGATCTTGTTGATTGTTGTTCCAGTCACCCCCGACCAGTTTAATGAACACTTCACCGACATAAGCGCCAATAATATTACAAAGTGTAAATAACATTTCGCCAGAATGTTGCCGATGCTGCTGATCTTTGTGTAATGCCGACAACAAGGTGTCGACGACCGCTAAACTTTCGGCAGAGCCATCTAGCGTTAATTGATGTTGTTCGGCGGCATAAGCGATCGCATCTTGTGCGGCGGCATGCATTAACTGGTTTATTTCGGCAGATTGCATAGGGGTTCCTTATTATTTTTGATGGACGGCCAGTAACAGCTGACGCAGCTGACGACTGCCGGGGCCAAGAGATTCTTCTTGTGGTGCCAATAAACTCATCGGCACAAAACGTTCGGTACTTTGTTGCAGCGGTAGCCGAAACAAGGTTTTATCGGCTAACAGCGGTGCCACCACAAAGTCGGGCAACCAACAAAAGCCTAAACCGAGTAATAATATATCGACTGCTTCGTCAAAGTTATTTACCGTCCAACGTTGTTCTGCTTTTAACCAGCCAATATGTTCTTGCGGTTTAACGGCGGTGTCACGAATAACAATTTGCAGTTGTTGGCTCAGTTCATTTTGGTCTAGGCTTGGTAGCTGTGCTAACGGGTGCGACGCGCCCACCACGGGAATAAAACGGGTGATCGACAACGGCTCACTTAAATAGCCTTTTGGCACCACGCCGGTGATGACTAAATCGGCTTTTTTCTGAGTAATGATTTCGCTGGTTCCTGTCAGCACCGTATCAATAATTTGTACTCGGCTGCCACGGCTCATTGGATAAAATTGCTGTAATGCTTGGTATAAATAGTGTTTGGGGTAGGCTAACTCGGTGGCGATACGAATTTCTGGCTCCCAGCCCTTGTCTAAATTATCGGCCAGCAGTTCAAGTTCTTCAATTTGTTGCGTTAAAATACGCGAACGGCGCAGCATAACTTCGCCGGCGGCAGTCAGTTGAGCTTTACGCCCAATCACTTCGAGCAATTCTACGCCCAACTGGGTTTGTAATTTTGCGACGGCATGATTCAGCGATGATTGGCTTTTGTTGAGCAACTCGGCCGCTTGGGCATAGCCACCGGCATCAACCACCGCTTGTAAAATGCGCCATTGCTCTAACGTGGACTTTGGGCGATAGGGCATAACGAGCCGTTTCCTTACTTTGCTTAAACCCTGGCTACCACCACCGCACGTAATGGTGCCGGATAACCCTCAATGGTCTTACTATGGTCATTTGGGTCAAGAAAATCAATCAGACTTTCATTTTCCATCCAAGGGGTGGCACGTTGTTCATCTAAGCTGGTGTGATTTAAATCGACCAGTTTAATATCTTGAAAACCCAGCCGTTCTAACCAGTGACACAAGGCGGCTGTGCTGGGGATAAACCAAACATTACGCATTTTGGCATAGCGTTCACCGGGTACCAATACGGTTTGCGCATCACCTTCAATAACCAGTGTCTCTAGCACCAATTCGCCACCGGGGCGCAGCTGTTGTTTTAGTTGCTGTAAAAAGTCTAACGGCGAGCGGCGATGATATAACACCCCCATCGAGAACACCGTATCAAATTGCTTTAACGCCGGCATATCATCAATACCAATCGGCAGTAAATTAACCTGCGGATCGGGATTAAAATGTTTAATGGCTTGAAATTGCGTATAAAACAGCTGCGAGGGATCAATACCCACAACAAAGCGCGCCCCAGCGCCGCGCATCCGCCATAAATGATAGCCACTGCCACAGCCGACATCTAATACCAAGCGTTCGGTTAAATCACTGATGTGCGGCAGCACCCGTTGCCATTTCCAATCTGAACGCCACTCGGTATCAATATCAATACCGTGGACCTGAAAGGGGCCTTTGCGCCAAGGTTTTAATTGCTGGAGTAAAAAGCGAATGCGTTCTGCTTCACCTGCGCTAATATCAGTTGCTTGGCCAAAGGCAACGGCGTCAGCCAACTCTATTTGCGAGACACAGGTCGTTGGCAGATTAGCAAGTATTTTTTGCCATTGTTTAAATTCACCATGTAGCGCGGTTTTCGACCACAACGCTAATTGCGCCGGTAAGGTTTCTAGCCAAGGGTGCAGGCGGCTGGTAGCAAGCTGTGCATAAAAAGTGGAAAAGTCCAACATGCGAATCAATCCTTTAAAGCAAACATCGAGCAAAAATTAAAACATTGAAACCAAACACTGTGCGAGTGAAAGCCGGCTTGCTGCAGGCGCGCACTGTGGGTGGCGAGCGTGTCGGGGCGCATAACTTTTTCCAGCGCAGTGCGTTTTTGGCTAATTTCTAATTCGCTGTAACCATTGGCGCGTTTAAAATCATGGTACAAATCAATCAGCAATTCATCATTAACAGGGGTATCGGCTTTAAATTTTTCTGAGATGATCAAAAGGCCACCCGGTTTTAACCCCTGATAGATTTTGTTGAGCAGGGCTTGGCGATCTTCCGGTGCTAAAAACTGCATGGTAAAGTTCACCACCACCACCGCAGCATTTTCAATAGTAAGCTGTCGAATATCACCTAATATAGCGTCCACCGGCACATCCGAGCGAAAGGCTTGCAAATGACGCTGACAACGCTCAATCATGGCACTGCTATTATCCACTGCAATCACTTTACAATTGTCGGCGGTAATATGGCGGCGCATGGACAAACTGGCCGCCCCTAACGAGCAGCCTAAATCATAATAATGGCTATTTGCCTGCTGATAGCGCGCAGTCAGTTTACCGATGGTTTGAATAATCGTTTGATAGCCAGGTATAGAGCGCTGGATCATGTCAGGAAAAACGTCGGCTACCGCATCATCAAAACGGAAATCCTGAATATGTGCCAAAGGTTCGGCATAAACGTGGTCTTTTTGCATTAACACACTCAGTGGTTGTCACGAAAATGGCGGCTAGTTTACCTGAAATTTGCCGAGCGCTGAAAACTTATCGTGTTAAGCTAGCGACTAAGCAGAGTTTTCGGCTCTGGGCAGTGACTTTAAAGCGCTTTTCGCTATAATTGCCGTCATTCAAATCAGTTGCTTTCAGTTGTTCAGCATGGAGAAAGGATAAATTAATGCGTAGTCATTATTGCGGTAAGTTATCGGTAAACGAAGTCGATCAGCAGGTCACACTTAGTGGCTGGGTAAACCGTCGTCGGGATCTGGGTGGGTTAATTTTTATCGATATGCGAGATCGCGAGGGCTTGGTGCAAGTCGTTTGTGATCCCGATCTGAAAGCGTTATTCGACGTCGCTTACACCTTGCGCAATGAATATTGTATTCAAGTCACCGGGCAAGTTCGGGCGCGTCCCGCCTCACAAATTAACAAAGAGATGGCGACAGGTGCGGTTGAAGTGTATGCCAGTGCGCTCACCATTTTAAATAAGTCGGCGCCACTACCTTTAGACTTTAATCATGAGAACAGCGAAGAACAACGCTTAAAATACCGCTATCTTGATTTACGTCGGCCATTAATGAGCGAACGTTTAAAGTTTCGCGCTAAAGTCACCAGTTTTGTACGTAACTTTATGGACGGCAATGGCTTTTTAGATGTTGAAACCCCCATTTTAACCAAAGCCACGCCAGAAGGTGCGCGAGATTATTTAGTGCCAAGCCGCACGCACAAAGGCGAGTTTTTCGCTTTGCCACAGTCACCCCAGTTGTTTAAACAACTGCTGATGATGTCGGGCTTAGATCGCTATTATCAGATCGTAAAATGTTTTCGTGATGAAGATTTACGCGCCGATCGTCAGCCTGAATTTACCCAGATCGATATCGAAACCTCTTTTATGAGTGCGCCAGAAGTGATGGCGGTAACGGAGCAAATGGTTCAGCAGATGTTTGAACAATTGCTGGGTGTGGATTTAGGCACCTTCCCGCAAATGCCCTACTGGGAAGCGATGCGTTTATACGGCTCAGATAAACCTGATCTGCGTAACCCCATGCAGTTTGTAGACGTTGCTGATTTACTGAAAGACGTTGAGTTTAAGGTTTTTTCAGGCCCAGCAAACGATGCAAAAGGCCGCGTAGTGGCATTAAAAGTGCCAGGCGCAGCAGAAAAAGTATCGCGCAAAGATATTGATAACTACACCCAATTTGTCAGCATCTACGGTGCAAAAGGCCTCGCTTGGATGAAAGTAAATGACGTTGCCGCGGGAGCCGAAGGCGTGCAATCGCCGGTGGCGAAGTTTTTAAGCCCGAGCATCATTACTGACATTTTAGCGCGTACAGCCGCCGCTAACGGCGATTTAATTTTCTTTGGTGCTGACAGCTATAAAGTGGTCTGTGAAGCCATGGGCGCACTGCGCTTAAAACTGGGTGAAGATTTACAGATCACTCAACCCGGTTGGAAGCCATTATGGGTGGTGGATTTCCCGATGTTTGAAGAAAACGACGATGGTAGCTATTCTGCTGTGCATCACCCGTTTACCTCACCATTAGATACGCAAAGCTTTTTAGCTACGCCTAACCAAGAATTAAAGCTGGGCGAATTGTTATCCAATGCCTATGACATGGTGCTAAACGGTACCGAATTAGGCGGTGGCTCAGTCCGTATTCATACCGCAGAAGTACAAGCGAAAGTGTTTACTTTACTGGGTATTAGCGATGAAGAGGCGGCAGAAAAATTCGGCTTTTTACTCGAAGCGTTAAAGTATGGCGCACCGCCACACGCCGGTTTAGCCTTTGGTTTAGATCGCTTAGTCATGTTAATGACCGGTGCAACCTCTATTCGTGATGTGATGGCGTTCCCTAAAACCGCCACGGCTGCGTGTCCATTAACGGATGCACCTGGTGCGGCCAACCCGCAACAACTGGCTGAGTTGGGTATCCAAGTCACGCCAAAAGCGTAGTTACTGCATTACACAGCGAGGCCCTAGTGCCTCGTTGTGCCTTTATATCCTGTTTATGATTAGCTAAGAGGAGTAAGACATGGCTGGACATAGCAAATGGGCTAACATGAAGCATCGTAAAGCCCGTCAGGATGCCAAAAAAAGTAAGATCTGGACGAAGATGATCCGCGAACTCACGGTAGCGGCGAAGATCAGTGCCGATGTGCAGGCTAATCCACGCTTACGTTTGGCTGTCGATCGCGCTTTAGCCGAAAATATGACGCGCGATACCATCGACCGAGCCATTAAACGTGGTGCCGGTATGCATGATGCCGATAACTACGAAGAACTCGTTTATGAAGGTTATGGCCCAGGTGGTGTGGCGGTGATTGTCGAAACACTCACCGATAACAATAAACGTACCGTTGCTGATGTGCGCCATGCCTTTTCGAAAAACATGGGTAACTTAGGCACCTCAGGTTCGGTCTCTTATTTGTTTCATCGTAAAGGCGTGATGTGCTTTGCCGCCGGCGCTGATGAAGAGCAAATCTTAGATGTGGCACTGGATGCCGGTGCCGATGATGTACAAACCCAAGAAGATGGCAGCATCGAGGTGCTCACCAGCCCTGAGTATTTCAGTGCAGTACAGGATGCGCTCAGCGGTGCAGGCTTTGTGGCTGACTCTGCTGAGCTAACCTTAGTGCCTGATACGCATGCCGAGTTGGATGCTGAGACGGCAGAGAAATTTATCAAATTACTGGATGCGTTAGAAGATTCTGACGATGTACAAAACGTTTATCATAATGCGCAGATCAGTGACGACATTATGGCTAGCTTGGAGTAGCCTTGAATATTATTCTGGGCATCGACCCTGGTAGTCGTTTAACGGGTTACGGTGTGGTTCGCCAGCAAGGTGGGCAGTTTCATTATGTGGCCAGTGGTTGTATTCGTTTAGGCACTGATGACTTTCCTGAGCGTTTACTGCGTATCTTTAACGGCATCAGTGAAATTATTGCGCAAACGCAACCGACTATTTTTGCCATTGAACAAGTGTTTATGGCGCGCAACCCCGATTCGGCACTCAAATTAGGTCAGGCGAGGGGCGCGGCTATTGTGGCGGCTAAAAATGCCGGTTTAGAGGTGCATGAATATTCAGCGCGGCAAGTTAAGCAAGCCGTAGTGGGCAGTGGCGCGGCAGATAAAGCGCAAGTACAACACATGATCCGGCATTTATTAAAGTTATCTGCGAGTCCTCAAGCCGATGCGGCAGATGCGCTGGCCGTGGCCTTGTGCCATGGTCATACGCAGCAAAGTTTAATTGCCATGGCTGGGCAAGCCAGTAAAACAGTTCGCGGCCGTTTACGATAACGCCGCCCAAAGATAAGAAAACAGATGATTGGACGTTTAAGCGGTATTATTTTAGAAAAGCAGCCACCCGATTTATTATTGGACGTGGCCGGTGTGGGTTACGAAGTGCAATTGCCCCTCACCAGTTTTTATGCTTTGCCCGAAGTGGGTAAGCCCGCGGTGATTTACACCCACTTTGTGGTGCGCGAAGACGCACAGTTACTTTATGGCTTTAGTAATCAAACTGAGCGTAGTTTGTTTCGACAATTAATTAAAGCCAATGGCGTTGGGCCTAAGTTGGCGTTAACCATCCTATCTGGCATGACTGCGCAGCATTTTGTGCGTTGTGTGCAATTTGACGATCTGAGTACCTTGGTAAAATTGCCGGGTGTCGGTAAAAAAACGGCCGAGCGTTTAGTGATTGAAATGCGTGATCGCCTAAAAGATTGGGGCGTCAGTTCAAATACACCCATCACCGATAAAATGATTATGCAGGATGATGAAGCTTTATTCGCGCCCCCGGCTTCGGCAGAGCAAGATGCGATTAGTGCCTTATTCGGTTTAGGCTATTCGCAAGCGCAAGCGGCAAAAGCGGTGCAACAACAACTGAAACCTGGCATGAGCAGCGAGCAGCTGATTAAAGCAGCGTTAAAGAGTATGATTTAACCCCGCAAGCCAGGCCAAGCAGAGTGTGATGCTGGCCTGTATCGCGGTTAATCGTTGCGTTTTCTAAGCACATAAAGCAGTTATAAAAGGCATAGCATGATAGAAGCAGATCGTCTGATCCAGCCTAGCGCATTTAAAGAAGAAGAAGCCATCGACAGGGCTATTCGGCCAAAATCGCTGGCCGATTATACCGGCCAAGCGCATGTGCGTGAGCAAATGGCGATCTTTATCGAAGCCGCCCGCGGCCGTGGTGAGCCGCTCGATCATTTATTGATTTTTGGCCCGCCAGGTTTAGGTAAAACCACCTTAGCCATGATTGTGGCTAATGAAATGGGGGTGAACATTAAAACCACCTCTGGGCCTGTACTAGAAAAGGCCGGTGATTTGGCTGCATTACTGACCAATCTTGAAGAAAATGATGTGCTTTTTATCGATGAAATTCATCGTTTAAGCCCCGTGGTAGAAGAAATTCTGTATCCGGCCATGGAAGATTATCAGTTAGATCTGATGATTGGTGAAGGCCCTGCGGCGCGCTCAATCAAACTCGACTTACCGCCTTTTACCCTTGTCGGGGCCACCACCCGGGCTGGTGCTCTGACATCACCCTTGCGCGATCGCTTTGGTATCGTACAACGACTGGAATTTTATAAAGTGGAAGAGCTGACGCAAATTATTCAACGTTCGGCCAACTTCCTTAATATGCATTTAGATGAAGCCGGTGCCACTGAAATTGCACGACGCGCTCGGGGTACGCCGCGTATCGCTAACCGTTTGTTACGTCGTGTGCGAGATTATGCTCAGGTTAAAGCCAATGGCATAGTCAGTGTTGAAGTGGCGTCTGCCGCGCTGAAAATGGTCGATGTAGATGCACAAGGTTTTGATTATATGGACCGTAAATTACTCGATGCCATTATCGATAAGTTTATGGGGGGGCCGGTAGGGCTAGATAACTTAGCCGCGGCCATTGGTGAAGAAAAAGAAACGATAGAAGATGTGATTGAACCCTTTTTAATTCAGCAAGGTTACATTCAACGCACGCCACGGGGGCGAATAGCCACGCCGCGTGCTTATCAGCATTTAGGTTTTGACCTGCCACAAACACCAACATAAGGGTGTTGCTACTCGATTTTTAAGCAAAAAAAAGCCCGCTCAATGAGCGGGCAAGCAACAATTTCAGGAACTGCTTCAATAAATCCAGGGAACATGTTTGGAGCAAACAACAAAACCTCTCTCACAAAGTCTCATTGTTAAGTGACCTGTACTAAACAATCAAAAAGCGCTACCAAAATTTTGATTGTCTTTGCGCTAGCTCAGAACACATGCGCATGATAGAGAATTGGAGTTTTTACTTCAAACGAGAAAAACTGGCGTTTTGTCATTAGAAAAACTAATGGCGCGCCAAGGTGTACGGCGAGCAGGATAAAAAGAGACTAACGAGTTTATCGCAAGCTATTGCTGAAATTCATCTGCCATTCATCTTAATCAAGCATGATAGCACCAGATTACTTTTTATCGCTTAAAACGATAATTTGTACCTAATAAATCGGCCTTTATTCTGAACTTAGCCGATAGACCTGTGTCAACGTAATGTTTTAATAAAAAACAAGTAGTCAGTGTAAAAAAATATAGTTACGAAATTGGTCGACAGCCGATTGAGTTTGTACGCTGGCTTAATTATCATACAGGCGCGAAATAAAGCGGAACCAGATGCAGCGAAACAACTTCTCATGGTCAGTGCGGGTGTATTATGAAGATACCGATGCTGGCGGCATTGTTTACTATGCAAACTACCTGAAATACTTCGAAAGAGCGCGCACCGAATGGTTGCGTGCCCTCGGAGTTGAGCAAGATATCTGGTTAGCGAATAAAGTGGCTTTTGTGGTTACTGAAGTGCAAATGAAGAACACCCGCCCAGCAAAGTTTAATGAGCTGTTGACGGTGTCCAGTGAAATCAGTACCTTAAGGCGTGCTAGTTTAAGTTTTAAACAAGAAATTCACAATGCAGCACAACAAGTTGTGTGTGCGGCAGAGATTAAGATAGCGTGTGTTGACCCAGAGCAGTCAAAAGCTCGTTCAATCCCCGCAGAAATAACAGAGGTATTATCGCGTGTCAGGTGAAATTTCCATTCTGCATTTATTGCTCGATGCCAGCATAGTTGTTCAGGCAGTAATGTTAATCCTGGTAGGGATGTCAGTAACCTCGTGGGCGATGATTTTTAAACGCAAGAAGATCTTAACCGAAGCGTTAAGTGATGCGAAAAAGTTTGAAGACCGTTTTTGGTCAGGCATTGATTTATCTAAGTTATATGCTGAAGTCAGTGCGCGCCAACAAGCCAACGGTATGGAAGCCTTGTTCAAGTCAGGCTTTAAAGAGTTCGCGCGGATGCACAAAACGAGTCGCCAATCAGCGGCAGTGATGGACGGCACGCATCGTGCCATGCGCGTAGGCTTATCGCGCGAAGTAGAACGCTTAGAATCTGATTTGCCGTTTTTAGCCACTGTCGGTTCAATCAGCCCCTATATCGGTTTGTTCGGTACGGTCTGGGGTATTATGAATTCTTTTATCGCTTTAGGTGCGGTGCAACAAGCCACCTTAGCGATGGTGGCGCCAGGTATCGCTGAAGCCTTAATTGCAACTGCAATTGGTTTATTTGCTGCCATCCCGGCCGTTATTGCTTATAACAAGTTTTCAACGCAGGTTGAGCAGATTGAAAGCAGCTACATCAACTTTGTTGAAGAGTTTGCGAATATTCTGCATCGTCAGGTCAGTAGCGGAGATCAAGGCTAATGATGTACCCGCGTAAAAAGCGCCGCCCAGTTGCTGAGATTAACGTAGTACCTTATATCGACGTTATGCTGGTGTTGTTGGTGATTTTTATGATTACCACACCGATTATCACGCAAGGTGTGAAGGTTGAACTGCCAAAATCAGCGGCACAACCGATTGAACAAATGAAAGACGGTAAAACGCCCTTAGTGGCCACCGTTGATGAAGATGGTTTGTATTACTTTGAGAAAGACGGTAACCAGCAAGGCCCTTTTACCGCGACACAGTTACAGGTTGAAGTGGCAAGTTGGTTAAGCATTGAGCCTGGCACTCAGGTGATAGTAAAAGGTGATGGTCGTGTGGATTACAATTCTGTGATACGCCTGATCAATGTGTTGAAAAACGCTGGGGCTCCCGCTGTCGGGTTGATGACTGACAATGAAGTCTGAGTTGCAAGCAAAGTGGTGGCAAAAACCACTGGCAAAATCAGTAGGCTTGCACCTTGCGTTAGTGCTGGGCTTATTCATCAGTACCTTAAGTTTTTGGCCAAAGCCAACTGAAATTATGTTATCGGGTGAAGCAGGGCTCAGTGCCGATGCGCCACCTCCGCCGCCACCAGCGCCTGTTGAAGCGGTGGCGATAGATAAGCAAGCGTTAGAGCAGCGTGTTGCTGAGATAAAAAAACAGCAAGACGATACACGCAAAGCTGAAGAGAAACGTATTAGAGATTTAGAACGCCGTGCGAAAGAAGCTGAAAATTCACGCACAGCAGAAGAAGCCCGCTTAAAACGGGTAGCAGAAGAAAAACGTAAAGCGGATGCCGCAGCCCAGGCTTCAAGACAAGCTGCTGCAGAAGCAAAGAAAGTACAAGAGGCCGAAGCGGCTAAAGCGCGCGCTGCCGAGCAACAGCGTGTTGCCAAAGAGCAAGAACGCAAAAAAGCGGAAGAAGCGGCCAAAGCAGCAGAAGCGAAACGCAAAGCGGAACAAGCCGCGTTAGCCAAAGCGCAAGCTGAACGTGAACAAAAAGCACGTGAAGAGCGAGAGCAAGCTGAACGCGAGCGGATGATCCAAGAGCAGTTAACCGCAGAAGCGGAAGCGCGGCGCCGAGCCAGATCACAACAAGCTGTGACTGAGGTTCAACGCTATACCGCGATGATCAGCGATGCGATTGATAGAAACCTGATTAAAGATGAATCGACCATGCGTGGCCGTACTTGTCGGGTAAATATTCGCTTAGCAACCAATGGTTTTGTGACAAGTGTCAATGTGATTAGCGGTGAGCGGGTGGTATGTGATGCAGCAGTGCGAGCGGTAAATCGGGCAGGGACCTTGCCGATGTCAGCTGACCCTGATGTATATAACCAACTCAAAGACATAACATTAACGGTGGCACCAGAATTTAGATGATGAATTTTTTACGTAAATTAGGTTGCAGTGTCTTACTGCTGGTCGGTATGCAAGCGCATGCTTCTTTAGAAATTGTGATTACCGGTGGTGTTGATTCTGCCCGTCCGGTGGCGGTGTTACCGTTCACGTTTAAAGGCACTACCTTGCCTAAAGAAAATATCGCGGATGTCGTGTCTGCCGATTTAATGCGTAGCGGTAAGTTTAATCCTATTTCGTTTTTAAAAATGCCGCAGCGTCCTGCAACCTCAGCTGACATTAATTTTTCAGCTTGGGCAAAAGAAGGTGTAGAAGCCATTTTAATGGGTTCTATTACTGAGATTGGCATCGACCGGTACAGTGTTAGTTTTGAATTAATTGATGTATTAAAAGGTAGCACCGGTTTAAGCAGCCAGATGCTGAATAGCGGTATCTTAGGTGGTTCGCCACAGTACTTGTTAGACAGTCGTGAAACCACGATTAACGGCAGTCAATTCCGTCAGTACGCTCATCGTATTAGCGATATTGTCTACGAAAAGTTAACCGGTGAGCGCGGTGCTTTCTTAACCAAGATTGCTTATGTTTTAGTGCGTCCTAATGCAGAATTTCCATATCAATTAGTCGTTGCTGATTATGACGGCTATAATGAGCAGGTATTATTACGCTCGAAAGAACCATTGATGTCGCCTAACTGGTCACCAGACGGTACCAAATTAGCTTATGTCACTTTTGAAAAGCGTCAGGCACAAATTTATATTCAAGATATTTACAGCGGCCGTCGTACCATTTTGACCTCGTTCCCGGGTATTAACAGTGCCCCAACCTGGTCCCCTGATGGCAGAAAGATTGCGATGGTATTATCAAAAGATGGTAATGCAGAAATTTATGTGATGGATGTGGCCACTAAAGCGTTAACCCGCGTGACCAGTCATCGCGCCATTGATACAGAACCGAGCTGGTCACCAGATGGTACAGAAATTGTGTTCAGTTCTGAGCGCGGTGGTAATCCACAACTTTATAGCGTAAATTTGAACACAGGCGATACCCGTCGCTTAACGTTCGAAGGCGAAATGAATCTGGCGGGGACTTACTCACCAGATGGTCAGTCGATTGTTATGGTTAACCGTACCAACGGCCGCTATCATCTGGCAAGAATGGACAGACAGACCCGTTATTTGCAAGTGTTGACCGCTACTAACCTAGATGAGTCACCGAGTATTGCACCTAACGGTTCGATGATAATTTACAGCACTATGCATGGTCGTTCGCAAGTGTTGGCACTGGTTTCTATGGATGGGCGTTTTAAAGCACGACTACCGGCGGCTGATGGACAGGTGAAATCGCCGGCTTGGTCACCTTTTTTATAAAAAAACTTGGTAAAACTTGGTAAATCTAATCTAATCTAAGGACAAATGATGAACTTAAATAAAGTGTTAAAAGGTCTGTTAATCGCAGTTCCAGTATTAACTTTAGCTGCTTGTAGCTCAAAGTCTTCAACAGGTGCTGGCGACGCTGACACGTCTGCTAACACAGTTCAAACTGTACAAGTTGAACGTGTAGATCCAGCGGTTGCTGCTGCTGAACAAATGCGTTTAAAAATGGAAGCATTACGTCGTGAAAACACCGTATACTTCGATTTCGACAAAGCAACTATCCGTCCAGAATTTGCAGAAGTTCTGCAAGCTCACGGTGAGTTCCTGCGCGCTAACCCAAGCGTACGTGTGACTGTTGAAGGTCATACTGACGAACGTGGCACGCCAGAGTACAACATCGCGTTAGGCGAGCGTCGTGCAATGTCTGTGGTTCAGTATTTACAGAACCTGGGCGTAAGCGCTGGCCAGATCTCTACAGTAAGCTACGGCGAAGAAAAGCCAGCAGTACGTGAGACAGGCGAATCAGCTTATGCTAAAAACCGTCGCGGTGTATTAGTTTACTAATTAAAAAGGTACGAGTGAGGATGATAGTGAAGAAACCTCTGCTTATAGCAATGTCCTTAGTCAGTGTTGGCGTCTGGGCAAATCCGGCGCCGGTTACTGAGATAAGTAAAAGCGGCAGAACAACTTCAACATCAGCCACTGCAGCCGCGGTGGGTACAGTAGAACAGCGATTGGCAACGTTGGAGCGGGTGGTTGAAGCCCGCGCCGAAGGCCAAGTGCGTATGCAGCAACAATTGCAGATTCTTCTGGATGAAGTAAGCGATCTCCGTGGGGTCACTGAAACTCATTCATACCGGCTGGACGAGATTATCCAGCGACAGCGTGATATTTACCAGGAAATAGAACGGCGGGTGAGTGCTGTACAAGGTGGAGCGTCTAACGCTGCACCGAGTTCAGCCACACCGGCTACGAGTGGCCCGGCTGTCATGGTTTCGGGTAACGTCTCGGAAAACGACGCCTATGACAGAGCAGTCAACATGGTGTTGAAAGACCGACGCTATGATGCTGCTATTCCTGAATTTGAGAACTTTTTGCGTACTTATCCAAATTCGGTGTATGCACCCAACGCACACTATTGGTTAGGGCAGCTGTTGTTTAACAATGGCGAGCTAGCTAAAGCGAAAACTGAGTTTGAACGCGTAGTGAAAAACTTCGCCGAATCAAGCAAAGTGGCGGATGCATTATTGAAGCTTGGACAGATAGCAGAACGCAACAACGATAAAGCCACCGCTTTAGGGCATTATCGAACTCTGGTATCTGCACATGGTAGCTCTACGGCTGCCAAACTGGCAAAGGAACGCCTCGAGGCGCTTAAATGATCAACCCGGCCTGGTGCCGGGTTTTTTCTTTCTGTTGTTTAGCGATTAAACAATTCGTCTATAGCCTTACACCAATCCGCTGGGATTTTAAGCAGTCAGCCGGCTAAAGCCGAAAAAATCACAGTTTTTGGTTGCACTAATTACGTAAATCAGTAAGATATGCCTCCGCGGTTAGGGTCGTTAGCTCAGTTGGTAGAGCAGTTGACTTTTAATCAATTGGTCGCTGGTTCGAATCCAGCACGACCCACCAAATCGCACAAACAAGTACACCGAAGTGGGTCGTTAGCTCAGTTGGTAGAGCAGTTGACTTTTAATCAATTGGTCGCTGGTTCGAATCCAGCACGACCCACCACTTCGTGTTTACCCTGTTTGGGTCGTTAGCTCAGTTGGTAGAGCAGTTGACTTTTAATCAATTGGTCGCTGGTTCGAATCCAGCACGACCCACCAAATTGCACAATACAGTATACCGAAGCGGGTCGTTAGCTCAGTTGGTAGAGCAGTTGACTTTTAATCAATTGGTCGCTGGTTCGAATCCAGCACGACCCACCACTTCGCAAATACGTAGCCTACTCAGACTTTCAACTTAAACCACCTAATTGCTTCGCACATCTGTACTGTCCTTTTTATGTTATGCCTTATATAATACGCGGCCTTGACCAGCTACTGAGTATCTTCTATGGATCAGCCGTTGTATTTTTCAGAGCAAGATTTTGCTTTCCCGAAAAAGCCTGTGCCATTAAGTCACGACGATAAAGCCGCTTACAAAGCGCGGATCAAAACCTTATTACAGCAAAAAAATGCGGTGTTAGTGGCGCATTACTACACCGATCCAGAAATTCAAGCGCTGGCCGAAGAAACCGGTGGTTGTGTATCGGACTCTTTAGAAATGGCGCGTTTTGGTAACCAGCACCCTGCAAAAACCTTGTTGGTGGCTGGCGTTAAGTTTATGGGCGAAACCGCCAAAATTCTTACGCCAGAAAAAACGGTCATTATGCCAACCTTGGAAGCGACCTGCTCGTTAGACTTAGGCTGCCCAGCGGCCGAGTTCTCAGCGTTTTGCGATGCCCACCCTGACCGCGTAGTTGTGGTATACGCTAACACCTCTGCGGCCGTTAAAGCGCGTGCCGATTGGGTGGTGACGTCTTCTATTGCTTTAGATGTGGTGGACTACCTCGACAGCCAGGGTAAGAAAATTTTATGGGGCCCTGATAAGCACTTAGGCGCTTATGTGCAAAAGCAAACCGGTGCCGATATGTTGCTGTGGAACGGCGCCTGTATTGTGCATGACGAATTTAAAGCTAAAGCGTTAATTGAGCTGAAAAAGCAATATCCAACAGCCGCCGTACTGGTACACCCTGAATCGCCTGATAGCGTGGTGCAGTTAGCCGATGCCGTCGGTTCGACCAGCCAGCTGATTAAAGCCAGCCAAACCTTACCGAACGACATCTTTATTGTGGCGACTGACCGCGGTATTTTTTACAAGATGCAACAGTTAATGCCAAATAAGACGTTTATGGAAGCCCCAACCGGCGGTAACGGCGCAACTTGCCGCAGCTGCGCGCATTGCCCTTGGATGGCGATGAACGGCTTAAAAGCGATTGAGGAAGCGCTGCTAGAGCCTACAGGCCATGAAATTTTTGTTGATGCGCAACTGCGTGAGCGAGCATTACTGCCGCTAGACCGTATGTTGAATTTTGCTAAAGAACAAAAAACTGTAGTAAAAGGTAACGCTTAGTTTTTGTAAAAGAGGGATTGGCCAAAATAGCGGCAATAAGCTTGTGCTATACCAATTAGTTATTGCTAAGCGCGGCCTTTTTCCCTAGTATAGCCGCGCTTGCAACGCAAGTTTCGGAGAAATGGCTGAGTGGCTGAAGGCGCACGCCTGGAAAGTGTGTTTAGGTTAATCCCTAACGAGGGTTCGAATCCCTCTTTCTCCGCCAGATTAAAATAAAAAGGCCCGAGCCAAAAGCTCGGGCCTTTTTATTTTAACGCGGTAGAGATCGAGGATTTGATGAGAACCCTGCGGTTCGACCAACTTGTCAGGAACAAGTTGGAACGCACTTTAGTGCGGCCCGAAGGGCCAGCGCCATGGATGGCGCTGGTAATCCCTCGATGTCGCCAAAAGCTCGGGCCTTTTGTTTTAACGCGGCAGAGATGAGGTCTTGGTTCGAACCATTAGGTTCGACAAATTCGCCGGGAGCGAATTTGGACGTGCTTTAGCACGGCCCGAAGGGTGAAGGGCAGGATGTCCGGAATATAAATTCGTCTGATACAAAACGGCTATTTTTACTCATTTGATCAGACAAAAGTTAGGTTAATGTAGATAAATATTATTATTCATTGAGCAACGTTAGAGCTGACAAGGTTTTATCGCATTTGTTATTACCCATAATTCAACCTGTTTATATCTGTCGGATTGCTTGTGGCTAGGGGAGTAAATTATCTTCATTAAAAAATACACATAGATTAAACAGTCGTGTATTTTAAAACCAATCTATCGATGGGTTCAAAGGTGTTAGTTAATTACAGGTAAGCAATGGGATTTGTTATTACAACAGTTTTTGTGTCAGTTTTTTTTACAGTTCAGGGGCGCTATAATCAGTATATATAGATAAGTAATTGATATAAATAATTAAATTATAGTGGCATAGTTTGTGCTTCAAAGTACATTAGGTATTAAATACAAATCACATAACAACATGTCATACGGTGAGCTTAATTAAGAAACCAGATGCAGATTGTAAGATAAGGAAAAAAAATGAAGTTTAATTTTTTGAAAAACACTTTAGCGTCTGTTTTATTATTGGGAGTGTCGGTTGGATCTGCTTCTGCAGCTATCATAGGCGTTGACACGACTTACGATTTCAAGTTAGTTGCCGACAACGACTTTGCTCTTTTTAGTGGTACTGAATCAAATATTGTAGAGCTTTTGTATCAGAACAATTTTGTTTGGGGAGACCAGATAAACCAGAACAATACTCAATTTACATATAACAGTGCTTCTCCTAACTCTTATATTTATATTCTCGCTCTTGGTGGCGGTGGCAACCAAGAAAATATCAGCGGTATGATTAATGGTGTAAAGATCACTGACATAAATCCGTTATGGCATCTATTTACCATAGATAACACTGTTCTTCCTGGCTCTACAAGTTCAAATATTGCTTCAGGTGCTTATTCTGTTCAAATCTCAGATCTAAACAACCTGATTGATACTACTACCCCTTTTTGGTCAGACACTCCGCTTGTCCAAAACTCAACACAGACTGTAATTCAACGTGCTGGATTTGGTACTGGATATACTATGCCAACAAGTAATGGTTTGTTATTAAAATATCAGGTCCAAGATTTTAATATCAACGCAAGAGCTGTTGTTCAAGATGCGGCTTCAGTTCCAACACCCTCAACCTTTGCAATTTTCCTTTTAGGGCTAATGGGTATTGGGTTTACTCGCTTAAGAAAAACTGCCCCTTAATATACAATAAGATCATGTTAAAAACGCCTTGCTTCGGTAAGGCGTTTTATATTTTTTAGTTGTATTTTGCCAATGAGAAAAAATATTAAACACCATTTTTAATAAAATTGTGTATGCATCGCACCCGATCTTAAACTAGCTCAGACAAATTTACCCTGCTCCAGACGCTAGTATAATAAACATTACCCCTGACCATCCCCACCAGAGCAATTTAACTCGGTCGCTTCGATGTGCGCGAAACACAAACACGTGACCATTAAACGGTTTTTTTGCAGCACATGCAGCGCATTACCGAAAGGCCATCGAAGCATTTGTGCAGATCAGTGTGACCGGCACACAGCCAGATGCGCACGTCAAACGATAACATCATCATGACAATATCGCCTTGTGTTGGAGCAACGTGACCGATGTGGCGTCGTGTAACACCCGTTGATGTCCGCTACGAGACGACATCGTTAATGCAGGTTTATGCAACACTGAAATCGCGCCAACAGTACAATCACTCACAGTAAGGAATGGCCTGGGAGCCGCTGGCATATCCACTTCAACTTTAGCGTGCATGCTGCACAAAGTCTGACCGATATTCACTTTTTGTATCCAGCGTAAGACTGAGCTGGTGTTGACATCATATTTGCGCGCTAATTGAGATACCTCAAGGGTTTGTTCTTTCGATTACTGCACAATCTGCCATTTAAATTGGGGTGAAAAGAATTGACGTATATTAGGTTATTTTAAAGCTGGCATATATAATTTTCATTGTTGGCAACAGTGAAAGATATGTTGCGTGATCAGTCAGCAAATATAAGATGTGATGGCTGGACGCTTACGTAACATATAAACACGGACCTTTTGTTTTATCGCGGCAGAGATGAGGCTTTGGTTCGAACCCTGCGTTTCGACCAACTTGTTATTTATGCGTGGATAAAGCGGATTTATTTGCAGCACGCTATGGTCATAACAAGCTATTCAGAAGCGTGTTCAAAAAACGCAATACAATGCCGATAAAAAGCCTGCACTAAACGTGGCATAGGTGCATATGCCGAATAAATAAAACCGTATTCATGATTAATCAGTGGTGCTAATGGGATGAGTTTGAATTGATCATTAACGTACTGCTGAGCCAACACTTTATTAATAATAGCAATACCTAAGCCGCGTTTAACATAAGCACAAGCCGTTGCGACACTGTGCGTTTCTAATCGAATCGTTGGCTGAAAGTGTGCTTCTTTAAATATATGCTCAATTTTGTGGCGGGAAGGTCGACCTTGCCCCAGCATAATTAGCGGATGCTGAGTTAAATCGTGCAAATGCAGTGTCTTATGGTGGCTTAAAACATGCTTTATTGGCACCGCGCATACCATAGGGCTTTGCAAAATAGGTTGGCTAATCAGGCCGGGATGGTTCTCAGGTAATTGAATAAAGCCACAATCGATAGAGCGCTGAGCCACCAAATCACGAGCAAGTTGCGGACTGTGTGAGTCAATACTTATTGATACCTTAGGATATTTTTCGATAAAACTGGCGACAGCATCTGCTAGCGGGCCTGAATTAAAGCTGGCCGGCGCGACCATAGTTAACGAACCGGTTTCAGTGCGGTGAATGTTTTTCGCTAAAGCTAAAAAACGGTTGGCATTACTCAGTAATAAATCAATCTCAGGGGCGAGATTTTTTGCTTCAGCGGTTGGGATAAGCCGGCTGTGCTCGCGATAAAATAATTGAAAGCCCACGAGTTCTTCTAAGCTTGCTAACAGCCGACTAACGCCAGGTTGTGTTAAACCTAATTGTTTGGCTGCTGCCGTGACAGAACCCGTTTGCATAATGGCTTGAAAGCTTAATAAGCTACGTAAATTTAAATTATCCATATTTTCCTATGACGTTTTGTTATGGGGCGATAATAAAAAATCATAATATTGCATAGGTTTGGCGGCTTTGCTAGTTTTCTTGATGACACAACACATCATTAATACCAAGCAGCGGGAAACGCCATGAATAAACATCCTCTCTACCCATTATCAATGCTTACTTTGGCAATCAGCAGTGCCTTAGTTTTTGCAGCTAATCCAACTTATGCGCAACAGGCAGAGCAAACAGCAGAGCATGCTGAAAAGTCTGTTGAAGTAATTGCTGTTACCGGTTCACGCATATTACGCCGAGGTGAAACCGAAGGTAGCCCTATTCAAACTATTGAACGGGCTGACATAGACATTAAAGGGGCGATGTCGATCGGTGAAATCTTACAAGGCTTGCCTTCGGTTGGTGCCAGTTTAAATGATAACGGTTCTGCGGGTACCAGCCATGGTACTTCTAGTATGAACTTGCGTAATTTAGGTGAAAACCGCTCATTGGTTTTGGTGAACGGTAACCGCTGGGTTAATGGTGCGGGTAGTCGTGGTTTTCGTGATTTTGTGGATTTGAATACCATTCCATTTGCCATCATTGATCGCGTTGAGGTACTGCAAGATGGTGCTACGGCTATTTATGGTGCTGATGCCATTGCCGGTGTCGTTAATATTCACACTTTGAAAGACTATGATGGGGCCAGTGTTAAAGCGTACTATGGACAAAGTAGCGAAAGTGACCGACAAACCACCAATTTAGATCTTAAGCTGGGTAAAGATGTGGGGGAGCATAATTTTCTTTTTGCTGCCAGTTATTCCAACCAAAAACCTATCTTTACTCAGGATCGCGAGCTCACGGCATTACCTTTGAATGGTTTATCTTTAGGCTCAGCTGAGGGTTTATTTCGAGAAAGCAGCTTAGCAGGACGGGTTAATTTTACCATCCCCGCTCAAGGTATTACCCGTGAGCCCGGTACCGATGGTAATAACCTCGCCAGCTGGCGGCCGGCGACAACGAATGATCGTTTTAATCGTTATTATGATAACTACGTCGTCGCACCAAATGAGCGGCTAAGTTTATACGGCCAAGCACAGTTTCAATTGGCTGATACCGCTATTTTTACCGAGACTCGTTTACGTGTTGAGTTATTACATAATCGTCGTGAATCAGATCAACAATTTTCTGCTGTCATTCCGATAGTAAATGGTAGTCGGGGGTTTATTATTGCGAACGATCCTCGCGTGAATCCGTTTGGCGTAGAGTTTTCTGGTAGCGATTTTGTGATGACCAACTTTTTTGTTGATAATGGTTTACGCAAAAACGTGCAGGAGGTTGAAACAACGCGTTTCGGTCTCGGTTTAGAAGGTTTTTTACCGGGTGACTGGCGTTGGGATGCATTTGCATCCTTCGCTAAAAACGAAGGTACTTTTTCATCAACAAATCAAATACATTTGGATAAGCTGGCATTGGGCTTACGTGCCTGTAATGCGGCCGGTATTCAAGCTGATGTCAGCGATTTGCTTGCCGATTGTGTGCCGGTGAATATGTTTAATTCGTTAACGCCAGCTATGGTGGACTATATTAATTTCACTGGGCAAGATGCTAATGAAGCAAAACAGCAGCATCTACGGTTTAACCTGACCAATGCTATTGCTGAATTGCCGGCTGGTGATGTGTTATTAGCTACAGGCATGGAGTATCGTAAAGAGCAGGGCACCGATACCCCAGATAGCATTATTAACTCGCCAGTGCGAGTGACTCGTTATCAAACTACATCTTCAGCTCCACGCACCGGCACCATGGGTGAATATGATCTGTATGAAGCTTATCTTGAACTCAATATTCCGTTGTTAGCGGATGCACCTTTGGCCGAACTTTTAGAACTGAACTTGGCTTCACGTTTTTCAGATTACAGTACCTTTGGTAATACAACGAACAGTAAAGTGGGGATTCTTTACCGGCCAATGCAAGATGTGATGTTACGCGCAACTTGGGCCGAAGGCTTTCGAGCGCCGTCATTATTAGAGCTTTATGAAGGTGAGCGTGCTTCGTTTTCTCCGGTGAATGATCCGTGCTCTGCCAATACTAGCTTACCAGGTTGTGCTGGCATTCCAGCGGCTTATGTACAAACCGATGCAAATATTCCCATTACGCTTGGTGGCAATATTTTACTGACCCCAGAAACCTCTGAAAATTTATCTACGGGTTTTGTTTATACACCCACTTGGTTAACGGGGTTTAGTATTACCACTGATTGGTACAACATTAAAATTGACAACACGATCAGTGCCTTCGGAACGCAAAACCTTCTTGATTTATGTGCTTTTACGGGGCGTAACTGCAACGTGATCAGCCGTGGTGTGACAGGTGAAATCACCAATGTGGTTGATGGTCCGGTGAACCTGAATGAAACAGAGGTGTCGGGGATTGATACCGTAATCCGTTACCGTTTGAATAATAGTTTAGGGCGTTGGGACTTTAGCACCAGTGTCTCCAAGCTTAATAAATTTGCTGAGGTTGCAACCTTAGCCGATGGTTCTACTTTAACAACAGACAAAAAAGGTCTAGCTGGGGTGCGAGAAGCTTATCCAGAATGGCGTGGTAATTTTACCACTCAATGGCGTAACGACCATTTCTCACTGGCTTATGATGTACGTTATATCGGTGATACTTCCGAAGTGTTTGCTAACCAGCCTAGTCACATCGGATCAATGTTTTATCATAATCTTACTGGCGGTTATAAATTAGACAATGGCCTTACTTTGCGTTTAGGTATTAACAACTTATTTGATAAACAACCGCCTACTTCGCGAGTGAATACCAATATCAACTTCGATCAACAGACATACCATGCGGTAGGCCGTTTCTATTACCTGCAAATGACGTATGACTTCTAAAGGTTAAAGAGAGGGCACGTTTCACGTGCCCTTCAGTTTAATGTATAAATGAGAAACCCTATGATAAAAAGCTTTCAGTTGTTGTTGCCTGAAGCCGCCGCCATTCCACTTGTTTTTGACTCGCCACACAGTGGTATGGCGTTGCCAACAGGTTTTCAGTGTCAAGCATCAGAGGCGCAGATGCGTTCGGGCTGGGATGCCTATGTTGATGAATTATGGCAGCCGGCAACACAGGTTGGTGCGACCGTTTTAAAAGCCTTAGTTTCCAGAATGGTCATTGATTTAAATCGAGCGGTTGATGATATTGATCCGGATATGATAGCCGGTGAATGGCCTGCTAGCATTAACCCTACGGCCTACAGTCAGCGAGGCATGGGCTTATTGCGTCGTTATGCGTTGCCTGGTTTGCCCATGTATCAGCAGCCATTATCAGTGGCGGACGTGCAGCAGCGTATTGCTGATTATTACTTGCCATACCATCAGTGTTTAGCCGAATTATTAGCGAATTATCATGCAACATTCGGTGCTGTTTGGCATATTGATTGTCATTCTATGAAGTCACGTGGTAATGCCATGAATATTGATAACGAGCAAGCCCGGCCATCAATAGTCATTGGCGATAAAGATGGTCGCTCTGCTGATGCTGACTTTACGCAATTACTTGTCAATTTTTTTGAAAACGCGGGTTATAGCGTTGCGGTAAATCATCCTTATAAGGGCGGCTACCTCACCGAATGTTTTGCTGATCCACAACATAACCGACATAGCGTGCAAATTGAAATTAATCGGGCTTTGTACATGGATGAAAAAACCTTTAGTAAACATGCAGGCTTTTACCAGTTACAAAGTGATTTAGCTGAACTCGCGGCAGTCATCCGCAATTTTATTTCTGCTAAGTTGTCATCATTAGCCCAAGGTAATTCTTTATGACAGAGCAAAAAAACACCGCCCCTGAGCCTGTTTTCAACAAAACAGTACGTAGTGGCAGTAACCCCATTGTTGTTTTGCTGTTTATTTTGCTGTTGGCATCTTGCCTAACTTATTTACTCGACTCTGGAAGTTATCAGCGTGCCGATGGTTTAGTGGTCGCGGGTAGCTATCAGGTGATTGAGAAAGATCGCTCCTTGCGCCATGTTTTTGGTACGGTGGCAGATGCGGCAGCAGGAGAAGCGCGGCCTGTGGGCGTTGTTGATGTACTACAGGCCATTCCAGCGGGGCTGCAGCGTGGCGGCGGATTAATTTTTATGGTGCTGATCATCGGTGGTATGTTTGGCATTTTGAATCAGTCGGGCGCTGTTGATGCCGGCTTAGAGCGTTTACTTTCTGCAGTAAAAGGCAACATTTATGGTTTAGTGATTTTTTTAATGACCATGTTTGCCTTGGGCAGTACTTTTCTTGGGCTAGCATCAGAATATTTATTGATTATTCCGTTGATGGTAGAGCTGGCCAGAAGATTAGGGATGTCTAACCTGATTGGGCTGGCTATTTTAACGGTGGCGGTCAAGGTCGGTTATTTGTCTTCAATAACCAATCCATTACCACTGACCATTGCGCAGCCATTATTGGGTCTGCCGATTTTTAGTGGTGCAGGCATGCGCACGTTGTTTTTCTTTATTTATTTGTTTTTCGGAATCATTTTCATGCTGTTGATGATCCGGCGGGCGGGTTTTAATACCCAAGTTGCCATTGAGTTTGATAGTAAAAAACTGAGTAAGCGGCATTTGCTGCTATTACTGATTATGTTAAGCGGCATAGCTGGGCTAGTGTATGCCTCTAATACTTGGCAGTGGAAAAACCAACAACTTACCGCTTATTACATAGGGTTAAGTATTATCTTGGCCAGCTGCAGTGGTTTAGGTGCCAGTGGTGCGGCAGATGCTTTTGTCGCCGGTATGAAAAAGATTTTGTTGGCCAGTATTTTAATTGGTGTTGCCTTTGCCATCGCGATCACCTTGGAGAACGGGAAAGTGCTGGATGCGGTAGTGCATGGGTTAGTTGGTATTATCGGCGAAGATAATCCTTATGTTGCCGTAGTTGGGATGTTTATTTCACAGTTATTGTTAGATGTGATGATCCCTTCAACTTCAGGGCAAGCGGCGGTCAGCATGCCAATCTTGGGACCACTCGGTCAATTATCGGGTGTCGGCGCGCAAACTACTGTGCTGGCCTTTTTGTTTGGCAATGGTATTACCAATATGATTACGCCAACATCAGGCACCTTATTAGCTTATTTAGCCACCGCACAAGTCAGTTGGACGCAATGGGCTAAGTTTATCTTTCCACTAGTCTTAGTGTTTATTATCCTTGCCTGCTTCATGCTTTTTTTTGCTGTTTCAGTTGGGTATTAGGCATTCAAAAAGTGAGTTAATACATAGCAAGTTAATTGATAAAGGCCCACGTTAACCACGAGGGCCTTTTGCATTAATGCCTCAAGATAACAAACAGGAGGTTCACCAAGAGGTTCGATTCACACGCCGGGAAGCATAACCTGCTTTGGAGCAATGTCGAGCCGGAGCGTGCCCCAAGCTGTAACCGGCTATACCACACCAGAAAGTGGTAAGCCGAGATCAACTTCTCATCAAGCCGGTTACTCAGACCAATACCAACTAGTGACATTATATCGGTATAACTTCTGGCTTAGAGGCGAGACCGCGTTAACCCAATGCTCAGCGCCGGGGGAGGCGGGATCAAACAACACACAGCGATTAAACAGTGGTGAGATAGCAATAGGTTGCTGATGTGTTCCCATAAATACTAATTCACCGCCGTCTTCCTCACGCCAGTCTTGGTTTAAGTACAGTAACATACACACTTCTCTACCCGGTGAGTCATCCGCGTGTTGTTTGACAAAATCGTTAGCGCTTAGTCGAAAGTAATTGGTATTTATTGCCGGGTTAGCCACATTAATATCGGTTAAAGCCACTTTGAACAGCCGTGACAGTAAAGCTAAAAATTCATTGCTGCGTAAAAACAGCAGAAATTGCTGTGCGATATCGCTGGGGGCATTTTGCTCGGGGCGTTGCCACAGATCGCGCTGCACAAAACGCTGTTGCGCGCTGGTTTTTTGCCAGGTAGACGAGTCGACATACAAGGCGGAGTAGGTATGTTGTTGCGTTTGCCAGTTCGATGCATGTTGCAGGGCAGCTAACACGCTATGCAATTCTGCCGTATCAAATAAATGATCCAGCACCAGATGTTGTGGGCTTGAGTGTATTAGTTGTTTACGAAAAGCACGCACCGCGGTATCGGTTATTAGCGCTTTGTTTAACCACATCGCCAGCACCTATAAATTTGGGGTTGTTGTAATCGGCGTGATAATAAAGGGCAGAAGAGCTAATTTCTATTCATTTTCTGTTTAAGTGTGTGAGTGATGCCCATTTCAGCCCGCTAACCTAGCTGCCTAACGCGATGGCTACAGCACTGTGCCCTCAACACCGTGTGATGTTCAGCTGGTTGCCGATAAGCCCCCCGCGCTATACAGCCTAAAACAAAATCCCTATACTGCCGCCAAGGTTGACTAATCCATCATTAATACGTCGTATGAGCGCATTACGCTATTTACAAGGCTACTCTGCACAGGTGCAGCAGCAAGTGAGTGAGCTGCTACTGAACCAGCAATTAGGTAACGTCTTAGCGCGGCGTTATCCAGAGCCGGTGCATGCGGTGCAAACCGACAAAGCGTTATATCACTATACGCTTGAGTTAAAACGCCAGCATTTAAAAAGTAGCGAACCGCTAAGTAAGGTAGTGTTTGATCCTAAGTTGCATGTCATCAACAATGCGCTGGGCACCCATACGCAAATAAGCCGGGTGCAGGGCGGTAAGCTAAAAAGTAAAAATGAAATTCGCGTGGCCAGTGTGTTAAAGCAATTACCGTTGCCGCTGTTACAGATGGTCGTTGTGCATGAGCTGGCGCATCTGCGCGAGAAAGATCATAACAAAGCCTTTTATCAACTGTGCCAATATATGTTGGCCGATTACCATCAGTTAGAGCTTGATCTGCGGCTGTTTTTAACCTGGCGGGAGTATCAAGCAAGCCCTCACTACTAGTTCGAGCCTGCAAGTTCTTGCCAAAACAACTCAGCATTAGCTGGGCAGTGTTTTTATCTAACCCAAGCGATTGGGTTGAGTTTCATGCCGGTTATTGCTGATAGCGTTTGGGATGATGTTGTAAGTGGCATTCAAAACAGCACAATCAGCGGAGGTATTTCCTCTTGGCTGCGTATATAGTAAGACGAGTTAAACTAGAGAAGATGCTTGTGCTTGAAAATGTACTAAATCGCCAACGTGAAAAGCAAACCAGCCATAAGCTGATCGAACGTTTACTGGCAGAACATGATTTTGCTCTAAGGCGTTTTATTCGCGTGCGCATGAACAGTAGCGTGGATTGTGATGATGTCATGCAAGAAGTTTATATGCGGCTCAGCCAAATTGAAGATTTACCCGCAAAATTAGCCGGTAGGCTTGATACGGCAAGAAATTATTTAATTCAAATTGCCAGTAATTTGTTAATTGATCGAGCCAGGCGCGCCCAAGTTCGCTGTGCAGACCAACATCAAGGCGAATATGCACTAAACGAGTTAATCGCCATTGATGAACCCGATCGGCAGTTACATAACAAACGCTTACTGCATCAAGTTGAATGTGCTCTGCAACAGATCCGCCAAGAACAACGCCAGGCTTTTTTAATGCATCGTATTGACGGGTTAAGTTATCGAGAAATTAGCGACAATTTGGGCGTTTCCGTTTCTACTGTTGAAAAACATATTTCCGCTGCGCTATTGGTGATCCGTAATAGTGTCGACACAGCGGCCTTAGGAAGTAATCAGCATGGCTAAACTCAACATACGTGAGCAAGCAATTGCCTATGTTACTCGATTGTACTCGGGTGAATTAACTGCGCGTGAAGAGAGCCAAATACGCCGCTGGCGCGAAGAGCAACCAGAGCATGAGTTGGAGTGGCAAGCCGCGCTGCAAGCTTATGATTTTACTGCGATGCTTTATCATCCTCATCATAAAAAAACAACCAAAGCTGCTGGTCATGACTGGCTAACGTGGCTGGCAACTGCCGCCAGTGTCAGTGCGGTGGGTTTATTGGTGCTACTGCAAAGTATCACGCCAACGGCGATACCTCAGTCAGGCCATGTGCCTGTGGCAGCCGTTGCCACAGAGCAAATGCAGACAGCCTTGCAAAAGACCTTACAGGACAACGAGTTTCGGATTACCGAGCGTCAACAACCACTCACCAGCGGCGTATGGCACTTTGAAACGGCAGTGGGTGAAGTCAGCAATATTTTGCTAGCCGATGGCAGCACCTTATCACTGAATACACAGTCAGCACTATCGGTGGCCTTTAGTGCTGGTCAGCGCTTAGTAACGTTAAGCCGAGGTGAAGTGTTTTTTGATGTAGCTAAAGATGCCAATCGACCTTTTATTATTGATACCGGCGAGCGACAGATTAAGGTGATTGGTACCAAGTTTAATGTTAGAAAATTACCTCATGAAACCTTGTTAAAAATTGCGGTATTAGAAGGTAAGGTGGCGGTGAAGAACCTGGTGAAACCATTGCAAGCAACGGAGGTTGAAGCCGTGCAGGCTTTGCTAGCTGGCGATATAGCTGCCTTTAGTGAACAAAATGAGGTCATTCAACAGAATCAACCACAGCAAGTGAGTCAGGCACAAACGTGGCGGCAAGGCATTATGCGCTTTGATAACGAAAGCCTTGATAATGTTGTACAAGAATTTAATCGTTATCGCACCCGCAAAATTACTATTATCGATGAACAAGTGAAAAACTATCGGATCAGTGGAGTGTTTCACCTAGCGGATGGTGAAGCCATCTTGTCAGCTTTGGAAGCGACCTTGCCGATCCGGGTTGCCGTGGTTGCGGAACAAATTAATATTAGCAATCGTTAAAAATAGTGCGGAGGTATTTTTTACAGGCTGCGTATATACCTGTGACAAAAATAAAAAAACAGGGGATCCAAACATGTTGAAATACCGCTTAAGTTATTTAGCCTGCTGTACACTGGTGGCTCTTGGCGCCAGTGCCGGCATGGTTACTGATGTCAATGCGCAAACCAATAGCAGTATCGAAGTCAATCAAACCTTTAATTTTAATATTCCTGCCCAGCGCACCAGCTCAGCTTTACTCGAACTGGCTGAAGTGGCAGGGGTTCAAATTATGTTTACCCCAGAGAGTACTGGCAGCTTAAATTCACCACCAGTGCGCGGTGAGCTAACGATTAGTCAAGCGTTAGCTATTTTATTGCAAGGTTCAGGCTTGCAAGCGAGTGCGAAAAGCTCATCGATTTTTGTGATCAGTGCCAGCGATAACAATCTCAGTCGCATCCAAAATAACTTCCAACAACAATTACAAAATGCTGAAGGTGAGTCTTCCAGCAAGTCTGTGGAGCGTATTCAAGTGGTTGGCTCCAATATTCGCGGCGCAAAAGCGGCGGGAAACTTACCAGTAACCATTTTAAATGCCGAAGATATTCTTAATACCGGTGCAGTGACGGGAGATGAATTACTGAGATCAATTCCACAGATCGGTGATATCAGCTTTAATAATGAACGCACCATTGGCGGTGTTAATGATGCGCGCGGCGATGTTGCATCGATTAACTTACGTGGTATTGGTACGGGCAATACCCTAACGCTATTAAATGGTCGACGCCTAGTATTACACCCTGGCACACAAACCGAGAATTTCGTACCCGTCACTACGGTCAACTCGAATACTTTGCCTGTGGCTGGCTTGCGGCGGGTTGAAGTTTTACGCGACGGTGCCGCAGCGATTTACGGCACAGATGCGGTTGCAGGTGTTATAAACTATGTACTGAAAGACGATGTTGAAAACAGTACCATTAATTTTAGTTATGGTAAGTCTGAAGGCACCAACCTAGACCAAATCACGGTGAATGGTTCTACCGGTATGCGCTTTAATGATGACAAAAGTTATTTAGCGCTCTCTGCCGCTTATTACAGCCGTGGTGAAATGGCGGCTAATGAACGTGCTTATTCAGCAAATCAGGATCGTCGTAATGCTCCTGGGATCCCAGAAGAATTTATCGGTCGCACGGCATTGGATAATCGGTTAATCGCCTCACCTTGGGGAACGTTTTTTAGTTCATCACTGGGCACCTTTCATATTCAACCGAATACCATGTCGGGTTGTGATGTGCAGTTAGCAAATAATGTGTGTGCCGATCGTGGTACCCAATCACGAGACCTTTATTATGATCCCGCTATTGAAGACCAAAGTATGACGTCAGCGGTCGATCGCTTAAACCTGTTTGGTTACTTTACTCAGCAATTAACAGACAGCACCGAGTTCTACGCTGAAGCTTTATATTATCGTGCTGAGTCAGAGCGTCGTCGTGAACAAAATGCCAACCTCACAGCACAACGAATCACCATTGGACCTAATGCCGCATTTAACCCGTTTAACGAAGCAGTAGAATTGCGTAACTACCGTCCAGTAGACGCCGGCCCTCGGCGCATTGAAGTCACCGATACCAGCTATCGCGTATTAACGGGTTTACGCGGTGCGGTAGGCTTATGGGATTGGGACAGTGCTGTGTTGTACTCTCGTGCTAATACACTTGATATGGATTACAACCGTATCAGTACGTCAGCCTTTAGTGCTGCGTTAAATCAAACGGATCCTGCTTTAGCCTACAACCCTTTTTTAGGCGGCGATCCGGCTAATCCGAATACCGGTTTTAGTGTTGGCAACAGTGCCAACGTGATTGCCGGAATAGTGCGTGATGTTTATCGTGAAAGCACCAGCGAATTAGCCTTGTGGGACTTTAAAGTCTCTAATCCAGCACTATTCTCTTGGTATGCCGGTGATATTGGTATTGCCGCAGGTGCTGAATATCGTTACGAAAGTTACGCCGATGATCGCGATCCTACTTTGGATGGCAGCCAACCCTTTGTGGATGCGTTTACTGGGCAGGTAGGCTCAGATTCTGATGCACTCGGCAGTAGTTCAACGCCTGACGCCAGCGGAAGTCGTAATGTTGTCTCTCTCTACTCTGAATTGTTGGTCCCCCTGGCTGATAGTTTAAGTATGCAGTTAGCATTGCGGCATGAACGTTTTAATGATGTCGGTAATGTAACCAAACCGAAAATAGCGTTAGCTTGGGCACCACAAGAGTGGTTACAACTACGGGCCGCTTATTCTGGTGGTTTTCGTGCGCCTAATTTACCGCAAGTATTTGAAGATGGCGTTGTGCGTTCCAATACGCGGCGCGATCCTGTCACTAATGCCAGTTATGGCGTCGAGGAAGTGCGTGGTGGTAATGTCACACTAGAACCAGAAGACGATAAAACCTTTAGTTATGGTATTGCTTTGGCACCACTGGATGACTTGTTGATCACCTTAGACTGGTGGGATATCGAGCAAAAAGGCGTGGTAGGCATTTTAAACAGCCAAACGCATTTACTGTATGATTCATTATTACGCTCTGAGGGGTCGGTAAACCCTGCCGTTGTGCGTGATCCTATCGATAATCGAGTGGTGTTTGTTGAGAATACTTACAGCAACCTCGATGTACGTGAGATCAGTGGTTTAGATGTGAGCGTTAGTTACAAATTACGCACCGATGTCGGTCGTTTTGATTTTAAAGTGAATGCCGCGAAACTCAACAAGTTTCAACAAATGCCTGATCCCATTAGTACTATCGTACTGGCTGCGCAAGCTGCCGGTAATCCTGCGGTGCCCAATGATATTATCGTACCGGGTACCGGTGATTTAGTGCAGATGAGCGGTAATCCAGAATTGCGGATGTATGCGGCAATAGATTGGCGTTTAGCGCAGTGGAGTGCCGGTTTTCGAGTGAATTACATCAGTGACTTCTTTGATACTTCCGCGACCAGTGCCGCGGGTGATCCTTTACCCATCCCTAGCTGGACAACCACCGATGTTTATGGCGAATATCGCTTCAAAGAGGGCTATTTAGACGGCAGTCGTTTACGCCTCGGTGTGCGCAACCTGACTGATCGTGATCCACCGATAGCAGACGAAAGCTTTGGTTACTTTTCAGATGTACATAGTAACCGTGGTCGTTATATCTACGCTAACTGGTCTTGGAGTTTTTAATGTTGCGGAGATCTTTATTTGTTGTTGCGCTGCTACTGAGCAGCGCAGGCTTTGCGAAAGCCGAGCAAGCATCGGTTAATGCCACCAGTAACACGGACAGTTGCGTGTTTAGTACCGTCAGTTTTGCGACTAACTTCGCCAGTGGCCGCGTGGATGATTGTCAGCAAACCGGCTCGGACAGTTTTACACTGCACCTAAAACCGGAAAATCTGCCCATTAACCCCAGTCCTTGGTATGCCTTTAAAGTGATTGGTCGCGAGGCACAGCCCAAACCGATAACCATTACCTTAATGACACATAACGGCCCTGCACGCTATAGCCCTAAGGTCAGTCTTGATCAGCAGGTTTGGGCTCCGGTTGCTTTTAGTAAAACCGATCAAAGCATACAATTTAAGTTGTCTGCATCGAAAACACCAATCTATGTTGCGGCCGGTGAGATCATTAACAACGTCACTTACACCCGATGGCTGTCTGATCTAGAACAAGGCGAAATCGCCACCTTGGGTCTAACGGTTGAAAACCGTGCCATACCCATGCTGGAGCATCGTACGCCCAACAGCCAAGATTGGCTGATTTTGATCGGCCGGCAACACCCGCCAGAGATCACTGGCGCTTTGGCTTTGATGCATTTTAACAATTTGTTATGGAGTGAAGATCCAACGGTGAGTGCTTTTCGGTCGCGCTATAATATCTTGTTAGTGCCCAACATGAATCCTGATGGCGTGCATCGCGGAAATTGGCGGCATAACCGAAATGGGCTTGATTTAAATCGTGATTGGAAAAATCGCAGTCAACCTGAAACCCAGGCATTGCACACCAAACTAAAAACCATTGAAGCCGAAGGTGGGGTTATTCGGTTTGCCTTAGATTTCCATTCAACCAATCGCAATGTTTATTACACCATGGATCATGATTATGTTACGGCAAAGGGTAAACCCATAGCGCAGCCGCAGTTAGTCAATAACTGGCTAACGTCATTGGCGGCAAGTGAGCCTTATAAAATTGAAAATAAACCGAGTCATAACCAAGATTCTGGGGTGTTTAAACAATATATGGCAGATGAGTTTGGCGTGCATTCAGTCACCTATGAAGTTGGTGATAATACCGACAGAGCAGAGATTAAAGTCATGGCTGAAGCGGCGTTACGTACTTTGATTGAGCATCTTTAAACAGAGCATGTTAAAAGTATTGTTTGGTTATTGATAACAGTGATCTTATCCGCCAAACTGATCTAAAAAGTACTAAGTGAGTTTATGCTTAGTACTTTTTTCAGATGTATTAACGTTTAAACCCACATCGCTAATGTAGATGTCCCTTCAGCCATTATTCAGTTTGCAGAGCGTATCTTCAGCGCGTTGCTAGTGGTACTGAGCGATAAAATCTTACGCTGCCCTCTGCTGTGGCTAATTGTGCTGGGCAAAAGGCACTGCTAGAATTCGCGGCGAATTAAGCATCAGTCCTGGCTTCCAACCCTTTTACTTACACTTTCGAGGTGATAATGCGTAAGCTTGCGGCAATATTGTGTGCAATGGTTGCGTTTTCTACGGCGGCGCAAACCGCTGGTATCGTATTTAGTAGTGATTTTGAACAAAGCAGCTTAAAAACTTGGCGACAACTGGGTGAGTGCCAATTAACCAACGAACAACCTCGAACGGGTGAGGGCGCGATGCGCTGTCAGGCCGGCAGTAACTCCTTGTTTAGCCGAGAATCGATAGGCGAGCAAGGCGTGCTTGAGCTTTGGGTGTTGCCCGAGTCGGAGTTTACCTCTTATCGTATTCAAGTGTTGGTCTCAGAAAAAAGCACCTTAGACAGTGCGTGGCAGCCGGTTGCCGTAATTGAGCAGCAAGCGGGAGAGTTAGGCTATAAAGCGCACCGCATTTCGGTGGATGATCCTGGGCGTAAATTTTTACGGCTGGATATTGAATCTCAGCATGGCTTTGTACAATTAGATGACTTGCAAACCAGTCGCATCTTATTAGCGACCGCTTTGCATAAAAACGAGCAGCGCATTATTAGCGGCATTTTGGATAAGCTGCGTAAAGATAAAAATATTGAAGTGCAAGCCGAGTCATTTCGTTCGCTGGGCACGAATTATGCGGCACAGTTAGAAGTGCAGCGGCAGTATCTCGAATACGCTAATGCCTTGCATTCGGGGATCTCTTTAGTGCTCGCCAGTTCAGAGCGCAATAAAATGTCCAATCCGATGTCCTATGCCAGTTTTCGTAATATCGTTAGTGATGCCAAACGCGTCAGTTCTAAAATTCAGCAAGCACGACTTAACTCGATGATCAAACCCTTTGGTGATCTGGTGACGGCTACTTTAAATGTAGTCAGTGCCGGCACTTATTCGGCCTTTGCAGAGCCGTTTAAATCCTTTTTGGCGGTGAGTTTTGACCGCTCTAGTTACCAAAATGCCGGGTTAAGCCGAGCGGATCGTAAATTTGCTGAAGACAACGGTTTAAAAATTTATCAGGATGCCGAGCGCTTTTTATCCGAGCTAGAGCGTGAATTACAACTGGTCACCGCGTTAGATAATGATTTAGCCAGTATTCAGCGCAATATTGATAGCTTTAGACGCGATCTCGACCGGCATTTACGCGATACGTTATTGCATGCCAGTGTGGTGGCATCCAAAGAGAATATCAGTAAGGTGCTAAGTAAAGATGAAGCGATCCGGCAAAAGCTGGGGGCAGCGGTGGCGGGCAACATCAGTTTAAAAGCGGGCAGTTATTTAAGTGATGGCAGTAACACCGAATTAATCCGTTTTGTCTTAAAAACCTCCGAGTTACTCGATGGTATGCAGCGCTATAAAGACAGTTTTAACCAGATCACCTCGGCCATGTTGACCTACTATGAACGTTTTGAGCGCTCAGTAGCGGCTGAACAAAACCCCTTTACTGAAAAAACCGACAAAGAAGTGTGGGAAACGCACGCTCGCAAAGCGCGTGATTACCTCAAACAATCAAAAGACTCGTTTAGTCGCGCCTATATGTAAGCACCAGTGGCAAGTTGCGCATAAAAAAGGCCCTTGGTTGCAAGGGCCTGACATCATGACGAGCTTAACCGTTAACTGGCTTGTTTAGCCGCATAAGCTTCTACTTCTGCCCAAACGCGCATCAGGTTACCCGAGAGAATTTTCACGATATCTTCTTCGCTGTAACCGCGTTTAAATAAGCCTGCAATCAAGTTCGGGTAGCTGGCCACGTCTTTTAAACCGATGGGCAGTGAATCGCCGACGCCATCGTAATCCGAACCGATACCCACATGGTTAATACCCACTAACTTTACCACATGGTCGATATGGTCCAGCACGGTGTCTAATGTCGCAAACGGATAAGGATGGGTTTTGCTATAAGCTTCGCGAAATGCTTGATTATCTTCCACGCCCGCTTGCTGCGCAGCCGCTTTTCGTAAGGCGTTATATTGATTGGCTTGGCGTGTTACGAAGGATGAACCAAAGTTAATTTGGATCACGCCGCCATTTTTGGCCAGCGCTTTTAACATATCGTCATCCATATTACGCTCAAAGTCAGGTGTGTAGCTGCGCAGTGACGAATGCGAAGCAATTACCGGTACTTTACTGATGGCCACGGCCTGATAAAAGGCATCGTCTGATACGTGCGAAATATCAATCATCATACCGATATTGTTCATCGCCACTACCAGCTCTTTGCCAAACGGACTTAAGCCTTGCCAGCGGCGACGGATATCATAACTAGAGTCCGAAATATGATTACTTTCAGAGTGGGCGAGCGTGATATAACGCACACCACGCTGATAGAAATGCTGTAAATTTTCTAATTTACCTTCGATCGGCGTGCCATTTTCCATCCCCATGGCTAAAGAAATTTTGCCGCTACCAAATTGTGCCAATACCTGCTGTGTGCTGCTGGCCATGGCAAATTTATCCGGGGCGCGTGCAACCAGGGCTTCCATACTATCAATTAGCTGATTGGCCAGTTGGTAACCTCCGCCAGTGCGCTCGTAGGACGCGGGAATGTAAATAGACATAAAGGGCGCATTTAAGCCCCCTTGTTGTGCCCGGGGGTAGTCAAATTCGCCGTTAGCCGTGGCAACCGTTACATCTTCCCATTTTTTATGGAGTCGATAAGGAACATCGATATGGGTATCAACAATAATATATTGCTGCGCCACGCGATCGGCGGTGTTTAGCTCAGCTAAGTTGTTACTTGTGGCTTGCATAGTCTGGGCACAGCTGCTTAACAGCAGGGTGCTACAGAGTATGGTCATAGCACTTAATTGAAATTTCATTAATCGTCTCTTATTGTTGGGTACGCCAACTTTCATCTGAGCAGCTTTTTGGGCTGCCGACAAGCACTATCCGACCAATATGCCAATATCAGCGCTGATTGAAGTGGGTTATTGAGCTCAGTCTGCGCTGGTTGCTCAGTGCTTTAAGCTGGATTAAATTGCGTTAGTGAATTTAATCACGGTACTCTAAGGGTACTGGCCGAGACTTGCTCGGTATCTAGGTTACTTATTAGCAGAGTCATACTGCTTTATCAGAATTTTTGGAGATGTGCATGAAATCTTTACCTCTTTGGTTAGGCTGCGCCCTAGTTTCTGTGAGTTTACTCGGATGTAACGACACGGCTGCGCCGACGGCAGAAAAAAATGCGACGGCCGCGGCCGTTGAGCAAGCGGTTACTGAAAAGCAAACTAACCCGTTATTACAAAAATGGACTGGTCCTTTCGAAGGCGTGCCGGCCTTTGACAAGATGCAGTTAGCGGATTTAAAACCCGCGCTAGAGCAGGGCATGGCGGCGCATTTGGCCGATATCGATAAAATCACGGCTAATCCTGCAGCCGCTAATTTTGAAAACACGATTGTTGCTTTAGAGCGCGTGGGTGCAGAACTCGATCGGGTTTTCACTTATTACGGCATTTGGAGTGCGAATAAATCGTCTGAAGAATTCCGTGCGATCCAACGTGAAATGGCGCCAAAGCTGTCTGACTTTAATTCTAAAATTACGCAAAACGAAGCATTATTTCAGCGTGTTGCCGCTGTTTATAATTCAGAAGAGATGAAGTCGTTAACCCCCGAGCAGCAACGCTTAACACAACTGGTGTACTTAGGTTTTGCCAATAACGGCGCTACGTTAAACGCAGAGCAGAAAAAGCGTTATGCCGCGATCAATCAGCGTTTAGCGCAGTTGTATACGCAATTTTCAAATAATACATTAGCCGACGAAGAAAACTACGTGTTGTATCTCACCAAAGAGCAATTAGGCGGTTTACCCACGTCTTTTGTTAACGCCGCTGCCGCTGCAGCCAACAGTCGTGGTAAAGAAGGCATGTATGCCATTACCAATACGCGCTCATCAATGGACCCTTTTTTAACCTATTCCACTGAGCGTGAATTGCGCAAGCAAGTCTGGAACACCTATTACAGCCGCGGCGATAATGGTGATGCACAAGATAACAATTCGTTAATTACTGAAATTTTGGCCTTGCGTGATGAGCGTGTGGGTTTGCTGGGTTTTGAGAATTACGCCACGTGGCGTTTACAAGATCGGATGGCGAAATCACCACAACGCGCAATGGATTTAATGATGTCGGTGTGGCCTGCGGCTATTGCACGGGTGCAAGAAGAAGTGGCCGATATGCAAGCTTTGGCTAAACAGCAGGGCAATGACATTACCATTGAGCCTTGGGATTATCGTTTTTATGCAGAGCAAGTGCGTAAAGCCAAGTACGATTTAGATTCAGACGAAGTTAAACAGTATCTGCAATTGGATAAACTGCGCGAAGCCATGTTCTATGTTGCTGGCCGCTTATTTAATTTTAACTTTACCGCGGTAGCAGATGGCAGTGTGCCGGTGTTCCATGAAGATGTGAAAGTGTGGGAAGTGACCGATAAAACCAGCGGTAAGCACATTGGTTTATGGTACCTCGACCCCTTTGCACGCACCGGTAAACGTTCGGGGGCTTGGGCCACCAGTTATCGCAGTTATAGCAACTTTGACGGTGCGAAAAACGTGTTGTCGTCTAACAACTCTAACTTTATTAAAGGGGCACCGGGCGAGCCTGTACTGATCTCTTGGGATGATGCTGAAACCTACTTTCATGAATTTGGTCATGCGCTACATGCGTTATCGGCTAAAGTCACCTACCCAACCTTAAACGGCGGGGTGCGTGATTACACCGAGTTCCAGTCACAGTTATTAGAGCGCTGGTTATTAACCGACGAAGTGATCAGTCAGTTTTTAGTGCATCATGAAACCGGCGAGCCTATGCCAAAAGCGTTGGTGGCTAAAATTAACAATGCCGCGACCTTTAACGAAGGGTTCAAAACCACGGAATATTTAGCGTCTGCCATTATCGATTTAAAACTGCATATGCTGGATGATCCAACAGGCATTGATCCTGATGCTTTTGAGCGAGATACCTTAGCGGCCATGGGCATGCCATCACAAGTTGTCATGCGCCATCGTACGCCGCAGTTTGGCCATGTGTTTTCTGGTGAAGGTTATGCTGCGGCTTATTACGGTTACATGTGGGCGGAAGTATTAACCTCGGATGCCGCAGAAGCTTTTGCCGAAGCGCCAGGTGGTTTTTACGATAAAGAGGTTGCTGCAAAGTTAGTTGAGCATTTGTTCAGTGTGCGAAATGCGGTTGATCCCGCCGAGGCCTACCGGGCTTTCCGTGGTCGTGATGCCAAAATCGACGCCTTAATGCGCGATCGCGGTTTCCCGATCCCGAAAGCCGACTAATCTCGGTTATTGCGTAATATAAGGAAGCCTGCGGGCTTCCTTTTTTGTCTCAAGCTTGGCCCACGACCGGCGTGTGACACTGCTGTCAAGGCAGCTTTCCAAGGTTTGCGCTTACCGTTACAAGCTAACCCCCTGTTGCAGCACTGGGTGGCGGCGCAATCATGATCAGCCTGACAGAATAAGGTATACTGCAAAGCATTATCAGATCTGAGAGAGTGTCATGATTAAAACAGCCCTATTAGCTATGTTACTTGCAGTGAGCAGTCAGTCGGTATTGGCAAAAGAGCCGGTTAATTTAGAACGAACCATGAAAACCATGGGTTTTGCCCACAAGCAAGCTTCTGAAGCGAGCACAACGGCAGAAGCCTTACCTTTTGTTGAAAAGTTACAAAAGCTGGTGCAGCAAGCTAAACAAGCGCCACTGCCCTCTGACAAAGCCGAAGTATACAACGAAGGCTTAGACAAAGTATTAGCTGAGCTGGCGCTGGCTAAAGCCGCGGTTACCGCGGATGACTTGCCTAAGTTAAAACAACACTTACAGCAAATTGAACAATTAAAAAAGCAGTACCATAAAGAGCGCAAATTCAGTTTCTGGCAATTAATTTTTGGAAAATATTAAAAGCATCAAGATGCTGAAAGTGCTTTAGATTAATCTGCTGGTTTAGTCGCAAAGGGTTAGTCTCAAAGCCTTTGCTAGCCTGTGTTGAGCCACAGTTTGACAAAGATCGCCTATACTTAAATAGACGCTACCAGCACTTCTTGAGTGGCGTCATGATAAGCGAGGACGATGCTATGAGTTCATTCTTTGCCGAAAGCCAATGGAGCAGTGTGCGAGCACAGGTCAAATGTGAGTGGGATAAGATCAGTTATGCTGAGCTTGAACTGACTCGCAATAATCCTGAGTATCTCACTGAGTTAGTGCAAGAGCACTACAATCTGGAAGAAGACGATGCCCGCCAACGGGTGCAAGCGTTCTTTGATAGTCTCTAACCACTTTTATTCACCCCAGTAGCAGCCTTTGCTACTGGGTTTTACTTTTTATCTAGCCTTTTTCAGCCCCCCCTCAAAAGGTATTTCAAACTAATAATCAGACGGATACGGCATCTTTGTTTAATCACCTTAAAGCAATTAATTGATTTTATTGGTTTGATTCAGGGCAGGGTCAGTTTATTTGCACTAGGCTTAAAGTATCGGGTAACCGATAAAGCCATAAATTGATGAGGATCAAGCGATGAAAGCAAACCAACATAAAGCCCATGCTGCCGAGCGGCAGTATCAGCAAGTAGATAGACAGCAGCAAGCGAAAGCGACAACGTCACTGAGTTTAGTCTGGCAAAAGCAACAGCAATTACGGCCGCAACCGTTAGCAGAGTTGGATATCGAGCGCTGTGCTGAACTGGGGTATAATTAATGTGCGAACTTGGCTGAGCAGTGACATTTTGGTGTACTGCTCAGCCTATTTATTAGGCTAAACCGACGTAGACGTTTTGTACGTCATCATCATTATCAATAGCATCTAAAAAGGCTTCAACCTCAGCCCGGGCCTCGTCATCTAAGCTCAGCGGGTTATTGGCACGATAGACTAATTTGGCTGAATGCACTTCATAACCAAAGTCGGGTAGGGCTTTTGCCACTAAATCAAGATCGGTCAGTTCAGTTAGGAAGATCACTTCACCGTCTTCACCTTCTTCAAAATCTTGTGCACCGGCTTCAATGGCTGCCAGCTCCATATCGGCATCGGCACTACTGGCCACGGCTTCAATTTGTCCTAAGTGTTTAAAGTCCCAGGATACCGAGCCCGCGCCTCCTAATTGCCCTTTACGAAATAAAATACGCATACTCATGGCACTGCGGTTTTTGTTGTCCGTTAAACATTCAACAATAACCGGAACCTGATGTGGCGCAAAGCCTTCATATACCACTGTTTCATAATTCACAGGGCCATCGAGTAAACCGGCGCCTTTTTTAATGGCACGCTCTAGGGTTTCTTTTGGCATGGATGCTTTTTTCGCGATTTCAATGGCTGAACGCAACTTGGCATTCATTGCCGGATCGGCCCCGTTACGTGCTGCAACCATAATCTCTTTGGCAAGTTTGGTAAAAATACGGCCTCTGGCATTGGCCGCATCTGCTTTATGCTTGTTCTTCCACTGGGCACCCATAATGAAGTCCTGTTAAGCTATCAATTAAAATTGGTGGGGTAGTCTAGCGAATAGCAGGCTTTTTTAGCAACTGCTGCATGATCTTTTTCGCAAAATAAGCCGTTTAAGATGGCATTAATCAAGAGGGTTTGCCATGAACTTGGCTCATATTAAAGCAGTGGTATTTGATTTAGACGGTACCCTGATCGATTCACGCTTAGATTTTGCAGCAATTTGCGATGATCTTGGTTGGCCGCATGGCACACCCTTACTTGAGCATATTGCCACGCTCGGCCCAGGTGCAGAAGCTGACCGGGTTCATCAGATTATTCGGCGTCATGAAAATGCCGGTGCAGCAGCGGCACAGTGGATGCCGGGGGCCGAAGCCTGTTTACTGGCGTTATTAGAGAAAAAGCTGCCACTGGCCATTTTAACGCGCAACATGCGCGAAGCCACCGAGCATGTGCTAACCCGGTTACAAATTCCGATTGAGTTAGTGCTCACACGAGAAGATTGTGCGGCCAAACCCGACCCGCAAGGCTTACATATCATTGCCGAGCGTTTACGCGTTCCATGCCAGCAGATGCTGTATGTTGGCGATTACGTATTTGATTTACAAGTTGCCGCCAATGCCGGGGCCGCATCCTGTTTATACCTTAACGACAGTAATCACCATTTTTTGCCGCAAGCGGATTACAGCATCGCTCACTTTAATGAGTTACAACAGGCGTTTTGGCAGCAAATGGCCTAACAAAGAGAATTTAACCGCAATGACTTGTCATTTTTACGTGATAGCCTCTATAGTATCAACATAAAAATAACAGTTAACAGGTGCACTTTGCTCGCTAGGTTAAAACAAAACTTCTATCTTGCTATGATCACATTAGTGGGTGTAATGATATTGCTATTCATTACGCCTTACGGTGTGTATCGTCTCTTCACGGGCAATATGCTGGTGGGAATTGCGGATTTAACGATTGTTTTTACCAGTTCAATCGCGGTGTGGTATGCATGGCACACCAATGATACGGTGCGGCCAGGCCAGTTTTTGGCACTGATATTTTGTATTGGTTTAGCCATTATCTGTACCAGTTTAGGCGTTAACGGCTTATTTTGGGTCTATCCGCTCATGGTGTTTATCTTCTTCTTAGTTTCCGCTAAAGAAGCCATCTTACTTTCCTTGTTATTACTTTTGTTATTGGTTGGCATTGATTTTCTTAAGCCGGGGCAAATCTTTGTTAATCATTATCAAATGATGTCATTCGTCGTCACCGCCTTTATCTGCAGTTTTTTCGCCTTTATGTTTGCCTATCGCACCCGGGCACAGAATAAAGAATTAAAGCATATGGCCAGTATCGACAGTTTAACGGGGGCGGGCAATCGTCATACTTTAAATGCCCAGTTAGATCTGGCTGTGCAGTTAAAACAAAAATTGAACTGCCATTACGGTTTAATTTTGTTTGATTTGGACTACTTTAAATTAATCAATGACAACTATGGCCATAAAGTCGGTGATCAAACATTGGTGCGCTTAGTGCCATTAATTTCGTCATTAATTCGTCAGACTGATCGCGTGTTTCGGTTTGGCGGCGAAGAATTTATTGTGTTGCTGCGTGATATTAAACCGACTGATTTATTGCATCTGGCCGAGAAGATCCGCCAAGGGGTTGAGCAGCAGTTAACCTTACCCGATGGCAAAGCGGTCACCTTATCCGCAGGTGTGGCCATGTTAGCGCCAGATGAAGATTGGGAGCAGTGGTTGCATCGGGCGGATATGGCGCTGTATCAAGCGAAGAACAATGGCCGCAATCAGGTGATTGCGGCTTAGTCTGCCCGCGAGAGGTGTGTCATTATATCGCTCTACTCGCGCTGCTTATTTTTCTACTCACGCCGCTGAGTCAGTTGCAATCTCAATCGTCTACTAAGGGCAGCTGCCATTATCTTTTAGTAATGGCATGAGCAAGGGCGACATACCGTTTAATACTTGCAGCGGTAGTGCCGAAGTAAAAGAGTAGTCGTCTGCCGCATTGCCTGGAATATAAACACTGATCACCCCAAAGTAATTATCACTGAGATAAAACGCAAAGGTTGCCGTGCGATTGAGTGCGCGCGACTGAACGGTCTCGCCACGGCTGTTCACCGTACTGATACGATTGTCACCTGTGCCGGTTTTACCCCCAATAATCGCCAAGTCGGGCAAGTTACTTAAGCTAAAATGCGGTAATAAACGCCGCCCTGTGCCAAGCTGAACAACGCCCGCTAAGTTTTCGCGCAACACCTGAGCAACTTCGGGTGCCATAACGCGTGTTGCTTGCACTTCTGTGCGACTTAAAGCCACATCGTAAGGCGTATTTGCGGCAAAGTGCACCCCGGCAATTCTGAACATCGGCAGTCGTTTACCGCCATTTTGAATAATGCCCATCAGCTCCGCTAAAGCAGCCGGTCGATCGCCAGAGCTGCCTAATGCGGTAGCCAGTGACGGTACCAAGTACTCAAACGGATAGCCCATACGCTGCCAGCGCTGATGAATATCCCAAAACGCCTCGATTTCGAGCATTGTGCGAATGCGATTATCCCGGGCACTACGCGACTGCGTGCGGAATAACCACTGATAGGCTTGCTGCCGCACATCGGCGCTGAGCGTCGTGGCTTCGGCTAGGGTGGCTGCCGGTTGCTGCTGTAAATACGCCAACAACCATAACTCTAACGGGTGGCTGCGAGCTAAATAGGCTTGATCCGGTAAGCTAAACTCGCTGGGCGAGTATTTTTTATAAAGCTGACGCCATTGTTGCGTTGTCAGTGGGTTATCAGTAAAACGCTGCTGCATGGCGCTGATAAATTCACTTTCGCTTTGGCTGGGGTTAATAAAGCGATAGCCGGCACTTAAGCGGTCAGGTGTTTGCCGCAAACCATTTAAAAACACGTCTAAGCGCTCGTTGGCGCTGAGCTTGTGGTATTTACGCCAGAAACGTTGTAGGTATTTTACGCCCTCGTGATCGGCAAAACGGCGTAAATATTGATCACGGCGCGGATCGTTATCGTTTTTCAATAACTGATAACTGCTGCTTTCACCATGATGGATACTGTATTGCACCAACTCTTGCATTAAGCGTACAAAAGGCAGGTTAATCGATTCATACAAGGCTTTGCGCAGTGTCGGTGTCATGCGATCTTCTTCACGGCGGAAATTGCCGAAGGTATGTAAGCCCCCGCCAGTAAAAAAGCTGCTTCGGGGATCGGCAGAAAACTCACGATCCATCGCAGCATTGAGCATGGTCAGTAACGTTACGCCAGGATTGGCAATCAGGTAGTTTATGGCCCACTGCGACAGCTCATCTTGTGGTGCTATATCTAAAAAGGCCAGTTGCTGGGGCGACTCTTCAGCATATAACTGGTGGATCTCGGCCACCATTTCCAGATAAGTGGCTAAGGTGCGCAACTTCGCGGTTGAGCCCAGCTCTAACTTACTGCCCTCGTTTAAATCAAAAGGTTGCTCTGCATGGTTATCGGTTTGCACTCGCAGCTTATTGCCTAGCGGCGTGCTTTCATACAGTGTAAAACTGTATTTAACGTTGCCAATCTGGTTTTCTTGTAATAAACGTTGACCAATAATACCGGCATTATTGGCCGCGGGCAGTTGTGATAATTGCTGCAAATAGCGATTTATTTTTGCCTGCAGTGGCAAGTTTAACGTGGTTTGCACCGTTAAATCGAGCCGGTCGGTTTGATATAAACTGCGGCCTAATAAACCGGCGACACGGTTTCGCACTAACAAGGCCGTTTTATCTAACTTACGCGTGGTTTGCCGAGCTTGCTGATTAAAATTTAAGGTTTGCTCGCTTGCCGCGGCATACCAAGCCGGCGATAGAATATTAAATTGGCGTAATAAACGCAGGTGGCTGTCTACCAGTTCTTCCAGCTCGGCGCGGCCTTGCAGTAAATAAAAGCTGGGGCGACGCTGGGCAATAAACAAGGCTAACACCTGACGCAGCGCTTGGCCATGAGCGGCGGTGGGTTCTGCATCTTGCAGTAAACGATTGACCTGCATGGCATCAACACCAAACCAGGCATTTAAACCATCTGCAATACCATGTATTTCACCTGCTTGGGGTGTGGCGGCTAAAGGCACGGTATTAATGTAGTCTAAGGCGATTTGCATTCGTCGCGCCATGGTTTCTAAGCCGGGTTGATAAGCGCGGATACTGGCTGATGCCATTTGGCGGAGCTTATCGGCAAAACCTGAGGTAAAACCTTGTGGCGAGTGCCGATATTTTTCGATTTGCGTCGCGAGGGTACTGCCACCGGCCGCGGCGGCTTCTTGTCCTGCTAACTTTTGCGCTTGTGCTAAGCCGGCAACGGCCAAACGAGACCAGTCAATGGCCGGATTAGTCAGCGGTGCGGCTTGAAATAAATCTCGGTTTTCAATGAATAATAAGATCCGCAACATCAGCGGTGCAACATCACTAAACTGAGCATATTGCTGTTCAGGTGTTTGATAACTGAATAACGGTTGTTGCTGGCAATCGAAAATTTGCAAGCCCCATTGGGTTTTTTCGGCATAGGGTGGGTACAAGCCCCACTCGGTGTAGCGCTGTAAACTGGGTGAAAAACGACTTTGGCTGGTAATATTAAAGCCACTATTATTGAGTTTGATTAACCAATCGGCTAAATGGCTATAGCCAGCCCGTTGGTCAAAGGGCCCACCCGTTGGATAAATGGGTTGTTGCTCGGCAGGTGCCGGGCCTGTGCCTTGTTCAAAGGTTAATTGTGTGGCCAGGTAATGCCAAACCCGCGCTTGCAAGAAGCTGGTGCGTGCTTCTTGATAAACGAGGCCAGCTAATAGCAGCAAGACTAACAGCCAAAGTAACCACTTCAACGGTTTCCAATTATGGACCCGAGGGGCGACGACTTTACGTTGGTTTTCGCGTACATTTTCAAAATGCCGTCTTTTTAGCACTGGTGGCCCTTCTAACGGGGCGTCACCAATGCGGGGCTCAACTCTTTTTTCGTCTGACATAGTGGTGACTTTATTTCACTTCCTCGTGGTTAAGTTGCTGCGCCCGAACCAGTCTGTCAGGATCAGCGGTAATTTGCCAGCCTTGTAAATTATCTAAAATAAGCTGTGTTAGCGCATCAATATGTGCAGGGCTGTCGTTCAGTGCGGTAATGTATTCGTAACGCTCACCACCGGCCTGCTCAAAATACTCTTTGTTTTCTTCCGCGATTTCTTCAATCGTTTCTAAACAATCAGCAGCAAATCCTGGACAGAACACTTGCACGCTGTGCACACCTAAACCCGGTAACGCTTTTAGCGTTTCGTCGGTATAAGGTTTTAACCATTCTTCGCGGCCAAAGCGCGATTGAAAGGTGGTCATGTATTGATCTTTTCTTAAGCCGAGTTGTTCGGCGATCAAGCGTGAGGTTTTGTAACATTCACAGTGATAAGGATCGCCATTGAGTAAATAACGCTTTGGAATACCGTGATAAGAAAACAGCAATTGATCGGTTTGGCCATGTTGCTGCCAATGTGCTTGAATTTGTGCAACACAGGCTGCGATATAAGCTGGATAATCATGGTAATGGCTGATAAAACGCAGATCTGGCAACCAGCGACGCTGCGTAAAGTTAGCGGCTAACGCATCAAAGGTTGAAGCCGTAGTGGCGGCAGCATATTGAGGATAAAGCGGTAGTACCAATAACTTGCGCACGCCCTGTGCCATCAAGCGTTCAATGGCACTGTCCATACTGGGATTGCCATAGCGCATGGCATAATCAACCACAACATTATGCTGGCCTGCCGCGGTGAGGGCGGCTTGTACTGCTTGGCTTTGGTTCACCGTATGAAATAACAAGGGGGAGCCTTGCTCGGTAAATACACCGGCATAAGCTTTAGCTGAGCGACGAGGCCGAATATTTAAAATAATGCCATTTAAAATACACCACCATAATAAGCGGGGTACTTCTACCACACGAGGGTCCGATAAAAACTGTTTGAGGTAACGACGCAGAGCTTTAGGCGTGGGTTCATCTGGTGTGCCTAAATTGGTTAATAACACGCCGATTTTATCGGCGTCGCCATGACTATAATTTTTGCTGTTGATATAACCCATAATCGGTAATTACTCTCACTGAAAATCAAAAAAGACGTTACGGCAGCGGGGAAATGACAGATCGCCAACATAAGGCTGATCTTAGCAGTTTGTGTCACGTAAACCTATTACCGGATGCAGATAATCTTGTTCTGCCGTATGCTGAGTGCCTGACTTAGCGCAAAAAAAGGGAATAACGGATGAAAATAATCAGTTACTTTGTACTGGCCGTGTTGTTAGCGGCTATGCTGGGTACCGCATTACAAAGCGCGGCCAATTTATGGGCGATCACCCAGCTGGCAGGTTCGGTGTCGTTAGCCGATCAATGGCGTACTTTTCTTTTCGATTTACGGCATTTTATGCCGCTATTAGCACTGATCTTTTTGCCCATTTTGATATTAAGTGTGCTATCAACCAAGCTGATCTGTCGGTTCTTGCCATTGCAACCGCTGGCCGCCATGTTTGCGGTAACGGCATTAGCAACTTGGCTAGCCCTTAACCTGATTAATTATTTGGCCCCTATGCCAACGCTGATTGCGCTGAATCGCAGCACGAGTGGTACGTTGTTATTGCTCTGTTGCACCGCCTTTGCAGCGGTATTTTTTCAATGGATGACAGCGAAACGGAGTACGCGATGAACACGTCTATCGTTAAAAAACTGAAAGCCTTACAGCAGCTCACCCTGAGTTTAACGTGCAGCGCCTTGCTCAGTTTGCCCTTAGTGGCCGAAACCTCTTGGCGCCTTGATACCGTGGCCAGCGATCTCGATTTTGCCTGGTCATTGGCCTTTATGCCCGACGGGCGTTTTTTAGTCACCGAGCGCACTGGCCAGCTGGTTATTCTGAATGCCGATGGCAGTGAAGCCAAGCGCCAAGCCGCGGCCTTGCCCGATATGTTTGTGGCTGCGCAAGGGGGGTTACTCGACGTGCTGCTGGCGGCTGACTTTGACAGTAGCGGTCGGTTATTTTTAAGTTACTCTTGCGGAAATTTAAATGCCAACAGTACTTGCTTAGCCAGTGCCCAATTAGTGAATGATGAATTAACCGCCATTCGACCGATTTTTCGGGCGCAGCCTGAGCGACGCGGCGCCGCCCATTACGGTGGGCGTATGGTGCAATTACCCGATGAAACCTTAGTGTTAACCTTAGGCGACGGTTTTGACTATCGGGAGCAGGCGCAAAATAAAGCCAATCATTTGGGTAAAACGGTGCGTCTGACGGTGGATGGGGCGGTGCCTGCCGACAACCCTTTTGTTAATGAGTTTGGTATTGCCGGGGAGATCTTCACACTGGGCCATCGTAACGTGCAAGGCATTGTCTATGATCCACAAACCGGGCAACTTTATAGCCATGAGCATGGGCCTAAAGGGGGCGACGAATTAAACCTGCTAAGTGCCGGGCAAAACTACGGCTGGCCTGTAGCCACCTATGGTGTGGATTATACCGGCGCGCGTGTCTCGCCTTATCAGCGTTTTGTGGGCATGCAAGATCCGTTGTATGTTTGGACGCCATCCATTGCCCCCGCGGGCATGACCTTATATCAAGGAGAGTTATTTCCACAGTGGCAAGGGAATATCTTTGTCAGTGCCTTAGCCGGTAAAGCGTTACATCGTTTGCAATTAACGGCGGGCAAAGTCACGGCAGAACAAGTACTGTTAGCGGATTTAGCTACTCGGCTACGGGATGTGCGCACGGGGCCAGATGGGGCGATTTACCTGTTAACCGATGGCGCTAAAGGGCAGTTACTGCGCTTATTACCGAATTAGCGCGAAGTGGTGGCGTGTTTAAGCACGCACTAATCTGTTTGCTGAATGCATTAAACTGAGGCTCATAAAAAACGCAGCGTCAAAACGCTGCGTTTTTTGTTTTTCAGCTAAAGGCGGCTGCCGCTGAACGGAGATCATTGCTCCGTAAACTGAGAGCGAGAAGCGTAAAGCTTTTAGCGCAAGGCTTAATGCTTAATGCTGATGCCCACCTGCGCCGTGGGCATGGCCATGCGCAAGCTCTTCTTCTGTGGCTTCACGTACCGACAAAATCTCGATATGAAAAGTCACCGTTTTACCGGCTAAGGGGTGGTTAGTGTCTACGTCAGCTTTAAACATACCCATTTTAACGATGGTGACTTGGCGCTCGCCATGATCGGTATTAACCCATGCCACCATACCCGGTTTCCATTTTTTGGCACCTTGCAGGTGTTTGACTTGTACGCTTTGAATGGCATCGGCTTTGCGCTCACCATAAGCATCCACCGGAGCCAGTGTCACTTCTAGCGTGTCGCCAGCGTTTTTATCTTGTAAGGCTTCTTCAAGCTTTGGCAGCATTTGATTGTGGCCATGTAAATACAACATGGCATCACCTTGGCGTGAGCTTTCAAGCTCAGTGCCGTTTTCGGTGATCGTGTAATGAAATTGTACAACACTGTTAGAACTGATTTGCATGATGAGTCATCTTCTGAAGGTTATCGTGGCGCTATTATAACGCGCTCGCAGGCGGCGTCAGAGAAATTTGTGCAGGTTTTAAAAAACGGTGTAAGCCGTAACAGCAAGACGATCCGCAGCTTTAGCCAACGGATCGTCTGTAATGCTTAGCTGGCGGCTTTCATCTCGCTCACAAATTGCTGTAACTTACTGAGCATTAAAGCCGGATCGGCTTGGTTTTGCTCAATAATGTTAACAATTGCCGAGCCGCTGATCGCACCGGCTGCGCCATTATCAATTGCTGCCCGAACTTGCTCTGGTGAAGAAATACCAAAGCCAAGTAGTGGTGGCGCCGGATTATAAGCACGAATACGTTCAATCAAAGCCGCTGTCGGCATCGCTGCTTTGGTTTCGGCACCGGTTACCCCAGCACGACTTAACAAATAGGTGTAGCCACGGCCATAAGAGGCAATCGCACGTAAGTCATCATCATCGACATTCGGCGGCACAATATAAATCGGTGCAATATTGTGTGCCATGGCCGCTTGACGGAACATTTTGCTTTCACTCAGTGGCACATCCGCAATCAGCACGGAGTCAACGCCTGCGGCGGCAGCCGTCGCATAAAACGTGTCCAGGCCTTTTGCCATAACCAAGTTGGAATACAGCAGCAAACCAATTGGAATGTTTGCATCATAGGCACGAATACGCTTAATAATATCGAAACACATGGCGGGGGTGACACCCGCAGCCAGTGCGCGGATATTAGCATTTTGAATGGTGGGGCCATCGGCAATCGGATCTGAGAACGGAATACCTAACTCTAAGGCATCAGCACCGCCATCAATTAAAGCTTTAATAATTTGAAACGACAGCTCGGGCTGTGGATCGCCCACGGTAACGAACGGCACAAAAGCGCCACGTTTTTCGTCACTCAGCCGCTGAAACATCTGTTGATAACGTTGCATTACTCTGCTCCTTGCTGTTGTGCGGCTAATACACTGTGCACATGCGATAAGTCTTTATCGCCGCGACCCGATAAATTAATTAATAGCACCATGGGCTCGGTTGCTGCTTCGGCCATTTTAATGGCGTGCGCTACGGCATGAGAGCTTTCTAATGCCGGAATAATCCCTTCTTTCATGGCGAGTAATTGAAAAGCCGCTAAGGCTTCGTCATCGTTAATGGCCACGTATTCAGCACGACCAATTTGTTGTAAATGGGTGTGTTGTGGCCCAACAGCGGGATAATCTAGACCGGCTGAAATAGAGTAAGACTCTTCAATTTGGCCATCGGTGGTTTGCATAATCGCGGTGTAAGCACCGTGCAAAATACCGTAACTACCGGTACTTAATGCCGCACCATGTTGATGGGTATTAATCCCTTTACCACCGGGTTCAACGCCGATTAGGCGCACGCCGGATTCTTCAATAAAGTCGGCAAAAATACCGATAGCGTTTGAGCCGCCACCGACACAAGCGATCACTGCATCGGGTAATTGACCTTCAGCTTTGAGGATCTGTGCTTTAGCTTCTTCACCGATCATCCGTTGGAAATCACGCACAATAGTGGGGAAGGGGTGAGGGCCCGCTGCGGTGCCTAACATATAGTGAGTGGTTTCGTATGTGGCAGACCAGTCGCGCATCGCTTCGTTCACGGCATCTTTCAAGGTGCCTGAACCGGCGGTAACTGGGATCACGGTTGCTCCCATTAGCTGCATCCGAAATACGTTCGGTTGCTGGCGCTCAATATCTTTAGCGCCCATATAAATGCGGCATTTTAAACCCAGTAAGGCACAGGCTAAAGCGGTTGCCACACCATGTTGGCCTGCGCCGGTTTCAGCGATCACTTCTTTTTTACCCATGCGTTTCGTCAGTAACGCTTGGCCTAAAACTTGGTTGGTTTTATGGGCGCCACCGTGCAGTAAGTCTTCACGCTTCAGATAAATTTTCACCAGCGGGTTGGGTGATAAATTGCGGGTTAGCGTTAATGGTGTGGGCCGACCGGCATATTCCGTCAGCAATTGTTGAAACTCGGCATGAAACGCCGGATCTTGTTGAGCGTCAACAAAGGCCGCTTCTAATTGCTTTAAGGCGGGCACCAACAATTGCGGCACAAACATACCGCCATATTGGCCGAAGTAAGGATTAAGTTTTAGCTCACTCATGTGGGACACTCTTCTTAGTCAAAAAATCAAATTCACGGATCCGCTGAAAGGCACTGGCGATTTTCGTCGCGTCTTTCAAACCGGCAGCCGTTTCGAGGCCGGAATTCATATCTAAACCGGCAACCGGCAGTGCTAAGGCGGCAATGAGATTATCGGGGTTCAAGCCACCGGCTAGCATAATCGGTTGTTGGCTTTGCAGTTGTTGCAGTAAACGCCAGTCGAAACTGACACCCGAGCCACCGTGTTGTTGTGGATGAAAGCTATCTAATAAGATGCGATCAGCTAAGGCGGTAAACGCCGGTAATTCGGCTTGTACTCGATAGGCTTTCCATATTTCACAGCCGGTTGGCAATAAGGGTTTTAATGCCTGTAAATAAGCATCGTCTTCATCGCCATGTAACTGTACGGCGGCTAAGGCTAATTGGCTTGCTAAATGGGCCACTTGCTCTTTTTCGGCGTTCACAAATACACCGACAAAGCGCAGCGGGGCCGCTTTGACTAGCTCGGCCGCTTGCTCGGCGCTTACCGCGCGAGGGGAGGCCGCTGCGAATATCAGGCCTCCATAATAGCCACCGGCTTGATAGACCGCTTGCACATCTTCAGCACGGGTTAAACCACAGACTTTATGCTCACCAATAATCAAGCGATGACAGGCGCCGGCTAAATCGGTTTGCGCCATAAGCGAACTGCCCACTAAAAAGGCATCGGCTACGGGTAATAATTGCCGCACTTGCTGATTTTGATAAATGCCTGATTCGGATACCACGGTGCGATCCGCCGGGATCAGCTGTCGTAAGCGTACGCTGGTTTGCAGATCAGTACTCAAATCGCGCAAATTACGATTGTTAATGCCAATTAACTCCGCCCCTAGGGTGACGGCACGTAAGGTTTCTTGCTCATTACTCACTTCAGTTAAGATGGTCATACGCAGTTGTTTGGCCACCGTTGCCAACTCGCGATACTGCGTATCATCTAAAATCGATAACATCAGCAGTACTGCGTCGGCACCGGCTTCACGCCCTGCGTAAATCTGATAGCTCGAAATAATAAAATCTTTGTGCAGCAACGGTTTGTCGGTAAGCGTACGCATTTGCCTTAAATACTGATAGCTACCCTGAAAGAAACTGCTGTCGGTCAGAACGGAAATGCCATCAGCATAGCAGTTATAGACGCTGCTAATTTCGTTTAAATCAAAATGTTCACGGATCAAGCCTTTGGAAGGCGAAGCCTTTTTACACTCTAAAATAAAACGGGCACCCGGTTGTTGTAACACCGCTAAAAAATTACGCTCAGTGGCGATCACCTGATCGATAAACTGCTCAAGCGGGCGCTCTGCCATCATTTCAGCGACTTCGAGTCGTTTTTTATCGACAATTTTTGCCAAAACCCCTTCAATTACCACCTGGGGTGTCGTTGTTTCAACCACGACTTAACTCCTTCATGCTGTGCAACGTTTGCAGCGCTTTGGCGCTGTGCAGATGCTCTAATACTGCGCGGGTATTCACTTTTAAATCAGTACCTAAGCCTGCAATTTTTAGCATCGCCGCCACATTAACTGCCACCGCCGTTAAATGCGCTTCTGGCGCGGTGCCAGCTAAAATGGCTAAGGTTGCTGCCGCGTTATCGGCTGGCTCACCGCCTGCCAAGCTGCTTAATGCTTGCGGTTCTACCCCAAAATCGGCAGGGGTTAGGGTAAATTCGCTAAGCTCGCCATTTTTTAATTGGCAAACATAGGTATTGCCATGTAAAGCAATTTCATCACAACCACTGCCGTGCACAACCCAAGCGGCTTTCGTGCCCAGTTGTTGTAATGCCTGCGCCATCAGTTTGCACAGGCCAGCATCATACACCCCTAACAGTTGAAAATCAGGTCGGGCTGGGTTAATTAGCGGCCCTAGTAAGTTAAACAGGGTACGGCTTTTCAGAGCGGTGCGTACCGGCATCGCGTGCTTGATACCACTGTGATAAAGCGGTGCAAACAAAAAGCTACAATTGCTGCCTTTTAAGGTGGCCGCGGCTTGCTCTGGGCTAACTTGAATATTAATGCCAAGGTATTCCAATAAATCGGCTGAGCCTGAGCGGGATGACACACTACGATTACCGTGTTTGGTTACTGGCAAGCCCATGCTGGCTGCAACGATGGCTGCAGTGCTAGAAATATTAATGGTGTTGCTGCCATCACCGCCCGTACCACAACAATCAATGGTGCCACTGACCGTCGTTGGAAAGGGGGTAGCGGCGGCTAATAAGGCTTGTGCTGCCCCGGTAATTTCATCGGCAGTTTCGCCGCGCACTTTTAAGGCGACCAGCAAGGCCGTTAGCAGCACGGGTTCAACTTGGCCTTGTACTACCGCCGTAAAAAATTGTTCGGCTTGCGCACGGCTCAGGCTTTTGCCATTTAAGCTTTGCTGCACCAGAGGCAGAATGTGCTGCGTCTGATCATGTTGAGGCTGCGACATCAGTCTTTACTCCTTAGTAAATAGGCAATACTTTGCTGCAACAACGGCTTACCCAGCGTGGTGAGAATAGACTCTGGGTGAAACTGAAAACCCAGCATCCGTTGGCTTTCGTTTATCACGGCCATCGGGATATGCCGCTCAGTGGCTAATACGTACAGACTATTCGGCAGTTCGGTGGCCATTAATGAATGATAGCGCGCCACAGGAAAAGGCCGTGGCAAGCCATGAAACACCGGGTGTTCGTGCAGCGTTATTGCTGAAGTCTTGCCATGTACGGTCTCACCTGCGCGTCCGACCAGTCCGCCGTAATGTTCTACGATAGCTTGATGGCCCAAACAAATACCCAGCACCGGATAGACACCCGCAGCAAGGCGCAATAAAGCTGGCATGGAGCCCGCATCACCCGGTGCGCCGGGGCCTGGCGAAAGCACTAATAATACCGGGCCTGTTTCTTGCTGCATTTTGTTGAAAATAAATTCAGCCGGTACGGTGTTGCGATACAGTTTTAACTGGCAGCCCAACTGTGCAAATTCATCGACAAGGTTATAAGTAAAAGAGTCGATATTATCTAATAAATAAATCGTCGGCATGCGGCTTCCTAAGGTCGTCATGGCTGGCGTACTCATGCTTAGTACCCCGCCTGTTGAATAGCTTTAATCACGGCTTGCGCTTTATTGCGGGTTTCTTCCGCTTCTAGCACGGCAACAGAATCAAATACCACGCCGGCACCGGCTTGAATATGTGCCATGCCCTGAGCAACATAGGCTGAGCGTATGACAATACAGCTATCAAAATCACCATTACCGGCTAAATACCCCACGGCACCGCCATAAGAGCCGCGCTTTTGGCCTTCAACTTGGCGAATTAATTCAGCGGCTTTCACTTTGGGTGCGCCTACTAAGGTGCCCATATTCATGCAGGCTTGATACGCGTGCAGGGCATCTAATTCTGGTTTTAAGGTACCGACCACACGTGAGACCAAGTGCATGACATAAGAGTACCGATCCACTTTTAATAGCTCTTTAACATAGCGACTGCCGGGTACCGCGATACGCGCCACATCATTTCGGGCTAAGTCGACCAGCATTAAATGTTCGGCTTTTTCTTTTTCATCTTGGCGCAGTTCTAACTCAATACGGCTGTCTAAATCACGATCAATGCTGCCATCGGCGGCAAAGCCACGGCGACGCGTACCCGCAATAGGGTAGATCTCAACTTGCCGGTTGTCGGCAGCAAATTTTAAAGCCGATTCTGGCGAGGCACCAAATAAGCAAAACGCCGGATCTTGTAAAAAGAACATATAAGGGCTGGGGTTAAGCTGCTTTAATTTGGCATAGGCCGCTAACGGGTTGGGGCACGGCAGTGAAAAACAACGCGAAGGCACAATTTGAAAGACATCACCGGCAACAATATGCTCTTTTAAGTTTTCTACTTGGCTGGCAAAATCGTCATCGCTAATATCAACCGATACGCTGCTATCTATGGCCGGTTTACCTGGTGCTAACGGAGGGGTTTGCGCCAGTTGCTGTTTTAGTTGCTCTAGGCGTTTACCAATGGCAAAACAGTTGGCAGGGGCATCGGCACCACAAAATACGTTGCCGACCAAGCGGCTTTGCTGGCGCTGATGATCAATCGCTAGGGCGGTTTCTGCCAGATAAAACACATAATCAGGGCATTGATTGGACTTGACCGGCACTTCGGGCAATTGCTCAATGTTTGCCACCATGTCATAACCAATCACGCCGCCTAAAAAGATGGCAAAAGGCTCATCACTTTGGCCGCGTAAGCTTTGTTGCACTAAACGCAGCGCACTAAAAGGGTTAGCTTCAGTTAAACGACTGATTTCATCTAACAGCGGATCAGGGCGTTTAAATTCTGCTATAAGTTGTTCGCCGTTTAATGTCACCTGCGCTAAATCGGCAAGCTGCTCGGCTAAATAGGGTAATAAGCCTAAGCCATTATTGCTTAACGCATCGATGATGACCTGTTGCCCGTTACATTCTAAACGGAGCGCCGCATCAATTAACATTAAGCTGTTAACGCTATTTTTGCTGTCAATTTCAGCCGACTCTAGCAGTAATGAGCAACGGTCGGCCGAGCACAGTGACGCATAAGCGGCTAAAGCATCAGCCTGATAAGGCACAGGCAGTGCGATACTGGCGACTTCGCCTGGGGTATCGGTGATATGACTAAAAATCATCGGTATTATCCTTTACACAAACCAGCTATAAATTCAGGGTAAAAAAAAGCCCGTTTCTTTTTGAAACGGGCTTAGGTTATTAAAGCGAATACAACGCCTACACATGCCCGTTGGGAATGTGCCACCACCAGATGTTTAGGTTAGCGAAAGTCGTGAATTGCATTGGTTTTAACCACCTCTAAAAAATCAGGCTACATCAAACCGCGAATTGCGCGGCGCGTCAAGAGCAAATTGTCATTTAAGACGATTAAACCGTAAAGAAGGCTGAACGGCTGTGTTGCAGGTCACTTATCCGCTGTTCAGCGAGCAAAAAATCGTGTTTATTCGCTTGGGTTCATCATCAGCCTTAAGCCTGTTGTGCAAAAAATGCTCAGCGCTTATTTGTTGGCTTGGGCTTTTAATTCTGTCAGTTGTTGCCATAAGGCTTCGCTTTCTTCGGTGAGGTCGGCAAATAACCGCATGTCGCCATTGCGCTGTGCATGCATAGCTTGCTCGAGTTTGGCATCGTAACGTTTGCGTAATTTCTTTTCGGGATCGGGCTTTAACCATTTAAACATAATGCACTCATCAGTTGTTTGCTGTGCGCCTTTGTACGCAAGCAAGCTTGGCTTGGTTCTTTGTTTGTTGGGCTTTCTAAGCGATTATGCGACAATAGCGGTTGTTAAAAAGGAAACTGCATGAAAATTGACTTACATAGTCACACAACTCATTCCGATGGTCTGCTCAGTGTCAGTGAACTGCTGAGCCGGGCACTTAGCGTCAAGCTAGATGTGCTGGCCATTACTGATCACGATACCATTAGTGGCTTAACAGAAGCGCAGCAATGGCTAAAAGCCGAGCAAGCGCCGCTTAAGCTTATTGCCGGCGTCGAAATCTCTACTGCCTGGCAAGAATTTGAAATCCATGTGGTGGGCTTAAATATCAACGCTGATTGCCCGCAATTTCAAGCCCGCTTGGCGTTACAGCAGCAGCGCCGGTTTGAGCGCGCGGAAGAAATCGCCCGGCGTTTAGCGAAAGCCAACATTGCTGATGCGCTGCCTGCCGTGTTGGCTTTGACCAACGGTGGGGCTATCACGCGCACGCACTTTGCCCGCTTTTTAGTGAATACCGGCCACGCTAGCTCGATGAACACCGTATTTAAAAAATACTTGGCGCGCGGTAAAACCGGCTATGTGCCAAATAATTGGGTGGCGATGGCCGAAGCGATCCAGTGGATCCACGATGCGGGCGGCCAAGCCGTGTTGGCGCATCCGTTAAAATACAAATTAAACGGCAAATATTTAAAACGCCTGGTGCAAGACTTTGCGCTAGCCGGTGGTGATGCTTTAGAGATCATCTCGCCACAACAAACCCCAGTGCAGCGGCGTGAGCTGTGGGCACTGTGTCAACTTCATAATTTAACTGCTTCTGTCGGTTCAGATTTTCATCAGCCTACGGCTTGGAATGAGCTAGGAAAGCATCTATATTTACCGGATGATGTTACGCCAATTTGGGCGGATTGGGCACTTCAGCCCACAGCAACCGACACCGCTAATTTGCAAGGGCAAGCACTATGAGTCAGTTTTTTCACATTCACCCCGATAATCCACAGCAACGTTTAATTAAACAAGCGGTGCAATTGATTCAAAAAGGCGGCATTGTTGTTTATCCCACCGACAGTGGTTACGCTCTGGGTTGTCATATGGGCGATAAAGCCGCGATGGATCGTATTTTACAAATTCGTCAAGTCAGTGGTGATCACAACTTTACCATGATGTGCCGTGATTTATCCGAGTTGTCGGTTTATGCCAAGGTTGAAAACAGCGCCTTTCGCTTGATCAAAAATAACACACCGGGGGCCTATACCTTTATCTTACGCGGTACTAAAGAAGTGCCACGGCGTTTGTTAAATGAAAAGAAAAAGATCATCGGTTTGCGCATTCCAGAGCATAAAATTGCTTTGGCCTTACTGGAAGAGCTTGGTGAGCCGATGCTGTCAACCAGCTTGATTTTACCGGGTAATGAATTTGCCGAAGCCGATCCTGATGATATGCGCCAACAGTTAGAGCGCCAAGTTGATTTGATTTTACATGGTGGCGTGATTGGCGAAGATCCGACTACCGTAATTGATTTATCTGAAGAAAGCCCGGTTATCATCCGTGAAGGCCGTGGTGATGTGCGACCCTTTCAGTAATTTACTCAAAAAATGAGCGAGCCCTTTAACAGCCTCACCATTCAGCAGGTTTTGCCGCTAGCTTATGTGCGCGGCGAAGCGGTGTTAGAGCGGCCAGAAGACTTATATATTCCCCCTGATGCGCTAGAAGTGTTACTCGATGCGTTTGAGGGGCCATTAGATTTTTTACTGTACCTGATCAGACGGCACAAATTTGATTTAGTGGCGTTGCCCGTGAATGAAATTACCCTGCAATATATGGAATATATCAACCTGATGCAGGAGCTAAACTTCGAATTGGCTGCCGATTACTTAGTGATGGCCGCCATGCTGGCAGAGATTAAGTCGCGCTTGTTGCTGCCGCGCAGCCAGGCTGCGGAAGAAGACGAACAAGATCCGCGTGCCGAATTAGTGCGTCGGTTGCAGGAATACGAGATTTTTAAACAAGCGGCCAGTGATTTAGATGCCTTACCCCGTGCCGAGCGTGATTTTTTCACGGCGAAAGCCAGTTTAGCCGATAACTTTAGCCCACTCCTGATTTTACCTGAAGTCGACTTTACCGAGTTACTGGCGGCGTTAAAAGACGTGGTAAAGCGGTCGCAAGCACTGCAGCATCATCATATTAAACGTGAACATTTATCAACGCGCGAGCGTATGAGCCGTATTCTAGCCTTATTACAGCAGCGGCAGGGTTTTGTGGCCTTTAGCGATTGCTTTGAATTGCAAGAAGGCCGCGAAGGTGTTGTGGTGAGCTTTTTAGCGATTTTAGAGCTAACCAAAGAAAAGTTAATCGAACTGACGCAGGTCGCTCCGCTTGCACAAATTCATGTCAAACTGGCGATTAATGAGGCATAATGGCGCGCAAACTAAATGACGTTCAATTACTGCAGTTACTCGAAGCCGCTATTTTTGCGGCGGATAAGCCGTTAAGTCGGGCAGAACTGCAAGCGACAGTCTTGGTCGATTTTGCCGTAAGTAGCCGAAAACTCTCACAAAGCCTAACGCAGTTACAACAAGATTACAGTGCGCGTGGCATTCAGTTAGTCGAAACCGCCAGTGGTTTTCGTTTTCATACTCGCCCAGAATTAAGTGATGCGCTAGCCCAATTATGGCCTGAGCGTTCACCGCGATATTCGCGTGCGGTATTGGAAACCTTGGCCTTGATTGCTTATCGTCAACCGATCACCCGGGGTGAAATTGAAGAGATCCGCGGCGTGTCGGTGAGTACACAAATTATTCGCACCTTAACCGAGCGCGCCTGGGTTAAAGTGGTTGGGCAAAAGGAAGTGCCAGGTCGACCGGCGTTGTATGCCACAACGGCTACGTTTTTAGATTATTTTGGTTTAACACATTTAAATGAATTGCCGCCATTAGCTGAGTTTCAAGCTTTGCTAACGGATGAAACGGCAGAATCCTTATCCACCGTCGAGATGACAGGAGAGCTCCACTAATGAGTGAAAAGTTACAGAAAGTTTTAGCCCGTGCCGGTGTAGGTTCACGCCGCGAAATGGAAGATTGGATCAGCCGTGGTCGTGTTTCGGTAGATGGCAAACCGGCTACCTTAGGTGATCGCGTAGAGCCCACCCAAGCTATTCGTGTTGATGGCCACCCCGTGCAAATCGCCAGTGAAGAGCAACAGATCTGCCGCGTATTGGCTTATCATAAACCAGAAGGTGAGATTTGTTCGCGTACCGATCCGGAAGGTCGACCTACGGTGTTTTCACGTTTGCCTAATATCAAAGGCGCACGTTGGATTGCCATTGGTCGCTTAGACATTAATACCTCGGGTTTGTTGTTGTTCACAACAGACGGTGAGTTAGCTAACCGCTTAATGCATCCAAAATTTGAAGTTGAACGTGAATATGCCGTACGGGTATTTGGCGAGATCAATGATGCGATGATCCAACGTTTACGTACCGGCGTTGAGTTAGACGATGGCAAAGCCAACTTCAAAAAAATCAAAGCGTTACCGGGTGAGGGCATTAACCGCTGGTTCCATGTGGTGTTAACCGAAGGCCGTAATCGTGAAGTACGCCGGATGTGGGAATCACAAGGTGCTGTGGTCAGCCGTTTGATCCGCGTTCGTTACGGCGATTTACTCCTACCTAAACATTTACCCGCTGGCGGTTATGCCGAATATCCACTGGATGAAGTAAATTACTTACGCAAACTGGTGCATATGCCTGCCGAAACGCAAACTTTGGTGAAAGCTGAAGACCGTACCGAGCGTCGTCGTCGTATGGCCAGCATGAAACGCGCAGTACGTAAGTTTCAAGCGGCAGAAAAGAAGCCATCAGCGGATAAAAAAGTCGCCACGGATAAGCGACCAGCAACGGATCGTAAATCGAGCAGAAAGCCGTCTTAATCAACTAAAACACTCACTTAATGGCTGTTAAAAGCTATTAGGTGAGTGCTTATTCAGTTTATGTGGGCTGCTTGAAAGATAGTTGAACAACTCGCCGCTATTATGCTGCTGAGACTGACGACGACGGGCCTGCGGTTTTTAGCTTAGCGCAGCAGATAAACGCCGTTTCATCAGCAGTAATTTGTAGCATTGCACCTTAACGGCCAATACTAGATTAACGCACCTTACTTTTTCTGATCAGTTTATACAGCAGCTCAGGTGCAAAACGCCCTAGCATGCTGGCAAATTTCTCTTTTAAACCGCCAACCACCAAATAATTTTTACCGCGGCAAAGCCCCTTTACGGTAATTTTGGCAAATTCTTCTGCCGACATGCCTTGTGCTTGCGCATCATCCATTTTACCTAAGGCTTCGCCATTGCCTGTTAGCGCATTCATTGAAACCGCGGTTTTCACAAAGCCCGGAAACACCACCGCAACACGGATCCCTTGTTCATAAAGTTCAGCGCGGGCACTGTTCGCCCATAAATGCAGCGCTGCTTTCGCCGCTGAATAGCTACCACGAAACTGCGTACCGACTAAACCCGCCACGCTAGAAATAAACACCAGTTGACCATGACCTTGCTTTAACATTACGGCTAAAACACGCCGGCTCAGTGCCACTTGCGCAAAGTAATCGATTTCCATAATTTTGCGATCGGTTGCTGCGCTGGTATCCATCACCAACGCTCGTTGGCTGATCCCTGCATTATTGATCAACCAATCTACCTGACCATAATGATCGATAATGGCCTCAAGTGCTTGCTGTTGTTGTGTTTCATCGCAAACATCCAAAGGCACACACAGGTGTCGCTCGGGTGCAAGCAAGCTATGCTGCACCCGTTGTAATTCGGCTTCACGTCGCGCACTAAGCACCACCTTGGCACCGGCTTTTGCTAGCTCGTGCGCCAAGGCCTCACCAATACCGCCAGAAGCCCCCGTGATCCACACAACTTTATCTTGCAGTGATACGCTCATCTATTTCGCCATTGTCGCTTGCATGCGCCTGATGTTAGGGCAAATCGCTACTGACTGTCAAAATAACAATCACCCAAACCCCCAGCTCCCCCGCAACAGGTCCAACCGCACTCCGGTACTGGTCTGACCGCACTCTGAGTCAGGTCCAACCACACTCCGGTACTGGTCTGACCGCACTCTGAGACAGGTCCAACCATACTCAGAGACCGGTATGACCTGCGAATAAGTTATTTTGTCGAAGGGCTAACGCGAAACTTGCGGCTGAAGTGCTTGGTCAATAACGTAATGGCTAAAGTACCCACTATTGGAGCGATAAGCCAAGTTGCCAGTTGCCATTCACGGCTGAGTAGCTCTGAGAGTAGCTTGCGACCACCGGCAGCGAAAAAAGCGGTATACAAAGCAATACCTGAACCGATCATTGAGCTGAAATGCTCGATAATCCATTGCCGGTTTGCCAGCTCAGCGCGAAAGACATAGCGAGCGATCCCAGTACTCGTAAAAACTCCGACCATGGCAAAAATCATAAATAGCCAAGTGCCAGTAAGAAAACCATATCCGAGCATAAAAAGGCTGCCAAGCATTAAACTGACTACCGGTAATAGGTAGTGCCATGTGCGTAAAGGTTGCCGCTCGGCTTGAACTTTTAATACCAAAAAAGCATGACGAACCGTTACCCACGTTAAAACGCTTAGCAACAGTAAAAACGCTGAAAAATGCCGCCTTTCACTGACAAATTTTGCCAGTTTTTCTGCCGGTAATATTGCCCCTTTAAGGTATACCTGCGCCGGGTCGAATAACACCATGAGGCTCATGACAATGCCAGAGCCGGCAATAAACAGCATCATAAAGTAATAATAACGCCCAGATAACTTGTGCAGCTTAGTGCCTTTTTCACAGATCACAGGTACCCAAAACAGTACTAAACAAAGTGCGCCTAAGAAAATATGACCGTACAGCAAAATACTATGAATAAATGACATTGTGATGCTCCCTGTAAATGTTTATGTAGTGTAGGGCGGATAAGCAATCAATACAGGTGCCAGAAGTCAGCACTTTAAAATATGACTTCTGGCCTATTGCAGTTACAGCTAGGACAGACATAATAAGTTGATGAAATTACCTTTCCCTCTTGCAACCCTAGCCGGTGTTTTGACCTGGTTGTTGGTTTCTGGCATTACACTGCTTATTTTGCAGCGTTTACCCGGCCCACAACCTTGGCTACCCGTAGTGCTGTTATTACTGCTTTATGGCGGCTGTTTTATTTTTCTAACGCAAGAGTCAAGCTCGTCTTTAGCTTTGAAGCAGCGTTATGGACATTATCTACTGGCCATTCAGTTAGTCTGTGCGTTTGGTTTATTGTGGGTGTTACCGGCGGGGCATTTTGACTACTTGGCAATTTTGACCATTATTTGGGTGTCTTTACTGCCTCATATTATGTCGCAGTATAAAGCCATCTTATTAGCTGCTGTGGTGGTAGTGGTATGGTTTAGTCTGCAAGCGGCGCTTGAACAACGCAGTTTGTGGATCTCGGCCAGTTTATATGGCAGCTTTCATTTGTTTGCGATTGTGATGCAAAGCGCGATATTTGCTGAGCAGCAAGCAAAGGAAAAGATTGCCAGTCAGCACAAGCAGTTACAGGCTGCCCAGCACTTATTGCTAGCGGCCTCAAGACAAGGCGAGCGTCATCGTATTGCGCGTGACTTACATGATTTGTTAGGTCATCACTTAACAGCACTGACGATACAACTACAAGTGGCGCGTCATCACAGTGATGGCGAAGCACGTTTACAGGTTGAAAAAAGCTTACAACTGGCAAAGCTATTGTTATCAGATGTACGTGAGGCCGTAAGCTCCATGCGTGATTATGCAAACTTAAGCCTAGCTCAGCTATTAGAGCCGATCTTGGCCGATTTACCGAGTCACTTAAACATTGAGCTGGCGATCCCAGCAGATCTGACTTTACCTAATATCACTCAAGCACAGCATGTCATGATGCTGGTGCAAGAGGCGGTCAGTAATACCCTTAAACACACCAAGGCAACAACGCTTAGCCTTAGCGCAGAAATTATTCATGTTAGTGACAAAGCAGAATTACTGCTGTGTATTACCGATAACGGTATGCTTGCTGATAATTGGCAGTTAGGCAATGGTTTAACGGGCATGCAAGAGCGCGTGGCGGAATGTCATGGGCAACTTAACCTGCACGAAGTTAATGGCGCCTTACAGTTGCAAATTCGTTTACCGCAAGAGGTGACTAATGCTTAACGTGTTGCTGGTTGATGATCAACAGCTGATCCGTGATGGGATCCGCAGCTTGTTAGCCATTTCGGGTAAAGTAAGCGTAGTGGGGGAAGCCAGTGATGGTCGGCCAGTGGTGTCGCTGTGTCAAACGTTAAAACCAGAGGTTATCTTACTCGATTTATCTATGCCGTTGATGGATGGCATCGCAACCTTGCAGGCCTTGCAACAAGCCGACATTTCTATCCCTGTATTGGTATTAACCACCTTTGATGAGCATGATTTGGTGCTACAAAGTATTCAAGCCGGCGCACGAGGGTTTTTACTAAAAGATGTGTCATTAGACACTTTAATTAGCGCAATTGAAAACTTAGCGGCCGGTGGCAGTTTTTTTCAGCCTAACATCACTGAGCGACTACTAAGCCAAGTACGTAAACCTACGCCAACTGCTTTTACTAAACCCCTACCTTTAGAGCCATTAAGTGAAAAAGAGCTACAAATCTTACAGTTAATGGCAGCCGGTTATAGCAATAAAGAGATCGCCAATGCACTTTGCAAATCAGAGGGAACGGTAAAGAATCAGTGCTCCACCATCCTTAGTAAACTCGGTGTTCGAGATCGCACCAGAGCGGTATTAATGGCTTTAGAACTTGGCTTGATCAGCCAATAAACACACCCAAATGCTACTCTAAGTGGCCCAATCTGTCTCAGAGTGTGGCCTGACCAGTACCGGAGTGAGGTCTAACCAGTCTCAGAGTGCGGTCAGACCAGTACCGGAGTGTGGTCTAACCTGTCTCTGAGTGTGGTTAGACCAGAGACAGGTTAGGGTTATTTATCAGGGGGAGTGTTTAAGCTTTGTAACCGTTGGGGTTGTTGCTTTGCCAATGCCAGGTGTCGCGCACCATATCTTGCAATGTTTTCTCAGTTTGCCAGTTAAGTAAGCGTTTCGCTTTGCTGGGCTCGGCGTAGCAAACGGCAATATCACCTGGTCTGCGGGCAGCAATTTGATAGGGTACCGGCACCTTATTCACATCGCTAAAGGCTTTAACCATATCTAACACGCTGTAACCCACGCCCGTGCCCAGGTTGATGGCTTCAATACCTTTAAAGCTTTGTAAGAACTCAAGCGCTTTTAGGTGGCCCTGCGCTAAATCGACCACATGGATGTAATCGCGCACACCGGTGCCATCGGCGGTCGGGTAGTCATCGCCAAACACACTTAGCTGCTGGCGTTTACCCACCGCCACTTGTGAAATAAATGGCATCAGATTATTCGGGATACCGTTAGGATCCTCGCCAATTTGCCCACTGCTATCCGCACCAACAGGGTTGAAATAGCGCAACACGGCAATTGACCAGTCGTCATCCGCGCGTTGCAAGTCTTCTAAAATATACTCGATCATCAATTTGCTTTGACCATACGGATTGGTCGCTGAGCGTGCTGAGGTTTCTTTGATCGGCACTTCTTTGGCATCACCATACACGGTCGCCGACGAGCTAAAGACCAGTTTCTTCACGTTAAAATGTTGCATGACCCGGCATAAGGTCACTGTACCGGCAACATTGTTATCGTAATAGTGCAACGGTAGCTCAGTGGATTCACCTACTGCTTTTAAACCGGCAAAATGCACTACCGCAGAAATAGTGTATTGGCTAAAAACGGCGGTTAACGCGGCTTGATCGCGAATGTCACCATTGATGCTGATCAGGCTTTTACCTGAAAGTTGTTCAACGCGTTTTAACGCTTCATCTGAGCTATTACTAAAATTATCAAAGCTAATCACCTGATAACCCGCACGCAGTAAACACAATGCCGTGTGGCTGCCGATATAACCGGCACCACCCGTTAACAGAATATATGACGACATGCTGTCATTCCTTTGAGAGAAGTTGATCGAAAATTAAGGTAACACTTTCTTATACGGTTTCACTGTAGCTTGTTGATACACACCCGCAGCCCAATAAGGATCTGCTTTGGCCCAAGCTTCGGCGTCAGTTAAAGAGGGAAACTCAGCAATCACTAAAGAACCGGTAAAACCAGCAGCCCCCGGGTTGTCTGAATCGATGGCCGGCAGCGGGCCTGCCATCACTAAACGTCCTTCAGATTTTAACTGTTCTAAGCGTGCTAAATGGTCTGGACGGGCTGCTAACCGTTTTTCTAGACTATTTACCGCATCTTCTGCATAAATCATATATAACATGATAAAACTCGTCTGTTAATAAACTGCTTGCACCTTAGCAGATTTGCTTTTTAAAAACCAATTAGCAGTACGTGCTTTGCTGCTCGGACTAGGATTTGCTTCAACAGACTGTTAGCATGCAACTGACTGTAAAAAACAACAACTATAACTACAACATTTATCCAGGAGTCACGCATCAATGAAACGTGAACAATTTAGCTCCAGCCTAGGTTTTATTCTGGCTGCAGCAGGCTCAGCTGTCGGTATTGGTAACCTCGTCGCTTTCCCGGTGATGGCCAGTAAAAACGGTGGCGCGGCCTTCCTCGTTATGTACGCTTTTTTCGTGTTCTTTATTTGTTTACCCGTGATGCTGGCCGAGATGAGTTTAGGCCGTCACACCCGGCAAAACCCGCTTGGCGCTTACACCGAGATTGGCCAAAACCGCGCTTGGCGCACGGTAGGTTGGTTATCGGTGATCACGCCCTTTATGATTGGCGTGTTCTATTTGGTGATTACCGTCTGGATCGCCGGCTACTTGGGTAAAGCCGTTTTTGGGCAGCTAGATCAATTAGCCGATCCCGCAGGGTTTGGTAATTTTATTACCAGCAACGAGTTATTTGGTTATCTCGCCTTTGTCGTAGTATTAACCTTCTTAATTTTGCAAGGCGGCGTGAAAAAGGGCATTGAAAAAGCCACCACAGTACTGATGCCAACACTGTTTGTTATGCTAATTGCGTTGGTGATTTACGTGCTTACTTTAGAAAACGCCATGCTGGGTGTGAAATTCTTTCTTATTCCTGATTTTACCAAGTTAACCGGCGAAGTCCTCAATGGCGCACTGGCGCAAGCCTTTTTCTCGCTGTCTTTAGCCATGGGTATTTTGATTACGTACGGCTCATACATTCAAAAACATGACAATATCGTCTCAGCTGGTAAAACGGTGGCGGGCTTATCGTTAATGGTGGCCTGTTGTTCGGGTTTATTAATATTGCCGGCGGTGTTTTCGTTTAACCCTGAAATTGAAATTTCGGAACTGTCGACCTCCAGTATCGGCATGATCTTTATGTTCTTACCGAAAATCTTTTTAGCGTTACAAACGGATATCGGTTATTTCGGCGCCTCTTTTGTCGCCGCGTTTTTCTTTTTGTTAGTGTTTTTCGCTGCGATGACTTCACTGGTCTCGATTATTGAAGTGCCAGTAGCCAGTGTCATGGATGGCAAAGGGATCAGTCGTCGCAAGGCCTTGTATATTTTAGGCAGTGTGATGGTGGCACTAGGTATCGTTTCCGCCTTGTCGTTTGGCCGTGTTGATTGGCTGAGCAATATGCTGCATTACGGCGGTGCCGATAAGTCATTCTTTGATCTGATTTACGATATGTTTTATGAAACCATCTTGCCATTAAACGGTTTGTTGCTGTGTCTCTTTGTGATTTACCGTTGGAAAAAGCAGAATTTTGATGCGGAAATTAGTGATGGCAATCAGCGCTTTGCTGGCTCGTTTTTACAAAAATACGTGAATTTCTCACTGGGTACCTTTATTCCATTAATTTTAGCGATTATTTTTATCAACACTGTCTCTACCATTTACTTTGGTAAAAACTTGTTGTTTTAAGTAAGCGACAACCTTGGTGGCCAGTGTGATAACGCGCTGGCCACGCTGTAACTTTGTTACTTTTTTCAACTTGCGGCTTAAGCCTGCGTCGAAATTAAACTGGTGCGTTTACTGCCCAGCGTATCGGGGATTTTCCCTAACTGACATTCCGCTTTACTCACGGTTAACCCTTGCGCACTGCAGCGATCCGTTAAGATCGGTAAAAACTTTTGCGCTTGCTGTAATGCTTGTGGTTGATCGGTATAAAACTGTAATTGCACATCGTCGTCTTGCAACTTGGCCACGGCTAATAATTGGCCCTTATTGGCTAAGTCAAATTTCATGGTTAACTGCCAAAAGCGCTGTTTTTGTTCGCTGTCTTTTTGCTCGCGTTCTTTTTGCTCTAATAAAATTTGGCTAATTCGGCTTTCTTGTTGCTGCTGCAAGGCTAACGGGATCAGCCATTGCTGCACATTTGCTGCCACTTCAGCGTTTTGTAGCTGTGCCAATTGCAAAGCACTACTGTGGCTGCCGAGAGCTCGTAGTAAGTTAGAGGCTTGCGCCGGTTCAAGCTGCCCAATATTTTGGGCTAAACGCTGCGCGGTTGGCTCACGCAATGATCCCGAGGGTTGCTTTAACAAGTGCCCTAATAATAATTGAATGGCCACAGCCAAGGTGCCGGCCGAGGTGGTCATATTGGGTTGGCTTTGTAAAGGTTGAAAGTTTAACGCTGCTTGCAGTTGTTCTTGTACTTGAGGCGGTGTTAATACCTTAGTTCCATCCGGCTGAGCTTGGCGCAGTAGGTTAAACACTTGCTGTACCTCGGCAGGTAAGTCCGGCAGGCTGCTTAAGGTGGCGGGCGCACTTTGTAATAAAGGTAATAATTGCCGCCAGTGCATATTGCTAACATCGGTTGGCTGTAATTTTGTCACGATGGGGGCTGCAGGGGTAGGCTGCGCACCCAAAGGCAGAGGCTTGGCAAACTGCTGGCTGGCGAGCTGAATTTTGTGTTCACTGACAAGCGGCTGCACGCTTAATTGCCACGAGGTAGCAGCGCTGTTGGCCGTATTAGCCCCTGCCGTTGCTGGGGCGTGTTGCTGCGCTAAACTTGCATTAGCGGTTTTATTGTTATTAGCGGGTGGCAATAATATCAGCGATAAATGTTTGGCAATACTGTTACTAGTGGCTGAGCGAGCGTTTAACGGCTGCGCAAGCGGCTCGCCCGCTAATTGGGTGATGGTTTCACCGCGCAACAAGCTTTGCTGCAAGGCGGCTAATTGTTTGGGATCTTGCAGTAATTGTGCTTGTTTCGCTGTGAGCTGAATGTTCTCTGGTAAGCCGCTTAATACCTTGATTTGAATTTCTATCGTGCCGGGTTTGCTTTCTTTAAAACTTAACTGTAAGGGTAAATCGCTTGGAATGGCAGAGAGTTGTTTGGCCGCCAGTGTCAGTGGCAATTGCAGCAAGCCTTGCGCCGTTTGCACAATAAATTGAGCACTTTGGCCAGTTAACTGTAATTTAGCAAAATAGGGTTGCCCTGCTTGCAGTTTCGGCGTGCTTTCATTGTTTTGGCCAAACTGGCTGAGGATCTTATCAACAATCGCGGTTTTCATCGGTTCCTCTGGTAAAGGGGTATTGGGCATCACGCCGGCGGGCATCTTGGCGCTAGGCCGGTTTAACTGCGTTTGGGCTGTTGCCGTTGCTGCTAAGTGCGATGTCGCACTTTTTGGTGCGGAGTCATTGAGCTTATTTGAAGATTGCGTGCTGCCCAGTGTTAATTGGCTACCATCAGACAAGCTAAGTTGCAGTGGCCGGTTCAGTGCGCTGGCTGGCAGTTGAAACTGGCCCAAGTCTTTTAACGGTTGTATGAGTAACACCCAATTCGCTCGCTCAGTGGCATGATTAGTTGTGGTTTGGGTAACTAAAGGTTGTAGTAATAACTTTAATTGCTGGCGCTCAGGCGGGCTAAGGTTGAGTACTTGGTTATTCAGTTGCAACAGCGGGCTTGCCGTTTGTAATTGTTGAAACACAGAAATCTGCACGGCAGGTTGCTGCAAAGCGTGCTGTAGCTGGGGGCTTAGCGTTTGAAATACCGCTGCGTTTTGCAGGTTAGCCATCGCCGCTCTCTGGCTTGGCGTATTGGTTGTTAGCGTGTTAGCCGCTTGGTTGTTGTTATTTGCCGAAAGGTTAGTGCTATTGCTGCTTGGCAAAGCGCTCTGCGCCGATGAAGCGGCACTGACACTGGGTAACTTGACCAATTGTAATGTGGCTAATTGCGCGGCGAGGGGCGGGGTAACCGCTTGGCCAGCCAAATGATTAAGCGGTTTGCCACTGGCTAATTGTTCACTCAATTGGTTTAGCTGCTCAGGTTGCAGTAACAAAGTGGTTTGTGCGGCCGTTAATTGCTGTGCTTGCGGGTTACCTTGCCACTGCATCACGCGTACGTTCAAATTGTCGGGCGTTGTCGCATTAAAACTCAGTTGCAGCGGCACATTCAGCGGTAACGGTGGTAGCGCAGATAAAGCAAGCCGTTGTAAGCCTTGCTGGCTTTGCAGCAGTAATTGCTGTGTCACATTGGGGGTGTTATTGGTATGGCTGGTGATTACCATTGCCGGATAGGGCACGGCGCTGGCAAGTTTAATCACACCACTGTTCACTGCCGTTTGTGGGTTTAAGCTGGTGTTTGTAGTGAGCTGGCCAAAATTAAAGGGTAACATCACGCTCTCAAGGTTCTGTGGGTTAAAGCCGCTTTCGTTAACAGTGATTATTGAACTGTAAGCGGCACTTGCCGACAAGTTGTGCAAATAGCTGATTTGAATCAAGCTTACGAAGCGGTTCTGATTCGTATTCTGGCGGCATTATGCTACTATGCGCGCAATTTTGTTGGTCGTCGATAGTTAGAGGACTGTGAATATAGCACAACCCACCTTTGCTGTTACTGCCCCCATTTTGCTCGATGCCGCTGATTTAAGCTGCGTAAAGCAAGATCGCGTGCTGTTTGAGCAGCTGTCGTTACACTTAAAACCGGGCGAACTTTTGCAGATTAAAGGCAAAAATGGCGCCGGTAAAAGCTCATTGCTGCGCATTCTATCTGGCTTGGCCCAACCTGATGAAGGCCAACTGCAGTATTTAGGCCAACCCTTACCTGCCGCGTTAAGCGATTACGCCGCCAATTTATGTTTTATCGGCCATCAAAGCGGTATTCATGAGCAATTAACGGCGATTGAAAATTTACAATTTTGGCAAGCGGCTAGCGATCTGCATATTCAAGACGAATTTACGTTACTGGCAGAATTAGGTTTAGCCGGTTTAGAAGATATTCCTTGTCGCATGCTGTCGGCCGGCCAACAGCGACGGGTATCCTTAGCCCGGCTTTGGGCCACCTCTGCGCAAATTTGGATCCTCGACGAACCTTTTACGGCATTAGATCAATCAGCGATTGTCAGTTTACAGCAACACTTTATTGCGCATTTACAGCGCGGCGGCGCGATAATCTTAACGACCCACCAACCGCTCAGCATCGAATATCATGCCCTGCGCGCGTTAGAGATCCATTATCGATGGTAAAATTTAGCATTTTTTTACAGCGCGAATTACGTTTACTGGCTCGGCAAAAAGCGGATTGGCTGAATCCTGTGTTGTTTTTTATTATCGTGCTAACCCTGTTTCCATTAGGGGTTGGCCCAGAGCCGAATATGCTGCGTATAATGGCACCAGGGATAGTTTGGATCGCTGCGCTATTAAGCGTGCTATTAGCTGCCGAGCGACTGTTTAAAGATGACTATCGCAATGGGGTGATCGAGCAATTAGTGGCGGCGCAGCAGGCATTAATGCCGTTTGTGCTGGCGAAAATTACCGCGAATTGGTTAAGTACCGGTTTGCCGTTATTGTTGTTATCACCGTTAGTGGCTTTGTTGCTGAATATGCAAGGGGCCGCCCTAGAAGCGATGGCGCTAACGTTATTACTGGGTACACCGGTGCTGAGCTTACTCAGTGTGTTAGGGGCGGGTATCACGGTCTCTGCGGATAAAGGTGGGATCTTACTGGCATTGGTTATTTTGCCGTTATATATCCCGCTGTTAATTTTTGCCAGTGCCGCCATTGAAGCGGCCAGTATTGGTTTAGGTTTTACTGGGCAGATTGCCATTTTATTGGCAATGTTTTTGTTCTCGCTGGCCTTGGTGCCTATGGCCGTGTGCAGCGCTTTAAAAATAAATGTGAGCTGATATGTTTAAGTGGTTAGATCCGTTAGCAAAACCAGAAACGCTATATCATTTTTGTGGCAAGTTAACGCCCTGGTTAATGAGTAGTGCCTTGTTTACCTTGTTGTTGGGTAATATTTGGGGCTTAGGCTTTACCCCCACTGATTATCAGCAAGGAGACAGTTACCGCATTATTCACATTCATGTGCCGTCGGCCATTATGTCGATGGGCGCTTATATGGCGATGGCCATCGCAGCCTTTACTGCCTTGGTGTGGCAAATCAAAACGGCCCAGTGGGCAGTATTAGCCATCGCGCCGATTGGTGCGGTGTACACCGCCATTGCTTTGCTAACCGGTATGGCCTGGGGTAAACCCATGTGGGGCGCGTGGTGGGTATGGGATGCCCGTTTAACCTCTGAACTTATTCTGTTGTTTTTATATTTTGGCGTAATGGCGCTACATGGGGCTTTTTCAGAGCGACAAACCGGCGCTAAAGTGGCCAGTTTATTGGCGGTTGTTGGCGTGATTAACTTACCCATCATCCATTTTTCGGTAGAATGGTGGAACACCCTGCATCAAGGTGCCAGCATAACTAAATTTGCTAAACCGTCCATCGATCCCAGCATGCTTTGGCCTTTATTAATAAGTTTATTGGCATTTAGTTTGTTATTAGCGGCGTTAACCTGCGTGCGTTTACGTACGGCGATCCTCGAAAATGAGCAGCATCGGCCTTGGGTTAAACAGTTAGTTAGCAAAGCATAAGCGAGGAGATAGCATGTTATTGAGCAGTTTATTGAACACGTTTTGGCAATTGAGTAGCGAATTGCCGGTGCAACTTTTTGGTGTTTTTCCGTTCTACTTTGCTAGCTTCAGTGATTTTTTAGCGATGGCCAGTAACGGCATTAGTTACAGTTTTTTTGTTTGGTTATCTTTCGGTTTAACTTATTTGCTGTTAATGGGCTTGCTGTGGTGGAGTTATTTCCAGCAACGTCAGTTTAAGCAGCAGCTCGCCGCAAAAATGGCCAGAGAGCAACGAATTAAGCAGTATCAGGAGCAGCAAAGCTAATGCAACCAAGACGAAAGAAACGCCTGTTATCCATGTTATTAGTAATCAGTTTGATTGCTGGTGCCGTGGGGGCGATGCTATTTGCCTTACAGCAAAACATTAACTTGTTCTATACCCCAGGTCAGCTTATTCAGGGCCTTGGTGAAGGGAAAATTAAACCCGATATCGGCCAACGGCTGCGTTTAGGGGGCATGGTGGTGCCCGGCACGGTGCAACGTGACGCCGACAGTTTAAAAGTACGCTTTGATTTAACCGACGATTCAGGTGAGATCGCCACGGTTGAATTTGAAGGCATTTTGCCGGATTTATTTCGAGAGGGTCAAGGTATCGTCGCGCAAGGTGAGTTGCGTAGTGCTACGGTGTTGGCCGCTACCGAAGTGCTGGCCAAACACGATGAAGAATATATGCCTCCAGAGGTGGCCGAAGCCCTAAAAGGCATTCGCCATGTGCCACCGAGCCAGCAGCCTGCTGCTAGCAACGCGAATTACGGAGGCTAGTTGATGATTGCAGAATACGGTCAGCTGGCGCTGACCTTTGCCTTTGCGCTGTCATTACTATTGGCTTTAGTGCCTTTAGCCGGCAGTTTTACGGCCAATGAACGTGCCTTATTATTGGCCAAACCCTTATCAGTGGGCATGTTTGTATTTACCTTACTGGCGTTTATGGCGCTGGCCTGGTCTTTTTATCACGATGATTTTACCGTAATTAATGTGGCCACCAACTCCAGTTCTATTTTACCGTGGTACTACAAACTCACCGCAGTATGGGGCTCACACGAAGGCTCGATGTTGTTATGGGTTATGATGTTAGCCGGTTGGACTGCCTTAGTGGCGCAATATTCCAAAGCGTTACCCTTATTAATGCAAGGGCGGATTTTAGGCATTATGGGGCTGATTAATATCGGCTTTATTGCTTTTTCTTTGTTTATGTCAAATCCGTTTGAACGCAGCTTACCGTTTTACCCTGTGCAAGGCAGTGACTTAAACCCATTGTTGCAAGACTTCGGCATGATTATCCATCCGCCGTTATTGTATCTGGGTTATGTCGGTTTTGCGGTGTCGTTTGCCTTTGCGATAGCTGCTTTAATTGGTGGTAAATTTGACAGCACCTGGGCGCGCTGGGCCAGACCCTGGACTTTAGCGGCCTGGATGTTCCTGACCCTGGGCATTATGCTGGGTAGTTGGTGGGCCTATAATGAGCTAGGTTGGGGCGGCTGGTGGTTTTGGGATCCGGTAGAAAATGCGTCGTTAATGCCTTGGTTGGTGGGTACGGCTTTAATCCATAGCTTAGCGGTCACCGAGAAGCGCGGCACCTTTAAATCCTGGACGGTATTATTGGCGCTCGGTGCCTTTTCTCTGAGTTTATTAGGTGCCTTTTTAGTGCGCTCTGGTGTGTTGGTATCGGTACACTCGTTTGCCTCGGATCCTGATCGCGGTATTTTCTTACTGATTTTCTTGCTAATCGTTATCGGTGGTTCATTGTTACTTTACGCCAGCCGCATGAACTCGGTGCGCAGTCAGGCGCGTTATCAGCTTTTTTCGCGCGAAGTGATGCTGTGGAGCAACAACGTGTTCTTACTCACTGCTACCTTAGTGGTGTTGTTAGGTACGTTATTCCCCTTAGTGCACAAAGAGTTAGGCTTAGGCTCTATTTCGATAGGTGAGCCGTTCTTTAATCAGATGTTTTATTACCTGACCATCCCTTTTGCCCTGTTACTAGGCTTAGGGCCTTGGGTACGTTGGAAACAACAAAAAGCCGCGCCCTTGCTCAAGCCCATGTCGTTACTGGCCATTGCCACGCTGACTGTCGCTTTGGGTACTTTAAGTTTACTGCAAAGTGTCGTCGCAAACTTGGCGTTGTTAGGCTTACTGTTAGGCGCTTGGGTAGGCTTATCGGCGCTTAGCGAAATTTATCAGCGATTAGATCAGTTTGGATCAGTAAAAGCCGGTTTTAGTAAATTACAGGCGTCGCATTATGGAATGACGATGGCGCATATCGGTTTTGCTGTGCTGGTGATTGGTGTGGCCATGACCAAAACTTACAGTGTCGAACGTGATGTGCGCATGGCCATTGGTGATAAGGTGGTGTTAGCCGATTACGAGTTTGAGCTGCAAGATGTTTATCGCTTAAACGGCCCCAATTACGGCGGTGAAGCGGCAGAAATTGACGTAAGACGCACGGATGGACGCTATGTTACCCATCTGCATGCCGAAAAACGCGAATACAACATTCAGCGGATGGTGATGACCGAAGCCGCGGTGCATGCGCGTTTAAGCCGTGATCTTTATGTGTCACTGGGTGAAGCTTTACCCGGCGATGCTTGGGCAATCCGCGTGTATGTAAAACCTTTCGTCAGATGGATTTGGCTTGGCGGCTTGCTGATGGCGTTAGGCGCGCTAATCGCTTTGCTTGATAAGCGCTATCGTCGACAAGTGCCAGTTCGGGAGACTGCAGATGCGTAAGGCGTTATTTTATATTCCTTTGGCGTTATTTTTAGGCTTATCACTGTTTTTACTCAGTGGTTTGTTTTCTGATCCGCGTGAGCGTGACTCGGCCATTATCGATCGACCACTGCCGAGTTTCTCGTTACCTGATTTACAGGATCCCAGTAAAAGCTGGACGCCAGACGCCTTAAAAGGGCAAACCTTTTTACTGAATGTGTGGGGAGTTTGGTGCCCAACCTGTAATGCCGAGCTCAGTTACATGACGCAGCTGCGCAATGAGCAGGGCATTCGGATCATCGGCCTTTACTATGTGTTACCTGAAGATCCGATGTTTGGCCAAGTCTTCGATTTGCCAACCTTACAGCAAGAAGTTGCCACCAAGTTGCAACAAAATGGCGATCCTTACCAATTTAATATCCTTGATCAACAGCGGCGTTTATCGCTGGATTTAGGGGTCAGTGGCGCGCCTGAGCACTTTATCGTCGATGCCAACGGCATTGTGCGGGCGCATCATATTGGTGATATTAATCCGCAAGTTTGGCGCAGCAAGCTCGCGCCGATTTACCAGCAATGGGCGGCCAAACCATGAAGCCATTTTTTACTTTTCTTTGCAGCATTCTTCTGACCGTGGGCTTAAGCAGTGCTGCCAGTGCAGCAGAGAGCCAAGAGTTATTGTCTTTTGAAAGTGAGCAGCAACGACAACTTTATTTAAAGCTGACGGCTGAGCTTCGCTGTCCGCAATGCCAAAATCAAAACATCGCCGACTCGAATGCCGTGGTGGCCGTTGATATGCGTGATAAAACTTATGAGTTGGTGCAACAAGGCTTAAGCCGGCAGCAAGTGTTAGATTTTATGATCGATCGTTACGGTGACTTTGTGCACTATCAGCCGCCGGTCAATCGCTACACCATTTGGTTGTGGCTAGCCCCAGCGCTAGTGTTGTTATCATTGTTGCTGTTTCAACTTAAACGCCAAGCTGGTCAGACCGCACTCCGGTACAGGTCAGAGCAGTTGTCAGATGACGCTGCTGGCGACTCTGCCGAAAAAGAAAAGTTAAACCAGCAGCTTGAGCAAATTATCGACAGTTATCGGAGTAAGAAATCATGATGTGGCAACTTGCCGCCGGTGCACTCGCCATGTTGGTGTTAAGTACCCTTTTTATTATTTGGCCGCGCAAAGCCGATGCTAAAAATAATCAAACCCCGGCGCAACTTTTTGAAGAGCGCCTGCAATTATTGGCGTTAGCACGCGATGCCGGTGAATTGGCTGAGCAAGATTTTGATACCGCCGCCAATGAGTTAAAGCAGCAGTTTTTAGAACAAGAGCAGCAAGCCATTCGTTATAAGCAACCCAAACAGCAGCGAGTATTACACCTCAGTTTAGTGCTAGTAACGGCGTTAATTGTGGCGGTGGTGTACAGCCAAAATGGCCATTATCGGCAATTATCCGATTGGGAATATGCCCAGCAAAACTTAGCTAGCTATGGTCAACGCGCATTGCTAGGCGAGGGCGAGCCCTTAAACGAGCAAGATATGCAGCTGTTTTCTTTGGCGCTGCGCACAAAACTGGCCAATGAGGGTGATGATGCGGTAGCTTGGATGTTATTAGGTCGGGTTTGGATGACCTTGGGCATGCTAGAAGAAGCGGTTGAGTCTTTTGAGCGCGCTTTAAAGCTAATGCCAGAGCGCACGCCGTTGTTAATCAGCTATAGCCAAGCCTTGATTATGCTGGGCGGTGATATGAACTTAGCCAAAGCCGGCCAAAGTGTTGCGCGGGTTTTAATGCAAGAGCCTGAAAATATTGATGCGATTTCATTAATGGCGTTAATTGCTTATGAGCGTGGCGATAATGCCGAAGCGGTAGCCGCTTGGCAATTATTGGCATCGCGCTTAGCACCTGATGATCCACGTTTAGAGGTGGTGAATGCACGTTTAGCCGAATTAAATGCCCCTGCAACGGTCGGCACTGCCGAGCAAAACGCAGCCTTTGTTCGTGAAGTAAAGGTTCAGGTTAGTGTTGGCGCTGAATTAGCTGCCGCTCATCCTGGCGCTTCATTGTTCGTGTTCGCTCGTGCAGCAGAAGGCCCGGCAATTCCATTAGCCGCGAAGCGTTTACCATTAGTTGCCGGTGTAACCGAGATCAGCTTATCGGCAGCCGATGCGATGCAAGCGGGCTGGAACCTCGAGCAAACTAATCTTATTCAAGTTGTTGCCCGTATGGCTGTTTCAGGAACAGTTGAGCGCTCTGCGCAAGATGTAGAAGTGGTGTCAGCGGTGCTAAGTTTTGAGCAACCGGTATTATCCGTACAATTAACTCTGGAACAGTGATATGTCTTTATTCTTTTTTCGAGCCCTAATGCTTGGCGGTGTGCTCAGCTTAACGGCCTGTGCTAGCGCACCCAGCGAGCAGCAAGCTGCAACAACTAATAATCCTCAGCCCGCCTATGTTGATGTGCGAGATCCGTTAGAGCGCATTAACCGCCCGCTTTGGGATTTTAATTACGATGTGTTAGACGCCTATTTACTTAGACCGCTAACCGTTGGCTACATGACGGTAGTGCCAAAACCGGCACGTAAAGGGTTAAGTAATGTTGTTAATAACTTAGGAGAGCCCGCCAGTTTCGTCAACAGCGTGTTGCAAGCCAAACCGAAGAAAGCAGCCGTAAGCGTTGGCCGTTTTGTGTTAAACAGCACCACCGGTATTTTTGGTTTATTTGATGTGGCTACGAATATTGGTTTGACCAATGCTGAAGAAGATTTCAGCCAAACCATGGCAGTATGGGGGATTGGCGATGGCCCATTTTTAATGATCCCTGCGCGTGGGCCTACCACGGTAAGAGATACTGCTGGCTCGCTGGTTGATAATTTGTATTTCCCCTTAAGCTTATTAAATACGCCGTTAACCATCACACGTGCCGTGATTGGTGCGTTAGACGGTCGCGAGCAGCTAATGCAAGTCGAAAGTATGTTAAACGACTCGCTGGATCCATACTCGTTTGTTAAAGAAAGTTATTATCAGCGTCAGCTTTTTAAAATATACGATGGCAACCCGCCACAGCCAGAAGAAACGCTGGACGATGATATGTTAGATTTTCTCGACGAAATCGAATAATACACTCAGCAGCCAGAGGTCATACCACACTCCGGTACAGGTCACACCTCTGACCGCACTCCGGTACTGGTTTGTCCAGTTATGGGTGCAAAAGGCCTTATGACGGCGTGAGAAATGAAAAGGAAAGCGACATGATTAAAGTATTAAGTGTGTTTGGCACACGCCCTGAAGCCATCAAAATGGCCCCATTGGTCAATCAATTAAAGCAAGATGCGGCCTTTGATAGCCGTGTTTGTGTTACCGGTCAGCACCGTGAAATGCTGGATCAGGTATTACAGTTATTCAGTATCGAACCTGAATACGACTTAGCCATTATGAAAGCTGGGCAGGATCTGTATGACGTTACCACCAGTATTTTGCTCAACATCAAACCGGTACTGCGCGAGTTTCAACCTGATATCGTGTTAGTTCACGGTGATACCAGCACTACCTTTGCTGCGGCCTTAGCCTGCTATTATGAAAAAATTGCGGTAGGCCATGTCGAAGCCGGCCTGCGTACTGGCAATATTTATAGCCCTTGGCCTGAAGAAGCTAATCGCAAGTTAACCGGCGCTTTAACTCGCTTGCATTTTGCGCCGACGCAAACCTCTGCGGATAACTTATTAGCGGAAAACCTGGCTGCCGCTAACATCGTTATTACGGGTAATACGGTGATTGACGCGTTGCTGCAAGTTGTCGACAAAATTGATAACAGCCCAGAATTAAGCGCCAGTTTTGCCAAGCAGTTTCCTTTTGTAAAAGACGATCGCCGCATGATTTTGGTAACAGGCCATCGCCGTGAAAGTTTTGGCGGTGGTTTTGAGCAAATTTGTGCCGCGCTAGCGGATATTGCTAAGCAATACCCGGATTGCGATATTGTCTACCCGGTACATTTGAACCCCAATGTGCGCGAGCCGGTTTATCGTTTACTGAGTGATGTATCGAACGTGCATTTAATTGCGCCACAAGATTATCTGCCATTTGTGTATTTGATGAGCAGAAGTTACTTGGTACTGACCGACTCCGGTGGTATTCAAGAGGAAGCGCCGTCACTTGGCAAACCGGTTTTAGTGATGCGTGACACAACCGAACGGCCAGAAGCGGTTGATGCCGGTACCGTAAAGTTGGTAGGTACAGACAGAGCTAAAATTGTAGCTGAAGTCACTCGCTTACTCAGTGACAAACCTTACTACGACAGCATGAGCTTCGCCCATAACCCTTATGGTGATGGCAAAGCCTGCGCACGGATTATCGCCACCCTAAAAACCTTCCGCTAGATACTCATCAGACCACACTCAGGCACCAATCTGACCTCCGACCACACTCTGGTACTGGTTGGAGCTCTTACCGGTGTCTGAGTGCGGTCGGACCTGTTGTTGGAAATAAGATATTCCAAAACAAGATAATTCGGTTTTGATTTGTTCTGGTAAGCTATAAACACTTACTTAGACGCAGGCGGAGTTATCATGGCAGCAAGTAGCCAAAGCCATTTAAAAGCCCTCGAAAACGAATCGATTCAAATTTTCCGTGAAGTGGTAGCCGAGTTTGATAATCCGGTGATGCTTTATTCGGTAGGTAAAGACTCGTCGGTGTTATTGCATCTGGCACGTAAAGCGTTTTACCCTGGCAAAATCCCTTTTCCACTGTTACATGTGGATACCACCTGGAAATTCAAAGAGATGATTGCGTTTCGTGATCAAATTGCTGTCGATCTGGGCTTAAATTTATTGGTACATCAAAACCCAGACGGCTTAGCTATGAATATCAGCCCCTTTGAGCATGGCAGCAGCAAGCATACCGATATCATGAAAACCCAAGGTTTAAAGCAAGCCTTAGATAAATACAAATTTGATGCCGCCTTTGGTGGTGCAAGGCGTGATGAAGAAAAATCCCGTGCGAAAGAACGTGTTTACTCGTTTCGCGATAAGCATCATCGTTGGGATCCTAAAAATCAACGGCCAGAGCTGTGGAATATATTTAATGGTCGAGTCGATAAAGGCGAAAGCATTCGCGTGTTTCCGTTATCAAACTGGACCGAGCTAGATATTTGGCAATACATCTATCTTGAGAATATTCAAATCCCAGATTTGTATTTCTCTAAACCGCGCCCTGTGGTGGAACGCGATGGCACCCTGATTATGGTTGATGATGAGCGCATGCCGTTACAACCGGGCGAAACGCCTAGCATGAAAAGTGTACGGTTTCGTACCCTGGGTTGTTATCCGTTAACGGGTGCCGTTGAATCCTCAGCGGCAACCTTACCTGAAATCATTCAAGAAATGTTGTTAACCAAAACCTCAGAGCGGCAAGGTCGGGTGATTGATCACGACAGCACCGGTTCGATGGAAAAGAAAAAAATGGAAGGGTACTTCTAATGAGCCATACCTCAGAATTAATAGAGCAGGATATTCTGGCCTACTTAAAGCAGCACGAAAACAAGCAATTACTGCGCTTTATTACGTGTGGCAGTGTGGATGATGGTAAAAGTACCCTGATTGGCCGCTTGTTGCATGACAGCAAAATGATTTTTGAAGATCAGCTTGCGGCTATCACTGAAGACAGTAAAAAAGTGGGTACTCAAGGCGAGCGTGTCGATTTAGCCTTGCTGGTCGATGGCTTACAATCTGAACGTGAGCAGGGCATAACCATTGATGTGGCTTACCGTTATTTCTCAACTGAGAAACGGAAATTTATCATTGCCGATACGCCAGGCCACGAGCAATACACGCGTAATATGGCCACTGGTGCGTCGACCTGTGATTTAGCGATAATCCTGGTGGATGCGCGTAAAGGTGTGCAAACCCAAACGCGGCGACACAGCTACATATGTTCCTTGCTGGGTATCAAGCATGTGATTGTCGCGATTAATAAAATGGACTTAGTCGATTACTCTCAAGCCCGTTACAAGGCCATTCAAGAAGAGTATCTGGCTTTGGCAGGGGCTTTGGACATCCCTGATATCCGCTTCGTGCCTATTTCGGCCTTAGAGGGCGATAATGTTGTGCATCCAAGTGAAAAACTGAGCTGGTTTCGTGGCTCAACCTTGATGCAGTATCTTGAAAACATTGAATTAACGCTTGCTGAAAATGACGATTTTCGATTCCCTGTGCAGTTAGTCAGCCGCCCTAATGCTGATTTCCGTGGTTTCCAAGGCACGATTGCTTCAGGCAGTATCGCTGTAGGCGATACCGTGCGGGTATTGCCGGCGGGTACCGTGTCTACCATCAAAAGCATCGTGACCTTTGATGGTGACTTGCAAAGTGCCAACGCAGGGCAAGCTGTAACGCTTACTTTGAATGATGAAATTGATGTCAGCCGTGGCAGTATGTTGGTAAAAAAAGACGCACTGCCGCATGTCTCATCGCGGATGCGAGCCAAGTTAATTTGGTTGCATGACACGCCACTAAAAACCGACAGGCAATATTACTTTAAATTCAGCTGTAAAACCACGACAGGTGAGATCAGTAAACTGCATCATCGCATCGATGTGAATACTCTTGCAGAAAAATCAGCGGAAGTGTTAGCGATGAATGAAATTGGCTTGGTTGATGTTAATTTAACAGAAACTATGGCGTTTGATGTTTATCGTAAAAACAAGCTTACCGGTGCTTTTATTATTATTGACCGTTTCAGCAATTTAACGGTAGGAGCCGGCATGATTGATGCGCCCTTAGTTGCGACGGTTGCCGAAGAGGAAGAAATTAAAGGCCTCAGCGATTTTGAATATGAATTGATCATGCTTGTGCGCAAACATTTTCCCCATTTAATGTCTCGGCAGTAAAAAATGAGCCTTGAAGCGAGTGTGCTGATAGGGTTGCTGGTGATGTTGCTGATGGCGTTATTACGCTTTCAGCAGCATGCCGCCGGTGTATTTGGTGCCATGTTACTTGGCTTGTTAGCCTTGGGTTTTATTGAGACGGCCGATGTATTAAAAAATGCGGCCAACTCGGGTTTAGCCACGTTAGTGTTGCTGGTTTTAATTTCTTACTCGTTAGAGAAAACCAGTATCTTACGGCGTATTTCGCGCTTTTTATTTACCCGCTCTGTGTCGGGTTCGGTGTTTCGCACCGTCAGTTTTGCCGCTTTAGCCTCATCAGTATTAAATAATACCGCCGTTGTGGCAGCGATGCTTAACACCGTGCGTAGTAATAAAACGGTGTCGCCAGCAAAGTTGTTGATCCCACTCTCTTATGCCGCGATCTTCGGCGGAACTTTAACCTTAATAGGTACTTCGACCAACTTAATCGTGCATTCAATGTTAACTGAAAAAGGCCATCCGGGTTTTGGCTTTTTTGACTTTACCCTAATAGGTTTAGGCGTCACGCTAGCCTGCGGTGGGGTCGTCATTTTTATGAGCCGATTTTTACCGAATGACACCATTTCAGCTGAAAACCATAGCGCTTACCTGTTAGAAGCTGAATTGATGGCCGACTCGCCATTGGTAGGGCTTACGGTGGAAGAAGCCGGCTTGCGCCATCTTGATGCGTTATTTTTAACTGAAATCGTTAGAGGTAAGCAATTAATCCGGCCCGTAGCGCGTTATGACGTATTGTGTGCCGGCGATAAATTACTCTTTAGTGGCAACGTACACAAAGTCAACGTGCTCAAACAATTTGTGGGGTTACGGTTATTTGCTGATGATAACGGTTTAACGACGCAAGTATTAACCGAGGTGATGATCAAGGAAGAGTCGGTATTAATGGGTCAAACTTTAAAAAGTACCGGGTTTCGAGCCAGGTTCGATGCTGCGGTCGTGGCTGTGCGCCGTGAGGGCGAACAAGTCAGCGGTAAGTTGGGCGATATAGCATTAAAAGCCGGTGATGTAATGCTATTGGCAACTGGGCCAGATTTTAGCAGCAGGCATAACCTGAGTAAAAACTTCTATATTCTGTCGGATATTGATACCGAAGATATGCTCAGTGGCCACCGTGAAAAACTGACGTGGTGGGGCTTTGCGCTGATGATTGGTGTGAGTGTGTTCACCTCTATCAGTTTGTTACAAGCGGCGATGTTCTTTCTGGCAGTGTTATTGTTTGCCAAGTGCTTAACCGTTAACGAAATAAAACGCCGCTTTCCTGTGGAAATTTGGCTGGTGGTCACCAGTGCGCTATGTATTGCTACGGCGATGAATACTACCGGCTTATCGAACGTGATAAGTCAATTTGCAAGCACAGGTTTAAGTGGCCAAGCGCCGTTCTTTACCTTAATGGGCATTTTTTTATTAACTTATTTGTTAACAGAAATGATTACCAACAATGCCGCCGCGGCATTAATGTTTCCTATCGCCTATAGCTTGGCACAGGGGATGGGCGTTGATCCAATACCCATGGTGATGGGGGTGGCATTTGCCGCGTCAGCCAGCTTTATCACGCCTTACGGTTATCAAACCAACTTAATGGTATTTAATGCGAGCAATTACCGTCTCAAGCATTTTTTCCTGATGGGAGCGCCCGTAGCTATTACTTACATCGTGGTTAGTTTACTTCTTATCCCCCGCGTTTTTCCCTTTTAATCCAGCCCTCCAGCTCCAGCACTGATCAGACCACACTCCGGTACTGGTCCGACCGCACTCAGAGACAGGTCTTACCACACTCCGGTACTGGTCTGGCCGCACTCAGAGTCAGGTCCTACCACACTCCGGTACTGGTCTGACCGCACTCAGAGACAGGTCCTACCACACTCTGGTACTGGTCTGACTGCACTCAGAGACAGGTCCTACCACAGTCCGGTACTGGTACGAGGTCTGATCGGTGAAATTTTTATTTGCAGCTTTTAATTTTGTTTACTATTTTAAAATTTGTTTAACATAAGGTTACTAAAAATGTCTAGGAGGCTACGTATGTTTATAGATAATATGCCATACCATATTGTGCATAGGGGACATAATCGGACGAATTGCTTCAAGTTTGAGGCTGTAAAAGGAATGTTCTTTTCTATGTTATGCAATAAGTTAGATGAATGTGGCATCAAATTACATGCTTTTGTGTTGATGTCGAATCACTATCATCTACTCGTTACACCGCAAAGTGGTAAAGAAGTACCGCACTTTATGCAATGCTTGGGTCGGCATTTTGCGGGTTACTATAATGCACTAAACGATAAAACCGGCACGGTATGGGATGGTAAATACTTTGCTAGTTTGGTCGAAAACGATTATTACGTTTTAGCATGTTATCGCTATATCGAACTTAACCCAGTTAGGGCAGGTATCGTTAGAACGCCGGATCAATATCATTGGTCAAGCTATCATAGCAATGCCGGCGGTTTAAACTCGCAAATCATTGTGCCACATCCGAGCTATGAGGCGTTAGGTGATAACAAATTTACCCGGCTACGTGCTTATCGTGAACTGTTTAACGCCGACATCGACAAAGCAGAGCTACAGGCTATCCGTCAGTCGCTGAATAAGAACTTGCCGTGTCAGTCTTTAATTGCAAGTAGCAAACAAGTTCAGCCTGAGGCTATGTCAATCTCGGTTTGAATTTAATACGTACTCAAGGGGGTTGCAGTAAGGATAAATCGCTATTTTTTTCATGCAAAGTAAGTTAGCTTTAGTGCATTCAATCTTTGCCTGGAGTTTACATGTTATTACCTGTTGTTTTGGCAGGCGGCAGCGGTAGTCGGCTTTGGCCGCTTTCTCGAGAATTAATGCCAAAACAGTTTTTAACTTTGCATGGCGATAAATCTTTACTGCAATCTTCCCTGATCAGGCTTTCAGGGATCAGCACAGCTAAGCCCCTAGTTGTTTGCAACGAAGAGCATCGTTTTATTGCTGCAGAGCAGATAAGACAGTTAAATTTGCTAGATAAAAATATCATTTTAGAACCCACCAGCCGCAATACCGCCCCTGCCATTACGATAGCTGCGTTATATGCTATGCAACATGGTGAAGATCCCACTTTACTGGTGTTAGCTGCCGATCATGTTTTTTCTAATGTAAGTGCTTTTAAACAAGCAATATACACAGCAAAGCCCTTAGCAGAAAAGGGACTGTTAGTGACTTTTGGAATTAAACCCACTGCGCCTGAAACGGGCTATGGCTACATCAAACAAGGCAAGATACTAAATGATTGTCCCAACGCATATCTGGTAAAGCAATTTATTGAAAAACCCACTATCGAGCAGGCAAAACAACTGCTTTTAGACAGTGACGTTTGCTGGAATAGTGGGTTGTTTATGTTTAAAGCCAGTACCTTTTTAAACGAACTGGCCATTTACCGCCCAGATATTCTTCTGCATTGCCAAAATGCAGTAGCACAAACGCTGGCTGATATGGACTTTATACGTATTAATAAAGAACTGTTTATAAACTGTCCGGCAGAATCTATAGATTATGCCGTGATGGAGCACACTCAATCTGCTGTGGTGGTGCCGATTGAATCAGAATGGAGTGATATTGGCTCTTGGTCAGCCCTTTGGGAGTTAGGCCAAAAAGATACTCGTGGTAATGTACAGCATGGTGAGGTGCTTCAGCATAATAGCCACAATAATTACGTTTATTCTGAAAGTGGTTTGGTTGCAACAATAGGCTTAGAAAATACCATTGTTATTCAAACTAGCGATGCTGTTTTAGTTGCAAATAAAGATCATGTTCAGCAGGTTAAAGAAATAGTGCAAACGATCAAAGAGCAAGGTCGTTCAGAGCATTATACACACCGACAGGTTTATCGGCCTTGGGGGCAATATGACATTATTGATCAAGGTGATGGATATAAAGTTAAACGTATTACTGTTTTACCCGGTGAAAAATTATCCCTGCAAAGGCATCAACATCGTGCTGAACATTGGATTGTGGTATCAGGCCTTGCAAAAGTAACGCTAGATACCGTGGAGCAAACACTTAGTGAAAACCAATCCATCTATATTCCAATAGGTTGCATACATGCGCTAGAGAACCCTGGGCCTGAACTCTTAGAATTGATTGAAGTGCAGTCTGGTCGTTATCTTGAGGAAGATGATATTGAACGTTTTACGGATCGATATGGTAGGTGTTAGTTTGAAGGGTACCGGTAAGTTAGCATACCGGTACCGTTCGTTTTTTAACCAAAAATCCCGCGTGTATCAATTACTACCTTCGCAGCAACTTCATTGATATGCATGGCTTTAAATTGGCGATGGTCAACTAGCACTACCAACACATTGGCCCGCTCCAGCGCTTTAGCGAGGGTAGTGAGTTTATCGTTGTGTTGACTCATGCGCTTCGGTAATGCTTTGATGTTTGGTTCAACTAACAGAATTTCACCAACGTTGTCATTGATTAGATGCTCGGCAATATCTAAAGCCGGGCTTTCGCGCAAGTCATCAATATCGGCTTTAAACGCCAAACCTAAGCAAGCGATAACAGGGCGTTTGAATTGATCAGCCGCTTCTTTAACTTTGTTAATAACATAATGTGGTTTGCCGTCATTAATTTCACGTGCAGTGCGGATCAAGTTGGCTAAATCTGGAGCTGAATCAACAATAAACCAAGGGTCAACGGCAATACAGTGGCCGCCAACACCCGGGCCAGGGCTCAAAATATTCACCCGTGGATGGCGATTCGACAGTTTAATCAATTCCCAAACGTTAATTTTTAATTTATCGCAGATCAGTGATAATTCATTGGCAAAGGCAATGTTCACGTCACGAAAGGCGTTTTCAGTCAGCTTAGCCATTTCAGCAGTACGGGCATTGGTGCGTAAACATTCACCACGCACAAATAGCTGATAAAGCGACATGGCCTTTTCAGCGCAGCGCTCTGTAATACCACCAATAATACGGTCGTTACTTACCAGCTCTTGCAATACGCGGCCGGGTAAAACGCGCTCAGGGCAATGCGCAATATACACATCGGCAACGTCTGAGTGATCTAACGGCACTTTTAAGTCAGGGCGTAACTCTTTTAACCATTCGGCAATTTGCTCTGTGGTACCAACCGGCGAGGTCGACTCCAGAACAATCAAGTTACCTTTCTCAATGACCGGCGCAATATTCTCTAATGCGGTGCGAATGTAACTCAGATCCGGCGCTTTGTTATCTTTAAACGGGGTGGGCACCGCAATCATAAACACTTCTGCCGGCTCAGGTACCAGCGAAGCGCGTAATTTACCGGTAGTAACTGCAGCCTGCACCAACATATCTAAGTCGGGTTCCACAATGTGGATCTTGCCCTGGTTAATAGTGTTAACCGCATGCTCAGACACATCAATCCCGACGACTTCAACACCACGCGAAGCAATAACCGCTGCCGTAGGTAAACCGATGTAACCTAAGCCAATAACAGACACTTTAGAAAACTGAGATAGCATTAATGATTCCTTGCAACGCTTATATAATGAGTATGAATAAGCTCATCTTAAGGTGCTGAATATGAATATACAATTTATCTGTAAAATAATTATTCAAATATCAGCATGAATTTTTCTTTTTGGGCTATTACGGGTCTCTGAGTGTGGCCTGACCTGTCTCAGAGTGCGGCCAGACCAGTGTCTAAGTGTGGTCTGACCTGTACCGGAGTGTGGCCAGACCAGTGTCTGAGTGTGGACTGACCTGTCTCAGAGTGCGGTCAGACCAGTGTCTGAGTGTGGACCGACCTGTACCGGAGTGTGGTATGACCAGTTGCTAGGGGAGGTAAGCTGTAATGGTTTTTACAATTCCCTCAGCAAAGTTGGTGCTGGGTTGCCAACCAAGTTGCTGGGAGATTTTTGTAGCATTTAAAGCATAGCGGCGATCATGCCCAGGGCGGTCTGTCACAAACGTGATCAGCTCGTGGTAATGGTTAATACCCATTTTGCTAGCCGGTATAAGCTTATCGAGCTCATGACAAATAATGCTTACCACCTCCAGGTTAGTTAGTTGGTTACTCGCGCTAATGTTATAGCTTTCGCCAACAGTGCCCTTTTGCAATACCGTTAATAACGCCTTGGCGTGGTCTTCTACAAACAACCAATCGCGAATTTGCTGGCCATCACCGTAAATGGGCAGCGCTTGGCCTTTAAGGGCGCGGTTTATAACTAATGGGATCAGCTTTTCTTGATGCTGAAAAGGGCCATAATTATTGGTGCAATGGGTGGTTAACACCGGCAAACCATAAGTACGCTGCCAGGCTTGAACTAAATGATCACTGGCTGCTTTGCTAGCGGAATAAGGGCTACTGGGATGATAGGCCGTTTGCTCCGTTGCGGCATTCGCGGCTAGGGGAATATCGCCATAAACTTCATCCGTTGACACATGCAGTAACCTGAACACCTGCTGCTGTTGAATTGACAACTGTGCCCAATATTTTCGGCAGGCTTCAAGTAAACTAAAGGTGCCAACAATATTACTTTGTATAAAAGGCGCCGCACTATTGATAGAACGATCGACATGGCTCTCTGCTGCTAAATGCATCACATACTGCGGTTGATACTGTGTAAACAGTGAATAAAGTTCTAACTCATCAACAATATCCTGCTGTTTAAAGCGATATCGGCAATCACCTTCCACTGCTTTTAACGCCAACGGATTTGCAGCATAAGACAGCTTATCAATATTCACGATGGTAAAATCAGTTGTTGCTAACAGCAAACGCACCACAGCAGAGCCAATAAAACCGGAACCACCGGTAACAAACACACACTTATTCATTCTTTTCTCTTACAAAGCCGTTAAAAGGCGCCAATAAAGCAACCGAGCTTTATGTATAATACACCCATTAGCGCCTTACTTAGCCTACTCATGCAGATTACTAAAACACAATTAGCCGATTGCCTGCTGATCCAACCGCCGGTGTATCATGATAACAGAGGTCTTTTTCGTGAACTTTACGTTGCGGCTAAATACCAAGCGGCGGGTTTAACTCAAGCCTTTGTGCAAGATAACTTATCAAGCTCCCAACAAGGTGTGCTGCGCGGCATGCATTTTCAGCGCTTTAAACCGCAAGGTAAACTGATATCTGTTTTACACGGTGAAATTTACGATGTGATGTTAGATTTACGCCCCGCATCAGCCAGCTTTGGCCAATGGCAAGGTATATACTTAGATGCACAGCAAGCACAACAGCTATGGATCCCGCCTGGTTTCGCCCATGGCTTTCAGGCATTAAGCACTTCTGCTTTAGTTTCTTATAAAACTACTGCGTATTACGACCCAGCCGATGAAGGCGCGTTTAACGCGCTGGATCCAATGCTTGCTATTACATGGCCGCAGCCAGTTACTATGATGTCAGACAAAGATCGCGCAGCACCGGCCTTTGAGGTTGTTAAACAGCAACTAATAGCCACAATATAATGGTAATTACGCCAAACATTTTACTCACCGGTGCTAACGGCCAATTAGGTAAAGCGATTGCCGCAGAATTACTCGCTGCCAATATGGCCTTTGTGGCTACAAACCGTGACGAGTTAGACATTACTAACCAAGCCGCATTATCCGCTTTTTTACACCAGCTAAACCCCACCATTATTATTAACTGCGCGGCCTACACTGCAGTAGATCAAGCCGAAACAGACAGCGCAAGCTGCTTTGCGGTAAACGAGCTTGCCGTTAAAGCTTTAGCTGAATACTGCTATAAGACAGAATGTGTACTTATACACTTTTCAACCGATTATGTGTTTGACGGTACCAGCAGCAAACCCTACGAAGAGCAGGATAAGCCGAAGCCGTTAAATCAATATGGTAAAAGTAAGCTAGCGGGGGAGTTAGCTATTCAGCAAATAGCGTGCAGGCACTACATTATCAGAACCAGTTGGTTATACAGTTATTCAGGTAAAAACTTTTACACCACCATGCAAAAATTGGCACAAGGCAGCAAGCCAGTAAAAGTAGTAAATGATCAATTGGGGGCGCCTACTCACGCCGCTCACCTAGCTGCAGAAGTAGTTACTATTATTCAGCAACATCAAAGCGAGCAGGCTTTACCTTTTGGTCTTTATCACTATTGCGACGAGCAATACCAAAGCTGGTTTGAATTTGCCCAGCAAATCTTTAAAGCACAACAAAGCACAACCGAGCTACAGCCCATTAGCAGCCAAGAATATGCCGCTGCCGCCGCACGCCCCGCAAACAGCTGCTTAAACAGTCAGCGCCTAAAACAGTGGCTCAACACCCAAACTGGTCAGACCGCACTCCGGTACAGGTAAGACCTCCTACCGGTGTCTGAGTGCGGTCTGAGGTCTTACCTGTTTCGGGTGGTGTAATTAGGTTGCTTGCACTAGGTGGCTTTGGTAGCATTGCGCCGGTTAAACACATTTACAGGACGTTAAGCGAAACAATGCGGCTACTTACTACAGTTTTTATTGCCATCAGCAGTGCGCTGGTTTCACCCTACCTAAGTGCAGCGCCTTGGATAAAAACTGATGATCCTTATTTGCAGCAAAGCATTCAACAACTGGCCAACGCGGGCTTTATTGCTACACCGGTTAATACCTGGCCCATTATGTGGCAGCCAATTTTACAAGACTTAGCTCGAATCGATGTCGCTAGCCTTACTCCTGCGCAACAGCATGCTTATTATCGCATTCAATCAGCCGCCAGCTTTGCCCAAAACAACCAAATTAAAACCGTGGCGCTTCAAGGCGGCAATGAACCGCTAGGGCAGCAAGGTTTTGGCACGCAGTCGCAACAAAAAGCCCTGTTAAGCGTGGGGGCTGAACTTAAAGGCGGTAACTGGACAACCGGCATCTACCAGCAATTTCGGCATGATAGTTTTGATAGCAACAGTTACTCGAAAAATGACCGCAACTTTGATGGCAGCTACGCAGCTTATACCGCCGGTAATTGGGTACTTATTGCCGCCATGCAGCCACAATGGTGGGGGCCTGCCATACACAGTAGTTTTAACTTTAACAACCAGCAACGCCCAACCAAAAGCCTACAAGTTAGCCGCCTTAACCCCAACTTACCTTTATTAGAAAGCACCGAGTGGCTTGGGCCAGTAAGTTTTAACATGCAACTCGGCAGCTTTGCTGGCACAGCACCACTGCGGCATGCAAATTACATGGCTACTCGCTTGGGCTTAAAACCTATCAGCAAACTTGAATTGGGTTTCTCTGCTCGCAGAATAGCACCGCGTATTGAAGAGCATGATCTCAACCAGCCTTACAGCAACTTACTGCCAGAAGACGATTTCAGCACCGTGGGTATGGATGTGCGCTATCATCTTAATGCCGTAAGCGCTATTTATGCTGAAGCGTCGCAACAACAAGGTAATAATTCCTCAACCGGTTGGTTGTTAGGCAGCCATTATCACTTAGGCAACCAAGCGGTATTGCTGCGTTTTTTTGCTGAATACCAACGTATCCCGGCACAATACAATCAATGGCTATTTATTAACCCCGGTATGGACAACGCCGCCTTAAAAAACGAGTGGGTTGTTGGCACACACATCACCACACCCAACGGCCAAGCGGGCTACGTTAAACTTAGCCACAGCAATTATGTTGATGATATCAGCCCAAGCCAATTTCAACGTGCGGTAACGCTGCACGCCGGCTACCAACAACCCCTATTAAAAGGCTTACTGTTTTTAGATTATCAGCTGCAAAAAGGCACACTTGCCGCAGATGAAACCGACTTTAATCACAAAGCCAGTGCAAGATGGGAATGGCGCTGGTAATGCTGTTAAATACATCAGTTAACACGGTGGTTGCACTAAACCATTTGACGCAACACCGCTACATCCGTAATATCTGCGCCGCACAACACAGGACGCGTTAAGTTATGGATAACTGGTATTTGCTTTACAGCAAGCCCAAGCAAGAAACTCGAGCACAGCAACACCTTGCTAATCAAGGCTTTGAAAGCTTTGTGCCGCATATCCATATCAGCAAAATTCGCGCGGGTAAAACCATAACGAAAACTGAACCCCTGTTTCCGCGTTATATCTTTTTAAAAGCCGGTTCCGATATCAACCTGGGTACTATCCGTAGCACCCGAGGTGTAGCGGGCTTTGTAAAATTTGGCCAAAGCCTGGCAACCGTGCCAGCAGAACTCATTCAAACCTTACTTACCCAACAAATTCAATTACAACAAGAAACACCGGCACACCCATTTAAAGTAGGGCAGCCACTTGAGGTATTAACAGGGCCTTTTGCGAGCCTTAATGCGGTATTTCAACAAGCCGATGGCGACAGCCGCAGCATTATTTTAGTAAGCTTTTTAGGTCAACAAGTTAAATTAGCCATTAATAATACGAGTTTGGCCAGCAGGTCTGCGGCTGGGTAAATCAAACGCTTATTACAAATAAATACCGTTAGTAGCAGCAAAAACGCGTGGTTTTAAGCTATAATCCCGCGCTTGATCAAATAGAATTTTAGTTCTGGGGCGCTTAACTCAGTGGCGGTAGCGTGCCTAAACACCTGAAAATGGTCATAAATAATTTTCGCATCAACAACAATACGGAAGCATTTGCATGAGGTTGTCTACACGTTTTTTCCGCACTTTAGCTTTTAGTGCTGCCGCAGTGCTGTTTACTGCCAGCGCCACAGCTCAAATTTCTGCGGCACAAATTGAACAATTTAAACAACTTCCTCGAGCACAACAGGAAGCCTTAGCCGCACAATACGGTGTCGATCTTAATCAGTTAACAGGGCAGGCTAATACCCAAGCCGCCACGCCAGCACCCAGCTTGCAACAGCTTACGCCGATGCGCCAAGTCACCGCTCCTGAAAACGACAACAGTATTGAAACGGCAACAGGCATGCTGGATAAGTCAACAGATGACACTTTCGACACTGCTACGTCAAAACAAAAACCGCGCAATTTAAGACAAAGCCTAAAGCAATTTGGTTACGATTTATTCGCCGGCTCACCCACTACCTTTGCCCCTATCTCTGATGCACCAGTACCGGTAAATTACGTAGTAGGCCCCGGCGACACCATCCGTATTCAGTTATACGGTAAAGAAAACCTGCAGCAAGAGCTTACCGTTGATCGCAACGGCCAAATCTTCTTCCCCAATATTGGCCCCTTAATGGTAACCGGTTTAACCTTTAACGAATTAAAACAAAACCTGAATGCCGTTGTTGAACAACAAATGATTGGTAACCAAATTAACGTTACCATGGGCTCGTTACGCTCAATTCGGGTATTCGTTTTAGGCGAAGCGTTTCAACCGGGCGCCTATACCATTAGCTCGTTATCAACCGCTACGCATGCCGTGTTAGCGGCCGGTGGCGTTAAAAAAATTGGCTCGTTGCGTAATATCGAAATTAAACGCAGTGGCAAAACCGTCGCCAAGCTTGATTTGTATGACTTGTTATTACGTGGCGATACCTCTGGCGATGTTACCTTGCAGCCAGGTGATGTGGTGTTTATTCCAACGGTAGAGCGCACGGTTGGCATCGGCGGTGAAGTATTACGCCCGGCTATTTATGAGCTTAAAAATGAAAAAACCGCTAACGACATTGTTCGTTTAGCCGGTGGTTTTTTACCTACTGCATTCCCAGCAGCCTCACGTTTAGAGCGCATTGATCGTAATGGCGCAAAATTATTAAAAGACATAGACTTAACACAAGACAGCGGTAAAAACGCTGCACTGTGGCAAGGTGATATTATTGAAGTGTATTCGGTGCTTGATCAAATCGATAACATTGTTAAGCTAACCGGCCATGTACATCGCCCAGGCGGTTTTGGCTGGCGCCAAGGTATGCGTATTAGCGATGTACTGCCCGATATCCGCGAGCTTTTACCAAACCCCGATTTAAACTACGGTATTATTCGCCGTGAAACCTTTCCCACGCGAGAAATTGAAGTTATTGCTTTTAACCCTGGCCGTGCCATTACGCAACCTGCTTCAGCAGCCAACTTAGCTTTACAGCCGCGCGATACCCTGTATTTATTTGGCAGCAACGACAACCGCGAAGAGCGTTTAGCCTCGTTAATTACCGAGCTGCGCGATCAAGCCCGCTTTTTACAACCGCCTAAAGTGGTTTCGCTACGTGGTTATAGCCGTTTCAGCGGTGAGTTCCCGTTAACAGAGGGCATGACACTAGGCAACTTGCTACAAGCCGGTTTTGACCTTGACCAGTTTGCCGATAAAAACTATGCCTTATTAGCCCGTTTTAATAGCCAAACAGTAAAAACCAGTGTGCAAGTAGTCTCTTTGGCCGAGCCAAGCAGCTTAGCTATTCAACTACAAGCGCTAGATAAGCTGTATGTATTCTCCATGACAGAGCCACGTGAGCCTATTATCGTTAATTTGGTGGAACGTTTACTGCAGCAAGCCGATAAAGACGTACCGCAATTAGTAGTAAATATTGAAGGCGATGTGCGTTTCCCTGGCCGCTACCCATTAACTGCGGGTATGTCGGCACAACAACTTATCGAAGTAGCCGGTGGTTTTAAAGAATCCAGTTATGCCGTTACCGCCGAGCTAACCAGTCGCACTACCGATGGCAGCACCATGTTTAGCACTCAGCATCGTGAGCTACCTTTAGCTGCTGCGGCTAATACCGCCTTAGCGCCGCTTGATACCTTACAAATAAAACGTATCCCAGATTGGCGTGAAAGCACCACCGTTAAATTAGTGGGCGAAGTGCAATTCCCGGGTACTTACACTATTAAACGTGGCGAGCGCTTAGCCGATGTGATTAACCGTGCCGGTGGTTTTAGCAACTTAGCGCACCCAGAAGCCACGGTATTTAGCCGCGCCAGTATTCGTGAAAACGAAGCGAAACAGTTAGCAGCACTGCGTTTAAGCTTACAGCAGCAGTTAGCGGCAGAAGCAGTTACTGCTACAGGTAATAACAACACGGTAGCGGAAGCAGAAGAGCTCAGCAGTAAATTAAATGAAACCCAAGCCATAGGTCGTTTAGTTATTGATATGAACGGTGCTTTAGCCGGCAATAACGGCCAAAATATTGAGCTAGAGAACGGCGATGAAATTTTTATTCCGCAGCGCCGTAATGCCATTAGCATTATTGGTGAGGTTCATAGCCCCTCTAGCCATGTATTTACCTCGGGTTTATCAGTGCAAGATTACTTAAACCGTGCCGGTGGCTTTAAACAGCGTGCCGACAAAGATGCGGTATATGTTATTAAAGCAGACGGCAGTGTAATGAACAGCACCAACAGCTGGTTTGCCTTAAACCGTAACCGTTTAGAGGCTGGCGATACCATCGTTGTACCGCTTAATACCGAATACAAAGACGGCTTAACCATTTGGGCCACTGCCACGCAAATTATTTACAACAGTGCGGTGGCTATAGCGGCTATTGCAACGCTGTAATTTTTTGAAGTGACGAGTGACGAGTTGCCCTTGGCAACAGTGACTGACCTAAAGGGCCTAGTCACCGTTCGCGCAGTGAACTAGTCACTACTTAAACACCGTTACCGCTGCCAGAGGCAGCTAGTAACCGCTGGCTTTGCCAGCTAGTAACCGCTGGCTTTGCCAGCTAGTTACTGTTCGTAAAACGAACTAGTCACTACTTAACAACCGTTACCGCTGCCTATGGCAGCAAGTGACCGCTGGCATAGCCAGCTAGTTACCGCTCGCACAGCGAGCTTGTTACCCTAAAGGAACACCATGACTGAAAATGTTCAACACACCCAAGCTGCCGACGACGAAATCGACCTGCGCGAGCTCTTTGCCGCCATTTGGCAAGGTAAGTGGATTATTGCTGGCACTACCTTTGTGTTTGCCGTTTTGTCGGTTTTTTATGCGATAAGTTTGCCAAACATATACAGCAGCGAAGCCTTACTTTCCCCTGTAACAGAAAATAGCAGTATGGCGTTGCCCGGTCAGCTGGGTGGGCTAGCAGCCTTGGCTGGCGTAAATTTACGCGGTAGAGGAAACGATAAATCAGCTTTAGCTCTTGAGGTGTTAAAAAGCAGAGATTTTATGGGCCGTTTTATTGAAAAATACGACTTGTTTGTACCGGTAATGGCCGCAAAAGGCTGGAACCGCGCTGACGATAGTTTAGTTATTAATAACAAGCTTTTTGATGCAGATACCGGCGAGTGGGTAAGAAAAGCAATCCCCCCCATGACACCACAACCGAGTATTCAACAAACGTATGCTAAATTTATGCGCTTAGTCAGCGTATCTCAGGATAAAAACACCGGTATGGTTAGACTAAGTGTGCAGCATTTTTCACCTTCTTTAGCTAAAATTTGGGCAGAAAAATTGGTATTAGAGATCAACGAAGAAATGCGAAACAGAGACTTGAGCGAAGCGCAACGAAGCATTAGTTACTTAAATGAGCAAATTTCTCAAACAAATTTAGCGGATGCCAAAGCGATGCTGTTCTCTTTAATAGAAGAGCAAACCAAAACATTAATGTTGGCTAACGTACGTAGTGAATATGTATTTAAAACTATTGACCCAGCGGTTGTATCAGAGCGAAAAGCTAAACCAGCCAGAGCACTAATTTGTGTTTTGGGCGTTATGCTTGGTGGTATGTTGTCAGTATTGTTTGTTTTAATCCGCTATTTTTCTAAGAAGTAAAAAATGAAAGTTTTAACTGTATTTGGTACCCGCCCTGAAGCCATTAAAATGGCACCTTTGGTGCATGCTTTGGCGGCAGATAGCCGCTTTCAAGCTAAAGTATGCGTAACAGCGCAGCACCGTGAAATGCTTGATCAGGTTTTGGCTTTATTTGAAATAAAACCAGACTATGACTTAAACATTATGAAAGCTGGGCAAACGCTCACCGATGTTACAACTGGCATTCTAAAAGGGTTGCAACCCGTTCTCAGCGAATTTATGCCTGATGTTGTGTTAGTACATGGCGATACTGCTACTACTTTGGCTTGCTCTTTAGCAGCGTACTATCAGCAAATTAAATTAGGACACGTAGAGGCAGGATTACGCACGGGTAATATCTACAGCCCCTGGCCAGAGGAAGGCAACCGCAAGCTTACCGGCGCTTTGGCAAGCTACCATTTCGCCCCAACTATTACCTCGCAACAAAATCTGTTAGCGGAAAATGTTAACTCTGCAAGTATTAGCGTTACAGGTAACACCGTTATCGATGCGTTATTGCTAGTTAAACAAAAAATTGAACAAAATACTGAGCTTGCCAATACTTTAACCAGCCGATACCCGTTTTTAGATAATAACAAAAAAATGATTCTGGTAACCGGGCATCGCCGCGAAAGTTTTGGCGGTGGATTCGAGCGTATCTGCGAAGCACTGCGACAAATTGCAGTTAACTACTCAAATTGCCAAATTGTTTACCCTGTGCACTTAAACCCCAATGTACAAGAACCGGTAAACCGTTTACTAGCTGGCTTAAGCAATGTGTTTTTAATTGAGCCACAAGACTATTTACCCTTTGTTTATTTAATGATGCGTTCGCACATTATTTTAACTGACTCTGGTGGCATTCAAGAAGAGGCGCCTTCGCTGGGGAAACCCGTATTAGTTATGCGTGAAACTACAGAGCGACCTGAAGCTGTGTCTGCCGGCACGGTAAAATTAGTCGGCACTGACGTTGAAAAAATTACTACAGAAGTAGGTACTTTGCTTACCGATGAAGCCGCTTACAACGCTATGAGTCGTGCCCACAATCCATATGGCGATGGCAAAGCTTGCCAACGCATTCTCGATACGCTTATTCAAGGTAAGTAATTTATGAAGTTTTCATCTTTATCAGTAATTGGCCTCGGTTATATTGGCTTGCCTACAGCAGCCGTTTTTGCTTCTCGTAAAATCAAGGTTGTTGGTGTTGATGTTAACCAAAAAGCGGTTGATATCATTAACCAGGGTAAAATTCATATTGTAGAGCCTGATCTTGATATTGCTGTACATGCTGCAGTAACTGAAGGGTACTTAAGAGCCACCACTATTCCTGAAGCCGCAGATGCTTTTATTGTTGCAGTACCTACGCCTTTTAAAGGTGATAACCACGAGCCAGACTTAAGCTATATAGAATCTGCTAGCAAAGCCATTGCGCCAGTATTGCAAAAGGGTAACTTGGTGATATTGGAGTCGACTTCACCGGTTGGCGCTACAGAGCAAATGGCCGCGTGGTTTGCAGAGGCAAGGCCTGATTTAACCTTTCCGCAAACACATGGTGAAGACTCTGATATTCGGGTTGCACATTGCCCAGAACGTGTTTTACCCGGCCATGTAATGAGAGAGTTGATTGAGAATGATCGGGTAATTGGTGGTATGACGGCAAAGTGCTCAGCTGCATCTGTAGCTTTATATAAAAGCTTTGTTCAAGGCGAATGCGTAATCACCAACGCCCGCACTGCTGAAATGGCAAAACTTACAGAGAACAGCTTTCGGGATGTAAATATTGCCTTTGCCAATGAACTGTCTATGATTTGTGATAAGTTGGACATCAATGTTTGGGAGCTTATTAAGCTCGCAAACCGCCACCCACGAGTAAATATTTTGCAACCTGGCCCTGGTGTCGGTGGCCATTGTATCGCGGTCGACCCCTGGTTTATTGTTAGTAAAACACCTGAACAAGCAAGGCTGATTCGTACTGCACGCGAAGTAAACGACAGCAAGCCTGAGTGGGTTATTAATAAAGTCAAAATTGCTATTGCTGATTTTCTGCAAGCTAACCCGACCAAAACTGCCAAAGATGTGACGGTTGCTTGTTATGGTTTAGCATTTAAGCCAGATATTGATGATTTACGTGAAAGCCCTGCTTGCTCGATTTCTCAGCAAATTGCCAATCTTCATTCAGGTACAGTGTTGTTAGTCGAACCTAACATAGAGAGTTTGCCTACTAAATTAAACCGTCATAAGTTGGTAGCGACTGATTTAGCTTATGCCACAGCGGATATACATGTTCTTCTAGTTGATCATAAAGAGTTTAAACAGCAAGGACCAACTAGCGACCTAGTGGTAGATACAAAAGGGATATGGAAATGAAGTTGTTGATAACAGGTGGTGCAGGCTTTATCGGCTCTGCAGTTGTGCGCCATATTATTAATAACACATCAAATAGTGTTGTTAATGTAGATAAGCTGACTTATGCAGGCAACCTGAATTCGGTAGCGGCTGTTGCCAACAACGAGCGCTATGTATTTGAACAGACTGATATTTGTGATGCTGCTGCCATGACAGCTGTATTTGAAAAGCATCAGCCAGATGCGGTAATGCACTTGGCTGCAGAAAGCCATGTAGACCGTTCTATCGACGGCCCGGCAGCTTTTATTGAAACCAATATAGTAGGTACTTACACTTTATTGGAAGCGGCTCGAAATTATTGGAAAGCCTTACCAGAGGCTCGTAAAACAGCTTTTCGCTTTCACCATATTTCAACGGATGAAGTCTATGGTGATCTCCATGGCACGGATGACTTATTTACAGAAACCACTCCTTACGCGCCAAGCAGTCCTTATTCTGCCAGCAAAGCCAGTTCTGACCACTTAGTAAGGGCGTGGCAGCGTACTTATGGCTTGCCCGTGGTTGTCACTAATTGCTCTAACAATTACGGCCCATACCATTTTCCGGAAAAATTGATACCGCTGATTATTTTAAATGCGATAGCGGGCAAGCCTCTGCCGGTATACGGCAAAGGTAACCAAATCCGTGATTGGCTTTACGTTGAAGACCATGCCCGTGCACTTTATAAGGTAGTCTCTGAAGGTGTTGTTGGTGAAACCTACAATATCGGTGGCCACAACGAAAAACAAAATATCGAAGTAGTGCGTGCTATTTGTGAACTGATGGACGAACTTGCTCCAATGCACGAACGCGGTTACCCACTAAACACTAAACACTCATCACTCATCACTCACGTAACGGATCGTCCAGGCCACGACCTGCGATATGCCATAGACGCTAGCAAAATTGAGCGTGAACTAGGCTGGAAGCCAGCAGAAACCTTTGAATCTGGCTTGCGTAAAACTGTGCAGTGGTATCTTGAGAACAAAGTGTGGTGGCAGGCAGTGCTGGATGGCAGTTATCAGTTCGAGCGTTTAGGGCAGGGAGTTTAAACAATGAAAGGTATAGTGTTAGCCGGTGGTTCAGGGACTAGGCTTTATCCGATAACTCGTGGTGTGTCTAAGCAGCTGTTACCAGTTTATGACAAACCAATGATTTACTATCCACTATCTGTTCTTATGTTGGCAGGGATAAACGATATCCTTGTTATAACCACACCAGATGATCAGGCAGGCTTTATTCGTATGTTAGGTGACGGTTCTGAATTTGGTATTAAGTTAAGTTATGCAATTCAACTAAGCCCTGATGGACTTGCGCAAGCTTTTACTATTGGCGAAGATTTTATTGGTAATGACAGTGTGTGCCTCGTTCTTGGCGACAACATCTTTTGGGGGCAAGGTTTCACCCCGATTCTCAAGCGTGCCAGAAGCAGATCTTTTGGTGCAACGGTTTTTGGCTATGAAGTTAAAAAACCTAATCGTTTTGGTGTGGTTGAGTTTGACCAAAATCAAAAAGCTATCAGTATCGAAGAAAAACCAGAAAATCCCAAATCCAATTTCGCGGTAACCGGTTTATATTTCTACGATAATGACGTAGTCGAAATTGCTAAACAGGTCAAACCCAGTCTGCGTGGTGAACTTGAAATTACAACAATTAACCAAATGTACATGGAGCGAGGCGATTTAAATGTCGAACTTCTAGGAAGAGGTTTTGCATGGTTAGATACAGGTACACATGAAAGCCTATTAGAGGCAGCGATGTTTGTCGAAACGATTGAAAAACGACAAGGCTTTAAAATAGCTTGTTTAGAAGAAATCGCATGGCGCAACGGATGGCTCAGCAGCGATCAAGTTGCTAAAACTGCTAAAGCACTTAGTAAAAACAGTTATGGACGCTATTTATCGGATTTAATCAAATGAAACCAGTAATAACTATCTAAGAAGTGAAACCTTGAATCATTTAGTCAAAACGTTAGCGATCATAGAGAATTTCAGCAAACTAATGCATTTTATTGATTTGACGACAACAAATACCAAGATTTTTTATGAATAAAAAAATCCTTCATATTGCCTACAATGATGATAAATTCATGCCGCAGTTTATTGAGTTTGTTAAATTGCACTTCGACTTTAATGAGCATGAATTTCTTCTCACCGGGCGCATGGTGCAAGATAAGATCAAACGCTATCCAAATATTCAATTAGCGGAAAGATCCATTCCGGGGTATTTTAAGCACTATGGCAAAAGCATTATTAAAATGCACCAAGCCCAAAAAGTTATCTTACATGGTATGTTTGATATCAAATTGGTTTATATTTTATTTTTTATGCCTTGGCTGCTCAAAAAATGCTATTGGTTCATTTGGGGTGGTGATTTATATGAATATAAACTTCGCGAAACTAATTTTAGGTGGAAACTTTTGGATGATATTGTCCGTCGACCTGTCATAAAAAACATAGGACACTTGATAACGTACATAAAAGGTGATTACGAGCTCGCAAAGCAATGGTACAGTGCAAAAGGTAAATATCACGAGTGCATTATGTACACCAGTAATCTTTACAGAGAATATGAAATACCACAAAAGCAAAACAGCTGTGTCAATATTCTAGTTGGAAACTCCGCGGATCCAAGCAACAACCATATAGATGCGTTTGACAAACTTGAAGCCTTATCAGGAAAAGACATTAAAATTTACGTACCACTATCTTATGGGAATCCAGATTATGCAAAGATGATAATTGAACAGGGTCATCGGCGCTTTGGCGAAAAATTTGAAGCGCTAACAGAATATATGCCGTTTAACAAATACCTCGAATTTCTTGGTAAGATTGACATAGCTATTTTTAATCATAAGCGCCAACAAGCCATGGGTAATACTATTACGCTGTTAGGTTTAGGTAAAAAGGTATTTATGCGGAGAGATGTAACACCGTGGGCTTTTTTTAAAAGCAATGGTATTACGGTTTACGATATTAAAGATTTATCGTTGTTTGATTCTGCAAATAGAGAAATTGAAGCAAACAAGCATATAGTTAAATCCTACTTTTCTGAGAAAACATTTTTGAACCAATTGCGTGAGATATTTAATTAATGGCTTATTTAAGTGAAGAACAATTAACTAAGATGGGGTTCAAATCACTCGGTAAGGGCGTAAAAATAAGCGAAGGTGCTAGTATTTATAATGCTGATTTAATTGAAATTGGCGATTTTTCTAGAATAGATGATTTTTGCGTGGTTTCCGGGAATGTTAAAATTGGACGAAACGTACACATAACCCCACATTGTTTACTTGCAGGTGGAATCCCAGGGCTCTTGATTGAAGACTTTGCAACATTGGCTTATGGGGTAAAAGTCTTCACGCAGTCTGACGATTACTCAGGTGCCACAATGACAAATTCAACAGTACCCAAGCAATATAAAAATGAATTGATGTTACCTGTATACATTGGAAGGCATTCAATTATTGGCGCTGGTGCTATAATAATGCCTGGTGTTAATATTGCTGAAGGTAATTCTGTAGGGGCAAACTCTCTAGTTTTGAAATCAACTGATAGTTGGTCGATTTATGTGGGTTCACCAGCAAAAAAAATTAAAGAACGAAAAAAAGATCTACTTAAATTAGAAAAGAAATTCTTAGAGAGCTAATATGATACCTTTCAATAAACCACCTTTAACCGGCAATGAGCAAAAGTATGTTTTGCAAGCAATACAAAGTAGTAAAATTTCAGGCGATGGTTTTTTTGGTAAAAAATGCCAAACATGGTTTGAGCTTAAGCTAGGTTGCCTAAAAACATTACTAACGCCCTCTTGCACAGCCGCATTAGAAATGGCAGCAATATTGATCGACATTCAGCCGGGCGATGAGGTGATTATGCCAAGTTACACCTTTGTTAGCACGGCTAATGCGTTTGTTTTACGCGGCGCAAAAATTGTCTTTGTGGACATTCGCCCTGATACCATGAATATAGATGAGGCTAAAATAGAAGAGGCCATTACCCCTAATACAAAAGCGATTGTTCCAGTACACTATGCGGGGGTAAGCTGCGAGATGGATGCTATTATGGACATAGCCAACCGTTATGGCTTGTTTGTGGTTGAAGATGCAGCGCAAGGCATGATGAGCAAATACAAAGGTAAACCATTGGGAACAATCGGGCATTTGGGCGCGTTTAGTTTTCATGAAACTAAAAACTACACTAGTGGTGGCGAAGGTGGTTTATTACTCATCAATGACCAGCGGTTTTTGCAACGAGCAGAAGTGGTTCGCGAAAAAGGTACAAATCGCAGCCAGTTTTTTCGTGGTCAGGTCGATAAATATACTTGGGTCGATGTGGGAAGCAGTTATTTGCCTAGCGAGCTTCAAGCCGCGTTTTTGTGGGGGCAGTTAGAAAAAGCAAATGAAATCAATCTAAACCGTTTGGCAACCTGGAATGCTTATCACGATTTGTTTAAGCAGTTACCTTTAGGTGAATGTTCTTTGCCTACAGTTCCAGATAATTGTCAACACAACGCGCATATGTTTTATATTAAATTGAAAAATCTCGATCAACGTACCCAATTTATTGAGCATCTAAAAGCTCACGATATTAGCGCCGTATTCCACTATATTCCACTTCACTCTGCTCCTGCTGGATTAAGTTTTACTAAGTTTAACGGTAAAGACCAACATACTACAAACGAGAGTGAACGGCTTGCAAGGCTACCTATCTACTTTGGTATGAGTGCTAAAGAACAGTCTCAAGTTGCCAAAGCTGTAGTGGAGTTTTTTGCTTGAACGCAAAAAAAATTTTCTATTTCGCAATTGGGCCAATCGGTGCAGCTATATTAGGGCTGATTACTTTACCAATTGTAGCGTGGATATTTTCACCAGATGATATTGGGCGTTTAACCATGCTCAATGTAGCAGTGGGCTTTTCATTGTTACTGTTTAGCTTGGGTTTGGATCAAGCATATGTGCGTGAGTTTCATGAGGTAAATGATAAACCTGGATTACTCAAAGCAGTCTTTTTGCCAGGGTTCATGATTCTAGTGATTCTTTTAGTTTGCCTTGGTTTTAGTCCTTTATCACCATCCTTAATTCTTTTTGACATCGATTCGTTTTTTATTAATTTTTTGCTTTATGCTGCGATTTTACTTTCGTTCGGTTCGCGTTTTTTGAGCCTAATACTCAGGATGCAAGAGCGCGGCTTAGCTTATTCCATGAGTCAGTTATTACCAAAAGTTATTTTTTTAGTTCTTTTACTGGGTTATTTATGGCTTGGTGCAGAAGCAATTTTTGATAACCTGATTATGGCGAATTTTTTATCAACATTTGCCGTTTTTATAATATACGCATGGAATGCACGGAAAGACTGGATACCCGCACTAACAGCTAGAATTAATATGGCTAAACAGTCAGAGATGATTCGTTATAGTATTCCTTTAATTGGAAGTGGTGTCGCTTTTTGGGGTTTAACGGCTATGGATAAGTTATTCTTGCGCGGTCTATCTAGCTTTGAAGAATTAGGCATTTATTCAATCGCTGTAAGTTTTGCAGGTGTAGCATTAGTCTTTCAAGCTATTTTTTCAACTGTCTGGGCCCCAGTAGTTTACAGATGGGCTGCTGAGGGCGTTGAGCCAGAAAAAATAAAAAATGTGATGGATTATGTCACGCTAGCCGTTGTTCTACTTTGGTCATTAGCTGGGATGTTTTCTTGGGCGGTACCTTACATCCTTCCTCCAGAATATAATAAAGTTCAATATATTCTTCTTGCAGCTATAGCTTTTCCATTACTTTATACGGTTTCTGAGTCAACAGGCATAGGTATTGGTATTAAACGAAAAACTATGTTTTCAATGTTAGCTGCCGTTGTCGCATTAATTGTTAATGCGCTTGGTAATTGGTTTTTAGTTCCTATTTATGGTGCATCTGGTGCTGCAATGGCTTCGGCGGTAGCATTTTTCATATTCTTCACCATTCGAACAGAAGCAAGCTCAAAACTATGGGTTAGTTTTGAACGTTTTCGGTTGTACGTGTTTATGATTTGGTTAGTTATGCTGAGTTTAATAATAAATATTTTGCGATTAAATGATTTTTTTTTGGTGGTTTTATACTTTTTTACTTTCATGTTATGTATATTATTTTTTAAAAAACAAATAAAGGAAGTTATAATCTGTGGATTAGAAAGATTTTAATAAATTAACTGATGTTGAGTTGTAAGATTTCCATATGAAATTATTATATTTTAAATATAAAAGCTGTTATTAATTATTTTTTATTACACTTAATCGAAAGGTGATTTGTTAAGGGAGTGATAAATGCTACTTGTAACATTTCTGTAGCTTAAATATAAGTAATTATGGCTTGTAAATTTAGTGTAGTAATCTTTCATTTGTGCCTTTTGTCCTGAATTCCAAATTGTGAGTTGGTTTAATATATCTTGGGAGACTAAAAGGTCAAAATAAGATTTCGACAGCTAGATGGGTAAAATGACTAAAACGTAGTTATGGAAATTTTTAATCTAAATTCAAGGAAAAGGTGGTTGAAATGGTGATTGACCTGCGCGTTTCGGTGATTTTGTACAGTAATTTCGGTGTATATTGACACTCTTAAAGCCAATATGGGCGATGTTAGTGCATATTGAGTTAACTCAGAGATAGAGCGATTTTTGGTAGATTAAAACGATTTTGGTTCGTCAAAGTAGAGCAAGCGTCATTTAAGAATAAAAAAATTTGAGTGACTATTTAAGTTATAACAAATTAGTTAAACTTACATACTGTAAATGGAAATTGTTACTTGTGGGGTATGATAACGAATTTATAAAAGTGCCAGCTTAAATCTAGCAGAGTAGTTTTAATTATTCAATTTATTTGGGTTTAAATCTAGCTATAAATCAAAAAATTCAAGTGTTTTTTTAATTAATCTTTTAAGGTAATAAAACGTTATGTTTTTAATAATATTAAAAATAAGTCATTTTTGATGAGAGTAACTGCAAACCCTATTCCGCTTTTTTTTATTTTTACATTTGTAGCGTTGTTTATTGTGCAAATGCATCCTGATTTGCTTATTTCTTCTTCTGGCTTCGTGGTTTTTTTGATTATAACTCTTCAATCATTTATATTTGTATTGTTCTCAAAAGGTCTATTGGGACAAACATATTGGGTCTTTTCGCTATTATTTTTTGGTATAGTCCCAATTATAGAAATTAATTATGGTGTCAAAAGCTATTTTGGTATGCCTAAATTAAGTGATTTTGATATCTTCAAAGCTGGTGTATATATTTTCTTTTTTAATTTAGTTTACGCTTCATTCTATGCTTTATCATTTTTTAAAAAAAGTCATAATTTACTTTCTTATAACAAGTGTGGTTCGCCTCACCAAGCTAGCTTATTAAGTAACGTTATTAACCAAAATTTGTGTTTTTTTGTTTTCTTTGCGACTGGTATTTCTTGTTTTGTTTTGGTTTTCGATGAACTTGGTAGGAATATATTAGCTTTGTTCTTTAGAGGTGGTGATTTTGTAACTGAGTCGCAAGATTGGGGGCCTAAAAAGTTAATTATTGAAAGGTTTATCAGGCCTCTACCAATGATTTGTTTTTTAAGTTTTTTTCTTCTTTATGGTTTAAAAAGAAAAATAAAAATTACTCTTTTGTTCCTTATTGCTCTGATAACAGCTTTTCCGACTTCTTTACCAAGATTTTTTGCTGCAGCTTTATACATTCCAATATTGTTCATAATTTTTCCTATCCTGAGAAGAGGCGTCAATTATTTTTACTTTTTAACGCTGTCAGTATTGTTCATCTTTCCTCTATTAAACTCATTTCGCAGGTTTTCAACTAATGAGGAGTTTAAGTTAGTTTCCATAGGTGATTTAAGATTCTTTGTAGAGGGGCACTTCGATTCATTTCAAACTTTTGCACAGGTAATGACTAATAATATTATAACTTATGGTAATCAATTGTTAATAGTTTTGTTTTTCTGGGTGCCAAGGAAGTATTGGCCTGACAAACCACTAAGTTCTGGTGTCGAAATTGGTCAGTCTTTAGGGGCTTATTTTACAAATATGAGTGCCAATATTTTTGCTGAAGGCTGGTTAAATTTTGGGTTTTTAGGGGCATTTCTTTTTGCAATATGCCTTGGTTGCATTACAAAATTCTTTGATTGTTATTTTAATCCGCTAATGAAGATTTCATTGAACTCTTTGAACCTTAGAGATAAGTTTTATGTTTTAAGCTATTTTATAATGGCACCAATGCTATTTATAACCTTGCGTGGTGATCTTGTGACAGGAGTTTCTAACATACTGGGTATTTTTACTGCGTGGTTTGTTGTATTTCTATTATCCAAAATGATTAATAAAAGTCGTTTTTAATATTAATTAATAATTAAAGGTTTGCTGTGAAAATGTCAAAAAAAAAGCTTGTATTTGTTACTAACATAATACCTCATTACAACGAATTTTTTTTCAACTCGATTTCAATGAAACTTTGTAATGAGTACGATGTTTATGTTATTGCCGATACTGATTCTGATGAAGATGTTTTTACTCTTAAAAAATCTAATAGGAAATATGAACTAATAAATATTCCATTTTATAGTTTTTATAATTTTTATTACAGGACGGGTTTAGTTAATACTATCAAGCAAATTAAAGCCGATAAAGTTGTCTTATATGCTAATCCTAAAGATATTTCTATATGGTTTTTGTTGTTTTATTTAAAGCTTTCAGGAATTTGGGCAGCTTCATATGGTATGTTTCATAGAATTGGTGGTATGAATATTTTTTCTCGCACAGCTTATAAGCTCTTTGGCTTCTTTTCAGCTAAATTATTTTGTTATTCACGTCGTGGTGCCTTAACATTAGAATCTATTGGTGTTGACAACAGCAAAATTAATATAATTGGCACTGCAATAGATAATGATTCAGAGATCGTTGAAATTTCTCAAATAGAAAAAGATGATTTTATCCGAAATAATCATCTATATAAAGCATCTGTTATTTTGCAGGTTGTGAGATTATCTAGCTACAAAAATCCTGGTTTCGTAATTGATGTTGCTCAAGAAATGCTCAAGAAAAATAGCAATATTGTTTTTGTTTTAATAGGTGGAGGTGAGCTTTTTGATGATCTTAATTCACGAGTTAAGTTTCTCGGACTCGAAAGTAATATTAAGCTTCTTGGTCCATGCTACGATAAGAAGGTTTTATCTTTGTGGTTTTCTGTAGCTAAAATTTCTGTTGTTCCAACTTGTATTGGTTTAAGTGCACATCACTCTTTAGGTTTTGGCGTTCCGGTTATGACAGATGATAGCATTGTTAATCAGGCATCCGAATTTGATATTCTCCAACATGGACTTAATGCCATAATTTACAGAGAAGGTGATCTTAGTGACTTCGTATCAAAGCTAGAAGCTTATTTGGATGATGTTGATCATCAATTATTTATGTCAGAAGCTTCTGTTAACACTATTCGCTACAACGCTAATATTCAATCTAAAGTTAACAACTTTATAAATGCTTTAAATTAGTTGAAGGTCACTGTATCAATGAAAAAAATATGTATAAACATGTCAAACTTACATAATGGAGGTGCTGTTCAGGTTGCTACTTCATTTCTAAGAGAAATTGTGAATCTTAAAAATTTCTTCGATTCTAAAGACATTACTATTTTAATTTCTACTGAAGTGAAGATAAATTTGTCTCATTCACTTCAGGATATTAAGTCGGTGTATAAGATTGTCGAGTTAGATGTTTTTGGATTAGGTGCTTTACTTCCATCTAAAAGAGTTATATTTTCAAATTTTGAATTAATCTTCACACTTTTTGGTCCTGACTATCTGCCATTTATAAAATCAAAAAAAATAGTTGGCTTCGCCCAGCCTTGGATAATTTATAACAATACAGTCCTTTACCAAAGACTTGGTTTTTTTTCTTCTATTAAGACAAGGCTAGGGTTTTGGATTAAAAAGCAGTTTTTTAAAACTGCTGATGTATATGTTGTTGAATTAGAACATGTTAAAAACGGAATGCTTTCTAAAGGTTTAGGCTCTAAAGAAAACATTCATATTGCATACAATTGTATTTCGAGGTCCTATATTGAATTAGATAACACTTTACTGTATTCAGGCTCGTTATCTAAAAAAAAATTTACTATTGGATTGATTTCGCGAAATTATTTTCACAAAAACATATGTATAATCCCCGAAGTCAAAGCTGTATTGCTGCATAAATATGGTAAAGATATTGATTTTTGTGTGACATTCAATGAGACTGAATTTAATTCTCATTCAGATTTTTTTCAACAAAATGTTATTAATTTAGGCCCCAAAAGTGTTGATGATTGTTTAGACACATATTTATCCTTCGATGCTGTTATTTTTCCTTCACTTCTAGAATGTTTTTCAGCAACTCCTCTTGAGGCGTTAGCTTCATGTCGAGTTTTATTTGCGTCTGACATGCCTTTTAATAGAGATGTTTGTGGTGAATATGCTTATTATTTTAATCCATTAGACCCAAATGATGCGGCTGAAGTAATTAGTAAATATATAGATGATAAGTGGGGACGAGATCTCGAGGAAAGACTTGCTGCTAGAATGTACGCTATCAAATTTTCCAGTCCAGTTGATCGTGCTTTAATATATGTAGATGTCATTAATAAGGTTTCTTTATAATGTTCAATAATAAAACACTTCTTATAACCGGCGGCACCGGTTCTTTTGGTAATGCCGTCCTGCGACGGTTTCTAGACACCGATATCGCAGAAATCCGTATTTTCAGCCGCGATGAGAAAAAACAAGATGATATGCGTAAAAAGTATAATCATCCTAAGCTGAAGTTTTACATCGGCGATGTACGTGATTATAACAGCGTGCTAAATGCGACCCGTGGTGTAGATTTTATTTACCATGCCGCTGCATTAAAGCAAGTACCAAGCTGTGAATTTTATCCTATGGAAGCGGTTAAAACTAATGTGGTAGGTACAGAGAATGTACTGGAAGCGGCCATTGTTAACGGTGTATCACGTGTTGTGTGCTTGAGTACCGATAAGGCTGTTTATCCTATTAATGCCATGGGTATTTCTAAAGCCATGATGGAAAAGGTGATGGTGGCTAAATCCCGTAACCTCGACCCGGCTAAAACCGTAATTTGTGGCACCCGTTATGGCAATGTTATGGCGTCGCGTGGCTCTGTTATTCCGCTGTTTGTTGACCTAGTGCGTGCCGGCAAGCCCATTACCATAACCGATCCAAATATGACGCGCTTTATGATGACACTAGAAGACGCAGTCGATCTGGTGTTGTATGCCTTTGAACATGGTGATAACGGCGATATCTTTGTACAAAAGGCGCCGGCGGCAACGATTGAAGTTTTAACTCACGCCTTGCTAGAGCTGATGCAAAAGTCTGAGCATCCGGTAAATGTTATTGGTACCCGCCATGGTGAAAAGTTGTTTGAAGCGCTATTAAGTCGCGAAGAGCGTGCTTGTGCTATTGATATGGGCGATTACTACCGTGTACCACCAGATAACCGTGATCTTAATTATGGTAAGTTTTTTGACCAAGGCGATCAAAAGATTAACGAGCTTGAAGATTACAACTCTCACAATACTGAGCGTTTAAACGTAGCCGGTATGAAGCAACTGCTGCTTAAGCTGGATTTTATTCAGGCAATAACCCGCGGTGAAATGGCAACAGCAGAGGATTAAATAATGAGAGTATTAGTAACCGGCGCTAATGGTTTTATTGGTAAAAACCTGATTATAAGTTTGCAGCGTAACCCTGATATTGAGGTGCTAAAGTTTACCCACGATATGGCGCTGGCAGATTTACCTGCATTAATTAATAACGCCGACTTTATCTTTCATTTAGCTGGAGTAAACCGCCCACTTGATGAAAATGACTTTGCCGTGGGTAATGCCGATCTTACAGCTGCCCTTTGCCATGCTATACGGCAAAGTGGCCGTAAAATCCCTATAGCGTTAACCTCGTCCATTCAGGCAGAGCGCAATAACGCCTATGGTAAAAGTAAGCTCATGGCCGAAATGCATTTGCTTAATTTGCACTTAGACACGGGCAATAAGGTTTATATTTATCGTTTGCCCAATGTGTTTGGTAAATGGTGTAAACCTAATTATAACTCGGCGGTGGCAACCTTTTGTCATAATATCAGCCGTGGTTTACCGATACAGGTGAACGATCCTTCTGCTAAATTACAGTTGGTGCATATTGGGGCTGTGGTAACGTCTTTTTTAAAGATTTTACGCCAACAATCAGAAGAGCAGCTATATGTCAGTGTTGATCCTGTTTATCAAGTCACTCTGGGTGAGTTAGTTGACCAGTTATACAAGTTCCGTGATAGCCGCGAAAGCCTGATCACAGAGCCGGTGGGTGAGGGTTTCACCCGTGTGTTGTACGCCACCTATATTAGCTATATCCCGCCAGATAAGTTTAATTACAGCCTAACCAAACATGAAGACAAGCGTGGCTGCTTTGTGGAAATGCTAAAAACCCGCGATTCAGGCCAATTTTCATTTTTTACTGCTCATCCAGGGGTAACCCGTGGTGGTCATTACCACCATGTTAAAACTGAAAAGTTTCTTGTGATTAAAGGTAAGGCACGTTTTGGATTTCGCCATATCGTTACCGATGAGGTGATCGAAATTTTTACCACCGGTGATATGCCTGAGATTGTGGAAACCGTTCCTGGTTGGTCACACGACATTACTAACATTGGCGATGATGAAATGGTGGTAATGCTGTGGGCGAATGAAAACTTTGATCGTGAACGCCCAGATACTGTTGCTTACAAGGTGTAATTAATGAACAAACTTAAAGTAATGACCGTAGTGGGCACCCGCCCGGAAATTATTCGGCTTTCTCGCGTTATGGCCGCACTGGATGCACATTGCGAGCATGTTATTGTTCATACCGGCCAGAACTACGATTTTGAGCTTAATCAGGTTTTCTTTGATGACTTAGGTGTACGCAAGCCCGATTACTTTTTAAATGCCGCAGGTAGCACCGGAGCTGAGACTATTGGTAATGTGATTATTGCCGTAGATAAAGTGCTGGCCGAAGTTAACCCCGACGCCATGATGGTGCTTGGCGATACCAATAGCTGTATGGCAGTTATCCCTGCCAAACGGCGTAAGATCCCTACATTCCATATGGAAGCAGGCAATCGTTGCTTTGATATGCGTGTTCCAGAGGAAATTAATCGTCGTATTGTTGATCATACTGCGGATATTAATCTTACCTATAGCAGCATTGCCCGCGACTACTTGCTGGCTGAAGGCATTCCGGCAGACCGTGTTATTAAAACCGGTAGCCCAATGTTTGAAGTGCTACACCATTATATGCCGCAAATTGATGGCTCAGATGTACTAAACCGCCTGGGTTTAACCGCGCGCGAGTTTTTTGTGATTAGTGCGCACCGGGAAGAAAACGTTGATTCACCAAAAAATTTACACAAACTTGCCGCTATTTTAAACGGCCTTGCTGAAAAATATGGATTGCCTGTCATAGTATCAACACATCCTCGTACTCGGAAGCGTATTGAAGAGCAAGGTTTAAGTTTTCATCCATTGGTACAGTTGTTGAAGCCGCTGGGCTTTCACGACTACAACAAACTACAAAAATCGGCTAAGACCGTTTTGTCTGATAGCGGCACCATTAGTGAAGAATCGTCCATTATGAACTTCCCGGCGCTAAACATTCGTGAAGCACATGAGCGGCCAGAAGCTTTTGAAGAAGCATCAGTGATGATGGTAGGGCTTGAAGTAGAACGCGTTTTTCAGGCTTTGCAGGTTCTTGATTCACAACCTTCTGGTGCAGTTCGTTTACTGCGGCCTGTATATGACTATAGTATGCCAAATGTGTCTGACAAGGTCGTCAGAATAATTCACAGTTACCGTGATTACGTTATGCGTGTGGTATGGAAGCAGTACTAACATGAGATTTGCTTTATTACCAGATGCTTATTTGCCTTCAAGCACTTTAGTTCATGCCAAAATGTTTCATGAGTTAGCGCATGAATTACAAAAAAATGGTCATCAGGTGGTTATTATTACCCCTGGTGAACCTGAGCAACAACTAAAACTGATTATCGATGTTTATGACGGTGTTGAGGTTTGGCGTTTTCGTACCGGTCGAACACGAGGAATTGGTAAGGTTAAACGAGCAATTAATGAATCATTGCTGCCCATTAATGCATGGCTTGCAATTAAGTCTAAAGTTAAAAAGCAGCCCTTTGATGCCTGTATCAACTATTCACCTACTATTTTCTTTGGTCCTTTAGCTAAGAGGCTTAAAGCACACGGTGCTTATGTGTATTTAATATTGCGAGACATGTTTCCGCAATGGGTAATCGATCAAGGGATGATTAAAGAAGGTTCATTAATTACACGTTATTTCCGTTATTTTGAACGTTTAAACTATCGGGCATCTGATTGTATTGGCGTTATGTCGGAAGCTAACCTTAAGCTTTTTAATCAGTTACATCCAGGATACTCTAATGTCAAAATTCTCATGAACTGGGCAGATACACGACCACTAGAACGTGAAAGTGTAGGTACTGATTGGCGTAAAGCTTGGGGGCTTGCTGATAAAATTGTGTTTTTTTATGGTGGAAACATTGGTCATGCTCAGGATATGGCAAATTTGATGCGTCTGGCGAAATCAATGATCAATATGCCAGAAGCACATTTTTTATTTGTAGGTCAAGGCGATGAAGTTAGTTTGATTCATCAACTTAAAGAGGAGTGGCAGCTAAGTAATGTCACTATTAAGCCTTCTGTATCGCAACAGGTTTATCGAGAATTATTAACGCAAACTGACATCGGTTTATTTTCACTGTCAGCAAAACATACTGCCCATAATTTCCCAGGTAAATTACTAGGCTACATGGTTGAGTCATTACCTATATTAGGGAGTGTTAATCGTGGAAATGATGTTATAGAGCTAATCAATCAACATAAGGCCGGTTTTGTTTTTGAGAATGGAGATGATGAGGCTTTTTTCTTGGCTGCCCAAAAGTTACTTTCTTCAACAGAGTTACGTGCTAATACAGGTATAGCTGCAAGGCAACTTCTCCAAAAATATTTTTCTGTTGAGTCTGTTGCTGGGCAGATTATTGAACAAGTTACTCTTGGAGAGAACTCTTGAATATCGTTGTTACCGGTCATACCGGTTTTGTCGGGCAAGCTTTAGTTAATGCTATATCTGAACATTCTTTGAGGTTGGTTGGTCGCAGAAAATTGCCAGAACAGACAGAAAAATTTTATGAAAAATCAATTAATCCAAAAACTGATTTTTCTGATTGTTTAGAAAGCGCTGATGTAGTTATTCATGCAGCTGCGAGAGTGCACGTAATGGAAGATGCAGCGGCAGATCCATTAGCCGCATATCGAGTGGTAAATGTAGATGGTACATTAAATTTAGCAAGTCAGGCCGCAGCGCTAGGTGTAAAGCGTTTTATCTTTATCAGCTCTATTAAAGTAAATGGCGAAGGTACTTTACCAGCTAGGCCCTACACCCCTTTTGACCAGACAAACGCATCAGATCCTTATGGCGTTTCCAAAGCTGAAGCTGAAGTTGGACTAAAGCAAATTGCAGCGGATACGGGAATGGAAGTCGTCGTCATTCGCCCACCATTGGTTTATGGCCCGGGAGTAAAAGCTAATTTTGCGGCGATGTTAAAATTTGCTAAGAAAAATCTACCATTACCTCTTGGTGCGATACATAACTGTCGTAGTATGGTTGCCTTAGATAATTTAGTCGATTTAATTATTACCTGTATCGACCATCCTAAAGCCGCTAATCAAACCTTTTTAGTGAGTGATGATCGGGATATTTCGACTACAGAATTATTACAAATGATGACTCGAGCAGCGGGCAAAAAGCCTTGGTTAATACCTTTGCCAATGAGTTGGTTCAAACTAGTTGGTAAGCTAACTGGGAAGCGAGCAATTGTTGATAGGCTTTGCGGCAACTTGCAGGTGGATATAAGGCATACAAAAGACACTTTAGGCTGGAAGCCGCCGGTCTCTGTAGAAGAGGGGATTAGTCGCTGTTTCGCAGCGAGTAAATAGTGTTAAGTATTGAGTGTTGATTTTTTTATTTTTGAGGTGATATGTTGATTCGGTTGTTAGATATTATTTTTTCTTTTTGTGGTTTGGTATTCGGTTTTCCGGTGTTGATTATTCTTGCAATTATTGGTTTTTTTGATACAGGTTCCCCTATTTTTCGGCAAGTACGAGTAGGGCGTAATAAAAAGCCTTTTACCTTGGTAAAATTTCGTACCATGAAAAAAGATACCGCTTCAGTAGCTAGCCATTTAGCCAGTAGTAGTGCCATAACGCCATTCGGTGGTTTTTTGCGTAAAACTAAGCTGGATGAATTACCACAACTTTGGAATGTATTAAAAGGCGAGATGAGTTTAGTTGGGCCTCGCCCTGGTTTGTTTAACCAAGAAGAGTTAACGGCAGCTAGAGAAAAAATGGGTGTGTTTAGGGCGCGCCCAGGTATTACTGGCTTAGCGCAAGTGAATGAAATTGATATGTCTACGCCAGAGCTTTTAGCTGAAATCGACGCCAAGATGTTGCAAAAGCTAACGCTTGCTGATTATTTTAAATATATTTTTATGACTGTAGTCGGTAAAGGTAGCGGTGATCGCATTAAGAAATGAGTAAGCTTGAAACGCCAACTCTTTGCTGGGTTCTATGAGGCATCCAAGTTTTCTTTAATTGCTTAATGGTTAATTACAATACTTAATCTGAAATCTGCTGAAAGTGCAAATATACATTAAGGTTTTTGGTTTTAGCGCTGAAATATTAAGTCTTGAATGCTATTTCTGGGCTTATAGGTATTAGCTTATAAATATGGAAACAGATATCTCAAACAGCAGTGTTGAACTGAAATTGCTGGCGTTATTGAGCTTCCCCAACGCCGTGTCACATTGGCCCGAAAGCATTTTAGCGCTGTTGACGAAGGTGAATCAGGAAAAATTTATCTATTTGATTCGCTTTCATCGAGTGGCGCTTGTGGTAAGTAGAAATTTGTTGCCTGAATGGAAGCTGCTACTCACTGCGGCTTTTTTAGAGCAGCTGCAGCAGCAAACAACGCAACAGCTACAAACTGTTCGGCAGCAGTATTTTCAACAAAGCCGTTTGCAAAAGGCGTTTAACGATGCGGGAATTACACATCGTTTTTTTAAAGGCTTAGCGTTAAGTCAGCAACTTTACCAAGACATTGCTTGGCGTTTCTCAAAAGACATTGATTTGTTGATCAGTTTTGATGATAAAGACCAAGCGTCTTTGTTACTCATGCAATTTGGTTTTGTTTCCGAGTTTGCTGAACTACCTACAACCGGTTTAGGTTCGCGCATTCGTCAAGCGCTGCAAAAAGACTGCGTGTTTACCAAGCCTGACGGCACTATTCTGGAGTTGCACTGGCGTTTGGATAATGCACACTGCAAGTTTAGCCAGTACATGGCTAAGCAGTATTTAACACAGCCAGTTGGTTTTTCAGTAGATGAGTTTGTATACCTTTGTGTGCACGCTGCAAAAAGTAAGTGTCATCGCATTAAGTGGTTAGTTGACGTTGCAGCTTATGCGTTAAAGCTACAACAAACTGTACCGGATTGGCAAATAAGCGCTGAAGCGCTGGCAAATAAATACAGTGTTGCTTCGCAGTTAAGGTTAATGTTGTTGTTAATAAAGCAGTGCTATAGCAATTTATTGCCAATAACTATACAGTCAAGTTTCGCTGAACAAAAACGTGTCGAGGCTGTGCTCACTAGTTGGCAACTAGCTTTATTTCCCAAGCGCGCTACGCTTCAGTCAGTAATAAAACCTTTTTTTCTCATGTCAAACCTCAGTTATAATGCACGTTTATTATTCAATATGGTGTTTTGGCCCAATATGGACGATGTAAGGTTGTTAAATCGTCTTACCTTCCCGTTGAATTATTTATTTTTGCCTGCCTTTCCCTGCTATAAGGTCCTGCGTTATCTTGTTAGAGTATTGTCGCAATTAATAGCCCAGCATAACGTTAAGCGTTCCAATGACACTGCGTCGTAAATATCATAGCTTTACGCAGATACCGCTAGCTGTGCGCTGGCTAATGCCAATTACCTGGGTTTTACTAGGCCTTTCCCGTGTTATTGTTCTCTTGTTACCATTTCGCAAGCTTGCCCCTTTATTGGGATGTCGCGCCGATGCGCCAGTATTACCCTTAGTTGCACCGCAGCATCTTCAGCGGTTGCGTAACCTGAAGCAACTGATTGCTATTACCAGTCATTATTGCCCTTGGAAAGCGAATTGCTTCGCTCAGGCGATTACTGCCAAAGTGTGGTTAAGCTGGTGGGGGTTACCTTACACCCTTTTTTTTGGGGTTGCACGCGATCCTGCTCAGCAGCTTAAAGCGCATGCATGGTTAATCGCTGGGCCGGTAGTGGTATGTGGAGGCAATAGCTTTGCTCAGTTTACTGTGGTCGCCAGCTATGTCAGCCAGCCGTTCTCCGCTAATAAATAAGCTGTAGCCAAATCAATAGGAAATAGTCGCTTTGTTTTTTAATCAGTTAAAGCAATATATCCGCTATCTTATCGCCACCTCTGGCCGCCAGCTTGTTGTGGGTTTTTGTTTATTATTAATCGCGGCTATTACCGAAGGGTTAGGCCTGTTTATGTTGCTGCCATTACTGGGGGCACTTACCGGCGATAGTTCGGTCACGGCGCAACTGCCTGCTGTTTTTCAAACCTTGCCACAATTAGTTGAGCCGGCAATATTATTACTGTTGTTTTTCTTGTTGTTGTGTTTTCGTGCTGGCATCATTTTTGTGCGTGAAAACTATATGGCTCTGATTCGCCTGCATTCCTCAGATCAGTTACGGGCGACTTTGTTTAACGCCATGCTGCACTCGCGTTGGCAATACAGTTCGCAGGTGGCGCATGAACAGATTATTGAGCAGTTAACAACTGGTATGCAACGAGTCGGCATGGCGACCTTTTATGTGCTTAAAATTGCTACATCAGCCATCTTAATTATCACCTACCTTTTTGTCGCACTTAAGCTTGCCCCCATGGCTGTGCTGCTAGCGTTGCTGCTGGGTGGCGGGACTTTATTTTTTTTGCGGGGTATTAACCATAATGCTTTGAACTTAGGTGAAAGCCTTACTCAGACGCAGCGGCAGCTGTATAACCGAGTATTATTTTATTTAAATGGCTTAAAAACCATAAAAACCTTTCAGCAAGAGTCGGTGCAAGCGAGCACTTTTGCACAGCAACAACTTCTGTTGCGAGATAACCAGCTTAATTATCAGCGAAAGAGTGGCCGTAATCAGTTTTTGTTTAGCATCATTACTGCGGCTGTGGTGTGCATTATGGCTTATGGCGGGTTATTTTGGCTAACGTTGCCACTAGCGACGTTAACGTTATTGGTGGTGATTTTTATCCGCTTAATGCCACTGTTGCTAGACATGCAAAACAGCTTGCAGCGGTTATTGCATACATTGCCGGCATTTACGGATATTCATCAAAGCCTTATGCTATTCCAACGCCATGCGGAAAGTGGTAACGCAACGGTTAATTTAGCTGCGCCTCAAGTTGAAATTGCGCTGCGAGATGCCTGTTACAGGTATCCCTCTGGCCGTGGCGTTAGTCATGTATCACTGTATTTACCTGTAGGTGAAATTACCTTATTACAAGGGCCGTCGGGTAGTGGTAAAACGACTATAGCGGACATTCTTAGTGGTTTAGTTAATGTACAACAAGGGCAGCTATGTCTTGATGGTAAGGCGTTAGACGACTTAGCATTGTTGGCGTGGCGGCAGCAAGTGATCTATATCACGCAAGAGCCTTTTTTATTTGATGCAACCATTAGGGACAACATTGTCTGGGGGTCGGCTTTTGCTGGCCAACACGATACAGACGAACAGCTAAGAGATATATGCGAGCAAGCGGCGGCCACTTTTATTTTTAGTTTGCCAGAAGGGCTTGATACGACAGTAGGTGAGCGGGGCATTGCGCTATCAGGCGGGCAGCGACAGCGTGTTATTTTAGCCAGAGCGCTATGCCGCAAACCGTCGCTGTTAATCTTAGATGAAGCCAGCAATGCATTAGATAATCAAACCGAGCAAATATGGTTGGATAACCTAAAACAGTTAACACCACACATAACGGTGTTGCTAATTAGCCATAAAGAAGATGCTGCACAGTGGGCAGATCACATTGTTGAAGTAAAGCAGGAAAATATTAATGCAAAATAACATAAAACATTATTGCCGCAATCCAGAGGTAGTATTTGCACAAATGGGTGATGAATTGGTGATGCTGTCAGAAGAGCAAGGCCAGTATCTGGGGTTAAATACGATCGCTGCGGACATATGGAATCTACTTGAAGCTCCGATGGCGTTTGCGCAGCTTTGTTCATCGTTGCAACAGAAATATCAGGTTACGGCTGAACAGTGCGAAACAGATGTGCAGCTGTTTTTAGGGCAGATGCTGCAGCATAAGCTCATAGTAACCCAGGAGTAAGCTATGTCAGAGCTTGCAGCAGCATCAAGTTATCAGGTTTTTGGTGTAGGTGTGTATAGCCAAATAGCACTGACCTCTAATCAAGTTATGTCTGTTGACAGTTCGACTGAATCTGTATTGATTCACCAAGGTAAGATTGAACTGCCAACATCTGATGTTGCGCAGCAAATTGCGGCATGTTGTTTTGCGAGCGCAAGTGAAATCTGGCTTGATATACCCAACTTAGCCAAGTTTTTTATAACAGAACGTGACATTATTGTAGATGCTGTACTTGGCGCAGATGCAGATTTAATCCAAGTGTATTTGCAGGGGTACGCCTTAGGTGTGCAGGCAATGCTGGCCGGTAAAATGGTGTTGCATGCTACCACATTGAGCCGAAATGATAAGGCTATTGTATTGTGTGGTAGTAGTGGCAGTGGTAAATCAACTATTGCGGCGGCGTTGCTGGCTAAAGGGTTTAAATTAGTCAGTGATGAAATTACTATTATTGACCAAGATGGAAAGGTGCTGCCGGGTTTTGATGATATTAAGTTATGGCAAGATGCGGTAGATGTGCTTAAGCTTCCCGCGCAGTGCATTCAGCCCTTGCGCGAGGTGATTAACAAAGTCTATTTTCGGCCAGAACAGCAAAAGTCGCAACCTGTTCGCCCTGCCGTGGTGTATGTGTTAGATACTGATAATCGTCAGCCCGCTCAGCTTACTGAATTAACCGGTTTTGCTAAGTTTGAACCTTTACAATCGCATTATTATCGAGCTTTTTTGGTAAAACCATTAAAACGAGATAAGCTTTATTTAACATTAAGTGGTAAACATTTAGGGGCGTTACCGCTGGTGAGTGTTAGCCGAGAGCTGAATCGCCTTGATGATGCCAGTTTATCAAAGCTTGCCGACGCCATAAATCATGATGCTATGGCAAGGGGCGTAAAATGAATGGCGGTATTTTCTGGTTAGCCTCGTACCCTAAATCAGGCAACACTTGGACGCGTACTTTTCTTAATGCATTAATGCGGCCAGAGCAAGGCGTAGATATTAATAAACTTAATACCGGTGGTATCGCAAGCTCACGGTCTTTGATAGAAAATGCACTTGGCCTGTCACTGGAAGAAAGTAGTTCTGTTGAAATTGAATTATTAAGGCCCATAGCGTATCGATTTTTGCACCAGCAGGCACAACAACCAGAATACATAAAAATACATGATGCCTATGTGTTAAATGTTCAACAGCAGCCGCTGTTCCCGGCTGACGCAGCTAAAGGGGTGTTATATATTGTACGCCATCCTTATGATGTTGCCGTATCATTTGCCAATCATAATGGCTCTTCTTTGCAAGAGGCTGTTGATATCATGTGTCGGAGTGACTATCGGATGTCCAAATCCAAAATCAGATTAAACTCGCAAGTAGAGCAGCGTTTGCTAAGTTGGTCTGAGCATGTGCGATCTTGGTTAGATAGCCCTCATCGGGTGCATCTAATGCGTTATGAAGATATGCAGCATTCATCTTTAGCTACTTTTAGTGCGTTGGCGAGCTTTCTGGAAATTGGTGCAGACATTTCACAAATACAAAATGCTATCGATGCTTGCCACTTTAATAAATTAAAAGAAAAAGAGTTACAGCATGGTTTTCGTGAGAAACCTGTTAAAGCCCCACAGTTTTTTCGAAGTGGTAAAGTAGGTGAGGGGGCTGAAAGGTTAAATAAAGCTCAAAAACAGCAATTAGTCAGTTGTCATCTTCATATGATGCAACGGCTGGATTATGTACCTTGAATAATAACTATTTCAGACTAAGGCTTAGCGTTTAATGTCTCATATCTATGCAGTAGCGCAGCTTGAAAAAACCTCTGCATTGTGGCCGGAGCTTGCCACTGCACAGGCAGAAAAGATGTGTGCTATCAGCCAGTATTGGCAGCCTGAAAAAGTAGATCAGCTGCAGCAAAACACGCCGACACCGCTGCTAATGGGGCAATTACTGCGGTTTAATACGCCATTCTATCGTTTTGAAAAAGTGCATAGTGTTATCCCCGGCCATTTATATGTAGTGGCAAATGCCAGGCTTGACAACCGAGAGCAAATTTTTCAGCTGCTTGATGCTGCAGTGGATGCGGAGATAGCGGATGGCATGTTAATTGGATTACTGTATCAACGATTTAACCTGGAATGCCTTCAACATTTGTTAGGCGATTTTGCCTTTATTATCTGGGACGAAGCACAGCGGCAACTGTTTGCCGCCTGTGATCATTTTGGCGTAAAAAATCTGTTTTATGGTTACTGCGACTTAGGCTTAATGGTAAGTAATGAGCATAAGGCGTTGTTAATGGCGCCTGGGTTAGATAACCAAATTAACCCCGATTATCTGGTCAAGCAGTGGTTACCCTTACCCGATGTCGGTTATGTTTCACCTTGTAAAGGTATAAAATCTATCCCGCCGGCGCACTACTTACTGGTAAATCATGATGGTGCTTCTTGTCAGCGTTATTGGCAGTTACAGCAGCGTGATTACCCCGAGTTTAGTAACAAAGTGCAAAGTATTGCTGGCTTACGACAGCGTTTTGAGTTGGCCGTACAGCGGCGTCTGGTTACTGACTTTACAGTAGGTGCCGAGTTAAGCGAAGGCCTAGATTCAACATCTATTTGTGGTGTAGCGGCAAAAATACTAGCAACTGAAGAGTTACTTACCTTTTCATATCGCTGCGAGCCGATTAATGAAAATAATAAAGAGACCTATCGTGATATTCTGGATTTTGTTGAGATGTATGACAATATTCGGCCGCAGTGGCGTGAAGTAGAACCAAAACAAAGCGAAACCGAGTTAAATCGCGCTATTTTTAATGCTTTTGGTGCGCCAATGCCGCAAACAGGCCAATGGTTAGAGCGATACCCTTTAATAACAGATACCCAGGTCCGCACTTTACTGAGCGGCTGGGGCGGTGACCATTGTGTCACCGGCTATGCAGATTTCTTTGAAGATGAACTGCTAAAGAGTGCTAAATTATTAACGCTATTAAAGCTATTAAAAAGCAAACATCGGCGTGGACGTGGTAGTCAACCAATTAAGGTTTTACTGCGTTTGTTGCTTAAACACCTTTCCACAGCATTTTATCGACGTTATTTATTATGTAAAGACCCTCTCTTGAAGCAGTATAACCTTATATTGCAAGCCCAACCGCTGAGAAGTCAGTGGATCCACGAAGATAAAATTGAGCAAAGCAAGCGAATCGTCTTGGGAAGAACCGAATTGCAAAGTGTACAGCAACGGGATTGGCGCGAGTTGTTCGATATTGGTGTGCATTGGCGCCTTTTTGGTTCTGAGGTTGCAGGTCGTTTTTTTCAATTGGAATATCGCTTTCCAATGCTCGATAAAGAATTGGTTGAGTATGTGTATAGTATGCCTTCGGCCTATAAGATCTGGAATGGTGTTGAGCGTTCAATGTTTCGTGATGCAATAAGCGGTTTGGTGACTGAGCGGATCCGTACTCGGCTAAAATCTGATGTTATTTTACCCAAAGGCATGCTGCAGAGTCAGCTTGAACATAAAAAATTACAGCTCGAGCATTTAATTACCGAGTTACAACATCACCCATTGACGCAGTACTTTTTTGATGAAGCATCTTTTGCTGCCATACCAACAAACTTTGCCTCTATGCCGATGGTCGTGACAAAGCTTGAAGCACTTAAAGCACTGTGTAAGCTATATGACCAAAAATTGATATTTCTGCCAGAGTTTGAAGAAAATTTACCGGTATTGGATTAATTCGCAGTATGCGGCATTTTTTTCAAAAGCTCTGGAAGCATAAGCTGCTGATTTGGAAGCGTTATATATGTCGTCGCAGTCCGTATGCTTTATACAGCTGGCGCTATATCTTACCTACAGCGGATAACGCCATACGTTGTCAACGGTCTTTCTCTTCGCGGGTATTACCTGAGTTGCCGAGATTTTTCGCAATGTTAGTGGTGTTACATCAGCTACTCTGGTGGTATTTATGGCATGGGCCTTGGGCTATTTGGCGTAATTGGCGTTCGCAGTCTCAACAAACGCAGCATGCTTATGCTGTCACTTCAATACGGCAGTTACTTCATTTATTACGCCTAGCTTATGGCCGCACTGTTCATCCTGCAGCCTATTATCAGTTGGTTTTGCATCGTTATCCTCACTCGCATACTTTCAATTTTATTTATTCTCAACAGTTACCTGATTGGCATAAGGTATGGCAGCCACATATAACTGAGCCGGTGCAGGCGTTAATTCGAAACAAGCGGCTGTTTGCAGAGCAAATGTCTGCTGCGGGTATGAATACTGTGCCGACGTTAAGCTATTGGCAGCAAGGGACACGTTTAACTAAACTACCTAGCTTTGAGGATAATACCGTATTCTGTAAACCTGTTGCGGCTTCAAGATCGCAGGGTTGTTATACCCTTCGTATCACAAAGCAAGAGTGTTGTTTAACTACATATACAGAAACGCTCACTGCACCAGCAGTGGTTTTGCGTTTTATAAATGAAAATATGGCCAGCCAAAGTTACCTTGTGCAGCCGTTTTTGCATCATCACTCGGTGTTGGATCAGTTTTTATCAGAAACGGCTTCGGTGCTGGCAACGATAACAATCCGCTTGGTCAGTGCTTTTAGTGCAGGAGAAGTGATTTTTATGGCAGCTAATCTAGAAGTTAATGAAGGCCAGCAACGATTTAAATTATTGCCTATTAATCCCGATAATGGTTTGTTGTATGAGCACAACTGGCAGTTACCGCTTTGGTCACAGTTATTACAGCAGGTGCAACTGGGGCATAACGTGTTATCAAGCGTAAAAACGTTGGGCTGGGATTTTGTCATTAGTCAAAACCAGGTTTACTGCCTTGAAGTGAACCTTAATTGGGCCGTGCAGCCTATGCAATTACCGGAGCAGGGAGGATTGCTGGAAAAGTTTTCAAAACTTTACAGCCCAGTATCTTGAAAAATTTTAACGAATTTTTTAGTTTATTTGTTCAAGAATAAGGAGGTGAAAATGAGATTACACCTCTTCATTACGTTTCAAAAGTTTTAGTTATTAACGGTTACGATGGGCCGGATCCGAAACTTTCCACGAAGGAAAATGGCTTTCCTTCGGTGTTTTCTGTTGAAATCAATGTTAAGGATGGTGCAACCCAAGGTTGCTTTTCAGTGTCTATCTGATGTTCAGAAGCGTTTTGCATATAGGATCCTTCAGTGAGCGTGGTGATGAAGACGTAATACAAGCTAATCTTATATTAGATGCTTAACCATCGCGGTGTCAATAATCCGTAAAATCATTTACTGGATAAACATACCATGCTTAGTATTATAATGTGTGTTGTTGTAAAAACTCATTAAGCCAATGCTGGAAGCCAGCTACACTTCCGCAATAATTAAAGCTTGGCAGCCACAGCTTATATAAAGGTGCTTGCTTAGCCAGTTGTACACTTTGGGAAAAAAGTTGCTGTTGTTTTTTTAACAACTTTATCAGGCCAGGCCGATAGCAATGTTTGCTCAGTGCATCTATAGCAAAGTGTGGTGCTAGCTGTTGCAGCGCATAATTATGGTTAGCGTTAGGTTGTTGCAGCAAATAAATTGCTTTAATTGGCTCAGGGTTTTGGCTGATCATTTGTATAGGAATATAACAAGGATGCTTTTCTGTGCCTGGCGCAGTGGTATACCTCGTATCTGGTAAAAGACCTAGTTTTACCGCCGTGTCGCATTGAGCTTTAAACCTTCTGTGAGACGGATAAACTTTGATTGGGCTTTGACCTTGATTGCCATGAAGTGAAATCACATCATCTGTGAAGACTTTCCAACCAGCATTCGCAGCAGCAAGCGCTAAGGTGCTTTTTCCTCTGCCACTAGCACCTAGAAAAAGAATTGCGCCTTTACCAGTGCTGACCGATGCTCCGTGCAAAGGCAAAAACTGGTTTAGGTATAAGCTTCCAGCTAGGCCGCTGCCCAAAGCAAAGGTTAAAAGATGTTCTTTGCATAGATTGGGGTTGGCATAAATGGTGATGTTTTCTGGGCTTTTAATCAGTGCCTGTCCTAAATTTGGCAGTGTGCTTAACAATTGATAGCCGTTAGTTTGCCATTGCGCGTTTCTAGCAGTGACGTCTGATAAAAACAAGGGATGTTCACTTAAACTCAGATCGACGTTTTGAAAAGTATCGCTATTGGCGCTTGGTAGCCAGATCGGACTCGTTATGTTTAAGCCATAAATTGAATAGTGGTTGCTCAAAATGTCTCACGTAGTTTTTTTAATTTATATAATGCTATCATTGTTTTTAGCAATAATTGAAGCATTCTCTATAGTCAAGAGGGTTTTAGGCAGCTCAACTTATTAGCTAACGGTTATGCAGGGCCAATTTATTGTTCTTTTACCTCTGCTCATTTGTTGCCTTTAGTATTAGGAGATGTGCTAAAGGTTGGAGTAACCGTAGATGAAAAACTGCTGGCTTTTAATCGTCGAGCCTTAGCAAGCATTGACTATTAATCTTCAATTATTCAAATAATGAAGCACAAGCAGGTCAATCTAAAGCCGATTTCATAGCAAAGATGAGTATCGCCAGTAAAGAATCACGTGATATGAAGTATTGGCTAGATTTGCTATGTTTATCGGGATATTTAGATAATAAAAAGCCTCACGTTATTAGCATACTAAGCCAAAGTGAAGAATTGATAAAAATGCTCATTAAAAATAGTAAAAACATCACAACTGAACATTAAAAACTAAAAAGGTTCAAGGATGACCAAATTAGCTTTTCCACCCACGTTTATCCACCACGGCGCCGTTAATGGCGTGACCGGCTCTTGTCATGAGTATCAACTTGCCGCTGATTATGCGGTGCTTATTGATTGTGGTTTGTTTCAGGGTGATGAGCAGGGCAGCGGCAGTGATAAAGCTAATCTCGCTATTCAATTTCCCATTTTGCATATACAAGCGTTAATTGTTACGCATGTGCATATTGATCATGTGGGGCGTATTCCTTATTTACTTGCTGCCGGTTTTACGGGACCAATTTATTGCTCTATCGCTTCTGCCCATTTGCTGCCATTAGTGTTAGAAGATGCGTTAAAAGTGGGCGTAACTCGTGATGAAAAGCTTATTGCTGGCTTTTTAAGGGCGATTGGTCGGCAATTGGTGCCGTGTGAATATAAGCAGTGGTTGAACTTACCTGATTACCACGGTAAACCGACGGGGCAATTTCGCTTGCAAAAAGCCGGGCATATTTTAGGCTCGGCCTATGTGGAAATTAAGCATTACCCTGCTGCTAGCCGCACTGTTCAAGCCAATAACCCGGCAAGCCGTAAACAGCCAAAACCTTTTATTACGGTGTTTTCTGGCGATTTAGGGGCGCCTTACTCGCCCTTGCTGGTGGCGCCCAAGCCACCTTATGCCGCCGATGTGGTGGTAATAGAAAGTACCTATGGCGATAAGCTGCATGATGATCGGCGTTTACGTGTTAAGCGCTTAGAGCAAGTGTTATTACATTCGCTGCAAGATAATGGCACGGTGCTGTTTCCTGCCTTTAGCATCGGCCGAACGCAAGAGCTGGTGTACGAGTTAGAATGTATTATCCATCGTTTGCAAGGCCAAAAAATTCATCAACAGTTAGCTTGGCAAGACTTAACGGTAATTATTGACTCACCCTTAGCCGCTAAATTTACTACTGCGTTTCAACAACTGCTGCCTTGCTGGAATGCCGAAGCGCGCAGCAAAGTGCATGCGGGGCGCCACCCTCTTAGTTTTGCCCAACTGCATACTATTGATAGCCATGCAGAACACCTTGCTACGGTTAACTTGCTGGCGAGTACTCGCAAGCCTGCTATTGTTATTGCCGCCAGCGGTATGTGTGAGGGCGGTAGAGTCGTGAATTATTTAAAGGCGTTATTGCCTGATGCAGCCCATCAATTGGTGTTTGTGGGTTATCAAGCACGCGGTACGCTGGGCGCTGCTATTCAGCAATATGGTCCTCGCGGTGGTTATGTTATGATCGCCGGCGAACGAATTGACATTCAGGCTGAAGTGCTAACATTAAGCGGCTATTCAGCTCATGCTGATAAAAAGGGGCTGATACAATTTATAAAAGGGATGCGTCACCCTCCGCAGCAGGTTAGGATAGTGCACGGTGATAATAATGCGAAACTTGCTTTGCAGCAGGCCTTAGAGCTGCAGGGAATTAAAGCGATAATTGCGTAATAGCTAGCATAGAGCTTTAAGTTAACTTTTAATTATGGAAAAAACATGAAAGTAACGGTCTTTGGTATTGGTTATGTGGGTTTAGTGCAAGCAGCCGTGTTAGCCGAGGTTGGCCATCAAGTATTATGTGTTGATGTGAATGCCCAGCGTGTTGAGAATCTGAAACAGGGTATTATTCCTATTTATGAACCTGGCTTAACGCCATTAGTTGAAAAACATTTTGCCAGTGGTTATTTAAATTTTACGACGGATGCAGCCGCTGGGGTGCAGCACGGTGATGTGCAGTTTATTGCTGTGGGCACGCCACCCGATGAAGACGGCTCTGCAGATCTACAATATGTGTTGGCCGTTGCTACCACTATTGCTAATCATATGGAAACGGCAAAAGTGATCATCGATAAATCGACTGTACCTGTTGGCACAGCTGATCGTGTTAAGGCTAAAATTGCCGAAGTATTAAAAGTGCGTAATGTAGAGCTTGAATTTGATGTGGTATCAAACCCTGAATTTTTAAAAGAGGGTGCTGCAGTAAGTGATTGTATGCGGCCCGATCGCATTATTGTGGGCACATATGATGAGCGCCCGCAAGACTTAATGCGTGAATTGTATGAGCCGTTTAATCGCAACCATGACAAGCTGATTTTTATGGATGTGCGTTCTGCCGAGCTAACAAAATATGCCGCGAACTGCATGTTAGCCACCAAAATTTCTTTTATGAATGAAATGGCCAATTTAGCAGAAATGCTAGGTGCCGATATTGAAGCTGTGCGTAAGGGTATCGGTTCTGATCCTCGTATTGGTTATCACTTTATTTACCCTGGCTGTGGTTATGGTGGCTCGTGCTTTCCCAAAGATGTACAAGCGCTTATTCGTTCATCTGAGCAACTGGGTTATACACCAACGATTTTACAAGCCGTTGAGGCTGTTAACGATAAGCAGAAATACAAATTACCTTCTTTAGTGCAACAGCATTTTGGTGATGAGCTTGCAGGTAAAACCATTGCGCTGTGGGGTTTAAGCTTTAAACCTAACACTGATGATATGCGAGAAGCCAGCAGCCGAGTGCTTATGGAAACGCTGTGGCAAGCCGGTGCAAAAGTGCAAGCTTATGACCCTGAAGCGATGGAAGAAACACAACGCATTTATGGCGTAAGAGATGACTTAACCTTGGTGGGTACCAAAGAAGCGGCTTTAAAAGGTGCTGCGGCACTGGTTATATGTACTGAATGGCAACAATTTAGAGCGCCCGATTTTGACCTAATCAAAGCGCAGTTACAGCACCCCGTGATTTTTGATGGCCGTAACTTATTTGAACCGCGCAGATTAGAAGCGCGTGGCTTTACTTATTATGCGATTGGCCGCGGTGAAACTGTCGCAAAAGCGGCTAGTAAGCAGGTTCTATAATTTTATGGTGAAACAACACTTTTTGGTTACCGGTGCTGCCGGTTTTATTGGCTTTTATGTTTGCCAGCGTTTGCTGGCCGAAGGCCATAGTGTTGTCGGTTTAGATAATCTGAATGATTATTATGAAGTACAACTAAAAAAAGACCGCCTGGCACAGTTAACTGATATAGCGGTATTTCGTTTTGTGGAACTTGATTTAGCCAATCGCGAAGGTATCGCCGCGTTATTTGCACAAGAGCGGTTTCAGCGGGTAATCCATTTAGGGGCGCAAGCGGGGGTGCGTTATTCGCTGCACAACCCTTTGGCATATGCCGATAGTAATGTAATTGGCACCCTCACAATTTTAGAAGGTTGTCGCCACAACAAGGTTGAGCATTTAGTTTATGCCTCATCTAGTTCAGTGTATGGCATGAATGCGAAAATGCCGTTTAGTACCACCGATCGGGTAGATCACCCGGTGTCTTTATATGCGGCAACCAAAAAAGCCAATGAGTTAATGGCGCATACCTATAGTCATTTGTATGGCATACCCACCACCGGTTTAAGGTTTTTTACAGTATATGGCCCTTGGGGCCGCCCCGATATGGCACCCTTTTTATTTACTAAAGCCATTTTAGCGGGCGAGCCGATTAAAGTGTTTAATCATGGCCAGATGATGCGTGACTTTACCTATATAGACGACATAGTAGAAGGCATAGTGCGTATTCAAGCTAAGCCACCGCTAGCGCAGCCTAGTTGGGATGGCACTAATAGCAGCGAAAGCTTCGCCCCTTACAAGCTGTTTAATATTGGTAATAACCAGCCGGTGAAACTGATGGCTTTTATTGAAGCCATAGAGCAAGCTGCCGGTAAAACGGCGATAAAAGAATATTACCCAATGCAAGACGGTGATGTACCGGCTACTTTTGCTGATATTGATGACCTACAAGCCGCGGTCGACTTTAAACCGGCCACGCCAATTGATGTGGGTATGCAGCGTTTTGTTAATTGGTATAAAGGTTATTATAATGTTGAGTGTTGAGTGTTGAGTGTTGAGTGTTGAATTTTTAGTTTTATCATCAGCTAAAAGATTAACATTAGCAATTTTAGAATGGAAAAAATATGCAAAAAAGTATTGTTCGTAAAGCTGTAATACCTGTTGCCGGCCTTGGTACACGGATGTTGCCTGCAACTAAAGCTATTCCTAAAGAAATGCTACCGGTAGTGGATAAGCCGCTTATCCAGTATGTGGTGCAAGAGTGTATTGCTGCCGGTATTAAAGAAATTATCTTGGTCACGCATTCCTCGAAAAACAGCATTGAAAACCATTTTGATATCAGTTTTGAACTGGAATCAATGTTAGAGAAACGAGTAAAGCGCCAGTTATTAGATGAAGTGCAAAATATTTGTCCGAAAGATGTCACCATTATGCATGTTCGCCAAGGCCAAGCGAAAGGGCTAGGCCATGCGGTACTCTGTGCGCGGCCCTTGGTAGGGGATGTTCCTTTTGCGGTAGTATTGCCTGATGTATTAATTGATGGCTACGACAGCGATTTAAAACGTGAAAACCTGGCACATATGACAAAGCTGTTTAGCGAAACAGGTGTTAGCCAGGTAATGGTTGAACCCGTGCCAATGCAAAACGTCTCTAGTTATGGGGTTGCAGACGTGCAGGGGCATGAATTGTCACCAGGTGAGTCAGCTAATATGACTGCGATTGTTGAAAAACCCCCTATTGATGAAGCGCCATCTAATTTATCGGTAGTAGGGCGTTATGTGTTCTCTCCTGATATTTGGGAAGCATTAGAATATACGCCGCAAGGTGCCGGTGATGAAATTCAACTTACAGATGCCATCGCCATTTTAATGAAAGCGCAAGCAGTAAATGCCTATCATATTAAAGGGCGCAGCCACGATTGCGGTAATAAACTTGGCTATATGCAGGCTTTTGTAGAATATGGCCTGCGCGATAAATACTTAGGGCCAGATTTTAAACACTGGTTAGATACATTGTTAAAACCGAGTGCCTAAACAGCACAACGTTTTGCTGCTATAATTTGGTATTGAGTTTGTAAGTGAGTGTCGGTGTTATCTATCGGCACTAGGAGTTCTTCATGTTTACTTGGTTACTGGCGCTGCCGCGTTCGGTTAAACGTTTAATATCGGTATCGATAGACACGTTATTCTTATTTTTATCTATTATTCTTGCCTTCGTACTTACGCAGAATGGCGATGTTGCGCAGCTTAAACTCATTATGTTTGCGTTTCTCGTCACGCTGCCTATTACTTTAGTACTATTTACCAAGCTTGGTTTGTATCGTGCAGTAATTCGTTATGTTGGGCAGCATGCCTTGGGCGCGGTACTGTTTGGTATAGTGGGTAGTGCCATTGTGTTAGCGGGCTTGTTTGCGGTGTTAGGCGTGCACGATCGCACTAGCTTGGTTATTGTGTATGCATTGCTTGCTTTAGTTACCTCTGGTGGTATTCGTTTAACCGCAAGAATGGCTTTTTTACCGCAAAATAACGGCCATAAAACACGTGTACTCATTTATGGTGCAGGTTCCTCTGGGCGACAGCTTGCGCAAGCCTTATTAAACGGCGATCAGTATCATCCGGTAATGTTTGTGGATGATGATAACACCTTACAACGCTCAACCATTTTAGGCATTCCGGTAGGTAACCCTGATAGCATTGCCAGTATTATTAAACAAAAAAACATTGGCCGCGTACTACTAGCGATGCCTTCGGCAAGCCGCTCTCGCCGTCGTGAAGTATTAGATCGCTTAGATCAATTACCTTTACCTGTGTTGTCTATTCCAGGTATGAGTGATTTAGTCGATGGGTGTATGCGCATTGATGAATTGCAAGATGTGAAAATTGAAGATTTGCTAGGCCGAGATCCGGTTGCACCTAAAACCAAGCTTTTAAACGCCAATATTAAAGACAAAGTTGTAATGGTGACCGGCGCGGGCGGCTCTATTGGCTCTGAGTTGTGCCGGCAAATTATTCGATGCGAACCTTTAACCTTAGTGCTGTTTGAGTTATCTGAATTTTCGCTATACGCCATTGAACAAGAACTGCGTAATCATATTGAAGCCGAAGGCTTAGACATTAAATTGATCCCAGTAATGGGTACAGTGCAGCGGCAAAGCCGTTTAGAAACAGTAATGCGCACCTTTGAAGTGAACACGGTTTATCATGCCGCAGCTTATAAGCATGTACCGTTGGTGGAATACAATGTAGTGGAAGGCGTAAGAAATAACGTGTTCGGTACTTGGTATGCAGCCGATGCGGCTATTAAAGCCGGCGTTCAAAATTTTGTATTAATATCGACCGACAAAGCGGTGCGCCCAACCAATGTGATGGGGGCGTCTAAGCGCTTGGCTGAATTAGTGTTACAGGCTTTAGCGCAGTATCAAAATAAAACCCGCTTTTGTATGGTGCGCTTTGGTAATGTGTTGGGCTCTTCTGGCTCAGTGGTACCTTTATTTCGTGAGCAAATTCGCAAAGGTGGCCCCGTTACGGTAACGCACAAAGATATTATTCGTTACTTTATGACCATTCCTGAAGCAGCACAGTTAGTGATACAAGCGGGTGCGATGGGCAAAGGCGGTGATGTATTTGTACTGGATATGGGCGAGCCCGTAAAAATTGCAGATTTAGCCCGCCGTATGATCCATTTAATGGGCCTTGAAGTGAAAGATGCTGCTCATCCAGAGGGCGATATCGAAATTCACTATTCGGGTTTGCGGCCCGGCGAAAAATTGTATGAAGAATTACTGGTAGGCAGTAACGTTCGCAAAACTGAGCATAGCCGTATTATGGCTGCCGATGAAGCCTGTTTAAACTGGGAGCAGATGCAGCATCTTTTAGCTCGTTTAGACGTAGCCTGTGATCGTTTTGCGGTAGAAGAAATTATTGAGCTGATCCGCTCTGCGCCAACCGAGTTTAATTACAGTAATGCCACAAGTGATTTGGTGACCAATGCGACTTGTGCGGTTATTACGGGTGCCCAAATTGCCAATATTTCTGATTCAAAAGCCGCGATCTCGATAGAATCGCACATAGTTGAAAACTCATCACAACAAATCGCTTGAATTTGTATAACGTAATCATCTATTGTTTATAGAAATACTAATTCCAGCAAATACCACGTTGTCAAAAGCTATCGCGTAGGTTAGACTTTACAACATTAAAATTCAATTTAGAGGGATATAAAATGCAAAAATTAACACTGGCTGCAGTTGCCTTGTTAGCTACTTTTAGTGGTAAAGCTTTAGCACAAGAAGAAAAGGTAGTTAGTTTTGGTGGTGTTGGCGTAACTACTTTAGTTGCTGGCTCTATAGCAGCTTCTGTAATTGCAACAATTGTTTCTAACGCTCGACAATCAGGTGCATTGCCCGGCAATGAAACCGGCCCACTACCTCCAGAACTAGTACTAGTTTGTAAAACTGGTGATGCTGCGCCTGTTAATGGTATTTGTACTACTAATAGCACTACGGTAACGGTAACAGGTACGGGTACAAACACTACTACCATTACAGTTCCTGTAACTTCTACATATTTAGCAATTCTTACTAACCCTTAAGTAAAAAAAGCCGCCTGATGGCGGCTTTTCCTATCTGAGCCTATTCATCATGCCTATCGCTAAACTTGTATTCAGCTTTTGCTGTTTTTTGCTGATTGCGGGTTGTTCTAATACTTATCGCAATTACCTTGATTTAATCCAATTAGCGTTGAAACCTGGTGAAGATGTTGCGCTAACTTATTCTTATTTAACTGATGCCCCAAATGACTTTTTATACGTTCGTAATGGCAATCGCCCACGTGCAGCTATGGGGTTAATGTCTGGAACCACTAACCAGCAAAAATGGTTATCTGCTGACCAAGCTGTACTAATTACTGAGCAAGGTAGAATTGTAAAAACTCAAGGTTTAAGTAATGATTTATTGCATGTCACTAACCTTGCTTCTGATCCTCTTAAAAGAGTAAATGTAGATAAGGCGAGTTGGATCCGCGGTGTTGATTGGCAAGTAGGAACTTACGGTAATGAAGTTCGATCTACTTTTATTGTTGGCTCAGATCAAACTTTAGAGTTTTTTGCACAACCAATAAATGTGATCAAAATAACCGAGAAACTAAACTATATCTCGGATGGTCATTATTGGCGTTTTGATACTGCATGGCAGAATACGTTTTGGCTAGATGCTGAAACCGGTAAGGTACTAAAAAGCCAACAACAGCTGCTACCAGGTGGCGAAGTTTTCGAGCTGGTGTTTATCAGCGACATTGTCCGTATCTTCCAGCAGCGTGGTGTTATAGTAACGGGAGATGCCGTGTGAAACGCCTCATTACCAAGATTATACTTTACGTACTCGCCCTAACCGTTTTTACATCAACTAACCTTTTCAGCGCTGAGCCAGTTGTAACTGTGCAATTAGAGCATCAAATACATGAGTTCAGTGAACGGCCTCGCTTATCTGAAGTTTTAGCTCATTTACCTGCTGAAACTGCACGCTATTGGCCATCTAGTAAATTGTTTTTGCTGGATACTGCCGACGTTTCAGAGCAGTTAGCTTTATTTTCTTCCATGTCGACTAGTTTATTGCGTTCTGAAAAGGAAAATATGCAAGTTGTAATAGCGCAGTTAGTGAATGCTATTTCTGCTTGGCAGTTTGCAAAACGTATACCTATTACCATTGATCAAGATTTAGTAAGGGTTCAGCGACGTTTTAATCCACGGTTTGACTCAGGTAACTATAAATTAGTGGTATCGTCCCGTCCTACTGAAATTCAATTTTGGGGAGCGATTGGCCAAGCAAAAACAATTTCACATCAAGGTAGCAAATCGGTTAGCTTTTACCACAAACAGCTTAGTTTGAGCTCAGTAGCAGATAGTAGCTATGTCATTGTGGTTCAGCCTAATGGCGAAGTATTAAAGGTTGGAGTACAGCTTTGGAATCATACTCATTATGAGCTGATGCCGGGTGCGCAAGTTATTATACCTTTTAAAACGGGTTTATTTGCAAAAAGCCTTGCCGAATTTAATCAATTGCTTGTCTCTTTGGCTGTAAATAGAGTGTATTAATGCGAAACAATTTTTTATCTTTCAATTGCGCTTGGCTGATGCTGTTGGTTTCCGGTATTGTTCAGGCAAATGACTCTTGGCCTACTTTATCAAATGGCCCATCTCAGGCGGTGCATGGTGGCGTGGGTTTAATTCAAACGCCAACAGCACGCATGGCGGAAGAAGGCAATTTTTCCTTTAACTACACAGACAATCAACAATATCGTTTTTGGTCTGTGAGTATTCAATTGTATCCATGGCTTGAAACCACAGCGCGCTATACTGATGTTAGAACTCGACTATACAGCAGTTCGGAAGCTTTTAGCGGCGACCAAACCTATAAAGATAAAGGTTTGGATGTAAAGTTACGCTTATGGCAAGAAAGTCAGTTTTTGCCAGAAGTCGCTTTGGGTTTTAAAGATTTTGGTGGTACAGGCTTATTTGAAAGTGAGTTTGTCAGTTTAAGTAAACGCTTAGGTAATTTTGATTTTCATCTCGGACTGGGTTGGGGTTACTTGGGGGCGGCAGGCAATGTTACTAATCCATTTTGTGAAGTACGTGATAGTTTTTGTACAAGGCCAGGTGGCTTTAGTGGGCAAGGTGGTAAGATTGATTATCAACGTTTTTTTAAAGGCCCTGCCTCAGTTTTTGGTGGGATCAGCTATCAAACGGCCTGGCAACCATTACTTTTCAAATTAGAGTACGAAGGTAATAACTACATTGATGATTTTGCTGGAGAACTTCCGCAGGATAGTCGCTGGAATATTGGTGCGACTTACCAATATCAGGATTTTACTTTTGATTTGAATTACCAACGTGGTAACACTTTAGGTTTTGGCGTGCATTACGCTTTTAATCTGCATCAAGCAGAACAATATAAAATTAAACCGCCTATGATCCCGGTTAGCACGGAGCGCAGTGATATACCTGCTAGCATTAATTTCAACACACTTATTAGTAATTTGTACTACAACGCTGGCTTTGTGCCACGAGGTGTTCATGTCGAAGGTGATGAATTAATTATTCATGGTCATTCCATCGCTTTTCGTGATGATGAAGAACTTACCGAGCGGGTTGGGCGTGCTATTGCAGCACAACTTCCGGCTGGGCTTAAAACAATTAGGGTATTAGAGTACAGCGGCACTTTGCCGCTTGTTGAAAAGGTTATTGATGCTGATAGTTTTATTGCTGCAGTGTCTTACGATGTATTACAACCCGACCTTCGTTCAACATATATAAGACAAGAACCCTCTTTAAAAGCAGTAGAGGGCGTAAGAACAGCGGATGTATCTGGTTTTTACACTAATTCGGAATTTTTTTGGGTACAGTCGTTTGGCAACCCTGAACAGTTTTATATGTACCAAGGAGGCTTGCTTTTAGCGGGTGGTTATCATTTTAATGATAAATTTAGGCTGAATGGTACTGCTAAGCTAACAATGTTGGATAACTTTGATCAATTTAACTTTAAAGTTGATCCTTTAGATACGGCATTGCCACGCGTTCGTACCTTTGTACGTGAATATGTTACGCGCAGCAGGCTTAGTGTTGAAAACGTTTATGGTCATTGGCAAAATCAAATTGCCCCTTCGTTATTTGCACAAGCTTATGTTGGCTATCTTGAAACAATGTTTGGTGGCGCCGGTTTAGAGCTGTTATATCGTCCTGTTGACAGTAATTTTTCTGTTGGTTTTGATTTAAACTATGTCAAGCAACGCTCTTTTGAAAAGGAGTTTGCCTTTTTTGATTACAGTGTGTTAACCGGCCACATTAATGTGTATTGGCAACCGGAATTCCTACCTGATACCCGTCTGACCTTTAATATAGGACAGTTCCTAGCCAAGGATAAAGGGGTCAATGTCGATTTTGCTAAGCGTTTTGATAGCGGCATGATAATTGGTGCTTATGCTGCGATAACGGATGCCTCTGCAGCTGATTATGGTGAAGGAAGTTTTACTAAAGGCTTTTATCTATCGATACCCTTTGACTTATTTTCGGTTAGACCTTCGAAGGGGCGAGGCAATGTGCCTTGGGTGCCAATTAGTCGTGATGGTGGCCAACCGCTGAATCGTCCTGTAAAATTAATAGATGTTACAGAGATCCGTTCTCCATTTAATGATTAAGTTTATGTTGGTCATTCCGGACTAAAGTGTCGGTTTGACCAATCGCAATTGCCTGTTTAGCCGTAGTGTTATCTTGAAGAACTTAGTTGGTTTTAGTAAAGGCGAAGATAAATGATTTATTTCAACAGTCAGAGTATCCCCGAGCTTGCTGGCTTGAATTTTTCACAGCGCATGGAAGTGATTCGTACTGCGGCTGATAGGCTAGCCGCACCCACCAAGATAACGTTGAATATTATTAAGTTAATTATTCTTTCTACGTTATTTATTTTAATTGCTCGCGCTGAAGGTTTAGCCATCCCTGGTTACATTCTGTTATTGGTGGTGGTTTATCCGTTGATCACACGGCCTATCACTTTTTATTTATGCCGCTCACAGTTTGCCACAATTCGCCGGCAGCAGTTTCCAGAACAACAAGCTTAGTCGCCATTAAGCCTAACCGACTCTGAGTATGGTCAAACCAGTACCGGAGTGCGGTCTGGCCAGTGTCTGAGTATGGCCAGACCAGTACCGGAGTGCGGTCTGACCAGTGTCTGAGTGTGGCCAAACCAGTACCGGAGTGCGGTCTGACCAGTGTCTGAGTGTGGTCAAACCAGTACCGGAGTGTGGTTTGACCAGTGTCGGGGTGGGGTGGTGTTAGGTGATGCCGCGTTGTTTCATGATGTTGGCGATCTCCGGTAAGCTGGCAGGATCGTCGATAGTAGATGGGACTTGGTAGCTTTGCCCTTCACCGATTTGCCGTAACAGTTTACGTAAAATTTTACCCGAACGTGTTTTGGGTAGCCGTGGCACGATTAATGCTTTTTTAAAGCTGGCAACGGCACCGATTTCTTGTCTTACTAACGCGACTAACTCTGCTTGTAGGGTCGTTTCATCAACGGTGATGCCGTTTTTCAGTAGCACGAAACCCACAGGCTGCTGACCTTTTAATTCATCAGGTAAACCGATAACACAGCATTCTGCCACGGCAGGGTGCGAGGCTAAAATCTCTTCCATTTCGCCTGTTGATAAACGATGCCCAGCAACGTTGATGACGTCATCCGTACGGCCCATCACAAACAGATAGCCGTCTTCATCCAGATAGCCACCATCGCCGCTGCTGTAATAGCCTGGGAAGTGACTTAAGTAACCGGCTTTAAAACGCTCTGGATTGCCCCAGATGGTGGTTAAACAGCCGGGGGGTAGTGGCAGCTTAATCGCAATATTGCCTTGCGTGTTGGCGGGTACAGCTTGTCCTGTGTCATCTAATATTTGCACATGGTAGCCAGGTACAGGTTTGGTTGACGAGCCTGGCTTGGCCGGTAGTAACTCCACACCGGCTAAATTGGCGCAAATGGCCCAGCCTGTTTCAGTTTGCCACCAGTGATCAATCACGGGTTTGCCTAATACTTCGCAAGCCCATTGATAGGTGGGGGGATCAAGCCGCTCACCGGCCATAAAAACATGTTTTAACTGGCTTAAGTTATGCGGTTTTAACAGTTCAGCATGTGGATCTTCTTTTCGAATCGCACGAAAGGCGGTAGGCGCAGCAAAAATGGCTTTTACGTTATATTCCGCACATACTCGCCAGAATGCACCTGCATCGGGTGTAAATACTGGTTTACCTTCATACAAAATAGTGGTGGCGCCTGCGAGCAAGGGGCCATACACAATGTATGAGTGTCCTACCACCCAGCCCACATCTGAGGCAGCCCAAAACACATCGCCGGCTTGAATATCGTAAATGGCTTGCATGCTGTATTTTAAGGCAACCGCATGCCCGCCGTTATCGCGCACTACACCTTTAGGTTTGCCGGTGGTGCCAGAAGTATAAAGGATGTAAAGCGGATCAGTACTTTTCACCGGCACCGCGTCTACGGCTGTGGCATTAAGCATGGCTTGTTGCCAATCCACATCACGCCCTGCAACCAGGGTTGCAGGATCTTGCGGGCGCTGAAAAATGATACAGTGTTCGGGTTTAAATTCTGCTTTTTCAATCGCGCTGTCGAGTAACGGTTTGTAGCTGATAACACGATTAATCTCGATGCCACATGAGGCACTGATCACCACTTTGGGTTTAGCATCATCGATTCGGATCGCTAACTCATGCGGTGCAAAACCACCAAATACCACTGAGTGAATGGCACCTAACCGCGCCGATGCCAACATGGCGATCACCGCTTGCGGGATCATCGGCATATAGATAACCACACGATCACCTTTGGTTACGCCATTTGCTTGTAATACTCCGGCGAATTTTGCTACTTGATCGAGGAGTTGCTTATAAGTGTATTGTTGTTTGGTTTGAGTCACCGGAGAGTCATAAATAAGGGCTACTTGCTCGCCACGCCCTTCAATAACTTGCTGATCCAGTGCTAAATAACAGGTGTTAAGCTCACCATCTGCAAACCATTGATACTGCTGCTCAGCCTGCTGACTGAGGATTTTGCTTGGCGGCTTGTGCCATGCCAAGGCGTTAGCCTGCTTTTGCCAAAATGCGGTCGGATTCGTTAATGCTGCTTGGTACTGTTGTTGGTAAGACATTGCGTGGTCCTTTACTTTTTATTTATGAACTTACTGTACATAAATCAGGCGTAAATAGAACTTAGACTTATAGCTAATGCAGCAAGATGTCGTTAGAGGGCCGTGCCATTATATTTTTGCTGTGGAGTGTTTAAGGTAAAGAAAAGCGCACATGGGAAAACTGTGCGCACTGTCTCAACTGATATGGCAGAGTGTAATCAAACACTAGAGATAAGCTAAAATTTACCCTTTGATGACATGGTAATTAAGCATGTTCTCGCGGATCGCCCCATTAAGATCTGATTGTAAATGCGGCTCTGCATCGGCAAACGGCACTCGCAATTCGTCAATCAGGTTGATTTGGTTACGGCCATTCAACTTACTTAAGTAAAGGGCCATATCGGCAACCTGTAATACTTTTTCCCAATTAAATTGATGCTCAGGAACTTGCGAAAACGGCAAGCGAATAAAGCCACCGCTAATCGTCACGGGGATCTCATTGCCTTCGTATACCACGGGTAGGGCACTGACCACTTGCAGTACTTGTTGGCAGAGTTGATCAATATCTTCTTGCTCTAAACGCTGAATAACAATTAAAAACTCTTCACCACCCCAGCGGATCAACAGCTCGTTCTCATCGGTTAAGGCCAATAAGCGTCGACTTAAATCAATCAGCACGGCATCACCTGCCGCATGGCCATAGTTATCGTTAATTTGTTTGAAAAAGTCGATATCTAACAATAAGAGCGCGCAAGCATCCGGCTGGCTGCTTTTATGCCGTTTCGCCATTTTATCTTGCATAGCACGACGATTAAATAAGCCGGTTAAAGGGTCGCGTAAAGACTGATATTCCAGTTGTTTATTGACTTCTTTTAAGCGTAGATTGGAGCGTTGTACTTTGCGGTATAAATTAACCAATAACAACGCCGCTAAACCCATAATAAAAATAAACAAAAGGGTAATGGTTTGCTGTAATTGCTTGTTAGTTAATAACTCCTCTTGCAAGGCATTTTGCTGCTGCAAAATAGTGATGCGTTGGTTTTGGGTTTTTAAATCATAGCGATCTTGCAAGTTACGAATATTTTGCTCGCGCTCCGCGATCATAATCTCGCTGCGAATTTGCATTAACTGCTCAAGCATGATGGCCAAATTTTTATAATCATTGACGGCTTTATATGCTTTGGTAAAAGACAGTGTATATTCTTCGAGGATCGCTTTGTTGTTGCGCTTTTTTGCGTAGTCAAAAATTTCTTGCATTTTGGCAAAGCCCTGCTGGCTATTACCGGCAAGTACTTGTAAATAAGCTAAATTGAATTCGATAAAATTAGTGGTGTTTATCTCGTTGGTTAGTTGAGCTTCTGCTAAGGCCTGCTCTAGAATGGTTTTTGCAGCATCCAATTTATTTTGGTCAATGTAGTCAGAGCCCAGGTTATTCATAAACTTTAATAGTAAAGCATGTTTGTTAAACTGACGAGCCCCGGCTAAACCGGCCAAGTTAACTTGCTCGGCTGCCGCAAAATCTTTTAAAGAGGAATAAACAAAACCAAGAGTTAGATAAACATCGGGCAATAATGCATCTTGTTGATGATGTTTCAGCTCGGTGATCAATTCTTCTAGTAAGGCTTTTGCACGTTCCCAGTTTTTTAAATCAATATGAACATAAGCTGTTTGTCTTGTCAGAAATACTCGTCTAATCAACACACGATTATCATTACTGCCATCTAAGGTGTCTAACGCTGCATTGTAATGAAATAATGCCTTATCAAACTCTTGGGTATCTCGGAATAAACGACCTAATATCGCGTTTACCCAATAAATTATTCGAGTATCACTCAGCTCAGGAAGCATTTCAATTAAGCTGTCGGCATGAATATAAGCTTGATTGAGTTCATTTCGAAAGGTAAGCACATCAATGCGGGTGCTGAAAATTTCTGCTCGTGCATTTGGCGTTAGCGGCTGTGTGGTTAATTGTTCTAGGGTGTCTAAAGCGCTATCGGTATGCGCGATCTCGCCTTTGTGCATATAATATGCAACGTAATAAGACAAGGTTCGTACTTTAGACTCTATTGGCGTGTTTTCATCTAATGACTTTACTAATTGTTCTAACAACACTTTGGCAGCGGCTGCATCGCTGACTTGAAGCGTTAAATAGTGGTCTAGTTGTTTTTCTAGCGCAATATCTTGATATTTATGGGGTTTCTCAGATGCTTCAACTGCTTCAGCCGGAGCGTTGGCATAGGCATGCGGAATAGTAAGACATAACCAACCAGTGATTAACAAGGTAATCCAAACAACTACTTGGCTTTGCATGTCATTGAGTCGTAATAAAGTGAATTCATAGTATTAGTTTTAACCAAGTTTGTGTCAGAAGTCTACTTTATTGAAAAAATTACTTAATGATCAGTTATAATAGCGCTATCGGAACCTTGCCGATGCCTAATTTAGGCTTTTGTTAACGGATACATTATGACCACCTTTGAATACCTGCTGATGATGTTTTTTTTAGTTGCCACCAGCGCCTTTTTTTCTGTTTCGGAAATTTCTTTAGCGGCGTCACGCAAAATGCGGTTACGTTTATTGGCCACCGAGGGCGATGTTCGCGCTGAGAAAATTTTAGCGCTGCAAGAACACCCAGGTAACTTTTTTACGGTGGTGCAAATTGGTCTTAATGCCGTGGCGATACTCGGCGGTATTTTAGGTGAGTCGGCTTTTACACCTTATTTTGCCAATATGCTCGGTTTGTTCAGCAACGAAACTTGGGTACAGCCTGCGGCTTTTGCTTTGTCTGTGTTCTTTGTCACGTCATTATTTATTTTGTTTGCCGATTTAATGCCTAAACGCTTAGCCATGATTGCCCCCGAGCAAATTGCGCTGCGCATTGTCGCCCCCATGCTCTTACTCATTATGCTGCTTAAACCCTTGGTGTGGTTATTTAACGGTTTAGCTAATTGGTGTTTTAGTATGCTTAAAATACCAACACTGCGCAAAGATGATATTACGCCTGATGACATTATGGCCATGATGGATGCCGGCGCGCAGGCCGGCGTGTTGCAAGAGCATGAGCATCAGTTATTAGAAAATGTGTTTGATATGGAATCGCGCACCGTAACCTCGGCGATGACCGCGCGCGAAAGCTTAATCTTTTTCACCAAAGACGAGGCGCAAGAGAGTATTAAAGCCAAAATTGCTGAGCATCCACATGCTAAGTTCTTGGTGTGCGCGGGTGTGTTAGATCAAGTGATTGGCTATGTGGATACCCGAGATATCTTAATGCAGGTATTACACGATCAGCCTATTTCTTTGCAAAAAGACGGCATTGTGCGCACGCCATTAATTATCCCGGATACCTTGTCTTTGTATGAGGTGTTAGAGCACTTTAAATCGGCGGGTATCGACTTTGCCATTATCTTAAACGAGTACGCGATGGTGGTGGGCATTATCACCTTAAAAGACGTGATGAGTATTGTGATGGGCGAGTTGGTTAATTCAGAAGAAGAGCAGATTGTCGCGCGTGACAGTAATTCATGGTTAGTTGAAGGCTTAACGCCACTAGCTGATGTGATGCGGGTACTGGATATACCGCGTTTTCCGAATGCCGAAAACTACGAAACCATAGCGGGTTTTATGATGTATACCCTGAAGAAAATTCCGAAACGCACCGATTTTGTGCTGCATGCCGGCTATAAATTTGAAGTGGTTGATATCGATAGCTACAAAATTGACCAATTATTGGTCACTCGTATCGAGCCTATTGCGGAGTAAGCACTTCATGCTGATTATGGGCTTTTTGTCGCCGGCTCACTTTTAGCCGTTTCGGCTTGTTGCTCATAGCTTGCCATCAGTTTTTCACGAAAGTTTTGTAAGCCTTTCAGCACCATATCGTAGGTGCTAGCGACACCTTTTTCGACATCACCTTCAAACACTTTTAAACCGGTTAAGATAGCTTTTGCATCGCTAAAACCTTGCTCAATGCCTTTGCCGATGGTTCCCATAAAATCATCTAATTGCTTTAAGCTGTCTTCAGACGGTTTTTGTTGTTTGTAAATGTTAAACAAACTGGTGGCAAAGCTGACAATGCGCTCGGCGGTGGCCTCGGGCGAGGTATCAATGCCAGACTCATAGATTTTTTTGCTAGCGTTTTTACCTAAGGTTGGCTCTAAGGCGTCGTTAATGCCTTCCAGCGCAGTTTTATAAAGCAGGCTGAGGATGTTGTTGTTACTTTGCAACGCCACTTTTTCACTGGCCGCTAAAATAGCGGCATTTTGTTGTTGTTTGCTTTGCTTCTCTGGTATCACTGCAGCGTTATTAGCATTGCTACGTAGCGGACTTACCATGCTGTCGGTTTTAATGCTGCTCATAAGTGATCCCTAGATCCATTTTCAATTAACGTTGTAGCGGCCGCTACAACAATAACTTTAGCCGTAAAACCATAAAAAAACACCCCGGCCAGCAGACCGAGGTGTTTGAGGGTAACAAGGTGTTAAAGATTATTGGATGCCGTGCATACGTTTTTTCAGTAGCGGGCTGATAACCAACATAAAAATACCTGCAGCGATACCAAAGTAACATAAGAAGGTAAATAGCTCAGTGTAGGCTGCTAAGGCAGCGCCAACATCGGCGACTTCACCACTGGGTGTTTCAATGGCGGCCAGTTTAGCTAATTGCGTTGCCAGTAATTCTGAGTATGCGGTGGCCAAGAACCACGCGCCCATCATCACACCTACCACTTTGTGTACAGCTAATTTGGTAACCGCTGATAAGCCCACTGGGGATAAACACAATTCGCCCATGGTATGCAGCATATACGCTAGCACCATCCAACCGGCGCTGACTAAGCCCGCTTCATTCGGAAATTGTGCACCAATCACTAAGGCACCAAAACCTAAACCGGCTTGCATAATACCCAGTGCAAATTTAACTGGCGTACTTGGTTCAAGCTTACGTTTGCTAAGTGCTACCCACAGCCAGGCAAAAATAGGCGCTAGGGTAATAATAAATAATGGATTTAACGCACCGTATTGACCTGCCGTGGTTTCAAAACCGAACACTGTGCGATCCATCACTCGATCGGCAAACAAGGTCATGGATGAAGCCGATTGTTCAAACAAGGCCCAAAACACCACCGTAGAGAAGGTTAAGATGATCAGCACCAACATGCGATCACGTTCTTCTTTATTGCATTGCGTTACCATAAACCAGATCACGCCGGCTAACACGATGAACGACAAACCTAATAACGCAGAGTGAACGATAGGGTTGTATTGTACCAATTGCCATACAACAAACAGGGCAGGGATGGTTGCTAGGTAAATCAGCCATTCACGATCGACAAAAGCAAAGACCTTTTGTTTTAAGCGCACGGGATCATTGGGCTCGGCATAACCATACAGGTATTTTTGGCCGGCCAAGAACACAATTAAGCCCAGTACCATACCGATGCCGGCTAAACCAAAACCCCAGCCCCAACCGAATTTTTCACCGATATAGGTAACCAATAAGGTGGCAATAAATGAGCCGGTATTAATACCCATGTAAAAGATGGTGAACCCAGAATCACGGCGGGCATCATCTTTACCGTACAATTGGCCGACGATAGTGGAAATGTTTGGCTTTAAAAACCCCACACCCATAATGATTAAGGCTAACGAAAAGTAGAACACTTGAATCGCGCCGGTATCTTGTACCACCACACCGTTTTCGACATAGGCTTGAAAGCCTTCGTAGGCAAGACCTAAGTGGCCTAAACACAACAAAATGGCACCGAAGGTAACGGCTTTGCGCATCCCTAAATAGCGGTCGGCAAGCATGCCGCCGATCACAGGCATGGCATACACTAAACCCGCATAGCTACCTAATACATCCAAGCCGCCGGCGTCACTGAACAAGTGATACTTTGTTAAATATAACAACAGCAAATATTTCATGCCGTAAAACGAAAAGCGTTCCCACATTTCAGTTAAAAAGCATACGTAAAGCCCGACCGGATGGCCGAAAAATTGTGGCTGAGTGTGGTGGTTGCCCAGCGCAGTGGAGTGAGAATTCATGGAGTCCCCGGGTAATGAATTATTATTATTGTCTGCTTTTATGCAGTTCGCACTCGATTATGCCGCTATCACAACGTTTTGTCATCCTCGGTACAAGCATTTACTTCATCGCACCTTAGATCACCGCCGCAAGCTGGTACAACCACACTCCGGTACAGGTCGGGCCTCACTCAGAGACAGGTCATACCACACTCCGGTACAGGTCGGGCCTCACTCAGAGACAGGTCATACCACACTCCGGTAATGGTCGGGCCTTACTCAGAGACGTTTTGTTGGGGGAGGGCGTTTTCTTGTGATTATTTAGCGAGTTGGTTTGTTCGCGGTTGGCGATCCGTTACAATAACCGCATGTAGTTAACTGAGCATGGTCAGTGATCGAATATAAATCTGCCGCCTATTACCGCAGTGTTGCAGCACTTTGTTTAGCCGCCGTGGCGGTATTCGCTAATTTGCATTTAATGCAGCCGCTGTTGCCGGAAATTAGCCGTCAATTTGCGTTAACCCCGCTGCAGGCCAGTATTAGTTATACCGTGGCGACGCTGTGTTTGGGCCTGTCGCTGCTAGTGTATGCTGCTTTGTCGGATGCATGGGGGCGCAAAACGCTGCTGTTAGCCACCTTAATTGGCATGAGCGTAAGTACCTTGTTACTCACGCAGGTGCAAAGTTTCAGTAGCTTGGTGTTACTTCGGGCCATACAAGGCTGTTGTTTGGGGGGCTTGCCGGCGATTGCGATTGCCTGGATGGGCGAAGAATACAGTAAGCCGGCGTTAGTCAGCGCGGTGGGCTATTACATCAGTGCCAATTCGTTAGGCGGGATCTCAGGGCGCTTGCTCGCCGGTGGGTTAGCGGATTTGGGGCACTGGCAATGGGTGTTTTGGCCAATGACGCTGTTAGGGGCGCTCAGTTGTTATGCGGTTTGGCGCTATTTACCGGCCGCTCAGTATTTTTTGCGTCAACCGTTTCGTTTAAAACAGGCTTTACAAGATAATCTTTATCACTTAAGCCAGCCATTATTATTATTAACCTACCTGATTGGCGGCTTAAATTTTTTAATCTTTTTAAACCAATATACCTACGCCAGCTTTGTGCTGGCGACCACGCCGTTTAATTTAAGTAGCGGCCTTATCGGGCTGTTATTTATAACTTATTTAACCGGCACTTTAGGCTCGGCTTATTCCGCTAAAATTGCCCAGAGGCTTAATTTGCCAGGCGCGATGGCGCTGGGGGTGTTGATTATGATGTTAGGCTCAATCATGACCCTCTTTGCAGGGCTGTTGGGGATGGTCGCGGGTTTTTTTATCAGCGCCTTTGGTTTCTTTTTGTGCCATTCACTCGCCAGCAGTTTTGTCAATCAACAGGCTACCCGCGCTAAAGCCAGTGCCAGTGCGTTATATCTGGTGTTTTACTATATCGGCGCCAGTAGCGGTGGCGTTTACCTGCAACCATTTTGGCAGTGGGCGGCTTGGCCTGGGGTGATTATGGGCTCTTTGCTGATGTATTGCTTAACCTTAGCGCTAAGTTGTTGGCTCTGGCGTTTGCAACGCGCGAAGTTGTGCTAATTCGGGTGCTGTTAAAGGCCGATAGCTGCCCTCGGCGAGATCACCTAGTGGTAAATCGCCAATAGCGATCCGACACAAATCAACCACTTTAAAGCCAAGCGCTCGGCACATATAACGAATTTGCCGATGCTGTCCTTCACTGAGGCAAATTTCTAAGCTGTGTGCAGTTAATACCTTAACCAAACAGGGCTTTGCTTGATATTGATGCGGCCCCACTTGCCATGTTATGCCAGCAGCAAAGGCTTTGCTCATTGCGTCTGCATCGGTAATCGCTTGCTGCACGCGCACCAGATAGCGCTTATGGTGCTGATAACGTGGATGCAGTAAGCGCTGGGCAAGTTCGCCATCATTGGTCAGCAGTAATAAACCGCGCGAGTCTTTATCTAGCCTGCCCACGGCGAACGCTCGAACCGGTAATTGTGACAGCACCTGCGCGATACTGGCGGGATCAGCAGCTCGATTATTACAATCGATACCGACCGGCTTGTGATAAAGCCAATATTGCCATGCTGGGGCAGCTGCTAAGCTTTCACCGTTAATCTGGATCTCATCATCAACAGCAACTCGTTGTTGCAATCGAGCCGGCTCACCGTTAACCAACACTTGGCCTGCACTGATCAAACGGTTCGCCGCTTGGCGTGAGCAAAAACCGCGCGAAGCAATCGCTTTAGTGAGAGGAATTCGAGGGTTCATGGGCGAAGGGCAAAGCGCTTGGCTAAGCAGTTAACTAAGGACATCAGCGGGCTTGAGCATCTTGGTTATTAATGATGGGTATAATAACCCACTGTAATACGTTGTTGGCAGCACTTGATTAAATCTTCGGGCATTAAGCCAGTGCTGTTGAGGCACTGGCCAAAGCATTTATTTGTTATCGGCACTTAACCGTGTAGGGTAACGCTGATAAATCAGCGCCACTGCTGCGCTAATGCTATCTTGCGAATGCACCTTCGAGTCTGCGGCTAATTTACCTTCGGTCATACCTTGCCAAATTAAGCGATTCTCGCTGGCATCAATCACATCAATTAGAATCGATCCCACTTTGTAACGATGTGTTTCAACACCGCCAAAAATAGGAAAGCCAAAACTCAAAGCGCTATTGCGACCGAAAAAGCCATAACCGGCGTTAATGCTAAAAGGCGAACTGCGAACATCTTCCCGATTCTCTGTACTGATCTGGTAATTCACTAACAATTGCGGGCTTTGCTCATTGTAGCGATAGCCTAAATCAGTCATTTCACGAATGATGGCGGCTTTAAAATGTTGCGCTTGTAACGGATCGTAGCTAGGGGCTGTCGCAGCAGTTTCTGCCGTGTCAGCTGTTTTGGTTTCGGCTGTTGCCTCAGCCGTTTCGGTGGGCTTAAAAAAAGCAAAGGTTTGATATTGTTGAAAATTAACCGTACGGTCATAGTCAATATTAGCTTGTTTCGGGCTGGCGCAACCGGCTAATACAAGCGTGGTGGTTAGCAGCAATAAGCTGGTTTTTAGCACGTTAACAACAGACATCAGACACCTCATCCGGAAACAAACAGTTTATTGCAGCGAGTTTAGCGCAGTTTATGCACGCCTCACAGTGTAATAATTTAGCAAGCCAAGCTGAACGCAGCCTGTACTTCGTTTTACGCTGCTATCAGGCTGAAGGTTTAGCAAGGCTAGTTAAATTGACTAATTAATCGTTATTTCCGCCATTTAATTAGGATGTTAAAAAACATGAATTGTAACAATTATCTGCTAACTTACTGATTATATTTTTATTTTAGTTTTGGCATAGTGGCTGCAATCAATATCTATAATACGTTTATAGTGCAAGGAATGGAAAAATGCAGGCGAAATTAGCGTTAGTGGCGGTGGTGTTACTCGGTAGCGTAGTTTTAACAGGATGCAATAAGGCGCAAAGTAGCCCCAACAGCACCGCCGCCGCAGAGGTGGCGATCCCAGTAGAAACGTCACGTTCGCGTTTAGGGGCCATCAGTAGCAGTTATCGTACAACCACTACCTTAACCGCGCGGGCTGAAGCCGACATGATGGCGAAAAGCACCGGTATCGTGCAGCAAGTGCTCGTGGAAGAAGGCGATCAAGTTAAAGCGGGGCAATTGTTAGCGGTTTTAGAAAACGAGCGGCAACAACACTTGTTAGCTAAAGAGCGGGCCGAGTTAGGCCGCTTAGAATCTGAGCTGAGCCGAATGCATGAAATGCATCAACGCAAATTAGTCAGCACCGAGGTGTATGAAAAACTAAAATGGCAAGTCTCGGCCATGCAAGCCGGCGTTGCACTGGCTGAACTCAATTTACGAGAAACCGAAATTCGCGCGCCATTTAATGCGGTGGTGGCGCGGCGTTTTGTTAAAACCGGCCAATTGATTAACCAATTGGCACCAAATTCACTGTTTTATTTGGTCAGTGAAAACGAATTAGAAGCTGTGGTGCATTTACCTGAGCAACAAATGCTGCAAGCAAAAAGTGGCCAAGCCGCCATATTAAGCTTTGCTGGTGTGCCCAGTGTTACCGCCAGTATCAGTCGCGTAGCGCCAGTGGTCGATGCTAGCTCAGGTACGGTGCGCACCACGTTGATTATTAATAACCAAGCACGGCAGTTAAAAGCCGGTATGTTTAGTCAGGTTGAAATCCAATTTGATACCCGTGAGCAAGCACTGTTAATCCCTAAGCGCGCGCTTATTACCTTAGATAATTTAGCCGGTGTGATGGTGTTAGATGCCGATAATAGAGTGCAACGTCGCCAAGTGTCTTTGGGCTATACCGCAGATCATATGGTCGAAGTGCTAGACGGTTTAAACGTAGGCGATCAAGTGGTGGTAGCGGGGCATGCTGCACTTAAAGAGCAAAGCTTGGTTAAAGTGGTTTCTGAGCGCGAATTCTAACAAGGACGTTTATCATGAGTTTGGTCAATACTGCTGTCAACCGGCCGGTTACCGTCTGGATGTTTACCCTCGCAATTGTATTATTTGGTTTAGTGTCGGTCGGCCGCTTAGCGGTTAATTTACTACCTGATCTGTCCTATCCTAGCTTGACGGTGCGTACTACCTATATTGGCGCGGCCCCGGCTGAAGTAGAGCAACTGGTCAGCAAGCCGGTCGAAGAAGCGCTAGGCATTGTTAAAGGGGCCCGTAAAGTCACGTCGGTGTCACGAGCCGGACGCTCTGATGTGGTGCTGGAGTTTGATTGGGGCACCGACATGGATCTGGCGCTGTTAGAAGTGCGAGAGAAACTGGATGTACTTTTCTTACCCTTAGATGTCGATAAGCCGTTATTGCTACGTTTTAACCCTAACCTGGATCCGGTGGTGCGGCTGTCGTTGTCTAAAGCCAACATGACCGCAGCAGAGTTGGTCAGTATCCGTACCTTTGCTGAAGAAGACTTGCGCCGAAAACTGGAGTCGTTTAGCGGTATCGCTGCGGTGCGCCCTGACGGGGGATTAACCCAAGAAATTCAGATTTTGGTGGATCCACAAAAGTTAAGTCAGCTGCAACTTGATATCAGTGTGATCACCCAGCGTTTAAAAGCCGAGAATATCAATTTAGCGGGCGGACGGTTAGAAACCGCCTCTTATGATTATCTGGTCAGAACCATCAATCAATTCGCCGAGCTGCAAGAAATTGAAAACCTGTATTTAACTACGGTTGGTAACAGTCAGGTGCGCTTAAAAGATGTAGCACAGGTGCGCGATGCTTTTGCTGATCGGCAAAGTATCAGTTACATCAATGGCAGTCAGGCCATTGAACTGGCCATTTATAAAGAGGGCGATGCCAACACGGTGCGCGTGGCTGAAGGGTTATTAGCGCGTTTGCCTGAGCTACGTAAAATGCTGCCGCCAGGCTATCAGCTGGAGGTGCTATCTGATCAATCTCAATTTATTAAACAAGCCATCTCCGATGTGAAATCTGCAGGCGTTATCGGCGGCTTACTGGCGATGTTAGTGCTGTATTTGTTTTTACGAAATGCCTGGGCCACCTTGATTATTTCTGTCTCCATTCCGGTTTCGGTCATTGCGACCTTTAATTTGATGTACGGTCAGGGTATTACGTTGAATATGATGAGCCTAGGCGGTATTGCCTTGGCGGTTGGTTTGCTGGTCGATAATGCCATTGTGGTGTTAGAAAATATTGCCCGGCACAAAGAGCTGGGGTTATCGGGGAAAGCCGCTGCGCAAAAAGGCGCCGGTGAAGTGGCGATGGCGATTACTGCCTCTACTTTAACTACAGTTGCCGTGTTTTTTCCCTTGGTTTTTGTTGAAGGTATCGCCGGGCAACTGTTTCGTGATCAAGCCTTAACCGTGACCTTTGCTTTGTTAGTGTCACTGGTGGTGGCTTTAACGTTAATTCCGACCATGGCAGCGCGCAGTCGTAAACAGGTCACTACCGAGGATGACCAAGCCCCCGCGGCTTTGCCGTCATTAAAACCCACGCGTTGGTATCACTGGCCATTATTGCCGCTGCGCTTAATCGGTCGTGGCTTATACCTTGTACTATTATCACTGGTTAGCGTGCTGAGCCTGTTGTTTAATCTTATTGCAAAAGGCTTGTATTGGGTGTGTCGCCCGGCTGTGCTTTTGGTGCAATGGTTATTAAGCGTGTTAGAGCAAAGTTATCTAAAAGTACTTCGCAAAGCGCTTCAAGCGAAAACGCTGACCTTACTCGTTACCTTTATCGCTGCAGGAGCGTGCTTTAGCTTATTACCACGCTTAGGCGCGGATGTACTACCACAACTTAGCCAAGGTGAATTTTATGTTGATGTGCAATTACCGGTGGGCTCGGCAATTGAGCAAACGGATGCACTGTTAAAGCAGCTAGCTAAGCAATTAGAACAATATCCGGTGGTGGCGCGCAGCTATGGTTTAGCCGGTACTGGCGCGCAAATGACGGTTGATCCCGCCATTGGTGGCAGCCATTGGGGCCGTTTTCATGTGGTGTTAACCGACGAGAGTAGTGCTGCGGATGAGCAGTTATTGCAAGAAGAGCTGCGCCGCAGTTTAGCGTTACAGCCAGGGGTAAACGCGCACTTTGACCGGCCGCAGTTGTTTAGTTTTAGTACGCCGTTAGAAATTGAAATTAGTGGTTATGATTTATCCCAGCTAGCCGAATCGGCAGAGCGCTTGCAGGGCTTATTAAGTGCCGATCAGCGTTTTACGGATGTTAAATCGAGTTTACGACCAGGCCAGCCAGAAATTACGCTGTACTTTGATCATGCCCGTTTAGCACAATTAGGCATGACAGCACAGCAGGTGGCCAAGCGTGTCGCAACCTATATCGGCGGTGAAGTGGCGGGGCAGTTTTCGGTAAACGATCGGAAAATTGATATTCGCGTGCGCTTAGCCGAGCAATATCGGCAATATGAATTACAACTGGCGCAACTGATCATCAACCCTGGTGCAGCCGAGCCTTTGCCGTTAAGTGCCGTTGCGCAAGTGCGCCGTGAAGTAGGCCCAAGCGAAATTACCCGAGTAGGCCAGCAGCGAGTTGCCATTGTCACGGCCAATTTAGCCTATGGTGATTTAGAGCAAGCCACCGATCGTGCCAATACCCTGTTACAGCAACTGGTGTTACCGCCAGGCCAAGTGGTGCAGGTGATGGGGCAAAGCGAAGAAATGGCTCGGGCCTATAGTTCTTTAATGTTTGCTTTGTTACTCGCTGTGTTTTTAGTGTACTTAGTGATGGCCTCGCAGTTTGAGAATTTACTGCAACCCTTACTCATTTTATTTACGGTGCCGCTAGCAGGAGCAGGGGCGGTGTTAGGTTTGTGGCTCACGGATACGCGGTTATCGGTGATCGTGTTTATTGGTTTAATTATGTTGGCAGGTATCGTAGTGAATAACGCCATCGTGCTGATTGACCGCATTAATCAATTGCGGGCGGAAGGCCAAGCGATGACCGAGGCCATTATATTGGCTGGGCAAAGTCGTTTACGCCCCGTGTTAATGACCACCTTAACCACGGTGCTCGGTTTATTACCACTGGCGCTTGGCACTGGCGAAGGCAGTGAAATTCGTGCGCCGATGGCGATCACGGTAATTTTTGGGTTAAGTTTAGCCACCTTATTAACCTTGGTGTTTATACCGGTGCTGTATAGCTTTCAGCAAAACCGCCAAAGTGCTGTTGTTACGGAGGCGCAAGTATGAACACTGAACAACCTGCCACAGAAAAACCTGCAACAGAAAAACCCTTGGGGTTAACCCGGTTAGCTCTGCGTCGGCCGGTGACCATTTGCATGTTTTTTATTTCGCTTCTGTTACTCGGTGGTTTAGCCAGCAGGTTATTGCCGCTAGAGATGCTACCGGGCATTGATGTGCCGCAATTATATGTCACCGTACCTTATCCTAATGCTAGCCCTGCTGAAGTAGAGCGTTTAATTACCCGGCCTTTAGAAGAAGCGTTAGCGACGGTCAGTGGTATTAAGCGTTTGCGCAGTTTTGCCAATGAAAACAGCGGTGATGTATCGCTTGAGTTTCGTTGGAGCGAAAACATCAGTAGCAAGGGCTTAGAGGTACGCGAACGCCTTGATAGTATTCGGCATTTGCTGCCAAGCGATGTCGAGCGCGTGTTGCTGTTTCAATTTAACACCAGCGATATGCCGATTTTTCAATTACGTATCTCTTCTGAGCGTGATTTGGCGATGGCTTATGATTTGCTGGAGCAGCAAATTAAGCGGCCGTTAGAGCGCGTGCCGGGGGTATCGAAAGTAGAATTATACGGTGTGGAAAAACGCCAAGTCATTATTCGCCTTGATCCCGACAAATTGCGTGCTTTGAATGTCGATGCCAGTAGTTTACTGGCGCAATTGCGTGGCAGTAACTTTTCGTTAAGTGCCGGCGAGTTGCGTAATCCAGAGCAAAGTGTCTTAGTGAAACCGCTGGGTGAGTATCAAGATCTGAGTGAGATCGCTGCTTTGCCGGTACGGCCTGGTTTGCAACTGCGCGATCTGGCCAGCGTTGAGCTTGAGTTACCTAAACGCCAAGAAGGGCGCCATTTAAATCAAACCTACGCGGTTGGCATGAACGTGTACAAAGAATCGGGTGCTAACCTGGTGGAAGTGGCCGCTGCCGCCATGCAAGTGGTGGCCAAGGCTGAAGCGAACCCGGCATTTAATGGCATCAATTTATTTGTGATGGATGATTTGGCCGACAGCGTGACAACGTCGCTGCGCGATTTATTAATGGCCGGTGCCATCGGCGCTTTGCTGTCGTTTATTGTGTTGTTTTTATTTTTACGGCATTTAACCACCACCTTAATTGTGGTGTTATCCGTGCCTGCGGCTATCGTGATTGCGCTGGGCGCCATGTATTTTATGGGCTATAGCTTAAATATTCTTAGCATGATGGGCTTAATGTTAGCCATAGGTATGCTGGTTGATAATGCGGTGGTGGTTACCGAAAGCATCTTTCGGGAACGTGCAGCAGGCGGCGATATCCGCGCGGCGACCGAGCGGGGGGTAAAGCGCGTTGGCTTGGCGGTATTAGCCGGTACCGCCACCACGGCGATAGTGTTTTTACCGAATATTATCGGTGAAAAGATGCAGCTGACCATCTTTTTAGAGCATGTCGCCATTGCCATCTGTTTATGTTTGGGCATTTCTTTGTTGTTAGCTTTAACCTTGATCCCGCTATTAACCACCAAATTAAAGGTGCAAGCACAACCACAGCAAACGGCTTCAGCGCTAGAGCAGTATTATCATCGCGTGCTGACGCTGGTGATGAATTGGCCGAAAACCGCCAGTGTTGCCGCGTTGTTGGTGCTGGCCAGTGCCGGCTTACCCTTTTCGCAAATGGGCAGCAGCAATGATGAAGATCAGGATAACAGCCGCTTGTACCTGAATTATAATGTGCAAGGTAATTACAGCTTAGAAGAAGTGCGGGCAGAAGTGTCGACGATGGAAGCGTTTTTATATAGCCGTCAGGCAGAGTTTGGGATTGCTTCGGTTTATAGTTATTATCGTGCTGGGCATGCCATGTCGATTATTCTGCTGAAACCTGAGCTTGAAGTACCCTTAGCGCAACTAAAAGAGCAAATTCGTACCGACTGGCCAGCGCTGGTACGCTCGCAACCTTCATTTAGTTTCAGTAATAATAACAATGCGTTGCAGCTGCACTTATTAGGCAGTTCGACCGAGCGTTTATTAAGCTTAGCCGCCGAGATCCAACCGCTGTTACAAAGCTTACCGAGCCTAGCCGAAGTCAGTTCTGACTTGGCAAAAGGGCAACAAGAAATTCAAATTATCTTAAAACGTACTGAGCTGGATCGCCTAAAATTGGCGGCCGATCAGGTGGCGAATGCCGTTGCCTTGGCGCTACGTGGGGTCAATTTACGCACGTTTCGTAGCAGTGAGCAGGGTGAGCTGTTGATCCGTTTGATTTACGATGAACGCATCAGCCAATCACCGGCCGAGCTTGCCGCCTTGCCCGTGGCGGTGGTTAACGGTGTCAGCATTTCATTGTCGCAGGTGGCGGAATTAAAGGTGATGCCACGATTACAGTCGATCCGCCGTTTTGAACGGCAAACCGGTATTGCATTGCAATTAGCATTACAACCCGATGTTAAAAACGAACAAGCACGGGCAGACATTGATCAGTTAATGCAGCAAGTGCAGCTGCCTGACGGTTATCGATGGTCTTATCAAGGCGGCTTTGTGCAGCAAAACGAAGAGCAGCAAGTGATGATGGTGAATATGTTGCTGGCGCTGGCGATGATTTACATTGTGATGGCGGCGTTATTTGAATCGTTATTACTGCCCAATGCGGTGATCAGCAGCCTATTGTTTTCTTTTGTTGGGGTGTTTTGGACATTCTGGCTCACCGGCACCAGCATGGGAGTGATGGGGATGATTGGCATGCTGGTATTAATGGGCATTGTGGTGAATAACGGCATTGTATTGGTTGATCGTATTAATCAAGATCGGCAATTACAGCCTGATCTGCCGCTAAAAACCTTGATTGTAGAAGCCTGTACTTTACGGCTACGGCCGATTTTAATGACGGTATCCACTACGGTGTTAGGTTTAATCCCGTTGGCGTTAGGCGGCACTTCGATTGGCGGTGACGGCCCCAGCTATGCACCGATGGCCTTAGCGATCATCGGTGGCTTGTTATTCTCTACGTTAACCAGTTTGCTGCTGGTACCGTTAAATTATTATGGCTTGATAAAGTTACGCGCCGCTTGTGCGCAGTTGTTACTGCGCAGTCAGCGTTGGCAACATCGCTTATTAAAACGAGCCTAACCTTTAAGCTTTAACTTTGGCTGAGTGGCTGGCGAGCACGTTGCCGACTCAGCCACAGGCCAAATATGATTATTAAAAAGCTTGAACCGAAGCTACCGCCACCACGATAATTGCTACTTTTGACAATTTGGATATCCTCTGGCCGCGCTTTTAAACGCTCGGTAAAACGCTGTAATTCTGTTTCTAAATTGCTGATCATATCTTCACTGGCTGCAGCAAAGCCCGCGCTACTATCAAGCCGTAGTTCTTCACTTAGGTTAATGGGCGTGGAGCGCCCTTGTATTTGGCTGACGCCTGGCGCCCGGAATAACAACTTGCGACTGTCGATGGCATAAACCGCGGTATCCATCAAAGTGCTGGTATCGTTTTTCTGCCCCGACACTAAGTAGGCACCGACCAAGGTCCAATAACTCAGCGCGGCTTTAGAGTCGTCACTAAACTGCGCTTGATCAAACGACACTAAGGCGATGACATCGACACCGAACATGGTTTTTAGCTGATCAAGATTGGTAAAACTGCCTTGCGGTCGCAAATAGGCGCTTGGGATCACTTGAATATCACCAATAAACTCACGTTCTCTAAATTGTGCGGCAATGTTATCCAGAATTTGCATCTTAGCCGGTTCAGTCAGCAGGTTAGCGCCGGTGTTTTGCCAAGCCCAAGGGTTGTCACCACGCTGATGGCTGCGATCAGCCGGTACAAAGGCTATGCCTAAGCGAATGGGTAATTGTAAAACCGGTGTCGCTGGGCTAATCATCACTTCACTTTCCGTAGGGTATAGGTAATCGACCACGCTACTGCGGCTGCCCATTTGCTGGCTGGCGCAACCGGTTAAACTGCAAAGTAGGGCAAGACTAATGCTGATTTGACGAATTGACAGAGCCATAATAGCGTCCTTTTGGTTGAGCAGATGTGCTTAGTCATTAAGCTAGCAGGCATGTAAACAATGCGCTACCTAAAAAATAAAAGCAGCAATATTTATCGCCTTTGGTAGCATAATACGCTACTTTTAAGGCTGGGTATGACAATAGCTGAACATCCGATGCAACAAAGTAACGCATTAATTAAAGTGATAAAGCAGGCCTTAAAACAGCATGGCTTAACGTACCAACAGGTCGCAGCCCATCTTGGGCTAACTGAAGCCAGTGTGAAACGGATGTTTTCTCAACAGCAGTTTACGCTGGCGCGCATTGAAAGCATTTGTCAGTTGATGGCCTTAGACTTTACTGATCTGCTGCGTTTATTAGAGCAAGCTCAGTGGCAGGTAACGCAACTGACCGAACAGCAAGAGCAGCAGTTAACTGAAGATCTGACCTTGTTAGTGGTGGCCGTATCGGCGTTAAATCATTGGACGATGCAAGACATGCTGCAGTGGTATCAACTGACGCCGAGTGAATGTTTGCAAAAGTTGATTAAATTAGACCGTTTAAAGTTGATTGAACTGCTACCGCAAAACCGCATTAAATTAAAAGTGGCCCCGAATTTTAGTTGGCGTAGCGATGGCCCCATTCAACGCTTCTTTCAACAGCAACTGGCAACCGACTTTATTCATCATCGTTTTAACGGCGAGCAAGAATGCTTACTGGTGTTAAATGGCATGTTGTCGGTATCGAATAATGTGGTGTTTCAACGCAAGCTAAAACGCCTCGCCCATGAATTTAACGAATTAGTTCAACAAGACAGTCAGTTACCGCTTAGTCAGCGCCATGGCAGTAGCGTGGTGCTGGCGCTACGCGATTGGCGTTTTGGTGCTTTGCAGCGGTTATTACGCCAAGATAATCTAAGCTAAACACGCTTTCAGCCAGCGTTCAGCCTTAAGCGCGTAAAACACAGATCAGACCACACTCAGAGACAACTCCGACCACACTCAGACACCGGTACGAGCTCTGAGCTCTGACCGCACTCTGAGACAGGTTGGACCGCACAGGTTAGACCACACTCAGAGACAGGTCGGTGGTGTTGTGGAGCAATTTACTTAAATAGTGAAGAGGTTTTTATGCGAATGAAAGTATTAGCGCTGATGTTGCCGTTGTTTGGCTTTAGTAGTGTGTTGTCGGCCGCTACCGTGATTACTGAGCAAAATATCAGTCGCTTAGAGGCGGCTTTACCGCAATTGGCGAAAATTGAGCAAGACAGCCCCGCGGAGTTAAAGCGTTTAAGATTACAGCCACATTGCAACTGGCCACAGCATGTCAGTGAGTTACAAGCGAAGGAAAGCGGTAAAGAGTATGTGGCGCAGATGCAACAAATTTTGGCCGCGCACCAGCTAACTCCGGCAGTCTTTTTAGAGTTAACCGCGAAAGGGGCTTGGCCAGTTCTGCAATCGATGCAGCCGATGTTGAATCTGTCACAGCAGTCGTTGCCGTTTTTACCGCAAGCGCAGCGCGATCAAGTTGAAAAAACCTTGGCGCAAACCAGTCATATGCAAAAAGTGATTCAGCCGTGTTTAACCAGTGAAGACTTGGCGGCCTTGCAGCAACACCAGCAGCGCTTCATTAATTTAGCGGTCAGTATGCCAGGCTTGGCGATATAGTTTTTACTGTCTCTCGGCATTTAGCACCGCCTAGCGATGTTGTTCGCTGCTGAAGAGTGGCTTGCCAAGGTCGCGAGGTAATGCAGCATCTCGCCAATATGACTGGCTAAAGTGAGTTAATGAACGGTTGGATTGAGTAGCCTGTTATCCGAGCTGTTATAGTCCAACGGTTCAATATGTACTGTTAATTGCACACCTAAGCTGAGTAATTGCTGCTCGGCAGCATCAGCTAATTGATGCGCACGCTCGACACTCCAGTCACCGGGTACCAGTAAATCCGCTTGCGCAAACGCTTGGGTGGCGGCAGCGCGGGTGCGTAAATGAGTAAACTGCGCCTGGCGATTACCCAGCTCGACAAAAATCTGTTCAATCGTGGCAATTTGCTCTGCAGGCAAGGCTCTGTCCATTAAGCCATTTATCGCCTTGAATAAAATACTGCCGCCTTCACGCAGGATATGCAAGGCCACCAAAATAGCCACCAAGGCATCCAACCAAATAAACCCCGTTAATGCCGCTAACACGACCCCGATAACCACGCCAGCGGTGGTCCAAACATCGGTTAATAAATGTTTGCCATCACCCTCTAAGGCCGGCGATTGATGTTGCTGCCCACCTTTAACCAGTAGCAAGCCCACGGCTAAGTTAAGCAGGCTGGCCAGCACAGTTAGCGCGATGCCGATATTTAAAGCCAGTAAAGGTTGAGGATTGAGCAAACGCTCAACGGCGGTAAACATAATCGCCAGTGCCGCCAGAAAAATCATGCCGCCTTCAAAAGCGGCTGAGAAGTATTCTGCTTTGCCGTGGCCAAAAGGATGTTGTTCATCAGCGGGGCGTTTGGCCAGTGTTACCATCATTAGCGCAAAACTCGCGCCCGCGACATTCACCAGCGACTCGATAGCGTCAGATAAAAAACCCACCGAATCGGTTAAATACCAAGCCAAGGTTTTTAACGCCATGGTTAAAAAACCGGCAAGTAGCGACAGTAACAGCAATTGACGTGGGCGTAGGCTAGACATCGGCGCAAATCTTCGAGACAAAAAGTCAGTGTAGCCCTGCGAGGCAGTAAAGTCATGCGGCTTATTCGCCTTTCAATCGCACACCCTGTATAATATGCGGCCTTGTAACACTCAGGTGCTGTAATTATGTCCGCGACTACTGTAAATCTTCGTAAATCTGCTCCGGTAGCCCGGATGGCGCCTGAACGCGATCTGTTTTCTTACCCAAAATACTGGGCCGAATGTTACGGCACCGCGCCTTTTTTACCGATGTCTCGCGCCGAAATGGACAAGTTAGGTTGGGATAGCTGCGACATTATCTTAGTGGTTGGCGATGCTTATGTTGATCATCCCAGCTTTGGGATGGCAGTGGTTGGGCGTATGTTGGAAGCGCAGGGTTATCGCGTGGGCATTATTGCCCAGCCCGATTGGCACAGCAAAGCCGACTTTATGCGCTTAGGCAAACCTAATCTGTTTTACGGTGTGTCTGCCGGTAATATGGACTCGATGATCAACCGTTATACCGCCGATAAAAAGTTGCGGCATGACGATGCTTATACCGCTGGCGATATTGGGGGTAAAAGACCGGATCGCGCGGTGATTGTGTATACTCAGCGCTGTAAAGAAGCGTACAGTGATGTGCCGGTTATTATCGGCGGTATTGAAGCCAGTTTACGCCGTATTGCGCATTATGATTACTGGTCTGAAAAAGTGCGCCGTTCAGTTATTTTTGATGCCAAAGCTGACATCTTAATTTATGGCAATGCCGAGCGGCCGTTAATTGAAGTGGCCTATCGCCTTGCCAGTGGTATTCCTGTGGCCGATATACAGGATGTACGTGGCACTGCGGTGATCCGCAAAGAGCCTCTGCCGGGCTGGCGCGGCGTAGATTCCACCGCCATCGATAAAATTGGTAAAATCGACCCTATCCCTAATCCTTATGGTGCCGATGATGTCGGTTGTAGCAGCTATTCTGAATTTGCTAAGGCCGGTATTGATCTGAGTAAACCGGTTGAAGAAGAAGCTAAGCCGATCATGGTGCAGGCACCACGGCAAAAACCGTGGGAGCTGACTTACGTTAAGCTACCAGCGTTTGAGCAGGTGAGTGTGAATAAGCCGTTGTATGCCCATGCCTCACGTATTTTGCACCAAGAAACCAATCCGGGCTGTGCGCGCGCCATTATGCAGCGTCATGGTGATCGGCATATTTGGGTTAATCCTGCGGCTTTTCCGCTGAGTACCGAAGAGATGGATCTGGTGTTTGGTTTGCCCTATCAGCGTATTCCGCATCCGGTGTATGGCAAAGCCAAGATCCCTGCCTATGAAATGATTAAAACCTCAGTGAATATCATGCGAGGCTGTTTTGGTGGCTGCTCGTTTTGCTCTATCACTGAGCACGAAGGCCGGATTATTCAAAGTCGCTCGAAAGAGTCGATTATGCAAGAGATCAAAGACATTCGCGACAAAGTGCCAGGTTTTACCGGCGTGATCTCCGATTTAGGTGGGCCCACGGCCAATATGTATCGCTTAAATTGTAAAAACCCGAAAGCAGAGCAAACTTGTCGTCGACCTTCTTGTGTCTATCCGACCATTTGTGAGCACATGGATACCGATCAAAGCCCGACGGTAGAGTTGTACCGTGAAGCGCGTAATATCGAAGGCATCAAAAAGGTGCTGATTGCCTCGGGTGTGCGTTACGACTTGGCGGTAGAAGATCCGAACTATGTTAAAGAGTTAGTGCAGCATCATGTCGGCGGTTATTTAAAAATTGCCCCTGAGCATACCGAAGAGGGCCCATTAAGTAAGATGATGAAGCCGGGTATGGGCGCATACGATAAATTTAAAGAAATGTTTGATCGCTTTAGTAAAGAAGCGGGCAAAGAGCAATATCTGATCCCATATTTTATCGCCTCACATCCTGGCACCACCGATATGGATATGGTGAATTTAGCCTTATGGTTAAAAGAGCGTGATTTCAGATTAGATCAGGTACAAAACTTTTATCCAAGCCCGATGGCCAATGCCACCACGATTTATCACACCGAGATGAATTCGCTGAAAAACATTAATAAAGCGAATAAAGAAGCGGTGCCGGTACCCAAAGGTGAACGACAGCGCCGTTTACATAAAGCCATTTTGCGTTATCACGATCCAAAAGGCTGGCCAAGTATTCGCGAAGCGCTGACGAAGATGGGTTTACAGCATTTAATCGGCCGGGGCAAAGACTGTTTAGTGCCACCGGAAGGCAAAGACGAGCTACAGCGCAAACCTCTACGGGGGGGTAAGCCAGCGTTAACGCGGCACACGGGGTTAAACCCGGCGGCAAAAGTCACGCGCGCCGATAATACGAGCAAGCCTAAAGCCAAACACAACGGCCAAAAGCCTGCTACGCCAGCTAGCACTCATGGCCCGACAGCGGTAAAACCAAAAGCAAAGCGCCCACATAACGGCAAAGCGCAACGCGGTTAGTCTTGAACAACCAAGCGTCTGGCACACACTAGGCGCTTGGTTATGATAAGAAAACCGCAGCAGGGCTCGCTGACAAAAACCGCGGCTTTAGCTTCATTAACTTAGCGCATGAGCATATGAAAAGACTGTTCTTTGCACTGCAATTTTCCCCAGCGCAGCAACAAGCTATCCTAACGTATCAGCAGCAGCTGATAGCGCAGTATCCTGATGCGCGAATTGTGACTGCGGATAACTTTCATTTAACGCTGTTTTTTCTTGGTCAAGTAGACGGTGAGCAAGAGCCGTTTTTACTGTCTGCGGCGAAGACGATTGCGCCAATTGATATAACGCTCACTTTCGATAAATTGGGCTATTTCGCCAAACCTAAAATTGCTTACTTAGCGCCCAGTGTTATTCCTGAACCTTTATTGCAGTTACAACAGCAGATCACGCAGTTGTGTCAACAACAAGGCTTTGAGGTACAGCACCCCGAATTTAAGCCGCATATCACCTTACTTCGAAAAGTGGATCACGAGGGGCTCTTGCCGGCTTGTTTGCCGTTAGAGCTTAAGATAGACCGATTTGCCTTGTTTCATTCAACGCAAATTGCCGGACAACTGCGTTATGTGCCACTGAATGAATAGCGTGATGTCAGATTAAAGCTTATTCAGTTTCAGTTGTCCGACCACACTCAGACACCGGTCATACCAGTCTCAGAGTGTGGTCCAACCTGTCTCTGAGTGCGGTCAGAGGTCTGAGCTCTTACCGGTTTCTGAGTGTGGTCGGAGGAGATAGCTCAGCGCATTCGGGTGCTTAGGTGATTAGCGATAAGTGATGTCTTTGTACATGGGCGCAAGTAGGGCTAATAACTGATTTTGCGCACTGATGCTAATCTGTTGTTGTTGCATCACGTCAATTAAGTTTTCGACTAACGCATCGTAATGCGCCAAGGTAATGTTAAAGCCGGTATGGCTTTCTTGCATGGTGCCACCAGTATATTCACAAGGGCCGCCGCTGATATTACACAGCTGCTCGGCTAATAATCGGCGAAAACGTGCAATATCGGTATCGGCAAAGTGATGCACGATGCGTTGATCTTGTTCAATTTTTTGCAATAAACCATCGGTAATGGCGGCAATACCCGGCTCACCACCGAGTTGTTGATACAAGCTAGGTTGGGGGTGTTGGCTACAAGCCGTCAACAGTAACGCGAAAACTAAGGGGGTGATGGTGCGCATTACCAGGCTCCTTCTACTGAAATATAATAACCTTGTTGCTGATCAAAACCGGCAATACTGCCAAGGTCGACATAGCCACCGACCACCGACACATGCTTATTGATAAACCACGCGACAAACAGATCGCGCCAATGTTGCTCGGTAGCAAAGTTTAATTGATCAGGCTTTTGTTTAAATTCAATGCCCAGTGCCACGTTATAATTCAGCAAAACTGCCGCTGAACCTTCAAAGACAAACTGGTAATTGTTATCGCTAGCACTGCCAAAGCCGAGTAAACCGGTTTGGTTAGCTTTAGTGGCACGCACTGTGCCGTTTAGCAACAAATTGCGCCCGGCAACTTGGTCAAACAACACTTTACTGGCAGAAAAATAAACATCGACACCACTATCATCACGAGCGCCAACCGCTTGCGGTAAGCCAAAATCACGGTGTTTTTTATACTGTAAGCCAACGCTGATTTGCGGCCAAGCCGTATACAGCAGTTCTCCGGCGATATGGTATTTAACACCAAAGACATCTTGGCGTAATTCACCGCCAATGCTATCTAGTTTGAAGGTTTGCCGGGCAACCGACCATTCCCATTTATTGTCATAACTGACGCTGGCACCAAACACATTTAGCGTGAAATCATCAACACCGACGCGGCTCGTAAAAGCGGTGGCGCTCCACTCATCACTGCTGCCATAACCGTTAATCACTGCCCACGGCACAATACCGCCGCCAGCACTGCCTTCAATGCTACTTGCACCGCCTGTCGCCACGATTTTGCTGCCGGCAACACTGCTCGCGCTGGCAAGTAGGCAACAAAGGGCTAATGTAAAACGCGTGATCATAGTGTATCTCCAGACTACACCCAAAGTGGCAGCTGCTTAGGCTGTTCCCCCAGGCGTTTTTTTAGCATAAATAAACTTAACTACCAAAGCCGCGCTTAGGTGCACTGGGCTTTTCATTGTCTTCGATGGCTAAGGAAAAGGTGAGATGGCCCGTTTCATCTGGCGTAACCACTTGCTCAGCTAAAGCCTCAACTTGCCATGGATGCCAGATTTTGAAGCGAAGTTCACCCGCAGGTACCTCAGGGAACTGTGCTTTACCTTCCTTATCGGTGACGAGTAACAGCGGGCTTTCACCTATATAGATATAAGCCAGCATATAATCATGAATATTGCAGCCAAGAACCACGATCCCGGGCTCGTCAAATTGAACGGGCGCTTCAGGCTTACCGGAATACAGCTGGATCTCAAAGGTTTTAGCACTAGAAAAAGAGTAAACGTGATGTCGGGTTTTGTCGCGATTGGGAAAGTCGATCAGATTACCTTGTTGAATCGCGGTAACAAAGGGCACAAATACAAGATCTTCTTGTGCGACATGCGCTATCTTCGCTGCGGTGGTCGTTTTAAAATCAGGGCTGATAATTTCAATCACCGCATCGGCCAGCGGTTGGTTAGTCTGATCTAACACGGTAATGCTGACACCTTGGCTTTGAGAAGCAAAGCTAGCAAAAACAAGCGTCAGTATGCCTAGTAGTGAGGAATGAAATTTCATGTTGGACACTTTTTTAGTGGGATCTGGTTTTTACTTTAAACTACGGCTGGCTTAAATTCAATTTTCTCCCTAAATCATTAGGTTATCACCGCCTTTTTTAAAAGAGTTCATCGGTTATTAATATAACAGGGCTATACTTTAACAATATTGAGGAATTTTCCGCGGTTGACGCGAGCAAGGAAGGGGTATGTCTAGGGCTTCGTCTTTATTTACTCGGCTGTTTGGGCAGCTCAGCTGGGCTGCACCGGCTTGGTTAGCCAAGCTACAACAACAAGCGAAAGCGAAGCCGAAGCGTTTTGGTGCGGCTTTGCTTATTGTGTTGTTGGCGTTAATGAGCCTAGCGTTATTGACTCGCTATTATTGGCAACTGCCCAAAGCACCGCAGGTGTTAGCGCAAGTGATCGCGCCAAGCCAAGGTGAGATAGTACAACAGGTAGAACAACCCACGCCGTTATTATTGCGCTTTTACCAAGAAGACCCCGCCAGCGATAACGCGCAACTTGCCGATGTTAACCCCGCCCGGATCAGTTTACCGATAGCTACTGCAAACTTAAGCGCAGCAAAGCTGACTTTAATAGGTGAAAGCCTGGCGGTAGGGGATACGCTCACACCCGCCATTCAGGGCCAGTGGCAATGGCTGGATGATAACCAATTACAGTTTTTACCCGAGCAAGCTTGGCCAGCGGGTCAGCGTTATCAGATCACACTGCCTAAAACCTGGTTTGCCGACAAGATAGCTCTCGCTACCCGCAAATGGTCATTCGACAGTCCGGCCCTTAATGTTGCCATAGAACAACTGCAGTTTTATCAAGATCCCGAGCAGGTTTCGGTGCGACGCATTTTAGCCACGCTGGCTTTTACTCATGCGGTTGAGCAACAAAGCTTGCAAAAAGCGTTGAGTTTAAACTTGCCGCAAAGCGGAGAAAAAGTGGGCAGTAAAGCGCAGTCTGTTGCTTATACCCTGCAAAGTGCTGAGCAAGGACGGGTTTGGTATCTGCAAAGCGAACCGATTAGTTTGCCTAAGCAAGCACAATTTTTAACTTTCGAGCTCGCCGCTGGCGTTAAAGCGCAGCATGGTCAAGGCCGCACGCAAGAGGCGCAACAGCAGCAAGTGTTGATCCCCGATCAAGCTACGGTGTTGCAGATCAGTGATGCGCAATTGCAATTAGTGCGTAACGCCCAAGCGGAGCCTGAGCAAGTATTGCAATTGAGCCTGACTGATCGGGTGCGTTTTACTGATCTGACGGCACATTTACAGTTATATCTATTACCGATACATCCGGCGAAACGCACTTGGACGGCCGCAGAGTTAACGCCGGCCACCTTAGCGCAAGCCCGGTTATTGCATTACCAGCTAGAGCCGGGGGCTTTTGCCCATCAACAAGATTTTGCCATTAAATTGGATTTACCGGCGAAGCGGCAATTGGCGGTGATGATTAAGGCGGGTTTACCCGGTTTAGATAATTATCAACTAAGCCATACCTATCAACGCGTACTGACGCTACCGGATTATCCAAAAGAAGCGCAGATCAGTGGTGAGGGTGCGGTATTAATGTTATCCGGTGAGCAAAAGCTGCAACTGGTCAGCCGCGGCTTACCACAGTTAAAAGTGCGATTGGCTAAGGTGTTACCGCAACATCTTAATCATCTTATTAGTCAAAGTGGCGGTGATATCAGCAACCCCTTTTTTTACAATCGCAGTTTCGGTGCGGAAAACCTTGCGGCGATCACCGAGCAGATCTTTGAAATCAATAATCAGACACCCCAAAAAAATCAGTTTTTAAGTTTAGATTTAAAACCTCATCTGCAGCGTGAAGGCATGGGCGTGTATTTTGTAGAGCTATATCAACACGATCCGAAGTATCCGGATTGGTTAGGCGAAGCATTAGATAAGCGGCTGGTGTTGGTCACCGATTTAGGCTTGATGGTGAAACACCAACAAGACAGTAGCCAAAAAATCTTTGTGATGTCTTTAGCCAGCGGCAAGCCGGTGAGTGGTGCCAAGGTGCAATTGCTTGGGCGTAATGGCTTGGCGGTATACAGCGGCATCACCGATAAGCAAGGCCATGTGGAGCTGGGTGTGACTAATGGCTTAAAAGAGGCGGAGCAGGCCACCGTGTATTTGGTCCAGCACACTGAGAACGGTCGCACCGACAGTACGTTTATTCCGTTTAATCGTTACAGTCGACAACTCGATTATTCGCGCTTTGCGATTGATGGCGAGTATCAGTCGGGTAATGCGGCTCAGCTTAAAGCCTTTATGTTCAGCGATCGTGGCATTTACCGGCCGGGTGAAACGGTGCAATTAGCCAGTATTATTCGCCGCAGTGATTTAGCACCGGTAACAGCCAAAAACCTCAGCTTACAATTGCAAGTTAACGGGCCACGAGGCAATGCGCTGCATCAGCAAAAATTCACTTTATCAGCGCGTGGTTTACAAAGCTTTCAGTTAGACACCGCTAAGTTTAGCGATACCGGTGAATATGATGCCCTCATTATGTTAGTGGATGCGCAAGGCCGGCATCAACAAACACTTGGTGATGTCAGTTTTCAACTAGAAGAGTTTTTACCCGACACCCTAAAAATAAGTAGTCAGTTTAATCAACAGGCAAAAGGTTGGTTATTGCCTGAGCAATTAAGTTTAGCATTGCAACTCGATAACTTGTTTGGCAGTGCCGCGCAGCAGCGGCGTGTGGCTGCTCGTTATGTCTTGATGCCCAGCGCATTTCAATTTGATGCTTATCCAGATTATCAGTTTGGGATCCCAAATGAGCAGAGCTTAGTTGCGCAGCGCGAGAATTTAACCGAGCAACAAACCGATAGCGCTGGTCAGGTGACCTTTAGCTTACCGCTGCAGCGTTTTCAACAGGGCCATTGGCAATTGCAAGTGTACGTTGAAGGGTTTGACAGCGCCGGTGGGCGGGCAGTGCAGCACAGTAATGGCGCGCTTATCGCGACTAGCCCAGTATTAATTGGCATGAAAGCCGATGGAGCGCTGAATTTTTTAAAGCAACAGCAAGCTCGGCAATTACATTTTTTAGCCATTAATCAACAGTTAACTTCGTTAGCACAAGACAACTTAACGCTAAAGTTAGTGCAAAAAACACCGTTATCCAGTTTGGTGAAACAACCCGATGGTACCTTGCAATATCAAACGGTGTTGCAGCAAAAGGTCATAGCAGAGCAAGACTTCAGTATTGCCGAGCAAGGGCAAACTTATCAGTTGAATACCGAGCAACCTGGCGATTATCAGCTGCAGCTGTTTAATACGGCAGGTGAGCTGGTCAGTCAAACCGATTACACTGTGGTCGGTAATGCTAATTTGACCGCGCAACTCGAGCAAAATGCCGAGTTACAACTGAAACTCAGCAAAAGCGATTATCAGCCGGGCGAGTGGTTAGAGTTTAGTGTAACGGCACCTTATACCGGTAGTGGTTTAATCACCATTGAAACAAACAAGGTCGTCGCCTTTCGCTGGTTTCAAGCAGACAGCAGCCACAGCATGCAGCGCATTCAAATACCGGCAGACTTGCAAGGTAATGCTTATTTAAATGTCAGTTTTGTGCGCGCAGCCGGTGCGCCTGAGTTGCTGTTAAGCCCGCTTAGTTATGCGGTGCAACCCTTTAATATTGCTCGTGCTGCCAGAACCTTGCAGCTTAACTTAACGGCACCGGCGTTGATCCAGCCCGGGCGAGAATTTAGCTTTAGCTTAAGCAGCGATCAGCCCGCCGATGTGCTGCTGTACGGTGTCGATGCCGGTATCTTGCAGGTAGCCGCTTACGACTTACCCGATCCACTGGCGTTTTTCTTACAAAAACGTGCCTTACAAGTGCGCAGTATGCAGATGCTTGATCTTATTTTACCGGAATTTAGCGCCTTACAACGTTTAACGGCAGGCCCTGGTGGTGATACTGAAAGGATAATGCTTTCGGCGGCTCGATTGAAAAGTGACACCAATCCGTTCGCCCGTCGGGTGGAACAACCTGGCGTCTTTTGGTTAGGTGTGGTGAAAACCGATGCTAATGGCAGTGTGCATCAGGCGCGATTACCCGATACCTTTAATGGCACGGTGCAATTAATGGCCGTGGGGGTCTCTGAGCAGGCGTTAGGAGCGACTCGCCAAGACGTGTTGGTTCGTGGGCCCTTTGTTCTGCAGCCCGATGTATTAACGGCTGTGGCACCGGCAGATGAATTTGAGATCAGTTTGTCGATCAGTAATATGCTCGATGGCTCAGGTAAGGCGTTACCGTTAGAGGTTAAGACAACGGTGAGTCAAGGCTTAACCTTGCTCAGTGAGCCAACGCAAAGTATTACTGTGGAAGAAGGCGCTGCACAGGTTCTGCGGCTGAAATTAAAGGCAAACGAGCAACCTGGCGAAGCCTCAATTCGGTTTAGTGTGGCCACGGTTGACGGTCAGCAGAGCAGTCAACGAGAGTTGAGTTTAAGTATTCGCCCGGCACAGCCTTATTTGCGGCAATTGCAGTTTGGTTACAGCAAAAGTGGGCAGCAACAACTGAATGCTACGGCCTTGTTGCCGGTATTGGCTGAGCGGCAGCTTACGGCGGGTAGCAGCCCGTTACTATTGGTCGACCGTTTAAGTCATTACTTGGATACTTATCCGCATGGTTGTACCGAGCAGATGGTTAGCCAAGTTTTTCCTTGGATCCCTTTGGTTAAACAAGCGCATTTCCAAGCGCAGTGGCCACAATTAAATGAAAAGTTTGCTAAGCTGCTGCAAGCCTTAGCCGAACGGCAACAAGCCGATGGTGGCTTTGCTTTTTGGCCAGGTCATACCCAAAGCGCAGATTTCCCCTCGTTGTATGTGATCCAGTTTTTACTGGAAGCGGAGCAGCAAGGTTTTGCCGTGCCACATTATATGCTGGAGCGGGCGCTGCATTATTTACGGACCTTAAGCCAAGGCGCTGGTGCTAATCTTTATCAAGCGAGATTACGCGCGCAGGCGATTTACTTGTTAAGCGTAAAAGGCGAGCAAGTCAGTAATGCCTTAACACACCTGCATGAACGCTTAACACGGCAGCATGAACAGCGTTGGCAATCAGATATTTTGGCGGTGTACATGGCGGCCAGTTATCAAATTTTACAGCAACCTAGCTTAGCGCAAAGTTTGTTGAAGCCTTATCAAGCGGGCAAAACCTCGTTACTTGAGCGCGACTACAAGCCGGTTAATCACTTGCCACAGCCTTTTGCTAACCCTGAGTTTCAATCGCAGTTTAACTTAGATAGCCAGTATCTGTTGTTATTAGCGCGGCATTTCCCAGAGCAGGCTGCACAGCTTAGTAGCGAGCAACTGTTAACACAGCTCGAGCCATTATTTGCGGGCGATTATCATACGCAAGCGGCGGCTTACAGCATTTTGGCGTTAGCGGCTTATGCTGATATCAAGCCAAATACCGTATCGGTATTACCGACGTTATTAGCCGACGGCGAAAAGTTAGCGCTGTTAGATAACTGGCCTTATGCGCGTGCCACCACGGATAAAGCCTTACAGCAATTTAGCTTAAATGCAGCTTACCCATTGTTTTATGCCTTATCAGAGCAAGGCTATGCGGCGCAATTACCGAGCAAAGCCCGTGCAGACGGTGTTGAGCTGGTGCGTGATTACCTGAACAGTGAGGGCGAGAAAATCACCCGTGCGCGCCAAGGGCAGCTGTTAACCGTGCGTTTGCGGCTGCGTAGCTTAACGGGTGCTACCATCAGTAATATGGTGATTACCGATTTATTACCGGCCGGCTTTGAGGTGGTGCGCAGCTCAGTGCCACGGCAAAGTGGCCTATGGCAGGCCGATTATATGGACATTCGTGAAGATCGCGTGCTGTGGTACGGCGCTATTGCAACGCAAATGACCGAGCTGACTTATCAGGTGCGTGTTAGCACCGCCGGTCGTTTTACGGTGCCGGTGGCCTCGGCTGAAGCCATGTACGACAATCGTGTGCGCGCTTACACGCCAGCCGGTCAGCTTGAGGTGAGTGCCTATCAAGCTGATCCAACTCAACCTTAGTTGTACGCAACGGATGACCGCTAATACGCTGGGGCACTGTCAGTGATGAGGCTTAGGTTAAAACAGCTGTGGCGTCAGAAAATAGCGCGCGGGTTGGTCTTACTCGCGTTATTGGCGTTGTTTTGGTATGGCTTACCCTTGTTTACGGCCAAACCGCAGCTGTATGCCCAGTATGCACAAAGCCAAGCGGTTTTTGCCGCAGGCGGCCAATTGTTAGCACTGCGTCCGGCAACGGATGAACGTTATCGGTTACGGCTGGCGCTAACCGATATGGCCCCAGCGTTACAGCAAGCCACCTTGTTGTATGAAGACCGACGCTTTTACCAGCATTTTGGCGTGGATCTGCTAGCGTTAGCACGAGCGTTTTCGCAAGGGGTACTGAAGGGGGGGCGGCGGCAGGGCGCTTCCACCATCACTATGCAATTAGCTCGTTTGCATTACGGAATTGACAGTCAAACTGTGCTGGGCAAATTACAGCAAATTGGCTTGGCCTTGTATTTAGAGCGGCATTTCAGCAAAGATGCCATTTTAGAAGCCTATTTAAATTACGCCCCTTACGGCGGCAACATCGAAAGCGTTGCTGCCGCTAGCCTAATTTACTTTGGCAAGACTGCCGCTGAACTCAGCACGGCTGAAGCCTTAGCGCTGGCGGTGATCCCACAAAACCCGCTACAACGTAACCCTGAGCGGCAAAACGGCGCGGCACAACTTGAAGCAGCGCGAGCCCGGTTACTGCAAATATGGCAACAGTATTATCCGTTAACAGCAAGTGAGCAGCAGTTATTGCAGATCCCACTTCGTTTTAAACGCCGCTCCGACTTGCCTTTCACCGCCCCCCATTTTGTGCAAGCACTGGCTGTGCAACAACCCAGTGGCCAGTTACACAGTAGTTTAGATTGGCATTTACAGCAGCAAGTGCAGCAACGGGTCGACAGCTATTTGCGCCAGCAACAGCGTTTAGGGCTGCGTAATGCCAGCGTACTCGTGGTGCACCGCCCAACCATGCAGATCAAAGCCTATATCGGCTCTGCCGATTTTTATAACCGCGAGATAGCGGGGCAAGTCGATGGTACCGCGGCACTGCGTTCACCAGGCTCAGCCTTAAAACCTTTTATTTATGCCTTAGCGTTACAGCAAGGGCATATTCACCCGAAAAGCCTATTAAAAGATCTACCGCAGCGTTTTGGCCTGTTCAGCCCAGAGAATTTCGATCGCCGTTTTCAAGGCCCGTTAACCGCCACGGCAGCCTTGGTGCAAAGTCGAAATGTGCCGGCGGTCACGTTACAAGCAAAGTTAGCACAACCTGATTTTTACCAATGGCTCGGGGCTAACGGGGTTCGCTTACCGCAAGACGCCAACTATTATGGTTTAGCCTTAGCTCTGGGCGGAATGGAGTTGTCGATGCAGCAAATGGTGCGTTTATATGCCATGCTCGGCAATCAAGGGCAGTATCGTGATTTGCAGTGGCTTGCCAGCGATGCGACTACCAAGGTTGAAGTGACACAACACGCGAGCATAGAGGCTAAGCCGTGGGGGGGAACAGCCAATCACCCCCAAGATGTTGTTGAGATAACCGCCCATGAACTAAAGAGGGTAGCAGCAACGGAGAATAACGCCGGCTTATTGCCCGAGGCGGCGTTTTTAACCTTACAGATGCTCAGTAGTCAGCCCGCCTTACAAAATGCGCGTTTAGCTGCGCTGACCGATAGCCCGCCAATCGCTTGGAAAACCGGCACCTCTTATGCGTATCGCGATGCTTGGACTCTGGGGCTCTATGGTGATTACGTGGTGGCCGTTTGGCTTGGCAACTTTGATGGCAGTAGCAACCCGAATTTAGTGGGGCGCACGGTAGCGGCACCCTTGTTTTTTTCGTTATTACCGCTGCTCGGTGAGCAACAACACGCGAATCAGCAGCTGTTTGCGGTGTCGGAAAAGCTTAACTTACGCCAAGTTGCGCTGTGTCGGCAAAGTTTTCAATTACCCAATCGCTTTTGCCCTGCCACTGAGCTGGGTTGGGTGATCCCTGGCGTATCACCGGTTGCTTTGTCAGAGTTACATCGGCCAGTACCGATTTTTCGCGCTTCAGGCTTGCGTGCTTGTTACCATCAACCGCCTTTGACCGAGTTACAGGTATTTGAGTTTTGGCCCTCTGATATTGCGGCCTTGTATCAGCAAGCAGGTGTGCGTTTACAGCAACCGCCCGCTTACGCCAGCCCATGTTCACAGTTAACCCAAAGCCAAGCACAACCGCCGCAGATTGTGTCGCCCCAAGCGGGTTTAACCTATTTTGCCCAAGCCGGCCGGCCATTAGCCTTACAGGTGCGCTTAGATGGCGCCGCCACACAGAGTTATTGGTTTGCCGGTAAGCGTTTTTTAGGGGCGGTTGGCGCGAATGAAACCTTATTTTGGTCAGCCAGTGCCGGAGAATATCAGTTACGGGTACAGGATGATTTAGGCGGCAGCAGTGAAATTACGTTGAACGTGCAATAATTATGGGCAAAATGGCATGAAGCGCCTTTGAAAAAGCAGTAAACTAATCGCCTTTACCAAATTGCATGCTGCGTTAGCAGCAATGTGTACTTTCGCCAAGGGGTTACCGCAGCACTGGGCAGGTTAATGCTTTGGTTTTGTGGGTTTTCCGCTGCTGGTTTCTGCTAATAAAAGGTTAGTTTCATGCGATTTTTAACTGTTGTTATGCTGCTGTTGTTAGTGTCTTGCGCTAAACCCGAACAAACCGAGTCGACGGCAAAAGACGCCGCACAGACCAGCTTGTTAATTATTTCAATTGATGGTTTGCGTCACGATTATTTGCAACTGCATCAAGCACCGACTCTCTCTAAGCTAGCCGCAGCGGGCGTGCAGGTGAAACAGTTACAACCGGTCTTTCCAAGCAAAACCTTTCCTAATCATTATTCTTTGGTAACTGGTTTACACCCAGAAAAGCACGGTATTGTTGATAACTCTATCTATGATCCGGCAACGGGCCGTATGTTTGCCTTAAGTAAGTCCGAGGAAGTCGGGGATGGTTTCTGGTGGCAGGGTGAGCCTATTTGGATCACGGCTGAGCGCCAAGGTAAGATGGCGGCCACTTATTTTTATCCAGGTACCGAAGCGGAAATCAATGGCCTGCGCCCAAGCTATTGGTTTCCCTATGTGCATAATACGCCAAATCGTCAGCGTACCCAGCAAGTGCTTGATTGGTTAGCGTTACCTTATGCTGAGCGCCCTAAGGTGATTACGTTATATTTCAGCGATGTGGATTCAGCCGGGCATGATTTTGGCCCCTTATCCGCACAAACGGCACAAGCCTTAGCCGATGTGGATGCTGAGATCGCCTATTTGATGCAAACCTTAACCGCTCGCGGTCAAGCTGATGAGTTGAATCTGATTATCAGCTCAGATCATGGCATGGCCGAAGTGGATCAGCGCAAGCATATTGTGGCGGATCAGTTATTCTCAGCCGATTTAGCGTTAAATGTGCGGCTTTCACGTGAGTTGATCAGTATTTTCCCGAAAGAGGGCGCAGAAGATACGTTGTATCAGCAAATTGCTGAGCGTTATAACCCAGAGCAGATGCGCTTATATCGTAAAGCTGATTTCCCAGCGCGTTTTCATTACCAGCAGCATAGCCGTATCGCACCGATTTTTTTACTGGCTGAACAGCCGTGGATTTTCGTGCGGCAAAGTGCTTTAGCCCGCTTGGAAGCCGATCCCACTTATTTAGATCCGCGTGGTAGCCATGGTTATGATAATAGCGAGGCGGATATGCAAACGACCTTGATTGCTGTGGGCCCGGCCTTTAAAAAAGCCACCGCCGTCGAGAAGCTTAGTATGGTTGATATCTATAATGTGATGGCTGCGGTATTGCAAATTGCACCGGCCCCGAATGATGGTGATCCTGCAGCCGTAGCTTTGATGCTGGCTGAGGAATAATATTGTGCAGTGTGCCCATTTTATAGCAGGTCGTTGTCAGTCCTGCCAATGGTTAGCTCAGCCCTATGCCACACAACTGGCCAACAAACAGCAGCAGTTAGTAGATGTATTGGCTGCTTTTACGCCGTTTCAGTTATTAGCGCCCATCGCCAGTAGCGAACAGGGGTTTCGTTATAAAGCCAAAATGGTGGTGCTTGGCACGGCAGCAGCCCCATTGCTGGGGATTGTTAATCAGCAAAACGAAGCGGTCGATTTGGCCGATTGCCCGTTGTATCCAGAGCGCTTTGCTGATGTATTTGCCGCCATTAAAGATTTTATCGTTTTAGCTAAACTGCAGCCTTACCAGGTGCAGCAGCGCCGTGGTGAGCTGAAATTTATTTTACTCAGTCAAAGCCAGCATAGCGGCCGTTTTATGCTGCGTTTTGTGCTGCGTTCAAAAAATCATTTAGCGGTCATTCAAAAGTATCTACCGCGCTTGTTAGCGCAAGTACCCGCTCTAGCTGTGGTCAGTATTAATTTGCAGCCACAACCTGCCGCGCTGTTAGAAGGGGCACAAGAGATTGTGCTTACGGCAGAGCGCTTGCTGCGCGAGCAATTAAACCAGGTGCCGTTGTATTTATCACCCCAAAGCTTTTTTCAAACCAACCCCAGCTTAGCGGCGGCGCTATATGCTACCGCCGCAACTTGGGCGGTTGAGTTACAGCAACAAGGTGAGCCACTTGAACAGATCTGGGATTTGTTTTGTGGTGTCGGTGGCTTTGGGCTGCACTTAGCAAGTCAATTAACGGCAGTAACAGGGCAACAACCCAGGTTAACCGGCATTGAAATTGCCGCCGCTGCGATAGCCAGTGCCGAGCAAGCGGCCAGCGAGTTGGGGCTCACTCAGGTGGGTTTTCAAGCGTTAGACTCTGCGGCCTTTGCCCATGCCGCCGCACAGGCGCCTGATTTATTGGTGGTTAACCCACCTAGGCGCGGGTTAGGTGACGCTTTATGTGCCGATATCACACGGTTACAACCGCGTTTTATGCTGTATTCCAGTTGCAACGTACACAGTTTAGCGGCTGATATAGCGCGGCTAAAAGACTACCGCTTAGTCAAAGCTCAGTTGTTCGATCTGTTTGCTCATAGCAGCCATGCCGAGGTGCTGACCTTATTAATTCGGCGCTAATGCTTGCCTTAGTGGCTTAGCGAGTAAAGCCAATGCGAAAACCACCCCAGTGTTTACCGGCCACATAGATTGGAACCGAGAGATCGTGCATGATCTCTCCGGTATCACGCTTGTACGTTTGTAACAACATCGCTTCGGTATTACTGCCACAGCGGCTGCCCGTACGATCATTAAAAATGCGTTTGGTACGATTTTGCAGTAAGTCTTTTTGATAATTACCGGTTAATGCTTGGCTAAATTTACGATTATGCGTAGGGAAATAACCTTTACGGTCGACCGCCCCTGCATAGGTTACGTTGGCATGCCGAGCCAAAATGGCTTCTTGAATGGCCGGGAAGGCGTGATCGGTAAATTTATCATAGTCGGTATGGTATTTTTGCGGGTTGGTATTCGCAATAGGCTGATATTGCTCGGCAAACAATTGTTGCTGGCTAAATTTACCCTGACTGATCGCTTGTTGCAGTAACTCGCCAATGGCGCTTGCCGCTTGTTGTGCTTCTTGTAAGATCGGTTGATAAAAAGCATCGTGTTGTTGCTGGCTGAGGGCACGATAAATGGTTTCGGTTTCTACCGAGACATCAATAGCTTGACTGGCAATACTGCCGCCTTTTTGCTCGATAGCCTGCAGTGCTTGGCTGATATTACTGATAGCGCTACTGATCTGCACACTGTTTTGTTCAAGATCGGCACTGAGGTGTTCAATTTGGTTTAAAGTGGTAGAGGATTGACTGACTTCCTGACTGATATGCTGCACGCCGCTGGCGACATCTTGTAACTCTAACTGCACCTGATGGCTGGCTTCTTCTAATTGGGTCATCAAATTTGCCGTATGCGCGCTTTGTGAGCGAATATCGGCCAGCATACTGCCAATATCTTTGGTGGCATTCGCCGTTTTGCCAGCTAAAGCTCTCACTTCATCGGCGACCACGGCAAAACCGCGTCCTTGTTCACCTGCTCTTGCCGCTTCAATGGCCGCATTCAGTGCCAGTAAATTGGTTTGCGCTGCGACATTATCAATAACTTGAGTAATGTGCTGAATTTTATCCGCATTGCCGCGCAGGGCAGACAACTCGTGCGCCGCATGGCTAACGGCTTGGGCAAGCTGTTGAATTTTATCCACACCGGATTGTAATTTCTGATCCGCTTGTAAACTGGCACTGGCGGTTTGCGTCAGCGCAAGGTTGATGGTTTGCAAATTATGATTCAGTTTACTGCTGGTGTCGGCCACTGCGCTGGTCGCGTTGGCAATTTGCTGGCTATCTTGACCACTTTGTTGGATATCTTTAATTAAGCCATCAATATAAAATGACACTTCAGCGGCACCAATGGCCATTTTTGAGGTGGCAGTTGAAATGTCATTTAATACCGGCTGATGCGTTGTCTTTGTTTCAAGCGGCGAGTCGGGTGGCACTGATTTCGAGACGGCATATAAATAGAAAGCGGTAAGTAAAAAAGACAGGCCGACCGCTACCTTGGCATAGTCTAGCCAGAGTAACAGCAGTTGACTGAGTGCTAACAGCACTAAAAACAGCAGGTGATGTGTCAACTTTAGCGGCATGATGACTCCCAGTTATTTTTGATATGATTAAGCAGATTCGGTAAAAGCGTTAGCAAAGTCAATGCGTGCCCAGTGCGCTGCGACTAAAGTATAGCCAAGCGGTTGTTTTATACTAATAATGACGCCCAATGATGAGCCGTTTTTTTTTGTCGCCATCAACAACGGCACGATTAAGGCGTTGGGTCGCATCCCCATTGAGTAAAAGGTAGACGTTTTGGTTTATTTCTCATTATTTTTAACTGGCTTTATCGCGGCTACGCTATTTCCGGCCTCTTCAGAGTTGCTGCTGCTGGCTTTACTGCAACAGGGGCATGTCGCCTTGTTGTTGTGGCTTAGCGCCACCTTAGGCAACACTTTAGGCTCTTGCGTGAATTGGTGGCTTGGCCAAAAACTACGTTTATACCAACATAAACGCTGGTTTCCAGTATCGACAAGCCAATTAGCGCGTGCCGAGCGACTGTTTTTGCGTTATGGCCGCTGGAGTTTGTTGTTATCTTGGCTGCCGGTAGTAGGCGATCCCCTAACGATGATCGCCGGCGTGTTAAAGATGCCTTTTTCGATATTTTTGCTGTTAGTGACCATGGGTAAGGCTTTGCGTTATGCGGTGTTGATCCTGCTAGCACTGTCCTTTTTTTAAGCTAAGCGCTGCGCTAACGCTTTTTCTGATGGCATTATGCCGGCAGATCCGTCATCATTAACCTTATTATTGACAGTATGGGATAGACACATGGAATACCAATTATCGGCAGAAGAGTTAGCACGCATTACGGCGCTTGATGCAGAGCAGCGTTACGACTACTTTATTCAAGCCGTTGCAGATTTACAGCAGATCTGGATCCTAACAGATGATGAAGGTTTTGTTTTAGTCAGTGCCGAAGATGAACGTTGTATCCCAGTATGGCCTCACCTTGAGTTAGCTGAGCAGTGGATTGAAGGCGAATGGTCAAACTGCCAAGCGCAAGCCGTTGATTTAGAAACCTGGTTAAACAAGTGGACTGAAGGCTTAAATGGCGATGAGTTAAGTATTGCCGTATTGCCAGACGCGGATGGTCCAGGTGTGGTAGTTTCGCCAGATGAAATGGCTGAAACGCTGGTTGATGAAACAAGCGACGACGCGTAAAACTGTTTTTCATTAGGCCTTGTTTTGCTTAACGATGATAATTAAGCCGCAATAGGTAGACACTTTACTACTGCGGCTTTAACACTTAGTTGGCTAATTCATTACCGTTAAAACTGCCGCTGGCATAAGCTAACAAGTTTTCACTGGTAATATGGCTAATTTGCTGTAACGCTTCTTTGGTAAAAAACGCCTGATGCCCAGTAATTAATACATTGGAAAAGGTTAATAAGCGCTTAAACACTTCGTCATCAATCATCTGCTCTGATAAGTTCTCAAAGAAAATATCCGCTTCTTGCTCGTACACATCTAAGCCTAAATAACCAATTTTACGATTTTTCAAACCATCGATAACGGCTTTAGTGTCAATTAATGCACCGCGGCTGGTATTAATCAGCATCACGCCTTCTTTCATTAAATTAAGGCTGTCGGCATTAATGATATATTTGGTTTGTGGTGACAGCGGGCAGTGCAAACTAATAATGTCACTTTGCTGATAAAGCGCGGTTAAGCTGGTGTAATGCTCGGCAAATTCCGGATCAGGTTTAATATCATAGCAAAGCAGTTTGCAACCAAACCCTTTTAAGATCCGAGCGGTTGCCAGCCCGATGCGGCCAGTACCAATGATGCCCACCGTTTTACCGTGCATATTAAAACCTAATAAACCGTCTAAGGCGAAATTGTCATCGCGCACGCGGTTGTAAGCTTTGTGTAATTTGCGATTAAGCGTCAGCATCATAGCGACGGTATGTTCTGCAACTGCCTCAGGCGAGTAGGCGGGGACCCGTGCGATGCGAATGCCTAAGGCTTTGGCGGTGTCTAAATCGACGTTGTTAAAGCCGGCGCAGCGCAGTGCAACCATTTCGATGCCCATCACTGACATCTGCTCTAACACTGGCGCAGATAAATCATCATTAACAAAGGCACAGATAGCATGGCAGCCCTGCGCCAGTTTAAGGTGTTCTAGGTTAAGTCGGCTTTCAATATAGTGAAATTGAAGACTGGGATCGGCCCATTGGCTGAACCCTTCTTTATCGTATTTTTTGGCACTGAATACAGCGACTTTCATCGGCAATCTCCCATCAGATTGCGGATAGTGTAGGGTATCTTGTTCGGTCATAATTAGCGCCAGATCAAATTTACAGTAATTCTTCGATGGCAGGCGCTATGCTGGCGGGTTTAGTGCGCGGTGCATAGCGTTTTACTACCATCCCCTCTTTATTCACCAAAAACTTGGTGAAGTTCCATTTTATCGCTCGGCTTTTCAGTAAACCGCGGGCATGCTCTTTGAGATAATCAAACAGGGGCGCGGTATCAGGCCCATTAACATTCAGTTTAGCCATTAATGGGAAACTTAGCCCGAAATTGATTTCACAAAACTGTTGGATCTCAGAATTGCCTGCGGGTTCTTGCCCACCAAACTGATTACAGGGGAAGGCTAAAATCACCAAACCTTGCGTGTGATACTGCTGATAGAGCGCTTCTAGCTCTTTATATTGCGGCGTAAAGCCGCATTTGCTGGCGGTATTGACGATTAACAGCACCTTATCGCGATATTGACTGAGTTCGATGGGCTGTCCTTGGTTATCTTGCACAGTAAAATCGTAGATAGAGGGCATTGCAGATCCTTTTATTTGCTGTTCATCGGTGAGAGAACTTAGTAAGCTATGACCACAGTATGTCATATTTTTGAGTCAGTTATATGTCAAATCAAGCAGTGAAAGTGGCCTTTATCGGCTTAGGTGTAATGGGTTTCCCAATGGCGGGTTATTTGCAGCAAAAAGGCTATGCAGTCAGCGTATATAACCGCACCGCAAGCAAGGCGGCAAAGTGGGTTGAACACTACCAAGGTGAGGCTGCTGCAACGCCAGCCGCTGCAGCCAGTGGCGCGAGCTTAGTGTTTGTTTGTGTAGGTAACGACGATGATGTGCGCTCAGTGGTGTATGGCGAGCATGGTGTGTTAGCAAGCATGCAAGCGGGCGCAGTATTGATTGACCATACTACAGCGTCGGCTGATTTAGCACGTGAACTGGCCATGGCTTGTGCTAAACAACAGCTAGGCTTTTTAGATGCGCCGGTATCAGGTGGCCAAGCGGGTGCAGAGAAAGGCATTTTAACTGTGATGGTTGGGGGCGAACCCGCAGCCTATGCCAAAGCTGAAACCGCCATGCAAAGTTATGCGCGCTGCGTAAAATTATTGGGCCCCGCGGGCAATGGCCAGCTAGCTAAAATGGTCAATCAGATTTGTATTGCCGGTGTGGTACAAGGCTTGGCCGAAGCGCTGAATTTTGCTCAAAATGCCGGTTTAGACGGCGCGGCGGTGGTAGAGGTGATCTCTCAAGGCGCGGCTTCGTCTTGGCAAATGCAAAACCGCTCGCTTACCATGTTGGCCGGAGAATATGATTTTGGTTTTGCGGTGGATTGGATGCGTAAAGACTTGTCGATTGCGCTGAATGAAGCGCGCAAAAATGGCAGTCATTTACCCCTAACCGCATTGGTTGATCAGTTTTATAGTGAAGTGCAACAGCTTGGTGGTGGTCGCTGGGATACCTCGAGCTTACTGGCGCGGTTAAAGCGTTAAGCGTGGATCGGGCATAAACTCCAATTCAACAAGGCTGCTGAGGCAGCCCTTAAATTGGCTATGCTGCGGGTTTAATAAAATATTAGTTTCACGCGGTGCCAACACGCTGGGCACCGCTAACGCTAAACTGGCCTTTTGCTGCAGCCAATCATCACCTAAACGGGCCGTATCAGCCGCAGCCGGTTGGGCGCGCCAATTTGCGGGCAGGTTCTCTTGGCTCAGTTGCAACACGGCGCTGCTGTCTACACTAAGTTGAAATAAACGATATTGGCGCAGTGCCGCTCGATTATTTAAATGCACCAAGATCTCTAAAACGGCTAACGCTTCTGAGCCTGCGGTATAAATACAACGCTGCCCTTTGTTATTCCAACGCCCACCATATAAATAGGCACCTTCACCATCAAAGGCTTGCGCAGCCCATTGTTGATGCACTAATCGATAAAGTGAAATCGTGTCTTTTGCTGCCATCTTAGGCAAAGACACCATGTGATAAGCGACCAATTAAATCTAACACGGCTTGGCTTTCAGCAGAGGTACTGAGCATATCGAGCGGGGTTTTATCACCCAGACCATACACCGGCTCGGTTAACCAGCGTTTGGTGGCTGCGCTATCCTGTGCAAAAAGGGCATTAGCGGCCACCAGCACGGTAGCGAAACGGTATAAACGGTCACTTTCATCTTGGGTAAAATGACCACTTTTGGCACGGCGAGCCAGTGTTGCCGGGGCTAATTGGCAAACCTGAGCCAACTGTTTTTTATCGAGCTGTGCCGATAAAGCGAGTTTTTCAAAGACGTTGTAATGAAAGCCGTTATGTAAGGCTTGATACAGCTTAGGCCCGCGCTCGGCAATGCCTAGCTGTTGCCAGAGGTTCGGGCTAGCGTAGTGGCTTGGAATAAACTCATGAACTTGCGCGGTCATAATACACCTGATTTATCAGTTGGTATGTGTTGACTCTATCATATGATATTTGCTTGGTCAAAAAAAGGGCGCGATATCACCAATGCCTGTCAGTTAAATAAAAGGTGTTATGGAAAACACCAAACTGATCAGCCTTAGCTGTACTCGCGCCCTAATATCTGTTTTTGGCTAACTTAATTAAATACCATTTCTGGTATGTCGCCATTGACGATCAGTTTGCCTGCCGTTTTTTGTTGGATCTCTTCCACGCTAATGCCTGGTGCACGTTCTAACAAATGGAAGGCGCCATCCCGCACTTCTAGTACGGCCAGATCGGTAACGATTTTCTTCACACAACCGACACCGGTGAGTGGCAAAGTACAATCATTCAGTAACTTGCTGTTACCGTATTTATCAGCGTGGGTCATGGTAACAACAATGTTGAGTGCACCGGCCACTAAGTCCATGGCACCGCCCATACCTTTAACCAGCTTGCCGGGGATCATCCAGCTGGCAATATTGCCATTTTGATCCACTTCAAAAGCGCCCAGTACGGTTAAATCGACATGACCACCGCGGATCATGGCAAAGCTTTCAGCCGAGCTAAAAATCGCTGCGCCTTTGATGGCGGTGACGGTCTCTTTACCGGCATTAATCATATCGGCATCCAGCTCTGCTTCGGTTGGGTAGGGGCCCATACCGAGTAAACCGTTTTCGGATTGCAGCATCACTTCAATACCGGCGGGTACATAGTTTGCGACTAACGTTGGGATACCGATCCCGAGATTGACGTAATAACCGTCTTTAAGTTCCTGCGCGACACGCATGGCAACTTGTTCACGTGATAAAGCCATTGCTGCCTCCTTAATCTTTACGAACCATACGACGTTCAATGCGTTTTTCAAAGTTGCCTTTGATCACGCGCTGCACGTAGATACCTGGGGTATGAATTTGTGATGGCTCGAGTTCACCCGGTTCCACAATTTCTTCGACTTCTGCTACCGTGATTTTGCCGGCTGTTGCGGCCATCGGATTAAAATTCATTGAAGTATGGCGGAACACTAAGTTGCCATAACGGTCGGCTTTCCAGGCGCGAACTATGGCAAAGTCACCGGTTATGGCTTCTTCTAATACATAATTACGGCCGTTGATTTCGCGCGTTTCTTTGCCTTCGGCCACCGGCGTACCGTAACCGGTAGCAGTGAAAAATGCCGGAATACCGGCACCGCCAGCACGCATTTTTTCGGCCAAAGTGCCTTGTGGTGTCAGTTCCACCTCAAGTTCGCCGCTGAGTAATTGTTTTTCAAACAGGGCGTTTTCACCTACATAAGAAGCGACCATTTTTTTGATTTGACGATCTTCGAGTAATACGCCTAAACCAAAACCGTCGACACCGCAGTTGTTAGATACCACGGTTAAGTCGGTGGTCCCCATTTTTTTGATTTGGGCGATAAGCCCTTCTGGGATACCGCATAAGCCAAAGCCGCCGGCAATAACGGTCATGCCGTCTTGCAAGCCTGCCATGGCGTCTTCGTAGCTATGTACGACTTTATTAAACCCTGCCATTTTGTGTCCTCTGTTTTTGAGTCGCTTGTCTGACTATTGAACATGTATCAATCTAAATATGTATTAAACGGCTTAGCTTTTAAATGTTTTTCGCAGCTTTCGCCCTGAATGCTGCACTGGCCAAGGTATTTTCTGTGTAAAGCTCGTAGCGAAAACGTATCTTAGTTAGTTACATCATCGTTTTCTATTAACCACTTGTCCCATCTACGATTTAACAACCAACAATGCATTGCAAGGGCTGTCAGTGACTTTTCTAAGTGCTAACTAGCAGCCATACTTCTTGGCGCAATTGATTATGTTTCTGCCATTTTGAAAACTTAAATTTAACGCTGCTGATCTAGAAACCTAAGCTAAAGTTCGATTGAGTTAAGCTTGCAATACACTTTGACCGGAACCGTGTTTTTCATGGATGAAAAACAGGAGACTACATGGATGTATTCACGGCGTGTTCCGGCAAAGTTGTATGTAAAGCTTAACGATATACCAAGCTCAATGTGTAATGTTGTTACCATTTAACTAAGAATGAGTTTGCCCGCTATGGGTGTTGAGCGACAATCCTACTTTAGAACTAGGCGCAATTTAATTTCTTTCCTCCCTGCATATCTTACTTGGAAGTAAAATCGGATTTAATAAATATTATTTTTTATAAATAAAGTTCATTACGTTCTTTATTGGCAGCACTGTCGCTGCGCCCAATTTTGTTGTGACACGCTGTAAATACATCCCTGTACGCTCCTGTTTTTCATCCTTGAAAAACACGGTCCCACCAAAAATTGCACTGCGCTTTGTCTAACTAGCACTGTCGCTGCGCCCAATTTTGTTGGGACACGCTGTGAATACATCCTTGTACGCTCCTGTTTTTCATCTCTGAAAAACACGGTCCCACCAAAATTGTGCTGCGCTTTGTCTAACTAGCACTGTCGCTGCGCCCAATTTTGTTGGGACACGCTGTAAATACATCCCTGTACGCTCCTGTTTTTCATCCCTGAAAAACACGGTCCCACCAAAAATTGTGCTGCGCTTTGTGTTACTAGTGACCTTGCTGAGCCCAGATTTTATGAGCCCAGTGTGACAGCCAATACTATGCTAACTTGCGCATTTAGCGCTAAGTGCTAAGCCTACTTTTGAGTTCGTGGTTTTACCCAATTGCTCGGTAATAAACCGCCCCGCAGCGGCTAAAGCGTCTAAATCCACACCGTGCTCAATGCCCAGGCCATTTAATAAATACACCACATCTTCAGTGGCCACATTGCCTGAGGCACCGGCAGCGTAAGGGCAGCCGCCTAAACCGGCTACGGCGCTGTCAATCACGCTAATGCCACGACTGAGCGCCACATAAATATTGGTTAAGGCTTGGCCATAGGTGTCATGAAAATGCACTGCGAGTTGTTCAGCAGGGGCCACTTTGAGCACGGCGTCCAGCATGGCATTCACCTTAAGCGGGGTGCCAACCCCGATGGTGTCACCTAGCGAAATTTCATAGCAGCCCATCTCTAGCAGCGCTTTGGCAACTCGAGCGACCTCGGTTGGCGCAACGTCACCCTGATAGGGGCAACCGACGACACAAGAGATATACCCTCGCACTTTAATGCCATCGGCTTTTGCTGCATCCAATACCGGCGCAAAACGTGCCAAGCTTTCACTGATTGAGCAGTTAATGTTTTTTTGACTAAAGGCTTCTGATGCGGCGCCAAAGATGGCCACTTCAGTGGCACTGGCGGCTTTAGCGGCTTCGTAACCTTTTAAATTGGGCGTGAGGGCAGCATAGGTGACATTGGCGCCGCGCGAAATACCGGCGAACACGGCTGCTGAGTCGGCCATTTGCGGTACCCATTTGGGGGAGACAAATGCGCCACTTTCGATATAGCGATGACCTGCAGCGCTAAGCATATTAATTAGCTGCACTTTGGCGTTGGTGCTAACATTTTGCTCGTTTTGCAAACCATCGCGAGGGCCCACTTCCACTAGGCGCACGGTTTTAGGAAAACTCATTGCTCCTCCGCAGTAAAATCGACCAGTTCTGCACCGTCTTGTACCAGCTCACCGGCACGATAAAACAGCTGATTTACTACGCCATCTTTCGGTGCCTTGATGCTGTATTCCATTTTCATGGCTTCCATGATCACTAAGGTCTCACCGGCTTTAACCTTGGCGCCAGCTTCAACCATCACCGCGACAATAGTCCCGTTCATCGGTGCGGTTAAGCTGCCGGCATGCTCGCTACCATCAACTTCGGTAGCGACTTCGGTTTGATAGATAAAGTCGTAGCGCTGATGCTTAATAAAGATACTGATGGTGTCGCCATATTGGCTTACCCGCACCTTGGTACGATGATCACCTAGCACGGCGCTAAGTTCATCACCGAGAAGCTCGGCGGTACAGCATAATTGTTGGCCCTGCACATCAATAACATAATGCTGCTCATGTTGCTGAATAGTCAGTGTTTGTTTCTGTTCGCCATAATGCAAAGCAATGTGCACGGTCGGCATTTCATTTAAACGCCAGCCATGGCTAAATTGCCATGGGCTAAAAGTTGTATGACTGCAGCTGGGGGCTTTTTGCTGTTGTAAAACAAACAATGCAGCCAGTACTAAGGCTTGATTGGTTTCATTATTCGCTGGGGCAAATAAGCTTTCTTGATGCTGAGTGATAAAGTTAGTATCTAGCTGTGCAGCTTTAAACGCAGGGTGTTCGGTCAGGCTGGTTAAAAAGCTCAGGTTGGTCGTCACACCGGCGATACGGTAATCATCCAAGGCGCGCAGCATGCGGGCAATGGCGCGGTCACGGCTTTCATCCCAAACAATCAGCTTGGCAATCATCGGATCGTAAAAGGGCGACACTTCATCATTTTCAACCACGCCGGTGTCTACCCGCACATGGCGATTCGCTTCGGGTTGACGTAAGTAAGTCAGTTTGCCGGTAGCCGGTAAAAAGTCATTATCCGGATCTTCGGCATACACCCGCACTTCGATGGCATGGCCGTCTAATTGAATATCCTGTTGTGCCAATGGCAGAGGCTCACCCGCGGCCACTAATAATTGCCATTTTACTAAGTCTTGCCCAGTGATCATCTCTGTCACCGGGTGCTCAACCTGCAAGCGGGTGTTCATTTCCATAAAGTAGAAAGAACCGTCTTCGTCAAATAAAAACTCCACCGTACCAGCGCCACGATAATCAATGGCTTTAGCGGCTTTTACAGCAGCTTCGCCCATGGCTTTACGCTGCGCAGCGCTAAAATTGGGGGCTGGGGCTTCTTCAATCACTTTTTGATGGCGACGCTGGATAGAGCAATCACGCTCAGCCAAATACACCGCATTGCCGTGATTATCGGCAAATACTTGAATTTCAATATGGCGCGGTTTGGTTAAATAACGCTCGATCAGCATTTTATCATTGCCAAAGCCGGCTTTGGCCTCGCGCTTAGCACTGGCTAAAGCGGCTGCAAATTCGTCTTTGTTCCAAACAACCCGCATGCCTTTACCCCCGCCACCGTAGGCAGCTTTCAGTAATTGCGGATAACCAATACGGGTTGACTCTTCAGCTAACAAGGTATCGCTTTGATCGTCGCCATGATAGCCCGGCACTAAGGGGACACCTGCAGCCGCCATAATTTCTTTAGCCGCGCTTTTTGAGCCCATCGCGGTGATGGCCGCCACTGGTGGGCCAATAAAAATCACACCGGCTTGCGCACAGGCGTTAGCAAAATCTTCATTTTCAGATAAGAAACCGTAACCTGGGTGAATCGCCTCGGCGCCACTTTGTTTAGCAATTGAAATGATTTTATCACTGCGTAAATAGGAGTCTTTACTTGGTGCAGGGCCGAGTAAGTAGGCTTCGTCGGCCATTCTGACATGCCGGGCATTGGTATCGGCTTCAGAATAAACCGCCACGCAGCGAATACCGAGTTTGTGTGCGGTATCAATCACGCGACAAGCAATTTCGCCACGGTTAGCAATTAAGATCTTACGAAACATTATGTTATTTCCCTGCCTTATCATCGGTGGTTACTACGTTTTGCCAAGCTGGGGTACGTTTGTCTAAAAATGCGCTTAGGCCTTCTTGGCCTTCGTCAGATACGCGGATATCGGCAATCGCTTGCTGGGTATGAGCAATAACATTGTTGCTAATTTTTCGGTTGTAGATGTTTTGCAACAAGGTTTTAGCCGCACGCATCGCCGCTGGGCTATTTTGCAGCAGTTGCGTAATAAAACCTTCACAGCAAGCCTGCATGTCATCGCTACTTACCACAACATGTAATAAACCCAATTGCAGTGCGGTAGCGGCGTTGAAGCGTTCAGCAGTGATAAAGTAGCGGCGGCTCGCGCGCTCGCCCAATGCTCGCATCACATAAGGGCTAATAACGGCAGGCATTAAACCAATGCGCACTTCACTTAAACAGAAAGTGGCGCTGTCACTGGCAATAGCAATATCACAGCAAGCCACTAAGCCAACCGCGCCGCCAAAGGCTGCACCGTTAACCAGAGCAATAGTGGGTTTTGGAAATTTATCGAGCAAGTGCATTAAGGTGGCTAATTCGGCGGCATCACCCAGATTTTCATCGTAATCTTTTTGCGCCATAGCGCGCATCCAATTCAAATCGGCACCGGCAGAGAAGTTTTTGCCATTGGCGGCGAGCACCATGATCCGCACGGTATCGTTATTGGCAAGATCGTTGATCACATTAATTAATTCGGCGATCATCGCGTCATCAAAAGCGTTATGCACAGCAGGGCGGTTCAGCGTTAAAGTTGCTACGCCACGGGTATCGATATTAACTTCTGTGTATACCTGGGTCATTTTTATCTCCGAAAGTTAAGACTTTCTGCTTATAAAAGTAATGGGGTTGCCGGTATGGCTGGATAAGCCAGCAAGCGTTTGCTTACTACATAAAACACCTTTTGTGGTTAACCTACTTCAGCGCAGCCAGCCCGCTATTAAGCAAACTGGTTGCGGTAACACCTTACATTCTGAATACACCAAAACGGCTTTCTTCAATTGGGGCATTTAAGGCGGCCGCTAAAGCTAAACCGACGGTCATTCGCGTTTGTGCCGGATCGATAATGCCATCATCCCATAAGCGACCACTGGCATAGTAAGGATGGCCTTGTTTTTCATATTGTTCAACAATGGGTTGCTTCAAGGCTTTTTCAGCGTCAATACTTAAGGTTTCACCTTTGCGTGCTAAGCCATCTTTAGTCACTTGGGCCATAACACCGGCGGCTTGTTCACCGCCCATTACTGAGATGCGCGCATTCGGCCACATCCACATCATGGTGGGATCGTAAGCCCGGCCGCACATGCCATAGTTTCCGGCGCCATAACTGCCACCAATTAACACAGTAAATTTCGGCACTTTGGCGCAGCTGACCGCCATCACCATTTTGGCACCGTGTTTGGCAATACCTTCGGCTTCGTATTTTTTACCCACCATAAAACCGGTGATATTTTGTAAAAACAACAGTGGGATTTTGCGCTGGGCACAAAGCTCAATGAAATGCGCGCCTTTTTGCGCCGATTCTGAGAATAAAATCCCGTTATTGGCGACAATGCCCACAGGATAGCCGAAGATCCGCGCAAAACCACAAACGAGCGTAGCACCGTAATATTGTTTAAACTCATCAAAATCTGAGCCGTCGACAATACGAGCAATCACTTCTTTCACGTCGAACGGTTTGCGTAAGTCGGTACCGACAATGCCGTACAGCTCTTTAGCATCATATAAAGGCTCTTGCGGTGCTTTTACATACATTTGCTGAGGTGCGGGGCGGTTCAGTCTGGATACCGCATTACGAGCAAGTTGCAGGGCGTGTTCGTCATTTAAAGCATAATGATCTGCCACGCCGGAGATTTTACAGTGCACATCGGCACCGCCGAGCTCTTCGGCGGACACTTCTTCACCGGTGGCGGCTTTTACCAGTGGTGGACCGGCTAAAAAAATGGTGCCTTGATCTTTAACGATAATGCTTTCATCGGCCATGGCCGGCACATAAGCGCCACCTGCAGTACAAAGCCCCATGACTACCGCGATTTGCGGAATACCTTTGGCTGACATGTTCGCTTGATTAAAGAAAATACGCCCAAAGTGCAGTTTATCGGGGAAAACTTCGTCTTGGCGTGGCAGGTTAGCGCCACCAGAGTCGACTAAGTAAATACAGGGTAGGTGACAGCGCTCAGCAATTTCTTGCGCACGTAAGTGTTTTTTTACCGTAAGCGGATAGTAAGTACCGCCTTTAACCGTAGCATCGTTGGCGACAATCATGCACTCAACACCACTGACACGACCTACACCGGCAACCACTCCGGCACAGGGCACGTAATCTTCATAGCATTCCCAACCGGCAAATTGGCCTACTTCTAAAAAGGGTGAGCCGGGGTCAAGCAGCTTTTGGATCCGCTCGCGCACAAACAGCTTGCCACGTGCGGTATGCCGCGCGATCAACGCTTCGCCACCACCGAGTTTAATTTTTTGTACTGTGCTATTCAGATCATCGACCACGGCTTGCATCGCCGCAGCGTTTTTTTGGAAATCCTCTGCGCGAGGATTTACTTTTGACGTAATTCTGGTCACTTAAGTCACCTTGTACTAGAGCGGGTTAAACAAAGCGGAACCGGAACAACTTAGCAGACTCACGTTTAATCGCTCGTTTCGTTAAATCTGTTGCGCGCTTCGCCTAGTTAATGTCACTTGCCTAGATTGCTAATAAGACAGTGGAAGCTGACGCTGCCACTGTTAATCCGGCTTAAAAGCTTAGTTCGATTCGGTAAAGAGTTCACGGCCAATCAGCATGCGGCGAATTTCTGAGGTACCGGCACCAATTTCATACAACTTGGCATCTCGTAACAAACGTCCGGTAGGGTATTCATTGATATAACCATTACCGCCGAGTAATTGAATGGCGTCTAAGGCCATTTGGGTAGCTAATTCCGCCGCATATAAAATCACGCCGGCAGCATCTTTGCGGGTAGTTTCGCCTCTATCACATGATTTTGTCACCATGTAGACATAAGAGCGGGCCGCGTTCATGCGGGTATACATGTCGGCTAACTTACCTTGTACTAATTGGAATTCACCAATGGATTGGCCGAATTGCTTACGATCGTGGATATAAGGCACTACCACATCCATACAGGCTTGCATAATACCCAGCGGGCCAGCGGCTAATACCACGCGCTCGTAATCCAAACCGCTCATCAGTACTTGTACGCCACGACCGACTTCGCCTAATACGTTTTCGGCAGGGACTTCACAATCTTCAAAGACTAATTCACAGGTGTTCGAGCCACGCATGCCCAGCTTGTCGAGTTTTTGTGCTTGGCTAAAGCCTTTGAAACCGCGTTCCACGATAAAAGCCGTAATGCCTTTGCTGCCGGCGTTTACGTCGGTTTTGGCGTAAATCACATAGGTATGGGCATCTGGACCATTGGTGATCCACATTTTGTTACCGTTTAAAATGTACTTATCACCTTGTTTGTCGGCGCGCAGTTTCATGCTGACCACGTCAGAGCCGGCATTCGGTTCGCTCATGGCCAAGGCACCGATATGTTCACCCGAACACAGTTTGGGTAAGTATTTCATTTTCTGTGCTTCAGTGCCGTTGCGAGAAATTTGATTCACACACAGATTGGAATGAGCACCATAAGACAGGGCCACTGAGGCAGAGGCGCGGCTGATTTCTTCCATGGCAATCACATGCTCAATATAGCCTAAGCCTGAGCCACCGTATTTTTCATCCACGGTAATGCCTAATAAACCCAAATCACCAAATTTACGCCATAAATCATGTGGAAATTCGTTCTGCTCGTCGATTGCCGCGGCACGCGGTGCGATTTCTTCACGCGCAAACGCATTTACTTGATCACGGATCATATCGACGGTTTCGCCTAAATCGAAATTAAGGCCTTTGTAACTGCTAATCATGTTAAATCCCCATCTGTATTAGGCTTATCACCCGAAACCTTATTGGTTCAGGCGCTTTTTGGTTGTTTGGCTTCAGAAAGCGTTTCTCGGCAGCGTTTTTCGACGGTAACCAGCTCCATCAACACCACTTTAATGTCATCCATCTGTTGGTGTAGTTCGACTTTTTTTTGTTCAATTAAGGTCAACATGGTGCTGAGTTGTTTTACGCTGCTTTTGTCGGCATCGTACAGTTCAAACAACTGACCGGTTTCCGCTAAGCTAAAGCCCAGGCGCTTGCCGCGTAAAATAAGCTTTAAGCGAACGCGATCACGTTTGCTGTAAATTCGTGTTTGGCCGGCGCGCTGTGGCGTTATCAAACCCTGATCTTCGTAAAAACGAATGCTACGGGTCGTAATGTCAAACTCCCGTGCTAGCTCGCTGATACTGTAGGTTTTCTCGTCTTTTTCTTTCATGGCATGCCTTCTCACTAAGTGCTGGCAACTATAAGTGAAGTTTACGTAAAGGTAAAGCAATCAGCCATAAGCTATCACTGTTTGAGTGGGTTAATAGTGCTCTTTGTAAAGTTTTTATGCCAACAAAACGCCACTCGCTGTACAGATTTTTGCACTTTAAATCTGTGGTAATACCATAGTGCTAACAAGTTGACGTTGGCGTAAACGTAAATTTGGTGTAGGCTCTGTGTCATTATTTAAGTCAACGCCAAGATTTGGAGAGCTGAATGAATCCGCAAAACCCTGTTGTTATTGTTGCTGCTAGACGTACCGCCATGGGCGGCTTTATGGGCGGTCTATCAGAGGTTGACGCTACACTATTAGGTGCGGCGGCCATTAAAGCTGCAATGGCTGATGCAGGAATTGCTGCTGAGAAAATTAGCGAAGTAATTATGGGCAATGTACTGCCGGCGGGTTTAGGCCAGGCACCCGCGCGGCAAGCCACTTTAAAAGCCGGTTTACCTTTAAGTGCCGGTGCAACCACCATTAACAAGGTGTGTGGCTCAGGCTTAAAAGCCGTGATGTTAGCCAGTGATTTATTACACGCTGGCAGTGCCGATGTTGTGGTCGCCGGTGGCATGGAGTCGATGTCAAATGCGCCCTACCTGTTACCCAAAGCGCGTAGCGGTTACCGTATGGGCCACGGCGAAATGAAAGACCATATGATGCTAGATGGTTTAGAAAACGCCTATGACGGTAAAGCCATGGGCTGTTTCGCGCAAAACACGGCTAATGATAAAGCGATTAATCGCGAGCAGATGGACGCCTTTGCGGTGCAATCACTGACCAGAGCACAAAATGCTATTAGCAGTGGCGCCTTTGTTGCTGAAATTACGCCGGTCACCTTTCAAACGCGTAAAGGCGAAATGACCTTTAACGTCGATGAGCAACCGGGTAATGCCAAATTAGATAAAATTCCCACTTTACGTCCGGCGTTTGCCAAAGACGGCACTATTACCGCCGCAAACTCCAGTTCAATTTCTGATGGCGCTGCCGCCTTGGTATTAATGCGTTTAGACGATGCCAAAGCGTTAGGGGCTAAACCTTTAGCGCGCGTCGTAGCCCACAGCACGCACTCGATTGAACCAGAGAATTTCACGGTTGCGCCCGTTGGTGCGATGCAAAAATTATTGAAAAAAACCGGTTGGCAAAAAGATGAGGTTGACCTGTGGGAAATCAATGAAGCCTTTGCCATGGTCACGATGCTCGCCGTGAATGAGCTGGGTTTAGATAATAACAAAGTTAACGTTAACGGTGGTGCCTGTGCCTTAGGTCATCCGATTGGCGCTTCAGGTGCCCGTATTTTGGTGACCTTGATCCACGCTTTGCGTAACCGCGGTTTAAGTAAAGGTATTGCTTCACTGTGTATCGGTGGCGGTGAAGCCGTCGCGCTTGCAGTGGAAGTCCTGTAACAAACGCTATGCTACGTAGGCCGCGTGTTTTACACCGGCCAACGCAACAATAAACCATTCATATTTACCGACGGCAAATAATAACGACATAGATAAGATGCCGTCGGTATAGCCCAACAATCGGGAGATGCTTCATGACACAACAGGTTCAACACTTTATCGACGGCGAATTCGTCACATCAACGAGCGATAAACTGATTGCAGTGACTAATCCTGCAACGCAACAGGTGATTGCTCAAGTGCCTTGTGCCACCAGCGAAGAAATGGCGCGCGCTATTGCTTCAGCTAAGGCGGCTTTTCAAACATGGAAAGAAGTGCCGGTTTCTGAACGTGCTCGTTTAATGATGCGCTTTGCGCATTTATTAAAAGAACATCAGGGCGAAATTGCTGAGATCATTTGTGAAGAGTTAGGCAAAACCGTTGAAGATGCCAAAGGCGATGTTTGGCGCGGTATTGAAGTGGTAGAGCAAGCGGCGAATATCCCTTCTTTAATGATGGGTGAAACGGTTGAAAACGTGGCACGTAGCATTGATACCTACAGCTATATTCAGCCGCTAGGTGTCTGCGCGGGCATCACGCCATTTAACTTTCCTGCGATGATCCCACTGTGGATGTTCCCGATGGCGATTGCTTGTGGTAACACCTTTATTTTAAAACCGTCTGAACAAGATCCGATGACGGTGAACAAAATTGCCGAGCTGTTTGTTAAAGCCGGTGCGCCAAAAGGCGTGTTGCAGGTAGTACACGGTGCGAAAGAGCAAGTGGATGCCATTTTGCATCACCCTGATATTAAGGCGATTTCGTTTGTAGGCTCGGTTAACGTGGGTCAATACATCTATAAAACGGGTACTGACAACCTGAAGCGCGTACAAGCTTTTGCCGGTGCGAAAAACCATATGGTGATTATGCCTGATGCCAATAAGCAACAGGTGGTGAATGCCTTGGTGGGCGCTTCTGTGGGGGCGGCAGGACAACGTTGTATGGCGATTTCAGTGGCCGTATTTGTCGGTGCCGCGGCAGAGTGGATCCCCGAGGTGGCCGCGGCCATTGGTAAAGTGCGTCCGGGGCATTACAGCGATGCTAATGCGGCTTACGGCCCACAAATCAGCCCACAAGCGCGTGCTCGCGTGCTATCACTGATTGAGCAAGGTAAAAAAGAAGGCGCGACCTGTGTATTAGATGGCACTGACTGCGTGGTCGATGGCTACCCTAACGGTAACTGGGTTGGCCCTACCGTGTTCAGTAATGTCACCACCGAGATGGAAATCTACAAGCAAGAAATCTTTGGGCCGGTGTTATCTACCATGACGGTAGATTCGTTAGAAGAGGCGTTAAAAGTCGTTAACGACAGTCCTTTTGGTAACGGCACTTCAATCTTCACCGCCAGTGGCGCTGCCGCTCGTAAGTATCAGCACAACGTAGAAGTGGGTCAGGTGGGTATTAATATTCCCATTCCAGTACCGCTACCTTTTTTCTCCTTTACTGGATGGAAAGGCTCGTTCTACGGCGATCAACATGCTTACGGTAAACAAGCTGTGCGCTTCTACACTGAGACTAAAACCATTACGGCGCGTTGGTTCGATGACGATATTCCGGTAGCCGGCCCGAATATGTCGATTAATTTACGTTAAGAGTTGACAGGGGCGAACGTGGCGACGGTGACAGCGAAGACAAAACCATTAAAAATTTGCAGCTGCGCCGTCGTCCGTTTTGCTTAGATCAGTACAGGAAATCTCTATGAATTTTAATTTAACTGAAGATCAACAAGCCTTTGTTGATGTGGCTAAGCAGTTTGCTGAGCAAGAATTAGCCCCACATGCTGCACAGTGGGATCGTGATCACTTCTTTCCAAAAGCCGTGATCCAAAAAGCGGGTGAATTGGGGTTTTGTTCGCTGTATACCGCAGAAGAAGATGGCGGTATGGGGTTATCACGCTTAGATTCGTCGATTATTTTTGAACAACTGGCCATGGGCTGTACTGCGACCACGGCGATGTTGACCATCCACAATATGGCGACCTGGATGATTGCAACCTGGGGCACGGCAACCGCGAAAAGTGAGTGGGTTGAGTCGCTCGTGACCGGCCAAAAGTTAGCCTCTTATTGTTTAACTGAACCAGGCTCAGGCTCTGATGCCGCGGGTTTACGCACCAGCGCGAAGAAAGACGCTGATCATTATGTGCTGAACGGCTCAAAAATGTTTATCTCGGGCGCCGGTGAAACCGAAGTATTAGTGGTGATGGCGCGTACCGGAGAAGCCGGCCCGAAAGGGATTTCAGCTTTTATTGTACCTGCCGATGCCAAAGGCGTGATTTACGGTAAAGCCGAAGAGAAAATGGGCTGGAATGCACAGCCTACACGCTTAATTACTTTTGAAGATGTGCGTATTCCTGCGCACAATTTATTAGGCAATGAAGGCGAAGGTTTTTCTTTTGCTATGAAAGGCTTAGACGGCGGCCGCATTAATATTGCGACCTGCTCTATCGGTACAGCGCAACAAGCGATGAATACCGCGCGCAATTATATGTTGGAGCGTCAGCAATTTGGTAAGCCTTTAGCGGCGTTTCAAGCGCTGCAGTTTAAACTGGCCGATATGGCCACTGAACTGGTGGCGGCTCGGCAACTCGTGCGCTTAGCGGCCTTTAAATTAGATCAACAAGACAGTGAAGCCACCGCTTATTGTGCGATGGCCAAACGTTTTGCCACCGATGTCGGTTTCCAAGTGTGTGATCAAGCACTGCAACTGCATGGCGGTTACGGTTACATCAAAGAGTATCCTCTTGAGCGGCATTTCCGTGATGTCCGCGTACATCAGATCTTAGAAGGTACGAACGAAATTATGCGGCTGATTATCGGCCGGCGTTTATTAGATGAAGCGGCAGGCGATATCTTATAACGATAAAAAATCACGGTAACGCTGAGCTTATGCCATGTTATGTCACACACAGGGCTTACCCTAAGCGTTACTGTACACTTTAAAGGAATGTTTATGCTGGTAAATACTGACAGTAGTGTAGTGCTTTATCAGGAGTTGCAAGCAGCCAATGGTAAACTGATTGGCGTGGCGACACTCAACTCAGAAAAATCACTTAATGCCTTAAGCTTGCCGATGGTTGAATCCTTACTGCCACAATTGCAAGCATGGCAAGCTGATCCAACCGTTGCTATGGTGATGTTGCAAGGCGCGGGTGATAAAGCCTTTTGTGCGGGTGGCGATATTCGCGATTTGTATCAAGCTATGCAGGATGCCCCCGGCCAGTTTCAACCTTATGTTGCTGATTTCTTCTGCAAAGAATACACCCTCGATTATCTGATCCATACCTTTGGCAAGCCCGTGTTAGTGTGGGGTAATGGCATCGTCATGGGCGGTGGTTTAGGCCTGATGGCGGGCGCTTCGCATCGTATCGTGACCGCGAGCAGTCGTATTGCCATGCCGGAAATGGCCATCGGTTTATATCCTGATGTTGGGGCAAGCTGGTTTTTAAATCGGATGCCGGCTGGCTGTGGTTTATTTTTAGGTTTAACCGGTGCATCCATTAATGCCGCAGATGCGCGCTTTATTGGTTTAGCGGATGTATTCATTTGCCATGAGCAAAAAGCCGAGTTAGTGCAAAAGCTTTGCAGTATTAACTGGGGGGATACGGTGTCGTTAAACCACCAGAAACTGTCTGATGCACTGCGGGTGCAAGAACAAGGCTGTCGCACACAAATGCCACTTAGCCAGATCCGTGTGCATCAAGAGCCTATCGCGGCTTTAGCCCAAGCAGCGACCTTAGCCGAGGTGGTCAATAGTATTATGGCGATGCCAGGTGAAGATAAATGGCTGACTAAAGCCAAAGCGTCGCTGAGCTATGGCAGCCCGATAACCGCTCATATTGTGTTTCGTTTATTACAGCTGGGTCAAACAAAAATACTGGCCGACAGTTTCCGTTTGGAACTGGGCTTAAGTGTGCAATGTGGCAAGTTAGGCGAATTTCAAGAAGGCGTGAGAGCTTTATTAATTGATAAAGACTTACAACCTAAGTGGTTATATCCCGATGTGGCAGCCGTGCCGGTGGAAGTGGTGGCAGAACTGTTTCGTTCGCCATGGCCAGAAGCCGCACATCCCCTCGCACAATTGGGTAAACAACAACAAGGATATTAGAACATGGCAAAAGTGGCATTTATTGGTTTAGGTAATATGGGTGGCCCGATGGCACTCAATTTACTGAAAGCAGGTCATCAGGTTACGGCTTTTGATTTATCAGCTGCCGCACTGGCACAAGTGCAAGCAGAAGGTGCTGCGGTTGCGGCATCGGCTGCTGAGGCGGTGTTAGGTGCAGAGTTTGTCATTTCTATGCTACCTGCGGGTAAGCATGTTGTAGGTTTATATTTAGGCGAACAGGGCATCGCGGGCAATATTAGTCAATCGGCTTTAGTGATTGACTGCTCGACAATTGATGCTGAAAGTGCGCGTAAAGTCGGTGCCGGGTTGCGTGAGCAAGGGATTGCCTTTATTGATGCGCCCGTATCGGGTGGCGTGGGTGGTGCTAAAGCCGGCACCTTAACCTTTATCATCGGTGGCACTGCAGCGGATTATGAGCGAGCGAAAACGGTGTTATCGAACATGGGTAAAAACCTGTTTCATGCCGGTGATGTTGGCGCCGGACAGGTTGCGAAGATCTGTAACAATATGCTGTTAAGCATTTTGATGGCCGGTACTTCTGAAGCCTTGCAGATGGGCATAGCTAATGGTTTAGATCCCAAAGTGCTTTCTGAAATCATGCTGAAAAGTTCAGGTCGTAACTGGACCCTAGAGTTATACAATCCCTGCCCAGGTGTGATTGATACGGTTCCATCAAGCAATCATTATCAAGGTGGCTTTATGGTCGACTTGATGGCGAAAGACTTAGGCTTGGCCATGGAAGCGGCAGAGCAAAGTGCAAGTAAAACGCCATTAGGCAGTCTGGTGCGTGATTTGTATGTTAGTCATCAACAAGCTGGTCACGGTAAATTAGATTTTTCGAGTATTTTTACGTCATTTAAAAAGTCAGATGCTAATTAGTTGGTTAGTTAAATAGCTTGATTTTTTTGTTTGAGGGGGCTTGTGCGATAGCGCCTAGTACGTCCTGAACCAGTGTTAACTTTGACTAAAACTAGCGGTCGACCGTTTTATAAAGAACAGTATTAGTTGATGCTGTTACTGCGTACGTTTTTTCTGCAACACGCCATGAACCATCCTTGGGGCTCCTTTTCGGCCATCCATGGCCTACAACGGTTGCAGAAAAAAGTACATCCGTAACGGCTGACTTGGCTTGTGTAGCGGCTTTGCTTTATCTACGGCTAAAAGAGTGAAGCTACTTTTTTAGCGGACCGTCTTTTTCATGGATGAAAAAGAGGAGCCTACAGGGAGGTATTTACGGCGTGTCCGATAAAAAAGTACGCAACGACCATCATCCTATTGAACAAAATATTACAAACAAAGGTAATAAAATGAATCTTAAAGACAAAACCATTGTGATCACGGGCGGCGCTCAAGGCCTGGGTTTAGAGATGGCGCGGATGTGTGCTAGTGAAGGCGCCAAGCTGGCGTTAATTGATATGAATGCCGAGCAATTGGCTGCCGCTAAAGCCGAACTCTCGGCACATACCACGGTGCACGTTTACCAAGCTAACGTTGCCGCTGAAGGCGAAGTTGAAGCGACTTTCAGCCAAATCGACAGTGATTTTAACGGTATCGATGGTTTGATTAACAACGCTGGGATCCTGCGTGATGGATTGTTATTGAAATTCAAAGATGGCGAAATCACCAGCAAGATGCCGTTGGCACAATTTCAATCGGTTATTGATGTTAACCTGACAGGCGTATTTTTATGTGGCCGTGAAGCGGCAGCAGCGATGGTGAAGCGTGGCAACAAAGGCGTTATTATCAATATGTCGAGTGTCGCGCGTGGCGGTAACATGGGCCAAACCAACTATGCAGCGTCTAAAGCCGGTGTTGTGGCAATGACCGTGACCTGGGCACGTGAGTTAGGGCGTTACGGTATTCGGGTTGGCGCTATTGCCCCGGGCGTTATTCGTACGGCTATGACAGATGCCATGAAGCCAGAAGCACGTGATCGTTTAGAGAAAATGAAGCCGGTTGGCCGGCTAGGTGAGGCCAGTGAAGTGGCCCATACCGCTAAGTACATTTTTGAGAATGATTTTTTTACCGGTCGTGTGGTAGAAATAGATGGTGGCATCAGTATGTAAAACGGGTTAGGCGCTTGAGCTCATGTTTGCTATTGGTGAAGCCTTGAGCTTCGCCCTAAAAGTCGTGTTGTAGGCTTTAGCGGGGCTTGCGCAAAATGCTCAAGACAGTATGGCAGCTTTGGCGCCTTAACCTGTGATAACCCTTATCTTTAGAGGATCTGACCGATGAAAAGCTTATTTTTTTGTTTGTTATTAGCGCTGCCTAGCGCCGTATGGGCGGATGAACAACGCGTCCTTACGAACATGTTGGACACTTTTTTAGATGGGGCGAGCCGAAATGATCCCATGATACATAATGCCTTTTGGGCAGAAGAGCTGATTTACACCAGTTCTGCGGGTACCCGTTTTGGTAAAGCGCAGTTAATGCAGGGCGTAAACAGCCGTGGCGAGATCCCTGCTGCTGAAGTGAGCACGCGTTATGGTCGTGAAGATTTGCACATTATGCAGTATGGCGATACTGCTGTGGTGGCTTTTGTTTTGGTAGGAAAATCAGCAACAGAAACACTGCGTTTTTTAAATAGTGGTACTTTGGTCAAGCGTAACGGACAGTGGCAAGTGGTTAACTGGCAAGCCACTAAATTGAGTGAGCCGAGCATTAATTAAGTGTCAGTAAACGCCTGCTGGACGAGGTGAAGATCCGATCCTAAGGTTAAGTCGTACATTCTTTCGACAAACTCTAGTTAAGTAATCCCTTTAACGTTCACAGCTTGGAGTTACTGCTATGCCACATCATCGCCTTACCCATTTGAACCATCAAGACGTACGCATTGATGAGTTAACCGTACACTCTTATGAAATGGGTCTTTATTTGGTTGAAGCTGACTTTGACGGCCGTAAAGGCTTCATTGTTGATGAGCAAAATCAACCACAACATTTTCATAGTGTCGAACAGGTTAAAAAGTCGCTCAGCGACTGCACGGTTAAAAAGGCTTGGTTAGTTCACAAATCTGCTTATGATGAAATGTGCGGTGGCGCAGAAAAAGTGGATAACACCTTAAAACTCGCGTTGTTCGTTTAAACGTGAGCGCTGTTTTTGTGAAAACGGGCGGGTCAGTTTTCTGACCCGCCCGTTTGTTGTTAGCCGGTGTGAGTTCTTTCGGCTAAACAGACACTCAGTGGCAAGCTTACCAGCCAATTGCCCGATACAAACGTTGCCACATCAGCTTGTTCTGCTGCTTTAAGCTCGTTGCTTTTAAGGCCACCTCTTTGGTGAGTGCTTCTTTTTGTTCAATTAATTCGGCAACGCTGCGCAGCAGGTTGTCTTCAGTCAACTCTTCGACACAAAACTTACCCATACCAAAATCACTCATCATGGCGTGGTATTTATGGCTCCAACTGGTCGCGATACAAGGCACACCTTGGCTTAGTGCATTGACTGCGCCATGAAAGCGCGAGCTAATGGCTAACTCGGCTTTTCCGATAAAGGCTTTAACGGCGAGAGGGTCCTCAATTTGTACTAAGCCACAGGGTGATAAGGCGGCGATTTCAGCACATAACTCGGCGTCTTCTTTACCTTCGTGGTTAACCAGCACGGGCTGAATGCCAAGCACCGTTAAGTAATCCGCTGCGGCAGCAAAAGCCATCACATATTGCTGGCGCATCGCTTCAGCATTGGCATGATTGTACTTTGACACGACCTTGGAGTTAGGGATCAAGGCCGCAAAAGGCATATCTAACTCAGGTAACTCTTGATTGCCGAGAGGGCTTAAGCCTACGGTGAAGTCAGGGGTAAGCACGACGTGCTCGGGTAACACCTCAACACAGCTTTGTAAGTGCTTTAAGGACACCGGATCACGCACAAAAATCAGCCGGGCATGGTGGATAATATCGCGCATAGCCGCTTTACTTTCTTTGGAAGTAAAGGGGCCAAAGGCTTGTGGCATAAAGATAAATGGTTTGCCCGCTTGGCCAAAGCGCACCACTTCTTTTGCGGTATTTTGTAAAAAGGTCAGCGGCCATTGATCACCATAGGCAAAGCCGCTGGCTTCTAACACCAAATCGACATCGCGCTCGGTGACCATGCCATAGCGTTTAAATAAATTACGCAGGCCGCCAGGCAGCTTGCCAAGCAGACCGGTTAAATCAATGCCTTTGCGTCGAAACGCCAATTTTTGCCAAGCACCGTGGCGTGCTCGCTCGGGGTAGGGCAAATTCGGGCCGGGTGATAACACCAATTCAAAGGCTTTATCTTTCGCTTTTAAGCCTTGCAAACAGGCTAATAACATCAAATAGGCGCCTTTGTTGCGAAATTGCACGCCTTTAATTTCGATAAAATAAGGTTTAGTCATTCATAGTTCCATTATCAGTCAAGGATGCGCGTTTTACTCGTAGCAATTGCCAGAATTGCGTGCGGGTACTTTTGGCAAAAAATAAGAAGAAAAAAGAGGCGTAAGCATAAGAAATCAAGGTAGCCCAAGCTGCACCAACGATGCCGTATTGTGGGATCCACCAAAGATTTAAGCCGACATTAATCAGCGCACCCATACCATGGCTAAACAGCGATAGCGGTTCTTGCTCGGTGATCACTAAGTGCTGGCCAATCAGATAGCGTACGAAAATAAAACAGCCGGCCCAGATATGGATGCGTAACACAGTTACGGCATCGTTAAAGGCTTCGCCAAACAGTAATAAAATTAACCATTCGGCACAAAGCGTCATCACCAGGGCGATAGCTAAGGCTGCAGAAAAAAACATTAGCGCAAAGCGGCGCAGTTTTAATAAATAGCCGTTCCAGCCTTTTTCAAAGGCTTTTAACATATCAGGGTAATAGCGCACCGCTAAGGTGGCAGGGAAGATATACCATAATTCAGAAAGTCGACTGGCGGCGGCATAGATACCCGCTTGCTCTGCGCCGGCGATACTGCCCAGCATCACAATATCGATTTTCAGATAAATGACCGAAACAATGCCAGATAACCATAACCAGGCGGAGCGCTTGAGCAGCACTTTGGCTTGAGCGAAGCTGAAATGGCGCGGATGGTAACGCTGCCAACGCTGGGTTTCTTCTTTAAAAGGTTGGTGTTTACGTAGATACAGCAGATATTGGGTTAAGCCGACCAATAAAAACTCGATAGCCGTCATTAACAATAAGCTGGCGATGCCAAAGCCTTGCAGTAATAAAAGCAGCTTAACGGCGAAACTGAGCAGCGAGATAACCGATTTAGCATAGGCTGGGCTGCGAAAGGTGCCTTGGTAATTTAGGTAAAACTCAAACAGTAAAAAGCCAAAAAAGGCCTGCAGCATAAATAACAGTGGGATGGCATAGTTAAGATGACCACTAAACAGTTCCGGGTTCAGCAGATAAAACAAGCCGAGTAAGACACCACCGCCTATCAGGCCAAGTGTTAAACGAATACTGACCGCGGTATACAGCATCGTCATGGCTTCTTGACCGCTTGATAGCTTGGTCATTTGCCTGACCACAAGGTTATTTAAGCCCATGCTGGTTAGGGGCACTAAAAACGCACTCCACGCCATAACGATAGAATAAATACCTAACTCGGCCGCACCGAGCATCCGCGCCACAAAGACGGTTAAGATGGCACCAGCGGCTAATTTAACTAATTTATCGCCGAGCATGGCGGTAGCCCGAGCCATCAATAACTTTTTAATGATCTTCATTTACGGGCTCCGGCGGCACGGCGGCGCAAGGTCGAAACAATACGCCAGACATTTTGCAGCAGCAAAATATAGCCGGCAAAGGCAGCGGCAAACAGCAGTAACATCACCAGATCGGGCACCATTAAATACTCACCAATCACGCCAATACAAGCAAAGACACACGATAACGCGACGATTAAAGTGAGGGCTTCCCGCGAATTTAAACCTAAGCGTAATGAAATATGATGCAAATGCTCGCGATCAGCTTGAAATGGCGATTGGCCTTTGCGAATGCGCCGCAACATAATCGCCGCCATATCCATTAGCGGAATAGCAATTAGCCATAACGCGGTAACCGGGCGAAAACTGGCCGTCTCACTTTGGGTGCCAATCAGTAATAACCAAATAACAGATAAACCAATCAGCATACTGCCGGCATCACCCATAAAGATTTTTTTACCCGGAACCAATTGCAAGTTAAAGGCTAAATAGGGCAGTAGCGCACAAATTAAGGTTAACGGTAGCAAGGCATATTCTTGTTGGCCCCACAGCAACATAAAGCCGGCAATGACCACAAAGCTAACCAAACTGAGCATACCGGCAAGGCCGTCAATACCGTCGGTCATATTAAAGGCGTTGATCGCGGCAATAACTGCTATCAAGGTAATAGGGATGCCCAGTGGGCCTAAGGTGACTTCGCCTAAGCCGAAAATATTGCCCAAGCTATTCAGGTGTAAATCCAGCGCGAACACCATGCCAAGGCCAATGGCTAATTGCACAGCAAGGCGCAGTTTGACACTGAGATCGAGATAATCGTCAAAGGCACCTAAGATCACCAAGGCACCGGCTAATAACAAATAATAGATAGGTTCCAGTTCAGAAGGGGCGAACAAGCCCAAGGCCACCGCTAAACCACAAAACACCGATAAACCACCAATCAGCGGTACGGCACCTTGATGCTGTTTACGACCCCGAGGAATATCCACTAAGCCTACGCGTTGTGACAGCGGATACAATAAAATAATGGCTAACAGGCAACAGCCTAAAGCTGAACTCATTAACAGTAACTGGGATTTCATAACCGACTAATTTTTCTCAATTTTGTTAAACCGCAGAATTATTCAGCCAGGCGTCAGCTGAAACTTGTTGTAATAATAATGCTTAGTGACAGAATAAACGACTGGCTTTACGTAATAGTTAAAAATATTGTTTTTTCTCGCTTGTTTAACCCTGACCCCGCCCCGTTTTTTAGTATTAAATGGTTGGCTTTAAGGAGCATTCATCGTTGTGTTAGTTGCCACTAAAAAACTGCTTGTGATCACCAATATGGGCCCGAAAGCGTCTGCGCCTTTTCAAGGCCAGTTTGTGCGGGCACAAGTAGATGAACTTGAGGCACAAGGCCATCCTTCTGCTTATCATTATATGCGCTGGCATAGTGACTCTTGGCTGAACAGGTTATTGAAATATCCGGTTTTCTTTTTGGATTTTCTTTGGCGATATATGTTGAGCCGTCAGCGTTATGACCTTATTCATGTGCACTTTTTTTATCCGACGATTTGGCTAGCATTGTTATATCGAGGCCTGCGTAATCGGCAGGTTAAGATTGTTGTAACCTGTCATGGCAGTGATATTTACCATTATCAACCGCCCGGTAAGCTTTACCGTTGGTGTGCAAAACAGGTGCAAGCCTGGGTTTTTACCAGCCAAGCATTAAGTGAACAGTTTTATTTTCAAGCCAAGCCACAACGGATCTTGTCAGCGGGTATCCAGAGTCGCTATGCTGCCGCGCGTTTTCAAACGCGTACCGAAAAAGACATTGATCTGTTGTATGTCGGCGCCTTAGATCGAAATAAAGGCATGGACAGGCTATTGGCCATGTTGCCCGCGTTGAGAGAACTGCACATCGTGATTGCTGGTACCGGGCCGTGGCAACGTCAGCTAGAACACGCGGTTGCAGACTACCCCAATGTGCGTTTATTAGGTGCTCAAGATGCTGCGGCTTTAGTCAAACTGTATCAACGTGCCCGCTGTTTTATCAGCTTATCGCGTAATGAATCTTTTGGTTTAGTAATGGCAGAGGCAATGGCTTGTTATACGCCAGTGGTGGCTACCGATACGGATGGCGCTAAAGCGCAAATAACATCGGGGGTAACCGGTTATCGCGTTTCACAGCAACAAGCAGAAGCGCAACTCTGTCAGCAATTGGTTTTAGCCATAAAGGCGCTGTTAATGTTAGACGAGCCAGAATATCGTGCAATGCAGCAAGCGGGTCGCCAACAAGCAGAGCAGGTGTTGTTGCCCGAAGTGATACATCAGTTAACCCAACTTTATCAGGAACTTTAGCATGAGTGGTACAGAACAGGATTTGACGGAGGCCATTGCTGAAGTCAAGATTGGCCCGGTTAAGGTGTCAGCCTTTAAAGATATGACGCATCTGCTGCAGTTTATTTTACCTGAGCAAGGCGAGAGCTATGCTGGTTCAGCCATTGCCATTAACCCTGAAAAAGTGTTAACTGCGATGGAAAATTCGGCCATTATGTCGGTTATCGAGCAAGCGGATATTCGTTATGCGGATGGTATCGGCGTGGTGAAAGTGATGCGTCGTCGGTTAGGTCGTCATGTTGAACGGATCCCTGGCTGTGAGCTTTGGCAACAACTGATGGCACGTGCGGCAAAACAACAAGTACCGGTGTTCTTAGTTGGCGCCAAGCCCGAGGTATTAGCGCAAACACAAGCCAAGTTACTGGCTGAGGGTGTTAACGTGGTCGGGGCTATTGATGGCTATTTTAAAGATGAAGCCGCGCTTATCGCTGCCATTAAACACGCCGATGCGAAAATTGTCAGCGTTGCCATGGGTTCGCCCAAGCAAGAATTATTGATCCAGCGTATTCAAGCTGCCCATCCTCACTGTTTTTATATGGGAGTCGGTGGCACTTATGATGTGTATACCGGTAATGTGAAACGTGCACCGGCCTTGTGGTGTAAATTAAATTTAGAGTGGGCGTATCGGTTGTTAGCGCAGCCCAGTCGCATTGGCCGTCAACTTCGTTTATTCCGATACCTTTGGTGGTATGGACTGGGTAAAATTTAAGGGAAGCACCATGTCGCAATGGCCATTAATCAGTGTATATATGCCGACTTACAATCGTGCGCAGATGGCGTGTCGCGCTATCGATTCGGTGTTAGCCCAAACTTATCCTAACATCGAGCTTATTGTGGTCGATGACGCCTCAAAAGATGACACCTTTGCGGTGTTATCCGATCGTTATGCATCCGATGTGCGTGTTCGAATTTTACGGCAAACCGAGGGGCAGGGGGCTTGTGCCGCGCGCAATAGAGCCATTGAAGTGGCTAACGGTGAATTTGTCACGGGCTTGGATGACGATGACGAATTTTTACCTCAGCGCCTAAGCCAACTTTATGCTGCTTATGATGATCGTTATAGCTGCGTGTGTTCGGCTTATTTATGGGATTACGGCAGCTTTACTAAAACGTTGTTTGCGCAAAGACAAACCGTGAATTTGTCCAATTTACTGGATTTACACACCTTATCGAATCAAGCCTTAGTTAAACGTGAACGCATGTTGCAATTAGGCGGCTTCGACATTAACTTGGCCGCCTTTCAAGATTACGATATGTGGGTGCGAGTGGTCGCGGCTTATGGCCCTGCACTGCGTTTGGCGGAAGCCAGTTATCGCGTGCATGTAGGGCATGAGCAAGGCCGTATTACCAATTCACCGAAACGCTTAGATGCCCATCAGCAGTTTGTGGCGAAACATCGCCCTTTAATGAGCGAGCGTAACTTACAAAACCAGATGTTTTATCGGCTGACGATGCAGCATCATGTGCTGCGGTTCACAGAATTTTTAAGCCTGTGCCGTTATGGTATCGTTAAAGTGAAGTGGCGTTATTATATTAAACATAAATTAGCCGGTTTAAGTCAGTTGCGGATGCGATTGCTGAGCAAGGGCTTAAGTGGATTATTTAAAAAATAATGCCAAGCATCCGACATTACCTCAGTATTGCCACGCCACTTGATAAGCTTCTGGTGTTGCTCGCCTCGTTGCTGGTGTTTATTGATTGGGGTAATGGCCTGTTGTGGCATACCTTTGGTAGCAGTTTTGGTTTCTCGGCCAGTATTAAACTGCTGCTATTGTTGCTGTTAATTTACCGTGGTTGGCAGTTAAATCGCCAAGCCTTGCATTGGCCCTTGGCGTTAATGCTGCTGATGTTACCCGGGCCTTTATATGTTTTATGGCTAACAGGCCATCACTATGGCTTGGCCGATCTGCAATTGATCAGTAAATCAGCAGCGCTATTAGTGGCACTGGCTTATTTTTCTGAATTGGCGCGCCAGCAACCCCAGGCTTTTTTACGCTGGCTAGACGGTGTGTTTGCTGCCAGCTTTCTGCTGTTGTTTGTTAATAGCCTGCTGGGGTTAGCCGGGTACGGTGGCACGGCCTATCAGCCGATGGATGAAGTGGCGCAGCCCTTTCTTGGCGTAAAAGGTTTCTTTATTTCAACCAATGAGTTGTCAGGTTTGTTACTGGTGCTCAGCTGTTGGTTGTTAGTTCGCAGTTGGCAAGCGCTACGCTGGTTCTATCCCTTGCTCAGTTTGGCGGCACTGTCGATAGCCGCGTTATTGCTAACGAAAACCGGTTTGTTTGGTGTGCTGCTGTTAGTGCTACTGATCCCCATTTTATTAACGCCACGCGCTTATTTTTACGCGAAACGGCAATGGCTGCTGGGGCTAGGCGCCATACTTCTGGGCTTATTGATGCTACTGCTGTGGCATTTAAGCAGTGTCCTGCAATGGGTAGGAATTTACGACAAGCTGCAATTTGCCTATGAACAGCGGGGTATTATGGGCATTATTTTGTCCTCTCGCGATTATTATTTACAGCGTAATTTCACCCTTGTCGCTGAGCGTTACCCTGAGTGGTTACAATTATTTGGTGTCGGCCAAGGTGGCTTGCGTCTGCATTTGAAAAAATACTTTATCGAATTAGATTTATTCGATCTGCTGTTGTTTTACGGTTTAGCCGGAGGCTTATTATTCGCCTTATCTTTTTGGCGCGTGTTTGGTTTAAGTGCCGGCGCCTTGAAAAAAGCTTCAGCCGCGGGGCCGGTGTTACTGTTAAATAGCCTGTTATTATTGGTCGCGTTACTCGCCGGACATGTCCTGACCTCCGGTATGTTATGGCTACCTTGGGCATTGATTAATGCCGCCTTACTGGCACAGCAAGCATTGCCGCGAGCCCTAGCATTAACGCTTTTACAGACCGAAACGGGAGCCGCTGATGAAAGATCTGCTTGAGCCGCTAATTTATCCGCATAATCTGTTGTTATACGGCTTGTTATTCGCTTGTATCGCTTATCGCAAAAAAGGCTTGTGGTGCTTATTGCTGTTTTACTATTTGCTTGGTAATACCTGGGTGGCTAATCAGGTAAGGCAATGGTATCAACAGCAAGCTGTTGCCTCAGCACCCAGTGTATTAGGGCGAACGCCTGATTTATTTGTGATGTTAGGCTGTGGTGGCTCAGCCGAGCAGATACCGGCCTGTGCAGCAGCGCGTATTCAACAATTAAAGAGTGAAATTTCCCGGTTACCCCAAGCGGCGCCGCTGGCCGTGATTATCACCACGCGCTATTGCGAGCCTTATTTAGCTGTATTGCAGCAAACAACACGGCAATGGGCAGTAGATTGTTTTGATGCCGGTGAAAATACTTATCAAGAATTTCAGACCTTAGCCAAGCGCTTAGAAAAGCAGCAGAGTATCCGCTTTATCACCAGTGATTTTCATAGCTGGCGCGTACGACAGCTTATTAAAGAATATCAATTATCAGCCAGTGTGGGTGTGGTGCGCTCGCAAACGTTTCGCCCCGTCAATTGCGGTTTAAACTGCCTGTTAACGGTCAACTTAAGTAATTTGGATTTGTACAGTAAGCTGATGGCCGAGTTTGCCAGTTATGCGGTGTATCGCGTGGCTGGCAAAGAGGTGACTGGCGTGGTATCCGATTAAATAACATCAGACCGAGCAGACTCTCGGCACTGGCACCAAACAGGTGGGTTACTGGCGTGGTGTCCGACTAAATAACACCAGACCTAGCAGACAACCGACACTGGCACCAAACAGGTGGGCATCGATGGCAACATCAGCGTTAATTTGTGCCGCCAAGGCTAAATCAGGCGCAGAGAATTGTTCGCTAAGGATCTTTACCAGTACACCCGCTAAAATGAGATAGCCGGTACGAAAGCCTTGTTTAATATCAATGACCGCGCCATAGCATAAAATGCCATGCAAAACGCCTGATAACCCTACGTAATACAGCATGTCAGGCGCCAGCCACCATAATCCCGCACTTGTGCCCAAGCCTAAGATCAGTAATTGCCAGCCAAAGGCTAAGCGCCCTGGTAAATGCCCATGGATCAGCATAATTAACAGCAAACCCACCATATTCATCAGCAAATGATAGGCATTACTGTGTAATAAATGGCCGGTCAGAACACGCCATACTTCACCTTGGCCAATGGCTGGTCGGCTGTATTGCAGCAGCTCATGCCATGCTAAGGGACTAAAATGTAACAAGAATATTAAAAAACCTAGCAACAAATAGGGCGCATAAGATTTAATTGTCTGAGATAGCATAGTGCTGGTTGATCTTATTATAGGAACTGAGTAGGGTGTTTATGACTGTATTATAAGGAAAGTCTTGATAATGAAAAGCACTCTTATCCCACTCGTTTCGTTATTACTCATAAGTTTTGCCCCCAGCTTATTAGCCCAAGCTACGCAAGAAACGCGTGAGCCTGAAGCTACTACTGGTATTGTGCAACAACAACTTACCCGCTTTCCTACGGCAATGGTCTCGGCGGCGCATCCTTTAGCATCTGATGCGGGCGAGCGCGTGTTGCGAGCTGGCGGCAGTGCCATTGATGCGGCTATTGCCACACAGTTAGTGCTGGGTTTAGTTGAACCACAAAGCTCAGGGATCGGCGGCGGCGCTTTTATCTTACATTGGCAAGCGGATAACCAAGCCTTAACCACTTTTGACGGTCGTGAAACGGCACCTGCTGCGGCGGGTCCTTATTTATTTGCCGATCATGGCAAGGTGATGAGTTGGCGCGAAGCTTATGTTGGCGGTAAATCGGTGGGGGTGCCGGGTGTACTTAAAGCCTTAGCCGATGCCCATCAACGCTACGGCCAACTGCCTTGGGAATCGCTATTTACCGATGCCATTACCTTAGCCGAGCAGGGCTTTGCCGTGAGTAGCCGCACCTCGAAGCAATTAGCGATGGGTTGGAACAGTGGTTTGAAGCAGCTGTCGCCGGCCAAAGAGTTTTTTTATCCGAATGGCAGCCCATTACTTGAAGGCGCAACGCTGAAAAACCCGGCGTATGCGGCGCTGTTACGTAACATTGCCAAAGAAGGGGTCAGTGCTTTTTATCAAGGTGAAAATGCCGAGGCGATGGTCAAAACGGTGCAACAAGCCGCGATTAACCCAGGCAGTTTGGCGTTATCTGATTTAGCCAATTATCAAGCCATTGAACGCGATGCGCTCTGTGTGGCGTATCGCGTATATCAAGTGTGTGGCATGGCCCCCCCTAGCTCTGGTGGCCTTGCGGTGTTGCAAATGCTCGGTATTCTAGAGCATTTCCCACTGGCCGAGATGCAGCCCAATAGTGCCCAAGCTGTGCATGTCATCAGCCAAGCCTCTCGCCTCGCTTTTGCTGACCGCGATCTGTATGTCACTGATCCGGCTTTTGGTCATGTGCCGCTGGCCGGTTTGCTCGATCCGGCCTATTTAAAGCAACGCGCCAGCCTGATTAGTGCTCAAGATCACATGGCCACAGCGGGTATCCCGCTGGGTGCTGAAGCACAAACCACCTCAAAGGCAGTGGAGTTTCCGAATACCAGTCATTTTTCGGTAGTGGATGCAAAAGGTAATGCGGTGAGTATGACCACCAGCATTGAAAATGTGTTTGGCTCAGGTTTAATGGTTAACGGCTATTTGCTTAATAACCAGTTAACGGATTTTAGCTTAGCGCCTCGCGATGGTGAGCTTTGGGTAGCCAACCGTGTTGAAGGTGGCAAAAGGCCTCGCAGCTCGATGGCACCGATGATGGTATTTGATGCCGATAATAATTTACGTTTAGTGATTGGTTCGCCCGGTGGCAGCCGTATTATCAATTATGTGGCGTTAAGTATTATCGCCATATTAGATTGGGATTTAGATGTGCAGCAAGCCATCAACTTGCCTCGTTTTACCCATCGCAATGATTATTTGGCGTTAGAGCAGGGCACGCCGTTGGCTGAGTTAAAAGAGAGCTTAACCGCAATGGGTTATGATGTGCGGATCCAAGATCTCAACAGTGGTTTACACGCTATTGAAGTACAAGCAAAACAGCTCGAAGGTGCTGCAGATCCCCGCCGCGAAGGCAAGGTCAGTGGTTTTTAAGCGTTAGGTTGGAGTAATAATGACTATCTTGATTGAGCAAGCGGCCAGCGGTGTGTTAACACTGACGATGCAGCGCCCTGAAAAAAAGAATGCGTTAAATCTGGCGATGTATCGGCAGCTTACGGCGGCATTACAACAAGCACGGCAGCAGTCACAGACCAAGGTTGTGGTAATTCAAGGGGATGCAGATTGCTTTACCAGTGGTAATGATTTGCAAGATTTTTTATCTGCGGGTGCTTTAGATATGCAGCATCCGGTGGTGCAGTTTTTATACGAAGCCGCCAGTTTCCCCAAACCCTTAATAGCGGCTGTGGCAGGGCTGGCCATTGGCATCGGTACTACGCTATTGCTGCACTGCGATCTGGTTTACGCTGCGCCTGCCAGCCGTTTGCAGATGCCGTTCACCTTGCTGGGGTTGTGCCCTGAAGCCGCATCCAGTTTATTATTACCGCAGATCGCCGGTTACCAGCGCGCCGCGCAATATTTGTTATTGGGGGAGGCTTTTAGCAGTGAGCAAGCCGCACAATTTGGCTTAGTGAATGACATTGTGCCGGCCGAGCAGTTATTGGCCTTTGTTGCAGCCAAAGCAGAAACACTGGCGGCATTACCTAGCGAAGCGGTATTACGCAGTAAGGCGCTATTAAAGGCCCCTCAACAGGCGTTAGTGCAGCAAGTGATTGGCCAGGAGTTGCTGGATTTTCAGCAGTTATTGTCATCTGACGCTTGCCAACAACAGCTGGCTGCTTTTTTTAAGCGACGCTAAGGCTAAGCGAAGCACTGACTTAGCACTAGGGCCGCCATTTACTAACGAATGGCGGTACTAAACTTGTCGGCTTGTACCGTTTTGACTAGCCAGGAACCTCGATGTCTTACCATTTCAACTGTCCGAGTGTCTTGCACGCGTTTGTTATCAAATTCGCCATCAAAAACCAGCTGAATAGTCGCATCGTTATCGTACTGCTGGCGCAGATTACGACCGCTATTGTTGACGTTAATTACTACGGTATCAAAGCTCATATTCAATAGAGTACGGCTGACTTGTTTTACCGAGCCGTAAGACTCTAAAAGTTTGGCGTATTCGTTGGTCGACAAGCTTTTCGCCCGATTTAAATCTTTTTCATTATAAATAGCATGAAAAAATTCACCGGCGATAAATTCAGGCGTGCCAACTTGCGCATTAACTTGCGGGTTGTCTTCAGTACAGCTGGCTAACAGCAATAGCAGTGGTAACAGTAGGAGTTTTAAATAAGCCATAACATCATATTTTCCTTAAGCGATAGCAGAATTGTGGGTGTTTTCAGGCTATCTGTAAAGAAAAAGGCGGCGAAAAGCCTATTTATCCGGCCATCCATGGCCGACAACGGGGCTTAAGCACACCCGTCATGCTTCACTGACGGGCATCAAAGCTAAAGCCGCCTTTATCCATTAGGCTTCTAATTCTTGCTCGGTGAAAATATTGGCGAACAAGGGGCTTGATAAGTAACGCTCTGCCGCGCTGGCTAGGATCACCACGATATTTTTACCGGCAAACTCGGGTAACTCGGCTAAACGTGCTGCGGCAACTACCGCGGCACCTGATGAGATACCGGCTAAAATGCCTTCTTCTTTCATCAAGCGATGTGTCATGGCAATGGCATCATCACTGCTGACTTGCTCAACCCGATCAATTAAATCGACATCTAACACACCAGGAATAAAACCGGCACCGATACCTTGAATTTTATGTGGGCCAGGTTTGATTTCTTCACCGGCTTTAACTTGGCTAATGACCGGCGATTCCGACGGCTCAACCGCCACGGTGACCAGCGGATGCTGCTTCTCTTGTTTTAAAAAGCGACTGACACCCGTGATAGTACCGCCAGTACCAACACCGGCAATAAACACATCCACTGCGCCGTCTAAATCATTCCAAATCTCTGGGCCGGTCGTTTCAAAGTGAATTTGTGGGTTCGCCGGGTTATCGAACTGACCCAAAATGAGGTATTTATCTGGGTTAGACGCTTGAATTTCTTTGGCTTTTTCAATCGCGCCTTTCATGCCTTTTGGCCCTTCAGTTAACACCAAGTTGGCGCCTAAGGCTTTTAACAATTTACGACGCTCTAAACTCATGGTGGCCGGCATGGTGAGGGTGAGCTTGTAACCGCGGCTCGCCGCCACAAATGCCAGTGCGATACCTGTGTTACCTGAGGTTGGCTCGACTAATTCGGTGTCTTTTGTCAGGATGCCACGTTTCTCTGCATCCCAAATTAAAGCGGCGCCTAAGCGACATTTCACACTAAAGCTTGGGTTGCGCGCTTCAATTTTGGCATAGACATTGGCGCCTTTAACGACACGGTTTAATTTGACCAAAGGGGTGCGGCCGATCGACAATGTGTTATCTGCGTATACATTAGCCATAAAAACTCCAAAAAAAGATAGGAAATAACCATTACAATAACCCATAGCATACGCGGCCTAGCTAAAAATTAAAGTAGCAATTTGCTATAACATATATCAGTTTTTTCACTAAGCACGGAGCCTGTATGGCCTTTCAAAGTACCGAAAACTACATCGTGTCTGCCGAGCTGGCACTGGCGGTTAATGCCGCTGTTATCCTAGAAAAACCCTTATTAATTAAAGGCGAACCGGGCACCGGTAAAACACGTCTGGCCGAAGAGCTTGCCGAGAGTTTGGGCACAGAGCTAATTCAGTGGCATATTAAGTCCACCACCAAAGCGCAACAGGGCTTATATGAATATGATGCCGTGTCACGCTTGCGTGATAGCCAACTAGGCAGTGAAAAAGTGCAACATATTGCCAATTATATTAAACCGGGCAAACTGTGGCAGGCCTTTACTGCGGCAAAACGACCTGTGTTGTTGATTGATGAAATTGATAAAGCCGACATCGAGTTTCCGAATGATTTGTTGCATGAGTTGGATCGAATGGCGTTTTATGTGCATGAAACCGGTGAGCATATCAGCGCCGAGCAGCGGCCGATTGTGATTATTACCTCCAATAATGAAAAAGAATTGCCGGATGCGTTTCTCAGGCGCTGCTTCTTTCATTACATTCGCTTTCCTGATGCCGAGGTGTTACGCGAGATTGTGGCGGTGCATTTTCCGACTATTCGCCAGCAATTACTCAGTACCGCACTTGAGGTGTTCTTCGAGTTACGTGAGCTACCGGGTTTAAAGAAAAAGCCGTCTACCTCCGAGCTACTTGACTGGTTAAAATTATTGTTAGCCGAGCAAATTCCAGCCGAAGTGTTGCAACAGAAACAGCAGCAGGGCGGCTTAATGCCGATGTTCGGCGCGCTGTTAAAAAACGAGCAAGATGTGCAGTTGGTTGAAAAACTGGCGTTTATTGCTAAGCGGGGGCGCTAGAATGGTGCCGTTAAGTGTTTTATCGACTGCCATCGTGTGTTGTTATGCTGATTGAGTTTTTTTTCACCCTGCGCAAATACGGCTTAAAAGTCAGTATTACTGAGCTGCTGGATTTACTCAACGCGCTAGCGCAGCAGGTGATCTTTGCCGATAGCGAAGCCTTTTATCAGCTGGCGCGTTTAATCATGGTGAAAGACGAAAGTCAGTATGACAAGTTTGATCGAGCCTTTGCTGAGTATTTTGAAGGGGTCGCGGCGGTCGATTTAGCCAGCAGTATTCCTGACGAATGGCTCATCCCGGATATCTTTCGTCAGTTATCAGCGGAAGATAAAGCGGCGTTAAAAGGGCTGGGCAGTTTAGAGGCCTTAATGGCGCAGTTGCGTGAGCGTTTGGCCGAACAGCAAAAACGCCATGCTGGCGGCAATAAGTGGATCGGCACCGTTGGTACCTCGCCGTTTGGCGCTTATGGCTTTAACCCGGAAGGCGTGCGCATTGGCCAACAAGGCAGTGGTGCGCGCCGCGCGGTAAAAGTGTGGGATAAACGCGAGTTTAAAGATTTAGACAGTCACAGCGAGCTCAACAATCGCAGTATTAAGTTGGCGCTACGTCAGTTACGGCGCTTTGCCCGCAGTGGTGCGGCAACGGAATTGGATTTAAACGGCACCATTCAAGCCACCTCAGAGCAGGGCGGTTATCTGGATCTACGCTTTGTACCCGAGCGACATAATGCCATCAAGGTACTCATGTTTTTTGATGTGGGTGGCTCGATGGATGATCATATCACGCTTTGTCAGCAACTCTTTTCGGCCGTGAAAACCGAGTTTAAGCATCTGGAGTTTTTTTACTTTCATAACTGCGTCTATGAAGGTGTCTGGCGTGATAATAGCCGACGGTTTACCGAACAAACCTCAGTGCTTGATGTGATCCACACTTACGGTAGCGATTACAAACTGATTTTTGTTGGGGATGCCACCATGGGCCCTTATGAAATTGACTACCCCGGTGGCAGTGTTGAACACTGGAATGCCGAGCCGGGGCGAGTGTGGTTAAACCGGTTGCTACAACAATACCCCAAAGCGGCGTGGTTAAATCCGCAGCCGCTGGCATGGTGGGGGCATTATCATTCCATCAGTTTAATTCAAAGTATTATGCAGCAGCGTATGTTTCCGTTAACCCTTACCGGTTTATCTGATGCCATTAAAAGCCTTAGCTAAGCGCAACGGCCATAGCTATTGGCGCCGCTTAATAGGAGTATACGGATGAGCGCGGAACTCAGTGTTATTCTACTGACTACAGTTTTGTTGTTACTGGCCTACTTTTGGTTATACCCCAGAGTGGCTGGCGCTGATCTAAAAAAAGTGGCGTTATTGGATGGCTTAACCACCGTCATCGCGCTTGGCATCGTGGGTACCAAGTATTGGCAAACTGAGCAAGTGTTTGAGTTGGCTGGTCTGCACCTTAACTGGTTTTGGTTTACGCTGGCATGTTATCTGATCCTCGAAATTCCTTTGTCGATTTGGTATCTAAAACGATTTCGAGCAAAGTAATGAGCGTTTCTTTAAACACGAATGACTTAAAGACATTTTTTGCCAATGGCGAGGGGGGACTCGTCGTAACACTTTAACATTATGATGTCATGTTGCAAACCCGCAAACCCGCAAACCCGCAAAGACGCTTATCGCCTTAGCGGGTTTTTTAGGGGGTACGCTGTACTAAACAGTGAACCTGTATGACCGTTGCTTTACTGCCGGAAGCTCGGCATAAGCGCGGGGATCCCCGGTAGCATACCGACAATCGCCATCACCGTCGTTAACACGATAAACATCACCAGTGGGATGATCCAACGGCTCATATGGGTTAACTCAGCGCTACGTTCTTTACAGCCAATTAAGCCTAAGTTGTCCAACAGAATGGTTAATGACCAACCAAAAGCGGGGTTAACCAAGGTTGAAGCAAAGACCACAATGGCTGCGGATTGAGTGGTTTTACCTTCACGGGTCATTTCCATGCCCGCCTCTAACAGGGGAATAAACACCCCAACAATTAAGGCGACACACAATACCGGTTGCCAAATGGCCAGATCCATCGGGTAACCCCAGATCCCTGCAATAATACAAAATAGCGCGGTGAGTATAGCACCTGCGGGGATAGGGCGTTTAGCAATAGCGGCAGGAACAATATAGGTTCCCCAAGAAGACGCAAAGTTAGCCCCGCCGAGCAATGAGCCAAAGGTTTGTCTGGCTGAAGCGCTTAACATGGTGTCATCAATGTTCATTAATACTTTTTCAGTCCGTTGTGGGTAACTGATTTTTTGAAACACTTGATGACCTAAAAAGTCAGGTGACCACATGGCTACGGCAAGGATGGCAAAAGGCAGAACCACCACAAAGCTTTCTATTGTGGGTAAACCTAGCATCCAGCCGGTGTTGTCACCCCACCAGTACATCGGGTTCATATTAGGTAAGCCCGGTGCCGTATGAAACTCAAAAGGCGCGCCAAGAGCAAAGGCCATCGCGCCCCCTAAAAAGCAGCTTAAGGGCACGGCTAACCAGCGTTTCTTAAAATGTTCTAAGAACGCATAGAGCAATATGGTCGATAGGATGACCACAAAGGCGATATGCGTTTTTTCGATCCCTTCTGCCCAAACGAACAATTTTTTTACCTGCGAGGTGGTACCTATAAAACCGAGGTACAGTAGTAAGCCGCCACAAACGCCTTTACTGGTCAGTCGTGCCAATAAGCTACCACCTTTACTGAGCGCTAAAATTAAACCAAAAGCGCCAATTAACAGACCAAAGGCCATCGGGTGACCGCCTGTTGCGACAACAATTGGGATCAACGGGATCAGTGGGCCATGGGTGCCGGCTAAGTTAGCGGTGGGTAAAATAAAACCGGAAAATAACAGAATAAATACCGAAACGATTAAGAGTTCGTAACGTACGTTCTCAAGAATAAACGCATCGCCTAAACCTAAGGCATTGGCAAAGGTCGCAGCAATGGCGGCCACCATAACGACTTTACCGATGGTGGCGGCCATTGCTGGGATGGTATCTTCAAACTCGAATCGATAATCTCGAAACGGTAAATTAGGCCGCCAACGTTTTGGCTGCATAATTTGCAGTTCATGCTCGAGGTACGCTTCACGGCTACTGAACTCAGAACTGGGTTTGTGTAAATTTTGGTAGCTATCAGTAACGGCGTGCTCCGTCGTTACCTGTGCAGCTGCAGACAAGCTGTCATCTTCAGGCTTGGTGTTCATGTTATCCCCGGCAACATAGTTGCTACTAAAAAATTAAAATCACGGCTTTTTTTATAAGCAATTACATGTTGAGGCAGCAGAATAAAGCAGCCGTCAGAAAATTGTTATTAGTCAAAGGTCGAGGTTGACAGAAATTAATGCGGTTTTAGTGTAATACCGTTAAGGTGAGTATGGTTTTCTGCTGCGTTGATGCTGACGCGAGGGCAGGTTGTTGTGTGTGATGTGTGAAGGTTTTATCTTAGCAAGAAAGCCGTCAGCTAAAGCATGACAGCGAGTCAGGGCCGTGATGTGGATGGGCGAATTTTTGCTGACCCGCACAAGGTAAAAAAAACGGACATGCGCTGTCCGTTATGAAAGAGGTGAAAAAGTAACACTGATTTTGTGGCTAATCGTCTTGCTCTGCCGCCGCATTGCGCGCTTTACGTTCTTGCATCTCATTATAAGCGGCGTTAATTTCATCGAGCACTGCATCGATATCGGCTAACTGTTCATCTTCGGCAAATTCACCGGTCAGTTCAGTGTCAGGATTCAGGTTACCGGCTTCAAACAAGGCCCAGATTTCTTTAGCATATTTTGTTTTTAATAGCTCAGGCGCAAATTGCCCATAATATTGGGTAATATTATTCACGTCTCGGCTTAACATCCACTGAGCGTTGTTATTGGCTGCCGCATCCACTGCTTGAGGTAAGTCAATAATGACCGGGCCAGTAGGATCTTGTAGTACATTAAATTCAGAGAGATCGCCATGCACCAAACCTGCGGCTAACATGCGCAAAATATGTTGCATCATGGTTTTGTGATCGCGTTTGGCTTGCTCGGGTTCTAACGTTATATCATTTAAACGCGGCGCGACATCGCCATCTTCGTCTAAAATTAATTCCATCAGCAAGATGCCATCATAACAACCGTAAGGCTCAGGTACGCGTACTCCGGCATCGGCTAACTTATATAAAGCATCCACTTCGGCATGTTGCCAGCTTTCTTCTTGTTGCTCACGGCCAAAGCTTGAACCTTTTTCCATGGCGCGAGCGCGGCGTGAGCTGCGCACTTTGCGGCCCTCTTGATACTGTACCGCTTTTTTAAAACTGCGTTGGCTAGCATCCTTATACACTTTGGCACATCGAATGGCGTTACCGCAACGAACGACATAGACAGAGGCTTCTTTGCCGCTCATCAATGGCCGTAATACTTCATCGATAATACCTTCATCAATTAAAGGTTGGATGCGTTTTGGTGTTTTCATAACACCCCTATAGTAAATTGGCGAAGTGCCAAAGGTTAAGCCGATCCATGGCAACAGGCTGCGGTTGCAGCAGCATATTGCCAACGGGAGGTTACAAATCTAAATAATGTGGCCAACCTAGCAGCGGGCTGGTTAAACCGTGTTTATGTTCAAAGGCATCGAGTTTTTCTGGCGATGCGTCTAACCGTTGCTGTTTTTGATATTCACGGCAAAACAACAAGGTACGCTGTAAGGCAGGATGAAAATGCTGGCCCAGATCCTGGCGGATCGCACTGGCGTTTTCAGCGGGCAATTCAGCTAATACCGCTTCGGTTTGTAACATCAGGTAAGCATCATTAAACCAATGCTCGGCAAAGTCAATTTCGCGTAGCCGACGTTTTAAATCTTGCTTTACTTGACCACCACCGGTTAAAGCACGATAGAGCACAATCTCAGCCAACACTTCTTCTAAGCTAAAATGCTCGAATTCATCAAATTGTTGCCGTTGATAAAACTGTTGTCGTAATAGCTGCATCGCCTGAAAACGATGATGCTCGGTCAAGGCTTGTTGATAGGCTGGCCAACCTTGCCACTCTTCCGCATCTGGCGGACAAGACACTTGTGACAGCAATTGTTCATCAACCTCGCCATATAAGGAACTTTTGCCTGAGGTTTTACGATGCACAGTGCTGAGCATGTGCCAGCCTTTTTGAAACGGTTTAACCAAACCTTCAGGCGCTAATAAGAGCTGGAGAGCCCGTACTTGATCTTTATCGCTTAACGCCATCAGGCCCAGACTGACAATGCCGATGACATCGTAAGCGGCTTGTTCTAACAGGTGCATCTTGTATTTGTTATAGAACTTGTCAGCAAACTTTAGGCTCATCAACACGGCTTTGCTTTTAATTTGCGCTAATTCAGCGGCATTTAATTGTTCTGCCGCTTGCGCGTGTCGAATCACCTGCGTTAAAAAGGGGCCTTGCTGGCTATCCCGCACCACTAACTGCATGAAAATTATCCCTAATCCAAAAAGCTAAACATATCGTCGACTTCGCTAAATTCGTCTTCAGCTTGGTTTTTCTCTTTAGCTTGCATCACCAACTCGGTAGCAAATTTATTGATAATACCTTCCCAGCCAGATTTTTCATTGCGGATCAGCGCTTTAATGGCTGTTTCTACCTTAGGAGTTAATTGGCGGATCAGCGCCAATAAGCTCTTCGGATCATCATAGCCAATATTGTGGGCATCTTCGGCAAGCTGGCGTTCAGTAAAGCTTTCGGCTTCTTCTAAATGTTCTTCATCTTCATACAGCTTATCTTCCCAGTAGTTTTCATACTCTAGAATTTCACCGCGATAAATTTCGATAAAAGGAATGGATAAATAGAACAAGCCGGCGGGATCTTCAGCAATACACTCTAAAATCTCCGCTTGTTTCTCTTCGTTATCTTGGGTGCGGATCAGGTAAGTTAAAAAATCAAAGGTATGCTGTTTCAGATCTTCCGCATTGTTTTTGATTTTTTCTTCCCAATACAAGGGTTGCTGACACACAATATCGCGGATTTTTTCTGGCGTCATCAGCTCAGAAATAATCGACGGGAACGATAAGTCATGCTGGCTGTTCATTTGTGTTAGCGTAACAATATCAATTTGCTCAATCACATCAACCAGTTGTTGATCGCTCATGGTGTTGGCAATAATCTCAAAACGCTTACTGGCTTGTTTTGGTTCGACTAGCGCTAATTCTTTTATTTCTGCTGCAGCAATAGCAATTAAATCGGTACTCACTCTCAGCCCTCCCGGTTAAAGCGGATTTCATCATATTGATCGTCGTAGCCTTCTTCATCGCTATCGTCGTCATCGTGTTCGTCATCACCACCAAAACCATAGGGTGCGTCTTCTTGTTCATCATCGCTGTCATCAGCCGCGTGGCCTTTGGGTATGGCCACATTTTGCGTTAGTAAATACAGTGCGGCACAGGCTTCAATTAACATCGTTTCAGAATAATCACGAATGGCTTTTACCAAGGGCAAATCCGCATTATTAAAGGCGACAGACACTTTAAACTCTTCCCAACTGGGCTTTTTAGCGGCGCTTAACCATTGCTGCCATTTTGCTGCCGCGGCAGGGGGGAACTTAACGCGGCCATAAAGCGCCATCGGTAAATACTCTGGTACCGACTCAAGCATTTCAGGATCAGCTAGTAATACGGCTTTCATTTTGCTAGTAAATTGCTCAAGCGCTTTCGGATTTTCTGGGTCGCTATACGAATCTATATTTTCACCGGCGTCGGTTTGTAAGGCGCGGATCCGTGCCAAGTTTAATTTGCTGCTCATGATGGCCTCAGGCGTAATATTCGTCCCACAGCTCACGCATTGCGGCTGCAGGATCGGTAACAATAACGTTATTAAAATCTTTTAAGAAGGCGCTACGTAACTTCGGATCGCCCAGCACTTCATAGGCTGTTTTGACCCGTTGTAATTGATTGGCGGCTTGCTGCAATTCTTCTTCTGATAAACCGTGTAGTTTATCGGGGTGAAACTTATTGGCTAAGCGGCGATACGCTTTTTTAATCTCGTCATCACTGGCATTAGACTTTACGCCCAGTACCCGAAAGTGATTAATCATGTTGTTATCCTGTACAGACGGCGACTAGGGGGTTAAACAGTAAATTATAGCCGCAAATCATAGCAGATCTGATGCAGTGTTGGCAGCGCATTATGCAATTCCACTTTATTAAGTTTAGCCACTTGAGTAATGCGCTATTTAGCCGCATCATATGCAGGCCTATGTTACGTTTACACTGCACTTTTAAGCGGCGTAACAGGTTTTTCTCTGCATCGAGGTGTTATGCGCTGGTTTAGCGGTTTAATCATTCTGTTGTATCTAACGGTACTTTGCACACCGCATTCGTCTGCGGTGTATGACGTTAGAGTATTGCCGCAGATAGACAGCCAGTTGCAAGCGGTGCCTGTGGCACTGCCGCAGTTTTTAGCTAACGAAGCGGATGAAGAACCCGATCAGCCTGATGTTGCCCTGCTTAGTCGCAACCTTGGGCTAGGGCATCTTAGTACCGTTGTTGCGCTGACGCAGCGTTTAGCGGTGTTGGCCAACCGCTTATTTTCATCTGCGCAAGCACGCGCCCCCCCTTTGTTCCTCAGCCTTTAAATGATGGCGCGACCCATTGTGGTTCGTCGCACTGTTTAAGCTAGCTTAACCAAAGCCAAGAAGCGCTTTGGTGTGAGAGGAAAATATGGTTTTTATTGATATTGCGCTTATGCCTGGCAAAGCGTTATTGCCTGTGCTTTTTATATTATTTACCCCGCTGTTACTTCAAGTGTGTCGGCATGTTGATGCGCCTGTTAGCAAGGAGCAGCTATGCTAAACAAGAATTCAACTTGGCAGGTATGCATGGTGATCAGTTTGCTGCTGTTGGCACTGATTTATGCACTGCCTAATCTGTATCCAGCCGATCCGGCACTGAGTATCAGTGCAACCCGTGGCGCGAAAATCAGCGAACAAACTCAGGCGCAGTTAAGCCAAACGCTGCAACAAGCGAATATCCCCGTTAAAGCCCTGCAATTACAAGACGGTCAATTACTGTTACGTTTTGCTGATACCGAAGCACAGTTACAAGCGCAAACGCTGTTCAACAAAACACTTGATCATAATTATGTTACGGCCTTGAGTTTAGCGCCTGCCACGCCCGCGTGGTTAGCCCGGATTGGTGCGACGCCAATGAAGTTGGGTTTAGACTTACGCGGTGGCGTGCATTTTTTGTTAGCGGTGGATATGCAAGCGGCACAGCAAAAACACATGAATGATTTGCAGCAACGACTGCGTGTGGAAATGCGGCAAGCCGATATCCGTTATCGCAGCGTGCAAGCCGATCCAACTGATGCTCAACTGCAGATTGCACTGCGAAGTGCTGCTGATTTAGCCTCGTTAGAATCACTGCTGTCAAAACGAGATCGACAGTGGTTGCTCAGTCGTGCCGATGATGGTGTTACTTTGCTGTTGCAACTGTCAGAGCTGCAATTAAAAGCGCTGCGTGAAGAGGCGCTGGAGCAAAATATAACGATTTTGCGTAATCGGGTAAACGAAATTGGTGTGGCCGAGCCGATTGTGCAGCGCCAAGGTGCCGATCGGATTATTGTGCAATTACCCGGTGTGCAAGATACCGCGCAAGCCAAAGAGATTTTAGGGGCGACGGCTTCGTTAGAGTTTCGCCTGGTGAACACTCAAGCTGATTTAGCCGCTGCGCTCGCCGGTCGCGTACCCGCCGATGCTGAGCTATTCCAAACCCGTGACGGGCAGCCCATTTTACTTGAAAAACGTATTATGCTGACCGGGGATCGGATCACCGATGCCAGCTCTGGCTACGATGAATATGGCATGCCGCAAGTCAGTATTATGTTGGATGCACAGGGTGGCGAATTGCTATCGGCAGGCACTAAAAACGCCACCGGGCGGCGCATGGCGTCGGTGTTTGTTGAATACAAAGCCAGTGCCGAGCGTGCTGAGGATGGCAGTGCCGTGCTGATTAAACAGCAAGAGGTGATAAATGATGCCACCATTCGTATGCGCCTTGGCCATAGTTTTCAAATTACCGGTTTAAGCTCGTCTGCTGAAGCTCAACAGCTGGCGTCGTTATTACGCGCGGGCGCCTTAATCGCACCGATCCAAATCTTAGAAGAACGCAGCATCGGCCCTAGTTTAGGCCAAGAAAATATTAAGCTTGGTATGCAAGCCATCTCTTTTGGCATGCTGGCCGTGTTGTTGTTTATGCTGGTGTATTACAAAGGCTTTGGTTTGGTCGCGAATGTTGCTTTGCTCGCCAATGTGGTGTTGCTGGTAGGGTTATTGTCGATGATCCCTGGCGCCACCCTAAGTTTGCCCGGCATGGCCGGCATAGTGTTAACCGTAGGCATGGCAGTGGATGCCAATGTGTTGATCTTTGAGCGGATCAGAGAAGAGCTCAGCGCAGGGCGCTCTGTGCAACAGGCTATTCATGAAGGCTACGATCGCGCCTTTGCCACCATTGCCGATTCCAATATTACCACCTTGTTAGTGGCATTAATTCTGTTTGGCATTGGCACCGGCCCGGTGAAAGGTTTTGCTATTACGCTGGCGCTAGGGATTTTAACGTCAATTTTCACTGCGGTGCTGTGTACCCGCCTAATCGTCAACATGATTTGGGGTGGCCGCCGTGTGCAGTCACTGTCTATTTAAGGGGTATTTGATGCAAGTATTTAACTTTACACAACCGGCTAATTTTATGCGTTATAAATGGCTGGCCGTGAGTGTGTCTGTGCTACTGGTGCTTAGCTCGTTGATGCTATTAGCCACGCGTGGTTTAAATTGGGGGTTAGATTTTACTGGCGGTACAGTGATTGAAGTGGCATTTCAGCAAGCCGCTAATTTGGTGCAAGTGCGCGAGGTTTTAGCCGGTGCCGGTTATGCCGATGCCGTTGTGCAATTGTTTGGCAGTAGTCAGGATGTGTTAATCCGTATCCCGTTGCAGCAGGGGCTTGCACAAACACAACTGGGCAGCACGGTATTAAGCGCGTTAACGCAGCAGATTGATCCTCTGATCAGTATGCAGCGCATTGAGTTTGTGGGGCCAAGTGTTGGCGCGGGCTTAAAGCAAGATGGGGGCTTAGCGTTGCTAGTCGCCTTATTAGGTATTTTACTCTATGTCACCCTGCGCTTTGAATGGCGCTTGTCACTTGGGGCCGTTTTGGCTTTAGGGCACGATGTAATTTTAACGCTGGGTTTATTTTCATTATTGCAGTTAGAGTTTGATCTGACGGTTTTAGCGGCGGTGTTGGCGCTGATTGGTTATTCAATCAACGATACGATTGTGGTATTTGATCGCATTCGTGAGAGCTTTCGCAAACTGCGTGATAGTAGCGCGGAAGAAACCATTAACCATGCTATTACCACCACCTTAAACCGTACGGTTATTACCTCGTTAACTACACTATTGGTGTTACTGGTACTGTTTTATATGGGAGGTGCACTGATCCATGGTTTTGCAACGGCGTTGTTGTTCGGCATTCTGGTCGGCACCTATTCGTCAGTTTATGTGGCCAGTGCCATCGCCTTAGTGTTGGGTTTAACGCGGGAAGATTTGCTGGTGCCCGTGATTGAGAAAGAAGGCGCCACGAATGATTTGCCACTATAAAAGTGCTTAAGGGTAGGTCGTTAATCATTTGACGTTCAGCTAAGCTAATTAGGGCAGAAAAGAGCACCGGTCATCGGATATGAGCGGTGCTCTTTAAAGCAACCAGGGGTATCAGCACGCTATTGAGGGGGAGAGCCGCTCAGTTGAAAAGGACCTGAGTCCTTTTCAACTGAGTTACTGTGCCACAACAATAAAAGTGTTCTGTGTAGCGGTTGCGCTTTTTCAGGCAACTTTTATAGCTAAAAAACGCGATGGCTTAATAACCTTGTGCGTGAACATCTCGAACCGCCCGGCCCGAAGGATCGGTCATTTCAGCCATTTTGGCATCCCAAGCTAAGGCTTCTGGTGTGGAACAAGCGACAGACTTACCGCCTGGCACACAAGAGATGGCACCTGCATGTGGGAAATGCTCTTCAAAGATCACCCGGTAGTAATAGGCTTCTTTGCTATCTGGCGTGTTGACCGGGAAGCGGAAGCTGGCGGTGGCCATCTGCTGATCAGACACTTCTTTTGCGGCATGCGCTTTTAAACTGTCAATCCAGTTGTAACCGACACCGTCCGAGAATTGCTCTTTTTGCCGCCATAAAATTTCATTAGGCAGTAAACCCTCAAATGCATGGCGTAAAATGTGTTTCTCCATTTTGCCACCACCGCACATTTTCGCTTGTGGGTTTAAGCGCATAGCCACATCCATAAATTCTTTATCTAGGAACGGCACACGCGCTTCAATACCCCAAGCTGACATGGCTTTGTTAGCACGATTACAATCGAACAAATGTAAACGATCTAATTTACGCAGTGTTTCTTCATGGAACTCTTTGGCATTCGGCGCTTTATGGAAATATAAATAACCACCAAACAGTTCATCTGAGCCTTCGCCAGATAACACCATTTTAATGCCCATGGCTTTAATTTTACGAGCCATCAGATACATCGGTGTGGAAGCACGGATCGTGGTCACATCATAGGTTTCTAGGTGATAAACCACATCACGCAGCGAGTCTAATGCCTCTTGCACGCTAAAGTGCACCGTGTGATGCACAGTACCAATGGCATCAGCTACTTTTTGGGCGGCAATCAGATCAGGCGAGCCGGGTAAACCGACGGCAAAAGAGTGCAAACGGGGCCACCAAGCTTCTGATTGATCATCATCTTCGACACGGCGCTTAGCAAATTGCTGAGCAATAGCTGAAATTAAGGACGAGTCTAAACCGCCGGATAACAATACCCCATAAGGGACGTCTGACATCAGGTGGGTTTTTACGCTGTGCTCAAGCGCTTCGCGCAGCTCAGTTTCATTGGCAGGGTTATCTTTAACCGCATCGAAACTTTGCCAATCGCGTTGATAGTACTGACGCAGTTCACCAATTTTGCTATCAAAATAATGGCCTGGCGGGAATTCTTTGATTTGCTTACAAACCGGTACTAGCGCTTTTAACTCTGAGGCGACAAATAGCTGACCATGTTCGTCATAACCGTAATACAACGGAATAATGCCCATATGATCACGCGCAATTAAATAGCGTTGCTGTTCAGCATCATACAAAATAAAGGCAAACATGCCGTGCAGCTGATCAATAAATTCAGCACCGTGCTCTAAATACAACGGTAAGATCACTTCACAATCCGATTTTGTTTTAAACGGATAGGGCGTACTCAAGGTTTTTTCGAGTGCTTTATGATTGTAGATCTCACCATTCACTGCCAGAATGTGATTTCGCTCGGTATTAATGAGAGGTTGGGCACCATTTTCAGTATCTACAATCGCTAGGCGCTCATGCACCAGAATAGCATTATCATCGTTCCAAATGCCTGACCAGTCAGGACCACGATGACGTAATAACTTAGATAACTGCAGCGCTTGCTGGCGCAATGCTTTAACATCTGTCTTGATGTCAAGCACCCCAAATATCGAACACATGATAACCTCTGATAATCAAATTAATAACACAATAAGTTTTGGCAGTATGTACGTCTATACGTACCCGTTGAATGTGCCATGCTAGCGTTAAATTGCAAGTGCTTTTTGGTTTATTTCCTTTAATAGTCCAAAAAATAACCACTCTCGTCAAATGTGAAAGCTTATGAATAAAAAATCAGCAAAAAACCGCTTTAACGCCCCCGCCAACTGGTCGGCGCAGTATTTAAGCACTAACCCGATCTTCAGCGAGTTGTGTCAGTTGTTTCCACTGACCGAACTTAACAACTGGCCAACCTTAGTGCAACTTAATCATTGGTTGGGCCAAAGCGATTATCGCTTGGTGGACGATGCGCTGTTGCAAGCTGACGGACGTTACTACGAAGCTTTTATTTTTGCGACGTCGCACATTCCGACCCGTGCTGAAAATTGGCATGATCTGTTTGGCGGTTTAATTTGGGGGTTGTTTCCTAAAACCAAACGTCAGATCAACCAGCTGCACATCAGCGAAATGGCCTTACATGGACAACAGCAGCGCAGTAAAATTCGCAACAAATTAACCTTGCTGGATGAATGTGGTGTGCTGATTGCGCTGGAGCCGAGCGCTCAGGCACATCGTCAGTGGTTACAACAACATGCTTGGCGGCGCAGTTTTTGGCAGCAGCGCCATGATTGGCAGCACGCTATCGTGCCAGTGATTTTCGGCCATGCTATTTATGAAATGGCCACTCAACCCTTTATCGGCTTAACCGCGAAAACCTGGTTTATTGATGTGCCTACCGGTTTTAGCCAATGGGCTTTAACAGATCGTTACACTTTTCTCGATGAAAAACTCTCTCAACAAATTGCTAACACTGAGCAACTGCTTAATAATGACCAGCTTACACCTTTGCCGTTATTAGGCTTACCCGGTTGGTATGCTGATAATAATGCAGAGGTTTTTTATGCCAATACGGAGTATTTTCGTCCACGCAAGACTCAACAATAGGACTGTTAGATGATAGAAATAAAACAACTTGCCAAGGGCTTTACGTTAAGTAAAGGCAATAAGTTATCTGATACAGAGAAACAGGATGTTCGCTACAGTAATAAAGTCTTTCATTCGGTACGTGATGTCAGTTTTACCTGTGGTCAGGGTGAAGTGTTAGGCTTGCTTGGCCCGAATGGCGCGGGTAAAACCACGACGTTACGGATGCTGTCAACGGCCTTAAAACCCGATGCGGGTGCGGTGTTGATTAACGGTGTGGATGTGTTAAAAGAACCCGTAAAAGCGCGTAAGTTAATTGGTTTTTTATCAGCGGATACCGGCTTATATGGCAAATTAACCGCCTATGAAAATATTGCTTATTTTGCCAAATTACATGGTATGTCTGATGCGGCCATTAAAAAGCGCATTGATGAGCTGTTTACTTTGCTGAACATGCACGATTTTGCCAATCGGCGTGCCGATAATATGTCTACTGGTATGAAACAAAAAACGGCGATAGCGCGGGCGGTAGTTCATTCCCCCAAAGTGGTGATTTTCGATGAGCCGACCACAGGTTTAGACATCATGACCGTGCAAACGGTATTAGATTTTATTCAGTCGTTAAAAACGACAGGGATCCCAGTGATTTTCTCTACTCACCACTTAGATGAAGTGGCGAGTTTGTGTGATCGTGTGGTGGTCATTGATAAAGGGATCAGCAGCTTTTCGGGTGCTTTGGCACAATTTAGTGCCTTAAGTGCCACGGGCGATTTACGTCAGGCCTTTTTATCTGTCTTACAGCAACAACCTGCAGCACAAGGAGCCGTCTAATGTGGCAAGTTTATCTGAAAGAACTTACGGAATTAATGCGGGATAAAAAAACATTAATTTTCGTGATCCTACTGCCAATTTTTATTTTTCCGGTGATCTTCGGCATTATGGGCTTGGTGTTATCTTCAACCACCAATAAAGCCATGCAAGAGCAACATCGCTACGTCATTATTAACGAGCAGCAAGCTCCTGAGTTTACCCAAGCGTTGTTTTATCATAAAAACTTTAAGCAGGTGACAACCTCATTGACCGAGCCTGAAGCGTTGATTGCGGCTATTCGTGCCGGTGATTTTGACGTAGCCGTGGTGATCCCTGCTGATTTTCAAGCAAAACAACAAGCCGTTGAACAAAGCCAATGGCAGCTGATTTATAACCAAGCTAGCCAGTTAGACTTTATGTCTCGTTATTTTAATGAAATGCTTGAAAATTATACCGGTACTTTGCAACGTCAATCCTTAAGTGCACTGGGTGTTGATCCTGAAAAACTAACTGCGATTTTAAAACCCGTGTCGGTTGAAAAACTGGATACGGCAGCGAAACGTGAAAATCTGGGTGAAAAATTTGGGGCCTTAGTGGCTTATATTTTGATCCCGTTGTGCTTGCTCGGCGCGTCTTATCCGGCGATTGACATGGGCGCGGGGGAGAAAGAGCGGGGTACGCTAGAAACCTTGTTAATTTGTCCGATTAGCCGCACTGCCATTGTATTGGGTAAATTTGCTACGGTACTGACGACAGGCTTGGCGGGGGCACTGATCACGGTAGCCAGCTTCGGTATATGGGGCGCGGTGATAGGCTCTTTTGCCGGTTTTTCAGTGGTTAAAGAGGCGATGGGAGCGATTTCTGTACCAGAGTTGTTGTTGATTTTTATGATGATCGTACCAACGTCGGCCATCTTTGCCTCTTTATTATTGGCGATCTCGATTTATGCCAAAACCTTTAAAGAAGCGCAAAACTACATGAGCCCGCTCAGTATTTTGATGTTTGTTCCTCTTGCTGCCGCCATGATGCCAGGTGTTGAGTTAAATGCGAAAACCGCTTTTATTCCGGTAATGAATGTCGCGTTAGCCATTAAAGAGTTGATTAAAGGTACGGCGGAAACCAGTATGATTGCGCTGATTTTTGGTGCGACAGTGCTATTAGCTGCAGCATTAATTGCCTTTTGTGTGCACTGGTTCCAACAAGAAAAAGTGCTGTTTCGTTAAATGGCAACTAAAAGCTATTGATAACGATTCGCAATAGTATTAATATGGCGTGGTGTCCAGAACGGAGATCACGCCATGTTCATTTGTGTTTGCAAAGCGGTATCTGACAAAGCCATTAAGCAGGCTATTGCTGAAGGTGCAGATTCAATGCGCGCACTCAAAAATCAGCTGGGGGTAGGCTCTCAGTGTGGTAAATGTCTGTGTCAGGCAGCACAGTTGCTGCATAATGAACTGGTGAAGCAACAACCGAACGCCGATATTATCGATAAGTTAGCAAAACCGGCTGCTTAAGTTCGTACACAATTAATTCCGCTTATCGCCACATTTCTATTTTCATTCCGTCGCAAAGCCCAGCATAATAGCTCAATCTTGCTCATACAGAGGCCTGTAAAGGCGTTGCTGTATAGTAAACGTGGTTTTGTGAAGGTAAGTCGAACGCTTTGGAGCAGTTAATGGATAAGATTAAGCAGGTTGCCATCGTCGGTGGTGTACATGGTAATGAGTTTTCAGGGATCTACTTGGTGAAACACTATCAAGCTGAGCCTGAGCGCTGCCGTCGTACCAGTTTTACAACTGAAACGGTCTGGGCTAATCCTGCGGCTTATGCTGCGAATAAGCGCTATTTGCACAGTGATTTAAATCGACAATTTAAAAACGTGGATCTGGCAAACCCTGAACTTACCGATTACGAACAAAGCCGAGCTAAAGTGTTAAACGCCCAGTTAGGTCCCAAAGGCGCTGCGCGCACCGATCTGCTGATCGATTTACACAACACCACCAGTAATATGGGCGCTTGTTTGATTTTGACGCAAGCAGGGCCTTTTTATAATAAAATGGCGGCCTACGTTAAAATGAACATGCCAGAAGCGATAATTTCGCGTGATGAAGATCATTTCGCGGCAGAAGAGCACGCTTTAATGTGTACCTTAGGCCGTTACGGCGTGTTGGTCGAAGTAGGGCCACAGCCACAATCGGTTTTACGCCAGGATGTGTTAGAGTTAATGCAAACAATGGTGCAGCACATTCTTGATTTTGTTGAGCTTTACAATCAGGATAACTTGCCAGCCTTACCGAAAAAAACCGACGCGTTTCGTTACTTACATTCGATTAAGTTACCGATGAATGCGGCGGGGGAGCGCATGGGTATGGTGCATAAAAATGTGCAAGATCGTGATTATCAACCGATTAACCCAGGCGATCCAATCTTCACCTTGTTTGATGGTACTGAAGTACTTTATGAAGGTGAAAATGTAGTTTATCCTACCTTTATTAATGAAGCGGCTTATTATGATAATAATTTGGCGATGTCATTAAATGAAAAAGTCATTATAGAATTGGAATAAAAAAGGCGTGCGCTAAACGAGTACGCCTTTAAACATAGGATGTGTATGAGCTTATCTGTTAGTCATAGCACTTTACGGCGTGTTCGAGCACTTGGCTTGTGGTTAGTGTTGGGGGTTGCCTGTGCGCCTGCCTCGGCACTTGGTTGTCAAAGCAAACAATGTCAAAGTTCAGTGGTGTTCTTAACTGAAACGAGCTACCCCGGTGTGCAACTAGATAGCCATGGTGACGTCATCGGGCCTACTATCGATTTGATGAATATCTTAGCCGAACGTGTTGGCAAAGAAAGGGTGTTTTATTTAATGCCTTGGGCGCGAGCGATGCAACGGGCTCAGCATACACCGCGCAGTATTTTGTTCGAAACCGTGCGTAATGCCGAGCGCGAGCCATTATTTAAATGGGTCGGCCCTATTATGTATTTCGATATGCAGCTATATGGCCCACCGAAACTAAAGGGCATGAATGCAGAGCAGATAAGTAAAAATTATGTTGCCTGCGGTTATCGTGGCGCCTCTTACTTACCGATCTTAGCGACCTTAGGTTTTTCTGAAGATACCAATTTGGTCTTAATGAAAACGCAGACAGATTGTTTAGATATGCTCAGATTAGGGCGCGCCGATGTCACGCCCATGAATGGTTTTCGTCGCGGCGACATGTACGAAGAGCCACAACTGCGTTTAGTGCCGCTTATTGCACTCAATGAAGTGGCGTTGTATATGGCGTTTTCTTTGGATTTTTCTGACAGTGAAATTGCGTTGTGGCAGCAACAATTAGAACAATTGTATCGCGATGGCACCTTACGTCGATTTTATCAATCAAATTACCCAGCGCGCGTGATTGAAAAGCTTGAGCAATTAGCCGGTAAGTCGCCAAACACGGCATCCTAATGCTTGCTCGACACTTAACGTTCAGCCGCTAAGTGTCGAGTTTTCAGGTTAAACCTTACAACGTATCGTAACTGGCTTTTTTCTGAATTAACTCAATAGCGTAATTGTCGGGATCGCGCACAAATGCGATTTCTGTTGTGCCACCTTTTACGGGGCCTGGCTCGCGGCTAATCACACCGCCTTTAGCGCGGATCTTGTCGCAGGCGGCATAAACATCTTCTACTTCTAAGGCTATATGACCAAAAGCGCCACCCAGCTCATAGCTGTCAACACCCCAGTTGTAGGTCAGCTCTAAAACGGCATCACTTTTCTCATCGCCATAACCGACAAACGCCAGCGTATAGCGATATTCACTGTTTTCAGATTGGCGTAATAATCTCATGCCCAGCACCTCGGTATAAAAGGCGATTGACCGTTCTAAATTTCCAACGCGTAGCATGGTATGTAAAATTCGCATGATGACCCCTTTGCTTTGTCTGCTTGCAATGTTCTTAAAACTGTATGCTTGCCTAAATGTCGACAGCATCATCGCACGGATGCGCTATGGCAAAGCACAGCAGATAGTAACATATTCTGTTATATGAAAAGACTGCTATTCGCTAGGCTGCGCATCTGTGTTGTGCTGGTAGCGCTTAAGGTTAAAACGCCTTGCAGAAAAACCGCAAGGCGTTTTAAGGGTTAACCGTTAACCGTTAAACTTTACCCTTACGCCGGCATTAACAATAAAGCCATCGTTACGCGACCAAATATCCGTTGTCCACTGACCGCTCGCGGCTCGGTTTGGTAAGATCATCGGGTGTTGATCGGTTTGCTTCACATCGAGCAGGTTTTCTAAATTCACAAACCAGCTAAATTGGCCCACGGTGATTTCTCCCATTAAGCCCAGGTGCCAATAGGGCGTTGAATAATCGGTGAAGGGGTTGTCGTTTAAGCGTTGTACACCCGTGTAGTAAGCTTCAAAGCCCGCTCTGAAACGACCATGTTGCTCCCACATGGCGACAAAGCCTGCTGAATGCTTGGGTGTTAGTGCAATTTCGCGCTGTTGAAGGGTATCGGCGGCGAGCTCGGTGGCATCAAGATAGAGGTAACTGGCGGTTAACTTGATATCTTGCCAGTAGTAACGCAGCAGTAACTCTGAGCCGCGGATTTTACTGGCGCCCGTATTATTAACTAAGCGTACGCCATTGAACACGCCATCATTGCCCGTGGCTATCGGCGCTAAACCAATAGCATCATCAATATTGGCCGCGAATAGCGTGATGCTACTTTCAATGTTTTCATGGCTGTAGGTAACATCCAAAGACGCCGTTTGCGCGGTTTCGGCCTGTAGGTTATCTATGGTTTCGAGTCTGGATAAACCGGCGGCATCAATCTCTTCGACAAAAGGGGTTGGGGCAAAGTAGCCTCGGCCATAAGAGGCGCGAACCGTGAGATCGCCAGGGCGATATAACAGTGAGACTCTCGGGCTGAATTGCTGACCAAACTCACTGTGATTTTCCAGGCGGGCGCTTAACGAGGTACTCATTAACGCATTAAACGCATAATCAAATTGAGAAAATAACCCCGGCACTCTGTAGTGATAGTCAAATTGTTGAAAGGTTTGCGATGTGAATTGCTCTGCTTGATAAGCGGCACCTATCACCCAGTCACTGTTTGCCGTGTAGCCAGCGAGGCTGGATTCAAGCAAATAACTCTCATGCTGATCCTCTTCTAGCACCACGCCAAATCGATGTAAATGTTGTTGCTGCATGACTGAGCCACGGCTATTTAGGTTCAGGTTATCAAACACCGGCAGGTTAAAGACAACGCCGCCATCCAGTCGCTCGGAGTCTTGGCTTTGGTTAAAAGGGTTGCCATCACTGACACTGCTGCCGGGCATGGTGCCGCCTTGACGTTTTTCAGACATCACGCCTAGCGTGCCATATAGCGTGGCCCCCTGTTCACCTTGCCAGTAAAGCCTGGGCCTTGCGGTATAACGTTCATAACCGGCCAGATCAATCCAGCCGTCTTGATCCACATCGGTGCTGGCCTGATGGTGTGCGCCGGCAGTTATCGAACCTTGCAGACGTGCTGTCAGTGGCGTCTCAATGTAGCTGGTAATATCTTGGCCATCGCGGCTGGTGGCATTTAATAATACTTCACCTTGTCGGGTATCCCCTGGGGTTCTTGAGACTAGATTAATCACGCCTCCCATGGCTGAACCACCATACAAAGACGAGGCCGAGCCTTTAATAATTTCGACGCGTTTTAGATCCGTTGGTGGTATTTGCAACAGGCCAATCGAAGAGGCCTGATTGCCATAAAGCGGTAAACCATCGGCTAACAGTTGGGTATAGCGGCCATATAGCCCTTGCAAGCGGATATTGGCACTGCCCAGCGCAGGTGACGTCGTTTGCACGCGCACACCGCCTGTTTCGGCAACCAGCATGGAGATATTGCCAGGGCGCATAGCCGCTTTTTCTTCAATTTCCTCACGGTTGATCAGCTCAACACGGATCGGTTGCTCATCGGCAATGCGTCCGCTGCGAGTCGCCTGTACCACGATTTTTTCAATGTGCTCGTGATGATCATGCTCATCCGTATCCGAGTCGGCATGCTCATGTTCAGCTGCATGTTCAGATGCATGGCTGTCTTGGTGCTCGTCTGCATGTTCAGCTGCATGGCTGTCATCGTGTTCGTCATCGTGTTCGTCAGGGTGTTGATCCAGTGCCGTCTCTGGGTGGGCTTTAGGCTTAACTGATTGCGGCTGCTGACGGGCATTATGCTCTGCTGTAACAGCAGCGGTTTGTGCTGCATAACTAATACCGTGAACACTGAGCGATAACAGCAACAGGGTTGCAGGTGTCATTTTGGACATTTAATCCCCTTATCCAACGAGAAAAACGACTATTTTTGCAGGAATATTACCGGCTTTATTGAAATTAGCTTGTGCTGTGATAGCTTGCAGCTTAAAGCTTACCGTTACTGGAAGGTCAAGATGAAAATTAGTGAACTGGCCGAAGCCAGCCAGGTCCCAGCAAAAACCATTCGTTACTATGAAAGTATTGGCCTGTTGAGTACAGCGGTACGGCAGGCCAATGGTTATCGGTATTACCATTCAGCAGATATAGAAACACTGGTTTTTATCCGTCGTTGTCGAGAGCTGAATATCTCAATTGACGATATCAAGCAGTTGGTTAGCGTGCAGCGAGATCCTGAGGCGTCATGTGCCACCGTTGATAGCATTATTAGCGAACAACTGGCCAGAGTGCGACAAACTCAGCGCGAGCTGGCAAAGTTAGCACATACGCTAGAGGCACTGGTCACCTCGTGTCGTAGCGAACAGATCCAAGACTGCTGCATTTTGCAAAGCCTGCGCGCCACCGACGGGGCATGATCTGACTGAGCGCTCGCATCACAGCGTGCTAGGGAGTTGGCGCAGCCTGAATGGCGAAATAAAACATGAATTATTCTGTTTTTTGTTTGAAGTCACAAAGGTCTTCAATAATACAAGAACCACAGCGAGGTTTTCTGGCGGTGCAGGTGTAGCGACCATGCAAGATCAACCAGTGATGCAGATCAAACATAAATTCAGATTTTTGCGGGGTGTTTTTTATAATGCTTTGTTCAGTGGCCTCAACGGTGTTGCCTTTGGCATAGCCTGTGCGATTAGCAACCCGCTGAATATGCGTATCAACCGCGATAAAATAATGGCCTTCGTTGTCTTTCAGTAAACCAAAACCGGTATTAAGCACCACATTGGCTGTTTTGCGACCCACCCCTGGCAGTGCTTCTAAGGCCGCGCGGTTTTGCGGCACTTCACCACCATGCTGTTCAACCAAAATTCGACAGGTTTTAATGACATTTTCAGCCTTGGTATTAAACAAGCCGATGGTTTTAATATAGTGCTTTACGCCCTCAACATTCAGATCAAGCATAGCTTGTGCGGTGCGTGCGACTGGAAATAACTGCCGTGTGGCTTTATTGACGCCAACATCGGTCGCCTGTGCCGACAGCAATACGGCGATAAGGAGCTCAAAGGGTGAACTGTATTCAAGTTCGGTCTTCGGATGCGGATTGGCCTCGCGCAGCCGAGTGAGCATGGCAATACGTTTTTGTTTATTCATACTATCGCTCTGGTTATTGTGGGCTGCCGGTCACGCGGGCCCGAGCAATATCCCCTTTATTGACAACTTTTTTACTGGCGTAATGCTGATCGATACTATTTTTTAATGCGATAAGTAAGCCCATACCAATAAAGGCGCCTGGCGGGAGTATAGCCAGTAAAAAATGGCTATCGCTTTGAAATAACTGTAAATGTAAGCCGCTAGCCCAACTGCCTAATAATAAATCAGCCCCGGCAAATAAACTGCCTTGACCTAAGATTTCACGTAGAGCGCCTAACACCAGTAACACCAATAAAAAGCCTAACCCCATCATCAGTGCATCTAGCGCTGAGGGCAGTACTGCATTTTTTGAAGCAAAGGCTTCTGCCCGGCCAATAATGGCGCAGTTGGTGACAATCAGCGGAATAAAAATACCCAAGGATTGATACAAACCAAAGGTAAACGCATTCATCAGCAATTGCACAGCAGTTACAAAGGTGGCGATAATCATCACAAAAATCGGGATACGAATTTCATTAGGCACGTGGCTACGGATTGACGACACCACGATATTCGAGCCGAGTAACACTAACAAGGTTGCCAAGCCTAAACCCAGCGCATTGATCACGGTGTTGGTCACCGCGAGCAACGGGCAAAGCCCCAATAATTGCACTAAGCCAGGGTTGTTTTTCCATAATCCTTGTAGCGTCAGTTCTTTAAATAGGCTCATGGGGTTAACTCACAATTTGTGGCGGCACGGGCCAGTTCAGGGTGCTGCTGCACATAGCTAGCGGCACGATACACGGCGTTAATCACGGCGCGCGGCGTAATGGTTGCACCCGTAAATTGATCAAAATCGCCGCCATCTTTTTTAACGGCCCAGTGCTTAGCCTCAGCAGGTGTGGCGGCTTTGCCACTGAAACTGTAGATCCAGTTACTGCGTCTGGTTTCAATTTTATCACCTAAGCCCGGTGTTTCCTGATGGTTTAAAACGCGTGTACCTAGTACGGTACCGGTTGGGCTAATGGCAACAATAAGCTCAATATTACCGCTGTAACCGTCTGGAGCGGTGACATCAAGCACATAGGCACGAAGTTGGTCATCTTCTTGCCAACGATACACGCGCTGCGCCTTACCGCCAAGCTCGTCTGGTGCATTAACCAGCGTACAATTGGCCAACAGTGCCCGCGTTTGCTGTACTTCAGGTAACACTTCACTGAGGATCGCCAGCTGGCTTAAGCGACGCTGCTCGGCAATTTTGGGCTGCGTTAATAAATGTAAACTGCCTAAAATGACCACACAAATAACCGCAACCAGCGCTAGGGCTATGGCATTTTTACTGACCATACGGATCATTTGGTTGCTCCTTTGGCTTTGTGGCCATAAGTACGCGGACGAGTGTAATAGTCGATCAGCGGCACACACATATTGGCCAGTAACACCGCGAAAGCAACCGCATCAGGATAACCGCCAAAGCTGCGGATTAAATAAATTAATAGGCCAATTAACGCCCCGTACCATAAACGCCCCCGATCGGTGGTAGAGGCCGACACAGGATCGGTGGCGATGAAAAAGGCGGCTAACATGGTGCCACCGCTAAATAAATGAAACAGCGGGCTGGCAAAAGCATCCGGTGAAGCTAACCAACTCAGCATAGTCAACACAAACAAGCTAGCCAGAACTGCCACCGGAATGCGCCACGTAATGACTTTTTGCTGGAGTAAAAATAAGCCTCCGGCGAGGTAGGCTAAATTGACCCATAACCAGCCTGAGCCGGCAAAGCTTAAATAAACTGGGCTTTGCCAGCTTTCGGTTAAGGTTAAGCCTTGAGCCAGATCAGTACGTAGGGTATCCAGTGGTGTGGCTAAGGTGATGCCATCCACGCTAAGTTGCATCTGGCTTAAACTAAAGCCACCGCAGCTAAATTGGGTAAAGATGGTACAAATGGCATCTAATGGGCTAATGGTTACCGATTGTAAGGGCAATGGCGGTAGCCACTGTGTCATCTGTACCGGGAAGGATATTAATAACATGACATAGGCTGCCATGGCCGGATTAAACAGATTATGCCCTAAACCGCCATATAGCTGTTTGACCATGATGATGGCAAAAGCGGTGCCAATAACAATTAACCACCAAGGCGCAAAAGGTGGGATAGCCACAGCGAGCAACACGGCTGTCACTAAAGCACTGTGATCCATTAAGCGCGGTCTGATGGCTTTGTGGCGCAAGCTTAATATCATTGCCTCTGCCAACCAGGCGGTAGCAATCGCCAACACCAATTGCACGAGCACACCATAGCCAAAAAACACGGCTTGTACGGCGATCCCTGGAATACAGGCAATCGCCACCAACTGCATTAAGCTGGCCGTACTACGTCGATTGTGATGATGCGGCGAACTGGCAATTTTAAAACTCATGCAGAGTCACCTTTTGTTTTCGCTAATTCAGCCTGGGCGTTCTCGTCGTGCTCAGAGGCAGACCTTGTATCGGCTGCGGCTTGTTGTTTACGGGCTTTAGCGCGTGCTAAAGCGGCGGCAACCGCGGCTTTACGCGGGTCGTCTTGGCTTGGCGCCTCATCTGCTGCAGCCTCGCTGCTAGCGGCTGCTTCGCCGTTGTTGTCTAAAGCGCTGTTTTGTTCAGCTTCCGCGCCCTGCTGCTGTTTACGTGCTTTGGCACGTGCTAAAGCGGCGGCAACGGCAGCTTTACGCGGGTCGTCATGGCTTGGCGCCTTATCTGCTGCAGCCTCGCTGCTAGCGGCAGCCTCACCGTTGTTGTCTAAAGCGCTGTTTTGTTCAGCTTCCGCGCCCTGTTGCTGTTTACGTGCTTTGGCGCGAGCTAAAGCGGCGGCAACCGCGGCTTTACGCGGGTCGTCATGGCTTGGCGCCTTATCTGCTGTAGCCTCGCGGCTAGCGGCTGTTGCAGCGTTGTTTTCTATAGCATGGTTTTGTTCAGCTTCAGCGCCCTGCTGTTGTTTACGTGCTTTGGCGCGTGCTAAAGCTGCAGCAACGGCGGCTTTACGCGGATCATCTTGGCTTGGTGCCTTATCAGCATGGTTTTGTGTGGCTTGGCTGTCAGTTACCGCTGGTGCGCTTGCGCGACTCTGTGCAGTCTGAGCAGGCTCAGTGGTATGTTGTTGTTGCCGTGCTTTGGCTCGCGCAATAGCCGCTGCGACTGCGGCTTGGCGTGGATCGGTGGCCGTGGCGTCGAGATTTTGGCTTGCTGACTGACTTTGCGCGCCAGACTCGGCATCGGTATGTGTTGCTGCGGCTTGTTGAGCTTGATACGCACGCGCTTGTTGTTTTTTCACTTCGCGTTCAGCCACGATATCCGCATGCGAACGCTGTGCTGTTTCGGTAGCGTTTTGCTGTTTGGCTTTAATGCGCTCAAGTGCTGCGGCAACCGTATTGCTGCCGGCATTTTGTTGTTGAGACTGTTGCCGTGCCGCAGCCAGCTGTTGATTTTTAGCCAGGCGTGCTTGTTTTTCCGCCTCCAGCCTGGCATTGCGTGCTTCAAAACGCGCTTTTGCTTGTTCGGCTTTTAGTGCTTCGCGCTGCTGCTCACGGATCTCGGCTTTGGCAATACGGTAATACTGCACCAACGGGATTTCACTGGGACAGACGTAAGCGCAGGCACCGCATTCAATACAATCGGCCAGATTATACTCTTTGAGTTTGTCATGATCTTTGGCTTTGCTATACCACAGCAATTGTTGTGGTAATAAGGTGGCGGGGCAAGCATCAGCACAAGCGCTACAACGTATGCAATCTAATTCTGGCCCTGCATTGGGTAATTCGGTATGGCTGGGCGCTAAAATGCAGTTAGTGGTTTTGACAACGGGCACGGCTAAGTCGGGTAGGGTAAAACCCATCATCGGCCCGCCCATAATCACTTTTTGTTCCAGTTCGACCTGATAACCGCAAAAATCTAATAAGGCCGCAACAGGTGTGCCGATTAACGCCTGCACATTTTGTGGCCGCTGCAAGGTTTCCCCGGTGACGGTAACAATACGCGAAATTAACGGATGATCGTCTAACACCGCTTGCGCGATAGCAAAGGCGGTGCCGATATTCTGCATCACAATACCGATATCGGCAGGGCGACGGCCCGCTGGCACTTCTTTATTAGTCAGTAATTGGATCAGTTGTTTTTCACCGCCGGAGGGGTACTTAACCGGCACTTCTCGAACATAGTAATGTTCGCGTTGGCTACATGCCGCGCGCATACCGGCTGCCGCAATCGGCTTATCGGCTTCAATACCAATTAATACGGCTTTAGGATTGAGCAGCTTGCACAGAATATCAATGCCTTTGACGATGGTTGTTGGCGCTTCTTGCATCAGGGCATCATCAGCGGTGATATAGGGTTCGCATTCAACGGCGTTGATAATTAAATAATCGACCGGTTGGTGCAAGCCCGCTTTAATATGGGTGGGGAAGCCCGCACCGCCCATACCGGCAATACCGCTGTCTTGAATGCGCTCTAAAAGGGTCTGGGTATCCGCTGTGGCAAAGTTCAGTGGCTCCCGCTCACGCCACTCTTCTAAGCCATCGGGCTCAATGACGATGACGCTTTCAGGTAAGGCCGATGGATGTGGGCTGGTGTGATCGGTAATGGCGATAATCATCCCCGAAGTCGGCGCGTGCACGGGCACCGTCATGGAGTTATCGGCAGCGGTGAGCGCTTGGCCTTTGAGCACGCGTTCACCCACCTCCACCAGCAATTGACCCGCAACACCAATATGTTGGCGCAGTGGAATGTACAGGCGCTCGGGAAGCGACATGCTGATGATCGGCTTTTCGCTGGTTACCGCTTTACGCGTGGGGGGATGCACACCACCATGAAAGTCCCATAGCGCGCCGGCTTGAATTTGTTGAAATAAACTTGGCACCGTTGGGTTACTCCACCACTTTTACCGGGATTGCCTGTAAATCCCATTTCCAGCGCTCAGCGGTCACCGGAACAGGGATCATATCAATACAATCAACCGGGCAAGGTTCAACACACAGATCACAGCCCGTACATTCATCAACCAGTACGGTATGCATTAATTTTGACGCGCCAACAATGGCATCGACGGGGCAGGCTTGAATACATTTGGTACAGCCAATGCACTCATCTTCGCGAATAAAGGCCACACGTTTTACCGCAGGCTCTTGCGCGGCATTTAACGGTTTCGCTTCAACGCCCATCAGCTCGGACAGTTTTTTTATAGTGGCATCGCCACCCGGTGGGCATTTGTTAATGTCATCGCCATTGGCGATGGCTTCGGCATAGGGTCGACAGCCTGGATAGCCGCATTGACCACACTGCGTTTGCGGCAAGATATCATCAATTTGTTCGACCAGAGGATCGCTTTCAACTTTAAAACGAATAGCCGAATAGCCGAGTAAAGCACCGAACAATAACGCCAGTACACCCAGTGCGATGAGTGCGGTAATAATGGTCATACCGATTTCACCAAGCCACTAAAGCCCATAAAGGCCAGCGACATTAAACCTGCGGTGATCATCGCAATGGCCGCCCCCTTAAAGGGGACCGGCACATCGGCTGCGGCTAAACGCTCACGCATAGCAGCAAATAAGATCAACACTAACGAAAAGCCTGCGGCAGCGCCAAAGCCATATAATGCGGAATTAATAAAATTATGCCGTGCATTAACATTTAATAAGGCCACGCCTAATACCGCACAATTAGTGGTGATCAGCGGTAAAAAGATGCCCAATAACCGATATAAATTAGGACTCGTTTTGTGCACGACCATTTCGGTAAATTGCACGACCACGGCAATCACCAAAATAAAGCTCAGGGTTCGTAAATACAACAGATCTAATGGCGCGAGTACATAGCTGTCAACAAGATAGCTACTGATAGAAGCCAGTGTCAGTACAAAGGTGGTCGCTAAAGACATACCGATGGCGGTTTCTAACTTGCCCGACACGCCCATAAAGGGGCAGAGCCCAAGAAATTTAACCAGGACAAAGTTATTGACCAATACTGTGCTTACAAGGAGTAATAAAAATTCAGTCATAGGGTTACGTTATAGGGTTCTCAGCGCGTATTATGCCGTTAGCCTGTATGGCATACAACCTGATAAAAGTAAGGGCTTTTGCTATGCAGAAGCCCTTAACTGTAAAACTATGCTGGCAGCCGCCACAAGGCATGGGGTATTACATGGGGCTAGGTTTGCCGATGTAATAGCCTTGGTTGCCATCAATAAACAACGATTCCAGCATGTGTTTTTCTTCCTGCGTTTCCACGCTTTCAGCAAACACACCCACACCAATGCGGTGTGCTAAATCGATCATTAACCGCATAAAATACTGATTGTTTTTATCTTCATTGATATGGCGGGTGTAGCTGCCATCCATTTTCACATAATCGGGTTTTAAATCGCGGAAAAACTTAAATGAGGTAATACCCACACCAAATTTCTCAACGGTAATACGTGAACCGGCACGATGTAACATGTCGATAAAACGTTTACTGGTTTTCAGATTTTGTTGTAAACCAAATTCGCTGACTTCAAACACCAATTTAGCGGCAATATTGGCATCTTTTAGCAAGCGCCGTTCTAACCAGATCACAAATTGATCATCATGCACACTGCGTGGCGAGAGATTTATACCAAAATACTGGTCATGCATGCTTTTGGTTTTGATCATTGTCAAAGAGGTTTCAACAATTAAGCGGTCAATGGCAATAATTTTGTCCAGTTTCTCTGCCATGGCTAAGAAAGAAGCCGTAGGCAGCGTTTGCTCTTCATGCGTCTTAAAGCGCACCAAAATTTCGGAATAGGCTTTAGCTGCGCGCGAAGACGGCATGATATGTTGAACTAATAACACTAACCGATTATTTGCGATCACATCGTCAATTACATTACGCCAATTTTGATTGCCGTAACTGTTACCCGCACTGTCTAAGCCACTGCTTTCTTTTTGTAAGTGCCAGGCATTCGGCTGTTTAGTTTGCGCTAAACTGATAGCGGTATCGGCACTGGCCAATAACTCACCTAAGGCTTTGCCATTTTCATAGCTCACTAAACCGGTGTAAGCCACCGAGTCAAGTTCAGACAGTTTTTGAAACTCATTAAAGCGGCTTTGTAATTGCAGGGCAAAGTTTTCTGCTTCTTTAGGGGTCACTTTGGGCATTAAAATACCAAAGTCAGAACCATTTAAACGGAATAACTTGCTATCGCGATAGGTTGCGATTACCCGTTTAAGAATTTCTGCCACTTCTTTAATGTATTGATCACCCTCATGGAAGCCACGGGTTTGGTTAATGCTTTGCAATTCGGTACAGCGGGTAATACCAAAAATACCATAGTTGGCTTGGCTGGTATTATTAAAATGCTCTTCATAATTTTGTACAAAGCGATTACGGTTCGGCAGGCCTGTCACCGTATCTTTATAGGCTTCTTCTGCAATCAGTTGGGCATCGGCTTTCATTTTTTCAGCTTGTTGCGAGGTATATTGCGCTAACTTACGTAATGAAATACTGATTTCAGAAAATTCAGCGGGGAGTTGACTGTTTTCTGCTTTTGTTTGTTTATTGTCTGATAAGAACGCTTCGATGGTCTCATTAACCACTCTCGAGATACGACGATATTTGCGTTGTAAACTATTTTTGATAATGAGCACTGGCAACATAAACAGAATAAAAGGGCTGGCAACCAGCACGAATAAAAAATATTGCATGCCTTTTAAGGTGGCGCGGTGATCTAACTCATAACGCACCAGCACGTCTTGTTGTTCATCTTTAATGGTCACGGTATCGTCTGCTTTACCGGCTAGCGCCAACAGCTGACTAATAAAGCTGGTTTGATAAGCATTATTGCTTTGTTCATATAAAATGGTGCCATCTAAACGTCTGACTTGCAGGCTTTTTAACTTAAAGCTGCGGTCCAGTTGACGGCTTAATGATTTACCATCTGCGGTAACATGGGTTGCGATAGTTTGTTCTATGGCAAGTTTGGCGGTATTTTCTTCTAAAATGAGTAGGTTCTTGCCGTAATAGAGGAAACCGACCAGCAAGACAATAACTAGCAGAGTCGCAGAGACTAACTGTGCTGTAAGTAACGTTCGAAAGTTTTTCATCATTCCCAGACCACCAATCAATATTGCATCCATTATAAAAGCGCAAATGTGGCTTTTATCACGCAACTCACTGTGCCTATTAAAGCAAAAAAATCTTTATAAATAAATAAATAACACGCAAATGTCAGATTATAAAACACAGGGGATAAAAGGAGTATAACAGAAAATTGTGGCTCCCCAGACTGGACTCGAACCAGTGACCTACGGATTAACAGTCCGCCGCTCTAACCAACTGAGCTACTAGGGAACAAAAAGATGTGCAGAAATTTGGCTCCCCAGACTGGACTCGAACCAGTGACCTACGGATTAACAGTCCGCCGCTCTAACCAACTGAGCTACTAGGGAAGGGTGATACATTCGTTGAAGTTGCTGTTGGCTCCCCAGACTGGACTCGAACCAGTGACCTACGGATTAACAGTCCGCCGCTCTAACCAACTGAGCTACTAGGGAACAGCATTCAACGGGGCGCAATACTAATGCCACCTTAGGAGACTGTCAACACTTTGCAGAGCTGATTTTTACAGAAGTGGTTTACTTGCATATAGTTTCGCCAAAATGCACATTTTCAGTACGAATCAACGAACGATGACTGGTCATTCAGATGGCAATGACCGCAACACCATAGCCAATAAGCCTTGTGTAGAGTTATCCACTAAAGCTGTGGATAACTCTGTGAATGATTGGTTGCTTAATCGAGCAAAGCCTTGTCATTGCTTAATTTCATCGTGGTCAATAGCTTTGCGATAAAAATCTTTTTTGTTAAATTTCAGTGGTTTATGATTTTTTATGCAGATTGTGCTTTTTCAGTGCAGTTTTTGTTTACTGTCTGTCCGATCCGCTTGCCATTGTGCACTGTTTTTGTGAGTTTCAGGTCATTTATGCCACTTAACCGGTAATTTGGCTTATTCAACGACGAGCATGGTGCTGACTCGCGCTTTTCTCTACAATAGAGGCTGACTTTTCTGACATCGTAAGAAGCAGTTATCTTTGATGAGCACGAATCCACTGTTAACAGCCAGCATGGCTCCCTTATTAAAACGTCTGACTTGGCCAGTGATGGGCGGGATGTTGACGCTAATGAGTTTTAACCTGGTCGATACCTTTTTTATTAGCTTACTGGGAACTCAACAGCTGGCGGCAATCAGTTTTACCTTTCCGGTTACCTTTACCTTAATCAGTTTAGCGATTGGTTTAAGCATTGGTACTTCGGCCATTATTGCCAAAGCACTGGGGGCAGGGCATACCGACACGGCGCGGGCCGACAGTTTAGCGGCATTATGGCTGTCGGCGATTTTAGTCAGTATTCTCGCCTTGCTGGGCTATCTGTTGTTAGAGCCGCTATTTTTTTTGTTGGGGGCGACACCAGAGATCTTTGCTTACATTGAACGCTACATGCTGATTTGGCTGGCGGGGTCGATTTTATTAGTGACACCGATGGTCGGCAATGCCATTTTACGCGCGGCCGGTGATACAAAGATCCCCAGTCTAGTGATGGCCGGCAGCGGTGTGATTAATGCCATTTTGGATCCGATCCTGATTTTTGGTATTGGCCCTATTCCTGCTATGGGGATCAGTGGGGCTGCTATTGCTACGGTCATCTCTTGGTTAGCCGGCTTTGTGTTTATTTTATATTGGCTCAGTGTTAAGCGCGGTTTATTAACGGCTTGGATATTACCTTGGGGATTGTTTTGTCAGATCTGTCGTAAAATTTTGCATATTGGTCTACCGGCTGCCGGCGCCAACATGCTGACGCCGGTGGCGATGGCGGTTCTCACGGCGATTATGGCAACTTATGGTCCAGAAGCCGTCGCGGCCTTTGGCGTGGGGGCACGGATTGAAAGTATCGCTTCGTTAGTGGTGTTGGCGTTATCGATGACCCTGCCGCCGGTGATTAGCCAAAACTTTGGGGCATCGCGTTTTGATCGTGTCAAAGAGGCTTATCAGTTATGTTGTCGCTTTGTGATGTTTTGGCAAGCCGGTATTTATCTTATCTTAGCGCTACTGGCTTATCCGATTGCCGCTATGTTCACGGATAATCCGCAAGTCGCCAGTTATTTACGTTGGTTTATCTGGCTGATGCCTTTGGCTTATGGCTTACAAGGCATCATCATTTTAACCAATTCTTCTTTTAATGCGTTGCATTTACCGGCGAAAGCCGTGGTACTTAGCGTGATCCGTTTGTTTGTTTGCTATGTACCCCTTGCTTGGCTTGGCGGCGTTATGTTTGGCGTGGTCGGCATTTTTATTGGATGCATTCTTGCTAATTTTCTCACGGCTGCCGTGGCTTATTATTGGTTTAACCGAGTGCAGCAACGCTATTTGTAATAGGAAACACCATGTCACGTGCTTTTGAACTGGTATCAGATTATCAACCGGCTGGCGATCAACCTGGCGCGATCGAAAAGCTGGTCAGCGGCTTAGAAAGTGGCCTAGCGCATCAAACGTTATTAGGTGTCACCGGCTCAGGTAAAACCTTTACGATGGCCAATGTGATTGCTCAAGTGGGCCGACCGACGCTGATTATGGCGCACAATAAAACACTCGCCGCGCAGCTTTACGGCGAGATGAAAGCGTTTTTCCCGCATAATGCCGTTGAATATTTCGTGTCTTATTATGATTATTATCAGCCTGAAGCCTATGTACCCTCGACGGATACCTTTATTGAAAAAGATGCGTCGATAAATGAGCATATCGAGCAAATGCGCCTGTCTGCGACCAAAGCGCTGATGGAGCGTCGTGATGTGGTGATTATCGCGTCGGTGTCGGCCATTTATGGTTTGGGCGATCCGCAGTCTTATATGCAAATGCTGTTGCATTTAAAGCAAGGCGATATTATTGACCAGCGCTTTATTTTACGGCGCTTGGCCGAACTGCAATACAGCCGAAACGATCTGGCTTTTGAGCGTGCCACTTATCGGGTACGCGGTGATGTGATTGATGTGTTTCCGGCAGAGTCGGAAGAGATTGCTGTTCGTATCGAATTATTTGATGAAGAAATTGAACGTATCAGTTTATTCGATCCGCTCACCGGTGCGGTGGAGAAAATTGTCACGCGCTATACCATCTATCCTAAAACGCACTATGTCACACCCAGAGAGACGATTCTAAAAGCCGTAGAGCAAATCAAGGTTGACCTTGCTGAGCGTCGTCAGCAGTTACTCAGTGCCAATAAACTGGTTGAAGAGCAGCGCTTAGCGCAGCGCACGCAGTTTGATATCGAAATGATGATTGAATTAGGCTATTGCTCGGGTATTGAAAACTATTCGCGCTATTTATCGGGCCGTGGTGATGGTGCACCACCACCGACCTTACTGGAATATTTTCCAGACGATGGTTTAATGTTTATTGACGAGTCGCACGTCACCATTTCGCAAATTGGCGCGATGTATAAGGGCGACCGCTCACGGAAAGAAAACTTGGTTAACTATGGTTTTCGCTTACCTTCTGCTTTAGATAACCGGCCGCTGAAGTTCGAAGAATTTGAAATGATCGCACCGCAGCGCATCTATGTTTCGGCCACACCGGCGGCTTATGAGTTAGAACACTCTCATGGCGAAGTAATTGAGCAGGTGGTGCGGCCAACGGGCTTGGTTGATCCGATTATTGAAATTCGCCCCGTCGCGACGCAAGTTGATGATTTAATGTCTGAAGCGATGCAGCGCGCTGCGCGACAAGAGCGGGTGCTGGTGACAACCCTGACCAAAAAGATGGCGGAAGATCTCACCGAGTACTTAAGTGAACATGGTATTCGGGTGCGTTATTTACACTCTGATATCGATACCGTCGAGCGCATGGAAATTATTCGTGATTTACGCTTAGGGATCTTCGATGTTTTGGTGGGCATCAACTTGCTGCGAGAAGGTCTGGATATTCCTGAGGTGTCATTAGTGGCCATTCTTGATGCAGATAAAGAAGGTTTTTTACGCTCAGAGCGCTCATTAATTCAAACCATTGGTCGTGCGGCGCGAAACTTAGCAGGACGGGCGATTTTATATGCTGATCGCATTACCAATTCTATGCGCAAAGCGATTGATGAAACGGATCGTCGTCGCGATAAACAACTTGCCTTTAACGCTGAGCATGGTATTTCGCCCAAGGCGATTCTGAAGAAAGTGGCCGATGTGATGGATCTGGGGCAATCGCCACAAACCAAAAATATTGTTTTGCGCCAAGTAGCTGAAACGAAAGCTTTCTTTAAAGGCAAAACGCCTTATCAAATGCAGGCTGAAATTAAACAGCTAGAACAAAAGATGCTGCAACATGCCCGGGATCTCGAGTTTGAACAAGCGGCAGCGCTGCGTGATCAGGTACATAAAATCAAACAGCGCTTGCTGGAGTTACCAGAAAGCTAAACGCTTGCATCTGTCGCTATCCTTAACGGCGCTTACACTTTTAAGCGCCAATCATCCCAGGCTTGCTGCGCCAGGCGTTCTTGAAAAGCGGGCGCCGCGATGTCAATCAGCGCCTTGGCACGTTCAGTTAAACTTTTACCGCGAAGCTGAGCAATACCGTATTCGGTGACAATATAGTTAACATGAGCGCGGGTGGTAACCACTCCCGCACCGGGGGCCAATAAACTGCTGATGCGTGATACTGTGCCGGCCGCTGCGGTAGCGGGTAGAGCGATAATCGCGCGCCCCCCTTCGGATAAACTCGCGCCACGCACAAAATCCATTTGCCCGCCCACGCCAGAGTAGATTTTGGTGCCTAGCGAATCGGCACACACTTGACCACTTAAATCGACTTGTAAAGCGCTATTAATCGCGACCACTTGCGGGTTTTGCCGAATAACCGCGGTATCGTTAGTGTACTCGACATCTAAAAAGACCACTTCGGGGTTGTCATCCACATAGTCGTACAAGGCTTGAGAGCCCATTGCAAAGGTAGTAACAATTTTACCGCGATGTTTGCGTTTACGCTGATTATTAATGACGCCCGTTTGGATAAGCGGTAGCACCCCATCGGAAAACATTTCGGTATGAATACCTAAATGCTGATGTTGGCCTAAACAGGCTAGGGTGGCATCGGGTATGGCGCCAATACCCAGTTGTAAACAATCGCCGTCGCGGATCAAGCTGGCGACATGTTGGCCAATTTGCTGGGTAATGGCATCCAGCGGCACGGGCAAATGTTGCGGTAGCGGGGCGCTGTGCTCAACATAACGGTCAAATCGACTCAGATGCACAAAAGAGTCACCGTGGGTTCTGGGCATTAACGGATTGATCCACGCGATCACGCGTTTGGCCATTTGTAGGGCGGCACGCGTTGCTTCTACCGAGATCCCTAAACTGCAGTAGCCATGTTTATCTGGCGGAGAAACCTGGATCAACACCGCATCAAGCGGTTGTTCGCCGCTTCGAAATAATTTGGGAATTTCAGATAAAAATATTGGGACATAATCGGCTAAGCCACATTGCACGGCCTGGCGAGTACTGCTCCCCACAAAAAAAGCCCGCTGACGTAAATGACCGCTCAGTTCCGGTGCGCACAATACTTCGCTGTGCTCGGTATGTAATTGTAATAAGGTAAGATTGTGCCGGGATAACGCCACTGTGGCTAAAGCGTGCAATAAAAAATAGGGTGTTGCCGCCATCGACTGACACCAAATAGTATCGTTATCTTGCAAAATACTGAGGGCTTGTTCGGCGGTGGTGACGCGCATCGAGAACTCCGTTTGCTGAAAACTGCTCACTGCGCTGGCGTGTGCTGGGTTACATCCCTGAGTTGCATGATCATGCGCCAGTGCAGAGCAAAGAGGCCATTAACTTAGCACGGGATCACATCCACCGCGACCTGTAATTGATGGGCGCCACTGCCTTGCACTACGCCTTTTAATGGCACCACATCGGCATAATCACGACCAAAAGCCAAGGTCAGATGTTGCTGGCACGGCAATACGTTATTGGTCGGATCAAAATCAATCCAGCCGAGCTCTGGATCAAACACCGCAAACCACGCATGTGAGGCGTCTGCGCCTTGCAATCGTGCTTGTCCTGGTGGCGGTTGTGTTTCGAGATAACCACTGACATAGCGACAAGGGATGCCATTTGCCCGCAGGCAACTGATGGCTAACTGGGCAAAATCTTGGCAAACGCCGCGCCGATGTTGTAGCACCTCGGTAAGAGGGGTGACGACGGTAGTAAAGCCCGCCGTGTAGATAAAATGCTCAAAGATATACTGGTTTAAACATTCTACTAATTGCAACAGGGTTTGCTTAGGGGCGCGTAACGGCGGTAACAGCGCGGCGGTTTCGGTTAAAAACGGAGCGAGCTTACTGGCTTGGCAAAACAGTTTGGCTTGCATGGCCGCGGCTGACAGGTTGCTATTTAAATAATGTTGAAGCTGTGGCATGTCCACACCGCTGCCGCTGTCGAGTAAGGCACTGTTGTGGCGCGGTAACACCTCAACTAAGGCTTCACTGCATACTTTTAGTTGTTGATGGGGTGGCTGTAAATGAATTAAATGTCGGGTATTACCAAAGTAATCCTGATATTGGCTGATGTGTCCCAGATCGGGCGTTAAACGGACACTGGCCTGGCTAACGTGTTGATAGGGTAATTGCCGCGGCATTAAACACGCGAGGTTGTAACTGTTCGCTACAGCATGTTCGTATTGATATTCGGTAAGGTGCTTAAGCTGGTAGTTCATGACATGGACCAAGGACTGCTACGATGCGCATGGGTAAAGTAACACAGCGATAATTCATTCGACAGTTGGCGTAACAAATACTGTAACTGACCAAGCTGCGCGTGCAAGGTTAAACAAGACGGATAATTAGCATCTAATTGTTGGGTACTGACTTGTTCTAATAGTTGGCTCAGCTCCGTGGTCAGCACGGGTAAATGCTGCCGGTCCGCACTGGTTAATTCCGGTAAGGCACGTGTTTGTCGATGTAATCGACTGATTTGATAGCCGACAGAGCGCGGTGTCGTGGTATCGAGTAACAGTAAGTCTAAAATCGCCATCGGGTTGAGCTCTGAGCGGTAGCGCCGTCGATAGGTCATCAAGGTATCGGCCATGCGTAATAAGGCTTCCATCACGCTGGCAGAGGGTAAATCTTGGCTATAAATACGCTGCAACAATAAACTGGTTTGTAAGGCGCGCTCGAGGTGCTGGCCAATATCCATAAAACGCAATGCTTGGGTGCGACTCATCGTTTCGTTATTCAGGCCATAAATCGCGGTTTGTAGTAATACCATCTCATCTAATAGATAAATAATGGTCATGGGCTGCTGTAAGTCAGGCGTTTGCGGCCATTGATAGACGGTAGCTTGTAACTTATCGAGTAACAGCCAGGTATCTTCACTAAAGTACTCACGCACCGATTGCGCGTTGTAAATTAAATTTTTCAGTAAGCCGATGACACTCAGCGGATTATCTGGTGAGAACAGTTGCGCCAGTGCAACACTAATGGGCTCATTGGCTTGGCGCGGTGGGCTGCCATTGGCCAACAAACAAAAATCGATAAAGCAATAGAGCTGTTGTTCAGTTTGATTGGTTTGAGTAGGGTGCAATAACGGCAGCGCCACCCGCAGTGCCCGAATTAATAAGTTTAAACGCTCGTTATAACGACCTAACCAAAATAAATGCTCAGCAACGCGACTGGGCAGCAAGCCCGCTTCACGTGATAACGGCATTGAGTTGTAGCTCGGTTGCAGTAAGGATTCTGTGGGTTGATCCACGCCCAGCACCCAGACATCCTTACTTAACTCTGAGCCATCTTGGGCAATAACCGGTAATTGAATTTGACTCAGCTCACCTAAACGCGCAAAACCGCCAGGCAGCAGTAGCGGGGCTTGATTCGATTGGTATAAACTAAAGGTTCTAAGCACTGCTGGCAATTGCCATGTTGGGTTTTGCTGATCATAGCAAGGCTGCATGTGTAACGACAATTTTTGCCGCGCAATAAAATCGGCAGGGCGCTGCAATAAGGCGCAGGTGTTATCTGCCGGATATTGCTGCTGCGCGGATAGGTCATGCAGTAAAAATTGCTCCGGGTTTTTTAGCACCTGCTGCAAGGGTTGCGCTTCTTTGCACCAATACGCTTGCACGGTATTGAGCAACAGCGGCTGTTGCCAGAAATAATCGGCTGCGGCCGTTAAAAACGGTAACAAAATACCGCTATCCAATAACGCGGTGCCGGGAGGGTTGGCACAAAACAGTTGCTGTTGCCGAATACTGTGTAACAGCCCGGCTACGCCAGCACCTTCACTGTCTAGCTCCAGCGGATCCGTTAAACGATCATCTAAAAAGCGCATCAAGGCACTGACCGGTTGCAAACCGCTGAGTGTTTTTAACCAGATGCGTTGTTCGCTAAACATCAGATCGGCACCATGCACCAAAGCTAAATCTAGATAGTTGGCTAAAAAGGCTTGCTCAAAGTAGGCTTCATCGCGCGCGCCATGAGTTAAGATAGCCGCAATGCCATTGCCTTGTTGTTGTAAAAAGAAACGTAGCTGCCGAAAAAAACCAGACAGATGAGCTTTAGCGCGCAGTTGTTGCAGCTCAGGAATACTCTGCTTTAATGCTAAACGATGTTCTAGTGCAAAACCTAAGCCAGCAGGGGCCTTACAGCTGTCGGCAAAGGCGCAAATCTGACCATGATGATCAAAGCCTAAATCGGTTGCCAGTAGCGGTAGCCATTGTTCAGGTTGCTGCACTAAGCCGGCACTTTCAAACAGAAACTGAGGGTTGGAAAACAGGAGTTCTGCGGGAATAATCCCGCTTTGTACTAACTGCTGCGGCCCATACAGATCTTGCAGGATCAAGGCGAGTAATTGATGGCGCTGCGCGATACCAGCCTGCACCTGTTGCCAATCTGCCGTACTGATTAACCACGGATACAAATCAAGTTTGCGCCCTGGTTTTTGCCAACGATCAAAGTTTGCGCCATTTTCGCGTAGCTGATGTTGAATATCATCATACCAACGGCTACGCAGCGCTAAAGGAAACTTAGCAAACCACGCCAAAAGCTGTTCGGTTGAGCTTGGCGGTGCATTCACTGCTGGCACGGCTACTCCTGCAAGCGCGATGGCGCTAGGCGGTTAATGGTTGCTGCTCAGCTGTGGCGATATCGACGAGCACCTGATGCAAGTCAATAATGCCGGTTTGGATCTGGTCAATCAGTTGATGCAACTGCACAGTACTTAACTCGGTTACTGCTTGCTCGGTGATCAAATGCTGTAATTGATGTACCTGCTGCAAGATGGCCGGGCTATTCGGTAAGGCTTTGCCTGAGGCCGCGATGCGGTGCAGACAATAACTTACTGAGCGTGGAAAATCGGCATAGCATAACAGATAATCAATGGCATCGGCAGCCGCCCCAGCCAGATTATTGGCGATATAATATTGATAGGATTCCGCTCCGCCCAAGGCATTTAGAATGGAGATCCAACGAAAACGTGGCCGTTTTAACTGCGTGGGTTGTAAGGTTTGCAGCACCATCACGTCCATGATCCGCGTCACCATATCCGCACGCTCTAAATGACGACCAATAGTAAAGAGATCAAAAGCATCACCGCGTAACATTACGCTATCTAAGGTGCCAATAACCATTTGGCAACGACGACTGATTTCGGTCATCAATTGATAGCGCTGCTGGCGACTGACTGTTTCCACACATTGTTGCTGGACGAAACTGTCGAGTTTATTCAGCTCTTCCCACATATCACGCGGCAATAATTGTCGAATTGTTCGGGCGTTATAACGTAACTGACTGCAGGCATTACGGATAGAAACGGGGCTGTCGATATTGCTGATCAGGTGCTGCATCACTGCTTGTTCAATTTGCGCTAATTGTTGCCGATTTTGATGCTCTAAGCCATAACTGGCCAGTACCTTCGCACTGTCTTGTCCCATTACCTCGAGTAACACCGGCCAGCCAAACTCAGTATCTTTATGGCTGTCGATCAGTAAGTGGCTGGTGGCATTGACTAAACGAGCAGTATCGTCGAGCCGTTCTAAATAACGGCCTAACCAAAATATATTTTCTACGGATCTTGCTAACATTGCTTAGCCCTCATCATTGATGATCCAGGTGTCTTTACTACCGCCACCTTGTGAAGAATTAACGACCAAAGAGCCTCTGGTCAGTGCGACACGGCTTAAACCGCCAGTGGAGCAATACAAATCGGCACCTTGTAAGATAAAGGGGCGAAGATCTAAATGGCGTGGTTCTAACATCCCCTCACAAAGCGTTGGTGCTGTTGACAGGTTGAGTGTGGGCTGGGCAATAAAATTACGTGGGTTGGCTTTAATGGCCATGGCCATCTCATCGCGCTCGCTTTGGCTGGCGCGAGGGCCAATTAAAATACCGTAACCGCCAGACTCGTTTGCGGGTTTCACCACCAGCTTATCTAAATTAGCTAACACAAAGCTGCGTTGCAAGGGATCTTGGCACAAGTAGGTTTCGACATTTTGTAGCAGCGGCTCTTCACCTAGATAATACTGAATAATCTTCGGCACGAACGAATAAATCACTTTATCATCGGCCACCCCTGACCCCGGTGCATTGGCAATGGCCACCAAGCCTTTGCGCCAAACGGCAATCAATCCTGGGATCCCCAACACGGAATCGGGCCTAAAGGCTTGCGGATCGATAAAAATGTCATCGATTCGACGGTAAATCACATCAACTTGGCGTTTGCCACGCAGCGTTTTTAGCCAGACGCGGTCATCTTCAACAAATAAATCATGGTTTTCAGCCAACTCTACGCCCATTTGTTGTGCTAAAAAGCTGTGTTCAAAGTAAGCTGAGTTATAAATACCGGGCGTGAGTACCACGATGCAAGGCGGGACATGTTCTCCTCGTGGCGATAATGATGCCAGCATTTGCCACAATTGCGCGGGATAATCATCCACCGGCACAATAGTAGAGTCGGCGAACAATTCGGGAAACACGCGTTTCATCACGGTGCGGTTTTCCAGCATGTAAGACACCCCTGATGGTACTCGTAGGTTATCTTCTAACACTAAAAATTGGCCATGCTCATCACGCACCAAATCGGTGCCACAAATGTTTGCCCAGACACCATGGATCGGTGATACGCCCTGACATGGTGCAAGAAAGTTTTTAGAGTCGAGTATTAATTCTGCCGGCACAATGCCTTGTTTGAGGATTTTCTGCTCGTTGTATAAATCATCAATAAACAGATTAAGTGCAGCTAAGCGTTGTTTTAAACCGGCGCTAGTGCGTTGCCATTCCGAGCTTGGAATGGTACGTGGGATCACATCTAATGGCCAAGCGCGGTCGATATTCGCCCCGTCTGCATACAAGGTAAAGCACACCCCCATATCGCTAATCGTTTGATTTAGTTGTAGTTGTCTTTTGCACAGTTCTAAATCACCATGTTTAGCAATAAAGCGGGCAATGGCAGAGGCGGGCGGTCTGGCACTTCCATCGGTAGCGACTAATTCATCAAAACAATTTTTTAAAAGGGGGTAGCGGCCCCCGGTAAAATTTTCCAGACTCATGCACAGCTCCTTGCACTTCTGAGCCGATAGCAACGGGCTATCGCTTTAGTTTGTACAAGAAGCATAGCAAAGCTTATGCCAGCGCGAGCACAAGTATAAAAAAAGCCCCGCGGTTTTCACCAGCGGGGCTTTTTATGCGCTTACAGCTTAGTTTTTAGCAGCAGCGGCTTTCTTTTCTTTTTCTTTGGCGATGACGGTCTCAGCAACGTTAGATGGACACGGTGAGTAGTGCGAGAACTCCATAGAGAACTGACCACGACCTGATGTCATCGTACGTAATGTACTGATGTAACCAAACATTTCTGACAATGGTACGTCAGCTTTGATGCGAACGCCTGTTACACCCGCTTCTTGACCAGAGATCATGCCACGACGACGGTTTAAGTCACCGATAACATCACCTACGTGATCTTCCGGCGTGAACACGTCAACTTTCATGATTGGCTCAAGCAGTTGTGCGCCTGCTTTCGGGATTGACTGACGGAATGCACCTTTAGCCGCGATTTCAAACGCGATGGCTGATGAGTCAACGGCGTGGAAACCACCGTCGAATACTTCAACTTCTACGTCTAATACTGGGAAGCCCGCTAAAGTACCGGTAGACATCATAGAGGCAAAGCCTTTCTCGATGGCTGGCATAAATTCTTTTGGTACGCTACCACCTACTACAGTAGAAACGAACTTGAAGCCAGAGTTTTGCTCGCCCGGACGGATGCGGTAGTCGATTTTACCGTACTGACCTGAACCACCAGATTGCTTCTTGTGCGTGTAGCTATCTTCGATTTCACGGGTAATGGTTTCGCGGTAAGCAACCTGTGGTTGACCTACAACTAATTCAACACCGTAAGTACGCTTTAAGATGTCTACTTTGATATCTAAGTGTAATTCACCCATACCTTTCAGGATGGTTTCACCAGAATCAACATCGGTTTCAACACGGAACGTTGGATCTTCAGCAACCATCTTACCGATAGCGATACCCATCTTCTCAACTGAACCTTTATCTTTTGGTGTAACAGAGATAGAGATTACTGGCTCTGGGAATACCATTGGCTCAAGGGTACAAGGGTGCTTCGGATCACACAGCGTGTGGCCTGTTTGCGTGTTGTTTTTCATACCAACGATAGCAATGATATCACCGGCTTGCGCAGTAGTCAGGTCAGTACGATCGTTTGCTTGCATCTCAACCATACGGCCGATACGCTCGGTTTTACCCGTGAATGAGTTAAGGATGGTGTCGCCTTTGTTCAATACGCCAGAGTAGATACGCACGAAAGTCAGGGCGCCAAAACGGTCATCCATGATTTTGAACGCTAACGCGCGGAATGGCTCATCTGGAGAAACGATAGCAGAATTACCCGTTTCGTTACCTTCTTCGTCAGTCAGTGGCTGAGGAATAACTTCAGTTGGTGACGGTAAGTAATCAACAACGGCGTCTAACAGTAATTGCATGCCTTTGTTTTTGAAAGCAGAACCACAGTAAGTTGGGAAGAAGGCTAAATCACGAGTACCTTTACGGATACAACGCTTAATGTCTTCTAATGAAGGCTGTTCGCCTTCCATGTAGGCCATTAACAGGTCATCGTCTTGCTCAACAGCAGTTTCGATTAACTGTTCACGATACATCGCAACGTCATCAGCCATGTCAGCTGGAATATCAGTAATGGTGTAGTTTTCTGGTAAACCCGTTTCATCCCAGATGTACGCTTTTTCAGTTAACAGGTCAACTACACCTTTAAAGGTGTCTTCGCGACCGATAGGTAACACCATGATTAATGGCTTAGCACCTAACACTTTCTTAACTTGTTCAGTTACGCGGATGAAATCAGCGCCGATACGGTCAAGCTTGTTAACGAAGATCAGACGTGATACTTCAGCGTCGTTAGCATAACGCCAGTTGGTTTCTGATTGCGGCTCAACACCACCAGAACCACAGAATACGCCAACACCGCCGTCTAATACTTTTAATGAACGATATACTTCAACAGTGAAGTCAACGTGTCCTGGGGTATCGATAACGTTGAAACGGTAGCCTTTCCAAAAACAGCTAACCGCTGCTGACTGGATAGTAATACCGCGCTCGGCTTCTTGTTCCATGAAGTCGGTAGTTGATTCACCTTCGTGAACTTCGCCTAACTTATGGATTTTACCGGTCAGTTTCAGGATACGTTCGGTAGTAGTGGTTTTGCCGGCATCAACGTGGGCGAAGATACCAATGTTTCTGTATAAGGATAAATCTGCTGACATAGTCATCTCTATAAGCTAGGGGTTTGAAAATAGTGCGACAATATACAGGATTTTTAAATGTTTTGCAGAAAAAATTATTGTCACCGGCTAATTTCTTTACTGATACTGTCAACTGACAGTTACAGACTTTTTCAGTAACAGCAAAGACATGACGCTAATCGGCTTTTATAATGCGCTAAATTTTAGGGCAAATTTTTTAATAACGGTGTGCGCTAGCAGCAATCAGCCGTATCGCCTCGACAGCCAGTGGGTTACCATCACTAAGCTATTTATCACGATGCTCCAGTGAGCAGAGAAAGCGCCATGTCAAACAGTACCAGTTCAACCGACAGTCTGATGGATCACTTTGTTGCCAAACCCTGTGCGGCGAGTGTTGATATTTTATATCAAGATGCAGACATGTTAGTGATCAACAAACCCAGTGGTTTATTAAGTTTATCGGGTAAAAACCCACTTAATTGGGATTCGGTGCATTACCGTTTAGTAAATGGTCAGCAGGGCATCAGCCCCGCATTTGCGCAAGCTAAATTGCCGCACCGCTTAGATTACGGCACCTCAGGTATTATGTTGGTGGCGCTAACAGAGCAGGCTACCCAGCATTTAAACCGACAGTTTCAAATAAGAGCCGTGCAAAAACGCTATATGGCGATGCTCGATGGTTGGCTAACGGCGGACGAAGGCATGATTAGTGCGGCGATAGTCAAAGATAAACACGGTTTTGGGCGAGTCAGAATGTGTGCGGATACCGGTAAGGCCGCTCTGAGTCAATTTCGAGTGCTTAAACGGTTAAATGATCCACCGCGAAGCCTAGTGGCGTTTACGCCACACACCGGGCGAACCCACCAGTTACGCATTCATAGTCAGAGTATTGGTCATCCTATTTTAGGTTGTGATTTATATCACAACACACAAAGTGAGCAGATGGCTGAGCGTTTATTACTGCATGCCAGTGATATCGACTTTGAGCATCCCACCCGCTTGCAGCCCATGCATTGGCATTGTCCAAGTCCATTTTAAGCGTGCATTAGGCCTGCTGCGGTAAGCAAATAAAATTTCGTCTTTGGTTAAGTTGAATTTCGCTAAAGATGCTTAATACTAAAACGACAAAATAACTTTGCCGATGAGAAAAAGCATGACGATAAACAAAAGGGGGTGGTTGTGGACTTTGCTGTGGTTGGTCGCCTGTTCTGAGGCAAATAATACACAAAGTTTGGGCGAGCCGTCTGCACAGCCGCTAGCAATAAATGAAACCTACAGTGACGATTCGCCAACGGCGGATGAAAACACCCTATTAATAGATTGCCCTCATTTTACTGATTTATTTACGTTGTTGCCTGACGTCTTAAATGATGAAGCGATTAGCGAGCACTATTTGGATTGTGATGCGGTGTTACCTACCGCGACTTCAACTTTTATTAGTGCTGATCAACAGAGCGTTTGGACGTTTTCGGTAACGGCTTTAGGGCTGGATGTGATGCCCGCTTTGCAACGCTGGGATCGGGCTGAGGCGGATACCACTCAAAAAGCTTTTTTTAAAAAAGCGCTGCAAGCCAACATTGATTTGCAATTACAGCTTTATCGCAACTGCCTAAATTATTTAGAGCAGACGGGCTTACCGGTATGGCATGCTACTTATCAAGCTCACACCCCGCGTCATAGAATTTGTATTGGTAGTGATGCGCAAAAAGCTGAAGATGGGCTGTGGTTTGCTCGCGCGCTAACGCCCCGTTATTTATATACATTAAAAATTGAAGGGGCAGAAGCGGCGCAATTTACCACAGCAGAGGCTGCGGCTGAGTATATGGCAGAGCTATTTACATTGTTTCGCTAATCGTGGTGCGTCATGCACAAAAAAACAGGCAGCCGAAGCTGCCTGTTACTATTTTTCAAATCTGCAAAATTATTCTGCTATTGACGCCCACAAGTCATATTCATCGGCTTCGTCTACTACTGCATCAATCAGATCGCCAGGTTTGACGTTAGTTAAACCGTTTAAATACACCGCACCATCAATTTCTGGCGCATCAGCAAAACTGCGGCCAATAGCGCCTTCTCCGTCAACTTCATCAATCAGTACTTTAATGGTTTTGCCCACTTTCGCTTGTAACCGCGCCGCACTAATCGCTTGTTGTTTTAACATAAAGCGATCGTAACGCTCGTCCATTACCGCTTGTGGCACAGGGTCAGCAAGCTCATTGGCTTTTGCACCTTCGACCGGGCTGTATTTAAAACAGCCTACGCGATCAAGCTGCGCTTCATCTAACCAGTCAAGTAACATTTGGAAATCTTCTTCGGTTTCACCTGGGAAGCCGACAATAAAGGTTGAACGGATGGTCAGCTCTGGGCAGATAGTGCGCCATTTTTTAATGCGCTCTAATACACGTTCGGCTTGGCCTGGGCGCTTCATCAGTTTTAAGATGCGTGGGCTGGCATGTTGAAACGGGATATCTAAATAAGGTAACACCTTACCCTCAGCCATTAACGGGATAATATCGTCAACATGCGGGTAAGGATAAACGTAGTGCAAACGTACCCAAATGCCCATTTCACCAAGGGCTTCACACAGTGACTGCATCGAGGTTTTCACCGGTTGGCCATTCCAAAAGCCAGTGCGGTGTTTCACATCTACGCCATAAGCGCTGGTGTCTTGCGAGATGATCAGCAGCTCTTTTACGCCCGCATTTTTTAAGCGCTGCGCTTCATCTAACACTTCACCCACCGGCCGGCTGACTAAATCACCGCGCATCGATGGAATAATGCAGAAGGTACAGCGGTGATTACAACCTTCCGAAATTTTTAAATAGGCATAGTGTTTAGGGGTTAATTTAACCCCGTGATCCGGTACCAGCATGGTGAAGGGATCGTATTTTGGCTTGGGGACAAACTCGTGAACTTGCTTTAACACGTTTTCATAACTGTGCGGCCCAGTAATGCCCAGCACGTTCGGGTGCACTTGACGAATTTCATCTTCGCGCGCGCCCAAACAGCCGGTGACAATCACATTACCGTTTTCGGCTAAAGCTTCGCCGATGGTTTCCAGTGACTCTTGTACGGCCGAATCAATAAAGCCGCAGGTGTTTACAATAACTAACTGGGCATCATCATAGCTGGGTACGATGTTATAACCTTCGGCTTTTAATTGCGTTAGGATCCGCTCAGAATCCACCAAGTTTTTTGGACAGCCTAAGCTCACAAAGCCGATAGTATTGTTGCCCTTGTGCGCGTTGCCGGCTTGGTCAGTCAGGCTTTTGCGAGGTGTATCGAGGGTCGTGGTTTGGCTTGGATCAAAGGTTTGAACAGTCATAGTGTCTCTTAGATTGGGCGTTGCCTGAAAAAAGTCGGCGGATTATACCTGATACGTAGCAAAGTTACAGGGGTTGCTGACCAAAAAATGAACACTGGTGTCAGTTATTGCAGCGGAAAATAAGGCGAAGCCGGCTTTATTGATGCGCAAAGTCGTTGCGGATGAAATAAGATCATACGGGCATCGCCCGCATGATCGAGGAGGGGGTGTTAAACTTTGTAAGGCATCGCGCCTAAATAGTCTTTTTTACCCACATCCACACCGTTATGGCGCAAAATGGCGTAAGCCGTGGTGATATGAAAATACAAATTAGGCAGTACATGTTGCATTAAAAATTCTTCACCGGTCAGGTATTTTCCTTCCCAACGTGGCTGGCTGACGTGCTGCGTGGCGGCGCTGGCAAAGTCGGCTTCTTTAAAGCTGGCTAAGTACGCGACCGTGTCATTGATGCGCTGCGTCAGTTGCTCAAGTGTACTTTCGCCATCGGCATGCTTAGGTGCATGTTCGACTTGGTTGGTCAAGCGCGCGGCACCGAGCTTCGCGGTATCACAGGCAATTTGTACTTGGCGGATCAACGGAAATTGGTCAGGCGCTAAACGCGCATTTAACAGCACGCTCATATCAATTTTTTTGCTAAGCGCATAAGCGCTGCTTTTGTCTAAGATGTGCTGTAAGTTATGCAACATTTTAGTGGCTTGGGTAATGCTCAATTGAAAATACATGGGGTTGGCCTCGGGCTGGGTTAATAATCAGTGTGATAGAACAGCTTAAATGGTCAGTTGGTATTGGCTGCGGTTTTGCCAATATCCGTCACGTTAGATGTAGCTGCACTATGCGGTGTTTTAGTGCGTTTAACAATGTTACGGTGTGATTTCTTTATTTGCCATCGGGGGTTGTGGTTTGGCAAATAAACACAAGTATAAAGTGATTATCTGGCGCTTTTAGCCATTTTCAACGATTGACAGCACAAAACAGCTGTAAATAGTGCTTGAGGTGCCTATTCCAAAATTTAACAAGCAATTCTTGAGATCTGGTTAATACTTAGCACTGTACTTTGCACTGTTGGATTTTTTTAGCACACAGGAGTTTTTATGATTAACGCATACGCTGCAATGAAAGCCCATGGCAAACTTGAACCTTGGCAATATGATCCAGGCGCATTAGCGCGCGATCAAGTCGAGATTGACGTGGATTATTGCGGCATCTGTCACTCTGACATTTCAATGTTAAATAATGAATGGGGTATGTCGAGTTACCCGCTGGTGGCTGGGCATGAAGTGGTGGGCCGCATTGCTGCGGTTGGCGCCGATGTGACCCACTTAAAAATAGGGCAAGTGGTCGGCTTAGGCTGGCATTCTGATTACTGTAAGGTCTGTAGCACCTGCGGTAGTGGCGATCACAACCTTTGCGCCAGTGCGCAAGGTACTATCGTAGCCCATCATGGTGGCTTTGCCGATAAAGTACGGGCCAATGCCAGTGCGGTGATCCCATTGCCAGAGGGCATGGATGCAAAAACCGCAGGCCCATTGTTTTGCGGTGGCATTACGGTGTTTAACCCGATGGTGCAGTTTGACGTGAAGCCAACCGATAAAGTGGCGGTTATTGGTATTGGTGGCTTAGGGCATTTGGGCTTGCAGTTTTTACGGGCTTGGGGCTGTGAAGTCACGGCTTTTACCTCGAGTGACAGTAAAGCCGCTGAAGCGAAAGAATTAGGTGCGCATCATTGCATTAATTCACGCAGCGCCGCAGACATTGAGCAAGCGGCCGGCAAGTTTGATTTTATTATTTCTACCGTCAATGTGAAGCTTGATTGGAACCTGTATTTAGGTACTTTAAAACCGAAAGGCCGTTTGCATTTTGTCGGCGCAACGCTAGAGCCGTTAGATTTGAATGTGTTTAGTTTGATTATGGCGCAGCGTTCGGTATCAGGCTCACCGGTGGGAAGCCCTGCAACCATTGCTAAGATGCTGGATTTTGCCGTGCAACATGACATTAAACCGGTGGTTGAAACTTTTAAATTTAGTCAGATCAACGAAGCCTTAGCGCACCTCGAAAGTGGTAAAGCGCGTTATCGTATCGTGTTAGAACGTTAAGCCACTTTAACTTGCTGTTAAGCGGCTTACAACGAGCTTAACAGCAAGACTAACGCTGCGCCATGTTGGGCAGAAAACTGCGAACGCTGGCCATACAAATTAACGATGGCTGTCACATCTTCTTGTTCTGCTTGATCAAAACTACGACGCAGCCCCATATGCCATTCAGGGAATTGCCGTTCAGTTACACCATGTTTAAAAATTAACCGCACATGATGATGCCGCTTATCCCGTTGGATCCGCGCATAGGTGAGCTCGACATCCCGTTTTGGCCCTTCAAGCAGTTGTAAGAAATGCTGCTCCGTGGCGAGCAGCAAACCGGTGATTTGGTGTAACCGATTATTACGTTCTGCTTGCTGATGAATTTCAGCAATACAGTCAGCGGTTATGTCCGTTTGGGCAGTACTGACATAGGCAAGTTGCAATAACGGTTGCTCTGGCATGCTGATCTCAATTATCGGTATTTACGTTGCGCTTTGCGTTTACGCTCGGCTTCTCGCTCGGCTTTGTCTTTGGCTTTCGCCGCTTCATCGGCTTTGGCATCAATTTGCTCTTGGCTAACCATCTCTGGGGTTTCTAGCGTAATGTGGCCTAAGTTTCCGGCGCGCAGTTCAGTGATCAGGATAGTGCCGGCTTTTTCTAGATCGACCACACCACCTTTGCGCATACAGCCACGACGAAGGCCAATCGCATCTAATAGCGCCAGATCATTTTCCGGTTGCTCGGTTAAATCGAAGCGTTGCATCACTGCAGCAGGGTAGGCTTGTAATAAATACTCTGCCGCAAACATGGCAATATCGGCATACTCAAACACCGTATCTTTGATGGCGCCGGTCACGGCTAAGCGATAGCCACAGGTTGGCGGGCTCAGTTTCGGCCATAAAAAGCCCGGCGTGTCGGTTAAAATCACATTGTTATCCAGCTTAATACGCTGCTGTGTTTTGGTCACGCCGGCTTCGTTACCCGTTTTGGCGATGGTCCGCCCGGCGAGGGTATTAATTAACGTAGACTTACCGACGTTAGGTATCCCCATAATCATGGCACGAGCGCCTCGGATCTCCAGGTTACGCTCTGGCAGCATGTCATTACACAGCTGTAATAGGGCGCGAATATGTTCAGGATTTTGCTGACTGATCGGGATAGCTTTCACGCCGCTTTGACTGTCAAAGTGCTGAACCCAACGCTGGGTTAGCGCAGGATCGGCCAGATCGGCTTTGTTTAACACTTTAATACAGGGTGTATTACCGCGCAGTTGCGGCACCAGCGGGTTTTCACTGGAAAACGGAATACGGGCATCGAGCATTTCGATAATAATATCGACTTGCGGCATCACTTCGGCGATTTCTTTGCGGGCTTTGTGCATATGGCCCGGAAACCAGTTAATAGACATGACAGTTCCTATGGCGTTAAAAACGCGCCAGTAATTCGCGACGGTAATCGGCTAGGTTGATGCTTAAGCCTGCCGCGTTCAGTTTATCTTGCAGTTTGTTGGCGGCCAAATTGAGCTCGGACATCATCAAGGTATTATCATCCAATTGCCACACCAGTTTTGATGCTTCGTAGCTGTACGCCAATATTAATAGCGCAATGACATCATTTTGCTCGGCGGCCGCGTCGATGGCACGTTGCTTACGTTGGATTAAATTTAATTCGTGTTTCAGATCCCAAATGTAGGCCACATCATGAAAATAGGGATGCGTTTTTAAACGTTTCAAACTGAAGCCGACCACTAAACAGCCGATCACCACACCACTAAAATTTAGCCAAAAATTTGAACCTGATCCGGTGGCGAACAGTGCGATCAGTAAGGTCGAGCTGCCTAAACTGATCAGTAACAATGCGATAATGCTTGAAATAGTGATGCGGTTTAGCCGTTGGCGATAGCGATGTTTTTCAATAACACGTAATTGCATGATGACTCGTTCATTTGTTAGCGGGGTTGAACCAACGACACGCCGCAGCCCGACAAAGGGGAAACTGCGGCGCATGCTAGGTTATGGCTGTGCGACTTCAGGCGGTTGATAACGGCGAATTTGCAGTATTATGCCTAATTTAGGGTGATCCAGATAATGAATTTCGCCACTGATCACCCGTCGGCTTTGTTTCACATTGATACTTTGTAGGGCACCATTATGCATTCTGCGCAGATTAAAGTCTGTATTGACAAACAGATAATGATCTAAATGCAGTTTAAATAAACCATCCAGTTGCCATACTTCCGTCGGTAAATTGGCCTGGCTTTGTACGTTGCTGCTATTGTCGATTGCCGCTGTGCTGGGTTGATCCAACGACACACCCGCGGCCAGTTGTTGGCGGCGGCTATTAATTTGTTCAAGCACGCTGGTCACGTCGTTGGCATTGGCCGCAGCTTGGGTGTCATTCACCGGGGTATCATGTTGCTCAGAGGTGATGGGCTGTCCCCAATAATCAAAACGCTGGCTGAAGTTTTCACCGGCAAACCAACGGCTGGGGATCGCTCGGCGCTCGGTGACAGGTGCTTGACGCCATACCGTATGCAACAGCACTTGTTGCTGGCGTTGTCGGCGCAGTTTAGCGACCACATCAGTTAAAGCAAAGGCTTCAGGCTCTGCTAAAAAGGGCACGCCTTGAAACTCACCGCGACCGGCTAAGGTATGGGGCAGCCGTGAGGGCCAAGGCACCTTATGGCTGAGCCATTTTTCAGGAAACAACGCCAGACGCTGCCAAGCCAACGGCTGGGTTTCCTGTTGGCACATCAGTTTATGGGGGGCCTGCCAATCGCTTGGAAACACACTGCTTGCTGCTGTATTTAGCGGTGCTGGGCTGCAATCTTCTAAAGCACTGACTAGCGGCTGAATAGTCGGATTATACAAAGGAGACACCAAATCAATAATGCGGCCTAAGCGAATTGGCGTAACCTGCTCGGGAAAATGTTCGCGTAATTGGCTATCGCCTGTGCGTTCAAAAACAATCAGTTCTACTTCAAACCAGCGCTCATTGGCTTGCAGCAGCATGGTGTTCAGTAACAGACATCCGGTCAGCAATAGCCGAACTTTCATGCGTTTCCTACCTTATGTTTGGTAAAGTCAGCCAACATCGAGCTGATGAGGCTGAGTCGATCTTTATGATCCTCTGCGGCAATACTAAAACGCAGTTTTTGCCCGCCTTCCAGTTTAAAGACGCGCGATTGGGTTTGGATCAACGTAATAATGTAACTTGGATTGACCAAGGTTTTCTCGGCGAATTCTACCACACCACCTTTGCTATTGGCTTCTATCCGTTTAATACCCAGTGCCTGTGCTTGCAATTTTAACTCAGCAACGGCCACTAAGTTTTTCGCCGCATCGGGTAATAATCCGAAACGGTCGATTAACTCGACCTGAACTTCATCGATCTCTTCTGGATTTTTGGCACTGGCCAGTTTTTTATAAAATGATAGCCGTAAATTGACATCAGGAATGTAGCTCTCTGGAAACAGCGCAGGCAGTTTTAAATCCATTTCAGTTTGTTGGCTGAGCATGGCTTCAAGGCTGGGTACTCGCCCAGCTTTTAAGGCTTGCACGGCTTCTTCGAGCATTTCCATATACAAACTAAAACCGACCGATTCAATTTGACCACTTTGCTCATCGCCTAATAACTCACCTGCGCCACGAATTTCTAAATCGTGCGTCGCTAAAGCAAAACCGGCACCCAAATCTTCTAAACTGGCGATGGCTTCTAAGCGTTTTTCGGCATCTTTAGATAAACGCTTGGGCGGCGGGGTCATTAAATAAGCATAGGCCTGGTGATGGGAGCGGCCAACCCGACCCCGCAATTGATGTAACTGCGCCAAGCCAAAATTATCCGCACGGTTAATAATGATGGTATTGGCTGTGGGCACATCGATGCCGGTTTCGATAATAGTGGAGCACAGTAATACGTTAAAACGCTGATGATAAAAATCAGCCATAATTTGTTCGAGCTCGCGTTCACGTAGCTGACCATGGGCAATGGCGATATTCGCTTCAGGGATCAGCTCTTGTAAATCGGCTGCCATTTTTTCGATAGAGGCAACATCATTGTGTAAAAAGTAGACCTGACCACCCCGTAAGATCTCGCGCATCACCGCTTCGCGTAGCAAGCCGTTTTCGTATTCGCGCACAAAGGTTTTCACGGCTAAACGCCGCGCGGGTGGGGTGGCGATAATCGACAGATCACGCATGCCCGACATAGACATATTCAGCGTACGCGGAATGGGCGTGGCGGTTAAGGTTAAAATATCAATGTTGGCGCGTAGCGCTTTAATTTTCTCTTTTTGGCGTACACCAAAACGGTGTTCTTCATCGACAATCAACAGGCCTAAATCGTGCAGTTTAATATCATCTTGCAGCAGTTTGTGCGTACCAATAACAATATCAACTTTACCGTTACTGACATCTTCTAAAATGGCTTTTTGGGCTTTGGGGCTAACAAAACGAGACAGCACCTCAACTCGCACCGGCCAGTTAGCAAAACGATCTTTAAAGTTTTCAAAATGTTGTTGTGCAAGTAAGGTGGTTGGTACCAACAAAGCCACTTGCTTACCGCCGTTAACCGCAACAAAAGCGGCGCGCATAGCCACTTCGGTTTTACCAAAGCCGACATCACCACACACTAAGCGGTCCATCGGTTGCGGTTGCTGCATATCCTGCAATACGGCGTTAATGGCGTCGAGCTGATCGGCTGTTTCTTCAAACGGGAAGCTGTCGGCAAAGGCCGCGTAGTCATTTTCATCCAGTTTAAAGGCATGGCCCTGATGTGCGGCACGCTGCGCATAGACATCGAGTAATTCTGCTGCAACATCACGCACCTTCTCAGCAGCCTTACGGCGGGCTTTTTCCCAAGTATCGTTACCGAGTTTGTGCAAGGGGGCATGTTCGGCATCGCTGCCTGAGTAACGACTTAACAGATGCAGTGATGACACCGGTACATACAGTTTGCTACTGCCTGCATATTCAATGGTCACAAACTCAGCACTAATGCCATTGGCATCCAACACCTGCAAGCCTTGATAGCGACCAATACCATGTTGTAAATGCACAATAGGTTGACCCAGGCTTAATTCGGCCAGATTACGAATAATGGTATCGGAAGAAATTTGCTGGCTTTTCTTACGACGCCTGCGCTGGCTAATTTTTTGCCCAAATAGCTCGTTTTCGCTGATCAGGGCCAGCGGCGGGGTGGTGTTAACGAAGGTACCTTGGTCTAGGGTTCCGACCAACACGGCAATATCTTGCTGTTGCGTTAAAAACTGCGCCAAGCTGCTGGTTTGCGGCAGATGCACGGCGGCTTTGTGCAGCAGCTGCAATAAACTTTCACGACGACCTTCACTTTCCACTAAAAATAGCGCGCGGCCTTGCTGCTTTTTTAGCGCCGTTAAAAAGTTTAACAGGGCTTCTAACGGATTTTTCAGCTGATGATTAATATTAAGATCAGGCAGGTTAGCAATCGGCGCATTAATGTGCCCATTTTTAAGCGGTAACTCTGCACGGCTTAAACGTAACCTAGGGTAAGCTTTTAGCGCGGCAAACAGCTCATCGGTGGCTAAATACAATTCGGTGGGTTGTAAAATGGGCCGCAGTAAATCAATGGCTCGATCTTGATAGCGACGTTTTAACTCTAGCCAAAACTGATTGGCACTGTGCTCGATATCACCACAGGTTAAAATATGCGAGTTAGCCGGTAAGTAACTGAAAAAACTTGAGGTATCTTCAGCAAATAGCGGTAAATAATATTCAATACCGGCCGGTAAAATACCTTGGGTGACTTGCTGATATAAGGATTCTTTTTCATTGCGAGCGGCAAAGCGTTCGCGATAACGCAAACGAAAGCGTTCAATCGCTGCCTTGTCGGTTGGAAACTCATGTGCCGGCAAGAGCGAAATTTGTTTCACTTTATCTAAACTGCGCTGCGTGTCAGGATCAAAGGTGCGAATGGCATCCACTTCATTATCAAAAAAGTCGATGCGATAAGGCTGCGTTGCGCCCATCGGATACAAGTCTAGTAAAGAGCCACGAACAGAGAACTCGCCATGCTCCATAACTTGATCGACATGTCGATAGCCCACCGCGGCCAATTGCTGCTTAAAGGCACTTAAATCGGTTTGTTGTTGCTCGGCCAGAATAAAACTGTGTTGCTCTAAATGGGCACGACCAGCAATTTTCAATAACAAGGTACTCACCGGCACTATCACTAAGGCATGACTGAGCCGAGGCAATTGATACAGAGTGGTTAAACGCTGAGAAATAATGTCCTGATGCGGCGAAAACATATCATAGGGCAGGGTTTCCCAATCGGGCAGCGTCAGAATAGGGCATTTTGCGGGGTCAAGAAAGACCGTTAACTCTTGCTCTAAACGCATCGCTGCGGGGGTGTCTTGCACCACTAAGACACAGACGCCTTGTTGCTGTGTGACATAGCTGCTGATGGCTAGAGGTAAGGCAGCGCCAGTCAGTTGGCCCCATGCTTGCTGATCAGTAGCGCCGCGTAATTGCGGTATCGAAGGAAAAACACTCATTGAATTATAAACTCGTATCCTGATTAATCGCGTTGGCTGTTACAGTGATTTGGCGCTGCTAGTTCAGCGCTGCTCCGCTTTTAATTTTAATTGTCGGGCTTGCTGCTGCAAACTGGCGCGTACTAGCAGTTCGCGATCTTCATCACGGATCAGTTTAAACACCACCTTGATCAGATAGCCATCTGTGGTTTGCTCAGCGCTTAATACTTGACCAAAACAAAAAACCGCCCCAGCATTGTCAGCAAGAAATAACTTCACTTCAACTGCTTGCAGTGCTGGCATGGCGCGATCAGTTTTAAAGGTGAGGCCAGCACCGCCGTAGCTTTGCGTATGATGGCGATACGCCGCAACATCTTGTTGTTGTAAAACGTAATGCAGCAGCAAATCGAGCTTTTTTGCTTGCTGTTGCAAGTAATTCGCTAACTCTTCGGCTAATTCACCGACGCGTTGTAACGAGCGCAGTGCATTCATATTCAGTTGGCCCACATTCCCGGCTAACAAAAAAGGCTCGGGGATGGCCGCCGTAAAGTCTGCTTCGCTTGGCAGAGGCGTACTCAGTGGTACCACATTAATGGCAATGCGATGCTCAACTTTGAAATACTGTTGAAAATCTTCGGCTAGGCTGTCCAGTTCAGAGCTCATCTGGGTTCTCCCCCGTTGGTGCTTGTCATTGCACCGAATTATCACTATTATCGGCACCACTTTTGCGCTAATTTATCATCTAACCTAGGTAAAGTCCTGAAAATTCACATGCACCTTCCAGTCAGCCTGTTTATTGGCTTACGTTATAGCCAAAGCCGCAAGGGTAATGCCTTTATTTCGTTTATCACCCTATTTTCTGTTGCCGGTATTTTACTTGGGGTGATGGCGTTAACCATTGTCAGTTCGGTTATGAACGGCTTTGAGGCGGAATTAAAGCGTCGCATCTTAGGCGTGGTGCCCCATCTTATTGTGCAAGCGCCCCAGGGGGATACTCGCTGGCAACAACGCTTACAACAACAAGCCAAGGTGTTGGATATTACGCCATTTCTGCAAACTGAAGCCTTAGTGCAAGCGCCTCGGCAGTTAACAGCTGTGATGCTGCAAGGCTTAACACCTGAGCAGTTACCGCAGTTTTTAAAACAATCTTTAGCACTGGGCGATTGGCAAACATTAAGCGAGCAGCGTTATAGCATGATGCTCGGCCGCGGTTTAGCCGAACAGCTGGATGTGCATTTAGGGCAACAAATTCGGGTACTATTAGCGCAAGGTGGCAGCCATACGCCCTTAGGCTGGATGCCACGCCAGCGCTTATTTACCGTCGCCGGAATTATTGATACCGGCTCTGAAGTGGATAGTGTTATCGCGATCACGGCGCAAGAAGATTTAATGCGGTTATTGCCGGTGGCCGAGCGCACGCCGAGTTGGCGGGTCAGTTTGTTAGAGCCTTTTCAAGCGCCGTTGTTAGCCGAGCAATTATCGGCTGATACGCAGATAAGTTCAGTGCAAGATTGGCGGCAGAGCCATGGCAAATTATTTGCGGCAGTGGCCATGGAGAAAGCCATGATGTGGCTGATGTTATTGCTGATTGTCGCTGTGGCGGCCTTTAACATTGTGTCAGCTTTAGTGATGATGGTTACCGAGAAACAAGCAGAAGTGGCGATTTTAAAAACGCAAGGCATGACTGACCGCGCGCTATTTTTTGTGTTTGCTATACAAGGTTTATTTAACGGGTTGCTCGGTGCTGTGCTTGGTGTGATGGCGGGCGTGTTAGTCAGTTGGCAGCTTAATGCGTTATTAGATCTGTTCAATTTCCAAGTTGCAGGCGGTATTCAATTACCTGTGTTAATGGATGCCAGCCAAATTGCCACCATCTTCATTAGTGCTATTGGCTTAACCTTGCTCGCCGTGTTGTATCCAGCTTGGCGTGCGGTAAAAATTAATCCGGCGGAAGTATTACGCGATGAATAATGTTCTTGAAGCCTCTCAAATTTGTAAAAGTTACCGTGATGGCCAGCAGGTCACCGAGGTGTTGCATCAGGTTAATTTAACCATTGCCAAAGCACAAATGGTGGCCATTGTTGGCAGTTCAGGCTCGGGCAAAAGTACCTTATTGCATATTTTAGGCACTTTAGATACGCCAGACAGTGGCCATGTGCAGATCGCTGGGCAACAGATTGCTAAGCTTAGCGCCAATCAAAAAGCCAGCTTGCGTAATGAAAAACTGGGTTTTATTTATCAGTTCCACCATTTATTAATGGATTTTACGGCGGTTGAAAACGTGGCCATGCCCTTACTGATCCGTGGGCAAGCCCCTGTTGAAGCGAATGCCGCCGCCACCGCTTTGCTAAGCCGAGTGGGCTTGGCGCATCGTTTAACCCATAAGCCGTCTGAATTAAGCGGCGGCGAGCGGCAACGCGTTGCCATTGCTCGGGCATTGGTGACTAAACCCGCTCTAATTTTAGCCGATGAGCCCACCGGTAATTTAGATCAGCAAACCGCAGAGTCTATTTATCAATTGTTACGTGAGCTTAATCGTGAATTTGCCACCAGCTTTGTGGTGGTGACCCATGATCGTGCCTTAGCGGCTCGCTTAGACAAACACTATTTGATGACAGATGGTCGTTTGGAGCCTGCGCCATGAATGCTCTCGTTTGGCAACTGGCGCGACGTTATCGTAATACTCGCCATACCAGTGGCTTTATTCGCTTTATTTCGGCTTCATCGACCTGGGGTATTGGCTTAGGCGTGGCGATTTTAATTTTAGCGCTGTCGGTGATGAATGGTTTTGAGCAGGCACTAAAACAGCGTTTGTTGGCGGTGATCCCGCATGTTGAATTAGAGTCAGTGGAAAATAACTTACAGCAATGGCAAAGCAAGCTACCGCGCTTAAGCGCTGTAGAAGGCGTAATAGCGGGCGCACCTTATATTAAAGCCAACGGCATGCTGCGTGCGGGCAGCCAAATTAAAGCGGTACAGCTGCGCGGTATTGATTTGCAACTTGAACAGCAACTCAGTGACTTCGCCACTTACTTACAAAGCGGCAGCCTAGAGACCTTGGCGGCAGAGCAAGTTGTATTAGGCAGCGGTATTGCCGCAGCACTGGGTTTGCAGGTCGGCGATAATGTGCAATTAATGCTACCTCGTTTTACCGATGATGGTCGTTTAGCCAGTTATTCTAATCGGGTGCTGAGTGTCAGTGCCATTATTGCGGTGGGCGGGCAACTCGATTATAGCCAAGCGTGGCTGGGTTTGGATGCATTAGCTGATTTTTTAGCTATGCCAGAAGACACTGTGCACGGTTTAGCCTTTCGTTTAGACGATATCTTTGCGGCACCGGCCATGGCACGGCAACTTGGGCAGTTGTCGGATGATTATGTCTATCTACTCGATTGGTTTCGTAGCCAAGGCCATGTTTATCAAGATATTCAAATGGTGCGCGCCATCTTATATTTGGTGTTGTCGCTGGTGATCGCCGTGGCCTGCTTTAATATTGTCGCCACCTTGGTGATGGCTGTGCGGGAAAAAGAATCGGATATTGCCATTTTGCTGACCATGGGCATGCGACCGGCGGCATTAATTAAAACCTTTATGTTGCTAGGCTGGCTAAATGGTTTGGTTGGCACCTTAGGCGGGGCTGTTGTTGGCGTGTTACTGGCACATTACATTGAGCCGATCTTTGCTTTTGTAACCTCGACACTTGGCAAATCGTTATTAGATCCGAGCATCTACTTTATCGATTACGTGCCGTCGTTATTGCTGTGGCAGGATGTGGTCGTTACGGTGCTGTTGGCATTGGGCTTAAGTTTATTATCGACGCTGTATCCGGCATTTCGTGCAAGTAGGGTGCAACCGGCAAACGTGCTGGGGCAACGCTAACATCCCCCGTCGTGTTTTGTTCAAGCTTTTTAGTGACTCTCTGCCTAAAGCAACGCTAATTAAGCCATTAGTTTTGTTTTAGGCGATTTTTATGCCGTAACAAGCGCGCGAGCTTTTCTTTCTTTACCGATAAACGCCATAACCAGTCAATGGCAAAATAGCCAACAATGCTGGCGGTAATGCCCATTAATAAACAGCCGGTCAGTAAAGGTTTGCCGATGGTTTGCATGCTATGCCACAACCAGCCGAGCGAAGCTTCAAAAGCAAAGGGCTCTGCAGGCGCTTTAAGTACCACACTGCCAATTAAATAACTGAGATACAGCATCACCGGCATGGTGAGCGGGTTTGAAATCCACACTAACGCCACACTTAACGGTAAGTTAACGCGTAAAGGCACGGCCATCAGCGCCGAGAATAGCATCTGAAAAGGGAAGGGCATCCAGGCCCAAAAAAGACCAACAGCAAAAGCGCCGCGCGCAGAGCGGCGGTTTAAGTGCCATAAATTACCATCGTGCAGCATCGAACCGAACAGATTTAATAACTTCATCTGCTTGATTTTTTCTGGAGATGGTAAATATTTCTTAATAGTCTTCTTTGGCATTACAACCTATTTACGAAAAGTAAACATGCAACACTTTTGCACAGGTGTATTAGCTGGCTGCCTATTGTCGTTATTTTTACCGCTTCCGCCAGCTTTTTTTCAATATATTTTTCTAGCGGCTTTTCTAGTCAGCTGCCGCTTTCGGCTGTTTTTTTTAGCCGGTTGCAGCGCGTTTATAGTCAGTTGGCATTGGCAGTTATCTGCATACTGGCAGGCACAGAATACGTTGTTAAACTCAGCAAGCAGCTATCATGATGTGCGGATCGTCAGTTGGACCGATCACGGCACTGGTGATTTGACAGTGAAACTGCAACTACAGCAAAGCTCATATGATCAGTATCTGCTCTCTGTGCGCTGGCGACAAGCCCCAAGCCTCGAAAATAATCAACTTTGGCGTTTACCGTTAAAATTGCGACCAGTAGCACAGAGTTGGACTCCACAGTCTCGGCCTCGTTCGCTGCAAGCCTTATTGCAAGGTGTGATTGGCGAGGGATATGTATTGCCAGAGCAGCCGGTGATCTTATTACAGGCCCCTGTTTCAGCCAGAGAAACCATCATTACCCAGCTAAAAACGTCGACTGCATCCCTTAGCAGTGCGCCACTGCTGTTAGCGTTAACAGTAGCAGAGCGACAATTTGATGCGCAATTGTGGCAAGGGATCCGGCACAGTGGCTTGGGACATATTTTAACTATCTCGGGTTTACACCTTGGCTTGGTCTATGGTTGGAGCCTGTTGTTATTTAGCGGGGTGCTACGCCTTAGCCCCTGGCGCTTTAAAGTGGAGCTGGCTTTATTACTCAGTTTGTTACCGGTCTTAGGCTATGGCTGGTTGGCTGGTTTTACCATCCCAACATTACGCGCGGCGGTGGCATTGGCTATTTTTGTGCTGAGCCGATTATTACTGCGCCCCTTAGCCAAGCATCAAGCGTGGTTGCTGTTATTGGCATTATTGCTCTTGACCAATCCGTTGTGGTTACTCAGTTATAGTTTTTGGTTGTCGATGTTAGCCGTAGGCTGCATTGTGTTACTGCTATGGTGCTTAGCCCCTGCAGCGCCACAGCGCTGGGCAAAATTACGTTACTGGTTGCTGTTTCAATTAGCATTAACCTTGTTAATGTCATTTATTAGCATGGCTTTTTTCTCGGGTGTGAGTGTCTTATCCATTCTCTCTAATCTGTTGTTTGTCCCTTGGTGTTCGTTGCTCGCGATCCCGTTTTTATTGATCACGGTCTGTTGGAGCTTGGCGGGCTTGCCTTATGTTCAATGGCTTTGGCAGTTAACCGATGCGTTGTTTATTCCCTTAATGACATGGTTAGAGTGGAGTGCCTCTCAAGCAGTGTGGTGGAGTTTACCTAAGCTTTCCCCCCTGACGGCGTTATTACTGGCCGGGGCTTTAGCATTGCTGCTAGCCTGCCGTGTAAAGGGCTCTCTGTGGCTGTTATGGCTTACTGTGGTGGTATTAATGGTCTATTTGCCGGTGAATGTTCACCCGCAATTACAGCTAATCGATAGCGGGCAGCGCACGGTATTATTATTACAGCAACCTCATAATGCCATCTTATATTTAGATGCCCCTGCGACACAGCTGGAAGGGCTGGTTCGCCAGCAGGTATTACCTTTGTTACAGCAACAACGGTTGCGGCAATTGGGGCCGGTCATTATACCGGCACTTGAGCGAGAAATGGCGCCGGCAGTGGCGTTAATTCAACAAGCTTATCCAATGGCAAAATTTTACAGTGCGGTAGCGACATTACCAGAAGTGCAGACCTGTAGTCAGTTAGTTGCAGCTTATCCTGACATTGGCTTTCGGCATTGGTTGTTAGCTAAAACCGATCCCTGTGTGCTCAGTGTTAATATGGCAGGCTGGCAATTGTTGTTGCCGGGTAAGTTGCAACAGGCTCAAGAGCGGGCATTATTGCAGCAGTATGCTGATTTAACCGCAGATATTTATTTACTGGCAGATTATGGGCGCGCTAACGCTAATTCATTAGCTTTTTTACAAGCTTTAGTGCCACGGCAATTGCTATTAGCGGCCAACGCACAAGGGCCCTATACTTATCCACAAGCTGCCGTGCAACAACGGATTAACTTATTGAATTTACCGCTGTATCATACTGGGTTACAAGGCAGCTTGCAGATTGAATTTACGGCTGAAAAACTGCGCATTCGCCAAGAAAATAGAGAAAAACACTACCCTTGGGCAGAAAAGCCGACAGCAATAGCTGAAACCTCTGCCTCAACACGTTAGAATAGCCAGATGATAACGATAAAAGGTTTAGAATTTTGCAGACAGAGCAAACAACGTCAGCGGCGGTTTATCGTCGGTTACTCAGCTATTTAAAACCCTACCGCTTAGGTTTTGTTGCCGCCATTATCGGTATGGTGGGGTATTCAGCGGTGGATGCGGGCTTTATTGCTTCGGTACAGCCGTTTATTGACCGCGGCATTCAAGAAAAAGATACCGAATTTTTACGCCTAGCGCCTTTAGTGGTCATTTTGATGTTTATCTTGCGTGGCATTTTTCACTTTACCGCAACCTATTGTATTAGTTGGGTAGGTAATCAAATTGTCAAAGATATGCGACAGCAATTATTCAGCCATATGATGCGTTTACCGGTGAGCTTTCATGATAAACATTCTACCGGTGAGCTGATCTCTAAAATCACCTATGACTCAGAGCAAATCAAACAATCTTTAACCAAAGCCCTGATTGTGTTGGTGCGTGATGGTGCCTTGGTACTGGGTTTAATTGGTGTAATGTTTTGGTATAGCTGGCAGCTCTCGTTAATCTTCTTTTTAATTGCACCGGTGATCGCCGTTATTGTTAGCTTTGTCTCGAAACGCTTTCGTAAGTTAAGCCATAAAATTCAACATGCGATGGGCGGCGTAACGACTGCTTCTGAGCAGATGCTCAATGGGCATAAAGTGATTTTAGCCTTTGGTGGCCAAGCGATTGAAGATGCGCGTTTTGAAGAAGTGAATAATCAAACTCGCTTACAAGGCGTGAAAATGGATGCCACCTCGGCCATTAGTTCTGGTGTGATCCAACTGATCGCCTCTTTTGCTCTGGCTTTTGTGGTGTTTATGGCCAGTCAACCGGAAATGCTTGATACCTTAACCGCCGGTATTTTCTCTGCCATTGTCACGTCGATGGTCATGCTGTTAAAGCCGCTAAAACAATTAACCACGGTAAATAGCGAGTTTCAACGCGGCTTAGCCGCCGCCGCCAGTATTTTTCGAGTTATGGATGAAGCCGCGGAGCGGGAAACGGGAACCATTGAATTAAAGCAGGCCAAAGGCGACATCGAGTTTAAACATGTCACCTTTAACTATCCTGGCCATCAGCAGCAGGTTCTCGAAGATGTGTCGTTTCACGTGCCTGCAGGTAAAACGGTGGCGTTAGTGGGGCGTTCAGGCAGTGGTAAAACCACCATCTCCAGTTTATTACCGCGTTTTTATGAGGTAGCGCAGGGCGAGATTTTAGTGGATGGTCAAAACATTCAATTGTATAGCCGCAGTTCTCTACGTCATCAAATCGCCGTAGTTTCACAACATGTGATGCTGTTTAACGATTCAATCGCCAATAACATTTGTTACGGTATGGCAGAGCCGGTCAGTCGCGAGCAATTATTGGCGGTTGCCGAGCAAGCCCACGTGATGGAATTTGCTAAGAAGATGCCAGAGGGCCTCGATACACAAATTGGTGAAAATGGCGTCAGTTTATCCGGTGGCCAGCGCCAACGTATTGCCATTGCTCGCGCGTTATTACGCCAAGCGCCAGTACTGATTTTAGATGAAGCCACCTCGGCTTTGGATACAGAGTCTGAACGCAAGATCCAAGCCGCTCTTGACGTGCTGTTAAAAGGGCGCACCAGTATTGTGATTGCCCACCGCTTATCAACCATTGAAAATGCCGACAGCATTATTGTGATGGATCAAGGTCGTATTTTAGAGCAGGGCACACACGCCGAATTATTAGCGCGTGATGGCGTTTATGCTTCGTTACATAAATTGCAGTTCGGCTCTGAAAAATGACCGCACTAGAGCGTGGCTGGTATCAAGGTCGATGGTGGTGTTATTTACTGGCGCCATTTAGCCTGTTGTTTTGGTTATTGTCGACTATGCGCCGCGCGTTATTTCGCCTTGGCATTAAACGCCATTATCGTTTAACGGTGCCGGTTATTGTTGTCGGCAATATTACCGTTGGCGGTACGGGCAAAACACCGTTTACGTTATGGTTATGCCAGTTATTGCGCGAGCAGGGCTTTACCCCAGGCATTATTAGTCGGGGCTATGGCGTAAAATTAACGGCGCCGCGTTTAGTTACCGCTAACTGCATGGCAAATCAGGTGGGGGATGAGCCACTCTTATTGGCTCAGCGCAGTGGCTGTCCGGTGGTTGTGTTTCCGGATCGTGTTAGCGCCGGCCAGCATTTGCTGTCACGTTGCCCAGACGTCGACATTATTATCTCTGATGATGGCCTACAGCATTATCGGTTAGCGCGCGATCTAGAAATTGTGCTGATTGACGGTCAGCGTGGTCTGGGGAATGGCTGGTTACTTCCAGCTGGCCCTTTGCGCGAGTTGCCTTCTCGTTTAGCCTCAGTTGATTTTACGGTGGCAAACAGTGGGCCATTAGACGGTGTTGATGGCCACATGACGCTAGCCGTTGTTGCTGCGCGGCCCCTTTTGGCTGAGCAACCGGCGTTAGCGGTGTCGACACCGGTTCAGTTAGTGGCGGCAATTGGCAATCCAGCACGTTTTGCTCGTTCGGCGCAAGAGGCCGGTTTTAACATTGCAGGGCAGCATTTCTTTGCCGATCACCATCCTTTTAGCCCTGACGATTTTACCGATTTAACACCCCCGCTGTTAATGACGGAAAAAGATGCGGTAAAATGTCGGTCTTTTGCCAAAAGCGGTTGGTATTATTTAGCCGTTCAGGCGCGGTTAGATCCCCAATTTACTGAGCAACTAAGCAAAAAACTTAACTTATTACGGAGTCAATATGGCCATGAATCTGGCATTGATTGATATTTTGGCCTGCCCGGTATGTAAGGGTAAATTAAAATATGACAAAACAGGCGAGCGCTTGATCTGCACCTTTGATCAACTGGCTTATCGTTTAAGCAATAATATCCCGGTGTTACTGGCGAATGAAGCAACGCCATTAAGCTCAGAAGAGTGTGAAAAATGGCGTTCATAGTCGTTATTCCTGCTCGCTACGCCAGCTCTCGCTTACCGGGTAAGCCGTTAGCGGATATTGCAGGTCAAAGCATGATTGAGCGTGTGTATCGACAAGCGATACAAAGCGGTGCCGAGCGCGTGCTGGTTGCGACCGATGATCAGCGGGTTGCCGCTGCAGTGCGCCAGTTTGGCGGTGAAGTGTGCATGACGGCGGCCAGTCATAATTCTGGTACGGAACGCTTGGCCGAAGTGGTCACTCAATTAGGTTTAGCTGCAGATGATATCGTGGTGAATGTGCAGGGTGATGAGCCTTTTATTCCACCGCAAATTATTCGTCAGGTAGCAGAGAATTTAGCGCTGCAACAAAAAGCTCGGATGGCCACTTTAGCCGTGCCGCTGCATGATCTTGCCGAGCTGAAAAATCCGAATGTGGTGAAAGTGGTAACCGATCATGCCGGTTACGCCTTATATTTTAGTCGTTCAGCTATTCCGTTTGACCGTGATGATCGTTACCGTGATGCCCTTGCAACACATTATCGGCGACATATCGGCTTATATGCGTATCGTGCGGGTTTTATTGCCGATTACGTGGCGTGGCCAACATCAACCCTGGAACAAATTGAAGCGTTAGAGCAGTTACGAGTGCTGTGGCAAGGTGAAGCCATTCATGTGGCGACAGCGATAGAAACGCCGGCGGTCGGCGTAGATACCGCAGAAGATCTGGCGCGAGCCATTGCTTTTGCCACGCAACAACATGTTTAAACCACTGACTATCGTCGATAGTACCGCAGATTTTGTGGTTATTAATAAACCCGCAGGTTTAAGCTTTCATTCGGAAGAGGGGCCGGGGGTAGTGGCCATTGCCGAGCAACAGTTAGGCGAAAAGTTGTTTGCGGTGCATCGATTAGATAAAGTCACCTCGGGTTTATTGCTGTTGGCGCGCAATGCTGTTGCAGCAGCAGAATTTACCCAATTATTTAGTCGTCGGCAAATCCAGAAATGTTACTTGGCGTTAAGTGCAGTACGGCCTAACAAAAAACAAGGTTGGGTGAAAGGTGCCATGCAGCCTGGCCGGCGCGGCGGTTGGAAGTTAACGTCGGCACAACAGGCTTTAGCGGTCACGTATTTTGTGAGTCAGGGCTTTGAAAACTTACCGTTTCGCGCTTATTTACTGCGGCCTTATACCGGTAAAACACATCAATTACGCGTGGCGTTAAAAAGTCAGGGTGCACCTATCCTAGGCGATAGCTTATATGGTGCTGCAGAGGCCGACCGCGTTTATCTGCATGCCTATGCCTTGGCGTTTCGTTTTGCTGGCATAGACTATCAATATCAATTATTACCCGATAGCGGTGAGCAGTTTCTGGCGTTAGTGCATCACGGATTACCCGGATCGTGGCTAACACCATGGCAATATGCTTGGCCCGCGGCACCTAGCTTGCCGTTTGAGCGTTAACAGGAAGAAGTATGTCAGATTTTAATACGCGTTTTGCTGGCATTGCGCGTTTATATGGTCAGCAGGCCTTAGCAAAATTTCAGCGATCACATGTGGTGGTGATCGGTATTGGTGGCGTCGGAAGCTGGGCTTGTGAAGCTTTAGCGCGCTCAGGGATCGGTGAGTTAACGCTAATCGATTTAGATGATGTGTGTATAAGTAATATCAATCGGCAAGCGCATGCGCTGACCGACACGGTCGGCCAAGACAAAGTGGCGGTGATGGCTGAGCGGATTTTACAAATTAATCCAGAGTGTAAAGTGAATCAAGTCGCTGATTTTATTGCCCCGGATAACTTAGCGACCCTGTTACCGGCTAACGCAGACTATGTGTTAGATGCGATTGATGCTGTAAAAGCAAAGGTCGCATTAATTGCATGGTGCAAACGCAATAAAATGCCACTGATCACAACCGGTGGGGCCGGTGGGCAATTGGATCCAACGCAAATTCAATTGGCTGATTTAACCTTAGCCTTTAATGACCCGTTGTTGGCGAAAGTACGCAATATGCTCAGGCGCGATCATCAGTTTACCCGTAATCCTAAGCGGCGTTTTGGTGTGGAATGCGTGTTTTCTACTGAACAATTACGTTATCCACAAGCCGACGGCAGTATTTGTCAACAAAAACCCGATAATACAGGCAGTATGCGCTTAGATTGTAGTGGCGGCTTTGGCGCCGCTATGGTGGTTACGGCAACCTTTGGTTTGGCCGCCGTGTCGCGAATTTTAATCAAGTTGCAGCAAAAAGCCGCCGTTTAATGGGCGGCGACCACGTCTTTTATTCGATTGACCATCGCATTTAAGCCATTGCCTCGCGATTGGCTTAAATAGGGTTTCAGATTCAAACTATCAAAGCTGCGTTGTAAATCCAGTGTAGAGATTTCTTGCCGCGTCAGGCCATTAACAAAGCATAACATGATGGCCAGTAACCCTTTGACGATGCGGGCATCGCTGTCTAACACAAAAAAGTGTTGTTCGGTGCGGCTATCATAGTAGTGCAGTAACCAAGCCCGACTTTCGCAGCCTTTAACTAGCCACTCATTTTGGCGCATTTTTTCTGGGATCGGCGGTAATTTTTTACCTAATTGCATCAATAAACGATACTTACTTTGCCAATCTTGGGGTTGTTGTAACTGTGGCAAATCCTGTTGCCGGATAGCCGTAAGGGCTGTCGCAGTATCCGTAATAAGTTGTGCCATGGTCATACCGTAAGGATCTCCACTGCCTGAGCCAATGCCGCTAAACATTGCTCAACTTCGGTTAACTGATTATAAGGTGCAAAAGCGAAACGCAGCGCGCCTGGCGCGGCTAATTGTTCAAATAAGGGCATAGCACAATGACTGCCCGCGCGCACAGCAATGTGTTGTTCGTTCAGCAATGCCGCGACATCGGCAGGGTGTTCACCTTGAATGTTCAAGGTGACAATACCGGCATTATCGTGGCGAGACGATAACAATTGAATGCCAGGGATATGCTGTAAACCATTATGAAAAGCCTTTAATAACAGGCCTTTATAACTGTTTATTTGCTGAGCGTCAAACCCACTAATAAATTTAATGGCCTGAGCAAGGCCCAGCGCACCCGCAATATGCGGGGTACCCGCTTCTAAACGGGCGGGTAGGCTGTTAAAGCGACTGCCACTAAAGCTAACATGTTCAATCATTTCACCGCCGCCCTGTAACGGTGTCAGTCGTTCTAAGTATGCCCGCTTGCCATACAACACACCGATCCCGGTTGGGCCATATAACTTATGCGCTGAGAAACAGTAAAAATCGGCAGGCAATTTTTGTACATCGGGTCGTTGCCAAGCAATGCCTTGAGCGCCATCGACGATGGTCATGGCACCGGCCGCTTTCGCGTCGCTTAACATCTGTGCTAAAGGCAAAACATTGCCAAGTGCATTAGATACTTGAGTAAGACTGACTATTTTTGGCTTGCTGTCTAACAGTGTTTGATAGGCGGCTTGGTCAAGTTGTCTATCAACGGTCAATGGGATCACATCAATGATAACCCCGTGCCGCTGACAATGCAGTTGCCAAGGTACGATATTCGCGTGATGTTCTAAGGCCGAGATTAAAATGCGATCACCGGCTTGCAATACGGTATGCATTAAACCAAAGGCTAATTGGTTAAACGCCGCCGTGGTACCACTGGTAAAGACAATTTCGGCTGGCTCGGCGGCATTAATAAACTGCTGTACCGTGCGTCTTGCCTCTTCAAATTGGCTTGTTGCCTGTTGGCTTAACTGATGCGTTCCGCGATGCACATTGCTATTATCATGCTGATAAAACTGTACCAGGCTATCAATGACGACCTGAGGTTTGTGCGTAGTTGCTGCGTTATCAAGATAGATCCAAGCGGGTTGTTCACGAAAAAAAGGGAACTGTTGACGAAAAGCGGCGGCATCAAACACAGACATGTCGGGAAGCTCAAGACAAAAACAAGGCGGCTATTATGCCTAATGCCACCTCTTTTAGCGAGAAGCACCTTTTATTGAGCCTAATAAAAGCGTCATTACTCAGGCGTGTTGGCGATTTCGGCTGGTTTTTGCTGCATGAGGCTAAGGTAAAAAGAATTAAAATAGCCGAGGTTACTTTACAATGATGAGCGAATTTACCGCGATAACAATGAAAAAAGCGGCCAATGGCCGCTTTTAAGCTGCTGCTTGCCAGAGCAAATTACTTTTTGTAATCGCGTGCGGCATGGCCAGTGTATAACTGACGTGGACGACCAATTTTGTGGCCTTTGTCTGCTAACATCTCGTCCCAGTGTGAGATCCAACCCACTGTACGTGACATCGCAAAGATCACCGTAAACATACTGGTAGGAATACCAATAGCTTTTAAGATGATGCCTGAGTAGAAGTCAACGTTAGGATACAGTTTCTTCTCGATGAAGTACGGGTCAGATAACGCAATGCGCTCTAATTCCATGGCGACATCTAACAATGGATCTTTAATGTTCAGTTCGCTTAATACTTCATGACAGGTATCACGCATAACTTTGGCACGTGGGTCAAAGTTTTTATAAACGCGGTGACCGAAACCCATTAAACGGAAAGAGTCATTTTTGTCTTTGGCTTTAGCTACAAACTCTGGAATACGGTCAACTGAACCAATTTGTTGTAACATTTTTAAACAGGCTTCGTTGGCACCACCATGTGCAGGACCCCATAAAGAGGCAATACCTGCCGCGATACATGCGTAAGGGTTAGCACCAGATGAACCGGCTAAACGCACGGTAGAAGTAGAAGCATTTTGCTCGTGATCGGCGTGTAACATGAAAATCCGATCCATTGCTTTGGCTAATACAGGGCTAACTTTATAGTCTTCAGCGGGTACAGAGAACATCATGTGTAAGAAGTTTTCTGAGTAGCTCAATTCATTACGTGGGTAAACGAATGGCTGACCGGCAGTATATTTATACGCCATCGCAGCAATTGTTGGTAATTTAGCAATCAAACGATGGGCGCTACGGGTACGTTGTTGCGGATCGTTGATGTCTAAATCAGAGTGATAGAACGATGACATCGCGCCAACCACACCACACAGCATTGCCATTGGGTGTGCATCAACACGGAAACCTTGGAAAAATGCGGCGATTTTTTCGTGAACCATCGTGTGACGAGTAATGGTTTTAACGAAGTTATCATACTGCTCTTTAGTCGGTAATTCGCCTTCTAATAACAGGTAGCAAGTCTCTAAATAGTCTGATTTATCAGCGAGTTGCTCTATTGGGTAACCGCGGTGTAACAAAATGCCGTTGTCGCCATCGATGTATGTGATTTTCGATTCACAGGAGCCGGTAGACATAAAGCCCGGGTCAAACGTGAAATAGCCCTGTTGACCTAGTGTACGAACGTCAATCACGTCAGTGCCTGCCGTACCAGAGTAGATCGGTAACTCAAAGGTTTTACCATCAATCTGTACGACGGCTTTTTTATCTGCCATTGGATTTCTCCTACTGTTTTATTATGGGATATTAGGGTTAAGGGTATTCTACTCGCAAACCGCACCTGAAAGTCAATTCTAAAGGCTAATCAATTAATAAGTATTCGACTCTAGTCGTATTGCCGTACCGCTAAAAAGCTGTAAAGTTTTGAGTAACGGATTTTTCCGTTAAAAACCAAACAAAAATTGTAATAGCGTGTCATGAAATATATACTATTTGCGGCGTAAAAACAGTTCACCTTACCAGAACCTTTTTGCTGAACCAGCTTTATAGAAAAAGAGTATATCTGCTTCGGGATGTGGCTGTTTTTTGCAGCGACAATAATGACAACTACGCTCTACACGGGCATCGATAGGCAAGACACTGTGAAAAAGCAAAGACCAATAAATCTTGATTTAACAACTATCTCTCTACCTGCGACTGCCAAAGCTTCTATTCTGCATCGGGTAACCGGTGTTGCAATGTTTTTCGCACTGCTTTTTGTTATTTGGGCATGGGCGGTTTCATTGCAAAGCGCAGAAGGCTTTGACTACGTGAAGTCCTTGCTAAACTCACATTTTGCGAAGTTTATCGCTTGGGGCACTATCACGGTACTTATTTACCACCTGCTAGGCGGTATCCGCCACATGATCATGGACCAAGGCTACTGGGAAGAACTCGACTCAGGTAACGCCAGTGCCAACATCACTATGGTGTTATGGATTATTTTAGCTGTTTTAGCGGGGGTATGGTTATGGTTCTAAATCAGGCAAGCCTGAAACGCGATGGTGTTCAGGATTATGTATCATTAAGAGCAACTGCTGTTGTCCTAGCGACATACGCACTTTTCATTTTAGGTTTTTTTCTTTTCACTCCAGAAGTGACTTTCGAGATATGGCATGGCCTGTTCAGTAACGTGTTAATGAAGGTGTATACCTTGTTAGCGTTGATCTCGATTGCCATTCATACCCGTATTGGCTTATGGCAGGTATTAACTGACTACGTAAAGTGTGCCAAGTTACGCGCCGCTTTACAGTTTGTCCTGTACGTAATTGCCTTTAGCTACGTGGCAGTGGGTTTATTTGTGTTGTGGGGTGCTTAAGTGAATATTCCAGTAAGAGAATTTGACGCGATCGTCATTGGAGCCGGTGGTGCCGGTATGCGCGCAGCGCTACAAATCACCCAATCAGGTTTAACCTGTGCATTGTTATCAAAAGTTTTTCCTACGCGTTCACACACGGTGTCGGCGCAAGGCGGTATTACGGTAGCGCTGGGTAATAGCCATGAAGATAACTGGGAATGGCACATGTTCGACACCGTTAAAGGGTCGGATTATATCGGTGACCAAGACGCGATTGAATACATGTGTAAGACGGGTCCAGAAGCGATCACTGAATTAGAGAACATGGGTTTACCGTTCTCTCGTACTGAAGCTGGCCGCGTTTATCAGCGCCCATTTGGTGGTCAATCGAAGAACTTCGGTGGCGAGCAAGCTGCCCGTACTGCCGCTGCTGCTGACCGTACTGGTCACGCCTTGTTACACTTGCTTTATCAACAAAACGTTAAAAACCGTACTCAAGTTTTCTCTGAATGGTATGCCTTAGATTTGGTGAAAAACCAAGATGGCGCCATTGTCGGTTGTACCGCCATTGATATTGAATCTGGCGAAATCGTTTATTTCAAAGCCAAAGCCACGGTACTGGCTACCGGCGGTGCCGGTCGTATTTACGCTTCAACCACTAACGCACACATAAACACCGGTGACGGTGTCGGTATGGCTTTACGTGCGGGTGTGCCTTTACAAGATATGGAAATGTGGCAGTTCCACCCAACAGGCATCGCAGGTGCCGGTACTTTGGTAACCGAAGGTTGTCGTGGTGAAGGTGGTTACTTATTAAATAAAGATGGCGAACGTTTCATGGAACGTTATGCGCCAAACGCGAAAGACTTAGCCGGTCGTGACGTTGTGGCTCGTGCCATGATGACAGAAATCCGCGAAGGTCGTGGCTGTGAGGGCCCATGGGGTGTTCACATTAAACTAAAACTGGATCACTTAGGTGCCGAAGTTTTAGAAAGCCGCTTACCAGGTATTTGTGAATTATCACGTACTTTTGCGCACGTTGACCCGGTTAAAGAGCCCATCCCGGTTATTCCTACTTGTCACTATATGATGGGTGGTATTCCGACTAACGTGCACGGTCAGGTCATTACACCGAAAGCCGATGGTACAGAATCTGTTGTTGCTGGTTTATTTGCTTGTGGTGAGATTGCTTGTGTATCCGTACACGGTGCAAACCGCTTAGGTGGTAACTCGTTGTTAGACTTAGTGGTATTTGGTCGTGCAACAGGTTTACACCTTGGTGAAGCCCTTGCCGCAACCGCGCAAGCTCGCGATGCTTCTCAATCTGACATTGATGCGGCCTTAGCACGCACACGTCGTTGGGAAGAGAGCAAGCCTGGTCAAGGTGAAGATCCGGTACAAATTAAGAAAGACCTGCAAAAATGTATGCAGCTTAACTTCTCGGTATTCCGTGAAGGTGAAGCAATGGCTGAAGGTTTACAGCAGTTAAAAGAAATTCGTGAACGTCTGCAGTTTGCTCGTTTAGATGATAAGAGTTCTGACTTCAACACCCAGCGTATCGAGTGTTTAGAGTTAGATAACTTAATGGAAACCGCATTCTCTACTGCTGTTGCAGCAAACTTCCGTACTGAAAGCCGTGGTGCTCATGCACGTTTCGACTTCCCAGATCGTGATGACGAGAACTGGTTGTGTCACAGTGTTTATACACCAGACACTGAGTCAATGTTTAAGCGTAAAGTGAATCTGGAACCGAAGTTCCGTGAAGCTTTCCCACCGAAAGCACGTAAGTACTAAGAGGGCTACAGCGATGCAGAAATTAGTTTTTTCGATCTATCGTTACAACCCTGATGTCGACCAAGCGCCGCGCATGCAGGATTATACTTTAGACAACCCGGATGGCCGGGACATGATGGTGCTTGATGCACTGGTCAAATTAAAAGAGCAAGATCCAACGTTATCTTTCCGCCGCAGCTGCCGTGAAGGTGTTTGTGGTTCAGATGGCGTAAACATGAATGGCAAAAACGGTTTGGCTTGTATTACACCGCTATCCGCAGTGGGTTTGAAAGGCGGTAAAATCGTGGTGCGCCCATTACCTGGTTTACCGGTAATTCGCGATCTGGTTATCGATATGAGCCAGTTCTACACGCAATACGAGAAAGTGAAGCCGTATTTGATCAACGATGGTTTGCCGCCAGCCGGTGAATTTTTGCAAACGCCAGAAGAACGCGCTAAGTTAGATGGCTTGTACGAGTGTATTCTTTGTGCATGTTGTTCAACATCGTGTCCTTCGTTCTGGTGGAATCCTGATAAATTTATCGGGCCAGCGGGTTTATTACATGCTTATCGTTTCTTGGCAGACAGCCGTGATACTGCAACCGAACAACGGTTAAATGACTTAGATGACGCTTTCAGCGTATTCCGTTGTCATGGTATTATGAACTGCGTTAGCGTTTGTCCGAAAGGGTTAAACCCGACTAAGGCAATCGGCCAAATTAAGTCGATGTTGTTAAACCGGGCGCTGTAATGCGCCCTTTTTTAGTGATTTAATTGAAAACTGTCCATCCACTTAGCGGGGTGGCAGTTTTTTTGCTACTTTTTCCAGGTGCTCAAAAATAAGGGAAACTAAATGCACGAAGGTGTAATGAAGGCGTGGTTAGAGTCTTCACATCTTGGCGGTGGTAACATGGCCTATGTGGATGAACTCTATGAATCCTACCTAGCAGAGCCCACCAGTGTTGGTGACGAATGGCGTGAGTTTTTTGCCCAGTTACCAAAGATCGATGGGGTCGAGCTTGAAACCCGACATAGCGATGTGCGTGAACATTTCGCTGAGTTGGCCCGCAACAAACATCGTGAAGTTGTGGTGGTAAACTCTGGTTCTGGTGCTGACAACCGTCAGGTTAAAGTACTGCAATTAATTAACTCTTATCGCTTCCGTGGCCATCAACACGCCAATTTGGATCCGTTAAACCTGTGGAAACAACCTCGGGTACGCGACCTTGAATTGTCGTTTCACGAACTGTCTGAAGCTGATTACGAAACTGAGTTCAACATTGGATCATTTGCTTCTGGTCAAGAAACAATGAAATTGGGCGATTTGCACAAAGCACTAGAGCGCACTTACTGCGGTTCTATTGGTGCTGAGTACATGCATATCGTCTCTACCGATGAGAAACGTTGGATCCAACAGCGCTTAGAAAGTGTGCAATCTCAGCCTCGTTTCGATAAAGACACTAAGCTAGGTATCCTTAAAGGATTAATCGCGGCTGACGGTCTGGAAAAGTATTTAAGCTCAAAATTCCCAGGTGCTAAGCGCTTTGGTCTTGAAGGCGGCGATGCGATGATCCCATTACTGAAAGCCATGATCCACCGTGCCGGTGAGCAAGGCGCCAAAGACTCAGTGATTGGTATGGCGCACCGTGGTCGTCTGAATACCTTGATCAACGTACTGGGTAAGAATCCATCGAAGTTATTTGATGAATTTGCCGGTAAATACGAAGTGGTGGGTGCTGGCGATGTGAAATACCATATGGGTTTCTCATCTGACTTTGCCACCAAAGGCGGTAATGTGCATTTAGCACTGGCCTTTAACCCATCACACTTAGAAATTGTTAACCCTGTTGTTTTAGGCTCTGTGCGTGCCCGTTTAGATCGCCGCGGTTGTACCGACGGTTCGCTAGCACTGCCTATTACCATTCATGGTGACTCGGCTTTTGCCGGTCAGGGTGTGGTTGCTGAAACCTTTAACATCTCGCAAACGCGTGCATTCAAAGTAGGTGGCACTATCCGCTTGGTCATTAACAACCAAGTGGGTTTTACTACGTCAAACCCTGAAGATACGCGTTCAACCCCTTACTGTACCGACATTGCTAAAATGGTACAGGCGCCCATTTTCCACGTGAACGGTGATGATCCTGAAGCGGTAGTGATGATTGCGCAATTAGCGGTTGATTATCGTAATACCTTTAAGCGTGATGTGGTCATCGATTTGTTCTGTTATCGCCGTAATGGCCATAACGAAGCCGATGAGCCAAATGCAACGCAACCTCTGATGTATCAGAAGATTAAAAAGCACCCAACGCCGCGGGAAATTTACGCTGAGAAGTTGGTGCAAGAAGGGGTTATTACTGCTGACGAAGTGAAAGCATTAATAGACGGTTACCGGGATGCTTTAGACAAAGGCGATTGTGTTGTTGAAGAATGGCAACCGATGGCACCGTCTTCAGTAGATTGGACCCCCTTTATCGGTAAAGACTGGGATACTCGTTATGACGCCAGTTTAAAGCTTGAAGAACTCAAAGCGTTAGGTGAAAAAGCCATACAGGTACCCGCGACGCATGCGTTACAACGTCAGGTTGGTCGAGTTTATGAAGACCGTGCATTGATGTTAAAAGGCGAGAAGAAAATTGACTGGGGTTTTGCTGAAATCTTAGCTTACGCCTCGGTGGTTGGTGAAGGTAGCCGTATCCGTATTGTCGGTCAAGACTCTGGTCGCGGTACCTTTTTCCACCGTCATGCTGTGCTGCATAATCAAACGGATGGTTCAACCTATACGCCGTTAGAGAAAATCAGTGAGCAGCAGGGTAAGTTTGAAGTTTTCGACTCGGCTTTATCCGAAGAAGCTGTTTTAGCGTTTGAATACGGTTATGCGACAGCAGAGCCACGGGCTATGGTTATTTGGGAAGGTCAATTTGGTGACTTCGCCAACGGCGCTCAAGTGGTTATTGACCAATTCTTAAGCTCTGGCGAGCAAAAATGGGGCCGTTTATGCGGTTTAACTTTATTACTACCGCACGGTTATGAGGGGCAAGGCCCTGAGCACTCATCTGCTCGTCTGGAACGTTTCTTACAGTTGTGTGCTGATCACAACATGCAAGTGTGTGTGCCAACGACACCTGCGCAAGTTTTCAACATGTTACGCCGTCAAATGGTGCGGCCAATGCGTCGTCCATTGATCGTAATGTCTCCAAAATCACTGTTACGGCACCCATTAGCGACTTCTTCGTTAGAAGAACTTGCATCGGGTACCTTCCATAACGTGATTGGTGAAATTGACGAACTTGATGCAAAAGCGGTGAAACGTGTCGTTTTCTGTAGCGGTAAAGTGTATTACGAATTGCTCGAAGAGCGTCGTAAGCGCGAGCAAACCGATGTGGCTATCGTGCGGGTTGAACAACTTTATCCTTTCCCACATGAGGAAATGGCCGAAGTATTAAGCCAGTACCAACATGTAACTGATTTTGTTTGGTGTCAAGAAGAGCCACAAAACCAAGGTGCTTGGTACTGTAGTCAGCATCACTTCCGTGCTGCAATTCCAAAAACGGGTTACCTGAATTATGCCGGTCGTGAAGCGTCGTCTTCACCTGCAGTAGGTTACTTGTCTGTGCATAACAAGCAGCAACAAGCTCTCGTTAATGACGCGCTAACCGTTAAATAATGATTTTCCAGCCTGCATGCTGCAGGCTGTGATAACTGATATAGACCAACCGTTAAAGGTGAAAAAGTGGAAATTAAAGTACCCGTACTTCCGGAATCTGTTGCAGATGCAACCATCGCCACCTGGCACGTAAAAACTGGTGAAGCCGTTAGCCGTGATCAGGTATTAGTAGATATTGAAACTGACAAAGTTGTGTTGGAAGTTGTTGCACAAGCAGATGGTGTGATGGGCGAAATCATCCATGACACTGGTGCAACGGTAACGGCAGAAGAAGTCATTGGTAAAATGGAAGCGGGTGGTGCACCGGCTGCTAAGAAAGAAGAAGCGCCGGCAGAAAAAGCCGCAGCAGCTCCTGCTGCCGATGACAGCAATGACGATGCGTTAAGCCCCTCTGTACGTCGCATGATTTCTGAAAAAGGCTTAGATGCCAGCAAAATCAAGGGCACAGGCAAAAACGGTCGCGTAACAAAAGAAGATGTTGAAAAGTTTGTTGCTGCCCCAGCCAAAGCTGCCGCGCCTACTAAAGCAGCTGCGCCAGTGGTTGCTGCCGGTGATCGCAGCCAGAAACGTGTTCCTATGACACGCCTGCGCAAAACGATTGCGAATCGTTTATTAGAAGCGAAAAATTCAACGGCCATGTTAACCACGTTTAACGAAGTTAACATGAAACCTATCATGGATTTACGCAAGCAATATCAAGATGTGTTTGAGAAGCGCCATGGTATCCGTTTAGGCTTTATGTCTTTCTATGTAAAAGCGGTTACTGAAGCGTTGAAACGTTTCCCAGAAGTGAACGCGGCGATCGACGGTGATGATATTGTTTATCATAACTACTTCGATGTTAGCATCGCAGTGTCTACGCCTCGTGGCTTAGTTACGCCTATCTTACGTGATTGCGACAAAATGAATTTGGCTGAAATTGAAAAAGCCATCAAAGAATTAGCCCTGAAAGGTCGCGATGGCAAGTTAGCTATGGACGATCTGTTAGGTGGTAACTTCACTATCACTAACGGTGGTGTCTTTGGTTCATTGATGTCTACTCCGATCATCAACCCACCACAATCTGCTATTCTTGGCATGCACAAGATCCAAGACCGTGTAATGGTTGTTGACGGTAAGATGGAAATTCTACCTATGATGTATTTGGCACTGTCTTATGATCACCGGATCATTGATGGTAAAGAGTCAGTAGGTTTCTTAGTCACCATCAAAGAATTGTTAGAAGATCCAACGCGTATTCTGTTGGACATCTAACGTTTCATTGAATGTATCAAAAATGCTGTTGTTTAGTACAACAGCATTTTTTATCAAACCGGTTGGTACTATAATAAGCACCGAACCAAAATCAGGTTACTCTTTGTTGAGTAACGTCCCAATTCAAAAGAACGGAAAATAGCCATGAATTTGCACGAGTATCAGGGTAAGCAACTGTTTGCCCAATATGGTTTGCCTGTATCTAAAGGCGTTGCCGCAGCTACAGTAGAAGAAGCGGTAGCAGCTGCAGATGTAATCGGCGGCGATATGTTCGTTGTCAAAGCTCAAGTACACGCTGGTGGTCGCGGTAAAGCGGGTGGTGTGAAGCTAGTTAAGAGCAAAGAAGAAATCAAAGCATTTGCTGAAAAATGGCTTGGTAAGAACCTGGTAACCTATCAAACAGATGAAAAAGGTCAGCCGGTAAGCCGTATTTTAGTTGAGCCATGCACCGATATCGCTCAAGAATTGTATTTAGGAGCAGTTGTTGACCGTTCTTCACGTCGTATCGTGTTTATGGCGTCTACTGAAGGTGGTGTAGAAATTGAAAAAGTGGCCCACGAAACCCCAGAAAAAATCTTAAAAGCTGCGGTTGATCCTTTGGTGGGTGCTCAGCCATACCAAGGCCGTGAGTTAGCATTCAAATTAGGTTTAGAAGGCAAGCAAGTTAGCCAATTCGTGAAGATCTTCTTAGGTTTAGCAAAACTTTTCCAAGAAAAAGATCTGGCCTTATTAGAAGTTAACCCATTGGTTATTACACCTGCCGGCGACTTACACTGTTTAGATGCCAAGCTAGTTATCGATGGCAACGCCTTATACCGTCACCCAGAGCTGAAAGCGATGCAAGATCCTTCACAAGAAGATCCACGTGAAGCGCACGCTGCCTCATGGGAGCTTAACTATGTTGCCTTAGGTGGTGACATCGGTTGTATGGTTAACGGCGCTGGTTTAGCTATGGGTACGATGGACATCGTGAAATTACACGGTGGCCAACCTGCTAACTTCTTAGATGTTGGCGGTGGTGCAACTAAAGAGCGTGTTGTTGAAGCATTCAAAATTATCCTGTCTGATACTGCGGTTAAAGCCGTATTCATCAACATCTTCGGCGGTATCGTACGTTGCGATATGATTGCTGAAGGCGTGATCGGTGCAGTAAAAGAAGTGGGCGTTAAAGTTCCTGTTGTGGTTCGTCTGCAAGGTAACAATGCAGAATTGGGCGCAAAAGTGCTGTCTGAAAGCGGCCTGAACATTATCGCTGATACCGACCTAACAAGCGCGGCTAAACAAGTTGTTGCTGCAGCGGCTAAGGCATAAGGGGTAAGTAATGAGCGTTTTAATTAATAAAGATACCAAAGTTATTTGTCAGGGTTTTACTGGTGCACAAGGCACATTCCACTCTGAACAAGCCATTGCTTACGGCACAAAAATGGTTGGCGGTGTAACTCCGGGTAAAGGCGGTCAAACGCATTTAGGTTTACCGGTGTTTAACACCGTAGCAGAAGCGGTAGCAACTACGGGTGCAACGGCATCAGTCATCTATGTACCTGCGGCATTTTGTAAAGATTCTATCTTAGAAGCGGCAAATGGCGGCATTAAGCTGATCGTTTGTATCACGGAAGGCATTCCAACTTTAGATATGTTAGATGCCAAAGTGAAATGTGACGAGTTAGGCGTCGTGCTGATCGGCCCTAACTGCCCAGGCGTTATCACGCCAGGCGAATGTAAAATTGGCATCATGCCAGGTCACATTCATAAGCCAGGTAAAGTGGGTATCGTTTCGCGTTCAGGTACTCTGACGTATGAAGCGGTTAAACAAACCACAGATTACGGTTTTGGCCAGTCTACTTGTGTTGGTATCGGTGGTGATCCAATTCCAGGTTCTAACTTCATTGATATTCTGAAGTTATTCCAAGAAGATCCACAAACTGAAGCTATCGTCATGATCGGCGAAATCGGTGGTTCTGCAGAAGAAGAAGCGGCTGCTTATATCAAACAGCATGTGACTAAACCTGTTGTATCTTACATTGCTGGTGTGACTGCACCTGCAGGTAAGCGCATGGGTCATGCTGGTGCGATCATCTCTGGTGGTAAAGGTACTGCGGATGAAAAATTCGCTGCTTTAGAAGACGCCGGTGTTAAAACCGTGAAGAGCTTAGCGGATATCGGTCAAGCCCTGAAAGAATTAACGGGCTGGTAATCTAGCTTGTTAGCCGAAAAACCCGCTTTTAGCGGGTTTTTTTATGTCTAATACCTTTGAATTACAGTTGGGGGTTGATTTTTAGAGTCAGTTATCTAACATGGAGAGAGCGGTTAAGTGTCCATTCAGCTTTACTGTTATTTTACTAATAATAATCAGGGAAATTCCTATGAGAATAATGCCATCAGATTCCAAAATTAAGCCGCTTTCCATAGCGATAAGCTGTGTGCTGGCCGGTTCACTTTTTCAAGTTCACGCCCAAGAAGCAGAAGCTGACGCGCCCAAAGCAGATGAAAAAGCCGAACGTATTCAAATTATCGGTTCACGTATTCGTACCGACGGTTTAGATCAAGCTGCGCCAATTGAAGTGATTAATGCCAGTGTTGCTGCCAGTCAGGGTATTAGCAACTTAGGTGAGTTATTACGTAATTCCACGGTTGCTGCAGGTTCAAACCAAATTACCGCTGCGGCCTCTACGGCGTTTGTTACTGAAGGTGGTGTCGGTTCAGAAAGCATTTCATTACGCGGTTTAGGTGCAAACCGTACGCTAGTTTTATTAAACGGTCGTCGTGCTGGCCCAGCGGGTACGCGTGGCCAGGTAGCTTCTTTTGATCCGAACATTCTGCCTTTATCGGCAATTGATCGTATTGAAATCTTAAAAGATGGCGCTTCTTCGTTATATGGTTCTGACGCCGTGGCCGGTGTTATCAACATTATTACGAAGAAGGGTGATGAAGGTACCATTAACTTTAATACCTCACAGCCTTTGGAAGAAGGCGGTGAAACGTATCAATTAAACGGTACTTACGGCAAAACCTTTGGCCGTGGTTCATTCCGTATTGTCGGTGATTACAAAGTGCAGCAAGAATTAGCACAAGGTCAGCGTAGCTTCTTTAACTGTGCCGAGCGTTACTATTTTGATCCTGCAACTAATGAACGCGTAGACCCAATTGATCCGCGTACCGGCAGCTATCATTGTAACGATTTATTATGGGGTCATGTTTGGATTTACGATTATCAACGTGATGGCGGCAACGTCCCAGCGGGTGCTAAAGCGCAATATGATTATGATGGTAACTTAGGTCAGTATATTCCTGGGTTTGCAACTGATCCCAACAATCCGGACTTTATGGTAACACCACCCGGTTGGTTCCCGGTGGCTTATGATCGTTTGTCAGATTCCGTCACTAACGCAGATCACCCGTTTCAAGATTTAGAAACACTGATCCCGAAAAACGAATTAATGACCGTGTATGCACAAGGTGATTATGAATTAAATGACACCACCAGTTTATACGGTGAAGTGTTATTAAATCGCCGTCAAACCACCACCAACGGCTATCGCCAATTTTGGAATTATCAGTACAACGAAAACTTCTTTGCTGGTGATCCATTAAGTGCCGGTTGGACGGGGGCACAGTGGTTAAGCCCAACGGCCATTACCGATCACTCTGGTGATAAAATCACCGTGGATTACCGCCGTTTTGTCGCCGGTATTAATGGTGATATTGGTAACTGGTATTATGATGTGGCTTATCAAAATAGCCATAGCAGCGGTGATTATAAATCGAAACTGATTTATGAAGACGCGATCACCCCTTACAACTTTGTTCCGGGTTCTTGCGTAGGTGAAACAACACCGATCCGTGGCGTGCCTTGTGTGGATGTGCCTTGGTTAGATCCACAATTCTTAGCTGGTAACATTTCACCTGAAATCCGTGATTTCTTGTTTGGTGAGCAAACGGGTAATACTGTTTATAAACAACAATCAGTTGAAGGTTTTATTTCGGGTGATTTATTTGAATTACCCGCCGGCTTTATCGGTACTGCGGTCGGTTTCCAGTTCCAAAAAGACTCAATCAATGACGTCCCTGGCGAAGAGACCTTACGTGAAAATACTTGGGGCCAAACCTCGGCTGGTATTACTGCCGGTTCACATATCAGCCGTGCGGTATTTGCTGAGTTCCAAGTGCCATTAGTACGTGATTTACCGGGTATTCAAGCGTTAGATTTAACCATCTCAGGCCGTTACACCGATGTGTCTTCTTATGGCGGTGATAATACCTATAAAGCGGGTATAAACTGGACCATCGTCGATGGCGTGCGGGTGCGCGCTTCACGGGGTACCTCGTTCCGTTCACCGGCATTATTTGAATTATATTTAAATAATCAAACGAGCTTTGCTTCACAAAGAGCAATTGATACGTGTATTCGTTGGGCTGATAGCGCCGGTGGTACAGTTGATCCACGTATAGCAGCAAACTGTGCTGCTGACGGTATCCCCGGTGATTATGGTGGTGGTGCTATTACTGCCACCGTTACGACGGGTGGTGGAGCTGGGCAGTTAACCGCTGAAACATCAATTTCAGAGAACATAGGCTTAGTATGGACCCCTGACTTTGACAACCATGATATCAGTGCATCAATTGATTATTTTAATATTGAAATTACCGGTGAAGTCACTAATCTTTCAGCAGGCGAGATAGTGTATAACTGCTATATCTCTGAAAACTTTAGCACGGAACCACTATGTACTCAGTTTGACCGCGATCCTGTCGATTTACGCATTACTAATGTTCGTGGTGGTTATCTAAACATTGCAAACCAAGTTAATCGCGGTTTTGATGTAACATTAGGTTATGCTACTGATACTAAAATTGGTCGTTTCAGTGCCAGTTATCAACATACCCGTCAATTAGAAGCAGCGAGTCAATTGTTTCCAACCAGCACACCAGATGATCGCACAGGAGACTTTGGCAGTCCGAAAGATGTGGGCAATCTGTTCGTTGGCTTAGAATATCAAGACTGGTCGGTTAACTGGATTGCTCGCTACGTTGGTTCAGTTTCTAATGAAAGATATGTAAACAACCCAGAATACCGAGATCAGGCTATTACAGTAGTAGCTGCTGCTGATTCTGTGGTTTACCATACTTTCTCACTAACAAAAGACTTTACTGATGTTGGCTTAGACGTAACTTTGGGTGTATCAAATGCGTTTGATAAAGAACCACCAAAAGTGAGTTCTGTAAGTAGTATTAGTCGCTTAGGCACCTCAGCGTTTTACAGTCAATATGACTGGTTAGGTCGTCGGGTGTTCTTAAATATGTCTTATAATTTCTAATTATAAGTGTGAGTAAAAATGCCGACTTAGGTCGGCATTTTCCTTTTTTTCTAGTCTTGTTGTTGGAAACCAGCCTCATGCCTCGCGTGTTTGCCAAGCCTGATACTTTGAACGATCTTAATCCACAATTTAACCAGCCAGCTTTAACGCAACCGGTGTTTTTAAACTCAGTGCCTAAGTGCGGTACACATTTGTTGCGTAATATTTTCCGGATGTTTGTTCCTGTTGCACAACAATATCATGACGCTTTTGTGCAAATTCCTAACTTGCGCCAGTGTCTGCCGGCGTTTAATCCGGCCAAGCCGATGTTAAGTTGGGGGCACTTACTGTTTTCGGATGAATCGGCCTTAGCCACGCAAAAAGCGGTGCAATATATTATTGTGCGTGACCCTTATGACTGGGTATTAGCGCGTGCACGCTTCTTTTTATCGGATACCTTTCAAGGGCAGATGGACCATTTAAAAGGCGGTCGCATTAAAATTAATGAAATGCTCAATATGATGATCTTTGGCATTTATCAAAAGGCGCCTACCTTACAAGAAATTTATAGCCATAACGCCGTTGCTTGGTTAGGCACCGGCATCAAATTAGTGCGTTATGAAGATGTGATTACCCATTTAAAAAAACTCGATACGCCCGCCGCTGAGCAGTATTTTACTGAGTTATTGCAGCCAGTATTAGTCAACGGTTGCTTACCCGAAGATTGGCGCCGCCGTATTGAACTGGGTTCAGATCGCCAGCAGAGCGGCACCTATAGAGAGAATCTGGCTGGGATCAGTGCCGAGATCCCAGACGAATTACCCGATATGCAAAAACGTTTAGTCGAATATGCTGCGCCAGGTTTGCGGCATATTTTAGGTTATTACTAACAGGAGAGTCGGTGATGCAGCGACCGCAAGTATTAATTGTTGGCGGCGGTTCAGCCGGTTGGATGACGGCAGCCTACCTTAATGGCGCATTAAATAAAGCAGGCCGTGAACCTCGCGTGAATATCCATTTATTGGAGTCTCCTGATATTCCACGCATTTCAGTGGGTGAAGCAACGATCCCTTCTATGCGTCATCTGTTAGCGGTAATTGGCGTTGATGAAATGGAATTTATGCGCGCGACCGATGCGACTTTTAAGCAGTCAATTAAGTACGCCAACTGGGTACACAACGATAATACGTTCTATCACCATCCTTTTAGCAGTATGCGTACGCAACCCTTAGACCATTTAGCCGAAGAATGGCTGCGCAGTGATCGCAGTATTCCCTTTATGGAAACCTGCTCAGCACAACCGATTATATGTGAGATGGGTTTAGCGCCAAAAATGCTTGGGCAATGGGATATGGGCCCACCGCTTAATTATGCTTATCATATGAATGCGCAAAAGTTTGCCGATTATTTGCGTGATTTTTCCGTGGCGCGGGGGGTTAAACATACCCTGGCCAATCTGCAAGACGTGCAAATGAAGGCCGAGCAGCAGATTGGCGCTATCGTCACCGATCAAGGGGCAACGCTGGCGGCAGATTTATTTGTCGATTGCACCGGTTTTAGTGCCAAATTAATTGAAAAACAACTCGGTGTCGGTTTTGAAGATTGTTCCCAGTGGTTGCTCTGCGATCGCGCCATTACCATGCATATTCCTTATGATCGGTTCTATCCGGGTATGGTGCGGCCTTATACTACGGCCACCGCATTATCCAATGGTTGGATCTGGGATATCCCCATGCAAAACCAACGGTCAGTCGGTTATGTTCATAGCAGTGCTTTTATTAGTATTGAAGAGGCTGAGCGTGAAATGCGTGCTTATCAAGGGGTGGGGTGTGAAGATTTGCCGCATCGGGTGGTTAATTTTAAAGTCGGCCGGCGTAAACAAAACTGGCAAGGTAACTGTGTGGCCATTGGCTTATCGGGAGGCTTTATTGAACCGCTGGAATCAACCGGTTTATATCTCAGTGATTTAGGCGCCGTCACCTTAGCGGAGCATTTTCCGTTTGCCGCTGAAGATATGCCGCTGCTGGCCAGTCGTTATAATCGTATCTTATCTAATCGCTTTTATGAAATTCTCGATTTTATCAATATGCACTATTGCATGACACAGCGCACCGACACCGCTTTTTGGCGAGAAGTACAAAAACCGGAGCGAATTACCGAGCGTTTAAAAGCCAAGTTAGCATTTTGGAAAGTCAAACCGCCTAGTGCCCATGATTTTCAGGATCAGTGGTTCCCGGGGATGGATCCACAGGGCAGTCATGATGGTTTCAGTGATATGCGCGCGGCGGTTGATACCGGCGGGCTGTGGAATCACGAAAGTTATCAATGCATTTTATATGGTATGGATTACCTGCGAGCGCATTGTGCAGAACGTTACGGGCCGAATTTACCGGCAACGCAAATTCACCGAGCAATATTACAGCGCTTACAAATGGCACGACACAAATTGCCGCCGCATGCGCATTGGTTACAGCAAGCCGTTGGTATGCCAACCTATGCGACTGAGTCCAAACCTGCGGGTTGGGTCTAATCTGACATTAGCGTGTCACGGAGCAAACAGATGTTGCTATGGGCAGATTTACAGCGTTTAAACCGCCTAGAGCGACGCTGGTTACATTGGTTTTTATGTATTATTTTGAGCAGTACAATTTGGTTTAGTTGGCAAAGCACGGATTGGCAGAGCTATGGGTCAATAACCCTAAATTGGTTTATCAGCCCGCTGAGTGCCATCAGTGGTGTCTTGTGCGTGGTGATGGTCGCCAAAGGCTTGATGTCGAACTGGATTTGGGGGCTGATCAGTGCCAGTAGCTACGGTTTGCTCGCTTGGACCTCGGGCTATTATGGTGATTGGTTAATTAATTGGTTTTACTTTTTACCTGCGCAATTTTTTATTTATTTTAGCTGGCGTCAACATCTTTGCGCTGAAAGTCAGATCATCAAGATGCGGCGGTTAGGGCGGCATTGGTTTTGGGTGTTGGCTTTAGTTGTACTGGGGATTGCGGCACTTACCGCGGTATTAGCCGAGCTCGACGGCTTTATTAGTGAAGCCTTACAGCGTAATTCACAGGTGTATGCCAGCTTACGCGAATTAACCGGGCTGACGTTTAGCGGTCCACTGCTGGATAGCGCGACGGTGGTATTACAAATTGCCGCGCAATTATTGATGATCCGCATGTATGCGGCGCAGTGGCCATTTTGGATCCTGACCAATGTCTTAACGTTGTTTGCTTGGAGTTTGGTATTGCTAACGGATCCAAGTGCAACAGCCTATGCGGTACCCACCTTATTAATGTGGAGCGCATTTTTAATGAATTCGATTTACGGCATGATTAGCTGGCACAAAGGAGCATCAGAGCATTGAGTAAAGTAGGCGTTTTTCCAGGGAAGTTTTTACCGCCTCATCGTGGCCACTTAACCGCGATACTGCGCGCACATGCACTGTGTGACAAACTGTACGTGGTGATCAGTGAGCGAAGCCATGAAGATGGTGAGTTATGTCGGGTTGCCGGTATTCCTTATATTGACGGTGTACTTCGTCAGCGTTGGTTGTCGCAAGAGCTGCAAGGCTTGGGGATCCGGGTATTGCTGCAAAACGAAGATGCGATCCCTGCGTTTCCGCAAGGTTGGGGAGAATATGCCGGGTTGTTACAACACACCGTGCCAGAGCCGTTTGCAGTGATATTTGGTGGCGAAGAAGATTATCGTGCCGGTCATCAGCAGCATTTTCCTAACATCGATTATCGGGTGTTAGATCCGCAACGCACCCAATGGCCGATCAGTGGCACTGAAATTCGCAACCGACCCTATTTACACTGGGATTATATTGCCGGTGCTGCTCGGCCGTTTTTTGCGCGTAAAGTGCTGATCACCGGGCCTGAGTCTTGCGGTAAAACCACCTTAACCCGCAAGCTCGCCAAAGTATATTGTACTTCTTGGTCAGAAGAGCTGGGGCGTGATTATCAAGAAGACGTGGTGGGCGGCAATGGCGATTTATTTAATTTAGAAGATTTCAATCGTATTACCCATTTGCAATACGAGCAAGATTGGCATGCCTTACGTAGTGCCAACAAGGTCTGTTTTTTCGATACTGATGCGGTGGTCACTGCTTTTTTCAGTCAGGTGTTTTTAGGCAATGTCGCTAGTCGTATCGAGAGTTTTATTGATCCGCTGAAATATGACTTAATCATCGCGCTGGAGCCGACCGTGCCCTGGGTAGCGGATGGCATGCGCGAATTAGGTTCGCCGCACGTACGCCAACAAAGCTTTCAGCAGTTGCTCGACTTGTATCAGCAGTATGGTTTTCCTGCAGATCGTATCTTACGTATTAGCTCGGCTGATTATTACGAACGGTTAGAGAGTTGCATCAGTGCGGTTGATGCATTATTGCAAAAATAGCCTTGCTGATTAAAATCTTTGCAAACAGTGCTGACCAGCAGTAGTCAGCGCCGGTTCGGCTGTTATAATGCCACATCATTTTTCGGTTCTCGTAGAATAAAAGGACACCAAGTATTATGTCGGACGTCATTTCGCGCCCAACGAATTTTATACGGCAAATTATTGATGCCGATCTGGCCAATGGTAAGCACAGTGGCGTTCAAACCCGTTTCCCGCCTGAGCCTAATGGTTACCTGCATATTGGTCATGCTAAGTCTATTTGTTTGAATTTTGGCATTGCGCAAGATTATCAGGGGCAGTGTAATCTGCGTTTTGATGATACTAACCCTGAAAAAGAAAACGTCGAGTTTGTTGAGTCGATTAAACGTGACGTTAGCTGGTTAGGTTTTGAGTGGTCTGGCGATGTGCGTTACTCATCAGATTACTTCGAACAGCTATATGGCTATGCGGTGGAGTTAATCAACAAAGGCTTAGCCTATGTCTGTTTCTTAAATGGCGAGCAAATGCGCGAATACCGTGGCAATTTAACCCAGCCAGGTAAACCTAGCCCATATCGTGATACCAGCCCAGCAGAAAACTTAGCCTTATTTGAAAAAATGCGGGCTGGTGGTTTTAAAGAAGGTGAGTGCTCATTACGTGCAAAAATCGACATGAGCTCCTCTTTTATCTGTTTGCGCGATCCGGTTATCTACCGGGTAAAATTTGCGCATCACCATCAAACGGGTGACAAGTGGTGCATTTACCCAATGTATGACTTTACCCATTGTATTTCTGATGCGTTAGAGGGTATTACGCACTCGTTATGTACGCTGGAGTTTCAAGACAACCGTCGTTTATATGATTGGATCTTAGATAACATCAGTATTGCATGTCATCCACAGCAAATTGAATTTTCGCGTTTAAACCTTGAATATGCAGTGATGAGTAAGCGTAAATTACAAACCTTAGTGGCAGAGCAAGTGGTACAAGGCTGGGATGACCCACGTATGCCGACGATCGCCGGTTTACGCCGTCGTGGCTTTACCGCCGCCGCCATTCGTGAGTTTGCTAAGCGTATCGGTGTGACGAAGCAAGATAACGTTATTGAAATGAGCGCGTTAGAAGCCTGTATTCGTGAAGATTTAGACACGTCAGCACCGCGGGCGATGGCCGTTCTTGATCCGATCAAGGTCACTATCACGAATTATCCAGCAGATAAAATTGAGTGGTTATCCGCGCCTAATCATCCTAAAAATGAGATGGGTGAGCGCCAAGTGCCATTTGGCCGTGAACTTTATATTGATCGTGCTGATTTTCGTGAAGAAGCCAATAAAAAATATAAACGTTTAGTCTCTGGTGGTGATGTACGGTTACGTAATGCCTATGTGATTCACGCAGACGAAGTGATTAAAGACGATGCCGGTAATATTATTGCGTTAAATTGCAGTTACTTACCTGAGACACTAGGTGAAAACCCGGCTGATGGTCGCAAAGTGCGTGGTGTGATCCATTGGGTAGAGCAAACGCAAGCGTTAGCCGCAGAGTTCCGGGTTTACGATCGTTTATTCAGTGTGGCTAACCCTGCAGCTGAAGAAGATTTCATCAGTACTGTTAATCCACAATCCTTAGTGATTAAGCATGGTTTTGTCGAGCCATCGTTAGCGACAGCCGTGGCCGAACAGGCTTATCAGTTTGAGCGTGAAGGCTATTATTGTGCGGATAACCAAGATTCTAGCGCAGCTAAACTGGTATTTAATCGTACAGTAGGGTTACGTGATAGCTGGGGTAAAGAAGAAGAGTAAGCCCTAAGGCAGCAGGAAACGGCTGCCTTAGCGTTCAACCTAATAACGGCCGCTTAGCGGCTGTTATTTTTTAAAGAGCATCCCTAAGCCAACAATCGCCGCGATGGCGCCGCCAACGAGAAACCAAATGGCATTATCGGTTGGGTTGCCAGTCACCACTTCAGTGACTTGAGAGGCAGTAGAGTGATACTCGGTATAGCCAAAATATAATAAAATGGCGCCGGCAACTAACAAAGCTAATCCAATAATCTTATTCATTTACTTCTCCTGTATGATGAAAGTGCCTAAGCTGTTAACAAACAACTTGGAAGTAAATGTAGCATATAACTATCGGTATGACATTGTTGGCTTAAGGTCGGCGACAATTTGCAGCAGGAGTACAGCATGGAAATCTTTTGGGCCGTGTTATTTTTCGCCTTTTCAACCACGATTACGCCCGGGCCAAATAACGTGATGATGATGTCGTCTGGCGTTAACTATGGCATTAAAGCCAGCTTACCGCATTGGCTGGGTATTTGCCTGGGGTTCCCGTTCATGGTGTTGTTGGTCGGTTTAGGTTTTGCAGTGGTGTTTGAACGCTTTCCTCATCTACATCAACTGATTAAAGTGCTGGGTACGGTTTACCTGGTATACCTGGCTTGGAAAATTGCCAGCGCCCATCCACAAAGTATTGCCACGGGTAAAAGCAAACCCATGAGCTTTTGGCAGGCGGTGCTGTTTCAGTGGATTAACGGCAAGGCCTGGGTGATGGCTTCTGGCGCGATGGCGGCTTTTACCAGCGTGGGCGGGGTTTATTGGTTAGAAGTAAGCAGCATTACTTTGGCCTTTTTACTAATGGCCTTTCCTTGTGTCGGCGTGTGGTTGTTGTTTGGTGTGGTGTTAAAAAAGCTGTTAAATAACACCTTCGCGCAGCGGCTATTTAATGCCGCTATGGGCGTTATTTTATTATTGTCTGTGCTGCCCGTGCTCCTGGAGTTATGGCAGTTCTATTTTAGTACGGTTTAACGATGAATGGTGCTGCAGAAAAAATTGCGCTAGAGCATGAAGCCGCTCGCATTTTTATGCGGCTGTATGAGCAACGTTTTGCCGTTAAAATGCGGCATATTTGGCATAACGAGCCGGCGCGCCCCGATGTGTCTTGTTATTATGACGATCAAAAACTTGATTTAGAAATTGCCCACTTATATGGCAGTGAAGCAGAAGCCATGCATATTTTAGGGCGAGCACTGAGCCAACAAACCCATCAAGAATTAATGGCGTTGCTGCGCGTACCGGCAGCACAGCGTTTGTTAGCAGCACTGAATCGGATTATTGCTAATAAAGCAGAAAAGCATTATGACAGCGAGCGAGTTTGGCTGGTGATCCGTAATGCGAATCCGCTGTGGCGTCGCGCAGATATGTTGGCGCATTGCCACAAGTTACAGTTACCGCATCAGCATCCCTTTCAACAGATTTGGGTAGTCGGGGATTTATTAGGGCAATCGGGTATTTTGCCGTTGTACCCCCGCGCGCTACTAAGTGCTGAGGTGGCAAAGTGCTAAGCCTGTATCGGCGCTTAGCAAGCTGGTTGTCTCCTTGGCAAACTTGGTATTTAGTGTTGGCATGCGGTATCGCTTTGCTGATAATTGGCAGCTTAATTTTTGCTCCTAATGCTTTGAATCCGCATGCCTTGTTAGGGCTGTCGGTCGCGTTGTTGTCTTGCCTTTGTTGCTGGTTAATCAGTGCCTTGTTCAGCAAAGCGCCGTTACAACCCGCCGGCTTTTTTCGGCGGTTATTTTATCGCAGCGGCCAATATTTACTGGCGTTCTTACTGAGCCTGATCTTATTTAGCTGGCTGTTATTATTGCTGCGCATGCTCAGTTTACTGCTGCGGCATTATGTCTTTTAATGGAGAAGTTGGGTCATGAGGTTAGCGCAGCAGCAACGTTGGGATATTTTTTGTGCCGTGGTCGATAACTTTGGTGATATTGGCATTTGTTGGCGTTTAAGTCGGCAGTTGGTCGCCGAGCATGGGCTGGCTGTGCGCTTGTGGGTCGATGATTTAGTCAGTTTTCAGCGGCTATGCCCTGCAATCGATCCCAACCTGACAGAGCAACAGCAGGCAGGTGTGCTGATTTGTCATTGGCAAGTGCAAACGCCATGGCAGAGTACGACTCCTGGCACCGTAGTGGTTGAGGCGTTAGCCTGTACTATTCCTTTTGCTTATCAGCAGCAAATGGCGCAGCAAGCAGTGAAACCGCTGTGGCTGAACTTAGAATACTTATCTGCTGAGAGCTGGATTGAAGCGTGCCATACTATGGCCTCACCACAGCCGCAGTTACCCTTAATTAAGTATTTCTTTTTCCCCGGTTTTAGTGAAAAAACCGGCGGCTTACTGTGTGAGCAGGGTAGGATTGCACAATTAAGTGCCTTTCAACAAGATGCGTTGGCCCAGCAACACTTTTGGCAACAATTAGGCATCAGCTTAACAGATGAAAACACCTTAAAAGTGTCGTTGTTTGCTTACACCCAGCAAGCATTGGGCAGTTTATTGGCATTATGGCAAGAGTATGACCGCCCGGTGTTATGTGTTATTCCGTTAGGGGCTTTGGCCGACCAAGCCAAACAATTACTGCCAGGTTTAAGCCTTGAGCAACCCTGGCAAGCGGGATCGTTGACGGTGCATTTATTGGCGTTTTTACCGCAGCCCCAATACGATTATTTACTCAGTGCCTGCGATATTAATTTTGTACGCGGTGAAGACTCCGTGATCCGAGCGCAGTGGGCGGCTAAGCCTTTTATTTGGCAAATCTATCGGCAAGCAGAGCAAGCGCATATTGATAAGTTATCCGCTTTTTTAGCACGTTATACAGCGGAGTTTCCCGCCGAGCTGGCAAGTGTTGTACAAAAATTGCATTTACAATGGAATACCGAGCAAGATGTGCAACACAGTTGGCAAGATTTCGCCTTGGTTAGCTCACAAATTGCGCAGCTAAATCAATTATGGCGCAACAAATTAGAAAGCTTTGGAGATCTTGCTAGCAACCTCGTGCGTTTTGCTGAAAAAAAAATTATAATGTAGCGCAATTTTTCCTAACAAGAAGATATTCTCAAATGATGAAGACAGCACAAGAAGTCCGTGCCGGCCAAGTAATTATGGTTGGAAGTGAGGCAATGGTAGTGTTAAAGGCCGAGTTTAACAAATCAGGCCGTAACTCTGCAGTAGTAAAAATGAAAATGAAAAACCTGCTTAATGGTCAGGGCATGGAAACAGTTTACCGTGCTGATGACAAATTTGAGCAAGTTATGTTGGAAACTAAAGAAGTGACGTATTCTTACTTCGCCGATCCAATGTATGTATTTATGGACGCTGAATACAATCAGTTTGAAATCGAAGCTGAATCAATGGGCGAAGCACTGAAGTACTTAATCGACGGTATGGAATGTTCAGTGGTATTCTACAACGAGCGTCCTATCTCTGTTGATTTACCCACAGTGGTTGTGCGTACTGTGACTTACACTGAGCCAGCAGCGCGTGGTGATACTTCAGGTAAAGTGATGAAGCCAGCGAAACTGGAAACCGGTTTTGAGCTGATGGTTCCGGCATTCGTAGAAGAAGGCGATCGTATCGAAATCGATACGCGCACCGACGAATACCGCAGCCGTGCTAAGTAAAAGCATCTGAGCAAAAAAAAGGCGCGTAAGCGCCTTTTTTGCTGAGGCTTGTTAACGTTTAACGATTGGACACCTAATGACTAATAACGATATTCTGCGTCGTCTGCGCTTTATTATGGATTACAACAACAGCACTATGGCGGCAACCTTTGCGCTAGGGGGCTTAGTGTGTAGTCGTGAACAGATTATTGGCTGGCTGGCAAAAGAAGAAGATACGGTATTTTTAGCATTAGAAGACCAAGCGTTGGCGCAGTTTTTAAATGGCTTAATCAGCAGTCAACGTGGCCAAAAAGAGGGCGAGCAACCGATCGCGGAAGCGCGCTTAAATAACAATATTATTTTACGTAAATTGAAAATCGCTTTTACGCTGCGTGATGATGATCTGTTAGCCTTGTTGTCATTAGCCGATTTTCGCATGGGCAAAGCGGAACTCAGCGCATTTTTCCGCAAACCTGATCATCACCATTATCGGCAATGCCAAGCGCAAGTGTTGCGTAATGTGCTAAAAGGCTTACAGCTTAAGCTGCGTCCTTAACGGCTATGCAGTTGTAAATCACCTAGCGTGATAGCCGAGTGGCTTTTCTTTAATTGGCTTAAAAACAATAGGGCACAGCCGTAGGCATCTTCTAAGGCATGATGCTGTGCACTCACCGGTAGGTGATGTCGCGCTAAGCATTGCGGTAAGCGCAGGGCATCAGTCGCTAGCCGCGATCCCAGTTTTTGCAGGCGATGATATTCGATATTCAGCGTGTCCAGAAACAGCATGCGTGGCGCCTTGCCAAAGTGCCGCTGAAAAGCGATCTGTAAAAAAGCCCGATCTAAGCGACAATGATGTGCGACAAAAATATAGCCGGGATACTGCTTAAGCAAAAACTGTAATACGTCGGCTAACTCTTGGGCATCTTTTAAGTCGCTGTCATGTAAGCCATGATAAATGGCACTTTGTCCGACACTGACTGGCGCTTCAATTAAGTAATGCCGTGCTTCACTCAGCCGAATATGTTGCTCAACAATAGGCAACCAGCCGATACTCACAATATGATCTTGTTTGGCATTTAAGCCGGTGAGTTCTAAATCTAATACTAAGTAACGACACTCGCGTGCCGGTGTGTCAGCACTGGGTAACGCCACCTGATTAAACGTCAGTATTTCGGCATACAACTCGGGGTTTTTCTGTAACCATCCAAACATTTACATTTCTCGACAGTAACGATGTTTCATGGACGATTGTGCGCCGTTGATCACCGCAAAACTGTCTTTTAATTGATGCCGTTGTAAACCCGATAGCACGGCAGGATCCAATAAATTACTGGCTTCATGGCCTTGGCTAATATCGTGTAAATGCTTATCCCAACGCAATTGCGCTAAAATATCAAAAGCGTCTGATAAATTTTGGGTATCTTTTGTTTCCATAATACCGTCTGCCGCCAAGCGCTCTAAACGCTGACGTGTATTCACCTCCTGGATCCCATTTGCCAGAGCATACACCCGCACGATATCGGTAATTAAGCTGATACCACGTTTTTTCAGATCCAAGCCTTTTTTATGTTTTCCGTCGTGCTCTAAGATAAAGTTCTTTAAAAAACTCAGTGGTGCCGTGCGTTGTAATGCGGTTTGTGCCAGTTGTAACAAAAATAATGATTGATTAGTACGGGCTAAAATATCGTGTTGCAGCGCGTTAAATAGCCCCTTTGAGCCTTCAACCACGCGCATATCAAAGAAGATACTGGATTTAAGAATAGCGTCAGGGGTCGGCGAGGAGATCCAGCGCGCAAATTTTCCTGACCAACCTTTTAAACTCATTCTAAGCTCAGGGTTCGATGCCATAATATTGCCCGGGCACAAAGTAATACCGCAACGAGCCAAACCTTGGCAGACAAAATCGGCTAATTTGGCAAAATACTCGCCAATTTCGCCGCTGGGCTCTTTTTCCAGTAATAAGGCGTTATCTTGATCGGCATTAATACTTTGATCCATTCGAGCCTGTGAGCCAAAACACAACCAGCTAAATACGCAGGGCGCGGGGCCAAACTCAATCTGGGCTAATTTGATTAAACGCTGCGTCAGCGCATCGGTGATGGTGGTAATAATATGACCCGCTTCATAGGCAGGCACTTGCTGCTTACCTAAAATCAGCGCCAAGTTATTAATTTGCATGCTGCAATGCTCTAAGCCATCAATCGAGGTTTGCCGATGGATCTCACCAATCAAATACACGGGGTGATCTTGCTGAGAGCGGATCACATCTGTGGTTGTGATCATGCCATAGCTAATACCTTGGTCCATCACCGGTAAATGGTGCACATTAAAGCGGCTCATCAGTTGGACTGCTTCAAACAAATAAGCATGCTTATCAATAGTTTGCGGTTTTGGCGTCATCACTTCTTTCACCGGTGTTGCTGCCGGTAAGTTGTCCGCCAGAACACGACTGCGTAAATCGCGGTCGGTTAAAATTCCAATTAAGCGTTCGTCTTGTTCAATTAATAAAGAGGAGACGCGTTTTTCGGTCATTAATTGGGCAGCGGCTTGCACGGTTTGTTCACCATGAATGGCAATTTTGCGCGCTTGGGCAATGTCAGATACTTTTAAGGTAAAGCGCGAGCCTTGTTGCTCTTTGTATTGATGTAGTCGACGGCCAAATAAGCGCTGAAAAAAGATATCAATATTTTTATATTGATAGCGCATTTGATGAAAGGCCGTGGCCGGTAACCAGAATAATAAACCATCTTCTTCACAAATCAGTTGATCGTTATCAGCCAAGCCGGTTAACAGCAGCTGATAACCATAAAAATCACCTTCTTCCAGCTTGGTAAGCAATTGTTGTTGATCGCTGTACAGTGCATAAATGCCGGTGCGAACGATCAGTAAATTTTCTGTGCTGTTATCCACCGTTTCGCCAGCTTGGCAATAATACACATTCAGCGCCGCTGCTAAATCCGCCAGTTGCCCTTCGGCTAACTGATCAAAGGGGGTGGTGTGCGCTAAAAATTTACTGACTTCGGCAACTTCCATGATGCACTCCTGTTTAAGTTCGTTTAGGCCGGCTTTACTTTGCGCATAGCAAGGTAATGATGGGATCGGTAGCCGACAATGGACGCCATTGCGCAGATAAGGCTTCACCTGCAGTGGGGATCTGTAAGTTTTCGGTAAAGTCCGCCTGAGCCATTTGTTGGCAATGCACAACTTGCGGCACGCGTTTGGCACTCATGCGCCGTTCAAAGAAATATAAGTCGACTAACACCAGCGCGGAATTGCGCTGATTGACTGCGGCATTAGCCACATCGGCGGCGATAAAACGTAAAGTTTGAGGATAGAAATAACTCCAAGGACGCCATGGCGCGGTTTGTTCTATGGTTTTTACCACAGCAACGCCCTCAGGTAATAAGCTTGTTTGATGGCTGTACCAGTTGTATTCACTGTGAATTTGAAAGCTAAGCATACCCACCGCAGCAAACACGGGGACGAGCCAACGAGGTAGGCGCTGACGACTGATAAAGCGTAAGCCTAGGGCGACTCCTGCTGCGCCTAAACCTGCAAAAATCGTTGCAATTAATTCCCACAACATAATGGACTTCCTAAAAAATTCGGGCTTTCCAGAGAAAGCCCGAGGGTGAGGCAGAACAAGCTGCTCTTACGCTAGCCATGTTCTGCCACGATGTTAATGATCGATGGCTTGGCCTGCACCACGTGGCGAACGCACACTTTCTACCAGATCTTGGATCCGTTGTGGAGGGGCTTCAGTCATAGCTGACACCGCAAACGCTACGGCAAAGTTAATCATCGCACCTACTGCGCCAAACGACAGTGGTGAAATACCGTAACCTGTACCACCAAACAACCAGTTAGCTGGAATGTTAGCAAAGGTTGCAGTACCAGGGATGAAGAACCAGCCTAGGTATAAGAAGATATACACACAGGTAGAGATTAAACCTGCCAGCATACCCGCAATGGCGCCTTTGTTATTCACCCGCTTAGAGAAGATACCCATCATCAATGCAGGGAAAATAGAGGCTGCGGCAATACCGAAAGCTAGGGCAACGGTTTGTGCGGCAAAGCCTGGCGGATTCATACCTAACCAGGTCGCTATCACAATGGCGACACCCATGGAAATCCGTGCTGCGCGTAATTCACCTTTTTCACTGATGTCTGGTTTAAGCGAACCTTTGATTAAGTCATGGCTGATCGCGGACGAAATCGCTAACAATAAACCGGCTGCAGTTGATAACGCTGCCGCTAAACCACCGGCTGCAATTAAACCGATAACCCAGCCAGGTAAATTGGCAATTTCAGGGTTGGCCAGTACTAAAATGTCATTGTTTACTGTCAACTCGTTACCATTCCAACCACGTTCTGCGGCTTTTTCAGCAAATGCCGGTGTATCGTTATACACTTGAATGCGGCCATCACCGTTTTTATCTTGGAACGAAATTAAACCCGTTGTTTCCCACGTTTTCATCCAGTCTGGGCGTTCCGCATACTGAATAGCATCCGCAGTGGGTCCTGCTGGGTAAATGGTGTTCATCAGATTTAAACGTGCCATTGACGCAACTGCTGGTGCAGTTAAATACAATAACGCGATAAACACTAATGCCCAACCTGCTGACCAACGCGCATCGGCTACTTTAGGCACAGTGAAGAAACGGATAATAACATGAGGTAAACCTGCAGTACCGATCATCAGTGACAGCGTGAAAAGCACCATGTTCAGTTTATTATCAACATCTGCGGTGTAATCTTGGAAACCTAACTCACGAACAACCATATCTAACTTAGCCAGTAACGGCATTCCTGATTCGATATGGGTACCAAACAAGCCTAATGGCGGTAAGAAGTTGCCGGTAAGTTGTAATGAAATAAACACTGCAGGGATAGTATAAGCAATGATTAGCACCACATACTGTGCAACTTGCGTGTAAGTGATACCTTTCATACCGCCCATTACCGCGTATAAAAACACAATAACAGCCGCAATGATCAGACCCATGTCGCTGCTCACTTCAAGGAAACGAGAGAACGCCACACCGGCACCGGTCATTTGACCGATAACGTAAGTTACTGAAGCAATAATCAAACAAGCTACCGCAACTAAGCGTGCACCTGTGCTGTAAAAGCGATCACCGATAAAGTCAGGTACGGTAAACTTACCAAATTTACGTAGGTAGGGGGCTAATAGCATGGCTAACAAAACGTAACCACCGGTCCAACCCATTAAAAAGGTTGAATTGGCATAACCACCCGCCGCGATTAAGCCGGCCATAGAAATGAAAGATGCCGCTGACATCCAGTCGGCAGCCGTAGCCATACCGTTCATTACTGGGTTTACGCCACCACCGGCGACATAGAACTCTTTGGTGGTGCCAGCACGTGCCCAGATAGCGATTGCGATATAGAGGGCAAACGAGCCGCCAACAAATATCAAGTTAATTGCAAATTGACTCATCCTGCTTACTCCTCGTCCACACCGAATTCTTTATCCAGTTGGTTCATTCTCCAGGCATAGAAGAAGATCAACGCGATAAACGTAAGAATAGAACCCTGTTGTGCGAACCAGAAGCCCAAATCAGTACCGCCAACGCTAATACCGGCCAGTAACGGCCGAAGTAAAATACCAAAGCCATAGGATACGGTTGCCCATATCACCAAGCTTACGATTATGAGGCGCAGGTTAGCGCTCCAATATGCAGCGGCATTCGTGTTATTATTTGCCATAAGTTGTGTCTCCTTTAGTTTTTATTTTCGAGCAATTCTAATGTAGCAGTAGTTAGCTGCTCTGCTAGCCCGACTTTAGTCGAAGACTTGTACTGAAGCATTGACAAGGTGCCGCACTAAAACCAAAGTTAGCTGATAACCCTAAATGGAGAATCCCGTGACTGCGTGGACTGTAGCCCTATTAGCCTTACTGTATGTCGGTGGTTTGTTTTTAATTGCCAATTGGGGTGAACGCCATGCCGACGATCGTCTAATACGAAAGTATGGCGGTTTAATTTATAGCTTGGCGTTAGCGGTCTATTGTACCTCTTGGACCTATTATGGCGCAGTGGGTACGGCAGTGACCCGCGGCTGGGATTACATTGCCATTTATTTAGGGCCTATTCTGCTGTTTATCTTCGCGCAACCGTTTTTATTTAAGCTGTTGTATGTGTCGAAAAAACAAAACGTGACCTCGATTGCTGACTTTATCTCTGCCCGCTATGGTAAGCGCAGCAATATCGCCACTTTGGCGGCCGTTGTTTGCTTGATTGTGGTGATCCCTTATATCTCGTTGCAATTAAAGGCGGTGGCAGGCTCTTATCAGGTATTACTTGGCGGCAGCTTTGATGACAGTAAATTAGCATGGTATCAAGACAGTGCCTTATTAAGCGCCATCGCCATGGCGTTTTTCGCCATTTTATTTGGTACACGCAAACTTCACCTGACCGAGCAAAACCGTGGGGTGATGGTGGCCATCGCCTTCGAATCCGTGGTGAAGTTGTTTGCACTTTTAATGCTGTCCATAGCCGTGTATGTGTTCTTAATGGATACTGATCAGTCTGTGCTTCGCACTTTTGCCTTACATTCGGTGTCGCAGCAAGAACAACTGACCACACCCGGTTGGGTTGAATTTATCACGAAAACACTGTTGGCGATGGTCGCGGTGTTTTTGCTACCCCGACAATTTCATGTCGCCTTTGTCGAAAATGTCTCACATCATTATTTACGTCATGCCAGACGCTGGTTTTCCGGTTATTTAGTTTTAGTCACCTTAGTGGTGATCCCGATTGCCGTGGCCGGTATGCAACTGTTTCCCGATATGCTGGAGCTGGCGGATAGCTTTGTGTTGTTAATCCCTTCACGGATGGAATGGAACGTTTTAAGCGTATTAGTGTTTATCGGTGGCTTCTCTGCCGCCACGTCGATGATTATTATTGCGACCTTAGCTTTAGCCACGATGATCAGTAATGATGTGGTGATGCCAGGCTTATTAAAGTCGAGTAAGCAAAAAGGTTTATCACACGATTACAGCCTATTAATTTTGGTGGTACGGCGTACCATGATCGTGGTGGTGATGGCGCTGTCTTATCTGTATTACAGTGTCTTTGCCCGCAACTACGAATTGGCCGAAACCGGTTTGTTAGCCTTTGCGCTGACCATTCAATTAGTCCCTGCGGTCGTTGGCGGGCTTTATTGGCGTCGTGGTAATGCTTATGGCGTGTATGCGGGTTTAAGTATTGGTATGGTGTTGTGGTTTTACACCTTAATGTTACCGCAACTGGTGAATGCCGGGGTATTAAGCAGCGCCATTATGCAGCAGGGGGTCTTTGGGCTGAATTGGCTACTGCCTACGGCCATGTTTGGTATTAAGCTGGATTCGTTAAGCCATGGTGTCTTGGTGTCGCTGGGCTTTAATGTGCTTGCTTATACGTTGGTCTCGTTAAGTACCAAGGTAAACTTGCTTGATCGCTTACAGGCGGTGGCCTTTGTTAAACCGAATTTACCGATTAAACATCAAGATACGCCAGCGCGGCGTATTCGCATTCATAACAGTGATTTAAAAATCTTACTGGAACGGTTTGTTGGTAATCAACGTGCCGCAGAATGTTTAGCCGAATTTGGTCGTAAACAGCAAATGACTCTGCAACTGGATGACTTGCCTAGCGTTGGGTTAGTCGAACACGTTGAACGTGAACTCGCTGGGGTCATCGGCGCGTCGTCTGCCTCTACTATGGTTAATGCGGTACTTGAAGGGCGGCAACTGGCGTTTGAAGATGTCGTCACCTTGTTTGATGACACTACGCAGGCCATTCAATTTTCTCGCAAAATATTATTCTCAACGCTAGAACACTTAAGCCAAGGGGTCAGTGTGGTTGATCGTGATCTGAATTTGGTCGCGTGGAATAAATCCTACCTAGAGATGTTTAATTATCCTGATGGTATGGTACGTGTGGGGCGGCCGGTGGCAGATATTGTGCGGCTTAATGCGGAGCGCGGGCTCTGTGGCGTTGGTGATCCGGATGAGCACGTTGAAAAACGTATTATGCATATGCGAAATGGTACGGCTCATGTTTTTCAGCGGGTGCGACCTGATGGTAAAGTGATTGAAATGCGCGGTAACCCCATCCCTGGCGGCGGTTTTGTCACCAGCTTTACCGACATCTCGGACCATGTTAAAGCCGTGCAGGGCTTAGCCGAGGCGAAGCAACACTTAGAAGATCGGGTGCATGAGCGTACGCAAACTATTTCTGACATGAACCAGGAGTTACTGGCTGAGGTAGGGCGTCGTCGTGAAACAGAGCAGCAATTACTGCAAGCAAAAGCCGAAGCTGAAGCGGCGAATGCGTCGAAAACCCGGTTTCTTGCTTTAGCCAGCCACGATATTTTACAGCCGTTAAATGCCGCGCGCTTGTTTACTGCCGCTTTAGCAGGCATTCACGACAAGCAGCAACAAAGTGCGATTTTAACGCAGCTTGATAATTCGCTGAAAGCTTCAGAAGAGCTGATTTCAACCTTATTAGAAATCGCCAAACTTGATGATGGTAAGTTACAACCGAATGTACAACCGGTGCCGTTAAAAGAATTATTGATGCAATTAGCCGACGAATATGGCTTGGTGGCCAGTCAAAAAGGCTTAGCCTTAACAGTAAAAACCAGCTCGTTACAAGTGCAAACCGATGCCACTTATTTACGGCGGATCTTACAAAACATGTTATCTAATGCCATCAAGTACACCAATAAAGGACGCATTTTACTAGGTTGTCGCAAACGTGGTGATCATTTGTTATTGCAAGTGTGGGATTCTGGCCCGGGTATTGGTGAGGCAGATCTGCAGCGTATTTTTGAAGACTTTTATCGCATTGATGCCACGGCTAAAGGCCAACAAGGGCTGGGCTTGGGCCTGGGAGTGGTTAATCGGATGGCGAAATTGCTTGGCCATGAGTTGTTAGTGAAGTCTTGGCCGGGTAAGGGCACGGTGTTTAGTATTCGCTTGCCGTTAGTACTTGGCAAGCGCCGCCAAGATCTGCCTCTGCCTAGCCCCCTGCAGCAAAGGCCCTTACCAGGGCTGTCGGTGGTGTGTGTCGATGATGATGCGGCTAACTTAGCGGCGTTAAAAGTCTTATTACAGCAATGGCAGATCACTGATGTGCAGTGTTTTTATGATGAACAAGAGTTACTCAGTTATGCGCCGAACCATCCCGCACCGGATGTGATTATTATTGATTATCAACTAGGCCAACATTTGAATGGCTTAGATCTGTATCGGCAGATCCGTCAGTATTGGGGAGAGGTAAATGGCATCTTGGTGTCGGCCTCACCTCAAGCTGATTTAGCGGCCTTAGCTAAAGCGGAGTCGTTGATGTTTTTAGCTAAACCGATTAAACCGGGGGCGTTACGGGCAACGCTGAATCATTTTAAAATGCTGAAAAGGGCCGCTAATTAGGCCCTCGTTGGCGATTTAATGGCAAACAAGCGCTTATTGATGCTGAGCCATAGCGCGATCAACCGGCGGCTCTAACGTCAGCCGCTGCGCTTGGATCACCACTTGGGTGCGGTTAGTGCAACCCAGTTTACGAAAGATTGCCGTAATATGCGCTTTCACCGTGGCTTCTGAGATATGCAGATCATAAGCAATTTGTTTATTTAGCCAACCCTCAGTTAAATAATACAAAACTTTGTATTGCTGCTGGGTTAATTGCGCCACCCGAGAGGCTAAATCCAAATCTTGCTCGGTATCACCTTGTTCTAAAATTTGTTTTTGTAGGTTCTTCGGTACCCATAACTCACCATCTAGCACCGCATTTAAGGCGGTACTGATATCAACAGGATTGGCGGATTTGGGGACATAGGCAGAGGCGCCAAACGACATGACGCGGCGGATCACATCCAAATCTTCACTCGCTGAAATCACCACGATCGGTAAACTGGGATAGTTTTTCCGCAGTTGAATTAACCCCAAGAAACCGCAGTTTCCCGGCATATGCAGATCGAGTAATAACAAATCAGCATCGGGATGTTGTTCTAGGGCGGCACAGGTGCTTTCAAAACTGTCTGTTTCAACGGTGGCTTTGGTAGCAAAAGTACTGCTGATAGCATTAATAAGCGCGTTTCTAAATAGCGGATGATCGTCTGCTACGATTAACTTTGCCATCTTCCCTCCAGTGGTTTTAGCTTGTTTTTGTTATAAGAAAGGCCGCATGGTAGCGGCCTTTTCTGCTGCGACTGGAGACACACCAGCTCAACGTAAGAGGACGGGTGTCTTACTTACGATTTAAGCGGTTATTTACCAATAATTCAACCACTGATGGATCAGCCAGTGTAGAAATATCTCCTAACTGATCATGTTCATTGGCTGCAATTTTTCGCAGGATACGGCGCATAATCTTACCAGAGCGCGTTTTCGGCAATCCGGCAGGAGCCCACTGTATCAGATCTGGCGTAGCGATAGGTGAAATTTCTTCACGCACCCAGGCTCTAATCGCTTTGGTTAGCTCTTCACTGGGTTCTACACCCACCCGAGGTGAAACATACACATAGATGCCTTGGCCTTTAATATCGTGTGGGTAACCGACTACGGCAGCTTCAGCAATCGCTTCATGCGCAACAAGACAGCTTTCAATCTCAGCGGTGCCTAAACGATGGCCAGAAATATTTAATACATCATCGACACGACCCGTTAACCAATAATAGCCGTCTTCATCACGACGTGCACCATCACCGGTAAAATAAACCCCCGCATAGGTACTAAAGTAGGTTTGCTCGAAGCGTTCGTGATCGCCAAACAAGGTACGCATTTGCCCAGGCCAGCTATCCGTGATAACTAAATTACCTTCGCCCGCGCCCGTGACGGTGTTGCCTTCGTTATCCACTAACGCCGGTTTAACGCCAAAGAATGGCCGCGTTGCCGAGCCAGGTTTTAAGGCAGTGGCACCCGGTAATGGCGTAATTAAAATGCCGCCTGTTTCTGTTTGCCACCAGGTATCAACGATAGGGCAATTACCCTTACCAATTTTTTCGTGATACCAATTCCATGCTTCTGGGTTAATGGGTTCACCCACGCTACCTAAGATCCGTAACGAAGATAAATCGGCACCGGCAACAGGCGCATCGCCATGCGACATCAAAGCGCGGATGGCTGTTGGCGCGGTATACAGAATATTGACCTGGTATTTATCTACAATTTGCGCAATACGTTTCACGCTGGGGTAGGTAGGGACACCTTCAAACATCACGCTGCTGGCGCCATTGGCCAACGGCCCGTAAATAATATAACTGTGGCCTGTAACCCAGCCAACGTCTGCGGCGCACCAGTAAATATCGCCTTCTTGATAATCGAAAACATATTGATGCGTCATGGCGGCATACAGCAGATAACCGCCAGTGGTGTGAAGGACACCTTTGGGCTTACCGGTTGAACCGGAGGTATAAAGAATAAACAGTGGATCTTCCGCATTCATCGGCTCAGGTGCACATTCTTTAGGTTGTGCAGCAAGCAGGTCATGATACCAAACATCTCGACCATGGTGAAAATCAATGCTTTTGCCAACATGTTTAATCACAATGACATTTTTAACTGGGTTGGTGTCGCCTAAATGCGCTAAGGCTAAATCCGTATTGTCTTTTAGGTTAGTAGCACGGCTACCCCGTAAAGCTTGATCGGTGGTGATCACCAATTTTGAATCACAATCGACGATACGGCTGCCCAGTGCATCAGGTGAGAAACCGGCAAACACCACCGAGTGCACCGCACCAATTCGAGCACAGGCTAATAGCGCAACAGCGGCTTGCGGTATCATCGGTAAGTAAATGGTAACCCGATCACCTTTATTCACCCCCAGGGCTTTCATGCCGTTGGCGAGTTGGCAAACCTCATCATACAGTTGTTGATAGGTCACTTTTGATTCAACGCCAGGCTCATCACCTTCCCAATAAAAGGCCACTTGATTGGCTCGCGTGGCAAGATGGCGATCTAAACAGTTAACACTGGCATTTAGCACGCCATCAGCAAACCAATTGATTTTCACTTTGCCCAGTTCATAGCTGGTGTCTTTCACCTGAGTAAACGGTTTAATCCAATCCAGTTTCTTGGCTTGTTCGCCCCAGAACTGATCAGGCTGTTCAATAGATTGTTGGTAAAGTGCTTGATATTGTTCATCAGTTACATGGCAATGCTGCTTGATTTTTTCAGGCACCGGATAAAGAGTTGGTTGCGTCATATGATCCCCTACGGATTATCGTAATTATTATTAATCATTACTAACGGAGACAGCTGTTTAAAGAAATTAGACCATAGTCTAGACGATGTTAAAACAGAGTGCGAATTGCGACTAAAGGCTAATTGCGAAGATGCAGACTGTCGCTCAGAGTTTGGTTACAATAATAACGACATCAGTACTACTATAAAAAAACATGGAGAACTCCAGATGAGACAATGTAAGACACGGAATACCTTAGCTGCGGCTATCGCATTAGCCTTAACTGCAGGCGCAGCACATGCGAACAACGGCTTTAAAGTGGGCGACACCGAAGTAAGTTACGGTGGTTACGTCAAACTTGATATGATGGTGAGTGATGCAGACGGAGACATCGCGTCAATTGGGCGTGATTTTTATGTACCCTCTGTCACACCGATAAATGGCGACAGCACAACACGTTTTGATATGCATGCTCGTCAAACGCGTTTCTTCTTTAGCACCTCTACCGATTTAGGTAACGGTGAAAAGATGACAGGGCGTATTGAATTTGATTTTCAAACCAGTAATAACGGTAACGATGAGCGTACCACCAACGGTTACAGCCCCGTCATGCGCCATGCTTTTGTTAATTACAAAAATTGGACAGTTGGCCAAACCTGGTCAAACTTTATGGACTTACAGTCTTTACCGGATACCTTAGACTTCGTCGGTAATGCTGATGCGGCTATCTTTATTCGTCAAGCTCAGGTTCGTTACACTTCAGGTAATTTCTCTATTGCGGTAGAAAACCCAGAAAGTACGGTTACGCCATTTGGTGGCGGCACTCGTATCACCACAGATGACAATGCCACTCCAGACTTTACGGTAGGTTACAACTTTAAAACTGAAAATGCCTCTTTCCGGGTGGCCGGTTTGCTTCGACAAATTGCTATCGAAAACGGCGTATTAGATGACAGCGTGGCGTCTTACGGTGTGTCTTTCAGCGGTAAATTTAACCTTGCTAATAAAGATGATATCCGTTTTACCATTAACACCGGTGAAGGTTTAGGCCGTTATGTCGGTTTAAACGCTTCCAATGGCGCGGTATTAACCGGCACGACAAGTGATGCTGAACTTGAAACCATTAAATCAACGTCTTTCTCCGTGGCGTATCGTCACCTGTGGAATGACAAGTGGCGTTCAACCTTCTTATATTCAGCGTTAAATGTTGATAATGACACCAGCTTGACCGGTACCTCAGCGAATAAATCCATGCAGAGCTACAGTGTCAATGCGTTATACCAGTTCAATACCAAGTTTATGATGGGTGTTGAATACAAGTATGCTAATCGTGAAATCGAAAGTGGTTTAGATGGTGATATGCACCGTGTGCAGTTCAGCGCTAAATACGACTTCTAAGTTAAACCGTTAGCTTTCTATAAAACGCCTCTTTATGAGGCGTTTTTTATGGCCGCAATACTTACTGCCAAGGTTCAGCTGCAATAAAAACGTGTTGTAGGCGCTCAACTGCCAACATGACGCCCGCTCCGTTTTAGCCCGCCCAGCAAGCGCAACAACATTCTGAGGTGACTGACTGTTTACGCCATTTTGCCTCGCTCAATAAGCCGTTGCGACATAACATTTTGCTGGCTGGCACTACAAACCTTTGCCAGTAAACCGTTGCAAGTGTCGACTCAAGCGCGGGGTTGGATCAGATAATGCCAGTACAAGCTGCAGCGATGTTAGCTTAGTCGCACCCTAGGTTAGCGAATAAAAAACACATTTTACAGCCATGCTTAATAAAACAAGCTGCATAAAATAATGCACTAAAAAACAGCCAATAAAAAAGCCGGCAAGGCCGGCTTTTTAACTCAGATACGACAATTTTACTCGGGTTTACCTGGTTTAGTCATCGGTGCTGATGCCGATTGACGCGCAAACGCCGAGCCTGCCGGGCGACTAGAAGAGCTAACAACCGGACGTTGCTCAGCAGTGACTGCCGTGACGACGTCTGTTTTGGCTTCTTCTGTAACGGTTTGTGGTTTCGTCATTTCTGCTACGACCATGCTACCAAAGCGACTACCTGTAGCTTTTGCTGCTGCTTTAGGTTGAGCTGCGACAACAGGGGCGGCTGTAACCGTTTCAGCTTTAGCAGGAGCGGCTTTAGTCGGTTCCTCTTTAGCCGGCGCAGCTGCAACTGGAGCCGCAGCCGCTGGGGCCGCAACGTCAGCTTCAGCCGGTGCAGTCGCTTCAGCGACAACCGGTGTTGCTACTTCAACTGGCGTTACTTCGGCGGTAGCCTTGTTACTGTTTTTGGCTGCCACGGGCACAGCCTCAGTCGTCACTTCTTCAGTTTTTGCTACTGTAGCAGGGGCTTTTACCGGCTCAGTAGGTACAACCACCGCGGCAGGCGTCGCTTCAGGCTCAGCTAATTCTAGCTTTTGCTGTTGCGGGCTTTGCTCAGTTACCACAGGGGCTGATGCCGCTTCATCGGTTGCAACAGTGGCCGCTGCAGTCTCATCTGCTTTCACTGTGTCAGCACTGGCTTTGGCTGGGCGACGACGGCTACGGCTGCGTGTTGGCTTCTCAGCGTCAATCGCAGGGGTATCAGCGACATCCGCTACAGGCTCTGACGTGATAGGCTCTACCGCGTCAGTTGTGGCATTCGCCTCAGTACTCTCTGTAGCATTCGCCTCAGTACTTTCTGTGGCAACCGGCTCTTCAGTGGTAGCTGTCGTGTCGGTTTGTTCTTTACGACGCTTTTGACCGGCGGCACGTAAATGCCGTGGCGAACGACGACTGCGACTGCGAGGCTCAGCACTTTCTGTGTCAGAGTGGCTTTCAGTTGTAGTGGCTGTTTCTGCCTCTGTTTCGTTACTGTCCGTGGCAATGCTTTCAGCAGTTGCGATAGCCGTTTCAGCAGCCGGTTTGGTTTCGCTGATTGGCGAAGCCTCGGCGACTACCACGGGCTCTGTCACGCTCGAGTCCTTGACGTCAGCTGCAGGGCTGGCGGTTTCAACAACGGCTGGCGCCGTAGTAACGGTTGCGGTTTCAACGGCGTTAACCTGATCTTTTGCTGGCGCTTGGCTTGCTGCAGTCGTTTCTGCTTTGGCAGCGTCAACCGCAACGGCAGCCGGTACTAACGTGTCGGCAGCTTCCGCTTTAGCTAAACGTACAGAGCGTTGCAGATTGCGACGTTGCCGACGTTCAGCGGCTGCGGCACGGCTGTTTGGTTCATCCGCTGTTTCTGCCGACGCTTTTTCAGCACGTGGCTCAGCTGCGGCTTTACGAGGTTCCGCAGTGCGAGCAGGTTTATCTTGCGATTGTGGACGATTACGCTCTGGACGAGGCGCTTTCTCTTCAACAGCCGCTGCTTTTTCAACGGGTTTTTCAACCGCTTTATCTGCTGTTTTATCTTGATCCGGGCGACGACGACGATTGTTACGACGACGTGAGTTGTCGTTGCGATCAGGACGTTGCTCGTTACGCGGCTCTTTCGTGTTGCTGGTTTTCTGCTCCTTAGTCACTGGCGTGGTTTCGGCAGGGGGAGTTGCTGGTGCAAATACACTGCTTAACCAAGCGACCAACCGACTGACTAAACCTGGTGTTGTTGGCGTAGCAGCAGCAGGACGGGCAGGGCTGGCTGGCGCCGCTGCTGGCGCAACCGGTGCAGCTACCGGAGCAGACGCTTGTGATAAACTTAACGCAGAAACCGCAGGTTTTTCTTTAACTGTTTCGCTGCTTGGCTGATACAGCTTAGTGCTGTGCTCTGGCACTTTAGGCAGAGTGTAGCTGGCATCTTCGATTTCTTCGTCGATACGAATACGTGTCACTTCGTAGTTCGGCGTTTCTAAATGCTCATTCGGGATAATAAACACCCGAATACCATTACGCTGTTCAATACGACGCACACCTTCACGCTTTTCGTTCATTAAATACGTGGCAACAGACACCGGTACCTGCGCATGGATCTGGCTGGTGTTGTCTTTAATCGCATCTTCTTCAATTAAACGTAAGATTGATAAGGCAGACGATTCAATACTGCGGATAGTGCCACGGCCATGACAACGAGGGCAGACGTGTCCGGCTGATTCACCTAGTGAAGGGCGTAAACGCTGGCGTGACATCTCTAACAAACCAAAACGCGAAATCCGGCCAATTTGCACCCGAGCGCGATCTTGTTTTACCGCATCTTTTAAACGGTTTTCTACTTCACGTTGATGGCGCACCGGCGTCATGTCGATAAAGTCGATAACAATTAAGCCACCTAAGTCACGTAAACGTAATTGGCGAGCAATTTCATCGGCCGCTTCTAGGTTGGTATTAAAGGCGGTTTCTTCGATATCGCCGCCTTTGGTTGCTTTTGACGAGTTAATGTCAATGGCGGTTAACGCTTCGGTGCTATCGATAACAATAGAGCCACCCGAAGGTAAACGCACTTCGCGGCGGAAGGCGGTTTCAATCTGGTTTTCAATTTGATAATGCATAAACAACGGCACTTCACCCTGATACATTTTTACCCGGTGGGCAAAATCAGGGCGGAACTGTTGGATATACACTTTAGCTTCTTCAAAGATTTTCTGGCTATCAATTAAGATCTCGCCAACATCACGACGTAAATAATCACGGATCGCACGGAAAACCACGTTGCTTTCTTGGTGAATTAAGAACGGACCCGTGCGCTTTTTAGCTTCTTCGGTAATGGCTGACCAATGCTTTAATAACGCTTTTAAGTCGTAATCCAGCTCTTCGTAAGATTTACCCACACCGGCAGTACGCACGATTAAACCCATGCCATCTGGCATTTCTAGTTGGCCTAACGAATCTTTTAACTCTTGACGCTCGTCACCTTCAATACGACGAGAAATCCCTCCCGCACGCGGGTTGTTGGGCATTAATACCAAGTAAGAACCGGCTAAACTGATAAACGTCGTTAGCGCAGCGCCTTTTTGGCCGCGTTCTTCTTTATCAATTTGGATGATGACTTCCTGACCTTCTTTAACCACTTCCTTAATGTTAGGACGGCCATCGAAGCTATAACCAGAGGGGAAATATTCACGGGAAATTTCTTTTAGCGGTAAAAAACCATGACGATCAGCACCATAATCGACGAAGGCCGCTTCTAGACTGGGTTCAACACGGGTGATTTTGCCTTTATAAATATTCGCTTTTTTTTGTTCATGGCCTGGGCTTTCGATATCCAGGTCATACAGTTTTTGGCCATCGACCAATGCAACACGAATTTCTTCTTCTTGCGTTGCGTTAATTAACATTCTTTTCATTGTTGGGTGACTCATTTATGCAGCCACAACACAACTTTTCCGGGCACCTGGGTGTTCAGACGTTATCAAACACATAATGCTGCAGTCTCCCGACTGGGTGCTTGAGGGAACCTAATTTTTTACTCGTTACAGTAGCGAGCCTACACGTATTGTTGGGGCAGGCTAAACTGTCTTCGTTTTTAAATCTGACACACATCGCCATAAAGCGCTGCGTTCTGGCTAATCTTTATTTTTGCTCGGTGACCGGATCTTGTGTTTTGCCGTTGTTGGTAACAAATTACGCAACATTACCTCAGGCAAATGGCAGTGAGTAAACGCCGGGGGTATAAAAAACATTGGTTTTCACCACGATTTCGGTATGATCACATCCCCTGACGGTGCCGCACAACGTCTCTTATGTCACTGTGAGCGCCCTAATTGCCGAAACTCGGCAGAATTAGCGGGGTGATTATCCCACTATTCCGCCTTGGATAGCAACTGAATTGTAATATTAGCAGAGTAATTTAAAGCCATGACTGATGAAATAAAATTGCCGGTGCAAATGATTGAAATCGAAAGTGATTTTATTGGTCAGCGCATAGATAACTTTTTGATTGCCCGGCTGCGTGGCGTACCTAAAAGTGTCATTTATCGGGTTTTGCGAAAAGGTGAGGTGCGGGTCAACAAAAAACGCATCAAACCTGAATACAAGCTGCAAGCTGACGATGTGGTGCGTGTACCGCCGTTTACCGTTGCGGCAGAGCCGGATGCTATCTCTGTTAAGCTGAGCATGGTAAAAGATTTAGAGCAGCATATCTTGTTTGAAGACGCTGATTTAATCGTGTTAAACAAACCTTCAGGTATGGCGGTTCATGGCGGCAGTGGCTTGCAGTTTGGCGTTATTGAAGCCTTACGGGCTCTGCGGCCCTTGGCGAAACATCTTGAATTAGTTCACCGCTTAGACCGTGATACCTCGGGCTGTTTAATGATTGCTAAAAAGCGTTCGGTGTTAACGCATTTGCATGCTCAGTTACGTGATAAAACCGTTGAGAAAAAATATTGGGCGTTAGTATCGGGTGATTGGGACAACAAAATACGTAAAGTGACCGAGCCGTTAAAGAAAAACACGCTGCAATCGGGTGAGCGAGTGGTGCGGGTCGATGCTAAAGAAGGTAAAGAATCGGAAACGCGTTTTCGTATTTTGCAGCGTTATCAGGAAGGCACCCTAGTGGAAGCCTTTCCGGTAACAGGCCGTACCCACCAAATTCGGGTTCATACCGCCTGTAAAGGTCACCCGATAGCCTGCGATGATAAATACGGTGATAACACCTTTAGTAGCCAAATGAATAAAATTGGGCTTAATCGGTTATTTTTACATGCTTACAGTTTAAGTTTTATGCATCCCGGCACCGAGACAACCATGCGCTTTGAAGCCCCGCTGGATGAGCAGTTAAACCAAGCCATGAGCCAATTAACGAGAAAATAAGATGTCAGCAGTCAAGTTAGTGATTTTCGATTGGGATGGCACCGTCATGGATTCCGTTGGGCGAATTGTCTCGTCGATGCAAGCTGCTGCCTTGCATACCGGTATTGCTGTGCCAAGTACGGCCGCGGTGCGGCATATTATTGGCTTAAGCTTAGATCCGGCGTTTGATATGTTGTTTCCAAGCGCTAATCCCGCGCAGCGGCAGCAACTATTTGAGCATTATCGCGATCAATATGTGCAGCACGACACCACGCCGACACCGTTATTTGCCGATGCCGAGCAGGTGTTACAGCAATTAGCTGAGCGTAATGTGCTATTAGCCGTAGCCACGGGAAAGGCGCGCAAAGGCTTAGATCGAATGTTTGCCGAAACCGGCTTGGCACGCTATTTTGCCACCAGTCGCTGTGCCGATGAAGCACAATCGAAACCCCATCCCGATATGTTACAGCAAATTATTCAACAGCTTGGTGTAGCCGCCAATGAAGCGATTATGGTGGGGGATACCAGTCATGATCTGAAAATGGCGCAGGCTATTGCCATGCCAAGGATTGGGGTGAGCCATGGCGCCCATGACGTTGCTGTGTTGCAACAATATGCGCCATTAGCCATTATCGATCGCCTAGCTGATTTACCCGCTTGGGTGCGCTAAGCGCTGTTAAGGCTCAAGTAACAGATCTCGGCCAGCTTGGCGCAGCAGTTGCAACAGCTTAATCAGTGGTAAGCCGATTAAGCTGTTAGGGTCATCGCCTGCTAATTTACTGAATAAACAAATGCCTAAGCCTTCGCTTTTAAAGCTTCCAGCGCAATCGAGCGGTTGTTCGCGTGCCACGTAACAGCGGATCTCTGCCTCAGTCAATGTGCGAAAATGCACATTAAAACAATCAAGTGTGGTTTGTGTTTCACCTGTTGCGGCATTAACTACGGCTAAACCCGTAAGAAATTGCACCGCATGGCCGCTAAATTGACGTAATTGCGCGCAGGCTTTTTCTTCCGTATGCGGTTTGCCAATAATGTCTTGACCAAATACTGCCACTTGATCTGAACCAATCACTAAGCCACTCGTTAACGTGCTGGCCACGGCGTGTGCTTTTTCTGTTGCTAAACGCTGTACCAAGGCTGCGGCGCTTTCACCGACACGGGGTGTTTCAATAGTGTTGGGGGCAATACATTGAAAGTTTTCAGTTAATTTACTTAACAACGCGCGACGGTAGGGCGAGGTTGAAGCTAAATATAATGAAGGGCGTTCGGCAATAGTCACAAAATAGTCCTTTTATAAACAACAGGGTGCACACTATAATAGCCTGCTGACAAAAATGTTGAAAAACCTGCAGAACCCTTTGACAGCAAGGGGCTGCTTCTATATGATGCGCGCCTTATGCAAAAATTGAAAATACCTGTTACGCTCGATCCGGTTAAAGCAGCACAAAAACGTTCCGGTTACTCCGGTATAGTGCCACTAAACACCTTAATCCGTCTTAAAGACGGGTTAATGGCGTACCAAGACGACGTAACAGTCAGAATTGAATGCGAAATTGACCAGCAAAACCTTACTGTGTTAAACGGTACAGCGCATTGCCAGGTAAGTGTTAAATGTGAACGTTGTGGTGAACCCATACCACTCACACTAGACGTAAGTTTTGCATATACTCCTGTTAAAGGGGATGATAACGCGGCTTTGGAATTGATTCCTGAGCGCTATGACGTGGTCGAGCGTGATGAGCACGGCGAGATTAATTTACGGCAGTTGATTGAGGATGAACTCATTCTGGCATTGCCACTGTTTCCGATGCATGATGCGGTTGATTGTCAGGTTGATCCTGACTCACTTAGCTTCGGTGATATCGGGCCAGAGCCAGAAAAGCCCAACCCATTCGCTATACTGCAAGAATTGAAAAAAAAGTGATTTAGGAGAAATACAATGGCTGTTCAGCAAAACAAAAAATCTCGTGCACGTCGTGACATGCGCCGTTCACATGATGCATTAACTGGCCCTACGCTGTCAGTTGACGCAACTACCGGTGAAACTCACCGTCGTCACCACATTACTGCCGATGGTTACTTCAAAGGCCGTAAAGTAAAATAAGTCTGGACGCACTTATCCTAACCGGTAAGCACGTGCAGCAGCTAAAGCCTTCTTTGGCTTTAGATATGATGGGGGGCGACTTCGGCCCCCAATCTACTATTCCTGCCGCTCTGGCAGCGCTTCAAGAATTCCCTCATCTTCAACTAGTCTTATGTGGTGATCAGCCAGTACTAGAACAAGCGTTAAAGCTTGCTGGTGTGGTCGACGAACCGCGTATTCGTTTTGTGCACAGTACTGAGCAAGTACTTATGGCCGACAAGCCGGCGTTAGCGTTACGCAGCAAACGTGAAAGTGCCATGCGTCATGCCTTAGAACTGGTTGAACAAGAACAAGTCCACGCCTGTGTCTCCGCCGGCAATACCGGTGCCTTAATTGCAATCGCACATTATGTGTTAAAAATGCTTAACGGCGTGGAGCGGCCAGCATTAATCAGTGCTTTGCCCAGTTGCCAAGGTAATCCAGTTTATATGTTGGATTTAGGTGCTACGGTAAACTGTGATGCGGATACGTTATTTCAATTTGCCATGATGGGCGCGGTGATGGCCGAGCAAGTTATTGGTATTAAAGCCCCTCGGGTGGCCTTGCTGAACATGGGCGAGGAAGAAATTAAAGGCTCAGATCAAATAAAACGTGCCTCGCAATTATTAACCGAATGCAACGGTTTGAATTATATCGGCTATATTGAAGGCAATGATATTTTTTCTGGCAAGGCTGATGTGATTGTTTGTGACGGCTTTGTGGGTAATGTCGCGCTGAAAACCTGTGAAGGCGTTGCCAAGCTGATTATTAAGCGGGCGCAACAGAGTATTAAACAACGGCCATTAGCCGCTTTATTAAGCTGGTTGTTTAAACCTGTGCTAAAAAGTCTTTATCAGGGAATGAACCCCGACCACTATAATGGTGCAAGTCTGATAGGATTGCGCGGCATCGTAGTGAAAAGTCATGGCAATGCGACAAAAGACGCATTTTTAAGTGCCATCCGACAAGCTGTGCGCGAGGTTGAACGCCAAGTGCCAGCCAAAATAAAAGATCGGTTGGAACAAGTTCTTATTGATAAAGCATAGGGTAGCATGTACTCAAGAATTATTGGTACCGGGAGTTATTTCCCGTCACTGGTTCGCACCAATGCGGACCTAGAGTCTATGGTAGAAACCACAGACGAATGGATTATCGAGCGTACTGGCATTAAAGAGCGCCGCATTATTGGCCCTGATGAATCAGTCGCCAGTATGGGTACTGCTGCTGCTTTCAAAGCGATTGAAGCTGCCGGCATCGATAAAAACACCATTGATCTGATCATTTGCGCCACCACCAGCTCGGCGCGTTCATTACCGAGCTCGGCTTGTGAAATTCAGCGCGATCTGGACATTCCAGGCATTCCCGCCTTTGATATAGCTGCGGCCTGCGCCGGCTTTTGTTATGGCTTAAGTATTGCCGATCAATATATTAAAAGCGGTATGGCAAAGCGGATCTTGGTGATTGGCTCAGATTGTTTATCGCAATTAGTCAGCCCTGAAGATCGCTCTATGGTGATTTTATTTGGTGATGCCGCCGGTGCGGTATTGCTAGAAGCTTCAGAGCAACCCGGTATTTTATCGACCCATATTCATGCCGATGGTAAATATTCAGAGCTGCTGTACGTCAATAATCCGATCCGTGGCGATGAAAAATCGGTACACGAATCGTGGGGCAGCATGAAAGGCAACGACGTGTTTAAAGTGGCCGTTAACAAGCTGTCGCAAGTGGTTGAGCAGACGTTAGAGGCCAACAATATGCAGAAGTCTGATATTGACTGGCTGGTGCCGCATCAGGCAAATTTACGTATTATTGCTGCGGTAGCGCGTAAGTTAGATATGTCGATGGATCAAGTGGTGATTAACCTTGATCGTTATGGCAATACGTCGGCCGCCACCGTGCCCACTGCTTTGGATGAAGCGATCCGTGATGGTCGTATTCAACGTGGCCAAACCTTATTACTAGAAGCGTTCGGCGGTGGTTTCGCTTGGGCGTCTGCGTTAATTCGTTATTAATTTTTCAGGATCACTATGACTACTAAACTTGCCATCGTGTTTCCCGGTCAGGGTTCACAAAGCGTGGGTATGCTTAACGAGCTGTATCAGCAACATACCGTGGTTCAAGACACTTTTGCCGAAGCCTCTGCTGCTTTGGGTTATGATCTTTGGGCGCTAGTTTCAACTGGCCCTGAGTCAGAATTAAATGAAACGCATCGTACACAGCCGGCCTTATTAGCGGCATCTGTTGCGGTATGGCGTTTATGGCAACAACAAAACGGTGCGGCTCCGGCGTATTTTGCAGGGCACTCATTAGGTGAGTATTCTGCTTTAGTCTGTGCCGGTGTGTTGTCACTTGCCGATGCGGTTAAGCTGGTAGAAAAGCGTGGCCACTATATGCAACAGGCGGTACCTGCCGGTGTGGGGGCTATGTCAGCCATTATTGGTTTAGACGATGCAGCCATTGCCAAAGCCTGTGCAGAAGCGGCACAAGGTGAGGTGGTCTCACCGGTTAATTACAACTCTCCTGGTCAAGTGGTGATTGCCGGTCATAAAGCGGCAGTAGAGCGTGCTGGTGAAGCGTGTAAAGCCGCTGGCGCAAAACGTGCTTTACCTTTACCGGTCAGCGTTCCGTCACACTGTGCCTTAATGCGTCCCGCTGCGGAGCAACTTGCTTTAGATTTAGCGGCACTGCACTTTGCTGCGCCTAGTACGCCTGTGGTCAATAACGTTGATGTCATGGCAACGAATGTGCAAGCAGAGATCAAAGATGCACTGATCCGTCAGCTATACAGCCCAGTGCGTTGGACTGAAACTATTGAGTACTTCGCCGCGCAAGGTGTTACCGAGGTGCTGGAATTAGGCGCAGGCAAAGTATTAAGTGGCTTAATTAAACGCATTAATAAAGAGCTGAAAACCGCTTCAGTTAATGATGCAACGTCGCTTACCGCCGCGCTAGCAGCAGAATAAGGGTATTTAAATGAATAATTTTATCAGTTTAGAAGGCAAAGTTGCGTTAGTTACTGGCGCAAGTCGTGGTATTGGCCGAGCTATTGCAGAGCAATTAGCCGCGTTAGGCGCTAAAGTTGTGGGCACGGCAACCACTGAAAAAGGCGCGGCTGCCATTGGTGAGTATCTTGGTGAGCAGGGTGCGGGTTTAGTGCTTAACGTCACCGATACCGCTTCGGTTGACGCTTGCCTTGAGCAAATTAAAAATCAATTTGGTGAAATCGACATTTTAGTCAATAATGCCGGTATTACTCGCGATAACCTGCTAATGCGGATGAAAGATGATGAATGGTTTGATATTATGCAAACCAATTTGACATCGGTATTTCGCTTAAGCAAAGCCGTGTTACGCAGCATGATGAAAAAACGTTTCGGTCGGATCATTACTATTGGCTCAGTTGTTGGCTCAATGGGTAATGCCGGTCAAACCAATTATGCTGCAGCCAAAGCCGGTGTTTTAGGCTTTACTAAGTCGTTAGCAAAAGAAGTTGCATCACGCGGAATTACCGTAAACGCGGTTGCGCCAGGTTTTATTGATACAGACATGACGAAAGAGTTGTCTGAAGAGCAAAAAACCGCTATTTTCTCGCAAGTGCCGGCTAATCGTTTAGGGCAGCCAGAAGAAATAGCAGCAACAGTGGCGTTTTTGGCTTCTACGCACGCAGCTTATATCACCGGCGAAACAGTTCACGTTAACGGCGGTATGTATATGGTGTAAGCGAATCAGGTTTGACCAGCAAAAAATGCCTATCGCATTGCTTGCAACAACCTAAGCTTACGAATAAACTAGCGCCACACCAAATTGCACGAATTGTTGCGATTTATATGAGAAAAAGGAAGAAAAGATGAGCAACATCGAAGATCGCGTTAAGAAAATCATTATCGAACAACTGGGCGTTAAAGAAGACGAAGTTAAAAACGAAGCCTCATTCGTTGATGACTTAGGCGCTGATTCACTGGACACTGTTGAATTAGTGATGGCGTTAGAAGAAGAATTCGATACTGAAATTCCAGACGAAGAAGCTGAAAAAATCACTACGGTGCAATCAGCCATCGATTACATCAAAGCCCACGCTGAATAAGCTAAAGGTTTGCAAAACGGGTAGCGCGGCTACCCGTTTTCGTTTTAAGAATCAGAAAAACAGGTACTAACGGAGGACACGGTGGCAAAACGTCGTGTAGTGGTAACAGGTTTAGGTATGCTGACGCCATTAGGCAATGATGTCGCAAGCAGCTGGCAAGCACTGCAGCAAGCGAAAAGCGGTATTAGTCTAATTGAGCACTTTGATACCAGCGCTTATACAACTAAATTTGCCGGCTTAGTCAAAAACTTTGACGTAGAGCCGTATTTCCCAGCAAAAGACACTAAAAAAATGGATTTATTTATCCAATACGGTGTTGCTGCGGCTATTCAGGCATTTCGTGACTCCGGATTGGAAGTTACCGAGCAAAACGCTCACCGTATCGGCGCCGCTATCGGCTCAGGTATTGGTGGTTTAGGCTTGATTGAAGAAAATCATACAAAGTTAATGAACAGCGGTCCGAAGCGTTTATCGCCTTTCTTTGTCCCGTCTACCATTATCAATATGATCGCCGGTCAGCTGTCTATTATGCTTGGTTTGCAGGGCCCGAATATCAGTATTGTTACTGCCTGTACTACGGGTGTCCACAATATCGGCCAAGCCGCGCGAATGATTGTATATGGTGATGCCGATGTGATGGTGGCCGGGGGCGCTGAAAAAGCCTCTACGGAATTGGGTATGGGGGGCTTTGGTGCCGCTCGTGCGCTGTCAACTCGCAACGATGCGCCACAACAAGCCAGCCGCCCTTGGGATAAAGACCGTGATGGTTTTGTGTTAGGTGATGGCGCAGGTGTGATGGTACTGGAAGAGTACGAACACGCTAAAGCTCGCGGTGCGAAAATTTATGCAGAGCTAGTCGGTTTTGGTATGAGCGGTGATGCTTATCACATGACTTCACCACCAGAAAACGGTGCCGGTGCCGCTCGGGCGATGCAAAACGCCTTAAATGATGCGGCTGTTAATGCGGATCAAGTGCAATACATCAATGCACACGGTACTTCAACGCTGGCCGGTGATTTGGCCGAAACCAGTGCCATTAAATCTGTGTTTGCCAGTAACATTGATAAAGTGATGGTCAGTTCATCGAAATCAATGATCGGTCACTTGTTAGGTGCCGCCGGTTCAGTTGAGTCGATTATTACGGTGTTGTCACTGCAAGATCAGTTGGTGACTCCAACCATTAACTTGGACAACCCAAGTGACGGTTGTGATTTAGATTATGTGCCGCATGAAAGTCGCCAAGCCCAGTTAGAGTATGCGTTATGTAACTCTTTCGGTTTTGGTGGTACTAACGGTTCTATTCTGTTCAAGAAGATCTAACCCGCTGTGCTTGTTGAAAAACCGCGCTTTATAGCGCGGTTTTTTATGATTGGCTTTTAGTTAAATCGTTGAGTTTCATATCGACCTGCTAAGTATTACGTTATCTAAAGGTTCAAATGGTATTTAACGAAGCGAAAAGTGCAGAGGACACTTTGTCTGGGGACGTCTTTGGCATGGATGCCAAAGAGGAGTGCCCAGGGACGGGTTCACAGCGTGCCCCGGCAAAGTTGTGCGGCGCGCTTGTCGCTGGATGCACTGCGCTATATGCAAGGAGGGCAATTTTATTGTGTGCTAGCCACCTTGGGGTAGACATTTTCTCCACCGGCTTCAAGGATCACCTCCCTGTGCCCTTTCAGCCTGCGCAGCATCCCTGCTGCTGTTACGAAAACGCTACCCCAATGCGTCTGCAAAAATCACCGCAAGCTTTCAAGTTTAGATGGCATTCTCATGAACATTTTGAGGCAGATGGCACGCAGTACACTTTGTCCAGAACCGTGTTTTTCAGGGATGAAAAACAGACAAATTTGTCGGGAACAAATTTGAACAACGGTACGCTGGCCCGAAGGGTACACTTCAGGATGAAGTATGCAAGTGACCTAGACGGGTTCACAGCGTGCCCCGGCAAAGTTGTGCGGCGCGTTTTTCGCTGAATGCACTGCGCTATATGAAAGAAGGGCAATTTTTTCTGTGTACCAGCCACCTTGGTAAAGGCATTTTCTCCAGTGGTTTTGAGTACCACATTCTTTTACCTACTAAACTGCGGGATCTTCGTTGCCCTATGCACTGAAAGCGATATCGCTTAATTAAACCGACATTTTAAAATAATAGCCGGTAAACCCACGGCGCTGTTTTGCCCGCTGAGCGCTTTGTTTTAATGACAGATTAAGGCATACTTGCGCATATTTTTCTGTGCAGGCGTGCTATGTCGGCTGACATTATTCTGATTAAAGACACTGAACAATTGCAGATCGCCGCAGGTTGCCGAGCGTTGCAATACGGTGATGGCGTCTTTACTACCATTGCGATTAAGCAAGGTCAGCCACAACTATGGCCACTGCACCTAGCGCGCTTACAGTTATCGGTAACACGATTAGCGATGCCCGCCATCGATTGGTCCGGCTTAACACAAGCGGTGTTGACAGAAGCGGCCAAGCAAAACAGTAATGGCGTAATTAAATTATTGATCTCCCGAGGCATTGGCGGGAGAGGTTATGCACCAAGTCCGCATAGTTCAGCCTTGGTGTATTTGTATCATGCTCCGATGCCCGATTATCATCGCTGGCGAGAACAAGGGATCCGTGTTGGCATCGCGCAATTACGCTTAGCCATTCAACCGGCATTGGCTGGGCTTAAGCATACTAATCGGCTTGAGCAAGTGTTGTTAAAACAAGAGCTGGCGAAAACTGACTTTGATGATTTGCTCGTGGCCGATCAACAACAACAGCTTACCGAAGCAACGGCCGCCAATCTGTTTTATCAACTAAAGGGCCAGTGGTATACACCGCCACTGCATTTGGCTGGAGTCGCAGGTGTGATGCGTCAGCATATTTTAAGCGAACAAGCGCAGTTTCAAGAACGCTGCTTGTCTTTAGCCGAACTAGACCAAGTTGAAGCGATGTTTATTTGTAACGCCTTGCTAGGTGTGGCGCCGGTGCGGCAATTGTCTGGTCGAGCGTTACCGCTTGAACCTGTGCAGCAATTACAGCAAGAGATGCTATGTTAAAACGAGTTTTGGCCTGGCTACCACTGTTGGTAGTGTTAATCATCGTGCTGCTTTATTCAGGTTGGCAGCAATTAACCACCACAACTTTAGCAAAGACGGTGACCTTCAGTGACAGCCTTTATACGCTTAAAGCGGGTACATCAGTGCGTAGTTTATGCCGCGATTGGCAAAACCAACAGCAATTAACCGCCATAGATTGTTACGTTTTAAAATTGTATGTTAAACAGCAGCCGCAGATCGCTCAGTTACAACAAGGCGTTTATCGAGTCCCTAGCCAAAGTTCTCTTAGCGAAGCGTTGGCGTTGTTTCGAAGTGGCAAGGTGGCGCAATTTAGCGTCACTTTAATTGAAGGTGAAACCCTAGCGCAAAGTTGGCAGCGTTTTGCCGATTTGCCGTATTTAATTCAAGATATTGACAGTAGTGATAAACTCGCTGAGCTGATCAGTTGGCCTGAAGCCTGGGGCACATTGGCGCAAACCGGCCGGGTAGAGCAAGAGTTAGAAGGCCTGTTTTATCCCGATACCTATTTTTATACCGCCAATAGTAAAGCCAGCGACATTTGGCGCCGAGCGCATCAAGCTTTAAAAACGGAGCTAGAGCGTTATTGGCAGCAACGCCAAAGCACTTTACCGCTGCAAAACCCCTACGAATTACTGATTATGGCCTCTATTATTGAAAAGGAAAGCGGCCTCGCCAGTGAGCGCGCCTTGGTCAGCTCTGTGTTTATCAATCGCATACAAAGCAATATGCGCTTACAAACGGACCCGACCGTTATTTACGGTTTAACCGAGTACAGTGGCCGTATCACCCGCGCTAATTTACGTGATCCACATCGTTACAATACCTATCGCCATCATGGCTTACCGCCTGGCCCGATCTCATTAGTCAGCCGCAGCGCGTTAATTGCCGCTGCGCAACCCGAGATAAGCGATTACTTTTATTTTGTCAGTCGTGGTGACGGCTCGCATGTGTTTTCACAATCACTTGAGCAGCATAATGCTGCGGTTAAAAAATATATTCTTGGAAAATAACATGACTAAGCAAGGCAAGTTTATTGTCATCGAAGGGCTTGAAGGCGCCGGCAAGAGTACGGCAATGGCCACAGTAAAACGCTGGTTAGAAAAGCATGGCCACCAGGTGGTGTGCACTCGTGAGCCCGGTGGTACACCTCTGGCCGAACAATTAAGAACGTTAGTCAAACACGCGGATCCGGCTGAGCAGATTGCCGCCGAGACCGAGCTGTTGTTAATGTATGCGGCCCGGGTACAATTATTACGTAATGTCATTGAACCGACTTTAGCCGCTGGCCAGTGTATTTTAGCCGATCGGCATGATTTATCTTCACGTGCTTATCAAGGCGGGGGTCGGCAGTTAAACGAACAATTGATTAACGACCTACGCAAAGCGCTGCTGGGTAACACGCAGCCCAATTTAACCTTGTATTTAGATATTGATCCGGCTATTGGTTTAAGCAGGGCTGCGCATCGTGGGCAACTCGATCGTATTGAGCAGGAACAACTGGCTTTTTTTGAACGCACCCGTGCAAAATACCTAGCCATTGCGCACAGTGAGCCGGGTATTGTGATTATTGATGCGGCGCAATCGATTGAGCAAGTGGCCACAGCTTTAGAGCACGCCTTGGCTGAGGCCATGTTATGAGTGATATCCCGTTAAGTGCTATGCCTTGGTTGGCTTCGCCCTTAGCGCAACTGGCTCGATTGGCCAGTGAGCAGCATTTAGCCCATGCTATTTTATTAACCGGTGCCCCTGGCACAGGCAAACAACTGTTAAGCCAAGCGTTAGCCGCATTACTGTTATGTAAAAATCGGCAAGCAGACATGGCTTGCGGCCAATGTAAAAGCTGCTTGCTGTTAGCGGCGGGTAACCATCCTGATTTATTAACCTTAAACCAAGATAATAACAGTATTGGTGTGGATGAAATTCGCCGTCTAATCGACTTTACGCAAGGCGCTGCCCAACAACACGGCAATAAAGTGATTGTGCTATCCGAAGTGCAGCGGCTAACGGAAGCGGCGGCGAATGCCTTACTTAAAACCTTAGAAGAGCCACCACAAGGCTGTTATCTGGTGCTGCAAACCAGCCAGCCCCAGCGTTTAAAAGCTACCTTGCTCAGCCGTTGTCAGCGCTGGAGTTTACCCACCTTAAATGAAGCCAACTTGTTTGATTGGTTAAGTCAGCAGTATCAAGGCAGTTTGCCACGTTTTTTGTTTGCTTTTAGTGGTGGTGCGCCGTTACAGGCGTTGGCGTTGTTGCAAGGCAATACGGCGGCAGAAATTGAAGAGTTACTGGCCGCACTGTCGCTGCTATTGCAGGATGAGTCGGGCTTAAGTACGCTAGTGAAAAACTTAGAAGGCCGTACCGACTGTGCGCAAATATTGGGTTATTTCTTAACGCAGTGGTGTAACCAGCATTCAGATGTGGCGCCTGAAGCACTGCAACGCTTGCAACTAGTGTATTATCGTTGGCGTCGTGACGAGCAACAGATTTTAGGGCAGAATAAAACACTGGCGTTAACCGCCTTATTGCTTGAATTTAAAAGTATCATGCGCCGCCGCTAAGCCAATTGTTGTTATACGTTTGTGGTGTTTATTTTGGCTTCGATGCCGCCTAGCAGCCAACAACGCATACCTTGTGGTATCGTAAGTTGAATTAACGCACAAGGTGTTTAGCCGCGCGCCTTTTGGCAAGCGGTAGTTGAGTAGTGAAATGCCCTACTAGCAGCCAAACGCTACATTAATACTGGCGACGATGCGATAAAACCCGTATAAAAGTTCAACAAGCCCTAATAGTCTGCTGAATAAGCAGAGGAGCGAAAATGGAAGAAGTTGCATTAAATTTCAATGATGGCAAAGAGTTATATAAGTGCTACATGCCGTTTTTAAAAAACGGTGGGCTTTTTATCCGCTCGGCTAGAGTATTTAAAATGGGCCAATCGTTAGCCCTTAGCGTAACCTTGCCTGATACACTTGAACCTATTATAGCGACGGGTAAAGTAGCCTGGGTATCGCCTTTAGGTGCGCAAAGCTCTAATCCGGCGGGTGTCGGTGTGGCCTTTATTGATGATAAACATGGCTTAAGTGATCGTATTGAAAAATTATTAGGTGGCATGTTAGGAAGTGCAGAAGCCACTTACACCATGTAACGTTATTCACTTGAATAACAGCAGTATTTTCGAGGTTGTTTTGTTTATAGATTCGCATTGTCATTTAGATCGGTTAGAACTCGACAAATTGGGTATGAGCCTAGAGCAGGTGATTGCTGCAGCCGAAAAACGGCAAATTGAACATTTACTGTGTGTCAGTGTGTCCTTAGCTGAATTCGATGCGATGGCCGATTTAGTGCAACCTTTTGCAGGTGTATCGATTTCATGTGGCGAGCATCCGCTGCATCAAGAAGGCACCGTTGATGAGCTGCAGTTACTGAAGCTCGCCAGTGCTGAGCGTGTTGTGGCGGTGGGGGAAACCGGTCTGGATTATTTTTATAGCCCAGAGAGTAAAGCGACGCAGCAAGATGCCTTTGTTAAACACATTAGTGTGGCTCGCCAGTTAACTAAACCCTTGATTATTCATACGCGTGATGCGCGCACTGATACCATTGCATTATTAAAGTCACATCAGGCTGAAAACGCCGGTGGCGTTTTGCATTGCTTTACCGAAAGCTATGAGATGGCAAAAGCGGCCTTAGATTTAGGCTTTTATATTTCGATCTCGGGCATTATGACCTTTCGAAATGCCGCAGAATTACGGGATGTGGTCAAAAAACTTCCTCTTGACCGTCTGTTAATTGAAACCGACGCGCCTTATCTTGCGCCGGTACCGCACCGTGGTAAAACCAATCAACCGGCTTATGTTACTGATGTTGCTGCTGCCATTGCAGAAGTTAAAGCGGTCAGTATTACTGAATTAGCCAGCGCAACCACTGAAAACTTCTATCGATTATTTCCTTTGGCGCAGCGCCGTCGTTTAGTGGCGTAACGGTAGTTAATTAGGCATTGCTGCATAAAAGAAGCCCAGAACTAATTATCTTGTTCTGGGCTTAGGGGAATGGCTCATAGGGAATGAGCCGTGCGCTATCGAAAAGTCATGATGTAATTTGAGTGTAGTTAATACACAGTAATTTACCTGCCATACCGCTAATATTTTTTTTGCCACTTCGCGTGTTGTGAAACAAAAGCAGTTTCCAATTCTGCAACAAAAACCCTGGCTTTATAAACAAACCGCACTGTGTAGCCTGATCGTTACATTTATTCTTAAGACATTGATTGTCTATAAAGTACTTTTTTTAGTCTAAAAAAGTCTAAAAAATAATCAGCTATTGTAGTGCAGTGGCTTAAAGAGGCACTGCACACGGCAAAAATGTTTAATCTATCCCTCAATATGCCCCTATCTTAGACGGATTGTCGACAATCTTGTTTTTGTTAGCTTGACAATAGCGCCAAAACGGCTTAAAACTACACAACTGTTTTATTATGTCGACAATATGATGAATGCAAGCCGCCAAAATATCCCTGTAACCGCTGCCGACCGCGTACTGCAAGAAATGCAGCGCGCTATTGTCGAGGGTGATATTGCGCCGGGTTCGAAAATCAGTGAGCCTGAGCTGGCGAAACGCTTTGATTTAAGCCGGGCACCGCTGCGTGAAGCGTTAGCCAGGTTAGAGCGCTGTCATTTGATTGAACGCATTCCTAACGCCGGCGCGCGCGTAGTGAAATTGTCGACAGCGGGGCTGTTATCACTGTATCAGCTGCGCGAAGAGCTTGAAGGCTTGGCCTGTCGGCTGGCCGCGACACAAATGACCGATGCAGAAATTGCCGAAATGCAGGCCTTGCTTGATCAACATCTTTCGACACAGCGCGTACGCGAAGGTGAAAGCTACTATCAAGAAGCCGGTGATCTGGATTTTCATTACCGGATTATTTTGGGAAGTAAAAACCCGTATCTGATCAATATCCTTACCGATGAGCTATACCATTTAATGCGCATGTATCGGGTACAGCTGGGTATGAACGGCCCCCGGGTATCACGCGCTTTTGATGAACACAAAGCCATTATTAATGCCATTGCTAACCGTGATGGCGAACTCGCCGATTTACTGATGCGACGCCATGTTGCCGCGTCGCGCCGCAATATTGAACCAACACTTTTAGAACGTGAACAAACGGGGAACTAATATGACTACTTTAACTGCCGGACAAAAATTCCGCGCTGCGATCAGCGCCAATCAACCACTGCAAATTGTTGGCACCATTAACGCCTACACGGCGATGATGGCTGAGCGTACCGGGCATCAAGCCTTGTATTTGTCAGGTGCGGGTGTAGCGAATGCCTCGTTTGGCTTACCTGATTTGGGCATGACGTCGTTAAATGATGTATGTGAAGATATTCGCCGCATTACTGCTGCCACCAGTGTGCCGTTATTAGTTGATGCCGACACCGGTTGGGGTGGGGCCTTTAATATCGCGCGTACCGTAAAAGAAATGACCCGTGCGGGTGCGGCGGGTTTTCATATTGAAGATCAGGTGGCGCAAAAGCGTTGCGGTCATCGCCCTAATAAAGAAATTGTGTCTTTAGAAGAGATGGTTGATCGGGTAAAAGCCAGTGTCGATGCGCGCAGCGATGAAAGCTTTTTCATTATGGCGCGCACCGATGCCTTAGCACAACAAGGCTTAGAGGCGGCCATTGAGCGCGCCTTAGCCTGTGAAGCGGCCGGCGCCGATGCCATTTTTGCTGAAGCGGTGCACACTTTAGAGCAATACACCGCCTTTACTAAAGCGCTTAAAGTTCCAGTATTGGCCAATATTACCGAGTTTGGCCAAACGCCGTTGTTTAACAAAGCCGAGTTAGCCAGTGTGGGCGTAGCAATGGTACTGTACCCATTAAGTGCCTTTAGAGCGATGAACAAAGCGGCGTTAAATGTGTATGAATCTATTTTAGCCAATGGCGATCAAAAAGCGGTAGTAGACAGCATGCAAACCCGTGCTGAGCTGTATGACTTCTTGAACTATCACAGCTTTGAGCAAAAGCTAGACAGTTTATTCAGTACCAAAAAATAATATTTTTAAATTAAATAATCATAAATACAGGAGCAAGATAATGGCAACAGGCAAACAACTGACCGGTGCCGGTCTGCGCGGCCAAGTAGCAGGAAAAACCGCTTTATCTACCGTGGGCAAAACCGGTTCGGGTTTAACCTATCGCGGTTACGATGTAAAAGATTTAGCCGCAAACTGTACCTTTGACGAAGTCGCGTACCTTATTTTAAAAGGCGAATTACCTACTCAAGCCGAGCTAAACGCTTATAAAACCAAACTAAAAGGCTTACGCGCCATGCCACAAGCACTGGTTGATGTGCTTGAGCGGATCCCGGCTTCAGCCCACCCAATGGATGTGATGCGCACAGGTTGCTCGATGCTGGGTAACTTAGAAATGGAACATAATTTTGGGCAACAGCAGGATGTAACCGATCGGATGCTGGCGTTATTTCCAGGCATGGTGAACTATTGGTATAACTACAGCCACCATGGCAAGCGGGTAGCCGTTGAAACCGACGCCGATTCAATCGCCGAGCAATTCTTGTGGACGTTACACGGTGAAAAACCGTCGGCATTGCATGTAAAAGTAATGGAAGCGTCGTTGATCCTGTATGCCGAGCATGAGTTTAATGCCTCTACCTTTACCGCACGGGTGTGTGCCTCAACCTTAAGTGATATGCACTCTTGTATTACCGGCGCAATTGGCTCTTTACGTGGCCCATTACACGGTGGTGCTAATGAAGCGGCAATGGAACTGATTGAAGGCATGATTGATGCCGATGATGCTGAAAGCAAACTATTAGGCATGCTGGAACGCAAAGAAAAGATCATGGGCTTTGGCCATGCGGTTTACTCAGAGTCAGATCCACGTAATGCCGTGATCAAAGCATGGTCAGAAAAGCTGGCCAATGCGAATGGCGATACCCGCTTATATGATGTATCTGAGCGTTGCGAAGCCGTCATGTGGCGTGAGAAGAAACTGTTTTGTAACGCCGACTTTTTCCATGCCTCAGCTTACAACTACATGGGTATTCCAACCAAGTTGTTTACCCCCATTTTTGTGTGCAGCCGCTTAACCGGTTGGGCCGCGCATGTGATGGAGCAGCGTGCTGATAACCGTATCATCCGGCCAAGTGCGGATTACGTAGGTGTTGAGCCGCGCACGGTAACGCCGATTGCTGAAAGATAATTCGTGTTAACGACAGGGCATTAAGCCATGACATCGAACCGGATGATGCACACCAAGGCGCCGTGAATACCTCCCTGTAGGCTTCACTTAGGCATCCATGCCTTCGAGACTTGGTTTAGCATCATCCGGTTCTCGTTTTGATGTAACTCGTTATCAATTTCCACTGTTAAGCAGATAGAGGCCGACCATGAATAGCCAATACCGCAAAAAATTACCGGGTACCCAGCTTGATTACTTCGACACCGAAGCGGCTGTGAATGCCATTGAGCCGGGCGCCTATGCCAAACTGCCTTACACCTCTCGGGTACATGCCGAGAACTTAGTACGTCGCTGCGATCCAGCGCTGCTAACCGAAGCCTTAAAGCAATTTATTTACCGTAAACGTGATCTCGACTTTCCTTGGTTTCCGGCACGCGTCGTGTGCCATGACATCTTAGGCCAAACCGCTTTAGTCGACTTAGCCGGCTTGCGGGATGCCATCGCTGAAAAGGGCGGTGATCCGGCCAAAGTTAACCCAGTGGTACCCACGCAATTGATTGTTGACCACTCGTTAGCGGTAGAACATGCCGGTTTTGAAGCGGATGCGTTTGAGAAAAACCGCGCCATTGAAGATCGCCGTAACGACGATCGCTTCCACTTTATTAACTGGACTAAAAAAGCTTTTAAAAACGTGGATGTGATCCCGCCGGGTAATGGCATTATGCACCAGATAAACTTGGAGCGGATGTCGCCGGTTATCCATGCTAAAGATGGTGTGGCCTTTCCAGATACGCTGGTGGGTACCGACAGCCACACACCTCATGTAGATGCGTTAGGGGTGATTGCGATTGGTGTGGGTGGCTTAGAAGCGGAAAGCGTGATGTTAGGCCGTGCTAGCTGGATGCGCTTACCCGATATTATTGGGGTAGAGTTAACCGGAAAAGCCCAGCCAGGCATTATGGCTACTGACATTGTACTGGCACTGACCGAATTTTTACGTAAATCAAAAGTGGTATCAAGCTACTTAGAGTTTTACGGCGAAGGGGCTGACAGCCTGAGTTTAGGTGATCGGGCCACCATTTCGAATATGACGCCAGAATATGGCGCAACGGCGGCCATGTTTGCCATTGATCAGCAAACCTTAGACTATTTAACGCTTACCGGCCGTGAGCCAGAGCAAGTTAAATTGGTTGAAACCTATGCCAAAACCGCTGGGCTGTGGGCTGAAAGCTTAAAAACAGCGGAATATGAGCGGGTATTAAAATTTGATTTATCTAGCGTAGGCCGCACTATGGCCGGGCCATCTAACCCGCATGCACGCTTAGCCACCAGCGATTTAGCGGCGCGCGGCATTGCCGCAAGCTATGTGCAAGAAGAGGGCAAAATGCCCGATGGCGCAGTGATTATTGCGGCTATTACCAGCTGTACCAACACCTCAAACCCACGCAACGTCATTGCTGCCGGTTTGTTAGCGCGTAATGCCAATAAAATGGGCTTAACGCGCAAGCCTTGGGTTAAATCGTCATTGGCGCCCGGCTCAAAAGCGGTAAAACTGTATTTAGAAGAGGGGGGGTTACTGCCCGAGCTTGAGCAACTGGGTTTTGGCATTGTCGGTTTTGCGTGTACCACCTGTAATGGCATGAGTGGCGCATTGGATCCGGTTATTCAGCAAGAAGTGATTGAGCGTGATCTGTACGCTACGGCCGTATTGTCGGGTAACCGCAACTTTGACGGTCGTATTCATCCGTATGCCAAACAAGCCTTTTTAGCCTCGCCAGCCTTAGTCGTGGCCTATGCGATTGCCGGGTCAATCCGTTTTGATATCGAAAAAGATGTGTTGGGCTACCATGATGGCAAAGCCATTACCTTAAAAGATATTTGGCCAAGTGATGAAGAAATTGATGCGGTAGTAAAAGCCAGCGTAAAACCTGAGCAATTTCGCAAAGTGTACGAACCCATGTTTGAAGTAAGCGTGGATTACGGTGAGCAAATTAGCCCACTGTATGACTGGCGGCCACAAAGTACTTATATTCGCCGCCCACCTTATTGGGAAGGCGCCTTAGCCGGTGAGCGTAGCCTAACCGGTATGCGGTCGTTAGCCGTGCTGGGTGATAATATTACCACCGATCACTTATCGCCTTCTAATGCCATTATGCTGGACAGCGCCGCAGGTGAATACCTGCATAAAATGGGCTTACCGGAAGAAGACTTTAACTCTTATGCCACGCACCGCGGCGATCACTTAACCGCCCAACGTGCCACCTTTGCAAATCCGAAGCTGATTAATGAAATGGCGGTGGTAGATGGCAAAGTAAAACAAGGCTCGTTAACCCGCTTAGAGCCAGAAGGTAAAGTGACCCGCATGTGGGAAGCCATTGAAACCTATATGCAGCGTAAACAACCGCTGATTATTGTGGCGGGCGCTGATTATGGCCAAGGTTCGTCACGCGATTGGGCGGCCAAAGGCGTACGCCTAGCCGGGGTAGAAGCGATTGCGGCTGAAGGCTTTGAGCGTATTCACCGTACTAACTTAATTGGTATGGGGGTGTTACCGCTAGAGTTTGCTGCGGGCACCACCCGTAAAACGCTGCAGTTAGATGGCACCGAAACCTATGATGTGGTGGGGGCGCGTACGCCACGTGCAACCTTAACCTTAGTGATCCACCGCGCCAATGGTGAAACGGTTAACGTGCCGGTAACCTGCCGTTTAGATACGGCTGAAGAAGTGTCTATTTATGAAGCAGGCGGTGTATTGCAGCGCTTTGCGCAGGATTTCCTGCAAGGAGCGGTGTAATGAGTTTTGAGTTCTAGCCAACCTTTAACTCCGGTCGCAACACCCCAAAAAGCTCGCCACAGCAATTACGATGGGCATTCCTGCCCATCGCCGAAGGCCAGCCTTAAAGGCTGTTCAAATTCGTTCCAGACGAATTTGTCACCTTGCTGTGGCGCTCGCTCAGACACTCTGTGTCGACTTTTGTGGGGATTCCGACCTACGTAATTGAACTCAGATATTTCTCACATTATTTAATGTGTTGAATTAAGACTCTTTTGAGGCAGAAATTATGATAGCACCACAGATTAAGATCCCTGCTACCTATATGCGTGGCGGAACCTCTAAGGGCGTGTTCTTTAAACTGGACGACTTACCCGCTGCTGCGCAAGTGCCGGGTAAAGCGCGGGATAACCTGCTGCTTAGAGTGATTGGCAGCCCGGATCCTTACGGTAAGCATACCGATGGTATGGGCGGCGCGACGTCAAGCACCAGTAAAACGGTGATTTTAAGTAAAAGCAGTAAAACCGATCATGATGTGGATTACTTGTTTGGCCAAGTAGCCATTGATAAGCCCTTTATTGATTGGAGCGGTAACTGCGGTAATTTGACCGCAGCGGTTGGCTCTTTTGCGATCAGCAATGGCTTAGTGGATGCAGAGCGCATTCCGGCCAATGGCATTTGTACCGTGCGCATTTGGCAAGCTAATATCAAAAAAACCATTATTGCCCATGTGCCGATAACAGGCGGTGAAGTGCAAGAAACCGGCGATTTTGAATTAGACGGCGTTACCTTTGCGGCGGCGGAAGTACAAATTGAGTTTCTCGACCCCGCTGCTGATGCAGGCGAAGGTGGCGGTGCCATGTTTCCAACCGGTAACCTGGTAGACGAGTTAGCGGTGCCGGGTGTTGGCCAGTTTAAAGCCACATTAATTAACGCCGGTATTCCAACTATCTTTGTTAATGCCGCCGATATTGGTTACAGCGGTATGGAACTGCAAGAAGCGATTAACAGTGACCCTGCTGCGCTGGCGCGCTTTGAAACCATTCGTGCCTATGGCGCGATAAAAATGGGCTTAATTAGCGATGTGAGTGAAGCCGCCGCCAGAGCACATACGCCCAAAGTGGCGTTTGTGGCACCACCGCAGAGCTATGTTTCATCCAGTGGTAAGCAGGTAGACAGCAGTGATATTGATTTACTGGTGCGAGCGCTGTCGATGGGCAAGTTACACCATGCCATGATGGGCACCGCTGCGGTTGCCATTGGCACAGCGGCGGCTATACCGGGTACGTTAGTAAACTTAGCTGCCGGCGGCGGTGATCGAGATGCAGTGCGTTTTGGTCACCCGTCAGGTACGCTGCGCGTAGGGGCTGCCGCAGAGCAAGTAGAGGGCGAGTGGACAGTAACCAAAGCCATTATGAGCCGCAGTGCGCGCGTTTTAATGGAAGGTTGGGTAAGAGTGCCAGGCGATTGCTTTTAGTAGAGGCAATGGATACAAACCAAACAGGGCGCTTTAGGCGCTCTGTTTTTTTCGTCAGGCTGGCGTGAAGCACACAGACAAAAACGAGTTCGACATTGTAGCGGTTAAAAAACTGTGCTCGCATAATTCGCCTGCTAGCGCCAATACTCACTACAGATTATGACCGCCGCTGTAAATAACATGATTCCTCTAATTTATTTTCACAGGTAAAACCGCTAGATCAAGAATAAGCGCTAAGCAGAACCTCAAACCATACAGCAATGAGGGCTTACACAACCGACATAAAATAGATTGATATAACAGAGTTTATTCAGATAATTGCAATCACACGGTTTATTTAAAGCAGCTGAGATAACGGGCTCTGCACAGCATTTCCCCCTTGTTTTAAGACATGGGTATAAATTTGCGTTGTTTTTACATCGGTATGGCCCAGTTGCTCCTGCACAGTACGTATATCCATACCGGCTTGCAAAAGATGGGTTGCAAAGGAATGTCGCAATGTATGACAGCTAACATGCTTGTTGATAGCCGCTTTACGAGCTGCAATTTTCACCGCTTTTTGCAAACCCGACTCATCTATATGATGACGACGCAGTAATTTAGAATCAGGATCAATGCTGAGTTTGCCGGATGGAAATAAATACTGCCAGCCAAGCTCTTTTGGTGCATTTGGGTACTTTCGTGCCAATGCAAATGGTAACCAAACACCCGCATAATCTCCAGTTGCCAGATCTTGATGATAGTAAGCTTCAACTATAGCAATTTGGCGTTTTAATGCCGGGACCAGTTCTGGAGCTAGAGTAACGCGCCGATGTTTACCGCCTTTACCGTGCCACACCATAATCGACAGATAGTCAAAATCAATAGCGGCAACCCGTAAACGCACCGCTTCCATTAAACGTAAGCCGCTGCCATATAACAATTGAGCTAGTAAGAGATAGCTCGGATCAATTTCTTTTAATAAGCGTTTAATTTCGTCTTTTGTTAATACAACAGGAAGCTTTCTTGGCTTACTGGATTGATTAAAGTTGAGATTAAGAGCGAGCGGGCGCTGAAAAATCTCTTTATACAAAAAGCTGAGGGCGTTCAACGCAAGTGCTTGTGTTTGAACTGCAACATGCCGTTCCACGGCAAGGTAACTTAAAAATTGTTCAACCTGCGCCTCACTTAAGTCTTTAGGGTGCTGCTTTTTATGAAATAAAATATAAAAGCGGATCCAGTATACATAGGTCTCCACTGTGCGCTTGGCATAGCGGCGTTTGTACATTTCTTCTGCGACAAAGTCTAAAAAAGGCGATTGCATAGTCATCTTACACCTCCGGCTTAATACTGTTTAAGTATACAGCTATTTTTGAAATGTCAAGTCGCTCTTGTTAGACGGATTGTTCCGTATTTGTTACATGCTTCTATAAATTTAATGTTGCAAAGTATTGTCTGCAGGGGTTTTTGTGGTTAATGTGTAAATCATTAAATTTACATTTGCGGAGAAGTCCGTGTTTAAATACGGAAATTTCTGTCGAATAAGCGTTATAAGGCAAGGTGATTATGTGGGAATCGTTCGATCCAAGTGATTGGGAAAGCTTGCCTCACTTGTCTGGTAGAGTTGCGACCGAAGACGATGTGAAAAATGGTGTTGCTGTTTTTTACATCCCTGAAGGAAGTTTTGCACTGAATGCAATGTTGCCAACATGTGTTATTCAGATCGATGAAGATACTGGAGAGAGAACGCCTGCAGTTGTAATTCAGGCCGAACAAGCTGGGGACCAAGTCTATTTGGGGCTGCGTTATTTAACTGGCGGTAATGGAATTTGCGGTCTAGATGAAGTTGAGCAATTGGAGGAGCCTAATGAAGAGTTTGCCATATAACAAGGCCAGCCAACATCGCTCCCTTCGGTCGCTGGACCTCGTTACACTCGGCCGCTGCTGGCGGCGTTAGCCGGCTGTCGAGAAGTTGTAGTTTCAAAATCAGTTTTACTTTTTGGCTCTGCTTGCGTTAAGTTGTATCTCACATGTTAATTTATTCCGTCAGGTTCGCCAGTTTGTTGGTCAGGTGCAATCTCTGATGGTGCGGTAGCGTTGTTCCTTTTGGCTCAGTCTCTCCGCTGGCTTTAAAGTTTTTAGGCACAAGCTATTTTCTGTATCGCACCTGGCTGGTTAGGTTTTTAATTTGCACAGGGTTGCTGCTGTTCGGCATCGCTTGGCGGCAGTGCCGCAAGGGTAGTGTGTTTGTCGCCGCTAACAAGGCGCACCATTCGCTCCCTGCGGTCGCTGGGACGCCAACCGCGTTGCGGTCGTCGCCCATGTGCTTTGCGTTAGGCATCTAAATGAGCAACGAAGGATTAGTTAAGGTTCACGTATCTTTACCCAATCACTGGATGATTGGTGGCGAGTCTATGTGGGCAGAGCCGCTAGGGAATAATATTTATCGGCTTGAAAATATTCCATTCTTTTCATACTCGTTAAATTTCAAGGATGAAGTAAAAGCTTTTGAGGACGAGAACGGCATTTTGGAAATTGAAAATGTCATAGCAAGAAGTGGTAACCGCACTCTCAGAATAATTTTTGACAAATCAATTGATAGAAATAAACAAGATTTTTATATCGAAAAAATTCGCGATTTGGATTGTTCATTGGAAAGATGGGATGAAACATACTTAACTGTCAATGTTCGTAAATCTGCTTGCTATTTAGATGTAATCGAACAGTTTGATATCTGGGATACGGAAGATATTTTTGCTTATGAAACATGTGACGAGCAAATTCCAGGATCCTTCGATGCTGAGCCGGATGACGATGCCTAACAAACTGTTTAAAGTGGACAAAATTACGTTGGCTTGGTTTCGCTCCGCTTCACATTTTAGCCAACATAATTTTGCCCATTAACAGGGCGTTAGGCATTTAGGAAAGTATGGATACATCTCAACTTGAACTTGAAGCCGAAGATTTCATTGCAAGTCGTTTGAATCGGCGTGATTTGCTTATTGCCAAACCAAAATTTGATGTTTTAGGAACAGACTTATTAGCTTTCTCTCAAATGAATGATGGCGTTAAATTTTGTCGTATTCAATGTAAAGGTCGCTCTCTATCAAAAAGTAAAAGATCAAATATTTCTATTCCTAGTAAATATGTGACAGATGGATTCATTGTATTTCTTTATATCGTCACACCATCTCCTGAGCCGTTCTTATATATGTTCTTCCCTGCTGAAGTTAGACAATGGACTAAAAATAAGGGCGATGATTTTGTTTTGGCATTTTCATTAAATAACTTTGAATCAAAATTAGCGTCTTATAAAGTTACAGATCTAAAGGTCAAAGCATTAAAGCTATTTATTGAAAACGCCAATGTGAGTGGAGAGTTCAGAAACTTAGTAGTTTCAGAAATTAATTTGTCTTGGCCTGCATTTACTGTTTCAGTTAATGCAACTCTTACAGATGGTGAGTAAATGCCTAACAATACGCATCACTCGCGGCCTGCAGCCGCTGGGACGCCAACCCGCTGCGCGGCTCGTCGCCCGTGTGCTAAGCGTTATAAAGTCTAGGTAATATTGTGGATCTCATAGGTCATAGGGTAAAGCTGTCGCCACTCGATAATTCTGATCGAGAGCTGTTTATTCAAATATCTATGTGTCCGAAAATGATGACTCATGTATATGAGCCTTGCACATATGAAGAGGCAATAGCTGCATTTGAAGTCAAAGCTCAGCTCTGGGACAGTAATGGCACAGGATGGCTTTCCTTTGGTATATCTGACTTAGCGTCAACTGAAAAACTTGGAAATATTGGACTTAAAATGGTTGACGATGAAGCAAAAGTCGCTGAAGTCGGCTTTATGATTAAGCTAGATGCTCAGGGTAAAGGCTTCGCTGCTGAAGCTTTAAAGTTAGTTCGAGATTTTGCGTTAACCGAGCTGGGTTTAAATAAGTTAGTTGCAACATGCTCGGTCAGTAATGTTGGTTCTTTTAAAGTGCTGGAAAAGCTGGGGTTTGTTCGAGAAGCGTGCTTAAAGAAAAATACCTTAATTAAGGGGCAACTTGTTGATGATTACATTTACCACCTATGCAAATCGACTTTATAACAAGTTGCTTAATTTCGTTCCGGCCACAAACAACATGGCCTCCACTGGACTGCCTACGCTGCGCTACGGCAGCCAATTAGCAAAGCGTTAGCAGGCTTTCTGGTTTTAACGGTTTTAGTCAGTAGTTTTTTTCGGCCTTGCTCGCGTGTGGTTTTCTTGGCGGCAGCGCCAAAAGTTTAAATTCGCCAGTTTGTCGGTTAGGTTCAATCCCTGATGGTGCGGTAGCGTTGTTCTTCTTGGCTTCGCTACACAGTTTTACAGGTTCCGGTTGGCTCGCCGTATCGCAGCTGGCTAGTTTAGTTTTTAATAAAAGCAGCCGTGCCATTGCTCGGGTTTGCCAGTGCGGCAAGCCGCGAAAGTCCGGTGTAGGCTGCTAACAAGCAAAGGCATCTGACACGTACCGCGCAGCTGCTTTGAGCGTTAGCTGGCTGTCGAGAAAGTTTAGGTACAAAATCTGTTTTACTTTTCGGCTCTGCTTGCGTTAAGTTGTATCTCAATTGTTAATTTATTCTATCAGGTTCGCTAGTTTGTTGGTCAGGTGCAATCTCTGATGGTGTGGTAGCGTTGTTCCTTTGGGTTCATTGGCTCCGCTGGCTTTAAAGTTTTTAGGCACCAGCTATTTCTCTGTATCGCACTTGGCTGGTTAGTTTTTTAATTTGCACAGGGTTGCTGCTGTTCGGCATCGCTTTGTCGGCAGTGCCGCGAGGGTAGAGTGTTTGTCGCCGCTAACAAGGCGCACCATTCGCTCCCTGCGGTCGCTGGGACGCCAACCGCGATGCGGTCGTCGCCCATGTGCTTTGCGTTAGCAGCTTTCGGGGTGTTTAGGGTTGTAACGGTTTTTCGTACTGGCATTGCTCTCGTTTAGTTCTTTTAGCGGCAAAGCCAAAACGTAAAGTCCGCCAGTTTGTGGTTTAGCTGCTGGCGGCGAGGGTGGTAGCGTTGTTCCTTTAGTTCATGGGCTCCGCTTACAACAGGTTTTTAAGTTCCAGTCATTTCGTTGTATCGCACTTGGCTGGTTAGGTTTTTAATTTATGGGTGCAGTTGCTTTGGTAAACATCGCGTGGCGGCAAGCCGCGAAATTGTGGTGTTTGCTGCTAACAAGTTACTGCACCGGAAAAATTACTCGCTGGCGCTCGTCATTTTCCGGTGAGCAATGCGTTAGCAGGCTTTCTGGTTTTAACGGTTTTAGTCAGTAGTTTTTTTCGGCCTTGCTCGCGTGTGGTTTTCTTGGCGGCAGCGCCAAAAGTTTAAATTCGCCAGTTTGTCGGTTAGGTTCAATCCCTGATGGTGCGGTAGCGTTGTTCTTCTTGGCTTCGCTACACAGTTTTACAGGTTCCGGTTGGCTCGCCGTATCGCAGCTGGCTGGTTTAGTTTTTAATAAAAGCAGCCGTGCCGTTGCTAGGGTTTGCCAGTGCGGCAAGCCGCGAAAGTCCGGTGTAGGCTGCTAACAAGCAAAGGCATCTGACGCTTACCGCGCAGCTGCTTTGAGCGTTAGCAGGCTTTCGGGGGTTTAACGGTTTTCGTCAGTAGTTTTGTTCGGCTGTGCTCGCGTTTGGTTTTCTTAGCGGCAGCGCCAAAAGGTTTAGCTCGCCAGTTTGTGGGTTTGCTGCAAACGGTGGTAGCGGTAGCGTTGTTCTTCGTGGCTTCGCTTAACAGTTTTAAAGGTTCCGGTTGGCTCGCCGTATCGCAGTTAACGGGTTTAGTTTTTAATTAAAAGCAGTCTGCCGTTGTTCGGGTTTGCCAGTGCGGCAAGCCGCGAAAGTCTGGTTCAGGCTGCTAACAAGCAAAGGCATCTGACGCGTACCGCGCAGCTGCTTTGAGCGTTAGCAGGCTTTCTGGTTTTAACGGTTTTAGTCAGTAGTTTTTTTCGGCCTTGCTCGCGTGTGGTTTTCTTGGCGGCAGCGCCAAAAGTTTAAGTTCGCCAGTTTGTCGGTTAGGTTCAATCCCTGATGGTGCGGTAGCGTTGTTCTTCTTGGCTTCGCTACACAGTTTTACAGGTTCCGGTTGGCTCGCCGTATCGCAGCTGGCTGGTTTAGTTTTTAATAAAAGCAGCCGTGCCATTGTTCGGGTTTGCCAGTGCGGCAAGCCGCGAAAGTCCGGTGTAGGCTGCTAACAAGCAAAGGCATCTGACGCGTACCGCGCAGCTGCTTTGGGCGTTAGCCGCTTTCAGGGTGTTTAGGGGTGTAAAGGCTTTCTGTTCTGGCTCGGCTCGCGTCTGGTTTTCTTAGCGGCAAAGCCAAAACTTAAAGTCCGCCAGTTTGTGGGTTAGTCGCTGGCGGCAAGGGTGGTCGCGTTGTTCTTCTTGGCTTCGCTCAATAGTTTTACAGGTTCCTGTTTGCTCGCCGTATCGCAGCTTACCGGTTCAGTTTTAATTAAAAGCAGCCTGCCGTTGTTCGGGTTTGCCAGTGCGGCAAGCCGCGCAAGTTCGGTGTGGGCTGCTAACAAGGCCAGGCAAGCGACGCCAAACAGCGGCGCGCCTGCTGGCAGCGTTAGGCATTCACGGAGGAACGATGCATTCTGCTAGTAATAAGTATCTTCTGGCTGCGGCGATATGTTGTTTCGCTGCTGCACTTGCTCATCTCGGTTGTATTGTGTTCGGAGGCGATTGGTATCGTTTCTTTGGTGCAGGCGAACAGATGGCTCGGATGGCAGAGCAAGGGCTTTGGTATCCGACAATTGTAACCTCTGTCATTGTCATGGTGCTTTTGGTTTGGGCGCTTTATGGCTTGTCTGGCGCAGGTGCAATTAAACGTTTACCACTGACAAAATTAGCGCTAATCCTCATCGCCAGTATATTTTTACTTCGTGGCGTTTCCTTCGTCGGGTTAATGCCAATGTTCCCAGAAAACAGTTTAACGTTTTGGTTAATTAGTTCTGGTATATGTTTGTTTATTGGCGGCCTGTTTGCTCTAGGTTCTTGGCAGCAGTGGTCAGTTTTAGGTGTAAAAAATGCCTAACAATACGCATCACTCGCTCCCGTTGGTCGCTGGGACGCCAACCCGCTGCGCGGCTCGTCGCCCGTGTGCTTTGCGTTATACATCTTGGAGTTTAGATTGAACTTTCAAAGTGCATTTGAAAAAAATCTTAAAGCTACTGCGAAGTTTGTACTCTTAGTGCTTCCGGCAATAATTATTTTCATTTTTTTTCAGTCTGGAAAGGTTGAAGACGCTTCACGTTTAATTGAGTTAGCTCACTTGCTTGCAATACTACCTTTGGTTATTGCCGCCGTAGCAGCATATACGGCGCTTAAGTTGTCATCACTAAATAAATATTTTTGCGCGCTACTGTTTTCATTTTCGTCTACTGCACTTGCATCAATTTACTTTTTTATCTCAAACATTTTTGATGGTTCCGAAATGGATTTTGCTTATCTGAAAATAATGAACGTTTTATCAATTGGGCTTTTTTTTGTATTGTATTTTCAATTTCCGTTGAGTAATAAAGATGTATAACAATGCGCACCATTCGCTCCCGTTGGTCGCTGGGACGTCAACCCGCTGCGCGGCTCGCCGCCCATGTGCTATGCGTTATGTGCCAAATTAGGCTTTTGCTATGACCGATCATGAACGCACATCACTTAGAGACAAGATCAGGAATATCATTGATCTTAAAATTTTTGTGCTTTCAGTTTCGATCGTTTTTATGGTTAGTGCACTGATTTCCTGGTACACAGATTTTAGCTTTTGGTGGACAGCTCTACTCGTGGCGGTAGCAGTTCTAGCAAATGGGATCATCATTGCGTTTGAGAAGGATATTTAAACAGTGTATCTAGCCTCAAGTAACACAGTCTTAGTCAAGGCACATAACAAGTCGGTTAAGTCGCCTTCGGCTGGGACGCAAAAATGCTGCGCATTTTCACGCCCCTTACCGAGGCGTTATACCTGCTAACCAGCATTGGATTCAGATATGAGAAATGTTGTGTTTTGTTTTGGTTTTCTTACATTAATCTCTGTAATTATTGGCACATTAGCAGCTATAGGTTTAGTAGCCGGAGTATTAACTAACGTTTATCCAGATATATCACTTAGTGTTACTTCTATAATTTTTTTTCTGCTTGCAGCAATTAATGCTGTGATCGCTTACAGCCTAGTCAATCGAAAGAAATGGGCCTATAAATTAGGTGCTTTAGAGATGTTAATGGTTATTTCTTTGGCTGTGGTTAATTTAGCGTTTCATGGTTTTTCGGCGTTAACGGGCGCATTAGTATGGATTCTGATTTCAGTGGTTATAATGGTGGAGCTGAAGAAAGACTTTAAATTAAATGATCAGTTAAGTAATGGTGATATGCCGCATGTATAACAATCGCCATCAAAAACGCGCCCTTTGGGCGCTCGACTCGCAACAAGTTGCTCGCGTTTGTGGCGAGCGTTATGTTTCAGGTCAGTCATGATTGAATATTTGGAATTTGAGCAATTATCCGAAATAGATGATCTGCTGAAACTAAGAGTTAAGGGCAAAAGTAGCGGCTTTGCCGGTACTGCCGATTGCTACGTTAACGAAGACCAATTTCAAGCGTTTTGCGCACAACTAGTTGGCTTTCCCAAGAAACGAGAGGATAGCATTCGGTTTTGCTCTGGTGAAAGTGATCAATTGTCTCACTTCGATATTGAGTTCTCTTGCATCGATAGTTCCGGGCGCATACTGGCGGCAATACAAATTGTATCCAGAGATACGCGTTATCCCCGAGAGAAGGTATGTTTTGTGGCTTCGTTATCATTTAAGGTAGAACCAGCCACATTTGATCGTTTTATTAAAGGCTTATCTCGGGTTTTGGTAATTAATAATGTGGGTTTAAAAGCGGTCCTAGCAAATGAAACATAACAATGCGCAGCACTCGCTCCCGTTGGTCGCTGGGACGCCAACCCGCTTCGCGGCTCGTCGCCCGTGTGCTTTGCGTTAGCAGCAAAAAAATACATGTACCATATATTGTACATATAAAGTAACTGAGTTATAGTTATTCAATAAAATGTACATATAGGTGATTTATGAGAGTTGTATCTTTTACTGAAGCAAGAAATGGATTAAAAGCTGTTTTAGACTCTGTCGTTAATGATGCAGACACCACTGTTATAACGCGTCGAGATTCAGATGATGCGGTAGTGATGTCATTAGATTATTACAATAGTTTGATGGAAACAGTTCATTTATTAAAGTCTCCTGCAAATGCAGAACATTTAAACAAATCAATAGCTCAATATAAAAGTGGTAAAACTACGCAAAGAGATATAGTCGATGAGTAGTAGGCTACTTTGTTGGACTGATGAAGCTTGGAATGATTACGTTTACTGGCAAGGCCAGGACAAAAAGACATTAAAGCGTATAAACAAATTAATCAGTGACACTAAGCGTTCACCATTTGAGGGTATTGGAAAGCCTGAGCCTCTTAAAGAAAATTTGTCAGGTTTCTGGTCACGCCGAATTGATGACACCAATCGTTTAGTTTATGCCGTTGATGATAAAACGCTAACCATAATAACGTGCAGGTATCATTACTAATGTGCATGCACCAAATAAAGCTGCTAACAAGGCGCTCTACCGGATTCCATAATTTGTCGCGGTTTTTGCAAAGAAACGCAAAAAGCCGCGCCAAATTATTCCACCGGTAAGCTTGGCGTTATGTGTTGGTTGATTTGGATGATAAAACCGGCGACATTATCGCTTGAAATACTGTTGCTACATGACGAAAATCGTTAGCGTGCTGTTACACCGTAGCTGGTTATTAAATAAGGCTCAACCCATTACTATAACAATGATACTGCAGCAAAGTTCTGTTAGCCGCACACACAAGCTTTATAAGATCCTGCTGGTTAATGGCATTATCTTAAGTGCCACCTTTTTTGGCTATAAGTACCTGCCAGCGTTAATAGCGCTGGAACCGCGCCACAGCGGCCGTTTAATGGCGCTGCTGGCAATTGCACCGCTGTTAGCACTGTTTTGTTCTATTGCTATAGGCGCAAGGCAGCCGAAAACCTTTAGTGCTAGCCTTGATGGCATCACGCTAAGCGATGGCATCGCCGGCAGCGAGTTTTACCCCTGGCACAATATCAGCGGCTTCAAGCTAAACCCCAACCGCAAAGTACTAACATTTCGTATAGAAAGCCTGGAACTTAAGCAAACCCTGCGGTTAAAGCAGTTTGGTATTACCGAACTGCAGCTTGAGCAATTGCAGCAGCTGGCAGCAGTGGGGTTAAAAAGCAAGTAGGGGATGGCAGATTTGTACCAAAAGCAGATATTCGTTCTGGTATTTAGTTTCCGAAAACCGCTGTATTTGTATGCACATAATGCCCAAGCCTAACTCACGCTTTGTTAGACGGGTTAACCCGTATTTGTTGCTGGCACAAATACCAGCTGTACCTATAAGTCATTGTAAGTTTAAAAGAAGCGGTGTAATGTTTCGTACATTAAATTTACAAAGGCAGGTTAACCCGTGTTTAAAAGCGGGTCGACCCGCCGAATAAGCGTTGGTATGACTCCCCACGTCAAGCAGATTGAGTAAAATCCTGCTCATTAAAGAACCCTTTTTTTGCTGTTAAAGCGAGTTAATGCATCAGATGAAGCTGGTAATGTTCGTCGGTTGTCATGGCGAAGCGTCGCCCCGGTGGTACCCGTGGATTATTAGCTTTCGCTAACAGAGCCTACTTTACTTGATCCGCCGTGGCACCTGTCTTCAGTCTATGTACGAGGTTCAACAGCCGTGAGGCTGTTGCCATCCTAACGCCGTCGGTGGTTGTGCCACACCCGCTGCTTGATCCAATGCATTAACTCTAACTCGTTTTTCATGCTGGCACCCTTGCTAACCGCTTAGCGGGGTTCACGGGTGTTAGCACGACTTCTCTGGAGATGGCCCAGATATAGGCAATCATCTCTCTGGCAATGGCGGTAACGACTAAGTTGTAGTGTTTGCCACGCTTCATTAAACGTTGATACCGTCGGCATAATCTAAGCTGTGCTTGCCAAGCGATATCAACGATTTCCTTGCTGAGACTTTCCTGTCGTTTTTGCAGCTCCGTTGATACGTTGGCGGCATAGCGATAAGTATGCGCACCTTCGACCAATAAGCGTCTGGCACGGGTATTCCCCGTTCGGGTAATGCCACCTTGCTTGCGTTTACCGCCACTGGAATGCTCAGAGGGGACCAAGCCGAGATAGCTCATGAGTTTTCTCGGGTGGTCGAAGCGGGATAAATCACCCAGCTCGGCAATCACGCCGACAGCCACTAATAAGCGCACCCCCCGCATGGCTTGAATGGCTTTCACAACAGGGTAGTAACGCCAGTTTTTCACATGGTAACTGAGTTCGTTATCCAGTCGCTCAAGGCGTCGGATACGCTCGGTAATGGTTTGTATCGCTTCCTGCAAAACAATCTGTTGCGAAGGATGCGGCAATATCAATTCGGTAAGCCAGCGTAGGTGTTTGGCTGACCAATTATCTTGTATGTCACAGCGGATATTGTTGCGCAGCAGCATGGCTTTAAGCTGATACTTTGCGTCTTTTAAATCCTTCATGGCGGTTTCACGCGCGCGTGATAAATCGCGCATGGCTTCGTCCTCAGGCTCTGGGACATAGATAGGGGCCATATCGCCAGAGCGCAGCAGTAATGCTAATTTCACGGCATCACGTTTGTCAGTTTTAACGCGCTCACCGGCTTTTTTAGGAATTAACGACGGTGCCACGACATAACAACAGTGGCCTAAACTTGTTAAAAAGCGATAAATCCAGTATCCACACGGGCCTGCTTCATAAACAAAATGCAGCGTACTGCCGGGGTGCTTAGATTCGAACTGGCGGACAAGCTTTTGCAGTGCTTGTTTGGTGCCGTTAATGCGCCCGAGACTAACAGGCTTGGCTTCGCGATTGTCTTCGATATAGGCCACTTCAAAGAACTCTTTGTGAGTATCTAAGCCGATAAAAGTTATGCTATTGTTAACCATGCTGACCTCCGATATTGTATATTCAACAAATACAGTATGGATCTGGTTGCGAAACTAACCCACGAATTCGGAGGTCAGCACCTCGTGGGGAGTCATTATGTCTATGTGCTTAGGTTGTCATGAGCGTCGGCAATAGAGTTTATAAATGAACACACGCGAGTACTTGCTAGCTTTATTCGATATTCATTCGGGCTCACTTCCAGTAAGAATTGCCTGCGATAAGTTTATTTCTCGCGAATTACTCTCGGAGCTCATTCAAAAAGGTTACGTTAGTGCGACAATGTTGGCACCTGACAAATCCGTATTTGTGAATCCCTCTCTTACAGAGAGTGGTAAAAATATGCTCTTTGAATTAAGGCAAATGAACCCGGAATTATCAAAGACATTATTATTCAGAAAATACAGAGCAATAATAATGAACATTTTATATTCAGTTATTACATTTTTCGTTATGGACTTTTTTTTCAGGGTAATTCGCGGTGGCTATTAGTATAAAACTCGCACATAACAATGCGCACCATTCGCTCCCTGCGGTCGCTGGGACGCCAAACTCGCTGGCGCGTTTTTGTCGCCCATGTGCTTTGCGTTATGTGTTCCTGAGGAGTTATTTTGAGATTTAACATTGTTTTATTGGTATGCCTAGTCGCTGGATGTGCTGGTTTGCCGGATTATGCAGAACCGCCAACTGATACACCCTCTTCTAAGCTACTATTTAAACACGATTTTGAAGCACCTTTTCTTGGGTACTCAACATTTGTAAATTTTCATACAGAAGAAGAACCTTGTGGCAAATCGTTTGGCTCTGATAGCGGTGCAAGACTTGTGGTTTTAGACAAGGGTAATCCACTAATTTCTGAGTTGAATCCAGACGGTGTAAAATTGTCAATAGATAAGAAATATACTTTTATGATTTTGTCAGTTGCTGGCCCAATTAATTGCGCTATCTACACCTCATTTAGTCCCAAAGCAAATGAGAGTTATGAAATTAAAGTTTCTGGTGAACTTCATTCGTTTTCAAGATCATGCAAGGCTGAGCTATTTAAGGCGGATGAAAATACTAAACAATTGTCTCCGGTAGAGTTTGAATATTATGGTAATTGTCACGAGTCTGCCGAATGAACACATAACAAACGCCTCATGGCACTCACTGTCGTTCGTACGGACACACAATTCGTTGTGGAATTTGTATTTCGCTGCGCTATATTATTGCAAATACTACAACAAATCGTGCGACGCATAGGTGAGCGTTAAATGCTGTCAAACTCAAGTTCAGGAGTTCAAATGAAAATATACAAGGCCGTAATGTTATCTTTGGCTATTACCTTGAGTGGCTGCGCTTCTTATACAACGCCGGGAGGGAGCGTTCAGCTAAGTCAATTAGCTGATTCAGATATCAATGAGTTAATGTCCAAAAAGCCCACAGCCTCTTTTCCTGCCAATATTGCGGTAGCACGAGTTCAAGCTCCCGGCTATCAATCTTATAAAGTTAATAGTTTTGGTACAGGGCGTTATAGCGTAATTACGACGAGAGAGGTGGAGTCTGATGACGATTTCATTAGACTCTCTAAATTACCTCAACTTGCCGGTATTGCGCCTTTAAACAGGATTTTGCTTCCAGTAGATCTTGATTCTGTGAAAACGTTGCGCGAAGCGTCAGCACGCCTGAAAGCAGATATTCTTTTAATCTATACTTTTGATACGACGTTTCATGCAGGTGAACAAAAATTCGCTCCTTTGAATGTTATTTCGCTAGGCTTCTTGAAAAATAAACAAGTTACTGTAACAACAACAGTATCTGCGGCCTTTTTCGATGTTAGAACGGAATATTTGTATGGTCTTTCGGAAGCAACTGCACAAGAAGTTAAAGCTGCCAGTGTCTGGAGCACTTCTGATGCAGTAGACGATTTGAGGATTAATACGGAAAAAGCCGCATTTCAAAAGTTAGTTCCTGAAATCGAGAAAACATGGTTAGGTATTGTTTCGCAATATTCCAACAATGGCATTTAACAAACCGCGTCATTTGGGGCATGCGGCCCCTGCGACGCTCACAAGTTCGCGCGCATGCGCGGGGCGTTATATACCAGTAATCAAAAAGTCTATAGCAGCGATAATCTCATCTCTGAAAGTGCTTAAATCTGTGAGGGGCTCTACTAATATTTTGGTTGGAATACTTGCCATTTGTTGCGTAAGAACAACAAAGTCGCCTTGTTCAATATGGATAGTCGGACACAAATGGCTTGGTACTTTTTTTTCTAATAGATGTATTGGTGTAAGTGGGATGACCAATCGAGTATTTAGGGTGCTTAGCAGCTCACTTTGCACGTCAACAAAATAGGGATAAGCTTTAGATGTATTTTTGTCGAGATTTTTGTAAAGAGTAAATTGAGACATCAGAATACTCGGTATGAATCAGAAAAAAGACCATGTTTTTCAGTAAGTTCATTGTAAGCCTGAATAGAGTTGGCGTTCTGTTCTAACCATTCAGCTTTTAATTTAGAGGAAACCTCTTTTTCTAAAGCTTTTTCCATTGTAGCGGATAGATTGATATTAAGGCGCTTAGCTTCAGCAAGTAACTCACTGTTTAAACTAAGATTTGTGGCCTTTTTTGGGGCTTGTGCATTAAATGTGGTTCTCATAAGGCAACTCCGTGCGCATTTGTTATGCGCATTAATTGTAGTGGTAATAATGGCATTTAACAAACAAATTTTTATCGCCAGCAAAAAGCGCTGGCTGCGTTGTCAAACCGCTGCGCGGCTTTCCGCGCTAATTTTGGGCGTTATGTGTATTCGAATTTATTTCGCAAGTAAATGAGGTAGGGACGAAAAATGAAAAAGATCATGGAAAAAAGTGAAACAAAAATACAGAGGTTTGTACCGATACTTTGGATTCTTACTGGGGTGCTTTTCTTGCTGCCTAGTATATTCGGTTCATCAAAAAATCCACCACCAATAGGTGTTGGCATGATGTTTATTATTTTGGGTATTGTATTTTTTAAGAAGAAATAGTCAGGTGCATAAACCACCAAGAAACCCTACAACAGTCTGATGGAGACGTTGCACTTACAGCGTTCACCTGCCAATACTGAGCATTTAAATCGGTCAATTAAACAATTCAAAGCAGGTAAAGTCGCCTACAAAGACGGGATAGATAAGTAGTCGTCTACTGTCATGGACTGACCAATCTTGCAGCGATTATCTGTATTGGCAAACCCAAGAAAAAACACGCTCAAACGAATAAACAAGCTTATAAATGACATTAAACGCTCACCGTTTGAAGGTATTGGTAAGCCAGAGCCATTAAAGGAAAACTTAGCTGGTTTTTGTCCCGACGTATAGACGATACGAATCGATTAGTCTTGGCAGTTGATGACAATACGATTACGATAATCTCGTGTCGTTATCACGATTAAATGGGGCCCTTGTGCAGGGCTGCTAACAAGTTACTGCATCGAAAACATAACTCGCTGTCGCTCGTCACTTACCGGTAAGTAAAGCGCGATTTGCTAAGGACGATTTTGAGAACACTTCAACTTTTAGGTTTTATATTTGCGATTGCTGGGTTTATTTTAGGCTACGTGATGCTGGCCCCTATTGATGGCGAAACATCAGAAGCTTCAGCAGGAGGCGCAGGTATAGGCATTATATTTATGGTGTTACCCATGCTTGGTTGGTCTGCGTTAATGTTAGTACCTTCTTCATTTGCTTTGTTTAACAACGCAGTAAGACAACGTAATTACTTTAAAGGTCATTTCTGGTTAAATCTTTGGAGATTGAATCTGGTGATTTCCGCCGTATATATAGCTGTTGTTTTATATGTCGCTTATCTGTGGTTTAAAATCAGCTTTGGCAACTAACGATATCCATCAAAAACGCGCCCTTTGGGTGCTCGAATAACAACACGTTGCCCCGGATGGGTCTTCAACCCGCTGCGCAGCTTGCCGCAGCATAGTTAGGCGTTAAGCCTTTAAATGAGCTATGAGCATTATAATAGAAATCGGCAGTACTGCAGATATTGTAGCCCTAAGCAAACTGATACCCGAGTTTGAGCAAGCCACAACTTTTGAGCAATTAGAGAGTAGGCTTGCTGGAGTCGTTAGTTTAATTTTAGTAGCAAAGTGTCAAGGGGCTCTTATTGGCTATAAAGTGGGTTATCAATTCACTGAAGATACCTTTTATAGTTGGCTAGGTGGCGTTATTCCTGAGCATAGAAAGCATGGTGTTGCAACGCAGCTGCTTAATTATCAAGAAAAATGGGTTTGGAATGCAGGTTACAAACAAATTAAGGTGAAATCCATGGATCGCTTTCCTAGCATGCTTAAGATGCTGACATCAAACGGCTATGAAATAGTTGGCCTAGATAAAAGTGTTTGTGGTTCAGAGGACAAAATTGTGTTTTTAAAAAGGTTAGTAGTTTAGGCATCACCAACACTTAAAACCAAGCGGCCTGCAGCTGCTAAACTCGTTAGCAGTATAGCGTTATGTGAAAACTAGCGAAGCTAAACCACCATTCAAAGTGCTCTTATGCATTATTACCATCTTAATGTCGACTGGAACGCTCGGTAGGAATGCCATCTTTTAAAGCCCTATGATCTGCTGCCTTTAATGGCAATTGAAAAATTTTTGGGTATTCGGCTGCGTAATAATGGCGTTTGAAGCGGGCGTAGAGCAGGTTAAATAACTTGAGCAGATTGCAAAGCTGTTATTGGCAATATATGATTCGTATATGAATCATATATAAGGGTTGGCTATGGGAATTGTAAAAATTGATGACGAGCTACACGAAGAAATTCGCAAGGCGAGTTCCGTGATGGTTCGCTCTATTAATGCTCAGGCTGAGTTTTGGATAAAGGTGGGTATGCTTGCCGAGGCGAATCCTAATATGTCTTTTTCTGACATCATGCGCGAGCAAATGAAGCAGGCTCAGGTAGAGGTAAGGATGGTTGTCGGTGGCTAGCATAAAACTGAAAAGTGCCGAAGAATTAACTGTTATGCGCGAGTCTGGCCGGCTTTTGGCGGCAGTGTTTGCTTACCTTGATGATTTGATTGTCGAGGGTGTTTCAACAATGGCGATCAATGATCTAGCGGAACAATTTATTACTGAACAGTTGTCAGCTCGTCCAGCAAGTAAAGGCCAGTATGGCTATCAATATGTTCTGAATAGTTCAGTAAACCAGGTGGTATGTCACGGGGTTCCTTCAACTACGCAAAAGCTGAAATCTGGGGATATTATCAACATTGATATCACCTTAGAGCAGGGCGGATATATCGCTGACTCCAGCAAAATGTACATGATAGGTAACGTAATGCCAGCCGCTAAGCGACTGGTCGATATAACCTATGAGGCCATGTGGCAAGGGATCTATAGTGTTAAGCCTGGTGCCACTCTCGGGGATATTGGTCATGCTATCCAGCGTCATGCTCAGAAATATGGCTACACTGTTGTTCGCGAGTATTGCGGGCATGGCATTGGCCGCGAAATGCATGAAGAGCCACAGATATTGCATTATGGTCAACCCGGCAAAGGGTTAGTGCTGCAAGAAGGAATGGTGTTCACCATAGAGCCGATGATTAACCAAGGTAAGGCCAAGGTTAAGTTGAAGAAAGATGGGTGGACGGTTGTTACCAGCGACAAGAAGTTATCTGCTCAGTGGGAGCATACCGTGGCTGTCACCTCAGAGGGGTACGAGGTTTTAACGCTTAGAGCTGAAGAGCGCATTAAACCAAGTTAAGTACCGTAACGTTAGCTTAGGTTGTGCCTGCGCTTTTATGCGGTAGCCGCAGGTGCGGCTGTTGGGTGATAAGGCCGCTTTGGGAATAAACCCTTTCTAGTTGTCATTCCGGCAATCTTGGTATTATACGCAGGCTAAGCAGTATGCTCATCTGTGTTCTCAGCGATGGCTGTAGCGCGAAAGTACTGGATGTTCAGGAAGGTAAAAATATGAAAACGTACTTCATTTTTACACGCAAGCAACGGGCTTCAGCACGGCTACTTGTTATTAATGCTGGCGTGGCCTTCCTTTTATATGTGGCTGCACACCACTATCTGCCTCAGTTAACAAGTGATAAGGATGCACTAACACAGCTTCTTAATGTGCTGGATATCGCTATTTGGGTTATTGAAGCCGTTTTACTTGGATTAGCACTGTGGTTTTGGCTTGAAAATAAGCAAATTAGGGTTTGCGTTACGCCAAGTACCTTGAGCTATTTTGACCCTACTTTTAGTGATGTGGGCTGGCAAGTCAAGATGGCAGACATAGCGCAATTAAAGCAAGTTAGTGATGCCCAGCAAAACTTTTTGTCGAATGTGCTGGTGCTGAAAAACGGAGAGCAAAAGCAACTGATGTACGGGAATTATCGAGGGTTTGATCGACGCGCTTTTTTCGAGGCACTTGTTTTAGCCAATCCGAACATCATGGTTCCCGACAATATATATAGTTACAAGATGCAAAGACCTGGATGGGCTAAGCGTATTCGAAAAAAATTGGGTTGGGATGAGTGAACAGTTCTCAGTAATTCTATCAAATCCCATGGTCGGTAAAGAAAGCAGCGTGCTAAGAGTAGGCTTGGTATGTTTTTCTAAAAACATGATTCAGTATGAATAAAATAATTGTTGCAGTAAGCAGGCCGAACAGGGCCGTGCAGCCAACGGCGAATGCGTTAGCAAATTTCATTACGGAGGCAATATGGGGTTAGCGCAAGAGATTATCGTTGAATCAGCCTCCGAGTTGCAGTTATAAGCATTTTGCATTAAAAGTTGAGGCTTCAAGCAAAGTTTAGCGTTTAGCATGACGCGGTTTACTCACATCAACATGCCATGATTCATGCCTTTAGTGCCAGTAGAGCTGTTCAAGTTCGTTTTCTATGAATTTTTCGGCTATCCATTTCTACAACGACTGATTTATAGTAAATTGCATTAGGCATAACCGCAGTAGTTCGCTGTTGTAAAGGCTCTTTTATCAGGTACTAAACAACTTGAAGTGAGGACGACCTCACCGCTCGATGTGTTCGGGGACGACCCCAGAGTTTAAAAAGGGGTTGTTATGAGTTGGTTTGTCTTATTTGTCGCTGGGCTGTTGGAAATTGCTTGGGCCGTTGGTTTGAAATACTCCGATGGGTTTACCAAGCTTGGGCCGACTGTCGCCACCGTATGCTCGTTAATCGCCAGTTTTTTTTTACTGGGGATAGCGTTGAAAACCTTACCCGTTGGTACGGCTTATGCTGTTTGGGTAGGAATTGGTGCGGTGGGTACGGCTATTCTTGGTATTTTCTTGTTTGGCGAGTCTGTTAGCGCGCTTAAATTAGCGAGTTTGGCACTGATTTGTATCGGTATTGTGGGTCTTAAAATGGCACATGTTTAACCTCATGGTCGTTTCAACCTTAACGTTGACGCTTTGAGGTTTAATCCTTTTGGCTGCTGTTAAATACAGCAGCAGGAGCAGCGATATGACACAGGTTTTTAGATCAAAAGTGGATACTTGGCTGGGGATCGTGCTGGTTGCTGCAGCACTTGCGGCACTTTATGGTGTCATCCATTCTTTAAATAGCGGCGACAATGCTGATATTGTCGCATCGTTATTCGCGCTGCTGGTAAGCTCAGGGTTACCTATTTGGCTGATTAACAGTACTCGCTATACCCTAACAGAGCAGCAATTGCTGGTGAAAAGTGGCCCTTTTCAGTGGCAAATCCCCATTGTGCAAATTAGCAACATTACCCCAACGATTAATCCTTTATCGAGCCCAGCGTTGTCACTAGATCGACTGCGGATTGATTATGGCCAAGGTCGCTCGCTGATGATTTCGCCAAAGCAGCAACAGCAGTTTCTACAAGCCTTGTTGCTACTTCGAGCCGATAAAAACCCACTTAGCCAACAATAAACAAGAAGACATTAATCGCTAACGGTTTAGCCTGGGCACGACAGTGTCATTAGTAAAACTTTTAACGGCAATGGCTTGGTTTTGGCGAGCATGGTCGCCTTGCTTACAAAGAGTTTTAACAAAAAATGCAGATAGAAGCGGTTATCTGTCGCTCATCCATGTAGAATACGCGGCCAAAAGCATATTTAGCTTTGACTCTTTAGTGTACCTCTGTAGGAATTTATGAAAAAGACATTCGCGTTAACTCATCCAAAATTGCAACCTGCTCGTTTGGTGGACGCTATTAAACACGATATTAAAAAGTATTTAGCCAGAGAGCGGCGCAAGCAACTGCCTGCGGGTGCTGACTATTGGACCTTTGATTGCCGCTTTGGCGCAACACAAGACGTGGCAAAAAAGATTTTCACTTCTGAAATCAATAAACATATTGATGCGGCCGTCGAGCAACAGCTCGACGCTTTTTACGTGGAAATATTGGCTAAAGCCTGCCAGCACGCGCCACGTGCTGACGAAGATCTGGAATAAACGCCCAGTACTGGCACTGAGTGAGTGCTAGGATATGAAAAGCACGGGAGTGATATGTCCGTGCTGTGATTTGCCAGCGGCAAAAACGTTTAAGCTAAGTATTTAAGATGCTTAGCTAACGCAGGGTTAGATAGATTAGTGTTATATTGGCTTAATACGCCAAGCTTTCAGCCGTTTTTACTTAGTAAAATTGACGCAATAACAAACAATCCTCTGTTAAACCGCTAAAATACTGTATATTCCGCCTCTTATTTTTTGACTGTAGCTATTCTACAGAGGATCCTTTATGCAATTTTCATCTTTAGATTTAGCGCCAGAGTTACAACGCGCCTTAGAAACAATGGGTTATGCCAATATGACGCCGGTTCAGGCGCAAGCCATAGTGCCAGCGCGTCGCGGTAAAGATTTACAAGTAACCGCGCAAACCGGTACGGGCAAAACGGCGGCGTTTGCCTTGCCTATTTTACAACGCATGTTGGATAAACCCAAAGACACGGCACCACAGCGCCCTCGTGCTTTAATTTTAACGCCAACGCGTGAGCTGGCTGAGCAATTAGCCGATGCGATCAGCGGCTATGCTCAATTTACCGCTTTAAAAGTCACTGCCTTATATGGCGGTGTGAAGATGGGTGGCCAAGCGAATAAGTTAAAAGCCGGCATGGATATGGTGATCAGCACACCGGGTCGTTTACTGGAACACTTAGCGCTGGGTCACGTGATACTAAGCGACGTTGAGTTTGTGGTGCTAGATGAAGCGGATCGTATGTTGGATATGGGCTTTGTTACTGATGTTTTAAAGCTGATGCAAATGACCGCAAAACATCGTCAAACTATGTTGTTTTCGGCAACCACATCGCCAGCCGTCAATGAACTGTCGCATAAAATTTTGCATAATCATCAGCAAATTCGCGTTGCGAAGGTAAATAGTACCGCCGATACCGTAAACCATGTGGTGTATTCGGTTGAAGAGAACCGAAAAATTGAATTGTTTGAGCAATTGTTAGCCGAGAAAAACTGGTTTCAGGTGTTGGTTTTTACCAGTACCAAAGAGCAAGCTGATCGGTTATTAGCCGGCTTACAAATGAGTAAGATAGACGCGGCAGTGTGTCATGGCGATAAAAGCCAAGGCGCTCGACGTCGCGCCATCGCAGATTTTAAAGCGGCTAAGTTACAAGTGCTGATTGCCACCGAAGTAGCAGCGCGTGGTTTAGATATTCAAGGCTTAGACTATGTGGTGAATTTTAACTTGCCATACTTGCCAGAAGATTACGTGCACCGGATTGGTCGTACTGGCCGCGCTGGTGCGGCGGGTGATGCCATATCCTTTGTCAGCCGTGAAGAAGAGCAAACACTAGAGCGTATTCAAAAGCTGATTGGTGCCAAGATTGAGCGCATTATCAAGCCTGGTTTTGAAGTCAGTAACCGCGCGTCTTTACTAAAAAGTATCTCACGCAAAGTACTGTCAGGCCGCTCCAATAAAGCCAGTGAAACCACCATTGAGATGGATGCTGCAGGCAAAGCTAAGCCCAAGAGTAAAGCGCGCACTGCCAAGCCAGCAGATGCCAATACGGTAAAACCGGCCAGTGTGAAAAAATCCAGTGGCGCGACTGCCAACAAGCCAAAAAGAGCAGGCGCTCAAAGCAAACGCGCCAAATAAACCGCGCTTGTTACGCTGAATAATGCCGCCGAAGATGCCCATCTTCGGCGGCATTTTGCATTTAAAGGCCAACACGGCTTGCTCGCCGTGGTGTTATATTGGCGGCCGCAGCATCACTGCAAACCGACAGAGCAAGATGTGGTTTGCGGCTAAATAGCCTTAAGCCCTTTATCAAGCTAAAGAATGTGCTTTAATGTAAGCCTAGCTGAAAACGGCCAGCCATAGATCACTCGAGGAATGATGATGAGAAGTTGCTTTCGTTTACCAGAACTGCTGTTGCTTATGCTGGCGCCAACCTTTGTGCTTAGCGCCACAACGCTCCCTGAGGAAGACCGCTTGTACGTAACGATTTCGACGCTGGATACCGCCGTGTTTGAGGCTTTTAATCAGTGTAGTGAGCCGACACAATTGGAGAAACATGCCAATTTTTTTGCTGAAGACATTGAGTTTTATCATGATACAGGCGGTGTGACGTTCACTCGCGATGAGATGCTAGCCAATACTAAACAGTATGCCTGTGGTCATTTTAGCCGCCACTTAGTTGCTGGCAGCTTGCTTGTTCACCCCATAAAAGACTTTGGTGCTATCTCACAAGGTTCACATCGTTTTTGTCAGTTTGTTAGTGGTCAATGTGAGGGCGCAGCCGATTTTACCATGGTTTGGCGTTTCCATGATGGGAAATGGCAAATCACCCGTGTGCTAAGCTATGGCCATCGGGCTGTGAGCAACGCGCAATAACAAGTGTTGGCACAAGCTATTTGGGGTTATTTGCTATGAGCGAGATTAAACCGGGAGTTTATCTGATGTTATGGTCACTTTTTAAAGCGAAATTAACCGTTTGCTGCAGTTTGGCGCTGTTGCTACTAAGTGGTGTGCTTAGCGCAACTGAACAGCCGTACCGTCATGCCTCTGAGCCTATTGGCAGTGTACGGCAAGTGTATGATGGCAAGCTCTACCCTGATCTGCAGGTTAATACCTTTCGCAATATCGACAGATTGTTTCCGACGCGCGCGGTTGCTCGTGGCGATACGGTAAGTGCGTTACCGCTGAGTAAGACACCGCTGACCGATTTTAGTTATCAGGTCGCTGGCGAACAGTACGACATGTTTGATGTGCTCTCGATCAATCGGGTCAGTGGCATGTTAATTATTCACAACGGTGAGATTGCATTTGAGCACTATGCACTGGGTAACGATGCCCAGACCCGCTGGATGTCGATGTCGGTCGTTAAATCAATCACCGCCACCCTGATCGGTGCGGCGATCCAAGACGGCGCTATTAACAGTATTGATGATCCTATCGTGCTGTATCTGCCGCGCTTTAAAGGCAGCGCTTACGAGGGTGTAACGGTTAAACATTTACTGCAAATGAGTTCGGGAGTGGCGTGGAATGAAACATACACCGATCCCAACTCCGATCGACGGCGCATGCTTGAAGCGCAATTAAGCCAGCAACCTGGGGCCATTTTAGATTTGATGGCCTCATTACCGCGCGCGGCTGCGCCTGGCAGTGTTTGGAATTACAGCACGGGTGAAACACAACTGGCTGGCGCTTTAGTTGCCGCTGCCACCGGTAAGCCTGTTGCCGAGTATTTATCCGAAAAAATTTGGTCGAAAATGGGCATGCAAGCAGAGGCAAACTGGTGGCTGCAATCGCCAGATGGTTTAGAAATTGGCGGCAGTGGTTTATCGGCCACTTTGCGCGATTATGGTCGCTTTGGTTTGTTTTTATTAAATGATGGTGTGATTAATCAGCAACGTATTTTACCCAAAGGCTGGATGGCTCAAGCGAGCTCGCGCCAAGTGATTGCGGGCGAGACTATCGATTATGGCTATATGTTTTGGCCTATGCATGGCCGCAGTTATGCCGCAGAAGGCATATTTGGTCAGTACGTGTTTGTAGACCCCGATAAAAACTTGGTGGTGGCCATGTGGAGTGCGCAATCTAAGCCGCTGGGTATGGCGGGGCTGGACGAATACACCTTTTTCAAGGCATTATCTGCGCACTTCGACTCAAACTCCGTGAAGGATTAACCTTGAAAATTTATGGTGATAGCCAATCGGGCAACTGTTATAAACTGCAATTACTCTGTAGTTTGTTGCAGATCCCGCATCAATGGCAGGTGGTAGATATCCTGGCAGGTGATACGAAAACCGCCGCTTTTTTAGCGCTTAACCCTAATGGCAAAATTCCGCTGTTAGTGCTGGATGACGGGCAGACCTTGTCAGAATCTAACGCTATTTTAAATTACTTAGCTCATGGCAGCGCGCTTTACCCAACTGAGCCATTAGCGCACGCTCGGGTGTTGCAATGGCAGTTCTTTGAACAATATAGCCATGAACCTTATATTGCCGTTGCGCGGTTTATTAATAAATATTTAGGCTTACCTGCAGCCAGAGCGGCGGAGTACTCGGCGAAACAACAGGGTGGGCATAAAGCCTTAGCGGTGCTGGAACAGCAATTAGTTAAAACGCCTTTTCTTACTGGGTCGCAAGTTACGACTGCCGATATCTCGCTTTACGCTTATACGCATGTTGCCGATGAGGGAGGCTTTGTTTTAGCCGCTTATCCGGCTATACAGGCATGGTTAAAACGGATAACACAGTTGCCTCATTATAAGGCTATGGCGTAAAACTGTACTGATGGTGGTATGCAAGCTAACAGTAACGGTTAATAAGCCGCGCGAGCTTGCTAGTTTGGGCGATAACGCTTTTATTTGTCATCTTATTTGCAGAGTAATTTATGAGTAATATTTTTCATTATGCTTTTAAAGTCAAAGATCTGGCCAGTACACGGGCTTTTTATATCGATATATTAGGTTGCACAGAAGGGCGCTCGACCGAACATTGGGTCGATTTTGATTTTTATGGTAATCAACTATCAGCGCATGTGGGTGTAGTGGAGAGTGCACTGGATTACTGTGGCCAAGTTGATGGCGTAGCCGTGCCGATCCCACACTTTGGTTGTTTATTAACTGCCGAGCAATTTACGAGCTTAGCGCAAAAACTTGAACAAGCGAAGGTGACTTTTATCGTAAAACCGCAATTGCGTTATGCGGGTAAAAGCGGCCAGCAACAAACCATGTTTGTATTAGATTTCAGTGGTAATCCACTAGAGTTTAAATCATTTAGCGATGAGACTGAGGTGTTTAAAGCTTAGGCTTATCACGCTCACAGTGAGATGCAGGCTTTAGATCAAGACAAGTAAAAGTGCAAAACCTAATGTAAATCAAAGTATTATTAGGCTATCCGTTGTAAACTGGCACCAGGTTGTAAACTAAAGCTATTTTAAACTTAAATGATGCAAGTCGGGGGTATATCACGCCTTTAGATTTGGCATGCCATTAGCTAAATGAAGACATTGAGAAAGCTATCATGAGTGATTTACCCAACTGCCCGACGTGTGATTCCCCTTATACCTATGAAGATGCAGGCTTCTTCATTTGTCCTGAGTGTGCACATGAATGGCAAACCCGTGATGATATTGCCGTGTTGGATGAGCTTGATATTAAAGATGCACATGGTAATAAGTTAGTAGACGGCGATACCATTACCGTTATTAAAGATTTGAAAGTGAAGGGCACATCGTTAGTGGTTAAGGTAGGTACGAAAGTAAAAAATATTAAACTGGTGAGTGGCGATCATGACATTGATTGCAAAATAGAGGGTATTGGTGCCATGAAATTAAAGTCAGAGTTTGTGAAAAAAGCTTAGGGTTAACCTGGCTCAGCCATTGATGAGCAAAGGTTCAGCCCAGTACAAACCTCATTAGGTTCTATCATAAGGAATGGCCTGTTTATGTCAAAATTTAAAGCGATAATGTTATTGATCTTGCTTAGTTGCACCGTGATATTTGTGATGCAAAATACTGAAACTGTGGAGATCAGTTTCTTGTTTTGGCGCTTTGCGCTGTCACGTATCTTCATGATGTTATTCTTATTACTGATGGGTTTTGTTTTGGGTGTTTTGGTTACGCGTTGGTTTATGCGCAAGGGCAAAAAAACCACTGATTTGACTACAGCCGACTAAATTTATTCGGCTTAATTTTGTCTGCAAGCCAAGTATATTCGCTTTTAGCGCTAAACCGTTTTACTTAACGAAGCGTTACTTCGCCGCACTCGCCAATGAAAAGGATCGCCCGCTGATGGAGCAACAACATACTTTTTACGCCATCTTTGTGCTTGGAGTCATCTTCTTGGCGATATTGCTGGTGCGCTTGTTTGTGAACCGTCGATGGTGCCCACCGATGTTAATGTTTATGCTGATTGGTATCGTGGTGGGACAAGTGGTGAATGGCAATATGGCGACTAGCCATCTGTCAATGCGCGCTATTTTGAGCGTGCTAGGTGAAGCCGGGTTGATTATGCTGCTGTTTAAAGTCGGTATTAATGCCGATTTAAAAGGTTTGCGTACGCAACTTCCTAATGCCTCTTGGATCTGGCTTTGGAATGTGGTTGTCAGTGGTGCTTTAGGTTTTCTTGCTGCTTATTGGATCCTGTCGTTAGATGCAGTGACCAGTTTATTTATCGCCATTGCATTTACCGCAACCAGTGTTGGCGTGACGGTGAGTTTATGGTCTGATGCCGGTAAGTTAACTACGCCACAAGGTACCTTGCTACTCGATGTTGCAGAGTTAGATGATCTTAGTACCATTTGTTTAGTGGCTATGTTAGTGGCACCGCTATTCAACCCTTGGATGTGGTCCTTAATCTTGGGTATATCGTGCTGTTATTAACCGCATTTGCCGTGGTAGCGTGGTTTTTTTCATTGCGCATTGAACCACGGCTAACCCGCGTGATTGTGCGCAATGCCTTGTCGCATGAATTAGTGGTCTTTATGGTTGCCGTAGGCTTTATTGTTGCGGCATTAGCTGAAGTGTCGGGTTTATCGCTGGCAGTGGGGGCTTTTATTGCGGGGTTAGCATTTTCACGTGATCCCAGTGCCATGCATGAGCAGCCGGTATTAAATGGCTTATACGATTTTTTAACGCCGTTTTTCTTTATCAGTCTCGGTATGTTGTTTGATATCAGTAGTCTCGATGGCCTGATCTGGCCTGCGGCGGTGTTAGTGTTGTTTGCCATACTGGGTAAAATACTCGGGGTGATGTTACCTGCCTGGCCTCGCTTGGGCTTTGGCGCCGCCTTGTTACTTGGCGTAAGTATGGTGCCACGCATGGAGATTGCGATGGTAGTGATGCAAAAAGGCTTAGAGGCGGGTGTCAGCCAAAGCGTGTTTAGCGCTATGATTTTAGCCTGTTTTATGACGGTGTTATTTACGATGCTGGGTTTACCTGTGTTACTTCGGCGTATCCCTTTAGCAAAATAAACACGCCAGCATTTAGGCTAAGCGTTATACGCGGCTTGGTAGCGTTGACTCTGTTGTTAATAAGCCCGTTGTTATCAGCGTGCAAACCGCCGTTGATATGTAATATATTGCATGAGAGGTTAGGGCTGCGTTTTCAGCGTGGCTGACAACAATAGGCTGTACTTAATACTTTTTAGTGATGGTAAGCGCAAAACTTGCAGCTTGTTGTCCTATTCAAGTAAATTGAACGGCAAGGCTCGGCCTGTGAACTTGTCCGTATCGTTTAAAACTGCAGCAACCTCACTGACAAATTAAAGAAGTTTTGTATTACACGGGTTTATAGCATGGCTTTTTTCGCCCAGTGTGTAATGATAGAGAACAGCATAAAGTGTTTACGATTCAATGCCCCGACCTGAGCTTTAAAAAAACATGCCTGCGGGGATGCCGAACAATTTTGGCGCTAATCAGAATTAGTCCGTTTATTCGAGATCGAAGAGGAAAATATGTCAGAAAAACAATACCGTTTAATCACGAGAAGTGATTTTGATGGCTTGGTATGTGCCGTGCTGTTAAAGCATCTCAATATGATTAACGACATTACCTTCGTACATCCTAAAGATATGCAAGATGGCAAAATTGAAGTCTCCAGCAATGATATTTCAACCAATTTGCCATTTGTACCCGGTATTCATCTGGCATTTGATCACCACCTTTCTGAAACTATCCGTAATGAAAAAATGGATAATCATATTATTGAGCCGGATGCCCCCTCCGCCGCGCGTGTCGTGTGGAATTATTATGGCGGGCATGATGCTTTTCCTGCAGAGTGGGATGATATGATGGAAGCGGTAGATCGCGGAGATTCGGCGCAATTTACCAAGCAACAAGTGTTAAATCCACAAGGTTGGGATTTACTTAATTTCTTAATGGATGCCCGTACTGGTTTGGGTCGTTTCCGTGAATTCCGCATCTCTAACTACAACTTAATGTTAGATCTGATTGATTACTGCAAAACCCATACTATTACTGAAATCATGGCGTTACCTGACGTGTATGAGCGGGTAGAGCTGTATTTTGAACAAGATGTCTTGTTCAAAGAACAGTTACGTCGTTGTGCTAAAGTGCACAAAAACTTGGTGGTGCTGGATTTAAGAGACGAAGAGATCATTCATGCCGGTAACCGGTTTGTGATTTATGCTTTATACCCTGAATGCAATATTTCTATTCATGTCATGTGGGGCTTTAAAAAGCAAAATATTGTGTTCGCTACCGGTAAATCCATTTTCGATCGTAGCTCAAAAACCAATGTGGGTGAGTTAATGTTGAAATACGGCGGTGGGGGGCATCAGGCTGCGGGGACTTGCCAGATCCCACAAAATGAAGCGCTCACTACTTTACAAGCGTTAATTAAACAAATTAATGCTGATGGCTAAACGGGTTACAAACTGAGCTGCAACAACGCTGGTTCTTCCTCTGGGTTGTGTCAGCGTTTAAGTGCTCATCAAGGGTGATACAAAAAACGTGGTTTTGTATCGCCCGTTTTTACAAGCGATTGTCCCTTGCTTACCTGATCCCTGATTGGGATATTCTGCGCCTCTAAGGTGTCGCTTATTGTCATAACTCCCTATTTTTAAAGGTAATATATGACTGCTATTGTCGAATTAAAACAATTATTGGCCGGATTGAAACCTCAGCTTATGGCTGATGAATGGGTGTTTTGTACGGTGACGCAACCTTTAGCCCATTTCTTGACGCTCGAACCCCTTGCGACCTTTCTGGAACCTGAAGGCTTAACCTTAGTGTTAAAAAAAACGACGGCAGATCAAGCCGGTTTAGCCTACAGCGGTAGTTTTAAACAAATTACTCTAACGGTGCATTCCAGTTTAGACGCGGTGGGGCTTACCGCTGCCGTTGCCGCCAAATTAACCGAAAAAGACATTAGCGCTAATGTTATGGCGGCTTATTACCATGATCATATTTTTGTGCCAACCAGCAAAGCGACAGCGGCTTTAGCGGCTTTAAACGAATTAACGGTTTAAGCTGGCGGTTTGCATAAAATGACTTATGCTTGAGATCCCTCAACACCGTTTTTGACTTCGGGCTGCTTGCTCAGGTTGAGGGGGTAACGCCCGATCATTGTCGTTAACAAGGAGCATTGGTATGACGTTATCCCAGCTTACAGAGTTGCTCGGTTGGGCAGCTTTGCTGAATTTGGCCTATTTAACCTTCGTTTCATTGATGCTGATGTTAGGTCGCAATCTTGCCATCGCCCTACATCAAAAGTTCTTTGATTTAGATGCCGCCGCTTTACAACTCAAATTTTATGCTTTTTTAAGCCACTATAAGGTGATAACGCTGACGTTTTTCGTTGCCCCTTATCTGGCGTTAAAAACTATGGGTTTTTAGGGGCCAACACGCATTCGTTGCGGCTTGATAATGAATACATCGCAAGGTGTATCGGCTGATTGCAGCAACATAATTTGATGATCAGCCGCTGTGCCACTTTGCTAAAAGCGGCAGCCTTGGCATACTGCAGTCATAATCCTACTGAACGAATATCAGAACCTATGTCCTTTATTTGTGAACACAACGATGCCTTTGCTGAAATCGCAAAACAAAAAATTATTGAATTTAACGCGCTGCATTGGGATGCCAGTCAGCGGCAACCGCTGGGTTTAAAGCAGGTTGGCCGTAACGGCGAGTTATTAGCGGCGTTAGCCGGTCGCACTTTTGGCAATTGGTTTTATTTAGAGTCGTTTTGGTTAGATGCTTCGCTGCGACAACAAGGGATCGGGCGAGCGATGTTGGCTGAGGCCGAAGCGATTGCTAAAGCGCGAGGCTGTCGTTATGTGATTTTAGATACGCTAAACTTTCAGGCGCGCCCGTTTTATCAGCGCCAAGGTTATCGCGTAGAGTGGATCCAAGCAGATTATCCGTTTGCCGGTGGCGAGAAATACTTTATGACAAAAACCTTGTAGTTAAAGTGAAATGCCCGCCACGCCAGCATTAAGCCATCGCTAAGGGGATTACAGCGCTTCAACATAACGATACAAGGATTTTAATAAGGCGATTTTTTTCTCATCGCCACTGTGTAACTCGACAAAATGTTCTAAGGCCAACGTAAACTGTTCAAAGGTTAAGTTGGGGTTATCTTCACCATGTAACAGCTTATCTGAGCAATATCGGCGCCATTTTTGTTGCTCGGCTTCGGTTAAGGTCAACGGATAATTACGAGCACGATATAAAAATAATAAACGATTAAGGCGATCTTCAGAGAATATGGGCGGATTGGCCGCTAACGCCTCAGCTGACATCTGTTGTAATTGCTGCATTTTTTGTTTGTCAGCATCACTAATAAAGCCACTATACAATTGATAATCAGGGTTAGTCTCTGCAGCATACTCATGAGGTAATTGATACAAATCCACCACAGTTTGTTGCACTTGTTTATGTTGCCTGATCCAGTCTAAATTCGCTAAACAGGCAGCACGGTCGATGCCCAGTTCCGTGGCACGTTCTACCGTGAGTGTTTTGGCATTAGCTAACACGGGGCATTTGTTTAAATGCACTAATTTTAAGCCCAGCCGTTGTTCACCCTCAGCCAGATCAATGGTTTTTTTATACAGTTTTTCTTGCAGTGTTGCTAAATCGTCTGTTAGCAAAGGGCGAGGATCGTGCTGTAAGTTAAAACAAATAACCGCGTTTTTATTGGTAGGGTGAAAGGCAAGCGGCACAATCCAACTAACACAGCCTTGCGTGGCTGGAAATTTTGATGACACATGCACCAGGGGGGTTAAAGCTGCAACATCAATCAACTCTGCTACTTTTTGCTTTTTGCGCAGTTCATAGAGGTACTGAAACAACTTGGGTTGTTGTTGTTTAATCAGTTTGGCTAAACCAATGGTGGCATATACGTCAGAGAGGGCATCATGCGCATTAGCATGGCTTAAGTTATTGGCTTTACTTAATTCTTCTAATTTAAAGCTGGGGCTACCGTCTGCTTTTTGTGGCCAAACAATGCCGTCTGGTCGTAAAGCATAACAGGCGCGCACCACATCAATTAAATCCCAACGGCTATTGCCTTGCTGCCATTCACGGCCATAAGGCTCAAAGAAATTACGATACAAACTGTAACGTGTTACTTCATCGTCAAAGCGCAGGCTGTTGTAGCCTAACACGCAGGTATTGGCTTGGCTAAAACGCGCTAGGATCTGCTGCATAAAGGCATTTTCGGGTAAGCCTTTTTGATTACACAGTTGTGGGGTCAGGCCTGTGATTAACGCGGCAGCCGGGTGCGGTAAATAATCAGGCGCCAATTGGCAATACCACATGTCCGGTTTAGCGATTTCATCTAAGGCTAAATCTGTACGAATACCAGCAAACTGCGAGGGGCGATCGCGCTTGGGATCGGCGCCCCAGGTTTCGTAATCATAAAAGTAAAAACTTGGCGAATCAGTCATGCCAGACCTTTTTTATCAGAGCAGCGCAGCTGCAACTTAAGATGGTGTGATCATACCGTAAAATGTCTCGCTTCGCTAAAAGCTGCAGCAGTTAATTTCTTTAAAATCAGGTTGAATGTCAAAATCTCTGATATGCTTATAATATCTAAATGCTTGATTTATGGTGGTAGGTTCCGGTTTTATTAACAACTGTTGTTATTGAAGATCGGTTCTGTAAGTTCAACTCGCGGTTATGATCTTTTACGGTATCTGACCCTTTGCAAAGGCTAACAATAGGTTATGAGAAAAAATTTACCAGTAACAAATCAACGGCAACGCTTTGCCCTTGAACAGCGGTTAATTTCAGTAACAGATACCCGTGGCGTCATTGTTGACTGCAATGATGCTTTTATGAAGATCAGTGGCTTTTCTCGTGAAGAGTTGATTGGCCAACCGCATAATTTAGTGCGCCATCCTGATATGCCTCCCGAAGCGTATGCCAATATGTGGTCATACTTAAAAAAAGGCCAACCTTGGATGGGGCTGGTTAAAAACCGTTGTAAAAACGGTGATTATTATTGGGTTGATGCTTATGTCATGCCGATCACGGAAAAAGGCAATGTGGTGGGTTATGAGTCGGTTAGATGCTGTCCAAGAGAAGAGGACGTGGTTCGCGCTGAGAAATTATACAAGCAGATCAGCCAAGGCAAAAAATCATTAAATTTACCCAGTATTCCTATTATGGTGCTAATGGCCATTTTATTGATTAGTGTGGCGACATTCTTACTTGCCGATCTCGCCGTTGCACAATGGGTGCTCATTGCCGGTTTATTGGTTCTTGCCGCCACTTATCAGCAACGACGCGCTAAGTTATTAAGTGATTTAAAAACCTTATTAGCCGGTCGTTTTACCGATCCTTTAGCAGCGTCAAGTTATACCGATGATCGCTCAGAAATAGGGTTATTAAAAGTCAGTATTTTAAGCGATAGGGCGCATTTGGCCTCGATGATTACCCGTATTGAAAGTGCAGCAAAAGATGTATCACGTGATTCAAGCCGTGGTTTGGTACTCACGCGTGAAGCAAATGTTGAAATTGATCGCCAGCAAGCCGAAACGCTGCAGGTGGCTTCGGCGATGAATGAGATGACCACCACGATAGCAGAAGTAGCGCATCATGTTACGGATACCGCTTTGCAGGCCGACAAAGCGAATAAACTTTCAAGCAAAGGTAATGAAATTGCTGATCGCACCCGTCAATCGATAGAGAAACTGCGGGAAACCGTCGCGACTATTGGCCATTCGGTTACCGAAGTGGCCGATCAAACCGGTAAGATTGTGCAAGCGGCGCAAATGATTGAACAAATTGCCGATCAAACGAATTTATTGGCTTTAAATGCGGCCATTGAAGCGGCCAGAGCCGGTGAGCAGGGTCGTGGTTTTGCGGTGGTAGCAGATGAAGTACGAAATTTAGCACGGCGCACTCAACAGTCTACGCAAGAGATCTATGGTATTGTGACGGAGTTGACCGCGCGTGCAGAGAATGCCGTGCAAGTAGCCAAACAAGGCGCGATTGACGCCGATGCCGGTGTACATAAAGTGCAAGAAAGTAGCGATATGCTTAATGGTATTAATGCTGCGGTCAGTGATATTGCTCAAATGTCGACTCAAATGGCCACCGCGGTAGAAGAGCAGGCGCATGTCGCTGACGATATTAATCGGCAGATCGTCAATATCTCGGTTTTAGCAGAGCAAAGTACTAAAGCTGCCATTGAAGCCTCAGTAACGTTAGAGCAACTGAATACGGTGTCTGATGATTTAGCGGAAATGGTGCATCGCTTTAAACGTTAGTATTTTATTAACATAGGGCTTTAACACCTTGATAGGTTAAAGCCTGAAAAGTATTGAATTATTTACAACGTAATGATTGACGGTAATGCTTTTCCGGTGCATCTTAGTTCTTGTTATTAAAAATATATATCATGTTTTTAACTTTTCCTCTGAGTATTTAGAGGTGTTGATTTAGGCTGAAGGCTCGAGATGTTTAATTCTTTACGTAGTCAGTTAACCTTATTGCTGGTTGCTTTACTGGTATTGCTGGCAGTTGTCACCGGCTACGCTACCCTCAGCACGATGCGCCAAGATAGCGAAGAACAAGCCCGTCAAATTCTCAAGGTTTCTACTAATGTGTTTCGGCAAACACTGCAGGTTAGAAGCGATCAGTTAACGGAAAGTGTCCGCATTTTAGCGGCTGATTTTGGTTTTCGCCAAGCCGTTGCTACCGCTGAGCAAGGCACCATTCAAAGTGTTTTAGAAAATCATGGCGGCAGAATTAATGCAAATTTATCGGTATTATTTGCCCTTGATGGTCGCATGCTAGCCTCAACGTTGCCGATTATCAATCTTGACCCCTTACAGCAAAGCTTTCAAGCCGCCCGCTCACAGCAGGGCGCCTTTGCCGATATCATCAGTTTGGACAACGAAGCCTATCAAATCGTATTAGTGCCGGTTCGAGCCCCGCAAGTGGTGGCTTGGGTTGGCATGGGGTTTACTGTCGATGAGCAGCTTGCACAGCAAATTCAGAATATCACCGGCTTAGATGTTAGTTTCTCTCAGTTATCTGGCGCTAACCGTAACATGTTAACAACGACCTTAGTGCCGGGGGCACAGCAACAATTTTCAGCTATGCTGCAAAACGTGCTGCTGGGTGAGTCGCAAATTTTAATGGATGAGAGTGAAAACTACATTTCGCAAGCCTTTGCTTTAGATCAAGACAATCAGTTATGGGCTTGGCTGCATTTACCGAATGAGCGTTGGTTAAGCAATTATCAGCAGTTACGCAGTCAATTAGTGCAAATTTTTAGTCTGGGTTTGGCTTTAGCTTTAGTCGTGGCGTTCTTTTACACCCGCAGTGTTACACGCCCTTTAGAACAGTTGGTGCAGTTTGCTACCGCGATAGGCAAGGGATCTACAGTTGCAGCGCCGGAAGTAAAACTCGCTGAAATTGGCATGTTAGCCAATACGTTAACCAGAATGCGTACGGGTATTTATCAGCGAGAAACGCAATTAAAAGAACAAGCCGAGCGAGATAGCTTAACGGGTTTAGGTAATCGTTTGGCGGTGGAGAAACATTTGCCGCGCTTGTTTGCGATGGGGGATGGCCAGTTACTGCAAATTAATATCGCTAAATTTAAGCATGTGAATGATAGTTTTGGTTTTAGCAACGGCGATGTGTTGTTACAGCAATTGGCTTCTCGTTTGGTGTTAAATAATGACATTACCTTCTCTGCACGCTTAGGCGCCGATGAGTTTTTAATTGTCTTACCCGAGAGTATCAGTGATATCGCGCGTGATGTACTGTTAAAACAATTAAGCCAACCCTTTGATATCGCCGGCTCGGCGATTTCTTTGCAATTGATAGCCGGTAGCTATTTATATCTTCAAGGCGAGGATGATGTGAATAAGGTGCTGCGCCGCTTAGATATTGCCTTAAACTCTGCCAAAAATAAGGGTTTGGCGCTGGCGCTGTATCAAAGTGGCCAAGATGAAAGTCATCAGCGAGAGCTGACAATAATTCGTGATTTACCGATAGCCTTGAGCAGCGGTCAGATGCATATCGTGTATCAACCCAAAGTCGATATTATGGCGCAACATTGTAATAGTGCTGAAGCTTTGATCCGCTGGCAACATCCGCAATTGGGTTTTATTTCACCTGTCGAGTTTATTTTGTTGGCTGAACGCTCGGGTAATATTAATTTGATTTCAAATTGGATGCTGCAATCGGTGATCAAGCAGTTGGCAGCCTGGCAAGAATGCCATCCGGATTTGACGGTTGCGGTTAACTTGTCGGCTAATGATTTATTAGATGAACATTTACCGCAGACGATTGTCGAGTGGCTAGAAGAGTGGCAAGTACCGGTTTCAGCCTTAAGTTTAGAAGTGACCGAAAGCGCGGTTATGCAAGACACGGTAAAAGTCATTAATAATTTACAGCAACTGAAAACATCGGGTATTCGCTTAGCCATTGATGATTTTGGTACGGGCCAATCGTCATTAGCCTATTTAAAATCCTTACCGGTGCATGAGCTAAAAATAGACCGTGCTTTTATTAAAGATATTGAAAACAATTTCCAAGATGCGTTGATTGTCAAAGCCGCCACTCAGCTGGCAATAGGCTTAGGCTTGAAAGTCACAGCAGAGGGGCTAGAGAATCGCAGTGGTTTAGCCAGCGTGCTGCAAGCCGGTTGTCAGAATGTGCAGGGCTATTACTTTTCTAAACCACTTTCTGCTGAAGATTTCAGTCTTTGGTTAACATCGTTTTCAAGCCAAGGTGGTACGTTTTTTAATGAGGCTTAAGCGGCTATTGCTGTCGTTTAGCTTGGTTTAAACCCCAAGCGGATCGTGCCATTTGGCCAGGCTTTGCTCTATAAACTGTTGTAAACGCACCGCGGCTGGCGGTAAGCGTTTGTTGGTATGGCGTACTAAATACCAATGGCTACTCAATGGAAAGCCTTGTACCGGTAAAATAACTAACCGATCATGGGGCAACTGCAATGTATGTGCGGACAATACGGCTAAGCCTAAACCGGCACTGACACTTAAGCGGATCGCCTCGTTGGTTTCTATCTGCATACTGTGCGCTAATTCAATCGCTTGGCTACTTAGCCAAGTATCAAAAATCATCCGTGTGGCAGAGCCCGGCTCACGTAACAAGAAGCGTTCTGTTTTTAATTGTTTAAAACTCAGTTTGCTTTGTTTAGCTGCCCAATGTGTTAAGGGCGCCACTAAATACAAGGGGTTTCGCACAACAGGTTTAGCATGCACATGGTCGCCACTGGGTGGGTGGCTAAATAAATAGAGGTGATCTTGTTGTTGTTCAAACCGCTCTAAGATGCGTGCACGGTTACCAATATGCAAGGTCACTTGAACTGCCGGATAATCTTGATAAAACGCCGCTAATAGCTCGGGTAATAAATATTGGGCGGTGTTCACTACCGCCAGTGAGATACTACCGATACTACCACTTTGTTGTTGGCTTAATTGAAAACGGAGTTCTGATAGCCGTTCATCAATATCCTGAGCCGCTTGGTACAGTAACTCACCTGCGGCGGTGAGCTGTAACTTTTGTTGTTGATAATCGACCAGCGGCGTACCGACCGCATCGCTGAGTTTTTTAAGTTGCAACGATACGGTGGGCTGTGTCAGATGCAGCGCTCGTGAAGCCGCGGTTATGCTGCCATGCTGCACCACTTGGCGAAAAACCTGTAATAAACGAAAGGTGAGTAAACGCTGATCCATAGATAATTATCTATATTGATTTGCTTTATTATTAATTAGCATAAAAAGCTAGGCTTAGGCAAGATAGCGCCCAAAATGAAAGGAGCTAAAAATGCCAGATATCGTCATCATGTTTTTTGCGTTGGGTCTGATTGCAGGCTTGGTTAAGTCTGATTTAAAAGTACCCGTGCCGATTTATGAAACCTTATCGATTTTATTAATGCTGACCATTGGTTTAAAAGGTGGCATGGCATTACATGGCGTACCACTACTGCCATTACTGCCTGAATTAGGCAGCATTATTTTAGCCGGTGCCGTGTTGCCCTTGGTGCTCTATCCGGTGTTACGTAAGTTAGTAAAATTAGAAAGCGCGGATGCAGCCAGTATTGCGGCGCATTATGGCTCAGTCAGTGCTGGTACTTTTGCGGTGGTGCTCGCGGTGGTCAGCGCCAGTGGCTTAGCGATGTCTCCACAAACAACCTTGTATTTGGTGTTATTAGAGTTGCCAGCGATTGTGATGATGCTGTGGTTGTACCGTTATCTTAATGGTAGCAAAGCCAGCGGTTTAGCGATTTTGCATGAAGCGTTAACCAGTCGTGGCGTACTTTTGCTCACCGGTGGCTTGGTGATTGGTGCCTTATATGGTCAGTCAGGTTTGGCGGATATTTCAGTCGTCTTGGTAGGCGGTTTTAAAACCTTACTTGCGTTATTCTTACTTGAAATGGGCTTATGTACCGCTAAAGTATTTCAACCTCTGCCATGGCGGCAATGGCGCTTAATGATCTTCGCAATCGTTACGCCCATGGTGTTAGCCAGCTTTGGTTTACTGTTAGCGGCCTTGCTCAGTTTACCCGCAGGCAGTGCGTTGGTGTTAGCGACCTTAATGGCCAGTGCGTCTTACATTGCCGCACCCGCGGCTATTCGTGCGGCTATTCCGCAAGCCGATATAGGCCTTGCGTTACTTGCCTCGTTGGGCATTACCTTTCCGTTTAATATCCTCGTCGGTATTCCGCTTTATCAAAGCTGGTTAGCTTAAAACTTTAACGTGCTGCGGGTGTAGTGCCGAGCTAAACCCGCGCTATTCGAGTTAGGTGCCACAAAAGGTTTGTTTAACACATTGCGCGGCGCTCGCCGGTTGTTGATAAGGCGCATTTTCTGGCGTAGCGCTAAAAGGATCTTGCCACAGCTTATGCAGGGTATTAAACAAGGTTAAATCACCGGTATCACTAATCTCATCAATCACTTGTTGAATAAGATGATTACGTGGGATCAGTACGGGGTTTGCTTTGGCCATAATGGCATGAGCAGCAACCTGCTGACTTGCTAAACGCTGTTGCCAGCGAGCTAGCCATTGTTGTAAGGGCGCTAAAGCGATCTTTTGCTGTAAGTAAGGTGTATCAGCGTTTAATAAATCCCGAAAAGACAAGGTAAAATCAGCCGCAGCATCTTGTAATAAGTTTAGAAAATCTTCAATTAACGAACGATCCTCCGCAACCGGGTGGGCAATACCCAGTTTAGCAGCAAAACGGCTGAGCCATTGTTGTTGGTAAATATCAGGAAATTGATTTAACTCGGCCATGGCTAACTCAATGGCCGCGGCTTGATCCGGCGCCAGTAGGCCAAGCAGTGCTTCGGCCAGACGAGCAAGGTTCCACTGCGCCACTGCAGGCTGATTTTTATAAGCATAGCGACCTTGTTGGTCAATATAACTAAACACTTGCTGCGCGTTGTAGGCTTCCATAAAAGCGCAAGGGCCGTAATCGATAGTTTCAGCCGACAACAGCATATTGTCAGTATTCATCACCCCATGAATAAAACCTAAGCTCATCCACTGCGCCACCAAGGCCGCTTGGCCAGCAATCACGGCGTGTAACAAACCACGATAAGGGTTTTCTGTGTGAGTTAATGTTGGGTAATGGCGTGCAATCACATAATCGGCTAAGGCTTTTACCACTGAGCTATCGCTTTGGCTTGCAGCAAATTGCAGGGTACCGATACGAATATGGCTACTGGCCACTCGAGTTAAAATAGCGCCCGCTAAACCTTCATCTCGAAAAACCACCTCACCGGTACTGACTGCAGCAAGGGCGCGTGTAGTCGGAACACCTAATGCATGCATGGCTTCGCTGATCAGGTATTCGCGGATCACGGGGCCAATGGGGGAGCGACCATCACCGCGACGCGAGTAGGGGGTTTGCCCCGCGCCTTTTAATTGTAAATCAAGCCGTTTGCCTTGGCTGTCTCGTACTTCAGCCAATAAAATGGCACGGCCATCACCAAGTCGAGGCACATAATGGGCAAATTGATGACCAGCATAAGCTTGCGCTAAAGGCGCTGTCCATGCGGGCAGTTGGTTACCACTGAACAGATCCAAGCCCGCGGTGCTGTGCCAATATGCTTCAGGTAAGGCTAGCTCTGCAGCTAATGCTTGATTAAAGGCGATAAATTGTGGCGCTTTTACCGGTGTCGGCTGGCAATCTGCATAACAGATAGGCGGTAACTGGCGATAACTGTGTTCAGGCTGAAATGACGACATAAACGACTCACTGTTGAGCACGCCGCGAAGCAGCGTGTGCGACTAATGGTTGAGTAGTTTACTCGGGTATTACGCTAGACACAACGCTCGCCGGCAGCAGGGGCTACCGCGAGTAGCGGCTGTGAAAGTGCTTAGACTTTATTACTGGCATTGGGATCGCGATAGCGACTGACCGCTGCATTGGATGCTGCGAGCATTTTTCGGCCTTTAGCAGAAGATTGCGTCAGTAAAATAAACAGCAAATCGATCACTAACTCTTGGGCGTTACGTGACAAGATTGACGACAGACGCACCGCGCTTTCGTTGGCCATGGTTTTCAGGTTAACGGCCGATAATTTGGCAATGGTGTTGGGCGCAAAGCCGGTTAAGCTGAGGAGCTTTAATTTATGACTGCGCGCATAGTGGGCAATCGCCACCATTTCTGGCGTTTCGCCCGATTCACTGAGCATAAACAGCACATCCTTACTGCCAAAATGGGCTAACTCAGATAACTGTATATGGTTATCACTCTCTGCCGTCGCGTTCATGCCTAATTTACGCAGCTTAAGACAAAAATCTTGTGCCACTAAAAAGGATGCGCCTTTACCGGTCAGCATGATACGCCGCGCTTGCAATAAGATACGGCATACCTGTTCCATCAGTTGTTGTTCATTTGCGCTGAGTGTGTGGGTTAACACCGCAATTTTACCGGCTAATAACTTGCGGGCCATCTCTGAATAGGAGTCATCTAAAGCAATATCACCGTGTAATTTATCATCTTGCGGCTCAGGAAAGTTAAGCACGGTATCATTAACAGCAAACTTAAAATCGGGATAGCCTTTATAACCGAGTTTTTGGCTAAAACGTACTACGGTGGCCTGGCTGACCCCCACTTGTTGTGCTAATTCTTGCGAGGATAATTGACGAATAAGTTGCGGATTTGCCATCACAAAATCGGCAATTGCTTGTTCTGTTTTGCGTAAGCGTCCTTGCACTAGCGCAATACGTTGTAATACGGCCATAACGTCTCTGTGTTTACCAATATGGTGTGCAGTATAAGCTGACTCGCTGCTTGAAAACTAGCTTAGCTTAGCGGCGAATAATTTAAAGGATTGCTGATTTGCCACGCGACGCTTACAATTGCCGATCGCGTAAGTTGTTAATAAAGGAAGCGTTACACCGTGTTAAACAAAAACTTTTTAACCAATTTTTTAGCCTGTGTCTTGGTGTTGATCGGTTGGTTGCTCGACCATGCCTTGTTACTCAATATGGGGTTATTTGCGTTGGCTGGCGCCATTACCAATACCTTGGCCATTCATATGCTGTTTGAGCGCGTGCCGTTTTTATATGGATCGGGCGTGATCCCATTGCGTTTTAATGAGTTTAAAACGGGTATTCGCCAGTTAGTCATGACACAGTTTTTTAGCCGTGAACATATGCAGCGTTTTTTAACCGCAAAAGAGCAGCAGCAGGCTTTTGATTTTGCCCCCATTATTGAGCAAACTGATTTATCGGCTACCTTTACCGGTTTGTTAAAGGTGGTGGAGCAATCTTCATTAGGCGGCATGTTGGCAATGTTTGGTGGCAGTGCGGTGTTGCAACCATTACAAGAGCCATTTTTAACGAAGCTGAAGCAATCGTTAATTGATATCACGCAAACTCCAGAGTTTCATCAGCAAGTGCAAGCCCAGTTATTACAGGCCGATCAGTTGCATCAACTGGCCGAACAAGTTGAGCACATTGTGCAACAGCGCTTAGATGAGTTAACCCCGGCATTAGTAAAAGACATTATCCAACAAATGATCCGCGAGCATCTCGGTTGGTTAGTGGTGTGGGGCGGTGTTTTCGGTGGTTTGTTAGGTTTATTGGCAGGCGTGTTAATTTAATTTTTTTAAAATCGCATTAATAATGAGTGGCCTTTAGCTCCACAAGTCGGCAATCGGTGTGTTTGGGGTGTAGCGGGTGGCGAGTTGAGCTTGAAATAATTCAGCGCAGGCTAAAGCATCGGTGACGGCATGATGCGGTAAATAGGGCGGTAAGCCGTAGCGTTGCCGACTGGCCGATAAGCGGATTGAAGTGCGGGGCGTTTTACGAAATTGCTGCCATAAGCTCAACGGTTTAGCGCGATGTACTTTGGCTTCTAAGGCCATCGTATCAATCACCGGGAACTGTAATGGCTCACCTAAGCGAACCTGCAAAGCGGCGGTTAAAAAGCGCCGCTCAATATCGGCACAATGCACTAATAAAATTTTGCCGGCAATGGCCGCTAAAAACTCGGGTAATATCTCAATCAGATCGGGTGCCGTTTGTAGGGCACTGTCGGTAATGCGATGAACGCGTACTGAGCTATTAGTTAGCTCAAAACGCGGTTTTACCAGCCATTGCTGTGCCGCTGAATTTAAAATACGCTGCCCCTGCACCGGCACTAAGCCAATACTTACAATACCATGCTGGCTGGGATCTAAACCGGTGGTTTCCAGATCTAATGCCATGATGGGTGTTTCGCTCACCGGCGTATCGGGGCTGACTAAACCTTGTTGATAATATTGGCGCAATAATAAATGCCGGCTACTTTGGGCCAATTCTCTAAAACGTTGCTGCCAATTTAGGCGAGTGGGGCTGGGCTGAGTTGATCCAAGATAGAACATGGTTAGGCCTGAAAGTGAAATTTAAGAAACTTCTGCGCATTAGCCAGCACTTGAAAGGCCGCTTTTAAATGCTTACGCTCAAATTCAGACAGTTGTTCAGGCAGGACATTATTATCGGGGTTTTGCTGTTGTTGTAACATGGCTGCCTGATGGCGAATGCGCGTCATCGCAATCACTTCATAGGCATCCCGTAAATCGTCAGCCCGACCTTTGGGTAAGATATTCAATTTACTTAATCGTGCTAAACGTTGGTAACTACTCGGGTTATCAAAGCCAAGCGATAAGGCATACACTCGTAATAAATCGGCTAACGGCGCGGTACCGCGGCGTTTAATATTCAACGATTTATTATGCTTACCATCTTCATCCATCACAAAATCTTGAAAAAAGCCCAGTGGCGGCGTGCGCAGCAGCGCATTGCGCGCCATTGAGGCCAAAAAGGTTTTATGTAAAGGCGCTTGTTGGGCAATTTGTTGATTTAATTGCGTGGCCCATTGGTTTTCCCCCCAGACGCCGTCTAAATCAAAGAAGATATTACTGTGTAGCAGTTTTTCGGGTGCGGGTTTTAAGATCCAGTCACTAAAATACTGTTGCCACACTTTTAAGGGCTGCCGCCAACGAGGATTAGTGGCCATAATATTGCCACTACATAAAGGATAACCACACTGATCCAACCCCTGACAAACAAAGTTGGCCAAAGCTGCAAAATAAGCATCATGTTGCTCGGCAACATAGCGGTCATCTAAGATAAGTGCGTTATCTTGATCGGTGACGATCAGTTGTTCATCCCGCGCCATTGAGCCTAAAGCGACAAAGCAATAGGGAATAGGTGGTGGGCCAAGTTGTTGTTCGGCTAATTCTAACAGCCGCTGTTTAAAACTACGGCCAATGGTGGCCATGGCGCTGCCAATCATTTGTGAATTCGCATCTTCATTGACCATTCGCACAAAGCAGGCTTGAACCGCAGGGCGCAACTGCGCTAATTCTGCAACGGTTTGCTGCTGATAAATGCTGCTGACGATATACAAGCTGTTGTTTGATTCGTGTCGAATAATATCGGCAATGGCGATCACACCCAGCGCTTTATGTTGTTGCAACACCGGTAAATGATGCAAATTATGCCTCAGCATAATCATCATCGCCTCAAATACAAACTGCTCGGCTTGAACAGTGACCAGTTCTCGCGTCATGATTTGCTGAACGTTAATATCACTTTGCAAACCCGCGGCAACTAAGCGATTACGAATATCGCGATCGGTAATTAAACCGCAAATATGTTCAGGCTTTGCAGGATCGGTTAATAATAAACACGAGACGCTCGCTTCGCGCATTAAGGCCGCCGCTTCATACACGGTGGCATCCGCTGACAACATGACCGGCTCACGATTAACTAACTCGCAGACCTGGGCACTCATTAGCTGATGATCCGCCGCTTTGGCTAAGCGAGGCGTTGCGCGACGCATCGCATCACCGACTTCGACATAATCAGCGAAAAATTCGTTATTATCGAACAATTGCTCAAAGGCCACTGCTGGCACTAAATAAATTAATGTATCTTCCAGCGCACGGGCAGGGAAGCGCACTTTTTTACCACGCAACAAGCCTTGTTCACCAAATAAACCGCCTTCAGCCAGGCGATTATATAAATCGCCATTACGCCGAAAGGTTTCAACCACACCTGAGCGGATCACATACAAGGCATCTAACGGAGCATTGTAGGTGAGGATCTCGCTACCGGCGCGATAATAGGCCACATCAATCTGTTGTGCCAAAGTGGTTTGCTCCGGCAACGACAGCTCTTGAAATGGCGAGTGTCGTTGCAAGAAACTTAATACCTCGAGTTGTTCAATTTCTAATTGATCGCTGCTCATTGGGTCGTTTAATCCGGTCTGGGTTCAGACATCAAACCTTTGATAATAGCGATAGACGCTGCCAAAAGCACCAAGGTAAACGGCAAGCCGGTTGAGACCGCCATGGCCTGCAAGGCTGTTAAGCCACCACCCAGTAATAGCACTACAGCAACTAACCCTTCAAAAGTACACCAGAACACACGTTGTACCGTTGGCGCATTTACTTTGCCGCCGGCGGCAATGGTATCGATAACCAGTGAGCCTGAATCTGAAGAGGTCACAAAAAACACCACAACCAAAATAATGGCGATAAACGAGCTGATTTGCGCTAGCGGTAACGCATCAAGCATGGCGAATAATTGCAGTGGCAAAGCCGCTTCTACTGCCGCCTGATAACCGTCTTGCACCACTTGGCTAATGGCGGTACTACCAAATACGGTCATCCAGAATACACAGGCTAATGACGGGATTAACAGTACTGAGATTAAAAATTCGCGTACGCTACGACCACGAGAAACCCGTGCGATAAACATACCAACAAACGGTGACCAGCTGATCCACCATGCCCAGTAAAAGGTCGTCCAGCCTTGTGAATAATTGGTATCTTCGCGACCTATCGGATTAGATAGTGCGGGTAAATGTTCTAGGTAGCTAATCAGGTTGGTGGTGAAACCGGAGAAGATCGCTAACGTCGGGCCAACAATGATGACGAAGAGCAGCAGTAATGCGGCTAATACCATATTAATTTCCGACAGTCGTTTAACACCGGCTTCTAAGCCAGCAACCACTGAGAATAAGGCGATTGCGGTAATACCAATAATCAACAGTACTTGGGTAGTAGTCCCACCTGGAATATCAAATAAATAGGTTAAACCGGCACTGGCTTGTGATGCACCAAAACCCAGCGAGGTGGCTAAACCAAATAGGGTAGCAAACACCGCGAGGATATCGATAATATGCCCAGGCCAGCCCCAAACGCGTTCCCCTAAGATAGGGTAAAACACTGAGCGAATGGTCAGAGGTAAGCCTTTATTAAAACTAAATAAAGCTAAACCTAAGGCTAAAATGGCATAAATTGCCCATGGATGCAGCGCCCAGTGAAAAATCGTTGCTGCCATCGCAAGTTCTGCTGCAGCGGCGCTGTCACCCGCGGCACCGCCTAACGGCGCCCAGTCGGTGCGTACACCGTCGGTAAATTGTGTGCCCTGCATTGCTGTACCAAAATGCGTTAGTGGCTCAGAAACACCATAAAACATTAAGCCAATACCCATACCGGCGGCAAACAGCATGGAAAACCAACCCATATAGCTAAAATCAGGTGTGGCTTCAGTACCGCCTAAACGGACTTTCCCCAAGGGGCTAACAATAAGCGCCAAACAAATCAACACAAAAATATTGGCTGCCGATAGGAAAAACCAATCGAGGTTTGAGGTTAAGGTATTACGCAAAGTGGTAAATGCTGGGCCAGCTTCTTCCCGAAAAACCAGGGTTAAAATGACAAAAGCAATAATCGCCAAAGCGGAAATTAAAAAAACGCGGTTGTGAATATCCAGACCAAAAGGACCAATTTTCACGACAACATTGTCTTGACCAATTTGGTAATCGGTATCAATCGGATTGACGGCCCCATCGGGGATCATCGGATCTTTTTGTTGTGTCATACATTAAATCCTTTGCTTAGAAATAATAACCAATATTGATGTTGAAACGGCGCTCGGTATCATCGCTGTTACCTGCAGCACTGCCGCCAACAAAGGGTTGGTTGCGGGCATGCACTAAATCGAAATAAGTGAAGAGACCGCCTGCAGCAACAGAGAAACCGGCGACATTCATCATGGTATCGGCGGTACCGTCCGATTTGTCGTATACCAAGCCGTAGTTGTTATAAAATTGCAGACCCGTTACTGGGCCCCATTGCACGGGCAGGCTGTAAGCAATATTGGCTGTTATTGATTTGGCTTCAGCGGCAATACTGTCGTAGAAGGCATAAGCGCCAACGGCGATCCGTGTTGTGTCATCTAAGTTGTAGTTGTACTCGGTGTGCTGTAATTGCAAGTTCCAGCGACCATAGTGGCTGTTAAGGTGTAAACCAAAGGCATTGTAGTCACCCGCACGTTGCCGACCGTCATGTAAGCCACCGGCTAAAGCCGAGATCCCCAGTTCGGTTTTTACACCGGCAAATTCGGTGTGATAAGCAAAGCGACCACTTAAGGTGTTGTATTCGCCAATCGCATAACTGGGATCGGCATAAATCCCTTCGTTGCCCACACGGCCACCCACGATGTCATAAGAATAACGATCTGCACGGTCTTCGACATAACCATCTACGCCGCCGAGCTCATCATTTTTGAAGAAACCCACATCTAACTGCCAGTTGTCGGCAATTTGTCGCTTAAACAGGACCCCTAAGTCAAAATCATCTTCTAAACCTAGGTAGTAATTGGTGCTAAAGAAGTAGTTATGCGAGTTATAAGGCCAGTTGCCGAACGGGACTTGAATAATACCGGCTTGAGTTTGCCAATTTTCAGATAATTGATAGCCAACATAGGCGTATTTAATGGCTGTCATGTAATCAAAGAAACGGATTTCGGCATCCAGTGTGACATCGCCAACGCTGCCATGCAGGTTTAAGCGAAAAATATCAAAATCAAAATCACCGCCACGGTTCTTATTACCATCGCTATAAGAGGTATGACTAAAGTTGGTACGAATAGCACCCCCCACGCGAATACCGTCTGCTTTCTCTTCTGCCGGCTCAGTGGCCTCTATTTCAACTTCTTTAACAACGGTGACGGTTTTAGCGTCAGCTGTTGTCGCTTCTTGTTGCGCTAAACGGGCTTCAAGACGGGCGATTTGTGCTTTTAATAATTCGAGTTGGGCTTTGACATCTTGTTGCTCATCAGCAACAACGGTAGCAGGGGTTAAGGCGGCAGTAATAAAGAGTGCCAACAGTGATTTTTTGATCATAAGAAGTGCCTGTTTTAGATGGGTCTATTAAACAAGCGACATAGTATAGCACAATCTTGAGGCATCCCCAAACTGGCTTAAATTTAAGCTCTTCATTTTAAATGAATATTTAAAATTCAAGCCCTAATGTATTTGTGTTAAGTCAGTGCTTGACTGCATTGATAACAAGGTTTTCGTTACACCGAGCATGCAGTTATTACAGCCGAAGATTATTCAGCTATATTTAAGATATTGTTTTTACAAATCGATTTTTTTGTACCTGCTGCGATGTTAGCTGTTGCTACTTGCAAAATGATATGGATTTTTTTATCTCGTCATTGGGAGTTTGTTGTGCAAAAACTGATTGATCAACATAGTTTACTTGTGCTTCTCTTCAGTATTTTCGTGCTGTTAATGTTCCCTTTTTTAGCCATGCAAGTTACTGCAGAAGTCTATTGGAGCCTCACTGACTTTATACTGGCGGCAGCGTTATTGTTTGTCTTCGGTTTTACTATTTTGGTTATTAGGCGCAAAGTAACTGGCAGAATAACGCGGCTGAGCTTACTGCTACTTTGTGTCGCGTTATTTTGTTTGGTGTGGGCACAGCTGGCAGTTGGGCTGTTTTAAATAAGACTTACCCATGTTAGGCCTTATTTAATACGTTAATTTAACTTTATAGGTGATGTATTTAATGCACTTTGCTGAATTTTTCTTGATTGTAGGTTATGCCATCGAAGCGGTGGGGGTGTTTGTGATTGTCGCCGGTATGGTGATTTCATCTGTCAGTTATCTGCGTAATTTTCGAAAGATGGCTGAGGGGCAGGCTTATTTGGCGTATCGTCGACAATTGGGGCGTTCAATTATTTTGGGCTTAGAGTTTTTGATTGCAGGCGATATTGTCAGAACGGTGGTGGCGGCCGAAACATTGGAAAACGTGGGTTTGTTGGGGCTGATTATTCTGATACGGGCCTTTTTAACCATGAGCTTGCATGTTGAAGTGGAAGGGCGTTGGCCTTGGCAAAATCATACTGAAAAAACCGTTGCTAAAAAGCCTAGCAAAGACCAAAACCCTAGCTAGGGTAAAGTGTTATGCAGTAGCGGCAGGTGCGCGAGCGAGATTCATTAACAATAATAATATGGCATACCCAGTATGGTTGCCGTGGTGATGGAGAATTGACATGGTTGAGGTAAGTATACTTGCCGTATTGGTAGCAGCAATCAGTAGTTTTGTGCTGGGTGGCTTGTGGTATTCCCCCTTACTGTTTGGTAAGGCTTGGCTGAAAGAAAGTGGCGCACCGACAACACCGGGTCACCCCGCTAAGGTATTTGGTATCAGTTTTATCTGCAGTTTGCTGGCAGCTTATGCCTTTGCAGTGTTAATGGGGTCGTCTGCAGATCTGGCCACGGCCTTGCACATGGGTTTATTAGTTGGCGTGTGTTTTGTCGCCACCAGTTTTGGCATTAATTATCAGTTTGTGCAACGCAGTGGTCGCTTGTGGTTAATTGATGGTGGCTATCATATCTGTCAGTTTTTGTTGTACGGTTTGGTGTTGGGTTTGTGGCCTTAATGTCTGAGTATTAGGGTCTACAAAAAGAACAGGCACCGCGTGGGTGCCTGTTTTGATTCTTTTAAAAGCGAATTATTTCAGATCAAACCGATCGGCATTCATCACTTTTACCCAGGCGTTAACAAAGTCTTTTACAAACTTTTCCTGGTTATCGTCTTGCGCATACACTTCGGCATAAGCACGTAAAATAGAGTTTGAACCGAAGACTAAATCGACTCGTGTCGCTGTCCATTTTACTGTGCCGGTGTCACGGTCAACAATGTTGTAGCTATTGCGGCCCGTTGGTTTCCAGCTGTATTGCATGTCGGTTAAGTTAACAAAGAAATCATTACTTAACACCCCTTCACGGTCGGTAAAGACACCATGTTTGCTGCCAGCATAGTTGGTGCCAAGTACCCGCATACCACCGATTAACGCGGTCATTTCTGGCGCTGTTAAGCCTAATAGCTGCGTTTTATCTAACATCATTTCTTCTGGCTGTACCGCATAATCTTTTTTCAGATAGTTGCGGTAGGCATCATGTAAGGGTTCTAACACCTCAAACGCTTCGATATCCGTTTGTTGTTGTGACGCGTCGCCACGACCAGCAGCAAAGGGCACGCTAACATTCACGCCTGCCGCTTTGGCGGCTTGCTCAATTGCGGCGCTACCCCCTAACACAATGAGATCAGCGATACTGACGTTTTTACCGAAGCTGGCTTTGATGTGATCAAACACCGCCAAGACTTTTTGTAAACGAGCAGGCTCGTTACCTTCCCAATCTTTTTGAGGCGCCAGACGAATACGCGCGCCATTAGCACCACCACGATAATCTGAGCCACGGAATGTACGGGCGCTATCCCAAGCGGTTGCCACTAACTCACCAATGGTTAAACCACTGGCTAAGATTTTTGCTTTTAATGCCGTTACATCAGCATCGCTGAGTTGATAATCGGCAGCGGGGATCGGATCTTGCCAAATTAACTCTTCTGCTGGCACATCTGGGCCAAGGTAACGGCTACGAGGGCCTAAATCACGGTGCGTTAATTTAAACCAGGCCCGGGCGAATACGTCATCAAAATAAGCCGGATCTTTATAAAAACGCTCAGAGATTTTGCGATACTCTGGGTCCATTTTCAGCGCCATATCGGCATCGGTCATCATCGGGTTACAACGAATTGACGGATCTTCCACATCAACCGGCTTATCTTCTTCTTTAATGCTTACCGGCTCCCACTGACTGGCACCGGCTGGGCTTTTGGTCAGTTGCCAATCGTGTTCTAGCAGTAAATAAAAGTAACCGTTATCCCATTGGGTAGGGTTGGTAGTCCACGCGCCTTCAATACCACTGGTCATGGTATCGCGACCTATGCCACGGGTTTTGTGGTTAACCCAGCCAAAGCCTTGCTCTTCAATCGGCGCGCCTTCTGGCGCCGGGCCTAGATTGCTCTCTTTGTTGTTACCATGCGCTTTACCGACGGTATGGCCACCTGCCGTTAAAGCAACGGTTTCTTCGTCATTCATGGCCATGCGTTGAAAAGTCACGCGCATGTCGTGTGCGGTTTTAAGCGGATCGGATTTGCCATCAACCCCTTCCGGATTGACATAAATTAAGCCCATCATCACTGCAGCGAGTGGGTTTTCTAAATCTCGCTCACCAGAGTAACGAGTACCTGGGCTACCAGATGGGGCTAACCATTGTTTTTCTGAGCCCCAGTAGGTGTCTTTTTCTGGATGCCAAATATCTTCGCGGCCACCGGCAAAACCAAAGGTTTTAAAACCCATAGATTCATAAGCCATGTTACCGGCTAAGATCATTAAATCGGCCCAAGAGAGTTTATTGCCGTATTTCTTTTTAATTGGCCATAGTAAGCGACGAGCTTTGTCTAGGTTACCGTTATCAGGCCAGCTGTTCAGTGGCGCAAAGCGTTGGTTACCCGTTCCGGCACCGCCACGACCATCGGCAATACGGTAGCTACCGGCACTGTGCCAAGCCATTCGAATAAATAAACCACCATAATGACCCCAGTCAGCCGGCCACCAAGATTGGCTGTCGGTCATTAAGGCTTTCAGATCGGTTTTAACTGCGTCTAAATCTAAAGTTTTAAAGGCTTCGGCGTAGTTAAAATCAGCACCCAGCGGATTGGTTTTCTGATCATGCTGGTGCAAGATGTCTAAATTAAGGGAGTTTGGCCACCAGGCCATAGTGCTGTTGGCATTGGCCGTGTTCGCGCCGTGCGCGATAGGGCATTTGCCAGAGGAATTGTTCGTACTCATTGATCACTCCTTGTTGAGGTCGTTGCAAAAACGTTTACGGCTAAGCCGTTTGTAACTGCATTGACTATAGACCCCTAACAAATTTTTTTAAAGTGACTTATTCCGAACAGTCTAATAGCTTTTTTGAATTAGGAAATGAATTGGTGGTTAAAATAAATGGCTAAAAGTGGCAGCTTAATGCGGTTGCCACTCTACACCGTAATGCGTAAATATCTCGGCATCGCGGTTATACCAGCGCCGAAACGGTTCAATATCAAAACCGTGTAATTGCGCCAGCCACGCATAACGTATAGCGGTTTTTAATAAATCAGGGTATTGCCAGATCCGGCCATAGGCAACCACTGCTAGCTCAGGTTGCTCGCCCAAAATATCAATTGCTTGCATCACTTTGTGTAAATAACGCAATTCTTCGGTAAACTCGGGAGTAATGCTGCTGTTATCGTGTTTGCTGCTCATTATGCCAGATCCTTTTTCCTACAATAATCCTATATCGGCCAGCCAGGAGTAAGGTTTAGCGGGATCCGTTACTATGACAACACTTATCACGCTAAGTGAATAAATTACTTGAATTTTATTATTTGTAAGTGGGTACAAGGCCATGCCACAGTCAACAGCGTTAAAGTTTAATTAGCGCTTGTATTCAGTGTTTGTTGTCACCATTTACAAGCTAGCCTGTTTGCTGACTTACCCGAGGAATGTATGACTGTTGCCAGCAAAGGCGTTGCCACACGTGCTGTATTACCGTGGATCGGCCGCTTTTTATTACCTTATCGCGGCCGTGTGGTCGCAGCCATTGTGTTTCTGTTGATTGGTTCTTTAGCCTGGCTGGGTTTAGGGCAGGGCGTGCGACTGATGGTCGACGAAGGCTTTGTTACCGGAGATTTAGCGCGTTTAAATCAACTCACTGCCCTAGTGCTTGGCATCACTTTACTTGCCTCGGTTGCGGTATTTTTACGCTTCTATTTTATGAGCTGGCTGGGTGAGCGCGTCAGTGCCGATATTCGCAATGCGGTGTATCACAATATGCTGAGGCTCTCACCGGCGTTTTACAGTGAAACGCGCACTGGCGAAGTCATTTCCCGTTTTACCGCCGATACCACCTTGTTACAAAGTGTGGTCGGATCCAGCCTTTCGATGGCACTGCGCTCTGCGGTGACGGCTATCGGCGGTTTAATTATGATGGCTTTTACCAGCTTTAAATTAACAGCCTTGGTATTTATCGCGGTGCCGTTAGTGCTGTTACCTATTTTAGTGTTAGGCAAAAAGGTACGGCAACTGGCGCGAGACAGCCAAGACAAATTAGCCGTTATTGGTGCTCATGTGGATCAAAGTCTGCACGAAATTCATACCGTACAAGCGTATGGTCACGAAGCGCGCGATGAAACCGTGTTTAATGCAAAAATCGAGCAGGTGCTCGCTGCCGCGCGCGGCCGTATTTTTTATCGTGCGTTGTTAATTGGTACGGTGATGCTGCTGAGTATCGGCGCTATCACCATTGTCGGTTATGTCGGCGCTTTAGATGTGGTGAGCGGGAAGGTCAGCCCTGGGCAATTAACTGCCTTCTTGTTTTATGCCGTAATGGTGGCCGGCGGCATGGCGACGATTAGCGAAGTCATTGGTGAGGTACAGCGTGCCGCAGGTGCGGCTGAACGTTTAATTGAATTAGCGGAAATGCCAGTGACGATTAGTGCGCCAGTGCAACCGCTAACGCTTACCGCTCCGGTGCGCGGTGAGCTGCAATTTAAGCAGGTTGCTTTTGCTTATCCGCAAGTCCCTGAACAAACCGTGTTGTCACAACTGGATCTGCACATTCAACCCGGTGAGCGTTTAGCCCTTGTTGGCCCCAGTGGCGCCGGTAAAAGTACTTTATTTCAATTGTTACAACGCTTTTATGATGTTACCGCAGGCAGCATAGCACTAGATGGCCAAGCCATTACACAGCTTGACCCTCAGCAGTTACGCGCACAATTTGCACTGGTACCGCAAGATGCCGTAATATTTGCCGATTCTGTTGTCGAAAACGTGCGCTATGGTCGGCCAGAGGCCAGCTTGGCTGACGTTAAAGCGGCCTGCCAAGCCGCGCGTGCCGATGAATTTATTCAGCAGTTTAGTGCCGGTTACGAAACACAACTGGGTGAGCGCGGTGTGCGCTTATCAGGTGGTCAAAAACAACGTATTGCCATTGCCCGCGCCATTTTAGCGGATCGGCCGATTTTGTTATTAGACGAAGCCACCAGCGCTTTAGATGCCAGCAGCGAACACGCTGTTAAGCAAGCGTTAGAGCAAGCGATGCAAGGTCGCACCACCTTGATCATTGCCCATCGACTGAGCACGGTACTGACTGCCGATCGCATTTTAGTGTTAGATAAAGGTCGCATAATTGCCAGCGGTAAGCATGACGAGCTTTTACAAAGTTGTGCGCTGTATCAAGAATTGGCGCAACTGCAATTTTTAACGGAGTAAGTTTTCACCAAAGCTGATAAGTTTGCCAGAGCGTTGGCAGGGTGCGGTGAGCTTTACAAACCCCAATAACAAGCAAAGAGTGCGCAATGTTACTACCTATTCTCGCCATCAGTGTTGGCGCTTCCTGCGGCGCGGTGTTGCGCTGGTTACTTGGCTCAGCGCTGAATCAACATTGGCATGTGTTACCACTGGGTACCTTGACTGCCAATTTACTGGGCGGTTTTTTAGTCGGGGTGGCGGTGCCATGGTTGGCGCAACACTCTAGCTTAGCGCCAGAGTGGCGTTTATTGATTATCACCGGCTTTTTAGGTGGCTTAACGACGTTTTCCACCTTTTCTGCGGAAGTGATTGAAATGCTGCTAGAGCAAAAAATGGCACACGCTGCTGCCACTGCAGGCCTCCATCTTTTCGGTTCTTTACTATTAACCGGGGTGGGTTTTGCCATTGCTCGTGTTTTGTTACAGCCTAGCGCGACAATTTAAGCTATTTGGGTTAACGCTTCGCCAGCGCGACAGGCTTCTGATCACCGCAGTTTGCTTATAATGATACTGATATGTACGCCAACGCTACACTGTGCAAATTTACAGTGTGGCGTTATACTGCCTGCTCGTTATGATATCGCAACCATCGTTATTGCCTTTGCAAACAGTTAACTTACCGTTTTAGCAAGTGCAGTCAAGTTTTCAGGAACGAAACAATGCCCCTCACCCCCGGCTTTATTGCTGCCCATAGCCATCGCTTAGAAGCCTTAACTGATCTTGTGGTGCAGTTAGTGGCGCAATATCCGATAGCCCCTTTAGAAGAAGAAGTGGTATTGGTGCAATCTAATGGTATTGCCCAGTGGTTAAAACAAGCGCTGGCCAGCCATACCGGTATTGCCACTATGCTGGAGGTGACTTTGCCTGCGCGTTTAGTGTGGCGTGCTTATCGGGCCGTGCTTGGCCAAGCGATCCCCAGGCAATCACCGTTTGATAAAAGCCGTTTACGCTGGCGCTTATTGCGTTTACTACCTGCGTTGATGCAGCAACATGCCGAGTTTGCAGCGCTGCAAAGTTATGTGGCAGAAGATGCCGATCAACGTAAGCTATTTCAGTTAAGTGACAAGCTTGCTGATTTGTTCGATCAGTATCAAGTGTATCGAGCCGATTGGCTGGACGCTTGGGCTAACGGTCAGGCAACAATTTTGCATCGTGGTAAAGCCGAGCCTTTAGCCGCCGATCAGCAATGGCAAGCTCTGTTGTGGCAAGCCTTGGTGCAAGATATCGGTGCCGAGCAAATTTGTAGTAACCGCGCCACCTTGCATCAGCGCTTTTTGACAGAAGCCGCCAACCTCACCGCCACGGGTCGCAAACCGGCCGCCTTACCGCCGCGCATTGTGGTGTTTGGTATTTCCTCCTTACCGCGGCAAACCTTAGAAGTGCTACACGCCCTTAAAGGGCTGTGTCAGGTGGTGCTATGCGTTCATAACCCGTGTAAATACCACTGGGCCGATATTGTGGATGGTCGTGAGCTGTTAAATCAGGCAGCGAAGCCTCGCTTTAAAGAAAAACAGCCCTTAACAGCTGTGGCGCAAGCCGAGTTACATCAATTTGCTCAACCCTTGCTGGCGTCTTGGGGCAAACAGGGGCGTGATTATATTCGTTTACTGGATGAGTTTGATGAAACGCGGGCTAAGGCTGAGCGTTTTGCCGATCTGCATTTTGATTTATTTGATGAAGATGAAAACGACACGCTATTAGCACAATTACAAAGTGATATTTTGAATTTACGGCCTTTAGCAGAAAGTCAGCAAGGGCGGCAGCGCCAAGCAGCGGATCAGTCATTACTTTTTCAATCTTGTCATAGCCCACAGCGCGAAGTGGAAGTACTGCATGATCAATTACTTGCCGCCTTTGCCGCCGACCCAAGCTTGCAACCGCGCGATATTATGGTGATGGTACCGGATATCAACCATTATGCGCCCTATATTGATGCCGTGTTCGGTCAACTGGCGCGCGAGGATAAACGTTTTATTCCTTATACCATTGCCGATCAAGGGTTACGGCAGCGTAACCCGATGTTGCAAGCCCTTGAATTGGTGCTCAGTGCGCCACAACAGCGTTTTACCCAAAGCGACGTGTTCGACTTACTTTATGTGCCAGCAATTCAACAGCGTTTTGCGATCAACCAAGCGCAGGTAGTGCAACTGCAGCAATGGAGCCAAGCAGCCGGTGCTCGCTGGGGCTTAGATGCGAAGCAGCGCCAAGCCTTGGGTTTAGACTATTCCTTTAATGCCAACAGTTGGCAATTTGCGTTAGATCGTATGTTGTATGGCTATGCCGCTGGCAGCCAAGTTGAGCAACCGTGGCAGCAGATTGAACCCTATGCTGAAGTCGCCGGTATTGCTGCGCAAGCGGTGGGGGCACTTGCCAATGTACTGCAGCTATTACAGCATTATTGGCAAGCCTTGGCACAAAGCCAAACACCGGCACAGTGGCATCAATTATTACAAAACTTGCTGGATGAACTGTTTTTAGCCAAGTCAGATGAGGAGTATTTACTGCTTGGTCGGTTACGCGATACCCTTGATGAGTGGTTAAGCAGTACTGATGAAGCCGAGTTTCACGGCGAGCTGCGTTATAACATCGTGTTGGATGTTTGGTTAAGTGCGGTGGATGAGCCTAATTTACAACAGCGCTTTATGGCCGGCAGTGTCAACTTTGCTACCTTAATGCCGATGCGGGCTATTCCGTTTAAACGTATTTGTTTGCTGGGAATGAATGATCAAGATTACCCACGAACCAGCAGTAAAACCGATTTTGATTTAATGAGTTACTACACGCGGCCCGGTGACCGCTCGCGTCGTGAAGATGACCGCTATTTATTTTTAGAGGCCATGCTTTCGGCGCGTGAGCAATTTTATATCAGCTGGGTTGGGCAAAGTGCGCAAGATAATAGCCATTTGCCGCCATCGGTATTAGTGGGGCAATTACAAGATCACCTGAATGCGGTATGGGGTGCAGACTGCGCTGCGGCTTTAACGCTTAACCATCGCTTACAACCTTTTGCCAGTAGTTATTTTCAAGCTGAGGCGGATGCCCGCTATTTTAGTTATGCCAAAGAGTGGTTGCCGTTACATCAGGCTAATACAACTGCGGCTGCAGCTACGCTGACACCTTTACCGGCGTATCAAGCTGAAGCGGCGTTTAGTTTAGCTGACTTACGCATATTACTGCGTGAACCGGCACAAATGTTAGCCCGCAGACGGCTTGGGGTTTATCTTGAGCGTGTTGAGCAAGCCGCCACCGATGTTGAGCAATTTACGGCCGATAATTTAGTGGCCTGGCAACAACGCGATCTGTTGTTACAGCAACTATTGCAAGCCGAAACCAACAGCATGAGCATCGCGCCGACACTGTTGTTGCAACAGAGTATTACTCGGCTTAGGCAGCGCGGTCATCTGCCTTATGGCCATGCGGCTGATCCGGTTTTAGCCGACAGCGAGGCGGCAGTACTGACGATATATGAACACTTTTGTAAGTTACGCGATACCAAAAAGCCGCTTAGCGCAGAGCGATTTAGCTTATCTTTCGAAGGTTACCAGTTAGAAGATGAGCTAAACAGCCTGTATCACGTTGCCGATGGGCAGTTGCTGCAAATCGAATTAAACGTGAGTAAAGTGGCTAATTTTAAAGCGCGCAGTTACGAACTGGTTTGGCGTAACGTTATCGTGGCTTATTTAAAGCATCTTTTTGCCAGTGCCGCGTTACCAAATCAGTCACTTAGTACGGTTATTATTGGTGAAGGCAGCATGTTAACCCTGTCACCCATCGCAGCAGATGAGGCGACAAGTCAGCTGGCTAATCTATTTAAACTCTTAACCGAGGCGCTGTCTCAGCCATTACCGGTTGCGTTAAGTTTAGCCGAAGCCTGGTGGAAAAAATCAGACAAAGACCAGGAATTTACTGAACAAGACTTAAGCAAATTATATCTAGGTGATGACTTTATTGCCGGTGAACAAAGCAAGTTAGGGTATTTAGCGCGTTTTTACACCGATGCCCAGAGCCTGCTTGCCGCGAACTTCGTCAGTTATTGTCAGCAATTTTACCAGCCGATGTTTGCCTTATTACAACAAGGCAGCGCCACGAAACTGGATGCGGCTCAGGATGCAGGAGATGAGGCATGAGCGTCACGTTAAGCAGTCCTTTGCAATTGCCTTTAGCGGGCAGTGCTTTAATTGAAGCCAGTGCCGGTACGGGCAAAACCTTTACCATTGCGGCCTTGTTTGTGCGCTTTATTTTGGCGCATATTCCCACAATTTTGGCACCCGCTCGTCGCGCTTTACCTTTATTACCAGCAGATATTTTGGTGGTGACGTTTACTAAAGCGGCCACAGCTGAGCTCAAAGATCGTATTCGCCAGCGTTTAGTCGAAGCCGCGGTGTTGTTTCGAGACACTGAAACACCGGCTGGCGCCGATCCTTTTTTGGCGGCGCTAAAAGCCGAGTTTGCTGTTGAGCTCTGGCCACAATGTGCTTATGCGTTGCAAATGGCCAGCGAAGCGATGGATGAAGCCAGTGTTAAAACGATCCACAGCTGGTGTCAAAATGTGCTGCGCGAGCATGCTTTTAGCAGTGGCAGTTTATTTAGCCAGCAATTAGTCACTGATCTCAGTCAATTGAAGCTAGAAGCCGTACGTGATTATTGGCGTAACTTTTGTTACCCCTTAAATGCGCAGCAATTGCAGGCGGTGCGTGCTGTTTGTCAAAGCCCAGAAGACTTGTTAGAGCGGATTAACGGTTTATGGGAGCATGCCAAGCCAAGCCTAACGCCCCTTGATTTGGCCGAGATGATCAACGCGCAACAGCAGCAGTATCAGCAGCAGATCTTAGCGGCGCAGCAAGATTGGCAAACGCGCTTACCACGTTATATCGATTGGGTTGATTTGGCCTGCAACAACAAATGGCTGGATAAACCACGCACTTATAATAGTAATAAGGTACGCAAAGACTTTTCGGCATTAAATCAATGGTTAGCCACTGCCGATGAGCAGGTACTGCAAGATTTTCCTGATTTAAAAGACGCGCTACTAAAAAACTACGGTAGCGATTTTCAGAGTAATTACACTGGCCCAGCTTTAGAGGAAGATTTTCCGGCGCAGTTATTGGCTCTGAATAGCTTGTTTAACCAAGGCCCGGATTTAACCCTGAGTTTATTAAGCCATGCCGTCAGTTGGTGTAAAGCGCGGTTTCAACAGCAGTTAGCGCGGGATGCATTAATGGGTTTTGACGATATTATTGAACAAACGGCGCGCGCGGTCACGTCGGCGAGCGGTGCACAATTAACCGAGGTACTGCGACAGCAATATCCGGTAGCGCTGATTGATGAATTTCAAGATACCGATCCGGCGCAGTACAGCATCTTTAATGCGGTGTATCAGTTAGCCAACGATCGGCAAGATCTTGCGGTATTTTTAATTGGCGATCCAAAACAAGCCATATACGCCTTTCGTGGCGCCGATATTTTTACCTATCTGCAAGCCCGACGCGACACGGCGGGGCGTCATTACACCTTAGCAACGAATTTCCGTTCTAGCCAAGCATTAGTCAGTGCCACCAATGCCATCTTTATGCCAGCAGAGCAGGCCGCTGGCGAAAAAGCTTTTTTGTTTAATAGCGCGCAAGGTAATCAGGTGCCCTTTGTTGAGGTCGCGGCCAAAGGCGTTAAAGCGCAATTACTGATTGATGGCAAGGTACCAAGCCAAGCGTTAACGCTTTGGCAGTGCAGCGCCTCGATGCTAGATAGCAGTATGGATGACAGCAAACCACTGAGCATTGAACGCTATCGGCAAAGTCAGGCTGAGCACTTTAGTGATTATATCGTGCAGCTGTTATTGCAAGCGGCAGCCGGCAAAACCGGATTTCAGCAGGGCGACGAGCCGTTAGTGCCGCTGCAAAGTAATGATATTGCCATTTTAGTCAGTACCCACAAGGAAGGGCATTTAATGCAGCAAGCATTGCGCCAACGTGGGCTGGCCAGTGTCTATTTGTCTGATCGGCAATCGGTGTTTGATACTGAAGTGGCGCGCGATCTGCTAACGGTTTTGCATGCCTGTGCTGAGCCTGGCGATCGGCGTGCGCTGTTAGCGGCACTTTATACCGCGTTGTTGCAATTGCCGTTAACTGAGCTCGACCGCTTACAGCATGATGACCAGTATTGGGATCAGCGGGTCGGGCAATTCTACCAATTTGCCGCTACCTGGCAGCAGCAAGGTGTGCTGGCGATGATCCGCCAGTTATTACAGCAATTTGCTATTGCAGAGCGTTTATTAGCCGACAGTGCCCGCAACAGCGGTATCGCTGGCGAGCGTTACCTAACCGATCTGCTGCACTTGGCTGAAGTGTTACAACAAGCTGCAGCGAAATTGGATGGGCCCTTGGCGCTGATCCGTTTTTTACATGAACATATTTATCAGCGTGACAGTTTGCAGCAAGCGGCCGATGAGCAAATTGTTAGGCTAGAAAGCGATGCTGAGCTGATTCAAATTGTCACGATCCATAAATCAAAAGGCTTAGAATATCCGCTGGTGTTTTTACCTTTTATCAGCAGTTGTAGACCCATTAAAGCCGATGACAAGGTGTTTAATTTTCATGATGAACACGGTCAGTTACAGCAAGTATTGCAAGCAGACGAGTTGATGCTGGCTCGCGCCGATAAAGAGCGTTTAGGCGAAGATATCCGTAAGCTTTATGTGGCACTCACCCGTGCCAAGCATGCCTGCTGGGTGAGTTTAGCGCCAGTGGGAAGCAGTAACAATCGGGTTTGGCAAAAAACCGCCTGGGCACATTTAGCCGGCTTGGCTAACAACGCCTTACCTGATGAGTTGCTTAAGCAAGCACAGCAGGTGTGGCAACACCCGGCGATTGCTATTACGCCTTTGCCGCAAGCTAGTAGCAACGTGTTCTATCAGGTAGCGCCAAGCTCCGAGCCCGCCGCCGCTGCGCAAGTGCGTTATACGCCAGCCGATCATCGGTTTGATTTATGGTGGGTGGCCAGTTATTCCGCGTTAAAATACGGTGCACTGCGCCAGCCGGACAGTCCGAGTGAGCATAATCTTTTGGATGAGCAAGACGATGCACGGGATGAATTGGCTTATGCCTTAGCGCAAGATACTGCAAGTCGTGCACCGAACCATGACACTGCCGTAAGCAAGCAAGCTATGGCGCTGAACCTACACGATTTACCCCGCGGCGCAGGGCCCGGCACCTTTTTACATAACCTATTGCAAGATGCAGCCGATGAAGGCTTTGCTAGCGTGGCGCATGGCGCTGCTGTTCGCGCCGCTATTTTGGCTCGGCGCTGTCGTCATGGCAGTTGGCTGGCACGGCGGGAGCAGCTCGATAGCTGGCTGATGGCCTATTTGCAATCTCGTTTTACGCTCGCCGATGGCACTCAGCTGTGTTTAGCCGATCTTAAGCACTATAAGGCTGAACCCGAGTTCTGGTTTGCGGTTAATGGTATCAGTACGCTGCAGCTCGATCAGTTGGTCTGTCAGCATGTGCTGCCAGGTTATGCCCGGCCGGGTTTACAAGCGAATTATTTGAATGGCATGCTCAAAGGCTTCATCGATTTAGTGTTTGAGCATAATGGACGTTATTACGTTATTGATTACAAGTCGAATTATTTAGGGCCAGATAACAGTGCTTACACGCCAAGTGCGATGCGCGATAAAATATTAAGTAGTCGTTACGACTTACAATATGTGTTGTACACGCTGGCATTACATAAGCTGCTAAAAGTGCGGTTAAAAGAGCAGTATTGTTATGAGCAGCATATGGGCGGCGTAGCCTATTTATTTTTGCGCGGCCAAACATCTAACGGCTGTGCCGCCTTTACCGATCTGCCACCGGCCTCGCTAATTACGGCGCTGGAGCACTATTTACACCAAGGTTCACCGCAGGGTGACTCGGCTAAAACCGTCAGTAAGGAGTCGCAAGATGTCGAATAACCTGGTGAGCAATGCCGTCGAGAGCGCCTTACTTAAACAGATCAACAGCCCGCAATTATTGCAGTTATTGGTTGATTGGCAGCGAGTCGGTTGGTTAACTGCGCTCGATTTAGCCTTTGCTCGTTTTATTCAGCAGCATACGGCGGTTGCAAGCCCAGCTGAGTGTGACACAGCTAACCGCACTGCCACGGACCTGTCTAACAATATCAGTATGCTACTTGCCGCTTTGCTTTCGCATCAAGTGGGGCGTGGTCATGTCTGTTTATCGCTTAGGGCGTTATTAGCCGAGCCAGAGCGGTTGTTGAATATCTCTGTGGAGAGTGCCTTATCAGCGCCAACTAGCGCTTCGTTTACGCCGCTTTCAGCGGTGTCCTCTGCATTACTCGCGCCAAGCCTTGGCAACGAGCAGGATGCTTCATTTGTGACGCCTACAGCGTTATTAGCAGGCTTAACGCTTACCGAGCTGCAGCAGGCCTTAGCGCACAGTGCCGCGGTGCAAGGTTCGAGTGAACAGCAGGAAGCACATCCTTTAGTGCTGGTGGGTGAGACACTCTATCTTTACCGTTATTGGCAATATGAGCGGCAGTTAGCGGCTGATTTACAGCGTTTAATGCAGCCGGTTGTCAAAGCATTACCGCCGGTGGCGCAGCTTAATAGCTGGTTAAGTGAATTATTTGATACCCCACAAACCACCGCTACCATTAACTGGCAGAAACTGGCCTGTGTGAACACGCTGCGCAGTCATTTTAGTGTGATCACGGGCGGGCCTGGTACCGGAAAAACCTATACGGTGGTGCGCTTATTGGCCTTATTGCAACGGCTGCATTTGGCAGACTCAGCCGATGCTCAGGTTCGGCCGTTGGTGATTAAACTTGCAGCGCCTACCGGTAAAGCGGCGGCACGTTTAAAAGAGTCGATCCAAGCGGCCACCGAGCAATTACGGCAGTTACCGGCCAGTTGGCACAGTGCGCTTCAGCAGATTAGCGCTGACAGTTCGACTTTACATAAATTACTTGGGGTGCAAGCAGGTACACGGCAATTTCGTCACCACCGCGCCAAACCTTTAGCCTTAGATGTATTGATTATTGATGAAGCCTCTATGGTGGATATTGAATTGATGCATGCCACCTTAGCGGCTTTACCGCCCGGTGCGAAATTAGTATTGCTGGGCGATAAGGATCAGCTGTCCTCGGTGGAAGCGGGCGCCATTTTAGGGCAGTTATGTGCTGGCGCTGAGCAGGGCGGTTATAGCCGTGAAACCTTAGCCTTCTTGCAAAGTTTTACTCAAAGTCACTTACCTGAATTTATGCATGATGCTGAAGCACCGCGGCATTTACAGCATGTGATCATGTTGCGCGTCAGTCGACGTTTTGATGATAGCAGTGGTATTGGCGCACTGGCTCGTGTTGTTAATCACGGTCGCAGTAACGAGGTAGCGGCATTATTTAAACCGGACAGTGGTTTTACCGATCTGCATTTATTACAGCCAACACAGCCAGATCCAGAAGGTCAGCAAGCGCTGTTAGCGTCTCTGCAGCAACTTTGTCAGCAAGGTTTTGCCGGTTATTTGCAGCAAATTTCAGCTCGGCCTGCGCCTGGCGCGAGTGCTGAGCAGTTTGAGCGGTGGGCACGCTCGGTGCTCAAGGCTTATCAAGGCTTTCAACTGTTAACGCCCGTACGCGATGGCCCTTTTGGTGTCAGCGGTTTAAATGCGTTAGTGCAGCAAAGCCTTAGCTTTGTATCACGTAGCGCCTCGGCACAAGGGCGGCAAGATAGCTGGTATGAAGGGCGGCCGGTGATGATCACGGCGAATGACTACAACTTGAATTTGCGTAATGGCGATATTGGTATCGTGCTGCGATCCGCCGATACAGAGCAGAAACGGGTGGTGTTTGTGGACAGTGATAATCAGCTTCGTTGGATCTTACCCAGCCGTTTAGCCGAGGTGACGACTGTTTTTGCCATGACGGTGCATAAGTCACAAGGCTCAGAGTTTACGCATACGGTGTTAGTACTGCCGGATCGTGATAACCCGGTGTTAAGCCGTGAACTGTTATATACCGGCTTAACCCGCGCTGCTCAGCAACTGACCTTAGTGGTGCCGTCATGGGCGGTGCTAATAGGCGCGGTGGATCGGCCAACGATCCGGGCAGGGCAATTGCATCTATCTTTTAGCCCCTAGCCCATGCCGTTAATATTACGGTCAATCTCCCCCTGATAACGCGGCATAAGCTGCGCTATTCAGGGGGGAATGGTACTTGCCATCCTCGCGATATTTATGCATCATAAGTTATTGAATGCTATGGATTGGCTCTTATGTTGACTTTAACGGATTTATCCTACGCTAAACTAAAAACCTATCAGCGATTACATCGTGATCATTTCCCTGAAAATTTAGCGTTGCGGGTGCATCGGGCGCTGAGTTGGCTAGCCCGCGCCGAAGCCGCCAGAGCGGCGCAAGATAGCGACAGTGCCTTTATCTTTTATTGGATCAGCTTTAATGCCGCCTATGCCAATGATTTTGGTCAAGCCGACCGGTTACCGGAGCAAGAACACTTTCAGCAGTTTTTAGCTAAGATCTGCGCTTATGATACCGGTGAACACTTGTATGAGCTGATTTGGCAGCAATTTTCATCCAGTATTCGGCTGTTAATCAGTAATCATTTTGTCTATGCACCGTATTGGGAGTTTCAGCGCGGTCGTATCAGTGAGGCTGAGTGGTTAAAACGTTTTGCGCAGTCTAAAGAGCAAACCCACAACGCCTTAGCCAACAAGAATGTGCCGCTGGCGCTATCGCATATTTTTAATCGTTTATACACCTTACGTAATCAACTTATGCATGGCGGCTCGACGTGGAATAGCCAGATAAATCGTCAACAAGTGAACGATGCCAGTAATTTACAGAGTAAACTGGTACCGCTGATTATTGGTTTGATGATGAATGCGCCCGATCAATTATGGGGTGAGGCGATTTACCCGGTGATTACCCCGTCTTAGCTTACCACCGGCAACTGCAACCAGTTGGTGGTATACGCCGGAGACAAATGTTGCCGTTTCATCGCCCAGCTTTGCTTCACGCCTTGGCTGGCAAACCAGATCTTACCTTTACCCGACTGATTATACCGATCGAGTGTTTGCATTAAACTGGGATCGGCATGATAACTGGCGGTGGGTTCAAATAAGCTGGGTTGATATACGCCCTCATCATAAAAGTCACTTAACATTACGCCGGCTTTGGCATAGCGATAGCCATCGCGCCAGATCTGCTGTAATAAGCGGTTAGCTAAGGGCAGAAAATCACGGGTATCAGCACTAGGCGCGCCCAACGTGGCATTGGCGCTGTTGGCATAATAAGGCTCTTGTGGTTTGCTAAATGGGCTGCTGCGTAAAAATACCGTCAGTTGTCGAGCATGTTGCCGTTCTTTGCGCAACTTTTGACAGGCCCGTGCCACATACTCGGCAATGGCTTCTTGCAATAACGGCTGCGCGGTAATGCGCTCACCAAAAGAGCGCGAACTGACAATCTCTTTTTTGGTGGGGGGCTGCTCTTCTAACGGGATACACGACTCACCATTCAGCTCGCGCACGGTACGTTCGACCACCACCGAAAATTGCTGGCGAATAAAACTGGGATTGGCATCGGCTAACTGTAAAGCGGTGTGGATCCCCAGTGCTTGTAAACGGATCGATAACTTGCGCCCAATGCCCCAGACTTCACCAACAGGTAATAAGGCCAGCAGCTTACGTTGACGTGTTACCGCAGTAAGGTCAACCACACCCTGGGTTTTTGGCCAAGTTTTTGCGGCATGATTGGCTAATTTGGCTAACGTTTTACTCGGCGCAATACCGACACACACGGAAATGCCTTGCCACTGGGCAATGCGCTGCCGAATGAATTGGCCATACTGCGTTAACTCGGTATGCGGTAAGAGGCTCAGATCTAAAAAGGCTTCATCGATACTGTACACCTCAACGGCGGGGGCCATTAATTCTAAGGTGGTCATCACCCGGGCAGACAAGTCGGCATACAATGCATAATTCGATGAAAAGGTGACAATACGGTGCTGTTTAATTAACTCGTTAATTTGAAACAACGGCACGCCCATTTTTATGCCCAGCGCTTTCGCTTCTTTAGAGCGCGCCACGACACAGCCGTCGTTATTCGATAACACCACCACCGGGCGGTGTGCTAAGTCAGGCCGAAACAGTTTTTCACAACTGGCATAAAAGTTATTGCAATCGACCAGCGCAAAACACGTTGCTTTCATTTACGATTAAACCGACGAATGGCATTGGTTACCACGCCAAAGATCTGTAACTCATCGGCGTTTTTAATGTGCACTGGCTGGTAGCGTGGATTCTCAGGCAGCAACATCAAATTCATTTTGCAGCTTAAACGCTTCACGGTAAATTCGCCGTTGATTGAGGCCACCACAATGTCTCCGTGTTCGGCGGTCAGCGCGCGATCAACCACCAAGACATCATCTTCAAAAATGCCCGCTTCAATCATCGAATCACCCGATACGCGCACAAAAAATGTGGCGGTGGGGTGATGAATACACAACTGGTTTAAATCGATACTTTGCTCGATATAATCTTGCGCGGGTGAAGGGAAGCCCGCAGGCACCTTGCTGCTAAAGAAAGGCAACCGAATGGGTGCGCCGGCTTGCGCCTGACCGAGAAACTGAACAGACATGGCATTACCTCGAATACTGTTTATCTATACAGTATAGTATGCCTTGCTTCAGGTTGCACAACAAGTGCTAACTTATGCCCGAGAAGCAACCAAAAAGCGCTTGGCTGCGTATAGCCTACTATACAGATTGCAAGAGTAAGGTACTTATGTCGGCAGGTAGTTCAAAGGTGCCCGCGCACCGGATATCCCGTTTTGGTAGTTTAGCCTCACTGGCCGGTCGTGTGGCCGGTGGCATGCTGGCTGAGGGGGCTCGGCAATTAGCCAAAGGCCAAGTGCCGTCTAAAAAAGACTTGTTACTTACCCCAGGCAATGCCAAACGCGTCGCCGATCAATTGGCGCATTTGCGCGGTGCGGCGATGAAAGTCGGTCAGTTATTGTCGATGGACAGCGGTGAGATGCTGCCACCGGCCTTAGCTGAGATCTTAGCGCGCTTGCGTGCCAGCGGTAACCCGATGCCCGTTAAGCAGTTAGCACAGGTGTTACGCAACGAATGGGGTGAACAATGGCAGCGTCATTTCAGTGATTTTACCTTTACGCCTTTAGCCGCCGCCTCGATAGGTCAGGTGCATCAGGCTTATCATGACAATGGCCAGCGCCTTGCGGTAAAAATTCAATATCCGGGGATTAAAGCCAGTATCGACAGCGATGTGGATAACGTGGCGACCTTATTACGCATTAGCGGGCTGGTGCCCAAAAGTGTCGATTATCGTGGGCTCTTAACCGAGGCAAAAGCACAATTACACAGCGAAGCCGATTATTTGCAAGAAGCCACCTACTTGCGGCAGTATCGCCAAGCCTTGGGGCACAGCCCACACTTTGTGGTACCCGAAGTGTTCTCAGAATTAACCACCGAAAACATTTTGGTAATGAGTTTTGTGGAAGGCAGTGCGTTAGAGGCATTAAGCAGCCATGAGCAAGCCGAGCGCGATCGGGTGATGGGCTTGTTGTTTGAACTGCTGTTTCGTGAATTATTTGAATTTAAACTGGTGCAAACCGATCCGAACTTTGCCAATTATTTATACAACACGAAAACCCAACAGTTGGTGTTGTTAGATTTTGGCGCTTGTAGGCATTACAGCAGCCGCTTTAGTAATGGTTATCGTCAATTATTTGCAGCAGCGTTAGCAGAAGATCACGCGGCCATGGCCGCTGCGTTAACGCAGATTGGCTTTTTTAGCCAACAAATTTTACCCGCACAAAAACAAGCGGTACTTGCTTTAGTGAATTTAGCAGCCGAGCCTTTAAAGCACGATAGCGCCTTTGATTTTGGGCAAACGGATTTAGCACTGCGAATTCGTGAAGCGGGCACCGCCTTAAGTATGCAGCAAGATTACTGGCATACACCGCCGGCAGATGCGATATTTTTACATCGTAAAATAGGCGGTTTGTATTTGTTGGCGGCGCGGCTAAAAGCGCGCGTTAATGTACGGGCTTTATTAGCCCCGTATTTAAGCAACGAGGCGTAAAAGTAACGGGCTTAACGCACCAGATGCCACTGTGTTTGCCGACCGGCTAAATAGATCACGCGTCGGCCATCGAAATAGGCGCTTTGTTCTAGCTTGACCTGCAACAGTTGGTTTTGCCACTCGGGTATGGCTTGCTTGATATTGCCTTCAATGGCATAAGCGGTATTACTGTAAAGCGGCCAATCGCCATGGATCTCGGTAGGGCCTTGATTATCCCACATACCAATAGTTGGGCCTGGGGCATGGCCGGTAAAGCCAATCGGGTGGGTATAGGTGCTGCTGATGATACCTGCTGCTTGGCTTTTTTGTTGAACGCCGGCTAATATCTGATTACCGGTACGACCCACCACAAATTGCTCAGTTAACAGATCTTGCCAACGATTACCGGTGGCCAAAGCGGCACGAATACCGGCTGGCGCTTGCTCCTCATCGGCTTTAAGCACATAAGCCATCTCTTGGGTATCAGTACATAGGGTTAGATAACAAATGCCAACATCGGTATGCAAAATATCACCACGTTGGATCACGCCACTTTGACCACAATTTGCAGCATCAGCCGCACAAGCAGTGCCGGCACGTTGTAAGCTGACATAGGGCATAAACCACACCGGCAGTTGCAACTGAGCAAAACGTTCACGGATATACCATGCCACATCATCGGTATGGGTTACACCGGGGGTAATTACCTTACTGCTAAAGGCTTCGGCAATCACACCGCGAGCAAGGCTAACACTGTGTGGATAGACGCTCAGCTCGGCTGCTGTGCGCTGTTCAAACCAACGTACCACCAGCTTTTCAGCGGAGATTAAACGCGATTGATACGCTGGCGGCAGCACGGCTTGTAAACGGCTATGTAAAGCTGACGATAAACCATCGGCGACCGGCCAATCTTTAGACACATTAATGCCGATACGCTTCGGTTTTTTACTGACAATTAACTCTCCCAAGGCCTGCCATTGTTCATCTAAACTGCCGCCTTGCCAGGCTGAGTTGTAAGGTGCACCTAACGGGTAACGATTCACCGTGAGTTTTTCGATAGTACCGTCGGCTAAACGATGAAACACCAGCATAGTGGTGCGTCGAGCAGCAAAAGTGGGTTGTGGCACTAAGGTGAAATACACCGGATCTTCAGCGTTTTCTCGGTTAATCACTAACCACATATCCAAATCTTGCTCGGCCATTAAGGCGGGTAAAAGCTTATCTATACGCTCACTGAGTAACGCATTTTCAGGTGCAATACGCTGGCGTGGGCTAAGTACCGCAAAATCAGCAGCGCTATTCAGCACCCGGCCTTGGCTGGCCGGCGTGGCGGCTGTCAGCGTAGCGCTTAAAACAACACTGCCAAGCAAGGCAGTGACTACCGCAGAACGAACCAAATAAGAAGAGACAGACATCATAAGATGATCCTTTTTTCAGCTGAGTGTTGGCACAAAGCAGGTTAAAGCACGTAAGGTATGCGCTTATCCTAACTGAAAACGCGGGTTTTAATAGGGCTTGTTGACGTTTGCTGGTTGTTTTTGCAGCTGAGTGGCTGGTATTTATACAAGGCAGAGCTTGTGCCGTGTAGTTATTCTACATAAACAAGCGATAACGTAGTAGAAATGCCAGCCACACGCTGCCCGAAGGGTTCGTTTGGCGATGCTTTGCTTTTTGTGACTCGTCGTTTATTGAGAGTGACTAAACTACACTCCTCGTTTCGCGATCGAAACACCGCCAAACGAACAAAATCTAAACAGCAGGCGTCAACAATCCCTAGAGTTATCTCAGAAATAGCGGGGCTCATCGCGAAATAAACAAAAGGAGTATTTATGCAAACAACGCCAACAGAGCATAGCACAACCTATGTGGGCATTGATGGCTGCAAAAGCGGTTGGTTTGTAGCGATATTGCAGGGCGAGCAGCTTCGTTTTCAGCTGTGTCAGACCTTAGCTGAAGTGGATGCCCGTTTGCCTCGGCACAGTATTGTGTTTATTGATATGCCCATTGGCTTTATTGAACCCGGTGAAGCGCAGCGCCAATGCGATCGCTTAGCCCGACAGGCTTTACCCGGACGGCGCGGTAGCGTTTTTCCGGTGCCTTGTCGTCAGGCGGTGTATGCGGATGATTATCCTACCGCCTGTGGCATTAATGCGGCTGAGATCGGTAAACGTTTTCCCATTCAAACCTGGCACATAGTGCCGAAAATGCGTGAAGTTCATCAATTATTGCAAATGCAACCAGGCTGTCATGGCCGCTATTACGAATCGCATCCGGAATTGGTGTTTGCCGGCTTTGCCCAAGCGCCGATGGCAGAATTGAAAAGCACTGTCGCTGGGCAACAAGCACGCTTAGCGGTGATCGCGGCACAAGTACCGCACTGGCTGCCCGTTATTGAGCAGGCATTAAGCGAAACCTTAAAAAAACACGCGAAACCCGATGATATTATCGATGCGTTTGTCTTGTTACTGGCGGCGAGTCAGCCTAAACACTGGCAATTTCTGCCGGCAGTGGCCGATCCTGACAGTGAAGGGCTGAATCGACAAATTGTTTATGCACCTTGGCTAAATTAATTCATAGATTTAACGATGTGGTAAAAAGAAAGCGGAAAAACTATGCTATCGTTAGAAGAGAATAAATAACGCTTTGCCAAATGAGCAGAATGCGTGCAAGCAGGGGTTGCAGTAATGAGTAATGTTTTAAATTCAGTTAATCAGCGTACTAACTTAGCTGGGCAAAACCGCTTTGAGTTACTGCTATTTCGGTTAAACGGTAAGCAGTTATTTGGTATCAACGTATTTAAAGTACGCGAAGTGATCCAAGCTCCCGAATTATCAGAAATGCCCGGCTCACATGCTTGTGTTAAAGGCATTGCTCAGCTGCGGGGGGATTCCGTTATTGTGGTGGATTTATCCCAAGCCACAACCGGTGTGCCGATTGCCGATATGTCTAAAGCCTTTGTTATCGTGACTGAGTACAACCGTCATGTACAAGGGTTTCTCGTGTCGGGTGTGGATCGGATCGTTAATCTAAATTGGGATCAAATTAAGCCGCCACCACAAGGTGCAGGCCGGGGTCATTACCTGACGGCGGTGACTGAAATAGAAAAGCAGTTAATTCAAATTATTGATGTTGAAAAAGTCTTTTCTGAAATTATTCCAATGGAAGAAGAGGTTAGCGAGCAAGTTAAAGCGCAGTCACATAAACTAGACCTGAGCAAAATCGTGGTACTGGTAGCCGACGATTCGGCGGTAGCGCGTAACCAAGTAAAACGGGCGTTAAATAGCGTGAATATTCATGCAGAATTAGTTAAAGATGGCCAAGAAGCGCTCGATTGGTTACATAAGCGAGCGGAAAGTGCTGGGGCGAATTTGATTCATGAAGTACCGTTATTGATTTCGGATATCGAAATGCCTCGGATGGACGGTTATACCTTAGCCGCCGAAATTAAAGCCGATGCTAAGCTAAAAGACATCCACATTATTCTTCATTCGTCACTGAGCGGTGTGTTCAACGAAGCTATGGTAAAAAAAGTTGGGGCAGAGCAATTTATTGCTAAATTCCACCCCGATGAATTGCTCTCTGCCGTGAATTATTGGTTAGAGCAATCATCTTAAGCTTTGTTGCACTACAGCACGTTAAAAGTAGAGTACCTGTGTTATACCCAGCAGTTTAGCGTTGCCGCTAAGAGGCTTAGCGTTTTGGTATTAAGGATCACTGGCCAGTTAACGTGCTTCATTCGTCTCCAGCATACTGGCCTGTTGTTGTAATAAAGCAAACAACGCTTTTGCTGTCATCGGTTTATAAAACAAAAAACCTTGAATGAAATCACACTCTAAGCTTTTACAAAACTGCAGCATCTCATCGGTTTCAACGCCTTCTGCCGTAATTTGCATATCTAAAGTTTTAGCGATTTGGGCAATGGCCTGTGTTACTGAGCGATCACGTTTTGAGGTTAAAACGTTTTGAATAAAAGACTTATCAATTTTAAGCTTATGAAACTCAAATTGGCTTAAGGTTTTTAATGACGAAAAACCGGTACCAAAATCATCAATAGCAAAACGACATTGAGCCGCAATTAACTGTTGTAAGGTTTCAGCGTGACGCTCGTCATTATCTAGCATCAAGCTTTCGGTCACTTCCAGCTCTAAGTCAGCGCTGGTGAGATCATAACGTTCAAGTAACGCCATAAAAGTTGCGTAGAACTGATAATGTTCAATCAGTTGTACTGCCGACACATTGACACAAGCATACAAAGGCAAGGCTAATTGGCGCCATTGAGCGACCTGTTGGCACACTTGCTCTAGCACCCAGTTACCGAGTTTGACGATCTGACCACTTTGTTCGGCAATTGGAATAAACTCTGCTGGAGAGATCCAACCTAAGGCGGGGTTGTGCCAGCGCAATAAGGCTTCAGCGCAGACGATCTGGCCACTATGACTATCGACAATCGGTTGAAAATACACCGCCAGTTCATTATTGCTAATGGCACTACGCATCGCGACTTCGATTTGTGACGAGCGCAGCACACCATGTTTCAACTGTTCATTAAAAATCACATAGCTGTTTTTCCCAGAAGCCTTAGCGTGGTGTACCGCGCTATCCGCATCGCGTAACAATTGAATGGCATCGCTTCCACCCGAACTTAAAGACACACCAATACAAACTGAGGTTAAAATACTTCTGTCGGTAAACTCAAACTCACGATTAAAAATACGTTGAATGGTTTCAATATTATCCAGCACACTATAAAGCGCGTTAACCCCATTAAATAATAAAATAAATTTATCGCCAGATAATCGACCGATCAGCTTGGCGGTAGGCAGTTGTGTGGTTAAACGGGCCGCAATATCTTTTAGCAGTTGGTCGCCAATGCTATAACCATGCGCTTCATTGATGACGTGAAAGTTATCAATGTCTAATACCAATAACGCAATATTACAGTTATCACTGGAAAAGGTGGCAAGGGATTTTTGTAATTGCTCAATGCAAAAATCTTTGTTCACTAGCTTGGTTAAGCGGTCATGTCGGCTGTTATAAAACAGCTGTTCTAACGAGTTACGTTCTTCGGTAATATCATGTCGATAAATAACTATATGGCAGAGTTTACCTTCATCATCAGAAATAGCAGACATGGAAACGCGTTCCCATTGGGTTGTATCATCATGCAAAACAATTTTTTGATCAAACTGCCAACGCTTTTGTTTTATTAGACTGGATAAAATAATGGCTTTATTTTGCTCACCAATAAGCAGCTCGTCTAATAGCGGATCGGTTTCGTTAACCTGCCGTTGTTGCGGTAAATCAGTCACACTCGTCGCATGGCGATTTGCGTAGCGAATAATCCCTTGATGATCGGTGATCACCACAGATAATGCCACTTCATCTACAATTTTGGCAATGACGGCAACGGGCAGTGTATTGACGATCTCAACTTGTTCGCATTTAACACAGGATGCGCGTTCGGCACAAATTACGGGGCGATGGGTAGGTTGGAATAGCATGGTCCACCTCTCACTGTAGTTAATTGTTTTAGCACAACTAATAACAGTTGTTTTGTTTCAAACGGTTTTTTCAGTACATCACAGGCGCCAGAGTGTAATGCTTGCTGTTTAGTGGCTTTATCAAGATTACCACTGACCAAGATCACAGGTAGTTCAGCCGATGAAAATGTTTTTCTGATTTCAGTTAATAATTCTAACCCGGTCATATTCGGCATCAGTAAATCGGTTATCACCAAATCAATATGTTGCAGCTGCAGCACGTTAAGCGCTTCAATGCCGTCGTTGGCTGTTACCGTTTGGCAATTGAGCGTACTAATTAACGTACTTAACGAATCACGCATCGTTTTAGAATCATCAACAATTAACACACACTCATTGTTAATCATGCCGTTAGGTAACATTGCCATGTCGATTATCCTTTTCGAGGGAGTACGTTTAAATGGTAGTTGGCTAATACCTCAGTTTGTTTTCATTAATATTTCAGTGTTGCGTCAAAAAACAGAAAATAAACCACAAAAGTTTATTTCTTAATTATTTCAATAATATTTCATTTTATGTCTTCTGCATGTGTTGCCAGTGATTTTAACAAGGCAAGAGAACTCGCGCCTGATAGCATGCTCGGCACAAAGTCACCATGACCCGAAAAACGTAACATGCGTTCCCGATTGAATTTACTTTGGCCAACATAGGCCATATCCCAACCCGAAAAATCACGCTCAGCGATCTCGCGATGAGACGTAATATAAATGGCATTGTGTCGGGGATCTTTAGCGATCACTGATAGGGTTTCACACACCTCAGAACGCAGGCCCTCTAGGGCTTGTAGGAAATATTGACCATTAAAAGCTAAGATGCCAGACAATTGTTTATTAGCGTTATTTTTGCGTGATGACAGCAGAATTTGCTCAATATCTTTTGCAGTTAATGACGCATTAACCTCACTGTAATAAATGGTTTGAACGAGAAACATATAAACTCCTATTGCGCATTGAAAGAGCGGTTTGCTCTTCACTAACGCTAGCTTATGAATGATGTTTCATCGAATTTTCATGTCAGAAATTATTTCAATATTTCAGAAATAAACCAGTTAACCTACAAATTGTAGACTACAGTTAATAAGAGTTTGTTAAAAAACTTCCCATTATCCAAGAAGGAAGCTGCGTGAATATTTCAAACTGGTTCAAAAGTGTAGAGGGAAAAATTTCACTGGTCAGCGTGCTGATAAGTGCAGGATTATTATTGGCTCATTTCAACATTAGTGCCGCGCTTGTGGCGATGTTAGGGTGTTTAGGGAGTAGTTTCTATTCTGCGCGTTCGCTAAGTTCAGACAACAATAGCGAATTACAGCAAGCCAAACAAAATCTTGCCAGCGAGCAACAAAAGCAGCAGCAAATGCTGGCGCAATTATCCAGCGAACTCACCCCGCCATTACAAGAAAGTGCATTAAGTTTGCAGCAAGTGTTATCCACTCAACAAGATGCTGTTGAAACATTAACCACAGCATTTTCGCAATTCTCTTCATTATCAGAGCAACAGCAACAGGTCATCGAAGATTTAGTCACCTTTGGCGCTAATCACGAAAAATCTTATATAGAAAAGATCCATGATTTTGCCCTTGATATTGGCAGTACTTTTGATGTGTTTGCTGAAGTGGCTGATTTTACGGCTAGTTCAACCGCAGCACTGACCGAAAAAGTCAGCGATATTTCCGCACATATGCCGCAAGTGCTGCGCGCCTTGCAAGACATCGACCAAATTGCATCACAAACCAATTTGCTGGCGCTGAATGCCGCGATTGAAGCGGCAAGAGCGGGTGATGCTGGGCGCGGCTTTGCGGTGGTTGCCGATGAAGTTCGGGCGTTATCAAGCCGTTCTGCTGCTTTTAGCGAGTCAATTCAAGGGCAGCTGAAATCGATCACCAAACAAATTCAAGTGATCAATGAATCGGTACAAACCATGGCTAATCAAGATTTGTCTTTTGTACCGAAAGCAAAAAAAGATGTGCGTAAGGTACTGGATGAAATCCTAGAAAAATCCAGTAAAGACGAAAAGAATGTGGCCCAGCTAGCGACACTGGCCGCAGAGTTACAACTGGCGATTAACGAAGCCATTCGCGGTTTGCAATTTGGTGATATTAACGGCCAACACATTACCTATATTATTGAAATATTGGGTTTTATATCAGAGCACTTTAAATTCAACGACAGTGAGCATCTTCAAAGTGTCTTGACAGAATGCCAGCATTACTTTGCCGACGTTCGTGAGAAACGCAAGAGTATTTACAATCCCGTTTCTGCCACGTCAATGGACAGTGGCTCGATTGACTTGTTTTAACCTATGGCGCAACGCCAGTATAAATAGCATGAGGTTTGCTGCAGATGAGTAAAGCGATTTTAATTGTGGACGATTCAGCGTCAATCAGACAAATGGTTGAAACGACGCTTAAATCAAAAGGCTATAACACGACACTGGCCAAAGACGGTCAAGATGCGTTAGAGCAATGCCAGGTCAAACGTTTTGATTTTGTATTAACCGATCAAAACATGCCGCGTATGGATGGCCTGACGTTAATTTCGTCGTTACGTAAATTAGCGGCCTACCGCACGGTGCCATTGATCATGTTAACCACCGAGGCCAGTGATGAAATGAAAGCAAAAGGGCGTGCTGCCGGAGCGACCGGTTGGATGGTTAAACCCTTCGATCCGGCTAAATTGCTAGAAGTGGTTGCCAAAGTATTGGCTTAACACAGGAGTTGTCATGAGTGTGGATATGAGTCAATTTCATCAAGTGTTTTTTGACGAGAGTCAGGAACATTTAGATGAAATGGAACAATTATTAATGGCAATCGATATCACGGCAGTGGATGATGAGCAATTAAACTCGATTTTCCGTGCAGCACACTCTATTAAAGGCGGCAGTGGTATTTTCGGTTTTGATCATCTGGCGCAAGTCACCCACATTATGGAGAGCTTACTTGATTTAGCGCGTAAACATTTATTACAACTAGACCGCGAGTTAGTGGATGAATTCTTAATTACCAGTGATGTGTTAAAAGCCATCTTGGCGGCATACCGCTCTGATGCGCCGCAAGATACCGCATTAATTTCACAAACCAAATTGAAGTTACAAAGCTTATTAGATAAACATGATAGCGTTATTGCGAAACAAGAAGCGGAACAGGGCTTTGGTTTATTTGAGCAAGCTGCCAACAACAAAGCAGATGAGGATTTTGGTTTTTTCACCGATGTTCCAAGCAAACCTGCGGATGAAGAGGACAGTTTCGGCTTTTTCGATAGCCCTGCACCACTGAAAGTTTCGCAGGATGACGGCTTTGGTTTATTTGAGCCCGTCACTGACAATAGCCCCGTACCAACCACCGATGTTAATCCAAAAACGCCCGATATTGAACCGATGAACAAAGCTCGGCCTCCTACTGCTGCAGCAAAATCCGTGGAAAGTGCCACCATTCGGGTTGATACCGGCAAGGTGGATAACTTGGTGAATATGGTCGGTGAATTGGTGATTACCCAATCAATGTTGTCTTTGGTTGGGGCGCAGCTAGAAGGGCCGCTGGCAGAAAAGTTGCAATCGGCATTATTAGAATTAGATCGAAATACCCGCGAGATCCAAGATGCGGTGATGTCGATCCGGATGTTGCCGATCTCCTTTGTATTTAACCGATTTCCTCGCTTAGTGCGTGATTTATCCACCAAGTTAGGTAAAGAAATTGATTTATTGATTGAGGGTGGTAATACGGAAATTGATAAAAGCCTGATTGAAAAACTGGCCGATCCGCTTACCCACTTAGTGCGCAATAGCATCGATCACGGTGTTGAACTGCCTGCAAAACGGCTGGCGGCGGGCAAAAATCCAAGCGGTCGTGTGATTTTAAAAGCGCAGCATCGTGGCGGTAATATTCAAATCAGTATTATTGATGATGGCGCAGGCTTAAATCGCGAACGAATTTTACAAAAAGCGGCAGATAACCACATTGAGATCCCTGCAAATCCGACAGATCAAGATATCTGGCAGTTGGTGTTTGCCCCAGGTTTTTCTACTGCCGAAGCCGTAACGGATGTCTCTGGACGTGGTGTCGGTATGGATGTGGTGAAACGTAATATTACCGATCTAGGCGGCAGTGTCGAAATTGACTCGCGCGATGGCCTTGGTGCCAGTTTTCATATCTATTTACCGCTGACCCTAGCGATCCTAGATGGTATGGGGGTGTCGGTCGGGGGGAGTGTCTTTATTATTCCGCTAGTGAATATTATCGAATCGATTCAACCCAAACCCGAGCAAATTAAAACGGTTCAGGGCAGTGCGTTATTAAAAGTACGCGGGGAGTATTGGCCGCTGTTAAATTTATATGAAGTGATGGGGGTGCAACCACATTTCACGACTCCAGCAGAAGGCATCATTGTGTTGGTTGAAAGTAATCAACATCGGTTTGGTCTATTTGTCGATGCACTAGAAGGTCAGCAACAAGCCGTTATTAAAAGCTTAGAAAAACACTACAAAAAGGTCAATGGCTTAGCCGGAGCCACGATCATGGGCGACGGCAGTGTCGCGCTTATCTTAGATATCGAGTCATTGGCTCGGTTAGTTAGCCACACCAGTGCTAAGGAAATGGTATGAATCACGCGACAAAAGACAATGCCAAAGGCGTGAACTCAGATTCAGAAATGTTTGAGTTTCTTAGCTTTGTGCTCGGTAACGAACACTATGCGCTCGATATTATGAAGGTGAAAGAAATTCGTGGTTACGAGGCCGTGACCAAAATTGCCAATGCCCCCCCTTATATTAAAGGGGTGTTGAATTTACGTGGCGATGTGGTGCCGATCGTCGATTTGCGCATCAAATTTGCCATCGGTGAAGCGAAATACAATGAGTTTACCATTGTCATTATGCTGAATGTATTAGGGCGTATTGTCGGCATCGTGGTGGATGCCGTGTCTGACGTCGTGCGTTTAGCCGCTACCGAAATCATGCCACCACCGGAGTTTGGTGTCGCCTTCGACAGTAAGTACCTGCAAGGTCTGGCGACTGTTGAAGAGCGGATGCTTATTTTAGTCAATATTGAAGCGTTAATCGGCAGTGATGAGCTTGGCCTGGTTGATGCTAACACTACAACGTCACAGGGGTAACTGCATGAAATATTTAAATTGGTTTAACAATAACACCGAGTTAACCGCTGAACGTGATCGTTATTATCAAACGCTGGAAAATAGCGCTAATGCTTTTATGATTGCCGATAACGATCTGAATATTATTTACGTTAATAAATCGGTGGTGTCATTATTAACCGATGCTGAGGCCGATATTCGCAAAGAACTACCGCAGTTTTCTGTGAAAAATTTAGTGGGCACCAATATTGATAACTTTCATAAAAACCCCGCGCATCAGCGTAATATGTTATCGCGTTTATCACAAACCCATACTTCGCAAATTAAAATTGGTCGCCGCACCTTTAAATTGTTTTTAAGCCCGATCATCGATAATCAAAATCGTCACTTAGGTACCTCAGTAGAATGGATTGATTTTACCCAAACGCTGATTAATGAGGTAAATGCTAAGCGTATGATGACTGCGCTGCATGGCACCACCACCAATATTATGATTGCCGATGCCGAACGTAAAATTATTTATATGAACACCTCGGTTGAAGCGATGTTGCGCCGGCAAGAAAGTGAATTACGTAAAGCCTTACCGCATTTTGCTGTAGATAAAGTGATCGGCAGCTCTATTGATATCTTTCATAAAAACCCCGCTCACCAAATGAATTTACTGGATAAATTAACCGGCACGCATGAAGCACAAATTAAAGTTGGACGTTTGCATTTTAAATTAGTTGCTAATCCTATTTTTGATGGCGAAACGCGTTTAGGAACCAGCGTCGAATGGTTAGATCGTACAGCCGAAGTTGAAGCGGAAATTGAAGTTTCGTCCTTAGTGGAAGCTGCAGGTAAAGGTAATTTTACTAAACGTATTGTTGTTGAAGGTAAAGAGGGCTTTATTTTAAGTTTAGCCGAGCGCTTAAATGCTTTGATGGAGGTGTCGGGTACCAGCTTACAAGAACTGGCGGACATGTTAAATGCATTAGCCGATGGTGATTTAACCAATCGTATCGAAACCGATTACAGTGGTACTTTCGGTGAGTTAAAAGACTTCTCTAACAGTACGGCTGAAAAACTTTCGCAGATGATCAGTGAGATTGCTGAAGCTGCCGATACGATTAAAACAGCCAGTGAAGAAATTGCTACCGGCAATGCTGACTTATCAAGCCGTACCGAAGAGCAGGCTGCCAGTTTAGAACAAACCGCATCCAGTATTGAACAGTTAAATAGTACGGTACGGTTAAACTCAGAAAACGCCAATCAAGCCAGTACCTTGGCTTCGAGTGCAACCAAGGTAGCCTCTGAAGGTGGCGATCTGATTGATCAAGTCACTAAAACCATGGCGCAAATCAAAGAATCGTCAGAGAAAATAGCCGATATTATCGGCGTGATTGATGGCATTGCCTTTCAAACTAATATTTTGGCATTGAACGCGGCGGTAGAAGCCGCAAGAGCCGGCGAGCAAGGCCGAGGTTTTGCCGTGGTCGCCTCTGAGGTGAGAACCTTAGCGCAGCGTTCGGCCAATGCGGCCAAAGACATTAAAGGTTTAATATCAGACTCTGTCAGTAAAATTGCTAATGGTAATGCGCTGGTCGATAAATCCGGTGCCACCATGAAAGAAATTGTGGTGTCGATCAAGCGGGTGAACGACATTATGTCAGAAATTGCTGCCGCATCAGCAGAGCAAGCTGCGGGAATTGATGAAGTCAGTAAGGCCGTATCGCAAATGGATGAAGTAACACAGCAAAATGCCGCCTTAGTAGAAGAAGCTGCGGCAGCTGCTGAGAGCATGAGCTCACAAGCCTCGCAATTAAGCTTAAATGTGGCGTCATTTAAAATTTTAGGCGCGCCTGAGCCCAGAGCCATTGGTTTAACAGCAAAGGCGGCACCGAAAAAACAGCTGGCAGCACCTTTAAAAAAAGCGACTAAGTCGCCGGTAAAAGTGGCAAAACCGGAGCCGAAAGCGTTAAAAGCTAAGCCGTCGGATGAAGATGAATGGAATGAATTTTAACTATGGTTAATGAGGCAAGGGAATTTAGTTTTGACGCGGCAGATTTTGAAGCTATTCGTCGCACCTTGTATCAGCTGGCCGGCATTAAGTTAAGCGACTCAAAACAACCCATGGTGTACAGCCGTTTGAGTCGCCGCTTACGGGCCTTAAAAATGGCCTCATTTCGCAGTTACTTGCGTTATTTAGCCGAGCATAAGGCCGAAACTGAAAACTTTATTAATGCCTTAACAACCAATTTAACAGCGTTTTTTCGTGAGCCGCATCATTTTGATATGTTAGAGCAGTACCTAAGACGGCACCCTGAAGTGAAAAACATTTGGTGTGCCGCCAGCAGTACCGGTGAAGAGCCTTATTCTATTGCTATGACAGTGGCAAAAGTGAAGCAACGATTTAATACGGGGATAAGCATTATCGCCTCCGACATCGATAGTAAAGTGCTAGCTCAGGCCAAAACGGCTATTTACACCGAGGATAAAGTTGAGCGCGTGCCATTAGAGTACAAAAAGCAATTTTTTCAACGGGGCAGTGGCCGTAATGCGGGCTTAGTCAGGGTAGTACCCGAGCTAGCGAAAACGGTACTGTTTCGGCAAATTAATTTATTAGACAAACAATGGCCAGTACGAGGACCACTCGACATTATTTTTTGCCGTAATGTAATGATTTATTTTGATAAACCTACTCAAGAGCAGTTATTGGCTCGGATGATTTCGTTATTGTCACCCACTGGATTGTACTTTGCTGGGCATTCAGAAAATTTTAGTCATTTAAAGGATTTGGTGCATCCTGTGGGCAAAACCACCTATCGCGCTGCACAGGAAACCATGGCATGACGTCGCAACGCGAAGAATTAGTTGATGGCATTAACAGTTATTTTGACACGCAGTTTAAGCGCGAGGCGGTAAAAATACTGCCAGGTGAGTACTTTGCTACACGCAAAGATCCCGTGATTGTGACGGTATTAGGTTCTTGCGTGGCGGCATGCTTACGCGATCCGGTGGCAAGAGTGTCGGGGATGAATCATTTTTTATTACCAACCGATACTAATATTAGCGCACAAGGTATCGCTGATTCAGCGCGTTATGGCAATTTTGCGATGGAGAAGTTAATTAACGAAATGTTGAAGCTAGGTGCGCAGCGTGAAAGGTTACAAGCCAAGGTGTTTGGTGGGGGCAATGTGCTAAAAGGTTTAACCATCAATAATGTGGGGGAACGTAACGCCGAGTTTATTTTAGATTATCTGGCGATTGAAAATATCACGCTGTTAAATGCGGATTTACTCGATTGTTATCCACGCAAAGTTTACTTTTTCCCAGAAAGTGGCAAGGTTTCAGTTAGAAAGATTAAATCATTAAACAACACCACTATTTTGGATCGGGAAAGTTTATATCGCTCGAAGTTACGTGAAATTGTTAGAGCAGGTGATGTTGAGTTATTTGAGGAGTGAGCATGGCGATAAAAGTACTGATTGTCGATGATTCTGCGCTGATCAGGCAGTTACTTTCCGCTATTGTGCAAACCCAACCCGATATGGTGGTAGTGGGCGCGGCAGCGGATGCTTATGCGGCCAGAGATATGGTGAATCAATTTGCCCCGGATGTGATCACGCTAGATATTGAAATGCCGAAAATGGACGGCTTAACCTTTTTAGATAAATTAATGCGCGCCAGGCCAACACCGGTGCTCATGGTGTCAACGCTCACGCGAGAAGGCGCCGATGCCACCTTGCGGGCTATTGAGTTAGGTGCAATTGATTACATCGCTAAGCCTTCCGTCGGCATTGCCGAAGGCATGCAGCAATACAGTGGCATGATTTTAGAAAAAATCAGAATGGTTGCTGCGGCTAAGGCTAAACAAACAAAAACACGCAGCGGCACAAGTAAACCGCAACATCTGAGTTACAGCAGTACTGAAAAAATTATTGCCATAGGCGCCTCAACGGGCGGCACCGAAGCCATTAAAGAGGTGTTAATTGATTTACCCTCAAACTCGCCGGGTATTGTGATCACCCAACATATGCCGCCGGGATTTACCCGAACCTTTGCCGAACGTTTAAATAAACTGTGTCAAATCAATGTGAAAGAAGCTGTGAATGGCGAACGTGTTTTGCCAGGGCATGCTTATATTGCTCCAGGCGATTTGCATATGTTAATTGAACGCAGCGGTGCTGATTACCGCATTAAACTTGATGATGGTGAGCGGGTTACTGGTCATAAGCCTTCGGTTGATGTCATGTTTGGCTCGTTAGCGCGCAGCGCGGGGGCAAACGTGTTGGCGGTGATTTTGACCGGCATGGGTAAAGATGGCGCCAAAGGGATGCTGTCATTATTTCAGCAAGGTGCCTTTACTGTGGCACAAGATGAAGCGAGTTGCGTGGTATTTGGCATGCCAGGTGAAGCGATAAAGGTTGGGGGTGTCAAAGTGATCAGCCCTTTAGCTGATGTCGCCGAGGTGGTGGTTAGCCAAATTCAACGTATGGGCAGTGGCAACCGTTTATAGCGCCACAGACACGCGCTGTTACCGTGTAATAATGTACAGCAAAAGGATTACACCATGAAAGCAAAGCATTTGTTATTAACTGATGATGATTATCAGTTTGGTATTGCCTTGCAGGCCTATTTAGACGCTTTGGGTTACCGTGTAACGTATTGTCAAAACGCGGCGGATACCTTAAGCATGCTCGATAATATTAAACCTGATCTTTTAGTGTTAGATCTGAGCTTACCCGATGAAGATGGCTTATGTTTATTACGAAAATTGCGTTACAGCCAACAATTACCGGTGATTATCATCAGTGGTCGAACTGATATAGACGATAGGGTGGCCAGTTTAGAGTTAGGTGCAGACGATTATTTAGTTAAGCCGTTCTCGCCTCGTGAATTAAGTTTGCGCATTGAGCGGCGTTTAGCACTGACTGCACAACATCAAAATCCGGTAAAAGCGACAGTTTTACAATTTGGTGATTGGCGTTTAGATATTGAAGCGCACGATTTACAGGATCAAGAGGGTAAAGTGCAACCGCTAACGCCGAGTGAGTTTCAGATCCTGAAGTTACTCGCCAGCAATCCGAACAAGGTGTATTCCAGGCAGCAATTACTCGACAGTTGTTTAAAACTTGAAACGGCAGAGTCGGAGCGGGCGGTGGATATTAGTATCAGCCGGCTTCGTAAAAAAATTGAACAAGACAGTCGCACGCCGAAGCTATTAATTACGGTGCGTAATTTTGGCTACAAGTTAGTGGTTTAACTGGCAACACTACGCTGGAAGCGTACCCATTTTAAAGGGTTTATTATGTTTAAACGCATTAGTTTGAAAGCCTATCTCTCTATTTTGTGGCTCAGTATCAGTGGCATAACCTTTTGTTTTATTGCGCTGACCATGATTTCAGTGAACAACAGTTCATTACAACAAGTACAACAGAACTTACATGAAAATATGGCCAGTCAAATTCAACAAAAAATTGGTTTGATGCTACGCAATTCTGAATCGGTACTCGAGTTTAACCAACAAGAAATTAAAGTGATCTTAGCCCAAGCCACTCGTTCTGACTTAACCGCATTAACTGAGCTTTTTTTCAATCAAATACAGTCTTTTGAATATATCGATGGCATTTTTTTTGGTACGCCAGACGGCCTGTTTACCGGTTACAGCAGAATAGGTATTGATGATATTCAATTAATGCAAGTTACACCGGATAGCAAGGGCGCTATAGAGTTTTACGATACGCACAACAGCGGCAAAATAAACAATCTGATGACGCGACGTAACGAGTTTATGACAACAAAGCGGCCTTGGTATTTAGATGCTTTAAACAGTGATAGCCCGGTGTGGGGCAAGATGTTTGTCTACCATGCTTACGATCGTTATGCTTTACCGTTAAGTACGAAGATTTATGATAAAGAGCAGCAATTAGTGGGGGTGTTTGGTCTTAATTTGTTCGTCGATTTTATTGATGACATGTTAAAGCAATTATTATTGCATGCTAGTGATCGCGCCGTCATTATTGATTCTGCTGGGCATATTATTAGTCATTCTTCATTAACGGCGCTGCGCACCACTGAATTATCTTTTACTCAGGATAAATTTTTAAGTCGGGTTAATGAGGCTTACCAACAACACCACCAACAAGCGTTAAATCTGGCTAATCAGACTGATTATTTTACGATAGAGTACGATCAACAAGCCTATTCGATTAGCATTAATACGATTAATATAAACGACGATTATCGCTGGATTGTTATTAATGCCTTTGATAACAGCGAGTATTTAGTGCCATTAAAAGCACAGCATCGTAAAGCGCTATTCGGTTTGGTTATCTTGTTTTTACTTTCCTCTGCACTCATTTTATTAACGATCCAGCGTTTAGCTAAAGCCTTTGCTCGAGTGAATAACTATATTAGTCAGGTGGCCGTGCGCAATGAGCAGGGATTGCTGGCGCTGTCTATACCCAAAGTGATACCTCATTCTAGTTTGATTGAAATTAAAGTGATCGAACTTGCCTTTGCCAAGCTGACGCAACGTTTGGCGCAATCTTTACAGCAACAAAATACGGATATTGATGAAATTAATCGTTTGGCCAAAGTAGTCCAAAGCACCTCGGATATGGTGGTGCTGTGCAATAAAAATGGACAAATTGAATGGGTAAATGCCAGTTTTGAACGTTGTACCGGATATTCGTTATCCGCTTGTAAAGGCCAACATCCTGGTTTGTTGTTGCAGGGTGTTGATACGGATAAACAGGTCATTAAACAAATCTCCGCTGCGTTACATGCCAAGGATGTATATAGAGGCCGCTTAGTCAATTATACCGCCGATAACAAACCTTATTGGGTAGAATTAACCATTCATCCGCTGCTGGATGCGCAAGGGAATATTAAAGAATACTTTTCATTACAACGTGATATTACCCAGCAAGTTAATTTTGAAAACGAATTAAGTATCTGGAAGCAAATCTTTCATAGCGCGCGTTGGGGCATTGCCATTTCGCGTGGTGAAACCGGCATTATTGGCGAGCATAATCCGCATTTTGCTTATATGTTGGGCTATAAAATTGGCGAGCTGAAAGGCCATGTGCTTAAAAATATTTATAGCGAGGAAGAGCATGAGAAAATACCACGTTTTATTAAACGTGTGGCACTAGAGGGCTTTGTATCCTTTGAATCCGTTATGGTTAAAAAAGACGGCACGCATATCCCGGTTATCGTCAACGTCTCCCAAGTTAATAACAAAGAGGGTAGCGAATGTTTTCGTGTAGCCAATATTCAAGATTTGACCGAGATCCGCGCTTTAGAAAAACAGTTACGTGAATCGAATAAACTTGAAGCGCTAGGTGCGTTAACCCGTGGCGTAGTGCATGATTTTAATAATATTTTGGCAGCATCCATTGTTAATGCAGATATGTGCCAACTATTACTGGAGAAGTCGGGCATTAAAACGGATCCCAAAGTACATGACGCTTTAGATAATATTGTGGCGGCCTCTGAACGTGCTGCAGAATTAATCAACCAGATCTTGTTATTCTCACGTAATGAGCAGGAAGAAAAAAGTACGGTATCACTGATCAAGGTACTTAAAGGCGTAGAAACACTCATTTCAGCTAATCTTGCCAGTAATATCGAGTTATCCATCAGTAATCATTCCGGTGATGGTATGTTGAATTTGCGCGGTAATCGCTCGCAGTTACATCAGCTGTTTATCAATTTACTCAGTAATAGCATTGATGCGATTAAACATGGCGGTAAAGCGAAAGGTCATTTAAATATCAAGCTGTACATTGTTGATCACACCGATTTCTTTGCCCTGTCGAGCTTCGACTTTTGGGTGAAAATAAGGGTTACCGATGATGGCTGTGGCATCAGTAAAACTGTTATGGATAATATGTTTGAACCGCTATTTACGACTAAGGCCGAAGGTAAGGGTACGGGGCTTGGGCTGTCATTAGTACAAAATATTGTGAGTAATCATCAAGGTTTTGTGCGCTGTGAATCTGAAGTCGGTGTGGGTTCAGAGTTTACTGTTTATTTACCTTACGAGCGTTTTAATCAGTTAAATAATGACGCGCCTGCGACTACCGATCGAGAAAACCATCAAAGCCGGACGGGGTTAACGGTGTTAGTGGACGATAATGCGGATTTTCTGATCACGCTTGGTCAGTTATTAGAGCGCCAGCAAATTGATAATAAAGGCTTTACCTCGCCTTCGATTGCTTTGGCCTTTTTTAAACGACATGCCGCTGATATTTCATTAGCCTTTATTGATTACAGCATGCCCGAAATGAATGGTATCGATTTAGCCAATGAGTTGCGTTTACACAATGCAAATAGTTTTATTGTGCTGGTTTCTGGTAGTTATCCTGAACAGCTATCTGAAGCGATGGATCAAGGCATTATAAATAGCTTTATTATGAAACCATTATCCTTTAATCGGGTATTAAATGCGGTAGAAGAAAGCCTGAGTTGGAAGCAAAAGCAGGCCGACATGCCGCAACAACCGAAAACCTAGCTCTGGTACTTTTCGTTAAATTTAAGGGGGCTTAGCGAAAGTGTAGGCTGATCACACCGACTTACCCTAAGCCTGACCGATAAGGAGAGCGGCGCTTTTATTGGTTTAACGCTGCTGTTGTTGCGCGGTATTTTCTTTAAATTTAACGCGCAAACTGCCTTTGCTTCATCCTGCAACTTCAGTCTCTCTTAAGTAAGCTGCTCTAAGCTGCGCGGTATTCGGTGCTCAGCAGCTGCCCGATGCTGTGTTTTACCACAACGGCTAGGTGTTAGCTGAGCCATCAGCTTAGCTCGGTGTTTCAGCGCCGAAAAACATGGCAAGGTTTTAAGAGGGGTCAATATGGCTGAAGCGGCATTAACGATAAATCATACAACCTTTAGTTTACGGGCACTACAACATGCCTGGCATCCGTTATGGTTTGCCGTATTAATGGCCATGGGCATGACCTTCATGTTAAACGCGCCTTTTTTATCCGCATTACAAGCCAAGGTGCCAGGCCAATATGTGTTACAAGCATTTTTACTTAGTATGTTGCTGTTACTTAATTTGTTGTTATTGGTTTTGTTGAGTGTTAATCGATTACAAAAGCCTATTTCAATCGCTCTGTTTGCTTTAGGGGCCATCAGTCTTTACTTTATCGATAATTTTGGCATCGTTATCGATAAAGCCATGTTACAAAATGCTATCGAAACCGATGCAGCCGAAGCACAAGGGATCTTGTCATTAAACCTGTACTGGCAGGTGATCACTATTATGTTGTTTCCGCTTCTGGCCAGCGCCTTGATTAAAATACGGCGATTGCCCCGTATGCAATGGCTTAAGCATTGGCTGCTGTGTTTAGTGTTAATGATGTTGGCTTTAAGCAGTATCGTGGTGGTGGAATATGCACAGCTCGCGCCTTTTTTTCGCAATAACCGTGAAGTTAAACATATGGCATTACCGTTAAGTACGGTGTCTGCTGCGGTATCCATGGGAAATACTTTGCTGCAACAACAATTTCCAACAGAGTTTACTTTGCTTGGGCAAGATGCGGTGCGCGTGCCTTATGCTGGGCCAAGCAAACCGCGGTTAATTATCATGGTGTTAGGCGAAACCGCCCGAGCTGATCATTTTCAATTAAACGGTTATCAGCGCGCCACTAACCCTAAATTAAGTCAATTACCGGTATTTAGTTTTCAGCAAGTGAGCTCTTGCGGCACAGCAACGGCACATTCGGTACCCTGTATGTTTTCGAATATGGGCAGACAACACTATGACGAACGCATAGCTAAAAACAGCAGTAATGTGTTGGATATTTTGCAGCGCAGTGGCGTAGCGGTAACGTGGTTGGATAATAATTCAGGCTGTAAAGGGGTATGTGATCGGGTGGCCACTGAATGGTTATTTCAACAGCAGCAGACACAATGGTGTCACGATGGTCAATGCCTCGACCGCATTTTAGTACCTGCCGTGGAAGCACAACTGGCGCAGCATATCACCGCTGATCGGTTGATTGTCTTACATCAGCTGGGGAGCCATGGCCCAGAGTATTTTAAGCGAAGTGCTGAGCAAGATAAGCATTTTTTACCCGAATGTGGCGATAAGCAATTACAACTGTGCGATCCCAGCAGCATAATCAATGCTTACGATAACAGCATTGTTGCCACAGACCAGTTATTAGCCGACTTGATTGACCGCTTACAACAACAAACCGCTTATCAAACGGCGCTGTTTTATGTGTCAGATCATGGTGAGTCTTTAGGTGAGAGCGGCGTCTATTTACATGGGTTACCCTATTTTATGGCGCCCGACGCACAAACACATGTGCCACTGATTTGGTGGATGTCGCCCGATTATGCAACTGCGCATACACTTACCGCAAATTGTTTGCGGGATAAAGAAACCGAGCCTTACAGTCACGATAATGTATTTCATAGCTTGCTGGGTATGTTTAATGTGCAAACTGCGGTGTATCAGCGCGATAAAGATATGTTTCAAGGCTGTGTGTAAATCAACGCTAAAAGGCGTGTAAACGCACCTCTGCTAGGTTAGCGACCATAATTTGTTGCGCCTCGGGCCTGGCATCTAATTTATGTAAATCCAGATTCAGCGCTTGGACAACATAAGGTACTAAAGCTGAACGCGCCGTGATAATCCGTTTACCTGCGATCATATGGTAATCTTCAGCGATAATACTTTGCTGATAAGCGCTTAAACGCGAGTCAGGGACCAGCACGATATCGACGGTATTTTGCCAGCGCTGATCTTGCTCACGGCGCATATTGGCATCACCTTCAACACCATTAATGCCCCGAAAACGACTGAGCACAAAGTCACGATAATCTCGGTTTTTCTCACAATAAGCACGCACATGCCAGCGCAGTGGTGTGCATACCAAGGTGTGCGGCGCAATGATGCGGCTTTCTTCATCGGGTGATGATAGCGACACATAACCCATATCAATTTTTTTACCCTCGCGTGCCGCTTGCACCAAAGTACGTAAGATCTCGGGTTTCACCTGGCGCAGCGGTGGCGTGAGTATTTCGGTATGGGTAAAGCCTAGATCAAGTTGGGTAAAGGTATGCGAAAAATCTTGTGAACTGGCCAGTGCATGTAAATACTCGTCGGCGAGGCCACGTGTAACTTTCGGGCTAAATTCGGCAGTAGGTTTATAGCCTTTTAACTTACTGTCATACACCAGATTGTTTGGCGCGATTTCACGTAAATAAGTATTAATGTCTTTTGACGCTTGTTGGCGAGCGATACCAAAACTGTTACACAAATGATTGGTCGTGAGCCGACCTTCCCATTGCGCCACAATTTCAATCAGCCGATAACGCATCAGTAATTCCCAACGTAGCGGCCAATTTTCGGTGGGCGCTGATACAGCAGTAGCGTTAGATAGCATAAAAGTCCTTTTCAAATGCAACTGATCTGTCTGCAAAGCAGACACCACTAAATGGGCTAGGCTAAACGATGCTCGTTTAAAATGGCATGTGCTTGCGCTAACCTGGTGACAACACTGTCGGTATTTAAATCGCAGCGTTTTAACAAAAATAATACTGGTAAACAAGATACACTAAATCAGCAAAACACCCTATGCTGCCTGCATAAATCACTTTATCCTTACAAGCCCTTCCAAATGTTCAATTTGGGTGTTGGTTTCACGCAGGTTGGCTAAACGAATAAGCGATAAAAGCTAAGCATGGTTTGGTAGTTTACTCAACCGTTTATCGGCTCATCAAACAGTAGAACATACCCAGGTTAAGGCCTAATATTTTTTTGCAGGGTAAACGAGATCTGCCTGAAAAAGCGACACTGCATACTTACACAGTATGGCGGCTTTTTTACGTTGCGTTATGCTGTTTGTCGTAAGGATGTATGCCGCTGTTGACTCAGTAGTTAACGCGGCGCGACTGCCAAAAGCAGGTCAGGATGAGCAAGGGATAACGAGGCAGGGATGCCATTTTAGGGAGATAAGTATGTGGTTTGCAGCGTTAACCGGTTTTAAAGAGCAGGGCGCCGCCCAGATCAGACAATTACTGCAGCTAGAGGGTGATTATCTACGCAGTAAGGTGAATGGTTTAAGCTACAAAGTGGGCTCGTTAATCACGCCAAGTTTAGCTGAGTTACATACCCGTGCAGCGGCTGTGTTACAGCAGCCACAGCAACCGTTATCACACCTGCAACTGCGCGAGGTGGTGGCAGATGCACAAGCCTTACATGCCGATCCGAAAAATGCAGGGGCGCTATTTCAAGTTGCATCACAATTTAACTTGTTAGAAATGGTGTCACCGACCATTACCCCAGATAGCGGTATTACCAATTATCAATTTGATAAAACCCAAGGCCCAGCCTGCGCTATGGCCTGTGGTGCTGGGCTGATTTATCGCAACTACTTTGTGCCGGTGCAAGGTAAGCTAGGCCAAACGGCTGAGCGCCAGTTAGATATGTTGGATGATTTTGCTGACGCTTTACTTAGCCATATTAAAACAAGCACGGGGCGCAGTGATCAGCCACTTTGGTTGATGAAAAATGGTTACGCATTACCAACTCAGCAACAACTATTACTGATTAATCAGGCGTTAACAACCTGCTCTAGCGCTGAATTGGCGCAATTACGCGGCCGGATAAAAATTGGCTTGCAACTCGATACCCAAGTTACGCTCAAAGGCTGTTTTCATGCCGTGTCGCAAGCTTATTGCTCGGCTATGCCAGTGGCATATAGCCAACACAGCACAGCGTTATGGCAGCCGTTAGCCACCTTGGTATTGCAAGCTGCTTACGAGGCAACACTGGCTGCAGCAGTAGTAAACGCCGCAGCAACAGGCAATAAAACGCTGTATTTAACACTACTCGGTGGTGGCGCCTTTGGTAACCCGACAAAGTGGATTATCCAGGCGATCAGCGCTGCACTAGAGCAATACAAACACAGTGGTTTAACCGTTAATATTGTTAGTTATGGCGCGAGTAAACCTGAGGTGCAAGCGCTGCTGAACAACTATAATGCAGTGCCAACCAACAAAATGTCAGGTCCAACCTAAAGCATGAACGATAGCATCACCAAAAAGACTTCGGCCTGTTAGCAACGCAAAATGGCCAATCTTTTTTACATACACGGTATGTGCCAGCAACAGGCGGGTGATAAAAATGTTGTCTGCAGAGCGGCGCGTTTCGTCACGGCACGGCGATAAGACCGTGTCTTTAGGATCCTCACTTGCCAAAACAGCGTGTTAGCAGTTAACGTATACGGCATCATTGCCTTGTAATGCATGAGTTACGAGGCGTAATCAGTATATCGAGACGGTAATGAATAACAATAAATGGCCACTTTTGCTGCTGAGCATTATCATTTCTGGCTGTTCTGGCATGAACAAATCGCAATGTATTACGGCAGATTGGCGCACTATTGGTTTTGAAGATGGCGTTAATGGTAAAGCAGAAAACGCCATTGCCACTTACCGGCAAGAGTGTGCAGAGCACGGTGTCACACCGCAACTGGAAGCGTATCGGCTGGGTCATCGTGAAGGTTCAGAGCGTTATTGCACTACGCGTAACGGTTTTATTGTAGGCAAACGCGGCAGTAGTTATCAAAATAGCTGTATGCCCGACTTAGAAAAGGGCTTTTTGCTCGGTTATCGCGATGGCAAAACCTTGTTTGAATTGCAGCGAGCGTTAAATTCAGCGCGTTCGAACATTGATAAGCAACGTCGTGTTATTGCGAATTTAGAGCAGGAAATCGTCGATAAAACTGAATTACTGGTAGCAGATGGCTTAACGCGCGATGACCGAGTACAGTTATTAAATGAAATTGAGCTGCATAAATATGAAATTAATGAAGCGCTTAATGCGTTGCCGGGGTTAGAAGAACAAGCCTATAGCGCAGAGCAAGCCTATATCCAAGCTGAGCAGCGTTTTAAAAGCTATTTATAGCCTAGCACGTGAAAAGCTTGGGTTTTTCATTATCCCGCCATGCTTCTCTGCTAAACAAACCGTTTAGCGCTATTGCCTCAGGCAACTGGCGTAAAGCGGTTTGGCTTTGTTCACTAAAGCCTGCTGATTTAATTAAAATAAAACGTATTTATTAGCACGTTGAACGGTTTTCACTTGTAGATTTTTAGCGGTTACGTTTCAATCAAGATTATCGTGATTCAGCTAAAGGTCGATCTTATGTTGCTACGTTTTTTTGTCTATTTCATTTTGTGCTGTTGTTTTGGTGCCTTTGCCGCTACCCGAGGCATGCAGCCAGAAGACTACTATCGTTTTGTGTTTGTGGCAGAGCCGCAATTAGCGCCCAATGGCAAGCAGGTAGCCTTTGTACACACCACCATTGCGGCCGATAAACGTGAGCGGTTAAGTAACCTATGGTTAGTGGCGACCGATGGCAAAAGCCCGCCACGGCAACTGAGTTTTAGTAACGCCGATAGCAGCCCGGTGTGGTCTCCTGATGGCAGCATGTTGGCCTTTATCTCTGGTCGTGAAGCGGGGCAACAGCTGTATATTCTGCCGATGGCAGGCGGCGAAGCACGTGCCGTAACTGCGTTAAAACAAGCCGGCATACGGGATTTTAGTTGGTCACCGGATGGCAAACAGCTGTTACTGACGTTAAGCATTGACCCGACTGTTACAGATCCCAGCACAGAAAAAAGCAAAAGTGAGCAAGCCAAAGCTGATGTGGTGGTGATCACTGATGCGCTTTATAAACGCAATGGCGGTGGCTATTTAAATGAACGCCGCTCTGGCTTATGGTTATTGGATCTGAACAGCGAAAAACTGACAAAACTCACCGGTGACACACGTTGGCATGATCATTCAGCGGCATTTTCACCTGATGGCAAGCAGATTGTATTTGCTTCAGATCGCAGTGCGGAGGCGCTAGAAGGCAGCATGCAGCAAGGGTTATATCTTTATCAATTAAGCGATGGCTCTACCAAGCAACTGCCTACCTTGCCCGGTAATGCCAGCGCGCCGCAGTGGTCACCCGATGGCCGTCGACTGCTCTATCAATATCAAGCCGATTACTTTACGCCAGAGCAGTTAGTGTTGCTGACTTTACGCGATGGCAATAACAAACAGGTGGCAGTTGATTGGGATCGTAATGCCAGTAGCATGCAATGGCTTAATAATGATCGTATTTTACTCAGTGCGGATCACTTAGGCGCTCGGCCTCTTTTTGAACTCAACTTACGGCGTGATAAAACGCAAATTCGCTTAAGCGAACAAGGTAGTGCTTCAAATGTGAGCCTTTCCGCCAATGGCAAACAGCTAAGCTACCTGTGGCAAGATGCGCTAAACCTGCCCGAAATTTGGTTTCAAACAGAGAGCAATACGCCGCGCCAATTAACCCAGTTTAATCAAGCGTTATTGGCTGAGTTAACACTACAGCCATTAGAGTCGTTTTGGTTTGAACACGAGCAGGGCAAAAGTCAGGGCTTTTTCATTAAACCCCTTGGTTGGCAAGCCGGGCAGTCGTACCCACTGGTATTGAATATCAAAGGTGGCCCCGGTGGCATGTGGGGTGACGAATGGTTTCATGAATTTCAGATGATGGCTGCCAAAGGTTATGCCGTGGTCTTTACCAATTATCGCGGCAGTACCGGCTATGGTTTTGCCCATCAACATGCGGTGCATGCCGATTACGGCGGTGTAGATTATCGCGATAATATGGCGGTGCTGGATACGGTATTACAGCAACACGACTGGCTTGATGCAACACGTTTGTTTATCACCGGCGGTAGCCATGGCGGCTTTTTAACCAATTGGATCACCACGCAAACCAGTCGTTTTAAAGCAGCAGTTACGCAGCGCAGTGTCAGTAACTGGATCTCGGAGGCGGGTACGCAGCAATTTCCACCCAATTCAATGCGTCGTGAATTTGCGGGTAGCATTTGGGAAAACTATGACTTGTATTGGGATCGCTCGCCGTTAAAGCATGCCGATAAAGTCACGACACCCACCTTGATTATTCACAGCACCGCCGATCACATAACGCCCATTGGTCAAGGCGAAGAGTGGTTTTATGCGTTAAAAGCCAATCAAGTACCGGTTGAAATGGTGGTGTTTAAAGATGAGAACCACAGTTTGTCTCGAAGCGGGACACCGGTAAATTTGGTTGAGCGCTTAAAACGTATTCTAGACTGGTTTGAGCGTTATCATCAGCCAACCAAAGCCTAAAACAAAGCGATGATCTGATGCAGGTTGCGCTGTGCTAAACGCAGCAACCTGCCGTTATTGCTCAAGGCACCATCACTGAAAAGCCCATTGTTATTCAGCATGACAGCCAACAGCGGTTTTCATGAGCTAAATCATCGAAATAGCCAGGTGCTACAAAGGCGCTATCGCCGTTAACTATCGGTTAAATACTCAGTTTTATCGCTAAAAAGTACGCAAGCCATGACGGGTATGATAATTAATTATTTATAACCCCGTTAAGCCAGTGCTGACGTTGGTGACATGTTTATTGAAAACTTGAGGAGTAATATGAAAAAGTCTCTACTTTACTGCGCAGTCGCGCTCTTTAGTTTTAGTGCCGCGGCAGTCACACCACAGCCGTTTTTAAACACGCAGGTGCAATTTAATCAAAGCCAGCAACAGGCCGACATCTTAGTGCTCTTGGTACCTGAAAATACCACTGATCTGGCGATAACTCAGTGGAGCAGCACCAGCCGCGCGCACATCAACCGCGCCATGCAAGTCGCCGAGTTTACCGGTAAAAGTGGTAGCAAACTGGAAGTCGTTGCACCCGTTGGGTTAGATGTTGACCGAGTAGTGCTACTCGGTGTGGGCAACCCCGCAGAGTTAAGTCGGGCCAAAGCCGAAGAGTTAGGCGCGACGCTAGGCGTGCATGTTAACAGCACCTCGGCTAAACGCGTGCAAGTCAATAGCCAGCTGATCAGCGACACCGCCCTGAATACCCACATCAGTACTGCTTTAGCCCATGGTATGGAGCTGCGTAATTACCGCTTTGATCGCTTCAAATCGAAACCGGATGCACGGCCTGAGCAACAATACACATTGCACGTTACCGATGTAAAAGCCAGCCAAGCACAATACCAGCAACTGCATGCGCTAGCCCAAGGCGTGTTTACCGCGCGGGAACTGACCAATTTACCGGGTAGTAGCGGTTATCCTGAAGCCTTTGCTAATTATGCCAAACAGGTATTAGAGCCGCTCGGTGTTAAGGTGACTATCTTAGGGCCAGAACAAATCAAGGCATTAGGCATGGGCTCGCTGTATGGCGTTAGCCAAGGTAGCGATAAAAAATCACATTTATTAATTGCGCATTGGCAAGGCGCCGACGGGCAACCCGTTGCCTTAGTGGGTAAAGGCAATACCTTTGACTCTGGCGGTTATAACTTAAAAACCTCATCCTCTTCTATTATTCGCATGCATACCGATAAAGCCGGTGCGGCCGCCGTTGTTGGCGCGGTGCAAGCGTTAGCAGGACAAAAAGCGGCGGTGAATGTGGTGGCGGTAGCACCACTGTCTACTAACATTATTTCGCGTGATGCGCAGCTGCCGGGTGATGTGGTGACCGCCGGTGATGGCAGCACCATTGAGATTGGTAGCACCGATGCCGAAGGCCGTTTAATTTTAGCCGATGGCATTTGGTATGCGCGTGAGCATTTAAAAGCGCGGGCAATTGTTGATGTGGCCACCTTAACCGGGGCCAAAGTGGGCGCTTTAGGCACGGCTTATTCGGCCGTGTTTACCGAAAACGTTACCCTTGAACAAACGCTACGCGAGGCAGGCGAAAAAGTGCAAGAGCGAGTATGGCCATTGCCACTCGCCGGATATGAGGGCATAACTAAAAGCCGTATTGCCGATAGGATCAATACCGGCTCGCCCGGTGCGCAAGCGGGTGCCATCTTCCTACAACACTTCGCAGCAGATACGCCATGGGCACACGTTGATATGGCCGGCGATGCCTTTAATAACACTGCGAAAGGTATTCACCCAGAAGGCAGTAATGGTTACGGCGTGCGCTTATTAACAGAGTGGGTTAAGTTGTATCAGCAAAGCAGTAACTAAGGTTTTCGTTTTCAGTGTGCACACATGCAAAAAGCTAGGGGGACCCTAGCTTTTTCGTATCAGCAAACAAGGCTTTACCTTACTTTAGTAAGCTAAGCGGGCGTTAGGTGGTAACGGCATTTTTAATCGGTTTGGGTTTGTCCGAGGTTAGGACAAACATAGATACAATAACAAAGAACGCTACTACCAAGCCTATAATTTTATAGGATTGAGCAAAACCAATCTGATCGTAAAGCATGCCCACCAAAATGGATAAGCCACTGGCCGCCACTTGGCCCATAAACTGAAAGCCCACAATGTAAATAGTGGCAGATAAGCGGGCATCAAAGGTTGCCGTAATATATTTAAAAATGGCGATTAACATAATAGGTAGCTCAGCCGCATGCAGTAATTTCATGGCTGAAATAGAAATAGGATCTGCGGCATAACCTGAGCCAATAATGCGCAGAGCCATAATTGCGCCGCTGAGCAGTAACCCGTTTTTGGCGCCAATTTTATTGACAATAAAGGGCGCAAGAAACATACCGCCGGCTTCAAGAAACACTTGAAATGAGTTTAAATAGCCGTACATGGCGTTACCTTCGGCTTGGCTGGCGAATTGCGCAGCAAAATACACTGCAAACTGCTGATCATACACGCCATACACACAAGACACGCCGATAACCCAAATAGCAAAGGCCCAAAACTTGCGTTGTTGAAATAATAACAGCGCATCGCGTAAGCTCAGTGCATTGGCTTTTTGATTAATTTCAATTTGTTTAGCGCTGTCTTCACTAATTTTGACAAACAACAGGCTGGTTAAAAAAATCAGCGCACAACAGCTGGCTAAAATAAAATTCAGCGAAACAGAGACATTAAAAATTTGGCCGGTGAAAAAGGTGGCTATAGCCCAGCCAACAGAGCCCCACATCCGGGCTTTACCAAACTCAAAGCCTGTTGTTCTGCCGACACGCTCGATATAGGTTTCAACGGCCCCGACACCGGCAAAAAACGTGGCAGAACAAAAGAAGCCGCCAACTAAAGCACCTAGATAAATAGAATGCATTAACAAAGGTGTGTAAACAAAAATAAAAAAAGGCCCACTTAACAACAACATTAAACCGACAAACCATAAGAGGTTTTTGCGTAGGCCAAGTTTGTCTTGTAAAAAGCCGTAGCAAGGCATAACAAAGAGAGCGGTGATAGCGTTAATACTAAAAACCAAGCCGGTTTCAGAGCCATTTAAACCAATAGCTTGGTTAAGCCAAATAGGGTATATGGAAAAACAAAATGACCAAGTTAAGAAAAAGCTTAAAATGCAGGCACTGAGCAGCCAGTAGTTACGTTTTGCAATAATATCGGTCATGTTGTTTTATCCTTGTCATCTTCTGGCAGAGCCATGCGAGTCTCTTAGTAACAATTGACCGCTGATCTCTAATGTTTTTATATTTGATTGAAGTTCTTTGTTTATGGCTATATTGGCGGCCGTTTGTCCCATATCGAAGTAGGGCAGGCTCACCGTGGTCAGTTTTGGTAATAAATTTTCAGCAATAAGTTTGTAGTTGTCGTAACCGACAATAGAAATGGTCTCGGGGATCTTGTAACCCATTTGACGGATCAGCATAAACACCCGCATGGCCATTTTGTCGTTACCACAGCAAATGGCTGTGGGACGCTCTAATCGGGACATAATGTCTTTTAGTACACCGGGTAACTCTGCAAACTCGTCGTCTTTATTAATACACACGCCTTCTCGGATCAGCGCGTCATCTACCGTTAAGCCCGCGTTTCGGTGCGCATCTTTAAAGCCTTTTACCCGCAAGGGGGTGGCAGACATATCATTAAACAGGGTTAAGTAGGCAATATTCTTGTGGCCATTATTAATCAGTTGCTCTGTGAGTTTAAACGCACCTAAATAGTCATCAGGCAAAATGGTGGGATGTCGTAAGACTTTTTCATAACAGTTCACTAAAATAAGCGGACATTTATTAAAGGATTCTTTAATTTTGACCTCTTTGTGTGAAACCGTGGCAAAAATGATGGCTTCGGCCCGTTGCCGTCGAAAGTCATCGACTAACCGTGAAAAGCTTTTGGCACTGCCGCCTGTCTCACCAATCATCAATAGCTTTCCATGTTTTTCGCATTCATGTTGAATACCAGCGATAATGTCGAAGGAGTCCGGGGTGGTGGTGAGGTTTTCGGTAATCAGACATACCACGCCTTTTTCAAGCCCACGTAAAGCCTGTGCCGCCGCCGAAGGGTAAAACTCTAACTCTTCCATGGCTTTAGTAACTTTTAAACGTGTTTTTTCACTCACCCCTTCAAAGCCACCGAGCACTCTGGAAACGGTTTTTACTGACACGTTGGCTTTTTCTGCAACATCTTTAATTGAAGACATAATTATCCGGTTTCTCTGTTAAACACTGGCCTTTATTATCACACACCTCAGACATTTTTGTTGACAATTAGGTATAGCTTGAGCTCATAATGACTAACGATAGACATTTTATCAAGTAAAACTTTCTGTTTTATAAAGAGGCACAGATGCAGCAGACTTCAGCACAAACCGTTAATCAACGCACAACTTGGCATCCAAAATTTCATTTCTTTAAAGATGGGCACTGGGTCAATGATCCTAACGGCTTGTTTTATTTTGATAATACCTACCATCTTTTCTTTCAATTAAACCCTGATAACACTGTGTGGGGCAATATTCATTGGGGGCATGCAGTCTCAACAGATTTAATGCATTGGGAACATAAACCCACAGCCCTTTTTGCAGAGCCGGATGGTCTGGGTTATATTTTTTCTGGTGGCGCGGTAGTTGATCATCACAACGCTTCGGGTTTTGCTAAGCAAGGTGAAACACCGATTATTGCTACTTTTACACAGCATTCTAAAGCCGAAGTACAAGTACAAAGCATGGCGTATTCTCTGGATGGGGGAGCCACTTTTACCATGTACGAACACAACCCAGTGTTACCTAATCCAGGACTAAAAGATTTTAGAGATCCGAAAGTGGTGTGGTTTGCACAAGACCAGGTATGGATTAAAGCGGTTGTCGCAGGGCAATGTGTGCATTTTTACCGCTCGTCTGACTTACGAAGCTGGCAAAAAGTGTCTGAGTTTGGCCAAGGCTATGGTGCTCATGGTGGTGTGTGGGAATGTCCAGATTTATTTCCATTAACTTGCAGTAAGACCGGTAGGGAGCTTTGGGTGTTACTGATCAGTATCAATCCTGGCGGCCCCAATGGTGGCTCGGCTACGCAATATTTTATTGGCCATTTCGACGGTCAGCATTTCAAACCACTCGACAACGAAACGCGTTGGTTAGATTACGGTACCGACTGTTACGCAGGTATTACGTGGGATAACACCCCGCAAATTAACACGCAACGCACCTATATAGCCTGGATGAGCAATTGGTTGTACGCCAACAAAACGCCTGATAATAGTTGGCGCGGCGCCATGACATTGCCACGCACCCTTAAACTGGCGCAAAAGGCACAAGGCTATGTGCTAGACACAACGCCGGCGGTTTCTTTTGCCAGTTTTAACTGGCCTGTTGCTGATGTTGTAAATGAGCACAAGGCCATTGCTTTACCCGACGTGTATTCAATGCATTTTGCTTTAGAAAACAACGGCGCGGTTACAACGCTTAGTTTTAGCAATGAGCTGAATGAACAATTTATTGTGACCATCGATCTTCAGAATAACCACATTGTAGCCGATCGCACCCAAGCGGGTTATCAAGACAATGGCTTTGCAATAAAAGCCAGCATGCCGCTAAGCCTAACCGAGGGCGAGCCAGTGCAAATTGCACTTTATATGGATACCTGTTCGTTTGAGCTGTTTGTAGCTGATGTAGGCTGTTTTACCATGCTGTTATTTCCCAATGCCAGTTTGAACCAATTAGCCATTAACACGAATTCAAAAACCGCTAACATTAACAATTTACAAATTAAAGAAATTGACGATTTAGCTTTATAAAATATTGAAAATTAATACAAACATTAAGAAGTACTAAACAAGGTCTTACAATACGTATAAAAAAATTATTGACAGGCATTAAGTTAAAACTGTAATGTCTATCGATAGACATAGATTGAGTAAAAACTCAACATCTAGCAGACAGTGATTGAGCTTAACACTCAATAAAAACTTAGCCGACGAAAGGAACATCAATATGTATAAAAAAACGTTAGTCGCTGTAGCTATCTCAACAGCTTTGGCCATGCAGGCTTCTGCATTGTCCGCGCAAGAGGCCGATAAAGCCGAAGAAAGCGAAGCTGCTGAGATTGAAACCATCATTGTTACCGGTGTAACCAGAAACACGCAAAAAATGGAAGCGACATTTTCCATTAACACTATCTCTGAAGAAGAGATGAAAAGGCTTGCTCCTCATGGTGCTGCAGAATTACTGGGTAATATTCCAGGTTTCTTCCCAGAAGGCGGTACAGCAGGTGAAACACATAACAACGTGTTAGTGCGAGGCTTACCACAAGCAGGCGGCTATCGTTATGTACCCAATCTTATTGATGGCTTACCGACATACGAAGAGCCAGAAGCGCCTTTTATGAACAATGATGTGTTCATTAAACCTGATCTGATGACCACCAATGTTGAAGCGGTAAAAGGTGGCCCGGGTGGGGTGTTATATTCTAACGCTTTAGGCGCAGCGGTGAATTATATTACCCGTACAGGTACCCAAGATTTTGAAGGCGCATATAAAATTGAAGTAGGTGATTGGGGCCATGTTAGAAATGACTTTTTTGCTGCTGGCCCAATCAATGACAATTTAACCTATGCTATTGGTGGTTATTATCGGGTAGCGGATGGTATTCGCGATCCAGGCTATACCGGCAACAGCGGTGGTCAACTGCGAGGCAACCTGCTTTATATCAGTGATGACAACTCTACAGAAGTAAAGTTACAAGCACATGTCATTAACGATAAAACCAATTTTTATCAAAACATCCCATACTCTATTACCAATAATCGGGGGGTGGGAACACCGGATAACCCGTTTAAAATTGATCCGTCAAGTGTCAACAATTTAGGCGTAGATTTTGGTAAAGGCAATACGGTTTCACCACAAACCAGTTACTACACACTGTACAACCCGGATGGTAGTCGTCTTACTTTAGACATTAGTGATGGCGTAGCACCAAAATTTAATTTGTATACCTTTAATATCACTAAAGATTTTGAAAATGATTGGCGCTTAACTGCCTCGATGCGTTCTACCACCGGCACTAACGGTTTTAATGCGTTATTTAATGATCCCTTATTTGAACGTTCTAGCTTAGAAGCTGAGCAATTTGCCCGTATTCAAAGTTTTGATGGAGCCATTGGTGCTGCTTATGCCAATGCGGTAGGCGTCAAAGCCTTTTACACTGATACGGTAAATGGCACAGATTTAAGCAATGCCACAAGAGCTCCTGCTGTTATTGCCAATAACACCCCTGTTTACGGTAAAGTGGATGCGACCAGCTTTGTCAGTGATATTCGATTAAGTCGCTTTTTTGACTTTAGCAACCAGTCACATGAATTGACATTTGGTGTTTATACCAGCCATTACACTTATAATGTGCAATCTGTTTTTGCTACAGCGTTAAGCGATGTGAGCGGCAGCTCAAGATTAGTTGACCTGTATGCGGTAGATGCCAATGATAACCAAGTGGGTCCTTCGATTACCGATAACGGTGTGCTGCAACCAGCCATTTTCGGTTTAGGTGCAGATGCCACCATGCGCACCAATGCCTTATATCTGCTGGATCACATCACTTTGCTGGATGGTGATTTGCAGTTAGACATTGGCGGTCGTTACCAAGATTTAGAAGTGGATCGTGTTACTACTAACTCTTTTAATCCAGGCAATACTTCTAACGATTTTACACCTAGCGACGTTGTGGTAGGTTCAACTAACGATACCCTGGCTGATAATTTTGTGAATGTGCCAGACGGCAAACCTAACTTTGCGTCGGAAGAATATGATTCATTTGGTTGGACCGTTGGTGCTAACTACCGTTTAACGGATAAGATCACTACTTATGCCAGCTATGCGGATTCGTTCAGATTACCTGGCTTTGAAGATTATATCTTCGGCGGCCCGGCTACCAACCCTTCAACCGGTGAGGTTGCCCGTGGCGATCTTGTGGAAGATATCAAGCAGTATGAGGGTGGGGTGCGCTTTACGGGTCAAGGCTATGAATTAAACTTTAGCGGGTTTTATATTGATTTTGCAGCTAAAGAATCACTGGGTGCCACTTTGGATGACCTTTCTGCAACAGGTACAGGGGGCTTAGCCTGTAACACTGTTCCTGCACCTGCTAACTGTCCGAAAATTCGTGATAGTTTCCGCACCAGCTTAAAAACGAAAGGACTAGAGTTTGAAGGTAGTTACCGCCCAGAGTGGTTTACCGGTATGACCCTGCAAGGCAGTATTGTGTGGCAAGATCCGAAGCAAGGCCAAGATAACGCTATTCGTGCTGCTATTTTAGAAACCGACACTAATGGTGATGGTGTAAATGACTTACGTCAGTATGACATCTCTAGCGGTGCCGATAGACGTCCTCGTCGTCAATCGCAGTGGTTAATTAACCTACGTCCATCATATGACTTTGCGGATATCCCGCTAACCGTATATGGCCAAGTGTTGCATTACAGCGAGCGTTTTGCTGCTGATGGCGATACCAATGTGACTATTTACCCAGGTTACACCCAGTTAAACGCGGGCTTACTATATGCAATCACGAATGATATGGAATTCCAATTTCATATTAGTAACTTAAATGATGCAGACTCTTTCACTGAAGGAAGTTCTGTGACAGAAGGTTTACGTTTTGCAAATGGTGATTACACCGGCGTAGCGCGTCCATTACTTGGCCGCACCATCAAAGCGTCACTGCGCATTGATTTTTAAGCTAAGCGCTAAAACGGTGTAAACACGACTTTTACCGTTAAAGTAAGAAAGAGAGGGAGCGCAGGCTCCCTTCTTTTTTTAAACTGCATGACCATCGATAGTCAGTGCAGGTTGCCAAATGTAAGTCGCTTAAGCGTTTGGCCAAAACAGGTTAGCGCGGGTAGCCTAAAGATACAAAGTGCTGTTATTCAAGTGCCATGCTCTACACCTAAGATCAAGGGTATTTAACAAGGATTAACGCAAATGAAGCCATTGTTGTTCGTTTTTAGTCTGCTATTACTTAACGCTTGTAGCTTACAAAGCAGCACCTATGTCGAGCCGTTCAGGCCACAATTTCATTTTTCGCCGCAACAAAACTGGCTAAATGATCCCAATGGCATGTTTTATTATCAAGGCGAGTATCACCTGTTTTATCAATATCATCCTTATGGCAATAATTGGGGCCCAATGTATTGGGGGCATGCAGTCAGTCAAGATTTAGTGCATTGGCAAGAGCTACCTATTGCCTTAGCACCAGATGAAAAGGGCATGATATTTTCTGGAAGCGCCGTGGTAGATTGGCACAACACCTCCGGTTTTGGTAGCGCTGAAAACCCACCTATTGTGGCGATGTTTACTTATCATGATCAAGCTTTAGCCAGTAACAATGTGATAGCCCATCAATCGCAGGCGATTGCTTACAGTTTAGACAAAGGGCGAACCTGGACCAAATACACTGGCAACCCAGTAATAGCAAACCCGGGTATGTTGGATTTTCGTGATCCGAAAGTGGTGTGGGATGATGAACACCAGCAGTGGGTAATGGTGCTGGCACAAAAAGATCATATTGGGTTTTATACTTCGCCAAATTTAAAAGACTGGCAACATGTTAGTGATTTTGGCCAAGAGCATGGTGTGCATGGTGGTGTTTGGGAATGCCCTGATCTTATTAAACTTAAGATAGATGGCAGCGATAATTATCGCTATGCCTTACTGGTTAGCATTAATCCTGGCGGGCCAAACGGCGGCTCAGCAACGCAATACTTTGTGGGGGACTGGAATGGACAGGCGTTTATTTTAGATGCAGAGCAAGCCACCACCTTAGCCGTTAAACCTGCGGTTTTTCCTGCCGGTGAGCTGATAGAAGGCTTCGAACAGGGTTTTACACAATGGACGGTAAGCGGTGAGGCATTTTTAGATACGCCAACAAAAGGGAACCATAAAGGGCAATGGCCTGTTAGCGGTTTTGTTGGCGACTATTTGGCAAATAGCTTTAGCGCCGGCGATCTGCCACAAGGCCAATTGTTATCTGCCCCGTTTAACATAGCGAATAACTATATTAATTTTTATGTCGCGGGTGGTTATGAGCCCGACAAAGTTGCCGTGCAATTGCTAATAGACGGTGAAGTAATGCGACAAGCTGGTGGGTTGCACACAAACAATTTTATTGTGCACAGCTGGTCGGTGACGGATCTGCTTGGTAAAACAGCACAACTGCGTATTCTTGATCTTAGCTCAGGCCCTTGGGGCTTTATTATGGTAGATGAGATTACCCAGTCTGAAAAACCAGCCGAGAATGCACAAGAGCAGGCATTGTGGTTAGATTGGGGCACGGATAATTATGCCGGCGTAACCTTTGCAAATACTACTGAAGTGTCCAGCAACCCTATTTTTATGGGTTGGATGAGTAATTGGGATTATGCCCGAGATCTGCCAACTCAGCCTTGGCGTGGTGCCATGACACTGCCGCGCGAACTGGGGTTATTAGAAACCAATCAAGGTTTAAGAGTGACCTCAAAGCCAGTTGCTCAGTTAGAACAACTTGTTTCAGAGGCGCGGCCATTTTCAATTGCAGCGGCAAAGGATACCACTGTGTCACTGCCAACAACGCAGGGGGCGAAAATAACGCTAGGTTTTACTCACCCTAACGAAGCCGCATTTACCTTGGTTTTTAAAAATAACACTGAGCAACTCATCCTTGAGTATAACGCTTTAGAGCAGAGCGTGACGCTGGATCGCAGCGCGGCAGGGCTGGCAATTGCTAATGAAAAGTTTAACCCTATCATTAAGATGCCACTGACGACTAAGCTTAGCTCGGGGGCTGCTGAAATATGGTTAGATACGTCAGCGATAGAGGTGTTTATAGGTGAGGGCGAGTATGTTTTAACCTCACAGGTGTTTCCAACATCAGCCTATAGCGAATTAGTGGTGATTAATTCCTCGTTGCAATCATCACTGTCTTTAAGTGTGCAAACAGTGGATAGCATATGGCAAAAGCACACTCATTAAGCGTGAGTATCACGCGAAGGGCGTGGGATGGCGTTGTTGATTGCGCGACTTATCTTGTCGAGGTCATACTTTACACTATGTTTAGACTATGACTGGCTAGGGATAAACGGCAAATGCAAAACAAGCAACAAAAAATTGTGGTGATCAGCGGCGCGGGCATCAGCGCCGAAAGTGGCCTGGCAACCTTTCGTGATCCCGAAGGGTTGTGGCAGCAATACTCGCTGGAGGATCTGGCAACGCCGCAAGCTTTTGTGCGCAACCCCGAATTGGTTCACCATTTTTACAATGCCAGGCGCAGGCAAGCAGCACAGGCAGAGCCGAATGCCGCGCATTTGGCTATTGCTAAATTGGAGCAGGCTTATCAAGTGGTGGTGATCACACAAAATGTGGATGATTTGCACGAGCGGGCAGGTTCAAGCCAGGTGCTGCACTTACATGGCAAATTATCAGAAGCCCGCAGCAGCCGCGATCCACAACTAATACAAGAGATTGGCAGCCAGGCGCTTAACGTAGGCGATCTCGCCGCCGATGGCTCACCCCTAAGACCTAACATTGTTTGGTTTGGTGAAGAGGTTACCGCTATGGCAGCGGCCATGACAGAAGTGGCCAGTGCCGATAAAATTTTGGTGGTTGGCACCTCGTTGCAAGTGTACCCGGCAGCTTCATTGTTATTTTACGCCAGAGAGAATGCCGAAAAAGTGCTGATTAACCTGGATGTTGCTGATATTGAAACGGGCTATCAGTTTATTCAAGGCAAGGCAGCAACTCAGGTGCCCGCGTTGGTGGCGGCATGGGGCTGTCGTTAAGCGCTCTGTTTTGGCGGCAAGACAGCTAAGCAAAAGTTGCACCTTACGCTATGAAACTTGCTTTTGCGTCGCTAAAAGCAAGTCTCCAAAGCAAATTTTCCTGCACATTGGCTTGAAAGCCCGAATGATCATGTGCTTTTGAAGGTGTAAACCTCACGGGTGCGGCGCAGCAGCGCCGAACTCAACCCCTCGTTTTCTTAAAACCTAAGCGGACGATGTTCAGTCGGTTCGCTGCACAGGGTATTATTCGTAGCGGCATGCACTTTTAACGACGCACCGCGATTGTGCCAAATCAGCCACTGGCGGATTCTACGAGTCATATTCCCACCTTATTTACTGACGCCACGACGTCATGTTTAACTTGACTAATGTCATACTTGTCCTTATATTCGTTTATCGTCGAATAACGATATTGGTGTTTATGAGTACTCTTAATTCGGTCTCCAATGAACAACTGGCCGCTATTGCAAAGGCGTTTGCGCATCCTGCCCGCATACACATTATCCAGCTTTTGCTGAGCAAACCGTCCTGTATTGGTGGTGAAATCACCAGCGAAGTGGGTCTTGCTCAATCAACGGTATCGGAGCACTTACGCATATTAAAGGCGGCAGAAATTGTTACCGGTGAAATAGAACACCCGCGAGTGTGTTATAGCCTTAACCGTGAAAAGTTATTGCCGTTACTGGATTTGTTACAACAAATTGCCAGCAGTCAGGTGTCTAATGATGGTGCGTGCTGTGCTGGTACTTAAAGGTATTGAGTAAAATATGGGTATATTTGAGCGATATTTATCAGTTTGGGTAGCGTTATGCATCGTTGCTGGTGTTGTGCTTGGCAACCTAATGCCGGGTGTGTTTCAAGCGATAGCGGCGATTGAGTATAGCCAGATAAATTTAGTGGTGGCCCTGCTGATTTGGTTAATGATATATCCAATGATGGTGCAGATAGACTTTGGCGCAATTAAAGATGTTGGCAAAAAGCCCAAAGGCATCATGCTTACGCTGGTGATGAACTGGTTGGTTAAACCTTTTACTATGGCGGCACTGGGCTGGTTGTTTTTTAAGGTGTTATTCGCCGGATGGGTTGACCCCCAAAGTGCTAATGAATATATCGCCGGTATGATTTTGCTCGGCGTTGCGCCCTGCACGGCAATGGTGTTTGTTTGGAGCCAACTGACTAAAGGCGATGCCAATTACACCTTGGTACAAGTGTCTGTGAACGACATTATTATGATTTTTGCCTTTGCTCCTATCGCCGCATTGCTGTTGGGCGTTAACGATATCGTTATTCCGTGGCAAACACTGTTTTTGTCAGTGCTGCTGTATGTGCTACTGCCGTTGATTGCGGGTGTCATTACCCGCAAACAGCTTAATAAAGGCGGTACAGAGCAGCGTGTCAGCGCATTTTTGGCTAAAGCCAAACCGTGGTCGGTCATTGGATTATTGGCGACAGTTGTTTTGTTGTTTGGTTTTCAGGCACAAACCATCGTTGCCAAACCGCTGATTATTTTGCTTATTGCTATTCCGCTACTACTACAAACTTACGGCATTTTCGCCATTACCTATGCCATTGCCAAAAAGATGCACTTGCCACACAACGTTGCGGCACCGGCCGGCTTGATTAGCACCTCTAACTTTTTTGAACTGGCTGTCGCAGTTGCCATAGCGCTGTTTGGTTTAAACAGCGGTGCAGCACTGGCAACCGTGGTCGGAGTGCTGGTTGAAGTGCCGGTGATGTTATCACTGGTGTGGTTTGCCAATCGAACCCGGCACTGGTTTAGCTGACACTTTTTACTGATTAGGGAACTACTATGCAGCATCCATTTGATTATCTGGAACTGAGCACCGGCACGCTGATGTTCACGCCGTGTCCGGGCACTAAAGGCGTAAGTCTGTCTGACAGCATTGGTCAGCTTAAAGCGGCTGGCGCGGCAGCCGTTATTACACTGATGCCAACACATGAGCTAGAGCAAAACGACGCAACGCGCATTGGCGCTATCTGTAAAGAGCTTGGCTTATCATGGTATCAGTTACCGATAGAAGATGACTGTGCGCCAGAGCAGGCATTTGAGGCTGCATTTTCTGACTATAAAGCGGCCATATTGGTTTTGCTGCAAGCGGGTAAAAAAGTGGCCATTCACTGCAAGGGCGGCTCTGGTCGCACCGGACTTATGGCGGCAATATTAATGGCTCAGCTTGGTTACAGCAAAACCGAAGCGCAAACGTTAGTGCAGCAGCTTAGACCCAAAGCCTTGTGCCATCCGGTCCATCAACGCTATTTCGAAAATTTAGCGGTTGACAGTTTATAAGACACAAGCTGTCGCACCTCTTGCATAAACTGGCTCGTCGTTAGCGATCTGCTATTTATGCCTAAGGGGTGCTTATGTATTCTGCTCGCCAAGTTTCTATTACAGCCAATGAGCTGACCCAATTTTTAGCGCTGCAGCTGAAACTGCTTGCCCAAACTGACCAGCCGCGTTTAGTTGCTCCCGTGATGTTGTGGGGGCCGCCGGGTGTAGGGAAAAGTACTATAGTGCGTGAGCTATGCCAAAAAGAAGGCATTGGTTTTATTGATATTCGGCTAGCGCAACGTGAGCCGGTTGATATTCGTGGTTTACCGGTGGTGCGGGATGATCATGTTGATTGGTTACTAAGCGGCGAGTGGCCACGCGATCCAGATAGCCGCGGTATTATTCTGTTTGATGAGTTAACCGCTGCAGATCGCAGTTTGCAAGTGGCGGCTTATGAAATCATTTTAGATCGCCGCTTGGGTGATTTGTATCAATTACCCGCCGGTTGGTTGGTGATGGCAGCGGGAAATCGCAGTAATGATCGCGCCGTGGCTTATACCATGTCGAGCGCTTTAGCCAACCGTTTTTGTCATTTAGAGCTTACCGCCGATTTGCAAAGCTGGACCTTATGGGCGCGGCAGCAGGGAATAGATGAAGCGCTAATTGCTTTTCTGCGTTACCAACCGCAATGCTTTATGGATATGGAAAACGATCTTGAGCGCGGTTGGCCCAGCCCGCGCAGTTGGGAGCGGGTGTCATTTTATCTACAGCAACATACCGCGCTAAACGAAACGTTACTGCAAAAAATTATTTGTGGTTTAGTTGGCCCAGGCGCGGCTTATCAACTAATAGCCTTTTTGAATGCGCGCGCCGAATTGCCTGATGTGCAGCTAATGCTAAACGGTAAAATTCCAATCCAGATCCCAGAGCGGCCAGATATGTTGTTTGCCTTTTGTTCATCGTTAAGCCAGCAATTGTGGCAATCACCAACCATGATGGAAACACGCATTGGTCGATTTTTAGAAATTGGGGTAGCGATGACGTCTGACTTTGCCACGCTCACCTTAATTGACAGTATTCAACACACAAACAATGACGAAGTGCAGCGTCGCTCTGAGTTGCTTTTAGGGCATAAAAAATTTGTGCAGTGGTCTGACAAACATGGCCAGCATTTTGATGCGTTACAAGGCGCCACACTGTTAACGGATGCACCAGTATGACGGCGCAGGCAATCGTTGCGGTTATTGTGCCTGATGCGGCTGTGCAACGTGAAAAGCAACGCGTTGTTACGGAATTACAGCAATTACGCTCTGATCTCTTGTTAAGCCAGCCTTTTGTTGCGGTACTGGCGATGCGGCTGCATTTAGTGGTGGTCGATGATGATCGTTTAGCAACAGCTTGCACGGACAGTCAGCGCGTTTTCTTTAATCTTGACTTTATAAAACGTTGCAGCACATCGCAAAAGAAATTTGTATTGGCGCATGAGGTTTGGCACTGCGTGATGGGCCATTTTATACGCCGGCAAGATCGAGAACCGCTGCGCTGGAATTACGCTTGTGACTTTGAAGTAAATGGCATCTTGCATCATTATTTTAAGGGCGATGATATGCCTGAAAATGTGCTGTTTAGCCACAGTTATAGTGGTAAATCGGCTGAACAAATTTATCAAACCTTGGGCCGATCAGCCGCTGATCAGTGGCATGAGACCTACATTATTGGTGGTAAATCGCTACCGGCTGACAACGCGCAATTTGATCAACACCAACCTGAGTTATCCTCTGCTCAGCACCCGGCTATTAAGCTAGATCCCGATTATCAGCCACAGCCAGTCACCGAACGAGACCTGCATCGTTGGCGCGAATATACCGCTGCGGCAGCCCAAGTTACGGGTGTGATGGCTGGTAACCAAAGTAGTGTCATGCAGCGCGTTATTAAAAACGTGTTAAGCCCACAATTGTCATGGCCAAGTATCTTGCAGCGCTTTATTCAACGTACCATTAGCGGCAGTTACAGCTGGCATCGACCTGCACGGCGTTATATAGGGCAAGGGCTGTATTTACCGGGCAGGCAGGGCAAAAAACTGCACATTAGTTTAGCAATCGATACCAGCGGCAGTACCCTGGAAGATTTGCCGCAGTTTCTCGCTGAAATAAGCAGTATATTACGGCAGTTTGAGCAAGTTAGGTTGCAGGTAATAAGTTGTGACGCCACGGTCACTGATGTCAGTTATTACGAAAATAACGACTTACCCGCACTTGTAAACTGGCAAGCAAAAGGAGGGGGCGGTACTGATTTTCGGCCAGTATTTGCCTATCTGCAGCACGAGCAGTCAGACAACTGCCCGCCACAAGCGTTAATTTTCTTTACCGATGGCTACGGAACCGCACCCGCACAAGCCCCCCAATACCCAGTGATTTGGGTATTAACAGGACAGGGGCGTCAACCCACAAATTGGGGCGAAGTGATAGCTTTAATAAGCTGAGGTTATTGGCTAGGTTAGCCATTTAAATGATAGATATTGATAGTTATTTAAGCCAGTAAGCTTATTGTTACTGGCCGTTTATTGATACATGTATAAAATTTTTTGTCAGTTATGAGCGAAGAACAGCAATTCCTGATGCACCAAAATGTTTATGTGCATGTTCGCAATAACTTGTTAAATAAACAGCGGTTTCGCCGTTGGCGAGTGACTTTCTTTTGTTTCGCCAAAAGAAAGTATCTCACCGCAGGTGAAATGCTGACTAGCATAACAAGCTAAGCTTCTGAAATTGCATAGCTTTCTGAGATTCTATTTGTGCAAGAGGAAGCTGGTGGCTGTGCTAACTCAGTGATAAATGTGCTAGTAAAAAATAAAAACTACTCTATTATCGGTTTGTGAAGCTGTTTAAGTTAACAATATTATTTAAAGTTATTTTTTAAGAACGTCTTTCAAAGCAAAAAATATCACTCAATACGGAGTGATAAAAAATAAAGGTTAGGTATGGATACCACATTAATAAAACTGCAGCAGTTGCTGGCTGATTTTAAACAACTGCCGCCGCTTAATGTTGCCGAGCAAAGTATTTTCAGTATCGGCAGCAAAGGCTATTACGAAAACCCCACCACAGATATTTTGGCATTTTTTTGTAACGACAACGGCCAGCATAAGCTTGGTAATACGGCGCTTAAAGCGCTATTTAACTGCCTCAATGATGTTACATCTGAACTTGACTGTTCGTTAATAAGCCCTCCTGAACGTGAAGTCGTTACCAAAGACCGTAAGCGTATTGACCTGCTTTTGGAAAGCGCTAATTGGGTGATGGTTGTAGAAAATAAGATTTTCCATCAGCAAAATAACCCGTTTGATGACTATGAAAATTTTATTCTGGTTGAACAAGCAAATCGCTTTGCCAACAAAAAGAAGCTTTTTGTTGTGCTCGCTCCGACGAAAGAGGTAACACTAAAGGGTTGGCATTTTATAAGCTATTCAGAGCTGATTGCTGCTTTAAAAGCTCAGTTAGCTGAACTGTTTATATCTCAACCTATTCATAAATGGCTATTACTGCTTCGCGAATTTATCTTACATCTGGAGAGCCTCATGTCACAGCCATCCTTAAATCAGGAAACACTCGACTTTGTCTTGAAAAATCTAACAGAAATCAAAGATATTCAGCAAATTAAACAAGATGCTATCAACGAGTACTTGGCGCAGTTACAAACGGCGCTACAAAGAAAGTTAGACAAAGTGGTTAATGCCCGCATACAAAACTGGGGCGGCTATCCTGCTTTACGCTTTACTTTGGCCGACTGGAACGAGCCTGATTGGGATGTTGTGCTTTTCTTATCTGGCAAAGCAGATACTACAGAGTTCTGTGTTTATGCCATCTTAAGTGACGGTTTAACTGAACAAAAAGCAGATGCTATCGTAATGCCAGGTTTAAACCCTAAGCGTGATTTCGAGAAATATGGGCGCTTAAAAGTGCGTAAATACAGCCTCCAATTAGCGGTGCGCACCCAAGAGCAAATTATTGAGTTTATTTATGACCGCCTTTTGGAATTGGATACGCTGATTATCGAGCTTAAGAATCAACCGGCTATTCCTGCATTGTGATTAACTAAAAGCCTTTTAAGGTATAAATGCTTCTTTGTTAAAAAGCACTTCACCGGGCTTTCGAGCGGAAGTAGAGTCGCATTTTCTTTAGATACTGTCTTTTGGCGACGTAAAAGACAGTATCTCACCGCAAATGAAGCCTTAATTATTTCTTTAACATCAACGGTAAAAACTACCCCCTTGCCAGTGCCGCCTTGGCATACCAAACTTTAACGCTTTCAAACGACACATTGGCCATTTTGGCGACATGCGGCAATTCGCTGTGATTGGCCATGGCGAGTAGTTTAGGCCGGGCATACTCTGGCATGGCTTGCATGGCAGATGGTAGGATCTCGGCTAAAAATTTCGGTGATAAGCTGATGCTCAGAAAATCAAACAAAGCGAAGCGCCAAGTTTGCTGCTCTTCTGAAAGTTGGCTGTGAGGCTGGCAAAGTTTAATAAACAACTGGCTAAGGCGCTTCAGGCCCGGTAGCAGTGTGTTATTGAGCGTTAACCAGGTATGGGTATGCGTGGTTTTTTGTTGGATAAGCTGCTGTATAAACGCCAGCTTTTCGCTTATATGCAAAGGGCTATCGTCTTTGCTTAACATGTTACAAAGCGTATGAAAAGCCGCCGGCTCATGCAGTAATGCAGAATGTACGGCAGTGCGCATAAAATCTGCGGTATCGCTAAGTGCTTGCCGATACGCCGCGAGCCACAGTAAAAAGTCGGCCTCGTAAGATTCAAAGATCCGATCTTTTTTGATCTTCCAGCGCCAAGAGTGTGGTGTTATTTTGCTTGGCGCTTGCTTAAAGTGGCACGGGCGCTGTTGATTTTGTAAGTAAAGGGCGCAGCGGATATCCCAAAGCCGATCAACAGCAAACCCAAGATCGGCAAACGCCTGCAATAGCATAATGGCATGATAGACATTATGCGGTTTCGATTGCCTCGCGGCTTGGGTTAACAGCGCTTCAATGAGCTCAGTATCGAGCTGTTCGGTGAGCTTGTTTAAGGCATCACGAATAGTTGCCTCATTGATCGAGAAGCTTGCTTGATCCAGTAATTCTGGTGCAAAAATACCGCTACTAAACACCAATGGCGAGCCAGCGCGTAAGCGAACTAAGTTAGGGCAGTCGGAAACATGTAATTGCGCTATATTGCCTGAATTTAGCTCAGTGAGTGCGCTGCGCCGCAGTTTAACGCTTTGCCAGCTACCGGCAAAATCGACAATACTGTGTGCGGCATCGGTTAGCTGTGCATGTTGTGCACTAAAATCAGCGGGGGCGGTTAAGCGGCTAAATTGTGGGCAGTGCTGTAATTGAATGTTATGTAGTTCGTTATCTAAAATAGCAATACTGCGCAGGCCAATGGCTCGCTGCACCGCTAAATACTGACAACCCGACAGGGTTAAGCAAGCAATACCGGCGATATCGGTAAACACTAACTGGCGTAGGTTAGCAAAAGCAGGGGCCATGGCTTGCTGATAACCGCCGCTAAAAATCAGTAAGCTGTCTTTGGGCAGGTTTTGCAGCGTCGTGAAATCGTCTAGCCACATTTGGTTTAAGTCATAAAAATAGATTTGCTGCCACAGCTGCTGAGGCGGTTTTTGCGCCAGTGTGAGTAGCTCGCCTTCTTTAAGCCAGCACATATCCAGTTGGCTTACCGGCGCAATAATGTGCAAGCCATGTGGAAAATCAGCAAGATCAAGATGCAGCACCCAACGATTTTCGCTATGCCCTTGTAGTAACACTTGTTGTAACGCCGATGCGCCCTGAATGCGTAAATGCCGCTCGGCCGGTACTGTGCTGCAAATATGCAGCTGTTGCAGCGCTTTAACCTGCATTAAGTCAAGGTGTCGCAACGCTGTTTGCGTGATACTTAACGTGGTTAAGGTTGCATCATGAATACTGCTGCTGTGATCCGCATTCAGTACCAGCGGGGCTTTATCAGAAATATGTCGAACTGCAGTCATAACACGCCATAACCTATGAGTTAAAACCACAGTATTGATAATCGGTGCGACAATTTGCGTCTTAGCTTCGGCTGTTTTTAAAACCAGCAACCAGTTCAGGGAGTGACAGTAGGGTTAATTGCTCGGTGTAGTAAGCGCCAGTATCAATATAAGCGCGATTGGCCACAAACAGCGGCTGTTGCACAACGGTATGTCCAGACACCACATAATCAATGTTGGCCACGTGCAAAGACGCTAAGGCGTTCAGCTGTTTAGCTTTAAGCATACTGCGCCCAGAAACCAGCGTGCGCTGTAAGCGGGGCGCTTGCTCGGCATCGGCCGTGTTAGAAAGTGTTAACCAATCGTTTTCAGGCACATCGCCGTGCACAATGCCGATAAGGCCTTGTTCGGTATGCAATTCCAAGGCTAACGGTTGCTCTGCAATGGCCACAAGCTGCTGCATAACGATTGTTGCCTTGTCGGGTTCCTGCTTTTTGAGATGTTCAAACCAGTCACCGTCATTGGCCATCCATATCGCGTAATCACCAACCGGGTACAAATCGTGATTGCCAGCGACCATCACAATGCAGCCTTGTTTTAGTCCTGCCAGCACAAAGCTAACCGTTTCAGGGCAAAAGCGGCCTCTGTCGATTAAATCACCAACCAACACCAATAAATCTTGCTCAGCAACAAAACCTTTACGAGCTAAAGCGGCTTGCAGCAAATCAAAACGCCCATGGATATCGCCACAAAACAATAGCGTTCTGTAGTGACGCGCATCAATCTTTTTTAAATACCGTGCCAATTCATTACTCCTTATATTGCTGCCATTACCCTCGCAGCAGAGGTGATCAGCATAGCAAGCTATCGCGACGACATATGTCTTGTAAAAAAATTTTTTCTGCGTCTTATCTTGTCGTTGGCAAAGGCCAAACTTCTGATTGGGTAATGCGAGAGGGAAGTAACACTATGACAACGCCAATTCGTAAGAAAGCGCTTGCAACCAAAACAAACCAAACTGACTTATTTATTGAAACTGATACCCCCGCGATCTGTCGGTTATGGGCTCTTCGGTTATTGACCAGCCAAAAACTGCTCAGAAAACTGTATATGGACGATGAATTAGATCCGGAGTTTGCGAACACTTTAGGCTTAACGCCTCAAGCGCATTTACTCAGTCCCACTCAATTGCAGCGTGCCTTCGTAAATAAACAACTGCAAATAGAATTGCAGGCCGAGTTATGTTTGCCCGAGCCCTTAGCACGAAATATCCAAAGCTTGGCACAGATGATGGGTTTAACTGCGCTAGAGCAGCAACTATTGGGTTTTGTGGCGTTGGTTAAAACCGATCGCATGTTAAACAGCACGGCAGTGTTGTTGCGTGATATTAAAAAGCAGCAACTGCCAAAAATTTTAGCGCAAATACTTGGTTGTAATGAGGTTGAATTGCAGCCCTTGTTGCGTCAAAACAGTACCTTGATCAATTCGGGTTTACTGGCTTTAGAGTCGATGCCTGTTTTTTCGTTAGACGATGTTTTTGAGTTTATTTCAGTGTCGTTTGCTTATAACTTATTTGATGAAAGCAACGATGTGAAACGCCTGCTCAAAGAAATTGTGCAGCAAGCCAGCCCAGCAACACTGACCCTAAAACAATTTCAGCATATTGAGACTGATCTGCAGATTTTACTGCCATATCTAAAAAACGCCGTTGAGCAGCAGTTACCCGGTGTGAATGTGTTAATTTATGGCCCACCGGGAACCGGTAAAAGTGAGTTGGTGCGTGCCTTGGCAAAAAAATTAACATTGCCGTTATTTGAAGTGAGCAGTGAGGACAGCGAAGGGGATGGGATCAGTGGCAATAATCGGTTAAGAGCATATCGTATGGTGCAGTGTTTGCTGTCTAGCTCAAAAAATGTCGTGCTGTTTGATGAGATTGAAGATGTGTTTGCCCAAAACCCTTTTTCACGCCAAGCAGAGCTTCGAAAAGGCTGGATGAACCGTATGCTAGAACAAAATACCTTGCCCTGTTTTTGGGTAACCAATGATCATACCGTAATGGATAATGCGTTTATTCGGCGCTTTGATCAGGTAATAGCGCTAGCGTCTCCGCCACAAGCCCAGCGTGCTGCGTTGCTGCAAGATGCTGCCGCAAAGCTTGTTAACGCCGAAGAGGCGATGCAGCTTGCCGCGTTACCCCAGTTAACACCAGCCATTATTACCCGCGCCAGTAAAGTGGTGGCGCAGTTAAACCCGAAGTTAACACGCCCGGTAAAAGTGGCTGCGCTTAAACATCTTATGCAGCAAACATTGCGTGCGCAGGGTCATCAAGTTGATGCGGCTTTAGCAAGAGACGCACTTGGCCCCGTGTATGATGCCAGCTTGGTTAATGCAGACATTGATTTGTTAGAGCTGACCAAAGGGTTGATAAACGCTGGCAGTGGCCGCTTATGTTTATACGGCCCACCGGGTACGGGTAAAACGGCGTTTTGTCACTTTTTAGCCAAGCAATTAGGTAAGCCCCTGCTGCAAAAAACAGCGGGCCAGTTGTTTGGTATGTATGTTGGGCAAACCGAAAAGCAAATTGCCGCGGCATTTGCGGAAGCTAAGCAACAGGATGCGGTGTTGTTGTTAGATGAAGTAGACAGCTTTTTACAAGATAGACGCGGGGCGCGGCAGCAGTGGCAAGTGTCTGCAGTAAACGAAATGCTGATGCAAATGGAAGCCTTTGATGGTGTTTTTGTGGCCAGCACCAATTTACTGGATAACTTGGATCAGGCCTCACTGCGCCGGTTTGATTTAAAATCCGGTTTTAGCTATTTAAAACCAGAGCAAACTAAGCAATTATTTGATGCGCATTGTCAGCAGCTACAGCTTTCTCCCTGTCGCGACAGCGCACAGCGATTAGCCGCCTCAAGCCAACTTACGCCGGGAGATTTTGCTGCTGTGGCTAGGCAAAGTCGGTTTCGGCCCTTTGCCACAGCAGCGCAGTTTGCTGCAGCGTTACTTAACGACGTTAAGCTTAAAAATCTTGATACGGCAAAACCGATTGGTTTTTTACAATAAGGAGCAAAGTAAGCTCAGTTAAGGTGTTTCAGCTTGCTGATACTGTGCTAAAGCGTCTTGCAAGCTGTTAATTACTGCAAGGCGCAGCGCGGTGGGTGCTAAAACCTGAATGCTATTGCCATGTGACAGTAGCCACCATTTTAATTGCCAGCCATCATGTACAGTGGCTGTTAAGTGATGCCAGCCATCGGCTTCGGGGCTAAGCTGCATATCTTTAGCAAGCGGGGCTTCTTGTAATAATTGGCTTAAATACGGGTTTACTTTTGCTTGCAGCACAATTTGCTGGCCATTGGCAAATTGTAAGGCACCACTTTGCAAATAACCCTCTAAGGTAAAACCCTCAGGGCTTTGCAGGGGGTGTTCTGTAAGCGCTAATAAGGTAAAACGGTGTAATGCAAATAAGCGCACATCTTGATAGCTACCTACTGTGGCAATTAAATAGGTAATGTGGCCGCGCTGCACTAAGCCAAGTGGGTTTAACAGGTATTGTTTTTGCTGTTGATCATAAAGGGCGGTGTATGTTGCGCTTAGCTGTTTATTGTCACTTAACGCTTGTTGCACAGCCTCATATAAAACAGGGGATGTTGCGGGCGGTAGCATCGGTAACGCCGGAGATACAACGGCAATTTTATCGGCTAAGCGGCTATTGCTGTTACTGTCTTCCAGTGCTTGTAGCTTGTTTTTCGCCTGGCTAAAGCGGCTGTTCAGGCTTTGCAACATCACTTGTGGCAAGATGCTTTTTAATGTGCCTTCAACCAGTTGCAACATCATCGCTTCAGCCACACTGATACCGGGCAGCTGAATATCTTTATTATCCATCCAGCGCCATAAATGCGCTGTTTTACTTTCATCACTGACAATGGGAAACACCATGGATAAATCATTCAGATCGCGTTCCACCGTGCGTTTGCTAACTTTAAAGCCCTGATCATCCAACAGCGACTTTAGCTCGGCAGCCGTTTTACCCAAACCACGATTAGGCAGTAAATTAAGCAACTCCCATTGCCGACTGAGCGTGACGTGCGATTTAGCAGCAGACATACAACCATCCTTGAGTGTAATTTAAAGCAAAAAATAATGGCTTATATGCATGCCATTAAAGGAATAATAGAGACAATACAGGTAAATAGGAAGCGACAAAGCGATAAGAAAGCGAGATTTACGAGCTGCGGGTTATGAACCAGACGAGTTACCAGGCTGCTCCATACCGCGTCCGATACTATCCCCAAGCAGGAGAGTCCACAACGCAGACCAAGAATTATTTGAGTTCGCGCCGATAATCGCCACTGCATATAAGTACTGTATCTTCTTCAAAAAATCAGTAAGCCGGTATTTTACATCCTCATTAAAGGCTCTGTGATGGCTATGAATTATTCATCCCTGGCATTTATGAGTTCCATTTACGTCTTTTAAATACTCATCCTAAAAGTGCGATATAAAACAAAGGAAGTGTGCTGGAACTGTTAACTTGAGTTGCTTCACGCACTAACCATGTACCTATCACTTGTGAAGTTTGGTGACTGGTAAGAACAGTTGCAAACATCGAATTAATTAAACAACCCTGAGCATGACCCTTTTTACGAATACCATGCTAGATTTTAATTGTTTTCAACAGGAGTAATGAGAATGTAGGTTTACGGTATTGTGGCTTGTATTGTCGGTTTTACCGCAATGGGTTTCAGCCTCTATTTAGCGTTACGCGTTGCTAAAAAACGAGACCTTCGCGAGTGGCAATTAGCGAGACTAATAAAAAAGCTGCCAACAGTTAATCCGCTTCAAGTTGCAGTCATCAGCTTTTATCGTTATCAGATCCCTGAAGATATGCAAAGCGGGTGACAACGTATAGGTTTACGCCAGCCATAAGGTTTGAGTCTGTGGAATGCTGTTCCAAACTGTTATTACGCCATTGTAGTTTTGCGATGTCTAATCTGACTATTACTTAACTTAAGCGTCACTCTTAGCGTGACGCTTAAGGTATCAATCATTGAAACATCGGTGGTATACACTTGGCATATAACCAACCAAGGAGTGTATCTATGACAAGCCAAATCCTTCGCGACGCAGCCGGACATCCCTATGCTTTTATCGATCACCATCCAGGTGGTGATCAATCCATTCGAACAGTGGATGGAGTGATTGGACGTTATTACGCTGGCATGAACTATACCATGGATTTACGCCGCGGCACTGTTATAGCGAAAGGGAATGCCCTGCAAAGTTTAGTAGCGCCTAAGATTTACTAAGGAGAGTGCCAATGCAAAAACTCCCGATATTTTATCGCGATGAAATTATCAGTGATGTTAAAAGCTTTTCTCCGAGTGCTGCTAAGCCTGCGCTTGTTGTAGAGCGCTGGCTTAGCCTTTCACAGCCAATTGAGATTTGTTCCTTTGTGCCTGTAACACCAGACAGCCTCAAATTAGCTCACGATACTGATTACGTTGATGGCGTAATGAACGGAATTCTTAAAAATGGGTTCGGTAATAAAGATATTGCAGTTGCTAACAGTTGTCTTTATACCGTTGGATCTATGCTTGCCGCTGCGAGAAGTGCACTTGTTTCCAAGCAAGTTGCCGTTGCACCCGTATCAGGCTTTCATCATGCAGGTTATGCGGATGCGTTTGGGTTTTGCACTTTTAACGGCTTACTCATTACCGCCTTAATGTTAAAGCATGAGGGGGCCGTCAGCAAAATAGCGATCCTAGATTTAGACGTGCACGAGGGCGATGGCACTCGAGAGATTATAGACAAACTGCAGTTAAACGATTGGATAGTGCATCATAGCTTAGCCTACGCAATTGAACCAATACCCGAAAATGCAGAGGCTTATCTTGATTCGCTGCCGAAGGTTTTAACTGAAATGGCAAGCTGTGATCTTATTTTGTTTCAAGCCAGTGCTGATCCGCATATCGATGATCCACTGGGAGGGTTTCTTACAACAGAACAGCTACGAGAGCGTGATAAAATCGTATTCACTTTTTGTCAGCAGCACAATATACCAGTGGCCTGGAATACGGCGGGGGGATATCAGCGCGATGAGCAAGGTAACATTTGGCCGGTGCTTGATTTGCATGACAATACACTGAAAGAATGTGTCAGTGCTTACCTAGGAACAGTTCTAGATTAATAAATGAAAAGTATTGATTAATCTTGTGCTTAGGATTAGTTTGTTATTTTTGAGCAAGGAGGCTTAAATTGCCTAAAGTAAGCCGTATAGACTTAACAAAGCATCAAGTATTCCTAGCGTTACCCGAAAAGCCAGCTAACCCAATATCATTGAAAGAAATTATTCGCAGGTTAAGTACTCAACATAAAATAGATGACAAAAGCCTTAATTCCCGCATTTTGGAACAATTCGTTCGACGCAAACTGGATAAATTACTCAATTTTAATGAGTATCCAATCTATGCCGAAGAGTCGGCTCGCCCAGTCTTATATGGACGTGAGAAAGAGCCAGTAAAACAAGCCTTAGGCGTGTTGGCGCAACTTAGTTACTTGAATGACAAGGTAACTCGTTTCTTACCTATTGATCAGCAGGCGATATTTCAAAACTCGATAAAGCAGAACGGTGTGGATCGCTGGCAGCAATATATTTATGTTGCGCCATCTGCCGTTTGGCGTTCACCTGACTATAACGCCGAAGCATTAAGAGTACTTTATTCGGCCATTGAAAATCAGCACCCCATTGCTTTTGATTACCTTAATATGAAAGGGCAAGCCAAAAGAAAACAGCTTATGCCTTGGGGGTTGATGTTTAAAGCAGAAAAGATCTATTTGTTGGGGGTTGAGGGGCAATTAGATATTGATAAACCCGCCTCTTATGCGGTGCATCGTATGGAGAACCTAACTCCATTGCCCATGGAGCTGAAGTATCGCGGCAAACCTGATACAAAAACATTAACTCAGATATGTGAGGAACATGAAATCGGTTTGTTCAGCTCACACCGAGATAAAAAAATTGCCCTTGAACTTAAGTTTTATGGTGATGCAGCCCGTTATATCGATGAAACACCGCTAAGTGATGATCAAAAGGTTATTTCGCTTGCCGATGATTGCCGAATATTAAAAGCAACGGTGCGTGATTGCTACGAACTAAGGAAGTTTATCCGAGGCTTTGGTGTCAATGTCGAAGTGCTTGCTCCAGCTGAACTTAGGGCGGAAATAACTGCAGAATTACAAGCGCTGCTTAAGCGTTATGCAGATATATAAGAAAGCGCTTTAGCTTGCTGGGCCCAGCAAGCTAAGTACATAATTTAAAAGGATTAAGATTATGGCCTTGCAAGACGATATTTTGCTTGATATTCAGAATAATAAAATACCCGTTGTATTTTCCTATCGGCAGTTGTGCCACACCCCACACAAAGATGGCTCATTTTTGGTAGGTAAAAATAGTTATAAACTATCTACTTTGCGCACTCATACAGCAAACTATTGCGAATGGCCATCAGGTGCGCCCAAGGGGCACCACGTCACTAAGGGGGCTAACGCATTATTTATCTACGAGAGCAAAGGGCGTTATCGTTTAAAGATTCATCGTGATTTGCCGTTTGAAGCAGAGCAGAACGATAGTGATGATGTTTATCAGGATGAAGAGGCTGTATTGGTTGAGCTTCCTGCTCGTAAAGCACTTAACGCTCAATCGCTATTAGGGTTTATTGCAGATTATCTAGCTTTTGTGCCCTATCAAAGATATTTCAAACGAGAGCGAAACTATTTTCCTGTGGAACCAGTGTTGGGTATTGAACAGCGTTTGCAAAGTTATTTTTGGCCGCGCATATCGGATACTTGGCATAAAAACACCAAGCTTTTGAATCAATTTAAGCAACGGTTTAAAGCGTTAAAACCAGACTTAACCCAAGCTGGTTCGGCCTCTGCGCTACGTCAGCTTTTTTGGGAGATTTGTGATTGGGGCGGAGTTAGAAGGCCGCAGCTATCTGAAGCTGAGTTGCAGCAGCAGGTAGTATCGGTATGTGACAGCATAATAAAGCGAAAGCCGGTTCATCGCAGTAATATCATTAATAGCGCTTATACCAAGCTATATGCTATCGCTATGCCTGATGACTTTGTTATTTATGATTCCAGGGTTGCAACAGCCTTAACCAGTATTCTGGATAAACAGATGCCCGTTTTCAGTCATTCACCTGACTGGTCTGACTATAGCGCCCTTGGCTTTGTCGATGGTAGAGGGGGTTCCAGACCAAGGGAGTATGAATGGCGCTGGCCTAATGGTTATGGTAGTTGGAAAGCACAACTCGCAGCGAATCGTCTTTGTTGTGATCTTCGAGATTACATTAATCAGAACAAGCAGCGATATAGCTTAAGCAAAGACATCACCCTACGAGAGCTTGAAGCCATACTGTTTATGGAAGGGTATTAATATTACTCAGCTATGGCATGTTTTAACTTAACCTGGCTGTTATTTAATGATGTAAAGGAAGACCAAGCTATTTCTTATCAGTGGAAATAGCCATCAAAAGGAGTATATATGACCAAAGCCCGCTATCTCACTAAATCACGCTTTAAGCTTGCTTTGGAGTGTCCAACAAAGCTGTTTTATACCGCAAAGCCAGAGTATGCCAATCAATCTCTCGATGATCCGTTTCTACAAGCCTTGGCCGATGGCGGCTTTCAGGTTGGCGAACTGGCTAAACAATACTTCTCTGGTGGTATTGATATCGAAACACTGGATGTTGAACAAGCCTTAGCCGAAACGCGTCAATTAATGAGGCGCGAGCATGTCGTTATTTTTGAAGCGGCTATTCGTTATCAGCAGTTATTCATTCGCGTAGATGTGCTGGTTAAATCGCCGGGTGCAATTCAGCTCATCGAAGTAAAAGCCAAATCTTATAACCCAGAAAAAGATGGCGATTTTCTAAATAAATCTGGGAAAATTGACAGTAAGTGGAAGCCTTATCTTTATGATGTTGCCTTCCAGAAATACGTGATTGCGGCAGCCTTCCCCGAGCATAAGGTTTCATCCTATCTTATGTTGGCAGATAAGCAGCAAGCTTGCCAAAGCACAGGACTAAATCAGAAGTTTCTATTAATCCGTGATGAGCGTTCGCGGCGAGGCGTAAAGGTCATTCAATCACTAACTCAACAAGATCTTGCCGTGCCATTGCTTAGAAAAGTGAACGTAGACCATGTGGTTAACAAAATTCTCAGTGGTAATAATTTAGATGACTTACCGCTATCTTCCTTTAGTGAAAATGTAGCGTACTTTTCAAAAGCCTATGCTGACGATGTTCGCCTTTCTGCAGAGCTCGGTGCCAAGTGTAAAACCTGTGAATTCAAAACAATGCCCAATGAAACCGAGCTGGGTTTAAAAAGTGGCTTTATAGAGTGTTGGCAACAAAGGCTTGGCTGGCAAGATAGTGATTTTAACGACGCTAACGTATTATCTCTTTGGAATTTCCGAAAAGCAGATCGTTTTGTCAAAAGCGGCCTTATTAAGCTTAAACAGCTTACCGAAGAGGACATTGATTTTGATGGAAATCTCAGTACGCCTTTGAGCACAACGGCCCGTCAATGGTTACAAATTTCTAAAGCCAAAAATCAGGACGATACTGTATTTATGGATAAAGCTCAGTTACGTCGGGTCATGGCGAGTTTTACCTATCCATTGCATTTTATTGATTTTGAAACAAGCACTGCGGCATTGCCCTATTTCAAGGGGATGGTGCCATACGAGACGGTAGCATTTCAGTTTTCACATCATATGTTACATCTCGATGGCAAAGTAGAACATAAAACGCAGTTTCTTGAGGCCACGCCTGGTCAGTTTCCAAACTTTGATTTCGTCCGTAAATTAAAAGCGGCGTTATCAAGTGATCAGGGCACTATATTCCGCTACTCAAATCATGAGAATACCGTTTTAAATCACATTGCCAATCAGCTAGCCGCCTCTGAAGAGACAGATAAAGACCAGCTAATCGATTTTATTAAAACTATTACGCATTCCGGTCAGGATAAAACGGAAAAATGGCAAGGTAGCAGAGATATGGTCGATCTGTTGGAGTTAGTGAAAGCCTACTATTTTGACCCCACAACCAAGGGTTCTAATTCACTAAAAGCGGTGTTACCTGCAATACTAAATCGTTCTGATGCGCTGAAAAATTATTATAGTTCTCCAATATATGGCACGGCTCATATGCCTAGCCTGAATTTTCAACACCATACCTGGATTGAACTCAATGGTGAAGGAGAAGTTATTGATCCCTATAAAACACTTCCCAAACTGTTTCAGGATGCCAGTGAGCACGATATCGCATTACTCAGTGAAGCCGATGAGCTTAATCATGGAGGTTTAGCGCTGAGTGCATATGGCAAGCTACAGTTTACTACCATGTCGGATTATGAGCGGGCAGAACTTGAATCTGCACTTTTAAAATACTGTGAATTGGATACCCTGGCTATGGTTATGCTGTATCAAGGTTGGCAGTTTTCGCTAGCTGAGTGAGCATAATTGCAATTTAATTATAGGCTTAGCACTTGCTGTGGTTGTATCAATTAATGAGACAACCCTCTGCTACAATCTGCGCCCAGTCAACGATGGAGGGGATATGGAGCAGATTTTTTTAAATGGTGACAAGGCAAACACTTTAGTCGTCAACCCGATAATTTCAACAGATCTAGCCATTGCCGTTCGTTGGTTGATTAATATCCAACAACATTTTTGCCGGTATCGCTGCGAAAAAGTGCTTACGGGGCTTGGCGTGCCTGATGAGTTGGCTTTTGCTATTTTTACTGAAGCAGCGGACCTAAATTACAACGCTATTATCAACCTGCTTGATACCTTTATTGCTAACCGTCCGCCTTTAGCGTTGGATAAAAATATTCAAGTGTTTGGCACCATGATTGCTTTAACGCCTATTGAGATTGCGGTATTCCGGTTTGTCCTGATAGCGCGTACCTGGGTAGGAATTTTTAATGATGTGCAAAACGCCAGATACTATTTATCTAGCAACGATACGTACGAGATCCTGGCAAATTGTATTGGTGCTGATTTGTACGATGTTGAATTAGCCCTACACGACCAATCGCCCCTTGCTTTATGTGGCTTGGTTAAGCAGGAGAGGGGGCATACCTTTATTGATCATTTTAGAACAATGAATGTATTCGGAAAGCTCTTCTCAGACCATTTTAATCCGCAAAGCTTGCTAGAACAATTTTGCACACGCATCAGTAAGCCTGAGCTGAACCTAACCGATTTTGATTATTTAGCTGAGCAAATGACGCTTGCGTCAAAACTAATTTCAGCAGCCATAAATCTCAAACAGCGTGGTTGCAATATATTGATTTATGGCCTGCCTGGTACAGGTAAAACAGAAATCGCTAAGCTGCTTGCATATCAAAACTCGCAGCAGGTAACAGGCGTTAGCGCTGGATTTGAGCAAGAGGTTTATGTTGCTAAATCTAGACTAAATGCACTTTTAATGTGCCAAAAAATCTACGGCGTGAATGCAGATCATGTTGTGATACTGGATGAGGCTGACGATGTGCTGCCCAGTCAGGTTGGTATTTTACTAGGTAATACCGATGCGCAAAAACTGGCTATAAACACCATTTTAGAAACGAACCATTGCCCCTGTATTTGGATTTGTAACAGTATCAAGCAATTTGATCCGGCACAGCTGAGACGGTTTAGCCAGATTATCCCTGTAAACGTACCACCAAAGAACACTCGCTTGAAAATTGCCCAGCGTTATTTGCAAAACACAGGTGTGTCGGCAGCCTACATAGATGAGCTTGCGGCAGATGACAATGTAACTCCGGCATTACTAGCAAGGCTCTGGGCTAATAACAATGTTCTTGGCGAGATGCCGTCTTCACAAAAAGAGCGCTATTTTGATTTAGTGTTAAACCCTATGCTTGAAGCGCAAACTGGGCGTACCCGCATTAAACCTGCAAAGAAACGTATTCGCCCTGAGTTATACAACAGCGATTACTCGGTTGCTGAACTTATCAACTATTTAACGCAAGCCGCTGATTTAAAGCTCTGTATCTATGGGCCACCCGGAACCGGTAAAACTAGCTTTGCCAAGTATCTTGCTGATCAATTAGGGCGGCCTTTGCTGCAGAAGAAAGCGAGTGAATTACTGGGTAGTTATGTGGGAGAAACTGAGCGTGCTATTGCAATGGCATTTTGCCAAGCACAAAACGAGGAAGCAATCTTACTACTTGATGAGGTTGATACGTTAATTAGCCATCGAAACCAAACAGAACGGCATTGGCAAAAAACCATGACCAATGAGCTATTGATGCAACTCGATCACTATCAAGGCATCTTGGTATGCACTACCAATTTTATTGAACAAATCGACGCTGCAGCGTTACGCCGTTTTGATGTAAAGGTGCAACTTAGCTTTTTAAAACCTGAACAGGCAAAGCACCTATTTCACGAATGTGTTACAGGGCTCGGTTTGTCAGAACCGTCATCTCAATCTCTCGCCAGCCTTGAAAAAATGCAACTTACGCCAGCTGACTTTGAGCTTGTCAAAAAGCAAATGCGATTCAAAAGCTTTGAAGAGGTTAATGCGGATATCATATTGACCCATTTAAAGGCTGAAACCGTGTTACGCGGGCAAGTACAACCTAGAATAGGGTTCGTTCATTGATTTAACCAAATGATAAAACGTATCCATCAGGCCGCTGAAAGATTTTATAACTTACATAGTGTAAAAGTGAAAGTACTCAGCAGTCTGCAGATATCATCAGGTTCAGAATGTATTTATCGGTTAGTCGCAAATCACAACATATTTAGTGAGCAACGTTAGAAGGGAGAGGTTAATGCGTTACATTGAAACGTTAATAGATAACTGTGAGAAAGCCAAAGCAGCAGTGCCTGTAAAAGAGTTTGTTGTATCTGAAATGTCAGAGCTCGATAATATTGGAACAGCGATTTATATAATCGAAGAGATCGATGGAGATCCTGAGAAGACATTTATGTCTCTGTCTAATTACAAGAAAACCAAGGAGCGTGCTTGTCCGAAACTTAATGCAGCCTCACCTGTGATGTATGTAGGTTCATCGACCACTGGAGTTAGAAAACGTATTGAGCAGCACTTAGGCGATGGACCAGCGGGTACCTATGCCTTACATTTAAAGCATTGGTTTAAGGGTAAACACAAAATCACGATAAAAATCTTTGATCAGCCGATTGAAGTGATTCAAATCGTCGAGGATGCGCTATCTCATGAATTGTCACCAGCCTTTGGAAAAAGTGGTGGTAATAATAAGTGAATGTTTTGGTAAGGCAATTGAGCTAGCGGCTTAGATGTATAATATTTAGATGTAACCATGCGTTAACCTATTTACCGTTATGAGCATTTTACTTTTTTTAGCTCTATGAATCAGATGTAGTAGAGTTAATTCACAAATGGAGCCATGTGGCCGATGAGTAATATTCAAACTAATTTAATGGCCGAATTTAAAAAAATTGGATTTTATTCGCCCGTGTTTACGTTGGCTGAGCTGCAAAGCCTATTCGAACAAAATGGTATCTGGGTTATTAATGGTCAAGAATATGATTCAAAGCATGTAAGAACTATTTTTGCGAATTGCTCTGTAGGGCCAGGTAACCGAGTGGGGGAATCTGTTAAAAGAGGGCATTTACCGTTGTTTATTAAGTGCCCTGGTAAAGCTGTGTATTCGTTCTATGAAAAATCTGCATCTTCTGATGATAGACACACTTCGGTACTTGTGCAGCAATTTAAACTTCTCGTAACACCTCAAAAAGCCAAGATGTTGAGCAGTGACTGCATTGAAAAGCCAATAGAACTAACTTTTTTGACAAGCTCTCATGCTGAATTCTTTGCCAAAAATATGTTAAACCTAAGCAATGAGACATGGGCTGGTGGCAATGTTCTTGCCTTTGCTAAATATTTATCAGAAAAAGGGTTTCCACTAAACTTGTCTGACTATCTGAATCAAAAACTTTATCGAAAAAATCTTTTTGAGTTCGTCCGCAAAAATGCTAATAGCACATTAGATTGCTGTATTTCTATTCTTGCTTGGGGTGGAATGAACCGTGAGCATGCTTTACAAGCTTTTGCTTGTTGGAGTGAGTGGGAACCCATCGCGATCAAAATCCGATCTGGCGAACTCACTCGGAGTGAAGCTTATAATGCGTTCAGTGAGCTCAGGAAGAGTAAAAAGTTAAAAGGACTTGGTGCTGCCTATTTTACGAAGATTATTTATTTTTTGTCTAAATCCGAATATCGCGGTTACATCATGGATCAATGGACTGCCAGATCGTCTAATTTATTGCTCAATACAAAACTAATTGAACTGACTAAAACCACCTTAAAATACGGAAAATTATCTTACTTTGTTTCAGATAAAAATAGCGCTGAGACCTATGAAAAGTTTTGTCTATTCGTAGAACATCTTGCGCAAGTTTACCAAACAACTCCTGACTTGATTGAGATGAGCTTATTCTCGCAAGGCTATGGTATGGGTAAATGGCGCAATTATGTGATAGCACAAGATAGTTATTTGTATTCTTGAGCATTTTCTTGCTGCAATGGACTCTTTTTTCAAAGCTGCGTATTTCGAGGGCTTCTGGACACCCATTTAGGTATTGTTCGGCCATCCATTTTCTCCCTGCTGCTATTCAAATAAGTTGCTTATGACGAACGATATGAACGTATGCATGTTTCGGATTCATCCGAAACATGCAGTGACTAAGGATTCTAAGGCAAAGGTCAAAAGTAAGTGATTTTAGGTACGGGCAGGGTATTTAAATTTGAGATGTATGAAAAATTTTGTCACAGATCCGTCATAGCAGGGAGTGAAAGTGAAATTTTTGCGACCCTATTTAAGGGAAATTTATATTTATCAATGAGTTACTAAGAAGTGTAAAGTAGTTGTGGGAGCCCTGCTGTTTATGAATAGCGAACCGACGACCTTCGGGTTACCGAAATTTAGACACAAAAAAATCAGCACAAGGCTGATTAAGATGTTGGTTGCGGGAGCCTTGATTTTGGTAAAGAGCGAACCGATGCCCGTTGGGTTACCGAAATTTAGACACAAAAAAATCAGCACAAAGCTGATTAAGATGTTGGTTGCGGGAGCCTTGATTTTGGTAAAGAGCGAACCGACGTCCGTTGGGTTACCGAGATTTAGACAAAAAAAAATCAGCACAAGGCTGATTAAGATGTTGGTTGCAGGAGCCCTGATCTTAGTGGAGAGCGAACCGACGACGTTCGGGTTCCCGAAATTAGTGTACAATAAAACCGACTTAATAGTCGGCTTTGTTGGTTGCGGGAGCCGGATTTGAACCGACGACCTTCGGGTTATGAGCCCGACGAGCTACCAGGCTGCTCCATCCCGCGTCCGAAATTATCCCCGAGCAGTAGAGATAATGGGTTGATATGCAAGACGTTAATTGATGACCTTTGGAATAAACAAGTCACAATTGGTTGCGGGAGCCGGATTTGAACCGACGACCTTCGGGTTATGAGCCCGACGAGCTACCAGGCTGCTCCATCCCGCGTCCGTCATTGCGGGGCGCATCTTAGTGTTTTTAGATAAGCGATGCAAGCGGTTAATTGCAATATTTTAGTGAATGGCATTCAACTGCTGCTTTAAGCAGCGGCTTGTTGTTTTTAACATCAATATCGTTGCTAACGATAATTCTTCAAACGTCTTTAAAGCACATTCTGTTATACTACCGGCCATTTTATTTGAAGGTTGGGTGTTATGCTGGAATTCTGGGCTTTAACGTCAAAAGGCGTCGAAGAGCTGTTAGCCGATGAGATACGTTCACATCAAGGCGAAGTATTAAAAGTTTCTATGGGTGTGGTGCGCTTTAAAGCAGAGCTAAGCAGCGCTTATCAGTTGTGCTTATGGTCGCGCTTGGCTACCCGTATTATGCGGCTGATCCAGTCAGAGCCGGTAACAGCAGAAACCGATCTTTATCAAGTGGCACGTAAAATTGATTGGCCACAGCTCATGACCATTCGTCAAACGCTTGCCGTGGATTGCGTAGGTAAACATGCCACTATCGATAACAGCCAGTTTGGCGGCATGCGTTTAAAAGATGCGATAGTCGATCAGTTTCGGGAAGAAACCGGTCAGCGCCCAGATGTCGACCGGTTAAACCCCGATATGCGTTTCCAAGTGCGTTTAGAGAAAAACTTCTTTCATTTCTTGCAAGATTTCTCTGGCCCATCATTACATCAGCGTGGCTATCGCGCCGGGCAGGGGGAAGCGCCGTTAAAAGAACATCTGGCGGCCGCCTTATTAAAGCGTTCGGGCTGGACACCCGAGCAACCGTTATTTGATCCGTTTTGCGGTAGCGGCACCATCATTATTGAAGCGGCGTTAATTGCGCTGAACAAAGCCCCCGGCTTACAGCGCGAGCGTTTTGCTTTTGAAGGCTGGCCTGGGCATCGTGCTGCCATATGGCAGCAACTTAAAGCCGCCGCTAAGGCGCAAGAGCGCAGTTTACCCGATCAGATACTCTGTTATGGCAGTGACACCGACGAGCGCGCTTTATGTAAAGCGCGGCAGAATATTGCGCGTGCTGGTGTCGCGCATTTAGTCAGTGTCGATTATGGTGATGCCACGGCATTACAAAAAGCGGTTAGCGAGCAACCGGGTGTGATTGTCACTAACCCGCCTTATGGTGAGCGGTTAGGTGATTTACCCAGTTTAATTCCGTTATACAGCAAATTTGCCTTAGCGTTAAAACAGCATTATCAAGGTTGGCGTTTAGCCATTATTACCTCAAATGCCGATTTACTGCGTTCATTGCGTTTATCAAAAAGTAAAACTTACAAATTTACCAATGGCCCACTGGATTGTGAATTCACCTTATTTGAATTAACCGAAAAACAAGTAGCGGTTAGCTCTAGCGCACCGTCGCTGTTTTTTGGCGAAAGCAGCTCTTTTGGTAATCGCTTAGCGAAGAATTTAAAACAATTACAAAAATGGGCCAAACGCGAAAACCTGAATTGTTATCGCCTGTATGATGCCGATATTCCTGAATATAACGTTGCGGTAGATTGGTACGATGGCGAAGTGGTGGTGCATGAGTATGCGGCACCGGCTACAGTGGATGAAGATATTGCACAAAAACGGTTGTTTGATGTGGTTAATCAAGTGCCTATGGTACTGGGTATTACATCTGATAAAATGATTTTAAAAGTGCGAGAAAAGCAAAAAGGCACCAATCAGTATCAAGCCATGGCCAAAGCGGGGCAATATAAAGAAGTGTCAGAATATGGCGCGCGCTTTTTGGTTAACTTGCGTGATTACCTGGATACCGGTTTATTCTTAGATCACCGCTTAACGCGTCGGCTTATTCAGCAGCAGGCTAAAGGCAAAACGGTTCTTAACCTCTTTGCTTACACCGGCACCGCGTCTGTTCACGCTGGTATGGGTGGTGCGGCGAGTGTTACTACCGTCGATATGTCGAATACTTATTTAGATTGGGCAAAACGCAACTTTATGCTGAATGGCCTACAAGGTAATCAGTATCAGTTTGAGCAAGCTGACTGTTTACAGTGGCTGTCACGTAATCGCAATTTATATGATTTGATCTTTGTGGATCCGCCCACCTTTTCTAACTCAAAGCGGATGGAAGACAATTGGGATGTGCAGCGCGATCATGTGAAATTAATCAATATGTTGATAGGGCGGTTAGCACCCGGTGGCAAGGTAATTTTCTCGAACAACAAGCGGCGTTTTAAAATTGATCAAACCGCCTTAGTCGAGTCTGGTTGGCAGGTAAAAGATATTTCTGCCGCTACCTTACCAGAGGATTTTAAACGCAATCCGCACATTCACGTGTGCTTTGAGTTAACGCGTTAATGGCCGTTTATACCCTTTACAGTACTTGGGGTTGCCATCTGTGCGAAGAGGCAGAAAGCCTGTTAGCAACAGCAGGCATTACCGAGCAAACTCAGGTTCTGGATATTATCGACGATGAACAATTGCTAGCGCGTTTTCGGGTGCATATCCCGGTGCTTGCTGGCATCGATCAGCAAGGTAATGAAAACCTATTATATTGGCCTTTTACAGCGGCACAGTTACAGCATTGGCTTAAGGATACAAAGTAGTGGAGTTATTACGTTTTCAACAGGCGAGCTTGGCTTTTGGTACCAACCCGGTATTAGATCAAGTCGATTTTAGTTTATTCAGCGGCGAACGCGTCTGTTTAGTCGGCCGGAATGGTGCAGGCAAATCAACCTTTTTAAAATTGCTGACCGGTCAACAAAATTTAGATGATGGCCAAATCGTTATGACCAACGGCGTTATTTTAAGTCGTTTAGAGCAAGATCCCCCGGCGAAAATGGACGTGAAAATTGCCGATTTTATTCGGGAAGGTGCCGGCGATTTAGCGGATAAGGTACAGCAATTTTATACCTTATCTGAAAACTTAGACGGTGCCGGCGATGCCGAATACCGTTTATTTGAAAGCCTGCAAGCTGATTTAGATGCCCGCGATGGTTGGGGTTTAGAAGCGCGCGTTGAAATGCTTTGCCAGCAGTTTGAGATGGACGGTAATAACAGTTTAGCGACCTTATCAGGTGGTTGGTTACGTAAAGCGGCTTTAGCCCGCGCGTTAATTGCCAAGCCCGATATTTTGTTACTTGACGAGCCAACCAACCACTTAGATGTGGCAGCCATTAACTGGCTTGAGCAATTTTTATTAAGCTTTGGCGGCGCCATTATTTTTATCTCGCACGATAGGGCCTTTATTCGCGCCTTAGCCACCCGCATTATCGATTTAGATCGTGGTCAGCTCACTTCGCACCCCGGTAATTATCAAGAATACCTCGATCGTAAGCAAAAAATGCTAGAAGACGAGCAACAACACAATTCACTCTTCGATAAACGTTTAGCTGAAGAAGAAGTGTGGATCCGCCAAGGTATTAAAGCGCGCCGCACCCGCAATGAAGGCCGCGTGCGCGCCCTTAAAGCATTACGGCAAGAACGTGCTGCCCGCGTTGAGCAATTAGGTAAAGTAGATTTTAATATTGAACAATCAGCGCGTTCAGGCAAGTTAGTGTTTGAAACCAAAGCGTTAAGCCATGCCTTTAGTGGTAAAACGGTGTTGAACGACTTAGATTTGTTGGTGATGCGTGGTGATCGGATTGCCTTATTAGGGCCAAATGGTGTCGGTAAGTCCACACTGATCAAATTACTGTTAGGTGATTACCAGCAAGATAGTGGCGAGATTAAGCGCGGTACCAATTTAGAAGTGGCTTATTTTGACCAACACCGGATGGCGCTGGATTTAAATGCCACGGTGCAAGATAACGTGGCTGATGGTAAACAAGAAATTACCCAAAATGGTCAAACGCGGCATGTATTAAGTTACTTACAAGACTTTTTATTCCCGCCATTGCGCGCTCGTACACCCGTGCGTGCTTTATCGGGTGGTGAGAAAAACCGTTTGTTATTGGCGAAATTGTTTGCACGGCCAAGTAACTTATTGATCCTCGATGAACCAACTAACGATTTAGATGTGGAAACCTTAGAGCTGTTAGAAGATATTTTACAGCAGTATCAAGGTACCGTGTTGTTAGTTAGCCATGACCGTGAATTCGTTAATAATACCGTAACCAGCTCATTATTATTTGCCGGTGAAGGCAAAATCATTGAATTAGCCGGTGGTTATGACGAAGTCATTGCTTGGCAAAAACGTCAACAAACGGCGCAAAGCAGCAAAGCGCCAGTAAAAAATAATGATAAAAACAACAGCCAAGTTGAGGAAAAGCCGATACAGGCTTCTGTTAACAATGGTAAAAAGCTATCATACAAAGAAAAGCGCGAGCTAGAGCTGTTACCTGCCTTAATTGAAGAGCTTGATCAACAAGTCAAAGCCTTACAGTTGGAAGTGAACGACGCCGAGTTTTTCAAAGGTTCTGCTGAGCACACACAGCAAAGATTGAACCTATTACAAGATACCGAGTCGAAGCTGGCGCAAGCGTACACGCGCTGGGAAGAATTAGAAGCTGCAATTTCGTAAATTTTTAGGGGCCATGCATGAAATTATCACCGATCAGCTTAGCATTATTGCCGTTGCTGACAGTATTTACGGCGCAAGCCGCGGTGTATCAGATCGTTGAATTAGATACTACCACTAAAGTTCGTTCTACCTCGGGCGTTGCGGCAACGCCTCAGGGTGAGGTAATTTTTAATGGCAGCACCTTATTAGACTTTGAAATTGATCTTGATGAAATCGATTTTGAAAGTGAAGTCATCTTAGCGCTATTTACTGATGAGCAGATCGAAGAAATTAATAATGGGATCTTCAGTTCCACGGTTAAAGCCACGTTAATCAACTATCTTAGTTCACAAGCTTTTGTCACTATTCAGCCTGTTGGTTCGACACGTGTTATACGTCAAACGCAAAATTCAGGGCAATCGCAAGTGGTGTTGCGTGATACGCAGCAAACCAAAAATAACAGTGAATTTGCTTATGCCGCGAACAACAGCGGTTATATTGCAGGTATTGCCACCTCGCCATCCTTTAAAAGCACTTTTACGCCCACGGCTGCGCCAGTAGCTGAAGGTGAAGAGGCGGTTGAGCCAGCCGATCCTTATACTGCCTGGATCCCAGAAGCCGGCTACTTGTTTGGCTATGTTGCTAATGGTCAGCAAAGCACCGCTTTACCGCCGCAGTTTTCTAGTTATGGTGGCGGCATGTCAGCGGCCCTTGATATTAATAACACTAATCTGGTGGCGGGTTTTACCTCTACTGGTATTACCACGACCACTCAAGAATCCATTGATTCAATTTGTACCGGCTTTAGTCAGCCATTACAGTATTGTTTAAATCAAGCACTGTCTGCCAGAAGCGTCAATGTGCTGTCATTGCTAAGCAAAGTCCGTTTATATGAAACGGTAGACTCTTTTACCGAGGGCTATGAAGAGCGTGCTGCTCTTTGGCAATATGCACCAGAGGGTACAGCGGTTTTAAATCGCACTTGGGGCTTTTTAGGTGAGAAAGGTACAGGTTTAGCGGCAACGACTTCTGAAGATTATACCGTGCCGGTATATTACAGCCGGGCTAATGCTGTTAATGACAGCGGTATTGCAGTGGGTAGTTCGTTATATTCAGACACCAGCCGTATTAAGACCTTTATAGATGGTTTTGGTGGTGAATTCCGGATCATTTATAGTGCGCCACATGCCACTATCTTTAATGGTGACAGCGTAACCGGCTTTATTGATACTGAAGAGTGGCTTGGTAGTGTCGCTACAGATATTAATAATCAGAATTTAATAGCGGGCTATGCGCTGAAAAACATTAATAGCAGTGTTCGCTCACGTTTTTTTACTTACGATATGAACACGCAAACCTTACGTTTTCCTGAGGGCTTTTTCAGTAGCTCAGGTACTGAACCGCTGGATATGAATAATCAAGGTCAGGTAGTTGGCCGGACTGAAGTGATTGTTGGCGGTACTACCTCACGCCGTATTAATGCTTTTCTGTATGATAACGCCAGTAACACCTTTACTAATTTAAACAGTTTAGTAGGTTGTGATGCGCCTTACACTTTAGTTGAAGCAACTTCAATTAATGATGATGGTGTGATCACCGCAACCGCGCTGATTAAGCGAGTGCTTTATAGTTATAATGGCGAGCCGGTGCTTGATGAAAACGGTGATGTGTTTGAATCTGAGCAAGCGACCACCGTACTTTTACAGCCTATTGCTAACGGCCAAGTCGAAGACTGTAATACCGAAGAAAACACCTATGAACGTAACGCCGGTTCACTTTCAGCGTTATGGTTAATGTTGCTAGGTACTTTACCTTTATTACGTCGTCGCTACCGCGCGAGATTAAGCCGATAACCTATTAGGTTTACGGCATGAAAAAAAGCTGCTTCGGCAGCTTTTTTGTTGGCATAACCTCATCGCCTTCGCTTTATGCTTTTATGTTTGAAATTCACCTTGCCTTATAGCACTTCCATCTAAAAATAAACAACCACAAAAACCGACTAGTTCTCATGCCGTTAGTCAAAGTCAAGTTGTTTATTATAGTAATTTCGCTTGAACCTTTTGCCGTCTTTGACTATCTATTAACTGTAACATTCAGCGATTAACGGTGTTGAGTGTTATTTCTAAATAAAAATTGTGAGGAAGATTGCCGTATGAAAAGACAAAAACGTGATCGTCTGGAACGTGCTCATGCTCAAGGTTATCGTGCTGGTGTTACCGGCCGTTCAAAAGAACTTTGTCCTTATCAAAATTTAGACGCTCGTTCTGAGTGGTTAGGTGGCTGGCGGGAGGCCATAGAAGATCGTAACGTAGGTTTATTTAACAAAGGCGCCTAGAATTCATTTACACCTAAACCAAAGCCCCGTACTTAGACGGGGCTTTTTGGTATTAAGCGCTCAGTGCTAAAACGCACTAAAACTTACCAGCAATACGCATTAGAAGCTGGAAGTATCTTGAAATAAACCCACTTTAAGATCGGTCGCTGCATAGATATCGCGTCCGTCGACACTCACTACACCGTCACCAATCCCCATAAACAGTTTGCGCTTAATCACACGTTTCATATTGATGGTATAAGTCACTTTCTTCGCCGTTGGCAATACTTGACCGGTAAACTTCACTTCACCGACACCTAAAGCACGCCCTTTACCCGGGCCACCGGCCCAACCTAAGAAAAAACCAACCAGTTGCCACATGGCATCAAGGCCTAAACAACCTGGCATAACCGGATCGCCTTTAAAGTGGCAAGCAAAGAACCACAGCTCAGGGGTAATATCTAATTCGGCAATGATTTGGCCTTTGCCATATAAACCGCCTTCTTCAGAGATGTGCACAATGCGATCCATCATTAGCATGTTGTCAGAAGGGAGTTGGCTGTTGCCTGGGCCAAACAATTCACCGTTGCCGCAAGCGATTAAATCTTCTTTTGAAAAGCTATTCTTAGTCATGTATGTTTATCCAATAAAAATGCTGCATCAGCTTAGCGAACACCTGTACGCTAAACAAGTCCGATTTGTTATAGTATTAACGATTTCTGCAGGTAAATCATTCTAAAACGGTTTGTTCAGCGCTGAAACTGAACCAGCCACACTCCGACACCAAGCAGGTGCGGGTAACGCGTTATGATGGAGTGCCCCATGAGTAATGAAAAAACGCCGGCGTTAAGTAACGCAGAAAAACAACGACGCTACCGTGATCGGCAAAAAGACTCCGGTAAAAAAGAATTACGCGGCTATTTAACACCAGAAGCCTTAAAATGCTACGAAGATATTGTGCAAAAAACGCAGTGGAACGACAGCACTATTTTGAGCAATGCGCTGCGTTTAATGTATGCCGCACATAAACTTGGCCAAGTGGGGATTTTAAATAGCTGGTTAAATGAACATAAACGCTAAAAGTGACGCCACCGTGTGGTAAAGGTATAATAGGCTTCATTTTTTGCTTGAAGCTTATTTCAGGAAGGCGCCATGATTTTATTTGTGCAGGATCTTACCGTAATTGATTTTTCTTATCTGCATCGGCAGCGTGGCATGTTGGGTGAAAGCTTTATTGTCGATGTCGAGCTACACGGTGTTTTAGATGACACCGCTATGGTGTTCGATTTTGCTAAAGTGAAAAAAGTGATTAAACAAGCGATTGACCAATTAGTTGATCACAAGTTAGCCGTTGCTACGGCATGTCCTGCGCTTCGTCACAGTGAAGCAGAGCAAATGATTGTGCTGCACTATCAAAGTGAACGCGGCACCTTACAACTCGCTTGTCCGCCTTCTGCTTTTGCTTTTATTCCCGGTACAGAGATTAACGAGCAAACGGTAGCCCATTTTCTTGAGCAACAAATCAAACCCTTGTTACCTGATAATGTCGCTAAACTGGTTTTAAAATTGCGCAGCGAAGCGATGCGCGGTTTTTATTATCATTACAGTCATGGTTTGAAAAAGCATGATGGTAATTGTCAGCGCATTGCCCATGGTCATCGTTCTACTATTCAAATCTTTGAAGATGGCATGTTAGTGCCACGCTTAAATAAAATGTGGTGCGAGCGCTGGGAAGATATTTATTTAGGCAGTAAAGACGATCTCGTTTCGGCCGAAGCCTTGTCGTTTTTAACGCCGGGCATCGATGATTACAGCTTCCGTTATCAGGCTACCCAAGGTTGGTTCGAGTTATGTATACCTGCCAGTCATTGTGAACTTGTGCCTTGTGATACTACGGTAGAATGTCTGGCCGATTTTATTGCCGATCAGTTAAAAGCGGCCAATGGCAGTAAACAATATAAGGTTGTAGCTTATGAAGGTGTGGGTAAAGGCGCTATTGCTTTGCGCGATTAGTGTTGCGGCTAACGCCGCGGAAGTGGTGTTACATGGCCCATTAACCCAAGGCAGTTTGATCCGCGGTCAAGCGCCGATGGGTGCTCAGATTTGGTTTAACGAGCAACCGGTTGTTGTGAGTGCGCAAGGCCAATTTGTTTTTGGTATTGGTCGTGATGCGGCACTGCAACATCAACTTAAAGTGGTACATCAAGGTAAGCAACAGCAATTTCCGCTGCGCTTTACCGCCAGAGAATACGATATTCAGCGGATTACTGGCGTGGAGCAAAAGTATGTAGCACCGCCAAAAGAAGTCAGCGCGCGCATTGCCAATGATAATGCTAAGGTGCGACAAGTTCGCAGCACCTTAAGTGAGCTTGATGCCATTTTTAGCACACCCGTGCGCCCAGCCGCAGGGCGTATTAGTGGTGTTTATGGCAGTCAACGTGTGTTTAACGGCCAACCGCGCAATCCGCATTTTGGTTTAGATATTGCCGCTCCGGTCGGTGCACCGGTATTGGCGCCATGGCCAGGTAAGGTGTTACTGGCTGAAGATCTGTATTTTTCAGGGTTAACGGTAATTGTTGATCATGGCTTTGGGGTAAGCTCAACCTTTATGCATTTAAATGCCATTAAAGTAAAGGTTGGGGATACCGTAGCACAAAGCCAACATATTGCCGATATTGGGGCGACAGGCCGCGTTACCGGCCCGCATTTAGATTGGCGTATCAATTGGTTTCAAGAGCGGCTTGACCCGCAACTGTTGTTACCCGAATTTACGCCAAACCAAACGCAGCGTTTAGCGCTTACCCCTTAAAGCTAAAAAAGGGTTGTTGAGTTTTAACTCGACAACCAGTGTTTTACTGTTACTTCGTTCGCTACGTTTAACATGGCAACTCCTGGCGCAGCCTGTTGTATCGGTAGTGCCAACTCAAGTAATCGATCTTTTCTAAAAATGAATAACGGCTGCACCGAACCCAGCGGTAAACGCAGCATTAGCTCCGTTAAGCTAGATTCGCTGATCTTGTAGCCGCCCAAGGCCACTAATTGGTCGCCGCTCATTAATCCGGCTTGATGGGCAGCAGAGCCCCAATATAATTGCTGAATAAACACGCCTTGCGCTGTCGTTTTAAGGCTGCAGCCTAAACTGGCTGGCACGACCTTACTGCTTTCTCCGGCCAGATCGCTAAAACTGCTGGGCGCGCGCTGCGTTAAGGTTAGGCCTAGTTTGCCCAAGGTTGCTGCCAGCGGTAAGGGTTTGGCTTCATTGAGCCAGCCCGTCAATTGGGCAGCGAGTTCGGGTAATTGCCATGCGATGAGCTGCTCGAATATAGCGTTATCCGAGGTGCCTGTTGCAACATGCTGCTGATACAGTTGTCGGCAAAAAGCAGCCAAATTTAATCCTTTAGATTGCAGTTCAGCCTCTAGCAATAAGGCCACTAACGCTCCTTTCGCGTAATAACTGACCACACTGTTTACCGCATTCTCATCTTGTAAATAGAATTTAGTCCACGCCGTAAAGCTGCTATCCGTTAAACTTTGCTGACTATCTGAGGGGTTGCGACTGACCCGAGTAATTAATTTCTCTAACACCGTTAAATAACGGCTTTGCTCGATAATACCGCTTTTAACTAAAGCTAAATCATCAAAGTAAGAGGTAAAACCTTCATAAAGCCATAATTGCCGACTGTACTGCTCTTTGTCTAAGACATAGGGCGTAAAACATTGTGGTTTTAAGCGTTTTACCCACCAAGTATGAAAGTATTCATGGCTGAATAAACCCAACAGATTCTGATAGGCTTCGGTTAATTCTGTTTGTTGTACTGCAGGTAAGTCATAGCGATTACACAGTAACAAGGTACTAAATTTATGCTCTAAGCCACCATAGCCTTGCTCGGTCACCCAAAGTAAAAACCAATATTGATCTAAATCTTGCGGCAATGCGCCAAATACATCGCGCTGTGCCTGGCAAAGCTTGGCGACATCGGCAGTTAAACGCGCAGCATCAAACAAATTATTACCACTGACCACCACATAATGCGGCACGCCATCAAGATTAAACTGCTGCAGATTAAAAATGCCCGCCAGTAAGGGGCTATCAATCAGATGATCATAGTCGGTCGCAACATAACACCCAAAACAAAGTGGGGCAGTGTTGTCTGCCGCAGGTAAGGCCGTAGCTACACGCCATTCTGCACAGCGAAAATCTTGTGGTTTGTGCAAGGTAAGCGAATGGGGCCCAGCACTTAGTTCGCTGACGTTTAAACATAGACAAGCTGGGTTTAGCACTGCCACTTCATCATCGACATAGGCTGCGCGAACCGATAAATCATTCGCGTAAACTTGGTAAGTCACGGTGACCGGTTGTTGCCCACAACTGAGCTGCCAAGATTGTTTATCGCGTTGCTCCAGATGAAGTTCACCGTCGGCATCATAAGCATTGATGTTGACAATATGCCGTGCAAAATTACGCACGAGGTAACTGCCAGGGATCCAAGCCGGCAGGGTTAACTGATGCACTGCGCTGCAAGGCTCAAAACGCAGCGATAGGGTGAGTAGATGCGCACTGATATCATCAAAGGTTATTTCATACTGCACGGCTGACATAACGGGATCTCCAAAGGCTTATGCTAACGGCTAATTGAACGCTATTATGCCGTTTCGTTATTAAATTACCAAATGCGCCACAAGTGTTCAGCACTCAGGGCTGACATCACGTATAATATGACGATTTATCAGTTAAGGAATCTTATGTCTAACGAAGCCCTCATCATAAAGCGCATGGAATATGCTGTTACTCGAGTGACAAAAACGGTATTTCCTGGGCGCACCAATCATCATAATACGTTATTCGGTGGTGAAGCCTTAGCTTGGATGGATGAAGCTGCCTTTATTGCGGCGACGCGTTTTTGTCGTAAGCCTTTAGTTACCGTGTGTTCCGATCGCGTCGATTTTAAAGAATCCATTGCGGCGGGAGATATTGTCGAGTTAGTTGCCCGTGTTGCGCACGTCGGTCGTACCAGTATTAAAGTGCAGGTCGATATTTTTGTTGAAAACATGTACAACGACAATCAGCACAAAGCCATTTCGGGTAGCTTCACTTTTGTCGCTTTAGATGAAGATCGCAAACCCACACCCGTGCTAGGCTAAGTTGAGCTTGTATAACTGGCCTGACCTTGTTATGTTGCGTTAAAAATTAGCCCTGCCAGAGAGTTAGCCACATGAAGTCAGCAACAGAGTGGTTTAGTGAATACGCCGTTAGTCATCAAAACCCGGTTAATAAAGCCATCCATTGGGTAGCGGTGCCGCTTATTTACGCGTCGGTGTTGGGTTTGCTATGGCAGATCCCTATGCCATTTTCAGGCTTGGCAGAGCAGGGCATTAATTGGGCTTTGTTACTGGTGATGCCCGCGTTACTTTTTTACTTTTTACTCGCTTTTAGTTTAGGCCTTGGCATGACCATCTTTACCGCTGCCGTGGTGACAGTGCTAAGAGCATTGGAGCAACAAAGCCTGTTTGCCATTTGGCAAATTGCCGCTGCAGTGTTTGTATTAATGTGGATCTTACAATTTATTGGCCACAAAATTGAGGGTAAAAAACCGTCATTCTTTCAAGATCTGGTCTTTCTGTTGATTGGTCCTGCCTGGTTACTCGGTTTCATTTTGCAACGTTTTCGCATTCGCTATTAATTTAGTTTGTGATGTGTGCGCGGTTTTATGGCCAAAGTTGCGATTAATGTCTGGTTGTATACGGCAGGTAGCCGAGGCATTGTGCGCAGCTATCGTTATAATGCCTCTCTGTTATGGTAGAAACCGGCGTCAACATTGAATAAACTTTTCGAAGATAGAAACCGACAATTCTGGATCCTGCATTCCCTCGGCTGGCTCGGTTTCGCTATAGTCAATTATCTCAGCTCTCTGATGTTAGACACCCGAGATGCTTTTCTGATCGTGATTAGCCTCGATGCCTATGTTGGTTGGTTATTAACCATACCGCTGCGCTATCTTTATCGTAAAGTCTGGTTCTGGGAACCGTGGAAAATGGTGCTGGTTATTTTGGCAGCAGCATTATTAACGGCGTTAGTTTGGACGGTGATCCGCAATTTTAACTATTGGGAGATCTATCGACATGGCTACCGCCCAGCCGACTGGTTTTTATACATCCGTGATACGCCCGTGGCCTTTTACGTTATGCTTAGTTGGAGTGGCTTGTATTTTGGTATTAAGTACTATCAAACTTTACAATTAGAAAAACAAAAACTGCTAACGGCAATGAATAAAGCGCATGAAGCGCAGTTAAAAATGCTACGGTATCAGCTAAACCCCCATTTTTTGTTTAATACACTGAATGCCATCTCAACCTTAGTATTAATTAACGATAACGATACTGCCAATAAGATGGTCAGCCGTTTAAGTGATTTCTTACGCTATTCGCTGTATAAAGACCCAATTAATAAGGTCATGCTTGAACAAGAGATCTATGCGGCGAGGTTGTACTTAGAAATTGAAAAGGTGCGATTCTCAGAACGACTAGCAATAGTGATCGATTTAGAGCCTGGCACCGAAAAAGCTTTAGTGCCCAGTTTAATTTTGCAGCCATTAATTGAAAACGCCATTAAGTATGCGGTGGCAAGTCAAGTTGATGGGGGAGAGATCACCATCAAAGCCAAACGCTTTGGGCATGATCTATTGCTTGAGGTGGCCGACAATGGCCCAGGTATGCCGTTAGTTGATGGCTTAGTTAAAGCTTCTGACAACACGGACAGTGGCGTTGGGCTAGTGAATACACGAGAAAGACTGGCTGCGTTGTACGACAATGATTTTGCTTTGGTATTAACTCATAATCAACCGCAAGGTGTAAAAGTGAATATCAGAATTCCATTACAACTAGAGAAGACGGATATTGAACATGCTTAATGTAATCGTAGTGGATGACGAACCCTTAGCGCGCAGAGGTATGTTAGTTCGATTAGCTGCATTTCCTGAATTGAAGGTGATTGCAGAATGTGCGAATGGGCCTGATGCTTTAAAAGCCATTATTGAGCTGTCACCCGATTTGGTGTTTTTAGATGTCGAAATGCCAGGCATGGACGGTTTTGCTGTGTTAAAGCAATTACAGGCGCAAGAAATTAAATTGCCTTATATCGTCTTTGTGACGGCTTATGATCAATATGCCTTTAATGCTTTTGAAGTGAATGCATTAGATTATGTGTTAAAGCCTGTTGAAGCGGATCGGCTGAAAGCGGCGGTAGACAAGGTAATTACTTATCATGGGGCCTCTGACAATCTAAAACATAAAGATCAGCTGGCGGCGGCGGTGGCGCGTTTAACCGGTGATCAAGCCAATCACATCTTAGAGCGGTTAGATAAAGCCGAGCCCGTGGTGAACAGTCGTTTCCCTGAAGCGATCAGTATTAAAGACAGTGGTGAGATCACCCGAGTACCGGTAGCCGAAATCGATTGGGTGGATGCTGCGGGCGATTATATGTGTATTCATACTCGCGACGGCCAAACCCATATTTTACGCCGTACCATGAAAGAATTAGAGAGCGAATTAGATCCACGGCAATTTGTGCGGGTGCATCGTTCGGCTATTGTCAATGTACAAACCATTGCTAAACTGCAAATGCTCAGCAATGGCGAACATCAATTACTGTTAACTAATGGCCAAGCGGTTAAGGTCAGCCGCAGTTACAAAGACCGTGTAAAACAAGTGTTTAGCCATTAACTGCCCCTTTAATAACTGCCCACTTGCTGTTGCCAGCGCACTAAGTAAGGATCAATCGCCTTAGTGCGATCGCCGGTTTTAGCCAGTGGGTACAGGGTTACCTCACCGTGTACTTCTCCGGCCATTTGTAAATGCGCCCCTTGTTGTAAGGCTTCCACCGCATAAGCACCCAGTTTAGTGGCTAAGATGCGATCTGCGCCAACTGGGCTGCCGCCACGTTGAATATGCCCCAAAATACAGGCGCGACATTCAATACCAATCGCTTTGGTTAATGCTTCAGCTAGCGCGGTGGTGCCGCCAGGGTAACTGTTTTCAGCCACCACAATAATATAACTGGCTTTGCCCATTAACAGTTGGGCATGCTGTATTGGCGTGGTGATTTGACGTAAATCTGTGGGAGTGATCTGACTAAACTCAGGGCAAATAATTTGCTCGGCACCGCCGGCAATTCCTGCCGCTAAACTGATATATCCGCTGTGACGCCCCATCAGTTCCACCAGAAAAATACGCTCAAAGGCATCGGCCGTATCGCGAATTTTATCAATCGCATCAAGAGCCGTATCAATGGCTGTGGCATAACCAATGGTGTTGGTGGTGCCATCAACATCATTATCAATGGTGCCGGGCACGCCAATAATTTGCCCATCATAATACCGAGCAATTTCCAAGGCACCTCGAAAACTACCATCGCCACCAATCACAATTAAGGCATCGATATTCAATTGCTGTAGGTTATCGGCGGCCAGTTTGGGGCCTTCTGGCGTTTGCAGAGCAGGGCAACGTGCACTTTTTAATATGGTGCCACCGCGTTGAATAATATTATGCACATGCTGCGGTAGTAAGGTGCGGTATTCTTGCTCTAATAAACCGATGTAGCCGTGCTCAAAGCCGATCACTTCGATACGACATGCCGCCGCCGTTAGCACCACGGCTCGAATGGCCGCGTTCATTCCCGGCGCATCTCCGCCTGAGGTCAGTAATGCGATCCGCTTAATGGTAGCCATATAATTATTCTCCTTTGCCATAAGCCTTGATTATAACGACAGATCTCTAATTTACTTTGATTTATCGCAATTTGATAGAAACACCGCGACAGTAGGCCGAGTTTTAAGCGACAATATAACCCCTTCTTGTTGATTCGTTATTTTGTTTAGGAAAACCTGCGGCATGCATCAAATTACCGGTAAAACCTTGATCGGTTTCTTACTCGCCTTAACCACCGCCGTGCTGTGGGGGGTATTACCCATCGCATTAAAAGTGCTATTGGAGGTATTTACCACCAATACCATTACTGCTATTCGTTTTTTGTTTGCTGCTTTGATGGTAGGGGTTTGGCTTGGTCTAAGAGGTAAGTTGCCGTCTTTGGCGTTAATGAAACAGCGCAAAATTTTTATCTTAATGGCCATTGCCGTGGTTGGCTTGCTGCTTAACTACATTTTATATTTATCTGGTCTGAATAACTTAACCGCAGAAACCGCGCAAACCTTAATACAATTAGCGCCATTTTTAATGATGCTTGGCGGTATTATTATTTTTAAAGAGCGTTTGTTGCTCTGGCAACGCGTTGGTGCCATGTTGTTGGTCAGTGGCTTGTTGTTATTTTTTAACGAGCGTCTGCTAAGTTTAATTGTGCAGGCCAGCAATGAAACGCTTGGTGTGATCCTGGTCATTTTTGCGGCCATTACCTGGGCCGCCTATGCGTTGGCGCAAAAACAATTGTTAGTCAGTTACAGCTCTAAGCAAATTATGTATCTGATTTACTTTGCCGGTAGTATTGCTTTTATTCCGGTGTCAGACTTCACGCCACTGGGGCAATTAAGTGTACTGCAATGGTCATTGCTGCTGTTTTGTTGTTTAAACACGGTGGTAGCTTATGGTGCTTTTGCCGAAGCCTTACACCATTGGGAAGCCTCGAAGGTCAGTGCGGTACTGGCGATTACGCCGTTAATTACCATTTTAAGTGCCAATGTGGTCGCGGCAATTTGGCCGACGTTGTTGGTGCCACAGCAACTGAATATTTGGTCTTGGTTAGGCGCTATCTTAGTGGTGATGGGCTCTGCGTTAACGGCTTTAGCACCGCAGTTCGTGCAATATCGCGAAGCACGCCGAGTGCGAAAACTACAACGCGATGTGTTTTAACACAAGACAACTACCCTAATATTCAAACACGCTAAACAAAAAGGCCCTGCATTGCAGGGCCTTTGCTTATCATATAAAAGCTTATTTAACGGTAACAATGCGGCAGGTATTAGACGCGCCAACCTGTAACATCACATCGCCGTGCGTCATAATGACTAAGTCACCTGATTTTAAACCGGCTTTCTCTCTGATCACCTTGATGGCTTCATCCGCTAAAGACAAGGCTTCCACTTCGGTGCTGTCAAAATGCACGGGATAAACACCACGATACATAGCCATTTTGTTCAGGGTTTTGGTATGGCGCGATAGCGCATAAATTGGCTGTGGTGAGGTGATACGAGACATCAACTTCGCAGTATAGCCTGATTCAGTTAACGCAATAATGGCTTTAATACCCGGTAAATGGTTTGCCGCATACATAGCAGACAATGCGATAGTTTCACTGACTTCTGTGAAGTTCAGGTTCATCCGATGCTTAGAACTTTGCACTGATGGGTGTTTTTCAGCACCAATACAAACACGCGCCATGGCTTTTACGGTTTCAATGGGATATTTACCTGCAGCAGTTTCAGCAGACAACATGACACCATCAGTACCATCTAACACAGCATTGGCCACGTCCATCACTTCTGCACGCGTTGGCATCGGGCTTTCGATCATGCTTTCCATCATTTGCGTTGCGGTGATCACAATGCGATTTAATTGGCGTGAACGCGCGATAATACGTTTTTGTTGGCCAACCAGTTCAGCATCGCCTATCTCAACACCCAGATCGCCACGTGCTACCATCACGGCGTCAGAAGCACGAATAATATCATCGAGGGTTTCATCATCGGCAACGGCTTCAGCACGTTCTACTTTCGCCATAATGCGGGCTTCAGAGCCTGCAGCCACGGCAAGTTCACGAGCATAACGTAAATCATCACCAGAACGCGGGAAAGAGACGGCAAGGTAATCAACATCAATTTCAGCGGCAGTAATAATGTCGCGTTTGTCTTTTTCAGTCAGGGCAGGGGCGGTTAAACCACCACCTTGGCGGTTGATCCCTTTATTGTTACTTAATTTACCACCGATAGTGACTTCAGTGATCACGCGCTCGCCTTGCACGTCATTTACTTTTAATACAATACGGCCATCATCTAACAGCAGTAAGTCGCCGGCAACGACATCTTGTGGCAGTTGCTTGTAATCGATACCCACTTGCGTGTTATCGCCTTCACCTTTACCTAAAGTGGCATCTAGCACGAAGGTTTGACCTTCTTCTAGCATAATGGCGCCATCTTTAAAGGTTGAAACCCGAATTTTAGGGCCTTGTAGATCGCCTAAGATGGCGACATTGGCGCCTAACTTAGCCGCGGCAGCTCGGACCATCTCAGCACGTTGCTTGTGATCTTCTGCCGTTCCGTGAGAAAAGTTTAAACGAAAAACGCTGGCACCAGCGCTGATCAATTTCTCTAGGATAGCTTGCGTATTAGTTGCGGGGCCGAGGGTGGCGACGATTTTAGTTCTTCTGAGCATCGATAACTCCTGCTGTTGAAGCTGTGAATAGCTTACTACTTAGTCTAATGTAATTTTATTACATAACCTAGCAGAAAACTGAATTAAAATTACAAAAACGATCATATTTCAACGCTTAGCTGATTTGATCTTTTTTATCAAAGCGTGAACCACGCAAACTATCTTTGACTTTCTTTAAGTTTTCTCGAAACTTACTGCCACGTCTTAGGGTAAAGCCGGTCGCTAAAATATCAATTAATACCAGTTGCGCGACCCGCGAAGCCATTGGCATATACATGTCGGTATCTTCGGGTACATCGAGAGAAAGCACCAAGGTACATTCCTTAGCTAACGGGCTGTCATAAGCCGTAATACCAATAACAGTTGCATCGTTTTCACGCGCTATCGCTGCGATATCACACAGGTTTTTCGTTCTACCCGTGTGGCTAATACACACGACCACTTCACCATCACAGCTGTTAATTGCCGACATACGTTGCATGACGATGTCATCAAAGCACACCACCGGGACGTTAAAGCGAAAAAATTTGTTTTGTGCATCATGGGCTACCGAGGCAGAAGCCCCCAAGCCAAAAAATGAAATTTTCTTGGCTTGGGTTAAGACATCGACCGCGCGGTTAATGGCGCTAATATCGACACGTTGCCGTGCAGTATCCAGTGCAGCCATGGTCGATTCAAAAATTTTGGCGGTGTAAGCCTCTGGGCCATCTTCTTCTTCGACATGCCGGTTCACATAAGGCGTACCATTAGCAAGACTTTGCGCCAGGTGTAGTTTAAAATCAGGAAAACCTTTGGTATCGAGTCGACGGCAAAAGCGATTAACGGTGGGCTCACTTACATCCGCTAACTTTGCTAAAGAAGCAATGCTACTATGAATAGTGGTTTGAGGATTCGCCAGAATAACGTCTGCAACTTTGCGTTCAGATTTACTGAAGTTATTGACGCTATTAATAATTTTTTCAAGTACGTTCATTCGCTGCTACCTGCACTTATCATTCCTCGTAAGGTCGAGGTGAGTTTTTTTAAGTTTAATGATCTGTCGGTTATACTGTTTTATTTCATTTGTGCCGACAAAACAGTATTAAATTTACCACAAAACCTGAGGAATAGGATAAAACCTGCACTATAATACTACTTTAGTTAAATTTTGAACAGTTCTGTAATTAAATTACATTATCTGGCGTTTACAAGCGACATTCTCTCCGTTAGTATGGGGTAAGTGTTGTAAAATTACATCTTTTAAGGCTGAGTTATGACAACCTCCAAGCAATACCAGGCATGTGATCTTATTCTATTTGGCACCAAGGGCGATCTTGCTCGCAGAAAATTGTTGCCCGCATTATATCAACTTGAGAAAGCCGGTTTATTAGCCGCAGACTCCCGTATTATTGGGGTAGCGCGTGATGATTTAGATAACGCTGCCTATATTGAACTGGTTAAAAGCAACCTGACGCGCTTCTTAAAAAAAGAAACCTTAGATGAAACCGTTTGGGCGACCTTATCTAAAAAGCTGCATTATGTTTCTATCGATTTAAAAGAAACGGCCGACTATGTAAAGTTGGCTGAGGTGGTGGATATCACCAAACGTGTACCCGTGAGTTATTTCGCTACACCTCCTTCATTATTTGGCGATTTGTGTCGTGGTTTAGCGGAAGCAGGTTTAGCCGCAGAGCCATCGCGAGTGGTGCTTGAAAAACCGATTGGTCACGATTTGCAATCGTCTTACGTGATTAACGATCAAGTGGCTGAGCATTTTAAAGAGTGCCAAATTTATCGTATCGATCATTACTTAGGTAAAGAAACGGTACTTAACTTATTAGCCCTGCGTTTTGCTAATGCCATTTTTGCGTCTAACTGGGATCACAATGCCATTGACCATGTGCAGATCACCGTGGCTGAAGAAGTCGGCGTTGAAGGCCGCTGGAGCTACTACGATGATGCTGGTCAAATGCGCGATATGGTGCAAAACCACTTATTACAAGTGTTGTCACTGATTGCCATGGAGCCGCCTGCACGCCTAGATGCAGACAGCATTCGAGATGAAAAATTAAAAGTATTAAAAGCCTTACGGCGTATCGATGACAGTAACGTACAAGAAAAAACCGTACGTGGTCAGTATTCGGCGGGTTTTGCGGCGGGCCAAGCCGCACCCGGTTATTTAGAGGAAGAGGGCGCTAGGCCGAACAGTAAAACCGAAACTTTTGTATCGATCCGGGTGGATATTGATAACTGGCGTTGGGCAGGTGTGCCGTTTTATTTAAGAACGGGCAAGCGCATGCCGAAGAAACACAGCGAAGTGGTGATTTGCTTCAAGCCACAACCGCACAATATTTTCAAAGCCACTTACCGCGATTTACCGGCCAACAAATTAATTATTCGTTTACAGCCAGATGAAGGTGTCGAAATTCAGGTAATGAATAAGATCCCAGGTCTTGGTGAGAGCATGCGTTTACAACAAAGTAAGCTAGATTTAAGTTTCGATGAAACTTTTAAATCACAGCGTATTGCGGATGCTTACGAGCGTTTGTTACTTGAAGCGATGCTGGGTAACCAGTACTTGTTCGTTCGTCGTGATGAGGTTGAGCAAGCTTGGCAATGGGTTGACGGTATTATCAACGCTTGGAAAAACACCAATGAGCCACCGAAGGCCTATCAGGCAGGTACTTGGGGCCCCGTTTCGTCTATCTCTATGATGGCACGTGACGATCGCAATTGGGACGAATAAGCATGAATTTACAAACGTTTACAGATAGCAACGCTTTAAACCAAGCCTTTGCCCAGCAATTACTGACTATTCTCAGCACGGCGATTGCCGAACGTGGCCAAGCGACACTGGTTGTTTCGGGTGGCCGTACGCCATTAGCGTTATTTAGCACTTTGGCCAATACTGAGCTAGCTTGGGATAAAGTGACCATTTTACTGGCCGATGATCGTTATTTACCCACCAGTGCTGAGCATAGCAACGAGCGGCTGGTTAAGGCCAATTTGTTACAACAGCATGCGGCTAACGCACACTTTATTAGTTTATATGCCGAAGCCGCGGATGCGTTTGCTGCCGTACCGCAAATTTTGCCCCGTGTTGCGGCTTTGCCGACGTTTGATGCCGTTATTTTAGGCATGGGTGAAGATGGTCATACGGCATCTTTGTTTCCGTGCAGCCAACAGCTGGCGGCAGGTTTAGCTGATGAGGCACCGGCGGTTCTTGCCACAGAGCCCACCAGTGCCCCTTATCAACGGATCAGTTTAAGCAAAGCACGTTTGTTAGACAGTCGGCATATTTTTCTGCATTTAGTGGGTGAAAACAAATATCCGGTTTTACAACAAGCATTAGCCGACACCGATCCAATGGAAATGCCCATTCGAGCATTCTTACAGCATCCATCCATCAGCATTGATGTGATGTACGCACCGCAATAGAGGTTTTAGTTATGAATCCAGTGATTCAGAAAGTTACCGATCGTATTATCGCCCGCAGCAGTAAAAGTCGTGCTATTTATTTAGAACGGTTAGAGCAAGCCCGTCAACAGGGCCCACACCGTGGTGTCTTGAGTTGCGGTAACTTAGCACACGGTTTTGCCGCCTGTAGTGCCAGCGATAAAGCGGATTTACGCAGTCTAACTAAAGCTAATATTGGCATTATCTCGTCTTATAACGATATGTTGTCGGCGCATCAACCTTATCAAACGTATCCAGACATCATTAAAAAAGCCGTTAATGAGATCGGCAGTGTTGCCCAGTTTGCTGGCGGTGTTCCTGCCATGTGTGACGGTGTCACCCAAGGCCAACCTGGCATGGAATTAAGTTTACTTAGCCGCGACATTATTGCGATGTCTGCCGCAGTAGGTTTATCACACAATATGTTTGATGGCGGCTTAATGCTCGGGATCTGCGATAAAATCGTACCGGGTTTATTAATGGCGGCGTTGAGTTTTGGTCATTTACCTTTTGTGTTTGTTCCTGCCGGCCCGATGCCATCAGGGATCCCAAATAAAGAAAAAGCGCGCGTACGTCAGCTTTATGCTGAAGGTAAAGTAGGTAAAGAAGAGTTATTAGAAGCAGAAGCCGCGTCTTATCACTCTGCGGGTACCTGTACTTTCTACGGTACGGCCAATTCTAACCAATTAGTGGTGGAAATGATGGGCCTACATTTACCCGGCTCGTCTTTTGTTAACCCCAATACCCCGTTACGTGATGAATTAACCAAGGCGGCAGCACGTCAAGTAACGCGTTTAACAGAGCTAGGTAATGACTATTTACCCATCGGTAAATTGGTTGATGCAAAAGCTATTGTTAACGGTATCGTGGGTTTGTTGGCCACGGGTGGTTCAACTAACCACACCATGCACCTGATTGCGGTAGCGCGTTCAGCCGGTTTTATTGTGAATTGGGATGATTTTGCTGAGCTGTCAGATGCGACGCCGTTGTTAACACGCATTTACCCGAACGGCCAAGCAGATATTAACCATTTCCAATATGCTGGTGGTATGGCGTACTTGATGCGCACTTTATTAGATGCCGGCTTATTACACGAAGATGTGCAAACGATTGCGGGCCCAGGGCTACGTCGTTATACCCAAGTTCCGGTATTACAAGACGGCAAATTAGTTTGGGTGGATGGTCCAGAGCAATCATCTGATGATGATGTTTTAACCTCAGTCGATAAACCCTTTAAAGCTCATGGTGGTTTACAAGTTTTATCGGGCAATGTCGGTCGCAGCGTGATGAAAACCTCTTCACTGCGTCCAGGCACCGAAATTGTTAAAGCGCCAGCAGTCGTTTTCCACAGCCAACATGAATTAGACGCGGCGTTTAAAGCCGGTGAATTAGATAAAGACTGTGTTGTTGTGGTGCGTTTCCAAGGTCCAAAAGCCTGTGGTATGCCAGAGCTGCACAAGTTAACGCCACCGTTAGGGGTGTTACAAGATAAAGGTTTTAAAGTGGCTTTGGTGACGGATGGTCGAATGTCAGGCGCGTCAGGAAAAGTGCCGGCAGCCATCCACGTCACACCAGAAGCGTTAGATGGGGGTAATATTGCCCGCATTAATACGGGCGATATGCTGTTAGTGGATGGCGAAAGTGGCAAGTTAGAAGTGTTGGTCGATGCCAAAGAATTCGCCGCAAGACCGGTTGCAGTAGCAGACATGGCCCCGAATTTATACGGCATGGGCCGTGAAATGTTTGGTGCCATGCGTCAGCAACTCACTGGAGCTGAGCAGGGTGCATGCAGCTTATTTATTACGGAGGAACACCTGCATGGCTGACACTCGTAAATTTGCCATCGTCGCCGATATTGGTGGCACAAATGCCCGTTTTAGCCGGGTTGCATTAGATACCTTAGCGCTGGATAAAGTCGCAGTTTATCCTTGTGCAGATTTTGCAACCTTGGCCGATGCATTATCGCACTATCAGCAGCAGCAAGGATTAACTGCGTTAAAAGATGTTGCCATTGGTATTGCTTGCCCCATTAACGGTGATGAAGTTCGGATGACGAACTTTCATTGGCAGTTTTCGATTAAGGCCATGCAAGCCGGCTTGGGGTTAGATACGCTGCTGTTAATGAACGACTTTACCGCTGTTGCCATGTCATTACCGGCGTTAGCTGACGATCAAAAAATTCAGATTGGTGGTGAAGCCGCTAAGCCAGCACAGCCTATGGCCGTGCTGGGTGCCGGAACGGGCTTAGGCGTGGCGCATTTAGTGCCTTTTGGCCAAAAGTATATACCTTTACCGGGTGAAGGCGGCCATGTTGATTGGGCGCCACAAACTGAACAAGAGTGGTTTATTTATCAACAATTAGCTGCTGAACATGGTCATGTTTCACCAGAGCGCCTGTTATCTGGCCCTGGTTTAGAAGCCATCTATCGCGCGCTAGCGGCTTATCAAAAAATCGACACGCCCGCTTTAACTGCCGGTGAAATTGGCCAGCAAGCGCTCAGCGCCAGCTCAGCGTTAGCCGTGGCAACAGTTGAACAGTTTTATGCCAGTCTTGGCAGCATTGCCGGTAATTTGGCATTAACGCTCAGTACTTTTGGTGGCGTATACGTAGCCGGAGGCATTGTACCGAAACTTCTACCCTTGTTAGGTCGCAGCGAATTTCGTCAACGATTTGATGCAAAAGGGCGCTTTAGTGGCTTCAACCGGCAAATACCGGTTTTCATTGTTACAGCCGAGCAACCTGGTTTATTGGGTGCCGCGGTTTATCTAAAACAAACATTGGCGGGTTAATTTATGGCATTTTCTAATTGGCAACTACAACCATCGGTGTTGTTTGCTATGGGTCCTGTAGTTCCAGTAATCGTTATTAAAGATATTAATGACGCTGTTCCGTTAGCCAAAGCATTAATTGCCGGTGGTATTAAGGTGTTAGAAGTGACATTGCGCACTCCTCAAGCCTTAGCGGCCATTAAACGTTTAGCTGAAGAAGTGCCAGAGGCCGTTGTTGGTGCCGGTACGGTGACCACTGCAGAACAATTAGCCCAAGTCATTGCAGCAGGTGCAAAATTTGCAATCAGCCCAGGGTTAACCGAAAACTTGTTAATTGCCGCCAAAGAATCCAGTATTCCGCTGATCCCCGGCATTGCCACCATTTCAGAGTTAATGCAAGGCACCGTATTAGGCTATACCCACTTTAAATTTTTCCCTGCAGAAGCTGCCGGGGGCGTGAAGAACTTAAAATCAATTTATGGTCCTTTCGCCGATATTCGTTTTTGTCCTACTGGTGGTATTAACGAGAAAAACTATAATGATTACCTGGCACTACCGAATGTAAGTTGTGTTGGCGGTTCATGGATAGTACCTGATAGCGCAGTCGATGCTAAAGACTGGGCGACCATTACCGCGCTAACGGCTAAAGCCGTCGCCGAGGCAAAATAAGGTAACAACAAACCGGCTTAGGCCGGTTTGTTGTTTTAAGCACATTTAAAAGCACAGTGCTTTTGAGTTTTACCGACAAAACGCGTATAGTACCGCACCATTTTTAGCTGTATTAACCCTGTAACGGACCCTTTTCTGTGATTTCAACCAATAACATTACCATGCAGTTCGGCGCTAAGCCGTTGTTTGAAAATATTTCGATTAAATTTGGCGATGGCAATCGTTATGGTTTGATCGGCGCGAACGGCTGCGGCAAGTCGACATTCATGAAGATTTTAAGTCGCGAGCTTGAACCTAGCGCGGGTAATGTTTTTGTAGAGCCTAACTTTCGCGTAGCAAAACTGCATCAAGATCAATTCGCTTTTGAAAAGTACACCGTTATTGATACGGTGATCATGGGGCATGCAGAGCTATGGTCGGTGAAGTCAGAACGCGATCGTATTTATGCCGAGCCTGAAATGACTGAAGAAGATGGCATGAAAGTCGCCGATCTGGAAGTCGCTTTTGGTGAGATGGATGGCTACTCTGCTGAATCGCGGGCCAGTGAATTATTATTAGGCGTGGGGATCCCGATTGAACAGCATTATGGTTTGATGTCGTCAGTCGCGCCAGGCTTCAAATTACGTGTGTTATTGGCCCAAGTGTTGTTTGCTGATCCCGATATCATGTTACTAGACGAACCTACCAACAACTTGGATATTAATACGATCCGTTGGTTAGAGAACGTGTTGGCTGAACGTAATTCCACCATGGTCATCATCTCGCACGATAGACACTTCTTAAACAGCGTCTGTACGCATATGGCTGATTTAGACTACGGCGAGTTACGCGTATTCCCGGGCAACTATGATGAATACATGACGGCCGCCACGCAAACACGTGAGCGTTTGTTATCGGATAATGCCAAGAAAAAAGCGCAAATTGCCGAACTCCAAACGTTCGTCAGCCGCTTTTCTGCCAATGCGTCAAAAGCACGACAAGCCACCAGTCGCGCTAAACAAATTGATAAAATTCAGTTAGAAGAAGTAAAAGCTTCTAGTCGTGTTAATCCGTTTATTCGTTTTGAACAGCAAAAACAACTGTATCGTTTAGCGTTAGAAGTGGAAGACTTAAGCAAAAGCTTTGGTGAATTACAACTATTACGCAAGTTAAAAATGACCATCGAAGTCGGTGAAAAGGTCGCCATCCTCGGCCCGAACGGTATCGGTAAATCAACCCTGTTAAAGTGTTTAGTGGGTGATCTCAAACTGGATAGCGGTACGGTTAAATGGTCTGAAAACGTCTGTATTGGTTACTATGCGCAAGATCATGCGCATGAATTTGCAACTGACATGACGTTGTTCGATTGGATGAGCCAATGGAAACAACCCTCAGATGACGAGCAAGCGATTCGTGGTGTTTTAGGCCGTTTATTATTCTCACAAGATGACATCAAAAAGTCCGTAAAAGTGTTATCGGGTGGTGAGCAAGGCCGCATGTTTTTCGGTAAACTGATGTTATTAAGACCGAACATTCTGGTGATGGATGAACCGACTAACCACTTAGATATGGAGTCGATCGAGTCACTTAACTTAGCCTTAGAGCATTACAAAGGGACCTTGTTGTTTGTCAGTCATGACCGTGAGTTTGTTTCTTCGTTAGCCAGCCGTATTATCGAAATCACCGACAAAGGGATGAGTAACTTTGCCGGTAGTTACGAAGAGTATCTGGCGCAACAACTCGCCTTACAATAACGTTTTAACGGCTGGCATAAGCTGATTTTGTTATGCCAGCCCTTGATCTCATTTATTTTGCCTCCATGTCACTGTTAATAGGCTAAAATTTTTTGTGCATTAACAGTTAAACCCAGGAGAGAAAATGAAGATCAATATAGGTATTGAAGAAGAACAGCGTAAAGCCATTGCTCATGGTTTATCGGTATTACTGGCAGATACTTATACGCTGTATCTGAAAACACATAATTATCATTGGAATGTTACGGGTCCCATGTTTCAAACCCTGCATACATTATTTGAAACCCAGTACACCGAGTTAGCGATTGCCGTAGATGATATCGCCGAGCGGATCCGGGCTTTAGGTGAATTTGCGCCAGGCTCTTATAAAGCTTATGCCGGTTTAACCAGTTTAAAAGAGGCAGACGGTATTCCAACAGCGGAAGAGATGATCAAAGACTTAGTCAAAGGCCAAGAAGCGATTGCCAAGACTGCTCGCTCTATTGTGCCTGTGGCAGACGGCGCTTCAGATGAAGTGACGCTGGATCTGCTGACGCAGCGTATGACAGTACATGAAAAAAATGCGTGGATGTTACGTAGCTTAGTGGCTTAATCTGCCCATCTTCACCTGTAATTAAAGGAGCCTGCGGCTCCTTTTTTTATGTCTAAAAAGTAAACTTTGGTCTAATTTTGCAATTTGTCGTGGAAATCCGCTAATTCATCTGGCATTCTGGCCATCCAGAAGTGCAATACTTTATTAACTGAAATTGGCTGATCCAACATGGATCTGTTTGAAAACTCAACCCGAATAGGTTTATGCATGCAAAAGATCCTTTCTGTTTTCTGCTGTACCCTGCTGTTATTACTTACCCCTTCAGCCTTTGCGGCAGCAGCTGGGCACCTAGAACTGACACAATCGATGGTTGGCTATGTGTGTATCGGTATTTTCGTTATCGCTTATGCACTGGTGATGGGCGAAGAAAAACTGCATATGCGCAAATCCAAGCCCGTATTAGTCGCGGCCGGTTTGATTTGGATGTTAATTGGTTGGGTTTATATTCAGCAAGGGCAACCCGAAGTCACGCAGGTGGCATTTCGGCATAATTTGCTCGAATTTGCTGAGTTAATGCTATTTTTATTAGTGGCGATGACCTACATCAATGCAATGGAAGAGCGGCGTTTATTTGATGCGTTACGTTCTTGGATGATAAAAAAGGGCTTCAGTTATCAAAACCTGTTCTGGATCACCGGCTTTTTATCCTTCTTTATCTCACCGGTAGCCGATAACCTGACCACTGCTTTGCTGATGTGTGCTGTGGTGATGAAAGTGGCCGAAGGCGATAAAAAGTTTATCAATTTATGCTGCGTCAATATTGTGGTCGCCGCTAACGCTGGGGGCGCTTTTAGTCCGTTTGGTGACATCACTACGCTGATGGTGTGGCAAGCTGGTTTATTACATTTTCAAGAATTCTTTGCACTATTTATCCCATCCTTAGTCAATTTCTTAGTCCCGGCCTTAGTGATGAGTTTCTTTGTCGAAAAACGTCAACCCAGTGCGTTATTAGAAGAAGTGGAATTAAAGCGCGGTGCACTGCGTATCGTGAGTTTATTTCTCATCACCATTGCCACCGCAGTGAGTTGTCACACCTTCCTGCATTTACCCCCGGTACTGGGCATGATGATGGGCTTGGGTTATTTACAATTTTTTGGCTACTTTTTACGCCAAACATTACCGGGTTCATTGGCGCGCAAAAGAGCAATGGCCGAACGTACCGGCGATGTGGAACGCTTAAAACGTTTAGGCGGCGTAGTGCCGTTTGATGTGTTCAGTCGGGTACAACGCGCTGAGTGGGATACCTTATTGTTTTTTTACGGTGTCGTGATGTGTGTGGGTGGCTTGGGCTTTTTAGGTTATCTCGGCTTGATGTCTGATATTCTGTATACCCAATGGGGCGCGACAAATGCCAATATTGCCTTGGGCGTGATCTCGGCCGTGATCGATAACATTCCGGTGATGTTTGCGGTACTGACCATGCAACCTGAGATGTCACACGGTCAATGGCTATTAATTACCTTAACCGCAGGAGTCGGCGGTAGTTTACTGTCGGTGGGCTCTGCGGCAGGTGTCGCCTTAATGGGCCAAGCCCGAGGTTACTATACCTTTTCTGGGCATTTAAAGTGGGCGCCGGTTATTGCTCTTGGTTATGCCGCGTCAATTGTCACGCATCAATGGATTAATGCCGGTTTATTTGAGATTTATGGTTAAGCTTTTCGCCGCTAACTGTGGGTAAAACATACACAGTTGGCGGTTTTTATCACTCTTTTTGCCTTTCTGCGCTAAAATTCCTAAGTATTTTAGCTAAAACCTTGTAAAATCAAAACTTGGAGTAACACTTAAACTTACCTTAGTGTAGGGTATGTAGTGTCTAAGTGTAGGGTAAAACGGAGAAGGTCGAATGAATGCGTTACAGTATGCGCAAAATGTGCAAGAGCTGTTTTCTTTACCGGATAGTTATTTCCGGGTTAAGGAGCTTATGGATTCAGACACCGCAAATCTTGATGATATTGCCGATGTCATTCTGCTTGATCCGGTATTAACTTCAAAAATTCTAAAACTGGCCAATAGTGCGGTTTATCGTCTGCCTTACCAAGTTGAAACCATCAACAAAGCCTTATTGGTATTGGGTAAAACCCAAGTTTATAACTTGATCCTTAGTATTGGTATTAGTACCGCCTGTAGCAAATTGAACACGCAAGCGATTGACACCGAACGTTTTTGGGAACAAAGCGTTAATGCGGCATTAATTGCTAAATATTTAGCACAGCGTATTGGCTTAAAACATCCCGATCGCTCTTATGTTTCTGGTTTATTACATAATATTGGTGAGTTAGTTGTCGTGCAGCAAAACGCTGAAGTGGCTGCAGCTTGTCAAGAATACACCGATGAAATGAAACCCTGGCAACTACAACAAAAACTGCTTGGCTTTAGCTATGCCGCTTGCGGTGCAGAATTACTGAATATGTGGCAGCTGCCCGATTCAATCGTAGAGCCACTTGCTCTGCAAAATAATACCCATTATGAAGCACGATCACTAGATGTGCTTGTAGTGCATCTTGCTGTACGTTTAGCCTTAGCTAATCAGCACCCTGAGCTTTATAATATGCAAACGCTGGTCGATCCGTACTTATTAGAAGTACTGCAACTGGCGCAGGCGGATTTGATTAAAGCGATCGATTTTTGTAATACCGAAGGCTTGTTCGTGTTGTCCATTTTAAACCCTAGGATCAGCACCATTTATTAAATCAATTTACTGCCATCGACAGGTGGCAGTGGTCATTTTCGGATTAAATCATGTCTGTAACACCATCAAACAAGCGTCCTCTTTACACAGGCTACGCAGGCTCAGCATTACTTGAAACGCCATTATTAAACAAAGGCAGTGCTTTTACCCGAGAAGAGCGCTCAACCTTTAATTTAACCGGTTTACTGCCACCACGTTATGAAACGATTGAAGAGCAGGTCAGTCGTTGTTATTTGCAGTATCGCAGTTTTGATGATGCCATCAACAAACACATTTATTTGCGGGCGATCCAAGATAACAATGAAACCTTGTTTTATCGTTTAGTGCAGCAGCATTTAGAAGAAATGTTGCCCATTATCTATACCCCCACAGTCGGTGATGCCTGTGAGCAATTTTCTGATATTTATCGCAGTTCGCGCGGCTTATTTATCAGTTATGACGATCGCTACAATCTGGACGATGTGCTGCGCAATGCCACTAAAGCGAAAGTTAAAGTTATCGTCGTAACGGATGGTGAGCGGGTGCTAGGTTTAGGTGACCAAGGTATCGGCGGCATGGGTATTTCCATCGGTAAGCTCTCGCTGTATACCGCTTGTGGTGGGATTAGCCCGGCTTATACGTTACCGGTGATGCTGGATGTCGGGACCAATAACGAAAAGCTGTTAAATGATCCGATGTACATGGGCCTGCGGCAAAAACGGGTTGCGCAAGAACAGTATAACGAATTTATTGATTTATTTATTACTGCCGTTAATCGGCGTTGGCCTGATGCGATTATTCAATTTGAAGATTTTGCTCAGCCTAATGCCATGCCGATTTTGCAGCGCTACCGTGAGCAGGTATGTTGTTTTAATGATGATATTCAAGGTACGGCAGCCGTTACCGTGGGTACCTTACTTGCCGCTTGCCGCTCTAAAGACGTGGCGTTGCATCAGCAAAAGGTGGTGTTTGTTGGTGCGGGCTCTGCGGGTTGTGGTATTGCAGAACAAATTATCAGCCAAATGGTCGCAGAAGGTGCAACGGAGCAACAAGCGCGTAGCCAGATTTACATGGTCGACCGTTTTGGTTTATTAACCGAATCGATGCCCGATTTACGTGATTTTCAACAAGCCTTAGTACAACGCAGCGAGGCGATCAGTGATTGGAGCTTCAGTGGTGATTACCCAAGCTTATTGGATGTGATGAACTGTGCACAGCCCACTATCCTGATTGGGGTGTCTGGCCAAGCGGGCTTATTTACCGAGCAAGTGATCCGCGCCATGAAAAAAGGCTGTGACACTCCGATTATTTTCCCATTGAGTAATCCGTCACGTCAGGTCGAAGCCACGCCAGAGCAAGTGATTAATTGGACTGACGGTGACGTGATTATTGCTACGGGGAGTCCTTTTGCCCCCGTGACTTATCAGGGTAAGCAACATCTGATCACCCAATGTAATAACAGCTATATTTTCCCTGGTATCGGTTTAGGCGTGCTGGCTGTAAAAGCCCGTTTGATCAGTGATGACATGCTACGAGCGGCCAGCGAAACCTTAGCGGCGAACTCACCGCTGGCGAATACGGGGCAGGGTGGGTTATTACCAAATTTCACCGCACTGGCAGAGTTAAGTAAGAAGATTGCTTTTGCGGTTGCCAAAGTGGCGATCCAGCAGGGTTTAGCGCTAGAGATAGACGATAACGTGCTACAGCAAAAAATTGAACAAAATTTTTGGCAGCCACAGTATCGTTCCTACCGTCGTGTAAGTAACTAATAGACTCACCATCACGCCGTTAAGCTTAACGTTAGCGGTGTGATGGTTAGCTAAAGCCGGTCTTAATTGGCTATCAAAGCGCGTTTTGCAAGTTTACTTAGTAAAGTCACGTGTTATCAGAATTTATCGCACAATGCAGCACGTGAAGTTTAAGTTAAATTAGTCGGTATAGTGGCGATCACCGCCTGGTTGCGACCATTATTTTTGCCGATATATAATGCCTCATCAGCATACTTTACCCATTGCTGCAGTGAGTTTACAGATAAGGGCAAGCTGGCAATACCCATAGTGGCACTGATGGTGAGTTGTGTGCCCTGATACTTACAACCGTCATTCTGTAATAGCTGTAAAAACTGCTGGCAAAAAACCTTAGCATCCATAGCATTACAATTCGCTAAGGCGAGGACAAACTCTTCGCCACCCCAGCGTCCAACAATATCAGTACCACGAATTCGCTGGCTTAATAACTTGGCAAAATGCTGCAGCATCACATCGCCCGCATTATGACCGTATTGGTCATTGAGCATTTTGAAGTAATCAATATCAATTAATACCAGGCTGACGGCTTGCTTTTCACGGGCAGCATGGGCTAACAGGCGAGAGAAATTCTCAGCAAAGCCATCTCGATTTAATAGATTAGTTAAAGGATCGTGATCGGCCCGATTTTTCAATTGTGCTGCCAGTGATTCTAACTCTTGCGTGCGCTGTTTAACTAAGTCGTGTAAGCGAACATTTTGTCGGCGTAAACTGGCTTCGCGTAACCAAATAATCAGCACAAACAAGGCCAGTAAAGACACAATCAACAACAGCCAGATCCACACAGAATAGTACCAAGGTGCCGCAACACTAAATGTTAAGCGTAAAGGCGCTATGGTGTTAAAACCACGGCTGTTTTGGCCTTCAATTTCTAATTGAAATTTGCCAGGCTTTAAATTGACATAGCGAATTTCACGACTGTTATTCAGTGCTGACCACTGATCAGATAAGCCAATGAGTCGACTACGCGCGCTGTTCAGCTCAGGCTCCCAGTAATCCAATACCGCAAAACGGATAATCAGCTCGTTATAAGAGTAGGGTAATTCCAAGTCTTCACTTATTACGTCAAACTCACGCGTTAAATCCACACCATCAACAATCAACTCGGTAAGCACCAGGCGCGGCGGTTGAAACACCTCTTGTTCTAAATCGTTATTCAGCACCACGGCACCATTGGCGGTCCCAAGCACCATTTCGCCATCAGCAGAAATAGAATAGGCATTACGCTGCATGGTTAAATCGGGTAAGCCATCCGCTAAACCATAACTGATAAAACGCTGTAGTTGAGTATCAAAGCGAGCGGGGCCATTGTTAGTGAGTGCCCAAAGCTGGCCGTGGGCATCAAAAAAGGCACTGTTAATGTAGGGGCTAGGTAATCCTTGTTCCGGCATGTAATGCAGCAAATTGTTATTGGTTTTATCAAATTGCCACAAACCGTATTCAGAGCATAACCACAAGGTGCTGTTATTGTCGGGTAAGGCACAGCCAAACCCATCAATATCATCATGGATCGGCAGAGCAAGCCGAGACCAACGCTCTTGCGCAGCATTGTTAACAAATAAGCCCGAATAGCGACTGGCAGCATACAAAGGTAAACCGTCTTGCACACTTATTTGATGAATTAAATCTCCGTTGATACCGAAAATATCGGTGATAGCCATAACCACATCTTGCGTATCGGGTTGCCAAGTTAACAGCCCTTGTTGCCACAAGCTTAAATAAAAGGTGCCCGTGTGACTGATAAAGAGGTCGGTTACGGCAGTACTATTTATCTTGGCTAAATCAAAGGGGCGTGTTTCTTGGGTAAATTGTTCATCTTTAAAATAGAACAAGCCAACATCGGTAGCGAGCCAAAGCACTTCGTTAGCATCGCTGTAAATCCTAAAGACTTTATGGATCCCAGTTTGCCAGCCAAAATCAAACACTTGCCACTGCTGCTGCGTATCACGACGTAATAACTGATTGGGCGTTGCAAGCCAAAGATTACCCGCTTTGTCATGGTAAACCGCGTTTATGCGTTTTAACGCCGCTTCTTGCAGGGCAGCAGGCATAGTCAGCGCTAATGGTTTAAACACCGAGTGTTGTGCCAAGCCAACAAAGATACCACGATCACGCGTGCCCACCCATAATTGCTTACTGCTGTTCTGATGTAAGCTGCGCACATCGGCATTAGGTAAAAAGTTGTAATTATTACTGTTTTTTAGCCAAGTCAGTGATGGGATATCAAATAAATATAAGCCATCTGAGGCACCCACCCACAGTCTTCCTGGGCTTAGTTCAGCTAAAACATTACCGCGAGGGGTCGGCAAATCTTCTGGCGTTTCCATTTCAGTAAAACACTGGCAAGCCGCCTGGTAAAGAAATAATCCTTGAGAGGAAAGTGCCCAAAGCTGATTATTGATATTCGCAATATTTCGCACTTCTCTAGCGCGATCGGCAACCAACTTATTAAAAGCAGGCAAATCGAGTTGCGTATAAGTTGATAGATCCGCATTAACTTTAACGATACCGTTGGAAGTGGCAAACCAAATCGCATTATCAAACTCGGTGATACCCCAAATGCGCTGGCCATTTAACGGATGGTTGGGCTGGTTTAACGCAAAACGCGTGAGGCGATAAGGTTGCTCAGGGTAAATAATATTGACACCACCTACGGAGCCAATCCAAATACGATCTTGGCTGTCAGAAAATATTTCTTGAACACGATCAGAGGCTAACGCATTGTCATCAGAGCTATCCGCTTTAAAATTAATGCGCTCTTTAGATTGCTGTTTGAGTAAGAGTAAACCTTCACCCCAGCCACCTAGCCACATGTCTCCACGTTCAGTAAACACCATGCGGTTAATATTTAGGCGATTATATTCGTGTGAATCGGGTACCAACCAATTGGTGCTTCTGTAACCATCAAAGCGAATTAAGCCATCTGTATCGCTGGAAAACCACAGTAGACCTTGTTTATCCGCTTTAATGTCGTAAACAGAGGCTTGCCGTGCTAACAGGGGATCATCGATTGGGCTAAAGTGATAATCTAGGGCTAAAACAGTAGGCGAGCAGAGCAGCATCAGGCAGAGATACCCTCTTTTTAAAATATACTGCATGCAGGGGAATACATCCATTTAATCCGACCCGATATGTATACTATAAATATGCCATTCAAACAATGTAAGAATCATCACTGATCTCTAATGTAGCAGATAACTAAAACCGTAAAAAACAAAAAATTATTACTATTAGCAAGTGTTTAAGCATCATTTTTCATCAGCATATCGTGTTTTAAGGAGCAAGCCAAACGCTAATTTCCAATATCGCGCGCCATCATAACGCGCTTCGTTTTAATCTACAAAACTGTTAACATTCTTCCCTAAAGTTGTCTTCGCTCTCTGCTGAGTTCTCTAAGTACAACGTATCGCTGTTTTGTGCAGGCCGTCACAAAATAGGTAGTCAGCTATGCGCGTTCGGCCCGCGCAGTAGAGTCGTTGTCAGTATGAGAACAAGATGGTTATTCGCAAGTGGCTTGTTAGCAAGTTGGCTGTTCAGTGTGATGGCCTTTGCCGCAGAGCCGGCTAATTTTGAACAAGCGAAAGTATTATTAAAGCAGGTGTATCAAGATCAACCACAAACATTTTATTGCGATTGCCCTATCAGCTGGGTAGGACGCAGTGGCGGCAGAGTTGATCATGCTGCCTGCGGTTTTGCAGTTTACTCACCAAAAGGTTTACCCAGTGCCGCCACCTTAGCTCGCGCGGCGCGCTCTGAAGTAGAACATATCATCCCAATCTCATGGGTGGGCAAACAATTACAGTGTTGGCAAAAGGGGGGGAGAAAAAACTGCCAACAAAACGATCCACTGTTTAATCGTATCGAAGCAGATTTATTTAATTTAACTTATGCGGTTGGCCAAATTAATGGTCTGCGCTCTGATCTGCCATTTGGTATGGTTAGCCCAACAATAACGGGGCAATTTGGCCAATGCGACATTAAAATCGATACCCAAAACCGTAAAGTACAGCCGAAAACGACTATTCGTGGCGATATTGCCAGAGTGGCATTTTATATGGCAGACCGTTATAACCTGACACTCAGTCGCCAAGATCAACAATTGTATATGGCGTGGCATTTACAAGATCCGGTATCAGCGATTGAACAACAGCGTCATGATCGTACCGCTGCGCTAACCGGCAGAAGCAATCCCTTTATTTCGGGGGCAGAACAATGGTCACTGGGTTATAAAACAAAAGGGGATGGCCTTGTGGTCAAAGAGCAACTCGCTGCTGCAGCGCCTATCGCCAGCAGGGCAGTTACGCCGATTTATGGTAATCGACGCTCAAAAATCTACCATCGACCTGATTGTCCTAATTATTTAAGTATGGCGGTAAGCAATCGCGTGAGCTTTGATACGGCCTCAGAAGCTGAAGCGCAAGGTTATCGACAAGCAAACAATTGCCCCAAGTAACCCGCCTGAACTTTTAACCGTTAAACACTCTAATAAGTGTCTTAGAGAGGGGGAATGTTGCAATGATTAATAAACATTTTTTAGAAAAGCTGCTGCAATCCGGGCTTGGTAATAACAGCCGTTCTGCAACTAGTGGTGGTGTGAGTGACATGCTAAAAGGAAAAGGCGGTGCCGCCTTGGCCGGTGGTGCTTTAGGGTTGCTATTAGGCAGTAAAAAAGGCCGAAAGCTTGGCGGTAAAGTGTTAACTTACGGTGGCTTAGCCGCGGTTGGCGTACTCGCTTACAAAGCTTATACAAATTGGCAGCAATCTGAGCAGATGCAAACAGCACCTGCGGCACAACCGTTGGAAAATCTCAGTGCTGCAGAGGCCGATGAGCACAGCAAAGCTATTTTAATTGCGTTAATTGCCGCGGCCAAAGCAGATGGTCATATTGATGATCGTGAACGACATATCATTGATAACGAAGTGGCTAAACTGACCGCCGATCAGGCGTTACTGTCTTTTATTGATCAGCAATTACAACAACCTTTAGATCCAGCCAATGTGGCGAAATATGCGACCAGCAGAGACATCGCCGTAGAAATGTTTCTCGCCAGCGTATTGGTAATTGACGAAGAAAGCTTTATGGAGCGCAGTTACCTAAATGAACTTGCCAAGCAATTAGCTTTACCCGAAAGTTTACAAAATGAATTGCAGTACCAAGCAAGACAAGCGCAGCAGCTTACTGCTGCACAAGCTTAATCGTTATCCAGAAACCTAAAAATAAGGCGCTAAACGCTAAACCGAGCAGTATTACGCTTAACTCGCCTTATTGTTACAAACCAAAAGCTTTAAAGTCTTCTTGGCTGTGTCGTTCAGCCAAATGCGGCTCGGACCCAAAAGTCCTATTAACAATATAACCACGCTTTACCGCAGGTCGCGCATCAATCTGCTCGGCCCAGCGTCGTACATGAGTGTAGCTATCAACACTTAAAAACTCTGCCGCATCATACAAACGGCCTAACACTAAAGCACCGTACCATGGCCAAATGGCCATATCCGCAATCGTGTATTCTTCACCGGCAATAAACTGATTGTTGGCCAACTGCTTATCTAATACGTCTAATTGCCGTTTTGTCTCCATAGCATAGCGATCTATGGCATATTCAATTTTCTCGGGAGCATAAACATAAAAATGCCCAAAGCCACCGCCTAAGAAGGGCGTACTGCCCATTTGCCAAAATAACCAATTAAACATTTGCGCACGGGCTGAGGTGTCTTTTGGTATAAATGCCTGAAATTTCTCTGCCAAATACAGCATGATGGATGCAGATTCAAACAACCGTGTTGGCGGAGTGGTTGAATGATCCATCAGAGCGGGGATTTTAGAATTGGGATTAACGTCAACAAAGCCACTACTAAATTGATCGCCTTCGCGAATATTCACTAACCAAGCATCATAATCGGCTTGCTCAAAGCCTGCGGCCAACAGCTCTTCTAATAAAATACTGACCTTCACTCCATTCGGCGTGGCAAGTGAATACAGCTGTAAAGCATGTTCACCCTTGGGCAAGGCTTTATTATGCGTCGCCCCCGCGATAGGGCGATTGACATTAGCAAAGGCGCCACCATTAGCTTGCTGCCATTGCCAAACTTTGGGGGGTTGATAAGTGGATTGACTCATAAAGCTTTCCTTATTAGGTAATAACGTTTTTGCCTTGCTACATGAAATAAAAACAGGGCATCGCGATGAAACAACTTATGATTGGTTTTTATATAACAGTCTATCTGAGGGTGCGGCTAAAAAATTTAAAGAGCGGGTTTAACGAAATCAGCTAAATGGGCTTGATATCGACAAAGTTAAACACCAACACCCTATAACTGGCCAAAATAACTAAACATCTTAGCAAAGTAAAAAATAGCAATTTACGCTGCTGAATAACCAAGGAATAAGCCAGTGACAAATAGCGCTTCGCTATGTTAATCAGCTAATTAGATAACATGAGCTAACAAATTTGTCATGTTCAGCGTTTTGTCATGTTAAGCTATTAATATAAGTAGATTGACGCTAAAGGAAATAGGCCGTGCTCACACCATTAACCGGAATTTTATTATTAAGCTCAAGTGCAGCGTCGGCAGATATTTCGCCGATGGAACAATGTCTTGGTCAAGATGATCTACAAAGGTTGGCTTGTTACGACCGCTTAGTGGAAGCGCAACAAAAAGCTCGCTTAGTTGCTGAAGCTAAAATTGAAACCACGCCTTCGATAAAGGTGACTCAAGTTGAAGAGGCAGCACCCATTCCGGTAGCGACTATTTTGCAAAGCCTTTGGGAGCTGGGTGATAATGAAAAGCGCGGGCCTTTTGTGGTGCGTACTTATCAGCCCAACTTCTTATTACCTGCACATTACACGTCGTCGATTAATCGGCAACCGCAAAGCCCAACTTTAGGTTTGGCTGATTTACAAGAGAATTACAAACCAATTGAAGCAAAATTGCAGGTGTCTTTACGTGCGAAGATGTTAGAAGATGTATTATTGCCTAATGCAGATTTATGGTTTGCCTACACTCAAACGTCGATGTGGCAACTTTGGAACTCGCAAGACTCCGCCCCCTTTCGTAGCACCGATTATCAGCCTGAAGTCATTTACGTGATTCCTACTGCAAAATATTTGGGTAAACTCCCGCTAGGTTGGAGCATGCAAATGCTCCAACTCGGCTTTGTGCACCAATCCAATGGGCAAAGCGAACCCATGTCGCGCAGTTGGAATCGTATTTATGCCGCAGCGGCTTTCGAACGTGACCAAGTGGGTTTTAGCGTTAAAGTGAATCGGCGTATTCCAGAGCAAGCCGATGATGATGATAACCCTGATCTGACCTCTTTTTTGGGGACTACTGAATTACAACTCAGCTGGTTACCGGGCAGCGCGACCGCTTCTTTAACGCGCAAAATGAGTTGGAATGACTTTTCGAATGGCTCATGGCAATTAGATTTAACTTACCCAATTGATAAATCAAAAGCCGATGGTTTACGGGTACACTTGCAGTTGTTTTCAGGTTATGCCGAAACCTTACTGGATTATAATCATCGGCAAAATAGCATCGGTTTAGGCTTTATGCTGTTTAACTTTTAACGAAGCCCTCAGCCATTATGCAGTTTCGTTGGCTAACATCACTTAACAGTATCCCGGCGGGTGCTTGGGATGCCTTGTTTGAGCCAACCGAGTTGTTTGCTAAACATGCCTTTTTGCTTGCTTTAGAGCAGGGGGGCAGTGTGGATGGCAACAGCGGCTGGTATAGCCGTCATGCCAGTTTATGGCAAGACGATCAGCTGATTGCGGTGATCCCTGGTTATCTAAAAACGCATTCTTACGGTGAGTATCTATTTGATTGGCCCATGGTGCGCGCCTATGAGCATTATCAATTGCCTTATTATCCTAAATGGGTATCAGCCATTCCCTTTACGCCCGTTACTGGCTCGCGGCTCGCGGTATTACCCTGTTTAGATTGGCAAAGTATTGCCAGTCTATTAATACAAACCGTTTTAGCTGACATTGCGCAGCAGGGCTGGCATAGCGCGCATTGGTTTTATTGCCACTTGCCACTGCAACAGCTTTTACTCGACCAACAATGCTTACCTCGACACGAAGTGCAGTTTTTATGGCAGAACCTGCAATATACTGACTTTTCAGATTTTTTAGCAGCATTGTCTTCACGTAAGCGGAAACAAATTCGACAAGAACGACAAAAAACGCAGCAATTACCGCTAGAGTTTAAAACGTTGCAAGGCATCGATATTACCCCAGCGCAATGGCAAAGCGTGATCGCCTGTTATCAGCAAACTTATCAAGAGCGCTCAGGGCATAATGGCTACATTAGCGCCGACAGTTGGTGGCAATTACTCAGCAGTATGCGTGCGCAGATCGTGGTATTTGCGGCTTTTACGGCGGATGATCCTGCGCAATTGGTTGCTGCAGCTTTGTGTTTTCAGCTTGGCGATACCTTATATGGCCGTTATTGGGGTGCGTTAGCGGATTATGCATTACTGCACTTTGAATGCTGTTATTATCAAGGTATCCAGTATTGTATTGAACACGGTTTACGCTACTTTGATGGTGGGGCGCAAGGGGAGCAAAAACTCAGAAGGGGGTTTAGCCCGGTTTTACGTTACGGTGCATGTTGGTATAGCCCCAATATGTTAAGTTCGGCTATTGAGCAATATTGCGAAAAAGAACAACAACATTGCCAACATATGTTAGCTGCCGCCAGTGAGTTGTTGCCTTATAGTCAGGCTAATAGCCCAGCGGCTTTTTCAGGAAAATAAGACCTTATGTTTTTGATTGATCAGCTGATCCTTTTGGCCGCCGTATTAATTTTATTGGGTATTTTCTCCAGTAAAATCTCTGCCCGCTTAGGTTTACCTATGCTGGTACTGTTTTTACTGGTTGGCATGTTGGCTGGAGAAGACGGCATTGGTCGTATTGCGTTTGACAACCCGCAGGCCGCGCATGCCTTAGGCACCTTAGCCTTGGCATTGATCTTATTTGACGGCGGCTTACAAACCCCCCTGAAGTCGATTAAGCAAGTCTGGAAACCGGCGTCCATGTTAGCCACCTTTGGCGTATTGGGCACGGCCGTGATCACCGGCGCAGCCGCCAGCTATATTTTAGATATCAGTCTACTTACCGGTATGTTACTGGGAGCTATTGTGGGCTCTACCGATGCCGCGGCCGTTTTTTCTTTATTGCGTAATGCCGGTATTCATTTAAATCCACGTCTAAAATCTACACTGGAAATTGAAAGCGCCTCGAACGATCCGATGGCGATATTTTTAACCGTAGGGTTGCTGGAAATTTTAGTGAATGATATGCAGCCGGGTTGGCCTTTACTGCAACTGTTTGTCATGCAAATGGGTGTAGGTGCGCTTGTCGGCATAGCAGTAGGTTATGCGGTATTAAAGGTCATTAATCGTATTCACTTACAAGCCAGCGGTTTGTATCCGGTGCTGGTTACCGCAGCGGGTTTATTATCTTTTGGCGTTGCAGCAAACACCGGCGGCAGTGGTTTTTTAGCCATCTTTATTTGTGGTGTGTTAATTGGTAATACCCAATTTGCTTTTCAACGAACGACCTTTTTATTCCATGACGGTTTAGCCTGGCTTAGTCAAATTACCATGTTCGTCGTACTGGGTTTGTTAATTAACCCCAGCTCGTTATTAGACGTATGGTGGCAAGGTATTTTAATTGCCGCGGTATTAGTGTTCTTGGCAAGGCCCATTACCATAGTGCCGATTTTAACCTTATTTGGCTTTAATCGGCGTGAAATGACCTTAGTCTCTTGGGTAGGTTTACGCGGTTCAGTACCGATTATTTTGGCTATTTTTCCGTTGATGTTTGGTTTAGCCGATGCAGAATTGATCTTTAACGTGGTGTTTTTCGTGGTATTAATCTCTGCCACCTTACAAGGTTCAACCTTAGCTTGGGTGGCACGGCGCTTAAAACTGATTGAGCAACCCACCGCTCAAGCGCCCGTTACGCTAGAAATAACCGCTTTAGGTGATGTTGATGCCGAGATTGTAGAGTACAGTTTGTCTGAAAACTCGCGAGCCGCTTATCGACGCTTATCTCGCATGGCATTACCTGAAAGCGTGGTCGTTGCGATGATTAGCCGAGGTGACAAAGTAATACCACCACGGGGCTCCACGATTTTACACCCGGGTGATCATTTGTTTGTCGTACTGCATGTTGATTACAAACATTTTGTTGAGCAAGCCTTTGCCGACAAAGGCTTTCAGTTAGCTCGACCTATAGGTGAGCTGCGCATGAAAGGGGCGACTAAGCTGAGTGATATTGATTGGTGTTATGGCTATGGCGTTGCTTTAAATCAAGGCCGTGACGATCTAACCTTAGAAGCCTTGTGTATTGCTCAGCTTGGCGACAATGTTGCGGATCAAGCCGAATTTGAGTTTGCCGAGCGCCATTTTCAGATCGTTGAAATGGTCGGCGATCGTATTGTCACGGTGCGGATTAAACCTTTACCTAGCGTTAGCAGCGCTGAATAATCTTATTTTGCCTTTGCGTCGCATTTAAGGTGCAGCGCTTTAATTTGTTATAGGAACAACCGTCATGGCTAAAAAGTTTAACGCCGAATCGCGGCACTATATTTTAATTGCCGCGCTGTTATTGGCGCTTTATGGCAGTTATTTGCTGATTGCGCCCTATGTAGGTGCCCTGGTGTTAGCTTTTGTTTTATCGTTACTGTGTTTCCCGCTGCATCAGTGGATTGAACAAAAATGTCCCGGTAAACCCAATTTGGCTGCAAGCTTGTCCTGCTTATTGTTAGTGGTGGTGATCATCGTGCCTGTTTCGATTGTGTTTATGGCAATAGTGCAACAGGGCGTCATGTTTACCAAGCAAAGCTACACTTGGTTAAATGGCGGTGGGGCAGAGCAATTGCTGCAACATCCGTATTTATTACAAGCACAAACCCTGGCGGCTGAATACTTACCAGGAGATGGCTTTACTGCCAAATCGATAGTTGAAAAAATGACCGAATTTGCTTCCGGTTTTAGTCGTGAATTGTTAGATCTCAGCACAAAATTGGTAGGCGATATCACCGGTTTCTTATTTGGTTTTGTGTTGATGCTTTTTATTCTGTTTTTCTTGTTACGTGATCACGACAAAATTGTCGATACCTTGCATTGGGTGATCCCACTATCACGCTCACAAGAAGAAGCGTTATTAACTGAAGCAAAAACGGTGGCTCGCTCTGCTGTTTTAGGATCGGTCTTAACCGCCATTGCTCAAGGTATTGCAGGGGGCATTGCCATGGCCATTGTCGGCTTTCCCGGTTTATTTTGGGGAACCATGATGGCTTTTGCGTCGTTTATTCCAGCCATTGGTACGGCGCTGATCTGGTTGCCGGCAACGCTTTATTTGCTACTCACCGGTGACTGGCCTTGGGCTATCTTTTTAGCCGCTTGGGGGATTATCGTGGTGGGCTCTATTGATAATGTGCTACGGCCGATCTTGATGCAAGGCAGCTCAAACATGAGCACCTTATTGATTTTCTTGTCATTGATTGGTGGGATCCAATTGTTTGGCTTAATAGGCGTCATTTATGGGCCGATTATTTTTGCGTTAACCTTGGTGTTGTTGCGGCTTTATACCATTGAGTTTAAATCCTTTTTAGAAAAACAGGACAATAGTTAATAGCGCTAGCTGGCGTGGTTTGCACCTAGGCTTAAACTACACTCTTTTTGGCGAGTTTAGGCCTTACATCTGCGCGACTTTATGTTATAACTGCGGCAATTATTCTTTAATATTTGTTTAAATGCGCCTACTTATTCCTATTAGCTTAACATGGCTACTCAGTGCCTGTGCTCAGCAAGCTAAGCTAGAACCTGACTTAGCCACTGCTGTCGATGTCAGGTCGGTAACTCAGCCTGCGCTGTTATCACAAGTGTCTTATAGCAGCTTATTACCCCTAGCCGCGGCTGTTCCAGAATCGGCCAGCCAACGCATTAACTACGGTACAGGCGCGCTGCAATATGGCCAGTTGTTTTTACCGGCTAATGGCTCGAACACGCCGGCACCGCTGCTAGTCTTTGTGCATGGTGGTTGTTGGTTAAATGCCTATGATATTACACACAGCCAGGCTTTTAGCTATGCCTTAGCTCAACAAGGATATGCTGTTTGGTCTATTGAATATCGGCGAACCGGAGATGATGGCGGCGGTTGGCCGGGCAGTTATCAAGATATTTTACAAGCTTTACGCTACATCCCTTACTTGCCCCGCAAGCAACTGGATCTTAGTCGTGTTGTGCTAGCCGGGCATTCCGCAGGCGGGCATTTGGCGCTCTTGGCCGCCAGTGAAGTCACTATGACACCTGCATTAAAAGGCGTCATTGGGCTGGCCGCGATTACCGATGTAAAACGCTACAGCCAGGGTGATAATGGCTGTCAAAAAGCGACGCAAGGCTTCTTTGCCGGTGATCTACAAAGCCAAGCAGAAGCTTACCAGCAAGCCAACCCGGTAGAACAACCACTACCTAAAACAACCTTACTGTTTCACGGCAGTGCAGACAGTATCGTTCCGATTGAGCAGGCCAGTGACAGCGGTTTACCGATGTTGTTGGTACCCGACGCGGGGCATTTTGATTGGATCCATCCACAAAGCGCTGCGTATAACCAATTTTTACTTTCTTTAAATGAGCTGATTTCGCCGTGAATTATCAAGAACTGCTGCAATTAGATCAACAAGACCCGTTACACAAACTGCGTGAAGCCTTTGTGTTACCGGACGACACCATTTATCTCGATGGTAATTCTCTTGGTCCAATGCCGAAAGTGTGTGCTGAACGTGCGCAAGAGGTGTTACATCATCAATGGTCACAAGACTTAATTAAAAGCTGGAACACGCATCAGTGGATTGAACTGCCCAGCAAAGTAGGTAGCAAAATTGCCGCCTTAATTGGTGCGGCACCAGAGCAAGTGATTTGTTGCGACTCTACCTCTATTAATTTATTTAAGGTATTAAGCAGTGCCTTACTGTTGCAACCCAAACGCCGTATTGTGTTGTCACTTATTGGCAACTTTCCAACCGATCTTTACATGGTGCAAGGCTTAAGCAGCTTAATTGGCGAAGATCGCTGTGAAATGCAGTTAGTGGAAGAAGCTGAACTTGAGCAAGCATTAACTGACCAAATTGCGGTGTTATTACTGTCGCATGTCGATTTTCGTTCTGGCAAATTGCTTGATATGGCGCGCATTACAAAACTTGCGCAGCAACAAGGCATTTTAGTGATCTGGGATTTAGCCCACAGTGCCGGAGCTTTACCCGTTGCCTTAGATGACTGCCAGGTCGATTTCGCAGTGGGATGCGGTTATAAATATCTGAATGGCGGCCCTGGCGCACCGGCTTTTTTATACGTGGCGAAGCGGCATTTATCTAAAGTATCGCAACCTTTAAGTGGCTGGATGGGGCATAAAGCGCCTTTTGCTTTCACTATTCAATATGAAAAACCCGCCGGCATCGAGCATTTTTTAACAGGTACACCGCCAGTTATTTCCATGAGTGTACTTGATGCCGCACTTGATGTGTTTGCTGACGTTAATATGCAGACTGTGCGTGCTAAATCCTTAGCATTGGCTAATACCTTTCATCAATTATTGACAAGTCATGCTGAACTGCACGATTTAACCCTGTTAACGCCATTAGCAGAAGCCGAGCGGGGCAGTCAGTTAGCTTATCGTCATCCTCAGGCATATGCGTTATGTCAGGCGTTAATCAAGCGCGGCGTGATCGCTGACTTTCGCGCTCCCGATATTTTAAGATTAGGTTTTACCCCGTTATATTTACGTTATATCGATATGTGGATCGCCATAGAAATATTAAGTGACGTGGTAAAAACAGCCGAATATTTAAAAGCAGAATATGCTGTAAAGCAAAAAGTTACTTAGCTTTACTAAAGCATAATAAACGATTATTTGCTGGCATGGCGTGATCATGCATTAGGTGAAAACCTTGTTGTTGTGCCAGTAGTAAAACCTGTTCGTGGTCACGAATACCCATTGCTGGATCCCGACTTTTTAAACTTAGATCAAAGGCCTGATTGCTTGTGCTGGTAAATTGCCCTTGGTAATTAAAAGGGCCATAGATACACAGGATGGCTTCTGGCTGGGTTAATTCATTAAGACGACTAAAAAAATGCTGCGCCACAGGCCAAGGCATAATATGTAAAGTATTTGCGGTAAAGAGCGCATCGGCCCGCGTGACCGGTGCAGCATCTGCACAGATATCTAAAGCCACAGGCAAGGGTAAATTAGCCAAGTTGGCACGACGAATACGCTCAGTTAATGTGGGTAAATACTGCGATTGATCGGATGCTTGCCAAACTAAATGGGGTAAATGTTCGGCAAAGTAAAGCGCATGTTGGCCCGTACCACTACCAATTTCTAAAACTCGCTGATGTTTTGCCAACAATTGCTGTAAATGATTAAGAATAGAGGATTTATTGTTTTCACAGGCCTGTGAAAAAGGTAAATCGGCGTATTTATCATCTCTGCTCATAACTTAAAGTCATACTCTGTGTGTAATAAAACACAGCATATCATTAAAACTCTAGCGGTTTTAAAGCAACAGACGTTTTTATGTTAGGCCATACTACGGCGAATGAGTATAAATACCGCGTAAATGCCAAGCATTCCATATAGCCCAAATGGGTTATATAGAGTACTGAGATCGCTATAAACCCCCCCTCAAAACAGACTATATATTAAATAAAATCAGCAATTTAAAAAAATTCGATTTTTTAAGCAAAAACAGTGGCAGGTTGATAAATTATTAGCTGCTATTATTAGTTTGTAGCAAGTCGTTAAAGAGGGTCGCCATTATGAAATTATCAAAATTGTTAGTACCATTGTTGTTCATGATACCTATGACTCAAGCTGTGGAAGTTGGCTCAGCACACACCGCGAGCTCATCTTTTCATCAAGCAAGAGCAACACTAGCCACTTTTTTGAATCATATGACCTTTTCTGCTGAAGAAAAGCATTGGTTTAAACAGTCTGCGGAATCGTTAGAGAAGGTTATTTACTTTAACGGCACTGACCGCGAGGCCGCTTTAGCATTATTAGTAGAGTTAGAAATGAATACCACCTGTTTTTTACAAGTGACCGACCAAAATCAATTCAACAGACATATGGGTACACTGTACTTATTAGTGGCGGATAACGATATTAAAAAACAGAAGTTAAAACAGTTTCATGAATTTCTACAGATCCCTGGCATCAGACCAGCAGATAACAAGCATTGTAACTAATAGTGTAATACCTATTTAACAGATACAGGGATGTATTGCTTGTTGTTTGAAAATGCTCTCTCAAACTGACATTATAAACACTGTTAATGACCATCCCGTTTAATCACTCATTTGCCATACCTTTTTAGCTGCCGCAGCATAGAAAACCCACGCTTAATCATCATCGTTATTGCCAACGATTCTTCAGCGAGTACCTTTAAATAAACATCACGCTAGTTGAACGCTAGCTTAAATTTTTTCCACGATTTAATACCGTGTTAATATCTCACCTTAATAAAACGTGTTATTTTTATACTATTGTAAAAACTATAAAAGTTGTACTAGTCTGTGTAATAAACCATTGAGACAAATAGAACCTTTTAAAAGCCTTATTGAAGTAACACTCTTCAAGTAAAGCATAACCTGCTTGCTCTAAATTAACCGTTAATGGCTATGGCTCGCCAAACAAATTAATAGCGCACGAATTGAACTGTTTCTCTGGCCCGCAAGGGATGACTTATAAAAAGGAATTATAAATGCCTTATAGAATGATCTTAGCAATAGTGTTTTTTTCCTATACGCAAACAGCGATGGCGGCGCTGGATTGTAAGTCTGATGGTAGCAGAGAGCAGGTTGTTTATGCTTCAGCTGCGACTGAGCAAATTACATCTTGGAAACCCGGTGCCGGTATTCACAAAATCACGCTAAATAATAATTTGGCTATTGGAGTTAAAGTAGAAGAGGCATCTGCAGAATATTATGCAAAAAGGTTTGGGCAGGATGAGTATGTACCTGAACTCGTTAAAATCACTTTTTATGAGATGAATGCGGATCGTCCGAAAGAGCTTACTCATACTTGGGCTGGTGCGAATTCGGTTCAAGTTTTCAATGCTATCGGTAATGCGGATCAGGTTCTTGAGCTCGCAGACCCCGGCTTAACACTTAATTTGATTAAACAAGTGTGTGTCAAAGTCGGTGCGTAAAGCTGGCCACTTAGCGACTAACTGAATGCCGATAGCTATCGGCATTCAATCATGTTTCGATGTAAATCACGAAATACTCAAAACAAGACTGATTATTGCCGTTATTTCAGTGCCTTGCGGGATGATGATGCGCCGATGAGTAAGGCGATATTTCAGGGAGGATAGGTGAAGTATTTCTTTTTAGTTTTTTGTTTTATGGTTGTTGGGTGTACTAGCTTAAAAAATACTGCTGAAAATAGCCAAAATGCTGAAATGGATGTTGATATCAAAAATGGCAATCTCATTTATCAGGGCGAAATAACTGAAACTTCAAATAACGCTATTTTCTCACTTTTTAACAATGCTGAATTCAAACCCAATCGTCTTGTTATATCCAGCAATGGCGGTGAGATAGGTGCAGGAATGGATCTAGGTCGTTGGATCAAGGATAACAAATTGGATGTTGAAGTTAAGGGCGTGTGTGCATCATCTTGCGCAAACTACGTATTTCCAGCTGCCCATACCAAGTACTTAAGAAAAAACTCGGTCTTGTAATGGCACGGCAGCGCTTGGCAAGCGGATTGGAATATTGAAAAGGAATTTGTCGATACCTTCAAGACTCACATAACTTTAATGCGTAAGCAGGAAACTACATTTTATTCAGATATCGGTGTCGATAATCTATTGGCCATCTATGGTCAAACCAAATTTAATTTAATGGATTATGTTTTAAACTTTTTTGGCAAGGGAGCGGTTGGATACGACTACTCGTTGGCTGATTTACAGAAGTTTGGACTCGCTAATATCATACTGTTAGATAATGAATGGGATTGGCGAAAATATCGTCCTCAGAGAGCAAGTTTAGTCAGGCGTATTAAGGTTGATCATGATTACGAGTTTGAGCTTAATAGATTCGAAATAGAACATTAAAAATTGATCGCTAGCAAAGAACGCTGGCTATTATACTAATTATCAATTTAACATAATATACATTATGAGCTATGTTAATTGTGTTAGGTAAAAGCACCTGCTGACAGTCTTTTGAGCCAATATTGCACCATTTACCTGATAAAACCGTATCTCTAAGCATCTTACCTTTGGATGTTTTATTATGCGGCATACCGGTATTAAATATTCTTTAGCGATATGTGCTTTCGTCTTTAGTCAGGCTTTTGCGCAAACAACTTTAAACAGTAAATCTGCGAGTGCTGCTATGTCAGAGCCAGTAACATTACAATTTTATAATCCACAACACTTCAATCAAGCCATGTTGATCCATGATACGGTTATGGGTGGCCACTCTAAAGGAAATGCACGCTTAATGTCTGAAAATAACGGTGTGTTATTTGTCGGTGATTTATCTTTAGAAAACAATGGCGGCTTTGCCTCGATAGAATTTAATTTGGCGCAAGCCTTACCCAAGCAACGTTTTCAGCAAGTGGTATTAGCCACGGTTGCCGATGGCAGAACTTATCAGCTACGTTTAAAAACACCTTTTATTCCTCGCGGTGTGGCCTATGTCGCAGAGTTTAAAACAACGGCTGATGTACAGCGTTATGTTTTTAATCTTGCTGATTTTCAAGGACGTTATCGCGGCCGAGCTTTAACCAATATGCCAGAACTTCACTTTAAAGATGTGCAGCAAGTCTCTTTAATGCTCGCAGATAAGAACCCTGGACCATTTCGAATTGAGTTGTATGATTTGCAATTTAACCAATAAATTAAATAAATAAAATCAATCAGTTACTGTTTATGCTTACTGAAAATTAATTGTAAGGGTATTGATATTAAAGGCTTATTTTTGTTTTGCTGCCCACTGCAAATGACGCTGTATAGCGTCGTCTGCAAGTAATAAATCTAAGGTATTAAAACGCTGCGCTAAAGTGATTTCATCATATTGTTTATGAATGGCTTTGTGGCATAATCGGCACAAATAAACACCTTGCTGTAATTCTGCTTTGCTGTATTTTTTGTTAAAACGGCTACGCCGATGCATTTTACGTGGAATAAGATGATGAAAGGTCAGTAACGTCTGTCGCTGACAAAGCTGACAATGTTTCACCGCCAACAGCATAGTTAACTCCTCTCGCTTTAAACGTTAGCCACACCCTACTCGACATTTTTTGCCCATTTCTTAATGGCTAAGATATACATATTACGTTGAGTGCTTAGGATGTTTTACGCGAGAGGCGGTGTTTTAGCTCTGTGAAAATGCCGCTGCAATTTCACAGAGCTCACCAAATATCGAAGAAATCAGACTGTACTTACGCCAGCTCTGCAATGATAGCCTGTAATGCAGCTAACGGATCTGCCGCTTTGGTGATGGGTCGACCAATCACCATGTAATCCACACCAACCGCTTTGGCTGCAGACGGTGTCATAACTCGGCGTTGATCATCGGCTACCGCATCGGCTAAACGAATACCGGGTGTCACTAACTGAAATGCACTACCAAATTGTTGTTTTAACATACTGGCTTCTTGTGCCGAGCACACTACTCCATCTAACCCCGACTGTGCGGCTAAACCGGCCAATTTCATCACTTGCTCAGCCGGCGTTAAAGTAATGCCCAGTTCAGTTAAATCTTGTTGTTCCATGCTGGTTAACACCGTAACCGCAATTAATTTGGGTCTGTTGTCTCCAAAGCGTTGCAATGCTTCTTGCGCTGCTTTCATCATACGACTGCCACCACTGGCATGCACATTAACCATCCAGACGCCAAGATCCGCGGCTGCACTCACCGCTTTGGCTACGGTGTTTGGAATATCATGAAATTTCAAATCAAGAAAAACGTCAAAGTGACGTTGTTGTAAGGCTTTGACAAATTGCGGCCCAAAATGAGTAAACATCTCTTTGCCGACTTTTAAACGACATAATGACGGATCAAGTTGGCTGACCAGCGCCAGAGCATCGGCTTGCTTTTCATAATCTAAAGCAACAATGACAGGAGACTTGCACGACATGAGTTATCCTTTGAAAAAATTAACGGCCATCTACGCCGGCAATAGGCTCTACAGTTTCCCATTGCTGACATGAAGGACATAACCAATACGGTTGACGAGTTTTAAAGCCACAGCTGCGACAGCTATAGAGGATCTTACTGGCAAGATAAGCATTCACCAGCTCTTCTACTGAGCTGAGTACCTCTGCCGCCTGAGCCGATTGCTGCTGCCGAATTTGTAGCAATTTTTGAAACAAACGAATGTTCGGCTGTTGCCGTAATTTATCAAGCACATAATGCTCTGCAGCGGTAATAGAGCCATGTTCAGTTAACCAATCGCACAGTAACAAACGCGCGCTGGTATTATGATGCTTATCTGCAAGCAAGGTAAGCAACTGATACCACTCATCTTCATCTAAATGGCATTGGCTTAATTGCGGTAAAATATCCGCACTCCATTGTGGTTTTTGTTTCAAAATGCTCAGCAAAGCCCCTTTAGCCGTAGCCGCATCATGTTGAGCTAAGGCTAACTTTGCCAATTCAAAGCGTGGACGAATAGCCTGAGGATAACGCTCGGCCAATTCCGCTAAGATAGTCAGATCCAGCGCAGCCCCTTTTAAACTTTCCGTATGCAAATTAGCCAGCGCAATGCGTAACGACTTAGATTGGGTATTGGCCACTTCAGTGGTTAATGCAACCGCTTTGCTTAACTCATGCGTCGCCATAAAAATACTAAATAGTTGTTTTAGCGAGGCTTCGCGTAATGCTTCGCTGTTAACTAACTGCAGTAATAAATGCTCTGCCCGATCATACAAACCCGCAGAGTAATAATCTTTAGCCAACTCAAATTGAATGTGTTGCGCTTGTACTTTAGGCAGTTTTAATTGGTGCAGTTTTTCGTGAATACGAATGGCTTTATCCCAATCACCTTTGCGGCGGAATAAATTAGCTAATGCAAGGTAGGTGTCGATGGTTGCCGCTTCAATATCAAGCAGTTCAAGTAACTGCTCGATCGCTTTATCTTCTTGGTCGGTGAGGAGGAAATTTAAACCCGAAGATAGGTTTCGGGTAATATTTGCCCTACCCTTAAGCTCTTTGTGTTTGAGGCTATTTTGTCCCATAAACCAACCGTAAGCAACGGCGACGGGAAGCAAAAGAAATAGCAGCTCAGGCATAAGAATTAGGTGTTATCAGTTGATTTATTTAGCCAACGTTTTGTTTTTCGTTGCAGCGCAAATAACAGACTTAACAGCAGTCCGATGATTAGGCCTAAAACTAGAAAGATCACTGCGATATCAATTACCCGCAATGTTAGCTTAACAACCAACAAATTCAGTTCGGCAGTTTGCTGATTAGTTGAGCCTAGTAGAAAACCAAAAAGTACTACGGCTACAATAAATAAAATAAATAGTATTTTGCGCAACACTCAGCTCCGCTTAATCAATAAAAAGCGCTTACGTGTTGTCTTTTACGCGGTCACGTAACTCTTTACCGGGTTTGAAATGAGGAACGTATTTGCCATCAAGTTCTACTTTGTCGCCTGTTTTTGGATTACGGCCTAAACGAGCGGCACGATAATGCAAAGAGAAACTACCAAAGCCACGTATTTCAATACGCTCACTTGATGCTAAAGATTGTGCCATCTGTTCCAAAATTTCTTTCACAGACGCTTCTACATCTTTGACTTGAATATGGGGAAAATCAGTAGCTAACTTTTCAATCAATTCAGACTTGGTCATAGCCCCTCCGGCAAACCTGCGAGTAGAATAAGCAAGGGGCGAGTGCCCCCTGCTTTATCAGCAATTAATCCTGCTTTTGGGCAGCTTTAAATGCTTCAGCCATAGCGTTACCACCGAAATCAGCTTCTTGTTGTTGCTTGCTGTTTACAGTGTCCATAGCTTCTTTTTCTTCAGCTTCGAATTTCGCTTTGATAGACAGGCTAATTACGCGGTTCTTACGATCCACACCCATCAAACGCGCTTCAATTTCTTCGCCAACTTTCAATACAGTTGATGCATCTTCAACACGGTCACGTGAAATATCAGATACACGAACATAACCTTCAACAGCGCCTTCTAACATAACAGTCGCGCCTTTCGCGTCAACGGCAGTGACTTCACCTTTAACGATAGCACCTTTTTTGTTATCAGCAAGGTAACCATTGAACGGATCTTCATCCAGTTGTTTGATACCTAAAGAAATACGCTCGCGCTCTGGGTCAACTTGTAACACAACGGCGTGTACTTCGTCGCCTTTCTTGAATTCACGAACCGCTTCTTCGCCAGTGGCGTTCCAGCTGATGTCTGATAAGTGAACCAGACCATCGATACCGCCGTCTAAGCCGATGAAGATACCGAAGTCAGTAATTGACTTGATCTTACCGCTTACACGATCACCCTTGTTGAAGCCCTTAGCGAACTCTTCCCATGGGTTAGCTTTACACTGTTTCAAGCCTAAAGAAATACGACGACGTTCTTCGTCAATTTCTAGAACCATCACTTCCACTGAATCACCTAAGTTAACCACTTTAGATGGGTGGATGTTTTTGTTGGTCCAATCCATTTCTGAAACGTGTACTAAGCCTTCTACGCCTTCTTCGATTTCTACGAAACAGCCGTAATCAGTCAGGTTAGTTACACGACCCGTGATGCGAGCACCTTCTGGGTAACGTGAAGCGATAGCTGCCCACGGATCTTCGCCCATTTGCTTCAAGCCTAAAGAAACGCGTTGCTTTTCGCGGTCGAATTTCAGTACTTTTACTGGGATTTCGTCGCCAACGTTAACGATTTCGCTTGGGTGCTTAACGCGCTTCCATGCCATATCAGTGATATGCAGTAAGCCGTCTACGCCACCTAAGTCAACGAATGCACCGTAGTCAGTCAGGTTCTTAACGATACCTTTAACTTCCATGCCTTCTTCTAAATTCTCTAACAGCTGATCACGTTCTTGGCTGCTTTCAGATTCGATAACGGCACGACGTGAAACCACGACGTTGTTACGCTTCTGATCAAGCTTGATAACTTTGAATTCCAGCTCTTTGTTTTCTAAGTGCAGCGTGTCGCGTACTGGACGTACGTCAACTAATGAACCAGGCAGGAACGCACGGATACCATCAACTTCAACTGTGAAGCCACCTTTAACTTTACCAGTGATAACACCGATAACCGTTTCTTTATCATCGCAAGCTTTTTCCAGGCGAACCCAGGCCTCATGGCGCTTAGCTTTTTCACGTGATAATAAGGTTTCACCGAAACCATCTTCAATAGCGTCTAATGCTACGTCGATGATGTCACCTACACTCACCTCGATCTCACCGCTCAAAGATTTGAACTGTTCAACCGGGATAGCTGCTTCTGATTTAAGACCGGCGTCAACCATAACAACGTCTTTCAGAACCGCTACAACAGTACCTTTAACGATGGCACCAGGACGAGTTTCGATAGTTTTGAGGCTTTCCTCAAACATTAGTGCAAAATTTTCAGTCATATTCACTTTTTCAGTTAAGTTCACCACGTCGCATCTTGCGTTGTGGGGTTGCTAAGTTTACCAATAACATCCGTATTACTGGCTGTCCAAAATGCGCCCTTGGCCTGGTTCAAACGCTTGTTAACGACAACTTACTGTTAACAAACTGCAGTACCTCTTGCAGCACCTGTTCAATGGGTTTATTGGTCGAATCCAGCATGTAGGCATCAGCTGCCGGTTTTAAAGGCGCTGTAGCACGATTCATATCGCGCTCATCCCGAGCTTGGATTTCGTTCAAAAGGTCGCCGATGTTAACATCAAAGCCCTTTTCTTTCAACTCTAAATAACGACGCTGCGCCCGTTCTTCGGCGTCTGCAGTTAAAAATATTTTAACTTCTGCTTGTGGAAAAACGACGGTTCCCATGTCGCGACCATCCGCCACTAAGCCCGGTTCTTCAGCAAAAGCCCGTTGCCGGCGTAACAAGGCTTCACGCACAGTAGGCAGTGAGGCAATTTTTGAAGCCATGTCAGCAACGTCTTGAGTTCGAATGGTTTGGCTAACATTTTCGCCTTCTAACGTCACGCGCGTGTTACCGTGTTCATCACCACTAAATTGCACATCGAGATGCGCCGCTAGAGGTTGCAGTGCCGCCTCGTCGCTTGGATCAATTTGATGGTGCATAGCAGCTAACGCTAACACGCGGTATATAGCGCCGCTGTCGAGTAATTGCCATCCCAGGTGTTGCGCCAATAAACGGCTAATGGTTCCTTTACCTGAACCGCCTGGTCCGTCGATGGTAACGACTGGTGCTAATTGTGGCATCCTACCCCCTAAGTTAAAACGTCTATTCGGTGTTTCAAAACGCGGCTTATTATACAGCTTTTTGTGACGATTGCTGGTTTAACTGCAATTTATAAAGCAAAAACGCGCAACCATTTTGGTTACGCGTTTTTGGGTTGATGAAAGGTATTAATGGCTTAGCTTGGTGAATTCCGTAAAGTAACTCGGAAAGGTTTTTGCAGTGCAATCCGGGTCTTCTATTGTGACGGCCGTATCACTAAGCGCAACTAACGAAAAACACATTGCCACACGGTGATCATTATAGGTCGCAATACTCGCATGTTGCAGTTGTGCTGGCGGTATAATTTTTAAATAGTCTTCGCCTTCTTCCACCTCAGCGCCTACTTTTCGCAATTCTGTGGCCATCGCGGTTAAGCGATCGGTTTCTTTAACCCGCCAATTATAAACATTACGGATTACGGTTGGGCCTTTGGCAAACAAGGCGGTGGTGGCAATAGTCATTGCTGCATCGGGAATGGCGTTGTAATCACGGTCAATGCCACGCAACTCGTTACGCGTAACCGATATATAATCATCACCCCAATCGACTATCGCGCCCATCTCGGCCAACGCATCGGCAAAGTGAATATCACCTTGCACAGCATGTTTGCCAATTCCGGTGACCTTAACGGTGCCTCCTTTGATAGCCGCTGCGGCCAAAAAGTAAGATGCCGATGAGGCATCACCTTCAACTAACCACTGGCCTGGTGACTGATAACACTGGTTACCCGTAACCAAAAAGCGCTTATAATCTTGGTTATCTACTGCAATGCCAAAGCGAGACATTAACGCTAAGGTAATATCAATGTAGGGTTTAGAGACTAATTCACCTTGGATCTCAATAACACTGTCACCGGCTAATAAAGGCGCGACCATCAGTACTGCCGTTAAAAACTGACTGGAGACACTGCCATCGATCAGGCAATGCCCCCCTTGCAACGGCTTACCACGAATACGCAGTGGTGGATAATTTACCTCGCCCAAATAGTCGATATCCGCTTGCCACTGCGCCAGTGCATCCACTAAGTGGCCAATAGGCCGCTCGTACATTCTTGGCTCGCCGGTTAAGGTAACATCTACTTGGCAAGCAGCCAGTACCGCCGTGAGCGGACGCATTGCGGTGCCAGCGTTACCCAAAAATAGAGACAAAGGCTCAGCTTGGTTAAAAACGCCGCCATTGCCTACTATGGTACAACGGGTGCGACAAGCAGATAATTGATACGAGATACCCAGAGCAGTTAACGCGCTAAGCATGTGCCGAACATCATCACTGTCGAGTAAGTTACTGATTTCGGTTGTACCTTTCGCTAAGGCTGCTAACAGCAGCACTCGGTTAGAAATACTTTTTGAACCGGGTAAATGCACTTCACCGGCGATATGAGCAATGGGGTTTAAGGTTAGCGTCTTCATCCGTTTACCTTTGCAAAATCTTTCATAAAATTCACTAAAGCCTCAACACCTTCTTGTGGCATAGCGTTGTATAAACTGGCGCGCATCCCACCCACCATACGATGCCCTTTTAAGGCCAATAAACCTTGTTGCTCAGCTTGCTTTACAAAGCTGTCGTTTAATTGTTCATCACCGAGGAAAAACGGTACATTCATCCAAGAGCGATAGGCCGGATCAACATCATTGCGGTAAAAGTCACTTTCATCGATGTAGCGATACAGTGTTTCGGCTTTACGTTGATTACGTTGAGCCATGGCCGCTAAACCACCTTGTTGTTTTAACCATTTGAACACTAAACCCGCTAAATACCAGGCGTAGGTGGGTGGTGTGTTAAACATGCTGTCATTTTCAGCAGCGAGGCGATAATCCAAGATCGCTGGAATGGCAGCATCTTTTGCAGGTAACAGATCTTCACGCACAATCACTAAGGTTAAACCTGATGGGCCGATATTTTTCTGAGCGCCGGCATAAATAACGCCATAGCGCGCAATATCAATGGGCCGTGATAAAATAGTCGACGACATATCTGCAACAATCGGCACCTGGGTTTGCGGTAAATCGGTAAATTCTAAACCATCCACCGTTTCATTGGGGCAGCAATGAACGTAAGCCGCATCTTCGTGGATCTGCAAGTCACTACTGGCGACCATACTGCGTAATTGTGCAGCGGTTTTTTGCCGAATATCGTGCTCACGAACCGCGCCAAACTTTTTCGCTTCTTCTACTGCGGCTAATGACCAAGCACCTGACACGATATATTCAGCCGTTTTACCGCTGTGCAATAAATTCAGTGGCACTGCTGAAAACTGCCCACGGCCGCCACCGTGCATAAATAAGACTTTATAATTGTCGGGAATGGCTAACAGATCTCTGAGATCTTGCTCAGCTTGTGCGGCCAGTTGCATAAATACTTTACTGCGATGGCTCAATTCCATCACCGAACAACCCTGTCCTTGCCAGTTAATAAATTCCTGCTGTGCCTGTTGCATCACCGCTGTAGGTAACATGGCTGGGCCAGCACAAAAATTATAGGTGGTCATTGTCATATCTCGCTTCTTTGTTGGTTAATTTCAAACTGGCCTTGGTTATTTTTTATTCTAAAAACAAAACGAGCGCCAAAGCGCTCGTTTTTAGGGGTTACTCTTCTTCGCCACTGGCATCTTGTGCTAATTGGCTGTCTTGTACTTCTGGCGTACGGCTTGCGCCTTCTTCGGTTACCGCTAAGATTTCATCCTCTTGGATCTCATCAATGCGTTCCACGCCAACCACTTTTTCACCTTCTTGAGTACGGATCAAGATAACACCTTGAGTGTTACGGCCGACTTCAGAAACTTCTTTCACACGAGTACGTACCAAGGTGCCTTTGTTTGAAATCATCATGATTTCATCGCTTTCTGACACTTGCACAGCACCCACCACCAAGCCGTTACGCTCAGACACTTTAATCGATACCACACCTTGTGTGGCGCGGCTCTTCGCTGGGTATTCGCTTAATGCCGTTCGCTTACCGTAGCCGTTCTCGGTAACCGTTAAGATGGGGTTATCGCCGTTCGGGATAATCAGTGAAACAACACTGCCCCCTTCACGTAAACGAATACCGCGCACACCGGTAGCCGTTCGGCCCATGCCGCGTACTTGATCTTCAGTAAAGCGTACCACTTTACCGTCATCAGAGAACAACATGATTTCGTTGCTACCGTCAGTGATCGCGACATCAATCAGGTGATCGCCTTCGTTTAGGTTAACCGCAATAATACCGTTGGCACGTGGACGCGAATAATCCGTTAAGGCCGTTTTCTTCACGGTACCGTTGGCCGTGGCCATAAAGACATATTTGCCTTCTTCGTACTCACGTACCGGCAGAATGGCGTTAATACGCTCGCCTTCTTCCAGCGGTAATAAGTTGATAATCGGTTTACCACGCGCGGTACGGCTGGCCAGCGGTAATTGATAGACTTTCATCCAATACATCCGGCCACGATTCGAGAAACATAAAATCGTATCATGAGTACTGGCGACCAACAGCTTATCAACAAAATCTTCGTCTTTAACCGTTGTTGCCACTTTACCACGACCACCACGACGCTGCGCTTCATAATCGCTTAACGGTTGGTACTTGGCATAGCCAAGGTGCGATAAGGTCACCACAACATCTTCTTCGGTGATCAAATCTTCGATATTGATATCCAGCATATTATCCTGGATCTCAGTGCGTCGAGCATCGCCATACTGCGCTTTAATGGCTTCTAATTCTTCGCAAATCACTTCCATTAAACGTTCAGGGCTGGCCAAAATATGTAATAACTCGGCAATCAGTTCTAACAGATCTTTATATTCAGCTAAGATCTTTTCATGTTCCAGGCCGGTCAGCTTTTGTAAGCGTAAATCAAGAATGGCTTGAGCTTGCTGTTCAGTTAAGAAGTAAAAACCATCACGAATACCAAAATGTGCTTCTAACCACTCTGGGCGTGCGGCATCTTCACCGGCGCGCTCTAACATCGCCGTTACGCCACCGAGTTTCCAACCGAGCTCAACTAAACCGGCTTTCGCTTCGGCTGGGCTGGTAGAGGTTTTAATCAGTTCAATAATTTCATCGATGTTGGCCAGCGCAATGGCTAAACCTTCTAAGATATGGGCACGATCACGCGCTTTACGTAAGTCATAAACAGTACGACGGGTAACCACTTCGCGGCGATGCAGAATAAAGTATTCCAGCATCGGGATCAGCCCCAGTAACTTCGGCTGATTGTTGGCCAAGGCCACCATATTAATACCAAACACGGTTTGCATTTGGGTGTTGGTATACAGCTGGTTTAACATGACGTCGCTTGATTCGCCACGTTTCAATTCAATAACGATACGCATACCGTCTTTGTCTGATTCGTCACGTAAAGCCGATATGCCTTCAATACGTTTTTCTTTAACTAATTCCGCAATTTTTTCAATTAAGCGGGCTTTGTTCACTTGGTAAGGAATTTCGTGCACGATAATCGCTTCACGACCGGTTTTTTCATCGGTTTCGATAAAGGTTTTCGCGCGGATATACACCTTACCACGACCCGTACGGTAAGCTTCTTCAATACCCTTACGGCCATTGATGATCGCAGAGGTTGGGAAATCGGGACCGGGGATATATTGCATTAATTCATGCAATTCGATATCTGGGTTAGCAATTAACGCTAAACAGCCATCGATCACTTCGGTTAAGTTGTGTGGCGGGATATTGGTTGCCATACCCACAGCAATACCCGAAGAGCCGTTAATCAATAGATTAGGCACTTTGGTTGGCATAACCGCAGGGATCATTTCGGTGCCGTCATAGTTTGGCACGAAGTCTACGGTTTCTTTATCAAGGTCAGCCAGCAATTCGTGCGCAATGCGCGCCATGCGAACTTCGGTGTAACGCATCGCCGCTGCAGAATCGCCGTCGATGGAACCAAAGTTACCCTGACCATCTACTAACATATAACGTAACGAGAATGGCTGAGCCATCCGGACGATCGTGTCGTATACCGCACTATCACCGTGTGGGTGATATTTACCGATAACATCGCCGACAACACGCGCCGATTTCTTGTAGGCTTTGTTCCAATCGTTGCCCAACTCCTTCATTGCGAATAACACACGACGGTGTACTGGCTTCAAACCGTCCCGCACATCGGGTAAGGCGCGGCCTACAATGACGCTCATCGCGTAATCGAGGTAAGAATTTTTTAATTCTTCTTCGATATTAATCGGGACTATTTCTTTGGCCAGATCTGTCATAAAACGTTATTTTCCCTTAAATCAAATAGATAACTCGCTTTTTTTGATCTTCTACAGCGCGAGACAACGCGGGATTCTACCACAGAATCAGCGCCTTGCCATGCCTGTTTATGCCTTGTGTAAAGATTGCTGTCTTTGCCATAACAGATCAAGGCCTTATAATGACAAAAAACAACAAGGTTAGCATTATGACAACGCATACTAATGTCGATCCCGCAGAGATCGCGAAATTCAATGATATCGCTGCCCGCTGGTGGGATCCAGAAGGTGAATTTAAGCCTTTACATCTGTTAAACCCGACGCGTTTAGGCTTTATTTGCGATCAAGTCGGTGGCATTTTTGAAACGACAACACTTGATGTGGGCTGTGGCGGCGGTATTTTAGCGGAAAGCATGGCACGGGCCGGTGCTAACGTCACCGCAATTGATATGGCCAGCGAAAGTTTAAATGTGGCGCGTTTGCATGCTTTAGACAGCGCTCTGACGATTGATTATCAACAAAGCACGGCCGAAGCGTTTGCCGCAATGCACCCCGCTAAGTTTGCTTTAGTCACTTGCATGGAAATGTTAGAGCATGTGCCTGAGCCCGCTTCAGTGGTTAAAGCCTGTGCCGATTTAGCTGCGCCTGGCGCCACTTTAATTTTTTCGACGATTAATAAAACGCCAAAAGCCTATTTAATGGCTATTTTAGGTGCAGAGCATTTATTACGGATCGTGCCTAAAGGGACGCACCAGTTTGATAAATTTATTCGCCCCTCTACACTAATGCGCTTTATCGAAGCGGCCGGCTTAGAGGTCGTGGATGCGACCGGTTTACACTTTAATCCGGTTTATAACAGCTTTAAAATTGGCCCAGGGTTAGACGTTAATTATTTTGTGGTAGCACGCAAACCCGCATAAGACAGCTAGCCGCCTAAACCAGGCGGCTTAATAACCAGATAAACTTAAAACGCTGCTTATTAGAACAAATGATTTTTTTACGCATTTTTAGCATAAAACACTTGCCTAAAATGCGTGATACCCGGCACACTGACTGTCAGGTTAGCAGCTACTTACTAGATTAAATATTCCGAAATTTTGCCGCATTTCCTCTCTTGCAAAAATCATTAATCCACTCTATCTTGTGATCGAATTTAGAAATACACCCATATGTTGTGTAATACAGCAGCAACACGGGTTTATTTTATCGCCGTGTTTTGCACACGCATCCCTTTATGATTAAAAAGAAACGGAATACTTCAGCAATGACTCAAACTCTTTTTGTGACCAAGCGCGATGGCCGCCGTGAACCCCTCGATTTAGATAAAATCCACCGAGTGATCACTTGGGCAGCCGAAGGTTTAGCTAACGTGTCGGTATCACAGGTAGAATTGAAATCGCATATCCAGTTTTATGATGGCATTAAATCTTCAGACATTCATGAAACCATTATTAAAGCAGCGGCTGACTTAATTTCGAAAGACACCCCTGATTATCAATATATGGCGGCGCGTTTAGCCGTGTTTCATCTGCGTAAAAAAGCTTACGGTCAATTTGAGCCACCTCATCTTTATAAGCATGTGGTTAAGATGGTGGAAGCTAAACGTTATGATGCGCATATCCTGGCCGATTACAGCGAAGCAGAATTAGATCAACTGAATAGCTTTATTGATCACGGTCGTGATTTGAACTTCAGTTATGCTGCGGTGAAGCAATTAGAAGGTAAATATCTGGTGCAAAACCGGGTTACCGGTGAAATTTATGAAAGCGCGCAGTTTTTATATATTTTAGTCGCGGCCTGCTTGTTTGCGAATTATCCGAAGAGTCAACGCTTGGATTTTATTCGCCGTTTCTATGACGCCACTTCGTTATTTAAAATTTCCTTGCCCACCCCCATTATGTCTGGTGTGCGTACCCCAACCCGTCAATTTAGCTCATGCGTGTTAATTGAATGTGGCGATAGCTTAGACTCGATTAATGCGACTTCAAGCGCTATCGTCAAATACGTGAGTCAGCGCGCGGGTATCGGTATCAACGCCGGACGTATTCGCGCCTTAGGCAGTGCTATTCGTAATGGTGAAGCCTTTCATACTGGCTGTATCCCGTTTTATAAGCATTTTCAAACCGCGGTTAAAAGCTGTTCACAAGGGGGAGTGCGTGGTGGCGCGGCAACCTTATTCTACCCGCTTTGGCATTTAGAAGTAGAATCATTGCTTGTTCTGAAAAACAACCGTGGTGTTGAAGAAAACCGCGTGCGTCATTTAGATTACGGTGTGCAGTTCAACCGCTTAATGTATACCCGTTTAATCAAAGACGACTACATCACCCTGTTTAGCCCATCGGATGTGCCAGGCTTGTATGACGCTTTCTTTGAAGATCAAGAGCAGTTTGATGCTTTATATGTGAAATACGAAGCCGACAGCAAAATTCGCAAAAAACGGATTAAAGCCATTGAACTGTTTACCTTGTTCATGCAAGAGCGTGCCAGTACCGGGCGTATCTACTTACAGAACGTCGATCACTGTAATACTCATAGCCCGTTTAATCCTAAGCTTGCGCCTGTGCGTCAAAGTAATCTCTGTTTAGAAATTGCCTTACCTACTAAGCCACTTGAGCATGTGAACGATCCTAATGGTGAAATTGCCCTGTGCACCTTATCTGCGTTTAACCTAGGGGCCATTACTGATTTATCTGAACTAGAAGAGTTGGCTGACTTAGCCGTACGTTCATTAGATAGTTTGTTAGATTATCAAGACTACCCTATCCCAGCGGCTTACTCGGCATCGATTGCCCGTCGTACTCTGGGTGTAGGTGTGATCAACTATGCCTATTATCTGGCAAAAAATGGCGTGAAATACTCTGACGGTTCCGCTAACGGTTTAACGCACCGCACCTTTGAAGCGATTCAATTTTACTTATTAAAAGCGTCAATGAAACTAGCGCAAGAGCGTGGTCCTTGTCCGAAGTTTAACGAGACCACTTATGCGCAAGGTATTTTACCAATTGATACCTATAAAAAAGATTTAGATAAAGTTTGCCAAGAACCCTTACATCTAGATTGGGAAACGCTGCGTAAAGATATTCAACAATATGGTTTACGTAACTCTACTTTATCGGCCTTAATGCCGTCAGAGACCTCTTCGCAGATCTCTAACGCCACCAATGGTATCGAGCCGCCACGTGGCCATATCAGTGTGAAAGCCAGCAAAGACGGTATTTTAAAACAAGTTGTTCCAGAATATGAACGCTTAAAAGATCAGTACGAATTGCTTTGGGATATTCCGACTAACGATGGTTACTTAGCCTTAGTCGCGATCATGCAGAAGTTTATCGACCAAACCATTTCGGCGAACACCAACTATGATCCCGCTAAGTTTGTTGGCGGTAAAGTACCGATGAAAGTCTTACTGAAAGATCTGCTTAACGCCTACAAACTTGGGGTTAAAACCATGTACTACCACAATACTCGTGATGGTGCAGCAGACTTGCAAGATGATATTAAAGCGGCCGCAGCAGAAGAAGATGATGGTTGTGCCGGCGGTGCTTGTAAAATTTAGTCAGTGTGGTGCTAGCCTGCTGGGCTAGCACCATAAATACAATCGTTTAGGGTGCTGTTTAACCCAATGATGTTTATCACTTTGTTTCTCAGGATTAGTAACTAACATGGCGTATACGACTTTTAACCGCAACATGAACGACCAAATGAAAGAACCGATGTTCTTTGGTAATTCTGTCAATGTTTCACGGTATGACCAGCAAAAGTATCCCATTTTTGAAAAGCTGATTGAAAAACAACTGAGCTTCTTCTGGCGTCCTGAAGAAATCGATGTCAGCAAGGATCGTATCGATTTTCAGCAGTTACCTGAACATGAAAAACATATCTTTTTAAGCAACTTAAAGTACCAAACGCTACTCGATTCGGTACAAGGTCGCTCACCCAATATTGCGCTATTACCGATAGTGTCGATCCCAGAGCTTGAAACCTGGATTGAAACCTGGGCATTTAGTGAAACCATCCACAGTCGCAGCTATACGCATATCGTGCGGAATATCTCGTCTGAGCCGCACAAAGTGTTCGACGATATTATGTTGAACCAGAAAATCTTAGAGCGTGCTGAAGATGTCTCACGTTACTACGATGAATTGATTGATGGTATTAACCTGTATCAACGCCATGGCGCTGGTACCCATGTGCTCAATGGTGAAACGGTCAGTATCACCCTGCGTGAACTGAAAAAACGGCTGTATCTGTGTTTAATGTCGGTTAACGTACTAGAAGCCATTCGTTTTTACGTTAGCTTTGCATGTAGTTTTGCTTTTGCAGAACGCGAGCTGATGGAAGGCAACGCCAAAATTATCCGCTTAATTGCTCGTGATGAAGCACTGCATTTAACCGGAACACAGCATATGCTGAATATTATGGCCAGCGGCGACGATGACCCCGAAATGGCAGAGATCGCCAAAGAGTGCGAAGAAGAAGCTTACGCTATTTTTATGCGCGCTGCCGAGCAAGAAAAAGATTGGGCAGCCTACCTGTTTAAAGATGGCTCGATGATCGGCTTAAACAAAGATATCTTATGTCAGTATGTGGAGTTTATTACCAACAGCCGGATGCAAGCTGTTGGCTTAAAAGCGCGCTTTAGCACCACGCAAAATCCGATCCCGTGGATCAATACTTGGTTAGTGTCTGATAACGTACAAGTTGCACCACAAGAGTCAGAAATCAGCTCTTATTTGGTTGGCCAAATTGATAATGAAGTTGATAGTGGCTCATTTGGCGACTTTGATCTCTAAGCATAATGGCTGAAGTGATCGTTAATGCGCAAGCGCCGCTACAGTACGATAGCGGCCAGCGCAATTTGCTCGATTTTCTAGAAAAACAGCAACACTCCCTTAATTTTCAGTGCCGTGAAGGATTTTGCGGTGCCTGTCGTTGTACGCTGATAAGTGGCCAAGTTCGTTATTTACAAGAACCTTTAGCCTATGTCCGTCGTGGCGAATTCCTGCCTTGTTGTAGCGTTCCTGCCAGTAACATTGAAATAGAAATTCCGAAATAGGATAGCTATTTTTTGTAATTTCGCGCAAAATTAGCCCATTAGTTTCTCTAGGTGATCCGCTAATTCATGAAATCTGTTTTGCTCTCCCTGCTGTTAAGTTTGCCTACCACCAGCACTGTACCCACTGAGTTACAACAACTGTTTGAGCAAGCACGCTATCCGCAATTATTGCAACAACTGCAGCAAGTTGAACCTAATGCCGCCTTACAGTTGTTAAAAGCAAAAGCGCTGATCCAGCAGCTGCAACGTGAAGAAGCCAACACCCTGCTTAATCAATTAGTTATTGCATACCCAAATGATGTGGCCATTTTGACCCAAGCGGCGCTAAACAAAGTGGCCTTAGCCAATGCCGGTTCATTATTTCAAGCCAGAAAACGCGCAACTGACGCCCTGACTTTATTTCAACAAGCGGTTGAACTCGATGCGCATTACTACCCGGCACAACAAGCGTTAATTACTTTTTACCAAACCGCACCAGCAAATGTCGGCGGCAGTAAATCATTAGCAGCTGAGCAAGCGAACCGTTTACAGCAATTAAATGCGGTACAAGGGGTGTTGGCCAAGGTGATGATTGCGGTTAATGAGTCACGTTTAAATGAAGCCTTAGCTATGCTGGAACAGCAACTGCAGCTCAGTATTAATCAACCCGATTTGTTACTACGCAAAGCAACCTTACTAGCCCAGCAAAATGCCTATTTAGCGGCGCAAGAAGCCTATTTAAAAGCCTTACCCTTTTTAACTGATCCGATACAACAATATAGCAGTCGCTTTCAAATTGGCCGACTGGCGGTATTTACCAATCAGTATCAGCAACAAGGTATTGAGGCACTTGAAAGCTATCTCGCTTATTACCAAGGCAGCCAACAAAGCCGTATCAGCCGTGCAAAACTGCGCTTAGCACAGTTGTATTTGCAACAAGGTAACAAAGACAAAGCACGTAGCTTGTATCTGCAAATCGCAGAAGTGTTAACTGAAGAGCAAGACTTTTTAGATGCACGTTCTAAATTAGGAAGCTTATTACAGCAATAAGCTATTGCGTCAGTAGCGACTAAAAAATAAAGGCGACCTGGCATCTAGCAGCGTCGCCTTTTTTATCAGTACCTTACTGCTTTATGCCTTCAATGCTCAATTCCATAAAGACAGTGCTAGATGCAGGGCCTAAATCGTAATTAATCCCAAAGTCTTTTAAAGCAAAAGAAGTCGTGCCCGCGAAACCTGCGCGATAACCGCCCCACGGATCCTGGCCTTCACCGATTTTCTCAGCCGCAATGACCACCTCTTTTGTCACACCATTTAAAGTGAGTTTACCGTGTAAATCAAAGTTATCGCCAGCTTTGGCAACAACCTTAGTACTCACAAATGTCGCCTTGGGGTGTTTAGCGACATTTAAAAAATCACTGCCACGCAAATGCTTGTCGCGCTCTGCATGGTTAGAGTCAATGCTGTTAGTATCGATAGATAACTGGATCTTGGAGGCGGTGAGATCCGCAGCATCGTAACTAAAGTCACCGGCAAAAGTATTAAAGCGCCCGTACAGCCAACTGTAGCCAAGATGACTTATCTTAAACTGCACAAAGGCATGGGCACCTTGCGTATCAATAACATAATCCGCGGCATGAACCGGTAAAGCCGACAGTGTAGCCAGCGTTGCAGCCAATAATAATTTCTTCATCATATTCTCCAAGATTAAGGTTTTCGGCCAAGCATGCGACTCAACGTCTGATCTTTATCAATAACGTGATGTTTTAAAGCCGCTAAGCCATGAATTGAAGCAAAGGCAATTAGGCTGTAGGCGACATATTCATGAACTAAACCCGCAATATCGGCTTGATGGTTAAACAATGCCCCAAGTGACGGCACGTCAAACCAACCAAATACGGAGATAGCACGGCCATCTTCAGTAGAGATCAGATAACCGCTCAACACCATCAATGCCATCGCCAAATACAAATAAGCTTGTACTATGCCAGAGAGCAATCTCTGCCAAGCTCGGTGGCTAGCGATGCTTTTGGGTTGTTGGCTGAACAGGCGCCATAACAAACGAATACACCACAACACCGCCAATAACATCCCAACACTTTTATGCCAATCAGGAGCGATACGGTACCATTTACTGTAGTACGTTAAATCGACCATCCAGACACCCAGATTAAATAAACCAATAACCATAAAGGCCATCAGCCAATGCAGCAAAACACTGATTAATCCATAATGGTGTTGACTGTTTTTAAGCATGATCATCTCCTGTGCAATGCCATCATATATCAATTTAATTAAAGTTAAATTGCATTAATCCGTAGCATTCATTCGATTTAATAGGCGGGATTGGCAGCAGAACAGCTAAAACAAACAAGCCAGCTAGGCGCTGGCTTGTTTGTTAGTAAAATGAGGCTATGACCGTTTATTCAAATTTACCATCGCGGATGTGTTTTTCGCCGCGTAACTTAGCTAACTCAACTTGGCGTTGCCGCTCGGCAAAAGCGGCTTTTTGCTCGTCAGTGGTCTTTTGATAACAATGCGGGCAGCTAAGGCCTTTTGCATAATGCTCTGAAGCCATTTCAACGGCCGATAAAGGCATCCGACAAGCATAACATTGATCATAACTGCCTTGAGCGAGGCCGTGTTTTACGGCGACACGCTGATCGAAAACAAAACATTCGCCTTGCCATTTGCTTTGTTGCTCGGGCATTTCTTCCAGATACTTTAAAATACCGCCATCCAGATGATAGACCTCAGCAAAGCCCTGCTCTTTTAAAAACGCCGTGGATTTTTCGCAGCGAATGCCACCAGTACAAAACATAGCCACTTTTTTGTGTTTAGTTTTATCCAAGTTCTCGGCAGCCCATTGTGGGAACTCACGAAAATTAGTCGTGTTGGGGTTAATGGCATTTTCAAAGGTACCAATGGCTACTTCATAATCATTGCGCGTATCAATAACGATAGTCTCAGGATCGCTGATTAATTGGTTCCATTCTTCGCCTTTTACATAGGTACCCACAATATGCTTAGGATCAATACCAGGCACACCCATGGTGACGATTTCATTCTTTAATTTTACCTTGGTACGGTAAAACGCTTGTTCTTGCGCCAATGATTCTTTGTAACTCATGCCAACAAAGCGCTCGTCACTTTCTAACCAAGCTTTAACCGCATCAATCCCCTGCCGCGGGCCAGAAATCGTGCCATTAATGCCTTCAGCCGCCAGCAATAAGGTGCCTTTGACTTTATGCATAACCATTTGATTATATAAAGGTTCACGCAGCTCTTCGAAATCAGGTAAATCAACAAACTTATATAAAGCAGCAACAACAAACATTATCTATCCTCTTGCTCGGCTGGATCGTAAATCCAGTGCAATTAAAAACAGCGCGCATTATAGCGACAATACGCGCACTCACCAAGCAGGCCTTAGCTAAAACTGCTAATTAACAAATGACCTGCTAATAACAACAATAACACGCCCATCAGTCGGTCAAACCAAAATCCTTTAGACAGTAAAAAATGCCGAATACGCTGCTGGGTCAGTAAATAAGACAGCATGCAAAACCACACCGCGGTCATCGCGGCCATGTAAAGGCCATAAATTGCTTTAAATAACAGCGGCGTTTGTGCAGAAATCACCACGGCAAATAACGATAAAAAAAATAACGTGGCTTTAGGGTTGAGGCCATTGGTAATAAAACCGGTGCTAAAGGCTTTTTTAGCGCTGGGCAGCTGTTCATTACCCGCAGTAACATCCGCAGTGGCGCCTAATTTAGGAGCTTGCGCGCGAATAGCGCCCTGCCCTAAATAAATCAGATACAACGCGGCGGCGACCGACAATAATTGAAATAACCAGGGGGTGGTTTTGATTAATACCCCAATACCAATTAGAGAATAAGAAACGTGCAATAAAATGGCGGCCCCGATGCCTAAACTGGCATAAACAGCGGTTTTACGGCCATAACGCACGGCATAACGCAGCACAATCGCAAAATCAGGGCCGGGACTGGCAACCGCCAGCAAATGGGCAGCGGCAATCACTAAAAATTCAGGCCAAAAACTCATGAAGTTCACTCTGTATTTAATTTTCGGTAATTGTAAAGATTGTCAGCGCCAAAGGCTACTCACCATTTGTCTAAGCTTATGAAAACCAATGCAGTTAAAAGCCTAAATGCATAACTCAAACGAAGGCGCTACTTAAACACAATGACCATTTCAGCCGCACTACAGCAACAGATCCCTTCACAAACAGGACAGGCATACCCCTGATAGGATAGCGCTTGCCAACGGTTTGCATGGATTTTAAGCAGTTCACCACCCGCTTTACTAAAGTAACGTACCGCACTGTTATGGGGTGATTCTCGCCATAAATGGGCCAAGCCAGCACGCGCTCCTTGTTGTTTTAACACTAAGCTTGATTGCTGCAGTAAGCGTTGGCCTATACCTTGACCTTGTAGCTTTGGACTGACCGCTACCGATTTAAAGTAAGCCATCGTCGAAACGGCAACCGGCCAACGTTCGCAGCTACACCATTCGTCAGGCTGCCATTGTCCGGCAGCAAAGCTGAGTCGGTAACCGAGCACCTGCTGTGCGGCCAGCGCGACAAAGCTGGCATTGAGGCCTTGGTAAATCCCTTGCTGCTGCATAACAGCGAGTTTTTCGTTATCCATATAACCGGCACCATGCACCTCGTTCGCCAGTTGGGTCACTTGATCAAAGTGTTTAATCGTTAAGGGCAGAATGTCAACCGCGGTTGCAGAAAAGTTAGCAGACGATAATTTGGACAAATTAAGCCCCTTTTGAGTCAATAACATGTTTAAAAAAGCATCAGTTGCGATAAATGCCACAATAAATAAGATAGACAACAGCAACAATATTCAATATGGTTAAGAAGACGCAAAAAACAAAATGCAGCGTTAGCAGACACAATTATTACTATCCAGGAAATTTATCATGAAAAAAAGTAATTACTATCACCCGGTGAGCCGGGCAGTAAAATACGCGCTAGCCTCAGGTTTAGCTTTGAGCGTTTATTCAACCAACACCTTAGCACAAGACACTGCTGCTGCCGAAGCAGAAACCAAAGTGGAAAAAATTGCGGTCGTCGGTTCACGGTCTGCCCCACGCTCGATTGCTGATTCTCCAGTACCTGTGGATATTATCGGTGGTGATGAATTAATGAAGAGCGGTAGCAGCGATATGCTTAATATGCTGACTTCCACCGTGCCGTCATTAAATGTGCAAACAACCCCCATTAGTGATGCAGCAACGCTGATCCGCCCAGTTAACCTGCGGGGTTTATCTTCTGACAGTACATTAATCCTGTTAAATGGTAAGCGCCGTCATCGTGCCTCTGTTATTACCTTTTTAGGCGGTGGCTTAAATGATGGTGCTCAAGGCCCAGATATCTCTGTTATCCCAGGTATCGCTTTAAAGCAAGTTGAAGTGCTACGTGATGGTGCTGCTGCGCAATACGGCTCTGACGCTATCGCGGGTGTGATTAACTTTGTCCTAAAAGATGCCGATCAAGGCGGCAGCATTGAAGTAAAACAAGGTGAATACTATGAAGGTGATGGTAATTCAACGGAAATTGCTGCCAACGTTGGTATGCCGTTAACCGATGCAGGTTTTGTTAATCTAAGCGTGCAATACAAAAACGTTGATGCCACGAGTCGCAGTGTACAGCGCGCTGATGCGCAAGGTATAATCGATGCCGGTAACCCTTTTGTCGCACCGATTGCCCAAGTTTGGGGTTCACCAGAGCTGAAAGATGATTTCACATTCTTTGGTAATGCCGGTTTAGATTTAGGCAATGATCGTGAAGCCTACATTTTTGGTAACTACTCAGAACGTGATGTTACCGGTGGTTTTTACTATCGTAACCCACACACTCGCGGTGGTGTATTCTCTAATGACGGCGGTGAAACGCTGGAAGTGGTTGATACCACTGGCCAGGGTAACTGTAGCAATGTGTCTTTATTTGACGGTAGCAACAAACTCAACCACGATCAAATCACGGCCAGAGTTGCGGCTTTACCGAGCAACTGTTTCACCTTCTTCTCGATGTTCCCTGGCGGCTTTACCCCGAATTTCGGTGGTAATATCACCGATACCTCATTAACCGCAGGTACCAAGGGTGAATTTAAAGAAGGCGTATTAGCCAATGTATTTTACGATTTCTCTGCCTCTGTTGGTCGCAGTGAATCTAACTTTAAAATCATCAACACCGTTAACGCTTCGCTTGGCCCAGATACGCCAACCAGTTTTGATGCGGGTAAATATATCCAACTGGAAAAAAACTTTTCAGCTGACTTTGTAAAATATGTTGAAGCCGGTTTTTATAACGATGTGGTGGTTGCCAGCGGCTTACAATGGACAGAAGAAAGCTTTGAAATCGTCGCCGGTGAAGTGGCCTCTTGGGAAATTGGCCCTTATGTTAGCCAATTAACCAATGGTTCAAACGGCTTCCCGGGTTTCCAGCCTGATGATGCGGGATTAAATGATCGTCGCAACTATGCCGCTTATATTGATGTTGAAGCTGAAATTACTGAAAAGCTGTTAATGGCAACCGCATTACGTTTTGAAGATTACGATAGCTTTGGCAACACCACTAACTATAAAATTACCGGTCAATATCGTTTAACGGATGACTTGGCTGTTCGTGGTTCACACAGCACCGGTTTCCGTGCGCCAACGGTCGGACAATCTAACGTGCGTAACGTGCGTACTGCGTTAATTGGTGGCGAGTTAGTCGATATCGCTTTATTACCCCCTACCAGCCCAGTATCGTTGTTAAAAGGTGGTAAAGAGTTAACGCCAGAAGAATCAAAAAGCTTTGCTGTGGGTTTAGTCTATAGTGGCGCAAGTTTCTTTTTCACTGCTGATTTATTCCGCATTGAAGTAGACGACCGTATTGGCCAATCGGCTGAGTTTGATGTTACCGCAGCTGACCGTATTGCCTTGCAAGCGGCAGGTGTACGTGGTGTTGAATCGCTGTCGCAAATCACTTTCTTGACCAACGACTTTGATACGGTTACTACTGGCTTAGATCTGGTTGCCAATTACAGCACCAGTTTACTTGACGGTCGTTCTACGTTCAGTTTGGCATATAACTGGACAGACACCGAAGTAAAACGCTTTACTGCCGTTACCGGTGCCTTCAAAGTATCACGCTTAGAAAATGATTTACCGAATCATCGTGCAACCTTAACCTGGAACCAACAATGGCAAGATATTGACATGTTCGTTCGTGGTAACTACTACGGTAGCTTCCAAGGCGTTCATGCTGATGATCCAGGTTTAGTCGGTCAAGGCTCTGAAAAGATGACCTTCGATGTTGAAGTGGCTTACCACCTTAACGACAAGTTTTCTGTCGCCGTAGGTGCACAAAACGTGTTCGATACCGATGCTGAACGCTTACCCAGCGACTTTAGCGAAATCCTCGGTGCTCAATTTTATGAGACCTCACCGATGGGTATCAATGGTGGTTATTACTACCTAAAAGGCATCTATCGTTTTTAACGATAAGCCCCGCGTTCTGTAAAGAACGCGGCTTAACCTAAAAACACCCGGCTAAAGCCGGGTGTTTTTTTATAAGTGTTGTAATAAAACCTGCAACGGATGGCGCGGTTTATCTCCCACTAACCGTTTTACCTGGCTGCGACAAGAAAACCCTGTTACCAATAACTGCTCTGGGCCTATGCGCGCGACTGGCTCACGCCAGCTAAGATCAAACAAGGCTTTGCTATTGGCTAACTGTGCCTGTTCATGGCCGTAGGTGCCTGCCATACCACAACAACCGACACTGACAATTTTTAAGGATAAGCCGCTTTTATCAAAGATCTGCTGCCAGGTTTTTTCCGTAGCAGGCAAAGCTGTTTTTTCAGTGCAATGCGCCAGCAATGAAAACTGAGCCGGTCGACTTGCCGCGGGTAACGCCAATGGGGCTAACCACTCGTGTAACAGTTGCACATTAAAATCGCCCCGCTCGTTGCCTAATGTTTTAGCGTATTCATCGCGGTACACCAACACCAAGGAGGCATCTAAACCGATTAACGGTAACTGTAGCGCGTGTAACTGATTTAAAAAATCAGCCGCGCGTTTCGCGGTTTTAGCAAACTCGCGTAAAAAGCCCTTCACATGCTGCGGCTTGCCGTTGGGTAAAAAAGGCAATAGCACCGGTCGATAACCGAGTTTTTCGATTAAGGCTAGTGCATCAGCAACCAACTCCGCTTCATAAAAGCTGGTAAAAGGATCTTGCACCAGCAGTACCGTCTTTTGCCGCTCTGCTACGGTTAACGCCTGTAAAGCCGTTAAATCAAATCGATAACGGTTGTTCAACCGCTCGGCTAAAGTGGGTACCGATAACAAAGGCGTATCGACGTAACCAATACCGTGCGCCAAGGTTTTTTGTACTAGCGTACGTTTTAAGAAAAAATTAACAAACTTAGGGGCTTTGGCAAGTATGGGTGCCATGCGCTCTATATTGCCCACGATATGATCTTTAGCGGGGCGCAGATAACGGCTATGGTAGAGCTGTAAAAACCGCGAACGAAACGTTGGCACATCCACGTTAATAGGACACTGCGAAGCACACGCCTTACAAGCTAAGCAGCCATCCATCGCTTCTTTTACTTCATGTGAAAAATCGGCTTCACCTTGGCGTTGGGCCCAACTATGTTTCATCTTCTGCCACAGCGCAGTCAGGCCTTGGCTTTGCGTTAATAAGCGTTGTTCATCGGCTAATACATCGACCCCTTGTTGCTGGTTTAAACGCAACCATTCACGCATCAAACCGGCACGCCCTTTGGGGCTGTGGCGACGATCTTTAGTGATCTTGCTAGACGGACACATCGGCGAGGTTTCGTCGTAATTAAAGCACAGGCCGTTACCGTTACAATTTAAGCTGCTATCAAAGCTCTGGCGCACTTCAATCGGAATTTGCCGATCGAACCACGCGCGTTTTTGACCATCTACCGAGACTAACTTATCGCCATTTTGGTAAGGCGTGCAAATTTTCCCGGGGTTAAGTCGATTGCGCGGATCAAAGGCCGCTTTAATTTTACGTAGTTCCGTAAACAGGGTTTCACCAAAGAAGGCTGGGCCATATTCGCTACGATAGCCTTTACCGTGCTCGCCCCACATTAAGCCGCCGTATTTAGCCGTAAGCGCCACCACCTGATCGGATATGGTGCGCAGCAAACGTTCTTGCTCGGGGTCAATAAGATCAAGCGCTGGCCTGACGTGAAGTACACCGGCATCCACATGACCAAACATACCATAATGCAAACCATGCTGATCCAGTAAGGCACGAAACTCTAAAATGAAATCGGCTAAGTTCTCCGGCGGCACGGCAGTATCTTCCGCAAAAGCCAGCGGCTTTTGACTGCCTGCGGTATTACCTAATAAACCCACGGCTTTTTTGCGCATAGTATAAATAGCATTAATCGCGCTAGCATCGTAGGTGAGCTGATAACCAATAATACCGCCTTCGCCAGCGGCCATAGCGGCATCCAGTTTTGAGGTCAGCGCAGCAATTTTCTCGGTAATTTCTGCTTCATCTTCGGTATTGTATTCAACAATATTTAAGCCTTGCATATCCTTGCCTGGCACATCGGTGATCAGATCTTTTACCTGATGCCAAATGATGTCGCCTCGGGCGAGATTCAGTACTTTACTATCAACGGTTTCAACTGATGTTGCTTGCGCTTCAACCAAGAAAGGTGAATTACGTAGCGCACTTTCAAAGCTATCGTATTTAATGTTGAGCAAGCATTTGTACTTAGCAATCGGCGTGATATTCAGCTTGGCTTCGGTGACAAAACCCAGGGAGCCTTCCGAGCCGGTAATAATGCGCGACAGATCAAACTCGGTCATTTCATCGTTAAACACATGCTCTAAATCATAACCGGTTAAAAAGCGATTAAGCCGTGGAAAAGTCGCTAAAATATCGCTACGTTTTTCCCGGCAAGAGCGTAATACCTGCTGATAAATACGACCAATACTGTTGGGTAATTCAGCCCGGTGTTCAGCTTCGAACAACGGCATTTTATGGGTTTTTAACACATTGCCGTCGATTAGCACGGTTTTCAATGCCAACACATGATCACTGGTTTTACCATAAACTAACGAGCCTTGACCTGAGGCATCAGTATTAATCATGCCGCCAATCGTGGCTCGGTTAGAGGTAGATAAATCGGGAGCGAAGAAAAAGCCATAAGGCTTTAAAAAGGCATTTAACTGATCTTTAATAACCCCCGCTTGCACTCGCACCCAACGTTGTTCAACGTTAATCTCCAGTACTTGGCGCATATGACGAGATAAGTCGACCACTACCTGCTCGGTTAACGCTTGGCCATTGGTGCCAGTGCCACCACCTCGTGCGCAAAATTTGATATGACTAAAACTGGAGGTTTGGGCCAACGAGGTCATAATGACCAGATCGTCGGTGCTGCGCGGTAATAACACCGCCTGAGGTAAGGCTTGATAGATACTATTATCTGTCGCTACGGCTAAGCGACTGGCATAACTGGTTTCGATGTCGCCAGTGAAACCGGCGTGCAACAGCGCTTTAGTGAAGGCAACAATACTGGCATCCAGCGCCAGCTCAGGATTAAGCTTGGGGATCATACATCTTGGCCACTTAGACTTGGTATAGCGGCAGTATAACACTAACCGCTAAGTGGCTTTAAGCGCTAAATAGTAAAAAACAGACGTCTTTACTGCTTGATAGTAAAGCAATCCTAACGCTGGCAACAAATTAATCCATATGGCCCATTTTTGCCGCCTTGGTCGCTAAATACCGATGGCTATGCGCGGTGGTTTTTACACGGTGCTGTACCCGTTCTAATACATTAACGCCGACATCTTGCAGTGCTTTTAATTTACGCGGGTTGTTAGTTAGCAACCGAATTTGCGCCACCCCCAGTTGTTGAAACATCTCTGCCGCAATTCCGTATTCACGCTGATCAGGCAAGAAACCAAGAATTTCATTCGCTTCCACCGTATCTAAACCTTTATCTTGCTCAGCATAAGCACGAATTTTATTAATTAAACCAATACCCCGGCCTTCTTGGCGTAAATATAAAATGACGCCTCGCCCTTGTTCAGCAATTTTTTTCATCGCCGCTTCTAATTGCGGGCCACAATCGCAACGTAAGCTAAATAAAGCATCACCGGTTAAGCATTCTGAATGAACGCGAGCTAACACCGGCTCAGCTGTGGTGATGTCACCCAGCGTTAAAGCGACATGCTCTTTGCCATTTTCAGCTTCAAAACCGTGTAAACGAAATTCAGCAAAGGGCGTAGGTAAAAGGGTTGAGGTAACAAGTTTAATGCTCATGGATCATCTCAAAGTTATAACAACGGCAGGATGCTCTTTGTTGGGGCGCAGTAACCACAATTCAAGTTGCTTCAGGCCTGGCAGTATACTGCTTTGCAGCCTCAGCAGATAGTCACTTACCGCCAGTTTAGCTGCTGGGTGCTGACAATCGTCGGCCCTTAGCAGTACAAATTCGGTTACAATAGCGCAGCCGACATCACTACCGATGTCTTATTATTGATGGATATGTTGTATGCTTGGTTTTTTTGAACGTCTCACACGCCCTTTCCCAGACAGTGAACCGACCCAACCCCCTACGGGTGTGTTGGCCTTTTGTCGCCACTATACCAAAGGCATGGAATGGCCTTTAATTGTCATGTCATTAAGCTCTGCCTTATTAGCCATCTTAGAAGTGTCTTTATTCAGCTTTATGGGGCAATTGGTGGACTGGCTGGTGACGCAAAATCCAGAGCGTTTCTTTATCGATGAGCGCGCAACCCTGATTTGGATGACGTTAGTCACGGTGGTGTTGTTACCACTGTTAACGTTATTTCATTCGGCTTTAGTGCATCAAACACTGTTGGGTAATTACCCCATGGCCATTCGCTGGCAGGCACACCGCTATTTATTACGGCAAAGCGTCAGTTTTTATCAAAATGATTTCGCCGGGCGTATTGCGACCAAGGTCATGCAAACCTCATTAGCGGTGCGCGAAACCGTGATGAAACTGTTAGATGTGCTGGTGTATGTCACCGTGTATTTCTCGGCGATGTTATTTTTTGTCGCCGATGCCGATCTGCGTTTAATCATCCCGATGTTGGTGTGGTTAGTGTTCTATATTGCCCTGCAAATGTATTTTGTACCGCGCTTAAAGCGGGTTTCTACTGCACAAGCAGATGCCCGCTCTGAAATGACAGGGCGTTTAGTCGACAGCTATACCAATATTAATACCATTAAGCTGTTTTCTTACACTCAACGCGAAGAGCGCTACGCAAAAGACAGCATGGAAGTATTTTTAAAGCCGGTGTATCAACAAATGCGCTTAGCAACCGGCTTAAGTGTGTCGGTGCAATCATTAAACTATATTTTGGTGTTTTGTATCGCAGCATTGGCGCTGTATCTATGGGCTGGCAGTGCCATTACCGTTGGCGCTATTGCCATTGCGGTCAGTTTAGCACTGCGTCTTAATGGTATGGCGCAATGGATCATGTGGGAAGTCAGCAGCTTATTTGAAAATATTGGTACCGTGGCCGATGGTATTGCCACCTTGTCACAGCCGGCACAAATTCAAGATAAAGCCAATGCTCCGAGCTTGCAGGTCAGCCAAGGTGCAATTCGTTTTGATGCGGTAAGTTTTAACTATGGCAAAGATGCCAGCCAAAGCCATAAAGCGCCGGTGCTATCCGCATTAAGCTTAGAGATTAAACCCGGTGAAAAAATCGGTCTAGTCGGTCGTTCAGGTGCGGGTAAATCAACCTTAGTCAATTTACTGCTGCGCTTTTACGATGTTGAGCAAGGTCGAATTTTAATTGATGGCCAAGACATTAGCCAAGTATCGCAAGAGAGCTTACGCCGACATATTGCGATGGTCACGCAGGATACGTCGTTATTACACCGCTCGGTACGCGATAATATCAGCTACGGTAAACCGGACGCCAGCGAGCAAGAATTGCTAACCGCCGCTGAACAAGCGGAAGCCAGTTTGTTTATTCAAGATCTGACGGATCAAAAAGGCAATGTCGGTTTAGATGCCCAAGTAGGCGAACGCGGTGTTAAGTTATCCGGTGGTCAGCGCCAGCGTATTGCTATTGCGCGGGTATTACTGAAAAACGCACCGGTGTTGATTTTAGATGAAGCAACTTCGGCGCTCGATTCTGAAGTGGAAGCCGCCATTCAACAAAGCTTAAATAGTTTAATGCAAAATAAAACGGTTATAGCGATTGCCCATCGCTTATCGACTATCGCGCAAATGGATCGGCTTATCGTGTTAGATCAAGGGCAAATTGTTGAGCAAGGTACACATAGCGAATTAATTGCAGCCGGTGGCATCTACGCGCAGTTATGGGCGCATCAAACCGGTGGCTTTATTTAACGGCGTAACACACGCTAGTCAGATAATAACAAACCCCGCTATTTAGCGGGGTTTGTTGATTTAACCACAGCTTAAAATAGTATTTTATACCGTTTTAGATTGCTCAGTGTTGGCTGCGGCCTCAGCTTTTGCTTTTGCCAATCTTGCTTCCCAGAAAGTGGCATTTTTAATGCCTAGTTTCACCGGGTCGAAAGTAATAGGGCCACCCGCTTTCATCTGATCTTCATAGTCTTTTAAGCACAAAATAGCTGGCTTGTGCACAAAGAAAATTAACAGAATACCCAGCACGTTAATCCACGCCATTAAACCCACACCGATATCACCAATCCCCCAGATATAACCTGCAGCATTAACGGTACCGTACGCCACCATCGCCATTAAAATGATTTTAAACACAATTAACGGCAGACGGTTATTGAATACGCGGTTAAGGTAAGCCACGTTAGTTTCAGTAATGTAGTAATACGCCAAAATGGTGGTAAAGGCGAAGAAGAATAACGCAATACCCACAAACAGCTGACCAAAATTACCAAAGACACTGTTTAAAGCCATTTGCGTAAAGGCAGCCGAGCCAATTTCGGTGTTTGCTGCTACGTTTTGTACGATAAATTGACCTGCTGGTAACTCACCCACCACGTTGTACTGTTGCGTAATTAAAATCATCAAGGCGGTGGCAGTACACACAAATAAGGTATCAACATAAACCGAGAAAGCCTGCACTAAACCTTGCTGCGCAGGGTGTGCCACTTCTGCAGCCGCTGCGGCATGTGGGCCCGTACCCTGACCGGCTTCGTTTGAATAAATACCGCGTTTAACACCCCAACCTATCGCCGCACCAAAACCGGCTTGCGCAGTGAAAGCATCAGAAATAATCAGGCCGAAAATGCCGCCAACTTTATCTAAGTTTAAAAACACCACGATAAGCGCCATCACGATGTAACCGAGTGCCATAAAAGGCACGACGATTTGCGTAAAGTTAGCAATGCGGCGAATACCACCAAAGATGATAAAAGCTAATACCATCAAGATCACCGCTAGCGCGGCTAACTTATGGGTACCCACTTCACCAAAACTGGTGACGACCATGGCGCCATCGCCAAACACTTGAGTGACGGCATTACCCACTGCATTGGCTTGCACGCCGGGTAAGAATACACCGCAACCAATGATGGCCGAGATCGCAAATAATACCCCAAGCCAACGCCAGCCTAAGCAGCGCTCAAAATAATAAGCTGGACCACCGCGATACTGGCCGTTTTCTTCTACCTTATACACCTGACCCAGCGTAGATTCGGCAAAGGCAGTGCTAGCACCTAAAAAGGCCACTACCCACATCCAAAATACGGCACCTGGACCACCAAAACCAATGGCAGCGGCAACACCGGCGATATTACCGACACCCACTCGACCTGACAACGAAACTGCTAAGGCTTGAAAAGACGAAATACCTTTTTCTGATTCCGTGTTATTGAGTAATAAACTCCACATTTCCCGAAAATGTCGCACTTGTGCGAACCGGGTTAAGATTGAATAAAATAAGCCGGCGCCTAAACACAAATAGATCAGTGCTTCGCTCCAGACATAATTATTAATAGTATTGACCAACTCCTGCATGGAAATCCCCTGGTTGTATTGGTTATTATTTTTAGCACGCCACCGTAATTTGCCATAAGCTGCGGCATATAGCTACGGTACAGGCTTGTGGCAAACGGATAAAATTGTTTTTTTGCCGAGAAATGACGCCATGACAACAACAATGCCGCTGTAGCAAAGGCTGAACGCGCTAAAACTAACCAAATCACCATGCCAAGCGCTCAACATGAAAATCAGCATAAAAAAAGGCACTGTTATTAAAAACACAGTGCCTTAGACAAGCATTCAGCAAATTTGCCCGGGTATTAGGCTGGTCTAGCGACTTTATCAGCCAGATATAACCAAGTATCCACAACCGTATCAGGGTTTAATGACACGCTCTCAATACCTTGCTCAACCAGCCAAGCGGCAAAGTCTTCGTGATCAGATGGCCCCTGGCCACAGATCCCGATGTATTTCCCCTTGGCTTTACAGGTTTGAATGGCCATTTCTAACAGCTTTTTGATGGCCGGATTTCGCTCATCAAATAAGTGAGCGATTAAGCCACTGTCGCGATCTAAACCGAGCGTTAGCTGAGTTAAATCGTTTGAACCAATCGAGAAACCATCAAAGTATTCTAAGAAGTCTTCAGCCAGTAACGCATTAGACGGTAATTCACACATCATAATAATGCGCAAACCATTTTCACCGCGTTTCAGGCCATGTGCGGCCAGTAAATCAATTACGCCAGACGCTTCTTCTAAGGTTCTAACAAACGGGATCATCACTTCCACGTTGGTAAAGCCCATGACATTACGCACACGTTTTAGCGCTTCTACTTCCAGTGCAAAGCAAGGCTGAAAATCTTCTGATAAATAGCGGGCGGCACCACGAAAGCCTATCATCGGGTTTTCTTCATGCGGTTCATATTGCTGACCGCCCACCAGATTAGCGTATTCATTCGATTTAAAATCAGACATGCGCACAATGACTTTTTGCGGCGCAAAGGCACAAGCCAAGGTGGCGATACCCTCTGTCAGTTTGGCAACATAAAACTCAACGGGATCGGCATAACCTGCAGTAAGCTCGTCGATGCGCGCTTTTAGCTCTGGCGTTTGCTCAGCATAATGTAATAAGGCTTTAGGATGCACGCCAATCATTTTATTGATAATAAACTCTAAGCGTGCCAAACCAATACCGGCATGGGGTAAACGCGAGAAGGCAAACGCCCGCTCTGGATTACCCACATTCATCATCACTTTCAAAGCCATTTTCGGCATTTGATCAACCTGGCTGGTGATCACGTTAAAATCCAGTTTATCTTGATAAACATAACCGGTATCACCTTCGGCACAAGACACGGTAACCGCCTGGCCATGGGTAATTTTTGCCGTGGCATCACCACACCCCACTACGGCAGGAATACCCAATTCACGGGCAATGATGGCCGCATGACAAGTTCGACCGCCGCGATTCGTCACAATCGCTGAGGCACGCTTCATAATAGGTTCCCAATCTGGATCGGTCATGTCGGTAACCAATACATCCCCGGGTAAGATTTGATCCATTTGCGAAATATCGGCTAGCACCTTAGCGGTTCCCGCACCAATACGATGACCAATCGCCCGACCTTCCACCAATACAGGGCTTTGCTCGACTAACTGATAACGTTCAATGCTATTGGTGTCTTCACGACTTTTCACCGTTTCTGGGCGTGCCTGTACGATATACAATTTGCCATCGATACCATCTTTAGCCCATTCAATATCCATTGGCCGGCCATAATGCTGTTCGATAATTACCGCTTGCTCAGCTAACTGTGCCACTTCGGTATCATTTAGCGAGAAGGTGCGTTGTTGGGCAAGCGGCACATCGGTAATGGTCACTTGTTTACCGTGTCCCTGTTCTGTTGAATACACCATTTGCAGTAATTTGCTGCCAAGTGTGCGTTTCACCACTGCCGGACGCTTAGCCACTAACGTAGGTTTGTGCACATAAAATTCATCGGGGTTCACGGCCCCCTGGACCACCATTTCACCTAAACCGTATGACGAGGTAATAAACACCACATCTTCAAAACCTGATTCGGTATCAATACTGAACATCACACCGGATGACGACAGATCAGAACGCACCATCCGCTGCACACCCGCCGATAACGCCACACCGCGATGGTCATAACCTTGATGCACACGATAAGAGATAGCGCGATCATTAAATAGCGACGCAAACACATGCTTAATGGCCACAATAACGGCATCGTAACCGCGCACATTTAAAAAGGTTTCTTGTTGGCCAGCAAAAGAAGCATCTGGCATATCTTCAGCCGTGGCCGAAGAGCGAACGGCAAAAGACATATCCGCAGCGCTATCTGGGTGTAATTGTTGATAAGCAGCACGTATAGCCTGTTCTAACTCAGGCTGGAACGGCGTATCGATAACCCATTGCCGAATTTGTTTACCGGCTTGCGCTAAAGCCGCGACATCATCCACATCTAAACTGTCTAACAGTTGATAAATGCGCTCATTCACACCACTTTGTTCTAAAAACTGGTTAAAGGCGTAAGCCGTTGTTGCGAATCCTCCTGGCACTTGTACCCCAGCCGAAGCCAAGTTACTGATCATTTCACCTAGAGAAGCATTTTTACCACCTACCCGATCGACATCATGCATGCCGAGGTCTTGATACCAAATGACAAATTCTTGCACCTTTATCTCCAATTTTTGTTGCTGAGCATGTAAGCTTACAGCAGTTGATACAACACAGTGATTTTACACCCGGCTACTGGTTAATTAAAACCTTAATTTTTATGTAAATTTATTACGAAACTTGGAGTTTTTTGTGCGCACAGCTTTTTACGTTTCAGATGGCACCGCCATCACCGCAGAAGTGTTTGGACATGCACTGTTAACGATGTTTCCGGCCGAATTTGCTCACGTGACCATCCCTTTTGTTGAAAATCCGGAGCTCGCGTTGCAGGTCAAAAATCGAATAAATGACTGTTATAAAACAACAGGATTAAAGCCGCTGGTATTTCACACCTTTGTGGATGAAGGTTTAAGGCAGTTAATAAGCGACAGTGACGGGGTCTGTTATGACTTTCTAAATACACTCGTTGAGCCTGTGCAAAAAGAGTTGGGTATGGCACCGGTGCCGAAAACTCACCGGACGCATAGCATGCACGAAAAAACCTACGATTTTCGGATTGATGCTGTCAATTACGCATTGGCCAATGACGATGGTGCCAATATGAAAAACTTTAGCCATGCCGACATTATTTTGGTCGGGGTAAGTCGCTCGGGTAAAACCCCAACCAGCCTGTATTTAGCCTTGCAATACGGCATTAAAGCGGCAAATTACCCCTTTGTCGAAGAAGACATGGCGAAATTGCGCTTACCTGCAGAGTTAGCGGCACATAAAGCCAAATTGTTTGGCCTGACCATCACGGCCGAACGGCTTAGTCAAATTCGACAACAGCGCCGACCTAACTCACGTTATGCTTCGGTACACCAATGTGCGTTGGAATTAAAAGAAGTAGAGCAGTTATACCAGCGAGAGCAGATCCCCTTTATCAATTCCACTCAGCTTTCGATTGAAGAGATCTCAGCAAAGATTATTTCGCGTACCGGCTTAAAACGGCAGAAATATTAGTTTAGCGAAGCATTACAGACTAAGCCTAACCGCGTTTGGGCGCTTTTAACCACGCTAACACGTATCGCGTACCAATAAAAAAGCCTTAAATCGCTATGCAATTTAAGGCTTTTCGCCTGCGTTAACGTGCAACCTAGCTCAGGCGCTAGCGCAGCCTAGCAATCAAGGTTATTTACGCGCCGAGCTGAGCGTATCAGCAATCAAAAAGGCTAATTCCAATACTTGATCAGCATTTAAACGCGGATCACATTGCGTGAAATAACGCTTAGACAGATCGTTTTCACTTAAACCATAAGCGCCACCCGTACATTCCGTCACATGCTCACCGGTCATTTCTAGGTGAATACCCCCGGCATGCGTGCCTTCGGCTTTGTGCACAGCAAAGAAATTGCGAATTTCTTTTAAGATCGCTTCAAAGTCACGGGTTTTATAATCGTTGCTGGCTTTAACCGTATTGCCATGCATCGGATCGGAACTCCAGACCACCTTACGACCTTCTTGTTTCACGCGTCGCACCAAAGCGGGCAGTTTATCGGCTAACTTATCAGCACCCATCCGGGTAATTAACGTTAAACGACCGGCGTTATTTTCTGGGTTTAACGCATCAATCAGACGAATTAAATCGTCCTCTTGCATACCAGGACCAATTTTCACGCCGACCGGGTTATGAATACCTTTGAAAAAGGCTAAATGGGCATGATCGAGTTGCCGTGTCCGTTCACCAATCCACACCATATGCGCTGAGCAGTCATACCACTTACCCGTTAAGGTATCGCGGCGTGTTAAGGCTTCTTCGTAATTCAGTAATAACGCTTCATGCGAAGTGTATAACTGAGTTTCCCGAATCGACGGTGAATTTTGCGCAGTAATGCCACAGGTTTCCATAAAACGCAGCGCTTCTTGGATGCGAGTAGCGACACTTTGGTAGCGCTCTTTTAGCGGATTAGATTCAACAAACCCCATATTCCAACGACTAACCTGATGCAGGTCCGCTAAGCCACCTTGGGCAAAAGCGCGCAGCAAATTAAGCGTTGCCGCAGAATGGTGATAAGCGGTGATTAAGCGGTTGGGATCTGGCTGGCGCGCTTGCTCGGTAAATTCAAAACTGTTGACGATATCACCGCGATAACTCGGTAAGGAAATGCCATTAATGGTTTCCAAGTCACTGGAACGAGGTTTGGCATACTGACCCGCCATCCGCGCAACCTTGACCACCGGCAAACCACCAGCAAAGGTTAATACCACTGCCATTTGCAGTAATACTTTAAACGTATCGCGAATTTTGGGCGCATTAAAGTCATTAAAACTTTCGGCGCAGTCGCCACCTTGCAGTAAAAAGCCATTACCCTCGGCCACTTGGCCGAGTTGGCTATACAAATCCCGCGTTTCTTGTGCAAACACTAACGGTGGGTACTTGTGTAATTGTTGCTCTACTTGCTGCAGTAGTTGCTGATCCTGATAAGTCGGTTGCTGTTGGATCGGCAGTTGTCGCCAGCTTTGTGGCGTCCAGGTGGTCACAATGATATTCCTGTAGATAGATTAAACACCCTGCAAAGTTATAGACTTCTGGACGTAAATTCAATCATAAAAACAGACTTTTTCAGCTGTCGACACGCTAGCTGCTGCATTTACGTACAAGCAGCTAGTCAGTTAAGCCGTTTGCTCACGTTGTAAGCTTTGCACTAATTGCTCACAACCGTCTTCAATCAACTGATAAACCAACTCAAAGCCTTTTTGACCGCCGTAGTAAGGATCAGGTACTTCTGGCCACTTCTTGAAATCGGGATGGTAAGACATAAACAAGGCTAATTTATGTTGTAACTCTTCGGGGCAACGCTGTTTTAGCGAGTGCAGATTGTCGTTATCCATGGCCAAGATCAGATCGTAATCGCTAAAGTCAGTGCTTTTTACTGGCCGCGAACGGATCCCTTTGAAATCATAGCCCGATAAGGCCGCTACTTTCACCGAGCGCGGATCCGGCGGATTACCCGAATGGCTGGCGCTAGTGCCTGCAGATTCCACTTCAATCGCTAATCCCGCCGCATTAAGCTTGTGTCTGAAGATGGCATGAGCCGTTGGAGAGCGGCAAATGTTGCCTAAACATACAAATAACACTTTCTTTGTCATACTTTGCTTTTCAAAATAAGGTCTGTCGTTATATAGTTACCTTAATTGTGTAAAAGGTAAAGATTATGGAAAGGTTTTCACGTCTTGTGCTGCTAACAGACGAGACCACACCGCTGAGTACTTACCGTCATGCCAAAACAGTGGGCATTGACGTAGAGCAATGCTCGGTCAATGCCTTTAACCAATTACATCACTACAAGGGTATTTTAGCTGGCTACCAGTTCAGCTCGGATACGACCGCTAAAAAAGGTTTCTCTGCGCGTTTGCTGAGTATTAGCCGCCAAGTCCCGCTTTTTGTATTTCATGCTGAACGGCAACTGGTCGACCCTAACCGAGCTATTTTTGCCGGCTTACGCGGTGTTATCTACAGCGATGAACAAGCCGAGATGATCAAACGCGCGCTGCAAAGCATGATGGCAGGCCAGCTTTATTATGCCCGCAACGTCATGTCTGATGCCTTAGATGCCCTGTTTCAACTGCGTGAACAATCTAATCGACGCATTAAATTACCTGCGTTGCTGACAGAGCAAGAGCAACGGGTCAGCCGTTTGATCGCCGAAGGTGCGCGTAATAAAGAAATCGCTGAACAGCTCCAAATCAGTGCTAACACCGTAAAGGTACATGTGTCGGCTATTTTTAAGAAGACACACAGTCGTAATCGCACAGAATTAGTGCGTTGGTTACAGGAGCCGCATGAGTAACCCCCTGCTGCACTGCTAGCCTTTCTTTGCATAAACCCATCTTGCCGGAGGTCACTTGCTCGCTGAACTACATCGGGTAGAACAAAACCTGAACCGGGTTATTCTAGGTAAAGCCACACAAATCAGATTAGCCTTATGTTGCCTGTTAGCCGAAGGGCATTTATTGCTCGAAGACTTACCCGGTATGGGCAAAACCACCCTAGCCCATGCCTTAGCGAATGCCGCCGGTTTAAGTTACAAGCGGGTGCAGTTTACCAATGACTTATTACCCGGCGATTTACTTGGTATCAATATTTATGATACCCGGTCAGCACAATTTTACTTTCAAGCGGGCCCGGTATTTAGCCAGGTGTTACTGGCCGACGAAATTAATCGCGCCAGCCCAAAAACCCAAAGTGCTTTACTCGAAGCCATGGAAGAGCGCCAAGTCTCGATAGACGGCGAAACGCGGCCTTTACCGAGTCCTTTCTTTGTTATCGCCACGCAAAACCCGCTGTTTCATGCCGGGACCAGTGCCTTACCCGAGTCGCAACTCGATCGGTTTTTGTTTCGGATCTCTTTAGGTTTTCCAGATAAAGCCGCTGAAAAACAGCTATTACAAGATGAATCGGCAGGCTCACGTTTGCAATTATTAACCGAGCCATTAAGCCCCGAGCAGTTGCGGCACTTGCAATTACAGGTGCCCAAGGTTGCGATTAACGATCCGGTACTTGATTACATTTTAGCGTTGGTGCATGCCAGTCGGCATAGTAAAGAGTTTTTACCCTTATCACCGCGTGCCGCTAAGGCGATTGTCCGCGCCGCTAAAGCAATGGCATTTGTGCAAGGCCGCAGTTTTGTTACCGCGGATGATGTCCAGCAGATCTTCCCTTATATTGCAGAGCATCGGCTCAATCCACAAAGCCTTGCCGGCGAACACCCGTTAAGCCAGCTCTTAATACAGCGCACGCCCTGTCAGTTATGATGTTTAAAGCCAGTAAAGATTGGTTTAAACGTAAATTTGCAGCTTGGTTGGCCAAGCGCCAGCCTGCAGCAACACAGGTTGAACTGACACAAAGTGTCATTTACATTCTGCCCAGTCGTTTTGGTTGGTGGTTTGTGTTTTTGATCGCCTTACTGTATCTGATGGGGACTAATTATCAAAACAACCTGATCCTATTGCTCAGTTTTATGTTGCTTAGCCTATTAATGGTGACGATGTTACTGGCATTTTTAAATATGCATCAGCTAAAACTGAGCGTAAAACAAGATGCGCGCTGTTTTGCGCCAGAGCGCGCTCAGTTACCACTCGGGCTGAGCAGTAAAAGCTGCCAGATGTTGCATATTGGCTTGCGCGGTCAACGACAACGGCAATTAGTTGAATCCTTGAGCCAGCAACAGCGCTTTGCATTAGTATTACCCACACTGAGTCGGGGTTATTATCCACTCCCGCGTTTAGAGCTCAGTAGCACCTTTCCGCTGGGCTTATTTCGCTGCTGGAGCTATCCGGCGCTGACCAGTGCTATTTGGGTTTATCCAGAAGCCATCGAACAACTACACGCCAATACCGAGCGGCTCGCCGAGCAAGCGAGTAAGCAAACCACACCCCATGCCTTACTAGAGCCCGACGACGTCAAAAGCTATCAAGCAGGTGACAGCCCCAAACGCATTTTGTGGCGTAAGCTTGCCAGCGCGCCCGAGCAACCGGTGGTACGAAGTTACGGTGGTGAAGCCAGCCCATTACCGCATTGGATCAAGATCCCGGCATTGCAAGGTGCAGCGCTGGAATCGGTTTTAAGCCATGCCTGCTTTCAATTACTAGCGTTAGAACAACAAGGCCATAGTTATGGCTTGCAAACACAAAGTGTCACTTTAGCCCCGGCAAAAGGTGCACTGCACCTAGAGCGCTGCCTGCAGGAGTTGGCCTTATGCTGATGGCGAACCTGGCCTTACCCCGCTACTGGGCAGTTTATGGCCTGTTATTACAAGTGCTGTTATTTTTGCTCTATCAACCGGCTTTAAGTATTGCCAGTAGCCTGCTATTTGCTTTACTGCTGACCTTTCAGGCTTGGCGGCTTTATCAAAACAAACCGGCACTGAGTAATCGACAAATTAACACGTTGTTAGCTCCGCTGTTATTATTGATGCTGCTACAGGTGCGGCAATTAGGCGTGCTTAATTTAATGCTGCATATTTTACTGCTCGCCGCAGTAGCCCGCAGTTTAACGGTGCAACAACGCGGCCAAGGCTTGCAATTGTTATGGGTGCATTACTTTGCTATTGCCTGCTGTTTTATTTTTTACCAGCAAATGAGCATGGCGATCCTGATTTTTGCGCTGGCGCTGTTAAACCTGTATTTACAGTATCGCTTATTTGCCCCGGCTGAATCGACGCTGCAGCCTAAACGCTTACTCAGTATTTTTGCGCTGAGCTTTCCGCTGTGGTTAGGCATGTTTTTATTATTTCCACGCCTGCCGCCCTTATGGCAATTACCCAATCAAAATATGGCAAGCACCGGTTTAGGCGATGAACTCGACCCCGGCAGTATTGAAAAGCTAGTGCAAAGCGACGCCTTGGCTTTTCGAGTAAGCTTTTTAAATGAACGGCCAGATAAAGCGGATTGGTATTGGCGCGCTAAAGTTTACGAAGATTTCGATGGTCGCCGTTGGCAGGTCAACGCACGCTTTAATTCACGGCAACGCCGAGCTATGGCAACTGAATTACCGGCCTTCTCTGCCAGTGCCCCGTTGGTAAAATATCAAATTTTAGCAGAGAGTAGCTACCAAACCGATCTATTTAGTTTAGGTTTACCGGTGAGTTGGCCAGCTAACCTGGTGGCAAAACCGGCCGCCTTAATGGCCAGCCAAACGCCGCTGACGCAACGCATCAGCTACAGCTTACAAAGCCGTTTACAACCGATCCCCTTAGCCTCACCTGCGGAAAAACAGCTTAATTTGTTACAAGACACCGCGAATCCTCAAGCGCGGGCTTTTGGTGCAGCCTTAGCCACTCAATTTCCAGCACAACCGGATAAAGTGGTGCAAGCACTCAGTGCGTATTTTCAACAAGAGCCGTTTTTTTACACCTTAACGCCACCCCGTCTTGGTCAAAATGCCATCGATCAATTTTTATATGAAACGCGTAGCGGCTTTTGTAGCCATTATGCCTCTGCAACTGCCGTGGTCTTACGTGCCGCCGGTATTCCTGCCCGCGTAGTAGGCGGTTATCTGGGGGGCAACTGGCAAGAAAATCAGCAATACCTGCAAGTGCGGCAGCGCGATGCTCATGCTTGGGTTGAATATTTAACCGCAAGCGGCTGGCAACGGTATGATCCCACTGCGGCTATCGCACCTGAACGCATCCTTGAAGGTATTGAACAAACGCTAAGCGACAATGAACGCGCCTTACTCAGTGGCTGGCAGGATAATTGGCTGGGTCAACTGGCTTTGCAATGGTCACATCTGGATTACGTGTGGTCGGTATGGGTATTGGGTTTTAATCAACAAGATCAAGAACAGTTATGGCAACGTTTACGCCGCTGGGAATATTGGTCTGTGCTGCTGTATTCATTAGGTGCCTTATTGTTGTTAGGCGCCGCAGTTATGCTTCGGCAATGGGTCAGACAACGCGCTGATCACGCTCATCAAGCATGGCGCTGGCTAACGCAAGCACTGGGCACAGCCCCTGCTGCAGGCTGCACTTTATCTAGCTGGTTAACTACGCTAGCAGAGCAAAATCCGGCGCAACAACAAGCTTTAGAGAGATTAAGAAAATTATATGAGGCTGCGGTATTTAATGATGATGCCGCAGCACTGAGGTTACTGCGGCGAGAACTGCGGTTACAGCGCCGCTCGTTACGGCGCTTAGCACGGCAACGTAAATCAGCTTGATTCAGAGGTGCCGAGAATACGTAATGCCGTTTGTAATTGTTCGGCACAATGTATTCCTAAGTCGGTGAGATAGCCGCCATCAGGTTGATTAATCAACCCCTTGCTATACAAGCGGCTGATGGCGGCCAGCATTTGTGGCTCCGCCATCTTATGCGCTTTGATACCTGAATTGACACTGTCGAGATTAAACATCGCTAAAACACGGATTTCATCAATTAATTCAGCGCTAAACTGCATAGTTACATCCTTATTGTTGTTTTATACACCTTAGACTGTCAGCCAAAAAATGCAAGGTAACAATGCGCTAATCTCGACGTCGTCAGGTTTTAATGTAATAACTGCCGTAAGGCATGTAAGCACAATGCGATATTTTCTCGACGCGCCCCAAACCCCATTAAACCAATACGCCAGGCTTTACCCGCTAATTCGCCAAGACCGGCCCCTATTTCTAAGTTAAATTCGTTTAATAGCGTGGCGCGGACCTTCGCATCATCGATACCTTGCGGAATATAAATGGCATTCAGTTGCGGCAACCGATACGGTTCGTCTACCACAAATGCGATACCTAACTGCTCTAAACCCGCCCGTAGTTCTTGATGCATGGCCTGATGGCGTGCCCAAGCATTTTCTAGACCTTCTGCCGCTAACAGGCGCAGTGATTCATGTAAGGCATACAACGCATTCACCGGAGCCGTATGATGGTAAGCGCGTTTAGCGCCGCCACTCCAATAAGCCATCACTAAGCTTTGATCTAAAAACCAGCTTTGTACTGGTGTTGTCCTTGCTTTAATTTTTGCTACTGCCGCCGCTGAAAATGAGATAGGTGAGAGTCCTGGCACACAAGATAAGCATTTTTGACTACCCGAATAAATGGCATCAATGCCCCACTCATCGACCCGTAATTCAACGCCGCCTAAGGATGTCACCGCATCAACGATGGTTAAACAACCGTATTGCTTGGCCAAAGCACACAGTGTTTTGGCATCACTTAGCGCCCCGGTAGAGGTTTCAGCATGCACGAAAGCTAAAAAGCGCGCATCCGGATGATCTTTTAGCAGCGCTTCCACCGCAGCCGGTTGCACCGGCTCGCCCCATTTAAAATCAACCGTGACCGCAATACCGCCACAACGCTCAACATTTTGGCGCATCCGCTCACCAAAGACACCATTGCGACAAACGATAACCTTGTCACCTGCTTCCACCAAATTAACAAAGCAGGCTTCCATACCGGCTGAACCCGGAGCTGAAATGGCCAGCGTCATCTCATTGCGGGTTTGAAACGCATATTGCAATAACTGTTTTAACTCATCCATCATGTTGACAAACAACGGATCTAAATGGCCAATAATTGGTTTGGCCTGAGCGGCTAACACCTGAGGAAGCACATCGGAAGGGCCTGGGCCCATTAAAATACGCCGTGGTGGATTAAAGGCAGGGATCATCGGTGCAGCAAACATAACAGCTCCTTAGCAATAAAATAGTCTTTAGCATAACAAGCTAAACAGAAAAAAAAAGCCCTACAATCGTAGGGCTTGTTAAGCTTAAAATTCGCGGCTGTTACGCAGCGCCGCAATCCGTTTCTCTAAAGGCGGATGGCTTAAAAACAATTCTGATTTTGCTTTTTTACCTGAGATCCCAAAGGCCATTAAACTGCCCTCAAGCTGACTTTCATGATTATTCTGTAAACGCTGCAGCGCTTTAATCATTTTGTTCGGACCCGAGATCCGAGCCGCTCCGGCATCCGCGCGGTATTCGCGTTGACGCGAGAACCACATCACGATAATGCTAGCCAAGATGCCAAACACCATTTCTAACACAATCACGATACCGTAATAAGCAAAGGTACCCATTTGCTGATTGTTATTGCGGATCACCCCAGCAATTAAGCGTGCTAAGAAAATAACAAAGGTATTCACCACACCTTGGATCAAGGTTAAGGTGACCATGTCACCGTTCGCAATATGCGACACTTCATGTGCCAGTACCGCTTCAACTTCATCTTCACTCATACTGCGCATCAGGCCGGTTGAAACCGCAACCAAAGCATTATTACGATTCGCCCCGGTAGCAAAGGCATTCATCTCTGGCGAGTCATAAATGGCCACTTCTGGCATACCAATGCCGGCCGCTTTCGCTTGTTTTGCTACCGTGTTAACTAACCAATGTTCAGTGGCATTGCGGGGTTGCGTAATCACTACCGCACCGGTAGATCGTTTCGCCATCCATTTCGACATTAATAGTGAGATAAAGGAGCCACCAAAACCAAAAATGGCTGCAAACACCAATAAACCACCAATACTGCTAGGATCAATACCCAACGCACTGAATACCACATTGAGCACAATACTTAACACCAGAATAACGGCTAAGTTTGTTGCTAAGAACAACAAGACTCTTTTCATGATTTTTTACCTCATAATGATCACTGCCTAGTAATATATGGGCAAAGACCACAAAATCAATTTAAGGTTTAACAAAGTCACAGAAATATTTCACTTTTTCAGGTAATATTTGCAAAAATGACCTTTCGGACTAGCTTATGAACTTGTTATTACTCAGTAGCTCACGTGCCAATAACAGCGATTATTTGACACCAAACTTAGCCTGGATCAAAACCCATTTGAGCAAAGTGTCGTCAGTACTGTTTATCCCGTATGCCGGCGTGACCATCAGTCACGAACAATATTATCTTAACGTGAAAGCCGCCTTAGCGAGCTTGAATATCCGCGTCGATGCGCTCCATCATCAAGCCGATGTAAAAGCTGCGGTACTTAATGCCGAAGCCATTTTAATCGGCGGTGGTAATACCTTCCAGCTAGTTAACCTCTTGTATAAAAACGATCTTATTAACGCCATCCGGCAACGCGTAACCGAAGGTGTGCCCTATATTGGATGGAGTGCTGGCGCCAATATCGCAGGCGAAACCATCCGCACCACTAATGACATGCCGATTGTCGAACCCCCGTCTTTTGCCACTTTGCATTTTTTAAATGCGCAATTAAACCCGCATTATACCGATGTGGTACCCGCTGATTTTCATGGTGAAACGCGCGATATGCGCCTCGCTGAATTTATGCAGTTAAACCCCAGTGTGCCCATCATCGGCTTACCCGAGGGCACTGCACTTAAGATCACAGACAATCAGATTGTGCAATTAGGTCAAGCCGGAGGCTATTGGTTTTTGGCGGGTACAAAACAAGCGATTGCCGAGAACACTGAGTTAACGGCACAGTTTGCGGCCACGTTAAGTCGGCCCTTATTAAACCACGCAAGTTAAGTTTGCAGCAATTGCTTGGCCGTGGCGTGCGCTAGCTTGCGTGCCACGGCTTGTTGCTCGCTCAATGAGGGCTGAAATGGCACCGTAGCGAGTAACGGCCAAGGTAATCGTGCCGCAAGATCGGCCAGGTTTTGTGCAAGAAATAACATCTCTGGCTGCAGTATATTGGCTACCCAACCTAAAACCTGACAACCACTGCGGGTTAATTCACGTGCGGTCAGTACAGCATGATTTAAACAGCCCAGTTTTACGCCTACCACCAGCAATACCGGCAGTTTTTCTGCTTGCACCCAATCGGCCAGATAGCGATCAGCACTGATCGGTAATAACCAGCCACCCGCGCCTTCGATTAACACGATTGCGGCTCCGCTTTGCTCTAGCTGTTGTCGCTGTGCGGTTAATACCGCTTCTGATAGCGGTTGTTGCAGCTCTGCCGCAGCAAAATGCGGTGCGCATGCTTTGGCAAAACACAATGGATTAAGCTGCGAATAAGGTAACGCGATACCAGAATGCTGCTGTAACAGTAACGCGTCACTGTTGACAAGTTGCCCGGTTTCATTGATTTCTGCGCCAGCCGCTATCGGTTTTGCGCCAACAGTACTTATGCCAAGCGCTTGAAAACCTTGCAGTAATAACGTACTGACAAAGGTTTTCCCCGCATCGGTATCGGTGCCTGTAACAAAAAAGCTGTTTGCGCGCATAGCCTGTGTTCCTAAAACGAAAATAACCGGTGTTGAATGCACTTAAAGCGGTTTAGTCCCGCTAATTTGCACCACATAATAACTGGCGATTAGGGGGATACCGACAGCAGACTGTGGATAAGCGGCACTGACCCGCTGCCAATAACCTTTACCGGTTAAACCGCGCTGTGCTCGATTAGCCAGATGATTCGCCCCCAAGGCTTTTAACTCTTTGGCCAGCGCAAAAATATCAGCGTAAGGCAACTGATAGCAGGTCGTTTGTATTGAGCAGGCTAACGCCACGCTTGAGATGGCGTGCTGTAAATCACCTAGGCTTAAAAAAGCATGGATATGCGGCAGCTCGTCAACGGCGGCAAAGGCTTGTGCCATTTCATTCAGGGTACCCTCGATTAAGGTGGTGATCACAAATTGCCCGCCAGGGCGAAGCACCCGAGCCATTTCAGCAAACACCTGTTGCGGCGCGGGGCACCATTGCAGCATCAGGCTCGAAAACACCTGATCAACACTGGCCGTTGGCAGTGGCAAGGCCGCGGCATCGGCTTGCAAATAATGGATCGGTAATTGCTGAGCTTGCGCCTGAGCTAACATACCGCGACTTAAATCTACCGCGGTAATTTTTTGAGCCAGTGATAATAGCTCTGGGTGTAACCAACCAGGACCACAACCGATATCCAGTAAATGCCCCAGCGGTTTGCCAAAAGACAATAATTGCGCCAATGCCGCCTGCGCAACTTGCCGTTGCAAACGCGCTGCACCGACATAACTACCAGCGGCTTTACTAAAACAACTGGCCACCTGTAGCGGCTGCGCTAACATGCTAACGCCTGCTTTAACATCTTGATTAAAAACTGAATATCTTCGGCTTGATGTGACGCGCTAAGCGTCACGCGTAACCGAGCGCTGCCGGCGGGCACCGTCGGTTGCCGTATGGCCGTGAGCCAAATACCTAATTGTTTCAATTGCTGACTTAGGGAAACAGCGCGCTCGCTGCTACCCAGCATAATGGCTTGGATTGCCCCCGTTGCGGGTAAACAGGGTAAATCGGCCTCTGCTGCTAAGCTGCGGAATAATTGAATATTGTCCTGTAATTTATCCCGGCGCCATTGTTCGGTTTGTACCAACTCAATGCTTTGGCTTACCGCTGCACATAAGGCTGGTGACAAGGCCGTGCTGTAAATATAATGTCGTGCAAACTGTTCAATGTAGTCGATAACCGTTTTGCTTCCCGCCAAAAAAGCCCCTCCCACGCCAAGCGCTTTTCCAAAGTTAGCCATGTAGCAATACAGCTGTTGCGAAGCTAAACCCTGTGCCTGCCAACTGCCGCGGCCTTGCTCACCAAGTACCCCTAAGCCATGTGCATCGTCTAGCAGCAGAGCCGCTTGCCGTTGCTGGCAGAGTGCGGATAACGCCGCAAGATCGGGGCTATCACCATCCATACTAAAGACGCCTTCCGTGACCACGAGACTGTGATTTTCAGCGTCTGGCGTTTCTGGTAACAGGCGGGCTAAGGCGTTTAAATCATTATGGGCAAAACGGCGAAAACGCCCTTTATGTGCCAGGGCCGCATCAATTAATGAGGCATGACTTAGCTTGTCTAACAGCAAGAGATCGTTACTGGCCACCAAGCTTTGTAACATGGCTTGATTGGCGGCAAAACCCGAGCTAAATAACAGCACACGCTCAAAACCGAGCCATGCGGCAAGTTGCGCTGAGAGCTGCTGATGAATGTGATGATAGCCAGTGACTAACGGCGAGCCGGTACTGCCGGCACCATAGCGCTCAGCGCCGGCGGCATAACTGGCTTTTACTTTACTTGAATTCGCTAAGCCTAAATAATCATTGGCAGAAAAGTTTAAATAACATTGGCCACCGACTTCTAAATAGCGGCCTTTATAATCGGCTATTACTTGGCTTTGCCGCAGTAAACCTTCGCTGCGGCGTTGATGTAAAGCATGCTCTAACTGACTCAGGTGCATTCGCCACTCCTAGCCAGCGGCGTGATATAACGGTGGGTTCTGCTGCTCTTTAATCGCATCCGCTAATGCGAGTTCATGCGCTTCATCTGAAACATCATGCTGCTGCGCTGAGTTGATACCTAACTTAGCAAATAGCTGCATGTCCGCATCCGCTTCTGGGTTTTCAGTGGTCAGTAATTTATCGCCATAAAAAATCGAGTTGGCACCTGCAAAGAAACATAATGCCTGCATCTGCTCATTCATCCGCGAGCGCCCCGCCGATAAACGTACATGACTTTGCGGTAACATAATACGTGCCACTGCAATGGTGCGAATAAAATCGAAAGCGTCTAAATCATCAACGTTTTCCAGCGGTGTACCTTTTACTTTTACCAACATATTAATTGGCACACTTTGCGGATGCTCAGGTAAGTTAGCCAGTTGCATTAATAGCGCTGAGCGATCATTGGCGGTTTCCCCCATACCCACAATGCCGCCACAACACACTTTCATCCCGGCATCACGCACATGCGTTAAGGTATCCAGCCGGTCTTGATAAGTGCGGGTCGTAATAATTTCACCGTAAAATTCTGGCGAGGTATCGAGGTTATGGTTGTAGTAATCTAAACCTGCGGACGCTAAGGTTTGAGCTTGCTCGGCTTCTAACATACCCAGTGTCATACAGGTTTCAAGCCCCATGGCTTTAACGCCACGCACCATTTCAATAATGTAAGGCATATCGCGTTGCTTAGGGTTACTCCAAGCCGCGCCCATGCAAAAACGGCTAGCGCCTTTTTGCTTAGCCGCTTGTGCTTGCTGTAACACTTTTTCTACTTCGATTAAGCGCTCGCGCTCTAAACCGGTATTGTAATGGCCGCTTTGTGGGCAATATTTACAATCTTCGGCGCAAGCTCCCGTTTTAATGGATAACAGCGTGCTGATTTGCACTTCATTCGGTTTAAAATGAGCTCGATGCACGGTTTGTGCTTGAAACAATAAGTCATTAAAGGGTAATGCATACAGTGCATTGACCTCGGCCAGTGACCAATTATGCCGCACCGGCGCAGCGGCTTGAGCGGTAAAAGCGGATGTATCTTGTGGTGATGGAGCTGCGGTATTCGCCTGCATAATAGGTCCCTGCGAGATTTGTGATCACGGTTTTTTTCGGCTAGTCTAGCGCTAGCGGCCAGCTTGTCAACGCTGACCACCCTAAAAACTTTACTAATGATTATTTTATGAGCACTGATTTGGCTTTTGATCGGCAACATATTTGGCATCCCTATACGTCTATGCTAAACCCATTGCCTGTTTATCCTGTTGCAGCGGCTGAGGGCTGTACACTCATTTTAGAAGATGGCCGTCGCTTAATTGATGGCACTGCGTCTTGGTGGTCGGCAGTACATGGTTATAATCATCCCGTATTAAATGCCGCCGTTACCGAGCAACTCGCCAAGATGGCCCACGTGATGTTTGGCGGCATTACGCATGCCCCCGCCGTGCAGTTGTGTCAGCAATTGCTCAGCATGGTACCCGCGCCCTTAAGCAAGGTATTTTTAGCGGATAGTGGTTCAATTGCCGTTGAAGTGGCGATAAAAATGGCCCTGCAATACTGGCAAGCCAGTGACACGCCGCAGAAAACCAAGTTAATCAGCTTACGTAAGGGCTATCATGGTGATACGTTTGCGGCGATGGCGGTATGCGATCCTACCGATAGCATGCACAGCATGTTCAGTGAGCTATTGCCACAACACTTCTTTTTGCCGGCACCCGCGTGCCCGTTTGATCAGCCATTTTCTGCAGAGTGCATGGCACCGCTCGAGGCGCTGCTTGCCGCTGAACACCAACACATTGCCGCATTAATTCTTGAGCCGATTGTACAAGGCTATGGCGGTATGCGCTTTTATCATCCGGAGTATTTACGCCGGGCTCGCGCGCTGTGTAATCAGTATAAGGTGTTATTCATTGCCGATGAGATTGCCACGGGCTTTGGCCGTACCGGCAAATTATTTGCTTGTGAGCATGCGGACATCGCACCCGATATTATGTGTGTAGGCAAAGCACTCAGCGGTGGTTATTTAACCTTGGCCGCGACACTGTGCACAGATGAAGTAGCACGGGGTATTAGCCAAAGTGCAGCGGGTGGCTTAATGCATGGCCCCACCTTTATGGCGAATCCGCTGGCCTGTGCGGTCGCACTCGCCAGCTTAAAACTGATTGCGCAAAACCACTGGCAGCAGCAAGTTGCGGCCATAGCGCAGCAATTAAGCACAGAGCTTGCAGCAGCTAAACACTTTGCTAAAGTAAAAGAGGTACGGGTGTTAGGCGCCATTGGCGTATTTGAAATGCATCAGCCGGTTGATGTTGCGCTGTTACAGGCACAGTTTGTCGAGCTAGGCGTCTGGATCCGGCCGTTTAACCATTTGATTTACGTGATGCCGCCTTTTACCATTACCACGCATGAACTGAGTAAACTAACGGCAGCGATGCTCACGGTAGCCGCTTAAGGCGGCTGTACAAAAATAAATACGCTACATCGAACCAGATGCGTTAGTCTAGCGTAAACACAACATAAAGTTGTCTTCCCTATAGCAGGAGTGTTGTATGAAGTTGCGTACCCTAGTCACCGCGGTCAGTTTATTAGTCACTAGCCAATTCGCTTTCGCTGATCGTTTTGCTGATGTTCAAATTAATTCAGCAACCCTAGCAAAAGATATCTACATGTTAACCGGAGCCGGTGGCAATATGGCGGCAGTGACCACAGCCGATTCGGTGCTGTTAATTGACAGTCAGTATGTTGAGCTGGCAGATAAAATTCGTGCCAAGCTAAAAACCCTCAGCCCAGGTGAGCTCACTACCCTGATTAACACCCACATGCACGGCGATCATGTCGGTGGTAATGCAGCCTTAGCCGCTAATGCCGATATTATTGCGCATGTGAATGTACTCACGCGGCTACGCAATGACAGTAACTTTAACCCTGCGGGCTTACCTAAAACGACCTTTGATAAAGTGTTAAACATCAAACATGGTCACATTGAGTTGATGCTAGAACCCATGCCTGCCAGTCACACTGATGGCGATATCCTGGTCTGGTTCCCACAGTTTAACATCGTACATATGGGCGATTTAATGTTTCAAGGTCGTTTCCCGTACATCGATTTTGGTAATGGCGGCAATGTGCAGCAGTACATTGAAAACACCCGTTATGTGCTACAACGTATTGATGACAACACCCAAGTCATCCCTGGTCATGGTGATTTAACTAACAAAGCCGGTTTAGCTAAAGAACTGAAGATGATGGAGCAAACCATGGCACAAGTTGTGGCTTGGCGTGCTGAAGGACTCACCGAGCAACAAATGATCGATCGGGGGTTAGGCGAGCAGTTTAATGCGTGGCATTGGAATTTTATTACTGAAGCGCGCTGGATTAAAACGCTGTATCAGGCAACCCAACCTTGAGAACCGCAGCGCTGACTTGGCTTCTATTCGCTATCGGCTTAGCTGCCGGTAGCGCTTTAGCACAACAGCAGCAAAGCCCCTTACCCGGCGATCCGCTGAGCTATTTAGTCGCTGAGATCGCCAGTTATGATAACAATCAACTGACACTCTCTGATGGCACAGTTTGGCGCGTCACCGCCACACAATTTGGTTTGGCGGGTACGCCGGTACTGATTAGCGGCCGTAATTTAAAAACAGGCAGTAACGAGCTGTTTATTGCCGGTTTTACCTTTCAAGCGCGTTATCAAAGCGGCGAATTACAAGAGCGTAAAGGCACAAAACTGACCCTGATCAGCTCGCAGGCCGACGGGAAACGTTTGCGTTTAACCGATACCTTGCAAGCTTTCGTGGTGGATAAAGATCGCCGTTACAGCCGTCATTGGGCTGTCGGACAAACAGTGATTTTAGACAGCAGCGGTCAACAGCTTTTAGCCTTACCTTCGTTGGAACAAGCGCAAGTACAATTAGCCGGCATTTATCAATAAACACGGCGGTTAAGCTGTTTCGCGCTGTTTTTCTGCAACCGCTACATAGCACTCAATAACCATTCGATCGCTGTGCCGTGATTGGCCGCAAAACGGCTGTGCTTATTGATCGCAAGACTTTTTGGTTACAGCGCCACTTTTTGCTTGTTTTCAGCCACTAGCAAAGTATCATTGCTGTTTTTATCATTAGAGGCTTAGCCCTCGCCCCATTGCACCTTCGGGAGTTGTTTGCATGACGCATGCCGTAATAAAAGACGTTTTGGCCGGTCACTATTCGATTGGCGATAAAGTAACTGTAAAAGGTTGGATCAGAACCCGCCGCGATTCGAAAGCTGGCATTTCCTTTTTAGCTGTGCACGATGGCAGTTGTTTCGATGCCGTTCAGGCGGTAGTGCCCGCAGAATTAACCAATTATGAAGCGGAAGTTAAACGCTTAACGACATCATGTTCAGTTATTGTGTCTGGCGTTATTGCTCGTTCTGAAGGTCAAGGCCAAGCGTTTGAAATTCAAGCAGATCACGTTGAAGTCGTCGGCTGGGTAGAGAATCCAGACACCTACCCGATGGCCCCCAAACGCCACAGTATGGAATATCTGCGCGAGCATGCTCACTTGCGGGCTCGCACTAATATCATGGGCGCGGTAACTCGCGTTCGTCACTGTTTAGCACAAGCTATCCATCGGTTTTTCCATGAACAAGGCTATTTTTGGATCAGTACGCCGTTGATCACCGGCTCTGACACCGAAGGCGCCGGCGAAATGTTTCGGGTCAGCACCTTAGATTTACAGAACTTGCCGCGTGATGACAAAGGCGCTATTGATTTTAGTAAAGATTTCTTTGGTAAAGAAACTTACCTGACCGTATCCGGCCAATTAAACGGCGAAACTTACGCCTGTGCTATGTCAAAAATCTACACCTTTGGCCCAACCTTCCGCGCTGAAAATTCTAACACCAGTCGGCATTTGGCTGAGTTTTGGATGATTGAACCCGAAGTAGCGTTTGCCGAATTAAAAGACATTGCCCAACTGGCTGAAGATTTACTGAAATACGTGTTAAAAGCCGTATTAACCGAACGTGCTGATGATATGGCCTTCTTTGCTGAGCGTATCGATCCTAAAGCCATTGAGCGTTTAGAACAGGTGGTTAACTCTCATTTCGTGCGAATGGATTACACCGACGCCATTGAGATCTTAAAAACCTGTGGCAAGAAATTTGAATACCCTGTCGAATGGGGTGTCGATTTACAGTCAGAGCATGAGCGTTACCTTGCAGAAGAGCATATTGGTGCCCCCATCATTATGCAAAACTACCCGAAAGACATTAAAGCCTTCTATATGCGTTTAAATGCCGATGGTAAAACCGTCGCCGCGATGGACGTATTAGCCCCGGGTATTGGTGAAATTATCGGTGGTAGCCAACGTGAAGAGCGTTTAGAGCAGTTTGATGCACGCTTAGCTGAAATGGGCTTAAACAAAGAAGATTATGGCTGGTATCGCGATTTACGTCGTTATGGCACCGTGCCGCACTCAGGCTTTGGGTTGGGTTTTGAACGTTTAGTCTCTTATGTTACCGGTGTCGGTAACGTGCGTGATGTGATTGCCTTCCCGCGCACGCCAGGTAACGCCGAGTTTTAATTAAAACGAACGAGCCGTAATGTGTTTAATACGCAACGCGGCAACGAGTGATACCTTTCAGTTCTGCTTAAAAAAGGCCAGTCAGCTTCACTGACTGGCCTTTTTTTTAAGTTATTACAAAAGGTTTCAATTTTACTGTTTTATCACAAACTTTTCTTCGGCGGTAAAGCCACATTGGCAAAGATAAGCCCACCGACCAACGCCATTAAAATCAGAAAGGTTTGTTGCCCCACCCGATCTGAAACAACGAAGTCTTGCCCAGAAATCAAGGAGTTCAAGCCAATATAGGTTTTACTCCCTGGTACTAGCACAATCAGTCCATGCATGGCGACAATAACTGCCGGAGCCTTGGCTAAACGGGTAAACAGGTTGCTATAAATACCGACAGCGAAAGCGCCTAAAAAAGCCCCCATGGTGTAATCAAAAGCACTGGCGCCGGTAATACTGACCCCATAGGCAATAAAGCCCGCAGCCAAAGACCACAGCGTATACTTACCGCGACTTTTAAATAGTACAATCAACGAGCTGACTAAGATCCCCACCGCCAACCAGGCAAAATACCGTGAAATCGGTTCAGGTTTAACAAAATCGACAATACCAAATAATTTAAAGCCAATGGCCATCCCTAAAAAAGCGCCAAAGTATAATTTAAACAACAGCATTAAGGCGTCCATGATCCGGGCATTACCCGATACCAGATGACGCGCAGCTAATTCGGCAAAACCTATGGTCAGCGCCAAGCCGGGAATAAAAGAAATAATGGCCGAAAGCACCGTAAGACGAATATTAATACCCGGATCGATATAGCTGCTAATTGCACAAGCACCGATCGCGGCAGCCATAGCAACCAAAGGCTCCAGCATATTGTTAATGCGTGGCGAGTGCGCCGCCCATAACATAAACAAGTAAACCAATAGCGACAATAAAGACGACCACAGCACATCATTCCAACTGGTGGCCATCAACATCGCAAAGGCACCACCGGATCCCATCATGGCAATGGCGGTAGCCAATTTACCGTAAGAGCTGGGACGCGCATCAATAATGTCGAGCAACGAATCGGCTTCAACTAAGCCAACTTGGCCACTGAGCACCTGATCAACCAGTTCATCGGTTCGAGATAAAGCGCCCAAATCTAAATCCCCTGGGTTTACACGAGAGGCATGGGTGTACTCTTGCTCATGACCATCGGTCCAAAGCACAAAAGTCATAGACGTTGGCGAGATAATAAACGACCCCTTTATACCCAGATGCGAGGTTAACTCCGTTAAATGGGCCTCTAACCGATATGCAGGTGTGCCGTACTTGTGCAGCATCTTACCTAATTTGACAATAAATTTACGTTTTTGGTTAAAATCAGCGCTATACAAATGAAGTCGTCCTGCGGTTGGCTATAGTTAAATGCTTTAAAGTACGTATTGTAACGTAACGCTGTAATGATGTCAGAGTTGTCACAGGGTAAAATTTAAGCGAAATAGCTTACGGGGTTTAACCCGCCTGGTTTTAAGTCACTGCGTGGGGGTGAAAAGCTCTTGATAGCGCCAACACATCATAGCGTCCAAGATAAGCGATATGCCCCAGCTTAATGGCCGTAACCAAAAAAAACAGCCAGATGGCAAAAGCCACTGGCTGTTTTATTTATCAAAGCATCACACTTAGCACTCAGGGTTTGGCCAGTGGCAACGTTTAACTAAAAGGTTTAAAGCTTAAAAATCGCTAAAAAACGCCTCTGGCTCTAAAGCACTCTTTTGTGGTGCATGACCACTGGGGGTGCCTAGATACAAAAAGCCCACAATTTCATCATCGGCATCTAGTTTAAAAGCTTGTTTCACGTAATCATATTGTGCGTATGCACCCGTGCGCCAAATACCACCAAAACCTAGCGCAAACGCCATTTGTTGCATCGCCATGACACTGCAAGCAACCGATTGCACTTGCTCTGCAGACGGCACTTTTGCATGCTCAGTGATCTTAGCAATACAAATAATCACCATGGGTGCTCGCATAGGTAACTGTCGAGCACGCTCCTGCAGGTCAACTGAGATAGACGGATCTTCCTCAATTGCCGCTTCGGCAAATATATCCCCTAAGCGTGTTAGCGCGTCACGGCCTTCAGCCACAACAAAACGCCAAGGCCTTAAAGCACCGTGATCCGGTACTTGTATAGCGGCACGCTTAATTAAGTTTAGCGCCTCACCCTCTGGCGCAGGTTCGCGCAGCCGTGGCGAGGAATATCGGGTAGTTAGTAGCGTTAATGCATCCATAAACTTAACCTTTTCAAAAGCGTTAATGCAGGCTACCAAATATTGCTGATTTTCTCACGGCAATTTTTCAATAAAACCGTTAACTGCATAAATCCTCAGCAAGGTGCACATTTCTTGCCTTCAGATACAAGGCTTGATATTCGTTAACAGCAGCAGGCCAGCTAAAATTTTGCTGCATGCCGCGTTGTTGCACTTGCTGGTACTGTTTCGGTTGTTGATATAGCGTTTCTGCTTGTTCTAAGGCCGTTTGCATGGCTTCAACACTGATTTCAGTAAAGCCAATGCCAGTTGCCGCAGCACCAGGCCAAGGTTGAACCGTATCGCGTAACCCACCCGTTAACCGCACTAAAGGCACGGTGCCATACTTTAAGCTGTAAAGTTGATTTAAACCACAAGGTTCAAATAACGACGGCATTAAAAAGAAGTCACCGCCCGCTTCCGTTTGATGGGCTAAGCGCTCATCAAAACCTTCGAAGAAACGAAATTGCGCGTTAAAGTCATCTTGTAACTGATAAAGCTGTCGACAATACTCAGCGTCACCACTGCCCACAAGAAATACCTGCGCCGTGGTGTTGGGTAACCACCGGCGTAAGGCAGGGATTAAATAATCAAAGCCTTTTTGCCCAGTAATACGGCTAACCGCAACAAACAATGGCACATCGAGTTCGGCTAAATTAAAGCGTTGGCGTAAATGGGATTTACATTGCGCTTTACCGCTTAAATCATGAATACTGAAGTTCGCGATCAGCGCATCATCCGTGGCGGGATCCCACTGTTGATAGTCACAACCGTTTAAGATACCAACAAAATCAGCGGCACGGCGTTGATACAGTGCCGACAAGCCATTAGCCGCAGGCTCGGTCATTAATTCATCCCGATAACCTACGCTAACGGTATTCAGCTTAGTGGCGTGACGAATACCCTGTTCTAGCATATTTAAAAATTGATCATCATTAGCCTGCAAACCTAAACGGCCAAACCAATAATGATCAGTTGTGAGCTGATACGCACCATTATGGATGGTATAGACAAAGGGTATTCCCCCTAATACCGGATCATGGGCGTAATGCTGTTTTAAATAAGCTGCGGCAACTCCAGTTTGCCAATCATGACCATGGATGATATCGACTTCAGGTAAATAATGTTTGGCCCACTCCAACGCCGCTTTGCAAAAAAAGCCAAAGCGTAGCGGATTATCAGCATAACCATGTTTACCGTCATCGTAGGGGCGTTCACGTTGAAAGAAATCATCGTGCTCTACTACGCGAATATCGACATCGTGGGATAATAACTGACGCACCGCACAGCCATATTCCTGACCACCTAACTCAAAAAACAGCGCGTCAGACTCACCCGTCGGACGGCTGTATAAAGGAGCATAGCGCGGGAGCATCACGGTCACTTCATGGCCTGCGGCTTTGAGGTTAATGGCCAAGCCATAACAGGCATCGGCCAAACCACCGGTTTTAATTAAGCCTTCGTATTCACTGCATAACAACAAAATCTGCACTGCTAATTCCTTAATCGGTTGTGCCGAGCTTACTCATCATCAAAGCCGATCCGGGCGCCTTTAGGGATCACCACAACTCCGCCTGCAGACACATGAAAACGCTTGCGATCGGCTTCTAAATCTTCACCAATCACCGTGTTGGGCGCGATACGCACATCTTTATCAATAATACAGCGACGGATCCGACAACCACGACCAATGTCGTTATTGCCCATTAACACACTCTTTTCGATATAACTGTGGCTATGCACGTTAACGTTATAACCGAGGATTGACTGATAAATAATCGCACCACTGATAATAGAACCCGCGGCAACCATTGAGCTTATCGCTTGGCCGGTTCGATTAGCTTGATCGTGCACAAATTTTGCTGGCGGTACTGGCGGCGTATAGCTGCGTAACGGCCAAAAACGGTTATAAACATCGAACGGGGGATCAATCGAGATTAAATCCATATTCGCTTCGTAATAAGAATCGATGGTGCCTACATCACGCCAGTAACCAGCGCTGCTCTGTGATTCGCCGCGAATATGGTTGGTAGAGAAGTCATAAACATACACTTCGCCCTGCGGATAAAGCCCTGGAATAATGTTATGGCCAAAGTCATGCTTGGAATCGGGCTGTGCGGCATCCGCATTTAGCACATTCACTAAACAATTGGCTTCAAAAATATAGTTACCCATCGAGGCCAGCACCATGTCTGGTTGGCCTGGGATCGTTTTAGGATTACTTTTGGGTTTTTCTTCAAAACCGATCATCCGACCGTCGGCATCGACCTCGATAATACCAAACTCATGAGCTTGTTCTTTCGGTACAGGGATAGCAGCAACGGTTAGTTTCGCATTTTTATTACGATGAAAGTCTAACATCTGGCGAATATCCATTTTATAGATGTGATCGCCACCGAACACACAAACATGCTCTGGATCTAAACCTTCAATCAAATGCAAATTCTGATAAATAGCATCTGCCGTACCTAAGTACCAATGCTTACCTGTTTGCATTTGCGCGGGAATGGGATCGATAAATCGATTGGATACACCGCCTACTCGCCATGCGCGGCTTAAATGCTTCATCAATGAATGCGATTTAAACTGCGTAATAACGAAAATCTGCAGTAGATCAGCGTTTACAAAGTTATTTAAAACAAAATCGATAATACGATAATTGCCACCAAAAGGAACAGCCGGTTTCGCACGAACCGCTGTTAAAGGTGATAAGCGGGTGCCTTCGCCACCTGCCAATATCATAGTTAACACTCCAGACATATATATTCCTCTGTATTTTTTATTAGTATGTAACCGCTTACATTTTTTTTATAACCACAATTTCTCAGTTAAGTTGTTGTTGATCGCGCGGGTGAAATTGATTCATTACGATTGTAGAGTCCTTCATTAATCGGTATTGATTTAACATAGCATCAAAAACTAGATTTATGTAGTACCAAAAAAGAAGAAAATAAAACGGCCACCTGAAAAGTGGCCGTAAGCAGAGCTTAACCCTGGTGTACCGCAATAAATTGCGGCTAAAAATAGCAAATATTAAATTGCCGCAGCGAGTTCCGCACCTTGGCGGATCGCCCTTTTTGCATCCAGTTCAGCAGCAACATCAGCACCGCCAATTAAATGTACGTGTTGGCCGGCCGCCTGTAACTCGGCCTGTAAGGCACGCAGAGGCACCTGTCCGGCACAAATCACCACATTATCCACTGCTAGACAGCGCTCTTGGTCATTTAAACTGATCCAAAGGCCAGCGTCATCCACACGCAGATAGTTCACCCCCGCCATCATCTCTACGCCTTTTTTCTGCAAAGAAGCGCGATGTGCCCAGCCAGAGGTTTTACCTAAACCACCGCCTACCTTACTGGCTTTGCGCTGTAATAAATAGACTTTACGTTCGGCTTTAGCTGGTGTCTGGCTACTTAATAAAGCGCCGCGGCTTTGATAGGTTTTATCAACGCCCCAATCGGCTAACCACGCATCAGGTTGTAAGGTCAGTGAATGTTTTTCTAATAAAAACTCAGCGACATCAAAACCAATACCGCCCGCCCCAATAATAGCGACGTTTTGGCCAACGGCTTTGTGATCGCGCAATACATCTAAATAGCTCAGCACTTTAGGATGATCTTGCCCTGCTAAACCTATATCACGCGGCAGTATACCGGTAGCTAAAATGACTTCATCAAATTGCCCAGCCAGAATACTTGCCGCAGTTTGTTGCTCATTAAGGTGTAATGTTACGGCGTGTACCTTCAACATTTTGGCAAAATAACGCAGTGTTTCATGAAACTCCTCTTTACCAGGAATTTGTTTGGCATAATTAAACTGGCCGCCAATCTCTGCGGCTTTATCAAACAAATGCACTTCATGGCCACGCTGCGCCGCGTAAACACTAAAGGCAAGCCCGGCCGGACCGGCACCAATAACGGCCAATTTTTTCCGTTTACTGGCGGGATTAAAATTTAACTCGGTTTCATAACATGCCCTTGGGTTAACCAAACAACTGGCACGTTTTTGTTGAAATACGTGATCTAAACAGGCTTGATTACAGGCAATACAGGTATTAATTTCGTCCGCTTGATCGGCAGCCGCTTTATTGACAAAGTCGGCATCGGCTAAAAAGGGGCGTGCCATACAAATCAGATCAGCTTGGCCTTTGACTAAAATGTCTTCTGCTACGCCAGGATCATTAATGCGGTTAGTGGCGATAACCGGCACATTGAGTTGTTGCCGAACCCGCTCTGTGATCCAAGTAAAAGCCGCTCGGGGCACCCGAGTCGTGATGGTTGGAATACGCGCTTCATGCCAGCCGATGCCGGTATTAATTAAAGTCGCGCCTGCCGCTGCCACACCCTGGCCAAGTGCAACAACCTCATCAAAGGTATTACCATCCTCAACTAAATCCAGCATAGATAGCCGATAGATAATAATAAAGTCAGCACCACACTTCTCGCGCACCGCTCGCACGGTTTCTAAAGCAAAACGACTGCGGTTTTCAAAACTTCCGCCCCAAGCATCAGTACGATGATTGGTACGCTGACAAATAAATTGGTTTATCAAGTAGCCTTCAGAGCCCATGATTTCCACACCGTCATAACCGGCTTTTTTAGCGAGGCTGGCCGCATGGGCAAAGTCTTTAATGGTCCCGCGGATCTGTCGATCGGATAACTCAGAAGGTTTAAAAGGCGTAATAGGCGATTTAATGTTACTTGGCGCGACATTAAAAGGATGATAACCATAACGGCCCGCATGCAATAATTGCAGGCAAATCTTGGCACCGTGCTTTTGCACCGCCGCAGTAACCGGTTTGTGTTTGGCAACTTGCCACCAAAAACTCAGTTGGCTACCAAAAGGCACCAAGTTGCCGCGAAAATTTGGGCTAATGCCACCGGTAATAATTAAACCCACACCGCCTTTGGCTCGTTCTTCATAAAAAGCGGCCAATTTTTCGAAACCGTTTTTTTCTTCTTCTAGGCCGGTATGCATTGAACCCATAATTACCCGATTTTTAAGTTGGGTAAAGCCTAAATCTAATGGCGCTAATAAGTGTTGATATGCCACATCACCCTCTCTGGTCGTACCTGTTTAATCGCTAAAATGTAGCTGCTTTGCTGCCGATACGCAAGTGATATACATTTTCTTACAAATTCCACATAGCCTTTGCTGAAAAATTCGTTAGCATTAACCGTGGATGCTTATAAATTTTAAATGAGAATTAACAGGACACATATTATGTCAGGGAAAAAGAAAGGATTATTTAGGCGCTTATTTGGCGCAATCTGGTCAGTCTATCGGGGCTTTCGCGCTACCGTTTTGAACATTATCTTTATTTGCTTGGTATTGGTCATCGGCAGTGCCCTGTTTAGTGGTGGCGATAAAGTACAGATTGCCGATACCAGCGCATTATATCTGAACCTTCGTGGTGATCTTGTTGAACAAAAACGTTATGTTGACCCCATGGCTGCGGCAATTAATGAAGCGGCCGGTGGTCAAGAAGAAGCGCCAGAAATGCTGGTTACCGATGTGGTTAAAGTGATTAACCATGCGGCAAAAGACAACCGCATTCAAGTGATGGTGATGGATCTGTCGGCGCTAGGTGGCGGTTCTTTAGATAAATTAAAAAGCGTGGGTAAAGCTTTAGAAGCCTTTAAAGCCAGTGGCAAAAAGATTTTTGCCTACGGTGCTTATTACGGCCAAAATCAATACTTCTTAGCCAGCTATGCCGATCAAATCGCACTAGAGCCGATGGGCGCAGTGTTATTAGAAGGCTATGGTAGCTACCCTATGTACTACAAAAATGCCTTAGAAAAACTGAAAGTCAGTACGCATGTTTTCCGCGTGGGTACTTATAAATCCGCGGTGGAGCCTTTTACCCGCAATGACATGTCAGATGCCGCAAAAGAAGCGAACTCAGCTTGGTTAAATGAATTATGGGCTGATTACAAGCAACACGTTGCCGAGCGTCGTGGCTTCGGTATTGATAACTTCGATGAAACCTTCGCTGCGATGTACAGCAAACTGCAAGCCGCTGAAGGTGACTTAGGTCAATATGCGTTAACTAGCAAGTGGGTAGATGCCGTGCAAACCCGTGAACAGTTCCGTAATAGCATGATCGCCATTGTCGGCAAAAATGACAAAAACACCTATAACCATGTCACCTTTGCTGAATACAAAAAAATGGTGATCCCGGCTAAGCAATTTGATAACCCGATCACAGAAAAAATTGCCGTGGTGGTCGCTCGCGGTACCATTATTGATGGCACAGCTAAACCTGGCATGATCGGCGGTGATTCTACCGCTGCGCTGCTTCGTCGTGCGCGCCATGATGATAAAGTGAAAGCGGTCGTGCTGCGTATCGACAGTGGCGGCGGCAGCGCGTTTGCCTCTGAAGTCATTGGCCAAGAAATCACCCTATTACGTGAAGCAGGTAAGCCTGTTATCGCCTCAATGGGTGCAGTTGCAGCGTCAGGCGGTTACTGGATTGCAGCACCTGCCAACGAAATTTGGGCCTCACCGACTACCATTACGGGTTCAATCGGGATCTTTGGTTTATTACACACATTTGAAAATGCGATGTCGACCATTGGTTTAAATGTTGATGGTGTCGGTACAACAGAGCTGGCTGGTTTCTCTGCAGGTATGCCTTTATTTAAAGGCTTATCTGAGCCAGCGAAAGACATGATGCAATTGCTGATCGAACGTGGTTACACCGAGTTTTTAACCATGGTGGGTAAAAACCGCAATATGAGCAATGAAGACGTTGATAAAGTTGCACAAGGCCGGGTTTGGACGGGTTCTAAAGCACTTGAGTTAGGTTTAGTCGATAAACTGGGTACTTTTGATGATGCGATTGCTCGTGCTGCAGAAATGGCCGGTTTAAGCCAATACGACATCACGGTAGTGCAACCAGAACTTAGCCCCACTGAGCAAATCATTGCGGATTTATTTGGTGCAGCAAAAGCGAAAGGCTGGTTACCTAGTGCAACGATGCAACCAGAGCAACGTGCGCTTCGTCAGTTAACTCAGCAAGTTAAACAAGATTTTGTTTTAATGAATCAGTTTAACGATCCAAACGGTATCTACTCTTACTGCTTAAGCTGCCAGATAAACTGACAGCAAGCGTAATTCTGATTACAATGCCCGGTATTATCCGGGCATTTTTTTTAGGTGTTTTATGCAAAGAAAACGTATTTATGTCGCTTACACTGGCGGTACCATTGGTATGCAACAATCCGATAAAGGCTTTGTGCCAGTACCGGGTTTTTTAACCGACACCGTAAAACGCATGCCCGAGTTTTATCGGCCAGAAATGCCAGAATTCGATATTCATGAATATCATCCGGTTATCGACTCGTCAGATATGACACCAGCGCATTGGCTTACTATTGCCAAAGATATTCAAGAAAACTATCAACACTATGATGGCTTTGTGGTGCTGCATGGTACTGACACCATGGCATATACCGCTTCCGCTTTATCATTTATGTTAGAGAACTTATCAAAACCGGTGATTATTACCGGCTCACAGATCCCGTTAGCGCAACTGCGCTCAGACGGCCAAGTTAATTTACTTAATGCGCTGTATTTAGCGGCAAATTACCCCATCGCTGAAGTGGCATTGTTTTTTAATAATCAATTATTTCGTGGTAATCGTGCCACTAAAGCCGATGCCGATGGTTTTAATGCTTTTGCATCACCCAATATGCCGGCGTTACTTGAAGCCGGGATCCATATTAACCTGCATGCAGGCAAAATCACCCATACTGTAACAGCCCTGCCACTCGAGGTTGCCGAGATCACCCCCCAACCGATCAGTGTCGTCACGCTGTATCCAGGTATTACCACAGACGTGATCCGCAATATGCTGGCACCACCGGTACGCGCCTTAATTATTAAATCTTTTGGTGTGGGTAATGCCCCACAGCGGCCAGAATTACTGCAGGTGTTACAGCAAGCCAGTGAACAAGGGCAAATTTTAGTCAATTGCACGCAATGTTTTAAAGGCAAAGTGAATATGGATGGTTATGCCACGGGCAAGGCGTTGCGGGATAGCGGCGTGATCAGTGGCTTTGATATGACCTTGGAAGCGACCTTAACTAAGCTACACTACCTGCTGAGTAAGCCATTAACTGCAGAAGAAATTCGCCAGCAGATGCAACAGGATCTGCGTGGCGAATTAACGCTTTAACCGTTAAAACAGCGCGGCAACGCGCTTTAACAACGGTTTTTCTTGTTGGGCAACCGGACCATGCGCAAGCCATTGCTGTAACAGCTGCTCTGGTGTTAATTGTTGCCCCGCATTATGTTTTAACGATAACAAGGCCAGTTGCACTTGTTGGCGCTCTGCCGCACTGCTTTGCTCAACATTTTGCTCTGACATCAGCTCTAACGCGATGGTCAGTTGTGAGCGCGTCAAACTTGGCTGCGGCAAACTTAAAGCTTCACGATAGCTCTGTGGTAATTGTTCCGCTTTGATATCGCCCTGCTCTAATACGTCAAATAAGGTTTGTAACTCTTGACGTTGTGCCGACTTTTGCAACTGCTTTTGGCTTTGTTGCAATTGCTGACTGAGCTCTTGATATTGCTGTCGCACCCCAGCGCTGTCGGGCAAACTCAATTGACGCAACTGTGCTTGTACCGCTTGCAACGCGCCAGCACTAGTGGCTTGCGCTAAGGTCGTACTCAGCGTAGCTAATTGCTCTGATACCAACTGGGCAACTTGCTGCTCAGCTTGCTGCTGTAGTTTGTACTCTTCGTTGCGTTTTTCAAAAAAGCTATCACACAGTGCACGAAACTCTAACCACAACGCTTGATCTTGCTGACGACCGGCAAAACCAAAGGTCTTCCAGCGTTGCTGCAATTCTTTCAGCACCTGTGCTGTTTTGGCGCCGTCTTCTAAGGTCATGGCCAATTTCGCTTCCGCAATCAATGCCGCCTTACCCGCCGCTTGTTGCTGCTGCGCCGTGGCCACTTTGTCTTTTAAGCGTTTGCTCAGTTCTTGAAATTGTTGTTGCAACGCTTGGTAATCACGCCGATTAACCGCGCCACTTTCACGCCAACGTTGGCTTAACTGCCGAAAAGCGGCATCTAAATCCCGTTCTGGCAATTCTGCTTCGACTAAATTGCCAAGCTCTTGTAATAATTGCTGACGTTGCTGTAAATGCAGTTCGCGTTCAGCATCTTGCTGAGCAAACACCTGGCGGCAAGGTTCAAAAGCCGCTTCACAGGCTGCATCAAAAGCCTGATTCAAGCTTTCTTCGGCAGCGGGATCTGCTTTACCTAAAGACTTCCAGTTTGCGCGGGCCAGTTTCACTTGCTCAGCACGCGCTTTGGCATCTTGCAAAGGGCTATTTGCCAGCTCAGTTATTTCGCTTAACAACGCGGTTTTACGTGGCGTGGCAATATACTGCTGCAAAGACTCTAATTCAGTTTGTAAACTGCTGATCTCGGCAAACTCTTTTTCAAATTGCTGCTGGGCTTCTGCAGATAAGTTTGCCACATCGGCCGTCATGCCTTTATACAAACCAAACAACACTTTATAGCGCCCTGCCGCGTGTAAGCGTTTGTATTCGGCACACTTGCTACGAAGCTGGCGCAGCTCTTTTTGTTGCTGTTGTTTAATATGGCTCAGCGCTTGTTGCCACTGCTGACGTAACTGCTTGAATTGTTCGTTTAACTCAGCAGGTAAACTTGCACTGAAACCTTTACTGGCACTGCGCCAAGCATCAGCAAAATCTTGCCATTGTTGTTCTGCTGCCGCTAACTGCTCAGCACGGTTAGGCAAAGGCTGTTCACTAAACGCATTGAGCAATTGCTGGATCGACGTGAGCGCTTTATTCAACTCGGGTAAACGTGCTAATTGCTGCTGCACTACCGTTAAACGTTGTTGCAAGGCGCTTTGCTCGGCATGGGCTAACTCGGCAGCATCCAGCTCTTCACATAACGCGGTGGCGGCGGCATCCAGTAAACCATTTTGCTCAGTACTGGCGACTTGTTGTAACTGCACCTGCAATTGTTGCTCTAGCTCACTGACCGCTTGCTGTAACTGCTGGGTTTTTAACACTTGGCGCGCTTTACGCTCAACTAAGGCTTGCTCGGCCTGCAGTTGGGCTAATTTTGGCGCTAACCATTCGGTTAAACGTTGGTCGAGCTGCTGAAACTTCTCTGAAAAACCCTGCGCTTCTTGTTCGGGTAATAACGGTAACTCAGCGACTAACACTTGCCATTGTTGTTGCAACTCTTGCTGTAACGCCGGTAGCTCGGCCAGCGTATGACGCTCGCGCAGCGCATTCAGCTTAGCCAGCAACAAGGTGATCTCTTTGCGTAAGCGAGGTGGCTTTTGCTTATCCGCCGCCATTTTCGCCAAGCGAGCCTGCAAGGTTTCAGCCAGCGAGGGTTCAAGTTGCTTACTGAGTTTCTCTAATTGTTTTTCATCTGTGATCTGTGCCAACAATTGCTGTTTTAAGGCGACAGGAAAGGCCGCATCTAACAAGGTTTGTTGAATTAACTCTGGGCGCTCTAACCGCTGTACTAAGGCAAAGCGCACATTCATATCGGCATCTTTTAGCGCCAGCGACTCTAAAATGCTGCTGCGATTACACTGCTCAATAAATTTCTGTTTTAACGGTGCGGCTACCCGATTCGCTAACAGTTGCTCAACAACTTGTTGCTCGGCATAGTGTTTTAAACGCTCTGCCGTGTCGTGTTTACTGGCTTGCCACCATAACGCAAAATCGTCTAACCGATGTAAAGCGGCTTTACGCACCGCTTCGGCGGCATCGTTAAAAGCGAGCTCGTGCAATACTTGCTTATGCTCAGCGCTGGTAGGTTGTAATGTTTCAAGTGCTTGCTGACGAATAGCGGCGTCTGGATGCTGCCATTTCGGTTTAAACCAGCGTTTAAAGATCATCGTGCGAAAACCTTGCAATAGCGGCAGGATCTGAAAACTGTTTTTTCAACTCTGCCTTGGATTTATGAACTATTTGTCCGTCTGGACCCACAGTGAAGATATCTTGAGACTTCAACACCTTAGACTGATACGCTAATACCAGTTGCAGTGTTTGCTCTTTTTGCTCTGCGCTTAACGGCGTGCCATCGGCCCAACGACCGGTGGCCACCGCCTCAGCTAGTTTGTTATAGGTGTCAGGTGCCATTGCACTGACCATCGCTGTAAAATCCATACTATTTTTTTCGCTTTAACCAAATAATTCGTGCGCGACACACCACATACCAACCAAAGCCTAAGGCTATCGCTACGGTTGAAACATACTGGTTATAACTGCCATTCTCAGGCTGCCACCAATACAAAATACCAAATCCGGCCAAAAATAACAGCAAGGCCAGCATCGACTGGTTCATCAGTGATTGCGCTTGACGAGCCATTTGCTCTCGATGTTTCGAGGCCAGCTTTTCTGGGCTGGCTTCCCCTAAATTGGTTTTACACTTTGGACATTCTGCCGCTTTGTTTGAGATCCGGTTTGCACACACCGGACAAGAAATAATCGCCATGTCTAATAGGTCCTATCGTAACTCATCAACTACGGCCAATACCGCGGTAAGGGTGTCATGGCCGAGTTTCATTGAACGTACATCTGACCAACCAAAAGCCTCGTCTGGCAGGTTGGCGTTATCTTTAAACGGCATTTCTAAGGTGTACGCTAAACAACCAAAGTGCTCAGCAACCCAGTTACTGCCCACCGTTAAATTCGCTTTACCCGGCTCGTCTTTGTCATAACCAAACTGGGTTTGAAACTCTGGAGTTACCAGTTGTAATGCCGTTTTAAATGCCTGCTCTAGCTGTTGCATTTTGGCATTGTAAGACGGAACACCTTCTGCGCCGGCCACAAAGTTATACGGCAGATTTTCGTCACCATGAATATCTAAGAACATGTCTAGGCCGATTTCTTGCATTTTTTCCCGAACTAAGTACACCTCTGGGCTTTCTGTCATGCTCGGGTTTTGCCATTCACGGTTTAAATTAACGCCTGCGGCGTTAGTCCGTAAATGCCCGCGCACACTGCCATCCGGGTTCATATTGGGCACAATGTAAAATACCGCTTTGGCTAACAGTAACCGAGCCACACCGTCATCTTCATCTAATAATCGATCCAGTAAGCCTTCAACAAACCATTCGGCCATCGTTTCGCCAGGGTGTTGCCGAGCAATGATCCAAATCTTCTTTTTATGCTCAGCTGGCTCGCCGACAACCAGCATGGTCATATCACGGCCATCCAGAGTTTCACCTAACTCGACTAACCGACAGTTGTAATCATTTTGGGCAAAGTGCAGCAAGTCTTGATGCCGTTCATAGCTATAAGGCGCAAAGTAAGCAAAGTACACTGACTCCGCTTCTGGATAATGATGAATGGTTAATACGTTGTCTGCATAACTGGTATCTACGCGAAACCACGTTTGTCGATCATAAGAAGCCACCGCTTGATAACCTTCCCAGCCTTCTGGGTAAGCCGATTGACCAGCATTCATAATTTTGATGGTGTGCGGTTCAGTGTGTGAGGTGTTTAAACGAAAGTGAAACCACTGAAAGAACTCTGATTGATGATCTTTTCGGATCGCCAATTGAATGTTTGCTGGATCCGTGGCGTGTAACACCTCGATATTACCACTGTCAAAATTGCAGGTGATTTTCATAACATTTTCTCTAATTTGGCATCATCAAATAACAGCGCGTACGGCAAATACCTTGGCCTGGCACGCCGGTCGCATATCGTGTTAGGGATTCTCTCGCACAAAGGCGATATCTGCAAATCCCATTTTACTGAATGATTGCGAGCGAAAGTTTTTTACTGCGGCTTTATCTTTAGCCGTATGATGTAATTGCTGCTCCATGGCTAAAAACGCCGTAAGATCTATCCCTTCAGCTGCCGCAACGGCTTCATATAAATCAACAAAACGATCATAACTAAAGGCGATAACTTTCTTTTGGCCTTTAAAGGTGTAGCTAACTTGCCTAGCCATAAAACTTATTTCCTATACTGCGTGGCGACGACACAACCACAATGAAAGCAATAACAAAGCGATACCCAAGACTAACTTGGTTAAGTCTGTATCACGCTGCCAGATCAGAATATTGACCAGCAAACCTGCAGGGATCAAAGCATTATTCATCACCGCTAAGGTACCGCTAGAAACCTGTGAAGCGCCTTTGTTCCACCAAAAATAGCCTGCACCTGAAGCCACTAATCCTAGCCAAAGCAAAACTGCCCATTGTACTGACGTAGTGGGATATTGTGCTTGCCCCAGTAATAACCAAGCCGGTAGCGCAATCACTAAAGCACCGACATAAAACCAGCCAAATTGCTGATGGCCTGCGTTTAGGTGCGCTTTGCTGGCCATAAACTTTTTATAGCCCACCTGGCCTGCGGCAAAACAAAAGTTTGCCCCCTGCACCACTAAAAAGCCTAACCAATAATTCACTGCGGGTAGTGTATCGCGCATCACAGCTGCTGCCACTACGGCGAGTAAGGCTGCAAATAAAAAGCGGGGATTAAAATGGCCATCAAGCACATCATACAGCAATGTTATATAGACCGGGGTAAAGATGGTAAACACCAGGATCTGTGGCACACTCAGTAATAAAAAAGACTGATAATAAAAAATATACATTAAGCCTAATTGCACCGCGCCAAGCGCGGCCAATAAAAATGCATCGGCTAAGGCCACAGGTTTACGTAGCAGCCAAGGCAAAAACACCAGCACCGCGAGCGCAATACGCATTAACACCGCAAAATAAGCATCCACTTGGCCAGCCAAATAAACGCCAATTAAGCTAAACGAAAACGCCCACAGCAGTGTAACGGCAACTAAATAACTCACTCTAGTTCAGACTGCCTCATGATCGGAGCCGCATATAAGGCGCTCATTAATGAGGTCGCGCCTTGCGGTACCGTTTGCAAACGCTGTTGCCATAACTCCACTAGTTTTTCATCAACCGAAGCATGTGTTAAACCTGCGGCCAGATAATTAACCGGATATAAACGGTAGTTTTGCCAAATGTGCTGGTCAATTAGCCGGGCAAGTGCATCGGGATCTGCAGGCACCTCGGTAAGTGGTTTTGCAAACGCCACATGAACCCGGCCTTTAAAGCCAACGATCCCTTTGATAATACTATCTATATCCTCAAATTCCGTTTTTTGGTAAGAACCGGAGGTTTGTTTTTGCCACAATTCGTTGATTTTATCGACATCGCAAGGATCATATTCGTAAGACAAACATACCGGCACAATATTTAGCCCTGCTATATATTCAGCAAAGCTTTCACCGCGTTTTTTGCCTTCCATATAAAACATTTTCAAAATCGCCGGATCCGTTTCATCCAAGCCATCTTTAGCGCGACCTTCTTTTTGCGCGATCCACACAGAGTGTTTATGCTCTAACGAATGTTTAATGTAAGACGACAACAAGGTAAAGTTTTTCAGCATTTCACGTGGGCCTTTGGCACCGCGCTTAACAATAAAACTTTTATTTAATCGCATTAACTCCGAGGCGCAGGCCTTACGTAATAAGTTGTCGCCAATGGCAATGCGCACGGTATCTAAACCATGGTGATATAAACACCAATTTACTAAAGCCGGATCCATCGCAATATCACGGTGATTAGAGACAAACAAGTAAGCTTTGCCTGGTGTTAAATGTTCTAAACCAGATACCGTGATTTTATTGGTACTACTTTCTATCATTCGCTCCATAAAGGTCGCGACCTGACGCTGCACCGCTTGTACGTTATCTAAACGTGACCAACGGCGTTTTAACGAGAATTTCACCAGTGGTGATAATAACCAGCCCAAAGGCCCAGCTAAATGCGGGAAACGATAATGGAGAATGGCATGAATAAATTCGTCATCTGCAATTAAACGGGCGATCGCTGGCGCGACTTCGTCATCATGATAAGGCCGGATATCGGCGTAAATATCTTGCTCTGCCACAGTACTCACTACTTTGTCTGGGTAAAAGAGCAACTATTTTACTGGGTTATACAGAATTGACCAGCACAATCCTAATTAAGATTAAGGCTTGTTGACGTTTGATGGTTTTTTTGCAACTAAGTGGCGGGTATTTATACAAAACAGAGCTTATGCCATGTCGTTATTTTACATAAACAAGTGATAAAAAACGCCCTGCTTTTAAGTAGATTAAATCGACCAAAAGACCGGGCGCGGCTGAGTAAGTGGCTCTTATTCCGTAAAATTCAAACTCACGGCAGTTTTACTGGTCGGTATTACCACGTTTTTTGCTTGCAGAAAATCAATAGCATCGGCGATCTCTGGATCGTCAGTAACATCACAGCTAAGCGCCGCAGTGTAGGTATTAGCATCAATGAAACCGATACCATAATTATAGGTACTTACACCGTCAAAATAGACATTCGTACTGGTATAGGGTGCGTAAGTTTTATTGCCGCCATTATCAGACAATTCAGCTAATGGCCGATCGGCGCCTGCATACAAATATACGGTAGCCACCGGCTCGGATTTATCAGCGGGTGCCACAGTGCAGTTATTATTGATGAGTAAGGTTTCAGAAACCTGCCCCGTTAAGTGACCGATAGCACTGTCATCGACTAAACGTAACCCTGTCGGTTTTAGTAGATAACCATTCTGCCCAGGCGGATTAACCATGGCTTTGCGTAAGTCAAACTCGAGCGTATAGCTAAAAGTACCGCCGGCTGATAACGTGACCCCACCGAGCTTTAATTCGTTTGAAGGCACTCGAAGTGCTTGGCGGCTGCCATCTAATAATTCGACATAACTGCCTTCAGCTATCGCCAATCTTAATTGCCCATAGTTACCAGGGGGAAGTTCAGCTTGGCTGACGAGTGCTTCTGCTTTTGCGCCAGGTAACGTTAATAAGTCGATACCACGCGCATTTGCAACAACATTTCCCTGATTGTCGCGACAAAGGTTGTTAACATTGGCAGCACTCGGATCTTGACCAATCACCACACGTTGACGACTTAAGCCATTACCAGTCAGTTCGACATCGGTAAAACACACCACCACCGCTTTTGCCTCAGTCACTGGCGCATCACTGACCGCTAAACTAAAGGTTGCTAACATTGGCTCAGAGGTTGTTTCACCGCCGCATGCGGTTAAGCCCGCAATGCTAGTCAATAGCATGCTTGTTAAAATACGTTTTTGCATTTGTGTATCCCCTTTACTACTTGAACCCTAATCCTATTCGCCAAGGCTGAACCTTAAGTGAATTCAAAGTGTGCTTGCTGCATGTCGAAATATTCAGCATACAGTTAAACGGGCATTGCATTATCGCTGAGAATCATTATGATACGCGCTTGAGTCGGTACGTAGCGCAGCTTGGTAGCGCACTTCGCTGGGGGTGAAGGGGTCGGAGGTTCGAATCCTCTCGTACCGACCAATAAATTCTTATCAAAAGCCAGTTAGCTTAAAGCGAGCTGGCTTTTTTTATATCTGCGGTTTGTCGCGCACCCTTTTAGCTATTATGCCGCTTTATTTGCTGTCGTAAGTGCTTTAAATTGCAGAGCCAATGCTCATTAATGCCGGTAAAAAGGTGCATCACGCGGCCCTAGTATGATTGCCCTCTAGAAATTAATGACGCTCACGATGACGACATTTCTAGCGCTTGTTAACACAACGCCAAGCCTAAACAATCGCTATTACCCCTATTCTTAAAACACCTTGTCGCGTTTTATTGCCGATTGGTCCCTACTTTAAAATTAAAGTGATCGGGCAGCATCATACTACTGTAGGATTAGTCAGTCCCTAAATTGGTAAAACCTCATCTTCATAGGAGTACAATACCGTGTTAACTATTCTCAAAGCGAAACTCCCTGCAACCTTACTTTGTTTATTCCTTGCTGCCAGTGCCCACGCTGAACCCTTTACGTTAACCCCGCTGCCTTATGCTGCAGATGCACTTGCACCGGTTATCGATAAAGACACCATGCAAATTCACCATGGCAGGCACCATCAAGCCTATGTGAATAACTTAAACGCCCAAGTAGCAAGCACCCCAGAGTTAGCCTCACTGTCACTTGAAGTGATGATGTCGCAAATATCACGCTTTAATACGGCGGTACGAAACAATGGTGGTGGTCATTATAATCATCAACTTTTTTGGCAATTAATGGCGCCACAGGCTGATGTTGGCGAGCCTTCAGCGGCCTTAAAAAAAGCCATCGAACGTGATTTTGGCTCTATCGATGCCATGCAAAAGTCGTTTAATCAGGCAGCAGCTACCCGTTTTGGCTCTGGTTGGGCATGGTTAATCGTGGATAAAAAGCACAAACTGCAGGTAACATCGACAGCTAATCAAGACAACCCCTTGATGGATGTGGTGGAAGTGCAAGGTACCCCCATACTTGCGCTGGATGTTTGGGAGCATGCCTATTATTTACAGTATCAAAACAAGCGTGGTGATTACGCTACGGCTTGGTGGACTATTGTGAATTGGCATAAGGTCAATGAGTTATATCGTCATGCCACCGAGCAAACCAAAGCTCATTAAGCCTTGATATAGCATTTTAAATACCGCCTAGGTGGCTATCGCTTAGGCGGATAAAACACTTTGTTATCACTGCCCTCACCTGACGATGAGAGCTTTGCTAGCAAATTTACGAATAAAGCCAGAATGCGACTACAGCCCCAAAGCGGGTCAGAGTCACTCACGGCAACTTACATGAAAGCTCAACAGCTAAATGCATACTTCTAAGAATATGCCCCGCTCTTGCGGCGAGGCAATTGAATACTGTTGAGCAAGGTGTTTAGAATAAGGGTATATCAAGTGCTCGTTATCTGACTCTGAAGGTTTCGAACAAGCTAACAAATCAGTTTTTTGCGGAACAAGCGACCGCTGGCTATGATGCTTATTACGCTTGATGTTCTACAGTACGCAAGATGCTTGCATTTACTTTGTTAAGCATAAACACAACAATACCCCCTGTGACAAAAACAGCAATAAAGTCCTGCGGATCAAACACTCCGGTTCCCACAACGGGCTGTAAACACTCATAAGTTGCGCAACCACATGTGATCCACAATGCTGATTCGGGTGCTTTAGTTATCCAGTCTTTTGCTAAACCGATTAATAAAAAAATTGAGGTAATGGTTCCGGTAATACTTGGCAGATAATCTGCCAAACCAAAATCGGCTATTTGATTGGCGTATACCCAATCTCGATAATAGCTATCACCAATAGACGTTAACACTAAAAAACTCATTCCAATTAAAATAAACATGCAGCGAACTCTAGCCATACCATCCTCGGAATGAAAAATACTATTGATTGCACAACGAAATAAAACTGTAGTAACACCAGATCTCGTTTTCTGAAAACAAACAATTTGAATTGGCAATTAAGCATTAAATTTACTTCATTTTTACCATAACCATTAACCTTTTCGCCATTGGCTATAAATTTTCTTTTGGATCCTTTAAAAAGTGCCTCGTTGTTAGATGAATTATTTCAAGGCGATAGTCACCAACAAGCTATAGAAGCTAAGCAAATACCTCAACGGATATTCACTCCCTTTGCAGCGAGCCGGCTGATCATCGTTGGCCAAGGTTTTAAGAAAACGGGTGTTTGAGTGCGGCGACGAAGCATAGCGCGAGTGACGTTTACGCCTTGGACAACGTATGAGCAGTCGGGCTTTCGAGCGAAATTGGGTCGCATTTTCTTTGGATACTTTCTTTTGGCGACACAAAAGAAAGTATCTCGCCAACGGCGAAAACGTTAAGCTCTGCTTAAAAAAAGATCTCGGTATCTGACCTCAAAGGTTCCAAGGTTATTCTGGTCCATGTCAATCAGAACCTGCGCATTAGTTCTTTTAAATAGAACTATTCGCTTCTTTTATTCTAATATTATTACCCTGTTTAGAATGATACCGTGCTAAGTAGACTTAATTTCTGCATTGTTAAGGAGTACCACATGGCAAAAGTACTGAAGGCAACAACACATGATTTAGGTGGCTTACAAGTAAAAAGAGTGCTGCCTCACCAAGATAAAAAAATGGTTGGGCCTTTTATATTTTTTGACCAAATTGGCCCACATGATTTTCCTGCTGGGCAAGGTATCAATGTGCGACCGCATCCACATATTGGCCTAAGCACACTAACTTATTTGTTCGAAGGCAGTATTTTGCATAGAGATTCGTTAGGACATCATGTCGAAATACATCCAGGAGATGTCAACTGGATGACAGCAGGTAAAGGCATAACCCATTCCGAGCGAGAAACCTTTGAAGTAAGAGCGAACAAGCACGCCATTAATGGCTTACAGTGCTGGATCGCACTACCAGAGCAGATGGCTGAACTTGACCCCTCTTTTACTCATGTAAAAAAACAGCAACTACCCCACCTCATTCACGAGGGTGTTATGATGCGGCTCATTGTCGGCGAAGCTTACGGCATGAGCTCACCCGTTAAAACTTACTCGCCGATGTTTTATATCGACATAACGGCAGATGAAAACAGCAAAATTGCCAGACCCCATCCAACGTATGAAACCGCGATATTCCCTATTAGCGGAAAAATAGACATTAACGGAGTAACCTATGGTGCGGGTGAGTTTGTCTTGCTCGATGATATCGACTCTGAAATGACGGTTCTGCAGAGCGGACGATTTATCATGCTAGGAGGCGAAAAATTTACTGTAACCCCTTATTTGCACTGGAATTTTGTATCTTTCAGTAAAGCGCGGATAGAGCAAGCAAAAGCGGATTGGCAAAATGGCAAATTCCCCAACGTCATCGGCGACGATAAAGAGTATATCCCGCTTAAAAAATAACCCTCAACGTTAAGTATCTAACTTCGAGGGTGTGTAATAAATAGGATTATAAACACCTCAACATGTGCTTTAAAAAAGACAAGTACAATGCATATTACTTGACCAACTTATTGAGTTTCCAACGAGTTTAAGCGGGTTGTTTAAAGCACGTGTTAGGGTTCATTGCATTTCACCAGAACACTGACAACGCCGCCTTCGCCATAGTACGACAGCGACTCTGGGATAATGGTACAAGCCTGATTTCCAGCAATTTTTTGCTCAATTTCTGTTTGCACAAAATTGAAATATTCTTCTTTCTCTTGGGCATCATTTACACTTGGAAAAATAAATTTAGAGTAATGATAAAAATATTTACCCTTTCCATATTTCGATGAATTCACCGATTTTGCTCTTGGATCAAGCTCAGCAAAATACGATGAGCGAGTGCATCCACAAAGAACAATAAAGGCAACCAATGTTATTGTAGGGTAATTTTTCATGCCAGCAGCCTAACGCAGCCAGCCGCGGCCGAAAAGCAATGCAGCTAATTTGAGGTGGCGCGAATAACGGCAGCGTTGCTGACTGGCCTTATTAAATGCCATTAGCGCTGTTGTACTCTCTTTGCAGGCTGAGTCACGATCAAGTAAATGATGTAGCTAAGTAACGGAAAAAATACAACCGCTAAAGACCAACCAAACTTTGCACCACCGTGGGAACGGCTTGATAGGATCACATGGATCAATGGCAAAACCATTATGATTAAAAAATGCCAAATACTTATTCCACCCATCATAAATTTAATCCTAAATTAAGTTGAACATTAAAATCTTTCGCAAGACTACTATTAATTTAATATCGCCAAAACCGGCAGCCGGAACATAGCGTAGGTTGTCCGGCGCCGATAGGCTCGAAATTGGTGTCTTTGTTAAGCATTTTGGTCAAATTTAACTGGCTCTTTACCTAGTTGGCGAATTACTACGGTGCCTGCTAATTTGTCGTGAAGACCTTGTTTTCGCTTATCTACTCCAACCCAGATATAGCCCAACAATAAGGGAAGATGTATGAGTTATAAACATAGGTAACACTTTGTTATCGATACATGGGTAACACTTTTCATAAACTATAAGCATCCCAAATGAGGAGGTGCTTATGCCTTGGAATGAGTTAAACCTAATGGATAATAAATTATTATTTCTTGCTGATTGCTTGCGTAAGAATGAACCTTTCTCAGTCATTTGCGAGCGTTATGGGATCAGTCGAAAAACCGGCTATAAATGGCTAAACCGCTATAAAGAAAACAATGAAGATGGTTTAAAGGAGTTAAGTCGTAAACCGCATTCACACCCATGCGAGACGCCTTACTCAATCCGTAAAAAAATCGAAGAATTACGAACGAGCCCAATGATCACATTAGGCGCTAAAAAGATCCAAAGGAAATTACAAGTCATCTACCCGGATGTCACCCCTCCTTCTGTTACCACCATTCATAAAATCCTGACAAAGTTAGGATTAGTTGAAAAACAACATATTAAAAAGCGCGTTCCTCGACACACAGGCAAGCTAAAACCTTCAACAGAGCCTAATGAATTATGGTCAGTAGACTTCAAGGGCGAGTTAAAAATGAATAACGGTGAACTCTGTTATCCACTCACTGTGATGGATGATAATAGCCGCTATTTATTAGGTTGTGAGGGGCAGGTAACAAACGGACATAAAGCCACCATCAGCACATTTAGACGGTTATTTAATGAATATGGATTACCCGAGCGGATAAGAAGTGACAATGGCGCCCCTTTTGCGACTAAGGGAGCGGGAGGGTTATCTACTTTATCGATGTGGTGGATTAGATTAGGTATTTATCCTGAACGAACTCAGCCTGGTAGGCCACAACAAAATGGTAAGCATGAGCGAATGCACCGTACGTTAAAAAAAGCGATTAACTTAGCCAGTGTTTCATCTATGAGTGAGATGCAGACACAATTTGAGACATTTAAAACAGAATACAATAATGAACGTCCCCATGAATCGCTTGATTTAAAAACCCCTTCAGATTGCTATAAGCCCTCTTTGCGGCCTTTCCCTAAAAAGCTTCCGCCGTTGATTTATCCTGGCTATTACAGTGTCAAGAAAGTAATGAAATCAGGCGTATTTTATTGGAAGAACGGACAGGCTTATGTCTCAAATTTATTAGCTGGTGAGTGGGTGGGTATAGAAGAAGTTGACGAAGGAATTTACGATGTGTTTTTCGGTTTTTACAAGTTGGGACGCTTTGATATTAGCACTGATACGAATTACTGGACTGTAAAACTGTAACCTATGTTTGTTTAACGAAGTGTTACCTATGAACTTGACTTTACAAAGAGCTGCAACTATGTATGCGAAATATCGACCAATAGCCTGACCTAGGGATAGCTTGCCACCGGTTTTTGCATCTACTATTTTCAGACGTAAAGCCATTTTTCCTGGTGTTCCGAAAAAACGAAGCCAAAACCAAATAGTTGCGACAAAGGGCAGGATATAGCTAAATATTAAGTCCCAAAACCCATAATATAACTGTTCACCAACCCAGTATTCCTCTCCATAAATAAGCGTTAAAGGAACGAAGCAGACAATTATTATAACGACCAGATCAATTAAAACCGCTCCAAAACGAATCCAGAAACCAGCGTACTCTTGATTTTCCATTTATCTAACACTCCATAATTTAATTAAGAGGATACGTAACGTCCCGCGCATGTGTGCCAACTTGTCAGCGTCGAAGGGCCGTAAGCCGAATGAAGCAAATTGTTAGCTGCTAACCTTATTAATCATTAGCGTGAGTTTTTGCTCAGCAATTGCTATTGTTGCTTCTTTGCCGTAGGCAACAGTAAATGAAGGATGTATCGTGCTATCACCCACGGTAACAACAGCTACAACACCTGCGGTCTCATCTTGGTTTGGCGTAACGGTGAGGGTATAGCTAAAGCCATTATCCATAGTGATTGACGCCATTTTATCTGCTTCAACCATCATGGTTGGAGCTGCCACTCGTTTTCCTTGAGAGTACACAGATGTAGATACTTGATAAGTGTCAGCCGCGAAACAGGACGCCGACGCCAGTAAAGTAGTAACCAATAAACTTGCCTTAATTTTCATTTTAACTTCCTTGTATGTGGTGAAGGGAAAAAGCCGCTAACGCAAAGCTTTGGGGCGGCTGAAGCGCAGCGTAAGCCGTTCCAAATGCGTTAGCGGCGACAATAGCGCCTTGTTAGTGTTTTATAAGCCGCTCAATAATTAGGGTAAGTTCACCAACTACTAATTCAGGCTCGTCAAACTGCACAAAATGACCACTCATCTCTGTTAACACTGCCCGCCCTTGTGGAAAAGCTTCGGCCCATTGTTTCCATGTCTCACCCCACTTGAATACACCTTGATCACTATCAAGCAAGTGCGGAGGATTGGGATTTTTTTTGATCGAGGCAATAACAGTAACTGGCATGTCTTTGATTTGTGGGTAGTTCGGTAAAGGTCTCTTACTCCAAAAATCCAAGTAGTTGTTTGACATACCATTTTCCATATCAGCAAGCTTTACCGCAGCAATTTCTTTGTTAGCCTGCTCTAAATTAATAGCCCGCATAATATCTACATCATGCTCCGAAGACGGATCAAGCATAAGTAGTGCCTGTATTTGAGCAGGGTAAGCCACTGCAAAATCTCGAGCTACATTACCGCCATAAGAATGAGCAATTAAAATGACAGGCTGCGTAATCCCTAAATTTAGTAAAAGGTTGCTGGCATAATGAGCATACTCGTCAGAAGTAAAATGACGCTTTATTTTAGTTGAATTGCCATTACCTACCCTTGAGTAGCGAATAACTGTCGCTTTCTCAGCAATTTTATAGAAGACCGGATCCCAGTCAGATAGACCTGCACCAGCACCGCCTTCCAGCAGGACTGTATACTCACCACTGCCAGCGATTTCATATTCCAGCTCAAAGTCCCCAACCTTTGAAAGCTTCGGTTCTGCGACCACAGAAAAGGACAACACAAAGAACGATAACAAAATGAATTTCAAAAAATCTCCTTAAAACACTAACGAGCCTGTAGAAAAACCTGCTCAGAACACAGCATTTCCACTTCGGCTATTCTGTTTATTATTTGTTATCAACTTTGCAGGTTTCTGGTGAGAATTTCAAGACAAGATTTATTCTGATGTTAATTTGCTTCTGTAGGCGCACTATTAGCGGAGTTTATACCACTTCTCACCTAGTTTTACCCCACTTTGCCATATCGGCTTACTTTCTCTAAGTTATGCACCATACAGAACAACTGCCATTGGCCTTGTACTTTGGTTTTACCACGCAAACTAAAGCGTTTTAGCCCTTTGTTAGTGCCAATATTGCCAAACACCGGCTCTACTACCGACATCCTATGACTATAGATTTGTTTACCGGCTTCGCTATCTACCCGCTGCTTCATCCAATCAGTGTAATTTGGCGGTGCATTAGCTTTAAGTAAAAAGGATACTTGTCGACCGCTTCCCTTTCGATGATTGGCGGACTCAGGATGTACCATGCATTGCTCTTTTAAATCACAACCTCGGCACTGCAAGAGCTTACCGGTAAACAATGCGCGTTGTTGACCGTCAGGTTCCGGCCTAATGCCTCGGCTTGATAGCAATAACCCCGAAGGACAAACACAGGTCATCGCTATCGGGTCAAATTCAAAAGCACTGGCCGGAATAACAACCTTTTGTCCAACCGCCTTATCTTGGTGCCGCTTGCCGTACTTCTGCTTTTGCTCGCTGAATTTCGGGTCACGCTTTCTAAACTGGTTATCCGGTACATAACCATTTATCTTCTGTTGGTATAAATAGCTATTGTTGGCTTCATTCGCAAAGCCGGTATCGGCCGTCACGATAGTATTACCGGCAAAGATATCCTCGCTAATCCCCATCCGTTTATAGCGCTGCTTTATCTTTTCTAACACCGGCACCAATGTGTGATGCTCTTGCCCTTCTCCGAACGCTTGTGCATCCACGATTATCTGATGCTTCTTATCCACAGCAGCCACACCGTTGTAACCCTGAATAGTGCCTTTGCTGGTGGTCATTTTGGCTGATTCGTTGTCGGTGATATTACTTTTCACTTCCTTGCGCTGTTTGCCCTGGCCCATCCGTGGACTGGCGGTCTTTAAAAAGTGTTCGATTTTGTCATGCGCTTTATTAAGTGTCTCTATGCTTTGCTGGTGCCTAGCTTTACGCTCGTCATCGGCGTTCGCCTGCGCATCCAACTTTTTATGCTGTTCCAGATGGTAGCGAATTTGCCGCTTGAGTTTATCCCTTTTAGCGCTCAGCTCTTTAAACGTGCCTGACCATTCCTTGGCAGCGTTAGAAGACATTTTGCAGCCATCGATAGCGAATAGTTCATTGCCTAACAACCCTTGTTGATGGCAAACCAATAACACCTGCTCAAAAAGCTGGGCAATTTGCACCGATGAGCCACTGACAAAGGCTGCTATCGTCGTAAAGTGCGGCACGGTATCGCACGACAAGGCTTTAAAGATAATGTTCGTTTCGCAGCACCACTGGATTTCACGGCTTGAGGTAATGCCTTTGGAATAAGCGAACAGAATGATTTTCAAAAGCACCGCAGGATCATACGCTGGGCGACCATTATCTTCATTCTGGTATTTGCAGTGAAATATCGACAAGTCCAGCTTGTTATCAATCAGGTAATGAATGGCATGTTCAAACGTGCCAGGCTGCAGTTGATCAAGGTAATTAATCACAACCATGGCATTTTGGTTGTAGTCGTAAGGGATATATTTTGGCATCAGGCGTTGTCCACTTTTTAACCAGGCAACGCTATTTGATCACAAACTTGATCGCGTGAAAAGAGGTTTTTCTACAGCCTCAACGCTGCCAGCAGCGGCCAAAAAGCCGCGCAGCGGATTTGAGGTCCAGGCCACATAGTGGCCGTTGCTGACTGGCTTTGTTATGAAGATTAATCAAACTTTTCAAGAACTTTCTTGGCAAGTTTCCCTTGCCACGCAATACTTCCCTCGGTATGTTGAATCTCAGCAATTTCGTCTCCTTGGTGCCACTGCCCCCAGCTCTCTTTAGCACAATCATATCCATTTTGGCTGTCAGTTAAATATTGCTCGAAAATCTGCGCATCAGATTTTTTTAGATATAACTTAATTTTGTGTCCTTCAGCATGCAACTCTTTAATCAGTCTCAAAATTTCTTTGTCTGCTTCAACCATATCAAGGCTCGACATGGAAAAATGATCATCACACTCACCTTTTAGGTAATGTTTCGAAATAAAATTGATCCGAGCAACTGTTTCGAAGAACCGCTCCTTTGCCCATAACTCCTTTTCCCAACGCCATTCCCTACGTTTTAATCTAAATGGAAAGAAAGAATTAGTTAGCCAAGCGCCGACAATAACACCAAGAAGAGGTAGCCCCAAAAATGGAATTAAATATTGAATACTAAACTGAAAAACATTATTCAAATTCATAACCATCCATTTGCTTGAGTGCCCTAGGTATCTTCATAACAGCTTAATAGTTTGGAGCGCCCATTATTACTAATCATGTAAACGCCCTTCTATCTTTTGTTAAATAGTTAAACTATCTAACAACATCGCGTAAATCAACAGATTTTCTCTAGCTCTTTTGAACCTATTGTAGAAAGCGTGTTTTAAACTAGCAATTTACTTAATAACAATAAATTCACCTAAAACTGTATATACATACAAGCTCATATATTTTAAAGCACCGAATATTTTTTCTGCCTTTTGGCAGTTTATGCACACGTATCGTGATGCCAAAAGAACCGTTGGGGCTTGTCAGTTTCGCCGTTGGCGAGAGGCTTTAAAAACTATCTGAGAGCTCGGTATCTGACGCCAAAGCTATCGCTTAGCATAAAGCTTCAGCAGGAACAGGCGGTAGATAGCTCGGTATCTGACGCCGAAGGTTTTTGCCCCTGAAGGTTGTGCAACACACTGCAGATAACCTTGCCCTAACCCATTGCTGCCATCAGCTCACTATTCAAAGCTTCAGGCTTTAAGGTACACTGCGTTTTTTTTAAAGCTGGGAATGGTTATGGCGCTTAAAGCGACAGTGTGCAAAGTACAATTGCAAATTGCGGATATGGATCGGCATTACTACGCCGATCACAGTTTAACCTTGGCGCAGCATCCTTCTGAAAATAACGAACGATTAATGGTGCGATTACTGGCTTTTGCCCTTAATGCCAATGAAACCTTAGGTTTTACCAAAGGGCTTAGCGGTAGTGAAGATGAAGCAGAGTTGTGGGACTTAGGTTTAGATGGTGTAATTGCGCATTGGGTTGAGTTTGGTCAAGTTGATGAGAAATGGCTGAGAAAAGCCTGTAACCGCGCTAAAAAGGTAACACTATATTGCTATGGTGGCCGCGTTGTTCCAGTGTGGTGGAAAGCCAACAGCGCGGCGTTAGCTCGCTATCAAAATTTAACCGTTATCGACATTCCTGAACAAGCAGTAGCGGATATGGCTAAGCTGTTTAACCGTAATATGCAAATTCAATGTAATATTAGCGAAAGCCAAATTTGGTTATCTGATGCGACGCAAAGCGTGTTAATTGAACCGGAAGTGTTGCAGCAAGGCTAAGTTATTACGCCATGGCATGAACGTCGCCATGGCGCTATTTCACTATTTCGCTATTTCGCTATTTTTAACTTACTACCCAAGATCTTAAGTTAAACGCGGATCGGTGGTTGCAATGGCAGCTTGTTGTTTACTTTCAGCGTAAAAGGCCTGCAGCGCTGGGTATTCGTCTAATTCTAACAGTTCTCTAAAGATCACCCAGTCTAGTAAGCTGTAAAGTGACATCGCGACATAATTCCACTCTGCAAACTCATGGTTTTGCGCTTGTTGCTCTAGCACGAACATCGAAGCGGCAATACGTTGTTTTTGTATATTAAAAAACAACCGATCTTCATTAGTATCTAAGCCACTGCGCGTCGATAAAAACAACGTAACCAATGAATCATTAATGGCGTTAATCACCGTTAATTGATTCTCTTGATACCAGCTTAAGGCGGGTAATGATAAAACCGTGGTGAGGTAACGGTAAATAACCCCTGAATCGAACACCATTTGCCCGTCATGCTCGAACATCGGCACTTTGAGTGTTGGGTTCAACGCTAAAAGCTTTTCACGATCGCCTTCTGCAAAGATTTGCATATCAACAAACTCATACGGCTGTGCCGCCAGTAACAAACGAATGCGCCGCACATAAGGTGAGGTTTGTGAGCCATATAATTTCATTTCACTTCCTTTAGAGCTGTATTGAGCTAATAAAAAATCATTTTTTATGCATTTAAAACGCAGAAGCCAACCACAATGCCTAGCACACAGTTGCCAGACTATGCAGTTTTATTGCATAATCATTGCGCTTCATTTTTGCTTTATAAGCTTGCGCCCACCTGATACGTGGGCTTTTTATTTTTTAGATCAGCCACCTTTATGGTCATGGCTGATGCGGCTGGCAACCGCCCCCGTTTGTTCTTTGTACTTCGCATCCAGCCGTTTATTGTAAGGTCTGGCAGCAGGGCCGGTCATCAGTTCAAAGTTTAACGCGCCTATTTTCATATTAGGGCGTAAAGCTAAGGGTAACTTACCACTGTTGTAAAACTCTAAAACGATATTACCTGACCAGCCCGGATCAATGCGATGTGCCGTCACGTGCACCATTAAGCCTAAGCGCGCTAGTGACGAACGGCCATCCAACCAGCCCACAATATCATCAGGCAAGGTCACTGACTCTAAGGTTACACCAATAGCTAATTCACCAGGATGCAGAATAAATACCCCATCATCGGCTAGCACGATCTCATCGCTCATAACGGAATGTAACGCCGCATCCACCTCGGCACGGGGGCCACTTAAATCGATGTAAGGTGCGGCATGCGCCACAAATACTCGAAACTTATTACCCAAACGAATATCGACACTCACGCCACTGATCATATCAACATCGGGGGCTGGCGTGATGCAAATTTTGCCGTCGGCTAGGTAGCGCTCTATATCGCGGTCACATAATCTCATGTCTAATCATCCGTTATTTTAATTTCAACCGAAGCGTGCTCCGGTAATTCACCGCTTACCCGCTTTAATAGCGCCAAGCTAATATCATGATACAAAGCGGCCATGGCCGCGTCGCCTTGTGTTAACGCCACGCCCAGATCCGACTGCTGACGAATACTCCCTTGCAAGGGTAATTGCCCTAGTACCGGGACTTGATGGCGCTCAGCCAACCTTAGCCCCCCGGCACTACCGAATACATCATCATGCGCACCACAGCTTGGGCAAAGGTAAAAGCTCATATTCTCAACTAAGCCCAGTACAGGAATAGACACTTGGCGAAACATACTAATGGCTTTTTGGGCATCGGCCAGTGCTAAATCTTGGGGTGTAGTCACCACAACCGCGCCGGTTACCGGTAACTTTTGTGACAAAGTTAACTGAATATCACCTGTGCCTGGGGGTAAATCAATCAATAATACATCTAATTCCGGCCAAATCGTTTCGTTAATCAGTTGCAGCAAAGCTTGGCTTGCCATTGGGCCACGCCAAACACTGGCATCCTCGGGATCCACTAAAAAACCAATAGATTGCAATGTTACCCCATGCTGCTGTAGGGGTTGCATTAATTTGTTGTCGGGCGAGCTTACCTTTTGCCCCGTTAAGCCAAACAAGGTAGGTAAAGAAGGGCCATAAATGTCGGCATCAAGCAGGCCGGTGCGCACACCCGCGTTAGCCATCGCCATGGCCAAATTTGCAGCCGTAGTCGATTTACCCACGCCACCTTTGCCCGACGCGACCAAAATAACCGTGTGGATCGCTTTAAATACCGGGGCCTGTTGGCGAATTGCCAACAACGCGTTTTGCCAAGGCTCAGCCTGTGGTGTTTGGGTTACTGCTGATTTTTTCAGCCAATTAAACATCGAGACTCCTCAAAAACCAAAAAGGGTGGCATTTTTCCCAGCAATCTGACAATGCCGGATGCGATTTAATGGCGGCTATAGTATCATTAGCGCATATATTTTCAGTCATTTATGTAAGAGCGATCTTTAATGTCAACACGGAAAATTCTGATCACCAGCGCCCTGCCGTATGCAAACGGCCCCATCCACCTTGGTCATTTATTGGAATATATCCAAACCGACATTTGGGCCCGCTTTCAGAAAGCACGTGGCCATCAATGTTATTACGTGTGTGCCGATGATGCCCACGGCACACCGATCATGCTTAAAGCGCAGCAGCAAGGCATTAGTCCTGAGCAGATGATTGCGCAAACCAAAATTGAACACAGCACTGACTTTGCTGACTTTGGCGTGGCCTTTGATAATTATCATTCTACGCACAGTGAAGAAAATCGCGAGTTTGCCAATACCATTTATAACCGCTTAAACGCTGCGGGACATATTAAACGTAAAGTCATTAGCCAGTTATACGATCCACAAAAATCCATGTTTTTACCGGATCGTTTTGTCAAAGGCGATTGCCCCAAGTGCGGCGCACAAGATCAAAATGGCGATAGCTGTGATGTCTGCGGCGCAACCTATAGCCCAACAGAAGTTAAGAATCCACGGTCGGTTGTGTCAGGCGCAACGCCCATTTTAAAAGACAGTGAACATTACTTCTTTGACTTACCGGCCTTTGCAGAGATGTTGCAAGCCTGGACACGCAGCGGTGCCCTGCAAGATGAAATGGCCAATAAACTACAAGAGTGGTTTAAAGATGGCCTCCAAATGTGGGATATCAGCCGTGATGCGCCCTACTTTGGTTTTGAAATTCCAGATGCGCCAGGTAAGTTTTTCTACGTATGGTTAGATGCCCCCATTGGCTATTTAGCCAGCTTTAAAAATTTGTGCGATCGCATCAATGTCGATTTTGACAGCTTCTGGGCACCCGGCTCAGATGCCGAGGTTTATCATTTTATCGGCAAAGATATTATTTATTTCCACAGCCTGTTTTGGCCTGCCATGTTAGAGGGCGCGGGCTTTCGCAAACCCAACGCGGTTTATGCACATGGTTTTGTCACGGTAAATGGCGCGAAAATGTCAAAATCGCGCGGCACCTTCATCAAAGCACGTACCTATCTAGAGCACTTAGATCCTGAATACCTTCGCTATTATTTTGCCAGCAAATTAACCAGTGGTATTACCGATCTCGATTTAAACCTCGAAGATTTCACGCAAAAAGTGAATGCTGATCTCGTCGGCAAAGTGGTCAATATCGCCAGTCGCTGTGCCGGTTTTATTAGTAAGCGCTTCAATGGCACCTTGTCGGCAACGCTGGCCGAGCCAGAGCTGTATCAAGATTTTATTAATGCCGGTAGCAGCATTGCGCAAAGCTATGAGCAACGTGAATTTGCGAAGGCCATTCGCGACATTATGGCGCTTGCTGATCGTGCGAATCAATATATTGATGCCAAAGCGCCTTGGGTATTAGCCAAAGACGAGAGCAAACAACAAGAAACGCATGATGTTTGCTCTATGGGTTTAAACTTATTCCGCGTGTTAATGCATTATCTTAAGCCGGTGTTACCGAAAATGGCCGCGGATAGCGAAGCCTTTTTAAATACCGAACTGCTGTGGCAACACTACCAAAGCCCTTTATTAAATCATGCGATTAACCCGTTTAAAGCCTTAATGCAGCGTGTCGATCCGGTTAAAGTGCAAGCCATGGTCGCGGCGTCTACCGAAAACTTACAACCCACAGCAGATGCCAGCAGCACAGCCGCAAAAGCGAAAGCACCGGCTGCTGCGCCAATAGCAAGTGCAGAGCGTGAACCGATTAGCGACACCATCAGCATTGATGATTTTGTCAAAATCGATTTGCGCGTCGCCAAAATTATTGCCGCCGCGCCGGTTGAAGGCGCTGACAAGTTAGTGCAATTAACCTTAGATATTGGCGCGGGTGAAACCCGTCAGGTATTCGCAGGCATTAAAGCGGCCTATACTCCAGAAAGCCTTGTCGGTCGCCAAACGGTGATGGTCGCTAACTTAGCTGCACGCAAAATGCGCTTTGGTTTATCTGAAGGTATGGTGCTCGCAGCAGGGCCTGGCGGCAGTGATATTTTCTTGTTAAGCCCAGATGACGGTGCTCAGCCTGGGATGCGCGTTAAGTAACGCGTAACACAGTTCAACACTTAGAGGTAAAGGATGCCATCGCCATTTCGCAGTTTTTCGTCGCTGTTTTCCACCACGCTGATTATGGTGTTGGGAGCCGGCCTACTGACCACCTATTTAGCGTTGTCATTAGCCCGCGATGGTGTCGAGCAACTGTGGATTGGTGGCATGATGTCGGCTTACTATTTCGGTCTGGTTGCGGGCTCCAAAGTAGGCCACAAACTTATTGCCCGGGTGGGTCATATTCGCACTTTTGTGGCCAGCGCCAGTATTGTAACGGCCTCGGCCCTGTGCCACGCACTTACCGATACACTCGAAATTTGGTTACTGCTGCGTGTGCTCGTGGGCACCGGCATGATGTGTCAGTATATGGTGCTAGAAAGCTGGCTGAACGAACAAGCCGATAGCTCACAACGTGGCTCAGTGTTTGCGGGTTATATGATTGTGTCTTATCTTGGCATGGTCGGCGGTCAAACGCTGTTGTCGTTCTTTCCACAGCTAGGAATAGAACCGTTATTACTGGTTGGCATCTGTTATGCGCTGTGCATTGTGCCTATTGCGCTCACTCGGCGCATTCACCCACAGCCGCTGCATCCTGCACCGCTTAAAATCATGGCGTTTTGGCGTAAAGTACCGCAATCACTCACCACCATTTTAATTGCGGGAGGGATCTCCGGTTCGTTTTACGGTTTAGCGCCAGCCTTTGCGGCGGGTATTGGCCTTAGCAATAGCGAAGTAGCCAGTTTTATGTCTGCCACTATTTTAGCCGGCTTATTAGCGCAGTGGCCGATGGGTAAGCTATCGGATCGGATCCCGCGAAGTCGTCTGGTCCGGATCAATAGTGCTTTGTTAGGCATGATTGTGTTAGTGATTGCCTTAGTCCCCCTTAACACCCTGCTGTTGTTAGCGGCGACCTTCTGTTTTGGGATCCTCGCCTTTACTTTATATCCGCTGGCGACAGCCATGGCCAACCAGCGCATTGAACAAAGTGAGCGTGTCGCGCTATCCGCCACTATTTTGCTAACCTTTGGCATTGGGGCAACCTTAGGGCCCTTAGTGGCCTCTTTTAGCATGCAGCTGTTTGGTAATAGCATGCTTTACCTCTATATGGCGGTGTGTTGTGTGATCTTGTTCTTGCGCTTGGCGCGGGTGAATTACAATCAAAAAGTGGCGACCCGACTGCTATCCGAACAGCAACCTTCCGATTATCAACTGGCTTCGGGTGATTTAGTGTCATCGCCTTTAGCGGCCGCTTTAGATCCGCGAGTTGATGAAGAGCTGGTACAGCAACAAATGCGTGATGATGTTGAGCCGCTAGCAGAACAAAGCACGACAGCAAATGAAGCAACTGCAGAAGGCGTCGCCCAGTCAGATGTTGCCTCTGAGCCGACAGTGCAACACAACAGCTTTGTGCCCAATATCCAAGAAGATGCGCCCCCTTTTGCTCCCTCTGACAGCTTGGTAGAGCCGGAATCAACAACCACAAAACCCTAAGCACGAGTTGGCTCGGCTTAGGGCGCTTTGCTGGCTTAGTTCGAGATCACTATGGCTTTATTCCACAAGTTTTGGTTTTTGGTATGTAAAAAATAATCATAGGGATGCCAAAACTTCGGAATGAGCGGTGAAGCCATGCGCTCTTGGAAGTCGTAAACGAGCTTGCGTAAAATATCTAACAAACGCTCTTCAGGGATCACTTCAAGCTTTTTACGGGCTGGCGCAAAATATAAATTATTTTCAATGCTTAACACGCAAGCTCGCGCAGACGCTTGGTAAGTTAAACTGTAGGTCACAATACGACAAAACGGCTGGCGGAAATTACTCGGATAAAGCCCGGCAACGATGGCGTATTCATAACGATCCATGTCGTTACCATCAGAGTCTTTTGGAATATAAGGCAAGCCATAACCTTGCGGAAACATCCCGACAATCCGCAAAAATCCCGCCACACTATTTTTACTAATTTTGCCCAGCTCAGCACTTTTATCTAGCGCCAAAGCGGCCTTTGGCAGATCTTCATAATTGTAAGATTGCTTGGTTGATAACACCATCGAGGTATAGATTTGCGGGATCCGCAGCACATTACCAATGCCCTCTTGCGGCCGAGCCGCTTGTTTCAGCAACAACAGCAATAACTCACGTTTTTGTTCTTCATCACGCACAAAGCGATCTCGCTCATCACGATCGCGTCCACGATAACGGCCCTTACTCAGTGCATGCTGCACATAAGTAAAGGCTTCATTGTAACTGTCTTGTAAAAAAGCATTGCGCTCATCCGCCTCGAGTTCACGAAACTCATCGAAGTTACCTTCAGGTCCTTTCAACAGCAATTGGCAGCTGGGATGACAACGGCCGATATCTTGTAAAATCGCCGCCATCAGCACCGTGACATGAATGTTATCGCGATAAGGATGGTGAATAGCATTATCCGCGTAAGGGAGTTCTTTACTGGCTTGATAACATTCCATGATATACGGATGATCAATCAGACCGTCCATAACTAAACGGTCTAACAGGCGTAAACTGAGTAATGCTTTATAAAGATGGCGCGCTTTTTGGTTGGTCTTGGCGACCTGTCGGCCTTTAGTGGGCGACATTAATTGGATCGTACCGAGCATCTTGGCGGTTTGTTGGTTCGTATCCACAAAGGTGTCACTTTGGCATAGTTGTAATACGTCATAACAAATCGCTTCTAGCTCGCTATAACGCTGAAATTTCGCCTCTTCAACGTGATTATTGAATTCTTGAGATTGGCTTTCGGCCTCTTTTAAATTGCGTGCTGTACCCTTACCTTTCGCGCCGCTTTGATTGTTTTCAAATAAATACAATTGCTGCTCTAACGCAGCAGCCTGCGCATCTTCTTGCGGCTTAGCGGCAAACCAGAGCACCGCTTGCTCATAAATGGAGTCTTTCAACGGACTATGGTTATAAATCCGCTCTATTAGCCTTTGCACCGTTTTTGCGTAGGTGGCCTTGCCAAAACTTACTGCCATGCGTATGTCGTCCTTTCACTTGGCGAAACACCAATCAATTTAAAACGTTAAAACCAATTTACCAATGGTTTGATTCGACGCCAGCAGTTGGTGTGCTTGCTCGACATCTGAGGCAGCGAATTGTTGCTGGATCACCGGTGTAACCTTGCCGCTGGCCATATCTGCTGCAAAATCATTAATAAAGTCTGCAGTTAACTTGCCCTTATAGGCTAAATCGCGATTACGTAAGGTAGAGCACCAGAGCTGGCCGCGTTTTCGAAATAACGGCACTAATTCGAATTCTGGCACCGTGCGCCCCCCCATCATCGCATAGATAATGATTTTACCATCTTGGGCTAATAAGGCGACGTCTTGATTAATATAAGGCCCGGCAACCGGATCTAAGATCAGATTGATGCCTTCTGGCCAAAACTGTTTTAACGCGTCACTAAACTGTTGCTGCCGATAGTTGATGGCATACTTAGCACCAAGCTTTAAACACGCCTCGGCTTTGTCTGCACTGCCCACCGTAACGGCACTGTGCAACCCTTTAGCTTTGGCTAATTGAATAGCAGAAGTGCCAACACCGCTGGCACCCGCATGAATAAGCACACGCTGGCCAGGTTGCGCTTGGCCTTCGGTAAATAATAATTGGTAAGCCGTTAGAAAGGTTTCTGCGGTTGCTGCGGCCTGAGCCATGGTCCAGCCATTCGGTACTGGCATGGCATGCGCTTCTGGCATCACCACATATTCGGCATAACCGCCACCATTGACTAAACCAAACACTTGCTGGCCCAGCCAAGCCTCTAAACGGGCATCCGCCACCGCTACCACGGTACCGGCTACCTCTAAGCCTAAAATGTCGCTATCGCCTGGCGGTGGCGGATACAACCCTTGGCGCTGCATCAAATCAGCACGATTAATCCCACAGGCCGCCACTTGAATTAATAGCTGACCGGACATCAATTCTGGTATGGCTTGGTTTTGCCATACTAAAACACTGTTTTTACCGGGTTGCTGTACCGAAACGGCACGCATTTGCTGGGGAATTGGCTTGTTCATAGCACTCCATACCGATAGCTGCACGAATTTACTTTAGCTTTGTCGGTCTCTTCTCTAAAATACGGTCTTTAGTCTAGCACAGCGTACTTAAAATCATGAATAGAACCGTAAACTTACCGACAATTGTCTTACAAGAAGGTCGTGAAAAAGCTTTAAACCGCCGCCATCCGTGGCTGTTTTCCAATGCTATCGATAAGGTGTTAAATACCCCCAATCGCGGCGACACGGTTGAAGTACTCAGCAGCAAAGGTGAGTGGCTGGCACGTGCCGCCTATTCACCGAGTTCACAAATTCGCGCCCGCATCTGGACCTTTCAACAAGATGAAGCGGTTGATGTTGATTTCTTTGTACGTAAAATCAGCCGAGCGTGGCAGATCCGTCAAAGTGTGTTTAATACCGTTGATACCAATGGCCTGCGCATCATAGCGGCCGAGTCGGACGATCTTCCCGGCGTTACTATCGATAAATTTGCCGATGTGTTGGTGGTGCAATTATTATCAGCGGGAGCGGATGCGAAACGCAAAATGCTGGTAAGCGCCTTGCAACAGGTTTTTCCTGAGCACAGTATTTATGAGCGTTCAGATGTTGATATCCGTAAAAAAGAAGGCTTACCACTGGTTAAAGGCTGGTTACATTTACCCCGCGAAAGCGGCGAAGTGCTCATTAAAGAGCACGGTATGACGCTGATTGTTGATATTATTGAAGGCCATAAAACCGGTTTTTACCTCGATCAACGCGCCAGCCGTGCGGCCGTGCGTCGGTATGCGAAAGATGCCGAGATTTTAAACTGCTTTAGCTATACCGGTACCTTTGGCGTAGCCGCTTTATTAGGCGGTGCTCGTCATGTGACTAACGTGGATATGTCAGAATTAGCCTTAACCACCGCCAGCCGTAACGCCGAGCTTAATCACTTAGATGTGAATGCCCTTACCCATACACGGGCAGATGTGTTTAAGTTATTACGACAGTATCAAGAAGAAGGCAAAACCTTTGATATGATTATATTAGACCCGCCCAAGTTTGCGGATAATAAATCACAACTCAATGGTGCCTGTCGCGGTTACAAAGATATAAACCGCTTAGCAATGCAATTAGTTAAACCTGGCGGTTTACTCTTCACCTTTTCCTGCTCAGGTTTAATTGAAGAAGCGTTATTTCAAAAAGTCGTGGCCGATGCGGCGCTGGATGCCAAGCGAGATTGTTTGTTTATCGAACGCTTACAACAAGACAGTGACCATCTCATTGCCAGCTTCTTTCCTGAAGGCTTTTACTTGAAAGGCTTAATTTGCAAAATCTATTAAGGCCGCTTGAGCTTCGCTGATTATTTGCAGCAAGGCGTTTTATAGCTCTGCATAGCAGAGTATGTGAGAGTGATGTAATAGACAGAAGAAAAGGTCAGCAGCAGAAACGTATCTGGCAATGTTGCTGGCATCAGCCAGTCAAAAAAGTTGCTAGGCCTTTATATTAAAAGGCCTAGCAACGTTTTATAGCGACTGAGGGATTAACCGCTTTAGTTAAGCTCGATGAAAGCTAAACCCAAATTGTAGCTTTCTTCGCTGTCTTGGCTGCAACGCATTACCTTAGCAGTCGCATCAAGCGGCGGTACGCTGGCATTCGGCGATTCTAAACGGATGCGGATTAAGGTGCCTAACTCAATCAACTCATCGGTTTCAACCGACATTCCCGAAGCACTTAAATCACGACAAACCCCATCTACCACTCGGGCGGCTTCTGGGTCATTAATCATCAGCTTCACGTCAGCATTAACCATCATGCGGTAAAAATGCCGGTTATCATTCCTGTTTACCATAGCGATTTCCTTAAACTACTTAACCTTTATCTTAGCAAGCTTAACGCAGCCTGCAAGTATATTATTTAAGCTCTTGTACGGCATTAAGGATCCGCTTCGCCGAGATGGGATATGGCGTACCCAATTGCTGCGCATGCTGCGATACTTTTAGCTCTTGTAGCATCCAACTTATCGCGCTTACAGCCTCAGGCAAGGGTTGCCCAGCAAATTTGCCAAGCAGTTGCAAATAAGCTTGTTCGGCATGTTGATATTCGTGCATTAACAAGCGATCTCGATTCGGATCGACCGGCAGTTTTTCTAAACGTTTTACCATAGCACTGAGATAACGCAGCAGATCATCCATGCGCGAAGCACCATGTTTTGTAACAAAGCCTTTAAAAATCAATTGCTCTAATTGGCTTTTCACATCGGCTTGCGCCTGATAATGCGCCAAATCGACTTTGCCCTTTAAACGCTTTTGAATTTCGTGATACTGGTTAAGGATCCGCTCAACCTGCAGCGCAATTTGCCGCACCCGTTCAGCTAAATCAGCACGTAAGCGCTCTTTTAGCTGCTGAAACGCGTTGGCATCTTGTACCGGCAGTGCTTGCGTAATTAACTCATCGGTGGCAGCCGCAATACAATCATCAATCAGCTCTAATACCTTACCAAACGGGTTAAAGTACAAACCCAATTTGGCGCGGTTAGGTAACGTATCTTGTAAGTACTTCACCGGGGATGGAATATTTAATAACAATAAGCGACGCAAGCCTTTGATATGTTCTTGCTGCGCTCGCTGCGGATTATCCAGCAGCCGAATGGCGACGCTATCGCCTTCATCAATTAAGGCCGGAAAGGCTTTAATTTCAAAACCCGCTTGCAGCTTGACATACTCTTGCGGTAAGTCACCAAAGGTCCAGTTCGTCAGCGCCGCCTGCTCAATGCCCTGCTCTGCCACTTCGCTAAGACTTTGCTGTACTTCACCTTGCAGCTGTTGTTTTAACAAAGCCAACGAGCGTCCTTGCGCCACGAGCTTACGCTCATCGACAATTTTAAAATTCATCCGCAAATGCGCGGCTAAGCCTGACAGCTCCCAAGCATCTTCAGGAATAATCAGCCCCGACATTCGTTTTAATTTATACGTAACAACGTCTAACAGAGGGCCATCCTCTGGTTGAATGCTTTGCAACAAGGCATCTGCATAATTTGGCGCGGGCACAAAATTACGCCGCAAGTTTTTTGGTAACGATTTAATCAAGGTCACTAATAATTCATGACGCAGTGCTGGGATCAACCAATCAAAGCCGGTATTTTCAACCTGATTCAGTAGCGCCAGCGGAATCAACACACTGACACCATCATCTGGTTCACCAGGTGCAAAATGGTATTCTAACGGTAAAGTTAAATTACCCTGCTGCCAGCTTTCTGGAAATTTAGCCGCGGTAATATCTGAGGCATCCCGCTGCAATAAAGCATCAGGATCGAAATTTAAAAAAGTCGCATCTTGTTGGCGCTTTTTCTTCCACCATTTAATAAAATCAACACGATTATTAGCATACACGGGAATACGCTCAGCATAGAAACTGGCTAACGCATCATCATCGATTAAAATATCGCGACGCCGAGATTTCTCTTCGAGTGATTGCACCTGCTCAATTAATTGCTGATTGTGTTGTAAAAAAGCATCTTGCAGCCCCGACTCGCCATTAATCAAGCCTTCGCGAATAAACAGTTGGTGAGACACGGCTTCATCAATACGGCTATACAAAACCGGTCTTTTGCCGACAATGATCACACCATATAACGTCACTTGTTCATAAGCGACGACAGCGCCTTTTTTCTTTTCCCAATGCGGTTCACTGTAACTGCGGTTAACCAAATGCTGCGCCAAGGGTTCAACCCATTCGGGTTCAATTTTGGCTAAACTTCGCGCATACAAACGGCTGGTTTCAACCCACTCAGCGGCCATCACCCATTTGGGTTTGCGTTTAAACAAATGGCTGCCCGGAAAAGCATAAAAACGGGTTTGCCGCGGGCCCAAATAATCGGCTTCGCTGTCTTTACAGCCAATTTGCCCTAATAAGCCGCTTAATAATGACATATGCACTTGCTGATAATTCGCGGCTTGCTCGTTGCTTTTAAGTTGCTGCTCTTGTGCCACCTGGCTTAATTGCGCAACGAGATCTTGCCACTCGCGCACACGTAGGTAGTTTAAAAATTCTAACCGGCAGTTACGGCGAAATTGATTATTCGTTAAGGCATCTTGCTGCTGTTGCAGGTGATCCCACAGTTTAAGCCAACTGCTAAAATCAGAATCCGGATCGGCAAAGCGGCTATGTAATTCATCGGCTTTTTGCTGTTTATCCAGTGGCCGCTCTCGCGGATCTTGGATCGATAACGCCGCCACAATCACTAACACTTCACGCAAGGCGCCATTATCACTGGCGGCTATCACCATCCGAGCTAAACGCGGATCGATAGGTAAACGTGCCAGTTGCTTTCCTAACGCGGTTAATTTTAGTGGGTCTTTACCGCGCTGCTGTGCAATTGCACTGAGCTCTTCTAACAGCTTTAAACCATCATTGACGAAGCGGCTATCAGGTTTTTGTAAAAAAGGAAAAGCTTCAATATCACCTAATCCCAGCGCCAGCATTTGCATAATCACCGATGCAAGGTTCGTGCGCAGGATCTCCGGATCGGTAAACTCGGGGCGTCCGATAAAGTCTTCTTCGCTGTATAAACGAATACAAATACCGGCAGCGACCCGACCACAACGGCCTTTGCGTTGATTCGCGCTCGCTTGACTGATCGCTTCAATGGGTAATTGTTGTACTTTGGAGCGATAGCTATAGCGCGAAATACGCGCAGTACCCGGATCGATCACATAACGGATCCCCGGTACCGTTAAGGAAGTTTCGGCCACGTTGGTCGATAACACGATGCGTCGGCCTGCATGCTGCTGAAAAATCCGATTTTGCTCGGCAGCACTTAGCCGCGCATACAGCGGTAAAACTTCGGTGTGCGGTAATTGCAGTTTTTCTAGCGCATCGGCCGTATCACGAATTTCACGCTCACCGTTTAAGAAAATTAAAATGTCACCTGGCGGCTCTTGATAGAGCTCATTGACGGCATCAAAGATACCTTGCAGCTGATCGCCATCTTTATCATCCAGTTCACTGTAAGGGCGATAACGCACTTCTACCGGATAAGTTCGCCCCGACACTTCAACAATAGGCGCATCGAAAAAATGCTTCGAAAACCGTTCCGGATCAATTGTCGCAGAAGTAATGATGACCTTTAAATCAGGACGCTTCGGTAATAATTGCTTCAAATAACCTAATAAGAAATCGATATTTAAGCTGCGTTCATGCGCTTCATCGATAATCAACGTATCGTATTGATTTAAAAACCGGTCATGCTGCATCTCGGTCAGCAAAATACCGTCAGTCATTAACTTTATTAAGGTGTCGGCATGAGTATGATCGCCAAAGCGGATTTTATAACCAACTTGCTGCCCAACCTGACAATCTAATTCTTCAGCTAAACGCGCACAAACACTGCGGGCGGCAAGACGGCGGGGCTGGGTATGGCCGATCGTTCCGGCCACACCTCGGCCTAACTCTAAACAAATTTTCGGGATCTGAGTGGTTTTACCCGAACCGGTTTCACCGGCAATGATCACCACTTGATGCGCAGCAATGGCGGCTTTAATGTCATCTTTTTTAGCAACAACCGGTAACTCTTGAGGGTAATGCAGCGCCGGCACAGCTTTCGCCCGCACTTGGCGCAGCGCCATGGAGCGCTCAATATCGGCACAGAGCCGTGACAATTTACTTTGTTGTGCTGCAACGTCAGCGAGTTTTTTTAGCGCAGATAATTGGCGACGGAAACGAAACTGATCTTGCAGTAAGCAATCAGCCAATTTTGCGTAACATTCGGAAACAGAAAATGGTGCTGTAGCAGACAAAATAACGCCCTCAGAAGTCAGAGGGCGCAATGCTACCAAGTAAGGGTGCGGCAATCCAGTAATACGCTACACCGCCTGCTAACTGAAGTGTAAATATACTGAGGCGTTAGTGTTTAAACCACCTTACCGTATTTAAGTGTAAATATACTGAGCCGTCAGTGTTTAACCCACTTTACCGTAATGCGAGTGTAGTTCCTTGTCTATTGCCGCTAACACATCGGAACGGGTAATGATCCCCAGTAAAAAACCATCATCATCGACAACCGGATAGAGTTTCGGCTGCGCTTTTAGCATCGTTTGTGCCACATCAATGATGCCGTAGTAATCTTTAACCGTCAGCACATTCGTTTGCATAATATCTGACACTTTAAACGATTGCTGATCGTGATAGGTTGACATCAGCATTCGGGCTAAACAATCTTGCTCTGAAATAAACCCAATAATTTTGCGCCGTTCATCAATAACCGGCCCACCGGTTTGTCGGCATTTAATTAAACGATCAACAGCCATTTCTACTGGCATCTCCGCATTAAAGGTCACGGGATGCTTATTCATATAATCAGCGACTTTCAGTAAATCCATATTTCCCCCACAACAACCTGTTAGTTAACATTTTAAGCTTAGCTCATCAGGCAAATTTTGCATGGGGGTTAACGATTAATTCTCAGCATTTTCACTAAAAATTTCGACCCGCAGTGGCGTGACTGCGCCACGCATTGCGCGGTACATCCCTTCAGTGTTAAACGCCCAGCTTAATTGCCCGGCCGCGTCTACCACAATAACACCACCAGTGCCCCCTACTTTTGCCAGTTCACTCATCACTTCTTGCGCGGCCACAGAGGCCGTTTTACCTTGATATTTAACCCGTGCGCAGATATCAGAAGCCACTTGATAGCGGATAAAGTATTCACCATGGCCTGTCGCAGAAACCGCACAACTGCTGTTATCCGCAAAGTTACCGGCACCGATCACCGGGGCATCGCCAATGCGGCCATAGCGTTTCGCGGTCATACCACCGGTTGAAGTGGCAGCGGCTAAATTACCGGCCTGATCTATCGCAACGGCGCCCACGGTGCCCATGCGCCACGCTGGATCAAATGGGATCTGTGCTTGATGCGGTTGCGGTGCCATAGCTTGCTTAGCACGTTGCAAGGCTTTATACCGAAACTCGGTGTTGTAATAGGTATTTTTTACTCGCTCAAGTGGCAAGGTATCAGCAAAGGCTTCAGCTCCGGCGCCAGCAAGCATGACATGCTCAGATTGCTCCATCACGGCACGTGCTAATAAAATGGGGTTTTTAATCGTACTGATCCCCGCCACGGCACCGGCTTGTCGGTCTTGTCCCTGCATGATTGACGCATCCAATTCATGCTGCTCGTCAAAGGTATATACCGCCCCCTTGCCCGCATTAAATAACGGTGAATCCTCCAACAGCATCACTGCAGCGGTCACGGCATCTAAGCTACTCCCCCCTTGCTGTAGTACCGCGTAACCCTGCTCTACGGCTTGGGTTAACGCTGCTTCATAGGCTTGTTGCTGCTCGGTTGTCATTTGTGCTTTGTTGATCGTACCGGCACCACCATGAATAACAATGCCAACGGGGCTTGCTGCGAATGCATTAACACCAGCAACACTTAGCAATGCCGCTAAAACGGAAACTTTCATCGTCTCTTCTACCTTTCTCAGTGAATAAATTCTGCTATTAGATGTACGTTATTTCAGCGGGCTCAGCAAGTATATCGGTTGATTAAGCTATTTCTTGCGATAGATCAAAACGTAAAATCAGTTAGCGCTTATATTAACGCCCGTTGTTAGCATTTTTGGTGTTACAACACTAACCTGACACTTTGGCGCCTTTATTGGGCGCCTTTTTTATGTTGCTCAGCCGCTTGCTAAGCGCTGAGTCAATCGAAAGTGTACTGCATGCTGGATGGCACTTACCGCCGTGAGTTAGCCCATAAACGCTCTGCAAAACAGCACTTAAACACCGCTTTATTTTTGCTAAGACTAAAAGCGCATAACAACATCGATTTCTTTTCTTAAACGTCAATGCTATGTTCTGTGTTTCATCTTTGTTCGGAGTTTCGCTATGTCTTTCTTCACTCGTCCGTTCAGCCGCTTAGGGCTGATTGTTTGTCTCACCGTTATGTCTCCCGTGCAGGCAGAAAACGCCCTTAGCGCCGGTGCGGTTGCCAGCCCAGATCGTTATGGTGCCGAAGTAGCGGCAGCGGTTTTAAAACAAGGCGGCAATGCCGTTGATGCAGCAGTGGCTACGGCTTTAACCTTAGCGGTAACCTATCCTGAGGCAGGCAATATCGGTGGCGGTGGCTTTATGACACTGTGGTTTAACAATAAAGCCTATTTTCTCGACTATCGGGAAATGGCACCGGCAAAAGCGCACCGTGATATGTATTTAAATGCCGAAGGTGAAGTGATTGAAGGCATGAGCTTAGTGGGTCATCGAGCTTCGGGCGTGCCAGGTACCGTCATGGGCTTGTGGCAAGCACACCAGCAGTTCGGCAGCTTGCCTTGGGCAACTTTAGTCGCGCCAGCGATTAAACTGGCAGAGGAAGGCTTCACCGTGCCAGATAAAGCCTATCATTATGAAGGGAATGCGCTACAACGTTATGCCGGACGGACAAACTTTGCTGACTATTTTGGCGCAATGCGCCCTGGCGAACAGTTTAAACAACCGGCTTTAGCAAAAACCTTAAGCCGAATTGCTGAGCATGGCCCAGCCGATTTTTACCAAGGTGAAACCGCAAAATTACTGTTAGCTGAAATGGCGAGGGGGCAAGGTTTAATCAGTGCCGAAGACTTAGCCAATTATCGGGCAGTCTGGCGTAACCCTATTGTGACTACTTGGCGTGATAAACAATTGATAACCGTCGCACCGCCTAGCTCAGGAGGTATTGCGTTAATTCAATTGCTGACGTTAAAAGATCTGAATGCCCCCCACTTTGCTAATGTCAGCCATAACTCGGCCCAATACGTTCACTTAATTGCCGAAATCGAAAAACGCGTTTTTGCCGATCGTGCCGATTATCTTGGTGATCCTGATTTTACTGAAGTACCACAGCAACGCTTACTCGATCAGCGTTACCTAGCCAAGCGCGCCAGTGAAGTGAATGCCAAGGCTATTTCAGAGACGGCAAAAGTACGCCCGGGTTTAGAATCTGAGCAAACCACCCATTTTTCCATCGTCGATAAAGCCGGTAATGCGGTGTCAAATACCTATACCCTGAATTTAGATTATGGCAGTGGTGTTGTGGTGACCGATGCAGGCTTTTTATTGAATAATGAAATGGATGATTTTTCTGCCAAAGCCGGTGTGCCGAACGCTTTTGGTGTGGTTGGTAGCGATGCCAATGCCATTGCGCCGAATAAACGCATGTTATCCTCGATGACGCCGAGTATTGTGTTAAAAGATCAAAAACTGGAATTAGTGATTGGCACACCCGGTGGCTCAACCATTTTCACCAGTATCTTTCAGGTGATGCTGAATATTTACGATTATAAAATGTCTCCCGCTGCTGCGGTGGCTGCGCTGCGCTTTCATCACCAATTGTTACCTCAAGATCAAATTCGCTTAGAACCCTATGCCAATTTAGCCAGCGAAGTAGCAGCAGAGTTAAAACAGCGTGGATATCAGCTTCACACGCCAAACTGGAACCTTGGCGATATTCAATTAATTAAAATTGAAAACCAGACACCGATCGCCGTGGCCGATCCACGTGGTCGCGGTGTAGCATTACTGGTTGAAGATTAAATACCGCTTGCCACTGTACTAAAGCCTTATTGTCGTTAGTCGCATGCTGACCGATAGTAAGGCATATTATTGTTATTTTTGGAGTGACTATGTTGTCATGTCGTTTAGCTGTGCTCAGTGCTATGGTAGTCAGTACCTCTCTTGCGGCCAGCGAACCCTTACCTAAATTGAATTTAACCGCAAATATCACCGTTTCCGGCTTGTCTTCCGGCGGTTATATGGCCGGTCAGTTTCATCAAGCTTATGCTGAAGAGGTGACGGGGGTCGCCATTTTAGCCGCTGGGCCGGTTAACTGTGCTCAAGGCGATTTACGTATTGCAATGGGGCACTGCATGGCGAACCCCAACTCAGAGCCTGATTTAGCCACCATTGAAACGAAACTGAATCAGTTACGCGAGGCGGGAGAATTAGCGCCACTGAGCGCGGTACAAGGCGCTAAAGTGTGGTTGTTTAATGGCAGTGCCGATCAAACCGTGTCAGCTAAAGTCGGCGCAGCATTAGCCAGACAATATACCCATTGGTTACCTGCAGCGCAGTTGGCCGTTGTGGCCGATCAACCTTTTGCGCACCACTTTCCCACGGCAAAAGCCGGTTTAACTGAGTGTGATAAATCAGAATCGCCTTTTATCGCCAGTTGTCAGTATGACGCTGCAGCAAAACTACTGGGCCATATCTTGACTAAACCTTTAAAAGCCGCTACGGATCCGATTGGTCAGTTACTGAAACTGGATCAACACCAGTTAGCACCCGCCAGTCAAGGTCAGTTAGCACAGTATGGTTATGTGTATATCCCACAAAGCTGCGCTGCCGGTCAACGTTGTGACTTGCACATTAGCTTTCATGGCTGTAGACAAGACGCTAGTCAGATCGGAGAAGCCTATCTGCGACAAACCGGTTTAAATGACTATGCTGAAGCCAACCAACTGGTGGTGTTATATCCGCAAGTTGAAAAAAGCACGTTAAACCCGTTTGGCTGTTGGGATTGGTGGGGCTATAGCGCAAGTAATTACCTCACCAAAAACGGCCCACAGAACCTTGCCGTAAAACAATTGGCGGCGGCTCTGCGTTAACACTTTAACAAGAGGCGGTGTTTGCGGACGCCGCCAATAACTGCTCTAAACAATGCTGCTCTACCCCATAAAACTGCTTTAAAGCGGCAATCTTGGCTAACACAGCGCTATTATCCTCAGGGCTTTGGCGCTTTGTTGCTAAGATCATTTTGTTCTTACTGGTATGTTCCAATGAAATAAATTCAAACACCTTGGTCTGATAGCCGTGTGCTTCTAATAGCAATGCGCGCAAACTGTCGGTAAGCATTTCTGCTTCCTGCCCCAAATGAATACCATGCTGTAGCATGGGGGCTAGCACGTCGGGTAAGCGTACTTGAGGGCGAATTTCTTTATGACAACAGGGTGAGCACATGATGATCTCTGCTCCGGTGCGGATCCCCATATGCAATGCGTGATCCGTCGCGGTATCACAAGCATGTAATGCCACCATGATATTAATACCCCGAGCTTTAAAGTGCTTTACATCACCTTGTTCAAAATCCAGACCGCTTAACCCCAGCGTTTGCGCCGTGTTATTACATAAATCCACTAAAGCTTGGCGCAACTCTACGCCGGTAACCTGCACCGTTAAACCTAAGGTATGGGTAAAGAAATCATGCATAGCAAAGGTTAAATAAGCTTTACCCGAGCCAAAATCGGCTACGCGTAACTGTTGCCGCTGACTCAAACCGGTTTCTTTTACCGCAGCTGCTAAAATTTCGACAAACTTATTCAGCTGTTTCCATTTATTGGATAACGCCGGAATAATCTGACCTTGCTGATCAGTGACCCCTAACGCTTTTAAAAACGGCTGGCTTTGCTCGACATAGCGCTGCTTTTGCCGATTATGACTGGCCACACTGACCGTTTGCGTGTGTTGGGTTTGGCAGCTTAATAAAAACTTGCCTTTTTTACTTAAACTAAGCTGACATTGCTGTGTGCTTGTTTGTAAATTCGCTTGCCGAAAGTCATTCTGTATTAAGCCGGCAATTAGGCTAAGGGCCTGCTCTGGTGATAGGTTTTTTGTGATGTGATTCGTTTGATAATGATAAACACACTTTAATTGCCATTGTGCTTTAAGTTGCACGGGCGTCATTTCTAAGCGTTGTAGAGCGGCTTCGGGGCCTTGGTATTTACTCAACACCATTTTCACCAGTTGCTCAGAGCGCAGGGCGTGCTGTAAAACCTCGATAAACTGTTGATAGTTTGCTTGCTCTTGCATCGCAATACTCCTAAAGGATCGGCGCCAGCAGATGAGCCGCACGTGCAAACACACGATGCCACCAAGGCTGAGCCTGTAATTCGGTTAAGTTCATTTGGCGAGACCGCGCAAAATCATGCTGAAATTGTACCGCCAAATTCTGTACAAAGGCGTCGTCAAGCACCAGTGCCGTAATTTCAAAATTCAGTCGAAACGAGCGATTATCTAAATTAATGGTGCCCACTGCGGCGAGTTGTTGATCAACAATAAAGCTTTTAGCATGCAAAAAGCCCTGCTGATAACGATAAATGCTCACGCCCGCATCCAATAAAGGCCCAATAAAAGCATAGGCCGCATGGGTGACCAACACATTGTCTGTCCGCTCTGGGATCAACACCCGTACATCAACACCGCGAAGCGCCGCCAGTTTTAACGCCGCTAATGTGCCTTCATCTGGCACAAAGTATGGGCTGGAAATCCAAAACCGTTGTTTGGCACTGTGTATGGCATGCTGGATCAGTAAACTGGCCGTTTCAAATCGATCTGCAGGGCCTGAGGGTAAGATTAATACCGCAGCATCACCGCTTGCTGCGGCCTGGGCTTGCCATTGTAATGCCGGCAGGCTGTCGGTACTCCAAAACCAATCTTCCACAAAAGACAGCTGCAAGGCTTGTACTGCCGGGCCCGTTAATTTTAAATGGGTATCTCGCCATGCGCCATAGCGCGGATCCTGCCCCAAATATTCATCACCCACATTTAAGCCCCCTAACCAGCCGAATTGACCATCCGCAATCACGATTTTGCGATGATTGCGAAAATTCAGTTGGAAACGGTTACCCGGGCCTTTAGTGGATTGAAATGGCCGAATATCAACACCGGCCGTTCGTAATGCGCGAATATACTGATGCGGCAAACGATAGCTACCAATCTCATCATATAAAAAATACACTTTCACGCCAGCGCGCGCTTTATCGATCAGCAATTGCTGCAGCTGGCGACCTAATTCATCGTCTCTAACAATATAGAACTGTACCAGCACATACTCTTCTGCAGCACGGATCCCAGCAAAGATGCTAGCGAAACTCTGCGAACCATCAATTAATAATTCTGGCTGATTACCGGTTAAAAACGGCATTTTAGCTAGGCGTTCCACCGCATCTAACTGACTTATCGCTAAGGTTTCATCGCGAATAAAGGGATCAACACTGCTGGTTTTTAGCTGATGCTTGGCTGCTAATTCGTTATCCGTAGACTGTCGGGAAATCACATACCCCTGAAATCGACTGCGGCCAAAAATCCAATAAGCCGGCACGGCAACATAGGGCATGGTATTAAGCGACACTAACCAAGCAATACTGCCTTGCGCGGTCCGAGATGACATCAAGGCATCAACCGAAGACAACAAACCAGACAAATGAAATAAGGCAAGAAAGAGTAATAACAGACGGCGTTTTTTACTTAACCGTGAATGGCTAGGGCTATCGCTATCACTAGTGGTGCGCTGCAGCGCTTGCTGCAGTAATTTTTTTATGCGAAGCATGACACGTTAACCTACCCTTTAAAGCCACGCTGTAGTTTAACATAGCGCCAAGCAGAAGGGATGCCGTTAGGCTGTTTGGGCAAAATCAACGTTCATTTCAAAGAGTTGTGCACGATTACGCAATACGCGGATCACGGTGCCACGAGTGAGCAACTTACCCGCTAAGGTTTCGCCTTTGGTCAGCAGTAAACATTCGATACATTCTAAGTCTGAGGCGACCACTAAAGCAGGAATAATATCTTTACCCTGTAACTGCACTAATTGATATAAACCAATGTCTTGTTGGCGCTGAGTAACAAAATACCAGCTTTTATGCGCAGATAATTGACGATAACGATTAGCTAACGCATGCAAAGCAAACTGCTCGCGTTCTTCATCACTCAAAGGCAAAGGTAATAATACATCATGAAAACGCCAAAACGCCTCAGCTTCCTCTAACGAAAAAGGCTGTGAGACGATTTTTTGATTAAGCACAGCGCCCGTTAACTCGGAAGTGAACGATGACGATGCACTCAAGGTTAACAACAAGCGATCTGCTTCTTGGCAATAATGCCAAACCCAATGTTCTGATGGCGTTAACATCTGATGTTCTTTACTCCTTGAAACAGAACAGGTAACTACAAAGTACTATAGCACGCAGATCAGATTTGAAAAGCGCAATTCACATTAAAAACGTTTTTTTATAGCGATTCAACGATGTTTTTCACGAGTTTAGGGCCATGATAGATAAAACCGGTGTAAATTTGCAGCAAATCAGCCCCTGCCGAAAGTTTTGCTTGCGCTGAAGTCGAATTGTTGATACCGCCCACACCAATAATAGGAAAGTCTTTACCTACTTTATGGCGTAATTGAGCGATGACTTCCGTACTTTTTTGTTGTACGGGTAAACCGCTCAAGCCACCGGCTTCATTGGCAAAAGGTAAATTCACCACTTGGCTACGATCTAAAGTGGTATTGGTGGCAATAGCACCGTCCATTTTACTGCGCAGTAAGGTGTCAGCGACTTGTTCCACCGCAATTAAATCCATATCCGGTGCTATCTTAACGAAAACCGGCACATACTTATCATATTGAGCTTGTAAGTCTAATTGCTCGTTTTTTACCGCCATTAATAAATCGAGTAAAGCTTCACCAAATTGTAAATCACGTAACCCCGGCGTATTTGGCGAAGAAATATTGACCGTGATATAGCTGGCATGGGCGTAAACCTTGCGCATACAGTGAATGTAGTCGTCTTTACCCTGCTCGTTCGGGGTGTCTTTGTTTTTACCAATATTAATACCCAGCACGCCTTTATATTGGCTGTTTTTGACATTGTTAACGAGATAGTCAACGCCTTTATTGTTAAAGCCCATACGATTAATAATGGCTTCGGCTTGCGGTAAACGGAACATCCGCGGCTTATCATTGCCCGCTTGTGGCCGTGGCGTTACTGTACCTACCTCAATAAAGCCAAAACCCATTTGGCCAAAAGCATCAATACAATCCGCATTTTTGTCTAAACCGGCGGCTAAACCAACCGGGTTATCAAAATGGATCCCTGCTATCGTTTTGGGTTTTGCCACTAATTGTTGCCGCCATAAGGCCGCAACAGGAGAATGCGCTAGCCGTTTTAGGCTGCCTAAAGCAAAGTCATGCGAGCGTTCAGCATCACAGGTAAATAACAGTTTCTTGGTCAATGAATAAAACATAGTTGGTCCTGCAATAAAAAACCCCGGAAAAACCGGGGTATTGTAATGACTTTACGACTAAAACAACAGCATCAAACTGACTGACTTAACAACATCAGTTCGCGCATCGCCACGGAGAATTTAGCAAATTCATGACTTTGCGTTGTTTTAAACTCGGCTAACATGGAGCGCCAGCGCTCAACTAAGCTATGGTGTTGAGCTAACCAATGGTCAATAATCTCATTGGTATCACAGGCATTACCGCAGTTTTTCACCACTACCGCAGTTAAACCCCGTTGTTGCCAATCTAATTCTTCACGATAAGAGGCACGTGCCAGCGCTTGCCAGTGGTTGGCAACCGGTTGACGCGTGATCTGCTCGAGGAACCAATGTAACTCTAGCTTGTCGCCCAGTTTGAAGTAAATTTCTGACACCATCGCTAATGGCAGTTGTTGATTATCCGCCACTTGGGCAATATCCATTACCGAGAATACCGTGCTTAACTGCGTTAGGTAACGGGCAATCTCAGCCGGAATACCCTGTTCAGTTAACACCTTGCTCTTCTCCGATAATTCCTGCATTTCACGCTCGGCCACGTATTTTGACAAATCGCGAACCAGATCATTATAAGCAGGCTGGAAGAAAGCAATCGTTTGTTTGATATCCAACGACTTGTCACGATGACGCACAAACCAACGCGTGGCACGGCGAATAGTACGACGTAACTGGAACAACACACGGCTTTGTAAATCTGCGGCAATTTTATTGTCGAGTAATTCTAATTGTTTCCAATGGCTTCCCACGTCAAACAACTCACGGACGATAGCATAACAAATGGCCACTTCCGATACTGAGGCGCCCGTTTCTTCGAACATACGTTGCACAAAGTTAGGCCCCATTTCATTAACCAGCATATTCGCCAGTTTAGTGGCAATAATTTCGGCTTTTAACGGGTGTTGGCTGATTTGCTCAGCAAACTTTGTTTGCAGTACTTTTGGGAAAGCGCCACTGAGTAACTGTTGGAAATAGGCATTATCCGAGATATCTGGCGTGACTAAACGCTCTTTTAATACCATCTTGCCATAGGCCGTTAGGATAGCCAGTTCTGGGCGCGTTAAGCCCATGCCTTTAGCCATACGATCGGCAAGATCATCATCAGAAGGTAAGAATTCTAATTCACGATTTAGCTTACCGTCTTTTTCTAAAGCATGGATAAAGCGCGTGTACTCTTTAATTTGCTCAGAGCCAAGTAATGAAGACAAGCTAATGCTTTGCGTTTGACGGTAACAATCTTTAATCACGATTGCCGCCACATCATCCGTCATTTCGTTTAACAACTTATTACGTTGTTTGATGGTTAAATCGCCACCCGTGACAAGCGCATTCAAGAGGATCTTGATATTCACTTCGTTATCAGAGCAGGTTACACCACCGACGTTATCAACGAAGTCGGTGTTGATACGACCACCGTTGTTAGCAAACTCGATACGACCACGCTGCGTCGCACCTAAGTTACCCCCTTCACCGAAGATCTTCGCTTTTAAATCACGACCATTCACCCGCAGGGCTTCTGAGCCACGATCGCCCACTTCAGCATGGCTTTCATTCGTCGCTTTCAGATAAGTACCGATACCACCGTTCCAAATTAAATCAACCGGCATGGTTAAGCATTCACGGATTAATTCATTCGGTGTCATGGTCGCTTTGCTCGTGCCTAACATCTCTTTCATTTGTGGTGAAAGTTTGATGGATTTCGCACTGCGACTGAAAATAGCACCACCTTCTGAAATCAATGACTTGTCATAGTCATCCCAGGTTGATGTCGGCAGATTAAATAAACGCTCACGCTCTTTAAACGAGCTTGCCGCATCAGGATTCGGGTCAACGAAGATATGCATGTGGTTAAATGCCACTTGCAAGCGGATATGTTTTGACAACAACATACCATTACCAAATACGTCACCGGCCATATCACCGATACCGACACAGGTAAAATCGGTCGTTTGACAATTGATGCCAATTTCACGGAAGTGGCGTTTAACCGCTTCCCAACCGCCGCGAGCAGTAATACCCATCTTCTTGTGATCGTAGCCATTAGAGCCACCTGAGGCGAAGGCATCACCTAACCAGAAGGAATACTCTTCCGAAATACCGTTTGATATATCTGAGAAGGTCGCCGTGCCTTTATCTGCTGCGACGACGAGATACGGATCATCTTCATCTAAACGCACAACATCAGTAGGGGGTACGATACTGCCTTGCACGATGTTGTCGGTAATATCTAACAAACCACGAATAAAGGTGCGGTAGCAATCTTTACCTTCATTGATAAAGGCTTCACGCCCGCCGGTTTCCGGTAGTTTTTTACATACAAAACCGCCTTTTGCACCTGACGGCACAATAACGGTGTTTTTAACTTGCTGAGCTTTAACCAAGCCAAGCACTTCGGTACGGAAATCTTCGCGTCGATCTGACCAGCGCAGACCACCACGCGCCACCTTACCAAAGCGTAAATGCACGCCTTCAACCCGAGGTGAATAAACGAAAATTTCAAACATCGGTAACGGCAATGGCACTTCAGGGATCAGATCCGGTTTTATCTTAAACGAGATGTAAGGCTTGTCGCTGTTATCAGCGGCTTTTTGATAATAGTTGGTACGCAAGGTCGCGTTAATCATATCAACGAAACGGCGGATAATCCGATCATCATCCAAGTTAGCGACATTTTCTAACTGCGCAGCAATTTGCTCTTCCAGCTTTTCAATCGACTTAGCGGTAGCTTTCGATTTTGGATCGAACTTCATGCTGAACAACTGCACCAATAAACCGGCTAAACCCGCATAGCGCGAGAACGTATTTTCAACGTAAGCTTGCGAGAAGGTGCTACCAATTTGCCGTTTATATTTAGCGTACGCGCGAATAATTGACGCTTCACGGCCAGTAATGCTTGCACCTAAAATTAAGCGGTTGAAACCATCGTCTTCTAACTGCCCTAACCAAACTTTGGTTAAAGAATCTTGAAAGCTTTGTTGTGCTGCAGCAAAGTCGGCCGGTAACTCCCCTGTTAACTCCATAGCGAAGTTTAAGATCCAACTTACAGAACCATCCGGACACTTCACCGCATAAGGCGTTTCACCAATAACCCGTAAACCGAAGTTCTCTAACATCGGTAACACGTCAGATAAGTGGATAGGATGATCTTTATGGAATAAGTTTAAACGTACTGCTTTGCTGTCTTTGCTCTCTTCTTGTGGCCGGTAGAACAACATTTCCAGCTTATGTTCAGCATTTAAGCCTTCTAACTTACCGATATCAACCAGGGCATCATTCGGTAACATGTCTTCTTTATAGGCACGTGGAAAGGCATGTAAATACTTACGACTAAGGTCACGTCCTTTGGCTTCGCCATAAACACCAATTAAGGCTGTTTCGAGTTTATCTTCCCAAGTACGCGCGGCTTCAACCAGGTTACGTTCAATTTCTTTCACTTTATACTCAACTTGGCGGTCATTGATCCGCACCAAATAATGGGTGCGGGCCAACACAGATTCAGAGAAATACGTAGTAAACTCAACCGGCTCAGTCGATCCTAAAGCTTGTGCCAGTAAGGCTTGCGTATCTTTACGTAATTGCGTGTTATAGCGCTCTCGCGGCACATAAACCATCGCCGTAACAAAGCGGCCAAAGGTATCTGCACGCAAAAACAAACGCGTCATGTCACGTTCCTGCATTTGCAGTACGCCCATGCTTACATCTAATAATTCATCAACGTTCGCTTGTAATAATTCATCACGCGGATACGTTTCTAAAATATTCAATAACGCTTTGTAGGCATGTGTGCCCACCGCGAATTCTGAACGGGTCATCACTTGTTGCAATTTACTTTGCAGTAATGGAATATCCGCTGCACTGTTGTTGTACAAACTGGATGAATAAAGACCGATAAAGCGATCTTCACCCACCACATTACCATTCTTATCAAAGCGCTTGATACCGATATAATCGATATAGGCTGGGCGATGTACTCGAGATTTATTGTTGGTTTTGGTTAGTACCAGCAACGAGCTATTTAACGCTTGCACACGGCCACGCTCGGGTAATTCGGATAACATCAAATCACGTGGTTCAGAGCGACGCATTAAGCCGAGCGCACTGTCTTTATGGGCAACAATTTGGTAATCGCCCTTTACCGGATTAATGTCATAAGCGCGATAACCCAATAAAGTGAAGTTATCTTTCACTAACCAATTTAAAAACGCCGTAGTTTCAGCAATATCTTCTTTGCTGGCTTTACCCGCATGCTTAGGTAATGCCGCAATCACCGCTTCTAATTTTTGCTTAGCCGGTTGCCAATCTTGTACCGCTAAAGACACATCTTCCATCACAGACAACAACTCGGCTTTTAACGCGTCGATAGCGCTAGCATCCGTCATCCGGTCAATTTCAATATGAAACACGGTTTGCTGTGTGGTGGGATCGGTTAAACGACCTAATTTTGAAAAATCGGTTATGGTGCCGTCTTTCTCACGCTTAGTTTGCAGCGGGTTGTGCAATAACAAGTGCGCGGTAATCCCATGACGGGTTAACGCCATTCGCACCGAATCAACTAAAAATGGCATATCTTGCACAACTAACTCAACAATAGTGTGCTTAGATTCCCAACCATGGCGAGCCAGTTCAGGGTTAAACACCCGGATCCGCGCGGCAGCATCGGCATGCTGATTTAATGTTTGCCATAAACTGAGGGCAGCACCATAGAGATCACTGTCATTACGACCGACTAAATCTTCATTTGACATATTTCCGTAGAGGGTTAAAGCGAACTTTTCGACTAACGTTACTTGCTCTTTTACTTTTTGTTTGATGAGCTTGCTGACGTTTTGTAGTAACACTGAGGGTAGACTGTCTAACTTGGTCATTATTATTACATCCTTTTATCAATCACTGCGAGGTCGCATGATCCACAAAATTATAAGGGATGGTGCAGGTGCAGTGTAGTAATTATTGTAGCGCTTTTGAAGCGATATTTCTGGCTTTTATGCTGGTTAAACCAGTGTTTAGCCTGAAGATTTGGCTGATTATTCAAGCACCCTAAATAGAAAATGGCCTTACGGCCATTTTCTCGTTGCATCACTGCATAAATATGTCAAAACGCGTTAAGCGCAATCGCTTAGTTTTTGCGCCAAAAGAAGCTCGCCAGTGCGGGTAAAACCACAATAGCGCCGAGCATATTGACAATAAACATGAAGGTTAACAGGATCCCCATATCCACTTGGAACTTCAGTGCTGAAAACACCCAGGTGCTTACGCCAATCGCTAAGGTGATACCCGTAAACAAGACTGCGCTGCCCCGCTCTTTTAAGGCTTCAAAATAAGCTTGGCGTAATGGCATACCTTCACGCAACTGCTGACTCATTGTTGATAAAATATAAATGCCGTAATCAACACCAATACCCACACCCAGCGCAATCACTGGCAACGTCGATACGGTTAAACCGATTTCCAGTTTCGTCATTAACGCGGTCGCTAACACCGATACGACATACAGCGGGATAATCACGGCAGCCGTTGCCCGAACAGAACGGAAACTCAGTAAACACAACACGATGACCGCAGCATAGACATACCACATCATCGGTTGTTGCGCATCGCTCACCGCCTCGTTGGTGGCAGCCATCACCCCTGCAGGGCCTGTCGCCAAAGCAAACCGCGTTTGCTCATCACCTAATTCCGCACCGTATTGCTTCACCGCAGCAACAACACGCTCGATGGTTTCAGCTTTGTGATCTTCTAAAAACAACATCACTGGCATCACCGAACAATCGGCGTTAAGTAAACCCGTGCTGGTTTCGACGCGTGAAGAGGCTTGCACCAAGCTTTGTGTGTTACGGGGTAGAACGCGCCATTTCGCATTACCTTCGTTGTAGGCTGCGTTAATCACTTTTGATACCGACGGCAAAGAAACGGCTGACTGCACTCCGGGTACGTTTTCCATTAACCAGTGAAATTGATCGATCCGATCCATTATTTCATGGTGAGTACAAGCACTTGGAATGGTTTCAACCATCACGTTGATATAATCCACCGAAATCGCAAAACGGTCGGTGATCATAAAGGTATCTTGGTTGTAACGAGAGTCTTCATGCAGAGCCGGGGCACCGGCATGCAGATCACCGATTTTTAACTGCTGGCTTTGCCAATGGCCATAAGCAAACAACAAGGCCGTAGCGAGTAAAATGACCGTTGCATAAGGCCGAGTTGCGAAGGCCGATAAGGCCATCCATACCTTTTCCGCTCGCAAATTAGGCGCGGCCACTTTTTGCTTGTACTTGTCGCTAAAGCGCACAAACGACATTAACACCGGTAACAACACCAAGTTAGTCAGAATGATCACGGCAACACCTAAACTGGCAGTAATTGCCAGCTCGCGGATCACGCCAATTTCGATAATTAATAGCGTTAAGAAACCCACCGTATCCGATAACAGTGCGACACCGCCTGGCACTAACAGTTTACGGAAGCTGGCTTGGGCGGCCGTTTTTGCATTCATGCCGCTAGCAACCCGTTTACCGGTGGAGTTAATCATTTGCACACCATGGCTGACACCAATGGCAAACACTAAAAACGGTACCAGTATCGACATGGGATCGATACCAAAACCCAGTACCGTTAATAAACCAATTTGCCAAACCACCGCAATTAATGAACAAGCAATGGGCAATACCGTTAGCATTAACGAGCCGGAGAACAAAAATACCATGATGGAAGTAATTACAATGGCAATACCAAAGAATGCCACTACCCCTTTAGCGCCCTCTGCAACATCGCCCACCATTTTGGCAAAACCAATGATATGCACGCTGATTTGTTCAGATTGATATTTTGCACGAATATCGTTTTCTAACGTCGAAGCAAAAGCAATGGTATCGACGGGTAAGTTGGTTTCGGGATCCAGCTCTAATAACGAAGCGGTGATCATGGCACAGCTGTAATCGTCAGCAACCATGCGGCCAACCACACCGGCTTTTTCGGTATTTTCTTTTACTTTGGCAAGACCGCGCGCGTCGGCCGTAAAATTAGCCGGGATCACTGGGCCACCAGCAAAACCATCTTCTACCACTTCAATAAAACGCGTACTGGGACTGAACAGAGATTTAACTAATACCCGCTCAATACCGGGTGTATACACCACATCATCGTGGGCACGGCGAAAGCTATCAAAAAAATTGGCATTGAAAATATCACCACTGGCATCGCACATGGCGATCAGAATGTTATTTGCACCACCAAAATCCGCTTCATGCTTCAGATAGGTTTGCATGTATTCATGCTTTAAGGGGATGTTCTTACTAAAAGCGGCATCCAATTTAATGTCTGTTGCTTTAAACAACAGCAATAACGTGGTGAGTGCAAAAAGCACTATCACGATCACTCGATGCCGAAACAAGCCAATTTCAATTTTATTTACCAGCCAATTCATACTCATATTATTCAGACTTACTTAATGGTGTTAATTTAATGCCTACCTCAGTGACCAGTAACAACTGCTCACCTAGGGCGACACCATTTAAAATAGCGCGACCATCGGCTTGTGACATATCTTGAAAACTTTGACCGTTATCTTCGCTTCGCAGCAGTGCGCCAGCATTACCAGTGATAAACAGTCGACCTGCTGAGTCAGCAAAAAGACTGTTGAGGGTAGCAGACACCGGCAAATAAATTTGCTGCCAACTGTCGCCATCATCCTCACTTAAAAAAACGTGACCGCGTAAACCCGCAGTAATGATGCTGCCCTGTTCAGTGCGATGCACTGCAAACAAGGAGCCATTGTAAAATTCGTCTAAACGCTGCCAACTGGTACCCGCATCGTCACTTTTGGCCATAAAACCGGCTTCGCCCACCATGATGATTTGCTGATCGTTGACAATTAACCGATTAAAATGCGGCAATACCGATTCACGTTCCAATAAATACATTTCAGGATCGGTTTCTTCTAAATCGGCTAAATATTCAGCATCGTCTTCTGAAACTAAAGTTTTGTGGAAGGTCGGTTGCCAAGACACGCCACCATCAGACGTCGTAAAAAACAGACCGTATGCGCCAATGGCCAAGCCTTGTTGTCGATTGAAAAAATAAACATCCATCAACGGCTTATCCTGCTCCGGCAGGAATTGCTGCAATTGCCAGCTTTTGCCTCCATCTTGAGTGTGTAAAATGGTCGCGTCGTGCCCAACCGCCCAGCCATACTGCTCGTCTGTAAAATAGACCGAGGTAAGTAATGATTGAACAGGCACAGTAGCTTGTTGCCAGTTTTTGGCATCATTGCTCAGCAATATGTGGCCGCGTTGACCCACAGCAGCAAAACCTTGCTGCCCGACCTTAACCACGTCCGTTAAGAGCGACTGGCTTGCCAACGGCATCATATAAGCCGTTTTAGGCGACATTTCGGTGTTTTCGTCTGCATCGCTGGCGTGTGCATCAGCACACTGAACCAGGAACATCGCGGCCAGACATCCGGCAAAAATCTTGTTATACATGAGCTGAGTTCACTCTGCTTAGCGCGTCAGTTAATTAAAATATAGCAGTGAATGACACTGGTCTTGTTAAAAAAAAGGCTGGCTACGAGCCAGCCTTGTTTCAAACTAAGTGTTATCGAGTACCTTCACGACGCAGCGAAGCCGGTGTGAAGTCGTTATCAGACAGGGTTACCGAGAAGTCATACATCTTGTCTTCGTTATCTAAACCGATAGCGATATAACGACGAGAGTTCAAATCGTGATAAACCTCTAAAGTACTCCAATGCGTTGGCACTTCGTAGTAGTTCAAGCCATGAGCAACAGCAACGCGATACAAATCACCACGGTTGTCATATAAATCCGCTACATGGATCTGCCAGCTGTCTTCATCAATAAAGAACACACGCTTACCATAAACATGACGGGTACCTTCTTTTAAGGTTGCTTCAACCACCCAAACACGGTGCTTTTCATAACGCACATGTTCTGGATTAATATGACCGGCTTGTAAAATATCGTCATATTTAAGGGTGTTGCTATGCAGTTTGTAATCGTTGTAGGCAATAAACATTTCTTGTTTGCCTTTTAACGTCCACTCATAGCGATCTGGAGAACCGTTGAACATATCGAAATCGTCCGTGGTACGCAGACCATCTGACGCGGTACCTGGTGCATCATAAGCCACGTTTGGTGCGCGACGAACACGACGCTGACCGGTGTTGTAAGTCCATGCTTGACGCGGTGTCGCCACCTGGTCCATGGTTTCATGCACTAACAAAGCCGTACCCGCTAAACGCGCAGGTGAGTTTACGCTTTGTTTAAAGCGGAACAGGATGTTTTCCGCTTCTAATGCAGCCGGCGTCGCATCAGGATGCGAATACTTGAACATGATTTCTTCATCAAAACCAATGATCGTGTAAGCACCATTTGACGTTGGCGCAGCTTGGCCACCATTACGTGAAGCGGCTACACCACGGTAACGTACAATGTGGTTCCAAACCGCCTCAACACCATTAGATGGCACTGGGAACGGGATACCAATAGCCGCATTGCGTAAACCATTACCACCCTGCACTAACTCAGCACTGCCAGCAATTTGCTTAGTCGCATCATAAAAGTACTGTGGAAAAGACGCACTACGCCGTGTTGGGTAGATGTTCATTTTGAACGTATCAGGATACAAATCAAATAAAGCAATTTGGCCAGGACTTAAAAACTGACGATATTGCTCAAGATTCGCTTTGCTAATAGTGAATAACACTTTGTCATCAGCAAACGGGTTAGGATGGTGATTACCCGGGGTAAAACCCGCCGGAGCAGATTTAATACCGCCAGTCCATTCAGGAATAGAACCATCGGCATTGCCCGCGCGTTCTGCGCCAATTGGCGTGAGATCTTGACCTAAACGGGCAACTTGATCAGCCGGTAATTTAGCCAGTGCATTACAGCTGAACACTAACGCTACAGCTGAAGCTAACAGGGTGAGTTTTTTCATAATTCGTGCTCGTCCCTTAAATAGAGTATTTAATGTTGAATGAAATAAAATCGCGATCTGCAATGTTGTTTGTCGTACCAACACCATCCCAGAACCAGTTGTAACTGAGTTCACCAGACCATTTACTCAAATAATCGAAAGACAAGGCATAAGATGCCGACTTACGATCTTCTACAAACATAAACAGTGGATCAGGTGTAATACCATTCACGTCATGTGATAACACTAAACGTTGTGATAAGTTCACACCAGCAAACACGTTATTGTAATCGGCTTTCGCTAAGATCCGGTAACCCCAGGCTGATGCAGTTGGGAACGGGTTCGTTTCAGCACCATTTGATAAGCCAGTATGCAAACCATCTGACACGCCATTGGCACCAATTAACGGGCCACCGCTACGATCGGTGCTCGGGCCGTTTAAACGCAATACGTCTTGGCTTGGCATATTGTTAATTCTGACACCACCGACTTCCGCCAACATCGTAAAGTTATCAGCACCTAACATTGGGCCAAACAAGTGAGTAAAAGTCATTTGAGCTTGTACGGTATCACGCAGGATATAACCTTGCGCATAGTTACCCGGTGTGGCTTTTACGCCAATGTCACGACCTAACTGAGAAATACCCGCTAAATCTGGACGTAAACCTGCATTGGCTAACTGCTCTGGCATACCCGCGTATAAAATTTCCACGTCGTCAATTTGTAATGGATCATCTTGACGGTAAGAAACTTCACCCGCTACAGAGGTGGTGCCTAAGTTGGTGTTAAAACTAAAACCATACAATTTGATATCTTCAGGGTATTCTAAAATACCTTTTGAGAACGCTTGTAGATTTTGTACATTGCTGGCATCTAAGGTACCGGCATTTTGTACCAGGTAACCAATATCCGATTGAATAGCCGCCGAGCTAAAGTTAGAAGCCACCCCAGAAATAACAGGTACCCGACTATGGTAGTTCATGTAATACAGTGCAAATTCGGTATCACCTAAACTTGGTGCGAAATATTCAAATTTAATACCGTACTGACCACCATTCTCAGGGGTTTGCTCTCCTGCAGAACCGGCTGGACGTAATGCCACTTTTGTTGGATAGGCTAAGTATAATTGCGCCGCTTGCGCTGCACTGACTTGACCCGCGGCCACCGCCGCACCTAAACCATTTAAGTTTTGTAGCAAGAACGCCAGATCGATATCAGGGTTACCGGAGAAACCTAACTGAATGTTTTGTGCATAACCACCACGACCGGCAAAGTCGTTAGTAGAAAAGTAAGTGCCTGGAGGCGGTAAATAACTTTCTTGCCAATCGTATTGGTAAAACATTTCGGTCGACAGGTTTTCAGTTAAACCTACCGATACGGTAAACATACCGGTCGGAATAAAGGCTTCTTTTAAATCGGCGCCCGGTGCACGTAAAATGCCCACATCAATAGGCGTAATGTTAATACCGTGTGGAATGAAAGTACTTTCACCCCAGCTCAGTACTTGATTACCTAAACGCACCGTCACCGGCGTCATACCGTCATTAAAAGAAAAGTTGCCATAGATGTACGCATCTAATAAGCGAATATCTTTACAGGCTAATTCGCTTGAGCGATCGTCAGCACATGGATCGACACGAGCACCACTTAACGGATTGCTGTAAGCAAAGTTACCGTTGTTCAGTGCAGTATCGTAAAAATACATAAACCGGCCAAAAAAGCCGATGTTATCTTTAGTGATGGAAACTTCGTGTAAGCCTTTAAATAAGCTACTGAACATATCACCACGATCGAAATTCAAATTACCCGCATCACCGTTGCTTGAATAAGCACCCGGTTGAGCCCAGATATCAGCAGAGGGGTAAATCACGTTAGTGGCCGCGTTGTAGCCTGTCCAATCAAAACGTGGATGGTTTACTTTCGCAATGGTATCCCAGTTGCGTTCTTCAGTACGCCAGCTGGCACCGTAAGAGAAAGTTGAATCGAAAACGATATCAACATCGCCTAAGCTAAAGGATGCTGCCTGTGCGGGTGCATAGGCAAGCATTAGCAGCGCAGCAGTAACGCCAGCGGCTAATGGGCTTTTTGCAAAGCGGTTGGGACTTTTTAACATGTTGTTGTCTCCCCCCTGTCTAACAGGTTATGGTCTGTTCTTTTAGTTATGATCTGTTTCTTTTGCCGAAGCACAAGCAGACTCTTTCACTAAAATAATTACATCATTTTTGGGCGTTAGCAAGGCTTGCCACAGCGTAAATCTATTGATTTACATTCATTTTTTCGTTTTTTAGCTAATACCGCAGCTGATTTGGTCAGACCACAGTTTAACCCATCAGGACAGACCAGAGGTAGCAACAACTAAGCCACTGATTAAAATAGAAATAACCTAAAGCAAATTAAGAATATTTAGCAAGCTATCGTTTGAAGTTATTACTCTAATTAATTTTCTCTAAGCTGAAGAAATCTCCGTTGTTGGTCAAGGTTAATCGAAATCGCCCTCGGATCCCCAATTGACTAATAAAAGGTTTAAAATGCTTAAAAGCCAATTGGATACGTTCGCCACTGTCCGCAGTGACAATAACATAGCGTATTTCACCGCGGTAAAACTGCTGACATTTCTCAGTTGAAACAAAACCGGAGAACAGGTACTGGCGATTCATGGCAAGCTTTTGCTGACCTTTTCAAAGACATCATCCGATAAGCCAGGCTGGGCCAACAATGCCGAGAGCATGGCAATTAATTGCTGCTGACGTGCTTTATCATAACGTCGCCAAGACAATAATGGTGTCAGTAAACGCGCGGCTAATTGTGGATTGACCGGATCTAATTTACTGACAACATCGGCTAATAACTGATACCCCTTGCCATCTGCCCGATGGAATTGTTGTGGATTACGCTGTGAAAAGGCACTGTATAATGCGCGGATGCGATTTGGGTTTTTCCAACTAAACCAACTGTGCTCGGTAACTTGCTGCATCTTACTAAAAACATCATCACCTAGCGTAACGGCGACCAAATTACTATATTTATCCATAACTTGGACATTAGCATGATACTGTTGTGCAAATTGCTCTAACAACTGCGCAGCGCTTGGCAAGGCGGCCGCCTGCGCCGATTGCAACGCGGCTAAACGATCGGTCATATTATCAGCCTGATGATAATGCTGCGCCACCCAGTTTTCCCCCTCTGCAGTCAGGGCTAAATAACCTAAACAGCGCCGCTTCAAGGCACGCTTTGCTACAGCCTGTTCACTGTATTGATAAGGCTCGCGAGTGATTTGCTGATAACAAGCAGCAAAGTCAGCCTGTAAACTTATCGCTATCTGCTGCTGCAGCAAGGTAAGACTTTGCAATAAGGCCGTTACCGGGATCTCATGATATTGCCCTGCTAAAGTATCAAAATCAGGCAAGGTTAATAGCTCCGCCGTTAAAGCCAGATCGGCTAACGGCTGTTGCAACCAGCCACGAAATACCGCGATTAATTCAGCTGATAACACGGGTGTTTGCTGCTGTTTTATCGCTTCAGCAATTAATAACGACCAATATTGTTGCATCGCATCCCAACGCGCTAAACCATTACTGGCGCTGCTGGCAATCGTTAATAAATCGGTTGCTTGATAACTGGTATGTAATTTTACCGGTGCTGAAAAATCTTCTAACCACACCACTAACGGTTGTTGGGGTATCTGGGATAATTGAAATTGTTGTTGCTGCTCAGTCAGTAGTAAGAGCTCAGCCCGAGCGGGAGTACCATCTTGATAGAGCAATTCGATCCGTACCGGGATCAGTAAAGGCAATTTTTCTGCTTGCTCAGCACTGGCAGGAGTAAATTGGCTAATATCTAACATTAATTGCTGGTTTGCTGCATCATATTGCTGTTTTACCGTGAGCTCAGGTGTGCCGGCCTGATTATACCAACGCCGAAACTGCGTTAAATCAATACCACTGGCATCTTGCATTGCTTGAACAAAATCATCGCAAGTAACAGCCTGGCCATCATGGCGTTGCAAATACAGCTTTAAACCTGCACTGAAGCCTGTTTTACCTAAAATGGTTTGCAACATGCGGATCACTTCAGCGCCTTTGTCGTACACCGTTACCGTATAGAAATTGTTCATCTCGATCACTTGCTCAGGTCGGATCGGATGCGCCATTGGGCTGGCATCTTCGGCGAACTGGGCGGTGCGCATAACTTTAACGGCATCAATACGATTGAGGGTGGGTGAGCCCATATCTGCACTGAATTCTTGATCGCGAAAAACCGTTAAACCTTCTTTCAAACTTAACTGAAACCAATCACGGCAGGTCACGCGATTGCCCGTCCAGTTATGAAAATATTCATGGCCAATAATAGATTCAATATTAAAATAATCTAAATCTGTGGCTGACTGTGCATCCGCTAAAACAAATTTACTATTAAAAACATTTAAGCCTTTATTTTCCATCGCGCCCATATTAAAAAAATCAACAGCGACGACCATATAGCGATCTAAATCATATTCCAAACCAAAGCGTGTTTCATCCCAGCGCATCGCGCGCTTTAGTGAAGCCATAGCAAATTCAGTTCGTGGTAAGTCGCCCTTTTGCACATAACACTCGAGCAGCACTGAACGCCCTGAGGCGGTAACAAAGTTATCGCTAAGACAATCAAAATCTCCCGCGACTAAAGCAAATAAATAAGCGGGTTTGGGAAAGGGATCTTCCCAACGCACAATACGACGACCATCAGATAAAGTTTGCTCACTGATTTTATTGCCATTGGATAATAAAAACGGCAATGCCTGATTATCGGTGATAATGGTGGTGCTAAATATCGCTAGGACATCAGGGCGATCGGGATAATAAGTAATCCGCCGAAAACCTTCTGCTTCGCACTGGGTGCAATACACACCATCGGCTAAATATAAGCCCTCTAAAGCGGTATTTTGCTCAGGATTAATTAGCGTAACAATTTCTAACTCACCCTGATCAGGGACATTGCTTAACGTTAAGCTATCAGCGGTAAGTTGGTACTGGGCAGCAGTTAAAGCTTCACCGTTTAACGTGATGCTCTCTAAAATTAATTGTTGCCCATCCAACACCATGTTACCTGGCGTATTACGCTTAAAACGCAATATAGACGTCACCCGGGTTGCCGTGGCAGCCAGTTCAAAGGTTAAATCAATGGTACGAATAGTAAAACAAGGAGGTTGATAATCAGCAAGCCGTTTGGGTTGACGATGTAAAGTGTCGTTCATAAAAAATCCTGTGTTGAAGCCGCTGTTCAATAACAAAAAGCCTAAACAAGATCTCATGCGGCTAACTCAGTCGGGCGGCTTTGCGCTTTATTTCATAAAATGTTACTTAACACCATAAACCAGCCTGAGGCTAGATTATGGCGTAGGTAAAACAAAGCCTTTATCGCCATGACTAGACGTTAGCATTAAGATCATCAGCTTCAGGCGTTTAAGCATCAGCGAAGATAGTAAAACTACTGAATTTAATTTGCCAATACGCGTTCAGCTACTGACTTAGGAGGCGTCAGTTTTAGGATTTTTATGCCCATGTACGCATAAATCACGGCCAATATTGGGTTAATTAAATTAAAGAACGCATAAATAAAGTAATCCAGTGGGTTCACATTTAATACACCGTGCATATAAGCACCGCAGGTGTTCCATGGGATCAAGGGGCTGGTGATGGTGCCGCCATCTTCAAGCGCTCGAGATAAATTTACGGGGGCCAAATTACGCCGTTGATATTCTTCTTTAAACATCCGCCCTGGCATCACAATCGAAATATATTGATCTGCCGTTAAAATATTGGTCGCCAAACAGGTGCCCATGGTACTGACAATCAATGAACCACTGCTGCGGGCTAACTTTAAGATGGCTTCAACAAATTTGCGTAGCAAACCGATGTGTTCAACCACCGCGCCAAACACCATAGCACTAAAAATTAACCAAATGGTATTGAGCATACTGGCCATACCGCCGCCACTGAGTAAGTCATCCATACTTTCGTTACCGGTAGAGATAGAGAAGCCGGCGAATAAGGTTTGCCAAATGATTTTAAAAACAGCCACGGCGCGCGGTAAATCATCCGATGCTAAACGGCTAAGCAGATCATCTTGAAATAATACCGCCCACACACCGCCCAACAAGGCACCAATGAAGACGGTAGGAAATGCGGGGACTTTTTTGATAGCCATGGCCAACAGCACAAATAACGGCACTAATGACCATAAACTGATATTAAATTGTTGCTGTAAGATGTTGCTAATGTCAGTGATATGCTGGAAATCAGCAGAAACATCGCTGTTAAAACCAATAATCACAAAGCCGAACAGCGCCAGAATAATACTCGGAATAGTCGTCCACAACATATGCCGAATATGCTCGAAAAGATCGGCACCAGCCACCGCTGGAGCAAGGTTAGTGGTTTCACTTAATGGCGAAATTTTATCGCCAAAATAGGCACCTGACACAATAGCACCAGCCGCAATAGCGGGTGACAACCCTAACCCACTCGCCACACCAATTAAGGCTACACCAATGGTAGCGGCCGTTGTCCAACTGCTGCCAATACTCATGGCAACGATGGCACACAACAGGCAACTGGCGGCATAAAACCAAGAAGGATTTAAAAGCTGCAAACCATAATAGATTAAAGTGGGAACCGTGCCCGATAATAACCAAGTACCAATTAACGCGCCTACCGCCAATAAGATCAACACCGCGGCTAAGGACACCGAGATGCCTTTGACGATCGCTTGTTCGATGCTTTGCCAATGGTAACCGTTTTTCAAACCAATTAAGGACGCTACTGCTGCGGCAATGAATAACGCAATTTGATTGGGCCCGTATGAGGAATCATCTTTAAACAGGTAAACCGAACAACCAAGTAACGTAATTAATACCACCATGGGTATTAACGCATCTAACATACTGGGGGATTTTGGCGCTGCCATCGTTATAAGGCCCTTTTATAATTATTATGGTGTCTTTTTTGTAACATAAAAGAAAGGCGGTAAAACCGCCTTTGGTTAAATCATGTTTTATTTTTTAGCGACTTGGTTTAACTGTATCCAATCAACAGTAATATGCGCCGCCTCTTCTAAAAAGGGATCCAGTTTCGATAATAACTCTGGGGCATCATCTACTGAGGTGACCGCCGGTAACGCTAAACGTTTTAACCGTTCATTAGTACGTGCTAGCGCACGTGCTTCATCCGCTTCGCGTTTGGCGATACGCTCTGCTTTGTTCAACGACACACTTTTCTCATCTTTTTGCTGCTGATACTCGGCAATATCGGTTAGTAAATACTGAAACTCCGTTTCTTTGGCTAAGCGCTGTTGATGTTTTTGCTGCAAAATCGGCACTTGTTGCTGAATACCCGTAGACGCTTGATATTGCGCAGGCGCAATGGCATCCCAAGGTAAGGCATATTCTTCTTTGCTTTCGCCCCACTCCGCAGGATCTATCGGCGATGGGAAGGTAATGTCAGGGATCACACCTTTATGTTGCGTACTGCCGCCATTGATCCGATAAAACTTGGCCATAGTGTATTGCACGCTACCTAGTTGTTGCTCAAACATATCGTAGATGCGACCAATACCACGATGCTGCTGCACCGTACCTTTACCAAAGGTTTGTTCACCTATAATGAGAGCTCGGCCATAATCTTGTAACGCCGCGGCAAAAATTTCTGAAGCAGAAGCGCTATAACGATCGACCATAACGGTTAAGGCGCCGTCGTAATAAGATACGCCATCGCTGTCCCCATTTAAGCCAATTTTGCCATCACCATAACGGATTTGCACCACTGGGCCACGATCAATAAATAAACCGGTTAATAATGTCGCTTCTTGTAAAGAACCACCGCCATTACCACGTAAATCGATAATAAGCGCATCCACTTTTTGCTCATTGGCTTCTACCAGCAGTTTTTTCACATCTTCTGATAAATTGTTGTAAAAACCAGGAATATTAATGACACCAATTTTGCTTTGTAACTCGCTTAATTTAGGGGTCAGTATTTCAAATTTGGCTGCTCGATCTTCTAAACGAATTTTATCACGAACAATCTCAATTACTTGTGTTTGGCTATTCGCTTCGCTGCCGCCCAATACTTGTAAACGTACTTTACTGCCTTTGGGCCCTTTGATCAGATCGACCACATCATCTAACCGCCAGCCTACGACATCAACAAAGTCTTTCGCTTCCTGTGCGACACCGACAATACGATCCTTTGGCTTAATTTTCTGTGTTAAGTCAGCAGGACCACCGGGAACTAAGCTTTGAATAACGGTGTAATCCTCGTCTGCTCTTAATACCGCACCAATACCTTCTAGCTGTAAGTTCATTTCTTGTTGGAAACGTTCAGCATTGCGAGGTGATAAATATGAAGTGTGGGCTTCTACAGCACGGGCAAAAGAGTTCATCACAATTTGAAACACATCTTCGCTTTGTGTTTGAACTAGGCGTTTTTGCGTGTTTTTATACCGCTTAGTGAGGATCTCTTTTGCTTCCTCAACGGTCTTACCGGTAAGTTTAAGATTTAACAAATCAAACTTGACGCGTTGCCGCCATAACTCGTTCAATTCATTTAAATCGGCTGGCCAAGCGGCGTCTTCACGATCGTAAACGTACTCATCGTTGGCAGCAAAATCGTAATCTTGCGCTAACTGCGCTAACGCAAAGTCAAAGCGTTCAAAACGGCGCTGCTGCGCCAAATTAAACATGTCAAAAGCAAACGTTAAATTGCCACGATTAATGCCATCATCAAATTGATTACGATATTGCTCAAACTGAGCAATATCGGTCGCCATCAGGTGATTTCGATAATAATCGAGGTTTTTTAAATAGAGATCAAAAATTCGTCCCGACAACGCATCATCTAATTGCACAGGCAAATAATGCGATCGCGTGAATGTTGCTGCAATGCGCTTACTCGCTGTGGCATGTTGAGCTGATTGGCTAATAACCGGTAGCGCACTACTGTCGAGTGGCTCAGGTGTTGTTGCTGTTACGCCTAAAGCTAAAAATAAACCAACCGCTATCAGGGATAATTTCTTCATAACACTCTCTATATTCGTCAAGCTTTGTACAAGCTATCCTGACGTGTTTTGATGATCATGCCAGAACCAAGTTGCACCGTTACATCCGGTAAATTCACTTCAGTGATCGTGGCGGGCATCGGTGACGAGCCTAATTTAACAAGCACTTTATCACCTGTCGCTAACTGCGTCGGTTCAACGGTCGTTAACGTGACGGCAACGGGCGCAACGTCAATTGTGGCTTTTACAGATGTCGCTTTTGCTGGCACCTTCTGAGCCTTAGAGGCGCGTTCTGCCGTTTTGTTCGGTCTTTTTTTATCAACACCGGCAGCAACAGGTTTGGCGACGTTTTGCTTAGCACGTTGCTCTTGCATTTTAGCTTTACGCTTCTCAGCGGCTTTTTGTTTACTTTCAGCTAATAATTTTGCGGCATGCTCAGCTTGTTGTGCATCAATTCGCTCTGCAGCTTGACCGTCAAGGTCAACGCGACTAACGCCTTCTTTTACAGATTCAAGGTAACGCCAGCTTAAGGTATAAACTCTTAACGCTTGACGTAATTGGGTTTTACTCACTGGGCTATCTGCAGCAAGCCGTGCAGCTAAATCCTGAAAAATACCTACTTTCAGAGGTTTAACTTGTTGATCAGCAGCGAAACACAATGGGAATTCACTGACTAAATACGCCAGTACATCTTTCACATTGGCCAGTTTTGCATGTTCGGCAGTAGGTAGGTCTGTTGCTTCAACTAGCTCAGCAGGGGGATTTGTCATTCAGGATTCACTCTTCTTCATCATCTTGTTCAGCAAGCAGTTCTGCTATGCCTTCATCTATTTGTTGTTGGACAAAAGATAGCGCCCAACCAACCAACTCGTCTTGATCTACATCCAATAAAATAGTGTCTCCGCGCAATTGTTCCCACAATTGCGGCATCAAAAACGCTATTTCTACTGATGTTAGGGTGTCGGGTAAAGCATCCCAGACAGCGTGTGCAATAGCATTAAACTTATCTGCTACTAGCTCTTCTTCGCCATCCCAGTCACCGACTTCATCAACTTGCAGTAAATAATCCTGCACAGATAATAAATCTTTCATTAAACCTGAGCCAAACGTTGTTCAAAAATGTCGACTAACTGACCCAGATAATCTTCATCAATGTCATCAAAGCGGTTTAGTAAAGGGCTATCAATATCGAGTACCGCAATCACGCTACCGTTGTGCCGCACGGGTAAGACAATTTCTGAATTACTGGCAGCATCACAAGCGATATGCCCCGGGAACTCGTGGACATCTGCCACCCGTTGAATAGCGCCTGTGGCCACACAGGTTCCACAAACACCTTTACCCACGGCAATGCGCACACAAGCCACTTGCCCTTGAAACGGGCCTAAAACTAATTCACCTTCGCGCATAATATAAAAGCCTGCCCAATTGAGATCGGGTAAGCCATTAAACAACAAGGCACTGAGATTAGCCATATTGGCGATCAAATCAGATTCGTGCTCTAACAAGCCACGTGCTTGCTCTAGCAATAAACGGTAATTGGCGCTTTTCTCGCTCGACATACTTCTTATCAAATTCAGGTTACACTAAAGGCCATACATTACTTGTTTTAAGCGTTAATTTAAACCTTTTTTAGCTTAAACCACGCAGCCAGAGCGCGACATTCAGCGCAGAAAGCTTGGTTTGCTGCTTATTTCAACAGCCTTGCCGTATTAAACGACAAAACTATATGGATTTGCCGGATACAAGCATTGTGGCGCTTGTGGTTGATGGCTAAAGCGACGCGTATCTTTGTAAGGCAACTTCATAAAGCCACCGACGCCTTCACCACTGATTAAAGCAACTTTACTTAAAATACTTTGCAGTAAGGCATTAAACTCGCGTTCAGCGGTAGGATCGAGTAAGCGGTAATAGCTATGCACTTTCATATAAAGTGGCGCCACCTCAAAGATAATACAACCGGTATGTCGAATTAAGTTAAGCCGAGCAATATCATCCATAATCGCATCAGGCAACACCAATTGCTCATCCGGATCTTTACCATCTTCAAAGTAAGAATGTTGCTTGCTGGCCTCTTCTAAACTGATCACCGGGGCTAATTGATAAGGAATGACGCTATCCTCCGCCGGAATAAAAGGCAGCTGTGTCGACTCACGACTAATATGAATGGTGTTGCGGGCATTAAATAAACACGCTTTGAAGATACCGACCTTGCTGATCGCACGTGCTAAAGTCACCACATTATTAACAGCTAATGCAAAGGCTCGCGCCAACTTATCATTGTACAAGTTTAAGCTACAATCGATATAAACCCCATTAGCTTGCCAGTGAATCGCAATACCGCCTACCACCGGATAACGGGCTAAACGGCTAACTGCCGCTATAAAGGCTTTTTCTGTCTCGCCCATACCTTCTAAATAATTTTTATAATATCGCTCGAGTTGCACATCATCCACATAGCCAATATCCTTATCTTCATTGTGCTCCCGCAAAAACGATTTACGTGAAGAGTAAACCACCGTGTCTAGTTCACGTTGTTGATCGCTTACCCACACCGGTAACAAAGGATCATCATTAAACAATGGCAGCTCTGGTAACACTAAGCGCTGCAACCGGGCCATATGCTGCAAAAAATAGTCCCCCGCCTGTTCACGCAACGTTAAATCGTCGGACAACATACCATCGAGCATAGTGGCAAATTCGAGCGGTAAACCAAGACTTCTAGCCGGAATCACTTTACGACCAAAACGGCTAGGTTGGCCGGATGCTAAGGCATATAGCGTGCTGGCAACACCTTGCTCATCAAAACGCGGGCTAGATAACTGCCCCGCACGTTGCTCAGGCCCAGTGAAATATACATCTCCCATTCTAGCATTCGAATTCTGTAAGTCTGCCGACATCAGTTGCATGACATTATTGGATAAGTAATGTCCTTCATGATCAAGTTGTGCAAAAACGGATGATCCCCAATCAATTAAGCTTACGAGGCCACTTTCCTCATCAAACACCAAATTAGACGGTTTAACATCGCCATGGACAATTGGTAAGGCTTCACCGTCTTTTTGATTACGTCGTAAATGCCAGAGTAAATCGGCTAACTGTCCGGCAATAGAAATGATGAGTTTTACCGGTAAGCGCCCATGTAATAAGCTATATTGCTCCAGATCGATGCCGGGAGCCCGCCCCATCATTAAGATCCCCTGCTTTTTAATTACCTGATAAGTGACAAAAGGCGGCACTGCAGGATGATCGACCTGCGATAGCATAAAGGCTTCATCCGCTAAACGTTCTTGAATATGCTGCGGCAAATTGATCCGTGAAAATTTAAAAACATAAGGATGCTCATCAATACCAAAACCGGCAAAGGCAAAGCCATAAGCGCCCTTACCCAGTAAACTAATTTGTTGGTATCCCAGTTTCTCTAACTCATCAATACAAAGCGCCACCCAGTCTTTCAGCTTTTTCGCATCATTGGCATTTAACAGGTAAATAGACTGCTCTTCGGGGATATAAAAGTTACGTAAATTACGATCTTGCATCATAGCCCTGCCGTTGACTTGCTACGCAACATTTGTGCACTGATATCAAAATACCAAACAAACTCAGTACCATCTCTTGGATTCACAATCGTCATAACGTCATAAGGCGTGTCATCCTGCCAAAGCAACGCTTGTGCTTGAATATCAAGACCATGCATTTGGATAAAAGTATACAACTCAGTTGTACTGGTAGCTTGAAAAGCTGAAGCAGTACTTTTACCATCGCCACTTTGCCAGATAGCCGCCATTAAGCTGTCTAACACCTCTTGATGATATTCACCTTGTGGTTGCTGCTGACTTTCCAAATGACAAAGCATGGCACCGTAATGACCATTGAGGCTGATATAGTTTGTTTTTAAAATTTTGTCACTTTGTAACAAGCAATCTTGCCATTGCTGCTGTTTGATAGCATCAAACATGGCTGTCGATAATACGCGTTCCGTCATGGTATGAGGCTGGTAAAACGAAGTACTTATATAATGCTTACGTAACGTGGCTAATCTAGCGGGATCAGGGCTTTGTTCTATATCCGCAATTAAACTTTTATATTGCAAATTGGCTTGTGCCAAACGTTGCTGTTGCAGCGGGTCCAGCGGGTATGTGCTGACTTGACTACATCCCACGATTTGTAACATCAAAACAACCCATAAAGTTCTTGCTGCGCGACAAACTTGCATAAACATTGTTATAGCCATATTGGTGATCATTCGACAATAGTATGCAACTATTTGACTGGCAATTACTAGTCAACTCGTACCGACATAGCAAAGGGATCAATTCATAAAACACGTTGCACAAGACTCACTTTGGCGATATTTAAAGCAAAATTGCAGCAAAAAAAGGGCATAATCTCAGTTATGTTTGCATTAATGCTGCCAGCTACGTCATTAGTTAACATCTGGTTTCACCAAAATTAAAAAATATAAATCTGATCCCTGCAACGATCTACAGCGTTTCTATTGCGACTTTTATGTCTAACCTAAAGCTAAAAGGAAAAATTATGAAACTCTCACGTATTATCACCGGTTCATTATTAGCAACATCATTATTTTTTGTCGCACAAGCGCACAACCATGGCATGAAAGCAGATATCGTTGATACTGCCGTTGCTGCTGGCAATTTCACCACCTTAGTCACCGCAGTAAAAGCGGCTGACCTTGTAGATACATTAAAAAGTGAAGGCCCATTTACTGTTTTCGCACCAAATGATGCCGCATTTGCCAAAATCCCAGCTGCAGATTTAAATGCGTTAGTCGCAAATAAAGAAGCGCTAACTAGCGTTTTAACTTACCACGTAGTCGCTGGCAAAGTGATGGCTGCAGATGTCGTAAAACTGACTAAAGCAACAACTGTACAGGGTCAAGATTTAGCCATTGAAGTAAAAGATGGCAAAGTTTATGTCAACGGCGCGCAAGTGATTGCTACAGACATTAAAACAAGCAATGGCGTGATCCACGTATTAGACACTGTTGTCATGCCAAAAATGTAATTAATCGTTTCCTATAAAAAGCCCACTTTTAAGTGGGTTTTTTGTTGTTTAAAATAGTGAACTAACCATGCAGCAAACAATATTTACCACTGCAAGAACACGCTAATGCGAATTAACGGATGCTTTTTACAACAGCTAGCCACAACTCAAGCCATACCTCGTGCAGCAACAACCATTGACTTGCTAGTGAAATGCTTTTAACCTCATAAAAGCACGGTTTTATCTCTTAAATTTTATAAGAAAGCCATTGTTAATGCTGTGGCAATGCTTGGAAGCGTTTTGTCAGTGGTACTGCACGCGTGATTAGAGTGAACCTAGAGACTGGGCAGTGCTGAACAGACGTTATGATGGAAGGGTATAGACGAAGTGAGTTTTGAGTTTTGAGTTTTGAGTTTTGAGTTTTGAGTTTTGAGTTTTGAGTTTTGAGTTTTGAGCATGATGGTGAAGTACTACTTCAAATATAATCTAGCTGTGTACCTCAGTACCCGCAACAACTAGCGCGCACAGCCCTGGGTACCTATTTCGATCCTTAAGTAAGACATAGCATGGCGACAAATTCGTCAGGAACGAATTTGGACTGCCGCAGGCAGGTCCCGTAGGGACGAGCCCCATGGAGGGGGCGAGCAATGCCACACCCCGAAGGGGCTGTGGTTGAGACGCGCCCGGAAATAGCGAAGACATGCAGCTATTTCAGCGTCGAAAGCGAGGCCCTGGGATGGCCGAGCCGGCAAGGCGCGCCATGGACGGTGCGCGGTATGCGTGAGTGTGCGGTGTACTACTTTGCTCACCCCTTCCCTGGGGTTCGCCGCTGCGCGGCCAGCTAAAGCTGTCCAAAAACGTTCCAGACGTTTTTGTCGCATGGTGTCGCCCTGCTCGAGCAGTGCACCGCCCAAGGTATTTTAGTCAATAAAAAAGCCCCACTCATGCGAGTAGGGCTTTTCTATTGAATGAGGTGCCTGGCGGTGTACTACTCTCGCATGGCGAATGCCACACTACCATCGTCGCAGCTGCGTTTCACTTCTGAGTTCGGAATGGAGTCAGGTGGTTCCACAGCGCTATTGCCACC
>NZ_JAKGTQ010000020.1 GCF_021568285.1 Rheinheimera sp. UJ63
GTGGTTTCAGGATGAAGCAAGAATGGGTCAACAGAACACCACTACGCGCTTGTGGGCCAAAACTGGCTCGCGGCCACGGGCGGTAAGGCAGCAGCAATTTGAATATGCCCATCTATTCGGTGCAGTCTGCCCGGCAAGTGGTGCGACAGAAGCGCTGATTGTCCCTTTCATCAGCAAAGACGTGATGAAAAAGCATTTAGCGCAGATTTCAGCGGCAACTGCCAAAGGCCGATTTGCGGTAGTAGTCATGGATGGGGCGGGTTGGCATACGGATGATATTGCTAACGACTTTGATAATCTGGCTATATTAAAACTGCCACCCTATTCGCCAGAGCTCAATCCGATTGAGCAAGTATGGAGCTGGCTGCGACAGCATCATTTAGCTAACCGTTGTTTTGAAAACTATGAAGCCATTGTCGAAGCTTGCAGTGAAGCCTGGAATAGCTTTATCAGCGATACCGCGAGAGTGATCAAGATGTGCACAAGAGATTGGGCGGTACTGAACAGACTTTAAGATGGAATGGTATAAGATTCACTGCTTGAAAGCGCTTAGTCAGTGATACTGAACGCGTAATTAGAGTGAACCTAGAGACTGAACAGACTTTAAGATGGAATGGTATTACTATCCTTAAGTACCAAATCGCATGGCGACAAATTCGTCTGGAACGAATTTGGACTGCCGCAGGCAGGTCGCGAAGGGACGAGCCCCAGGGAAGGGGCGAGCAATGCCACACCCCGCAGGGGCTGTGGCTGGCATGCGTGAGTGTGCGCCGATAGGCGCTTCAACGCAAAAAGGCTTACCCTAACGGGTAAGCCTTTTGCTTGAATGAGGTGCCTGGCGGTGTACTACTCTCGCATGGCGAATGCCACACTACCATCGTCGCAGCTGCGTTTCACTTCTGAGTTCGGAATGGAGTCAGGTGGTTCCACAGCGCTATTGCCACCAGGCAAAAACGTGTTAGGAACATGCTTAACACCCTTTAGTGCGGCACTCTTGTGCTACGTGCAGGGTCAAATCCATGGAAGGATTTGATAAAAACATGTCCCAATATCTAGCAAGCTGATTCAGTATGCACACTGTATTCTTTCTTAAAACATCTTGGGCGTTGTATGGTTAAGCCTCTCGGGCAATTAGTATGAGTTAGCTTAACGTGTCACCACGCTTCCACACCTCACCTATCAACGTTGTGGTCTTC
>NZ_JAKGTQ010000021.1 GCF_021568285.1 Rheinheimera sp. UJ63
GTAAGCGTCCGGCCATCACATCTTTTATTTGCTGACTGATCACGCATCATATCTTTCTGTGTTGCCAACAATGAGAGTTATGTATGCCTGCTTTAAAACAACCCGATATACGTCGGTTCTTTTCCCCCGAATTAAAATGGCAGATCGTCCAGGAATCGAAAGAACAAACCCTTTCAGTATCTCAATTAGCGCGCAAATATGATGTCAATACCAACCAAGTGTTTCGCTGGATCCGGGACGTTAACCTCGGTAATGCATTGTGGGTCAGGCGCGCTAAAGGTGAAGTGGATACGTCAGCGGCTCCAATGCCATTCCTTCCTATCAGTGTTCGTGCGGTTGACGCGGCGCCGGTGTTACACAAACCTGCAATAACGGTGTCGTTTCGTAGCGGTCACCAACTGGTGTTACACGACGTCACGCCGGACATGTTGCGCCAACTCGTGGTGGCGTTGTCATGATGATGTTATCGCATGACGTGCGCATTTGGCTGTGTGCCGGTTACACCGATATGCGCAAGGGCTTCGATGGCCTGGCAGCAATGGCGCAGCATGTGCTGCAAAAAGACCCGTTTAGCGGTCACGTATTTGTGTTTCGCGGTCGTCGTAGCGACCGGGTTAAATTGCTCTGGTGGGATGGTCAGGGGTTATGTTTATTTTACAAGCGACTTGAGCAGGGGAAATTTGTCTGGCCAAGTGCAAAATCGGGGGCGGTGCATTTAACACAAGCAGAATTGGCGCTGTTACTGGAAGGCCTAGACTGGCGGCCACCTGCCAGAAAAAGCAGACCAATAAACGCCGCATAAATGCATTTAATCAATGAGTTAGCTGGCGTTTTATGTTATTATGCGGCGCATGAAAACGATGGCATCTCACTTACCCAATGACCCTAAACAGTTGCAGGAAATTATCCTTCAACTGCAGTCAACGCTTGCCCAGCAGGATACCGTTATTGCCTCGTTACGCCACCAGTTATCCGTATTAAAACGTGCCCGCTTCGGACGTTCGTCCGAGCATATCGATAAGCAAATTCATCAGTTGGAATTACAGCTTGAAGAGCTTGAGATGCAAACTGCAGCCTTACCAAAGCTAGCCGCACCAGCAAAAGAGAACAAAGCCACGCCCCGTCGGCGCGCTTCTCTGCCTGCACAATTGCCGCGAGAAGAGCTGCG
>NZ_JAKGTQ010000022.1 GCF_021568285.1 Rheinheimera sp. UJ63
GCTCCCCGTAGCTTTTCGCAGGTTAGTACGTCCTTCATCGCCTCTGACTGCCAAGGCATCCACCGTGTACGCTTAGTCACTTAACCATACAACCCCAAAATGTCTTGAAGTGTACAGTGTGAATAAGGTATACAATTAAATGTAACCTTAGTTTTTACTTTTTACATCAGCTTGCCAAATTGTTAAAGAGCAGTTTTGAGATTAAACTCAAATCAAAACATTCTCGTAAGAACAGTTTGATTTGAATTTCTAGAGCAAATATTGGGTTTAGCCAAATTTATTTAGGCAAGGCGCTTTAACACGAAGCATACTTAGGTATGTGAGTGTTAATGCAACGCAGCATTAATGAATTTGGTGGAGTTAAGCGGGATCGAACCGCTGACCTCCTGCGTGCAAGGCAGGCGCTCTCCCAGCTGAGCTATAACCCCTCTTTTTGCTTCTGCTTTTTCCTTTATGCTGCGTGTTGTTTCCTCACTCATTTGGTCATGTACCTGATGTACACTCCCTCACTCGCTCGTCGCATCACTTGCCTAAAGCAAAAATCATCGCAATAAGTCTTTCAGTGGTCTTAAAACTGAATTTCGTATCAGGCAAGGCGCTTTCCTGCGAAGCATACTTAGGTATGCGAGTAGGGAAGCAACGAAGCATGGTGCGAAATTTGGTTGGTCTGAGTAGACTCGAACTACCGACCTCACCCTTATCAGGGGTGCGCTCTAACCACCTGAGCTACAGACCAATGCTAACTTGTCTGTTCGCTTTATCGCTGCGTTACACTTCGCGCTCAGTCAGTCATGTACTTCTCGTACACTCCTTCCCTCGCTTGGCGTGTGCCTTGCGCTAAACCAAACATCCGTCGTTATCACCACTGTCGTGGTCTAACACTGTTTGCTCTATCTCATGCAATCAATCATCTGTGTGAACACTTATAAATCCGTTCTTTAGGTAAGGAGGTGATCCAACCGCAGGTTCCCCTACGGTTACCTTGTTACGACTTCACCCCAGTCAT
>NZ_JAKGTQ010000003.1 GCF_021568285.1 Rheinheimera sp. UJ63
TCCCTATACATTACTCACCCGTCCGCCGCTAAATCAGGTAGCAAGCTACCCTCATCCGCTCGACTTGCATGTGTTAGGCCTGCCGCCAGCGTTCAATCTGAGCCATGATCAAACTCTTCAATTTAAGTTCTTTCGAGACCGAAGCCTCAGCTCAGCATTACTGACTAAATCTTTATAACTTGGTCACTCATACTGATTATTTCGTTTTAAACGAACATCATCATAAGTGCCCACACAGATAATTGATTGCGAATTGTTAAAGAGCGTGCTCTGCATTCAGAGCGAGGCGTTTGCCTCAGTTAGCTTTCGCTTCACAGACCGGATGTCGTTGCCGTTGTCCCTGTCTGTGGATGCGCATTATAGGGAGTTTAATTAAGCCTGCAAGCATAATTTTAAAAAAAGAGTTTGTTCGGCTACTTTTTGAACTAAACAGCTAAAAATGACACTTTTTAGCTGTTATAGGGCTTATAAATCGAAATTGCCACAACCCGCAGAGGTCTTACGATTATTATATTCATCAACCATACGCTGCATCTCTGTAGCATCATAAGGCTGAAGATTACTTAAAATCATTTTCTTCTCACCCTTGCCAATCTGCACGCCCTTTGCAGTCAATATAAAGTTAAGCGTCACGTTACCTCTTTTACCCTCTATATCTAACTTACTGCTGGCAAGACTGAGTTCGACTTTACTTGTGGGTAACGTCGTGAAGCTTAATGCCATACTTTCATAAATGACTAAAGGACGCAGTGGATGAATCATCACACCTTGCTGTTCCATTAACGGTTGCAGAATATGCGGAAAGTTTTGACCTGAAAATTGCACATAATCTTGAAACAACGGTTCGATCACCCCGATATCATGGGTGTGCTCACCAGAAAACTGTACCGTAAGGTAAACGCGGCCCTGTTCATCACATACTTGAATTTGTCCTTCAGACAACTCGCAGTGTAAAAGGACATCGGCGCTGACCATACCGGAGAATTGACAATTCAGTTGTTGGCTTACTCCATAGCGGGTAAGTAAATAACTAAATAACAAATCACCTGGGACACAGAACCGTTTAGCGTCAACATCATGAATAGGATTAAAATCACCCGCGATCTTCTTGGCAAAATTACAGGAGTGCTGACGTGTAAAACTAAAGGCGTCGCCATGACGACTGACAAATGCATCTAAAATCATTACTTCTGAATTACCTTAATAACATATCGATGGGATATTCTAGCCTAAATCAGTCTGCAGATGGTCTAGCCAGTGCGGTTGCCTTACTGATTGGCCCTTGATGTCTTGACAAGAATAGCGCGTTACCACCCATTTGTTTAGCATTAAACTTAGCTGAAGTGCTTAAAGCCGCCACATCATGATGTGTATGACATAAAGTAGGATCAGGAAAAGCCACGCCAATAGACAATGACAGCATAGGATAAAAACAAGAGTCGCCCATTCTATTTAAAGCATGGATCCCTTGTTGTTGCACATGTTCAGGTTCATAGTGAACCAAAATACGTACAGCAAACTCATCCAAAATCGCCTGACACAGTGGCTCAATAACAACAGTATCACTGACCAGCACAAAATCATCCCCTCCTATATGACCAACGAAACACGCTACCCCTTGGGCATTTTGCTGGATAATCTCGGCTAACATCTGCAATACCGCATCACCTTTACTATAACCATAGATATCGTTGTAGGGTTTAAAGTGATTTAGATCTAAGTAAGCTACGGCAAACACACTCCCCTTAGATAACCATTTATCAATCTCTAAATAAATAGGCACATTACCGGGCAAAAAGGTCAATGGATTTGCGTAACGTGCAAGCTGGAGTTTCTCTTCGCTGACTTTTTTTAATAATTGCCGTACCGAACCTAAACCTAAATAATGACCATGACGACAAATAATGAAATACCAACTTGCGGCACTGTATTCATTTTCAGCAACCATTTTACTTACATCATCGAGACTAGAGTCTGCATCGACAATGACTGCGTTAGTATTCATTATCTGGCCAATCGTTTTTCTTTCATGTAACGCTCGACCAAAATGTTGTGAGAAAAGCGCTTGCAGCTCCGAACGACACACTAAACCGACAGGCCTGTTATTACTTACCACAGCCAGCGTTTGCAATCTGGCATCCTGCTCAAACAGCGTGGCCACTTGTAACGCAGTTAGCGATGTTGATATCGGTGCAATATCAATCATCAGCGAAAGAACACTATGTTGACTGGGTAATGGAGGTTTCGCACCCATGATGACTTTACTACTTATTTGCGTTAAAAAAGAGACTTGCGGGCGCCCTAGCAAATAACCTTGCCCAAAGTCGGCTCCAAGTTCTTTACATTGCAAGAGCTCTTCTTCCGTTTCAATCCCTTCTGCAATAATTAAGGAGCCCGTTGCTTTTGCCAAACTGATAATATTTTTTACAAATGCTTTTTTGGTTGGATCGCGATAAATCTCACTAATAAAGTATCGATCAATTTTAACAAAGTCAGGTTGCAACTCTGACCAAAGTTTTAAACCCGAAAAGCCACTCCCTAAATCATCAATGGCAATTAAAAAACCCAGATCACGATAATGATTTACAGCCTTAATCAGTAAGCTAGCATCTTCAACTTGGTATTGCTCAGAAATCTCAATCACGACTTGTGACGGATCTAAACCTGCTTGTTGCAACATGCTTTTGGTTAGCCCACTAGGATGATCAGCAGTAAGTAAAAGCAAGGGGTTGACGTTTAAAAATAATTTACCGCAAACAGCCGCACTGGCAAAAGCCGTAATACTCAACTCGCGACACAGCAACTCTAACTCAGCTAAAGCATGGCATGCTAACGCCGTTTTAAATAGTTGAAAGGGCGAATGCAGTGGGCTATTGGAAGGCCCACGAATTAACGCTTCATAACCAAATACATGAGCATTATTTAAAGAAACAATAGGTTGAAATAGCGGTTGAAGCGCTCTGGAACGCAAAATACTTTTTAGCTCAAGACAAGACTGTTCAGAAGTTGCCATACATCAAATCCAAAATTAACAACAATGACAATATTATGCAGAGCTCATGACAAAAATATGACTCACTAAAAAAACCCACACAAAACACTTGCTTTTTATTTGAACAAAAACTACTGTATAAGCATACACTGTATAAATAACCAGTTAGAGGTTTACATGCTTATCACCAGCAAAGTTTTACATTCCGATACCCCATCTCGTACCAGCAAAACGTTAAACACGAGTCATACTGGATCAATACCGCCACTCACCTTATTGCAACGCAATAACACTGAACTCCAACTCTTAAAATTGTTACAGCAACACCGCGATGTGGACGGCTGGATTGTATTAATTGCACCGAAAGTGAAGCCTAATAAAAATTTTTGGGCAAGCTGCCAGATCCCTTTAGAAAAAATCTTAATGATTCATCCGCACCAGGTTAAGGATTTAGCGAAAACGGTACAACGCGCGATAAACAGTGCTAGCTGTAAAGTTGTGTTGCATGGTGGTGTGTTAACTGATGAGGAAGCAACGCAATTAGCGCAATTAGCAGAGAAGCAGCAAACTGCGTTGTATCCCTTAACGCAGGCAATGGTAAAACAACACTAAAACACTATATTAGTGACAAGTGACAAGTGACAAGTGACATATTTTATCTGAGCTATGCATCACAATACTTAACAAAAAATGATAAATTATCAATAAAGTGAAACACCCTGAGCTGGCTTAGGGGTAAACTAGCACGCATTAATGTGGAGATAACGATGCTGTGTTATTGCTGTTCAAAAAAACCGTTTATTGAATGCTGTGCCCCTTATTTATTAGAAGGTGAGTTAGCACCAAATTGTGAAGCGTTAATGCGATCACGTTACACGGCCTATTGTCGCGGTCAGATTGACTATGTTTACCACACTACGCATCCAACACAACGTTCAGCAGAATTGATAGAAGAAATTCAACAGTTTGCTGATAGTGTGCATTTTTTTAAGTTAGCGATCAGCGCAAGCAATCAGAATATGCCCAAAGGTGAAGTGAGTTTCAAAGCCTACTTTATTATCGATAACACCGTTGAAGTGATCACAGAACAGTCATTTTTCGAATTTATTGATAAATGGTATTACCACAGTGGCAAACTGTCAGCCACACCAAGCCATAAGTTAAAACGTAATGAGCTTTGCCCGTGTGGTTCATTGATAAAAGTGAAACATTGTCAAACTCATCTAAGAAGCGGTCAAGCATAAGATCAAAAAGCACTAAAGCGGTAAAGGGTTAGCATTCAGTTCTTGCAGCATTTCATATAACGCGGTTTCGTCCCCTTCTTGGATCGGTTGTTCCTTGCCACTTAGACGACGTATAGCATGCTGATCTAAATTACTCATCAAGCGACCATCTAATTTTTTGGCATCATCTTTTCTAACCCAAGGCTCAGGGGTTAAAGCGCTTTGTAATTTTAATTGGCGTAAACTCGTTTGCGCAGATCGATTAAGTTGCGCTAACACAGTCGCATCAGTTTCTTGCCATGCAAAACTGCGGCGTTGACGCACAGATAATTGCTGATAGAGCGTTGCGTTTACCTCAGCGCTTTTAGGTAATGGCGTATAAAAAGCCGCCATTTCTTGTACCGCCGGAGACAACACCGCTAACCACAACGCAAAATCAGCACGATGCTGTTGTTGCAATGCTTGGTTAAGCGTTGTACCCAGTTGCCATTCGTTAATGATTGCTTGCATTATCTACACTTTTTAACCTAACTGTTTGCTTTATCGGCAAACAGTCAAAAAACTTTAGTAAAGTGCTTTACTTAAAAACTGAATTTGATAATATGCGCCTGCACTTGTGGAGGGGTTCCCGAGTGGCCAAAGGGATCAGACTGTAAATCTGCCGGCACTGCCTTCGAAGGTTCGAATCCTTCCCCCTCCACCATTTCTCTTTCTGCCTAAGTTCTTCAATTTAAATCAATACGCTATAAAATAGTCTTAGGGGAAGGTGAGAACCTTCGTCAGTTTTGACAATGCGCAGCATTGAACAGCTGAACAACGTGACGCTGGCCTGCAAGGCGAGCAACGCGAGTTATCCTTCCCCCTCCACCATTTCTCTTTCTGCCTAAGTTCTTCAATTTAAATCAATACGCTATAAATAGTCTTAGGGGAAGGTGAGAATCTTCGTCAGGTTTGACAATGCGCAGCATTGAACAGCGGAACAACGTGACGCTGGCCTGCAAGGCGAGCAACGCGAGTTATCCTTCCCCCTCCACCATTTCTCTTTCTGCCTAAGTTCTTCAATTTAAATCAATACGCTATAAAACACTCTTAGGGGAAGGTAAGAACCTTCGTCAGGTTTGACAATGCGCAGCATTGAACAGCGGAACAACGTGACGCTGGCCTGCAAGGCGAGTTATCCTTTCTACCGCCTCCCTCTGTTCTCTAGCGTCCTTGCATGATTCAAATGGCACGTTACTCACTAGCAAGTTGCTGACATAGCTCAGTTAATAAGGTACTGGCACCAATACGTAGCCCTTCGCTTTGTGCCGTTTTACCCGTCACTTGCTCATATAAACTAACTATCTCTAATGCTTGCTCAACGGTTTTGACACCACCTGATGCTTTAAATCCTACCGAGCGATCTGCGGCAGCTATACTGGTTAAGATAATTTTAGCCGCTTCCAATGTAACGCCAACCGGCACTTTACCGGTTGATGTTTTAATAAACTCGGCACCACTATCTATAACCAATTCACTGGCTTTAGTAATTTGTTGTGCGGTTAATAGCTCACCTGATTCAATAATGATTTTTAAACACAGACCTTGGCTTGCTTCACGCACCGCAGCTAAAAACTGAGCGACTTCGGTTTCTTTGCCGCTGAGTAAGGTTTGATAAGGTAAAACACAATCAATTTCCGTCGCACTGGCTTGGAGTGCTGTAGCGATGTCTGCTAGTACGGTAGATAAGGGTTGATCGCCAGTTGGAAAGTTAACAACCGTCGCCAGTGCCACAGTTTCATTAGACTGAGTAATATGTTCACGGGCCTCGGCTAAAAATTCAGGATACACACATAATGCGGCCACCGGCGCGGGAGTTACCGGTAATTGGGCTAACCAATCGGTCATTTGACGCTGATCATCGTTATCTTGTAAGCGTGTTACATCTAAAAGTTTAAGCAGTTGCAATAAACGAAGGGGATTCATCATGGTTAGTTGCCTGTCTGATTCATTATTATTAATTACCGTCTAATTAATCGCGGTATGCTCACCTAGTAAGGGCAGAGATTAAACTAAAATAGCGATTTAATGCAAAATCTAATAAATAATTATGCCGCAATGGAATCTTTTCATAATCAGTGGGTCTTAAAAGGTGTGTTATCCCTGGATGTATTCTCCTTTAATCAATTTATCTTGATACCGACCTGCAAAGGTCGGTTTTTTTTTATAACAACAACCGCTGATGTTGCTTTAGCCACTGCTCCGCTAACCTGTAATCAGCAGAAAACTTCGCTACGCGTTGCCAAAAAGCGTTTGAATGATTCATGTGGGTTAAATGTGCTAATTCGTGCACAACAACATAATCGGCGACCCAAGTAGGCGCTTGCATCAAGCGCCAATTAAACCCGACCTCTGACAAACTATTGCAAAACCCCCATTTACGCTGCCAGTTACCAATACGGATTGCCTTTGGCTTACACCCCATAAGCTGAGCTTGAGAAGCTACGGCTTGCTGAAAATACTGTTCAGCCAGCGGTACAAAATATTCTTGCAGTTGTCGATTCAGGTATAAAGCACGTCGTTCTGGCTTCACCCGCGTTGGGATCGATACTTTACACTGACGTTCCGTCATTACCACATCGGCTTTGGCCGCTAACTGCCAACAAAATGGTATCGATTGCCCTGACACTAAAATTTCATGACGATCTAACGCTGTCACGACGCTATCAGCTTCGGCTTCCGTTCGAGCAAGGTGTAATAAGATCCATTGTTGTTTGCGCGCTAATAACGCAGAGATGAACTGACTTGAAGTGCCTTTTGGTGCTCGAATGGTCAATTGCCCTGCCTTAATGGCCAATTGCACAGAACGTCGCCGACTGTAGATGACTTGATAGTTAAAAGGCAAAGCTGTTTGCCCAGATAATATTGCCAAAGATTGCTCCGGATCCGAGTTTGTCACAGGTCGTGCTGATTTGGATTACATGGTATGATCAACAACAAGCGTTAACAGGTCTTAATTCGGATAGTGTATGAAAATAATTTCTTTTAATATTAATGGTATTCGCGCCAGGCTGCATCAACTTCAAGCATTAATTGAAAAACATCAACCTGACATTATTGGTTTACAGGAAATCAAAGTACATGACAGTGAATTCCCATTAGCTGATGTTCAAGCCATGGGTTATCACGTTTATCATTTTGGCCAAAAAGGGCATTATGGCGTTGCCATCATGAGTAAGCAACCGGCCAGCGAAATGCAATATGGTTTTCCCGGCGATGCTGAAGATGCTCAACGTCGAATGCTAATTGGACAATTCGATTTAGCCGATGGCAAACGCCTAACCGTGCTAAACGGCTATTTCCCGCAGGGGGAAAACCGCGAGCACCCGATAAAATTCCCAGCGAAAACTCAGTTTTACGCTGATTTGCAACATTACCTAGAAACTTCGCATAACAGCGAAAAGGACTACGTGGCCGTAATAGGTGATATTAACATCTCGCCTATCGACTTAGATATCGGCATCGGCGAAGCCAATGCCAAACGTTGGTTACGTGAAGGTAAGACCTCTTTTTTGCCGGAAGAACGTGCTTGGCTACAACAATTGAAAGATTGGGGCTTGATCGATACTTTCCGTGCACTGCATCCAGAAACTGGCGCTCAATACAGTTGGTTTGATTATCGCTCAAAGGGTTTTGATGATAATCGTGGATTACGCATAGACGTGGTTATGGCTACCCCGTTGCTGGCGGCTAAGTGTATTGAGTCAGGCATCGATTATGAACTCAGGGGTATTGAACGCCCATCTGACCACGCCCCCGTTTGGTCAGTATTTAATTTAGCTTAAGACACTGCCATGAATGCGTCTTGTTAAAACCAACGGCGCATTACCGTATTGTCTAACTGCTGATAAGCCTGTTGTAGTAGCTTAGCCAGATCAAAATAACTTTTTAACGAGCCAGGCTGGCTTTGTAATTGGCCATGCTTGATGATTTGCTCACGAATTTCGTTTCCCCAATTTATCAGCGCAGGAGGTAAACTGTTGTCAGCTCGTATACCTAGCCAGTAAAAACCCTGCAACGGTAACGCGGCTAAAAACAACATCATGGCAATAATCTGACCGAGATGTTCTGCACCAAGCAATTTGAATTGGACTAAAGCCGTGATTACCGATAACACCGGCAAAAAATGAACGCCTTTACGCGTTAAGAAAATGACTTTATTTTCAGGGAAAATAGCATTTAATTCTGGTTTAGTCGGCCAAGTACGACTATAACGAATACCTTGGCTTAGAATACGAATCAGCTGCAATTACTCTACTCCCGTGCTGGCCTAGTTTGATAACTTTAGCATACTTTTAATTGTTCTAAACAAAATAAAAATGCCATTGAAACGTTAATGACAGACCCAGTGACGCCTCAGATTTAACAAAATATAAACAACAAGATATTTAAACCAATTTGATAGCAAAACTCTGATTTTTTTACGTTCTCTGTACTTTTTCGATCATGACAGACTAAACAAAAAATATGCCAAAACAAAAAGCCAATAAAATACATAACGATAAACAAGATAAACCGTGTTATTCACAATGTTATTCACAGAATCTGTGGACAACATGAGGCTTGTTAATAACGGTTTAATGGCTTAACCACTGTTTTTTTGCTAGTAAAAATCGTTAATTAAGCTACAAATTTGAGCAAATACGGCAAAAGCAGCAGTTTTATGGCCAAAAGCGCTGCTATCGCTTCAATGCTGGGCTACATAAGGCAGTGAAAGATGCTGATATTGCAAAAACTTTAAGCTATCATCAAAGCTTCATGATCTTGGAGAGCAACAGTGCAGCAATCAGTCATCATCTGGCAACAAGATTGGACCACACTAGAAGGTTTTATTATTAAAAGCCCGTTTAGTGGTCAGGTCTTACCGATCAGCATGCATCCTGAATTACTGTATCAGCAGGATATTTTTCCGGCGACCTTATGCTGTAAATTACAACAAGGTACGCTTTATGCTCCATTCAGTGGCCACTTTACAACAGCCAGAGCCGGTGAGCGTCGTTTAATCTTTACTCATACTTCGGGGCTAACGCTGACCGTCGATTTGCCTTTTGCTATTAGCATCGATCACGGCAAAGGCTTACATTGGCTGTGCCGAGCACCACGTGAAGTCAAGGCTGGTACACCGATACTGCAAATCGACTTAGCGTATTGGCAATTAGTGCTCGATGAACTGTATTGTGTCGCGAGCTTATCTTTACCGAGCAAACTCGATAAGTTACTCAGCCGACAAGCTCAAGTGCTAGCCAACCAAGATCCTCTTTTTGTTCTGCAATTTAAAAAGTAAAAAACTATGATTACCTTATACGGCATCAAAAACTGTGACACTATCAAAAAAGCCCGACGTTGTTTAGAGCAACAAGCGTTAGCCTATCAATTTCACGATTATCGCACCGATGGCTTGGACGCTGAATTGCTAGCGCGTTTCGCCGTGGAATTAGGCTGGAAAAATTTACTTAATACACGTGGCACAACTTGGCGTAAGTTAGCTGACAGCAGTAAAGCGGAGATCAACGAAACACGTGCTTTAGCCTTAATGCTAGAACAACCTGCGCTAATCAAACGGCCGGTATTACAACATAACGAACAACTGTTACTGGGCTTTGATGAGCAAGCTTATCTTGCTTTATCTGCCTCTTCTGAAAAATAGGTAATTCATTTATGACTGATCTCACCAATCCGGCCAGCAACCCAACATTAGCGCTCACCATGGCTTTAATTGAACGGGCGTCAGTAACACCTGAAGATGCCGGTTGTCAGCAACTGATGGCAGCACGTTTAGCTAAAGTGGGCTTTAATATTGAGATGATGCCGTTTGCCGATACGCTCAATATGTGGGCTCGCCATGGTCAAGGCAAACCGTTATTTTGTTTTGCCGGTCACACCGATGTAGTACCGAGCGGTCCTGTCGATGCATGGCACACCCCCCCATTTCAGCCAACCATCATTGGCGATACCTTATTTGGTCGCGGTGCTGCCGATATGAAAGGCAGCTTAGCTGCGATGGTTGTTGCGACTGAGCAATTTTTAGCACAAGAACCGTCACCGGCTTTTAATTTAGCTTACTTAATTACCAGCGATGAAGAAGGCCCCTTTATCAATGGTACGGTCAAAGTGATTGAAACTTTAGAAGCACGCCAAGAAAAAATTCGTTGGTGTTTAGTGGGCGAACCCTCTAGCCATCTGCAAGTGGGTGATGTGATAAAAAACGGTCGGCGTGGTTCGTTAACAGGGCACTTAACCGTAAAAGGTATTCAAGGCCATGTCGCCTACCCACACTTGGCTGATAATCCTATTCATAAAGCGGTACCGGCATTGGCCGCCTTAGCCTCAGAGGTTTGGGATAACGGGAACGCTTATTTTCCAGCAACCAGCTTTCAAATCGCCAATATTCAAGGTGGCACCGGCGCCTCAAATGTGATCCCGGGAGAATTAAACGTTATGTTTAACTTCCGCTACAGCACGGAAGTGGATGCCGAACAGCTGCAAAGTCGAGTCTATGCCCTACTCGACAAATTTGGTTTACATTATCAGCTAGAGTGGACGTTAAATGGCTTACCGTTTTTAACTGAGCAAGGCGATTTAGTTGACTCCACGGTGGCCGCGATTGAAAAAGTACGAGGTATTACGCCACGGCTTGAAACCACAGGTGGCACCTCGGATGGCCGTTTTATTGCCCCAACTGGCGCTCAAGTTATTGAACTAGGCCCCTGCAATGCCACTATCCACAAAGTAAATGAATGTGTGGCGATTGCCGATCTTAGCCAATTAACTGAAGTGTACCTGCAATTATTGATTAATTTGCAGCAACGCTTAACCGCATGAGCCGCGCGATACTGAACCGAGCCCTGTTAACGGGGCTTGATAATTCAGCCATGCAACATATCGGCAATCAGCAATGGCTTCACCAAGAGGCCATGGCTGCATTTCTGCAACTCAAAGCGGCCTTGGCTAATGAAGGTATTGATTTAGCCGTGGTATCGGCTTGGCGCAGTTTCGAGCGTCAAGCACGTATCTGGCAAGCAAAATGTTTGGGGCAACGTCCGGTTTTTAATCATGCTCAACAACGGGTTGATGTGACATCGCTGTCAGCGCAGGCACGTATTGAAGCGATTATGCTTTATTCGGCACTACCTGGTGCAAGTCGACATCACTGGGGAACGGAAATAGATGTTTATGATGCCGCGGCTGTGCCAACAGATTATCAAGTACAGTTAAGTACAGACGAATATCAAGGCGATGGGCCTTTCGCCACTTTAGCGCAGTGGTTACAACAGAATGCTGCTGACTATGGCTTCTTTTTACCTTATCGCGAATTTCGCGGTGGTGTAGCGGCAGAGCCTTGGCATTTGAGCTATCAACCGCTGGCCAGTGCATGTCAGGCAGCGCTAACCCTAGAGCAATTACAACAAACCTTGATGGATAACCCGATTGCCGAGCAAGCCACGGTGTTGCAAATGTTACCGGAGTTATATCCTCGTTTTATCACTAACATTTGTGAGGCAAAAATATGAATTGGCCGTTATTTTGGGGCATCGCACTCGCTTTTGGCGTAATCATCGGCAATATCATGCTCATTAAACATTCAGCTAAAATGAAAATGCCCAGTTTAAAAGATCTAGCCGATCCGCAAGCCAAGCCTGACAACGCCAGTCAAACTGACGCTGCCAAGCAAACACAAAGTAAAACGGTTACTCCGAGCCCTGATCAAAAGCCGAATAGCCCTGACTAAAGCGTTGTAACTGGTCTCGTAAGTTAGGTGGTGTGCCCGTAATAACTAAAGTATCGGTTTTGATATCGTACTTTATCCGCTCCCCGAGTAGCTTTTCATCGAAGCTAAGCGATAAGCCGCCACCCGCACCATTAAACTTGACCATTTTTTTCAGCTCTTTCACTTCGACTGGAAATTGTTCAGCGACATCGAGCTGTTGTTCCGCACAATAGTGTAAGAAACCATTACTCTGCTCAGGATCAACGACCGCCGATAACTCAGTGAGAACCACATCTTGCCCGCTCTTGGCGCGCTCTTCACAGTAGTCAAACACCTGACGCCGAGCGCTGGTTTTTTCAGAGGCATCAAATTCTGCCGCACCCAGGTATTCTTCAACCGACGCCAACACTTTTTGGCTATTCACTCGTGCATCGGCGCCCTCGGTACAGCCTAAAAAATCTAAAAAGAAATCGGCCACTTTTCGCCCTGCACGGCCACGAATAAAACTGATGTAATTGCCTTTAGCCGCATTAACCGCATACTCCGTTAAATCTAAACGTGCGGCCAGTTGCATCCGGCCAATATCTAAATGCCGTGAAGTTGCTAACTCGAGTTGCTCCGACAATTCAAAGTGATCTTTACTGCCTAACAGGCAGACCAAAAGGTAATCGCTGGCTAGATAACGATAATGAGCCAGTAACACATAACCTGTTTCAGGTAATTGATGTTGGCTTAATTCCACCACCAATGCATCCGTAGTGGCTTTGGCAAAACCCAAAAAGTCTGTTTGATCAGCCTGCCAATCGGCTAATGCTTGTGGCACTCGTGCGGACTTCTCTGGATTAAAACTGGCATATCCTTTAGCTGGTTTGCCGTTATAGGCCAGATGTAAGGTTTCTACCAAGTTGGCAACGGCGACGTTACTGCTGATCAAACCGTCACGATAATGCGCTTGATGTTCGCCACTATCGGTCAACGCAATGTAATTAATAGCCAGATGTTGCATATCTACCGACATAAATTTTCCTGTTTTTTCTGAATTCTGTTACTATTCTATCTGTTTAAGCTTTGTTTATCTGAGTAATCCATGCCTATTGTATCAAAATATTCGACTAGCCAAATTGAAAAGCTGGTAAATCAACTTATCGACATCCTGCAAAATGAGCAGGCGACTACCGAGCTGAGCTTAATGTGTTTAGGCAATGCCGTCAGCCATGTTATTAATACATCAGTACCCGCCAAACAACGCGCTGCGGTCACTGAATCATTTAATCGGGCATTAGCGGATGCCATCAACGTAAATCGTCAGTAAACTTAACATGGTGTTAGAACAAAATCTGTCACTGGTAAAAAAAGTCAATCGCTTGCTGAATTGGGGTCACTGGTTCAGCTTTTTTAATATGCTACTGGCTTTAGTGATTACCGCCTCTTTCTGGTGGGCGGAACCTTTACCTGTGACATTCCTTGGCTGGAGTTATCTTGTATTAACCTGGCTAGGACATACCGCATTTATCTGCTTTATGTTTTTTATTTTAACCATCTTTCCGTTGTCGTTAATTTTCCCCTATCAGCGCCATATTCGCGGCTTGGCCGCAGCGCTCGCCAGTATTGGCTTAGTATTATTAATCTTTGACGCCTACGTTTATAACCAGCTTGGTTATCATCTAGGCAGTGCATCTTATGATCAAACGATTGATTTATTACGCCAGCAAATAGTCACCAACCTGCGTAACTTTTTGCTGATCGTGGCCGTAGTGGGCAGTATGTTGTTTGCCATAGAACTGACCATCAGTAACTTTTGCTGGAAAAAGATCACCCGCTTAGGGCAATCAGGCATTGGTAAACCTGCACTTATGCTGTTTTTCGGCAGTTTTATGTTAAGCCATGTTTTACATATTTATGCTGACGCGAAGTTGCAGTGGGACATTACCCGCCAAGATAATGTTTTACCGTTTTCTTATCCCGCTACGGCAAAAAGTTTGTTAGCCCGCTATCAGTTAGTTGATTTAACACAACGTGCACAACGCCAAGCCGAGCGGCTAAGTTTAGAAACCAGTTTGCCACTTACCGGTGAGTTACGTTGTACTTTGCCGGCACAACAGTCGACACTACTGCTGTTTAGCCAACCCTTAACCGAGTCGCAGATTAACTTTTTCCGTCAGCAGCAATTTCGATTACACGAACAACATTTTGCCCCCAATAATGCCCCTGAAGCGCTGCTCAATGTGTTGTATGGCCAATTTATGGTAGAAGCAAGCGACACCGAAGCGCTTAAACAGCGGCCAAGCTGGTTATCACCCTCTCACAGCCAGGCATTTTCGGTAGTGAATCGCGACCCTAAGCTCAGCGCGTTGCTTCCTTGGGCAACAGAGTCGGCCACTCTCACGCCTTTTAGTATGGTATTTGATGCGGATCCCACGCAAAATTGGGCTGACTATCAACAATATGCCCAAATTGTCATTGTGCCGTTACACAGTAATAATACTAAGTTCCAACTGGCTCCTGTCACCGCTCTGACCCGCTGGCCAGCACTGAGTCAACAATTAAAACAGCATAATAGCCAACAGCTGGACTGGTTACCCACCTTGGTTGCTGCGGCCGGCTGTGATGGCCAGCAACGCTGGCTTAGCGACAATTTACTCGCACCTAAAGCCTTACCCAAACTGAATATCAGCCAGCAAGATATTATTAGTATCCGAAAAGATAAGATGCTGATCCTACGTCAAGATGGTAGCTATGGCGTGTGGTCTGCAGGTACTCTGGTGCCGCTGAATGATAAGCTCGACGTTCCGATGCTGATTGATGCCTTAAAGCGCTTAGAAGACTAACTGCACCCGAGCGCTTACTGGATCAGCTTCGGCCCTTTTAAGCGGGGCCGCTTACCTGCTAACTCAAGCTCGGCGAGATGAAATAAATTGGTAAACACAATGGGCGGCGCCGGTTCACCAAAACATTCAATAAACGCCACTTCTGCTTCTTTAACAATTTGCTGATACAGCTGATCATAGGTACTAAAACCATCATAACTATAAGGCTCATTCAAATCAGCCATAGCGTGTTGTTGTTGACGACGCATAAAATAGTTCATCAGGAACTCATACTGCTTGATATCCAGCCATTGACGGTAATCCATAAGGTTTCTCCGAAATATTCTACCCTGCGATAATGTAAATCACTTAGGCTAAACAGCATATTGCTCATGCCAAGATAAGGTATACGCAACACGGGCGTCAATTGACTTGCCAAGCTGATTAATTTTATTGTTTATGTTAAGCAATAAAATTCACTTTAAATACAAATGAGAAGTGTTATCATTTAATCATCGTATTGAGATAGGATGTAACTGATGATTAAGACTCTCACCTTCGCGCTAATGCACTTTACCATTGCTTTTGCAGTGACCTATTTAATTACCGGCGATCTCATCCTCGGTGGCTTGGTTGCTATTGTTGAACCCGCGGTAAATACGGTAGGTTATTTTTTCCATGAAAAAATCTGGTCTAAACTGGCTAATACACCGCAAGGCTTTGCGGCTTAAACTAATAAGCAACGAAAGCAGCATACCCGTTGAAATTAGCACAGCACGCACCGCAAAAAGCCGTTACAATATTCAACTTAAACAATGAATAATGAGGCACAAATGATAGCATTAGGTACCCTGAATACATTAACCGTAAAAAAACAGGTTAAGTTTGGTTATTACCTGGACGGATTAAGCTGGGGTGAGATCCTACTGCCGAACAACGTGGCGCCCGCAGATATTGTTATCGGCGAGCCCTTGTCTGTATTTTTATATTTAGATTCTGAAGATCAACTGATTGCCACCACTGAGCAACCGAAAATTATGGTTGGCCAGGTGGCCTCTTTAGCTGTGGTTGCCAGTACTAAGGTGGGTGCTTTCTTAGATTGGGGTTTAAAGAAAGACTTATTAGTGCCCTTTAGCGAGCAGCAAATCCCGCTGAAAGTGGGCCAGCACTATCTAGTGTATTGTTATGTCGATTTAAGTAATCGTATTGTTGCTTCGACTAAATTAGATCGTCATTTACATAAAACCCCTGTGCCTTACCAAACCGGTGATAAGGTGCAAGTGATGATCAGCGAGCAAACCGATATTGGATACAAAGCGATTATTGAACATCAACATTGGGGTGTATTGTATAAAAATGAAGTTTTTCGCCCACTGAAACGAGGTGAACGCCACACCGCCCTGATCACCAAAGTTCGCGATGATGGCAAAATTGATTTACGCCTAAATCAAGCCACTTATCAGCAAGCTCAGGCGTTAACTGAAAAGATTTTACAGCGTTTACGCCAAAACGATGGCAAACTGGCTTTAACGGATAAAAGCTCGCCAGAACTGATTGCCGATGCCTTTGGGGTGAGTAAAAAAACCTTTAAGCAAGCCATTGGTGCATTGTATAAAGACAAGCTAATTGTTATCACGCCTGCCGGTTTGCTGCTGGTTGAAAAGTCAGTTTAAATAAATAATACCTGTGCTTCGTGCAAAACGAGGCGCATTGAAGCGGTAATCACCTTCATGCTATACGCCGTTCATGCTAAAAATGGCGAGTAAAACAAAAAAACCGGTCTTGCTGAGCAGACCGGTTTTATTTTTTAGCCCAATTTGGCTCAAATCACGCTGCGGTTATTTGGTTTTGTGCAAACTAGATGCACCGCGCTGGTGGCCCGCTCACGAAAGCCGCCTTCGCAATAACACAGATAAAAATGCCATAACCGAATAAAGTTATCGTCATAATTTAATTTATGTACCGCATCGCGCTGTGCCATAAAATTATCACACCAATCTTTTAGCGTACGAGCGTAATCAAAACCGATATCCTGAACCTGACGGATCACTAAGTCTGTATGCTCCGCAACCGCAGTAGCCATCCGGCTAATGGACGGTAAACAACCGCCCGGAAAAATATAGCGTTTAATAAAGTCAACTTCTCGCACATATTGATCATAACGATGATCGACCATGGTAATTGCCTGCAATACCATAATGCCATCGGGTTTTAATAAGCTGCTGCACTTGGCAAAGTAATTATCGAGAAAATCATCACCTACCGCTTCAATCATCTCAATAGAAACCAGTTTATCGTAGCTACCCTCAAGCTCGCGATAATCTTTAAACAACAGGGTAATTTGTCCCTCTAAACCTAAGGCTTTTATACGGGCTTGGGTGTAATCATATTGCTGTTGTGAAATCGTGGTGGTAGTCACTTTACAGCCATAATGCTGTGCAGCATAAATAGCCATGCTGCCCCAACCGGTGCCAATCTCAATCACATGATCACTGGCTTGTAATTGCAGACGCTCACAAATTTGTTGCAACTTATGCTGCTGCGCTTCGGCTAAACTGCTATCAACAGAGGGATAAACCGCACTGGAATACATCATACTAGGATCTAAGAACAGCTTATACATCGCGTTGCCTAAGTCATAATGCGCAGAAATGTTGCGTTTAGACTGACTGACCGTATTACGATTACGGTAATTTAACAGCTTTAATACTGGACGGCTCAAGCGGGCCCAGGTGGAGTCCATCTTATCGAGCACAGCTAAGTTACGGGCAAAAATTTGTACTAGGGCGGTTAAGTTGTCGCAGCGCCAATGGCCATGAATATAAGCTTCACCGCCGCCAACCGAGCCAGCTAACACCAGTTTTTGGTAAAAGGCAGGATCTACCACTGTTATCGTGGCGTGTAACTCAGCACCCGTTTCACCAAATTGTTGTTCTACCCCTGCTTCAATCACCGTGATGGCACCGTGACGTAATTGGCTGAGGAAATTCAAAGTAAATTTACGACATAACCGGTCAAACCAACCAAGATTGTCAAACACCGCTTTTTCACTAAGCGACAAACTCATACATCAGATCCTCTGGATTTAGGATGGCCATAGATAGGCATCCTTTTAAACACTAGTTTTAAAGCCTGCCAATAAATTCGCGTCATGATCTGTACGCTTTGCCATGGCTGACGGATCAATATCTTACGGCGCACTGCGGCTGTCAGCTCAAAGCGTCGCAGGGTAAACCACGCACTAAACACCGCTTGGGCTTGCTTGATATTCGTAATACTGCAAAACAATTGCTCGCCAGGCTGAGGAATTTGCCATCGATATTGCATATCTAATGGATTAAACGGTGAAACATGAAACACTTTGTCATGTTCATAAAACTTGGCGTCTTCTTGCAACTGCTGCAAATAGTAATGCCGTTCGTTCCAAGGCGTATTACTGACCTCCGCGAGCAAATAACAGCAACGACCGCTTTCATCGTAACAGTAGTATAAATTAAGCGGACTAAAATAGACGCCCCAGCCTGCCAATGGCGACACCAAGAAAACCTGGTTAATCGCCACATTACCCCCTAACTGCTGTACTTTGGTGCGAACAGCTTGCCCCAAGTCGCTATCACCCTCGAGAAAATCTTTACGTCGAAAACTAATCGCAGCAAACCGCTCAAAACCGATGCCTACAGCAGATAAACTAGCCTGGTTTAGCTGGCTGCAATCCAGCCAATAAGCCGCATAAGGATAGCTAAAGCCATGCACCTTGGGTAGAAAGCGCTTATGCCCTACCCGACCACAATATACCGCATGGCCTGCTTGCATCAGTAATGCACACCTAATAAGGCGGCAACATCGACAGCACTACGCGCGCCGTCTTCATGAAAACCGTTATACCAATAGGCACCACAAAAGAAACTATTATTCACACCATTGATCTCATGACGCCGCTGCTGGCTGGCGATAGTACTATGGTTATACACGGGATGTGCATAGTGATAAACCCCTAAAACCTTATCTTTGGCGATACTGGCGCTGTTGTTTAACGTCACGCAAAAAGTCACGGGGGCTTCTAAGCGCTGTAAAATATTCATATTATAGGTAAGTGTCGCTTGATTGCTTTGCTGGCTATCAAGATTGTAGTTCCAAGACGCCCAAGCCGCTTGGCGAACCGGCAGTAAATTCGTGTCGGTATGCAGCACAACTTCGTTTTGTTGGTAAGCAATTCCCCCCAAAATCTCCCGCTCTTGTGCTGTGGCATCTTTTAATAAAGCCAGCGCTTGATCGCTGTGACAAGCAAAGATCACTTTATCAAATTGTTCGGTTGTGCCATCGGCAAAATGAATGGTTGCACCCATAGCATCGCGCGACACGCCACTGATGTTTTGCTTTAAGCGTAATTTAGCAGCATCGACCTTTTGTAACAGTGCCTCAACGTAGCGCTTAGACCCTCCTTTGATCACTGACCATTGTGGCCGATCATTAATATTTAACAAACCGTGGTTATTAAAAAAGCGAAGGAAAAAACGCACCGGAAATTTTGGCATATCGGTTAAACCGGCTGACCAGATTGCTGCGCCCATCGGCATTAAATAATTATCACGAATACCTTGGCCAAAGCCATGTTTGTCTAAAAACACGCCCAATTCTAAATCCAGATCGGCATGATCTTCAGCAACCAGTTGCTTACCCAATTTGTTAAAACGCACGATTTGCCGCAGCATTAACCAAAAAGACGGTCGAAACACATTACGTTTTTGCGCAAACAAGCTGGCTAAAGTGTTGCCATTATATTCCAGATTGTTTTGTGTATTTTTTACTGAAAAGCTCATCTCTGTTGGTAACGCAGGTACAGCAAGCTCAGCAATAAATTTATTGAAGATGGGATAGGTCCAGTTATTGAAAACAATAAAACCGGTATCAATGGCATAGTGCTTGCCTTGCACTTCGACATCAACAGTGGCAGTGTGACCGCCAAGATAATCATTTGCTTCTAACAAAGTAACATCATATTTATGTTGCAACAGATACCAGCTTAACATGCCAGAAATTCCGCCGCCTATTACTGCTATGCGCATAACTTTCCTTATAATGACAGGCTAAACGCCTGCTTAAACAGCGGGTTAACCCGCAGCCATTTTACGTTTAACTTGGCTGGTTAACCAACCTAATACTGGGATCTGCTGATAAACCATTTCGGTCATATCATAATAATCACGATGATAGATAATCTGCTCACCTTGCCACCGTAATTCTGAACAGCCCTTAACACTAATTTCTTTACCCTTAGCGATGGCAGGATGGCTGTACGTCATCACCCAACTTAAAAAACCGACATCACCCGTACAAGATCCGGATACCGGCGCAAAGCGCGCATAGTTCAACCGTTGATAACCATGATTCAAGTAAACTTGTAACGCAGTTGCGCCTTGAATTTGTTGCACCGGATCAATAAAACAGACGTCTTTATGATAGAGCGCGGTTGGTGCAATAGTATGTTGCCCTGAGATCTGATTAAAATAATCTAAAAAGGCCTGTAGGCGCGGTTCAAGCATGCTGGTTCTCCTGATTTTTTACTGCTGAAAACAGCGCTAAGGTAATTTTTCGAACTTGATCATGTGCAACCACAGGAGCAGCATAACCTTTAGGCGTAATCGGTTTATGCGGCCAATGAATGTCTTTAGCCGATTTAGCCGCCAATTCAGGAATAAACTTACGGATAAAGTCACCATTGGCATCAAAACGCTGGCTTTGTGTTACTGGATTAAAAATACGGAAGTACGGTGCCGCGTCTGTACCGGTTGATGCGGCCCACTGCCAGCCGCCGTTGTTCGCCGCAAAATCGCCATCAATGAGCTTCGACATAAAGTATTGCTCGCCCCAGCGCCAATCAATATGCAAATCTTTAACTAAAAAACTGGCCGTGATCATACGTAAGCGATTATGCATCCAGCCCGTTTGATTTAATTGCCGCATGGCAGCATCCACAATCGGATAACCGGTTTTACCCTGACACCACGCTTCAAATAAGGCCGCATTATTCGGCCATTGAATGAGATCGGTTTCCGCTTGAAACGCTTTATGCTTTATTAGTTTTGGAAAGGCCAGCATGATGTGTTTATAAAAATCACGCCAAATCAGTTCAGATAACCAGACTGCAGCACCACTTTTCTCTTGCCAAATTGATGCTCCGGCTTCTAATTGCAAGCGAGCGACGCATTGTTGTGCTGACAACACGCCAATCGCCAAATAAGGTGAAACCTGTGACGTGCCATCCACGGCAGGTAGGTCACGTTGCAAAGTGTAATCTTGCACCTTTTGCTGACAAAATAGGCGCATCTGCTGCAGCACTTCTACCTCTGCCACTGGCCACGCCGCTGAACTGTTATCCCCCTCTTGCATCACAGTAAACGTTGGCAAGTCAGTAAAGGTTCGCAGTTGTGGCTTTGGCTTAGCCAAGCAATGCACACCTTGATCAGCATATTTTGCTAGCCAATTACGTTTGAACGGTGTAAATACTTTATAGACATCCCCCTGCTGGGTTAACACTGAGCCGGGGGGCATAATGCAAAGCCTGTCGAACCAATGACAATCAATCTGCTGCTGTTGTAACAGTGCGCTAACCTGCTCATCGCGCTGCTGCTCACGCACTTCGTACTCACGCTGTGCATACAAAGCCACCAGCCCTTTAGGAATAAAGGCAGCAATCGTCTTAGCGCAGCCAGCATAGTCGGCACCTTCCACCATCACTAACGGAATATTTAAATCTGCCAGCTCGCTCTCTAATGCTTTGACACGACGGCGCAACAAATCTTGACGCATAGCGGCCATATGGTGTTGTTGCCAGCTTTTAGCGGTAGCAATAAACACAGCGATAACCACACCATTGTCTGCCGCCGCCGCGTTAGCAGCCGCATGCAATGCTTCGTTGTCATGACAACGTAAATCATGTCGAAACCAGACTAAATGGACAGAAGGTGTTTTCATGAGGCTTTGTATCCAAATTAGACGTGTTTGCACGTCAAAATAATTCCAGCAATCAATTTACCATAATTGCCTAAACACGATTATTTAAGGATCCTACCAGTAGAAAGCACGGCAGCACTGATCCTGACGTTACTGCTGTCAGCATTTTGCTCAGTAGTGAACACTCTTCTTTACAGTTGACCTATTCATTCGGATCAACCCTTTAAAAAAAATCAAAAAAAAACGGCAGTTACTTGGTAACTGCCGTTTTCGGATTTACTGTCTATCTAACCTTTACTGGTACCGCTTTCTACCCGTGATTTCAGTTTCTGGCCTGGCCGAAACGTGACTACACAGCGAGCAGAAATGGGAATATCTTCGCCCGTTTTTGGATTTCGGCCTGGTCGCTCGTTTTTAGTGCGCAAATCAAAATTACCAAAACCCGATAACTTAACCTGCTCACCAGACTCTAGCGCAGCACGGATCTCTTCAAAAAAAGCTTCCACTATTAGTTTGGCATCTCGTTTACTTACGCCAAACTTGGTAAACAAACGTTCTGCTAAATCAGCTTTGGTAAGCGCCATCTTTATTCCCTCAACGTTGCGTCGAAATCATTTTTAAGCACGCTAACCACTTGATTTATAACTTCTTGGATAGCTTTATCCTCAAGCGTACGCGCTTTATCCTGTAAGGTCAGAGCAATCGCTAATGACTTAAATCCTTCCGCAACGCCCTGACCGGTGTATACGTCAAATAATTTTAGGTCAACTAACTGATTTACGCCAACTTTTTTAATACTAGCAACAATATCAGCAAAATGCACATCTGATCTAACAACAACCGCTAAATCTCGGCGATTTGCCGGGTATTTTGATAAATCTTGCGCTTGCACTATTTGACGAAGGCCTAAAGCGGCAACGTCAAGCTCAAACAAGAAAGCTTTACCTTTAATGCCTAACTTACGTTCAGCTTCGGGATGCAAAGCACCTAAATAGCCCACTACCTCGCCATCAACATACACTGCTGCAGTTTGCCCAGGGTGCAGTGCACTGTGCTCTGCCGCAGCAAAATGTACACGAGCGGGCGCTGACAATAAGGCCAACAAGGCTTCGACATCACCTTTCACATCGTAAAAATCAGCCGGACGCTCTGCGATTGTCCAGTGTTCATTGGCATAAGAACCCACGACCACACCACCGATCACCGGTACTTGACGTACACCGTTTTCGGCAGCAGCATCAGGAATAAATTTTAAGCCATATTCAAATAACCGTAACCGATTATGCTGACGATTTTGATTGTATTGCACCGCTTGTAATAAGCCTGGCCAGCTATTTAAACGCATGGCCGACATATCTGCCGAAATCGGATTCGGTAACACTAAGGCGCTCTGCTCGCCAAATAACGCCTGTTGCACTTTGGGATCAACAAAGCTGTAAGTAATGGCTTCTTGATAACCACGATCCACCAACACTTGACGCATTTGCGACACACTTAAACTGGCTTCATTAAAACGGCGCATTTTTAAGGCTGCGATGGGCGCTTGGTTTGGAATATTGTTATAGCCATATACCCGGGCCACTTCTTCAATCAAATCTTCGGCGATACTGATATCAAAACGGTAACCTGGCACCGTGACTTGCCAACCTTCTGCGGTATCTGTGACACCTAAGCCTAGGCGCTGAAAAATATCAGTCACTTCGCTGCGAGCGATATCATGACCGACAATGCGTTTTAACTTTTGCTCAGTCAACACGATAGGAGCTTTTACCGGTAAACAGTCTGCAGCAACCGCTTCGGTGATCGGGCCGGCTTCACCGCCAACTATTTGCAACAACAACGCGGTGGCACGTTCCATGGCGGTACGTTGTAATTCAGGATCAACACCGCGCTCATAACGATGCGAGGCATCCGTGTGTAAACCATACTGACGCGCTTTACCGGCAATGGCTAAAGGGGCAAAAAAGGCACTTTCTAGGAAAATATCCGTCGTGCTTTTTGTAACACCACTGTCTAAACCACCAAATATACCTGCCATCGCTAACGCTTTATCCGCATCGGCAATTAATAAGGTATTAGCCTGCAAAGTCACTTCTTCGCCATCTAATAACACCAGTTTTTCGCCGGCTGTGGCCATTCGTACTTGAATATCACCGTTGATTTTTGCTAAATCAAAGGCATGCATTGGATGCCCCAGCTCTAATAAAACATAGTTGGTAACATCAACAATGGCATCGATACTACGAACACCACAGCGCCGTAATTTTTCAGTTAGCCATAATGGGCTGGCCGCTTGCACATTAACGTTGCGAATGACACGACCTAAATAGCGTGGGCAGGCACTCGGGGCTTTAAGGTTGATGGCTTTTTGTTCATCGATGGTCGCAGCGACTGGCGTAAACACAGGCTGGCAAACCTCAAGTTTATTTAACGCGGCCACTTCACGCGCTAAGCCTTTAATCCCTAAACAGTCAGCACGGTTTGGCGTTAAATCAACTTCGATAGTCACATCATCTAAAGCTAAATATTGACGAAGATCAGTGCCCACTGGCGCATCTGTTGGTAATTCCATAATACCGTCAGAGTCATCTGCCATGCCTAATTCTGAGAATGAACACAACATACCGTGTGAAGGCTGTCCACGCAGTTTGGCTTTTTTAATTTGAAAATTACCCGGTAATACCGCACCCACGGTAGCTACCGCAACTTTTAGCCCTAAACGGCAATTCTTTGCCCCACAAACAATGTCTAATAACTCCGCAGAGCCAATAGACACTTTGGTAATTTGCAATTTATCGGCATCAGGATGTTGCTCACAAGCCACGACTTCACCGACGACTACGCCGCTAAACTCACCGGCCACCGCTGCAATACCATCGACTTCTAAACCGGCCATGGATAATTGTTCAGATAAAGCTTGAGTATCCAGCTTAGGGCTAACCCATTCACGTAACCAGGATTCGCTAAATTTCATCTTGTTCTACTCCGCTTATCTGAACTGCTTTAAGAAGCGCACATCATTTTCAAAGAATGAGCGTAAATCGGTTACGCCGTAACGCAACATCGTTAAACGCTCAACGCCCATACCAAAGGCAAAGCCACTGTACACGTCAGGATCGATGCCGACAGAGCGCAGCACATTCGGATGCACCATGCCACAACCGAGTACTTCTAACCATTTTCCGTTTTTACCCATCACATCCACTTCAGCGGAAGGCTCTGTAAATGGGAAGAACGACGGTCTAAAGCGAACCTGTAAGTCTTCTTCAAAAAAGTTTTGCAAGAAGTCATGCAAAATGCCTTTAAGCTCAGCAAAGTTGACATTTTTATCGACCATTAAGCCTTCAACTTGATGAAACATTGGCGTATGTGTTTGATCATAATCATTACGATACACCCGACCTGGCGAAATAATGCGCAGTGGCGGTTGTTCTTTTTCCATAGTGCGAATTTGCACGCCCGAGGTTTGCGTGCGCAACATCAGCTTAGGATTGAAATAAAAGGTGTCATGATCTGCTCTGGCAGGATGGTGCTCAGGAATATTCAGCGCATCAAAGTTATGAAAGTCGTCTTCGATTTCTGGGCCGTGCTTGGTTTCAAAACCTAACTCAGCAAAAAAACTTTCGATCCGCGCAATAGTGCGACTGACCGGGTGTAAGCCACCGCTTTCAATAGCGCGGCCGGGTAAGGTGACATCAATTCGCTCTTGTGCCAACTTAGCGGCAAGTTGCGCTTGTTGTAACAAATCACGTTTTTGATTTAGCGCGTCTTGCACTTGCTGCTTTAATTCGTTTATTTGTTGACCAGCGATTTTACGCTGCTCTGGGTCCATCGCCCCTAAGGATTTCAGCAGATCGGTAATACTGCCTTTTTTGCCCATAAAGGTTACGCGAACCTCTTCTAAAGCAGGAATATCGCTCGCGGTTGCTACCGCAGCCAGAGCCTCATTTAATATCGCTGTCAGGTTCATTGTTGTCCTCAACGTCACCAGGATTGCCTAGATTCAAAGCCGCCAATAATACACCAGAAATGGCTAGCACGCAGTTTTAGCAGCAGATTTTTTCGTTTAGATGCAAATTTTTCTGATTATTTTAGGCTTGTTGCAGAATTTCACGGATGAATGGGATAGTGAGTTTGCGCTGATGCACAATAGAGGCTTTATCAAGTCGATCTAAAATAGCCACCAGCGATCGGATATCACGATTATGGTGGTTTAATAAATAACGCGCCGCCTCAGCAGGCAGTTCAATGCCCTTGAGCCGCGCTTTTTGCTGTAATAAGCCTTGCTTGTCGTCATCACTTAACAAACGTAATTGAAAACTGGTGCAGGCATGCAAGCGTGACACTAAATCCGGTAAGGTGATCCCCAGCTGTTGTGGTGCTTGATTAGCCACAATAATCAGTGCTTTACCTTGCTCAACCAGACGATTATATAAATCAAACACCGCCACCTGCCAGTTGAGATCGCCCGCCACCGCCTGAATATTGTCTAAACAAACCAGATCGAGTTGTTCAAGGTTATCTAAGATCCGCGGAGTTAATTGCTCACAATCTTGCAATGCCACTAACTGGCTGGTGCGGCCTTGCTCATGCGCCTGCACGCAGGCAGCATATAATAAATGCGATTTACCGCTACCACTGGCACCGAATAAATACACCGGTGCTTGCCCATTTGGATCAGCTAAATACTGCTTTAAAAAGCTCACTGCCGCACTATGTTCGGCGGCATAAAAACTGTCTAAGGTTTCATCTTCAGGCAAAGTAACAGCTAAAGTCAGTTGCATTTAACGCCTAACAAATTGAAATACCGCTAACACATCCGATGGATTAGGATCCGTTTGCAGCATCGGTACCCCAGGATAGGCACCGAAAGAAGGTTCAAGGGTATCGATTTTTTGAATAGTCGGTTCAAACTGCAAGCTTTGCAATAATTGCTCGGTACTCATTTGGATAGTCAGCTGAAAACGGGTAAATTGCGCGCTTTGTTGCACGATCTGAACTTTGCTGACCCCCAGTAAACTTGCTAGGTTACGCTCAACACTGACCACCTCGGCCAAACTTTGCATACCACCGACTTGCAGTACCACATGTTGCTCTGCTGCAGGGTTAAGTAAAATAGCGAATTGTTGCGCCAGTTCTTGACCTAAGCTAGCCGCATACTGCTGCATTAATTCTGCTTCACTGGCCGCTTGATATTCATTTCGTAATACGCGCCCTTCTTGCTGTCGCAACGCGGTTAAACGCCAAGGTAATTCGGGGTTATCGCTTGTGGTTTCGAGTAATAACACCACCACTTCATCTGCTTGATAGCGTGCGCTGGCGGCGTCAATTTGTTGCCAAAACCCGGCCCACACATCAGTTTCAGTTAACAACATTAAGTCGTCGATATCATACAAGGGTAAAGTAAAAGGTAAGGCTTGTTGCTGCAAAGCGCTGCTTAAGCTCGTTAACCAGACGCTATCAGCGCGGCGCACAAAATTACGTTGCAACTGTTGTTGTTCAACAATCCAGAACAAGATGTCAGGTCTTTGACCACCCCATACTGGAATTTGGTAAGTTTTAAGTAATTGTTGAATACGTTGGCTGTCTAGGACAACACGAACCTTATTGCCTTGCTCGGTTCGGATCGCTTCAAACTGCTTAACGTAGCTTGCGGCATTGGCTAATTCACTACGCAGCTCGGCTTGTTGCATAATGTCTGGACGACCAGTCACACGCATTAACACTTGCTGTAAGGCTTCACGTTGCCATTGCTGTTGCGTTTGCTCTGCACTCACTTCAGCCTGATACAAAGGCGGGCGCTCTGCGCTACACAGTACATTGCTAAACAACAATATTAATGCTAACCCCAGCCATTTAGCCAAGACCATGCTCTCTCCTTTGCGCTGCTCGCCAGATTACGCCTTATTATAACAAAGCCACCCGCAGGTGGCTTCACTCAAACAAGCAAACGATTAGCCTAAATGAACACCTAAACGATTGGCCACTTCTTCATAAGCTTCTACCACGCCACCTAAACCTTGACGGAAGCGATCTTTATCTAGTTTTTTACGGGTTGCTTTATCCCATAAACGGCAGCCATCCGGTGAGAATTCATCACCTAACACCACTTGGCCGTTAAAAACACCAAATTCTAATTTGAAGTCAACTAACAACATCCCAGCTGCGTCAAACAAGGCATTTAATACTTCATTCGCTTTAAATGTCAGACGCTTCATTTCAGCTAATTGCTCAGCTGTTGCCCAGCCAAAAGACACCGCCAACGATTCATTCACCATCGGATCGTGTAACGCATCATTTTTTAAGAACAATTCAAAGGTCGCAGGCGTTAAAGCCATCCCTTCAGCAACACCAAGCCGACGCACCAATGAGCCAGCAGCATAGTTACGAATAACGCACTCTACTGGGATCATGTCTAACTTTTTCACCAGCACTTCATCATCGCTGAGCAATTTCTCAACTTGCGTTGGAATACCGGCTTCTTGCAACTTTTGCATGATGAAAAAGTTAAATTTGTTGTTGATCATGCCTTTACGATCAAGCTGTTCAATACGCTCACCATCAAAAGCAGAGGTATCATTACGAAAGTGTAACACGAGCAGCGTATTATCTGTGGTGTTATACACTGTTTTGGCTTTTCCACGGTACAGCTCAGTTGTCTTTTGGACCATTTTAAACTCCGATCGGCAGGCACTAAAATCAGGCGCAAAGTATAAAGGGCTTTGGCCTGATCGCAAATGACTTTTTACCGCAGATTATAACTCAGCACCAGCTGCACGGATGGCGGTGACCATCGGCTCGTAAATACTGTTCACAATATCAGCAGATAATGGCTCACCTGTTTTGTCTAACCAAGCAATCGCAGTATGGTTGTTGGCTAAACGTGATAACACAATCCGGTAATCGCCATTTTCTATTGGCAACTGTAAAGGGGCATCACGCAACGTAATAGTGCGCCAAAAACCCCGTTCGGGTTTGGTGTAATTCAAAAAATAGGTATAAACAGAACGGTCAAAATCTGTTACCGATAAATTTAAATCATTAAATAATAACTCTAACTGTGACCACGTCACATCTAACGGCTGTTCAGTGATTAAAGCGGCATTGCCGGCTTTGTCGATACCGGGAGCCAAAGAGACTTCGGCCACTTGTGCACGTAACTCACGCGCCTTGGCGACCTCGGTTACAGCAACCTGATTAATTACTCGGTTAAGTAAATTCACTTCGTTGGCTTTAATTTGTACCGCATTGAGCTGTTCACCTGGCACAAAATACTGATGCTCTAACAAGGTCACCGTCATACTTAAACTGCGACCATGCGGCCGAGGTGCTAACTCAATTTGAAAACGGACTTGATCCACGGCATCTTCAGATTTCCAAAACAAAAAGCCGGAAGTCTCAGAGCGCTTGATCCAACCCGTTTCATACCGTAAGCCGGCATCGTCAGTTTGCTTTAATTCAATGGCTTGCTGTTGAAAAAACGCCTGCAATTGCTCAGTCACAAAAGGCGTTAACTCACCGGTTAAATCATTCCGTTCGAACCATACCCGAGCAAGTTTTTCTTCTTCCTCTAGGCGACTACTGGTTGCAGTGGCAAGAACTAAGGTAGGAGAACGCTTACTGATTTGTTCTTTTGCGGCGGTTTTCACCGGCTGATTGGCTGGAATATCATAGATTGCTGGCTGATTGGGTGTGGCCATACCTGCGGGGATCTGCAGGTTAACTTTCTTCAGCTCAGTGCTTTCTGTTGGTGTTTTGTCAAAAACTGAACAGCCACTTACTAAGACGCTGACAGCGATAATACCATTTGCCCACTTTTGCACCTAAACTACTCCTGCTCTAAAATTCCGGCTTGTTGTAATGCCTGTTCGATTCGTTTTTCATGAATTGGTTCCAACTGGGTTAACGGTAAGCGCAAAAAATCAGACTTGATTAAGCCCATGCGCTTTAATGCCCACTTTGTTGGAATTGGATTGGATTCGATAAATAAATCTTGATGAAGCGCTTGAAGCTTTGCATCAATGGCTAAGGCTGCGGCATTTTGCTCGGCAAAAGCAGCCTGACACACTTGGCTCATGGCCGCGGGAACGACATTAGCCGACACCGAGATGACACCATGCCCCCCCGCCAACATAAACTGTGCAAAGCTCGCATCGTCGCCACTTAACAGTAAAAAATCAGCAGGACATAGCGCTTTAAGCTCGGCTAAACGAGCCAGTGAACCGGTCGCTTCTTTTATACCGACAATATTGTTGACTTTCGCTAAAGCCGCTACCGTTTCCGGTAGTAAATCAACGCCCGTTCTGCCTGGCACGTTATATAAAATGATCGGCTTGTCTGTTGCCGCCGCTACCGCAGTAAAATGCGCCAGCATGCCCTTTTGCATTGGCTTATTGTAAAACGGTGTCACCGTTAGGTAGCCATCGATGGGCAGATCAGCAAAGAATTGCGTTTTAGCAATGGTTTCACTGGTCGACATTGCACCATTACCCGCAATGACCGGGATCTTCCCCGCCACTTGCTCGCATACCTTAGCCATCACTGCATGTTGTTCTGCCATGGTTAAAGTAGCGGCTTCTGCTGTAGTGCCCATAATCACCAGACCGGCACTACCTTGCGCCAAGTGAAAAGCCACTAATTGCGCTAAGCTCTCAAAATCAACCTGACCCTCATCGGTCATCGGCGTCACCAGGGCAACGATACTACCTTTGAACATGCTACTGTGGCTCCACATTTTGTATTAAGGGCGCCTATGTTAAAGACAGCAGCCAGTAAACACAAGCAAGCTTTCACCCTGATTGCTGATGCGTAAGGGCAGATGACATTCATTTGCAATATGCTAAACTGCGCGCCGTATCATGCAGGCAAAAAAACTGCTGTTTTTAGACCTTTATAGGAAGTGCTATGCCTCTTCAACTTGTGGTTACCGCGATAGGCCCGGATCGCACCGGCATCGTCAGTAAGCTAGCCCGCTTGGTGACCGAATGTAATTGCAACATCATTGATAGCCGTATGGCTATTTTCGGCAGTGAATTCACCTTTATTATGCTGCTCTCTGGCGATTTACCGGCCATCAGCCGTATTGAACACCTGTTACCGGCTCTTGGGTTAGAACTTGATCTAACTACGATGAGTAAACGTACTAGTGGCCAATCGCAAACCCAGGTTGTGTCGCATTATGTCTTGGACTATGCGGGCCCAGACAAAGTCGGTACGCTTGGTGCTATTACGGGATTGTTAGCCAGTCACAATATTTACATTGGCTCTTTGCAATCGGCTACCAGCCCCAGCGCAAACGGCGTAATGATGCATACGCAAATGACGCTGGAGTTAGCGGAAGGAATTGATGCTGAACACATTTCTGTAGAACTCTTTGCCTTGATGCAACAACTCGGCTTACAAGGTACTTTTCAAGCACAACAATAAGGAAACGCTATGCAAACACTAACCGCCGGACAAATCGCCCCTGATTTTACGTTGCCCGATCAACAACAACAGCCCGTCAACCTTAGTGCTTTGCTTAAACAGCAGCGCGTACTTGTTTATTTTTACCCAAAAGCCATGACGCCAGGTTGCACTGTGCAGGCCTGTGCACTGCGTGACAGCATGGCTGAACTTGAACAGTTAGGCGTTAAAGTGGTGGGTATTAGCACTGACGCACCGGCACGCTTAGCCAAATTCGCTGAACGCGATCAATTGAATTTTACCTTGCTTGGCGATGAAGACCATCAGGTTGCAGAAGCTTTTGGCGTTTGGGGCTTGAAAAAATTCATGGGTAAAGAATACGATGGTTTGCATCGTTTAAGCTTTCTTATCAATCAAGACGGTAGCATTGCAAAAGTCTTCGATAAATTTAAAACCAAAGATCACCACGAAGTCGTACTGAGCTACTTAAAAAGCTAGCATTCATCTTGCCAGACTCGCATTTTAGCCTGTCGTTATACTAAATAACGACAGAGCTGCTAGCATCATATTCAGTGATTACGCTTAGCTTTATCCTTATTTGGAGCACCCGATGAAAAAATTAATGACATTTTCTGCCCTGGCTTCGGCCCTTTTATTAGCCTCACCGGTGATGAATGCACAAACCTTACAAACAGAAAAATCAGTCTTGTCTGTTGAAAAAGTGGCCGAAGGCTTAGAGCACCCTTGGGGTTTGGCATTTTTACCCGATGGTCGGATGTTGGTAACAGAACGCGCTGGCAAGCTGCGTTTCGTTAATACAGACGGTAGCCTGAGCGCACCTTTACAGGGCTTACCTGACATCGTTGTCAACGGTCAAGGGGGATTACTTGATGTGGTGTTACACCCTGATTTCGCAACGAATAAGCAGTTCTATTTTAGTTTTAATCAGCCTGGCGAAAATGGCAGCAGTACGGCTGTCGCCATGGCAACTTTGAGCGACACGGCGATCAGCGATTTAAACATCGTGTTTAGTGCTAATCCTAAATTTGAAAGCCGCCATCACTTTGGCGGGCGCTTAGTGATCCAAGATAATAACTACTTATTTATAACATTGGGCGATCGAGGGCAGCGCCGTGATGATGCACAAACCTTAGATAACCATCACGGTAAAGTGATCCGTTTACATTTAGATGGTAGCGTACCCACCGATAACCCTTATGTGAAAGATGCTGCAGTCTTAGATGATATTTGGTCTTATGGTCATCGTAATATTCAAGGTGCAGCTCTGCATCCCGTTACGGGTGAATTGTGGACGCATGAGCACGGCCCACAAGGCGGTGATGAAATTAACGTAACGCGTGCCACACTTAACTATGGCTGGCCGGTGATTACTTATGGGGAAGAATATGGCGGCGGCACTATTGGTCAAACCAAAAAAGCCGGCTTAGAGCAGCCAATGCATTATTGGGTGCCATCCATTGCACCTAGCGGCATGAGCTTCTACTTGTCTGACGCCATTCCTGGGTGGAAAGACAGCTTATTAGTTGGATCACTGAAATTTGGTCAACTCGTGCGCTTAGAACTCAACGGTGAAAAAGTCAGTCATGAAGAACGTATTATGATTGGCCAGCGGATCCGTGATGTCCGCCAAGGCCCTGATGGTGCAGTGTATCTGCTGACCGATCAAATTAATGGCCAAATTCTTCGATTAAAAGCTGCCAATTAAACATGTCTATGCTTCCTCGATTTACACTAGCCGGTGGCCTTGTTGCCACCAGCTGGTTGCCCTACTCGGCATTCGCGGCTGAACCCACAGAAATTATTGTAGTTACAGCCAGTCAGCAACAACAATCTTGGCTCAGTACGCCTGCGAGTATCGACATTGCCAGGCGCAATGAACACGGTCTGTTAATCGATAGCGCGGAACTCCTGCAAGGGATCCCCGGCTTGCAAGTTGATAGTCGTGCCAATTTTGCGCAGGACACACGGCTCAGTTTACGTGGTTTTGGTAGCCGCAGCGCTTTTGGTATTCGTGGTATTTACTTACAACAAGACGGTATACCCATCTCGGCACCCGATGGCCAAGGCCAACTCTCCAGCGTTTTACTCGATAACATTGCTTATGCCGAAGTACTGCGTGGCCCGATGGCCGTATTGTATGGCAATGGCGCCGGTGGCGTGATTTCGTTATACACTAATGAGCAACAACCCAGTGGGGTTAGCAGTGATCTCGCGTTAAGTTCTATGCATCAGCAATACCAACTGCAAATTAGCCAACGCTCATTAAATAATAGTTGGCAGTTGGCCGCTAAACACTTTGAAACAGAGGGCTTTCGAGAGCGTTCCAGCGCGCGTAAGCAACAAGTTCAATTTGGTTGGCAAAGCTTATTAACAGACGAGCTCACCCTACGTGTTCGCATTGACGGCTCGAATGATCCGCTGCTGCAAGATCCGCTGAGTTTATCTGCAGAGCAATGGCGAGAAGATCCTGAGCAAACAGCGGCTCAAGCCAGTTTGTTTGATACCACTAAAAGCACCCGACAACATCAAGCCAGCCTTGCCCTAGCACACAGTGGTAAGCATCCTTGGCAAGTTGCTATTTGGCAAGGTAATCGTGAAGTGGCACAAAACTTAGCCTTCCCCGGCTCTGCCATCACCTCATCAGGCGGTGTCATAGCACTAGACCGCGATTTCCAAGGCGCTAATGCACAAAAGCAATGGCAGCTGCACCCTGAGCTGAGTACTCTGGTTGGCGCGGCCATTGCCAAAAGTGATGATGCTCGCCAAGGGTATGTTAATCAATTCGGACAGCGGGGTGACTTGCGACGCGACGAAACCAATCTCGCCGAAAACCGGGATCTGTACTGGCGTGTCAATTATCAACCGACCGATAAATTAAGCTTTAATGGGGGGTTACGCTACAGCGAACTGCACTATGCTATTCGCGATAATTTTATCCAAGGCGCCAATCCCGATGACAGTGGTGAGCGCAATTATTACCAACACGCTGGCGCCATCGGTATAAATTATCAGTTTGCCGCCAACTGGGCTTGGTTTATGAGTACGGGTCAAGGTTTTGAAGCCCCCACATTAAGCGAGCTTGCCTATAAAACTGAAGGCAGTGGCTTAAATTTAGGCTTACAAGCCAGTGAGAATCGCCAGTGGGAAACAGGTATAAAGTACCAAGATGCTGCGAGCAGCATGAGCTTAAGTGTGTTCAGTATCCGCAGCAGCGATGAATTGTTGGTTGCCAGTAGCAATAACGGCCGCACCAGTTATCGTAATGCCGGTAATACGGCGCGAGATGGTATTGAATTGGCAATGCGCACCGCGTTATCCGCGCATTTGCAACACGATTTTAGCTTAACCTTACTTGATGCGACCTTTGCATCAACAGCACTATCGGGAAATCGCTTACCCGGCGTAGCAAAAACAGATGCCTATTCGCAATTACGCTATCAACCCCGCTTAGCGCTGCCGTTATATTTAGAATGGATCAGCAGCTATCGAAGCAAAATTGCAACCGATGATGAGAATAGTGATTTTGCGCCAAGCGCCGTTACTTTTGATGCCGCTATCAGCACCGAGCAGGTGTTAGCACAGTGGCAAGTGCGTTATTGGCTAAAAGTGAACAACTTGACCGATCGGAAAAATGTGGGTGCGGTGGTGGTTAATCAAAGTAATGGCCGCGCTTTTGAACCCGCACCAGGACGTTATTTTAGTGCGGGTGTGAACCTAAATTATCGCTGGTAATATTAATCTGCGGGGTCAGCGGGATGGACTCTCGTTGACCACGCTTTCGCTGTTGCTTTTACCAGTGAAGCTAATGGTATGGCGAAGAAAATCCCCCAAAAACCAAATAACCCTCCGAAAAACAATACCGCAATGATGATGTAAACGGGGTTTAAGTCGACCACTTCTGAAAATAACAGCGGCACCAATACATTGCCATCCAAGGCTTGAATAATGCCATACGCCAACAGTAAGTAACCAAATTCAGGTGTTAAACCCAACTGAAACAACCCTACCGTGGCCACCGGCAGCGTGACCACAGCCGCCCCGATGTAGGGGATGAGTACCGAGAAACCGACCAGTAAGCCCAATAACATCGCATAGTTTAACCCAAACAACGAAAATACCGCGTAACTCACCGTACCGACAATGACAATTTCCAGCACTTTGCCACGAATATAATTCATGATCTGCACGTTCATTTCATGCCAAACTTGAGTAATTAATTTGCGCTCATCGGGTAAAAACTGCACAAAGCCATTAGTCAACTCGGTTTTATCTTTCAGCATAAAGAAAACCATGACCGGTACTAATACCAGATAAATCAGCAGCGCGACTAAATCCACAATAGATCCCAGTGATAACGACAACACAGTGCGACCAAACGTCATGACTCGCTCATCAACTGATTGCATCAGCAATAAAATCTGATCTTCGCCGACCATGCCGGGTAACAGCTCAGGTAATTCGAGTAAGTAAGTGCGACCGAGCGCAATCATTTGTGGCAAATCGCGCAATAAGTTACGGCCTTGATACCAAGCAATCGGGACCACCCACATCAACAGCAGGATCAAAATGCTCATAAAACCAAGCACTACTGCGCTGGTACTGATGGTTCGATTAAAACCACAGCGCGTTAGACGTGCAACGGGCCATTCTAATAAGTAGGCAAATACAATGGCGACCAACACAGGCGCTAACATGCCACTGAGCCAATAAATGGCAAAAAAACCGGTCAGCAGCATCAAAAATAGCGTAACGACCTGCGGATCAGAGAATTTGTTTTTGTACCATTTTTGCAACCAGTCTAGCATGTGATGCCTCGCGTAAATTTAAACGACTTTGCAGTATACCAACATCAGCATAAAAGTAACGACTCACTGTTAGACAAGGTGCTGAATGTGGTAAATTAGTGCAGTATTGAGCCGTTAGCTTACTGATTGTATTAAAAAGCGACAAACAGTGACGCTTCGTTGAACTTAACTGAACTTACAGCGTTTAACAGAGCCAAACCAGCAGAAATGTAGCTTAATTTGCAGCATCAAACAGGTCAGTGATTTATGATACGCTTTGCAGTAAGAAAGACAATTTTGCTCTCTCTGCTCACATTGAGTTTGCAGACGCCATCCGCTATGGCTTTAAATACATTGCCCGATATTGGCGGCAACGCTTTTTCAACTTTAACGCCTGAAAAAGAAAAGCAAATCGGTGATGTACTGATCCGACAAACCCGTGCTCGTTTACCCATGGTGTACGACCCTTTACTCGATGAGTACCTTAATGCACTGGGTAACCGTTTAGTCGCTCGCTCGAATGATGTGAAATTTCCTTTTAAATTTTATTGGGTCAATAACAAAGAGATTAATGCTTTTGCCTCTTTAGGCGGCAATATCGTTTCTCATACGGGTACTTTAGCGGTCTCTGAAAGTGAAAGTGAGTTTGCGTCGGTGATCGCCCATGAAGTTGCCCACGTGACACAACGACATATCGCCCGTTTTGTTGAAGCGCAAAACCAACGTTCGCCGCTGACCATTGCCAGTTTGTTGGGGTCGATTATTTTAGCGACCATCAACCCAGAAGCGGGCATGGCTGCGATGGCCGCCTCGCAGGGCGCGGCACAGCAAAGTGCCATTAACTTTACCCGCAGTAATGAACAAGAAGCTGATCGTATAGGGATGACGATCTTAGCCGAAGCGGGTTTTGATCCTAATGCCGTACCGATATTTTTCAGCCGGTTAAGTCAACAAAGCCGGTTTGTTAATCAACAATTATCCTTTTTACAAACGCACCCTCTTTCGCAAGCTCGAGTCAGTGACACCCGTTTACGTGCGCAACAGTTCCCACAACGTTTTGTGCCGGATAGCCAAGATTTCACTTTAACTAAATCGCGTATTTTGGCCCGTTATCATTACAGCACCAAAGATGCGTTAATCATCTTCGAACGTATGCTAACCGAACCCGGTGGCAATACCCGCGCCAATCATTACGGTTTAGCCATTGCCAAGCTAGATAATAAAAACTACGAAGAAGCCCGTGTTCTTATAGAAGACTTGCTGAAGCAAGATCCGTACAACCTGTATTACCTTGATGTGTATACGGATATCTTGATAGCTGAAAAGAAATACGAACAAGCAAAAGAGTTTTTACAACAAGCCTATTTACTGCGGCCTAACAACCAAGTGGTAACGTTAAACTACGCTAACGTGGCCGTGAAATCAGCTAACTATGGTTTAGCCGTACATTTGCTACGTAACTTATTGTATTACAAAGACGATAATATCTTAGCTTATGATTTGTTGTCAGAAGCTTATAAAGCACAAGAAGACTTCGCCAAATATTATGAAACACGCTCAGATCTGTTTTATCAATTGGCTAATTATCCAAAAGCCATCGATGATTTGAATGAAGCGTTGAACAGTCTTAAACCCGATGCCCGTTTAGAAAACCGGCGAATTGAAGCCAAAAAACGTCAACTGCAAGCTGAATTTGAGCGCTTGCAACGCATGTAACTGACGATGAGGACCTATTATGATTATTTACCATAACCCACGTTGCTCAAAAAGCCGTGACGCTTTAGCGCTTCTGGCCGATAGCGGCCAACCCTATCAAGTTATTGAATACTTAAAAACGCCACTCAATTACCCAGCCATCGTTGATTTACTGGCGAAGTTACAATTACCTGCACGGCAGATTTTACGTAGTAAAGAGCCAGAGTATCAAAATTTGAACTTGGCGGATCCGTCGCTCAGCGAGCAGCAGATTATCGAGGCCGTAGTCGCACATCCACGTTTAATGGAGCGCCCTATCGTCGTTAAAGGTAAGCAAGCAGCGATTGGCCGGCCGTTAGCTAATATTGAAGCGTTGTTAGCATGACTTGCAGTGTTTTAGTCCTCTATTACTCACGCCATGGCTCAGTCGCTGCTTTGGCTGAGAAAATCGCCAGCGGCATCCAACAAGCCGGTGCAGAAGCAAAAGTTCGCTGTATAGCTGGTTTTGATAAAACCAGTGTGCCTAAGCACCCCGTCGCTGAATTAGCAGAGTTACGAGAATGTGATGGTTTAGCCTTTGGTAGCCCAGTACGTTTTGGTAATATGGCCGCGGAAGCTAAAGCTTTTTGGGATTCAACCAGCAGTTGTTGGCTTAAAGGCGAATTAATTAACAAGGCCGCGGGGGTCTTTACGTCCTCAGGCAGTTTGCATGGGGGCAACGAAGCCAACCTGCTCAGTATGATGTTACCCTTGCTACATCACGGTATGGTATTAATGGGCGTGCCTTACAGCGAGCCTGAGCTGCATAAAACCCAGAGTGGCGGCACACCTTACGGCCCAAGCCATGTCAGTGGTTTAAACCATGATACCCAGTTATCGGTTGACGAACAGCGATTAGCCTTGGCGTTTGGCAAACGCCTAGGTCAACTTAGTATTGCATTGAAAAATAAAGGATTTACAAGTTAATGACGGCAACTTCTGCAGTGCCCATGTCTGCGCAAACCCAACGTTTTCTGTTATTGGGTAGGCTTGGCTATTGGGGCTTATGGCTTTTGATCCCGCTGTGGCATCTTTGGTTGGCCCCAGTGAGTTATGGTGAAGATCAAAATTTGCAACCCAGCACGCTTAGTACACTCCTTTTTTTGTGGCTACCGTTATGGTTACCGATGATAGGCATTATCAAAGCCAAAGCATATACCTTTGCTTGGGCTAATTTTATTGTCATGATCTATTTTTTACACAGTTTAACCAACTTATGGGTCAGCAGCGGCTTATATCAAGCCTTGTCTGCAGTAGAGTTAGTGTTATCTTGCGTCATGTTTTATGGCTGCACCTACTTTGCCCGCAATCGCGGCCAAGAACTTGGTTTAAAAATCCCCAAATTAAAAGATGATCCAGAGCGCAAAATCTCGGGTCGTTAATCCAGCAAAACTGCAATTTACCCTCGGTAGCTTGCAGTTTTTTTTATGCGAGCAATCTGCTTGCTCATTGAGTCCGTAATATTCACTATCTTGAATAAACATATGCAGTAGTTATGAGCGAGCAATTGGCACTATTTCCATTAAGCAGTTTTCTGTTACCCGGTGGCAGAATGAAATTGCGGGTATTTGAGCCACGCTATGTCCGGTTGGTCAAAGAATCGCTAAGTGAAAAACGTGATTTTGCGATGGCCACGTTAAATCCATTCGTCAGTCAACAACACCCTGATCGGATATTGCCACTGGTCTGTAAGGTGAAAATAGAAGATTTTGAAGCATTGCCAGATGGTCTGTTAGGCATCACCTTGCGTGGCGTAGGTCGTTATCATATCCGCCACCGTTGGCAAGAGAGTGATAATTTGCACATCGCCGAGGTAGAAGCACAAGCAGATTGGGCTGATACACTGCTGCCGGCAGCTCAGCATGGCTTTGCCCAATCCTTTGCAGCGCTTTTAGCCGAATACCCGCTGTTAGCGGAGTTATACCCAGAGCCTAAACTGGATGATGGCGCTTGGCTGGCCGGGCGCTGGTTAGAATTACTGCCAATGCAACCGGCACTTAAAGTGAGCTTAGCGCAAAGTGATCCTGCCTATTGCTTAGAGCAACTTGAAAGCTGGTTCGAACATAACGCCTAAGCCTTAGGGCTGAAAGCTGATGTTGTATTCTTATTCAATACCCAAGTATTTATGCACTTGCACACTCAAGCGCCAGTTATGCTGAATACAGCTGGCGATGGCAAGTTCAGTGGCGCGCTTTTGCTGGCTAATCGGTTGTAAATACACTAACTTATTTAAAATTTGATGCTCGGTTAATAACGTCACTAGCTCATCAACGTGTTTTTGCATGGCCACCGGGTGTTTAATTTCATCAGCGCGCTGCAAAGCGCTAGCTAAAACTTTATAGCCCCCCGCCATATTCAATTTTGGTGATACCGTCACCCAACAATCAGCAGGGGCTTTTATTTCAAATGTGCCGCTGGTTTCAATTTGGCTACTGTAACCTTGCTCGCTTAACGCTTGGCATAATGGAACGAGATCATACATGCAAGGTTCACCACCGGTAATCACCACATGCCGGGCTTGATAACCACGCTCGGCAAACAGTGCTAACAAGGCTTGCGGTGTCACATCTGCCCAAAATTCACTATCGGCTTGTTTCGCACTGACCTGAGCCAAATCGACTTGTTGTTCCAGATTGATGGCCCAAGTGTGCTTGGTATCACACCAAGCACAGCCGACAGGACAGCCCTGCAACCGCACGAAAATCGCTGGCATACCGGTAAAACTACCTTCGCCCTGAATGGTTTGAAAAACTTCGTTAACCTTATACACCCGCTTTGTTAATCCTCTAAATCAAAGTAACCGACGCAATTAGTGCGCCCTTGCCGCTTTTGCACTATACTACGCGGCCAAATTTTCCGGCATTATACTAGAGAGAGGCGCGAATGACGCAAAAAGTTGTGGTTATTTATTCTGGCGGTATGGACTCCTTCACGGTGCTGCACAATGCCATTCATGCCGGTCATCAGGTATATGCGCTGTCTTTTAATTACGGCCAACGCCACGTTAAAGAGCTAAAATGCGCGGAGCAAGTTTGCCAGGAATTAAATATCGACCATAAAATTGTTGATATTACCGCGATTAACCAATTGATCAGCGGCTCTTCACTGACCAGTGACATCGATGTGCCTGAAGGCCATTATGCTGCCGATACCATGAAATCGACCATAGTGCCCAACCGCAATATGATTTTATTATCGCTTGCGGTTGGTTATGCCGACTCACTGGGCGCGCGCGCGGTATATTATGGTGCACATTCAGGTGATCACTTTATCTACCCAGATTGCCGACCTGAATTTGTTGAAAAAATGAATGATGTTTGTCAGATCGCTAATTATCAACCCGTCGACATTGTCAGCCCGTATTTATATCAAACGAAAATTGAGATCTTACGTGATGGCTTAGCAATGGGCTTGGATTACAGTAAAACCTGGACATGCTACAACGGCCGTGAACATGCTTGCGGTAAATGCGGTTCTTGTCAGGAGCGTTTGGAAGCCTTTGCACTCAATCACACCACCGATCCGTTGCCGTATGAATAACGGCGGAGCCTGTTTAACCCTGTCTTTTGCTAAATAGGAGCGAAGCGGTATGCAGATAGACACTCAGATCACTAAACTGAGTCGACTGCCCTACACTGCCGGTGCAGAATTAGCCCAGTGTAGCTATACAGGATTAAAAGCACTGATCATTGATGGTGATGAAGACGATTTTGATGCCATAGCAGAACGGCATCAGCAGACGATTACGCTGCGTTGTAGTTTGTGGGAGGCCAAACGGCTGAGCGATGACGACACCCAAGCGAACCCATCGTTACAAGCCATTGTCGCCAGCTTGCCGCAAGTTAAGGTTAGTGGCGTCGTACAGCAGATCCTTAGTGATGAGCAGCTGTTACTGCGTCTTGCAGATAGCGCTGAACCTTTGCCGGTTTGGCTCAGCGATACGCAGCAGCTGTGCGTTGGTCAACCCCTCAATTGCTATGGTGAACTGCACGCCAGTGTGCTGGCTTATCGTTAACAGCTGCGCTCAGTGGCTAACACCAGCATCACACTAAAACGAGCCCGTCTGCCACAAAAAAACCGGTTAGGCTTAAGTACGTTATCTTAAGTTAAAACCGGTTTTTTTACGCTAGCTCAGTGGCGAAATGAGGCCGTGCTAACTGCTAAACAAGCTTTGATGCAGTTGCTTGACGACAGCGGGGCCATCCTGATCTTGGATTAAGAAACACAGATTATGCTTTGAAGCGCCGTGACAAATCAGCCGCATATTAATACGCTCAAGCGCATGGAATAACGCGCCCGCTACCCCTTTACTGCTATGTAAATGGTTACCAATCACCGCCACTAAACTTAAACCTTGCTCAACGGTGACTTCACAAAAGGTTTTAAGCTCATCTAACGCGGGTTCAACGCTATTAGAAAAAGCACTGGTCATGCCGCCTTCATCCAGCGTTAGCGCCACACTGATCTCGGATGTTGTGACCAAATCGACCGAGATCTGATGACGGCTAAGTGTATCAAACACCCGTGTTAAAAAACCCGCGGCATGCAACATGGCAGGACTTTTTACTGTGATCAAGGTTTGTGATTTACGCAAAGCGATAGCACGATAAGGTGGCCGCTCTTGCACGGTCTTCGCAATCCAAGTTCCACCGGCAGCCGGTTCACGGCTTGAACCGACAAACACCGCGATATTTTGCCGCATTGCCGGCAACAAGGTGGCAGGATGTAACACTTTAGCACCGAAAGTGGCCATTTCTGCCGCTTCGTCAAAACTGATTTCGCGGATACAACGCGCATCACTGGTTAAACGCGGATCGGTGGTGAAGATACCCACAACGTCGGTCCATATTTGTACCGTTGCCGCTTGGATCGCTTCAGCTAATAAGGCGGCACTGTAATCGGAACCGCCACGGCCTAAGGTTGTGGTTTGTTCAAAATCATCTGCGCCAATAAAGCCTTGGGTAACAACACGATAATCGGCTAACAACGGTGTTAAATGCACTTGAGCAAGCTCAGCGATCATTGCTAATTGCGGCTCAGCTTTGCCAAAGCGACTGTCGGTACGCATAACTCGGCGAATATCAAAACACAGCGAAGCCGCACCACGCTCAACTAATACTTGTGCAAACAGCACAGAACTTAAACGCTCACCAAAGGATTGGATCAGATCTTTATGTGCGCTGCTGTATACTGCACCGCCATTTTCAATCATCGCTCTAAGTTCAGCCAACAACAACTCAATAGGCTCGGCTACGACTTGCGGTTGCTGTAAGCGATTCAACACATTTAAAGTAATGCGCTCAATGCCAGCAAAGGCATCGTGACGGGAAGTGACATCAGTAGTTTTGGTAATATCCACTAACAAGTTGGTTACGCCTGAGCTTGCGCTAACCACTACCACACGGATATTGTCATCTGCCAGAATGATATCGGCACAACGAGACATAGCATCGAAGTCAGCGACACTGGTGCCACCAAATTTGGCAATAATAAATTTAGACACTGGGGTCTCTCCTTAACAAATTAGATAAGCAGAGCATGGCATTTGCTAGCAGGCAAAACGAGAATAGAAACAGACCGTTGCTGAAAGTAACAAAGGCCAGAAGCTCTCCACCGATTACAGGTGACAGTCCTAAGGATTCAGCCTTAGCGACCGAGTAAGTAATGTCTATCTCGTTACTCACTCTCGGCGCTAAACCCCCTCAACTATGCTACGAGTGATAGTGCTCTGACATAGAATACCTGGCTAGCGCGCCTCTTCTGGTCTATCGAATACGATTGACGGCGCTGACTTTACCAAGATTTCTGCAGACTTGCAATAGCCTTTTAGCCATCTAGATGTAAGAATGCAATGATTTTCTTGAACCGTCAAGCGCCAATGAAAAATTAATAATGTGTTTGAATATGTTTTAACCGTTCTAGAAAACGTTCCATGGTTTTTTCTTCAGCGGCATCGGCATGCCATTTATTATGAAAACCCAAGGTGAGTTGCACTTGCCCATCGGTAAAGTAGACTTCATAACCATCAAAACCTTGGCTTACGGTTATGCCTTCTAATTCAAAGCCCGCCCCCTGCTCAGTGTTCACGGCTTGACCTGATTTTTCAATTTTACTGTACAAATTCAGTAAGAACTTGCCATCAATTTCGTTTTGCATAATGACTCCAGTTTGTTCGGTTTGAACCAGTTACGCTTTATCGGTATAGTTCGATTGTCTTAAAAGGAGAAAAATAATGAAAATAGCCTTTGTTGCTGCCAGTTTACTCAGCATCTTTGCAGCTCACGCCAACATTGTCCAACCCGCACCGCTCGTTTCTATTGCCACGCATGATAGTTTTTTTAATCAATTAAAAGCACTGTGTGGAAAAGCCTTTGCCGGCAAAACCGTCGTTGATACACCCGCTGCACCGGGTTTTGATGGTGCATTAATTATGCACGTACGCCGCTGCACCGATACGGAATTACAAATACCGTTTCATGTCGGAGACAATCATTCGCGTACTTGGATTATCACTAAAACCGGTTCAGGACTCTCTTTAAAACACGATCACCGCCATAAAGATGGTTCGCATGACGAGCAAACCATGTATGGGGGTCATACTGTTGATGCCGGTTGGCCGAACGTGCAGTCGTTTCCTGCCGATCAATACTCTAAAGAGTTATTTGCCGCCAATGGCTCTGCACAATCCATTGGGAATACCTGGCAAATGTATGTCTATCCAGAACAATTTACTTATCGGCTAGTGCGCGAAGGCCGCGAATTTCGGGTCGACTTTGATTTGACTCAACCGGTGTCTTTACCGCCTGTACCTTGGGGTTATGCCGATTAACCGCCCTAATTTCGCGACGGCAGCACTAGGCAAGTGTGTCGTCGACTCATACACTAAGAATATAGCCTAACACATCCAAGGAAGTTCTAATGAAAGATACTGTTAAACCTGCTATCTGGTTAAGTTTAGCCTCTGCACTATTCCTCAGTGCTTGCGATAAATCTGCCGAAGCCCCTAGTAATGCGGCGGCTACGGCAACCACCGAAGCCCCTGCGTTGGTCGATACCGACTTTAACCCTAAACTCGCTGAATACATCAAAACCCTGTCTTCAGATGAATTTCAAGGGCGCGCTCCGGCCACTAAAGGCGAAGAGCTTACCGTTGCTTACATTGAAGATAATTTTCGCCGTATCGGTTTAAAAGGCATTGATGGCGACAGCTATAAACAACCGGTATCGTTGGTGCAAATTGATCCGAAAAATGTCACGGCAATGACACTTACGGGCGGTGGCGATGCGGTGCCTGATAGCCTAGCCTATCGCGATGACATGATTGCTTGGACCACCCAAGTTGTTGAAAAAGTGAATGTCGCAGAAAGCGAAATGGTGTTTGTCGGCTACGGTATTGTTGCACCAGAATATAATTGGAACGACTACGAAGGCTTAGATGTTAAAGGCAAAACCGTCGTGATGTTTGTTAACGACCCCGGTTATGCGACTCAAGATCCTGAATTGTTTAACGGTAATGCCATGACTTATTACGGTCGTTGGACTTACAAATATGAAGAAGCGGCGCGTCAAGGCGCGGCAATGGTCCTGATCATTCACGAAACCGCACCTGCTAGCTATGGTTGGGGCGTGGTTGCGCATGGCTCGCCGATTAAATTTGATTTAATCAAAGAAAACAAAAACAGTGATCGTGCACAAGTGGAAGGTTGGATCACCGCAGAAACCGCTGAAAAGCTGTTTAGCAATATTGATCAAAATATTGAAAGCATGCGTGCACAGGCTTTATCAGGTGATTTCAAACCGGTGCCATTAAATGTGAAAGCGTCGGTTTCCATCGATAACAACTTACGCGAGCTTAACTCAAGTAATGTGGTCGGTTACATTGAAGGTAGCAAATACCCCGATGAATACGTACTTTACATGGCGCATTGGGACCACCTTGGCATGGACTTCTCCAACCCAACCAATAAAGTCTTCAATGGTGCGCAAGATAATGCCAGCGGCACCGGTGCTGTTATTGCCTTAGCGGAATACTTTAAACAACACGCCCAGCCAGAGCGCTCGGTGGTATTTGTGTTAGTGACGGCGGAAGAGCGTGGCTTACTTGGCTCTGCTTGGTATGCTGCAAATCCAGTATTCCCATTAGAGAAAACAGTTGCAGCCATCAATATGGATGTGATGAACGTTTATGGCCCAATGAAAGACATGGTCGTTGTTGGACTGGGTAACACCGACTTAGAAGAAATATTGGTAAAACACACCAAAGCACAAAATCGATATGCCGTAAAAGAGCCGAATCCAGAAGCCGGTATCGCTTACCGTTCAGACCATTTTAGTTTGTCGAAAAAAGGGGTACCAATCCTGTATGCCAAAGGCGGTAATGACCACTATCAAAACGGCTCAGAATGGGGTGCGGCTCAACGTGCAGAATACAACAGCTGTTGTTATCACAAAGTAGGTGATGAATGGGACGACAGTTGGGACTTACGTGGTGCGCAGCAAGATCTGTTCTTGTACTATCGCGTCGGTAACGAGTTAGCAAATAGTCGACTGTGGCCAAACTGGTATCAAGGTAACGAGTTCCGCGCTATTCGTGATGCTTCAGCGGCACAACGCCAAGAATAATTTTTCTTAATTTAATCAGTTACATTAAAAAGCAGCTTCGGCTGCTTTTTTTATCGCTATAAATTCAGAATCAATTCAGTTAGGCTAAAGCACACTCACCTTTGGCGGTAAACTAACGAGGAGCCTGCATGCGTCGATTGCTAAAAATCTTAGCTATGCTGCTGTTAGCATTACCGGTGTTACTGTTTATCGCTTGGTTGTACCTGCATACTCAATTAAAAATGGCCGGGATCAGTAGCTGGTCGCTGCAACTGGCACACCTTTCTTGGCATCAAGCCAACATAAACCAATTAGATCTCGTTTATGAAAACGACCACTATCGTAGCGAAGTGAGCTTTCACGACTTACAACTGCGCTGGTCATGGCCGGCCTTTTTTCGAATTCAAGCACATAGCATCCAACTGGCCAGTGCTACCATCACTGTGCAGCAAACCGGCGAGCACGTGGCAGACACCGCCGCTCGCCTCCCTGTGGTGCTATCAGCCGATTGGCGCTTACCTACATGGTTGCCAAAGCTGATTAAACTAGACCAAATCGATTTATTGCTGCCCTGTGCCAGCGGCCAATGTGCCTTGCAAGCTAGTCTACTGGCCAGTGCGGATGAACAGCAAGCTTGGCAAGCCAATTTATCGTTCAGAAGCCCACAGTATCAGCAAACCGTCAAAACTGATTGGCAATTGCAGCAAGGTCCTGATGCACTGGCTGTTCAAGCGACCTTGATCCTAGATCAGCAACTGGCGTTAAGTTTTAAACAACAGCTTGCTGTCGATCGTGCTGCCAGTACCGAGTTAGCCTTAGCCATTTCGCCGCCCTCACCGGCCTTATTAGCTTGGCTTAACGAGTGGGATCTGCAGATACCTGATGAATGGCGCGAGCAATTTACCCAACCAGTACAATTACATCTTGTCGCCCGTTGGCAATTACCCGAGCTATGGCCTGAGGCAAGGCTAGCAACCAACGCCTTACCCTTGGCCAATGCCGAGTTAGATATTATTGCCAGAGCCCCCGATGCATTTATTATTCCCAATGTCGGCTGGTTAAAAGGAGAATTAAAGGCACAGCTCCAGATTGCCGATCAGCAAGTGGCGCAGTGGCAATTAGCCGCTGATCTGGCATTAAGTCATTATCCTGATTTTGGCCTGAAAGCTTATTTGGCGGATCCGCTGGCGCCGCTGCTGATTAAAATTGATAGTCAAAGCGCCAGCAGCCCATCATTATCGCAACTGCCGCTAAAACTTCAACTTAGTTCGGCCAGCCCAGTACAAAGCAGCTTTAATGCACAAGCGATGTTAAGTTTAACGCCAGAGCTAGCCATCACGCTCAATCAAGCTGAACTCACGCTAAAAACCAAGCAACTGCACGTCAAAGCGCACCAATTGAAACTGCAAGATGTGACATTGCAAAGCCGTTTTCACGGCGCTTGGCAGGCCAAATATTGGCAATTACAGCTAGCCGATAACACCAGCTTAGCGGCAAAAGTGACGCATCCCAGCGCTAAAGGTCAAGTGAAACTAGCCGTTAATGCCACCACAATTAGCCAAGCAGCAGAGGCCGATGTCACGCTGAGCAGTCAACTGCAACTGGTGGTACAACAACTGCAACACACTCAATTGTTCACACAAAACTGGCAATGGCAAGGCAACGTCAGTGGCTCCCTCACAAAGCTTGACGCTGACGGGGTGTTAAGCAATGACAGTGGCTTAACCGTAAAACAACAAACCGCATGGCAAGCCCCTGCGCAACTGCAAATGGATTGGCAACTCGAGGACTTGTTTTTACTGGCAGGCAACCCATTAGCCACAAGCTTCCATGCTTGGCCAAGTTTACTTAGTTTAAATCGTGGTCGTATTAACGCCCATGGCCAGCTTAGCTATCAGCAACAACTTGCTGCCACTGCACAGGTGAATTTTCGAGAATTAACAGGCCTTTATGATCGTACCCTGTTTACTGGCTTAACCTCTGAGTTTTTAGTGAATTTACAAGCCCAGCAATTCACAATAGCGGTACCACAATTACAGCTGGCGCAGCTTAACCATGGCTTACAGATGGGCCCATTACAGCTGAAGGCGCAGTATCAAGCGACCCTAGCAGAACCTATTTTAGGTAATTTACAACTGTTAGACGCTCGACTAGGCTTTATGCAAGGTGAGTTGTCTGTTGAACCTCAATTAATGGTGCTAAAACAGCCAAGCCAGCAACTGGTATTAATAATCAACCAACTTGATTTAGCAGAGCTGGTGCGTCAGCACCCCACTACAGAATTAAAAGCCAATGGTAAACTAAGCGGACGTATTCCATTAACTATCAACAACAAACAATTTAGTGTGCAACAAGGTCAATTAGCCGCAGAAGCGCCAGGCGGCACTTTGCAGTATCGCAGTGCCGCCAGTGCTGCCTCAGCGAAGAGTGGCGGTATGAAAATCGTCTTTGATGCACTGGAAAACTTTCAATTTAGTGTACTGAACTCTGAACTTAATTATGCAACCGATGGCAAACTGACGCTGGCGCTACAGCTAAAAGGCGCCAATCCGGCTTTACAACAAGGCCGAGCGATTAATTTAAATATTAACTTAGAGGAAGATTTACCGGCCATGCTCGCGAGCTTGCAGTTAGCCAACAAACTGAACGATACCTTGACCAAACGAGTCCAACAATATATTCAACGACAACAAGCTGCGAAAGCCGCTGCAGGAGAAAAACGATGAAACGACATGCGCTGCTAGGGCTAGGCTTAGTTTTCGCCCTTGCTGCTTGCACCCCAAAGGTGGAAGTCGCACTAGCCAATGAGCCTATTAACATTAACCTTAATGTAAAAATCCAACATGAGATCTATATTAAAGTAGATAAGCAACTCGACGATTTATTCAGTGATGCCAGCGGGTTATTCTAAGGAGAACACCATGACTTTTTTATCACGTTTTACCGCTTTTAGCTCACTTAAACTGTTAGTACTGAGTGTATTAATGGCAGTCAGTTTGCCAATTATGGCCATGACATTACAACAAGCAATGGCCGCTTTACCCAACGCCAAAACACAAGGTTTAGTTGGTGAACAACTGAATGGTTATCTTGGGGTGATCAACGCCAATAGTGAAGCCGACACCATCGCTAAACTGATTAATGATGCACGCCGTGCCGAATATACGCGCCTAGCAAAAGACAACAATATCGCCGTTGCAGATGTTGAAGCCTTAGCAGGTCAAAAGGCCATCGAACGCACGCAACGTGGCCACTTTATTTTACTTGAAGGAAAATGGGTACAAAAACGCTGATTTTTACAGCAAAAACAGCAACTTTACCGATAACAGGAACCAACAATTAGACTTTAGTCGCATACTTGAACATCAGGCCTTACTGTATTATTTAAGGTTGATTCTAACACCCACTAAGAGGTTATAGCATGAATGCTATTTATTTGATGGTAATGGGCCTAGCCGCCATGGCGCTAGGTTACTTTGTTTACTCAAAGTTTATTTGCGAAAAAATCTTCAAGGTAGATCCAAATTTCCGTACGCCCGCTCATGAAATGCAGGACGGTATCGATTATGTGCCAACCAACAAGTATATCTTATGGGGGCATCACTTTACCTCAGTAGCGGGAGCAGCCCCCATCATCGGGCCTGCCATTGCGGTGATCTGGGGTTGGGTACCGGCTTTTTTATGGGTTGTCTTTGGTACTATTTTCTTTGCGGGTGTGCACGATGCAGGCGCAATTTGGGCCAGTAGCCGTAACAAAGCGAAATCTATCGGTGCCTTAACAGGTGATATCGTCGGTAATCGCGCCCGCAGTATCTTTATGATCGTTATTTTCTTGGTATTGCTGATGGTTAACGCGGTATTTGCCGTGGTTATTGCCGGTCAGTTAATTAACTTCCCAAGCGCCACCGTGCCCGTCTGGGGCGCCATTGTGGTTGCCTTAATTATCGGTCAGTTAATTTATCGCAAGCTGATTGGCTTGTTAATGGTGACCATTATTGGTGTCGTCGCGCTCTATGCGATGATTTATGCCGGCCCAATGTTCCCGCTGTCGTTACCAGAAACCGTTATGGGTTTATCTGATCGCCAAGGCTGGATTGTCTTACTGTTTGTTTACGCAGCTATCGCCTCATTATTACCGGTATGGGCCTTATTGCAACCACGTGATTACATTAACGGCATCCAATTATTTATCGGTTTAGGTTTATTATACGCGGCCGTTATTTTTGCCAGCCCAGATATTGTTGCTCCGGCCTTTAATCATGATGTACCGGAAGGCACACCTTCGCTGATCCCATTGTTGTTCGTTACTATCGCCTGTGGTGCTATCTCCGGTTTCCATGGTTTAGTTGCTAGCGGTACAACTTCTAAACAGCTTGATAAAGAACCCGATGTACGTTTTGTCGGTTACTTCGGCGCCATTGGTGAAGGTTCATTAGCTTTAGCAGCCATTATTGCTGCCACTGCCGGTTTTGCTACCCTTGCTGATTGGCAGGCAATTTATCATAGCTTTGGCCAAGGTGGCGTTAGCGCCTTTATCCGCGGCGGTGCCAATATCTTGGAAAATGGTATTGGTTTAGACGCGGTTTTATCTCAAACCTTGTTAACGGTAATGGTAGTTTTGTTTGCAGGTACCACGATGGATACCGGCTTACGCTTACAACGTTACATTTTCCAAGAATGGGGCAGTATTTATAATATTAGTTGGATGCAAAAAGCTGCACCCGCCACGCTTTTAGCGGTAGGTTCTTGTTTACTGCTGGCCTTTGGTGCCGGTGGTGATGGTTCAGGCGGCATGATGATTTGGCCATTGTTTGGTACCACTAACCAACTATTAGCAGGTTTAACCTTGCTAGTGATCACGGTTATGTTAGTAAAACTGGGCCGTCCAATGTGGTACACGCTGGCACCATTAATCTTCTTATTAACAATGACCACTCTAGGTCTGTTAATTCAACTCAAAAGCTTTTATGACAAGCAAGATTGGTTCTTATTCACTCTAGACTTGGTTATCTTAATCGCAGCAATCTTAGTGATCCTTGAATCTGTGGGTACGCTTACCCGACAAATCAAAGCCAATAAGCTTGCCAACGATAAAGTATGAAGCTCGATACCATTAAGGCCTGGTTTCGCCAGGCCAGTTTTTATGCTGAAGAGGCTTATAATGCCCCCTACCGCTCGGCTATTGCCCGAGCGCAACGGGAGCAAAATGACCTCTTCATGCTGCTGATTTTTTCTGAAATGATGGGTGTCCCCAACCCTGCCAGTTATTACACCTTAGAATTGCAGCCACTGTTAATGGAGCGATTTCATGATTGGCATACCCGCATGGGTATGGAGCACTCACCTCTGGATAATTTCAAATGTTGTTAACCGACAAAAAAGTACTGCTAATTGGTGGCAAAGGCGGAGTCGGTAAAACGACCATGTCGTCCGCCTTAGCGGTATTAGCCAGCCAACGCGGTAAAAAAGTGTTATTGGTTTCCACCGATCCGGCGCATAGCTTGGCCGATGCCTTTGGTCGTGAAAAAATTGGCGACAAGATCACTCGTTTAGCTGCAAATTTGGATGCATTAGAACTCGATCCAGATGAGGAAGTGAATCAGCACCTGGCCAGAGTGAGCGCGCAATTGAAGCGTTTTACCCGTCCTGAAATGTACGCTGAAATTGAACGGCAAATGCGTTTAACAAGGCAATCACCTGGGGCACAAGAAGCGGCCATGCTGGAACGGATTGCGCATACGATTGAACTGGGTTTAACCGATTATGATTTAGTCATATTCGATACGGCACCAACAGGCCATACTTTGCGCTTACTCAGCTTGCCTGAAGCCATGGCCGCGTGGACGCAAGGCTTACTCAGTGCCAATAAACGCTCGGAAAAACTCGGTGAAGTGCTCGGACATCTGACCCCTAAAGGCGGCCGTGATATTGATAATCCGCTGGTTGATCCCGCCGAGCTGGCGACATCAGGCATGGATGAGCGCAATAAGGCCATCACCGAAACCCTATTAACTCGGCAACGTTTATTGCAACGCACCCGTGAGTTATTGCTTGATAAAAAGCGCACCGCTTTACTCTTTGTATTAACGCCCGAGAAGTTGCCTATCTTAGAAACAGGTCGTGCGGTACAAAGTTTACAGCAAGAAAAATTACCGTTAGCCGGTTTAATCGTTAATCGTATTTTACCTGCTGAAGCGGATGGCGCTTTTTTAGCGAAAAGACGCACCCAAGAACAAAGCCATTTACAACAAATTGAACAGGATTTTAGCCAGCTACCGCGCTATAAGATCCCGTTACAAGCTACTGATATTCAAGGCTTAGCCGCTTTAGAATTAATGGCTAACTTGTTAAACAACGCTGGGCTTTAAGGCCCAGTTTTTTTTCGTCTGCACAAATCTGCCCTTCAGCAAGACCTCGTGTCGGTAGTGCAAAGATTACGAAACACTTGCAAAAATACAGCGCTTAAAAAAAGAATTTAAAAAATGAACCATTTATTTCTTGCACATTTAATAATCATTGATTAGTATAAATTCATTGACAGGCAAGTCATCCGAAAGGATGAACACGCAAAGCTACGGATCTAACGGGTTCTTCCCTATGATAGCCGGGCTGCCATTAATTAACCCATGTTAATTAATGATCACGCTTCCCGCATGATTTGCCTTTCACTAAATTAACTAACTTTACAGTGATCGCCAACGGCACACGCAGGAGCACACCATGACTAAGACCATCATTACACTTGCCGCTTTAGTTGCTACATCAGCATTTATCAGTACTCCTGTTGCCGCTGACGAACAGTTAGCACAATCAATCTGCTCTTACGTCGCTGCAGATAACCGCAACCAATTACGTAAAACCTTATCTGATAATCGCTTACGTTTAAGCAATGTGTACGAAGGTATCGTATGTGACGGCTTACCCATGGTCCGTTTTGCAATCAAAAACAACGCGAATGACACCGCTGAATTTATCATCAAGCAATTACCAAGCAGCATCGTTGCCTCTTCAGGTGACATTAACTGGGCTAAAGGTAATGGCTTTGCTGACTCACCTGTTGTTGAAGTTTTAGTTGCTCGCGCAGGTGGCTAACCGCTAAACATATACACTCCCTCTCCTTTTAGCCAGTCAATTTGACTGGCTTTTTTCATCTTGCCCTAAGCAAATCCGCTTCCAAACCTGTTAACACATAATGAATTATTATTGATGTGTTTAGCTTGATATTGGGTGCTTTAATGTCTACCACCGTATTCAAACGTACTATAAAAAACACTAGGGTTACAAACGCCTCCCCTAAGTCATTGTTATTATTAATCGTCACTTTTATAGATTGGCTTATTCATTAAAATGTTAATATTAGACTAATTGCTAATACATTAGTCTAATATTGTGAATTTTTGTGACTAGCATAAATACAAGCTGATGCTAGAATCAAAGCGTCGCATTCGTGACGGGATTACATCATCATGCAAAGGAACTTTATGAAAAAGCTATTTAACTATTCTCTGTGCGCACTCGCTGTTAATTCACTTTTCACAAGTGGCGTAGTTTTAGCTCAACAGAATGACGAGCAAGCTCAAGTAGAACGCATTGAAGTGACAGGCTCACGCATCAAGAGAAATGATTTAGAAGGCGCCTCACCGATTGACGTGATTAACCGAGAAGAAATCGCTAAGTCTGGCTTCGCCAATTTACAGCAACTTTTAGAACGAACTCCCGTAGCCGGTACAGGCACCTTTTCAACTCGCGGAAACAACCAAGACTCCACCGCAAACGGTGGTGCAGCTATCAGTTTGCGTGGCTTTGGTTCAGATGCAACATTAGTATTAATTAACGGTCGACGCATCGCGGTGAGTGCTTTTGCTGAAAGCATTGCCAACTCTTTTGTCGATATTAACTCTATCCCTGTGGCGGCTATCGAACGCATTGAAATTTTAAAGGACGGCGCCTCTGCGGTATATGGCTCTGATGCGGTTGCGGGCGTGGTTAATATCATTTTACGCAAAGACTACGATGGTGCTGAAGTAAGTTTCAGTCAAGGTGGCACGACTGGCCCCTCTTATGATGAAACTGCGGCAAGTTTAGTCTGGGGTACGCAAGCGGGTGATGCGAACGCGACCTTAATTTTGGATTACTTCAAAAACACCACTATAACCGGTGCTGAAATGGGTCGTAATGGTACGGCTAACCAAGAACCCTACGGCGGCTCAGACCTGCGTTCTTCACGTGGTTATCCCGGTAATTTTATCGTCAATGGCGTACAACGCATTGATCCAGGCTGCCCAGCTGAACGGACATTTGGCCAAACCTGTGTATTTGATTATGGTCCATTCGGTATGACCAATCCACCAGCAGAACGAGTTGGCGCAATTTTCCAAGGTAACCAACAGCTTACTCAAGATATTCAAGCCTATGTTGAAGTATCAGTACAGCATAACCGCTCGAAAGCCTCAGGTGCTGCCACACCTCTAGATGGTGATGCGGGTTTAACTGTACCGGCAAGCCACCCAAACAATCCGTTTGGCACGGATATTAGTATTAACCGTTTCCGTACCGTTGATGCCGGCCCACGGACTTGGGATATTGAATCTGATAGTATGCGTATGTTAATTGGGGTAAAAGGCCAATTAAATAATTGGGATTGGGACATTTCAGCCCAGAAAGGCCGCAGCGAATCAATGCAAACGGGTAGCAAATCACAAGGCTGGGTAAGAACCGACTTTTTACAGCAACAAATTGATTTAGGAAACTATAATCCGTTTGGTGGCTTTGTAAACTCCCCTGAGGTTATCGACGCTATAACCACCAGCTTGGTTCGCCGTGGTGAGTCTCATCTAACTTCTTACGATGCGAGCATCACAGGTGAAGCCTTTACATTAGGCGATCAGATGGTGTCTTTTGCTGCGGGTGTTGAATACCGTAAAGAAGATGCGTTTGACCAGCCAGATGATCAATTCCAACGTGGTTTAATTTTTGGTACTGAATCGGTATCAGCACAAGCTGAACGTGATCAATACGCAGCTTACCTTGAGTTGTTAATTCCCGTCAGCGATACGCTCGAATTTACCGTTGCTGGCCGCTATGATGATTACAGCGATTTTGGCTCTACGGTTAATCCACAACTGGCGATGCAGTGGCGACCCGTCGATAACTTCACCATGCGCGCCTCATTTGGTCAGGGATTTAGAGCTCCATCATTAGCGCAAATTGGTTTAGGCCCTTCACAAGAGTCTGTTTTCTTTACAGATACATACCGTTGCCCTACACAAAGTGCTGCTAACCCCGCCTGTGCCGCCACCGATTACACTATCGTATTCCAAGGTAGTGAAGGCTTGCAGCCAGAGGAATCAGAAACCTTTAACCTAGGTTTTGTATGGCAAATTAATGATGAGTTTGATGTTACTGCAGATGTCTGGAGCATTACCCAAGACAATAAGATTGACCAAAATGACTTTCAGAATGTCTATCTTGCCGAGTGTAATAACCAAGCGAGTACCATCTGTGTGCGCCTTCCCGCCTTACCGGGGCAAAGCTTAGGTGAGCTATCTCGTATCTTTAACAGCTACATCAACGTTAGCTCACAAGAAGCTACTGGTTTAGATCTATCGACCTCTTATCGTTTAGCACTGCAAGATATGGGTATGGTACGCTTTAGCTTAGATTGGTCTTATATCAGTAAGTTTGAAAAAAACGGCATCGACTATGCGGGTGAATATAACTATCCACAGCACCGTTGGTTAGCCTCGGCAGACTGGAGCCATGGTGACTGGGGTTTTGTGGCTAGCTTAAGTTATGTTAGTGAATTTGAAGATTACGCGGCGCCAGCCGACGTGGAGTCAACGAAAACACGTATGGTGGACTCGCAAATGCTGCTGGACTTACAAGGCCGTTATAACCTAAATCCAAATACCACACTGGTATTAGGCTTAAATAATGCTTTAGATGAAGAGCCACCTTTTGTGATAGGTGATGGTGATGGTGATTTGTATGGCTATGCCTCACAGGTGCATAACCCACGTGGTCAATTTGTCTATGCTAAAATAAGCTACCGCTTCTAAGCTTTTGCTAATAATGCATGACTAAGACAAAGCCTGTCGCTGCTGCTGACAGGCTTTTTTTATCGCTTATTTTACCGTCCTGCGCTTTGCTATTGATGCTGTTGTGCTATTGATACAACAATGCCACTCGCTAGCGGTTTTTATCTGACGCTAAGGGTGATTTAACGCAGCAACTGCGCTAGCCTCTTAACTAATCTTGTAGAGTGTGACAATCTAGGGCTTGTTGACGTTTGCTGTTTAGATTTTGTTCGTTTGGCGATGTTTTGATCGCGAAACGAGAAGTGCAGTTTAGTTATTCTAAATAAACGACGAGAGACAAAGAGCAAAGCATCGCCAAACGAACCCTTCGGGCAGCGTGTGGCTGGCATTTCTACTACGTTATCGCTTGTTTATGTAGAATAACTACACGGCACAAGCTCTGCCTTGTATAAATACCAGCCACTCAGCTGCAAAAACAACCATCAAATGTCAACAAGCCCTAACTAAAATACAAAAAATACAATAATAAGGATCCTTATGCGTATTCAGTCTCCAACCTTACTCGCGTTAGCCATCAGTAGCTTTTTTAGTTATGCCGAAACAGAACCTGCTACCTGGCAGGTTAATGCTCCTATCGGTCAATTCAGCAGTGTTGATATTAAGGTACAACAAGGTAGCTGGATGAACGTTAACGTCAGCCCAGACGGTAAAACCGTGGTATTTGATTTACTGGGTGACATTTACACTATGCCGATTAGCGGTGGTAAAGCCACGCCGCTGACCAACGATATAGCTTGGAATATGCAGCCAGTATTTAGCCCCGATGGTAAATACATCGCTTTTACCTCAGATCGCGATGGTGGAGACAACATTTGGCTCATGGGCAGCGATGGCTCAGCGCCTCGTGCCGTTACCAACGAAACCTTTCGCTTACTCAACAGCCCCGCTTGGAGCCCAGATAGCCAATTTATTGTGGCGCGTAAACACTTTACCGCCAGCCGCTCTTTAGGGGCGGGTGAGGTATGGCAATACCATATCAGTGGCGGTAGCGGTGTGATGTTAACCGAGCGACCTGATGATCAAAAAGATCTGGGTGAGCCCGCCTTCTCACCCGATGGCCGCTATATTTATTTTTCACAAGATGATACGCCAGGCAAAACCTTCCACTACAGCAAAGACTCAGAATCGGGTATTTACACCATCAAACGTTTTGAACGTGAAACCGGTAAAATGGATATCATTTTAACAGGCCCGGGCGGTGCAATTCGGCCAACCCCCTCACCTGATGGCAAATATTTGGCATACATTCGTCGTGTCGACTTTCAAAGCACGCTGTTTTTATATGATTTAACCAGTGGCGAACACATCAAACTCTATGATGGATTAGATCGCGACATGCAAGAAACCTGGGCCATTCACGGTGTTTACCCTACCGTCAGCTGGACACCTGATAATAAACATCTGGTCTTTTGGGCAGGGGGCGAAATTAAACGCTTAGCGCTTAGCGATAAAAAAGTGAGCACCATTCCCTTTGAAGTGAATACCAGCAAGCAAATTCAAACGGCAGTACGGGTTAAACAAAACTTAGACCAAGACGAATTTGACGTAAAAATGTTACGTTTTACTCAGATTTCGCCTGATGGTAAACAAGCGGTCTTTACCGCGCTTGGCCATCTCTACATCACCGATATTAACGATCCTAAACCGCGTCGTTTGACCCGTCAAACGACCGATTTTGAGCTATACCCGCAATTTTCTCGCGACGGCCGCGAGCTGGTTTTTGTGAGCTGGAATGACCAAACGCAAGGTGCAGTTAATATTATCAACTTGCGCAACAACCGCGTGACCAAACTGACCAATGAGCCAGGCAAGTATATCGAACCGACGTTTAGCCCAGATGGCAAAACCGTGGTGTATCGTAAAATCGGTGCTGGCGGTATTTTGCCACTGCAATGGTCGCTACAAACCGGTTTATATAAAATCAGCAATCGCGGCGGCGATGCCACCCTGATCGCTCGTAATGGTCGCAGCCCCATGTTTGGCGCCAATAATGACAAAGTGTATGCGATGGATTATGGCAGTGCCCCTAGCTTAATCAGCATTGACCTGCAAAAACACACGCAACAAACACTGTACACCGCAAAATTTGGTACAGAATTTAAAATCTCGCCAGATGGCAAACATTTAGCCTTTGCCGACCGCTTTAAAGTGTTTGTTACGCCGTTTACTGAACGTGGCAGCGCTATCGCGATTGGCGCCAACGATAAGCAATTCCCAGTGAAACAATTGTCGGTACGCGCAGGTGAGTACATCAGCTGGAATGGCGACAGTGACAAACTGTATTGGACATTAGGTCCTGAGTTATACCAAGCTAGCATCGATGGTCTGTTCGCCCCAAGTGCACAGCAACACAGCCCCACCGAGCAAGCCGTATCTTTAGGTTTTAAAATGCCCGTTGATATGCCTCGTGGGATCGTAGCTTTTGTCGGTGGCCAAGTGATTACCATGAACGGCGATCAAGTGTTACAAGACGCGGTGGTTGTAGTTGAAAACAACAAAATCCAAGCCGTTGGTAGCCGTGCGGATATCGCTATTCCCAAAGGCGCCAAAGTGTTCGACATTACTGGTAAAACGTTGATGCCCGGTATTTTTGATGCCCATGCTCACGGCAGCCAAGGTGTGCAGCAAATTACCCCGCAGCAAAACTGGGAAAACTATGCCGGCTTAACCTTTGGTGTCACCAGTATTCATGATCCGTCTAATGATACGCGTGAGATCTTCAGTGCCAGCGAGTTACAACGCAGCGGTCAAATTGTTGGCCCACGTATTTTCTCTACGGGTACGATTCTTTACGGTGCGGAAGGCGCAGGTTATACCTCGCATATCGATAGCCTAGAAGATGCGAAGTTTCACTTAACGCGCTTACAAAAAGTCGGCGCCTTTAGTGTGAAAAGTTACAACCAGCCACGCCGTAATCAGCGCCAGCAAGTGATCCAAGCCGCGCGCGAATTGAACATGATGGTAGTACCTGAAGGCGGTTCATTAATGCAGCACAATCTCACGATGATTGTCGATGGCCACACCACTATTGAACACGCTTTACCTGCAGCAAAAGTTTATGATGATATTAAACAATTGTGGCAAGCCAGTGGCACCGCTTATACCCCCACATTAAACGTGGCTTATGGCGGTATTTGGGGCGAAAATTATTGGTACGATAAAACTGAGGTTTGGAAACACCCTCGGTTAAGCCAATATGTCCCGATGGATCGCCTAGCGCCGCGCAGTATGCGCCGGCCAACAGCACCAGAGCATCACTATAACCACTTTAATGTGGTAAAAACGGCAAATGAACTGAAAGACGTCGGGGTGATTGCTAATATCGGTGCCCATGGGCAACGTGAAGGTTTGGGCGCACACTGGGAAATTTGGATGTTTGCGCAAGGCGGTATGACACCGTTAGAAGCCTTACGCACCGCCACGTTAAACCCTGCCAAAACCTTTGGTATGGATCATCTACTTGGCAGTATTGAACCAGGCAAATTGGCTGACTTAATCGTCATCGACGGTAATCCACTAGAAAATATCCGCGTGACCGATAAAGTGGTCTACACCATGGTCAATGGTCGCTTATTTGATGCCGCAAGCATGAATGAAATTGGTTTACGTGAGCGCAAACGTCAGCCGTTCTACTTCGAACCACGTTAAGTTAGTTTTCAGCGGAGTGTGTTGATCACACTCCGCTGATGCTTTACCCGCTTCTTCCCCCCTTCTTTATTTACGTGCTAATGACTGAGCATTTGCGAAGTAACCTCAGTGCAAACTCTGCATCACAGTTTAGAAACCATGCTAAATTTAATTTACATCAATTTTTCTGCGGTTTTTTTCAGCCGTTGCCGCTTTTAATGCTCTAACATTAAGCCTGATATTGTCACAACGCTATCGGGGAGGTGTCTTGCTACACCCTTTTTTACAGCAGCTTATTCATGCGCTTAAAAACCTGCTCCCCATCGTGCTGGTCGTATTGCTATTTCAGTTAGTCATCTTCCAAACCTTGCCAGCCGAACCACTGAGCCTGCTAATAGGTTTATTAATTGTTGCTGTGGGTATTGCCTTATTTTTACTGGGGTTAGAGCTCAGTATTTTTCCAGTAGGAAAAAATTTAGCCAACCAATTTGCGCGTAAAGGCTCGCTACCGCTATTAATGTGTTTTGGCTTTGCCATTGGTTTCGCCGCCGTCATTGCTGAGCCAGCCTTAATTGCCGTGGCCGAGCAAGCCGAGCGAATTAGTCAGGGCCGGATCCAAGGTGTAACACTGCGCCTTATTGTGGCCAGCTCCGTTGGCTTTGTGATGGCAGTGGGCGTATTACGCATTATTTTAGGCTGGCCAATCCATTGGCTGATGATTGGCGGCTATGTGCTAGTGATCTTAGTTACCTTCTTTGCGCCAGCCGAAATCGTTGGGCTGGCCTATGACTCTGGCGGTGTCACCACCAATATCGTGACTGTACCGCTGATTGCGGCCTTGGGTTTGGGCTTAGCTAATTCCATTAAAGGCCGCAGCTCGCTTACCGACGGCTTTGGCCTGGTGGCGCTGGCCGTGATGGTGCCGATGATCAGCGTGCAGCTTTATGGTATTTGGGTGTATCGCTTTGCTGAAACCGCCAGTACGCTTAGCCTTACTCTTCAAGTGGAAAACGGGCATTGGTTGCTCACTGCGCTAGTTGATTTAGCCACCTTAGTAAAAGATATCTTACCCATGATGCTGGTGGTTTTAGTCTTTCAGTATTTCATTTTACGCCGACCACTGGCTAACCCATTAAAAATCACTATCGGTTTTATGATGGTGCTCTGCGGTTTGTATGCTTTTGTGCTGGGTTTAAAATTAGGCTTATTTCCTATTGGCCAAATGATGGCGGAGCAATTAATTGCTCGGGGCGCGGTTCAGTTAATCTTACTTTTCGCTTTTTTGATTGGGTTTGCTACCACCATGGCAGAGCCCGCGTTGATCGCCATCGCTCAACAAGCTGAAGAAGCAGCACAAGGTAAGTTACGGGCCGCCGTGATCAGGCTCATTGTTGCTTTAGGCGTAGCACTGGGCATCACACTGGGGGTGTATCGCATTCTTAGCGGTGATTCAATTCATTACTATATTATGGCAGGCTACTGCATCGTGGTGATATTAACCGCATTTGCACCACGCTATATCGTGGCGCTGGCCTTTGATCTCGGTGGGGTTACCACCTCAGAGGTCACCGTGCCTTTGGTTACCGCCTTGGGTATTGGTTTAGCCTCAGCGATTGACGGGCGAAATGTGTTAATTGATGGCTTTGGCTTAATTGCCTTCGCCTCAATTTTCCCCATTATAACGGTTATGCTGTATGCCATTATTGTTGAACATATCAGGTTATCCAGGAGTGCTGACGTATGAAATTTTCTGCCATTTTGGTCATTGCGCCAACAGAGCTTGAACAACAAGCAATCAGCGCAGCCAAGGCTGCTGGTGCCAGTGGCATCACATTGCTATCAGGCCGCGGTATGGGAGGTGCAGAGAAAAAAACTTTTTTCGGTATGATCTTCGAAGGTAGCCAAACCATTTTACTCATGGTTGTCGCCAAACATTTATCACTGCCTATTTTAAAGCAAATGCAGGCATTGTTGGTGCAAGATGGCGAGTCACGAGGCATTGCCTTTACCATGCCGATTGATCATCTAACCGGCTTGGATATGGGGCAAATCATGCAGTTCGAGCAACACCTTCGTGAACAGCAGTAGGAGCGGAATATGTCGTTAAAATTGGTTAAAGATTTAATGCAACAACAGGTCATCACTATTTCCGCCTTTAGCAGTTTGCGAGATGCGCTAAAGCTAATGAAACAGCATAAAATTAAGTCGTTAGTGGTCGAGCGACAAAACGCACATGATGCTTTTGGTTTAATTACTTACAGCAACATCTTAAAAACCATTATTGCTGAAGATGGCGATATTGATCTGATCAACGTTTACGACGTCTGTGTGAAACCGACCCTGGGTGTTCATCCCGAACTGGCGGTAAAACACGCGGCGGCCATTATGAGCCAGCATAACTTAAAACGTTTAGTCGTTACCGATGCCAATCAATTAGTTGGGCTCATCACCATGAATGATGTGGTCAGTGATATTTTTAGCTTATTAGATTAAGACTGTTGGCAAGACGTTCGTGCTCAGAGTATGGATAAGGGGCAAGCACGCTTGCCCCAAAAAAGGTCAGCCGCGCTTAACGGCTGAATAGTAAAATCAGTTGATTGCGTAACTCGGCATCATCTAAGCTATCGAAAGGTAAAACCAAATCTTCTTTGTTATCCCCGTTCAGATCAATAACCTGTACCCGACTGGCATCACGAGGTAAGGGCATCTGCACTTTATCACTATTACGCTTAAACAAACGGCTGCCATCTGGTGCAAAAAAGCGTAATTCATTACCCCCCTCGCCTAGTAACAACGATTTACGACCATCGCCATTCACATCAATCAGTTTAAATAACGGCATGTCGAAGCGCAGATTGCTGATGCTAACATCAATCTTGGCTTGTTGTCGAAAATCGGCTTTCGCCGCATAACTCCGGTTTTCAGATAACAAATAAAAATCGACATCTAAATTGGCACTGCCGCGCAGCAGCACACGCACAATGGTGCCGACACCAATCTTGGTGGTCGGAATATAAAAGTCTTTTCGACCATCGCCATTAAAATCGCCAATCACCACTTCTGTAGGCACTGAATCAATACTGATTTCGGTATCGGCGACGGTTGGATAAGTGACACCATCATCCGCTGCTCGCCCAAAAAAGATTTGAAAGCGACTGCTGCGCTCTAAGGCATCGGCTATTTGCTCCACATTCAGTACCAGATCGGGCAGCCCATCCCCGTCTAAATCGGTGATATCTTCTAAGGTGGTGATATTTTGGCCCGAGTAGCTGCGCCCCGCATCCGAGCGTTGGTCAGCTTGGCGTTCGGTTGAGAGCAACACCGGCCAACTGGGATAATAAGGCTCTAGTGCGAAACTGCCATCCGCTTGCTGCAGAAATACACTAAAACGGCCTTGTTGCACAAACACCAGATCTAATAAACCATCTTGATCCACATCTATCGCATAATGGCGGCGGCCTGAGTAATCGGCTCGATTATTGCCCCAAGTTTGTATTCTTGCGCTAACGGGTAACGCATAATGCACAAACTGCCCATCCGCTTGCTGGCGATACAGGTGCATATGTTGAAAATCGGCAATTAAAAAGTCGCTGCGCCCCGACCCCAAATCAAGGGCAAATTGACGTTCGCGTAAACGCACCTCATCAATCACTCGAAACATTGAACTGCTGGCCAGCAAAGGTTGAAAGCGCCCGGTGGATAATGAACCGGCACTGGCTTGTTGGTAATGCACAATGCCGTCAGCGGTTAAAAAAACTAACTGCTCGGCCTCATAGCCGACTAATCGCGCTTTACTGAAAAACTGCGCGTTGGCTGGAATAGGCACGGCTAACGTTTGATATTGCTCCAGTTCCACGAGGGTTAACCAACGCTCGAATTGACTAAAGCCAGACACCAGTAATTGATTTTGGCCTTGCAGCATCATGATACTGCCATTTGCTGGGTGGTTTAGGGCCACATGTACCCGATCCATTTCAAAGGCTGCACTAAAGGGGGCATAAATACCCGGGATAGCAAGCGTGATCCATATACCCAGCGCGGTAATAAAGCGCATAATGTTCTTCCCTTAAATAATCTGCGTTAACTACGTGTCATAGAGCCAAAAAGTTTAACTTTGCACCTGGGTATCAGCGGCGGTGTCAGCAGTTAAGCTGCGCAACACTCTACCGGGATTACCTGCCACAACAACATCAGCAGGCACATCTTTAGTAACAACGCTGCCTGCAGCAATAACGCTTCTTGCTCCAATGCTCACGCCAGGACAAATAATCACACCCCCGCCGATCCATACATCATCGGCAATGTTAATGGGTAACGCTTGCTCGATACCGCTGCGCCGCTCATCTGCCGCTAAAGGATGATTAACCGTATAAATTTGCACTGCAGGACCGAAAAACACGTTGTTACCAATTGTCACCCAACCGACATCCAGCACCACGCAGTTAAAGTTAAAAAACACCTTATCGCCCAGTCGAATGTGCTGACCATAATCACAGAAAAAAGGCGGTTCAATAAAGACATCACGGCCCACTTCAGCAAATAAATCTTGTTGCAGCGTGCGTCGAATTTTCACTTGTTCAGGCGAGGTTTTGTTAAATTTATATAACAGATGTCGAGTGGCTAAACGCAATTCACGTAAGGTTTTATCTAATGGGTTATACCATTGAGCATTAAGCATTTTCTCATATTCAGTCACAGCGGCCATCTCACTATTACAAAGGCCTAGACTAACAAAGTTATTTGAGTTTACCCAGTAAAATTAACAAACCGTCAGGCTTTGCACCGCACTAAAAAAGCCCCGCACTATAGAGCATAGTGCGGGGCCTTATTCGTAAATACGATGCTTAGCGGGCGTTGGTGCTTTCAAAAATCTTGTCGGCTGAAGCCGCGACAAAACCGGTGTACAGCTTGCCATTGGGCAGTGTATAACGGCGAGCAAATTCATAGAAACAGCTTGGGATCTGCGCTTCACCATCGCTAAACTGTACCGGCACAATATCGGCTAACGTTGAGGATTGCTCTAAATACACCTCTGGCGTACCTTTAATTTCGCCGCCTGACGTATTCAATAAAAATCCTGCGCTTTTTAACGCTTCATTCACTTGTTCTAGGCTATCGAACTTCTGTAAATCATTCACGTTAACCGTAAAATGATTTGCGCGATAACCCCAAGCGGCGGTCCATGCTGCGTATTCGCTCTCAGCTAATAAAGCGGCATAGGTGGCGCTGTCAATTTGCCAATGCGTACCCGAGTATAAAAAGTTATCCGCGGTTACGGCATCTTCAGGGATCTGTGCCACTAATGCGGTGATCCTATCACGCAGCGAGGCAGAGCACTTATCTAATAACAATTCAGAAATAAACACTTTGGGTAGGCTGGTATCCGCATGTTCAAAATGCTTGGCATAAAGCTTTTTAGCTTCAAAATGGTACTCACCACACTCGGTATAGCCCAGCGCCAGAAAATGCGCTGCCAGCTTATCTAAACTGACTTTCGGTAAATTAAAGGTACGTAGCGCAATATGGTCATTAATCACATCATCTTTTTGTGATGAACCCAACAACTGGTGCACTTGACGAGCTGATGGCGTTACCGTCAGGTAATTTTGCCATAAATTTTCAAATAAGCTTTTTACACAAGTATGCATTGCAACTCCCACTAATGGCTAGGCTGGCACAGCCGCGTGTGTTGATAGTAACAAACGCGGCTGCACCGACATTAATCTAAATTAATAAAACGTGCAAAATCACCTTCGGCCAATTGCAAGGCGGCGGCTAACTCTGCGCTGATCTGTAACTGTTGTTGTTGTTCATCAAACTGGGCATTTTTACCAAAACTGGCTCTAAACTCACTCAGGGCAGTGTTCGCCACAGCTAAAGTGCGCTCACCACGCACTTCTTTAATGGTCACCGGTACACGGCGACTTAACGCGACCGAACGAATATCTTGTAAGCGGGCTTCTACCGTTGGGCCAGCATCAAACAAGTCAATGTACCCCCGATGCTTAAAGCCTTCTTTTTCCAGCATTTTTAACGCTGGCTTAGTATTTTCATGCACCTGACCAATCACTTGCTGCGCCTCAGTAGGCAGTAAGCCAACATAAATAGGATGACGCGGCATCAACTCAGCAATAAAAGCCTTTTTGCCGACACCAATCAGTTTATCGGCCGTAGGAAAGTCGATGGTTAAAAACAAGTTCTGCAACCAATTCCAAAAAGGCGGCTTGCCCTCGGCATTGGTGGCACCCCGCATTTCGGCAATCACGATGTCAGAAAAGCGCTGCGGATGCTCGGCCATAAATAAAAACCGCACCTTAGACAGAAAGCGCCCAGCATGGTTACGTCGATAACTTTCACGTAAAAATAAAGTACAAATTTCTGATGCACCGGTGTAGTCGTTACATAGCGTCAAGGTTTTTAATTGGTTTAATACATTCAACTCTGCGCTGTGATGGATCACGGTGTTTTGTTGAAAGTGATACAGCGGCGTATGCAAGCCAACGGCCGCTTCAATACCGGTGGTACCGACAATTTCACCTGTGTTGCAGTCTTCTAACACAAATAAATAACCGTGATCGCCTGGTGCAGAAACATCCACATTAAAACTGTGCGAAGCATGGGCAATTTTGTGTTGTAAACGCTCATCATGCACCGGTAAAGAGGTAAAGCCAGGGCCGGATTCCACCGCAATTTGTTTTAAGGCGGCAAAATCAGCCGTCGTAATCGGTCGGATCAATAACATACACAAAGCCTCAGCGAATAAGCGAGAAAACAGTAACTCGTCGAAATGCCATTATATTCGCCATAGCTGACATTTTGCAGTATCATTTTTAACAGAATAAAAGAGTTATATTGCAATTTGCTAAGGACATAATACAAAGTGATAAGCAAAGAAGATGAAAAACTGCTCGCACTGCTGCAAAAAGATGCACGCGCGAGTATTTCCGATCTGGCACGAGCCTTATCCTTGTCTCGCGCCACGGTGCAAAATCGTTTGCAAAAATTGCAAGAAACCGGCGTGATCAAAGGCTATACCGTTGAGGTGGGCGAAAACTGGTTAGCCAGTTTAGTGGCAGCACACGTTAGCATCAAAGTGAAACAAAAGCTGACAGCACGTACCAATAACGAATTGAAACACATTCCACAAATAGCCGCTCTTTATGCCATCAGTGGCGAGTACGATTTAATTGCGATTGTGCAAGCTCAGAGTACTGAGCAACTGAGTCATTTACTTGATGATATTGGTAATTTAGAAGGCGTTGAACGTACCACCTCGTCGGTCATTTTAGAAACCAAATTTAAACGCCAAGCGTTTTAAGTCTTATGAATGAGAGGAACGGCCCTAATATGAACAGCAGCAAGTTGCCTCAGCGTTGTTAAATTTACAGCATCCTAAACAAAAGCAAGTGCTATTGATTGCACTGCCCATGATTGCCTCCAACCTCACCATCCCATTACTATCGTTGGTCGATACCGCCGTGGTAGGGCATTTAGCACAGGCATGGTATTTGGGCGGTGTGGCGCTGGGGAGCAGTTTAATTAGCTTAGTGTTTTTGTTACTCGGCTTTTTACGTATGAGCACCACCGGTTTGACGGCACAAGCTTTAGGCCGCAATAACCAACAGGCTTTGCGCCAAAGTTTACTGCAAGCAGGCTTAGTGGCGCTCTGCTTAGCGATACTTTTGTTAATCGTGCATCCATGGGTAATGCCAATCGTCTATAAGCTCAGCAGTGCGAGCACGGAAGTGTTAACACAGGCTGAGATCTATTTTCAGATCCGTATTTGGAGCGCCCCTGCCGCCCTGCTGAATATGGTGTTACTCGGATGGTTTTTGGGCCTGCAAAACGCCCGTTATCCCATGTGGCTACTCCTGCTGAATCAAACCATTAACATCTTGCTTGATCTGTTATTTGTCTTAGGCTTTGACTGGAAAGTCAGTGGTGTCGCGGCAGCATCAGTTTTGGCCGATTACAGTACGCTGGCCGTTGGGCTTTACTTGGTGCGCCGCTTATGGCGACAACAGCAACTGGGCACTTTAAACTGGCCGCAACTGCTCTCAACCGACGGTTATAGCCGACTCTTTGCTTTAAACCGCGATATTTTTATTCGCAGCCTATGCCTACAACTGGTGTTTGTATTTATCGCTTTTCGGGGTGCCAGTTTTGGCGATACTATAGTTGCGGCAAATGCAGTGCTGATCACCTTTTTAATGCTGGTATCTTATGCCTTAGATGGCTTTGCCTATGCCGCAGAAGCACTGACAGGTAAAGCGGTTGGTGCAAAAGATCAAAGCGAGTTGCGGCTGTTGCTTAAGATCTTGGCCGGCTGGGGATGGTTATTAGGGATGCTATTCAGCGCGCTGTTTTGGCTGGCAGGCTCGACGATTATTAGCAGCTTAACTTCTATTACCGCGGTGCAACAGCAAGCAAACCTGTATCTGCCTTGGCTAATTGGACTACCACTGTTAGCCGTTTGGGGCTACTTGCTTGATGGCATTTATATTGGGGCAACTCAAGCACGCGCGATGAGAAACAGTATGTTGCTTGCCTTTAGTGGCTTTGTGCTGTGCTACCTGCTGCTACAAAATTTAAATAATCATGCGCTTTGGCTAGCCTTGTCGCTATTTATGTTATTACGCGGTTTAAGTTTAGCCTGGCCGCTGTATCGCCAAGGCATCGTGGTGCTATTTCGTTAAAGCAAAAAACCGCTAAATTGTGCTATGCTGCGCCACTATTTTTTATTCAATGACGAGCAGCAGAGTTGTTTATGCGTGTGATCATCCGTTTATTTTTTCGCTTTATTCGTTTGGTATTAACCCCTGTTATGTTACTGGCTGAAAAACTCAGCACCCCAAGCCCTATGCCTCATAGCGCCGAGCAACAACAGCAATTAACTCAAGCCTGCCAGCAATTGGCGCTGTATCAATTTGCCGCCTGCCCTTTTTGCATTAAAGTGCGTAAAGAGATGGCCCGTTTAGGCTTAAACATCCAAAAACGTGACGCCCAGCACCATGCCGAGTACCGGCAACAACTGCTTAGCGGTGGCGGTAAAGTGAAAGTACCTTGTTTGCAGATCAAAGATGACTTGGGTGAAACGCAGTGGCTGTATGAATCTGATGCGATTATCTTACACTTACAAAACCTAGTGGCCGCCAGCCGTTCTTAATGATAATAGCGCATTGAATATGCGCTATTTTGAAATCCCCAATGTGATGAGCTGACGATGGCCTTACTGGGCATCGTTGACACAACGGTTTTAACGGCTAATCAACTGTATGCACATAATTGCATTGCTGCTCAGCCTTAGTCAGGTTTTTAGAACCACTGACCGTAAAATCAAATTGGATTGAAGTTAGCACCGGTTGTTTAGCACTGTTCTTTGCACTGGCGACCCATTGCCAGTGCGATAAGGCTTCTATAGCGTTTGCATCAAAAATGCCCTTGGGATAAGACGTGATAATCGATACCGCTGTAGCTTTGCCGTCTTTATCAATACCCACAAGCATATCGACACAACCTGATAGCTGGTTAAACGCAGCATCAAGCGGATAACGTGGTTCTTGTTTTTTTTCGGCTATCCAATATTCATCTAATAAATCTTTTTTATCTTCAGCCGTCAGATTGAGATAATTCAGCCCAGCCAGTGCGGCGGCGTGATCAGTACCTTGTACCGAATCATTGGCTTTACAACCGATTAAAAGCACACCTAACACGCTTAAACACACGACTTTTTTCATCACTAATTCCCTCTAGTTTTTGATTTATGACGCCAAACTTCGGCTTAAATTGTTTCACTGATATGCTTTATGCTAAATGCTTAACGCCGCTTGCGTATTACCGACACAGAACTGTGCAAGCTGAAGGCAGCTTGCTGTGTGCATAAACACAAACTTGCCGCCCGAGCTATCGCGGGGCTTGAGCACCCTCTGAACTGCCGTAAAAATTTATTAACAACATATTACAGTTAAGGGTGGCAAATGCAACAATACAATCCGTTAACAACTCGGTAGGTTTCAAAATCATGCTTGTCAGTTGAACACTAAACTGATCGCAATAACCAACTAGCGCAGGTTTTTGCTTCGATAAACTGAAAAAGTATTGATAACCGCACTGCACGTATTGAAGGAAGATAAAATAATAATAACGTTTTCTTCATGTTAATATGCAAAGTGATAAATATACTCATTTCATTTAAACGAGACGGTTATGATTAATCAGTTACAGCAAAAATATCAACTGTCGTTGCTGTTGTTACTTGGTGTGGTTGCTGTGCTGGGCGTTTTACCTTTCGCCGTAATACGTTACCTAGAAGGTAACATGATAGCAGCGGTCATCGATATCACGCTGGTTTTGGGCATTATCGTGTTAGTTGCTTATGCCTATTTCAGCTTGCATATTCGTATGGTCAGCATCATCATTGCCATCTTTATTAATGCCGGGGTTGTTGCTATTGGCAGCGCTAATGGTATAGACAGTTTTTTATGGATCTACCCAGTTTTCGCCAGTACTTTTATTTTAGTTAAGCCAGTTGAAGCCTTTAGTATTAATATGCTCGCCGGTATTGCGCTGGCGCTGCTCTCCGACATTTTTGTGATTGTGTCACTCGACTCGTACATTATTTCCATTTTAATGTTGTCTCTAAGCTCCTTTGTTTATGCCAGCCATAGCGCTAAACAATTTAGTTTATTGGAAACCCTCAATACAGTCGATGCACTTACCGGCGCCTTTAATCGCCGAGCCATGAGCGTGGATATAACAGCCGCCCTAGCAACCGCAGAACGTAACGGTGGCAAACCCTTGTTAGCCATTCTCGATTTGGACTATTTTAAAGCTATCAATGATCGGTTTGGCCATGCGGTCGGCGATCAGGTACTCAAAGATTTTGTGGCTTTTACCACGTCGCAAATAAGGCAATATGATCGGCTGTATCGGTTCGGTGGTGAAGAATTTGTGTTATTGATCCCGCAAATCAATGAGCAGCATCACACCTTTATTCAACATCTGAGAACGGCGATTAAAGGCGCGTTAAAAACACCTGATGGCCAAGCAATCACCGTGTCATTTGGCGTAGCAACATGGCTGCCAGGTACGACGGAAGATAGCTGGTTAAAACGTGCCGATGAGGCGCTATATTTAGCTAAAGCTAACGGGCGTGACCGTGCAGTGTTTAGTGACGAGTGAAAACGGTGCTCAGCCTATACTAGCCAGAAAACCACTCGCCTTTAACGCGCTTTGCGGCATAAAAAATAGCTCGCACTCAATCAACACCAATACCTGGACCATTCTCGTGCTAGGTTTTACAGTTGCACAGCAAGGATTGATGGTTTATTGTACAAATCTGTAGGGTAATTTAAGCGGCTTAAAAGCGTTTACCGCCCCGTTACTCGCAGTATCACCATCAGCAGCAAACACACCTATCGTGTTAGTGCTCTCCTCTCTTTCTGACTGTCACTAACGTATTCCTTAGATTATTGGCTATTACAGTTGCATACCAATGATCCAAGGTAATCCCGCACCTAAACCAACGGAAAGAATACCAGGAATGAATTTTTGGGTATTCATCGAACTACACTTAGAATACATATACACACCCGCAATAATAGCGGCAACAGACCATAAAACAGTAGCAAGAAAATACACGGCAACCGCCCCCTGATTGATTGACGTGGAATAGCCTGGCCCAACGACTAGGTTCAATAAAATAGTAACAATCAGGCCTGCCACGGGCAAAGTCGCCAGCATCATTATTCTTTTCTTGGTCATCCAATTACGCATTTGTGAACTCCTTTAAACTTTACACGCCATATCCGTCATAAAGCAACTTGCTATCTTTTAATTAACCATCATTAACAATATAGCTCAACGCGATTTTTTAACAATTTTATTAATGAAACAACAACAAAAATCGACGATCATTTAAACAATTACAGCTCTGAAAAGTGTTCAGACAGAAGCTGTACCACCAACAGCATATAGCTTCTAACTATGCTATATAACAAAATGGCATTACTAACTCTCTTGTAGTAACCAATACGCATATTAAACTAACACCCCTGATCATGAAGGAGTGAATGACAATGCGTAACCTATTATTGGCTGTGGTGCTTAGCAGCAGTGTATTAAGTCCGGCGTTAGTGGCTAAAGAGTTGCTCAATAGCAGCTATGATATCGCCCGCGAACTCTTTGCTGAAATTAACCCGTTGTTTGTGGCGCACTGGCAAGCTGAAAGCGGTGAAACATTAACCATTAACCAATCGCATGGCGGTTCTTCACGCCAAGCGCAAGCCATTATTCAAGGGCTGCGGGCGGATGTCGTCACCTTTAACCAAAGTACCGACATCGATATTTTGTACAAGCGCGGTAAGTTACTGCCGCAGAATTGGCGTGAACGGCTGGCCAATAACAGCTCACCTTACTACTCCACCATGGCGTTTTTGGTTCGGAAGAGAAACCCAAAGCATATTCAAGATTGGGCCGACCTCACTAAAGACGATGTCGCCTTAGTCTTTCCTAACCCAAAAACCTCTGGCAATGCCCGTTACACTTATTTAGGGGCCTACGGTGCAGCCAAGTTGCGGCTTGCTGATGATCAAGCCGCGCGAAATTGGATGGTCGATTTTTTACGCCGCGTAGTCGTGTTTGATACCGGCGGTCGCGGCGCTACAACCTCTTTTGTTGAGCGGCAATTAGGCGATGTACTGATTACGTTTGAATCGGAAGTGAACAACATCATCAAGCAATACCCCGAGTTACAGCTGGAACGCGTGGTACCGAAAACCAATATTTTAGCGGAGTTCCCGGTAGCGTGGATCGACAAAAATGTTGAGCGTAATGGCACCACTGCACAAGCAAAAGCGTACTTAAACTTTTTATATTCTGAGCCAGCCCAGCAGGTGTTAGCGAGTTACTTCTATCGAGTACATCACCCAAAAGTGCAAGCTAGCAGCCAAGCACAATTTCCAGCAACGGAATTGTTCACCGTTGAGCAACAATTTGGCAGCTGGGAGCAAGTGAATAAGCAGCACTTTGGCAGTAACGCAGAACTGGATAAAATTTTAGCTGAAGGACGCCGCAACTAATGGCTGCTTACCAAACCAAAAGAGTGTTACCGGGTTTTTCCATTAGCTTAGGCAGCAGTCTATTTTTTATCGGTTTGGTTATTTTATTGCCATTAACCGGCTGGGTGATGGAAGTAGCGCAACTGAGCCTAGCCGAATATTGGGCCATTATTAGCGATCCCCGCGTGGTGGCCACATACCAAGTCACACTGTCGGCCGCCTTAGTGGCCAGCATACTGAATTTGTTTTTTGGCTTGTTGATGGCGTGGATCTTAACGCGCTATCGCTTTCCTGGCCGGCTGTTACTTGATGGCTTAATGGACTTACCCTTCGCCTTACCCACGGCGGTAGCCGGCTTAACCTTGGCGGCATTGTTTGCTACTCAAGGTTGGTATGGCCAATATTTTGCGCTATGGGATATCAAGGTGTCTTATACCTGGTTGGGTATTGTCATCGCCATGCTGTTTACCAGCGTGCCTTTTGTGGTACGCACCGTTCAGCCCGTTTTAGAAGAGTTTGGCCCTGAATACGAAGAAGCCTCGGCGACGCTGGGGGCAAGCCCATTACAAACTTTTACTCGGGTGATCTTACCGGAAATTAAACCCGCTTTATTAACCGGTACCGCCTTGTCGTTTACCCGCAGCTTAGGAGAATTTGGCGCGGTTATTTTTATTGCAGGTAATTTACCCTGGCAAACAGAAGTGACCTCTCTGATGATCTTTGTACGCTTACAAGAGTTTGATTATGCTGCTGCCGCGGCGATTGCGAGTGTGGTGTTACTGAGTTCATTACTATTGTTATTTATTATTAATGGTATTCAGCAGCGCTATCAACACATTACTGGAGCATTAAAATGACGGCTCAGGTAAAACAGCCCTTAAAATGGTGGCTAATTGGTACCGGCATGACCTTGAGTGTGCTGCTGCTGTTGGTGCCACTGATCTTTATCTTTATCGCCGCCTTTGCTGCCGGTGTTGGCGGTGTTTGGCAGAATTTGCAAGATGCGGATATGTTGCATGCCATCGGTCTAACCTTATTAGTGGCAGGTTTAACCGTGCCCATTAATGTGCTGTTTGGTACCTTAATTGCGTGGTGTGTCACCCGTTTTACGTTTCCTGGCCGCCGCTTATTGCTAACGCTGATAGATATCCCTTTTGCAGTGTCACCCGTGGTCGCCGGTTTATTGTATTTATTGCTTTATGGAAGCAACGGTCCTTTTGCCCAGTGGCTAGACGCCGCCGATATGCAGCTGATGTTTGCATGGCCAGGCTTAGTGATGGTCACCGTGTTTGTGTCTTGCCCTTTTGTGGTGAAAGAACTCGTGCCCTTAATGTCTACTCTGGGCACCGAACAAGAAGAAGCCGCGGTGTTGCTAGGCGCCAGTGGTTGGCAAGTGTTTTGGCATATTACCTTTCCGAATATTCGTTGGGCACTGTTATATGGCGTAATCCTCACTAACGCGCGTGCGGTCGGTGAGTTTGGTGCGGTCTCCGTCGTTTCAGGTACGATACGCGGCCAAACCAATACCTTACCCTTGCATATCGAGTTATTGCAGCAAGATTACAATACGACGGGAGCCTTTATTGCCGCCGCTTTATTAACCTTGATGGCGATTGCCACGCTCATCGTCAAAGCCGTTTTACAATGGCGCCTGCAACGGCTTGAATAAGCGTTTTAGTTAAAATGGCAAAGCTAAACACGAAATTGGCGCTAATACCCTCAGATTGAGGCTTTTTATCGGTATTTTTAAACATTGCTAAGCTGAAAAGGCAGCCAGTAATGCTAAGATGGCAACACCTTAGTGGCAAAGACAGGTCAATGCCTTTGCGGGCGTAAATACCTACTCTCTATACTCTTTATTTAACAGCAGATATTTGCAAGGAGCGAAATGCTACTGTTACTGATTTTACTGCCCTTTGTCGGCGCGCTTATCGCGGCCTTTATGCCTGCACATGCGCGAAACCGCGAAGCCTGGTTTGCCGCACTGATTGCACTGAGTGGTTTGCTGCTGACCTTTTCTCAATATCCGGTTATTGCCGAAGGGCTGAGTTTACGCCAAGAAATCCGTTGGTTCACGGCTATCGATTTAAACTTGGTGTTTCGGCTTGATGGTTTAGCCTGGCTGTTTACGGCGTTAATCCAAGGGATCTGTTTACTCGTGGTGGTTTACGCTCGCTACTATATGTCACCTAAAGATCCGGTACCGCGCTTTTTCGCTTTTCTGTTGGCCTTTATGGGCGCGATGCAAGGTATCGTGTTATCTGGCAACTTAATACAGCTGGTGATGTTTTGGGAGTTAACCAGTCTTACCTCCTTTTTATTAATTGGTTATTGGCATCATCGACCCGACGCTCGCCGTGGTGCTCGAATGGCTTTTACCGTTACCGCCTTTGGTGGCTTGTGTTTATTTATTGGGGTGTTATTACTTGGCCATGTCGCGGGCAGCTACGACTTGGATCAGGTGCGCCAAGCCAGCACGGTCATTCAGGCACATCCTTGGTACTTGGCTATAGTGCTGTTAGTGGCAATAGGAGCCTTAAGTAAAAGCGCACAATTTCCATTTCACTTTTGGTTACCGCATGCCATGGCCGCCCCTACGCCGGTTTCGGCCTTTTTACATTCCGCTACCATGGTTAAAGCAGGCATCTTTTTATTGATGTTACTGTGGCCGGTGCTCGCGGGCACACCAGAATGGACATGGATCATCGGCACTGCTGGGGTCTGTACCATGTTGGTCGGCGCTTTTTTGGCGATTTTTCAACATGATTTAAAAGGCCTACTGGCCTACTCTACTATTAGTCATCTTGGCCTGATTGTATGCTTACTGGGCATCGGCACGCCTTTAGCCATGGTGGCGGCTATCTTCCACACGTTAAATCATGCCATCTTTAAAGCCTCGTTATTTATGGCCGTAGGTATCATTGACCATGAAAGCGGCAGTCGTGATATGCGCGCGCTCAGTGGCTTACGCCACGTGTTACCCTACACTGCCACGTTAGCCATCGTGGCCAGCGCAGCGATGGCGGGTGTGCCGTTGTTAAATGGCTTTTTATCCAAAGAAATGTTCTTTGCCGAGGCGTTGTTAGTCGGCTCAAGCTCAAATTGGTGGATGTCGGCCGCGGCGGTGTTAATGGGGATTTTTGGCGTGGCTTATTCGCTACGCTTTATTCAGGTGTTTTTTGGCCCAGTGCAAACGGTTAAAGCCAACCCGCATGAACCGCCACGCTGGATGCGCTTTCCGGTTGAGTTTTTAGTGCTGTGCTGTTTTGTGGTGGGGGTCTTACCTGAATTAAGTATCGGGCCGGTGTTACACGGCGCCGCACAATCAGTGTTGGGTCAAGCCCTACCCGCATACTCGTTAGCCATTTGGCATGGCGTTAACCTGCCGCTGGTAATGAGTGTATTGGCCTTTGTTGGCGGTATCAGTTTTTATTTTTGGCTCAGCCGTTACTGCCAATTGCATCAGCGTGATCGGGTGCCGTTATTGCATCGCTTAAATGGTAAAGCGGCTTACGAAACCACCATGCTGATCCTCGCTGCCAGCGCCGCACGCTTAGAGCGGCAGCTCAGTACCCGCCGCTTACAACCGCAATTAATATGGATGATTTTAGCGGGGTTAGCGGCATCGATATGGCTGTTATCAGCTTGGCCAACACTCAGTGTCAGTTGGCCAAACGACACGCTCAGTTTGGCTTTTGCATTGCTATGGTTAGTGGGCTGTAGCTGTGCCATTGCCGCGGCCTGGCAGGCAAAATTTCACCGTTTAGCCGCCCTTATTTTAGTGGGGGGTACCGGTATCGCCACCAGTGTCACGTTTTTGTGGTTATCGGCACCCGATTTAGCCTTAACACAACTGATGGTGGAAACCGTCACCACGGTATTATTACTGCTCGGTTTACGCTGGCTGCCGGCGCGTATTGCGGCGAAAAAACTGGATTTACAGGCATCGGCACGCGATCGGTTACGCCGCATTCGCGATTTAATCATTGCCATCAGTGCTGGTACTGCTTTAGCTGTTATCAGTTATATTATTTTGCGCCAGCCAGATAACGCCACCTTAAGTCGTTTTTACTTAGAAAAAGCCATACCTGAGGGCGGCGGCAGCAACGTTGTCAATTTACTGTTAGTGGATTATCGAAGTTTAGATACGCTGGGCGAGATTGCGGTATTAAGCATCGTGGCATTAACGGTCTATGCCCTACTGCGACGTTTTCGCCCTGCTATTGAGAGCATTAAGATCCCACCGCAACAACGCAATCCTCTGGACCCGGCTTATTCACAACTGCCCAGTGAACAAGCCATCAGCGGTTATTTACAGATCCCAGGCGTCTATTTACGCTTGCTGTTACCTATTATTTTGCTGGTGGTCGCCTACTTCTTTTTACGTGGCCACAACCTACCCGGCGGCGGCTTTATTGCCGGGCTGATTTTCTCGGTAGGGTTAATTATTCAATATATGCTGTCTGGCACGGCCTGGGTTGAAGCCCGCTTCAAACTACAACCGCACCGCTGGCTCAGTTTTGGCTTAGTGCTAGCGGCACTAACCGGGGCTATGGCTTGGTATTTTGACCATCCGTTTTTAACCACGCATACCTTGCACCTCGATTTACCCCTGCTGGGCAAGCTGCATTTACCCAGTGCGATGTTTTTTGATTTGGGCATCTTTGCAGTAGTGGTTGGCACCACCATGCTGATCTTAATCGCTATCGCCCACCAAGCTGTGCGCAGCCATCGTATCCCGGGTATTAAAACAGAGACAGACACCGCAGAGGAGCGCCATTAATGGAACTGATTTTAGCAACTAGCATCGGCATTTTGTTTGCTTCAGGTATTTGGTTGATCTTACGGCCACGCAGCTTTCAGGTGATTATTGGCCTGTTACTGTTGTCTTATGCGGTGAATTTATTTCTGTTTATTACCGGCAAAATTCAGGTCAATCGTCCCGCTTTTGCCAGCGAAGCCGTCAGTTTTATCGAAGGGCTCTATGCCGATCCGTTGCCGCAAGCCTTGGTACTCACCGCCATTGTGATTGGCTTTGCGACCTCGGCGTTATATCTGGTGGTGTTATTAGGCTCTCGTGGTTTAACCGGTACCGATCACGTCGATGGTAAAGAGCTGGAGCACGACGAATGAGTTTGCTTTTAGCCGAGATCATCGTATTACCGATTTTGTTGCCGTTATTCACCGGCGCCTTGCTGCTGCTAATAAACGAACGCCATCACAAACTTAAGTTTTTTATTAATCAAACCAGTACCCTACTGCTATTCTTTCTGGCCGTCCTGCTGCTGGGTATCACCGATAGCGCCCCCGCCGAACAAGGCTTGCTGGTAGTATTGTCCGCTAACTGGGCTGCGCCTTTCGGTATTGTGCTGGTCGGTGATCGTTTGGCTACGCTATTTTTATTAGTCGGGGCATTACTGGCCAATGCCGCGTTAATATTTTCTTATAGCCGCTGGGCGCGTTTAGGTGTGCATTTTCATACCTTGTTCCAGTTTTTATTAATGGGTATTAATGGCGCCTTACTGACCGGCGATCTATTTAATTTATTTGTGTTTTTTGAAGTGATGCTCGCCGCATCTTATGGGCTGTTATTACATGGTTACAACATCACGCGGATCCGCGCCGGTATGCAATATATCGTGGTGAATCTGCTGGCGGCGGTGTTTTTCTTACTGGGTATTGCTTTAGTCTATTCTGCAACTGGCACATTAAACTTTGCCGATTTAGCGGCGAAAATGCCAACACTAGCGGACGAACCACGGCAATTACTGCACGCAGGTGCTGCCATGCTGGCGGTGGCTTTTTTAACAAAAAGTGCCATTTGGCCTCTTGGGTTTTGGTTGCCGACGACCTACTCGGCCGCATCCCCGCCAGTGGCCGCCATGTTGGTCTTTTTAACCAAACTGGGGATTTATATTCTGCTGCGGCTGTATTACCTTTTATTTGGTGCCAATAGCGGTGCCTCGGCCGGTTTTGCTGCTGATTTCCTACTTTATGCCGGCTTAATGACCTTGGCTTTTGGCGCGCTGGGTTTACTCGCGTCACAGGAGTCCAGTCGCATAGCCAGTTACAGTGCGGTGATATCTTCAGGCTTATTGCTCACCTTATTAGGCTTAGCCGAGCCGAGTATGCTCAGTGCTATGCTGTTTTATTTGATCAGCTCTACTTTAGCGGTAACCGCTTTTGTGTTGTTAACTGAATTGATTGAACGGATCTACACGCCGGCCGATAGCGTGTTTGCATTAAGTATGGAGTTTTTTGCCCCAGAGGAAGAAAAGCAGGAGTCAGCTGGCGTGGCGATCCCTGCGGCAATGGCCTTTTTAGGTATGAGTTTTGTAGCCTGTGCGCTTATTATTGCAGGCTTACCGCCACTATCGGGCTTTATCGCCAAATTTAATATCTTGCATCATCTGTTGCAGCTACCCTTTAGCTTAAGCCATTGGCTGTTGCTTATTTTGCTCATGCTGGCAGGGTTAACCGCTATTATTGCCTTTATGCGCTTTGGCGTGCGCAGCTTTTGGACAGCACAAGCCACCACCAGCCCGCGCTTAAAATTAAATGAAGCAGGCCCCGTGCTACTGCTGTTAGTGCTTTGTATTAGCTTAGCTTTTTTTGCTGAGCCGCTACATAACTTACTAGAGCGTATTACTGCTGACTTACAACATCCACAACGTTATATCGAGCAGGTCTTAAGCACTTTACCGACACGCAAGGAGGCACCATGAATAAACTGCTGCCTAGTCCATTGTTATCGGTTAGCTTAATCGTGATATGGCTATTACTTAATCAATCATTGGCCCTTTCTCAACTGCTTTTAGGCGGCCTGCTCGCATGGGTTATCCCTATGTATTGTGCGCCGTTAGCCATTAAAGGCTCTCGTATTCGCAAGCCTTGGGTACTATTTCGTTTACTGGCATGGTCGGCTACTGAAATTGTCCGTTCTTGTATTAATGTCAGCCGCATCATTTTATTTCGGCGCCAACATCAACTGAATTCGCAATTTATTCGTGTGCCATTGCATTTACGGGATGTCACAGGGCTTGCCGTTTTATCGTGTATTATTAATTCAACCCCTGGCACCGTTTGGGTAGAAATTCTGCCAGATACACATGAGTTATCTTTACATGTATTTGATTTACATGATGAAGCCTGGTGGATAGACACCATTAAACAGCGCTATGAACAACCTTTGATCGAGATTTTTGAAGGGGCAAGCCAATGAGCCTGTTACTGACAGTGGCATTATATTTTAGCCAATTTTGTTTACTGCTTGCCATGCTCTGCTGTGGTATTCGCTTGATCCGTGGCCCCGCTGCTCAGGATCGGGTGTTAGCCTTAGACACTTTATGGATGGTGGCCATGCTATTTATTCTGGTGCTCGGTATCAGTTTTGGCAGCGTGTTGTATTTCGAAATCGCATTGTTAATTGCTCTAATTGGCTTTGTTTCTACCTTGGCCTTAGCGAAGTTTTTATTACGTGGAGAGGTGATCGAATGATTGAATTAGCCGAGTCGATCCCTGCGTGGATCGCAGTACCGGTAACCTTGCTGTTAATTGCCGGTAGCCTAATCACCTTAATTGGTACCTTATGCTTAGTGCGTCTACCGCATTTTTATCAGCGCATCCATGGCCCGGCGATCAGCATTACTTTTGGTACCACCTGTTTTGTGCTGGCGTCGATGCTGTATTTTAGCGGTTTAGGGCTGCGACCTGTGCTGCATGAACTGTTAATCAGCGCTTTTGTACTGCTCACGGCCCCAGTCAGTGCCATGTTGTTAATGCGCGCGGCGGTTTATCGAGATTTACGCAACACCCACAAACAAGCACAGCACGACAGCGCAAAGTCTAGCCAACCCCCATCAGCCTAGCAGGCCTTGGTGTTGGTAAGGTATTAAATACCTTCGCCTAAAAACACTTTACTATACCGAGGTTGGATCCAAGCTGGTGCTCCGGTCACTAAATTCAGCGTATTAAATTGCGCTTTGGGCAGTTCAATGTGCACCAGCTGTGCCAGCTCGGTCGCTTGTACTTCTAAGCGCACTGTCGGCCCTACCACCGTAATTAAATCAATGGTTACCGGTATCGCATCGGTTTGCGGATGATTAAAGACGTCAATTTCATGCGGCCTGACATACGCTAAACCGGCCTGCTCAGCAGCACTGCTATGCTCTGGCGCGGGCATCGCGGCTTTGCCGATATGGGTTTGACCTTGATTAACCCTGGCATGGAACAAATTGACATTACCCAAAAACTCATACACAAACGGATTGGCCGGATGATCATACACTTGCTCAGGCGTACCGTGCTGCTCAATTTGGCCTTGATTCATCACAACGATACGATCCGCAACCTCTAGTGCTTCTTCCTGATCGTGCGTAACAAACACGCTGGTTACATGGATCTCATCGTGTAAACGGCGCAGCCAACGGCGTAACTCAGCACGCACCTTGGCATCGAGCGCACCAAAAGGTTCGTCTAATAACAACATTTTAGGTTCTACCGCGAGTGCTCGCGCTAAGGCAATGCGTTGGCGTTGCCCACCGGATAATTGCGCTGGATAGCGGTCGGCAGTCCAGCCTAGTTGCACTAACTCGAGCAGGTTATGCACTTTTTTTGCAATGTCGGCTTTGCTTGGCCGCAGTTTTTTCGGTTTCACCGTTAAACCATAAGCCACGTTTTCAAACACCGTCATATGCTTAAACAAGGCGTAATGCTGAAACACAAACCCAACACCGCGCTCAGACACATGTTGCTGACTAATATCTTGCTGATTAAAGCGAATAAGGCCGCTATCGGCCTGCTCTAAGCCCGCAATAATTCGTAATAAGGTGGTTTTACCCGAGCCAGACGGGCCTAGTAGCGCCGTGAGCTCACCGGTATTCAGTTGCAGATTAATCTGGTTTAACGCCTGAAATTGCCCAAAACGTTTACTGATCTGTTCAATATGGATACTCATTGCAGCCTCTTCGCGGCCAGCTCTGCAGCTGGACAACCCCCTAGCAGGCGCAGTAGGTTAAGCTACGCCTAAAACCGTATCTTAAGGCGAAAACTCAATAACAATAAAGTTCGATTTTCTTCTTCGCTATTCCAAGTTGGAATAAGAGCGCTCAGTTCAGGCCATCGCTCTGCGCAACCATCAAGCGAAGCGCCCTATGGTGCGCGCTGAAGCGTCACCGTTGCAAGCCTTGTCTGTTGCCATAGCGCCGGATGATCTTGCAGATAACGAATAAACGCCTCGGCCGGTACTTTACAATCCGTGTTAGTTTGCTGACAAGGTAAGCCAGCCGCTTGTGCATATTCCGGTATATAAGCTGTTTTACCACTGGCATCTTGCTCGGCGCGCACCCGTTTAACCGCAAACGCTTTTGGCTGACCGTTCAGCAAAATAATATCTCGCCGATCGCTGCCGTTTTGTTGTACTTGTTGCAGCTTATGCCAGCCATCATTGCCATTGGCTAAATAATCCGTTGTAGCAAGACGATACTGCCGCTCGGGCAGCAGTGCTTGCCATTGCCCTTGTTGTAATACCGCAACATCTGTAAGCACTAAACGGCCATCCGCTTGCTCTGTTGCGGTATATCGTAAATGACTGCTGTACGGAAACTTCCCAGCATGCGCACCGGCCGGTAAGGTAGCGCTGATGGTTTGCTGCAATAATGCCAGCACATCGGCTCCGCTTACGGTTAAAACACTGAGCGCAGAAGCAAAGGGTAATACTTCTAAACGAATATGCCCTTCGAACACGGCACCGGCGGTTAAATCACTGCGAATATTGCCCGCCCCCAGCAAAGTAAAATCAACCGGCTGCCCCAATTCCGCTCGCGCACGGCTATTTAACCAATATTGGATGCCATCGGTGATATGCGCCGCTAAAAGCGAACCATGTTGATCACTGCCGCCCGAACCCGGTAAACGCACATGGGAAAGGGTTTGCTCCAGTGCACTGATTTGCTGCCCATAGGCTTGTTGCACGGCAGGTAAATAAACCTCATCCAGCACTTGGCGTAAGTTAGCATCTTCTTCAGTAATGGCCGTGCGCGCTAACGCGGCAATAAAACCTAATTGCTCAGCCAGTGGCTCGCCTTGTAACTGGCTATCGGCTTGGCGCAAAGCCGAGTGATATAACTGCTGACTGGCCAGTAAGGTGTTTTGCCCATCGCAACGATGGATGTGGCCTTGCCGATCAAAGCTCACCGTTAAAGCACCGACGGCTTGCGCAAACTGTCCGGCTTGCACCACGCAGGTGATGGCCTTGCCATCGGCATTACGAATTTGCTCGGCATACGGCGCTTGCTGGCCTAGCGACCACTGCCGAAAATCGCCAAGTAAGGTATGCGAATGCCCGCCAACAATCACATCAATACCATTCACTTTAGCGGCCAAGGTAAGATCACGCTGATGCCCTAAATGGGTTAACGCTACGATATGTTTGACACCCTGTTGTTGTAAATAATCTACCGTTTGTTGGGCAGACGCGACTTCATCGGCAAACACTAAGGCGCCGGTATCAGGCACCATTGCGCGCATATCCTCAAGTGCCAAGCCAAACACCGCCAGCACCGGTTCATCAGGGTTAATCGGTAAAGAGGTCGGTTGCCATTGCTGATCCACTAAACGAAATAATTGAAACGGCTTTAAATTCTCGACCTTGGCTAAACGCTGCTCGGCGCGGCTATCGACATTAGCGGCTAACACCGGGAAATTAACTTGGCTGGCAAATTGCGCTAATTTCTCAAGGCCGATATCAAATTCATGGTTTCCCAGCGCCATCGCATCCAGCTGCATGCGATTAAGAATGTCGATATTAATTTCATGCTCAAACAATTCAAAATATGCACTGCCTTTAAAAGCATCACCACCATGTAAAAATAAACTACTCAACCCCTCATTGGCAGCTTGCTGGCGTAACGTGCGCGCATGGCTGAGTACCCGAGGATGACCACCAATAAAGGTATAAAGCGGCTGCTCTGCCGCCCCAAATAACTTAGCGGGTGAGGCATCAAATTGGGAGTGGGTATCATTAATATGAATAATTTGCAGCTGCAAGCCCGTTGTTGCCGTTACAGGTGTAAACCGTTCGGTTTGATGAGTACAACTGCCTAACAGCAGCGTTAAAGCCAGTAGTATGACCGTTTGCTTTTGCATCAGTGGTTTCCGTATTTTTACACCTGAGTTAGCCGCTTACCTTGGCGATGGCCACTGCGGTTAATCTGCGCTTATTGCGTTAATAACTTTGCCAATTCAGCCGCTTGCGCTTTGATATGCCCCATATCACCTTGCTCAGCACCGTGGCGTTTTAATTCGCTTAAATGCGTTGGGATCAGATGAAAATGCAAATGCGGCACCGTTTGCCCCGCAGCAGTACCATTGAGTTGCATCAAGACGATGCCTTCCACTTTTAGCAGCGTTTTTTGCGCAGCCATCACTCTTTGCACCGTCGCGAGCAAAGGAGCTGCATAATCTAAAGGAAGTTCAGCCAATGTTTCTGCCGGGTATTTGGGGATCACTAAAGCATGACCATCCGCCTGCGGCATAATATCCATAAAGGCTAAGCTGTGTTCATCCTCATAAATTTTAAAACAGGGTAATTCACCACGTAAAATTTTGGCGAAAACGTTGTTATCTTGATAGCTCATAAGGTGCTCCTGGCTGGGTTTATTAACGTTTACCGATTATGCCAGCATGAACGGCAACAAGGTAGCAGTGCACTGCGCTTTGTTATGCACTAGCCTGAAAAATCGCCGGTGCAGTGACGACATGTTGTTGCTAATACCCAGTGTGCAAGGCCCATTAACGGTGGGGGTTAACTAGAAACCGCGAGCACAGGGCCTGTGAAGGTGACGGCATAACACGATACCGTCACTGCTCATAAAACAAAGCTCGCTAAGCGCCAGTTAAGCCTAAATGACGGGCATGAAAGCGCAAATGCTGCTCGATAAAACTGGCGATAAAGTAGTAGCTGTGATCATAGCCTGCTTGCAAACGGATTTCAGCGGCCACGCCTGCTTGCTCTGCGGCTTTAACCAGGCTGTCGGTTTGCAACTGTGCCGGATAAAAGTTATCACTGAGCCCCTGATCAACTAAAATCGGCAGCTGACTGCCCTGCTTCGCCAGCAAATAAGCAGCGTCGTATTGCTGCCATTTTGTTTCATCGGCCCCGAGATAACCGCGCAGCGCTTTTTGGCCCCAAGCACAATTCATCGGATGACAAATGGGTGAAAAAGCAGAAATACTGCGATACTCGGCATTGTTACGCAGGCCAATGACCAGAGCACCGTGCCCGCCCATCGAGTGACCACTGATTGCTTTAGCCGCGCTCAGTGGTAACTCTGCCTGCAGCAGTGCCGGTAATTCCTGCAAAATATAATCATACATCTGATAATTCGCAGCAAAAGGCGCTTCAGTGGCATTAACATAAAAGCCGGCCCCTAAGCCAAAGTCATAAGCCCCATCTGGATCATCAGCAACATCGGCGCCACGAGGGCTGGTATCGGGCATGATTAGCGCCAGCCCAAGCTCTGCAGCCACACGCTGCGCCCCGGCTTTGCTGGAAAAATTCTCGTCGGTACAGGTTAAACCTGATAACCAATACAGTGCAGGTACCTTGTGTTGCTCTGCTTGCGGCGGTAAAAATACTGAAAATTGCATTTCGCAGTGCAGCACCGCAGATTGATGTTTAAATCGCAGTTGTTTGCCACCAAAACAGCGTTGTTCGCTAACAGCGATAAGTGCAGAAGAAGTTGTCATACGCGGCCTCTTAATATCGAAAAGCGCAAGATGCCTATCGGCCTAACACGCCAAAGCAAAAGCGCTAAGGCGTGTTAGTGATAAGCTTTAGAAGTGGATTACGGTGCGGATCGACTTGCCTTCATGCATTAAATCAAAGGCTTTGTTGATGTCCTCTAACGGCATGGTATGCGTAATAAAGGTATCAAGTTCAAACTCACCGTTTAAATAACGCTCGACATAATCCGGTAATTCGCTGCGACCTTTTACGCCACCAAAGGCCGTACCGCGCCATACGCGGCCAGTAACCAACTGGAATGGCCGGGTTGAGATCTCTTGTCCGGCACCCGCCACACCAATAATCACCGATTCGCCCCAGCCTTTATGACAACATTCTAAAGCGGAGCGCATCACGTTGACGTTACCAATACATTCAAACGAGAAATCCACGCCACCATCGGTCATCTCAACAATCACCTCTTGGATCGGTTTGTCGAAATGCTTCGGGTTTATCACATCAGTCGCGCCCAGTTGTTTGGCGATCGCAAATTTATCTTCATTAATATCAATGGCAATAATGCGGCTGGCTTTGGCCATAACAGCACCAATGATCGCCGATAAGCCGATGCCGCCTAAACCAAACACTGCGACGGTATCGCCTTCTTTTACTTTGGCGGTATTCATTACTGCACCCATGCCGGTAGTGACACCACAGCCGAGTAAGCAGACTTTTTCCAGCGGGGCTTCTTTATTAATTTTAGCCAGTGAAATTTCTGGTAATACCGTGTACTCAGAAAAGGTGGACGTGCCCATATAGTGATAAATTGGCTTACCGTCTTTTGAAAAACGGGTGGTGCCATCAGGCATCAAGCCTTTGCCTTGAGTGGCACGAATGGCTTGGCACAGGTTAGTTTTGCCCGACAAACAGAATTTACATTTACCACACTCTGGGGTGTACAGTGGGATCACATGATCGCCTACTGCCACTGAAGTGACTCCTTCTCCGACGGCCTCGACAATACCACCGCCCTCGTGCCCTAAAATAGCCGGAAAAATGCCTTCTGGATCTTCACCAGACAAGGTAAAGGCATCGGTATGGCACACGCCGGTAGCCACGATACGCACTAACACTTCGCCTTTTTGTGGCGGCATTAAATCGACTTCTTCAATGGTTAACGGTTGACCTGGGCCCCAAGCGACGGCGGCACGTGTTTTAATCATGTTCATCTGTTGATCCTTTTAAAAAGTTACACAGGAAGATTTTACTATGGGGTTAAGTGTAACCTGATTTTGATTTTTTCCATATCAGGTTGAATAGCATTAAAATGCAAATCAGTTTTTCATTTTTGCAAAAATGTAGCGCTTTGTACTATGATCAAGGCGATTGACGCAAAAAGTGACAAGCGTTCTGGCGAATAACAATAACAATGGCATTTTAATGAAACAATGGATCGGCATTAGTGAGTTTGTGGCCGTGGCTGAGCAACAGAGTTTTACCAAGGCCGCTAAACAGTTAGGCATTTCGGTCGCACAAGTCAGTCGTAACATTGCTGAATTAGAGGCGAGTCTTGCCATTAAACTGCTGTATCGCAGTACCCGCAGTGTCAGTCTGACTGAAGAAGGCTTATTGTATTTACAGCATTGTCGGCATTTGGTTGCCAGTTTAGATGAAGCAAACCGCACACTGGCCAACCTCAAAGCGACGCCTCGCGGCCAAATTAAACTGACCGCACCGGTTTTTTATGGTGAAACCCGAATTGCCCCACTGCTACATGATTTTATGCTGCGCTACCCCGACACTGAATTAGATTTGCAGCTTAGCAACAACAAACTGGATTTGGTGCAAGGCGGCTATGATCTGGCTATTCGACTTGGCACCTTAGAAAGCTCAAGTTTGATTGCCCGCAAACTGGCCAGCCGCACACAATATGTGGTGGCAGCGCCGGCCTATTTAGCTCAGCATGGCACACCCACTAGCCTAACAGCCTTAGCGCAGCATCAATGCCTCACCGGCACCGTAGCGAATTGGCGCTTTATGCAGCAAGGAAAAATCGTTCAGTTTAAGCCACAAGGCCGTATTGTTTGCAATAGTGGCGTGGCACTGCGCGATGCCGCCCTCAAAGGGCTGGGTTTAGTGCAATTACCTGACTACTATGTCAGTGACAATTTGCAGCAAGGCGAGTTGGTGGCGGTTCTTAGTGAACTGCGGCAACCGGATGAGGGTATTTGGGCTATCTATCCACAAAATCGGCATTTATCCGCTAAAGTGCGGGTCCTCGTGGACTATTTAGCATCAAAGCTGAGTTGAAACGCGCGCCTGTCGCCCTCATCGTTCTGTTATACACATTGTTTCACTGGCTTTTAACATCACAAGGATCTAGCTGCATGACGCCGTTAAAAATCGATTTAGTTTCTGATATTGCCTGCCCATGGTGCGCTATCGGCTATGCCCGCTTAGAGCAGGCATTAACACTGGCACCGGAATTAGCCGTCACCTTAGAGTGGCACGCCTTTGAATTAAATCCGGATAAAAACGCGCCACAAGAAGCAATTTTACCGGCACTTAGCCGTAAATACGGTAAAAGTGAAGAAGAAATGCGCCAAGCGCAAGCCAATATGATGCAAATCGCCAGCGGCCTCGGCATCAATTTTAGCCAGTTACAGCAGCGCAAAACCTGTAATACCTTTGATGCGCATCGCTTAGTCAAATGGGCCGACACACAACAAAAAGCCACCGCCATGAAGCTGGCACTGTTTGATGCCTATTTTGGTGAAGCAGCCAATGTGGCTGATAGATCAGTGCTGGCAGAATGTGCGAAAAATGCCGGTTTAGATCAAACGCAAGCAGAACAGATCTTAGCCAGTAATGACTTCGCCGATATCGTATCTGCTGATATTGCTAAGTACCAACAAGCCGGTATTTCCTCGGTGCCGGCCTTTATCATTAATAACAAATACCTGATTTCTGGCGCACAAGAACCACAGCAATTAGCCGCTTCACTGCGTCAAATTGCTGCTGAAACACCCTAAAAATCATAAAAGAAAAAACCACAACAGCAGGCACGCTGTTGTGGTTCACCAAACACGGTAAGGTTGGGATTATTTATTGTGCCATCAGCTGATGCAAGGTGGTTAATGACATGGCCAGTGCAGCACGGCTCGACGTTTCATTTGGCGAGAAGTGCGCTTTGATCACCGGCTCTGCATCAAAAGGTCCTTGAGTCAGGCTAAACTGCACATTCATTAAACCGAGATCTAAGGCTTTTTGCACATAACCTTTTAACTCAGGACTGATCAGTGCGCTGTCTGCCACATCAATCCATTGATTAAAGGCGAATACTTTCAAGTTTGAGGCGGGGTTAAAGTTCGCCGCATCGGCTTGTTTCGCCAACGTTTGCACCAACGAATAGGCCAGTTCAGCGCGCGTAACTTTATTATTAACGCCAAACTTGCTGCTTGATACCGGTTTAATCACTGGCTGTTGCACGAAGCGTAAATCTTTTAATGCACCACCTTTCATAGTCACCGCATTCGCTGCAGCAGCCGTATCACCATTGGTATCAGTGTAATTTAACTGATCGCCCTTATTGCTCTGGCGCACCGCACCCGCTAATACCATCGTATCAGCTAATTGGGCTTTAGTGATTTTGCTATCAGGATCAAAGCCATAGCTAAAACCGTCCATCAACTGCTCTGCTACTGCATACTCAATAAAGCCTTGTGCAGGATGGCCAATCACATCACCGAGCCCCACGTAGCCATCGGTACGCACCAATTTTATTTGCGCATTAATGGTGTCAGGTATACCAAAACCATTAGTCACACCCAGTGGATCTAACGCTACGCCACTTAAACCACCGACGCCACGCACATAAATTTTCCAAGTACCCGCCACACCTGCGGCCGATAAACCAATATTTTCACCTAATACTGGTAGCGCCACACCTGAGCCATAACGTTTACCATTGGGATCTTCAAGTACCAGCGCAACAGTATTGTCACTGACACGTGCTTTAACACTGACCAGCGAAATGCTGCTATCCACTTCAAAAGTTTCAACCTCAGGTTCACCAACAGGATTGAAATTTACCGGTTGCGTAAAGCTGGCGGCAATCGACGTTAATGCTTGGGCATTAAACTGCCGGTTTTGCTTTACCGTATCACCAAAACGATTATCCATCGCCCGTGCTGCTTGCACTGCAGCATGTGCATTGACATAACCGGCACCCACTTCCCATGACTCACGCCCTGACATATTGGTTGCGGTATCCCGTAGAATACGTTTTACATCTCGCCAGTTTAAATTAGGATTCGCTTCCAGCATTAAGGCCACTACGCCTGAGATATGCGGTGCAGACATTGAGGTGCCACTGCTCAGCGTGTAGTACGGTAAGTGTTGCGGTTCAATAATTTCACTGTCATCGGTTAGGCTTAACGCACTTAAACTCGATAACGAGGCGCGCACCGATACAACATCGACACCGGGTGCAGTAATAGTCGGCTCATCGACCCAATTAAACATTTCGCCACCGACTTCAACCTGCCCGCCATTCCCCTTGGTACCACGTGAACTAAAACTGGCTAAAGCACCACTTTTATCGCCAGCGGCGACTGTGACGACCCAAGGCGCTTTTTTGAAATTACCGGTAATAGTTGACTCGCCAGAGCCTGAGTTACCCGCAGAAAACACCACAATCACGCCATTATCACTTAATGCTTTAGTCGCAACGTTGGTAGGATCATCAGGATTAAAAGGGGTACCGACATCACCGGTATTACCAAACGAGTTGGAGATTACCCGAATGTTGTAGTCATACTGGTGCGTTAAGGCGTAGTCAAAACCGCCCAAGGTATCCAGGATAAATAAGCCTGCGCCTGAGCCATAACCAATAATTTTGGCACCGGGCGCCACACCGGCATACTTGCCAGAAGACTGCGCGCCATTCGCACCAATGATCCCAGCAACATGCGAACCGTGCCCACCTGCAATATCGGTGTTTTCAACATTTTCTTGATAAGTGATCGGCAGAATGCCCGAGAAGCTATTTAAATTAGTTTGTGCTAGCACGTTTTGCACGGTGTGGTTAGGAAAGCGGATATCCGGATGAGAACCATCAACGCCGGAGTCATTCACCACCACGCCGATGCCGCGACCGGAAAACGGCATACCGCTGCTGCGTAGGCTTTGATCCGCGCGTAATTGTTGTACACCGGTAATGGCGGTTGATTCATTATTTTCTAAGCTCATAGGCGCGTTGTGCCATACAGACAACACATCATTACGGGCATAAATTTGCTGAATTTGCTCTGCAGTGGCCACTGCGCCGACGATAGGTAAATTATGTAAGCTAACACCACTGATGCCCATTGAAGACAACATATTCAGTTGGCTGTTATGCGGTGCGCCTTGTTGATCAAACGTAATGATCACTTGATGTAAGGTACCGGCGGGCGCTTGTTGCATAATGCTGACCAGTGCAGGGTCTAATGTTTTAGCGTGAAGGCTAGAGGCAGACAGCCCCATAGCCAAAGAGAGAGATAACAAGGTTAATTTAGTTTTAGTTTTCATATGTGCCTCGGACGACTAGGAAGTTCTATTCCAGAGTCACATACTCTATTTGACTATCCCATAGGGGCTTCCCCCTAGCAGCAGTAGCTTTTCTACCTAGTATGTGTATTTTTAATCCAATAAGCCTTTTTTAGCAGCGTAACGCACCAACTCAATAGAGTTATGCATATTTAATTTTTCTAACACTTTACCGCGATGGTTTTCTGCCGTTTTTACACTAATGTCCAGTAGCCTAGCGATATCCTTAGTTGAAGCGCCAGAAATAACCAAGTGAAACACCTCGCGCTCGCGCTCAGTCAAATTTTTATACGGGTCATCCAGGTTCTCATTCGGGTTGCGATACTGCTCTGCTAACGCCTGTGAGGCAAACTGGCAATAATAGGTTTTACCCACCGCCAAATGCCGCACCGCACTGAGTAAATGCTGGCCGGCACTCGATTTCACTAAATAACCACTGGCGCCAGCACGCACCATGTGGATCACGTACTCTTCTTCTTCATGCATGGTTAGCACTAACACCTGACATTGCTTAAAGCGTTGATTCGCTTGTCGTACGACTTCCAAGCCATTCACCCTAGGCATACTAATATCGACCACTAACACATCGGGTGATAGCTGCTCTAACAACGCCAGTGCTTCAACACCATCCACGGCTTGCCCCACCACCTTACAATCATCAGCCTGATCAATAATACTGACTAAGCCTTGGCGCACGATATCGTGATCGTCAGCAACTACCACACTAATCATTTTGACCTCGCTCTCTCGATGTTTGTTCATGGGGGATCATAATACTAATTTTGCAACCTTGAGCGGCAGCCGCTTCAATTAAACAGCGACCACCAAAAGACGCGGCACGATCTTGCATACTGCATAATCCGACGCCTTTTTGCGACTGTTCGTCTAGTTCAAAACCAATACCATTATCAGTGATGATCAGTTTAAGGCCTTCACGATCTTGTTTAATGGCGACCTGAGCTTGTGTTGCCTGTGCATATTTCACGACATTGTTCAGGGCTTCCTGACATATTCGGAACACCATAATTTGTAACTCATCAGCTAACTGCAAATCCGCCGCAATAACTAAGCTGATGTTGAGCGTAGGACAACTCTCTGTAATTTGTCGAACTAACCAGCTTAATGCCGCGTGTAACCCCAGATCATCCAGCACCGGCGGGCGTAACAATCGTGATATATGCCGGGTATCTTTTAACGCCAACTCCGCTAATGCTAAAGCGCGTTGTAGTTGCGGGTCTGAATTATCAATAGCGGTTAACTCGTTGACCAATGCAGTGAGTACTTGACCAACACCATCGTGTAAATCATTGGCAATGCGTTTTTGCGTGGTGTCATTTAATTGCCAAACCCGCCGCAAAATATGCTGCATACGGCTATTATTTTCAGCTAACTGTGTTTGCAGTTGCTTTTGTTGAAAGTGCAGCCGAGTTAACTGCTGTTGGATCTGTTGCTCGTTGTTATTTGACATAACCTGACATCATCGCCTTTTCTCGTGTTTGAATAGCCTGTCGATAAGGCTCCGGCGTTTGTTGCAGTAATCGTTCAAATTCTGCCGTATCCGCTAAATTAAAGGTGTGATCAGCCCGATCGGGCTGGTTAAAGCGTTGCTGTAAATATTCAAAGGCAAAACTGCGCCAATAACTGGTGGCTCGGCGTAATAAGGGTAAGGCTTGATTCAGTAATAGCCCTACCACTTCTGTTTGGCCCTGTTTCGCCGCAGCTAATGCCTGCAACTCAAGCCACAGTAAGCGCTCAGGTACATGATGGCGCATAAAGGTTTCATAAGCGACCGGTAAACTATCCAGTGGTTGTCCTTGCATAAACTGAATATGTTGCTGGGCAATAAAGGCTTTTAGCTCTAATCGCGGCAGTGGCTGTGCTTGCAATGTGTCCTGTAGTCGTTTGACATGCAGCTCGGCTCGTTGGATTTGCCCGGTACCAATCAGTTGATTAACGGTCAATAAACTTAGGCTTTGTTTTTGTTCATTATTCGATGAAACGGACATGCTGTCACGCAGCAGGGTTAGCTGTGTCTCTGCCTTGTCGTACTGCGCACTATTTTGATAAAGCTCGGTTAACCATAGTCTAAATTCAAGCACCGCTCTGGGGTCTTGCTCTGCCTGCGCTTGCTCAATAAACACAAGTAACTGTGTTTCTGCTTGCATAAAATTACCATGCAACGCCGCTAACTTAGCTAAAAAAGCTTCAGCAATTAACTTATCTTCAGTCAGATCTAAGGCTTCAGCATCTTCACTGGTCGATTTAAATAACCGAAATGCTTGGCCCCACTCCCCTTGCTGAATTTTTAGCTGGGCTAAGCTTTGCCGTACTTTAATTAAACTGAGCGCATCATTGTTGGCAACCGCATTTTGTTCGGCTTGTTTTAAATAGACTTGCGATTGCTCAAACTCCGATAACACAAAATAAATGTAACCAAGATTGATCAAACTTTCAGTAATTTTCCAGCTATCGCCTAATTGGTTTCGGATACTAAAAGCTTCAGCGTAATAGCGTTGTGCTTGCTGATACTCGCCAAGTTCTTCTGCCAGTAAACCTAGGCTATCAATAGTCCCTGCCACACCATTGTTATCATTTAATTGTTTAAAATATTTCATAGCCTGCTGCAACATTTGCCGAGCTTGATGCACCTCGCCTGAAACAAATAAAACAAAACCTAGATTTGAGGACGCTTTTGCCATGCCAGGTAAATCATTTACTTGCTCAAATAAAGCTAACGCGTCGTAATAATGTGGCACGGCTTCGCTAAACTTGCCTTGCCGTTGCATCGCTACACCAACCGCATTTAAGGCATCAGCAAGGCCCGCTTTATTTTTTAACCGGGTAAACAACACTTGCGCTTGCAATAAATACTCATCAACCGCCCGGCTAATATCGCCCGTGCGAATGGCCAACTTGCCTAGCTGCAAAAATATTTCTGGGTTGGTTTTATCTACTGTCGCCAAAAGCTGTAATTGTCCGCTGGCATCTTGATAGCGGTTTTGCAGCGATAAGAAGTTGGCGTACTCCATCGTCAACGCCGTATCAAATGGTTTTGCTTGGAGCAAAAGCTGGTAGTTATCATCCGCTAACGAGTACTGCTCTTGTAACGCAGCTAAGCGAGCATTCGATAATAAATGCTCATAACTGTGAGGTGTCGATTGCTGCACGGCTTGAGCATACAGATTTTCTGCTTGCAGCCAATTTTGCTGTTGTTCATGCCATTCTGCTGCCAATAAATAGCCAATAGCCAGCTGCGGAAAACGTTGCTGAAACTGCTGTAATAAACTCTGTAGCTGCTGTGTGTTGTTATTCGCTTGCGCTAGCATTAGTTGGTTGTATAACTGCTGGGCAGCATCGGGTAAAGGCTGCACTTCAGCAATAGCCGGATCACTTTTGGTGTTTAACGCCATAAGCATGGCATTCATTTGCTTAAGCACACCTGCTGATACCGAGTCTAAAACGATGCTTTGTCGATCAGACCACAGCTGCGGTAATAGCGGTTGCCGCATATCAGTTAAGGTTGCGGCTAACTCCACTTTACTGTCTAACACAGTAATTTGATTGGTCAAAATAACATCCACACCGAGCAAGCTGGCTAAATCTTGCAGCTGCTTATCATTTAGCGGAGTAACAAACCCCAAATGCTGTAAGGTGGTTTGCACCCGCTGCGGCGGGATCAAGCGGATATTTTTCGATCTTAATTGTTCAAAGATAACTTGCTGCACTAAGCCTTGCACCGCAGTTTGTTGTGGATTATCGGCTTGAACAGCAAAAGGTAACACCGCCAACGCGATAGGCAGCGTTAAGGCTTGCTCGTCTTGCGTTGCATTAGGGGCTTCCTTACGCGGTAACAGCATAAAAAACACAATACCGATGACCGCAGCCAACAACAATAGACTAGCAATATTAACCTGTCTTTTTGCTTTGTTAGCCGCCGTTTGTGTTAACCACAGCTGTTTTAGCTGCTGACCTGTTTGACTGCGTTGTTGCGGGTGCGCAGCTAAATTTTGTAAAAAGAAACTGCGCCAGCGCGGAAAGTCTTTGCTGATTTTATCCAGTGGCGGATTACTTTGTAATTTGGCCGCGAGTTGCTGGCCCATATCAGCTTGATTGAAAGGCAAATCTGCAGTGAGCAACTGATAAAGTGTAACGGCAACAGCATAATAATCACTCTGAGCGCTGTGTTGGGCGCTTTGTAACACCTCAGGGGCGCTATAGAGCGGGGTGCAACTTTGGTGTGACACTTCACTTAATGCTGCCGCTAAGCCTAAATCAAGAAGATACAGGCGATTATCGCCATCAAGTAAAACATTTTGTGGGGTAATGTCACAGTGCACTATGCCTTGCCGGTGAATAGCTTCTACGGCATCAATTAATTGCGCACCAATGTGTTCGGCTACCGCTTCTTGATGTTTATCTTGCGGCAAGCGGTATTGTGCTAAGGAAATACCGCTAATGTAGTCCATCGTATAAAAAGCACAGTCTGCTGCTAAATAAAAATCATGGACGCGGATCACATTAGGGTGCGAGATACCCCGGGCTAATAAGATTTCTTGACGGACTTTGTCCGTAGTTACGGTGGAGTCTAGTAGGCTGTTATGCAGGATTTTTAACGCGACATTGCAATGCAGATGCAAATCTTCGGCTAGAAACACGCTGCCATTATTGCCATTGCCCAGTAATTTTACTAAACGAAAGCGCTTGGCCAAGACATCGCCGGCGGCTTGTCCGGTAATAGCAGGTAACTCTTGGGTGTGATCATCAGTACTTAACAACAGCATGCCTCAGTAATACATTGGGCTCTATGATCAATACTAATGGTTTTTTAACTGAATTGCCGGTTATTTACCGAGAATTTTTGTAATTCTTCATCTAACTGTTGGCTAAATAAGGTCAATGTCAGGTTATTAACCAGCGTTTGCAGCAACTCAAAGTCGAGTGCTGACAGGTATTTACTTGGCTGTTGGCTGTCAACATAAAACAGCCCTAACAGCTTGCCCTGACACAGTAAGGGTAAGCATGCTGTGGCAGAAAGTTGCTTTAATTTAATACTGGCACGTTGCGACAACGCTTGGTGTTGCGAAATATCATTTGCTACCAACGGTTGCTGACTATTGAGTACGCTTTGTAATGCCCCGACACTACCAAAGAAACTGGCTTGATCTTGCGCTTCCTTGCTAACCCCCAAACTGCAATGCAATTTCAGTGAGGTTAAATCCGAACCGAGTAACAATGCCGCGCGCTGCATTTGGCAGAGTTTTAACGCCTCAGACAACAGATGTTGCAGATCGGCTTTACTGTTGCTAAGCACTTGTGCATTCAGTTGAGCGGCTTGCTGCACACGCCAATCATCATATTGCTGCTGGCGTAGCAGTGCTGATGGCTCGATAGCGTTAAATAGCACAGGCACATTACCTACCACAACAATGCTGCCATCTTCCAATAAACAACATTGCTGCTGAATCCCCTGACTGCGCAAACCGTTCATACTGTTCAGATCAGACATCAACCAAAATGCTTCACTGTAGACGAGCTTGGCATGCTGGCGAGAAACCGACGGTTCTTGGATCACAATGTCGTTCTCTGGCGCACGGCCCAGATAGAAAGTGGCTTTATCTGCCAACAGAAACTGGTCGGCCGCGCGTTTCGCGCTGATGACGGTCAGTTGCGCATTCATGTCATCGGCCTAGATCGCTAAACGCAGAGAATAAGCTAGCGTTTCAGCTGCACCATCTAACACCCCTGATACATTATCGACATCACGGGCTGAGCGCCAAACATTGGGCATTTGCGCAGCATTAGCGCTACTGATCAGTTTTTGCAGTTTTTTAATTTCAGCAAGCGCCAGTTGATAACGCACAGCACTGCATTCACTACGGATAATACTGACACTTTGTTGCAGTGACACTAACAAATCAGGAGCAATTTGATTAGCAAACTGGCTTAAACGCTGCTCCAACTTAAGCACTTTTTGATTAATGACCTGCGCTACTGGGCGCACATCAGCCACGATAATAAAATCTGATAATTCACCCATTTTACCGCGCGCTCGGATACTACCCGCTCCGGTGGCCACGGTAATATCTTCAAAAGCCGCACCGTCGTGAGATTTATACAGTCGTAACGGCGTATTTAAACTGTATTGCAAATTGTGCGTGTGCAAATCAATGACCAATGGCCCAGAGAAACTAAAACCACTGTTGGCCAGCGGCTCAATTCTTATCACCACAGGGTAAGCCGCTTGCAGAGAAATTAACTGGCTGGCAAGACGACTGCTGATATCGGCAGACAACGGATTAGCCACATAGGCGCTAATATTGAGGTTTTGTGCGGTTAACCCCATCACATTTTCAAAGGTTAATGCCACATCCACTTCATATCCACCAGGCAACGTAATGGTGGTTTCCGCCGTGTTGCCACTGATATGAACGGGGTACGTGCTGGCAAACAACGACATGCTGCTTAACAACATTAAAGATCCTAGCAGAATTGTTCTTAACATAATGACTCCGTTAATAGGCGATTACAGTGCAAACTGTCAGTTCGAGTAAAGCTTACTATGCATACTGCAGTATTAACACGAAGAAATAAATAGGGGATTTCCCCTAGGTCGATAATTACAGCGCCCACACTGTATTTATCGATAAAAAAAGGCAACCGAAGTTGCCTTTATCATCACGCTGTTCGCTTAGTTTAGATAATAATCCGCTAAGGCGCCTGCTGAAACCGCATATTCGCCGCGTTTTACCGCCCGAGCGGGTTCAAAATAAGCAACCAAGCGTGGTTCTAAATCAAATGGCCCTTGCTGTACTGCAAAACGCACATTCATCAAGCTCAGATTTAACGCTGTTTGCACATGGCCGCGCATAGCTACCGCAATATCTTGCGTATCCAGCACAGGCACCCGTTGTCCGCGATAGTCTACCGTGATCTCACCACTAAAGGCGGCCGCTTGCTGTTGTAACCCCAATGCTTGCACCATGCTATACGCCAAGACATCACGTGTTACGGCAGCGCCGGCATTAAATTTACCATTTTGCAGGGGTAATACCGGGCTTTGCTGTTGTACTCGATCTTTTAACGCACCACCGGTGGCCAATACCGCATCAGCAAAAGGTTTAACACTGGCCGGAATCGTATCTGCCGTGACAATAGCGGGCTCATTTAAGTGTGCCCGATATTGGCGAACTGAAGCGCCCATCACTAAATATTGCGCTAAGTCGCCACGCTTTAAGGTGTGATCGGGTTTAAATACTTTGGTGTTAAAACCATCCATCAAGCGCTCATTCACCGCATATTGCACCGCATTTTCAGCTGGATGACCTTGCATATCATTTAAACCGGTATAGCCATCAGACAATAAAAAGGTAATGTTGCCACTGACAAACTCAGGCGCACCTGGGCCATTGGTTAAACCTAATGGATCCGGATTGACACCAGACAGGGAAGTCAAGCCATAGACCGATAATTTCCAAGTACCAGGGGTAGCGGGCGCAGAGACTTTACTGACATCACTGAGTACCGGAGTAGATAAGCTACCTAAGTATTCTTCACCGGTTGGGCTAGTCAGTTTTAATTTTACGGTATTGGCTAACGGTGCCGCTGAAGCAGAAATTCTGATGACATCAGCACCGACTTCAAAAGGAAATACTTCTGGCTCACCCACTGGAGCATACAGTAACTCAAAAGGCAGAGCTTCATCTGCAGGACGCAATAAAGCATTAGCATTAAAGGTATTTATATTATTAACCGTAGCACGATAGCCCTCTTTTTCACCCAAGGCTGCAGCCACTGCAGCATGTGCGTTGACATACCCCGTACCCACTTCAAAGCGCTCATAGCCAGGCATGTTGGTCGCCGTTTCCTGTAATATACGCTTAATATCCAGTGGTTGAAGATCGGGGTTAGCTTCTAACATTAAGGCGATAATGCCAGAGACATGCGGTGTTGCCATTGAGGTACCCGAGATCATGGTATAAAACGGTAAATACTCTGGTTCAATCGCCTCGATATCAGCATCACCACCATTCGCAGATAAATTTGTTTTAGCGCGGCTAGAAATAATATCGACACCCGGTGCGACTACCGTCACTTCATTACGATAAGTCCACTCACTGCCATCTGGCATAGTGAAATCGCCGGTTTCGAAACGCTCACCGCGTGAAGAAAAACCAATCAACTCACCGCTTTTTGTACCTGCACCGACAGAAATACCCCAAGGGATTTGTGCATAAGGGTTATGCGTGTCTTCACCTGGGCCTGAGTTACCGGCGGCAAATACCGTGGTGATTCCTAATTTGTACGCTTTATAAGAGGCAATACTAATGGGGCCGTTTGGATCATATTTACCACTGCTGCCCCATGAGTTGCTTATGACACGGATCGGGCTTCTAAAATCAAACACGCGGGTAATCGCGTAATCAAAGCCACCCAAGGCATCTAAAATGGCGATACCGCCACCTGAACCATAACCGACTAAATCAGCATCCACGGCGACACCTTTGTACTTGCCATCTGAATGACTGCCGTAGCCTGCCACCGTGCCCGCAACATGAGTACCATGTCCAGAGTTGGTATCAGTATTCAATTGATTCTCAATTAACACACCCGAGACACCGGTTAAACTAATCGCTTGGGCATGCGTGACCGCTTGCACATTTTGTACAACTTTGTCGCCATAGGCTAAATCATCCAAGGTGGCATCAATACCGGAATCGTGAATCATCACGGTGACCCCTTTCCCGGTGTAACTTAACCCATTACGATCGATATAAGCTTGAGATTGCAGACGATCAACGCCGGTTAACTCGCGTGCCTCGGCATTAAAATAGTCTAACTTCGAGTTAAGAAAGACCGAGCGCACATCGCTCATCGCGCCAATTTGATTGATCTGCGCTGGGTTTACCAGCACACCAATAATCGGCAACGACTTAAATTGCACCGCTTGGGTGACGCCTAAATTGATTAAACGCTGTAATTGCGATGTATTTAAAGGGTCGAGTTGATCAAAGGTCACTACCACCATCATTTGTTCGGTGCTAGGTACTGTTTGCAGTTTTTCAGATAACTGTGAACCGATAACAGCTTGAGCTGCTGCAGATAATGAAAAACCTGCCAGCGCCACGGTAAGTAAGGTATTGGTCAGTTTACGATAAAGCATAAGGCTCTCCTGGTATTTTAACTGTTGTGTCTTATGCACAACCTAGCCTTTACTGTGCCTTGCGCGATCAATCTTAAACATCGGGTGTATCCCCTAGCTCAATAGGTAAAATCCCCTAGCCAATCGGTATTTAACAACAAAACAAGGGCGTTACCGCTAGCCTTTTTGAAAACGTATCACCGCAATTAAAAGTGTTTGGGTGCAGCTAAACTCATTCAGTAAAAATAGAACTTACTGTTTTACCTGTATAAACATCATTTATTAGTCAGTCTGTTATTTTGTCTTTCTCATAACGAAAAATATATCGAGAAGTTTGACTTGCTCGTTGCTACGTTTTGTTACATTTACCTTTTGTGTAAACAGCTTAAAACTGATTAAATTAGCGGTAATATTGTTATAAAGAGCTGTTTATGCTGTTATCTCGCGTTAAGTCACCGTTATTCTTAGCTATCTTACTTACTCTGCTTTTAGCGCTCTGGTTAATCTTTGCGGATCATCGCCAAGCCTCCCAGCAAGCGCCAGAAGCCGCCGCGCCTACCCCTTCTGCTGCTTTTACCGTGCAAACACAGTTATCGAATGCCTCAGCCTACCCTGCAACGCAGCAGTTACAGGGGCAAATAATGGCTTGGCACAGCATTGACATAAAAGCCCAAGTTGCCGGACAGCTACTGCAATTAAACGTCGAGCAAGGCGATAAGGTCAAACAAGGGACAAAGCTACTGCAATTAAGTGATGAAGGACGCACCGCCCGCTTACAGCAAGCCAAAGCACTGTATCATTTACGACAAAGTGAACTGCAAAGCGCTCAACAATTAACCCGCCAACAATTTGTGAGTAAAACCGAATTAGCACGCTTACAAAGTGACTTAGCCAGTGCAGAAGCCAATTTAGCCGAGGCGGAATTAAATCTTGCCCACACTCAGCCTACGGCTCCCTTTGATGGTGTGCTAGCACGTCGTTACAGCGATCCGGGTAGCCGAGTACAAGTTGGCGATACACTGTTTCAATTAGTGGATATCAGTCAATTACGAGTAACGGCGCAAGTGCCACAACAACGCGTAGCAGAGTTATCGCTGGGTCAAACCGTAGCAGTCAACTTAATGAACGGCCAACAGCTTAACGGCAGTCTCAGTTTTATTAGCCCCGTCGCTGATGCACAAAGCCGCAGTTATTATATTGAAGCTACCGTGGCGAATCCTCAGTTACAGCCACTCGCTGGTGCCAGTGCGACCTTGGTGATTGCCTTGTCGGCAGTGGAGGCTCATCAGATCTCACCGGCGTTATTACGACTTGACCCACAAGGTCGGCTTGGTCTTTACACGGTAGAAAACGGTGTAGTGCAGTTTTACCCCATCAGTTTATTAAGCACCGACAACAATAGCGCTTGGATCACAGGCCTGCCAGCACAAGCGGAATTGATCATACAAGGCGCAGGTTTTGTTGCAGTCGGCCAAGCCGTGACAGTACAGCGCGGAGTCAGCGAATGAGAGCGTTAATCGCCGCGGCGATTGACCGCAGTCGAGCCAGCATTATGCTGTTGCTGTTTATTTTTGCTGCAGGCCTAACCGCCTATATCGTCATCCCAAAAGAAGCCAACCCCGATGTTGCCATTCCGATGATGTATGTGTCGATGTCGCTCGATGGCATCAGCCCAGAAGACGGTGAGCGATTACTGGTGCGGCCGATGGAGCACGAATTACGCTCGTTAGAGGGCATTAAAAAAATGACCTCCACCGCCAGCGAAGGTCATGCCTCGGTGATGCTAGAGTTTGATGCGGGTTTTGATGCAGATAAAGCCTTGGCGGATGTTCGAGTAAAAGTAGATGCCGCTCGCGCGAAACTGCCAGCAGAAGCCAAAGAGCCCACGGTCAATGAAATCAACGTGGCGTTATTTCCGGTGCTGTCAGTTGGGTTATCGGGGCCCATCGCCGAAGAAGTTTTGGTGCGCATTGCCCGTGCATTAAAAGAACAAATTGAAGCCATTCCGGAAGTATTAGAAGTCGACATTGGCGGTGATCGGGAAGATTTACTGGAGATTGTCGTCGATCCACAAGTATTGCAAAGCTATGGCCTGGATTATCAACAGCTGTTCTCGTTAGTCAGCAACAATAACCGCTTAGTCGCCGCCGGCAGTTTAGATACCGGTGCGGGGCGTATGGCATTAAAAGTGCCTGGGATCATTGAAGATCTTACCGATGTGCTGGCGATGCCCATTAAAGTCAGTGGCGATACGGTCATCACCTTTGGCGATGTTGCGACCGTCAATCGCAGCTTTAAAGATCCACAAGGCTTTGCCCGCATCAATGGCCAGCCCGCCGTGGTACTCGAAGTAAAAAAACGCAGTGGCGCCAATATTATCTCCAGTATTGAGCAAACCAAGGCGTTATTAACCGAGGCCAGCAAACAATTTCCAGAGGGGCTGCAAATAGACTACATCATGGATCAATCTGTGCAGGTTGAAACCATGCTGTCGGATCTGCTTAACAATGTGCTGACCGCCGTGGTGTTAGTGTTAATTTTGATTATCGCTACCATGGGGCTGCGCAGTGCCTTATTGGTGGGCATCACTATCCCTGGCGCTTTTTTTGCGGGCATTATGCTGATCTGGGTACTGGGTTTTACCATGAATATTATCGTGTTGTTCGCGCTAATCTTAGTGGCAGGCATGTTAGTTGATGGCGCGATTGTCGTATCTGAATTAGCTGACCGTTTCAGTAAAGAAGGGCAAGATCGCAAAACCGCTTGGCTCAATGCCGCCGATAGAATGGCATGGCCTATCATCGCCTCTACCTGCACTACCCTTGCTGTGTTTGTGCCCTTGTTATTTTGGCCAGGCATGGTCGGGCAATTTATGAAATACCTACCGGCGACCGTGATTGTCTGTTTGCTAGCATCCATGGCGATGGCGCTCATTTTCTTACCGGTGATGGGTAGCCTTGGCCGTTATCGACCACCGGCACCCGATATTGCTGAACCGGCAAACCGTTTTAGCGCGGGCTATCGTCGCGCGTTAAGCTTAGTGTTACATTGGCCTGGTCGCAGCTTGGCTTTTACGCTATCGGCAATTATTTTGGTGTATTTTGCTTATGCCAAATTTAACTATGGTACTGAGTTTTTCCCTGCCGTAGAGCCAGAATCGGCGCAAGTCTGGGTGCGGGCACGCGGTGACATGTCCATTTTTGAAAAAGATGCTTTGCTGCAAAAAGTGGAGCAGCGTTTATTGCATTTACCTGAAGTGAAAGCCTTATATGCACGCTCAATGGCCAGTGCGGGTGGCGAGCTAACGGCTGATGTCGTCGGCACCTTGCAGTTTCAATTTATTGATTGGGATCAACGCCGCCCTGCGGCAGCTATATTACACGATATGCGGCAACTGACCGCCGATATCCCCGGCATTATGCTGGAGTTTCGCCAACAGCAAGAAGGCCCTGCTGCGGGTAAACCGGTGGAGTTATTAATTACCTCACAAGATCCAGCGCAAATTGATGCGGCAACCGCGTTGGTCATTGCCAACATGCAGCAACTCGGTGGTTTTGTCGATATTGAAGATGATCGTAATTTACCGGGTATCGAATGGCGAGTAGAAGTGAACCGCGCCGAAGCCGCCCGTTTTGGTGCGGATGTATTAACCGTCGGCAATGCCATTCAATTGGTCAGTAATGGCTTATTACTGGCTCGGTTTCGTCCTGAATACGCCAGTGATGAAGTCGATATTCGGGTACGCTTTCCTCATAACGAACGCTCGCTCAGTCAGTTAACACGGTTAACCGTAGCAACCACCTCAGGTCAGGTGCCGCTGAGTAACTTTGTCAATGTGGTGCCCTCCCCCAAAACCAGTGTAATTAAACGCGTTGACAGTAACCGTGCCATCACCATCAAAAGCGATTTAGCAGAAGGTTATCAGTTAACAGAACGTTTAAGTGCACTGCGCTCTGCCGACATTACGCTTCCCGACGGGGTGATGATTCAAACCGCCGGTGAAGATGCCGATCAACAAGAAACCATGAGTTTTTTACTGGGCGCTTTTGTGATTGCTATCTTTATTATGCTGATGATTTTGCTGGCGCAATTTAATAGCTGGTATCAAAGTTTACTGATTTTATCCGCCATTGTACTGTCTACCGCAGGCGTTTTGTTGGGTTTGCTGATCAATGGCCAAAGTTTTGGCATTGTGATGGTGGGCATGGGAATTATTGGTTTGGCCGGTATCGTGGTAAACAACAATATTGTGTTAATTGATACCTACAATCAATTTCGCGCGGAAGGCCATACTGCGGTCAGTGCGGCGTTAGAAACAGGCTGTTTACGCCTAAGGCCGGTGTTATTGACGTCAATTACCACGGTGCTGGGTTTAATGCCGATGGTGCTATCAGTGAATGTTAACTTACTGGAACCCAGTTTAGGTTTTGGTGCACCCTCGACCATGTGGTGGACACAGCTATCGAGTGCCATCGCCGGAGGTTTAACCTTTGCCACGATATTAACGCTGTTTCTAACCCCTGCTCTGCTGGTGTTGGGCGATAAATTTCGCCGCAACCCAGCAATAGCAACCACGGCAGAATAACAAATTTAACGCTTAAGGTTGTTTCGCCGACTGTGTCGCCTTGTCAAACAAGCTGGCACTGTCGGTTAAAAACATTTCTGGATTTTTGGGCGTGCTAATGAGCATAGGTTGTGACAATAATTCCGCTTGATACTGCGGCATTAATTGCGGCCCAGCCGCTTGCATGTAGGGCACTAACCAATAAGTACTCGCTAAGGCAGTGGTTAACACTAGCTGTAAACTTTTACGTTGCATACCCGCCAGTTTAAAGCCATTCCAAAACAACACCACAAGCAGTACTGCCGGCAGCGTTAATTGCAACACCTCGACCAACACGGCCTGACTAAAGTTAAAACTTAACCAGCGGCTCAATTCTGACCAAAGTAGCCAACTCGCGGTAATGAGCAGGATCAGCGTCACCTGCGGTCGAAAGTTTGACTCTTGCGAGCGCAGCCGCGCCCATAACGCTAACAGTGCAGGCCACAGCAGCAAAGCCAATAAAATAAACGGAATACTTAATAACTGTCGATGCCAATTCTCAGCTGCCTCACCGATGGCACCCAGCCACATTTCATAAGAAAAGTACGCAGATACCAACAACAATAATAAGATCAGCAAGGGTACTGACGATAATAATTGTAAACTGTGCCAGCCTTTAGCGAGTATGCGCGTTGGCGCGACACTGGCCGCCGCAAAAAACACCCGTAAACGTTGCTTGCCTAAGATAAATTCTTGGCCAGAATGCGGGATCGCTGTTTGCTGAATACGCTGCCCTGAGCTACTTAAAGTGCCATTTGCAGAATCCAGATCGCGCAACTGCCACTGCCCCTGCTCATCGCAACTGAGCATGGCATGCTCAGCGCAGCTGTGCGGATCCAGTAAGATAACATCGTTATCATAACTGCGACCAATCCGGATAGCGTTTTGAGTAAATTTATGGATCCCAATACTTTTTCCCTGATTATTTAACAGCTCAATAATTACTGCCATTTCACTGTCTCCATAAACTTACGGGTAAACGCATCGGCATTTTGTTGACTAACGCCCGCTAACGAAAAGTGACTCACAAAACCTTGTTGCTCAGCAGGCACGGTTCCAGCTAAAAACAACACATCAAATAGCTCGGGGTAATCTTTGTAGGCACGCACACAATAGATGGTGCGAGCTGCAACTTGCTTGTCGCCGACAATGTCACTTAAGCAGCTATATTCGCCAACATCACGCACCGAAGCGCGATTGTCTGGGCGCATTTGTTTAAGTTTGTTCGCGTAATGATGCACGAATTTTGTCATGGCTAACGCCGAGCCATCAAACCACTCAAATTGCATTTGAATTTTGCCGGTGGTGAATTGATGGCTAATAAACACATCTTCCGACAAACCACAAAACGCGGCAGAAGCGCGAATTTCTTGCTCTACGCGGGGGGGATTAGTGCGAGCCCAACAAGTGATATAAGGCGCGATACTCTCTGGCACTAAACCCCGGCCTAAAGCTTTCATTTGCCAGTTAGCGTTTAATAAGGGTTCGAGCATTTGTTGTTGGTTGGCCAATAACTGTTGGCCAATTTGTGTTTTTAATAGCTCAACTGCAGGGACCTCGGCAGGCTGTGTATTCACCAGGGCTTTAACCTGCGCCATCGGCACCACAAAGCCTAATTGATTACCGCCGGTTGACACATTCACCCCAACCACTTGGCCAAGCTCGTTAACACTAGGGCCACCACTCATACCCGGATTAATCGAGCCCGTGACATGTAAACGCGGATAAAAGCTTTGTTGTTTCATGCCGTTATAGGTACCCGGCACCACTACCATGCCTAAATCATGCGGATTACCTAAACTGAACACCTCCGCGCCCTGCTCCGGTAAGGCATCGGCTAACGCAAAAAAATGTCCTACTCTGGCCGGGGCTTTCAACAAGGCTAAATCGTTTACCACATCCAGGGCTAAAATCTCTAATGGCTGTAAGCCATCATCACCAAACTTTGCCATTAATTGATAGCTATCTGGGGTGGCAACGCGGCTTGCAACCACATGATAATTGGTGATCACCAACTCGGGCGCAATATAAAAACCGCTGCCAATTGAGGTTTTGTGCTGAGTTTGTTTTTCAACGACCTGCACCTGCAGTAAGGCATCTTGATATTGGCTAAAGACCTGTTGCGCATTGTCCGCTTGTACCTGAAAGGCTGCCAAGCCGAAACAACACGCCATGCTAATGAAAAAACGCCTATAAAACATCCTGATAACTCCCGACATAACAAGATTTGACCTTAGCACTACCTATTTTTTTTACAAGCTTAATCTGCCGGTCATCACGCTAAACACGGCTATTCTCTTTAGAGATTCTTGATCCGATAACCAATGACCGGAAGTACATCCTCGCCTGGGCATTTCGATGGCGCAGCAAAAAAGGCTTCATTGCAGTGCCCACTGTTATCTTCTAAACAAAATTCAAAACGCACGGCGCTTTTCACCGGTGCATTGAGCAACCCTGCCGGTAAATGTTGCCATTGCCACTTAGCGATGGCTTTGCGCGCTTCACGGGCAAATCGATGTGAGGACGCATGCAACACCTGCACATCCGTTAATTGATTAGTGGGCGTCACCACATAAGAAAGGCTGGCACAACCCTCGGTACCCTCTATGGCTTCTTCGACCGGATAAAGCGGTTCAATCGGCTTGACCACCTGCCACGACGGCTGATTCAGCAAACCTGGCGTTAGCGGTAAATCAGAATAGGTTGAAGGCGCTGGGGTTTGGCAAGCACCGAGCATAAGTGCCGCGAGTATGATGCTGAGCTTGATACCTAACTGGAGGTTGCTAACAATAACCATTCTAGTTCCTTTAGATTAAATTCAAACAAACACTGACAACACGCTGTGATGACGCCTGATGGATAAAACATAAACAGTCAGCAATTTAACGCAACACTGCAAAAAAATAAAGTTTACATTTCAGTTTCAATTCACCAAAAACAAAACCCCAGCAAGCTGGGGTTTTAAATCGACTTAAAATGCACGGTTTAGCGCATAGCCACCAGCATACTGCTTGGCTGCTCTAAATACTGTTTCCACAAATTGGTAAAGCGTGCAATGGTACCACCATCTATAATGCGGTGATCGCCTGACCAGCTCACTTGCATAATTTGCCGAGCGACCACTTGGCCTTTGGCATCAAAGCGCGGTAAAGACTGCACCTTACCTAGGGCGACAATTGCCACTTCCGGTTTATTGATGATGGGTGTCGCTACTGTGCCACCAATGGCGCCAATATTACTGATGGTAATCGTGCCGCCTTTTAAATCAGCAGGACTCACTCGGCCTTCGCGAGCGGCCTCCGTTAATTTAGTTAAGGCATTGGCAATTTCCACAATAGACTTTTGCTCACAACCTTTAATATTAGGCACTAACAAACCGACTTTAGAGTCAACCGCAATGCCAATATTGTGCGCACTAAAATAAGTTAATTCAGTGCAGTCGGCATTCGGCTGACTGTTCATTACCGGAAACTCATTGATCGCCAGCGATAAGGCTTTCATAAAGAACGGCATCATGGTCAGTTTCACGCCTTGCTTGGCATAGTGATCTTTTAACTGGCTGCGCAGGGCAATCAATTCCGTTAAATCAATTTCTTCGCAATAAGTAAAATGCGGAATAGTCGATACCGACTCGGTCATTTGCCGAGCCATGGCTGCTTTAACCCCCCGAATAGCTTCAACGCGATGAGACGCTGATGCTGCTGGCGCTGCAGAGGCTGTCGTGTTGCTCACGCTGCTGGCGGTTGCTTGCGTCGTGGGCTTCGCCTCACTGGCAGTAAAGGCACGGACATCGTCTTTAAACACCCGGCCTTTATCACCAGAGCCTGGTACCATATGAATATCCACACCCAGTTCACGTGCTAAACGCCGCACCGCAGGGCTAGCTAAGGCTTTACCTTGAGGCGCCTGACGACTTACCGCGGCATGATTACTTTTAGCCTGAGCAGTCACTGCGCTGCTGGTGGTGGCTGCCGGGGCTGCGGTAACCGCATTGCTGCTGTCAGATGGCGCATCCACTGCACGACTGATGGCAAATAACGGCGCATGCACCTTGGCAATCTCACCTTTGGCATAATACAGTTTACTGACTACACCCGAGTGTTTTGCCGGGATCTGCACTAAGGCTTTATCAGTCATCACATCACAAACCGGTTGATCTTCGCTGATGGTCTCACCTTCAGCAACTAACCATTCTACGATTTCACACTCGACAATACCCTCACCGATATCCGGTAAAATAAAGTCTTCACTGATCGTGCCATTAGCTTGTGGCGCAGCAGCAGGCTGAGCTGGGGCCGCTACTTGGGTGGCCTTCGCGGGTTCAGCATGGGCAGCGGTATTGCCATCGTCAGCAATCTCCATTGCAAATAATGGCGCATGTACCTTAGCAATCTCACCTTTGGCATAGTACAGTTTACTGACCACACCGTTATAAACCGCGGGGATCTGCACTAAAGCTTTGTCGGTCATCACATCACAAACCGGTTGGTCTTCTCTAATGGTATCGCCTTCAGCAACCAGCCATTCCACGATTTCACACTCAACAATACCTTCGCCAATATCTGGCAGAATAAAATCTTGTTTCATCCGGGGCTCCTTAGAAGTTAACCGAGCGTTTAATCGCTTCGAAGGTTTTCAGATGATCGGCGACATATTCTTTTTCTAGCGCCAGCGGATAAGGTGTATCCATACCGCACACCCGTTCGATGGGGCTTTCGAGGTGCAAGAAACAGCTGCCTTGAATGGTCGCGGCAATTTCACCGGCGAAACCACCGGTTAATGGCGCTTCGTGGTTAATCACTAAACGGCCGGTTTTTTTCACGGATGCGGCAACGGTATCCGCATCCCATGGCAGAATGCTGCGCAGGTCAATCACTTCACAGGAAATACCTTCGGCAGCGGCCATCTCAACGGCTTTTTGAATAATTTCCATTTGCGCGCCCCAGCCCAGTACCGTGACATCCTTACCTTGTTGTAGGATCTCAGCTTTACCGATAGGTAACTCATAATACTCTTCTGGTACTTCGCCAATGGAGGCACGATACAGTTTCTTAGGTTCAAAAAAGATCACCGGATCCGGACAAGCAATCGAGGCTAAGAGTAAGCCTTTCGCTTGATAAGGGTCGCGAGGTACCACGATTTTTAAACCCGGGGTGTGCGCAAAGTAGGCCTCTGGGCTTTGGCTGTGGTAATGTCCACCAGCAATGCCGCCACCGTAAGGCGTACGGAACACCAAGCCACCAACATTAAATTCATTACCCGAGCGGTAGCGAAACTTGGCGGTTTCATTGACGATTTGGTCAAAGGCGGGAAAGATATAATCCGCAAATTGAATTTCAGCGACCGGCTTCATGCCCTGTGCCGCCATACCATTGGCAAAACCAGCGATACCTTGCTCAGTCAGTGGCGTGTTGAAACAACGAGCTTTACCATACTTTTCTTGCAGTTTACTGGTTGCACGAAATACACCACCAAAGTGGCCAACATCTTCACCAAAACAGACCACGCCATCATCTTTAGCCATTGCCAAATCTAGGGCATTGTTAATGGCCTGCAACATGTTCATTTTTGCCATTAGTCTAATCTCCCCGCCGTGATCGGATACGCATCTGGATATTTCCGGATATGCTGTTTTAATTCGTCTAATTGTTGCTGTAATGCAGGAATAGGCTCGGCATAAACATCAGAAATTAAGTGTTCGATACCTGGTTTCGCCACTTTTTCAGCCACTTTAAGCGCATCTAAGATATCAATACGTAACTGCTCAGTTTGCGCTTTGTCGGCCGCTTCATCCAGCCAACCTTGCTGTAATAACCAGGCTTTGTAACGGGCGATAGGATCGTTCTTGCGCCATAAGGCTTCTTCTTCCTTAGAACGATAGCCACTTGGATCATCAGAAGAGGAATGGGCACCTAAACGGTATGCCATCGACTCAATTAAAACCGGCTCGTTATGCTTTAACGCATATTCACGGGCCATTTGCGTGGCCTTAAACACCGCCAGAATGTCGGCCCCGTCAACACGAATCGACTTCATGCCATAACCTACCGCGCGACAGGCAATACCGTCACCGACAAACTGTTCATTCGCTGGCGTAGAAATGGCATAGCCATTGTTGCGACAGAAGAAAATCACCGGTGCTTTGTGCACCGCTGCCATATTTAAACCGGCATGGAAGTCGCCTTCAGAAGCCGCACCTTCACCAAAATAACAAATTGTTACGGCTTCCAATCCACGCAACTTTTGCGCATAAGCGTAACCACTGGCCTGTGGGATCTGGGTGCCTAAGGGTGACGAAATCGTCATATAGTTGATAGCATTGCTACCATAATGCACCGGCATCTGCCGGCCTTTACCCAAGTCTTTCTCGTTGGAGAACAACTGGTTCATAAATTGTTCTAGCGTAAAGCCACGATAGCGCAAAGCACCTTGTTCGCGGTATTGCGCCATAATCATGTCAAGATCCGTTAACGCTGCCGCACTGCCGACAGTGGTTGCCTCTTCGCCTAAGCATTGCATGTAAAAACTGATGCGACCTTGGCGCTGTGCAGCCAACATCCTTTCATCTAGCACTCGGATAAACACCATAGTGTCATACATTTTTAACGCGGTTGCCTTGTCTAACGTGGGTGCCTCTGCTTCTGCATAAAGGCTACCATCGTCTTTCAGGATCCTTAAGGTAGGGATTTTTAACGCGTCACTGGCAGTAAACTCTGCGCGATGCACCGTGGTAATGGTGGCGTTATTTGGATTGGTCATAAGGACTCTCTTGGTTGTAATGACTCGTTTTTCCGCTAGACTTTACCTTTACGTAAACTGCAATGCAACCGCGCGCTGGCATAAAAAAACCTAACAGCACACAGTACTGTCAGGTTATATTTACTGGCTAAGGTCGTTAAGACGTTAGATCAGGTTATGTTGAATGTCTGTGGGTACCACCATCAGCATAGCACGCTGCCCAATGGCCACTTTAGCGTTCGGGAAAATTAACGCCTCGCCCTCGCGCTCTACCCGATACTCTAAGTCACCATCGGTAGCCAATAAGCTTCCTAACGGATAACTGGTGAAATTCTGGACATCGTCAGCAAAATGCAACTTGAAATCTTGAGTTTGCTTATTAATGGCGCGATACACTTCATAAAGATGAAAATCTTCTGCCGCAAAAGGTTTCGGCGCAGGTAAACGGTCGGTAATCAGTGCACGTAAGGCACTGTCTGCTTGGGCAAAACGTGACATATCATTTTGGCCAAACGGCTGCACTTTACCCAGTTCTATGGTGAAGGCATTCGCGCCATGGCTGTGCGACGCATAATAGCTAAAGGTACTGGCCGGCGTTTGCATCATCAGCACCGTGTGCACATCGCAAGCCGCCAGAAATTGTAACTGTTGTTTGCGCCAAGGCTTACCATGTAAAAAAGGATACACGGCGAACTTCTCAAAACGAGAGCCACGAATGGCGGTGTGTAAATCATATAAACAACGCGGCTCATTGGCCGGGGCGCCGTCATAAAATCGTGTAACATACTGCTCTAACGCTTGGGCACGTTGCCGCTCGGCGTTGATTAAACCCGCCCCCTTACTATGATGCCCCGAAAATAACCGATTTAAATTCTCAGTCACTTCACGACGGCCTAAATTTATGGCGGCAGGATTAGCGAATAGCACTAATACCCGCTCAGTAGGTGTTAAATGCCCCTGTAAAATATCTTGCACGATAGTGGCACACAGTTCGATGGGAGCCGTTTCATTACCATGCACACCACAACTGAGAATAATATGCTGTCGAGCGGCTTGGGCGGGCTGAAAACAGATCACACCAGTATCCCAGATCTCGACAGTAACGCCTGAGCCTAATTCAAACTGACAAGGGGCTAAACCATTAGGATTGGCTAAGGTAAAAGCTAAAAAATCGCCGCTATGACGAAACTGCTCCATCATCATTGCTGTTACTCCTGTCGATAAAATGTTAATTCTTAGTAGTGTTTTTTCTGATAGTAACCCGAGAAAGCCTGATCACCAAACGCCGCGGTTAGTACGAAGCCATTTAAGGTTGTAAGGGGCTGGCATTATAAGCAGGATTGGCCAAATGCAGTTTATTGAATTCTAGGTAAGCAGCAGGATCTTGCCCTGCCCACAATTCCAGTACTTTTAAAAAGGCGGGATCTTGTCTTATTTGCGGCATTACCGCGTTGATCTCGGCTAAGACCGCTTGGCCCCATGCCGTTTTAGCACAGCCAATGGCGCCAGGCATGTGCGTTTGATCATTCTCTTGCAGTGGGGTTAACGTTAACTCGCTATCAAACACTTTATGAAAGTAATTGGCAATAATGGGATAATCCATCGTGTAATCTAAGCGATCTGCCACAATCATCTGCAGGATCGCAATAGCACCGCCACTGCCAGTTCGTGCGAGAAACGGTGGGGTTTTATCTAACAAGGGCTGCAAAATACTATAGCGCCGCCCCGCCGGATAACCTAAGCGGTAGTGTTTATCGGCCAATAAGGCGGCAAACGCTAATGGATTACCATAGCGCAATTGTATTTGTGCCGCTTTGGCTTTGGTGGTGATCAATTGATAAGGGTAATAGACATGGGTCGGTAAACTGAAATAGGCTCGCTCATCATGTCGGCCATGATAAATCATACAGGGGAAGCATAATTCGGATTGTTGTTTTAATAAACTACTGATGCGCGCTTGTGGCATTAACCACACTGAACGTTGTTTATCTGGCAAGGCGCGATGTACCGCATCCATTAATCCATCACACAAGCCTAAGCCTTGATAGGGCCCGTCAATAATATGAAAAGGCGGTGCATCATTGATGGCCCACTGCAAAGTGTTGGCCAATGACTCGTTAGCACTGGCCATTTTACTAAAGCAGAAAAAGCATATTACCACGCAAAGAAAACGCATAAGCTCTCACACTACGCCATCGAACTTGGCGCTAGCATAAAAGAAAGCAAAACAAGTTTCGAGCATTAAATAAAAACGGCAGCGAAAAGCGCTGCCGTTTAAACTATGAAGAAACGCAATCAGACGTTTACTTTCTTTTTTCTTTTACTTTTTAATAATGTCGCAAGACTTCAGTTTCCACACCCGTTCAACATAATCGTTGATAGAGCGATCTGAAGTAAACTTCCCGACCGATGCGGTATTGATAATGGCTTTCTCTGCCCAAAGCGCAGGATCACGATACCATGTATCGACTTTTTGCTGCGCCGCTAAGTAAGACTCAAAATCAGCCAATACTAAGTATGGGTCGTTGCCATCTAACAAGCTGCGTTTAATTGCCGCTAACTCACCGGGTTTACCTGGCGTAAAGTAATCGGTTTCTAACCAATCCAGGATCGCTTTCAGCTCAGGGTTATTATGGTAATACTCGCTGCTATGATAGCCCTTCTGATGAAGCGCTTTAACTTCATCTACCGTTAAACCAAAGATCGCGATATTGTCTTCACCGACTTCTTCGGCAATTTCAATATTAGCCCCATCCAAGGTCCCTACTGTAATGGCACCATTTAACGCCAGTTTCATATTACCGGTACCCGAAGCTTCTTTACCAGCCGTAGAGATTTGCTCAGAAATATCTGCTGCGGGGATCAGTTTTTCAGCCAAGGTGACGCGGTAGTTCGGCATGAACACCACTTTAATACGGTTTTTAACTCGCTTATCGTTGTTGATTTTTTCAGCGACTTTATTAATGGCATAAATAATGTCTTTAGCCAGCTTGTAACCGGGTGCGGCTTTAGCACCAAACAAGAACACACGAGGCACCATATCGTAGTCTGGATTTTGCAAAATACGGCGATATAACGCCAAGATATGCAGTAAATTCAGATGTTGCCGTTTGTATTCATGTAAGCGTTTAATTTGCACGTCAAACATCGCGGTAGGATCAACATCGATACGCGTCAGTTTCTTAATCACCACGGCTAAATCAGCTTTATTTTGCTGTTTAATCGCCATAAAGTTTTCTTGGAACTGCGGATCTTTGGCATGCTCAACCAGTTTTTGTAACTGATTCAGCTCTCGTGGCCAATCTGTACCGACAATCGTATCCAGCAATTTAGCCAAACGCGGGTTACATGACTTTAACCAACGCCGTGGCGTGACACCGTTAGTGATGTTGGTAAATTTATCCGGCCATAATGCCACCATTTCTGGGAACAGATCGGATTGCACCAATTTAGAGTGCACTTCGGCCACACCATTCACTTTAAATGAACCCACAACCGATAAATGCCCCATCCGAACCATTGGCTCATGGCCTTCTTCGATAATAGACAATTTACGTTTTTTCTCGTTATCGCCAGGCCACAACACGTCTACCTGCTCTAACAAGAAGCGGCGGTTGATTTCATAAATAATTTCAATGTGCCGAGGTAATACTTTTTCAAACAATCTTACCGGCCAACGCTCTAGCGCTTCTGGCAATAAGGTATGGTTGGTGTAGGCAAAAACCTGCTGACAAATCGCCCATGCATCATCCCAAGCCATTTGCGCTCGGTCGACTAAAATACGCATTAATTCAGGAATCGCTACCGCAGGGTGAGTATCGTTTAATTGAATGACCACTTGTTTACCAAAGTGGCTCCAATCATCACCGTGCCGACGTTTATAACGGCGAATAATGTCTTTTAATGAACAAGAACAGAAGAAATACTGCTGAATTAACCGTAACTCTTTACCGGCATCCGTTTCATCATTGGGGTATAACACTTTGGAAATATTTTCGGCTTCCACGTTTTCACGCGCAGCATCGATATAACCACCCGAGTTAAATACGTCCCAGTTGAAAAAGTCTGAGGCACGGCTTTCCCACAAACGTAACACGTTAACTGAGCTACCATCGTAACCAACAATAGGAATATCCCAAGGCACACCTTTGATAATACGCCCCGGGTGCCAGACTTTTTGCATTTGGCCTTGTAAATCAAATACGGTCTCGACATAACCATAAACAGCAATTTCTTGTACTGATTCTGGGCGACAGATCTCCCAAGGGTTACCGTATTCGCGCCAGCTGTCTGGACGTTCGATTTGACGTCCATCTTGAAAACTTTGCTGGAACAAACCGTTTTCGTAATGAATACCATAGCCAATGGCCGGATAATTTAAGGTGGCTAACGATTCGATAAAGCACGCGGCTAAGCGCCCTAAACCACCGTTACCCAGTGCCATATCTTCTTCTTGATCTTCCAAATCGGCAATGTCTAAGCCCAATTCAGATAAAGCTTGTTTTGCTTGCTCGTATAACCCAAGGTTATGCAGGTTATTACTGAACATACGCCCCATCAGGTACTCTAAACTGAAATAGTGGAGTGCCCGAGTATCTTTTTCATAGTGGGTACGTTGCGTTGTTCTTAAACCGTCGTAGATTTGTTCGTTGACAGCGGCACAGGTCGCGCGCCACCAAGCCTGATGACTGGCTTTATTAAGATCGGTACCTAAGGTGGAGTGTAAATGTTTAACAATGCGTTCTTTCAACTGCTCTGTGGCAGTTGCGGCAGACGCGGCCGCTTTAGCTGTAGTGGTTTTTTTCATTGCCAATCCTAAAGTTTTCCGCGTATTTCACGATTTCAATGCATATTTGTTGAAAAATTACTAAAACAATAGCCTATAAAGGTCGTTTTGGCAAAAAAAAAGTGCATCCTGTAATTAAATTACATAATCACGATTTTTATTTAAACCGCAGCAGGCAGGCAAATGCGCGACAAAAGCGTGTTTACCTGCCTAAAGGGTGTAACACTACATTTTACTGAACACATCAGCCACAAAGGCTTTCGCATCCATTTCTAGCTGCTCTAAGTGGGCCTGATCAACAAAGCTTTCTAAGTATATTTTATAGGCGTTTTCGGTACCCGATGGCCGCGCAGCAAACCAGCCATTCTTTGTCACGACTTTAACGCCACCAATACTGGCATCGTTACCAGGTGCTTTCGTTAAAACCGCTAAGATGGCATCACCCGCTAAATGGGTGGCACTGACACTGCTGGTATCCAGATTCTTTAATGCCGCTTTTTGCTTGGCATCCGCCGGCGCATCTAAACGACGATACAACGGCGAGCCCAGCTCACGCGTTAACGCTTGGTATTGCTGATAAGGATCAACACCGGTTTTTGCCAGCATTTCAGCGGCTAATAAGCCCAAGATAAAACCGTCTTTATCGGTAGACCAAGCGGTACCATCATGGCGTAAGAAACTGGCACCGGCGCTCTCTTCGCCACCAAAAGCAATAGTGCCTTGGTGTAAACCTTCAACAAACCATTTAAAACCAACCGGTACTTCTTTTAAAATACGGCCTTGTGCTGCAACGACTCGGTCAATTAGCGCACTGGATACCAAGGTTTTACCGATGGCCAGTTTGTCATCCCACTGCGGTCGATTCGCCAGTAAATAATTGATCGCCACCGCCAAGTAATGGTTCGGGTTCATCAAGCCGCCACTGCGCGTCACGATGCCATGGCGGTCAAAATCGGGATCGTTACCAATGGCCACATCAAACTGATCTTTGAGTTTAATTAAATTCGCCATGGCATAAGCAGAGGAACAATCCATGCGGATCTTGCCGTCTTTATCTAACGACATAAAAGAGAATGACGGGTCAACTTTGTTGTTTACCACGGTAATATTTAAACCATAACGTTCAGCAATACGCGGCCAATAGGCAATACCGGAACCCCCTAAAGGATCGACCCCGATCCGTATCCCGGCTTTGGCAATGGCGGCCATGTCGATCACGTTTTCCAGGTCATCAACATAGTGCTGGATATAATCGATATGCTGGCAATAGCCTGATTGTAAGGCCAAGGCGTAAGGCATCATCCGCACACCGTCTAATTCGTTAGCCAGTAATTCATTAGCGCGTTGCTCAATCCAGTCTGTCGCATCGGTATCGGCTGGGCCACCGTGCGGTGGATTGTACTTAATACCGCCATCTTCAGGTGGATTGTGCGACGGTGTAATAACAATACCATCGGCAAGTTGGCCAGTAGCGCCTTTATTTTGCGTTAAAATGGCATGAGAAATCACCGGCGTAGGCGTATAGCCAAGGCCTTCTTGAATACAAACCTGAATATTGTTAGCAATTAGTACCTCTAAGGCACTGGCAAAGGCGGCTTCAGATAAGGCATGCGTATCTTTACCTAAAAACAACGGGCCCGTGATCCCCTGTGCTTTACGATAATCGGCGACCGCTTGGCAAATGGCTAAAACGTGCGGCTCGTTGAAAGAGCAGCTTAATGCGCTACCACGATGGCCAGAAGTCCCAAAGCTAACGCGGTGAGTGGCATGGCTATGAATATCGGGTTCCAAGACATAATAGGCCGTCATTAAGCGGCAAACATTCGGGATAAGTTCGTTAGGTACCGGCTGACCTGCCAGCGGATGTAATGACATAACCATTCCTTAATTATTATAATAAATCGCGAATACGTTCTGCGTCTTCAGCGCTATAACCCAGTTTGCTTGCCGTTTCTGTCAACATCATTTTCTTGCGAGTTGTGTTCGAGTTAGTAATCACCCAAAAATCCGTATTCGGAATTTGCTTAGGGTTAGTACTACTGCCACTTTCAGACAATTCCGCTGCTGATTTAGCAAAATACAGGCGATTGCGGCCTTTTATTTCCAACACATTGGGGAAGTCTTTTTTGTGCACTCGGGCTAACACCGACAACAAATACAAAAAACGGCCAACGATATTGTGCTCGGCTTGTAAATCAGCCGGCGTGACCAGATCAAAAATATTGCCTTGTTTCTCGGTACGCTTTGGCGGCTCGCTAACCGTTGCAACCGGAACCACTGGCGCTTCAGACTTAGCTTTGCTGAGCTCTGGCGAGCTGTCAAGGGATGCAGTGGAAGTTTTTAGCGGAGCACCAGGCAATAAACGACGCAGTATATCCGACGCACTTTCGCCAATCTGTAATGTCTGTGCCGCAATGTATTGATACAAATCGTCGTCAATTTCAATGGTTTTCATAGATTTAATCCGTTACCTCAAATTCAGGTCATTATATAAAGGCTTTGCCACTGACGCCAGTTCGCTGTTTTGTTAAAATAGCAGCAATTACGCAGATAGGATAATTATGATTTTACATTATCAATTAACAGGCCAAGGCCCCTTAGTGGTGTTGGTCCACGGTTTATTCGGTAGCTTAGAAAATTTAGGCGGTGTGGCGCGTGCGCTAAGCGAGCATTTTCAGGTACTCAACGTTGATGTACGCAATCATGGCCGCTCAGCACATAGCGATGAAATGAACTATTCACTGATGGCAGCCGATCTGTCTGAAACCTTAGATGACTTAGGGCTGCGACCTTTTGCGGTGTTAGGGCACTCGATGGGTGGTAAATTGGCGATGGAATTTGCGCTGCGCCACCCTGAGCAACTCGACCGCTTAATTGTGGCGGATATTGCTCCGGTCAGTTACAGCGCTCGGCATAGCACGGTTTTTGCCGGCTTAAATCAGGTTGATCTTTTGCACATCGCCAATCGCGGTGAGGCAGACCAACAGATGGCGCAGCACATTGTTGAACCGGGTGTGCGGCAATTTTTACTGAAGAGCTTAGAGAAAACAGACAACGGATTTCGTTGGCGCTTTAACTTAGCCGCCTTGCAGCAGCAGTATCCGCAGCTGATAAACGCGCCGCAAGCCGGTGGCCAATTCAATGGTAAAGTCTTGTTTATCAAGGGCGCCGAATCGGATTATATTTTGCCAGAACATCGCCCAACCATCTTAGGCTTGTTCCCACAGGCACAAGCGAAGATTATTCAAGGCACGGGGCATTGGTTACATGCCGAAAAACCCAGTGCGTTTAATAAGCTGGTATCTGACTTTTTATTGACGTAACGCAGAAAACTTTTCACTAAATATGCTATGATGCGCGCACTTTTTTCAGAGGCGAACGATGTCAATGAGCATAGAACAGTTTGAAACCATTGGATTATGGTTAGGACTTGGCGGATTGTACTTCTTTATCGTACTGGCTATCCGAGACGTCTTGAAGAAAAGTGAAGCACCAAGAATCGGACAAATTTTTGTTTGGCTAGTGCTGTTTTTATCACCCCTGGTGTTTATCGTGAAAAGTATTGTGCAGTATTTTTTCGAATAAGAGGGTTACAGATTAATGGCGAAAATAGCCACTGATCGCACAACTATTGATTTGTTTGCTTTGGATAAGCGTCCTGGTCGGCCCAAAACCAATTTGTTGCCACGGGAAGAACAACTGAAACAAAACAAACGTAATCAAATTAAACGCGATCGTGTTAAGGGCTTAAAGCGTATTGAGTGTAAAGTGCCAGAACAGCTTTGTGAAAAGCTTGATTTGGCCGCCGCACAGGCAAATATGACACGTAGTCACTTTATTGAACATCTTTTAGAACAGGCTTTGGCCGGGTAAGAAGGCTTAAAACATGGCAACAGTTGGCATTTTTTTTGGTAGCGATACAGGTAACACTGAACATATCGCCAAAATGATCCAGAAAGAACTGGGTAAACAGTTAATAGAAGTACGGGATATCGCTAAAAGCAGTAAAGAAGATATAGCGAATTTTGATTTACTGCTGTTGGGCATTCCTACTTGGTATTATGGCGAAGCACAATGTGACTGGGACGATTTTTTCCCAGAACTTGAAGGCATCGACTTTAATAATAAACTGGTTGGTATCTTTGGTTGTGGTGATCAGGAAGATTACGCGGAGTATTTCCTCGATGCGATGGGCACATTACGTGACATCATCGAACCTAAAGGCGCCATCATCGTTGGACACTGGCCAACCGCAGGCTACAACTTTGTGGCTTCAAAAGCCTTAGTGGATGATAACCACTTTATCGGTTTAGGGGTTGACGAAGATCGTCAACCTGAATTAACCGAAAAAAGGGTTAAGCAGTGGTGTAAACAAGTTTATGATGAAATGAGTTTAGCTGAGTTTGCCTCGCTGTAATTGCAGCTAGCGCTTAGGCTATTCAAACAAAGGCTGCCATGGGCAGCCTTTGTGCTTTTTGATGCTTAGCCAGCGCGATATTGTGCTTTCTTTCGCACATACAAGGTACGATTGACCTCACAGACTACCTGATGTTTCGCATCATGAATATGCACCAGAAACTGTGGAAAATATTTGTCGCCCTGTGCTGTGTGTTGCTTGATGTCGGTCACGGTGTCATCCGATAACCAAAACTCAGCCACCAACTTACTGTAGCCAGGGCTAATAAAGTTGATGTCAGCTTGTTTATCCCAAACGTGGTACTCTTTACCTAAGGCGCCCATTAACATCAAGGGATAAATGGGATCGGTCATCGCAAACATAGAACCGCCAAATTGACTGCGATTAATGTTTTTGGTCCAAGGCCGTGATTTTAGCTCTACTTTACAATAGCGATAATCATCACTTAATACCGTCACTCTGATACCACAAAATAAAAACGGCGGCCAAAAATTAAGTAAATGCCGCAGTACCGATGGCTTAAATGCCCAACGCATAAGTTCCCCTGGTAAGACCTGTTTAGCGCATTCTACCGATTGCCGTTAACAGTACAAGAGTGGCTCATAAAAAAGCAATGTACATAAAGCATTTGAATATAGCCCTGATCTCTTTATAATCCTTAGCAAGTTCACGTTAAAAAAGAGTACTTATGAACGATCACAATACCGAATTACGCAAAGCGGGCCTCAAAGTCACGCTGCCTCGAGTGAAAATCCTTGAGATCCTACAAGATCCAAAAAATCAGCATATCAGCGCTGAAGATGTGTATAAAATCCTGTTGGAGTTGGGTGAAGATATCGGTTTAGCCACAGTTTATCGAGTACTTAACCAATTTGATGATGCGGGCATTTTAACGCGCCACCATTTTGAAGGCGGCAAATCGGTGTTTGAACTCACCGGTGCTAACCATCATGATCATTTAGTCTGTTTAAAATGCGGTAAGGTCGTCGAATTTGAAGATGATATTATCGAAAGACGCCAATTAGAAATCGCTAACAGCAATGGCATCAAACTCACCCATCACAGTTTGTATTTGTATGGTGAGTGCGAAGATGCGGCAAAATGTAAGCTTTACGCGCAAAATCAATAAATCCAAACCTTAAAAAAACCTTCCTTGTGAAGGTTTTTTTTTGCTCAAATTGCTGGCCGATCTCAGCAATAATTTTAAAGCTATTGTTAAATACGCTTGATATAATGTTGCCGTCTTAGCAAAAAGAGGTGTTAAAACTAAATTATATGAGTTTATTGATCGCGTTTGTGGTTTTGTCTATCAGCGTTTCCTTCATTTGCTCTATTCTTGAAGCCGCCCTACTCTCCATCACACCGAGCTATATTGCGCAGCAAAAATTGCTCAAGCCAAAGCTATACGAAAAACTAAAACAATTAAAAGAAAAAATTGACCAACCCTTAGCGGCGATTTTAACACTCAATACCGTGGCCCACACCGTGGGTGCTACCGGTGTCGGTGCGCAAGTCACTATTGTATTTGGTGATGGCTATTTGGGTATCGCTTCTGCGGTAATGACCTTATTGATCTTGATTCTTTCCGAGATCGTGCCGAAAACCATCGGGGCCCGTTATTGGCCAAGCCTAGTGCCAGTGTTGCCTCCTGTGTTAAACGCAATGATTCTGTTGCTAAAACCTTTTATCTGGATGTCGGATCAGGTGATGAAATTATTTGGTGGCGGCCAGCATGAACTTGATTTAAGACAAGAAATTAAAGCCTTAACCATTTTAGGCCGCGAGTTAAATAAGCTGGATGAAAATGAGCAACGGGTGATCAGTAATATTTTGGATCTGCATGAGATCAAAGTACGCGATATTATGACGCCGCGCACCGTTTGTGATTATGCCAAACCGGATGAACTGTTAGCCGATTTAGTGAAACGCGCCAAAAAAGGCCAGTATTCCCGTTATCCTATTTTAGATCACGAAGAAGCTCCCATCGGCATCGTGTTTCGTTATGACATGCTGGATTATCAGAGCGGACAAACGGCCTCAGACATCAAAAAACCGGTTAAAGTCATTTCGGATAAAATGAATGTTGAGCAATTAATGTCGCAGTTGATCCGCGAGCAGCAACATATGGCGCTGGTTTATGACGAATACGGCAGCTGGATGGGTTTAGTGACCATGGAAGATGTGTTTGAAGCCATTATCGGCCAACCGATTATGGATGAAACCGATAACATTCCCAACCTGCGTCGTTTTGCGAAACGCCGTTGGGAAAACAAGCAAAAACAACTGGAAGAGATGAAATAATAAATAACAGGGTGAAACCTAAGGTTTCACCCTAAAACGTCTTAAACCGCCGGTGCGCTTTGATTAAAGGTCAGCATTAATCCGCACCATTTGCAGCGCATTGATATAGTTGCCATATTGAAAGGCATAATCTGTTAATTCCGCCTCAACTTCAAAACCAAAACGTTCATACAATGCAATCGCGGAGTCGTTATTGCTATACACCAGTAATTCAATACGCCGCAGGGCTAACCAGTTATCCGCTAAATCTAAGGCGGCACGCAGCAGCGACGAGCCCACCCCCTGCCCTTGATACGCTTCAGCGACTGCCATACCAATATCCGCAGCATGGCGTCGCCGCGGATTCTGCATCACCTGTAAACCTAATTGACCAATGACTTCACCTTCTAATTCCGCCACCAAATTATAAAAACCGGCTTGCGGTTCAAATAAACTTTGCCATTTTGCCATCGGCTGAAACGGCAATTGTAAGGTGTTAGCATAGACTAAGGGGGCATCATAAATGGCTTTCACTGCCGCAATATCTGCCGGCTCTGCATGTCGAATAAGCGGTAACATGACTTTTCTCCCTGAAGACGAACCAGACCATATGAGCTAAATAACAGCTGCAAATAGTAAAGTTGCGCCACAGGAAAAGCCAGCAGATTATGCGAAAAGCGAGGTTAAGCAGTTAAAGGTTTTTGTCGCGGCCTAAAAAAACGGAGTGGCTTGGCCACTCCGTTTTTCATAACGACTTGCTATTAACGCCAGCGGTTACAGTGCAGCGTCAAGCTCAGGAAGCACATTAAACAAATCGCCAACAATACCGTAATCCGCTACTTGGAAGATTGGCGCTTCAGCGTCTTTGTTAATGGCAACAATCACTTTCGAGTCTTTCATACCGGCTAAGTGTTGGATAGCACCAGAAATACCGACGGCAATATACAAATCAGGAGCCACAATTTTACCGGTTTGGCCCACTTGCATATCATTCGGCACGAAGCCGGCATCCACTGCAGCGCGAGACGCACCAATCGCCGCATTCAGCTTATCGGCAATACCATTTAGCAGCGCAAAATTTTCACCATTTTGCATACCACGGCCACCAGAAATAATCACTTTAGCGGCGGTGAGTTCAGGACGCTCTGATTTGGTAAGCTCTTCTGCGACAAAACGAGAAACACCGAGATCTTTAACCACCGACACCGCTTCAATGGCAGCAGTATTGCCGGTTGCAGCAGCGGCAAAAGCGGAACTACGCACCGTTAATACTTTAATCTTGGCCGTCGATTGCACGGTAGCGATAGCGTTGCCGGCATAGATAGGTCTGACAAAGGTATCGGCACTTTCAATCGCAATCACATCGGAAAGCTGTGCCACGTCAAGTAAAGCCGCTACGCGTGGCAGCATATTTTTACCGGTGGTGGTCGCGGCCGCCAGAATATGGCTGTAACTCGCGCCTAGCTCGGCCACCAGTGCGGCGACATTTTCAGCCAGTTGATGGCCATAAGCGGGCGCATCTGCGTGTAACACTTTACTGACCCCCGCGATGGTCGCGGCTTCGTTAGCTGCAGCTTGACAATCTGCCCCCGCTACTAACAGATGGATGTCTTGGCCAATTAAGGTCGCCGCTTGTACTGTTTTGAATGTATCCGCTTTTAACGCCGCGTTATTATGTTCTGCAATTACTAAAATCGTCATCAGATCACCTTCGCTTCATCTTTTAACTTGCTGACCAACTCAGCCACTGACTCGACAATGACCCCGGCTTTACGGCTTTGTGGTGCCGTGACTTTTAAGGTCTGTACTTCTGAGCTTAAGCCGACACCGAAACTGTCTGCGGCTTTAACATCTAAAGGTTTCTTTTTCGCTTTCATAATGTTCGGCAGTGAGGCGTAACGCGGTTCATTTAAGCGTAAATCGGTTGATACCACCGCAGGTAAACTCAGTTCTACTGTTTGCAAGCCACCGTCAATTTCACGTGTCACTTGCACTTTATCATTAGCCACCACTACTTTTGAGGCAAAAGTACCCTGCCCCATACCGGTTAGCGCAGCTAACATCTGAGCGGTTTGGTTATTATCAGAATCGATCGCTTGTTTACCCAGAATCACTAGCTGTGGTTGTTCTTCTGCCACCACTTTGGCTAATAATTTAGCCACTTGTAACGAATCAAGCGTAAGGTCAGTTTCGATATGAATAGCGCGGTCTGCACCTAAGGCTAAAGCTGTACGCAGCTGTTCTTGAACCGCTTTTGCACCAATAGACACCACGACCACTTCGCTAGCGGTACCGGCTTCTTTTAAGCGCACCGCTTCTTCAACAGCAATTTCGCAGAACGGATTCAATGCCATTTTGACATTCGCTAAATCCACACCAGTTTGATCCGGTTTAACCCGAACTTTCACGTTATAATCAATTACCCGTTTTACCGGTACTAATAGCTTCATAATGGCCTCATATTAATGCCAGCCTTTTGCAGGCTGCTTTACGTGAAGGTAAAGTTTAACTTGTCGAATGCCTGTCAATCTACTTCCTGTTGACGTTAACGTCAACCTGCAATATTCTGATAGCCGTATTAGATGCGACAATTATGTAAACTATAGCATCCAACGTCGGTTTACTGAGGTGCTTAATGCGTTATTTTCATTAAGCCACTCGCGACCGCCACCCCCAACGCAGCAAGAGAGGTATTCAGTGGAAAGAGAAGCAATGGAGTACGACGTTGTCATCGTCGGTGCAGGTCCAGCTGGTTTATCAGCTGCCATCCGTTTGATGCAACGCGCGCAAGCCGCAGCTCAAGAACTGTCTGTTTGTGTGGTGGAAAAAGGCTCTGAAGTGGGCGCTCATATCTTATCGGGCGCCGTGTTTGAACCCAGAGCGTTAAATGAATTATTACCTGATTGGCAAACGCTGGGAGCACCGCTCAAAACGCCGGTAACCCATGATGATATCTACTGGTTTAATAACGCCGAGCAAGCCCGAAAAATACCAGGTATCGCCGCACCTAAAACCATGCATAACAGCGGCAATTTTATTATCTCTGCAGCCAATTTGTGTCGTTGGTTAGCCGAACAAGCTGAAGGCTTAGGTGTCGATATTTTCCCCGGTTTTGCCGCCAGCGAATTACTGCTGAACGACGGTGCCGTTGCTGGCATAATCATTGGTGATATGGGTGTCGATCGCCAAGGTCAACCCAAAGACAGTTACACACCCGGCATGGAATTGAAGGCAAAATATACGTTATTTGCTGAAGGTTGCCGCGGGCATTTAGGCAAACAACTGATTAGCCAATTTAAATTGGATCTAGACAGCGCGCCACAACATTATGCTATTGGCTTTAAAGAAATTTGGGATGTGCCTGCCGATCAACATCATCCAGGTTTAGTCGTGCATTCTGCCGGTTGGCCTTTAAACGATGCCAGCGGTGGCGGTTATTTATATCACAGCGAAGATCAGCAAGTTGTGGTCGGGTTAATTGTCGACTTAAATTATCAAAACCCCTATCTGAACCCGTTTGAAGAGTTTCAACGCTATAAGCAACATCCGGTGATTCGTCAATATCTTAGTGGCGGCAAACGCGTGACTTACGGTGCCCGCGCCATTGCCAAGGGCGGCTTGCACAGCTTACCGAAAATGAGCTTCAAAGGTGGTTTACTGCTCGGTTGTAACGCGGGTACCTTAAACTTTGCCAAAATTAAAGGTAATCACACGGCCATGAAATCGGGTATGTTAGCTGCCGAAACCGTTGCGGATGCCTTATTTAATGGTGATTTGGGTGGGCAAGATTTAACGGCTTACGCCAGCAATATTAAAAACAGCTGGCTCTATACAGAGCTTTATAGCGCGCGAAACTTTGGTGCTGCCATCCACAAGTTTGGAACCTTCTTCGGTGGTGTTTATAACACGCTGGATCAAAACCTGTTTCAAGGTAAATTACCCTTTACCCTACACGATACCATGCCGGATCACGCCTGTTTAAAACTGGCCAGCGAGTGTCAGCCAATCAGTTATCCGAAACCAGATAACCAGCTGAGTTTTGATCGCTTAAGTTCAGTGTATTTGTCTAATACCAACCACGAGGAAGAACAGCCTTGTCATCTACGTTTAAAAGATGCCAGCATTCCGATCACGGTTAATTTAGCCAAATATGCCGAACCGGCACAGCGTTATTGTCCGGCAGGAGTCTATGAAATTATCGAAGACGAACACGCTAATCCTAAACTGCAAATTAATGCGCAGAACTGCATTCACTGTAAAACCTGTGATATTAAAGATCCCAGTCAGAATATTACTTGGGTGACACCAGAAGGGGGCGGCGGGCCGAACTACCCGAATATGTAAGCATGTTTATTGCCCTTAAAAAACGCCGCGTAAAACGCGGCGTTTTGCTTGATGCAACCCAGGCTGTTAAGGCAGTCGTTCGCCGCGGGCCGCAATATATAATTGATACCAATGCTCGCGATTTAATAAAATACGGCTCGCTTCGGCACAAGCACGAATGCGCTGTAAATTGGTGGTGCCGATCACCGGCTGTACCTGTGCCGGATGGCGCATTAACCAAGCGAGGATAATCGCTTCAGTACTGCATTGATATTCTGCTGCAAATTGTTGCAGTAGCTGACACACCGCACTTTCTGCTTCCGTCTGCCCAGGATAACCGACACTAAAGCGCCCTTGTGCTAAGCTGCCCCAGCTTTGAATTTGAATGTTATGCAATTGGCAATATTCAATGGTGCCATAACCAAAGTGTCGACCTGCAGCGGCGGGCATACCGACCATAACACTTTCTTCTAGCCAGTTATGTGCTGCTAAACTCATTTCTAACTGATTAGCACGTAGCGGCTGTGTCACGGCTTGCTGCAACAGTTGCAATTGTGCCCAGCCCATATTCGAGACACCAAAGTGCCTTACCTTACCTTGCTGTTGTAATTGGTTGAACGCTTCTGCTACTTCTTCAGGTTGACATAAAGGATCCGGCCGGTGTAGTAACAGCAGATCGAGATACTCGGTTTGTAAACGTTGTAACGATTCTTCAACAGCGCGCAAGATAGCGGTTTTAGAACAATCGTATAAACCCACTTGCCCCGTCTGCGGTAAGCGAATAGCACATTTAGACTGAATATACAGTTGCTCCCGTTGCTGAGGATGGGCGTTTAAATAACGACCAAACACCGTTTCAGCTTTACCATGACTGTAAATATCCGCATGGTCGAAGAAATTAATACCATTCTCCAGTGCGGTCTCTATTACGGCAAAGGCCTGCTGCTCGGCCGCGAGGCTTACCTCGGCTTCATTCCAACCGCCGCCTAATCCCATACACCCCATACAGATGCGGCTGGCTTGCGGTAAAATGTCATGTATTGGTAATGTCATGCTGAATTCTCAATTAATTGAAGGCTTATGCTAAATCAAGCTGAACGCGCGGCGGTGAAAACCTTGTACAAACCAAGCCAGACACTTACACTAGCTCGCTAGATAACTTTTAATACTGTTTACCGACACCGCTATGACCGAAGAAACTACCTTGTACCGTTTAAATAAATTTATCAGTGATACCGGTTTTTGCTCGCGCCGTCAGGCCGATGCCCACATTGCTGCTGGTGATGTCACCGTAAATGGTCAATTGGCAGAAATGGGCCTGAAAGTATCTTATGCTGACACTGTCTTAATTAAAGGGCAACCCTTAAAGGAAAAACCCAAACGGGTTTATCTGGCTTATCATAAGCCGGTAGGCATTACCTGTACCACTGAGCGGCATATTGCCGGCAATATCATTGATGCAGTGAAGTACCCCGAGCGGATCTTCCCGATTGGCCGCTTAGACAAACCCTCTGAAGGTTTAATCTTTTTAACGAATGACGGTGACATCGTTAATAAAGTATTGCGCGCCGGCAATGCCCACGAGAAAGAGTACGTGGTCAGCGTGAATAAACCGATATCAGATTACTTTATTAAGAAAATGTCACAGGGAGTGCCCATTTTAGGCACGGTTACCCTTCCCTGTCAGGTAACCCAGATCTCACGTAATACGTTTAAGATCATTTTAACGCAGGGGCTTAATCGGCAAATTCGCCGTATGGCAGAGTTTTTAGGCTATGAAGTGGTTAAGCTAAAACGCATCCGTATTATGCATATTCGTTTAGCCGAGCTTAAACCCGGCAAATGGCGCTTACTCGATCCGATCGAAATTAAAATGCTGGACCAACTGGTTCAAGATTCCAGCAAAGTGGCCGCCAGCGCCCAGCATGATCACGAAGAATAACCGAGCCGCAGCAACAGTCATCTTCTTGTATACCTAGCCCTGCTCTGCAGGGCGCTTTAAAAACGTCAGTAAGTCTGCTAACGGCATCGGCCGCGCATAATAATAACCTTGCGCCCGATCACAACCGAGTTGTTGACACAATTCACTCATCTCTGCGGTTTCCACACCTTCAATCACCACGGTTTTACCAATTTGATTACAGGTACTGACCAGCATTTCAACAATTTTACGTTGCTTAAGATCGTGAGTAAGATCGCGGGTAAAGGAGCGATCTAATTTCACAATATCTGCCGGCAACCGATAAAGATAAGACAAACTAGAATAGCCGGTACCAAAATCATCAATGGCTAGCTGACAGCCTAAGGCTTTAATCTGATTGGGCAGAGCCAGCGTATGGCCTTGTTCTTCTAATAAAGCGCTTTCGGTTAACTCAATACAAATTCGCGCAGCGTCAATCTGATATTCTGCTAAAACTGCGGCTAAGAATTGCACAAAATCATAACGTCTAAGCTGCTGTGCTGACACATTAATCGCCACGCTAAGTTTGGCTAAACCCGGGTTTTCAACCAGATCACGCAGCACCATCTTCATGACTTGTTCGCCGATCTGAATGATTTGTCCGGTTTGTTCAGCAATCGGGATAAAAGAAACGGGCGAGATAAAGCGCCCCTGATGCTGCCAACGCACTAAACTTTCAATGGCAACGGTTTTACCCGTGCTGAACTCAATCACCGGCTGGTAATACACCTGTAACTGCTCTGCATCGAGGGCCGCTTGTAACTTGTTACGCATAGCCACAATATTGCGGTAGTTATCAGCCATGGTATCTTGATAAAAACGGTAAGTATTTCCCCCCGCCTGTTTGGCATTACTCATCGCCACATCTGCAAGCTGGGTTAATAATTGCGAGCTGCAATGGGCTTCTTGATTTTGCACAATACCAATACTGGCTGACAAATACACATCAAACCCGGTCACTGTGCTAGGTTGAGATAAAGCGCGTAACAACGCATTCGCTAACTGTTCAGTGGCCTCAACGGGAGATTCAGGTAAGTACACTAAAAACTCATCACCACTGAAACGCGCTAATAAAGCCTTTTCTCCACAAAGCAAACGGATACGCAGCGCCATTTCTGAGAGCAGTTTATCGCCAACATCATGCCCAAAACTGTCGTTTATCGGTTTAAACCCGTCTAAATCAATAAAAATAATCACTTCGGGTGCCGTCTTTTCACGGATCACCACCTGCTCGACCGCTTGATAAAAGGCATCGCGGCGCAATAAGCCGGTAATATCATCAAACTTAGCGAGGGTAGACAGTTTCACTTTTTCGTGGCGCAACAAACGCGTGCGATCAACCGCTAAAATAAAGGTGCAGCAGAACAGTAGCGATACCCATAATATGATTTGATGTAATCGACTGCGCGCTTGTAACTCGGTGAGATCGGTAATAAAAACATAAAAAGGAATACTGCCCCAATTAGCTTGATCCGGTTGAATTTGTTGATGATAAGGATAACGGCGTTGTAAATCAGCCAAGGTCGCCCGCTTAAAGCCACTGGCATCGGCGGTAAACAGCAACTGGGGTAATACTTCCAGGTAAATTTGGATTTTTGCCGCGCCCACAGAGTTATCCACTAATAACGCTTGTTGTAAATTAATCAGCACTAATAAAAATTGTGGCGACGCGTCTGTAACAGGCAAAGCTAAGCGCAACATCATAATAGGTGAATCACTATCTAAAGAAGCACGATTGATGGCCATGGCTTCCTGATCCGAGTCAGAAAACAGCCACGACCGAGTGCCCTCGCTACTGAACAAACCTTGTTCTTGAAACGCAGCGGCTTTACCCGTCATCAACACGGCTTGCTGTTGCTGATCAAAAATAACGGCCCCATAGACCACATCGTAGGCAGCCGTGATGGCAGACAGATCTTCTGTGATAAATTGCAAACGTTCAGCAGGATTAACTCGCTGCCATCTTGTACGAGCACGCTGAAATAACTCTTCAGAAAACGCTAACTGTGCTTGTACTTGGCTGACCACCCGAGTCACTTTTTGCTCGGCTAAGTGTGTTTCATAGCGTACATCAAACACGCTTAAGGCAAACCAGATACCATATCCGGCTTGAAACATTAACATAGCAGCAATAGCGCTATGGCTTAATGGCCCCGTGACCTGCAACTGAAAATGCTGTTTTAGCCAAACCGAAATCCCGACCATAATCAGCATAATGGGTAATAAGGATGAGCTAAAGGGCGTGGTATTTTGCCAAGGCAGTTGCGGAAACCACAAGCTTAGCTGGGCGTAGCAACCATACACGAGACAAATGAAAGCCAAAATGCGCCAAAGGTAATGACCAACCCGCGAGGTATGCGAACAGACTAATATGGCCGCCGCTAACAATAGCAGCACCGACAGCAAGGGTAATGGCATTCCACTTAAGTCTTGCAGCTGGCCTTGACGAGTAGCCAACCACAGATAACTGATAAAACTTAATATCAATAGGCTGCAAAATATTTGCAGTTTGCGGCGGTTGAAGAGTAAAGCGGTTAACCCCAAGCTGACTAAGGCGGTGGCGAGAACTAAATTAAATGACAGTAAAGGCAGAATAAGCTTAGCTAAAAACAGGTGCTCGACCAGTCCTAATAACGCAATAATAGTGTAAAAACCTGCAGTCAGCAGATAAAACACTACAGCCGAAGCACGGCTTATACTATCGTTTACTTTCCAAGTTTCTGGCACTCTTCACACCATTTAACTGCATAGGCTTATGAGTTTAGCCTATAAAACACGTGTAGCACATGTAACCACAGTGCCTGACAGGGTGCAACAAGGATATTTATGGATATGCTGAAGATTTAACCCGTTAATCCGCAAAAGCACTGGCATAATGATGCCAATAGCTTGGGCTTAACTTGGCTTCTGCGCCCTAACACCGTATAGTGGCGCGGTTAATTTCTTAGGTTCTTATTTATGCTGCAAAACAATCCGCTTTTGGCTCAATTAAAACAACAACTTAAAGAAACGTTACCCACTAAAGAAGGTATCGTTCGCGCAACGGCAAAAAGCTACGGCTTTTTAGAAATCAGCGACAAAGAAAGTGTTTTTATCGCGCCTCCCCAAATGAAAAAGGTACTGCATGGTGATCGTATCCGCGCGGTGATCCGCACCGAGGGCGAGAAAAGCCAAGCTGAACCTGAAGCATTGTTAGAAAGTGCCATAAGCAGTTTTGTTGGCCAGATTAAACGTCAAAAAAATAAACTCAGTGTAGAGGCCGCCAACCCACTGTTACGAGACGCTTTTAAAGCGACAGTAGCTGAGGGCATCAATGCCGCTGAGTTACAAAATGGTGATTGGGTGATTGCTACGCTAAGCCAGCATGCGCTTAGCGCTGAGAGCTTTATGGCCACAATTACTGAGTTAGTGGCAAAAGCCGATGATCCAGAAGCGCCTTGGTGGGTTGTGTTAGCGCGGCACGAATTACCGAAAAGAGCGCCAGATGCTCATCAGCAATGGCCATTACTGGATACTCAGCCTCGTACAGACTTCACCACGCTACCGTTTTTGACAATTGATAACGCCTCAACTCAAGATATGGACGATGCGATCAGTGTTCAAGCCGTGGCTGATGGCTGGCAGTTACAAGTTGCTGTTGCCGATCCAGATGCTTACATAGCCGCCGGTTCTGCCTTAGATCAACAAGCACAGCAACGGGCTTTTACCACCTATTTGCCTGGGCGTAATATCCCCATGTTACCGCGCGAACTTGCCGATGATTTATGCTCGCTGCAACAAGGGGTAAAGCGCCCAGCCATTGTCGCCACGATGCACATTACCACTGACGGTGCTTTGCAAAGCCCGGCTGAGTTTACGTTGGCCTGGATTTGTTCGCAGGCGCGACTTAATTATCAGCAGGTTTCCGACTTTTTAGAACAACAAGGTGATTGGCAACCCGATAATAGCGACATAGCCGAGCAATTACAGCAGCTGCAGTTATTAACGCAAGCCAGACAACAATGGCGTCAGCAACACGCCATTGTGTTTCAAGATAAACCGGATTACCGCTTTGAATTAGATGAGGCCGGTCAAGTGGTGCATATTCATGCCGAACATCGGCGCATCGCTAATCAAATGGTAGAAGAGGCGATGATCGCCGCTAACCAAGCCTGTGGTGACTTACTGGCCAATCGTTTGGGCTTTGGTTTATTTAACGTACATCAAGGCTTTGACAGCAACAAACTCAGCGCACTGGCTGAATTATTGCAACAGCATGCCGCGCCTGTCGCACACGAGGAACTGGCTGAATTGAGCGGTTATTGCCAACTACGTCGCTGGTTAACGCAACAAGATACCCGCTATTTAGAAAGCCGTTTACGCCGTTTTCAAGCCTATGCTGGCATGAGTATTGCGCCTGCACCGCATTTTGGTATGGGATTAACGCAATACGCGACCTGGACTTCACCGATCCGTAAATATGGCGATCTGGTCAATCAACGTTTGTTAAAAGCCATTTTACAGCAACAGCCTGCGCCGGAGATCCCCGAACAGCTGACGCAACATCTGGCCGATCAACGCAAAGTACAGCGCAAAGCCGAACGGGATATCGCCGATTGGTTGTATCATCTGTATCTACAGCCGCAACTCGGTGCAGCTCAAGCATTTACCGCTGAGATATTTGATATTAACCGGGCGGGGATCCGTGTGCGTTTATTAGAAAACGGCGCGGCGGCCTTTATTCCTGCCAGCTTAATTGCTCAGGGTAGCGAAACGGTTAAATTAAATTGGGAAGAAGGCCGTTGCTATCTTGCCGAGCAAGCCTTGTACGAGTTAGGCCAGCAACTGCAGGTGCAGTTACATGAGTTGAATGAACCCGGTAACATTTTAGTTAAACCTCTGCAAAGCGCAGAGTAAAACACCCGCCAGCTGATTTGCTGACGGGCCCAAGGGCTCATTCAGATAAGCTATTACGCTCTTCTGCTTGAGCTTTTTGGGTTTCATCGCGGATCCATTCGCGCCAAATTGCCACCAACAATGCCATTAATACCGGGCCAATAAATAACCCCACTAAACCCATTGTTTTCACGCCACCAATTAAACCAAAAAATGTGGGTAAAAACGGCAGTTTAATTCGCCCTCCCACCAAAGTGGGTCGAATGGTTTTATCGACAATAAATAGCTCGATACTGCCCCATAAAAATAAGCCAATCCCTGCGGTGGTAGCACCGGTGCCAACGAGGTATAACGAAATTAAACTAAAGGCCAGCGGTGCGCCGCCGGGCACCAGCGCCATAAAGCCCGTTAACACACCAAAAGCGACCGGCGAAGGCACCCCAGCCACCCAGTAGGCAACGCCCAGTACCACGCCCTCACCCACGGCAATAATTGACATACCCAGCACGGTTGAAGTGACGGTAGCCGGTACCACCCGCGAGAAACGCTGCCAACGCTGTGGCAAAATCCGCTCGCCCACGGTATCTAATTGCAGCGCTAATTTGTCGCCGTCTTTGTATAAAAAAAACAGGGTAATTAACATAAACAACAGTGACAGCAAAAAACCTGCGGTATGCCAACCCATGGTTAAAATGGTGCGGGAAATACCCCCGAGATGCTCCCCCGTGACCACACTGATAAATTGCCCCAACTGATTAGGCGCACTAAGGTGCGCCTGCCATAACTCTGCTAACCACTCGCCCGCTAAGGGTAAGGCGGCTAACCAAGCGGGCACGGGCTCACCAAATTGATTGGCATGCACCAGCCATTGCAGCCAGGTTTTGGCTTCTTGCAGCGCAAAAGAAAACACCAACGTTAAAGGCACCACTAACCCTAACACCATTATCGTTAGCGCCAGTGTTGCCGCTAAGGTGACGTTTTCAGCGCAGCGCTGCACTAATTTTTGATAAAGCGGCCAGCTGGCAAAGCAGATAATCAGTGCGGCTAATACCGGCACCAAAAAACCGATAAAGAAAAACACCCCAGCGGCTAAAATCAACAACAGCAAAACGCGACTGATCGCTTCATTACTAAAAATTTGCGCCATGCTTACCACCTTTGACTGCCCGCAAGGGGCTGACGACACCTAGAAATGCAGCCTTGATCCTGGCCACAATAATGGCGCTACTTTACTGCTTTACGGGTGAAATAGCACTGACAAGCAGCCGCTTGCGACTAAAGTTTTGCGACTTGTCGCGCGACGGTGCAACTTCTCCCCTCATCACGTCTCAAAATAAGGGGCAACGGCTGGCCATTTGACGAAAACCTACCTAGCCTCTAAAGTTAAACAGCAACACTATTGCAAGAGCGAGAATGAATGAAAACCCTCTACAGAACCTTAATGATTATCGGCTTACTGCTCGCTGCTTTGATATGCTATGGCTACGGCTTTTCGAGTGGCGCAGTAATTTTTGTGGTGCTAGGCATGGTATTAGAATTGGGGTTTTGGTTGGGCTTGTTTAGCAACAAGCTGCTACCCAAGTCTTAGCCTGCTGCGCGCTCGTTAATCCCTTACCGTGCCGCTGTCAAAATAACAACTTGTTGCGGCTTTAATGACCAACAAGCACCCACCTAAGCGGTGGATGCTTGTTATTAGCACACAACGACTGGTTACGCAGTGTGTTGTCAGCAGCGTTTAATGACCGCCACCCAATGACTTAATAGCTTGGATCATCGACACCATGACCTTTTGCGCATCACCGTACACCATTTGCGTGTTATCGGCATAAAACAGCGCGTTTTCAACACCAGAATACCCTTTACCCTGACCGCGCTTCACCACATACACTTGCTTAGCCATGTCGACATTCAAAATGGGCATACCATAGATCGGTGAACTTTTGTTGCTGCGTGCGGCGGGGTTGACCGTATCGTTAGCGCCGATCACAATGGCGACATCCGCATCTTTAAACTCATTATTTATGTCTTCCATATCATAGATAATGTCATAAGGCACACCGGCTTCTGCCAGTAACACGTTCATGTGTCCGGGCATACGGCCCGCTACCGGATGAATGGCAAATTTCACTTCCACATCGGCGTCTTGCAGTAACTTCACTAATTCATACAATTTATGTTGTGCTTGTGCCACCGCTAAACCGTAGCCTGGGGCAATAATCACTTTAGTGGCATACCGCATATTAATACCCGCATCGCCTGCATCAATCGGTTTTTGGCTACCCGCCATTTCGCCTTGTTCTTCATCGCCCGCTGCCCCGAAGTTTGAGAACAGCACATTAGCCACAGAGCGATTCATCGCTTTGGCCATTAATAAGGTTAATAAAGAGCCAGCAGAGCCAACCACCATACCGGCAATCATCAACGCCGGGTTATTCAGCACATAGCCTTCAAAGCCAACCGCTAAGCCAGTAAAGGCGTTGTACAGTGAGATCACAACAGGCATGTCGGCACCGCCAATGGGCATGGTCATCATCACACCGTAAACCAGCGCTAAGGCGAAAAACACCGCAAACACCGGCATGCTGACCGCACCGCCCTGCCAAACGATATAAGCACCCATGGCTAACAACACCAGCAACAAACCGCCGTTGACCAGCTGTAGCGCGTTAAAACGCAAGGTGCCATTAATTCGTCCATCGAGTTTTGCCCAGGCAATTAATGAGCCGGACAACGACACCGCACCAATCACCCCGCCAAGCACCGCTAGGCTCAGTGAAATACTGCCGTGAGTTTTATAGCCAATTAGCTCAATAGCAGCAATAGCCGCTGCTGCACCGCCGCCCATGCCATTATAAAGCGCCACCATTTGTGGCATTTCGGTCATCGCCACTTTTTTACCACTGCGCCAAGCCCAACCTAAACCTATAGCCAGCGCGAGCAATGCTAAGGTTAAGTTGGTACTTAAATGCGGTTTTGCGGCTTCGTTCACGTCTAACGTGTAGAGAAAGCTCGCCAACACCGCTAACACCATACCGGCACCGGCTACCACAATGCCTGAGCGTGCGGTTAAGGGTGACGACATGCGCTTTAAACCATAGATAAACAAAAACGCCGCAACGAAATAACTGGCATCAATCAACAAAGCTGCATTCATGTGTTACTCCTTGGCTTTAGGGCTTTTACTTGAGGGTTTAAACATCTGCAGCATGCGCTCTGTGACGACATAACCGCCCGCAGCATTGCCGGCCCCCAATAACACGCCTAAAAAACCAATGATCTGCTCAGGTAATGAACTCGCATTAAGTAATGCCCAGAGCGCCCCCACTACAACGATGCCATGAATAAAATTCGAGCCAGACATTAACGGCGTGTGCAAAATAGCCGGTACTCGGCCGATAATTTCAAAGCCGGTAAAGGCAGCCAGCATAAAAATGTATAAGGCGACAAAGCCCGTTAAAATAGTGGTGCTGTATTCCATAAAAACTCCCAAGGCCTATATTTATTGTTCTAATGCGGTTTTAATCGCAGCGGGTTTGATCTCGCCCGCGTGCGTCAGTACCGTTTTGGCTAACACTTCATCTTCCCAGTTCAGGGCGATTTCACCGTCAACAATAAACAGTTGCAGTAAATTCAGTACGTTTTTGGCGTACAACTCAGAAGCATGCTCTGCCAACATCGAGGGGACATTTAAAGGGGCCGCGATAGTAATTTGACCTTGCAGTACGGTTTCACCCGGTACGCTGTATTCGCAATTACCGCCGCCCTCGGCGGCAAGGTCAATGATTACGGCGCCCAGTTTCATGCCATCAACTTGCGCTTTACTGATCAATTTGGGCGAAAGTCGCCCCGGAATGGCTGCAGTGGTGATCACAATATCGGCTTGTTGAATATGCTTGGTGACAACCGCAGCAATCTTGTCTTTTTCTGCTGCGGTTAATTCTCGGGCATAACCGCCTTCACCGCGAGCATCAACGCCGGTATCCACAAATTTAGCCCCTAAAGATTCGGCCTGCTCTTTGGTTTCAGGCCTGACGTCATAGCCTTCGGTAATAGCGCCTAAACGTCTGGCCGTGGCTAACGCTTGCAAACCGGCAACGCCTAGCCCCATCACTAAACAGCGTGCCGGGCGAATAGAGCCAACCGCAGTGGTCATCATCGGTAAAATACGCGAGAGCTTAGTCGCGCCCATTAAGGCGGCATAATAACCGGCAAGTGCGGCTTGTGAAGATAAAGCATCCATAGCTTGGGCGCGGCTAATGCGCGGTACTTGTTCCATAGCGAAACAGGTGATCTGTTTATCACGTAATAAGCGGGTTAATGCCGCTTCTTTATTGGGATAAATAAAACTGAGTAAGATCGTGCCGGGTTGCAGCAAGGTAATGAGTTCAGCGCTGGGCGCTTGCACCGCTAACACAATAGCGGCATCCGCGAGTAATGCTTGTTCACTCTGGGCAAAAGTCACAGCACTAAAGGCCGAGTCTGGCAGCTTACTGGCTAAACCCGCCCCGCTTAGCATACTGATACTGCAACCCAGTTTCGCGAGCTTATCCGCCACTGCAGGCACCATCGCTACCCGTTTCTCATGTGGCCTGCGCTCAAACAGCACGGCAACCTTTATTGGCATATCCTTTACTCCTAATGATAACTGTCTGAGGAGTATAGTCTTTACTTAGAAACTTACCGGTGTTTCAGCATTAAAAGTTTTTGAGGTTTAGTTTATCTTTTGTCATAACGCTGCTGAACTCAACAACCTCGTTGCCTAAAAACGCCAACAGGATACGACTGTATGTCGCGGTTGTTCGCTGAAATCCTTGCCATGTCACTTAGCACTTAGCACTTAGCACTTAGCATCAGATGTTCAGTTATATTTAATCAAATAACAGCTTAACAACCCTTTTGTTTATCCCTCATTCGACAAACCAACACGCAACAGCCGCGACAATGGTTAATGTAGCGTTAAGCCCCGGGTGTTATAAATAAAGTTCACACGTTGAAAGGTACATGCAAATGAAAACGTTAATGTTCGTCTTATCCATCTCTACCTTACTGTTAAGTCATTCGGCTATGGCCAAACCTGAGCACGATAAAGGCTTACCACCAGGCTTGGAGAAAAAGCTAGAAAAAGGTCAACCTTTACCGCCTGGTTGGCAAAAAAAACTATCGGCTGGCCAGTATCTACATGATGATTATTATCGTCGTAGTACGGTATTAAAAAGACCGAATGCTGATGGCATTATTACTATCCAAGTTGAAGGCACCATCATTGAATTATTTGAACACAGCAGAGAAATAGTGCGAATTTTGGAAGGTAAACGTTAAGACGCCTTAATATAAAAGGCGATATTTCGGATACAAAAAAACCGCTTAGATAAGCGGTTTTTTTTGAATTTGGAGCGAGTTACGAGATTCGAACTCGTGACCTCGACCTTGGCAAGGTCGCGCTCTACCAGCTGAGCTAAACTCGCAATGTGATGCTTTAATATTGCTGGTCAATATTAAATGGTGCCCGGGGCCGGACTTGAACCGGCACGAGGTTTCCCTCGAGGGATTTTAAATCCCTTGTGTCTACCGATTTCACCACCCGGGCAGACAACTTTCAAACGTATTAAAACAGCATGTTATGGAGGCGGGTCCCGGAGTCGAACCGAGGTGGACGGATTTGCAATCCGCTGCATGGCCACTCTGCCAACCCGCCACTGTTGCTGCCAACTCTAAAGAATTGGAGCGAGTTACGAGATTCGAACTCGTGACCTCGACCTTGGCAAGGTCGCGCTCTACCAGCTGAGCTAAACTCGCGTTGCTATGACCGTTTCGTGGCCATCTGCCTTAACACGTGACGCATTCTACTGTTTTAAATAAATCCGTCAATATTAAATTTTTAGTTTTATGTCTGTTTGCTTAAAAAGTAACTGACTTGCTGACAATAACAGCGACTTGGTTACACTGTCGACAAATCCGCCCAGGCCGAACGCAAATATTCATACATCGACCACACGGTTAGGATAGTCGCAATGTACAACATTAACATACCAACGGGTGTAAACCAGCTCAATAAGCTTAATGTTGGCTGCCAAATTAAAGCGATTAACGCTAACATTTGCGCAATAGTTTTGTATTTGCCTAAATTCGATACCGCAACATTCGCGCGTTTGCCTAGGCTGGCCATCCATTCCCGTAACGCCGAAATAAAGATTTCACGACTAATAATAATAATAGTAGGAATGATCACCCAGAGGGTTTTAATGTCTACGGCAACTAATACCAAGGCGGTGGCCACCATCACCTTATCGGCGACTGGATCTAAAAAAGCACCGAACGGGGTAAATTGCTCCAGTTTTCTGGCTAAATAGCCATCTAACGCATCAGTAATTGCCGCTAGACAAAACACCAGAGCAGACCAAAAACGGGCATTTTCCAAACCAGAGTAGAAAAAATAGATAAATACTGGGATGAGCAGTAAACGAAACAGCGTTAACAGGTTGGGAATATTCCACATAACAGGGTTCTCAGGCACTTAATGCCTTAATGCTACTTGTTCTGACAGGCTTGGTAAATCTTTTCTGCTTGTTGTTTTGAAATTCCAGGCACAGAACTCAGTTCAGTGACCGACGCTTTCAACACACCTTGCAAGCCACCTAAGTATTGTAACAAGGCTTGCCGGCGTTTTTCACCAATACCTGAAATGTTTTCAAGCGGACTTTTTAATAACGCTTTACCGCGTTTATTTCGATGACCGGTTATCGCAAAACGGTGCGCCTCATCACGGATCTGCTGGATCAAATGCAAGGCGGGGCTATCTTCCGGTAAGTTAATACTCCGCCCACTGTCCCACAAAATTAAGGTTTCTAAGCCCGCTTTACGACTGACGCCTTTAGCCACACCAATCAATAAGGGCTTTTTCGCGTGTGGCCAAGCGCTAAATTGTTCCAATGCGATATTCAGTTGCCCGATACCACCATCGATAAAAATAATATCAGGGATTTTACTGACTTCGCTTAGCTTGCTGTAGCGCTTATCTAACGCGAAGCGCATCGCGGCATAATCGTCCCCCCCAGTGATACCGGTGACATTGTAACGGCGGTATTCTTGCTTGTAAGGGCCTTCACCATCAAACACCACACAAGACGCGATGGTGGCCTGCCCCATGGTATGACTGATATCAAAACATTCCATTCGGTCAATATCATCTGGTAATTGTAATAATTGCTGTAATGCTTGATAGCGTACCCGCATTTTTTGCGTTAATGACTGCCTGCTGTCTAAGGCAATTTGCGCATTTTTCTGCGCTAAACTCAAATACTGAGCTTTCTCGCCGCGTTTAGCGGCAGTTAACCGCACTTTGAACTCAGCAATATTACTTATCGCTTCGGCTAAACTGTCCGCATTTTCAAGTGCCATCGGTAACACGATCTCTTTAGGGATCTGCTGTTCGCTGTGACCATTGAGATAAAATTGTAGAATAAAAGCAGATAATACCTCGGCCGCGCTCATATCCAACGGCACTTTCGGATAATAGGATTTGCTACCGAGAATTTTCCGATCACGAATAAACAGCACATGCACTACCGCGGTTTGACCATGCAAGCTAAAGCCGATGGCATCAAGCTCTTCATGATCACCGCTCACATATTGCTGTTCTTGCACTTTGCGCAAGGCACTAATTTGATCGCGAAAGGCAGCGGCAGCTTCAAATTGCCAACTCTCACTAGCTGCAGCCATTTTCTGCACTAAATCATCAATAACTTGTTGGTTTTTACCGGCTAAAAATAGCGCCGCTAAACGCACCTGCTCGGCGTAATCTTCATCGCTAATTTTACCCACGCAGGGCGCACTGCACAGCTTTAATTGATATTGCAAACAGGGCCGAGTGCGAGCACGGTAGAAACCATCTTCACATTGGCGGATCGGGAAAATTTTCTGCAGACTTTTTAAACTTTGCCACACCGCGCCGGCATTCGGGTAAGGCCCAAAATACTGCCCCACTACTTTTCGCGGGCCGCGATGCGAACTAATCCGCGGATGACGATGAGAAGTTAATAAGATATACGGATAAGACTTATCATCACGCAGTAAAATATTGTATTTGGGTAAGTACTGTTTTATCAGGTTGTTTTCTAAAATCAGTGCTTCGGTTTCACTGTGCGTCAGGGTGAATTCGATACTCGCAATTTGCCCAACCAAGGCACGGGTTTTCACACTGTCGACCGTGGTTCGAAAATAGCTACTTAGCCTTTTCTTCAGATCTTTTGCTTTACCCACATAAATAACAATGCCGCCCTGGTTAAACATGCGATACACGCCAGGTTGTTGCGGCACTGTGGCCAAAAACGCTTTTGAATCAAACATAATAGGGCTTGTTAATGCGCAATCTTAGCGATATCTATCATGCCGTGTCGAAACGCTAGATGAGTCAGTTCAACATCACCATTAATCGCCAGTTTTTCAAACATGCGATAACGATATGAATTCACCGTTTTTGCACTGACATTTAACTGATCAGCGATATCGGTCACCTTTTGACCACGGGTAATCATCATCATGATTTGTAATTCACGATCAGATAAACCTTCAAAAGGATTAGGTTGCAGATTATTGACCTTAGCCAAGGCCATTTTTTGCGCCACTTCATCGGAGATATGTCGCACACCGGAATACACTTTTTTAATCGCCATCACCATTTCTTTCGGTGGCGTATTTTTTGAGATAAAACCGGCGGCACCTAATTGCATCACTTTGGTCGGTACCGGCTCTTCACAAGAAATAGATAAAGCCAATACTTTAACATCTGGACAATAATGCAGAATGCGCTTGGTCGCGGTCATGCCACCCATACCGGGCATATTCATGTCCATCAACACGACATCAGGTTCGTTTTGACGACAAAACTGTAAGGCTTCTTCGCCGGAGCTGGCCTCGCCTATCACCTTGATACCGCGCTCATCCATTAGTATGCGACTTATACCAGTCCGAACAAGCTCGTGATCATCAACTAACAGCACGTTAATCAACTTGGCTTCTCCGTTATGCGGGTTATCACCTGTAGCTGGCGGATTTATCCACAGCTAGGCGCTAAATTAATTTTCCAGCTAACCGCTTAAGGGCTAACTACGGTGTCATCGCTTTGCGTGAAATTAACAATAACCAGCAAAGCAGCTGCTTAGTGTGCCAGAAAGCGTTGCATCTGCAAACCATTAAATGTTTCTGAAATCGGTGCAAATTAACAAGCGAAATCAAAGGCTTCTAGCGCAAAAACTACTATATAGCGATTAAGTTTATTTAGCGAGTATAGTTCAATGAAAAAATAATGAGGTATTTAGCTAGACGGGTATAGGCAGCTGCGTGGCGGAGGGGGAGAGATTCGAACTCTCGGTAGGCTATTAACCTACGCCGGTTTTCAAGACCGGTGCATTAAACCGCTCTGCCACCCCTCCGCGTTACAGGACGGCATATTAAAAACTTGGCTGCACTTTGTAAAGCGTTAATTTTACTTCGCTAAACTAACTGCCGACAATTTCAGCAAATGGCGGGCAAACGTCACAAACCTAACGCTATATTGTCGTCGTCGCGGTTTATTCAGGTTTGCAACAGCGTGATGTTGAACCTAACGTTAAACTGCAACGTAAGAATGCAAAAAGCCACCCTAGGGTGGCTTTTCAGAATAATGGCGGAGGGAGAGAGATTCGAACTCTCGGTAGGCTATTAACCTACGCCGGTTTTCAAGACCGGTGCATTAAACCGCTCTGCCATCCCTCCAGCGCTGCGTATACTAATCACTTTGCTCTGGAAAATAAAGCAAAAAATTTAAAATAATTCTAACTGCCGTTTTTTCGTGCAGCCAGCACTAGTTATAACGGAACTTTAACAGTATTATGCACTCAGTAACTTTACAAAACTCGGTAATAGGAGACATTTATGTCATACAGAGAAACCAGTAATATCAACACACTCAGTCATGGTGTTGAAATCAACAAGGTATTGCGCAACACCTACTTTTTGCTAGGTTTAACCTTAGCCTTTAGCGCGGTAACCGCCGTTATTGCCATGGCCATGAACATTTCCCCGATGGCTTCTTTAGTCTGCATGATCGCAGGCTTTATTATGCTATTTGTTGTTAACAAAAAAGCAGACTCTGCTAGCGGCATTTTCTGGGTATTTGGTTTTGCAGGCGCCATGGGTGCGTCACTTGGCCCAATGTTGTCAATGTATGCTGGCTTAGCCAATGGCCCAGCATTAATCATGCAAGCTTTAGCCGGTACTGCGCTGATCTTCTTTAGTTTATCGGCTTATGTTTTAACCACACGTAAAGACTTCTCTTTTATGGGCGGTTTTTTAATGATTGGTTTAATCGTGGTGTTGGTTGCTGCTTTAGCAAATATCTTTTTAGCAATCCCAGCGTTAAGCCTAACCATCAGTGCCGTGGTTATTTTGATTATGTCAGGTTTAATCTTGTTTGATACCAGCCGTATCATCAACGGTGGTGAAACAAATTATATTCGTGCAACCGTTTCGTTATACCTAAACGTGTTCAACATCTTTGTGCACCTGTTAAGCTTATTAGGCATTATGGGTGGTGACGACTAAGCTTTTGCTGCTCAGTCGTAATTTAGTTAAAATACCCCGCTAAGCGGGGTATTTTTTTAGCCGCGCCCTACTGTGCTGTGCCCAGTGCACTAATGCCGTTATTAAGAGAAACTACCGTGGCTCATTTTAGTTTATTGTTGACTCAAAACCCCTTTGCTTGTCAAAGCTTTGATAGTGCTTTGCAATTTGCCAAAGCGGCTTTAGCCGCAGGCTACAGCATTGAGCAGGTGTTTTTATATGAAGATGCCGTATTCGCAGCCGCAGCGACGATCGACTTACCCACAGATGAACGTAATTTGGCAGCGGAATTAGCCAAATTTTGTCAGCAGCAACAACTGCCCTTGTTATATTGCATTACCGCGGCAGAGAAACGCGGTGTGCAAGCAGCGAATGATAGCCTTTTTCAAGCGGCTGGCTTGGCCGAGTTTGCTATGCGTTTGGCCAACAGTAAATTGGTGCAATTCTGATGCAACATATCCTGATACTGCAAACGCAGTCGCCGTTTAATCAAGCCCGCGCTCGTGAAGCGCTCGATTTAACCTTGGCTTTAGCCGCCGTGGATTATCAGCTCAGTGTCGTCTTTATGGCGGACGCCGTATTTCAATTAGTAAGCCCTGCTGAGTTACATGAACCGCCCATCAAGCCGGTGTATAAAAGCTTTGGTTTATTTGGCTTATACGACATTGAACAGTGCTTCGTCTGCCAGCAAGCATTAACACAACGCGGTCTGAGCGCTTTACCGCTGCCTCCCGGATTTCAAACGATTACGCCGACAGCCATAACCGCCCTGATGCGCGCGGCCGATCAAGTAATAAGGTGCTAAGCCATGCTACTGTTTAATCTTATTAACCCCGCAGCAGATTTAACCGAATTAGCCCAGCTCTGTACCCCAGCTGATACCGTACTTTTACGCCAAGATGCCGTTTACCTAGTGTTACAGCCAACACTCCCCTTCGCTTGCTCGGTATTGGCTTTAGCCAGCGATATAGCATGGCGTAATATTTCCGCGCCAACACATATTCAGCTGATCAACGCACAAGAATGGGTGCAATTAACGGCAGCCGCGAATAAAAGCATCTTATGGCGTTAACGCCAGGTTTTATTAAGGATCCAACCTCAGTATGAGCATGACATTTTTGACAGTAGGCGATCAGCAGCTCGCATTAGACAAACACGGTTATTTAGTGCAGATGTCTGATTGGCAGCCGTCGGTAGCAGAGCGTTTTGCAGAATTAGAGCAGATAACCTTAACCGAGGCGCACTGGGAGGTGATCCGCTTTGTGCGAGAGTTTTATCAGGAATTTAATACTTCACCCGCAGTGCGGATGTTAGTCAAAGCCATGGCCGCCAAATTTGGCCCTGAAAAAGGCAGTAGTAAATATTTATTTATGTTATTTCCAGAAGGCCCTGCTAAACAAGCCACTCGGCTAGCCGGTTTACCCAAACCAGCCAAGTGCTTATAACAGGCCGGTTTAACGCAGGTGCGTTTTGCCACCCATATAAGGCTGTAACACGGCAGGGATAGCCACTGAGCCATCGGCTTGTTGATAGTTTTCTAATATCGCTACCAAGGTGCGACCTACCGCTAAACCTGAGCCATTTAAAGTATGCAGCAACTCGGGCTTTTTACCTTCGGCTGAACGGAAACGTGCCTGCATGCGACGAGCTTGGAAATCGCCCATGTTTGAGCAAGACGAAATTTCACGATAAGTATTTTGCGCCGGTAACCACACTTCTAAATCATAGGTTTTACAGGCACCAAAGCCCATATCGCCAGTACAAAGCAACATGACCCGATACGGTAAGCCGAGCAGTTGTAAGATTTTCTCGGCATGGCCCGTCAGCTCTTCTAATGCGGCCATTGATAGTTCTGGATGCACCAACTGCACCAATTCTACTTTATCAAATTGGTGTTGGCGGATCAGGCCTCGCGTATCACGACCATATGAGCCGGCTTCACTACGAAAACAAGGGGTATGCGCCGTATATTTAATCGGTAACTCGTTTACATCGACAATGCTGTCACGCGCCAAGTTGGTCACCGGTACTTCTGCCGTAGGGATCAACGCCATACCTTGACCTTCCTCGGTCGCCGGTTGAGTATGAAATAAATCGGCACTGAATTTGGGTAACTGGCCGGTGCCATATAAACTGTCGTGATTCACTAAATAAGGCACGTACAACTCGGTGTAGGCATGCTGTTCAGTATGCACATCTAACATAAATTGCGCTAAGGCACGATGCAGTTTAGCCATTTGCCCTTTCATCACCACAAAGCGCGAGCCTGAAAGTTTTACAGCACTTTCAAAATCTAAGCCTTCAGCATAGGCCTCACCTAAGGCCACATGATCTTTGACCGGAAAAGGAAATGTTGCCGGCTCACCGACACGTCGCACTTCAACATTGGCTTGCTCATCGGCGCCGATCGGCACGGATGCATCCGGTAAATTTGGCAAACTTAAGGCAATTTTGTCTAATTCGGCTAACACCGCATCCAAACGTAACTTGGCTGCATCTAATTGTGCGCCTAAACCATCCACTTCAGCTAACAGTGGTGTAATGTCTTCACCGCGGCCTTTAGCTTGACCAATGCCTTTTGATTTAGTGTTACGTAAGTTTTGCAGATCTTGCGTTTGCATCTGCAATTCGCGACGTTGTTCTTCCAAAGCAGTTAAGGTGGCAACATCTAGCGTTAAACCACGCGTTGCTAAACGTTCGGCAGTTTGCGCTAGCTCAGCGCGAAGAAATTTTGGATCTAACATAGTAATAACTTCTTGTGGCCAACCCGAGGGTGGCAATTAATCGAATAGGTCAGAATATTAACCAGCGTCGCGGCAAATTGAAATGCTTTTCCTTGATTTTCCTCAAGGCTGACGCTTGTTTTTACTGTTGGCGTCTAATTCACGTAAATAGCGTAGCTTTTCTGCCAATTGTTTTTCCATGCCACGATCAGAGGGGTGATAAAATTGTTGTCCCCAAAGCTCTGCAGGTAAATAGCGCTCGCCCGCCGCATAGGCACCGGGTTCGTTGTGGGCATAGCGATACTGTGCCCCATGCCCCAATTGTTTTTGTAACTGAGTGGGCGCGTTACGCAGGTGTAGCGGCACGGGATAATCCGTTTGGCTAGCCACTACCTGCTTCATGTCATTGAAGGCTTGATAAACCGCATTACTTTTTGGCGCTAGCGCCAAATACACCGCGGCTTGTGCGATAGCCCGCTCTCCCTCGGCTGGCCCCACCCGCTGAAAGGTATCCCAAGCATCCTTAGCCAAGGTCAGCGCGCGAGGATCGGCATTACCAATATCTTCACTGGCAATGGCCAGCAAACGTCTGGCAACGTAAAGTGGATCGCCGCCACCGGCCAAAATACGGCAATACCAATACAAGGCGGCATCCGGATCGGAGCCGCGTACGGATTTATGAAAAGCAGAAATCAGGTCGTAAAATAATTCACCTTCACGATCAAAACCCGGTAATTGTTGCGGCACAATTTGCCGTACTTGCTCAACACTGATGGTGGCATCCTGCACCAGCTCAGCTAATTGCTCTAAAATGTTTAATAAACGCCGCGCATCGCCGGCACTTAATTGAATTAATAGCTGCTCAGCAGCAGGGCTTAAGCTGAGTTTAAGCGCAGCCAACCCCTCAGGGTGGCTGTGCAAGGTACGTGTTAATACCTGCTTTAAATCTGCATCGGTTAACGGTTTTAACACGCACACCCGAGTGCGAGATAACACAGCGTTATTTAACGCAAAGGCGGGATTTTCGGTGGTCGCACCGATGAAAATAATAGTGCCATCTTCGATAAAGGGTAAAAAAGCGTCTTGCTGGGCTTTGTTAAAACGATGCACTTCATCAACAAACAATAAGGTGCGCTGCTGATACTGCTGCTGGCGTAATTTCGCTTCGCTAATGGCTTCACGGATCTCTTTCACACCGGCAGTTACCGCAGAAAGTCGCTGCATGCTAGCCTTGGCATGACTGGCAATAATTTCAGCTAGGGTGGTTTTACCGGTGCCTGGCGGCCCCCACAAGATCAACGAAAAAACGCGTCCAGCGAGGATCGCTTGATAGAGCGGTGTACCCGGCGCCACGATATGCTGCTGCCCAACATAATGCTCTAAAGTACGTGGCCGCATGCGCGCGGCCAACGGCATCAAGTTGTCATTAAAATCGAAAGGTAAGCTACTCATCAGGCAAGCAACTGTAGAAATTAACGCTGACGTTGATCATCAACATCTAAATTTTTGCTCACGGTAAAAGTAAACAGCTTATCGGCAATACTGCTATTAACCTTGATCTTACTAAACAAATAAACGCTTTGTTGTTGGTTGATATCAATAACTTGCATTTCAACTAACTGATCCCCTTTAAAGGTCAGCATCAGTTGCTGCACCGGATTACCGGCATCAAGAGGATGTATAAAAAAGCTCTGTTGCTGCTGCGTCACTTGATACTGCTGCCATAACGCTTTATCCGTAGAGGTGAGCAGTGCAAAAGGCGTTTGACCCACTTCACTGTTGGCATCATAAATACTAACTTGTTCAAGCAACTCGTTGTAAAACCACAAGGTTTTACCATCACTGACTAACAATGATTGCTCTGGCGTTTCACTTTCAAAACGAAAACGCGCATGTTGTTTTAACGCCAACTTGCCCTGACCTTCTTGCAACAATTGCTGCTGAATATCATAAACTCGCTGTTGATAATCTGCGGAAAAACTCTTAATTTTCGCCAGTTGCTGCATCAAGGGCTGACTGGCATCTTCGCTCGCCATGCGCTGTTGCCGTAATGCCTGCATATGTGGCGCAAAATCAGGTCGTGCCACGACTTCTACCGTTTGCGCGGATAACGTAGAGGTTAACCCTGCTGCGGTTAAACTGGTTAAGAGCAAAACGACCACTGCACTTTTTTTCATTAATACCCTCTATTATTTGGCGCAGGTACCACGACTTCGCGATTACCATTGTGTCCCGGCGCACTGACAACGCCACTACTTTCCATTTGTTCTACTAACCGTGCAGCACGGTTATAACCGATCCGAAACTTGCGCTGTACGCCAGAGACCGAAGCTCGACGGGATTCGATAACAAAGGCAACCGCCTGATCATATAAAGGATCCGATTCGCCATCTTCCGTTTCGAGTGTTTCACCAGGCAATAAGTTCTCTTCGGTCGTTTCGCCAATTAAAATCTCAGCAATATATTGAGGTTTGCCGCGTTTTTTCCAATCTGCGACAACCGCATGAACTTCATGATCATCAACAAAAGCACCATGCACCCGTGTTGGCACACCGGAGCCAGGCGGTAAATACAACATATCGCCCTGCCCTAATAAGCTTTCGGCCCCTTGCTGATCCAGAATGGTACGCGAGTCAATTTTTGACGACACCTGAAAGGCAATGCGCGTAGGAATGTTGGCTTTAATTAAGCCGGTGATCACATCCACAGAAGGACGCTGTGTCGCCAGGATTAAATGGATACCGGCCGCTCGGGCTTTTTGCGCAATACGAGCAATCAGCTCTTCCACTTTTTTACCGACAATCATCATCATGTCGGCAAATTCATCGATTACCACGACAATAGCCGGTAACTTCTCTAATAATGGCGCTTCAGTGCGCATATCATCAGAGGGTTTCCATAGCGGGTCTTTTAGTGGCTCGCCTTCGGCAGCCGCTTCTTTAACTTTAAGGTTGTAGCCTTTTAAGTTACGCACACCTAAGGCTGACATTAACTTATAGCGACGTTCCATTTCACCCACACACCAACGCAGGCCATTGGCGGCGTCTTTCATGTCGGTAACCACTTCGGTTAATAAATGCGGAATACCTTCGTAAATCGACAATTCCAACATTTTGGGATCAATCATTAAGAAGCGCACATCATCAGGAGTTGATTTGTATAACAAACTACAAATCATCACGTTAACCCCTACTGATTTACCCGAGCCGGTTGTACCGGCCACTAATAAATGCGGCATTTTGGCTAAGTCGGCCACCACTGATTTACCGGCGATATCTTTGCCTAACACCATGGTTAAAGCTGATTTGGACTCCGTGAAAATCTCATCGCCAATCACTTCAGATAAACGCACAATTTCCCGATGCTGGTTCGGTAACTCTAAACCGATAAAGCTTTTACCTGGGATAACTTCCACAACACGAACACTGATTGCGGATAATGAACGTGCTAAATCTTTGGCTAAACCCGTAATTTTACTCACTTTAACCCCAGGGGCTAAGTCTAATTCAAAACGGGTGACGACTGGGCCAGGGTGAACACCGACCACTTGCGCTTCAACATTAAAATCTAATAGCTTGGCTTCAACTAAGCGCGACACACGCTCTAAATCGGCGGGGTCAATCGGATTAATCGCTTTATCGGGGCGATCCAATAAGGCTAAAGACGGTAACTCTTCCAGCGAGTGCGCGACTTCTTCACTGTCATCAACCGCGTCATCCTCTTCTGGCGGGAACTGCATCAACGGATCCAGTTCTTCCTCTTGCTGCATATATTTGAAGGTGCTGGTAACATGTTCTGCATCAAAGGGATCATCCACCGCACTAAAAGACAGTTGATCATCCGCCAAGGTGTCAACACTGTAATAAGCTTTGCTTTCAGTTCGTTCATTCAATGGCCGGATAGGCAGCGGCTCTTTGCGTTTAATGGCTGGCACATCATCATCACTAAAAGAGAAATGCGGATCGACACTTTCAGGCGGCTCGCTAAAATCAATATCATCGTCAATCGGCTCAGGCATCCGAGTAATACGCGCGCGTTTGGCGATGGCTTTGGTAGGTGGCGCGAGCTCTTCTTCTCGTTCCAGTTCAGCTTTGCGCTCGGCATTGGCCGCTCGCCGCTCGGCCAAGAATTGAGGAAAATTCAGCACAAGATTAAACAGGGCAAAACATTGTGCGCCTAAATAATCCGCCACGGTTAGCCAAGAAATACCGGTTAATAAAGTCAAGCCGGTGGCAAAGGCGCACAGTAATAACAGGCTGGTGCCAATAAAATTAAAATACGGCAGCAAATTACCGCTGATCCGATCGCCTAACACGCCACCGGAAGAGAAATAATAAATATCATTGAAATTCATGCTACTAATGGCTGTTGCCGCACACAGTGTCAACAACACACCAAATAAACGTAAGCCTAGAATTAAATAATCGAGTTGTAATAAGTCATGGTAGCGCTTAAACAACAGATAACCGGTTAACGCCACCACAAAAGGCAGCAAATAGGCTACCCAGCCAAAACTGACCAACAACACATCGGCTAACCAAGCGCCACTGCGCCCAGCATAATTATTAATTTGTTGATGATAGCCTGTTTGTGACCAGCTCGGATCGGCTGGGTCAAAAGACAACAGTGACAGCAACATAAAAAGTGCCAGGCCAGAAAAAACAATCAGCCCCACTTCTAATAATCGCTGTACTCCATTTAACGTGAAAAACACTTTGCTTTGCAAAAGAGAGGCCCCTAAATTCGTCATCACACTTGGCTACGCAACGCCGGTTTCATACCATGAATTGCCACTAGCGCTCAGTCACGACTGCCTGTCGCCACTGACGCGACTAGGTTACCAGAGCTGGGGTAAAAGTGCATCTATGTCAAACATAGCGTAACGGCTTTTCGCTGAATGATAGCTGTATAAAGCCAATAACTTAGCTTAAACCATCGGCACAAAACTACTTTGTTTCACCTCTTCCATCACCACATAGGTACGGCTTTCGCGCACACTGGGTAAACGGAGTAAGGTTTCCCCTAATAACTCTCGGTATGCCGCCATATTAGCAACACGGGTTTTCAGTAAAAAATCGAAGCTACCCGATACCAAATGACACTCTTGGATCTCTGATAACTTTTGCACCGCTTTACTGAACTCATCAAAGTCTTCCGGCGAGGTTTTGCTTAGCGTTATTTCAACAAAAACCAACAACGCGGCCCCCACTTTGTGTGGGTCAACTTGCGCGGTATAGCCCAAGATATAACCTTCAGATTCTAGCTTTCGTACTCGCTCTAAACAGGGCGTAGGACTAAGCCCTACCCTTCTGGCCAATTCCACGTTGGCTAAACGACCATCGAGTTGTAATTCGACTAATATTTTTCGATCAATCCTATCTAACTTCTTAATACTCTTACTTAAAGAATACATAGCAGCATAAAATCCCGACTTATAACCATAAACAGCATATTGCACTATTTAGCAAACTTAAAACAAGCAGTAATTCTGGTTTTTTGCCGCTATACTTCCTAAAAATATTACTCAACTGAACCAAGGTGAAACATATGATTATCGGTGTACCTAAAGAAATCAAAAACCATGAATACCGTGTCGGCATGACGCCAGCAAGCGTTCGCGAACTGATTGGCCATGGCCACAGCGTGTTGGTTGAACAACAAGCCGGTATGGGTATCGGTTTTACCGATGAAGATTATCAAGCTGCCGGTGCTTCTGTATTAGCGACTGCGGCTGACGTGTTCGCACAAGCAGACATGATTGTAAAAGTAAAAGAGCCACAAGCCGTTGAACGTGCCATGTTACGTGATGGCCAAATTCTGTTCACTTACCTGCACTTAGCGCCGGATCCAGAACAAACTGCTGATTTAATCAATTCAAAAGCGGTTTGTATCGCTTATGAAACAGTCACCGATAATAAAGGCGGTTTACCGTTATTAGCGCCTATGTCAGAAGTGGCTGGCCGCATGTCAATTCAAGCCGGTGCTCGTGCTTTAGAAAAATCTTGTGCTGGTCGCGGTATGTTATTAGGCGGTGTACCAGGTGTTGCACCCGCTAAAGTCGTGGTTGTCGGTGGCGGTATGGTGGGTACTAACGCGGCGCAAATGGCCTTAGGTTTAGGTGCCGATGTTACCGTACTTGATCGTAATGTGGATGTATTACGCCGCATTAACGCTCAGTTCAACGGCGCAGTTAAGGCCATTTACTCAACGGCTGATGCCTTAGAGCAAGAAGTCTTAGCCGCTGATTTAGTGATTGGTGGTGTATTAGTTCCAGGCGCAGCCGCGCCTAAGCTGATTACCCGTGACCATATCAAACGCATGAAGCCAGGCTCAGCTATTGTTGATGTGGCGATTGACCAAGGCGGTTGTGTGGAAACCTCAAAACCCACTACCCATGCCGATCCAACTTATATTGTTGATGAAGTTGTGCATTACTGTGTTGCGAACATGCCAGGTGCGGTACCACGTACCTCTACTTTCGCCTTGAACAATGCCACCCTGCCTTTCATTATTCGTTTGGCGAACAAAGGCTACAAAAAAGCCTTACAAGATGACAAGCATCTGTTAGCGGGTCTAAACGTGTACCGTGGCTTAGTAACCAACGAAAGTGTTGCTGACGCGTTAAAACTGGCTTACGTAGCGCCAGAAACCGCTATTGGTGCCTAATTAGCGTTGCCTTTAGTCTGAGCAAACAGCCGGTATTTTTTACCGGCTTTTTTATTTCTGCTTGTTTTAACGATTTATTATCCGATAAAGCTATACATTCCGCTCAGACCTGTTATAGTGCTTTCCGGCCTGTAGTACAGACCTATGTAACAACTTGTTTTTGAAAACTTCGCTACACAGCTTCGCTTGTAAGTCATGTCCTGAAGATTCACGCACGTTTGGCCACATAAGTAACAGTCAGGCTAAAAGCGCATTTCGCGTTAAATAACTTTTTAAAATTTTTAGGAGTCTCTCATGGCTAAAGTAACTGGTGTAGTAAAGTGGTTCAACGCAGATAAAGGTTTCGGTTTCATCACTCAAGACAACGGCGGCGCTGACGCTTTCGTTCACTTCCGTGCTATCCAAACTGAAGGTTACAAAACCTTAAACGAAGGCCAACGTGTTGCCTTCGAAATCGAACAAGGCCAAAAAGGCCCACAAGCTGCTAACGTAACTGTACTGTAATAGTACTTTTATAAAGCGCTTCTCGATTTGAGATAGTATAAAAGGTCAGCTTGCTGGCCTTTTTTGTTTCTGCCATTCCTGTTTCTACTCACCTCGTTTGTTTGCTGTTGTTTTCTCTGATTTTTTATATTGCCCTGTTCTGCATTCTCGCATTCTGCTGGTTAATCGCATTCAGCAAGACCCTTAACGTTTTCGCCGTTGGCGAGATACTTTCTTTTGCGTCGCCAAAAGAACGTATCCAAAGAAAATGCGACCCCACTTCCGCTCGAAAGCCCAACTGCTCATGCGCTGTCCAAGGCGAAAACATCACTCGCGCTATGCTTCGTCGCCGCACTCAAACACCCGTTTTCTTAAAACCTTGGCCAACGATGATCAGTCGGCTCGCGCTAAGGGGAATAAAAGCCTGAACAGTAATGGCTTTAGCAAATACCAAGTATGTTCAACTGATACTTGCGCAACTCTCTTAATCAAGCCCTAACCTATTTACGGATTAATGTGCACGATGATTTGGAAGCCACAGAAAATTTTGAACTCTAACTGTCTTGTAAAAGCTGGGAAGTCCAGAGTTGCATTTTGAGCAGCGACTTACTGAGATACATTTAGCGGGTTTTGCTTTAGTTTATGGGCAGTAAAATCCAAAAGGTACTACCTTGCCCCTCCACGGATTCATAACCAATATGGCCATTCATTCCTTCAATCAGAGCCTTGCTGATGGCAAGCCCTAAACCTGAACCTTTGACGCTTCTGATGTTACCTGAATCCGCTTGTGAAAATTTTTCAAATACGTGTGGTACAAACGCTTCTGAAATGCCAATACCCTTATCTTCGACAGAAATTTTTGCATAACCGTCTGTAATCGTGGCTTGAACTTTGACAGGGTATTTAGCCAATGAAAACTTGATTGCATTGGAAAGCAAATTAATAACCACTTGTATAAAACGATGTTCATCAACGTTGACAACAGCTTGAGCTGCAGCAGGAGAAAAATCCTTAATAAGCAGATGCTCACTATAATGAGCTACTGAATTGATGGCTTGCTCAATCAGGTCAACTAGTTGATGTGGTATAAGATTGTACGTCATTCTGCCTTCAGAGATTTTTTCTATATCGAGCAGATCATTGACTAAAAAGGCCAGTCGTTCAGTATTCTCTTGAGCTATATTTAGTAAATAACTGACCTTAGCAGGTAGAGATTGCGTTGAGAGCAATTTGCCAGACAAAATCAACTTAATGCTGCCTAAAATTGACGTTAGCGGTGTTCGAAGTTCGTGGCTGACCGTTGAGATAAACTCGTTTTTTAAGCGTTCAACGTGTTTTCGCTCACTAATATCAATTATTTGTGAAACAAAATATAGTACCTTGCTGTCTTCGGCTCTCACGGTTGAGACACACAGAATTGCATCGATAAAATGCCCCTGTTTATGGCGATATCGCTTCTCCATCTGATAGCTTTCTCGTTTTCCATCGATGGTCTCATATAAGAGTTCTAGGTCGGCTTGAAGATCGTCCGGATGGGTAATATCTTGAAATGTCAGTCGTAAAAATTCAGCTTCGGTATAACCCAGCATGTTAGAAAGGGCTGGGTTCACTTTTAACCATTGACCTTCAGTGGACACTAATGCCATGCCGATACCGGAATGATAAAAGCTGTTACTAAACGTATCTTCAACAACGCGCAACTTTTCCTGATAAGAGGCAAGTTGGCTTATATCCTGTCGAGTCCCGATAAGCGAATCGTAAGAGCCATTTTTGGTTAAATCAAACAGCTTTGCTCTATCAACCACCCAAATGTACTTACCCGTCTTGCGCATTACCCGATAATGCATCTCGTAAGAGTGTGCCGCCATCTTAGTGCAAGCTTCAAGCTGCTTTATTGCCAAATCTTTATCGGCAGGATGGATTAAGTCTAACCATTGTTTAAATGAAAAAGGGGTTAGATCTTCTAGGGTAAAACCGAGCATTTCTGCCCATCGCTTATCAATGCGCATCTCATCTTTGTGCAAGTTCCACTCCCAGACAGCAGCATTTGCACCATCAATAATTGCCTCCATCCTGGTTCTGGCATCAACCAATTGCTGAATAGGGCTGCCTTCAGGAATAATAAAGATCACGTCACCCTGGCTATTTTTTACTGGCCTTAAACTAAATAATATCGTGGTGCGAGCGCCGTCTTTAATTAGAACTTCTGCTTCGTAGGTAACGGCCTGTCCTGAAACCGCTTTTGCAAAGTTTTCGCGCAAGCGTTCACGTTCTAAGGTTGAGGATTGCCACCAATAACAATCCCAGAAGTACTTACCAATGACATCGTCATGTGTAATACCCGCAACTTCAACGGCAGTATTATTTGCTTCAAGCAACACGCCGTCGGTGTTTAAAAAACCAATAAAGGTAAAGGTGGAGTTAAAGATGCCGCGAAATTTGTCAGAAAGCTCAATAGGAGTCATAGTTTAAATCTTTAACTTTCTAATTAAGTTAAGAGCTTAGCTGACTGGGTTCTCCAGAGCAATGTGTTTACAACGAAAGCGTAGCTTCAGGATCAGATACCAAGACCCTTAACGTTTTCGCCGTTGGCGAGATACTTTCTTTTGCGTCGCCAAAAGAAAGTATCCAAAGAAAATGCGACCCCACTTCCGCTCGAAAGCCCAACTGCTCATGCGCTGTCCAAGGCGAAAACGTAACTCGCGCGGCGCTACCGTCGCCGCACTCAAACACCCGTTTTCTTAAAACCTTGGCCAACGATGATCAGTCGGCTCGCTCTAAGGGGAATAAAAAGCCAGAGCGGTATTCGCTTAGCTGAATAGCTTGTTTGTGCCAAAAGCAGAAGTTTACAAGTGTTTAATGCCACTTTAGTGGTTGCTATCAAAAGGTGTAATTTTTGAAAAATAATTGGACTCAATAACTTCAAGTAATGCTCTATCATTTAATACATCACCTAAGGTTTTTATTAGAAAGTCATAATCAGTAAATTCGCTTTCAACCGTAAGTAATTTATTTATCCATCTCCACATATTCTCCTCACCAATAACATGTTCCAATTTGATCCAATTAGTCGGGGCATATGTGTAAAAGTACAAGTTTCTATCACCATAGCCACTTGAAGATTTTATTTCGCTAATCGGTATCAGTTTGGCATTTATTAACTCTTTAAGTTTATTGTCGACGATGTTGTTAAAGACATCTTCACCGATCAATTCTTTTGTAAGTTTTAGAGATATATATTCTGAGAATGACTCTGACAACATATCACCCAGTTCAGAATTGAACTTTCTATAAGTACCAAAATAATAATGCGCTAATTCGTGTGCTATAAAAGGCTTGAACCAATTAGATTTTTCGTCATTTATTAAATCACTTAATCCGCCTTCTGGGTGACCTACATTAACAATGCTAGGGTATGCTACAAAAAGCCAACTGTTATTTTTAGAGATTGGTGTTGTATGTATGAATACGACACTATCACCATATGGCAGATTTAGTTTTTCTTGATAAAATTTTTCAAATGATGAGATAACGTTACCAAAATCAACCATTTGCTCATTGGAAAGTCCTGTATTTAAGAAGTAGCTGCCATTTGATTTTTCTATTTCGAAATCACCTGCAAATAGCATTAATTCCACAGGATTTTCGCTAATAAACTTACCTGCTTTGCCTGAAACTGGCGAGCTACCGTTCAGGTAAATTGATTTACAATCAGTACATTTAACCTCAATGTCATATGTCACGGAATCAAACCTGACATCCTTATCAATGTCATAAAGGACTGGATACCACGATGCTTGCATCCCGTCGGATCTTAATGTTTTTCCGTTAAATGCAATATTTCCTTTCCAGTCACCATGTTGGCTTGCTTTATCCATATCTGAAATCACAGGAAATTTACCTGTATACTTAAAGCTTAGTGACTTCGGGAGAAACTTTTCTTTACCACTATTATCAGGAAGATAGTATCCGAAGCTTTCGTATGAATATTCTTCATTGTATTTTTTCCGGAAAGCATAATTGAAGCTATCGTCTTTATCTCTAAAGTATTCAATGTTTAAACCAGAGTTAATAAAGATGTAGTAATTTTTGATTTTTGGGATGTTGCTGAGTTTTAGTTCAGCTTCAATTGTTCCCTTCTCAATTGAAAGGATTAAAGTACCAGATAGTTTAAGGGGTTCTGCAAATGCTGATGTTGAGAATAATACAAGAATAAAAAATAATGTGTTTTTCATAAACGTCCATTTCATGCGGGTATTTTAGTAAACTGAGGTAAGTCAAACCTGAAAATATTTGCCTAATTTTCTCATCTTGTCTCAGGCTTCCATACGCACTTTTAGCTGATAGGCAACAAAGTGTCAATTATGGGTTTATAAAGCTCATAATCTTAAATGCGATTGCTGATAATTTTTAGTACTTACGAAAGATTGTTTATCTCTCTTAGATGCCGGTCTGCTGAGTAAGAAATCAGTGGTAGCTTCGGGGTTAGATAACAAGACCCTTAACGTTTTCGCCGAAGGCGAAAACGTTGTTTACTTATAAGTTATTGAAGATATGCGCATAGACATTTTGGTGCGGCAGGTATTTCTGTTGATCGCTCAAAGCAGTAATAATCTTAAAACCGAAATACGCCTTAACCTGATATGCTTTTAAATCCCATTACGTTGCAAGCCGTGCAAGTTTGCATGTCCAAGGTTTTAAGACGAGGGGTGTTTGAGTGAGGTTCGGTAGCGCCGAGCGAGTTACCTCGTCGCCTTGGGCGGGCAAAATTGCATGGGCTTTCGCCGCAACGTGGGTCGAATTTTCTTTGGTGACTTTCTTTTGGCGAAACAAAAGAAAGTTACTCGCCAACGGCGAAAAAGTTGTTTATTTAATACGTTATTACGGACATGCGCATAGACGTTTTGGCGCAGCAGGAATTTCTGTTCTTCGCTCTACGCAGCATCCTGCTGCCATTACTAAACACCGCTATTAGGTAACATATTTCGATACAACAGCAAACAACAGACATAAAAAAGCCCGCAAACAGCGGGCTTTCAAAATGGCGCAAAAATTATTTCGCGATAGGCAAGGTTGGGTATTTAATACCCGCCATTTCATTCATTACCCGAGTAACCTGCACACTGTAACCAAACTCGTTATCGTACCATACGTATAACACACAGCGATCACCGTCTACGATTGTCGCTTGCGAGTCCACTACCCCTGCGTAGCGCGAGCCTACTAAGTCAGAAGACACGATTTCGGTTGAACTGGTAAAATCGATTTGATCTTGCAGTTCAGAGAACAGTGACGTGCGCTGTAAGAAATCGTTTAGCTCATCTTTGTTGGTTTCACGATTCAAGTTTAACGATAATATCGCCATTGACACGTTAGGCGTTGGCACACGGATCGCATTACCGGTTAACTTACCTTTTAACTCAGGCAAGGCTTTAGCCACCGCACTGGCGGCCCCCGTTGAAGTTAACACCATATTTAACGGTGCAGCACGGCCACGGCGATCGGCTTTGTGGAAGTTATCAATCAAGTTTTGATCGTTGGTGTAAGAATGCACGGTTTCTACGTGACCATTGCGAATACCGTACTCATCTTGCAGTGCTTTTAATACCGGCGTTATGGCGTTAGTGGTACAACTGGCTGCAGAAACAATTTTATGCTCTGGCGCGATCATATGCTGGTTAACACCATATACCACGTTCGGTACTTCACCTTTAGCCGGTGCGGTAATTAATACGCGAGCCGCACCTTTGCTTTGCAAGTGAATGGATAATTCTTTATCGTCTTTGAATATACCGGTGTTATCGACGATCAGCGCGTTATCAATACCGTATTGGGTATAATCAACTTGCTCTGGAGAGTTGGCGTAAATCACTTTGATAAAAGTACCGTTAGCTTTAATGCCTTGGTTCTCTTCATCTACAGTAATGCTGCCATTGAAAGGGCCATGAATAGAATCGCGACGTAACAAGCTGGCGCGTTTTTCTAAGTCACCTTTTTTACCACCACGTACCACTATCGCTTTTAAACGTAATTTACTGCTAGGGCCTGAACGCTCTAACATTAAGCGGGCAACTAAGCGGCCAATTCGACCGAAACCATAGAGCACAACATCGACGGGTGTCACTTGATCTTCGTGATCAAGAATATCCGCTAGCTCTTGAGCTAAATATTGCTCAAGCGTTAGGCCTGTTGCATTGTCTTTGTATAAATAGGCGTAAGCCAATTTACCAATATCTACCCGACCGGGTGCCAAATTCATTTTACTGATGGCTTCTAATAACGGAAAACTCTCACGAAGGCGTAATTTTTGGCCTTCGAACCGCTCTACTGTTTTATGCGCTTTAATAATATCAATGGTGGTAGCATTAACCAAAGGCCGTCCATAGATGACCACCTCGATGCCTTTATTACGATAAAGCCGACCAATGATAGGTAACATGTTTTCGGCGTATTCCTGGCGTTCCTGCCAGCTTTTTTGATACTGTTCTGCGTGTGATAGGGTCATTATTAGGCCTTTTACTTCAATAAAATGAATTAATCGGTGTGCCTATGCCGCTTTTCTGTAGGATACAGCGGTTTTTATAAGGCGGCCTATTGTAATTGATTATGAAACCCTACCACAACACTTACAGCTTAAATATAGGCTTAAGTCTTATGGGTGAAAGTTAATGCAGCAGAATTAACACAGTAACGCTGCCCGGTTGGCGCAGGCCCGTCTTCAAACACATGGCCTAAGTGGGCATCGCAATTATTGCAAACAATTTCAATGCGTTGCATACCATGGCTGTGGTCTTCTTCATAACGCACCTTCCCCGCTAACGATTGATAAAAACTGGGCCAGCCGCACCCGGCATCAAATTTCGTGCTGGCATTAAATAATTCTGCACCGCAACAGACACAGTGATAAGTGCCTGCGGCGGTATGGTGTAATAATTCACCCGTGAATGGATATTCTGTGCCTTTTAAGCGCGTCACCCGAAATTGCTCTTCGGTTAAACGCTGCCGCCATTCTGCTTCTGATAATTTCATTTGATGATCCTGTATTATCTTTTAACGCTGACATCAATATACGCTGCGCGCTGCGCTTAGCTCAATCAGTTTGTCTCTAACCTGGCTAAAAGCATAAGGATGGCCAATGGTCATTGCTTAATGCTGTTGCTTTTAAACAGGCTTATAGCAGAATGAAGAGGCAAATCAATATTTACGGGTAGCCCATCGACTGGCCTTAAGGTAAATTAAGCATTTATAGATGCGTTAGAGCCTTGTATGCCCCCATTCTTTCGACAGCCCTTCTTCATCGCCCTGTGCTTATTACTTGTTGCCGTTGTCTGCTATCAGGTCACTTTTCAGCAGTTGTTACAACGCTCGCAGCAACTCTCTTTTAAACAAGGCGCTGAATTTAATCAGTATCTTAATTTACAACTGACCCGCTTTAGCACACTGACCGATACCTTAGCACATCGGCCGGAGCTGCAAGACTTGTTAACGGCCCCCGACAACGCCGCAAAACAACAGCAAGTTAGTCAATTATTAGCGGACTTTACGCTGGCCAGTGGCAGTGCTTCAATCTATTTAATGAATCAAAATGGCGATGTTGTGGCCAGCAGTAATTATGCTGCCGAAGTCAACTTTATGGATCACAACTTTGCTTTTCGGCCTTATTTTTCAGAAAGTATCACGGCTAATACAAGCTACATCGATTACGGTTTAGGCTGGGTTTCCAATGAACGCGGCATATACTTTGCGGCAACGGTTAGCGATGCACAGCAGCAAACTATCGGTGTATTGACCACAAAAATGAATATAGACCAATTAGAGTTAGCTTATCAGTCAATTGCCGGTCAAAGCCCATTATTGTTTATGTTAGTTGATGATGAAAATACCGTGCTGGCCAGTAACCACGAGGCTTGGCGCCTCACCTGGTTTGGTGAAGATGCCGTGACACGTTCACGCCATCCCAATACAACTTTGCATGCCTTACAAGTCAATCAACAACAAGACATTTGGCAGTTGCGCCCAGAACCCGTTAGCCGGCCATTAGCAGCGCAGCAATATGTTGTCGCCATCCAAGATCAACCAACGCTACCTTGGCAGCTCGTTATGCTGGAACCCGCCGCTCCGCTCAAAATGCAAGCTTGGCAATTGGCTATCAGCTTTTGCTTGTTATTGGCAGTGATCTTATTAGCTCGCGTTTTCTGGCGTAATAAATCCCAACAGCAGCAACAAAAAGCATTAATGCTTAGCCAGTTAGAATCGGCGGTAGCAGAGCGAACCGAATCGCTGCAACAAAGCAACCAGCAACTGCAAGTTGAGATACAGCACCGTATTGACGCAGAACATGAATTAAAACAAACCCAAGATCAGTTGTTACAAGCGGCCAAGCTCGCGACTATTGGTCAACTGAGTGCTTCTATTAATCATGAAATCAATCAACCTTTAACGGCCATGCATAGCTATCTGCAAAATAGCCAGCTTTTACTGAAAAAAGGCCTGTATAGTGAACTGCAAGAAAATTTAGATAAAATGGCCCAGATGATCCTGCGCTTAAATCATATGGTGAAACAATTTAAAAGCTTTAGCCGCAAAGCGGCAAACCAACCCGTCGTCGTAGCATTAAGCAGTGTGTTACAGAACGCCTTGGATATTTTAGCGCCGTCACTGAAACAGCAAAGTATCAACATCACGCTGCTACAATCGGATCACGTCAAGGTAAAAATCGATCCACTGCAATTAGAGCAAGTGTTGATTAATGTGTTGGGGAATGCGATGCAAGCGGCAGAGCAGCATGCTGCACCTACCGTCAGCATCCGTATTGTGCAACGCGCTGAGCTTGCACTGGTGCAAATTCATGACAACGGCTCCGGTATCAAACCCCATGTGATGGCACAGTTGTTTGAACCCTTTTTCACCACGAAACAAGGCAGCGGTTTAGGCTTAGGCCTGTCTATTTCAAGACAAATTATGCAAAGCTATCACGGCAGTTTAACCATAGAAAACCATCCAGACGGCGGTGCCCTCGTTAGCTTAACCTTACCTCGGTATCTTGCGGAGTAAATCATGAGTAACACTGCAGAAATTTGGTTATTAGATGATGACCACCATGTTCTCGATGCCTTGGCGCAGGGGCTTAAGTTAGAAGGCTGGTCTTGTCGCACCTTTGATAAACCCTCCGCCTTACTGCAAGCTTTAAACCCCAACTTCTTCGGCGTGATTGTGACTGATTTAAATATGCCAGAAATGGACGGCTTATCGCTGCTGCAGGCATTACGCGCAAGTGACGAAGATTTACCGGTTATTTTACTCACCGGCTACGGCGACATCAGCATTGCCGTCAATGCCATGCAAAATGGGGCTTATAGCTTTATCGAAAAGCCGGTCAACCATACAGAATTGCATAAAATCTTGCAGCAAGCCGGTGAAAAGCGCCAGCTGTGTTTGGAAAATCGCCGTTTGAGCAGCCAGCTGCGTGAAAGCCGACGCGGCAAAGTGCAGCTTATTGGTGATAGCCCCGCCATTAATCAAATGCGTCATTTACTCGATCTGGTGCTAGATACGCCTGCAGATGTCTTGATTGAGGGCGAAACCGGCAGCGGTAAAGAGCTCGTTGCACGATATTTACATGATAATTCGCTACGGAGTGATCAGCAGTTCGTGGCTATTAACTGTGGCGCGATACCTGAACAACTGATTGAAAGTGAGCTATTTGGTTGCGAAGCCGGCGCTTTTACCGGGGCGGATAAAAAACGTATCGGCAAGTTTGAATTTGCCAATGGCGGTACCTTATTTTTAGATGAAATTGAAAGTACGCCTTTAAGTGTGCAGGTAAGATTATTACGTGTGTTAGAAGAGCGTAAAGTCACGCCCTTAGGCAGCAATATCAGTATCCCACTAAATATCCGCGTTGTGGCGGCCACTAAAACCAACCTAGCCCAATTAAGTCAGCAAGGTGAATTCCGACTGGATTTGTATTATCGGCTCAATTTATTACAGGTCGCCATCCCACCCCTGAGACAACGACGACAAGATATTCCTTTACTTTTTAAACACTTTGCCATGCTCGCTGCAGCGCGCTACCACAAACCCGTATTACCACTTAATCAGTTACAGTTAGACAGTTTGTTGTCACACGAATGGCAAGGCAATGTTCGCGAACTGCGAAACCTTGCTGAACGTTATGTGTTGCTTGGTCCAGAGGCGGCTTTTATGCAACAAGGCTTACCCTTAGCCGATACGTTTGGCAGTGCGATGGGATTGTCTGAGCGCGTCGCCTTTTTTGAACAAATGTTGATTGAAGAAGCCCTTAGCGCTACCCGCGGCAGTATTAAATTGACCATGCAAGCACTCAACCTGCCAAGAAAAACCCTGTATGACAAAATGCGTAAATACGGCGTTGTACGTAGTCAATTTAAAGATGATGATGCTGTGGATGAACTTAACTAAATGGGCGGTAATCCACCCATTTCTTGACAGCAAGGTTTCAATTACCACCCAAAGCAACATCGACAAAATAATAAATGTATGATTTAAATCAATTAAATTGTTGGCCGCGTTCTTGCTAACACCTAGTGCCTACAACTATAACTCTTTATGACGAGGTCATTATGCAACAGGTCATTCGCAACGCTTTAACCGTAGCCGCTATCGGCGCTACCACATTGTCCGGTCATCTGGCAGCTGACAGCAAAGCCGTGTCTTTAACCTTACCCTCTATCACTGTTTACGGTAAGGCCGAAGTGCAACTGGCTCATACCGATAAAGGCTTATTACGTTACACTAAACAAGGCTCGCAACTCGATAGCCCTTTCAGCCGCTTGGGGGTTCGAGGTGAGCAAGTCTTAAATGAACATATTACCGCTTTTTTTACCTATGAAGTTGAAGTGCGTGGTTTTGATGAGGCTAACACCGTCAGTCCTTTTTCATCACGTAACACTTTTGTCGGGATCAAAGGACAGTTTGGCCAATTGATTGCCGGACGCAACGATACGCGTTTGAAAACCAGTGAAGGCGGCATTGATCAATTTAATGAAACCAGTGGTGATATCGCGCAAATCTTACCTGGCCAAGATCGCTTAGGCGACAGCTTGACCTATATCTCACCGAGTTATCAAGGTTGGACACTGTCGGCAAGCTATGTGCTTGGCCAAGACAATGAAGTGCAAAATGGTAAAGATGGCGTCGCTATCAGCTTGGCTTATGGGGATCGAGGCTTAAAAAAACAGCCTTACTACATCACGCTGACTCGAGCACAAAGTTTAAATGGCTTAGATGCGACGCGTTTATTGTGGCAACAAAAACTGGGTGACTTTACTTTAGGCTCATTACTGCAATACAGTGAACAAAGTGAGGGCGAACGTAAAGGTACGGGCGGTTATATCAGCCTGCAGTATGCCGCTGGCGATTGGCAACCCAAGCTACAACTTGGCCGTGATACTTCAGAAATCAGACAACAGAGTGCTGCAAATCACTATACTGCAGGTGTCGATTATCTGTTTAATAGCCAGAGCAAAGCGTATTTCTTTGTTACCCAGTTAGCGTTGACCGATGAGACTGACACCTCGATCGCGTTAGGTCTGCAATACCGTTTCTAGGAGCTCATCATGACAGTTAACGAAACGAAAACCCCATTTTTGGCGCTGCTGATTGGCCCATTGTTGATGCTCATCACCTTAGTGCTACCCGCACCTTTTGGTATGAATGAACCTAGCTGGTTAGTTATAGGTTTAACTGCTTGGATGGCCAGTTGGTGGATCAGTGAAGCCGTTCCTATCTCTGCCACGGCTTTTTTACCTTTACTAGTGGCCCCTTTACTCGATTTAAATGGTTTAAGCGCTGTGGCACAGTCTTATGCCCATCCATTGATCTTTTTATTCTTGGGCGGATTTATTATCTCGATTGCCATGGAACGTTGGTCTTTGCATACACGTATCGCCCTGCATACCATGCTGATTGTGGGCAGTAAACCAAGCCAGCAGATTGGCGGTATTATGTTAGTCACGGCGTTCTTATCTATGTGGATGTCGAACACGGCAACCGCGGTAATGATGTTACCCATTGCACTGTCTATTACTCGCATGTTAGAGCAAGATAAACAACCCACCGAAAATGACTTTAGCAAGGCCATTTTACTAGCCGTGGCCTATGCTGCCTCGATTGGCGGTTTAGCTACCTTAATTGGTACACCTCCTAACGCTTTTATGGCCGCGTTTTTGCAAGATACCTACGGCATTCGTATTGGTTTTGTCGAGTGGATGATTGTAGGTTTACCGCTGACCGTAGTTATGTTGTTCGGTTGTTGGTTATGGCTAACCAAATTTGCTTATAAACTCGACCAGGTTAAGATTGCCAATACCCGTAACTTATTCCACCAAAAGTTGATTGTGCTAGGTAAGATGCAGCGAGGTGAAAAAGCGGTACTGATTATTTTCGCCCTTACCGCGTTACTATGGATCACACGTCCGTTTTTAGTCAAACTCACCGGTTTACCGTTAGATGACACCATCATTGCGATGCTCGCAGCGGTATTAATCTTGGTGTTGCCTTTGGATAGTAAAAACACCCGCATTTTAACTTGGGAAGAAACCAAGCAGTTGCCTTGGGGGATCTTAATGTTATTTGGTGGCGGTTTAAGCCTCGCCGCGCTGATCAGTAAAAGTGGTTTAGCCAGTTATATCGCTGAGCAAGTGATGTTACTCGACAACATGCCACTGTGGCTGATGGTGGTGCTCGTGACGACTGTTATCGTATTTTTGACCGAAGTCACCAGCAATACCGCGACAGCAGCAGGCTTTTTACCTTTGCTAGCGCCCATATCATTAGCCATGTCAGGCTCGCCAATGACCTTGGTGATCCCGGCTGCCATTGCGGCCAGTTGTGCCTTTATGATGCCGGTAGCCACCCCGCCCAATGCCATTGTCTTTTCATCTGGCCATTTACGCATTGCAGACATGGTTAAAGCCGGTTTTGCTTTAAATCTCTTTGCCGTCTTAGTGGTGAGTTTAACCAGCTTGTTTTTAGCGCGCTGGGTGTTTGCGTTTTAAAGCGTTTTTACACAACCTTATCCATTTATCACCATAAAAAAACCCACTGCAGCGAACAAACTGCAGTGGGTTTTTCTTTGTTATCGGTGCTGAACACCGCGATAAACTAGCTTAATTCGACTTTGAGTTCAGCGATAACGGCTAAGGCTTTAGCACAGGCTTTATCAGTATCGTCAGCCAAGGCTAATGCCACCCCCATGCGCCGCTCGCCTTGAACTTCGGGCTTACCAAAAATACGCAGTTCCGTATCGGGCTGCATTAATGCCGCCGCACCAATATGATATTGAATATTTTGGCTGTGCCCAGGCACTAATAACACCGCCGAGGCAGCTGGGCCGTAGTGTTTAATGCTAGGAATAGGTAAACCCAAGATCGCACGAGCGTGCAGTGCAAATTCACTTAATTGCTGTGAAATCAAGGTAACCATACCGGTATCGTGTGGCCGCGGTGACACTTCGCTAAACCATACTTCATCGCCTTTAACAAAAAGCTCAACGCCAAATAAGCCTTTACCCCCCAAGGCTTGCACCACAGCGGTAGCGTACTGTTGAGCTTTTTGCGCAGCAACAACCGACATCTGTTGCGGTTGCCAACTTTCACGATAATCGCCTTGCTCTTGCCGATGGCCAATCGGATCGCAGAACTGAATGCCTGAAATAGAATTTACCGTCAGTAAGGTAATTTCATAATCAAAATCAACAAAGCCTTCGACAATGATACGGCCTTTACCGGCACGGCCACCTTCTTGCGCATGAACCCATGCTGCTTCAACATCGGCATCGCTGCGTAATACGCTTTGCCCTTTGCCAGAAGAAGACATAATCGGTTTGACCACGCAGGGATAACCTATCGCGGCCACCGCGGCCAGGTAACCGGCTTTATCACTGGCAAATTGATAAGCTGAGGTAGGTAACTGCAAGGTTTCGGCAGCTAAACGGCGGATCCCTTCGCGGTTCATGGTTAAATTAACCGCTTGAGCACTGGGTACCACATTAAAACCTGCGGCTTCCAGTTCCAGCAGCACCGACGTCGCTATCGCCTCTAGCTCTGGCACAATTAACGCCGGCTTTTCCGTTATCACCAACTGTCGCAGTGCGGCATTGTCGAGCATCGAGATCACCACCGCTTTATCGGCAACTTGCATGGCAGGAGCATTAGGATAACGATCAACCGCTACCACTTCGCAGCCATAACGCTTTAATTCTAAACACAATTCTTTACCTAATTCACCAGCGCCTAATAACAATACCTTAGTGCTGCTGCTTGTGCCGGGTGTTCCAATGACAACGCTCATTTTACTTTCACCATTGGCCGTTCAGGACGACTCCAATCAACATGATAGGTTTTACCCTTGGTTTTATCCGTGCGCTCAAAGGTATGAGCACCAAAGAAATCACGCTGGCCTTGTAATAAGTTTGCCGGTAACACCGCGGTGCGGTAAGCATCATAATAACTTAGCGCCGAACTTAACGCGGCAACCGGGATCCCCGCCAGCGACGCGTTGGCAACCGCTTTGCGCCAGTTTTGTTGATACACTGAAATTTGCTTTGAGAAAAACGGATCCAACAGCAGGTTTTCCAACTCGTCGTTTCGCTCGTAAGCTTCAGTGATCGATTGTAAAAACACCGCTCGGATAATACAGCCCGCACGCCAAATCTTAGCGATTTCGGCAAAATTTAACTGCCAACCATGCTCGGCCGCAGCCGTTTTCATCAGATGAAAGCCCTGCGCATACACGCAAATTTTGGCACAATACAAAGCATCATGCAGTGCTTGGATCATGTCGGCTTGCTGTTCTTCTGAGAATAAATTTTGAGCAGGACCGGCCAGTACCGTTGCAGCTTTCACCCGTTCAGCTTTTAAGCCAGAAATCGCGCGGGCATATACCGCTTCAGCGATGGTGGGCGCGGGGCTGCCTAATTGTAAACTGCTCACGGCAGTCCACAGGCCCGTGCCTTTTTGACCGGCCTTATCTAGAATAACATCAACCAGCGGTAAGCCGGTTTCGCTGTCTTTGGTGGCTAAGACTTGGGCACTGATATCCATTAAATAACTGTGCAGTGGGCCATCATTCCATTGCACGAAAATCTCACCAATGGCCGCTGCCGACATGCCTAACACATCTCGCATCACCTGATAGGCTTCGCAAATCAGCTGCATATCGGCATATTCGATACCGTTGTGCACCATTTTGACATAATGGCCAGAACCACTGGGGCCAATATAGGCCGCACAAGGTTCACCTTCTGTTACGGGATTACCCGGCTCAAAACGTTCGATAGGCTTACCGGTGGTTGGATCCACTTTGGCGGCAATCGCTTGCCACATCGGTTTAATGCGGGTCCACGCGTAAGGATCGCCACTGGGCATTAAAGAAGGGCCAAACCGGGCACCCACTTCACCACCTGACACGGCGGTGGAGAAAAAGATAAATTTACCTTCGTAGCTTTTTTCTCGCGCGACAGTATCCGTCCACAGACTGTTACCGGTATCGACCACGATGTCATCGGCTTGAATACCGGCATCGATCAATTTATGACACACATCGTCAACGGCTTTGCCCGCAGGCACGGATAACACTATTAGGTGAGGCGCAGATAAACGTGATAACAATTCGGTGTACGAGCTACACCCGACAACTCGGGGGCCTTTATCGCCTTGCTCTGCCGCATCTTGTGCTAACACAGCCTCTAATTTCTGGTTATCAAGGTCAAAAGCCGCCACTCGATAGCCGTTATCTGCCAGGTTGAGAATAAGGTTTTTACCCATTACCCCTGCCCCAACAAAACCAATTTCACACAGAGTTGTGCTGTCTGTCATCTAACGATCCTTAACAACGTTGAAAGCGCGCAAACTGGCGCGGGTCGAAAAATGCCGCGCATTATAGGCTATATACCAGCATAAACCTACTGCCAGACCGATAAGCTATAAGCGCTTTGCAACCACTTATCTTTACGCACCGCTGTAGTAGGCGTTAAACCGTCATTCACTGAAGTGTCGAACAATAAGTTGCGTAAGGGCGCTGGAATGCTAACCGCTTGATTTTTATCCGATGCATTTAGGATGCATAACAAACGTTGACCGCTATTGTCATTAACAATATCCACCATGCAACTGTGCCGCTCGGACTCATGCCAATTCGGCTCGGTCATATCGGTGCCATCCATTAAATACCAATGCACGTGGTGTTTATCACCATGTTTTTGGTAGTTATCGTCTAATAAGCTGATTTGCTGTAAACAACATAATGACTGGCGCATTTTCAGCATTTGTTGCACAAATTTCAGAAACTTAGTGGCGGGCCCATCTAACTGCCAATTTAACCAAGAAATCGGATTATCTTGGCAGTACGCATTGTTATTGCCATGCTGAGTATGACTTAGCTCGTCGCCGCCTAACCAATGGATCATCCCTTGGCTAAGCACTAAAGTGGCAACCAAATTACGCCGATGTTGATTACGGGCATTAATAATGGCTTCATCCGAGGTCACACCTTCAGCACCATGATTCTTACTCAGATTATGGCCGTGACCATCGCGGTTTTCTTCACCGTTTAGCCAATTGTGTTTGTCGTTGTAACTGACTAAATCTCTGAGTGTAAAGCCATCGTGATAGCTAATATAGTTCACACTGCAGCTGGCGGGCTTATGATGTTTTTGAAAAATATCGCGCGAGCCCAATAAGCGTGTAGCAAATTCGGGGAGCACCCCTTGGTCGCCACGCCAAAACGCCCGAAAAGTATCACGGCATTTATCATTAAGCTCAGACCAGTGCGCCGGAAATTGCCCCAAATGATAGCCAAAAGGCCCAACATCCCAAGGCTCCGCAATCAGCTTAGCTTTACTGATCACCGGATCTTGCGCGACGATTTGAAAGAAAGCCGCAAACGGATTGTAGCGTTTAAACTCCCGGCCCAGTGTCACCGCTAAATCAAAGCGAAAACCATCTACCTGCATCTCGGTTAACCAATAACGCAAGGCATCCATGATCATCCGCTGCATCATCGGATGCGACACATTCAAGGTATTGCCACACCCCGTAAAATTACAATAATTCTGGTAATCGATCATTTCGCCATGGCTATGAAACAGATAATACTGCCGATTCGCTAAACCACGAAAACTAAGTACTGGGCCATCTTCACCCGCTTCGGCCGTGTGATTAAACACCACATCTAAAATAACTTCTAAGCCATGTTGATGCAGGGTGCGCACCATGGTTTTGAACTCGGCTACCGCATCTTCGTACTGATAACGCGGTTCCGGTGCAAAAAAATTCAGCGGGTTGTAACCCCAATAATTGGTTAAACGTAACGCACTGAGCCGCGGTTCGGCCATAAAAGAAGCCACCGGCAATAATTGCACCGTGGTAATGCCTAACGCTAACAGATGTTTAATAATCGCCGGATGACACAAGCCCAAATAGGTCCCGCGCAAATGCTCAGGCACATCGGGATGTTGCATGGTCATGCCTTTGACATGCGCTTCATAAATGACGGTTTTTTCTCGAGGGATCGCAGGTTTAACGCTATCTTGCCAGTCAAATGGAGCCTGTTCTAACACCCCTTTCGCTAAAGAATAATGACTGTGGCTAGCGTACTGGCGTTCTTGCCAAATTTGTGGCCGATTTAACTTGCGACAATAAGGGTCAAGTAATAAACGCTCTTTATCAAAACGTAAACCAGCATCCGGAATAGTGGGCCCAGCCGCTTTTAGCGCATATAAAGAGCCCTGCTCAATACCACTGACCGCCACATGCCAGATTTCACCGGTACGGCCTTGAAAGGGGATCTCGGCAAGCAACTCTTCGGTGTCGGGCAGAAACAAACACAAGGTCAGTTCACTGGCATCAGGAGCATACACAGCAAAATTCCACGTTTCTGCTTGCACTAAACTCGCCCCTAACGGACTCGGCTGGCCAGCAGACATTTTTAACAACCCAATGACGGCGGTCATGGTATTTCCTTAGATTTTTTGTCGAATGTATAACGTCGATAATGGCGGTAAATCTAACACGATACTACAAGCCTGACCGTGCATAGCCTGCTCAAGCGCTAGCAAAGGTGCTTGCTGCACCGGATAATTACTGCCCCAGTAATGTTCGCTATCGGTATTTAAAATGATTTCGTATTCACCGGCCTGTGCCACACCTAAACAAAAAGCATTGCGTGGAACCGGGGTAAAATTACTGACCACATAGACCCGCTCGCCTGCGGCATCTTGCCGAAACAAGCTTACGGTACTGTGTGCAGCATCCTGATGATCTAACCAACCAAAACCGGCGGTGTCATAATCTAATTGGTACAAAGGCGTATGACCGCGATAGGTATGGTTTAGATCACGAAACAACTGCTGCATACCGCGATGTTTATCAAAGCTCAGTAAATGCCAATCTAGGCTTTGTGAGTGCGACCATTCTCGCGCTTGCGCAAACTCAATGCCCATAAAATTCATTTTCTTACCCGGATGGGCAAACATAAAGGCTAAAAAGGCACGCATATTGGCCGCTTTTTGCCATTCGTCACCCGGCATTTTTTCTAACAAACTGCCTTTACCATGCACGACTTCATCATGCGATAACGGTAAAATGAAGTTTTCATTATAGGCATAGACCATTGAAAACGTCAGATCGCCATGATGATACTGCCGATAAGCCGGATCTTTACTGATATAGCGCAAGCTGTCATTCATCCAGCCCATATTCCACTTAAAGCCAAAGCCTAAGCCGCCACTATCAGTGGGTCGTGATACTTGAGGAAACGAGGTCGACTCTTCCGCAATGGTCATCGCTAAAGGGAATTTGCTATACACTTCACGGTTAAGCCATTGAAACAAACTAATGGCTTCATAGTTATGATTACCCCCATCAATGTTTGGCACCCACTCTCCCGCATTACGCGAGTAATCCCAATACAACATCGAGGCCACGGCATCGACACGGATCCCATCAATGTGGAAGTGTTCGAGCCAATAAATCGCACTCGCCACTAAAAACTGTCGCACATAGTCTTTACCAAAGTCATAAATGCAGGAGTTCCAATCTGGATGCCAGCCACGACGCGGATCTTCGTATTCGTATAAACAACTGCCATCAAACCGTGCTAAGCCATGGCCGTCTTCAGGGAAGTGCGCCGGAACCCAATCTAAAATCACGCCAATACCGGCCTGGTGGCAAGCATCGACAAAGGCTTTAAAGTCATCTGGATGACCAAAGCGGGAGGTCGGCGCAAATAAACCCAATGGCTGATAGCCCCAAGAACCATCAAAGGGGTGCTCCATAATCGGCATCAGTTCGATGTGGGTATACCCCATCTCAAGCACATAAGGAATTAACTGTGCAGCAAGCGCTTGATAACTCAGCGGGGCATTTTCACTGTCACGACGCCAAGAGCCTGGATGCACCTCATAGATGCTCATCGCACTTTGATAGACATTGCCAGACTTTCGTGTTGTCCAGTTTTGATCTTGCCACTGATAAGCGCCATGATCATAAACTAAGGAAGCATGTGACGGATATTGCTCAGCATAAAACGCCAGCGGGTCGGCTTTGTGCGGTAATAAATCGCCATGTTTGTTTTTAACTTCAAATTTATAACGAGTGCCAGTGGCGATTTCAGGCATCACTAATACCCAATGCCCGCATTCGGTGCGCTCCATCGGATGACAACGGCCATCCCAATGGTTCATATCGCCAACCAAACTGACGGTGCTGGCATCCGGCGCGTACACGGCAAAGCGAGTAGCCGGTAGGCTTTTACCAGCAAAATCTAAAGTGATCAGCTGAGCACCTAACTGGCGGTATAAATTTTCTGGCTGGGAATGCACAAAATGCACAGCATGATAGGCTTGCTCAGTAAACTGATAGGGATCAACCAACCGATATTGGTGTTGTCCTTGCTTAACTTGAAGATAATAAGGCACGGCTTTACGTTTTCTCGGCTGCGCCAGTTCAAACACACCCGGGCAGCCTATCACTGCAGCTAATTGCCCTAAGCTTTTATCGGTATTAGCATCAAAAGCTTCAACTTCACTCGCATGAGGTAGATAGCAGCGTAACACTAAGCCTTTATTTTTATTGTCTGGTTGCATTAACTGCCAACCCAAAACACTAAAGGGCTGTCTGCAGCGCGCTTGTGCAAAAAACGTTAAGTTCATTACCTTGTCCTTATCTTATTATTGTTGCTTAATCCTGAGTCAACACGATTACTGGCCTTTACGGCGAAGTGCGAGTTGCTTTAATAATTCATTGATCGGTGCTTCGGTGGTCCATTGCTCCAGATCACGGCTTAATTTACGCCGCCAGTTTGGATATTCATTACTGGTGCCAGGCACATTGACCGGTTGCGTCATCTCTAGCCAGTCTTCGATTTGTAAACATAATAATTGTGAGCTGCCACTGGCTAAATGTTGCTGTAAGGCAAAATTGAGTACCCGGTCCATGGCTAGCTGATCGACACTACGTGGGTAATCAGCGGGTAGCAAGTTATGGCCATGCAAAGAATCTAAAATACGTTGTTTATTGTGATGACGCTGATGATAAAGCTGCTCTAATTGCGCTTCATCTTGATATAACCCGAGCGCTTTGCCCAGTTTTAAATCTTCACAATGCCAAAAACCAATTAAGGTCGGCAAGTCATGCGTACTGAGTGTCGCCATTGCTTGTTGCGGGTAGTGTGCTGGCGAAATATAGCCACCATCGGCAGCTGTTTCAAAAAAGAATACCCGATAAGAATACATGCCAAATTGCTGTAATAACTCGCGAATACCGTCTGGCACCGTACCTAGGTCTTCACCAATAATCACCGCCTGTTGCCGCTGACTCTCTAAGGCTAAGATCCCGAGCAAATCCATAATAGGATAATACACATAAGCACCGCCACCGGCATTAGTTGCGGCCTTAGGTACCCACCACAACCGCAGAAGCGCCATCACATGGTCAATGCGCAGCGCCCCCGCGTTTTGCATATTACTGCGAAATAAATCAATCATCGGCTGGTAAGCTTGCTGATATAACTGATAAGGCTTCATTGGTGGCAGCCCCCAGTTTTGTCCGGCAGGCCCTAATGGATCTGGCGGAGCACCTACGCTGGCATCACGACAATATAACTCAGGGTTGCCCCAAATCTCAGTAGACGCTTCGCTGACGCCCACGGCCAGATCGCGATATAAACCTAGCAACATGCCACTGTCTTTAGCCAGTTGCTGGGCTTGCGCTAATTGCTCTGTGGCCAGAAATTGCAGGTAACAATAAAAATCGAGTTCCGCCGCGTGATCTTGGGCAAATTGCAGTACTGCGGTATCAGTAGGATCACGGTATTGTTCTGGCCAATTTGGCCACCCCCAATATTGTGAGTCTTGCTGATACAGCCAAGCATGTAGCGCATCATATAAGGCTAGCTGCTGTAAGCTCTCACCGCCATCGGCTTTAAACTTTGCAAACGCAGCCAGTAGTTTTGACTGTTTTGTGCTTTGTGTTTGCAGCCACTGATATAAGCTTTTTAATACAGGCAGTTTTAACGTCATTACGGTGGGGTAATCCACCCAGTCTGCGGCACGCACCGCTTTTAATTTCTCCTGAAATGCGGTGTCTTTAACTTGCTGTTGTGCAGCAGCACATTGCGCATAGCCCGGCACAGCCGTAACATCAAGATAAATAATATTTAACCAACGCCGCGAAGACGGGCTATAAGGGCTGGCATTATCGGCAATAGCGGGATAAAGCGCATGAATAGGATTTAACCCAACAAAATCAGCACCATGCGCCCCAAGATAACGCACTAAATTATTCAGATCAGTAAAATCACCAATGCCCCAATTCCGCGCTGAACGCAGCGCATATAATTGGATTGCTGTGCCCCACTGTTTTTGTTCAGTAAAGGCAGGCGGTTGATAACAGCGCTCAGGCGCAATAATCAGTTTTTGACTGACTGACAATTCTGTACCGGCGCAGGTTAAGATCAACTGATGATAACCTAACGGTAATGCCCCATCGAAGACATGTAAATATTGCTGATATTCTTCCTCTTGCAGCACGGTCACTTGCGTTAGCTCACCATTAACCGGCGTTAACGGATAATCCGTTACCTTGCCCTGCTCGGTGATCAGTTGCAAAACAAAATCTGTGTTAGCCAAGGCTAATGGCACTTGCACTTCAAGTTGCCATTGCTCCGCGACCGGCTGGACAGAAACAGGGGCAATTAACTGCTGCCAAAAATCGAGTTGTCGTTCAAGTAATTCTGTGCGGGTCGCGTCATCATCTGCAACCGGGTAACCCATTGCAGCTAATAAGGCTAATTGATTGACTTCGCTGACTTCTGTCGGCTGCCCCCAGGCATCATTAAAATGTGTTTCGATACCATTAAAAGCGATAAGTTGTGCCCGTAAAGCTGCGTCCATTGGAATTCCTTGGCAAATTAGAACTAATATAAAGCATTCTAAGCGGCATAGATGCCGATGTCATGAGCTAATTTATGTCATAAAATTACAAAAAAGCCAACAAAACAGTTTTCAAGCTTGAAAAATGTGGCAAAAAATGTAATTTTACTACATATTATATTGATATTACTTTTTCAAACTTAGTCTAGCACTTAACAGCGGGGTTCTTATGTCAATTCGTGTTGCTATTAACGGTTTCGGCCGTATCGGTCGTAATGTACTACGCGCACTCTATGAGAGCAGCAAAAATTACGATATTAAAGTGGTTGCCATTAACGACTTAGGTGATGCGTCAATTAATGCTCACTTATTAAAATATGATACTGCCCATGGCATTTTCGCGGCTGACGTTAAGCATGATGAGCGAGCTATCTATGTTAATAACGATGAGATCCGCACGTTAAGCGTCCGTAACCCTGCCGATTTACCTTGGGCTGAGCTGAAAGTAGATGTCGTACTAGAATGTACTGGCCTGTTTACTGATCGTAAAACGGCTGGCGCGCATTTAACCGCAGGTGCCAAGAAAGTGATTATTTCTGCACCTGGTAAAGATGTTGATGCAACGGTTGTTTATGGTGTTAACCATCAGATTTTAACGCCAGAGATGAACATTATCTCTAACGCATCTTGCACCACTAACTGTTTAGCGCCGATTGCTAAACCGTTATATGAAGCGCTAGGTATCGAGTCAGGTTTAATGACCACTATTCATGCTTATACTAACGATCAACGTTTAAGTGATGTGTATCACACTGACTTGCGTCGTGCTCGCGCAGCGGCCATGTCTATGATACCAACTAAAACCGGTGCGGCAGCGGCTGTGGGTTTAGTGGTACCTGAACTAAAAGGCAAATTTGACGGTTTAGCGGTACGGGTACCGACGTTAAATGTGTCGTTGGTTGATTTAACCTTTATCGCCGGTCGTGAAACCGACGCAGAAGAAGTGAATAGTATTATTCGCCAAGCTGCAGCGAGCAGCCCGATGAATCAGGTATTGCATGTTAACGATTTACCTTTGGTGTCAATCGACTTTAACCACAATCCCATGTCATCTATCTTTGATGCCACTGAAACACGGGTGTTGGGCCGTTTAGTCAAAGTGATGAGCTGGTATGACAATGAGTGGGGCTTTAGCAACCGTATGCTAGATAACACTGTTGAATTAATGAAGTTCTAAGCCTTACGCTTTTCAACAACAGCCAGCCTTTGCTGGCTGTTTGCGTTTAAGCCTATAATAACGTTTTAATAATCACAGCACCGTTGTTGAGGAATAGCATGTCAATCGCCAGCGCACAATTGGGTTTTGCCCATCTTACCGATCTACCCTGTTATCGCCTACAGTTTCAGCAAGCCAGTTTAGTGGTGTCACTTTATGGTGGGCATTTACTGTCTTATCAACCGCAACCTGGGCAAGAAACGCTGTGGTTATCGCCACTTGCAAGCTGGCATCAACAACAACCGCTACGCGGGGGTGTACCGATTTGCTGGCCTTGGTTTGGTCCAATTGAAGCCAAATTAAACCCAGAGCAGCAAGCCGTACCCAATCATGGGTTAGTGCGCAATCGAATGTGGACCTTTATCGACAGCCAAGCGCACAGCGATTTTAATAGCCTAACCTTAAACATCAGTATCGATGATATGCCTGGACATCGGGCTAAAACACTCAGCTTAACGCTTTGTTTGCGACTTTATGCCGATAAGCTGAGTATCACACTCGAATGTGACGAACCCCTGTTACAACAAGCCGCTTTACACAGCTATTTCCAAGTGCCCTCGCTGAGCGCTTGCACTGTGCAGGGGTTGGGTCAGCGCTTTATAGATAAAGTTAGGCAACAACAACACTTTATTGAAGCGGATCCCGTCGTGTTTAATCAAGAAATTGATCGGGTTTATCTTGAACCAGCAGCGCAGTTAAGCGTGCAAAGCGGTCAGTATCAGCTACTTATTGACCAACAAGGGCATGACAGCACCGTGCTGTGGAACCCGGCAGCAGAACGTAGCAAAGCGATGGCGGATTTGCCTGATCACGGTTATCAAGAATTTGTCTGCGTTGAAACGGCACAACTGCAGATGGCTACGCCTAGCCCATTGCAGTTAACACAGACATTGCAGCTAACAAAAACAGAGTAACGGCGCTAGCGCCAAATTGCACTGGCACAACTGCAGATTGATAACCCTAACCCACTGCAAGTTAACAAAGACAGAGTCACAGCGTTAGCGCCAACTGGAGGTGAACTGCAGCTGATGCAGTTCACGTTCACCATCTTGATAATCCAAAATCAATTGTAATTGCCACTGCATATCTGGATCGCGACAAGCGCCCAAGAACAGCTCGGCCTGCCAAGTTGTTAACGCCTCAGGCTGTTCTGCTGCTTGCTGGCGCCAGACTAGCGGAATGCGCCCCATATACATGGAAATACCTTGGAGCTCACCGCTGATGGCTCGTAAAGGCTTTTGACTTTGTAAACGGAGCTGTAAAGGGGTTTCTACAGGTGCATGCTCTGGAGAGAGCGTGAGTTGCAGCGTCGCGGTTTGCAGCAACAGTAGCTGACTGGTATTCTCGGCGGGTGGTTGACATGCTGTTAACGCCAATAAAAAGAGTAAAGAAATAACAACGTTAAGCGCAGTTCGTATCAACAATTTATTGCCACTAGATTGTGCTAAAACGCTATTTTAACCGTAACAGCACAAAAAAAACCAGCGCAGCCGAAAAGCGATGATAAATTGAACAGTGACTTTGTTCTACATCATAAAAACGGCTGTTTTACCTATCTTTTGACCGGTAAAACTCGTATCATTCGAGCCAATTATAGTAGGTAAGATTAGGCATTGAGAATATTGTGCCGATAGTACCTGCCTATCACAAGAAGGGCCACCTCAAGGTGGTATATTTAGTAACCAGCAAAACTGCAGCGGAACTCAACATGAGCCAGACCAAACCGTTAAATGTTGAATACAACTATAGCGTTGTCCGCCTCTTTGCCATCACTACCGTATTATGGGGTATTGTTGGCATGGTGGTGGGTGTATTACTTGCAGCCCAGTTATACTGGCCAGCGCTTAACTTCGACACCCCGTGGCTGACCTACAGCCGTCTTCGTCCCTTACATACCAATGCGGTTATCTTCGCGTTCGGAACCAGTGCTTTGTTCGCCACTTGTTATTACGTTGTGCAACGCACCTGTCAGGTACGTTTGTTTGCTGAAAAGCTGGCAATGTTTACATTTTGGGGCTGGCAAGCGGTTATTGTTGCCGCGGCAATTACCTTACCTATGGGTATTAGCCAAAGCAAAGAATATGCCGAGCTAGAGTGGCCAATCGATATTTTAATTACTGTCGTTTGGGTGTCGTTCGCTATTGTTTTCTTTGGTACTTTAGCCAAACGTAAAACCAGCCATATCTATGTAGCCAACTGGTTCTACGGTGGTTTTATTATCACGGTTGCTGCGCTGCATATTGTCAACAGCATGGTTATCCCACTGAATTTAGTTAAGTCTTATTCAATTTATGCCGGTGCCGTCGATGCCATGGTGCAGTGGTGGTATGGTCACAATGCGGTCGGTTTCCTATTAACCGCAGGCTTCTTAGGGATGATGTATTACTTCGTACCTAAACAATCAGGCCGCCCTGTTTACTCATACCGCTTATCGATTGTGCACTTCTGGGCACTGATTGCGTTATATATTTGGGCTGGCCCACACCACTTACATTACACTGCCCTGCCAGACTGGACTCAGTCTTTAGGTATGGTGATGTCAGTGATTTTATTCGTACCAAGCTGGGGCGGTATGATCAACGGTATCATGACCCTGTCAGGCGCATGGCATAAACTGAAAACCGACCCCATCTTACGCTTCTTAATCGTTTCCTTATCATTCTATGGTATGTCAACGTTTGAAGGCCCAATGATGGCCATCAAATCCGTTAATGCCTTATCGCACTATACTGATTGGACTATCGGCCACGTGCACTCAGGTGCTTTGGGTTGGGTTGCGATGATTTCAATCGGCGCGATGTACCACTTAATCCCTACTGTCTTTAATAAAGCCGGTATGTACAGCGTAAAACTGGTCAATACTCACTTCTGGTTACACACTATCGGTGTGGTACTTTACATCGTTGCTATGTGGATTAGCGGTATTATGCAGGGCATGATGTGGCGTGCAGTGAACACTGACGGCACCCTGACTTACAGCTTTGTACAAAGCCTTGAAGCCTCTATGCCCTTCTATCTGATGCGTTTTATCGGTGGTGTATTCGTCGTAACAGGTATGTTAATCATGGCCTACAACGTCTACAAAACGGTAAGTAGTAAACATCCCGCTGCACAGCCTGCAGTGGCGACGGCGTAAGGAGACTGACCATGCAAAAGAATCATCATGAAAAAGTCGAAAAAAGCGTGGGTTTGTTAGGGGTGTTAACAATCGTCGCGATCAGCTTCGGTACCCTGGTACAAATTACACCTTTGATGTTTATGGAAGAAACCACGCAACCGATTGATGGCTTAAAGCCTTATACGGCGCTGCAGATGGAAGGTCGTGATATCTTCATTCGTGAAGGTTGTACCAACTGTCACAGCCAGATGGTGCGACCATTCCGTGCTGAAGTAGAACGTTATGGTCACTACTCTGTTGCCGGTGAAAGTGTTTGGGAACACCCATTTTTGTGGGGTTCCAAGCGGACGGGTCCCGACTTAGCCCGTGTGGGTCAACGGTATAGTGACGACTGGCATTATGCTCACTTAATGGATCCTCGTTCAGTGGTGCCACAGTCAAATATGCCAGCTTACCCGTGGTTAGATGCTAACCTGCTTGATGGCAAGTATACCGCGAAAAAATTAGAAATATTCCGTAAGTTCGGCGTGCCGTACACGGATGAAGATATCGCTGGTGCAGCTGAAGCAGTGCAAGGTAAAACTGAAATGGAAGCCCTGATTGCATATCTGCAATCGCTGGGCACCGCCTTAAAGTAATCGCCATGGAATTTGCAACAGTTCATAGCATTCTGACAGTGATTCTGTTCGTCGCGTTTGTTGCTTTCGTTATTTGGGCTTACAGTAAAAAACGTAAGTCCGATTTCGACGAAGCAGCCAACCTTGTTTTTGATGACGAGCCAGAATCAAAAAAACAACATTCTAAACGGGAGTCGGAGCATGAGTAGCTTCTGGAGTCTTTGGATTTGGGTACTAACCATCCCAGTATTGGTGCTGTGTTTAGTCCTGATCATGTGGAACTTAAAAAACTATGTCGGTGTGCCTGAAGATGAGACCACTGATCACGAAGTGGATGGCTTAAAGGAATTTAACAACCCACTACCAAAATGGTGGACGTACATGTTCCTTGCCACCTTAGTCTGGTCGGTGTTTTACTTAGCCGCCTATCCAGGTTTAGGTAATTACAAAGGTTTCTTAGGTTGGACTAGCTCTAACCAAGGTATCAAATCTTTGGAAGAATCTCGCCAAGCGGTATTACAAGCGCAAGCTGAAGGCCGTAACGTACAGTTAGATATGGAAGTGGCTAAAGCTGATGAAGTGTATGGCCCCGTATTTCAACAATTTGCTCAGCGCGATGTGTTGGACTTAGCCTACGATCCAGAAGCGTTAAAGATTGGCCAGCGCTTGTTCTTACAAAACTGTGCCTTATGTCATGGTTCTGATGGACGCGGCCAACGTGGCTTCCCAAATTTAACCGACAACGATTGGTTATATGGTGGCACAGCAGACAAGATCAAAGAAACCTTATTGCACGGTCGTAAAGCCGCCATGCCAGGTTGGGAAGCCGCACTAGGTGACCAAGGGATCAAAGAGATGACCGCTTATGTTCTGCAGTTATCGGGTCGTGCTGTTAACGAAAAAGATGCGGAAGCCGGTAAAGCGAAATTTGGTATGTGTGCTGCCTGTCACGGTGTTGATGGTCGTGGTAGCGTCGCGCATAACTTACCTTTCGGTGCCCCTAACCTAACGGATAACATTTGGTTATATGGCGGTTCTTCAGCCACTATCGAAGAAACACTGCGGTTAGGTCGTTACGGTGTAATGCCGGCCTTTAAAACGACGTTAGGCGAAGACAAGGTGCATATCCTAACGGCTTATGTGTATCGACTGTCTAATCCGGAAGACTTGCGCTAAACCGCACAGCAATCCGAAGCGCACTAAGCCCCGTAAAGGGGCTTAGTTTTATGAACGAGGTGAGTTATGCAAGAAGATACTAAACCCTGGTATAAATACGCTTGGACCTGGGTGTTAATCGCCATCCCTGTGGTCACCGCATTAAAAGCCGTTCACACCGTTGTGGTGATGCAGCAGCATAAGCCTGAAATCGTCATTGACGACTATTATCAAGCCGGTAAAAGTATCAATATGCAGCTGGCGAAATATCGCGAAGCCGCCCTGCGCAATATGGATGCACGTATTTTGGTCGCCGGTAATCGGGCGGTCATTCGATTTACTGAAAACCAAGTACTGGGTGAAACCATTCATCTTGATTTTTACCACCCTACCCTAGGTGCACATGATTTTGCGGTAGATGCCGAACGCAGTGGCGAGCTACTGTATGTGGCAACATTACCTATTACGCCAGACGGCCGTTGGCGTTTAACCGTATCAGACAAATCCGAAGAATGGCGACTGCGCGCCAACTTAACACTGCCGGCAGAACAAGAAATTAAACTGGGTTATTAAGAAGGATAACGGCTGTGGCAGCAGTTAGGTGTTTTCATTGCCATGAAACGGTACACACCGGCGAGCGTTTTACTTTAAACGTTGACGGGCAACAACATAATTTTTGCTGTGCTGGCTGCCAAGCCGTCGCTGATACCATCTTTAGTAATGGTCTTGCCGATTATTATCGTTTTCGAACGGCTGCAGCCACTAAGAACGATGCCCTACCTTTGGATCTCAGCGCCGAATTAAGCCAATTTGATAACGAGGCGGTGTTAGCCGATATTAGTCAGCAGCATGATGAGCTAACCGATATTGAATTGTCCATCAGTGGTATGAGCTGTGCAGCTTGTGCTTGGCTAATCGAAAAACAACTTCGCAAACTGCCTCAGCTCCACAGTGTGAGCATTAACGCCTCAACCCAGCGAGCATTGCTGCGGTTTGATAGTAAGCAGCTGTCGCTAAGCGCTATTTTACAACGTATCAACGAGATTGGTTATCAAGCCAGCCCCTTTGTGGCCGATCAAGAAGAGCACAAATTCAAACTCGAGCTTAACCGTTATCTCAAGCGGCTCGCGGTATCCGGCATTTTAACCATGCAAGTGATGATGCTGGCTTTTGCGCTGTATTTTGGCGAATACACTGGCATTGAAACAGCCCACGAAGGCTATCTACGTTGGATCAGTTTGCTTTTAACGATCCCTGTGGTGCTGTATGCCGCTAAACCTTTTGTAGTCAGTGCTTGGCGCAGTATTAAAGCACGACAAATGAATATGGACGTGCCGGTTACGCTGGCCCTGTATTACACCTTTTTTGCGTCTGCGTATGCCACCGCGATGCAAACCGGCGAAGTGTATTTTGAATCCGTTTGCATGTTTACTTTCTTGCTGCAATTAGGCAAATTCTTTGAATTCCGCGCGCGTGCGCAAGCCCGCGAAGCGACCAGTAATTTATTAAAAATTATGCCAGTTACGGCCACCCTTCACACCGAACAAGGGCCACAGCCCACATCGGCTCGGCGCTTACAAACGGGCGATATCATCTTAGTTAAAGCCGGTGAAACCCTGCCCGCCGATGGCATAGTAAAAGACGGGCAAAGCTCAGTTGATGAGTCGATGTTAACCGGTGAATATCGCGCGATCAGTAAAACAATTGGCGATACAGTATTGGCCGGTAGCGTTAATCATGATGGTTTATTACAGGTGCAAGTAAGCCGAGTTTTAGCCCATTCGCGCTTAGGTCAAATCATTCAATTACAACAACTGACGCTGAGCCAAAAACCGAAACTAGTCGAAAAAACTGACCAATTAGCCAAGTATTTTGTTGAGCGTTTGTTGGTGATCGCCCTGCTCACTTTCTTACTTTGGTATTTCTGGTGGGATCCCAGCCGCGCATTTTGGGTCACCCTATCGGTGTTAGTTGCCACCTGCCCTTGCGCGCTTAGCTTAGCGACCCCCACGGCGATAACCTGTGCCTTGGCCAGATTAAATCGACAAGGCGTGCTAATTAAAAATGCCCAAGTGCTAGAGGTTTTACCCAACATTAGCCATATCGTGGTAGATAAAACCGGCACCTTAACTGAAGGTAAATTTAGCTTACAACAGGTGCACAGGGTCAACCCTGCCCTAGCTGAAACCGATTTACTAAACTTAGTGGCCAATTTAGAACAATATTCTGAGCATCCGATTGCCCGGGCCTTTGCGCCGTATTTAACGCAGCCCCTAACATTAAACGACGTACAGGTAGCCATTGGCGCCGGTATTCGTGCTCGTTGGCAAGGCCAGCAACTCAAAGTAGGCAGCGCACAATTTTGTGGCGTACCGGCAGAGCTAGAATGGCAGGTGTATTTTACTCTCGATAACCAACTGCAAGCCAAGTTGCAACTCGTCGATAAATTACGCGAAGAAGCGACGGCGTTAATTCAGCAACTGCAGCAGCAAGGCTATAAACTAGGGATGTTAACCGGTGATCACTCGGTACAAGCAGAACAATTAACCGCAGCGTTAAAACTCGACTTTATGCACAAAGGTTGCAGCCCTGAAGATAAAGTTACCGAGATCCAACAATTAATCGCTGCAGGTGCCAAAGTACTGATGCTCGGTGACGGTATTAACGATAGCCCGAGCTTTAACGCTGCGCATATTTCGGTTGCGGTGCAATCTGGCACCGATTTATCGAAAAACCAAGCAGACGTCGTATTTTTAAAAGCCGATTTACGCTTATTACAAAATCTCCTACAAGGTGGCAAACAAACCGCCCGAGTGATCAAACAGAACCTTGGCTGGTCAGTGGGCTACAATCTGGTTATTATCCCCCTAGCCGTTGCGGGTTTTGTTTCCCCTTACATTGCCGTGATTGGCATGTCGTTTAGCTCGCTGTTAGTGGTATCCAATTCATTGAGGTTACTGAAAAAATGAGCATTATCTATGTACTGATCCCGATTGCCATCCTGTTTGTGGCTATTGGCATTGGTATTTTCTTTTGGGCGGTGCGCTCAAAGCAATTTGAAGATTTAGAAAAAGAAGGCTTAAGTATCTTGTTCGACGAAGATAAGCCCAAAGCGACACCACCGAACAAGCCTGATGAACATTGATTATGTCGCGGCGCTGCTGATTGGTTTTTTAGGCAGCAGCCATTGTTTAGTCATGTGCGGTGGTATTGTTGCCGCCTTGCAATTTGCCATGCCATCCCAAAGTGCTTGGCAAAAGTTTCGCTTACAAGTGTTGTTAAGCCTTGGCCGCTTGATTACCTATGCCTGCTTTGGTGGCTTGGTCGGTTATTTTGGTGCGACCGCCATGGGCATAACCGGGGCCACTTTTATTGGGTTGCGTTTATTGGCCGGCTTATTATTACTGGCGATGGCGCTGTATATTGCTAGGCTTTGGTTTGGTTTAACCCGCTTAGAGCGCGCAGGGCAAGGTTTATGGCGTTTCATCCAACCTTATACCAAACGCTTATTACCGCTTGATAGCAGTGGTAAAGCCCTAAGCTATGGCATGTTATGGGGCTTTTTGCCTTGTGGCTTGGTTTATTCGACCCTTAGTTGGAGTTTAGCCAGCGGCAGTGCCAGTAGCGGTGCACTGATCATGTTACTTTTTGGTGTCGGCACCTTACCGGCGTTACTGGTATTTGGCTCCGCGGCTAATAGCTTAGTCAAACTAAAAAACCAATTATGGTTTCGTTACAGCGCGGCATTATTGTTAGCGGTTTATGGTATTTATACAATATGGCTTGCTTTGCATAGACTAGTTTTTTAAGCTGTTACCCTATTAAGGGAAAAAGGGTGTGTGTGATGCAACGTTCAGCTATAAATTGTCAGGATTGCGGTTTTAGTCAGCTGTGTTTACCGTTTTCGCTCAGTGAGCAAGAAATGAGCAAACTTGATGATATCATTCAGCGAAAGCGCCCTTTGCACAAAGGCGATATGTTGTTTGAAAGCGGTAACGAGCTTAAATCGTTGTATGCCATCCGCACGGGCTCCTTTAAAACCTTTACGCTCACCTCACAAGGTGAGCAGCAAATCACCGGCTTTCATTTACCTGGCGATGTCATTGGTTTTGACGCCATCAATACTGAAAAACATGCCAGCTATGCTGAAGCCCTAGAAACCGGTATGATTTGTGAAATCCCCTATCAAAACCTTGAAAATCTGTTAGGTCAATTACCTAAACTGCGCCAGCAAATGATGCGCTTAATGAGCCAAGATATTCAATCTGATCAACAAATGATGTTGCTGTTAAATCGTAAAACCGCAGAGCAAAAATTGGCAACATTTTTAAATCATTTGGCTTCGCGTTATGGCAATCGTGGTTTTTCTGAAAAAGCCTTCCGGCTTAGTATGACCCGCAGCGACATTGGTAATTATTTGGGCTTGACCGTAGAAACCATCAGCCGCTTGCTCAGTAAAATGCACAAAGATGAAATTATTCAAGTTGATGGCAAGCTCATCACTATTTTGGATGCCCCTAGCTTAACCGCGCTTTCAGGCCAGTGTTAACGCCCCTTAACTTGATATAGCACAAACATAAATCCCACTTAATCGCTTATCTTGGTCTACACTTAGATAAGCTTATTGACTTAAGAGGGAAGCTTTAATGTCTATTTACAATAATGTGTTAGTGGTTTTAGATCCGATCGCTGATGAGCAAAAAGCGCTCGATAGGGCCATCGAACTTGCCCGCAAGCAAGGCTGTCAACTGACCGCTTTTCTTAGTGTTTATGAATTCTCTTACGAGATGACCACCATGTTATCGGGTGACGAGCGCGAATCGATGAAACAGTCGGTGATTAAAGATCGCGAGCTTTGGGTCAAAACCTTATTAGAACAACCCAGCGCCTTGGGTTTAGACATCAAAATGCACGTGGTTTGGCACAATCGCCCCTTTGAAGCCGTGGTGAAAACCGTCTTAGATGATGATTATGATCTCGTGATCAAAGGGACGCATGATCATGATGTTTTAAAATCGATGATTTTCACACCGACTGATTGGCATATTTTGCGTAAATGTCCTTGCCCAGTATTGTTAGTTAAAGATCATGCTTGGCCTGCTAAAGGCAATATCATTGCTGCCGTTAATGCCGGTAGTGAGCAAGAGCATCACCTGTCATTAAATCAACGGGTGATCCACAAAGCACAACAAATGTCGCAATTACTCGATGCTAAGGTGCATTTAGTCAATGCCTACCCCGGCACCCCGGTGAATATCGCGATTGAGATCCCCGAGTTTAATCCACAAGAATACAACGACACCCTTCGCCGCCATCATAAAGATGCGATATTAAGTCTGGCCGAAAAACATCAAATCAGCAAAGATCAATGTCATGTGTTAGAGGGTATGCCAGAAGACGTGATCCCGAAACTGGCCAAAAAGCTGGATGCCGAAATGGTCATTATCGGCACTATTGGGCGTACGGGCTTATCTGCGGCGATCATTGGTAATACCGCTGAACATGTCATCGACCGCCTAGATTGCGATGTGTTAGCCATGAAACCCGCTGACTTTATTTGTCCGCTTGAAAAAAGCTAACTATCAGACTTTGGTAAAGGCGCGAGGTTGGGTATAATGAGCGCCTTTTTTCTGGCGGGTAGTTACTGATGTCGCACGCAGCACAAGCAAAAGCTCAATACAATCTGAACAAATTACATAAAAGATTGCGCCGGGGTGTGGGTCAAGCCATTGCTGATTTCGGCATGATTGAAGAAGGTGATAAGATTATGGTCTGCCTTTCTGGCGGCAAAGACTCTTACACCATGCTCGATATCCTGATGAATTTACAGCAATCCGCGCCGGTAAACTTTAGCCTCATTGCCGTTAACCTCGATCAAAAACAACCGGGCTTCCCTGCTGAGGTATTACCTCAGTATTTAAACCAGCTGGGTATTGAATATCTGATTGTTACTGAAGATACCTACTCGATAGTCAAAGATAAAATTCCAGAGGGTAAAACCACCTGTTCGCTGTGTTCACGTTTGCGCCGGGGTATTTTATATCGCACCGCAAAAGAGCTGGGCGCCACTAAAATTGCGTTAGGCCATCATCGTGATGATATGCTTGAAACCCTGTTTTTAAACATGTTTTATGGTGGCAAGATGAAGTCGATGCCGCCTAAACTGGTCAGCGACAACGGTGAGCATATCGTGATCCGGCCTTTGGCTTATTGCAAAGAAAAAGACATTGAAAAATACGCTGTTGCACGGCAATTCCCGATCATCCCTTGTAACCTTTGTGGCTCACAAGACGGCCTGCAGCGCCAAGTGGTCAAAGAGATGCTGCAAGATTGGGATAAACGCTTTCCAGGGCGCATAGAAACCATGTTTCAAGCCATGCAAAACATCGTGCCATCACATTTAGCAGATAAATCGCTGTTTAATTTCGCTGGGCTGACGAAGGGCGACGCTTTAATGACTGAGGGTGATTTAGCATTTGATAAAGCGACTATCCCCAGCATTCCGGTTGGCTTAGAAATAGATAGCGATGATGAGCAGCCGCTGCTACAAGCGGTCGAGTTAAACTAACCCCTGATTATCGCTGCGCTTTAACTTGGCATCATGCTGTTGGAGCGCAGCCTTTCGTTTGGCATAGCGGCGCGCTATGCCTGTTTGCCTTTGATAACCATGCTGCACCTTGGCTTATGCGCATTTTGGCTGCTTAGCGGTGATGTCCAGCTAAACGATACCCAACAGCATATCGCAGCGCGGGCAATAGCGAGCAGCTTAATCCTCTAAAAAACGTCGATTGTAACGGATCATGGCGGTTATCTCTTCGATGTACTCTTCACCGCGCTCAGAATAAGCATGCAGCCCATGCGCTAATGCTTCACCACGTAAGGGGCGATCTTGCTCACGCAACTTCCAGCGGATTTGGCGTAACGACTCATAGGTATGAAAAGTATTCAGATTATAAAAATAACTGCTAATCGCTGCGGAGGCATCTTCAAATCGGGCCACTTCGTGAAACTGATCTTCAGCACGATTTAATGGCACCAGGCCACAGCCCTCCCGAAAGCACCATTGCCCAAAAAAGTTATAGCCTTCCACGGCAAAACGACTGGTACCCCAAGCCGACTCATTGGCTGCCTGCATTAAGACTAAACTCTCCGGAATAATATCCACGCGCAGCAGTAATTCTTGCAGCGATGCCATATCCGTTTCGGTAATATCTAAGCGGAACTCATCATACAAACTATAAAGAAAGGCATATTCGTCGATATGTAAGCGCATATTCTTACGCTTTTTATCTTCAATTTCTAATAATTGCTCGCGCAATAACAGCAAGCGTTGATTCTCGCGACGCACATGAGGACGCAAATAATCAAAAAAAGCTTTTTTCTTTTTGCGGACATCTGTAATAGCATTAAAGTCCGGTAACGGCCGAGCGGGGATTTCAGAGCGAGGATAAGCCAACCGCTGTAGCAGTTTTTTCTGATCAGCCTGCGATAATGCAGACAGCCGAGTTGGGATCTGCCATTGCTCGAAAGACTCGAGCGAATCGCTTTCTTTTAGTGGTTCGAGTTGGCTAAAAGGGCTTAACGTGGCAATCAGCACCCCTAACCAAAACAACACCAGCAATAATTTTCGGAAAAACAGCATTAACCACCTTTGTCATGAAACAACAATTCAACACTATTAGAACGTATTATTATTATTTAACCTGCCATTCTACCGCCTTAGTCTGCTAGATTCGACCAAAAGTTGCTACGCTGGGTTTTTTTACGCATTTTATGCTGAAATCATTGCAAATTTAGTCTGTCTGATAAAAACTGGCTTAATAAGATTTAGCTGTCTGGATGGATATAACGGGGTAAATGGCGAAGATATGAAACCAATTGAACGTTCAACTAAGTTAGATGGGGTATGTTATGACATCCGTGGGCCCGTTGCTCGAGAAGCCAAGCGCATGGAAGAAGAAGGTCATCGGATCCTAAAACTCAATATTGGTAACCCTGCCCCTTTTGGTTTTGAAGCACCCGATGAAATTCTCAAGCACGTTATTCATAATTTGCCAACGGCACAGGGCTATTCTGATTCACAAGGTATCTATCCGGCGCGAGTGGCTGTCGCGCAATATTATCAACAACGGGGTATTCGTGGTGCCGATGCCGATGATGTTTATATCGGTAATGGCGTTTCTGAACTGATTTTGATGGCCTTACAAGGTTTATTGAATACCGCCGATGAAGTGTTAGTGCCGATGCCCGATTATCCGCTGTGGACTGCCGCGGTTAATTTAGCGGGGGGCAAAGCGGTACATTATTTATGTGATGAACAACAGGACTGGTATCCTTCACTTGAGGATATTAAAGCGAAGATCAGCAAAAAAACCCGTGCTATCGTGTTAATCAACCCGAATAACCCAACCGGTGCGGTGTACAGCCCAGAATTCTTACGTGAACTGCTTGAAATCGCCCGGCAACATAAGCTGGTGGTGATGAGTGATGAGATCTACGACAAAGTCTTATACGACGGTACCGAGCATGTCAGCACGGCAGCATTAGCAGATGATTTAGTAATGCTGACCTTTGGTGGCTTATCTAAAAATTACCGCATAGCCGGTTTTCGCATCGGTTGGTTGTTTATCTCTGGTGCGAAAAAGCTCGCCAAAAACTATATCGAGGGTTTAAATATCCTGGCCTCGATGCGCTTATGTGCCAATGTGCCCTGCCAGCACGCCGTACAAACGGCACTGGGCGGCTATCAAAGCATTAATGAACTTACCGTTCCCGGTGGCCGTTTATACGATCAAATGGATTTGGCGCACAAGTTGGTCAATGAGATTGATGGCGTAAGCTGCATGCGCCCAAAAGGCGCCATGTATCTCTTCCCCAAAATTGATTTAAAGAAATATCACATTAAAGATGACGAACTGTTCGTGTTAGATTTTTTACGGCAACACAAAGTGCTGTTAGTGCATGGTCGCGCCTTTAACTGGCCAGAGCCGGATCACTTTAGGATTGTTACACTGCCGCATAAAGATCAATTACGACAGGCAATTAGTAAGCTTGCACAATTTTTACCCAGCTATAGTCAAGAATAAAACATAACGCTTTAACAGCTTCATCGGTAAAAATGCCGTGTTTGACACATCACTGTTGTCAGCACGGCGTCAAGCAGGTATGCTCGGCCAGGTTGTAGCCATCTGGATAGCAAAATGTCTGCTGAATACTTTTTTCAATCTCTGTTTGAAGCTTTTACGACGCAACTTGCTGCAGTCGTATTTTACGCCTTTTCCTTTAATGGCGTGGATATTCCCTTGGTCATGATTTGGCTAATCAGCGGTGCCATCATTTTTACCCTGTACCTCGGGTTTATTAATATTCGTGGCTTTCGCTATGCGATTGGCCGCTTATTCGCCAAACCAGAACGCGATAGCGCCGGTGAAATCTCCCCTTATAAAGCCCTAACCACCGCCCTCTCTGGTACGGTGGGTACAGGTAATATTGCAGGTGTGGCGATTGCTATCAGCCTTGGCGGCCCGGGCGCGACGTTTTGGATGATCATGGCCGGTTTATTGGGCATGTCGACCAAGTTTGTCGAATGTACCTTGGCTGTGAAGTATCGTCAGCAAAACGCCGACGGCAGTATCTCGGGTGGCCCGATGTTCTACATTAAAGCCGCGCTGGATAAATACCATTTACCGCGCTTGGGCTCCGCTTTGGCCATCTTTTTTTCTATTGCTGTTATCTTTGGCTCGGCCGGCTTTGTGCATGTAAACCAAGGCTTTGTGCAAGTAGAAAGTGTAACGGGCTTTGATCAGCCCTGGCTGTTCGGGGTGATTTACGCGGCGCTAATTGGCGCAGTGATTATTGGCGGGATCAAAAGTATTGCCAATGTCACCAGTAAACTGGTGCCTTTTATGTGTGCCATTTACTTGCTGGCTGCCTTGGTGGTGATTGCACAGCATTTACCTGCCGTGCCCAGCGCCTTGCTGTTAATCGTACAAAGTGCCTTTGCGCCCGATGCGGCCTATGGTGGTTTTATTGGCGTGTTGATCCAAGGTTTTCGGCGCGCCGCTTACTCGAATGAAGCGGGCATTGGCTCGTCGCCTATCGCGCATGCGGCTGCCCGAACCAAAGATCCTATCTCGCAAGGTTTTGTCGGCTTGCTCGAACCCTTTATTGATACGGTGGTGATTTGTACCATTACCGCTTTGGTGATTATTTTAACTGGGGCTTATCAATTACAAGGGCTGGATGGCGTACAAATTACCTCGGGTGCGTTTGCTACGGTATTTGATTGGTTTCCGATAGTCTTGATGGTGGCGTTGTTGCTGTTTGGTTTTTCAACCGTGCTTAGCTGGTCTTATTATGGCTTAACCGGCTGGCGTTACATTATGGGTACCGGCCCAAAAATGACCACGCTGTATAAGATTTTATTCTGTGGCATGGTATCGATGGGCGCAGTACCCAGCATTATGGCAGTGTTTGATTTTATCGATTCAATGATTTTCTTAATGGCGATCCCAAATATTCTGGCCCTGTATTTACTGCTGCCAGAGGTAAAAGCCGATTTAAATCGTTATTGGCAAAACCGCGTTAAACACTAGATCGTGTTGAAGTAGCTAAGCCTGGTTGCGCAACTGAGACTTGTGCTGCCAATAAGAGCAACACCTTGCCTTTGGCGCTTCACGCGCGCAGACAAGGTGTTGCCTTAGCCGTATTGGCTAGGAAGGCTGAGCTGAGGGTTAAGCCGCTTGCTCGGTTTTACTGCTTTTCTTTACGGCCGTTAACTCTGCTGCGCTTTGCTGCGACTTCTCGCTGACTTTAGGCTCTTTCGCTGCCGTTTTTGCTGGCGCTTTTTTGGCACCTAAGGCAATTAATACCGCGTCTTTTTGCTGCGCTAAATATAACGCCAAGGTTTCAGTTTGTTGTTCGTCAGCGATTAAAGCGCTGTCTTGAAGTAATAGTTGCAAAGCATCTGCCGTATCGAGCATTTTGTCATAGGCATCCGCCTCAGCTTTTGAGGTAAACGTCATTTTTTCTACTCCATTTCGCTCTACAACATATTTGGTGATTACCGCCATCGTTTTACCCTCTGCTAGAAAACTGTTTATTTATACAGTATAAATAAGACCCTGTCCAGCGCTCGCATCTGAGCTGTAATTGCATTACTATCATCACTATAACAAGGCCTAATCGAACTATAGCGATTTCAGCGGAGGATTTATGGGTTCAGTTTGGTCAGAACGGCGGTCGGCGGCACCCGGTAGTCGCCCGTTAGATCATCGTACGCCATGGCAACGAGATCGGGCTCGTGTGTTACATTCAGCTGCCTTTCGTCGTTTGCAGTCTAAAACGCAAATTCTTGGTATTGGTCAAAATGACTTTTACCGCACGCGGTTAACCCATTCTTTAGAAACCGCGCAAATTGGCACCGGTTTACTCAATCAATTACGCCTAAACGCGGATGATACCGTACGCGCCTTTTTACCCGAAGACAACCTAATGGAAGCGCTGTGTTTAGCGCATGACTTAGGTCACCCCCCTTTTGGGCATGGTGGCGAAACAGCACTTAATTACAAAATGCTGGCCTACGGTGGCTTTGAAGGCAACGGCCAAACCTTACGTATTGTCAGTAAATTAGAACCTTATACCGAACATCACGGTATGGATTTAACACGCCGCACCTTACTGGGATTATTAAAATATCCGGTGCTACAACCGATGCTGACAGCACCAATCCAGCTCGATAACCCGTTAAGTTTAGCGCCGTGGAAACCCGCAAAGGCGATTTTTGCGGCTGACAGTGCTATTTTAGATTGGATCTTAGCGCCACTTAGCGCAGCCGATCGCCAAGCGTTTCAACAAACCCAAGTACTGGATGACTCACCGTGGCAAAAATCGCGCTATAAATCCTTAGATGCGTCGATTATGGAGCTGGCCGATGACATCGCTTATGGGGTACATGATCTCGAAGATGCTATCGTGTTGGGGAACATAAGCTTTAGCCAATGGCAACAGTTTACCGCTGAGCCCTTTGCTGCACTGCACCACGAGCAACAACAAGCACTGCAGGCCGTTGGCGTTAAGTTGTTTGCTAAGGCGCATCACTTGCGCAAAGATGCGATTGGCTCCTTGGTAAATCAGTTAATTACGTCGGTATCGTTATATGAAAGCCTACCCCGCTGCGAAGAGCCGTTAATTCGTTTTAATGCCTGCCTAGCTGAAGCCGAGCAACATATCTTACAAACGCTGAAACAACTGGTCTATCGTTGTGTGATCCAACAACCGACCATTCAACAATCACGCTTTCGTAGTCAAAATATGTTATTGAAATTATTCGATGCTTTTGCCTCTGATCCCCAACGTTTATTGCCGCTTAACACGCAGCAACGTTGGTTAGATGCCGCGGATAAAACTGCCAAGCAGCGGGTAATTTGCGATTATATTTCAGGCATGACCGATGATTATGCCGAGCGGATGTATGGCAGCTTATTTGGTAGTTAAACTGAGGGCGTAAGAGTGCAAAGACCACTTCGTGTACTCGCAGGCCAACGCGCCTTTACACAGATCCAACAACAGGGCTTACACGCTGATGATATCAGCGTAATGATTGGCGCCAGCGGTGGCCCTAAATGGTTTTGCCTGTATGGGCTTGATCAGTATCTGCTTACACAATTTTTTAAAAACCGCAGCAAGCCATTGCACCTGCTGGGCAGCTCTGCCGGTGCTTGGCGCTTTGCTTGTTACGCCCAGCAAGATGGTGCAGCTGCATCAAGCCGCTTTGCTAAAGCCTACTCCGAAATTCGCTTTCCCCCGCAGGCCGACATCAAACTGATCACGCAGATCTCACAAAATATTATTAAGCAGATCCTGCCGGATAAAGACAGTATTCAACAGGTATTGCAGCACCCGGTTATGAAGTTAAATTTAATAGTTGACCGCGCTAAAGGCTTAAACCGCAGCAACCGCCCTTGGCTGCAAGGCACGGGGTTGATGCTCGCTGCTGGGGCGAATTTATTAAATCGACGATTGTTACGGCATTTTTTTCAGCGTATCCATTTTCATGTCGCCGGTGAAGCGGCGCCTTTTTTCCACAGTGCGGATCTCCCAACCGAACACGTGTTACTGAATGAACACAATTTATCCGCCGCGGTGATCGCCAGTGGTGCCATTCCGATGGTGCTAGAGCCCGTTTTGGATATTCAAGGTGCAGGCCAAGGACACTACTTTGATGGTGGTATCACCGATTATCATTTTAATCAGCAGTTTAGCAGCGAAGGCTTGGTGCTCTATCCGCATTTCTACCCCGACTTAACGCCAGGCTGGTTTGATAAAGGTTTAAAATGGCGCAGAGCCAATCGTGCTTATCTTGATAATGTGGTGATTCTCTGCCCTAGCCCGGCTTGGATCAACAGCTTACCTCACGGCAAAATTCCTGATCGTAAAGACTTTAAACTCAACGAGCCACAGCGCATCCAAGCCTGGCAAACGGTGCTAAGTCGTTCACATGAACTCGCCGACGCCTTTGCCAGTGGCCAATATCAGCTAGAGCGGCTGTAACGTTATTTTTAACTGGCTATTTGTTAGCCGAGGTTGTATTTTTGTCACCTTATCAGCAACAAAAAGGATGTTTTGCAAATGGAGCGGCACAATGTTATCAACTAAATGGATAGTTTTAGGCGGCAGCTTGCTGCTTGGTAACCTGTTATCGGGTTGTACCGCTTTAGGGATGCTCGGTGATAGCCAGCTACAAAGCGACAACAGGCGCGTGGTGCAAGATCAACAAACCGGGCAAAGCAAAACCGTCGAACCCCCTTCACTGTTAACTGAACTGGGCCTTGCGGTAGATAGCGCGGTGATTGAAGGCGTGAAAAAGCTCGGCAAAGACGAGCAGCCCAAAGAAATTTGCAAGCACAACGGTCACTTCAACGAATGCCGACCGCTAGGCAAGCAACGCTCAGATATTATCGACTGAGCCACGATAAGGTTCTAGCCCTTCGCACAAGGCCTGCATGGCATCGAGCATACGTGGGCCTGCTCGATACACCCAATCCGCATTTAAACTAACAAAAGCCTGATTTTTTACCGCGGGCAGGTTGGGATAGCGCTGCCAAAACGCTGCTGTTGCCGCCTGCTGTGGTTGAATAATCACCGTGGGTTGGCGTACTAATAACTGCTCTAACAACGGCTGCGGATAATCGCCCTTAGCATCAGCGAAAATGTTATCACTGGCACACTCACGTAATAGTTGCGCAGGCCAAGCCGAATTGGCGACCGTCGTTAACGGGGCCACCCCCATGGCATAAAACACCCTTGGCCGCGGTTTATGCGCGTAGGCTTTACGCAACGTGGTTAAGCGTTGCTGAAACGCTGCCGCTTGTTGCTGACCTAACTGTGCATGCCCGAGTAAGGCACCGAGCTGCTTTAACTCCAGTGCAATATCATCAAGCATGACCGGATCAGAATAAGCTACCTGAATACCAAATTGCTGCAAGCGTTCAAGATCCTGCGCCGGATTGCCGCTGCGCCAGGCCAGCACCAGATCCGGTTTTAACGCTAAAATGGCCTCAATATTTAAGGCCGCAAAACTGTTCACCCGCGGTAATCCTAAGGCAGCTTCAGGATAATCACTGTAATCACTCACGGCAATTAATTGCTCGCCCGCCCCCACCGCATACACTAATTCCGTAATATGTGGCGCCAGACTGATCACTCGCTGCGGCGCGGCAGCGAGCGGCAAAGCGAGTGGCAAAGCGAGTAGTGCTAAAATAACGCCACTAAGCCAAAGCTGCGACACGCTATGCAATAATCGCATTTACCAATCCAAACCTTGTTGTGCTTTCACACCAGCGTCAAACGCATGTTTTACTGCTTGAATTTCGCTAACGGTATCGGCTAATTCCAAGATACGTCGATGACAAGCGCGACCGGTTATCACCACATGTTGTTTAGCTGGGCGCTGCATCAGCGCTTTTTCAATGCGTTCTAGTGGTAAATAATGATAACTGAGCATGTAGGTAAGCTCGTCTAGTAACACCAAATCGAGCGTATCGTCGGCTAAAAAGCGTTCGGCATCTTGCCACACTCGCTCGGCCGCTTCGATATCCGCCGCTTTGTCTTGCGTATCCCAGGTAAAACCCGTTGCCATCACCGAGAACTCAACACCATGTTGTTGCAGTAAATTACGTTCACCACAAGCCCAACTGCCTTTAATAAATTGCACCACTGCCGCATTCAGACCATGGCCGACCGCGCGTGCCACGGTGCCAAAACCGGCAGTTGATTTACCTTTGCCGTTGCCGGTTATCACTAACAACAAGCCTTTTTCAATATTGGCTCGTGTTACGGCGGCATCAACATACTCTTTTAAGCGTTGTTGCCGTGCCTGATGGCGTTGTTGTTTTAATTCATCTGCACTCATGCTATCCACCTTGTTGTAACTGTCGCCGTAAAATAATCAGAAAGAATACACTGCCAAGCACCGAGGTGATCACCCCTAGTGGAATTTCTTGCATCGCTAACAGGCTACGCGCGGCATTATCCACCCACATCATAAAGATGGCTCCAAATAGCGCCGAGCCCAGTAATAATGGTACTGCCGTTACCCCCATAAAATAACGCACCATATGCGGCACCATTAAGCCCACAAAAGCGATACCACCACACTGCGCCACAATACAGGCAGTGACTAACGCGGTAAGCAGTAATAACACCAGCCGCAGACGCTGTGTATTCACGCCCAAGCTGCGGGCACTGTCGTCTGATAATAACAAGGCATCCAATTGCCGCCTGACCGCCAATGCCACCACCAGCAATACCATCACGGCGGGCGCAATTAATGCCACACTGTGCCAATCGGTTCGACTTAAGCTTCCCATCATCCAAAAAATAACCCGATTAGCCGCAAAAGGCTCAGCAAAATACAGAATAAAGCTGCTTATCGCGCTGAGCATAAATGACACCGCCACCCCAGCGAGTAAGGTCACTTCCATTTTTTGTAGCCGATTACCCATACAGGCAATAAACACCAACAGCACCGCAAGCAGTGCCCCTAAAAAGGCCGCCAACGCCATGCTGATCAGTTGATCGGGTAGCACAATACTGACAATGGTCGCCCCTAACCCAGCACCAGCCATTAAACCAAATAAATAAGGATCAGCCAGTGGATTACGACTGACGTTTTGTAAAACGGCACCGGCCACAGCCAAGCCTGCCCCCACTAACATGGCGACCAGTAAACGAGGTAAACGAATTTGCCAGATAATCGTCTGGGTCAGAGGCTCGCTCACTGCTTGGCCAGTTAAGGCGAGCAGCAACTCACGCCAACTGATCGCGACACTGCCAATCTGCAAACTGAATAGTAAACTCAGCACCAATAAACCGCTTAACAGCCATAGCAAGGCTTGCTGACGGGGTTTTAACTGTTTTAGCATGGGCTTGGCACTCCGACTTTCGCGTGCGCGAGCTCAGGTATAAAGGTCACTTGCAGCCAGCCATAATCGGCTTGCGATGACACCACGCAAGGCAAACCAAAAACCTGCTGTAATAATGCAGGGCGCAAAACGTCGTGTGGCGTACCATAGGCGCGCACCCTACCGTTTTCCAATAACAATAGCTTGTGGCAATAACGTGCGGCTAAATTCAGATCGTGCAAACAACAAATAATGGTTTTATTCAGCCCCTGTAGCAGTTGCAATACCTGATGTTGGTATTTCACATCCAAATGATTGGTCGGCTCATCCAATAATAAAATAGTCGCTTGCTGCACCAAAGCGCGTGCTATATAAAGCCGCTGTAATTCGCCCCCCGATAAGGTATCGGCGCGCAGCTGCGCTTTATCAGCTAAACCCACTTGCTGCAATGCTAACCTTACCTGCTGCTTGTCTTGGGCACTGGTGCCTTCATACCAGCGTTTATGTGGTAACAAGCCCATCGCCGCAACTTGCTCACAAAACAACCCCTGCGGTGCACTGCTGATTTGTGCCACGGTGGCAACTTGCCGCGCTAAAGCTTGTGCACTCTGCTGCTGCAACGGCTGGCCAGAAAGTAAGATTCGGCCACTATTCGGCGCATAACGGCCATTTAATAACTGTAATAAGCTACTCTTACCCGCCCCATTCGGGCCGATAATACCAACGACTTCGTCAGGGGAAATAGTCAACGTAATCTGGTCGAGCGCCAGCACAGAGCCTGTGCTACGCGAATTGGGATACGCTAAACAAAGCTGGTCTAGAGTATAAATGGCGGCTGTCAAAACAATATCCTGTAGTTGCTCGCAGGCAGCATCCTACAGCCCGTTTGACACAGGTGGCAGGCCGCTACCGTGTTTTCCCGCACGGGGGCATTTTTACACCAAGGCAGGTATCCTGACTGACTACGATAACCCATGTTTCGCCTTCCCGTTAAGTGGCCTTGAAACACAGCGTAGTTTACAGTTGCGGGTACAGTTCAGGGTTCGCACCTGATTCCCTATGTTAAGCTTTAAGCTCACCTTAGCGTTTAAGCGTTGCTTGTTATCAGAGAGCAACGCTGAGTATTGTAACAGTAAAAGGTCAAAGCAGATATCGGATTACTGCTTTGCTTTTTTGCGGTTTACCGGTGAAATTGTTTACGCATTTGGTTAACTTTTATCCTGCAATTTTAATGATAACTGCTAGGCTTAAGCTATTTATCAAACCTGAACGCGGCAAGCCTCAAGGCTAAACACCTGACATGGAGCATCCTATCACTATGACAAAAACACTCAACGTCTTGGCCATCGGCGGCAGTTTACGCGCTAAATCAACTAATCGCGGTATGTTGCTATGGGCGCAAGCACACGCACCTCAGGGTATGAAAATTCACCTGGCCGACTTATTGGATGTGCTCTTTTATAACGCCGATTTAGCGGAAAAACCCGCTGCTGTCAGCCGGTTACTTAACGATTTCGCCCAAGCAGATGCATTAATTCTGGGCTGCCCAGAATACAATTACTCACTGGCCCCCGCCTTAAAAAACGCGCTAGATTGGGCCTCGCGTGAACCTGATAATTACCTATTACGTGGCAAGGCGGTGGCCATTATGGGCGCAGCAGGTGGTATGGGTAGCTCGCGCGCGCAATATCATTTACGTCAAGTCTGTGTATATCTCGATTTACACCCGTTAAATAAACCCGAAGTTTTTGCCAATGCGTTTAGCGGCGCTTTTGACAATGAAGGACATTTAATTGATAGTAAAATCCAAGAAAATATTAAACAGCAACTGCTCGCGTTGGCGGCATGGCAACAAAAATTGCAGCCGTAAACTGATAACACGTTGCCCGTAAGGATATTTTTAGCGCCCTTTTAGCTGAACGGGTAACAAAATTCGCCTGAGGTTGCTTTATTAACTCATAAATAGCCGCACAGCATCTCGCAAGATGTTTTAACGCTGAGACTAAACGGATTGATCTGATGAAATGGCTGCTACTTTTTAGCACAATGATCTGGAGTGTATCGTACGCCGAAACGGCAGAAACATTGCCGTCGCAGCTGCAATTTCGCCAAGCGCTAACCTCACCCGCAGCACAATATAGCCAAGCTTTGTTGTCGGAAGCCTATCGGCGTTTAAATATTGATGCGCACTTTATTGATATTCCGTTTGGCCGAAGTTTATTAGAGTCGAACAAAGGCAGCTTAGATGGCGAGCTGGCACGGGTGCTGGATGTCACTAAGCATTACCCTAACCTCGTCGCAGTACCCTATGTATTGTTTGATACCAAGGTCTATTTGTATATCAATCAGCAACGCTGTGCAAAATGCAGCCTAAACGATGTGCCAAGCTTGGCTTATGTCCGAGGCTCTTTGGTGCTGGAAGAAATCTTAAAAAAGCTGCCGCCTTCGCGCCAAGTGATTAGCTCTGGCAGTATCGAAAGTACCAAAAATTTATTCTTAACCGGCAAAGTCGATGCCGTGATTTTTGCGGCTTATCAGCTAAATGCACAAAGCCATTTCCCGATTAACGAGCAATTTATTTTGAGCTTACCCGATTACCATCTACTGCATCGCGACCACAGTGCCTTATTAGAGCCCTTGGCGAATATGCTATTTGAATTAGAACGTGAAGGCTTCACCGAAAATTTGCGGCTCTATTTTGGCATTGCCGCCCCAAGACGACAACTGCAAGCGGGACAGCAACCCTTTGCTTACTATTAACCGCGGCATGACCGCATAACAAAGCCCCGCTGATCGGTCATACCGAGCAGTTTAGTGTTAAGCAAAATGCGGTTTACTCAGTCAACACGCCATGAATCATCCCTGAGGCTTCTTTGCGGCCATCCATGGCCTGCAACGGTTGATTTAGCGCAAACAGCTCATGCTTAACTTACGTGCATTACGCTTAACGGAGCTTATGTTTAACGTGTATATTTATCTAACCACTGAAACACTTCGTTGTACCAACGCACGCGGTTATCCGGGTTTAAGATCCAATGGTTTTCATCTGGAAAGATCACCAACCGTGAATCAATGCCTTTTCGTTGTAAATTAGTAAAAGCCCCTAAGCCCTGAGCATAAGGCACACGGAAATCTTTTAAGCCGTGGATCACCAACATCGGTGTTTGCCACTTTGCGGCATGCGCCGCCGGATTAAACTTTTGATAATCTGACTCAGCCTGCCAAGCTGGCCCGCCTAAATCAAACTCAGGAAACCACAGCTCTTCTGTGCTGCCATAAAAACTCGGCATATCATACAAACCGGCATGGTTCACTAAGCATTTAAAGCCCTCTGGCCAGTTACCGGCGATCCAGTTCATCATAAAACCGCCGTAGGACGCTCCCAGCGCACAAGCACGTTCGCCATCAATCCAAGGCTGCGCTTGCACAATATACTCAAAGCCTTTTTGCAAATCGATTAAGGGCTTGCCGCCCCAATCACGGCTAATCGCATCAGTAAAGGCTTGACCATAACCGGTAGAGCCATGGAAATCGACCATGACCACCGCATAGCCTTTAGCCGCATACATTTGCGCATTCCAACGCTCGTTAAACATATTACCGAAGCTACCTTGTGGCCCACCGTGCACCAAAAATGCCATCGGATACTTTTTGCCTGGCTCAAAATTCCACGGCTTCACTAAATAGCCGTAAACGGTGGCGTCATTTGCCCCTTTAAAGCTGAACTGCTCGTAATCACCAAACTGCACCTGCTCGCGCCAGCGGGCGTTAACATCGGTTAATTGTTGTAATTGCGAACCATCGGGCCCAGTTTGAAAAATTTCTGCTGGCATATTTAAGCGATGATTGGTAAACACAATTTTATCGCTGGCAACCTGTAAGTTAGCGGCATAGCCATCACCATACACTTTGACGACATCACCAAAGCTGGTGTTGATGGCATAAATGCTATATTGCCCCACATCTTGGGTAGTCACATAAATAGTACGATTATCTAAGCCAAACTGATAATCAGAAATCGAGCGATCCCAGTTTGGCGCCACTTCTTTCTTCTCACCGGTCACCAGATCCAACAACATTAAGCCAAAGCGATCGGCTTCAGCGCCGGGTTTTTTCATGGCCAAATAAGCCATAAAACGGCCATCGATAGAGAATTTCGGTTTTGCATCCCAAGCGGGATTATTGGCGGTTAAATTAACTTTTTCGCCACCGCTAATCGGTACCTGGAAAATATCGTAATTGGTATGCCAGGCTTGATCGACGGCAGGGATCTTGGCACTAAACACCAGTTGCTGATTGTCTGGCGTAAAAGCCACTTCGCTGATCCCAGCGATATCGGTATTCCAATCTGCCATCAGATTTTTGGCATCGGTCAGCACTTTATCACCGATGGTGGCGATATGCAGATGTTCACGATATTGATCGCGCCAGTGATCCCAATGCCGAACCATGAGTTGGTCATAAGCCAAGGCACTGTCTTTTTTCTCAGCGTCTTTGGCTTGGGCGTCCAAGGTACATTGTAATGTTTGGCAGCCCGGTTTCACGGTCAACGCTAACGCCAAGGTTTTGCCATCCGCCGCCAGTTTAAACGCATTTACGGGTACCGGCAGTTGGGTTACTTGTTGTGCTTCACCACCGTCTAACGACAACCGCCAAATTTGATTACTGCCACTACGATTGGCAATAAAGAAAATACTCTGGCCGTTAGGATGCCACTGCACTGCAGTTTCACGGCTACTGTGTGTGGTCAGGCGTTTGACACTACGATTTTCACCTAGCGTCATTAGATATAAATCATGGCTGGTATCGGCGGGCGCAAAACCGCCATTGCTCTGGCTGTAAACCACCGCTTGACCATCTGGCGCTAACGCCACATTACCCACTTTATTAAATTGGTTTAGGTGCTCGACCGTCAGCGGCCCCTTTGCCATGGCCGTACTGCTTAAAATACAGGCAGCCAGTAACGTCAGTTTTTTCATCAGTTCCCTCGGTTAGCAAAAGGCCGCAGTCGTTGCTGCGGCCTGTTATTATTATTTCGAGCCTTTGCTTAACTTGGCATCTAACTCAGCGATGTTCGCTTTCCAAATCACCGGCCCTTGTTGGTGCACATTATTACCGTTGCTATCAACGGCAACCGTCACCGGCATATCTTCAACATCAAACTCGTAAATCGCTTCCATACCTAAGTCTGCGAATGCCACTACCCGGGCTTTTTTAATCGCTTTTGACACTAAGTATGCCGCGCCACCTACCGCCATTAAATAGGCTGCTTTGTGTTGCTTGATACTGGCCACGGTTTTATCACCGCGCTCAGATTTACCAATCATGCCCAGTAAACCGGTTTGCGATAACATCATATCGGTAAATTTATCCATTCGGGTTGCGGTAGTTGGACCGGCTGGCCCTACTACTTCATCACCTACCGCATCAACTGGGCCGACGTAATAAATAAATTTGTTTTTAAAATCAACGCCAGCGGGTAAGCCCTCGCCTTTATTCAGCATATCAGCAATACGCTTGTGCGCCGCATCACGCCCCGTTAGCATTTTACCGCTTAGTAATACTGTTTCACCGGCTTGCCAGCTTTGCACTTCCTCGGGTGTCACGGTATCAAGGTTTACCCGACGCACTTTATCGCCTAGCTCCCACGTCACTTGTGGCCAGTCTTCCAATTTAGGCGGCTTAATATCAGCCGGGCCGCTACCATCTAAATGAAAATGTAAATGCCGAGTGGCCGCACAGTTCGGGATCATCACTACCGGTAAAGATGCGGCGTGGGTCGGTACCGATTTGATCTTAATATCAACAACCGTGGTTAAACCGCCTAACCCTTGGGCGCCGATACCTAATTTGTTCACTTTTTCGTACAGCTCAACCCGCAGTTTCTCTTCTGCGGTCTCTGCGCCTTTATCCAGTAAATCTTGAATATCCACGGGATCCATTAATGATTCTTTGGCCAATACCGCCGCTTTTTCAGCCGTACCACCGATACCAATGCCCAGCATGCCTGGAGGACACCAGCCAGCACCCATTTTTGGCAGGGTTTCCAGTACCCAATCCACAATAGAATCTGACGGATTTAACATCGCCATCTTGGTTTTATTTTCAGAGCCACCGCCTTTGGCCGCAATCATCACTTCAACGTGATGGCCTGGGACTAAATCAATGTGCACCACGGCTGGGGTATTATCTTTGGTATTTTTGCGCAGACCGGCAGGATCAGCAACAATAGAGGCTCGTAGCGGATTGTCTGGGTTAAGATAAGCACGACGGGTGCCTTCATCAACCATCTGCTGTACCGTCAAGTCGGTTTTATCCCACTTCACATCCATACCGATCTTCACAAAACAGGTAACGATGCCGGTATCTTGGCAAATAGGCCGGTGCCCTTCTGCCGACATGCGCGAGTTAATTAGAATTTGGGCGATGGCATCTTTAGCCGCTTGGTTTTGCTCTTTATGGTAAGCCACTTCCAGCGCTTTGATAAAATCCAGTGGGTGATAGTAAGAGATATACTGTAATGCATCTTCGATACTATCAATAAAATCTTGTTGGCGAATAACCGTCATGCTTGCCCTTCCTCAGTCGCCAAACTTGGCGAGACATTTAACTATTGATGTAGGTACTGGTATGATAGCGTGCATCGAAAACAGCGGCTAGTCCCAATCATGCAGCAGTATCTAATCTACGACGCGAAAAAGGTTCCTGACCCGATATTTTCTCTGTTAAGCCTGTTCGAGGTATTTGCTGAGCAGCCTTGGTCAATGCTTCTTGACTCGGCAGATGCCAGCCATCCGAATAGTCGTTATCAGATTATGGTTGCCGAGCCCATTGCCACCCTGACCAGTCAGCACGGCGAAACCATCTTAACAGATGAGCACGGCGCCCATCATTACACAACCGATCCGTTTAAGGTATTAGACTGTGCGCTAAAACGGTATTTTCCTAAGGCCATCAGCAGTGAATTGCCCTTTCATGGCGGTGCACTGGGCTATTTTGCTTATGATCTTGGTCGTTACCTGGAAAAACAACCCAGCCTGGCGGCCGCGGATATTCACCTGCCGGATATGGCACTTGGGCTATACAGCTGGGCACTGATTTTTGATCAGCACAGCAAGCAACTGTGGTTTACTGACTATACGGGCGATGCCGAAGAAAATTGGTATAAGTTACAACAACGCTTACAAGCGGCACCTCAAACGTCAAGCCACTTTCAGTTAACCTCAGCTTGGCAAGCCAATATGAGCCAACAGCAATATCAAGAAAAATTTGCGCAAGTACAACAAGAGTTGCTTAGCGGCAACTGCTATCAAATTAACTTAGCGCAGCGCTTTAGTGCAAAGTATCAAGGGGATGAATGGCAAGCCTATAAACTGTTACGTGAGAAAAATGCCGCACCTTTCTCGGCGTTTATTCGTATCCCTGAAGGTGCGGTGATCAGCATGTCACCTGAGCGTTTTATTAAACTTACCGATCGACAAATCGAAACCAAACCGATTAAAGGCACTCGACCGCGTGGGCTTTGCCCTGAGACCGATCAAGCTGAAGCCGATGCGCTGACCCTATCTGAAAAAGATCGCGCTGAAAACGTGATGATTGTCGATTTACTGCGTAACGATCTGGGTAAAGTCAGTGAAGCCGGCTCAGTGAAAGTACCGGCATTGTTTGCTATCGAAAGCTTCCCAGCGGTACACCACTTAGTCAGCACTATCACCAGCACCTTGGCAGCGCCGTTCAGCGCTTGTGACTTATTACGCGGCGCCTTTCCAGGAGGCTCGATCACCGGTGCACCGAAAATCAGTGCTATGCATATTATTGAGCAGTTAGAACCGCATCGGCGTAACGTGTATTGTGGTGCTATTGGCTATATCAGCAGTAACGGCAATATGGATACTAATATTGCCATTCGTACCCTGGTTTGCGAACAAGGACAACTGCATTGCTGGGCCGGCGGCGGTCTGGTGGCAGACTCTGATGCCGATAGCGAATATCAAGAAACCTTAGATAAAGTTGCCCGCATTTTACCGGTACTCTCGGCTACTCGCTCTGATCAGGACGATGATGTTAGCCGCGCAGTTTAAAAATCGCTTTTTGCTGCAGCCTGGTTTGCCACCGCAAAGCGAGTTACTGCCTATCGAGCAAGCCACGCACGTTAGACAAAGTGCGGTGTTGGTGCCGATTATTGATTATGGCGACAGGCTCAGTGTGTTATTTACCCAGCGCTGCTGGCATTTAACCCATCACCCGGGACAAATTAGTTTTCCGGGCGGCAAACTGGAACACACTGAAACGCCTGCGGCCGCTGCGCTACGTGAAACCGAAGAAGAAATCGGCGTTACAGCCAACCGTATTCAGCTATTAGGGCAGTTGAGCTCACATCATACGCTGACCGGTTTTCAAATTAGCCCCTGGGTGGGTTTATTGCCTGCCGGCACCCCGATCATTGCCGATCCGGCTGAAGTCAGCGCGGTGTTTGAAGTGCCACTGACTTTTTTTCTTGACCCACGGAACTGCCATGAACTACGGCTGCCTTTGCGCGGGCAGGCTCGACAACTGCATTTTATGCCTTTTGAGAGCAAATTGATTTGGGGCGCCACCGCAGCCATCATGGCGCAATTGCTGCAACACATCCGCTAACTGAGCTTTAGCCCTGCCACCCTGTAACGTTTTCAATACACCAGCGTGCTATTTGCTTCGGCAAACTCAGAGACGACAGGTCTGCTCACCGGCTCGCGGCTTACAGTCTGTCGGTGCTTCAGCTACAATGGCCTGAACAACACCCCTGCATAAACCAAAATGGAAACGGCCGGGTGCAAGGATTTGCCCACACGCTAGCCCTGCCCTCTGTTCGTCAGCCAATGAGAATTCAGAAGTAGATTTATTATGATTATCAGTGCATTTGATATGTTTAGTATCGGTATCGGCCCCTCTAGCTCACACACGGTTGGCCCGATGCGCGCCGCTAAAAAGTTTACCGAAGACTTAGCACAAAATGAGATGCTACCTCAGGTAGCCAGTGTAAAAGTAGAGCTTTATGGCTCACTTGGCCAAACCGGTATTGGCCATGGCACCGGCAAAGCCGTTATTTTAGGCTTATCGGGCTATCTGCCAGAAACCATTGATCCTGATGCCGTTGACGGTATTTTAAAACAAGTACACGACAGCCAACGTTTACAATTGGCACAGCAACACTCGGTCAGTTTTGCCCGCGAAGGCGCCATTATGTTTCATCGGCGTAAAACGTTAAAAGAGCACTCTAACGGCATGGAGCTGATTGCTTTTGATGCCGAGAAAAATGTCTTGCTGCGCGAAATCTACTTTTCGATTGGCGGTGGCTTTATTGTTAAAGCCAGCGATTTTGCCAAAGAAAAAGAAGCGGCTAGCCAATTTGCCGCCGATAACCCGCCCCCCTTTCCGTTTGAATCTGGTGCCGAATTACTCGCGCTATGTAAAGAACACGGTTTCTGTATTGCCGGTTTAATGCAAGAAAACGAAAAAGTACTGCGCAGCACCCAGCAAATTGAAAGTGAGTTAAATAATATCTGGTTAACGATGCGTGCCTGTATCGAACGGGGTATTCGAACTGAAGGCATTTTACCCGGCGGCCTGAAAGTGCGGCGGCGCGCGCCAGGGCTTTATAAACGTTTAATCGCTGAAAAAAGCAATGATCCGCTGCAAGTGATGGACTGGGTTAACCTGTTTGCTTTAGCGGTGAACGAAGAAAACGCCGCCGGTGGCCGTGTTGTAACGGCGCCGACCAATGGTGCTGCTGGCATTATCCCCGCAGTGTTGATGTACTACGATAAATTTATTCAACCGGTAACCCCAGAAATCGCCTCGCGTTATTTGTTAACCGCAGCGGCCATTGGCATTTTGTATAAGAAAAATGCCTCAATTTCTGGCGCAGAGGTTGGCTGCCAGGGCGAAGTTGGGGTTGCGTGTTCCATGGCCGCCGCCGCCTTAACTGAAATTCTTGGCGGTAGCCCCTCACATGTCGAAAACGCCGCCGAAATTGGTATGGAGCATAATCTTGGGCTAACTTGCGATCCGGTTGGGGGTTTAGTGCAAGTGCCTTGCATTGAACGTAATGCGATGGGCGCCATTAAAGCCATTAACGCTTCACGCTTGGCGATCCGTGGTAGTGGCGATCACAAAGTCTCGTTAGATAAAGTGATTAAAACCATGTGGGATACGGGTAAAGATATGCAAACCAAGTACAAAGAAACATCACGTGGTGGTTTAGCGGTTAATATTATTGAGTGTTAATGGCTTTTTAATATCCCTGCTTGTGCAAGTGAAGTCAGTAAGGCCTAGGTCTCACTGACTTTGCTAAGCAGATTAAACATAATCAATCTTGCCTAACCCCTTAACCAAGTGCGCTTTAAAATCTTCAAGCTGTTCTACCGCAAATACAAAGCTCGGTAATTTGTTGCTATTAAAAGGTAACGAAAAATACACTTGCTGCTCCACCACATCTAGCGCAACTTTTTGTACTTTCTTTATTTCTATATTCGCCTCGCCAATCAGCATTTGCTCAGCATTAAAGCGCACATAATTCCTCGGATCGCTGATGACTAATGGCTTAGGCCCTTTAAATAATTGTGGTAACCAAAAAGGATAGCTGAGCCACAACAAACCATAAAATGTCTCGACCAGCCAAAACTGGTCAGTTATATAGCGATACACTAAGTAAAGGATGCTCAAAAACAACCAGATTGCAAACATGATGCGCGGTTGTTGGTAAAAAGGCTTAGCCTTCACAGCCGATGGTATCGTACTTAACTTTTTCATTTTACTACTAACGTCCTTGTTCATCTGAGCGTTCGTTAATAAAACGCGATAACGGCGGCCCATGCCATACACTGATAGATTACCAGCCGGTTGTCGCGGCTTAATTTATGCATCTTAAACCGTCTGGTGTTATTTAGCGCCTTGCAAACCTGTTTCATCCCAGTCTGCTGCAGTAGGCTCAACGATTTCCGCCGCTTGATAATCTTTTAATAACTGCTCGGCCCGTGGCATGTCTTCATCAGCCACAAACACATTCGCAAAACCCATGGTGCCAATATCGCCAATAGCGCCTTGTAAATAATGACCACCAACATGAGCGGCAATATCATGAGCTTGTAGCATACCGGCGACGATATGTGCTTCGATTATTTCATGCGCTCGAAAGACTATTTGCATACTTCATCCTTTTCTTTGAGCTTAGTTGAAAAACCAGTTTGCCACCAGCACCGCACCTAAGCAATAAAACAGCATTGGCCACAGGGTATAGCGGATGATCTCACCTTCACGGCCATTTAAATTAACCACACTGGCCGCCGCCACCACGTTCACCACACAAATCATATTCCCGGCATTGGCGCCTAGCATTTGTAAGGCCAGCACCAACTGGCTACTCACGTCAGCTTCTATCGCCATGGCGTGCTGAAAACTGCCAAACATCAGATTAGAAAAGGTTGCAGAGCCTGCGATAAAGGAGCCTAAGGCACCAACAAAAGGCGCTAGCCATAACCAACTCTCAGCTAAACTGCCTGCGGCTAGCTGGGCTAAGGCCATCGGCATCGCCGGCAAACCCGCGTCATTCAAATCAGAGTGTAAAAAGATCCGCACCATGGGCACGGCAGCGGCCAAGGCAATCACGGAAGGAAGCAACATCTTGCTACTGTCTTTAAAGGCATGGCGCAACATCTGGCGCGGTGCGGCCAACATAAAACAGGCTAACATGGCCGTGATCACAAAAATTGTGCCCGGTAAATACAAGGGCGCAACGCTAACATTTAAGCTGGAACCGATAATACCCTGCCATTGCCAACTCAGTTGTTGTAACCCGCTTTTAAAGGGTAAAGCCGGCACACGGCTTAGCACCAGCAACAACGCTACCATCAGATAGGGTAACCAGGCACGCCAAAGACTTAAGGTGGGTGCAATGCTTGGCTCTGTTGCTACAGAAGAATTAGCTAACACGCTCGGCAGTAAAAAACGGTACTTGGCGGCAGTGCAAACCAAGGCTAAGCCCACTAAGGCACCTAATACAGAGGGAAACTCTGGACCAAACGCCCACGCCACCCAATAAGCTGGCACAGTAAAGGCTAAGCCGGAAAACAGGGCAAACGGCGCCATAGCAAAACCGGCGCGCCAACTGGCAGGCGTACTGAAATAACGGGTATACAGCACACACATCAACAGCGGTAGCCAAGAGGCCACCATAATATCAATACTAATTGCCGTAAGCGCTATCTGCTGTAATTCGCTGGAGGAGGTGCCTGGTACACCTTGCGCAATCCCCACTAACACCGGCGTACCCACCGCGCCAAAAGACACGGCACTAGAATCGGCAATCAGTGCCAACACCACGGCCGCTAGCGGTGGAAAACCCAAAGCGACGAGTAAGGGTGCAGCAATGGCGGCCGGGGTACCAAAACCGGCAGCACCTTCTAAAAAGCTGCCAAATAGCCAAGCAATAATGATCAGTTGTACGCGTTTGTCGGCCGAGATCTGACTAAAACCCTGTTTGATGACCTCTAAAGCGCCACTACGCTTCAACACATTGAGCAGTAAAATAGCGCCAAAGATGATCCAAATAATGGTCGCAGCAATCACTAAGCCTTCTAACACGGCAGCACTTAATTGCTGTAACGGCATCTGCCACACGCTATAAGCCAATAGCGCGCTAAGCAGTAAACTCAGCGGCATCGCCTGCTTTGCTGGCAGGCGAAATAACACCAATAAGATAAATACACTGAGCAGCGGCATGGCCGCTGTCAGAATTTGCCATAGTGTCATGCCACGCTCCTTGGGCTGATTACTGGCTGGTCACTAAAGATGCCTGATGTTTTTCTTGCCGACTAGGCATGGCACAGATCACGAATACGAATAATCTACCGATGGTCGGAATAAAACTAACAAGCACCCACCAAGGATTCCAACCCACACTGCGTATACGGCGAACCGTGGCGGCGGTTACCGGCAAATACATAAACAACATATAGGTCAAAGCGACCATGCCTTTCGTGCGTAAAATGGCATCAATGATTAAGAACACGACAATCATCACCAGATGCAGCATGTAAAAATGCACATAAGCCTTGCGATCCGTTAAACCACGCCAATCGGCATAACGGCCAAACTCCTGCATAAAGTTACGGAACCACTGTGGTACATGCTTTTTGGCATCTTCCAGCATCACATATAGCGCCGGGATCAACACTAAGGTAATCACCGTAGCGAACAAAATACCAAAAGCCAACGACACCGCCATAGGCACCACAATTTTTGCTTGTAAGCTGCGCTCAAACACAATCGGAACTAAACCCACAAAGGTGGTTAATGACGTCAGCAAAATGGCGCGAAAACGTTGCGTACCGGCTTCCACTACCGCTTGCTTAATCGCGATACCTTCTGCCCGTGCCCGATTGACAAAGTCGACCATGATCAAACTGTCGTTTACCACGACCCCAGCCAGCGCGACCAAACCAAATACGGACATGATACTTAAGCTTAACCCCAACAGCATATGGCCGATTAACGCACCGACTAAACCAAATGGGATCACGCTCATGATAATCAAAGGCTGGGCATAAGATTTCAGCGGTACCGCCATCAAGGCATAAATACAGAACAAGGCAAAGGCACCGGCAATTAATAAATCACGAATGGCATCGACTTCATCCTGACTTGCGCCATCGAGCTCACCGGTGACACCCGGGTATTTTTGTTCCAGCTCTTTAATAAGGGTCTTACGCACTTCGGCGACCACTTTACCCGGTTCAATGCGCGCTTTGTCAGCCGCCGCGGTAACGGTAACGGCTCGTTCACCATTAACCCGGTTGATGGCACTAAAGCTGGGTTGCAAGGTGTAACTGGCAATTTGTGAGAATGGCACTTCGCCGCCGTTAGCGGTGCGCACACGCATATTCTCTAAATCACCAATCGAACGACGCTCTTCTTGTGGGTAGCGCACCATCACTTTAATTTCTTCGCCATTGCGCTGAATACGCTGCGCTTCGGCACCATAAAAACCATAGCGCACCTGACGCGCTAAATCAGCTAAAGTGATGCCTAACACATCGGCCTCGGGCTTTAGCGCCAGCACAATTTCATCGTTGCCGCCGAGCAAGTTATCTTCGATATCAAAGACCCCTTCATAAGTAGCTAAACGCTCTTTTAATTCTGCAGTGGCTAATTGCAAATTAGCCAAATTACTACCGCGTAATTGCAGCGCAATGTCAGCCCCGCCACCAAAACCAGAACTACTGAGTTTAAAGGTTTTTAAGCCTGGAATTTCCGGGATCTGTTCACGCCAGCGTCGACCAATTTCGTTGCTGTCCACTTCGCGACCTTCACTTTTATCCAGTTCAACTTGCAGTTGCCCTGCAGTATCGCTACTGAGGAACACTAAACGATGTTTAACAACTAAATCTTCGCCTTCTGCTAACAGCTCTTTATCTACCCGCATTAACGCTGCTTCAATTTCTTTCATGGCGAGCACCGTTGCTTCGTTAGATGCGCCCTCTTCCATTTGCACCGTGGCGCGTAAGAAATCATTCGGCACATCAGGGAAAAACACCCAACGCACAAAACCGGCCGAAATGACCCCAAACATTAAAATCAACAAGGCAAAAAATACCGCCATGGTTAAATAGCGAAATTCGATGCACTTCTCAATAAAAGGCCGGTATTTCTGTTGAATAAAGTGGTTTAAGTGGCGAGTGACCGCGCCACGGATTTTTTTCAGGGTATTGCTACCAAAACGACCTAAGGCATAAATACCGCCTTTATCGGGATCCCAAGGTTTGGTGTCCATATTGGCAATGTGCGCCGGTAAAATCAGCTTAGATTCCACAATCGAAAACAATAAACACAACACCACAACCCAAGCAATAGAACCCCAAATAGCCGATTGGGCGCCGCCAACCAATAGCATCGGCACAAAGGCAGCTACCGTGGTTAACACCCCGAAGGTGGCTGGCATCGCCACTTTTTTAGCACCGGCAATGACCGCTTCGGTTGACTTGCCGCGTTTTTCAATTTCGGTATAGGCGCTTTCGCCGATGATAATCGCATCATCGACCACTATCCCCAGCACCAAGATAAAACCAAATAAGCTGATCATATTGATGGACACATCAAAAAAGGGCAGCGGTAACATGGCCAAGGCACCCAAGAAACAGATTGGAATACCCACCATCACCCAAAAGGCAATGCGAAATTCTAAAAACAGCGTCAGCGCCAGCAGCACCAATAACACGCCATACAGCAGGTTACTGGTCATTAAATCCAGGCGACCTTGCAAGTAATAGCTCGAATCACCCCAATAATCTAACGAGATACTCGGTGGCAGCTCATTACGCTTAGTTTCAACATATTTTTTAACTGTTTCAGCAATTTGTAGGGTGTCGTCTTCACCCACCGCATCAATGCGCACAGTCACGCTATTTTGGCCATTAAACGTTGCTAAACTGGCGCGCTCAATAAAACCATCGGTCACTGTCGCGATATCACTTAATGTTAAGCGAGTACCATCAGGGTATTTCACCAGAACAATGCTGTCGAAATCGTTTTGATCGTAAGCTTGGCCTTTGGTGCGCAGCAAAATATTGCCGCTTTCTGAACGAATTGAACCACCGGGTAAATCGACCGAACTCCCCCGAATGGCACTGACCACTTGATCAAAGGTTAAACCGTATTCACGCAAGCGTGATTCAGGGATCTCAACAGAGATTTCATAGTTTCGTGCTGAAATCACATCAACCTTGCTCACACCCGGCTGTTTTTTAATTTCATCGCGAATGGTTTTCGCCAGTTCTTTTAATGCCGCCTCTGAGGCTGCACCATAGAGTGATAGAAACATCACATTACTTTGAAAGCGAATCCGATAGACTAATGGCCGCTCGGTTTGCTCTGGCAGGGTGGAAATCGAGTTCACCTGCGTTTTAATCTCCTCCATCACCTCGGTAATGTCATAACCCGAGGCAATTTCCGCCACAACAGTGCCTAAACCTTCAACCGCCGTTGAGCGAATACGTTTTATGCCGTTAACGCCGCGAATACTTTCTTCAATTTTATCAATAACGCCACTTTCCACTTCTTGTGGCGCAGCACCTAAATAAGGCACTCGAATATTCACTTGCTCTAGCTGAATCTCTGGAAAAGCTTGTTTTTTAATGGTTAATACTGCGGCTAATCCGGCCAGCAGTAAAATGATCATCAATAAATTGGCCGCTACGCTATTGCGAGCAAACCAAGCAATAATACCTGTTTCTTTATTCATTGCCGGTTGCCTCAGTTGCGCTTGCGAGTTGCTCGGTTGTTATCGCAGGCGAATCATTATCTGACGCATCCTTGGGCGTATCACCCGCCACGCGCACCACAGTACCACCAATCGGATTGGTGACCGGTGATACCACTAAACGATCGTTCGGCATAAAGCCCGCATTGATATAGGCAAAATTAGCATCAGCGCGTGCTAGGTTAACTTGGCGAAATTGCAAAGTGTTTTGCTCATCAACAATTAACACCCGATTTCCCGCTTGCAGTAAATGCCGTGCCACTTTGACCACTTGTGATGCGGCAATACCACTGATTTCAGCTTGTACAAAACGACCAAATTGCAGCGGCTGGCCGGCGGCATTTTGCCGCTGATAGGGATCGGCTACTTCTGCCACGGCATAAATCACGCGGCTGCGCTCATCCAATACCCCTTCGGTACGCACGATAGTGGCTTGCCATTGCTGTGGTTGCCCTGCTACCACAGTGCTTAAGCTCACCGGAATAGACAAGCTTTGTTGCGTATTGGCTGGCGGTAAAAAACCAAAATCGGTATCCGTTAGTGGTAAACGAATTTCGGCAATCTCAGTGCCGTAAATCATCCCTAACTGAGAGCCGCGAGTGATAAATTGCCCTAAGTTGGCGCTGCGGCTATTCACCATACCGGCATAAGGCGCTCGGATCTGTGTTCTGTCAAGATCACGCTGTGCCCGCTCTACTTCGGCTTCGGCTGCTTGCACGCTGGCTAAGGCACTGGCCAATTGCGGTTGGCGCAAACCTAACGCCGGGGCTTTGCCTTCGGTAAAAGAGCGCCATTCGGTTTCAGCCACGCGGCCACGGGCTTTTTCTTCTTCTAGCTGTGCCTTGGCACCCGCCAATGAGGCTTGCGCCGCCTTGACTGCAGTTTCGTAATCGGCCGGATCCACTTGAAATAACAAGTCGCCTTTTTCAAAAAAACCGCCCACCACAAATTGCTCTGAGACCGCGACAATACGCCCGGTAACTTCAGAGATCAGGGTTGTTTCAAGCTTTGGCGTTACTGTACCTTGCGAAGCAATTTTATAAGTAATGTCTTCGGCAGGTAACTCAGCGGCATTCACTAATAACGCTAAACGCTGCTCTGCCACCTTGGCTGGGGGTTTACGCAACTTTGACAAACCGTAAGCCGAGGCAATGGCGAGTACCAGTATGATGATCGGCAAACCGACCCGCATAAATTTTGAAGACATAAGGTGATCCTGAGTTTAATAAGAATTTGCTATTTGCCATCATACGCAGAATTACGACAGATCGTTGCATTGGTCTGTTAATTTTTGTATCGATAAAAATACGCCGCCAACCCGTGTCGCTAATACCTTAAAAAACGCTGTTACAAGCAAAAGCGCTAATACAAAGGGCTTAGCGCTGATAGCCAGGTAGAGTGTGGCGGCTCGATTTAGGAAAGCCGTATTATTACGCCTGAATGCAAAAAATATTTTGTTACAAACTAATGATGCCAAAAAACCTGCCATGCTTAATTTTTAGGCATTGGCAAAATCGTTACATTGCGTTAGGGTTATGAGGTACCAAACATGATGCTTGGTATCTATTTGATATAATCCCTAAGCCGCAACAGGAGTGTGCAATGAGCATTAGTAAGCAGTATTTGAAAACCAAACCCGCTTGCAAAGTGACCTTTAAGTTGGCAGCTGCTCGCCTGCCTGATGCTACACAGGTTGCTTTGTTAGGGGAGTTCAACGATTGGGATCCTGCAGCCCTTTTGATGAAGAAGAGTAAAGCCGGTGATTTCAGTGCCAGTATTACGTTACCTAAAGATAGCGAATACCAATTTCGTTATCTTATCGATGGTACCACTTGGTTAAATGACGATGAAGCAGATGGCTTTTCACAAAGCGATATGTCGCATGATCAGAACTCAGTATTAAAAATTTAATTAACAAGGGGCATTTCGCCCCTTATTTTTCATAGCCTCAGGCGTTCAATTTAAGTGATAAATTAACCTTTATTGTGGCTTTTGCGCTGCGTTAGCACTTTTCTAAAACTAAACAGCCAACAGAGTATCCGGCGCCAAATGAGCATAAAATGGCTTTGTCACCCGTATCCAATCCTTGTTGATGCAAATGAAAAGCAATAATCGACCCCGCTGAAGCCGTATTGGCATAAGTATCTAACACTAACGGCGCTTCTTCAGGTAAAGGCTCGCGCCCTAAAATTTTCCGCGCAGCGAAGATATTCATATTGATATTGGCTTGATGTAACCACAGCCGTTTTAGCTCGGTTGGCGCAATGTGCTGCGCCGCAAGCTCATCTAAAATGACATCGGCGACAATCGGCAACAACTCTTTGAAAACTTTACGCCCTTGTTGTTTGAAAAAAGGCGTACTGGCATCATGCTGATCAAAGCAATGCTCGGTATAGCCAATATCACAACGAATATTATTAGAAAATTCGGTTTTCAGGCGCATGCCTAAGATACGAAAAGCGTATGGGCTATTTGCGGTTTCTTCCGCTTCAATAAGGGTTGCAGTACACACATCACCAAAAATAAAGTGGCTATCACGATTACGATAATCGACTTGTGGCGAAGCAAATTCGGGGTTGACCACCAAGACGGTTTTCGCCGTGCCACCGCGAATTGCATTGGCAGCATTACTAATGGCAAAGGTGGCAGAAGAACAAGCAACGTTCATATCAAAAGCATAACCGCCCGCCCCTAGCTGCTGTTGCAGTTCTATCGATAAAGCCGGATAAGGGCGCTGCATGTTCGACGCCGCACAAATAATTAAATCGATATCTGCCGGTGTTTTATTCGCTTGAACTAAGGCTTGATGCGCGGCAAACAACGCCATTTCAACCATTTCTGGCATCTGCTCTTCACCACGTTTTTGAAAAATAGGCCGCATCACGGCAGGATCTAAAATGCCGTCTTTATACAACACATGTCGCGATTTAATGCCCGAGGCTTTTTCGATAAACTCGCAACTAGAATACGCCAGTGCCGCTAACTCGCCTGCGGCAATCGCTTCAGCATGTTCCGCATTATATTGATCGGCATACTGATTATAACTTTGTACTAATTCTTCATTACTAATGGTTAGTTCTGGCGTAAATAAGCCAGAGCCGCTGATCACTATGTTTTTCATCGCGCCACCTTGTGTAATTGTGAACCTTTGTCACTTTTGTGGCTCAGTATAACAAACTTGCTGGTCAGAGGTGATGCCAAGTTCAGTTATTGCAGAATATTTCAGCAGTTAGCCTGCTCTTTACTGCCGCCATGCTGGCGATAAGGTACACTTAACTTAACAAGTTCGGTTTTTTGCTGCTAACGACCTAACGTTGGCTAACCGACAACCTCACAGGAGTGTCATGTTCCGATTGATCATGTTTTTAATGTTGTTGCTGCTGCCAAGCATTGCCACGGCGCAAACAAGCTTGCGCCTGACGGGTTTATCTGGCGAGCTGGAAGATAATGTAAAACTTTATCTCGACCGTTATACACCAGACGAGATCTCCACAGCACTGCGTTTTCAATCTCGCTTAGAAGATGACATTAGCACGGCTCTGCAAGCACTGGGCTATTACCACAGCACGGTCAGCATTGAACTGCAACACAGTGGTAAAAATAGTCGGCTGCTCATTCAGGTGGATGCCGGTGAGCCCACGCTTATCAACAAAGCCAATATTCTGATTAACGGCGAAGCGCAAAACGATAGTGATTTTCTGGCACTATTAAAACAAGCCCCCCAAGTTGGCCAAACCGTGCATCATGGCCGCTATGACAGTTTTAAAAAAGCGCTGACAAATTTAGCCCTACGCAAAGGCTATTTTGAGGCAAATTTTAGTCTTGCTCGTTTAGAAGTGGCGCCGGCGCTGAAACAAGCCTTTGTACAACTGACGTTTGACAGTGGCCCTCGTTACCGTTTTGGCCCGGTGAGGTTTCAAGGCAATCAAATTGAAGATGCCCGCTTACAAAGTTTAGTGCCGTTTAAAGTGGGCGATCCTTATCTGGCAACACAACTGGGTGAATTAAACCAAGCGATTGCCAATACCAGTTGGTTTTCTTCTATTTTAGTCACCGGTAATACCGATCAGGTGGCCGAACATATTTTACCGGTGGATGTTGAGCTAGCACCGCGCAAACGCAACAGTATCGAGACCGGTATTGGTTTCTCAGATGATGTGGGCGCGCGCTTAAAGCTCAATTGGTTAAAACCTTGGTTAAATGAGCGTGGTCATAGCTTAGACAGCAAATTAGCGCTGTCGGGGGCCGAGCAAAGTATTCAGGCGGCCTATAAACTGCCATTAGAAAGCGTGGCCACCGATTTCTGGCAATTACAATACGGCCTGCGCAACCGTGATTATCAAGATACCTTGTCAAAAGAGTCTAATTTGGCATTAGAACGGCATTGGCTGCTCAGCAACGATTGGTATCGCACGGCATCGCTACGCTGGTTGTATGAGGATTACACCCAAGCCGATCAACAAGACACCAGCAGCTTAATTATGCCCGGTTTGAGTTTCTCGCGCAGCCGGCAAACGGGTTCAGGCATGCCAACTCGCGCTGATCGCTTGTTATTTGGCGTGGAAGTATCCGATCGCAGTTGGGGCTCTGATGCTAGCTTTGTCAGGTTACGTGGTCGAGCGGGCTACATTACCACCTTTGCCAATAATCATCGTTTCGTCGGTCGGCTAGACGCCGGTGCCGTGCTGATGGAAGATATCGATAACTTACCGCCATCGATCCGTTTTTTCGCTGGTGGCGATAACAACTTACGTGGCTACGCCTATGAATCTGTTTCGCCTCTTAACGATGAAGGCGAACTGATTGGCGGTCGTTACATGACAACGGCCTCAATAGAATATCAATATCGGGTAAAGGGCAACTGGTGGTTAGCCGGCTTTACCGATTATGGCAGTGCTTGGACAGACACCCCAGATTGGAAGCTCGGGGTCGGTTTTGGTGTGCGCTGGGCCTCGCCTATTGGCGCCGTCCGTATCGATTTAGCTTGGGGTTTAGATGCCGTTGATTCCCCTTTCCAACTCCATTTTTCTTTAGGGCCTGAATTATGATCACTCGGTCAGAACAAAGGAGCAGCGTCTAATGCGCGTGCGCCGCTGGTTAAACCGTACACTGGTACTGCCCTTGTTAGCGGTATTACTGTTACTCAGCTTGCTGTTGTTTACGCAGCCAGGGCTACGTTTTAGCGTGTGGATAGCCGATAGCTTGGTCGATGAATTAAGCATCGGCAAAACTGAGGGCGCTTGGTTAAGTGGGGTGAGCTTAGCGGATATTCGCTTTAAAAATGCCATTGCAGATGTGCAACTTGAGAGCCTAACCTTTCGCCTGCAAAAACGCTGCATAATACAGTTGCGTGTGTGTATCCCTGAATTAAAACTGCGTGGTAGTCGGATTGATCTCGCTAGCCTAGCAGAACCCCACCCAGACACGGTAAGCGCAGCACCCGCCGAGGCCAGCGGTTCAGGGCGTATTTTACTTCCTATTCCTATTAACATTAACCGCATCATATTAGAAGATGTGGCCCTCAATACCCCGACTCAGCAACTTGCTTGGCAATCATTTAGTACCACCTTGGTTGCTTGGGGCAGTCGAGTGCGTTTAAGCGAAACACGCTGGCATCAATTAAGCGTTGAGCTCGCGCCAGCAGCTACTGAAACCGCCGCATTAACCGGCTATCATGCGCCGGTATTACCCGAGTTTTCGCTGCCGCTGTCGATCCTGATAGAAGATTTCCAACTGACAGAATTCAGCTTTAAGCAAGCAGGATTGCAACAGCAACTGGCGAAGTTAACTTTGAGTGCCCAGTTAACTCCGCAACAAGTCCGGCTACTGGATGTCAGCGCCGAGCATCCGCTTGCCTCTGTGCAATTCAGCGCCAATGTCGAGTTCAAACCTAACTACCCGCTACAAGCACAACTTGATGCAACGTTAAACCAAGGCGATTTTGCAGGACAACGCTTGAAGTTAACACTCGGTGGCGATCTGGCGGATCTGTCGGTGTCATTGTTGGCTTCAGGGCCGATTACTGCAGAGTTACACAGCGAATTGGCGTTGTTAACCGATGATTTACCGTTGCAACTTAGCCTGCAAAGCCCCCAGTTAAGCTGGCCGTTAAGCGCACCGACTATGCAGTTGCACGACACCCAATTAACAGTGACTGGCCGTTTAAGTGCTTTAAACCTGTCCTTAGCCAGCGCCATCACGGGTAGCAACCTGCCCGACAGTCAACTGCTGCTGCAAGGTCAGTGGCAACATTGGCAACAACAACTTGATCTTGCCCAACTGCAATTGACGACCCTAGGTGGCATTATCAATGCCGAAGGTTTACTCAACTTACAGCAGCAGATAGCCTGGCAATTAGCCCTAACCTTAAGCGATATCCAGCCGGGTCAATATTGGCCTGATTTCCCCGGTCGCTTGCAAGGCTCGCTGCAAACCCAAGGCAGCTATAACACAGCAGGACAACTTGAGTTGCACGTACCACAAGTAAACTTGAGCGGCCCATTACGTGGTCAAGCACTGCAATTACAGGGCGAGTTAGCGCTAACCGGCCAACCCGCGAACGCCGATTGGCAGCTAACAACGCCGGGCTTAACCTTAAGCCACGGCAGCAATACGCTGAGTGTCCAAGGTTCACTGGCAGAACAATGGCAATTGGATGGCGAAATCACACTGCCGCAATTAGCACTGAGTATCCCGGGTTTAAAAGGCGCAATAAACGGTGCTTTATCAGTACGCGGCCTGGCGAAACAGCCTGATATTTCAATCGCACTGAATGCCAGTAAGCTTGACTATGAAGATTTTCGACTGGCCGAAGCGAACCTAACCGCGCAGGTGTCTTTGGCGCAACCGATCCGCAGCCAACTGAAACTGAACGCGACGAAGGGGCAGTATCAACAACAACGTTTGCAGCAATTATCGCTAGAGCTCAGCGGCACCGAGTTGGCACATCAATTAAAACTGGCGCTGACCGCAGATGAGTTCAGTACCGATATCAACTTATCGGGTGCTTTAACCGATCGCCAGCTTTGGCAAGCCGAGCTGCAACAAGTGGCTTTAACCAGCCCAGCAGGCGCTTGGCAATTAACTGCGCCGCTGCCTGTTACCGTCGATATTATCAAGCAACAATTAAGCCTGGCCGCGCATTGTTGGCAGCAAGCCCCCACCACCTTATGTTTAACCGAAGCAACCACCTTAAACCGTGAAGCGATCAGCCTCAGCTTAACGCTAGCAGATTATCAATTAGCGCAATTAAACCCGCTACTGCCCTATCAATCGAGTTTAAAAGGCGGTATTTCACTGCAATTGGCCGCCTATTGGCAACAAGGCCAAGCCGCCAAGGCAACGCTACAATTAAACGGTGAACCGGGCAGTTTTACGCAACAACTGGATGTGCCGGTGACCCTAGATTGGTCGGCATTATCACTCACTGCCTCGCTCGAACAACATCAGCTACGCAGCCAACTTGAGCTGCGTATTGGCAAGGAGGGTGTGTTACAGGCACAAACCTTGATCAGTGATTTAAACCAAGAACAAAAACCGTTACGCAGTGAAATTACGCTACAAAACCTGACATTAGATTTTTTACGGCCGTTACTGGATGAATACAGCGAGCTGGCGGGTACCTTATCCAGCCAATTAAGTATCAGCGGCGATTTAGCCGAGCCGCAAATTGCCGGTGAGCTGCGCCTTGCCGATCTGCGGGTCAAAGGTAAATTAGCGCCAACCGATATTGAGCAAGCCGATTTACAAGTGAAGTTTACCGGTGAACAAGCCAGCTTAAGCGGCATCGTCAACACCCCTGAAGGCCGCGTCACCTTAAGCGGTGATGCTAATTGGCAACAGCGTGAAGATTGGCGTTTAGCGGTGCAAGTTAAAGGGGATGAATTAAAACTGCAGATCCCACAAGCCTTACTGTTTGTAAAACCCGATCTGCAGATCACCGCCGCACCCGGGCGCAGTAAAATAACCGGTTTAGTGCAGATCCCACGTGCAACGATTATCGTTGATAGCTTGCCGCAAAATGCCGTGGGCTTATCCAACGATCTGGTGCTCTTAGATCGCCGCTTAAACCCCATTAGCGAAGAGCAAACGGCGGCCTTTGCCATTGAAACAGACATTCGCGTGCAACTGGGCCAAGCGGTGAATTTATCCGCCTTTGGCTTAAAAACCCGTTTAAACGGTGACTTACGTGTGCAACAACAACAGTTTAACCCCACTGTGCGCGGTGAAGTGAACTTAAAAGACGGTACCTTTCGTGCTTATGGCCAAGACTTATTGATCCGCCAAGGCAAAATGACCTTTAGTGGCCCCGCTGACCAACCGTTCTTAAATGTCGAAGCCATTCGTAACCCAATTAATATGGAAGATGACGTGATCGCCGGTATTCGCGTCACGGGTCCGGCCGATCAACCGGTGATTAGTATTTTCTCCGAGCCCTCCAAACCGCAAGCCAATGCCCTTTCCTATTTAATTATGGGCCGAGATCTCGACAGTGAATCAGGCAATGCCGCCAACAGCGTTACCACCAGCTTAATTGGCATGAGTTTCGCTTCCAGCGGCAAACTGGTTGGGGAAATTGGCGAGGCTTTTGGGGTCAGTGATCTCACTCTGGATACCGAAGGTGCCGGTGATAACTCACAGGTTACCGTCAGTGGTTATCTGACCCGAGATTTGCAACTAAAATACGGTATTGGTATTTTTCAGCCGATTGGCCAGTTTACACTGCGCTATCGCTTAATGCGCAGCCTGTTTTTAGAAGCAGTATCAGGCTTGGATAACGCTGTTGATGTGCTCTACAAATTTGAATTTGATTAAACCAACTTACTTATAAGTGAGCCACGACAGTGGCGACAATAGCACCTTGTTATACATACTTTTTCATTATTGATTGGAGCTCTGCTTTTTCTGTATCTGAGGAAAAAGAAGCAGCAGGGATGATTAAGGCAAAAAGCTTATCTAAGAAAATATAAAGATCACCGCTATTATCTTCTACAGACTCAACGCTTTCCCACTTATAAAAACAATTTCCAAGTGAGTTTATTTCTGTAATTCCGTCAGTACCAAACTCTGGTTTTTTCTCCAAGCATTAAGCCATTTTGATTGGGAATACTCGACTGACGGAGTTTACGCATATTGTTAAAGTAAACGACAATAAACACTACAAAAGGAAGTGCAGTTATTGCCACTGATGGCCAATGAAACCTAGATAATGATATTGAATCAATCTGAAATACAAACATAAAAGCTATGGTTAAAATGCACCAAATAACCATGTTTTTGATGAAACCTATAGCGCCCTTAGGTTGTGGTGTGCACAGGCGTTTAAACGCGTAATGAGTGAAGTTGAGATAATCTTTCTCAGTCACTCTAATTGTCTTAATCATAAATCAACTTTTCCATGTATCTATAACGCAAACTGTCCAGCACACGTAGTGCGCGATGCGAGAACGCTTTGTTAGGAATTTCACTGAACATAGCTATTTGTCATATTTGAGTTTTTGCAAATTGTAAAATAGCGAATTTATATTTCACCCGTTAGCTTAAATTGATAAAACTTTCCGTCCGGTAAATATGTTTCAACATAGAAATTACCTTCAGTTTTAACAGTTAAAAGAGTTTTTTCATTGTGGCTAATTGAAAAACAATATTTATTTTCTGCAGTTTTTGCTACCCAAACAAAAGCTTTTTCTTTATTTGTTAATGTAATAGATTGCGACTTTTCAAATTCAAGGCCCAATAGTCCAGCAAAAGATTTCATTGCAACTAAATCAAATTCGGCAATTTTTGAAACAGTATCTAAGATTGAACCCCGCCAACAGCTTTCTATTGTAACTTCAAGTTTAAGTCCCATTTACTATTCCTTACGCTCCGCGCATGCCCGCGAACTGGTGAGCGTTGCCAAGGTCGCAGGCACTGAATGACGCGGTTTGTCATGTGATGTTCCAACTATGTGCTACAATGTCTAACATTGCAACACACGCTGGAGTAATTAACATGAAAAGCGAAATGCTTAGCACACGCATAGATCATGACACAAAAGTAGCTTTCACCAACATTTGCGATGATGTCGGGCTAAGCCCATCTCAGGCTTTAAAGCTTTTTGCTCGTGCAGTTATCAATCATGGCGGCATACCTTTTGAGCTTAAAGCTCGTCAACCAAATGGAACAACTGCCGCTGCAATTAAAGAATTGGTTGACGGCAAAGGCAAACAAAGCGCATCTGTTGATGATATGTTCAACGAGCTGACCGAGGGCAAGGATCCAAATGCTCACCCTTGAATATTCGACACAATTCAAAAAAGATTTTAAAAAAATCACTAAAATACCTATTCCCGACATTCTCGAAGTCGGGAATATTATTTCCCAGTTACAACGCGGTGAAACGTTACCACCCAAGAATGTTGATCATCCCCTAACGGGAAACTGGCACGGCTTTCGCGATTGCCACATTAAACCAGACCTTATTCTGATCTATAGAATCAACAATGACACACTTCAACTTGCACGAATTGGCTCTCACAGCGAACTTTTCTAACTGCTGCATACATCGCATAACGCCGTCATAAATGGCTAAATAATAGTTGGCTAAAATATGAAGTGAAGCGGAACCGAGACAACTGTTACGTGTACGCTATTTAATGGTCTTGTTATGTTTCTCAGCAAATTCTTGCAAGAGCATTGAATAACCTGATTGCTTTTCAATAGTTTTACCATTTTCAATAACTTGGTAAGTATCATGCAGCCCACCATGTTCATTCAGGTAATCAATTACTTCAAAGTAAAAAGACTCTATAAGCTCTTTATCCCTACTATTTGTAGGTAGCTCTAGTTGAATGCCAACAGTTGAAACTTTTGCAAATAAGTTATTACGCAGTGTACTTATAGCGCCATCGACGTCTTTCTTTTCTTCAAGCCTTTTTAATGCATATAGAAAAAAACGACCATTATCTACATGTTCTTTAGTATATGAAGCCCCATTCATTTGAAACGTCAAGACAGCACCACTAAATAGTCCCGCTACAAAAACTAAGATAATAAATAGACCAACTCCAACCCATGTTAAAATTTTAGACTTCACTGCATTCTCCTAGAAACATAACGCTCGCCTAAATGGCGAGCAACTTGTTGCGAGTCCAGCGGCCGCAGGCCGCTATGTTTAAGGCGCTTGTTAGCATTACTTTTGAGATGACAAAGCGGCCTTTCTTGCTTCGGTTGCTATTTCTTGGGTTATGCCGTCATCAAATGAAAATGAATATATTCTCCAACCGCTTTTGACTTTAAAAAATTGAAACTCATAACGAACAGGTTGCCTATCGTATGTGGCCAAATATGTAACATGAACAAAGTTATCACCAACTGCGTATGTATCAACTTTACCGATATTGTTAATATCTCCTATAAGCCCTTCAAGCGCATTTAATTGATTTTTAACATTTTTAATTTGATCTGGGATTGATGATACGTATTTATTTGTTCGATAAATGGAATCAACTGCTTCATCTACCTTCCCAGATTGATACAACTTAAAGAAATCATCAATCTCGGTTTGATAATCCGCAGCTAAAGAATTAAATGACAGCAAAGTCGCTAAAAATAAAATCGATAACTTCATGTTTGTTAATGCTCCTGTAATGCTAACATTTATTATGTGGACCTCTCAGTTATACTCGAAAGGCAAATTAAACTTATACCCATCAGTTTACCTAAAATCAATAACTTGAGCAGCCAGCCAAGCATTTAATTCACTTTAAATTTACCATGTTACTGAGAAATCTCAGTAACACCCTAACTCCAAATAGAGTAAACATAAGCAATATCATAAGCCTAGGTTAATTGTAGGCTGTGCAATAACCACATCTTGCGGTGTGGCTGTTGATCAGTAAGGCAGGAGTTGTTGCAATTGCTCTTCAGTATTCGCTTTGGAGAGCTCTGTCGGGGGTCTTAATATCTGCCCCCAAAGCTATTTTGCTAAGCAAATACCGCTCTGGCTTTTATTCCCCTTAGAGCGAGCCGACTGATCATCGTTGGCCAAGGTTTTAAGAAAACGGGTGTTTGAGTGCGGCGACGGTAGCGCCGCGCGAGTTACGTTTTCGCCTTGGACAGCGCATGAGCAGTTGGGCTTTCGAGCGGAAGTGGGGTCGCATTTTCTTTGGATACTTTCTTTTGGCGACGCAAAAGAAAGTATCTCGCCAACGGCGAAAAGGTTAAACGCTACGTAAAGCTTCGACTGGAGCACGCGGTAAATACATCCGTGTACGCTCCTCTTTTTCATCCCTGAAAAAGACGTCTCCAGCCAAAGTTTACTTCGCTATTAACTCATCAATAGAGTCTTGGTATCTGCCCCCGAAGCTTGGAGCTTGCTCTGGATTTTAGTCCCCTTAGAGCGAGCCGACTGATCATCGTTGGCCAAGGTTTTAAGAAAACGGGTGTTTGAGTGCGGCGACGGTAGCGCCGCGCGAGTTACGTTTTCGCCTTGGACAGCGCATGAGCAGTTGGGCTTTCGAGCGGAAGTGGGGTCGCATTTTCTTTGGATACTTTCTTTTGGCGACGCAAAAGAAAGTATCTCGCCAACGGCGAAAAGGTTAAACGCTACGTAAAGCTTCGACTGGAGCACGCGGTAAATACATCCGTGTACGCTCCTCTTTTTCATCCCTGAAAAAGACGTCTCCAGCCAAAGTTTACTTCGCTATTAACTCATCAATAGAGTCTTGGTATCTGCCCCCGAAGCTTGGAGCTTGCTCTGGATTTTAGTCCCCTTAGAGCGAGCCAACTGCTCATCGGTGGCCAAGGTTTTAAGAAAACGGGTGTTTGAGTGCGGCGACGGTAGCGCCGCGCGAGTTACGTTTTCGCCTTGGACAGCGCATGAGCAGTTGGGCTTTCGAGCGGAAGTGGGGTCGCATTTTCTTTGGATACTTTCTTTTGGCGACGCAAAAGAAAGTATCTCGCCAACGGCGAAAACGTTAGGATTCTTAGGGTCTTAGTATCTGCCCCGAAGCTAAGTAGTGTAATTCAGTTGCAATATCAGGTCCTATGAGTGCTACTAATTCATGCTGACTGACTTGTAATACCCATCACTTATTGCTTAACCTTGCAGCAACAAGTGCGTGTAACGCCCTAACGAGGCATAAGGCTCTTGTTGATTGTATTGTAACTCGAGCGCTTCAAGTTCGCTGTATTGAGTGATTTGTAGCTGACGATCACGTAAATAATCATGAAAACAGCGTACACCACTTTTACTGATGACGCTGAGCCCCGCTTGTTGACACCACGCCAGCACATCCGCTTGCAGTAACGGCTGTTGTGGGCTTAAGCGCACCGGTTTTTTCACTCGCATATCGGCTTTTACGTAATCAAAGTTGCCATACACAATATTACTAAAGCGTAGCGCGTCTTTATTAAAAAACATCAGCGACAAAATGCCACCGGGCGCCAGCACTTGCCGTAATTGTTGAATTGCGCTGGCCGGATCAACCAACCACTCTAATACCGCATGACAAAGCACCAGCGGATACTGTTGCCCGGCAAGTTGACTGGCCAGGGTTTGTAATGGGCTATGGGTAAAGCGAAACTGTTGCGACAAGTTTGCCGCTGCAGCCTGCGCCTGTGCAATCGCCAGCATGTCGGCAGAAATATCGGTTAAGTGCACCTGATGCCCCAAGGCTGCTAGCCGCAAAGCGAGTTGCCCCTGACCACCGCCGACATCTAACACCGAACAAGGCTTAGCTAACAGCGGTAGCGCCAAGAGATCGCGCATTAACACCGCTTGGCGTAACTGCCCCTTGCTGGTGTTATAAATGTTTTGCTGGAAACGCTCAGCTAATTGATCAAAATTACGATCGGTTAATTTATCACGCATTGCGCCTCTTTGTCGGCGGCTTAGGCCGGGTTAGCAATATCAACAAAATGTACGGTTAAACCCAGCTCAGCGGCTAAATGCTCACCCAAAGCTTTGACACCATAACGCTCTGTGGCGTGATGGCCTGCGGCAATAAAATGAATGCCCAGCTCGCGCGCACAGTGGATAGTTTGCTCTGAAACTTCACCGCTGATAAATAGCTGTGCCCCAGCCGCCGCGGCCTGTTCAATATAGCCTTGGCCGCCGCCGCTACACCATGCTAATTTGGTTACTGCACCAATGCCCACATCTTCCACCAACAGGTCGCGCTGCAATTGTTCTGCTAACAACGCCGCAATGTCGGTTAGTGGCGTTGCTTTGGCGAGCTCACCTTGTTGCAATACGCCAAGCGGCTCGACACCTAACACGGGTGTGGCCGTTTCAAGATGTAAAATCTGGGCTAATTGCGCATTATTGCCTAAGGTTGGGTGCACATCTAACGGCAAATGATAACCCAGTAAATTGATGTCATGCGCTAGCAAAAGCTGTAAACGGCGCTTTTTCATGCCAACCACCATGGGCGCTTCATTTTTCCAGAAGTAACCATGATGCACCAGGATGGCATCGGCATTTAAGGCCGCCGCTTGCTCTAATAGCGCCATGCTGGCGGTGACACCGGTGACCACGGTTTGGATCTGTGCTTTGCCTTCTACCTGCAAACCATTAGGGCAATAATCTTTAATGCGCCCACTATCGAGTAACTGATCCAAATAATCGACTAACTGTTGGCGTTCAATCATGGCATTTTCCTATTTTTCGCTTCTATCCACTGCCCCATATAACGGGTACTACGATAAGCATGCGATTGTAACATCTGGCCAGTAAAATTGCTGGCGCGCCGCTCTGCTCGCGTTAAAGCCGTTTCGATCAACAGCGGTTGTAATCGCTGCCAAAAATACTGAGCTTGATCACTGGCAAAGCGCGTAGCTAAAATGTGATAACCTTGCTGTTGCGCGCTTTGCCAAGCGGCAGCATCTTGATACAACTGACAGGCGGCAGCTGCCTGCTCGCTGCTGGTCTGGGCGATCTGACCGGCCCAGCCACTGTCGATGGTCATCCCTTCAGCACCAATGGGCGTCGTCACACTGGGTGTACCACATTGCATGGCTTGCAATAATTTGCCTTTTAAACCGGCGCCAAAGCGCAGCGGTGCTAAACAGACTCGGGCTTGACGCATAACCTGCTCGGCATTATCTACCCAGCCTTTCACTAAAAAGCCTTCTCGAGCATTATGTAAGGCGGTGGCTTTGGGTGGCGGATAGGCACCGTAAATGTGCAACTCTGCTTGGGGTAACTGCGCTCGGATCTGCGGCCACAACTGCTGCTTTAACCACAATACGGCATCCCAATTGGGCGCATGCCGGAAATTACCAATACTGATAAAGTGATGGCGTTCAGCAAAGCCCGGAGCGCTAGCAACCGGCTCAGTTTGCCAAAATGGGCAATAGGCCAGTAAGTTGGCTGGCAGCTGATAATGCTGTTGTAATAATTGCAGCTCATACTCAGAAATTACCAAGGTAAGATCACAGCGATAAATCGCGGCCACTTCACGCATAGCAAGTTCATTGTTCAAGTCAGCTAGCTGCAACGGTCGCTGCTGCTTAACAGCGTCATGCCGGGCATGGCGCAGCGCATGCACGTCTTCCATATCAAGTAAACGTAAAGCCTCTGGGCAAGCCTCGGCTACGCGCCAGCCAAATTGTTCTTCCAGCATAAAACGATCGAACAATACGGCAGCAGGTTGTAACTCAGCGATCCATTGATCAAAACGGCTGTCGTTCAGTGCAATGCTCTGCTCAGTAACACCAATACTTTCTAAAGCAAAGCGATGTGGGCTTTTTTCCGCCGCGCTGGCAAAGATCACCTGCCAGCCCTGCTGTTGAAATAACTGCAGTAAACTGAGCATTCGGCTCCCCGCCGCCGACGAATTGGGTTCAGGCCAAACGTAACCAATAATCACTAACAGTGGCATGTTGGCTCCTTTTCAAAAAGGCCATATTCTACCTGCTCAGCCTGTAAATAGCATCTATGTTGCCCACCGGCATTTCACTGGCGTTGAGATAAAAAGACATTGATTAAAATCAGGTGATTGGCTAGTGTTCATCATTATCAGCAACATCAGGTTGTCTGCATCACTTTGCGATTAAGGAATACGTCTTTATGTCACTGTTGCAAACAGTTAACGAAACGATACTGCTGTTTTTACCGCTAGCGGTTACGGCGATCATCGTCAGTGCAATCTTGTGGATCTCGCACGTATTGTTAATCCAACGCCATCAGGATGATGGCAATGAACGCCTTTTCCCACGGCAATTAGCCATGTTAACGCTAACGCTGATGGGTGTGATAGCCATCGCTCTGTCGTTGCCGGTGAGTGATAGCTCCCGCAACCAAGTGATTGGGTTAATTGGTTTAGTCATTTCGGGGGTATTTGCGTTTTCTTCTAGCACTATATTTTCGAATATTATGGCCGGTACCATGATGCGTGTGACTAAGCCATTTCGTACCGGTGATTTTATTCAAGTTGGGGAGCTATTCGGTCGTGTGGTAGAACGCGGTTTACTGGATACCGAAATCCAAACCGAAAACCGTGAGTTGGTGGCGATCCCCAATACCCTTCTGGTCAGTACCGCAGTTACTGTGACGCGCAGCTCGGGTTGTATTGTCTCAACAACCTTATCTCTGGGCTATGATGTGCATCATGCTCAAGTTGAAACCCTGCTACTTCAAGCAGCGGAAAATAGCCAGTTAACCGATCCCTTTGTGCAAGTGCTTGAACTGGGTAATTTCGCGATTACTTATAAAATCAGCGGTATGTTGGTTGATGTAAAAAGTTTACTCAGTGCTCGTTCAAATTTGCGCAAACAGGTTTTAGATGGCCTGCATGGTGAGGGTATCGAAATTATGTCACCCAGCTTTATGAATCAGCGTAAAGTGCCGGATGATGGCAAGGTGATCCCTGTAGGGCGCCAACCTATTACACCGAGTCACACTGAAAATGTGGCAGAAAGCGTCGTGTTTGATAAAGCCGAAGAAGCAGAGCAACGCGAAAACGCTAAAGCAGGCTTGCAGGCACAAATTGCCGAGTGTGAACAAAGGTTAGGCGATGCCAAAGATGAGCAAAAAGAACTGCTTCAGCAGCAACTAAAAATGCTAAAAGACCAGCTAAAAATATTAAATGATACCCCGGTTGAGCAAGCCGAATCGCCTGCTCAATAAGCTTAAATCACACTTAGCGGGGTGCGGGTAGCACATACCAGTACACCGCTAAAAAGTGCAAAATACTACCGGCCATCACAAACAGATGCCAGATTAAATGATGCATGTACAAGCTTTTCCAAACGTAAAAAATGACACCAAACGAATAACTTAGGCCGCCGGCTAACAGCAGCACTAAAGCCCCCGGCGCTAACTGCTGTAGCATCGGCTTTAACGCCAAAACCGCCACCCAACCTAAGCCAAGATAAAGCGCCAGCGACAGTTTTTTGTATTTCATCGCAGTGAGCCATTCTAGCAACACACCGCCAATGGCAATGGCCCAAACCAGCGCAAACAACGCCAAGCCCCAATGCCCCCGCAAACTGACTAAGGTTATGGGGCTGTAAGTACCCGCAATTAAAATAAAGATTGCGGCGTGATCTAGCTGTCGAAAGCGAAACTTTAATACCGGATCCACCACCGCATGATACAAACAAGAACTGCTATACAGCAGCACCAAAGCACTGGCATAAAGTAGCGCGGCCACCCACTGCCAAACATCCCCCTCTAGGGTATGTGAAAACAAGGCATAGCCACCGACACAAGCCAGTAAGGCACCAATACCATGGCTTAAACTGTGTAATTGATCTTCTAAACGGCTGTAATGACTCATAACATCTTAAAATAGGTGCGATTATGCAACTCATCTTACCAGCTTTATCGATAATGCCTAACCACAGTCGACAATTTTAACTGTCTGTTCGTCTTTATTTACAGCAAAACACCCGCATATCCGCTTTACGGGGTTTCGCTTTGCTCGGCCTTTGCCGTAGAATCCGCCTACTTGTTTTGATGATTGATAATGGAGCGCTCTGATGTCAGAGATAAAACACAGCAAATTACTTATTCTTGGCTCAGGCCCTGCCGGTTACACGGCCGCCGTTTATGCCGCCCGTGCTAACTTACAACCGGTATTAATTACGGGGATGCAGCAAGGTGGTCAATTAACTACCACCACTGAAGTCGAAAACTGGCCGGGTGATGCGCATGGTTTAACAGGCCCGGTGTTAATGGAACGGATGCAGGCTCACGCAGAAGCCTTCAATACCGAGATCGTGTTTGACCATATTCATACCGTGCAATTACAACAGCGCCCCTTTATTTTAACGGGTGATAACGGCCAATACAGCTGTGATGCGCTGATAATCTGTACCGGCGCTTCGGCTAAATATCTAGGTTTAGAGTCAGAGCAAGCTTATAGCGGCCGTGGCGTTTCAGCGTGTGCTACCTGCGATGGTTTCTTCTATCGTAACCAAAAAGTGGCAGTGATCGGTGGCGGTAATACCGCAGTGGAAGAAGCGCTGTATTTAGCCAATATCGCTGCAGAAGTACATTTAGTGCACCGCCGCGATACCTTCAAAGCGGAAAAAATCTTAATCGACCGTTTAATGGCTAAAGTGGCCAGCGGTAACATTATTCTGCACACGCACCGCACCTTAGAAGAAGTGCTAGGCGATGATATGGGCGTGAATGGTGTACGTTTGGCCTCAACCCAAGGGGAAGCGACTAAAGATATCGCCTTACAAGGCGTCTTTATTGCCATTGGTCATAAACCGAATACCGACATCTTCGCTGGCCAGCTAGAAATGAACGGCGGCTACCTGAAAGTACACAGTGGTACTGAAGGCAACGCGACGCAAACCAGTATTGAAGGCGTTTTCGCTGCCGGTGATGTTGCCGACCATATTTATCGTCAAGCCATCACTTCAGCCGGTTCAGGCTGTATGGCTGCACTGGATGCCGAGCGCTACCTAGACGCCCTTGCCAAATAAGCCATCCCCGTTAACATCTTAAACGTCTCAGAGTGAGGTCCAACCACACTCTGAGACAGGTTAGACCACACTCAGAGACAGGTTGGATCACACTCAGACACTGGTCAGACCGCACTCTGAGACAGGTTAGACCACACTCAGAGACAGGTTGGCGTTGTGACGGGGTTTTTAGCGCTTTTTAACCGGACATTGCTATGCCGATTTATTTGCCTGAGCTAACTGTTAATTCACTTGTTTTCCCCCCGGTAAGTCAAGCGTTGACCGAGCCGGATGGTTTGTTGGCGATGGGCGGGGATTTATCGGTGGCACGGTTAACGTTGGCCTATCAATCTGGTATTTTTCCTTGGTTTGCCGATGGCGACCCGCTGCTATGGTGGAGCCCGGGCACGCGTACGGTATTTCCTCCTAACACGCTGCAATTAAATCGCACCTTACGTAAACAATGGCAAAAATCCGAGCTGCAGATTACCCTTAATCATGACTTTGCTGCCGTGGTGAAACTTTGCGCGGCCCCCCGACCAAGCCAAGCACAAACATGGATCTTGCCTGATATTCAGCAAGCCTATATTGCGCTTCATCAACAGGGCTTAGCGCACAGTATTGAAATCTGGCAACAGCAGCAGTTAGTTGGAGGGTTGTACGGTGTACAATTAGGCCAGTTGTTTTGTGGAGAATCGATGTTCAACCGTATCGACAATGGCGCTAAATTCGCGCTCGTCGCGCTACAACAACATTTACAGCGTTATGCACCGGGCTGGATTGATTGTCAGCTACCCAACCCTTTTTTATTAAAACAAGGTGCCAGTACCATGCCAAGAGCCGATTACCTCGAATTGCTGCAACAACTCCGCACTCTACCTGCTCCGGCAAAACATTGGCAAGCGCAAACCTTAACGTTGCAGTATTAAGGCTCTGAATGGAAAATATTGCCTTACAATTTGGTTTAACGCAGCCGACAACCTGCAGTTATCTCCCTGAACAACAAGAACAATTAGCCGTATTGATTGGTCCTGAGCCAATTGAAGCCGATACCTATAGCCAACTCATCGCCTATAATTTCCGGCGCAGCGGGGATCAAATTTATCGACCGCACTGTGCAGCATGCAGTGCCTGTCAATCATTACGGATACTGGTGAGCGATTTTCAACCCAGTGCCGCACAGCGACGCATATTAAATAAAGCACAGCGCGAACATTGGCATTATCAATTGAGTGACGCCCCCCAAATTGATAGCGCAGAATACACTGAGCTATTTACCTTATTCAGCCGCTATATCGCTTTTAAACATGCCGACAGTGTGATGTTTCCGGCTACAGATGAACAATTACACTCGTTATTACATAGCCACTGGCAACCTATCCGCTTGTTAAAGCTGTATCAAGCTGATGTGTTAATGGCAGTCAGTATCATTGATGATCTCAGTGATAGCTTTTCAGCGGTCTATACTTTTTTCGCTGCTGAAGGGGCTCGGTTTTCACCGGGTAAGCTGGCGATTTTATATCTATTAGACTTCGCCGCGACCACCGATCGGCGTTTTGTCTACCTTGGCTATCAAATTGAAGGCTGCCAAAAAATGGCCTATAAGAGCGAATTTCGACCTCATCAGCGTTTTTTTAATGGTTACTGGCATTCATTTGCGTAAAAAAGCGCTTGCTGCTTTACTTATCGACGGCTTTTCGGCACAATCTGCGCTGTTTTTCGAAGGCACCCAATTTTTTATAGAGGCGAGTACGCTGAATGGCGAAAGAAGATGTAATTGAGATGCAAGGTACCATTTTGGATACCCTGCCAAATACGATGTTCAAAGTTGAACTTGAAAACGGTCATGTTGTGATCGCTCATATCTCTGGCAAAATGCGTAAGAACTATATCCGCATCTTAACTGGTGACAAAGTAACGGTTGAACTGACGCCGTACGACTTAACCAAAGGCCGGATCGTTTTCCGTCAGCGTTAAGCATTAGCCAAAAACGAACACGCGTTTCGTTTATTGGACAAACCCGGCATTAGCCGGGTTTTTGCGTTAAATCATTTTTGATGATGCGCAGTAAAGCAAGCAGCCACTACCCTATTAGGCAGCGACTGCTTACTCATCAGGCATCCGCTAAAGCTTGGCTCGATTGATAATCAAACTGCAGCGCATCAGCAACTAAGCTGACTTTCACGTCGCCGCCACTGCTTAAACTACCAAATAAGATTTCGTTCGCTAACGGCTTTTTCAAATGCTCTTGAATAACCCGCGCCATCGGCCGTGCGCCCATTGCCGGATCATAGCCTTTGTCTGCTAACCATTGTCTTGCTTCGGCAGTTAACTCTAACGACACCTGTTTTTTATCTAACTGCACTTGCAGATCACAGATAAACTTATCAACGATTTGCAAAATAATGGCAGGATCTAAATGCTTAAACCAAATAATGCCATCTAAGCGGTTACGAAACTCAGGGCTAAAAGTCCGGTTAATTTCGGCTAACGCATCATGGCTGTGATCTTGTTGCTTAAAGCCAATGGTTTTACGGATGGTTTCTTGTACACCCGCATTGGTGGTCATCACCAACACCACGTTTCTAAAATCAATCTTGCGGCCATTATTATCGGTTAGGGTGCCATGATCCATAACCTGCAGCAGAATGTTGTAGATATCGGAGTGCGCTTTCTCAATTTCATCTAACAACACCACCGAATAGGGATGCTTTGACACGGCATCGGTTAGCATGCCGCCTTGTTCAAACCCGACATAGCCTGGCGGTGCGCCAATTAAGCGGCTCACCGCATGGCGTTCCATATATTCAGACATATCAAAGCGTAATAACTCTACGCCCATCACTTTTGCCAATTGCTTGGTCACTTCGGTTTTACCCACACCGGTTGGCCCCGCAAATAAGAAATTACCAATCGGCTTTTCTTCATTGCCCAAACCTGAGCGAGATAAACGTATGGCCGAGGTTAATACATCAATCGGTTCGTTCTGACCAAACACCACCATTTTTAGATTACGATCTAAATTGGCTAACACATCTTTATCTGAGGCCGATACCGACTTCTCAGGGATGCGCGCAATTTTGGCAATAACTTGTTCAATCTCTGCCACGTTAATCGTTTTACGGCGCTTAGAGGCCGGTAATAAGCGTTGTGACGCGCCGGCTTCATCTATGACATCGATGGCTTTGTCTGGTAAATGCCGTTCATTAATGTATTTTGCCGATAACTCCGCTGCCGCACGCAACGCTTTTTGGGTGTATTTAACATTGTGATGTTTTTCATAACGCTCTTTTAAACCAATTAAAATACGCGTCGTGTCGTCAACACTCGGTTCTAACACATCAATTTTTTGGAAACGACGTACCAAGGCGGTATCTTTTTCAAAGATACTTTTAAATTCTTGATAGGTTGTTGAACCCATGCAGCGTAAACGCCCACTGGATAATAACGGTTTAATTAAATTCGAGGCATCCATAACGCCACCAGAGGCGGCACCAGCACCAATTACGGTATGAATTTCATCAATAAATAAGATGGCATTTTTTTCTTGTTCCACTTCTTTTAATAACGATTTTAAGCGTTTCTCAAAGTCACCACGGTATTTGGTACCGGCCAGTAACGCGCCCATATCCAATGAGTAAATCGTTGCGTCAGCAATCACCTCAGGCACTTGTTGTTGCACAATACGCCACGCTAAGCCCTCGGCTATGGCGGTTTTGCCCACCCCGGCTTCACCAACCAATAAAGGGTTGTTCTTTTTACGCCGACATAAAATTTGTACCGCCCGCTCGACTTCGGCATCACGGCCAATTAACGGATCAATTTGACCATTTTTCGCTAATTGATTTAAGTTTGCCGTGAAGTTTTCTAAATAACGATGCTCATCAGCCGAGGATTCGCCCATTTCTTCAGGGGGCGTATCGTCATGCTGCTCCAGCTTTTCGGTTTTAGCGATGCCGTGTGAAATGTAATTAACCACATCTAAGCGTGTGATATCGATTTTTTTCAGAAGATACACCGCCTGAGACTCTTGCTCAGAGAAAATCGCCACCAACACATTGGCGCCGGTGACTTCTGACTTACCTGAAGACTGCACGTGAAATACCGCGCGCTGTAAAACCCGTTGAAAACCTAAAGTAGGTTGGGTATCGCGCTCGAGTTCGCCTTCGGGCAATACGGGTGTAGTGGAGTCAATAAAGCTGGCCAATTCGTGACGCAGTTTATCAATATTAGCCCCGCAGGATTTTAACGCTGCTCCTGCTGCAGGGTTATCGAGTAAGGACAACAGCAGATGTTCTACTGTCATGAATTCATGACGACGGTCACGCGCGAACCTGAAAGCCGCATTCAGTGTCAACTCAAGATCTTTATTTAACATGCACTACTCCTAATCCACCTGAGTTAGATAATTCTCCGACCACAGTCGGTGTTCCCATTGGATTATGCTCGCTCCATGGTGCATAACAGCGGATGCTGATGCTCCTTGGCATAATCACTGACCTGCTGTACGCGAGTTTCTGCTATTTCTGCCGTGTAGATGCCACAAACAGCTTTACCCTCATAATGAACTTTCAGCATAATTTCTGTTGCCTGCTCGTACTGCAGGTTAAAAAACCGTGACAGCACATCAATAACAAAATCCATAGGCGTGAAATCGTCATTGTGCAAAACCACCTTGTACATAGGGGGTGGCGCCAGTCGTTGCCGCGTTAATTCTGCAATGTCATCAAAGTGTACGTTTGGATTGTTATTACCGCTCATAAATAAACTATAGCCATGCGCGCGCCATCCAGCAAAGGCGCTTCAATTAAAATTGCGTAAAAGTATTTAGCATATTTCAGCAAATACCTTGACTGTCTGTACAAATTATCTACATTAGATAGTGGAGCAACCAAAAAGCTCCTCTAACATGAAGCTCAAGCATACAGAATATAGCTAAACTTAGAGAAGGATGTAAGTAGTATGGCTACCGGTAAAGTAAAATGGTTCAATAATGCAAAAGGATTTGGGTTTATCCGGGAAGATGGGCGCGACGAAGATATCTTCGCGCATTATTCAACCATCACCATGGACGGCTACCGCACGCTAAAAGCGGGTCAGGATGTCGAATTTGACTTGTCTGAAGGGCCTAAGGGCTTACATGCAGTTAATATCAAACTTCCTGGCGAAGAATAAGTAAGCGAACACGTTACGGTTATTTCGGTAAGTTCATTAGCCATAATGTTAGCTTGCCCCAATAACCGATGTGGCTTACTAAACTGCCCGAGTTCAATCCACAACCTTGCTGAGCTATTTCAAGTTCACAACGTTGGCTGTTTTCTCTACATTACAGTGACTACAGGCAGAAAAAAAGGCGCTAACCCGAGGGTTGCGCCTTTTTGCTTAACCAAGCAACTTGCCCAAATGCTTACAGGGCAGTTAAGGCGGCGTTTAGTGTTGCGCTTGGACGCATGGCCGCTGCGGCCTTGCTTTGATCCGGACGGTAGTAACCACCGATATCCACTTCACGACCTTGCACACCGTTTAACTCGGCCAATATTTGCTGCTCGCCAGACTGCAGTGCGTCGGCTAGCTTAGCAAAACGGCTAGCTAAAGCAGTATCCGCAGTTTGTTGCGCCATCGCTTGTGCCCAGTACATGGCTAAATAGAAATGGCTACCACGGTTATCTAACTCACCCGCTTTACGGCGCGGTGATTTGTCGTTATCTAAAAACTGAGCGGTCGCTTTATCTAACGTATCCGCTAAGATCTGCGCAACCTTGTTATCAGCAACTTGGGCTAAATGTTCTAACGACGCGGCTAACGCTAAAAACTCACCCAATGAATCCCAACGTAAGTGGTTTTCTTGCACGAATTGCTCAACGTGCTTCGGTGCTGAACCGCCTGCACCCGTTTCAAATAAGCCACCACCGTTCATCAATGGCACTATAGATAACATCTTGGCACTGGTACCGAGCTCAAGGATGGGGAATAAGTCTGTTAAGTAATCGCGCAATACGTTACCGGTTACCGAAATCGTGTCTAAACCTTGTTTCATACGCGCTAAGGTATGACGGGTTGCCTCTACCGGCGACATGATTTGAATATCTAAACCATCAGTGTCGTGATCCGCTAAATAAGCATGCACTTTCTTGATTAATTCCGCATCGTGAGCACGTTGGTTGTCTAACCAGAAAATGGCTGGCGTGTTGCTTAAACGTGAGCGATTAACCGCTAATTTAACCCAATCACGGATCGGCTCATCTTTTACTTGGCACATACGCCAAATATCACCGGCCGCCACTTTATGGCTGAACACGGTTTCGCCTTTGCTGTTGGTTACCACAACAGTACCTGCCGCGGCGATTTCAAACGTTTTATCGTGTGAACCGTATTCTTCGGCTTTTTGCGCCATTAAGCCAACGTTAGGCACTGAGCCCATGGTACGGGGATCAAAGGCACCGTTTTGCTTACAGAAAGCAATGGTTTCTTGGTAAACACCGGCATAGCAACGATCAGGGATGACCGCTTTGGTATCTTTTAATTGGCCATCTGGCCCCCACATTTGACCTGAGCTACGGATCATCGCTGGCATAGACGCATCGATAATCACATCGCTTGGCACGTGCAGGTTGGTGATACCCTTATCAGAGTTTACCATCGCCATGGCGGGTTTATCCGCATACAGCGCGGCGATATCAGCTTTAATCGCGTCTTGTTCAGCTTGAGGTAACTGCGGTAACTTGGCGTATAAATCGCCGATACCGTTGTTAACATCTAAACCCAGTTGAGTAAAGGTTGTGGCGTATTTCGCGAAAATTTCTTTGTAGAACACTTTAACCGCATGACCGAACAGGATCGGATCCGACACTTTCATCATGGTGGCTTTTAAGTGTAACGAGAACAACACGTCTTGCGCTTTGGCATCTTCAATCTCAGCGGCGTAAAACTCGCGTAAGGCGGCTACGCTCATCATGGTAGCATCGACTACTTCACCGGCTAATACTGGCACTTTTTCTTTAAGTACTTGTACGCTGCCATCGGCTTGCTGCAGGCTGATTTTTAACACATCCGCTGCCGCCATGGTGGCAGATAATTCAGAGCCATAAAAATCGCCGGCACTCATGTGAGCAACGTGTGATTTCGAGCTGCTGCTCCAAGCACCCATGCTGTGCGGGTTTTTACGCGCATACTGCTTAACCGAAGCCGGCGCACGACGATCCGAGTTACCTTCACGTAAAACCGGGTTCACGGCTGAACCTTTGATCTTGTCATAACGCGCTTTGACGTCACGTTCTTGCTCGGTTTTTGGCTCTTCTGTGTAATCAGGTAAAGCATAACCTTGCGCTTGTAATTCTTTTACCGCCGCTTTTAATTGCGGTAATGAGGCGCTAACGTTCGGTAACTTAATAATGTTGGCGTCTGGCTGTTTGGCTAATTCGCCCAATTCAGCTAAGTCGTCGTTGATCCGTTGCTCTGGTGTCAGAAACTCAGGGAAGCTGGCAATAATCCGACCTGACAATGAAATGTCGCGGGTTTCAACCACTACGCCGGCAGCGGCAGAGAACGCCTCGATAATTGGCAATAATGACTGAGTCGCCAATGCTGGCGCTTCGTCAGTTATGGTATAAATAATTTTTGCACTTTCATTCGACATGTTAGTTCCTGTATTGTAATCGACGGATCGCATTGACAGGGCCATTGCCACCCGAGTGTGGAAATTGTTTTAAACGCAGCCAAAAAACCGACTGATTATATCAGCATCAATCAGATTAAAACAGGCGCAGTATGACCGACCAGTAAATGTTCTAATACACGCGGTAGGATGCTCACTGGTAACGGCGGCGGTTTGCCCCAGATTAACGTCGAGAATTTGTGTGAAAAAATCAACATCAGCAGCCCAATCCAAACATAAGGGCTTTTTCAAAAAAAACAATGGCGAGAGTGTTACAACACCGATCTTAGTGCTTTTTAATAAGCCTTTTGATGTGTTAAGCCAGTTTACCGACAACAGTACCCCACCGCGCGCTACGCTGGCAGACTTTATTGATATTCCAGATGTGTATGCGGCAGGTCGTTTAGATCGAGATAGTGAAGGCCTGTTATTACTGACCAACTGCGGTAAAACCCAGCAACGCATCAGCGATCCGAAATTTAAAGCCCCCAAAACCTATTGGGTGCAAGTTGAAGGTGACATTAGCGAACAAGCACTGCAGCAATTGCGCCAGGGTGTGCAACTGAAAGATGGCCTCACCCTGCCCGCCCAAGCACAACGGATGGCCGAGCCCGCGCTATGGCCTCGCACTCCAGCCGTGCGTTATCGCGCCAATATTCCAACCAGTTGGCTAAGTTTAACCATTAGCGAGGGCCGTAATCGGCAAGTTAGACGGATGACCGCTGCGGTCGGCTTTCCTACGCTGCGCTTAGTGCGCTGGCAAATCGGTGATTGGCAACTGGCCGATCTAGCACCGGGTATGAGCCGTACTATCCCGCTAACCCGTTAAACGGCTCTGTTAGGGGCCCTTTGCTTTACAGGATGACACTGCATGAGTAGAAATCGATTACATTTGACCGTGGCTGCGGTTATTCAGTATCAAGGCCGTTTTTTATTTGTGGAAGAGCAAGACAAGCAACACGGTCATAAAGTACTGAATCAACCGGCTGGACATATGGAAGAAGATGAAGATGTACTCAGTGCCGTATGCCGCGAAGTAACAGAAGAAACCGGTTTAATGCTCACGCCTACCGCTTGGCTTGGCATCTCACAATTAGCGGCAAGCAACGGCCATACTTATGTACGGGTTAACTTTTTATTTGAACCCGACTCGCTACCGCAACACTACCAACCGCAAGATAACGATATACTCGCCTTGCATTGGCTAAGCGCCGACGAATTACGCCAGCACCCCGTGCCGGCACGCAGTCGACTGGTGCATGATGCCATCAATAGCTACTTACAAGGCACTCGGCTGGCACTTAATCTGATTGAGCCGCTGCGTTAGCATTTTGCCCGACTAAATTTGGTGGTATAATCCGCGCCTTTAATTTTCAGCTAAGTTAAGTGCGGTGTCATGTCAGATAACAGCAGTAAAAAAGTCATCGTCGGAATGTCTGGCGGCGTAGATTCCTCAGTATCAGCCTGGTTACTCATACAACAGGGTTATCAGGTTGAAGGCCTGTTTATGAAAAACTGGGAAGAAGACGATAATGACGAATACTGTGCTGCCGCCGAAGATATGGCCGACGCGCAAGCCGTGTGCGACAAGCTCGGCATTAAGCTGCACAAAGTCAATTTCGCCGCTGAATATTGGGATAACGTGTTTGAGTACTTTTTGGCTGAATACCAAGCCGGTCGCACGCCAAATCCCGACATCATGTGCAATAAAGAAATCAAATTTAAAGCCTTTCTTGAATTTGCCGCTGAAGCCTTACAAGCCGATTATATTGCTACCGGTCATTATGTGCGCCGCCGCTTGCAAGACGGTCATTGGCAAATGCTGCGTGGTTTAGATCAAAATAAAGATCAAAGTTACTTTTTATACACGCTCGCTGAACAGCATATTGCGCAAACTTTGTTTCCGGTAGGTGAGCTAGAAAAGCCGGCCGTACGTGCTATTGCAGAACAACAAGGCTTGATCACCCACGACAAAAAAGATTCCACCGGTATTTGTTTTATTGGCGAACGCAAATTTAAAGATTTTCTACAACAATATTTACCGGCACAACCAGGCGACATTGTCAGTATTGATGATCAGAAAGTGATTGGGCAACACGATGGCTTGATGTATCACACCCTTGGCCAACGTAAAGGCTTGCGCATTGGCGGGCTTCGTGATGGCAGCGACGAACCTTGGTATGTGGTGGGTAAAGATCTTCAGAAAAATCAATTATTAGTGGCACAAGGCCATGACCACCCGGCTCTGTTGTCTAGCGGCTTAATTGCCACGCAATTAGACTGGGTTGATCGCACGGGGCCGCAACAACCACAACGCTTAACGGTGAAAACTCGTTACCGTCAAACCGACATTGCTTGTTTGGTTACGCCGTTGCCTGAAGGTCGGTTAAAGGTCGAATTTGATCAGCCACAAAAGGCCGTTACTCCAGGTCAGTCTGCCGTATTTTATTTAAATGAAGTCTGTTTGGGCGGCGGCATTATTGATGAGGCGTTAAACTAAATGGAAGCATCGTTACAAACTCAATTGATTGCTTTAGCGGGCCTGTGCCAAGCGGTAAAATTGGTGCAAACGGTTGCTCGCAGCAGCGAATCGCAACAAGGTCAATTAGCCATTGCGCTGGGTAGTGTTGTTAATCTCAACCCAGCTGAACCGCTCGATATTTATGGCGGTGAGATGCAAAACTTGCGACAGGGTTTTGAACTAATTATCGAACAACTTGCTGATAAACCAAAGAAAGATGTCGAATTAACCCGCTATTTAGTCGGTGTATTAGCGCTAGAGCGCCGTCTGAATAAAAACAGCAAGAATATGCAGCAGCTCGGCAATCAGTTACAGCAGATGGACCGTCAATTACAGCACTTTACCGTAACGGACGAAACCATTATTGCTAAGTTAGCAGACATCTACACCGAATGTATCAGCAGCTTGGGGGCCCGTATTCAAATTTACGGCCAACCCGACTTACTCAGTCAAAACAGTGTGCAGCATAAGGTACGAGCATTACTGCTTGCCGCCGTGCGAGCAGCAGTGCTTTGGCGTCAAGCGGGCGGAAGCCGGCTGCATTTTGTTTTTAAGCGACGTAAATTATTGGCTGCGGCAGAAGCCGCATTAAACAGTATCTAACTAAGCACGATACCTCAGGAGATTTCATGGAACTTAATGCCCTTACCGCAATTTCGCCGGTGGATGGTCGCTACGGTAGCAAAGCGGCTGCCCTACGCCCAATTTTCAGCGAATTCGGTTTAATTAAATACCGGGTCACTGTCGAAGTGCGTTGGTTACAACAACTGGCGGCAGAGCCAAAAATTGCTGAAGTACCGGCTTTATCTGCCGAAGCGAATGCCATTTTAGATAAGATTGTCAGCGAATTTAGTTTAGCAGATGCCCAACGTGTTAAAGATATTGAGCGCACAACGAACCATGACGTTAAAGCGGTAGAATATCTGTTAAAAGAAAAAGTTGTTAACAACAGCGAATTAGCGGCCATCAGTGAATTTATCCACTTTGCCTGTACGTCTGAAGACATCAACAACTTATCGCACGCGTTAATGCTGCACGATGCGCGCAGCCAAGTCTTATTACCTGAGTGTGATGCACTGCTTAGCGCACTGAAAACGCTAGCGGTTGATTTAAAAGCCGTCCCTATGATGGCCAGAACGCATGGTCAGCCAGCTTCGCCAACCACCATGGGTAAAGAGATGGCCAATGTTTACATGCGCTTAAAGCGTCAGCGTGAACAAATCGCGGCGGTCAGCCTACTGGGTAAAATAAATGGCGCGGTAGGTAACTACAACGCACACTTATCGGCTTATCCGGATATCGATTGGCATCAATTTGCTGAGCGTTTTGTCAGCTCGCTGGGTATTACTTGGAACCCGTACACCACACAAATCGAACCGCATGATTATATTGCCGAATTGTTTGATGCCATTGCGCGTTTCAATACCATTTTGCTGGATTTTGACCGTGATGTCTGGGGCTACATTGCCTTGGGTCACTTCAAACAAAGAACGATTGCCGGTGAAATTGGTTCATCGACCATGCCGCATAAAGTGAACCCGATCGATTTTGAAAACTCAGAAGGTAACTTAGGTATTGCTAATGCGCTATTTAACCATCTTTCGGCCAAATTACCGGTATCTCGTTGGCAGCGCGATCTAACTGACTCAACCGTATTACGTAACCTTGGCGTCGGTTTTGGTTATACCCTAATTGCTTATCAAGCCACGTTAAAAGGCATCAGCAAGTTAGAAGTAAACGAAGCCAATTTACGAGCCGAATTAGACGCTAACTGGGAATTACTGGCCGAGCCGGTGCAAACTGTTATGCGTAAATATGGCATCGAAAAACCTTACGAGAAGTTAAAAGAACTGACTCGCGGTAAGCGGATCAGCGCCAATGATCTCGCCTTGTTTATTGATGGCCTAGACTTACCGGCGCAGGCTAAAGCGGAAATGAAACAGCTTAGCCCAGCCGGTTATATTGGTGATGCGATACGGTTAGTTGAGTTATTAGACTAACCACTTAGTTGTCACTGCAGCTTGATGTGGCATTGACGAATAAAGGCGAGCAACTCGCCTTTATTCGTTTTAAGCTAGCAAGCTGCAAAGCGTTGAAACGTTTAGTTAGCGGTTTCACGTACAACCCAAGCTAACCGGCCAATTGTGCTAACCCTTTCGATCCTTTATTCGGTGCCTAAATATGTACACATTACACCTCGGACAGCTTAGCCTTGCAGACTTTATGCAGCTGTATTGGCAAAAAAAACCGCTGCTGATCAAGCAAGGTTTTCCAGACTTTAAAGATCCTTTATCCGCCGATGAATTGGCAGGCTTGGCCTTAGATGAAGATGTCGAGTCACGTCTGGTGCAATGTCATGCAGGCAACTGGCAATTAGAAACCGGCCCCTTTGAAGATTTTAATCGTTACGGTGAACGTGATTGGACGGTGTTAGTTCAAGCCGTCGATCATTGGCATCCGCCAGCGGCGGCGTTATTAGAGCCGTTTCGTTTTATCCCGAATTGGCGGATTGATGATTTGATGGTCAGCTTTTCTACGCCAGGTGGTGGTGTTGGCCCGCATTTGGATCAATACGATGTATTTATTATCCAAGGCGAAGGTAAACGCCATTGGCGCGTGGGTATGCCCGATGCTTCACTGAAGCAACATTGCCCGCACCCACGCTTATTACAAGTTAGCCCTTTTACAGCCTGTATTGATGCCATTTTAGAACCGGGTGATATTTTATATATTCCACCAGGTTGCCCGCACGATGGTGTGTCTATTGATAACAGCTTAAATTACTCTGTGGGTTTTCGAGCACCGGCACAAAAAGATCTACTCACCGGTTTGACCGATTATTTAATTGACCATGAGATTGTTGGTAAACGTTTCACCGATCCTGCTCGGCAATTAACCCCGCAAAACGGCGCGATCAGTGAACAAGATTTAGATCAGGTGCAGCAATTATTACTACAACTGATAAGTGATCGACAATTACTCCCGCAATGGTTTGGCCAATACATTACTCAAGCTAAGCATGAATTAGATCAGCAAGAGCCTGATCCGCATTATCAAGCCGAAGAAATTGCGGAATACTTAGAAGAAGGCTCCGTACTGGCCAGTATCGGCGGTTTACGCTGCAGTTATTATCAGCAAAAACCTGACAGTGATATTTTGTTGTTTATTGATGGTGAGAAAATCGTGTTACCCGCAGAGGAATTACACACCGCGCAACTGCTGACACAGAGCCCCACCATTAGCCAGCAAGACTGTATGCATTTTATTGCCCGCGAAGAGCGTTTGCTGCTGCTAACCGATTTGATCAATCAAGGGTTGTGGTACTTTGTTGAGTAAGCTCTCTGCCTAGAAAAAAACCGCTTAGCAGCGGTTTTTTTGTAAAGATTAAACTACAGATTTAAGTGCAGTTTGTGCTAGCTCTGCCACAATTGTTCGTCATCAAACAAGTCGTATAAACCGTGCGCACGAGCAACCAATAAATTAGCAAAATCATGCTGAGTTTTATCAGACACACCCGCTTGAATAATTTGCTCGGCCTTTAACTGCCAATGTAACGCAAAAGCACGGATCGCTTCCCGCGCATTAGGGGCCGCGCCGATCGCCATATGGTCGGTTGGTAAGTCGCCACTGATCACCCAAAACGATTTTTTCTCGCGGGTATTCAGTTTCCAAATCGCCACATAAGGCGGTAAATAACGGCTTTCACTCACGGCAACGTTATCGGGGATAATACCTTTAGTTGCAAGGTATTCGTTGGCTTTTTGAAACTGCGTTCGCACCCACTCTGTGCGCTCCGCATCACTGATTTCAGCATTATTCTGAGTTAACGACTCACTCATAAACGGCTTCCTATGTTGTAGTTGCCGCTACTTTAGGTGACTCGCTGCCGACAATCAAGTCTTGATAGCGCAGAATCAGCCCATCCCACCCCAAAAGTTCACTCGTCAACCCCATATCACCTCCGACCACACTCAGACACCGGTCCGACCACACTCTGAGACACATCTGACCACACTCTGAGACAATTTAGAGCTGAATGATGCTTTGCTGGCAACAGACAGATCAGACCTGTCTCTGAGTGCGGTCTGACCAGTCATTATTTCATGGGAAAGCTGGCATAAAGTAGGACTAAATGGTAAATTCCGCGCCATAAACATCGGCTACAGTTAACGTAAACGTAAACGGTAGCGCTTTATCCGCTTTTATTCCAATGGAGTTCATTGTGGCAGTATTTAATCATCCTGAATTTGATCAACACGAACAAGTGGTTTACTGCAGTGATCAGGAATCTGGCTTAAAAGCCATCATTGCTGTGCACAGCACCCGCTTAGGCCCGGCTGTCGGCGGTTGCCGCATGTGGGATTATGTCTCAGATGAAGATGCACTGGTCGATGTACTGCGCTTATCTCGCGGTATGACTTACAAAAACGCTATGGCCGGTTTGCCATTAGGCGGTGGTAAGTCTGTGATTATCGGTAATGCTAAAACTATCAAGTCTGAAGCCTTGTTTCGTGCCTTTGGTCGTATGGTGCATCGCTTAAATGGCAGCTATTACAGTGCTGAAGATGTGAACATTACCACACACGATATTATGCAAGTGAACCAGGAAACGCCTTTCGTGGCTGGTTTAGAAGGCAAAAGCGGTAACCCTGCACCCTTTACTGCGCTAGGCACCTACCAAGGTATTAAAGCCGCTGCGATGCATCAATTTGGCTCGGCCGATCTGAACGGTAAAGTTGTCGCGGTGCAAGGTTTAGGCAGCGTGGGTTTTTACCTGTGTGAATATTTGCACGCTGAAGGCGCGAAACTGATTGTTACTGATATCAATGAAGACGCTGTCACTCGGGCGGTGAATCAATTTGGCGCAACAGCTGTAGGCTTAAATGACATCTATGCGGTAGATGCAGATATCTATGCCCCCTGTGCTCTGGGGGCTACATTAAATGACGACACCTTGCCACAGTTAAAAGTAAAAATTATCGCAGGTTGTGCCAACAACCAGTTAAAGCGCGCAGAGCATGGCCAGAAGTTGCGTCAAATGGGTATTTTATATGCGCCAGACTATGTGATTAACGCCGGTGGCATTATCAATGTCGCCTTTGAGATGCGGCCACAAGGCTACAGCAGCTCTGAGTCAACGGCAAAAGTGAAGCAAATCTACGACACCTTGTTGACCATTTTTGAACGTGCTGATGCAGAAAATTTACCCACCAGCACCGTAGCGGATCTGATGGCGCAAGAAATTATTGCTCGCGGTAAACTGTTATAACGTTTTTTAATGCAGCATTGTATAAAGGAAATGATGGCTTAAGGCAACGCGGTTAATGAGCCGCGGTTTGCTTTAAGCCATCAATGCCATGGCTGGCAAACACAGCATCTTACTCGGATCTACTTTGCAACACTGGCCTGCCAGTGCTGCAAGGTAGACCGCAGCTAAAACTTAAACCTCTGTTTGGCGTGTTAACAAGCTCAAGCGCGTTATCTTGCACACTAAACTGCACAGTAACACGCTGATATGCTCTTTGTGGCTCATTAATACAGACAACCCACACCATTTCAGCCTGGCCAGTTTACGACAAAACAACGCCGCAACAGCTCAAGCCCTACAAGATAAACTTAACGATTAAATCCCAGCCTATGAGTAAGATTGATAAGATAATCAATAAAAAAATACTGACATGTAGCCAAAACATCGATTGCGGCTTTGCCTTACTCACTCGCTGTTTGAGCACAACCTTAGCCGGTTGCTTATTGCTAGAGGAAGACGCTGCGCCAGCCGTTGCTGACGCTTTTTTCACTTGAGCCATTTTCAACAACAATCCTTCAGAAAATGTTAACGCCACTCATTAATGCGGATAAGAGGCCGCTAATGCCTGTAATTCCGCCCCAGCAACACGAGTGATCCGCCAGTCATGCATAACACTGGCACCTTGCGCTTGATAAAAATCGATTGCCGGTTGATTCCAATCCAGCACTGACCATTCAAAGCGGCCACAGCCACGTTCTACGGCCAGTTTTGCTAAATAGCTTAATAATAATTTACCTAAACCCTTACCCCGATATTCAGGTAGAACAAATAAATCTTCTAGATAAAGCCCAGGTTGCGCTAAAAATGTGGAGTAATTATGAAAAAACAAAGCAAAGCCCGCTGGCTGCCCTTGATACTCAGCAATCACCACTTCGGCTGCACGCTTCTCGCCAAACAAGCTTTGTTGTAACTTTTCGGTGGTGGCGACCACCTGATCTGCCATTTTCTCATATTCAGCTAAGCCCTGAATAAAAGCTAAAATTAAGGCGCAATCAGCCTCGGTTGCTATACGGATAGTGCTGTGATTAATCATAAAATACCTTTGAAATCATAAAATGTCAGGCTAGGCTCAAATTGAGATACTACTATAGCCTGCGTTATGGCGAAAAAAAACCGGAGTATACTCCGGTTTCTTCAACGCGTTAGCGATTACGCTGCATCTTTACTCGGTAAACTGAATTTTTCGAGTTCGCCGGGTTTAAAGCTATCCACACTGATGGCTTTAAACCGCAATTCATTCATTTTATGCAGCGACGCAGCTTCAGCTTCTGAAATAATCTTCGCCGCTAACGCTTGCTTAATGGTATCCACCATCGGTTGCTTACGCGCTAACTGACCAGACTTTTGCGCCTGAGCTATTTTCTTCAATAATGGTTGAGCTTCATACATCGCAACAAAAGCCGCTTCCATTAGCCCTGTGGCATCATCCGCGCCTTCACCGACATAACACAGATGCGTTAAGCGATCGCGCACCACATTGGGTTTAGACAGTGTTTCGCAAATTTGCTGCGCCACTTCATCGGTTGGCAGTTTGTAGCCGATACCAAATGGGAACACCAAAGTACGTAACGTGCGTGCCACAATACGATTAGGGAAGTTAGCAAAGAAACCATCAAAGGCTTTACCAATTTCATATAAAGCACGCGCCACACTGTAATGCACAAAGGGCAGATCCGCTTGCTGACGGCCGTTATCTTCATAAAACTTCAATACGGCCGAAGCAATATACAACTGGCTTAACACATCGCCTAACCGCGCAGACAGCATTTCTTTGCGTTTTAAATCACCGCCCAGCATCAACATAGATACATCAGCACTTAGTGCTAAGGCACGGCTCATGCGGCTTAATTGCTTGTAATAACGAGCCGTGTCACCCGACACCGGTGCAGTGTTAAAGGCACCGGCCGTTAAGCCCTGCCATAACGCTGAAAACGTATTGCCTACCGCAAAACCAACATGCGCCATTAATAGCTTATCAAACTGCGCTAAACCTTCATCGGCATTCGGGTTGGCTGCGGCTTCTAACTCCGCTAACACATAAGGGTGACAACGCGTGGCACCTTGACCAAAGATCATCAAGTTGCGCGTTAAAATGTTCGCCCCTTCAACGGTAATCGAAATAGGCACGCCCATATAACCGTGTGCTAAATAGTTCATCGGTCCGCACTGAATGGCTTTGCCGGCATGAATATCAAACGCATCGTTTAATAAAATACGTGACATCTCCGTCATGTGATATTTAGCAATGGCGGTAACGACGGCAGGGCTAAGTTTTTGATCAATCGCACCCGCGGTCATCACGCGCATGGCTTCTAATGTGTAAGTTAAGCCCCCGATACGCGCTAAGCCTTCTTGCACACCTTCAAATTTACCAATTGATAAACCAAACTGCTGACGCACATAACCATAAGCGCCCGTCATCCGAGCCGCTAAGTGACCCGTTGCGGTGGCCAGCGCCGGTAATGAAATACCGCGACCTGCCGACAAGCACTCGACCAGCATACGCCAGCCACGACCGGCATATTCTGGCCCACCGATAATCCAATCAATGGGGATAAATACGTCTTTACCGTAAGTGGTACCGTTCATAAAAGCCATATTCATTGGGAAATGACGATCGCCTATTTGCACACCAGGATGGCTGGTCGGAATTAACGCACAGGTGATGCCTAATTCTTCTTTCTCACCCAGTAACTTATCAGGATCAGATAATTTGAACGCCAAGCCCAACACCGTTGCCACAGGTGCTAAGGTGATATAGCGCTTATCCCAGTTCAAACGAATACCCAGTACTTCGTTACCTTCAAATTCGCCTTTACACACTACGCCGGTATCAGGAATACCGCCCGCATCAGAGCCCGCCTCTGGGCCGGTTAAGGCAAAACACGGCACATCAGTACCATTGGCTAAGGGTGGCAACCAGCGGTTCTTTTGCTCTTCTGTACCGTAGTGCATTAACAATTCACCGGGGCCTAAAGAGTTAGGCACCATGATGGTCACGGCGGCGGTTAAGCTGCGCGTAGCAATGCGCGACACGATGGTCGAGTTGGCTATCGCTGAAAACTCACGCCCACCATAGCTCTTAGGAATAATCATGGCGAAGAAACCTTCGCTTTTAATGTAATCCCACACGGCTTTAGGCAGGTCTCGCTCTTCTTGCACAATCTTGTAGTCATCCAGCATTTTCAGCAAGGTTTCAACTTGATTGTCCATAAAGGCTTGCTCATCGGCCGATAACTCGGCTTTAGGAATGCTGTGCAGTTTTTGCCAGTCTGGTTTACCTTTGAACAGTTCACCATCCCACCACACATCACCCGCTTCCATCGCTTCACGTTCAGTATCTGAAAGAGGCGGTAAGATTTTTTTGAAAATGCCAAACACAGGTTTGGTGATCAGACTGCGTCGAATGGAGGTGACACCGAATACCACCACCAGAATAACGATAATTAATAATAAAAAGACCATTTCAGCTTCCTTCCAGCATCAGGCTACGGTTTGTGTTACGCCTGTCGGCATAACATTCGTCAACACAGGCGCAGCAATGGCTGCCGCCAAATAAGGGATCAAGCGTGCTATCACGCCTTCGATATCAACCGACTCGTTAAAATCGGCTAAGGCAATTTCTGCCAACGCATCGTTGGATGCCATGGTAAAGACAATGGAACCCAGTGAAAAATGCAACCGCCAAAACAACACGCTCGCAGGCAAATGTGGACAGCTTTGTTGCACAAGTAACACAAACTTATCTAGGGTTTGGCCATAATGATGATTAATAAACCAACGCAAGTGGCCTTGCACATCGGTATAACCGCGCCCTAACAGTTGCAAGAAAGTACGGGTGCCTTTGCGCTGCACATGGTTAAGCTCTAACAAGGGCTTAACGAAAACAGCGAGGATATCCGGTAAGCTATGCGGCTGGGTTTTCGCCAGTAATTGATCAAACTCATGATCTAAACGCGGCATCAACACTTGCAAATAACGCTGAAGCACCGCTTGGATCAGTTCTTTTTTCGAGCCAAAGTGATAATTAACCGAGGCCAGATTCACTTCCGCTTTGGTCGTGATCTGGCGTAGTGAAGTATCATTGAAGCCGGCTTCGGCAAACAGATTTTGCGCCGCATCCAAAATTTTTAGTTGTGTATTCACTTTCACACTCATTTTATTCAAACATGTTTTTTAAACACCTGTTTGAAATGTACGTTTGAATCACTGGTCTGTCAAGTGACATTCTGCAGTGAGTGCAAGTAATACCGTGATGTTGCGTTAGTCAGATAAAGGGTTTTAGGCAGGCGGTTAAGTTTGCCATTCGCTGTATAGCGGCGTTTCAGCGCGTTGATCTCGCCAAGTTATCGCTTTTTTTAGGTAGGCAAAGTAACAGGCCGACTGAACCGCCGACCTGTTAGCGTGGTTTTTACTTCAGAGTACGCTCAAAAAAGCGCGTAATGCTTTTATGTAAATGCGTTTGAACCGGCTGACCAAACATCGAGTGTTTACTGCCTGGGTAGTCAATCATCTCAAACAACAGGCCTTTATCCTGTAAGTGTTTATACAGCTTAGTACTGTGGGTAAACAACACATTATCATCTGCCATACCATGATAAATCAGCAAATCGCCTTTTAGCCCATCGGCATAAGGGAAGACAGCGCTATCACGATAACCCTCGGCGTTTTGTTGTGGGTGCCCTAAGTAACGCTCAGTGTAATGAGTATCATACAAGGCCCAGTCGGTAACAGGCGCACCCGCAACGCCGGCGGTGAAGTAATCACCGGCTTTAAACAGGGTCATGATGGCCATATAACCGCCATAACTATGGCCATAAATCGCTATTTTCTGCGGGTTAACATGAGGCAAAGTACGCAGGTACTTAACACCGGTGATTTGATCATCCACTTCGACCTCACCGAGTTTTTTATAGATCGGATCTTCAAAGGCTTTACCTCGATTGTACGAACCACGATTATCTAATTGAAATACCAGATAGCCTTGTTGCGCGAGGTAATGCAAATACAAATTGCGCTGACTCCAACTGTTCGTCACGCGCTGAGCATGAGGCCCGCCGTAGACACTGACGACCACAGGGTATTGTTTGCCTGGCACGATATTTTTGGGTTCAAATAAACGGTAATGTAAGGTTTGACCATCTTCGGCCTGTAACGTGCCAAAACGCGGGGCATTCAGCTCGCTATGATAAGGGCTTAACGGATGATCTGCGTTCAAGGTGTTTTGCGCTAACCAGGTGAGTACCTGACCATCAATGGCCCGCAGCGCTACTTTATCGGGCGTTGTGACATTGGAGAAACTATCTATAAAACTGCTACCATCTTTGGCCACAACCACGGCATGATCATAACCGGCTTCTGTGATGCGTTTAATATTGCCATCTTTTAAACTCACCTGATACAGGTGACGTTCTAGCACGCTATCTTTGCGCCCGGTAAAGTACAGCAAACCTTGCTGCTCGTTGACGGCATCTAGCTGATCCACCACCCAGTCGCCCGCGGTGAGCTGACGCAGTAACTTGCCATTAAAATCATAGTGATATAAATGTTTATAACCACTGCGTTCAGAGGCCCAAATAAAGCCTTGATTATTACTTAAAAAATGTAGGTCATCATGCAGGTTCAACAACGTGTTGCTGGTTTCCGTTAACAGTACTGTTTGCTGATCCGTTTTAAGATCAACCAAGCGCAGTTCTAATTGCTGTTGGTTACGGCTTTGCCATTGATAACTTACATACCGCGCGTTTTTGCTCCACTCGACTCTTGGCAGATAAATATCAGCATCATCACCGTGCGGTAGCCACTTCACACTACCATCGTTTAATGTCACAACACCCAATTGGATGGTCGCATTGGCGGTGCCGGTATAAGGATAACGCTGTTTAAACAATTTAATTTCGTCAGCATAAATTTCATTACGAACGACTTCGGCAACCCCACTTTCATCAGTGCGGGTAAAGGCAATTTTACTGTCATCCGGAGCCCACCAATAGCCTGTCATGCGGCCCATCTCTTCCTGTGCTACAAACTCGGCCATCCCGTTTTTAATATCACCACCGCCATCAAAGGTCAGTTGGGTTTCTTTGCCGGTTGCTATCTCTTGCACAAACAAGTTTTGCTCGCGAATAAAAGCAACATAACGGCCAGTAGGTGAAATGGTGGCATCGGTTTCAAACTCTGGGGTATTTGTCAGCTTTTTTGCTTTATTGCTGGCGAGCTGGTAGTAATACAAATCACCATTTAAAGGGAATAATAAAGCGTCACTACTTTTAGACCAACTGTAACTGACAATACCCGAAGCAAATAAACGTAGTCGCTCGCGGCGGGCTTTTTCTTCATCAGACAGTGTTTCTGCACCACTAATTAAATGGTCGGCATTCACCAGTACACTGTGTTTGCCCTCTTTAATATGGTATTGCCACAAATCTAAACGGTTGGCATCTTCAACTTTGCCCTTAAGATAGGTAACACGGCTACCGTCAGGTGCCATGGTCAAAGAACGAGGCGTCGTGCCGCTTAACACTGGATCGGCGAACAGTCGCTCCAGTTCAAGTTGCTTTGCATCAGCCATAGCGGCACCTCCAAGTAATAAACTGAGTGTTATCAAAACACGTGGTAATTTCACTGGCATTTTTGTTCCTGTGTTTTTACTGTAATTAAGCGTAACGTTTGTATAATGCTTCGATATAAACTGCAAGCGAAAGCAGATTGCGTTAGGCTTATCTGCGCTGAACAGAGGAAATCTTGATGAAACTGACCGAAGTAAAACACCCACTGGTGCAGCACAAAATTGGTTTATTACGCGCAGCCGATATTAGCACTCGCCAATTTCGCCAATTAGCCGCAGAACTAGGTAGCCTCCTGACTTATGAAGCAACCAAAGATCTGCCAACTGAGCAACTGACAATAGAGAGCTGGAACGGCCCTTGCGACGTGCAACAAATTCAAGGTAAAAAAGTGACCGTAGTGCCCATTCTGCGCGCCGGCTTGGGCATGTTAGACGGCGTTTTAGATTTAATCCCCAGCGCTCGCATAAGCGTGGTGGGTATTTATCGTGATGAAGAAACACTGCAACCGGTACCCTACTTTCAAAAACTCGCTGCCGATTTGGATCAACGCTTAGCGATTGTTGTTGATCCCATGTTAGCCACGGGCGGCTCGATGATTGCAACCATCGATTTACTTAAACAGCATGGTTGCCAACAAATCAAAGCTTTAGTGCTGGTTGCCGCGCCTGAGGGGATTAAAGCGTTAAGCGAAGCGCATCCTGACATTGAGCTTTATACCGCAGCAGTAGACCAAGGTTTAAATGAGCAAGGTTATATCCTGCCAGGCTTAGGCGATGCCGGTGATAAATTATTTGGCACTAAATAAGCCGTTAGTGCCCAGGTACAGTATTAAATGCTTAATGCGTATTTTTTGAAGTGAAAATTCATGCAGTTGATCCCATGGTCTTATAACAGCGCACAGGGTCTAACCGTGCGCGGACAACACAGCGTGCCTAGTGGCAAGCCTGTATTACATTTTATGCACGGTAACGGCTTTAGCGGCCTAACCTACAGCCCCATGCTACGCCAACTAAGCCTACACTATGATTTGTTCTTGTCGGATGCCCAAGGCCATGGTGATAGTGATCATGGTGAGCAGTTTTTAGGCTGGAATAACATTGCGCAGATTGCCGCAGAAGCGTGGTTAACCCATCGCCCATTGTTTGGCACTGCGCCCGTTTACGGCATAGGCCATAGTTTTGGTGGCGTATTAACCGCCCTGATCCACGCCGAGCATCCACAGTTATTTCAAGGGGTGGTATTACTTGATCCGGTGTTATTTCCCCCCTCTATGCTATTACTGGCCAGAACCCTTGAAGGTGTGCGGCTATTTAAAAAAAATCCGTTAGCCAAAGCCGCGTTAAGGCGACGCCAACATTGGCCGGATCGCCCTACTGCCTTAAGTTACTTTCAAAGCCGTAGCCTATTTCAAAGCTGGGATGCACAGGCGCTTAATGCTTATGTTGAACACGCCTTAGCTGACCAAGAAGATGGTGTGCGCTTAAAGTGCTTACCAGAGCGTGAAGCCGATGTGTTCAGCTCCTACCCAAGAGGGCTATGGCCGGCGCTTCGTAAAGCAAAGGCACCGGTAAAAATCTTTTATGGGGAACAAACCTTTCCATTTGTCGTCAAAGCCGTGGCTAAATGGCAACAATTAAACAACGGGGTGCAAAGCCGGCAAGTGCCTGGTGGCCATTGCTTTATGCAAGAACAACCGTTACAAAGTGCACTTTGGGTGCGCGAAGCATTACAAGGGTTTGCACCGATAAAATAGGCCTGTTTCCTAAGTGTGCATGCGTTATAATGGCCGAAATGTTTAGGCAGGGATTTCTAAGATGAAAAAGCTAGTTGTCGTCACCGCATTATTATTATCGGCCTGTAGTCAATTACCCGATATCGGCGCTGACAAACCCACCACCTTAAGTGCCGAGAAAAAACCGGTATTAGCCGTACCCATCCCGGCACCGGTTACCGATGCCAACGAAGTGGCTAATAACGATACGACCGAATCGTTAGCAACCGATTTCGAACATATTTTCATTGATACTGATATGACTTTTGAAGGCGTCTTGCCGTGTGCGGATTGCAGCGGCATCGCATATCATATTAATCTGTATCGTGATGGCCGCTTTGAAGCGCGTCAAGAGTATCTTGGCCGTGGCCAAGTGCAATTAATTAGCGGCTCTTGGTTGTTAGAAAAACGCACTTTGCATTTGATTAATCAGCAAAGCACGCTGCCGGTTTTTCATTTTCGCAGCAATCAGCACTTAGTGATGACGGATTTGGCCGGTAAGCCCATTTTATCGTCTGAAGCATATCAATTAAGCCGTTATGCCTCGCTGAAAAAGCTCGACCCACGCCAACCGCTACTGGGTATGTATCAATTAAAAAACAATGTTGCGACCTTTATAACCTGTCAAAACGGTGACACCTTACCGGTGGCTAATACACAAAATCATTTACCCATGATGCGCCTGTATCAACAAGATACACGCTTAAATAATAAACCGGTTATTGCCACCTTAGTTGGGCGTAAAAGTGCGGATCAGCACGGTATTGACACGCTTTACATCGATAAATTTGAACAATTTTGGCCTAATGCCACCTGCCCTGATCAATTTGCCCAAAAACAGTTACAAGGTATTGTCTGGCGTGCTGAGAAAGTGGCTAACCGTTATATTCCACACCAGTTAAATGTTCGGCTAATTTTTGAAAAAGACCGTTTATACGGCTTTAGCGGGTGTAATAACTTTAACGCCAGCTATCAGCAACAAGCCAATACCCTGAGCGTGCAACCGCTTGCCAGCACGCGAAAGTTCTGCGCTGAGGCCAGTAACATTGAGCAGCAATTTACCGAAAAACTGCAGCAAGTTGACCGCGCGGAAGTGAACGCCGATAAACTGCAATTATTTTATAATAACCAAGTTATTTTAGAATTGGTGCCTGCGGTTAACTAACACAGCTCATTGTTATTTAACATATACCGAAAATCTTCTACGCATAAAAAACCCCAGTGCATGACAACACTGGGGTTTTAAAATAGCCATTAATTATCAGATTGAATTAATTCTTCTTACTATTGCGCCGACGTCTGGCAACCGCACCTAACCCCATAAGCCCACCAAACATCAGCATTAATGCTGAAGGCTCTGGCACACTAGCAGGTACTTGACCAAAAATAATGTCGATCGACGTTGAGGCAGATCTGTTGTTTTGACGATCAAAGGCTGACAACGTAATGGTATACATACCCTGAGTTTGCACATCGAAGCCTAAAGGTTCAAAAAAGCCCAAATTCCATGAATTCTGTGCGACATTATTTGTTGAAAGGTAAGATAGATAATCCGAAACAGAAGAAGTGGTTCTTAAATCATTTGCACTAGTGGTTGTATTATTGCCAATTGAATGATCAAAAAGTGGGTAATCTGCACTGGGATTAATTAGATCAAATTCCACAAAATCAACATTGGCGCTGGGATCATAATCAATCTGCAATAAGTAGGTAAATTGGTTTAAAAATGTTCCCTGATTTCCAGTTGGATCGACGTTAATCGACCAATCAAAACTAAACAATGAACGGTCTACTGGGGCTACACCATCACTAGGCTGAAAAGTATAGGTTTTATTACCATCATAGTTATAGATGCCTGCGGGTTGACCTGCCAAGTTGTAACGCAATTTACCCCGTAGCGCTAACTCAAAAAAACCATCGTTTATACCGGTAAATGACCCATTCGCATTACCAGAACCAAAAATGACATTGGGTGTTACATTACCTGTACCGTTAATTAAAGCGGCATGTGCGGGCACTGCAATTAAGGTCGTTGCTAAAGCTAAGACTGCTGGAAAATATTTCATGATGCATCCTTGTTGTTTATATAACGGTTTATTTTACTGTACAAAAAAACAAGCAAAACTTTAGCATAAATTAAGCCAATAAATTAATCGCATTAAAATCAGCAGCCTACAAATTAAGGTTTTTATTTTTTTGTTTATTTGTAAAATTTACTGACAGCCAATAGTTGAAAATACCCCCTAGCCGCTCATTCAAATTACAAAAACTTAAATTGCGGACATAAAAAAACCACCCTAGGGTGGTTTTTTTATTCAAGCAGTGTTTAGACTAAAGCTTCTTTTGCTTTTGCTACGATAGCAGTAAAAGCGGCTTTGTCATAAACAGCGATGTCGGCCAGGATCTTACGGTCGATTTCAATTGAAGCCTTTTTCAGACCTGCAATTAAACGGCTGTAAGACATACCGTTCATCCGTGACGCTGCGTTGATACGCGCGATCCACAGTTGACGGAACTGACGCTTACGCTGACGACGGTCACGGTAAGCATATTGACCGGCTTTGATAACAGCCTGGAAAGCAACCCGGTAAACACGACTACGGGCACCGTAGTAACCTTTAGCCTGTTTTAATACCTTCTTGTGACGAGCATGTGCCGTCACACCACGTTTAACTCTTGGCATTTCTGACTCCTATTAAATTATGCGTACGGCATGCAACGGACTAAGCCGGCAATATCCACTTTTGCGACTAAGGTTTTTGGACCTAACTGACGCTTACGCTTAGAAGTCTTCTTCGTCAAGATGTGGCGAAGGTGAGATTGCTTACGTTTAAAGTTACCTGAAGCAGTCTTTTTAAAACGCTTCGCGGCACCTTTGTTGGTTTTCATCTTTGGCATAGTATTGAAACTCGCATTGTTAAATGACAACGAATAATAAGGCGTTAAAAAACTGCGGCAAGCCGCAGTTTAATAAACTTGAAGGCGCTTATTACTTCTTATTTGGGGCTAGCATCATGATCATCTGCCGACCTTCTACCCGGTTAGGGAAAGATTCACAGATGGCGATATCGCTAAGATCCTCTTTAATACGAGAAAGCATTTCGATACCGATTTCCTGATGCGCCATTTCACGACCACGATAACGTAGTGTTACTTTAGCTTTATCACCCTCTTCAATGAAGCGACGCAGGTTGCGTAGTTTTACCTGGTAATCGCCTTCATCAGTTCCAGGCCGGAATTTAATTTCCTTGATCTGGATCTGTTTTTGCTTTTTCTTTTGTTCTTTAAGAGCTTTGCTCTTTTCGAACAGGAACTTACCGTAGTCCATCAACTTACAAACTGGTGGTTCTGCTGTAGGGCTGATCTCTACTAAATCAGCACTTGCTTCTTCAGCTAACCGAATTGCTTCTGTCGTGGTAACGACGCCCAGCTGTTCACCTTCCATACCAATTAATCGCACTTCTGGCAGATTAATTTCTTCGTTTATCCTGTTAGGACGGTTGGCCGGTAATGTTTTCTTTCCTACTTTAATAGTATGTTCCTCCGAAAATTTTATAATTCACTTAAAGCTTATACCCGGTTTTTAATTTCAGTCAGCATTTTCTCGACAAAGCTGGCAACCGGCATTTTGCCTAAATCATCAGCTTTACGTGTTCTGACTGCAATATCACCTGCTTCGACTTCTTTATCACCGACGACAACGAGGTACGGAATGCGCTTAAGTGTGTGCTCGCGAATTTTAAAGCCTATCTTCTCATTTCTCAAGTCACTTCTCACTCTAATACCGTGAGATTTGAAAGTTTTTACTAATTCTTCGACATATTCGGCCTGATTATCGGTAATATTCATAATTACCACCTGCGTGGGTGCTAACCACGTCGGGAAAAAGCCGGCGTACTCTTCGATGAGAATACCAATAAAGCGCTCTAACGAACCTAAGATAGCACGGTGAATCATCACCGGAACCAGTTTTTCGCCGCTTTCAGACACGTAACTGGCCCCTAAACGACCCGGTAACGCGAAGTCGAGTTGCACTGTGCCACATTGCCATGCACGATTTAAACAATCGTGCAAGGTGAATTCAATCTTCGGACCATAAAAAGCACCTTCACCAGGTTGCAGTTCATAGGCAATATCATTGGCTTTTAATGCGTCCATCAAGCCTTGCTCGGCACGGTCCCAAATCTCATCAGAACCAATCCGTTGTGCCGGACGTGTCGATAGCTTCACTACGATGTCTTTAAAACCAAAGGTACTGTAAGTATCAAACACCATCTTGATACATTTAGTCACCTCTGCCTGCACTTGATCTTCAGTACAGAAGATATGCGCATCATCTTGGGTAAAGCCGCGCACGCGCATCAAGCCGTGTAAGCCACCTGAAGGCTCATTACGGTGGCAACAACCAAACTCGGCCATACGCAGCGGTAAATCACGGTAAGACTTTAACCCCTGGTTAAAGATTTGCACGTGGCCCGGGCAGTTCATCGGTTTGATAGCGTACTCACGATGCTCAGACTGGGTAGTGAACATATTATCGGCATACTTTTCCCAGTGTCCCGATTTTTCCCACAACACACGATCCATCATTAATGGACCTTTCACTTCGTCGTAGTCGTACTGACCCAGCTTCTCGCGTACAAAAGTTTCTAGCTCACGGAAGATAGTCCAACCATCGTTGTGCCAGAACACCATACCCGGTGCTTCTTCTTGCCAGTGAAATAAGCCCAGTGCTTTACCAATTTTACGGTGGTCACGCTTCTCGGCTTCTTCTAACTGGGTTAAGTAGCCCGCTAATTGTTTCTTGTCTGCCCAAGCCGTACCGTAAACACGCTGCAGCATTTTATTTTTTGAATCGCCGCGCCAATAGGCACCGGCCACTTTCATAATTTTAAAGTGTTGGCAAAAGCGCATGTTGGGCACGTGCGGGCCACGACACATATCAATGTATTCTTCATGATGATACAGCGCAGGGGTGCTATCACGCGGAATATTTTGCTCAAGAATTTCTTGCTTGTAGCTTTCGCCACGTGCAGCAAAGGTATCCCAAGCTTGTTGCCAGCTCACCTTGTTTTTTACCACATCGTATTCGGTTTTGGCTAACTGCAGCATGCGCGCTTCTAGCACCGCTAAATCATCACTGCTGATCGGCTGTTCTAAATCAACGTCATAGTAAAAACCATTATCGATAACAGGGCCGATAGCCATTTTCACGTTTGGCCAAAGTTGTTTAATCGCGTGGCCTAATAAGTGTGCACAAGAGTGACGTAAAATCTCTAAGCCTTCTTGATCTTTGCTGGTTACGATACTTAAGCTGGCATCTTGTTCAATCAGTTCACAAGCATCAACAAGTTCACCATTAACTTTACCGGCAATGGTGGCTTTAGCTAAACCTGGGCCAATGTCTTTCGCAACATCAAGTACAGTAACGGCATGGTCAAAGGCGCGCTGACTACCGTCAGGCAGAGTAATAACTGGCATGATCAATCCTTTTACAGTGGTGGCCCAAACCAAGGGTCACTTGTTTATCTAAGATAAGAGGTTTCGTCACCTTGCTGTGCAGTTAATGGCTTACACGAAAAGCCATCTGCAGAACGTCGGCAGCGAAGCAAAAAAGCGGTGGCTATAGTATCACTTCATGCTGGGTGTGACCAGACAACGACAGGCTTTTACTTCACCGTTTAACCAAAGCCCTGGTAATTGCAGCGTATTGCGCAAAATGGGGGCAATTAAACTGTCGTCAACCGAGCAAAGTGGGCCTGTGGCATAAGGCCCGGCATAAATTAACTGCCCCTGTTCAAATATGAGCACTGCCGGTGCAGCCGGCAAACTAAAACCTGCTGCCTGCAATTGTTCGGCAGAGAATTGAAATTGCCGGTTAGCGGTGATTTGATAACTGTGGGTAAATAAATCGCGATGTTCAGCTGCTAGGCGATTGCAGACACAACCGGTTTGGGTTACGTGCACAACCTGCTTATCATTGGCGGGGGCGATACCCAAGCGTTCGATAGCAAAGGCAGCCGATGTTTGCCTTTGCCATACCCCCGTTTGATCAAACAAGCCATAGTACTGCTGGCCAAAAAGATACAAACCAATACTTGCGATAGCGATCCAACTGATAAAGAGTAATGCGACCAAACGCACTCGATGTTGCATCTGCATCAGCGGCTACACATTAAACTTTAACGATTCGTTATTTAGCGCCTGCGTAATGTGCTCTAAATTGTCTGCCGTTTTTAGCACCTTTCGGCCTTGCTCATTTTGCTCGCTGGTCATGTGGCTCAACTGCTGGGCACTTTGCGCAATTTCGTTACTTGAGGCACTTTGTTGCTGTAATGAATTGGCCATAATATCGGCTGAAGTACTGACTTGCTGCGCTTGTTGCAAAATCGTTTGCAGCAATGTGCCGCTTTGCTTTGCATGCTCACGCGTATGTTGTAGCTGTTCAATACTGCGCTTTACTTCGGTAACCGACTCGCCGCTGTTTGCCAGCAAGCGCTCAATCATGACTTTTATTTCATCGGTAGAGCCGCGTGTACGAGAGGCTAAGGTACGCACCTCATCGGCAACAACAGCAAAGCCACGGCCTTGCTCGCCCGCGCGGGCGGCTTCAATAGCGGCGTTTAACGCCAGTAAGTTAGTTTGCTCGGCGATAGATTGAATCACATCTAAAACTTTACGAATATCCACGGTTGCTTGAGCAACGTCATCGACCTTTTGGCCAGTATCATTTAATTGTTCTGACAGTTTCTGTACCGAGGTAACCGTGCTTTCAACAGAGCTTCTACCTGCCGTCGCCGCTTGCTCGGCTGCTTTAGCAAACTGCTGTACCTGCTGAGACAAATTAAACACTTCTTCAATGCTATGCGACATTTGTTCAGTCGCCGCGGCAATTCGATCCACTTCTTTCATCTTTTGTTGCATGCTGTCAGACAAGGCCCCGCCTTCGGCCAGCATGTTTACGGCCTCTGTTCTTAGCGCAACCGTTTGTTGATCGATGATCTTTACCGTACCTTGCAGGGTATCAAGCACCTCATTGAAACGTTTAATCACGCGCGAGTTTAAATCGGCACAGCGCCCTGTTAGCACTATTTTACCGTCCTCGGTTAACAAGGCTTCTGTACTGTCAAACAAGGCTTGCCCCACTGTCGCCTCACGGTAACTTTGCCGAGCAATCACGATTAATACTGCTGACTCCAGCACCACAAAAGCGGCATGTATCATAATAATACCGAAGCTTAAACTTTGTACGGGTACCAAATATACGCCAACATCTTGCATTTGTAGGTACATAAACAACAGATGGTGCACGGCTATCGTGACCGCTGCGGTCAAGATCACCCAAAAGTCGCGAAAGGCAATTAACACCGCTAATAAGGCAAAAATACTAAAATGCATTTCTAACATGCCGGCTGATTGATGAATGTGCAACGCGGCAAAAAACATAAAACTGACACCAAAGCTAACTCTGGCTAAATAATGATCCCCGAGTAAACGATAAAACATGATCGGTAATAAGGCGCTAGGTACACCAACAACAATAGCGGCCAGCCAACTGCCATGCCAACTGGCGAGAAACAACGCCACTAGCAACAACAGAATATTCACAAGGCTCATAATGGAAAATGCGTGCAGACGAAAGCGTGGAGCGATAGTAGACATGGCTACTCCTATTTTTGCAGTCTGAAGAGACTACGACCTTAAGTTTAGCAGTGATTGAGCAACCTCGGCACATTGATATTAGGGTTTGTTGACATTTGATGGTTATTTTTGCAGCTGAGTGGCTGGTATTTATTCAAGGCAGAGCTTGTGCCGTGTAGTTATTCTACATAAACAAGCGATAACGAAGTAGAAATGCCAGCCACACGCTGCCCGAAGGGTTCGTCTGGCGATGCTTTGCTCTTTGTGGCCTACATGGATGTAGGTCAGGGGCGAGAGCAGGACGCGGTAGCTTCACTCGTCGTTTATTTAGAATAACAAACCGGGTACCGCGTACTTCACTCCTCATTTCGCGAGCAAAACATCGCCAAAAGAACAAAATCTAATCAGCAAACGTCAACAAGCCCTAGCATTATTAAAAATTGTTCAGAATTTTCAGCCATAATTATAGAAGAGCAAGCAAACAAAGGATCAGTCGCATGTGGCAACAAATAGCAGCACAAATTAGCTTGGAGTTGGATATCGATTTTCAGGTCGAGCGCAAGATTTCGCTTACCGGTGGCTCTATTAATCTGGCGTATAAAATATCCGGCGGTGGCCATGATTTTTTTGTCAAATTGCACCATCGCGAACAACTAGAACAATTTGAAAACGAACAATTATCCTTAGTTTGCCTTGCGCAAACACATTGCGTGCGAGTGCCTAAGGTTATTTGCGTGGGTCAAACGCTCGACAAGGCTTTTTTGGTACTCGAGTATTTACCGCTGGAGCCAGCCAAAGCCGATCACCCCGCCTCGTGGCATCGCTTAGCCGAGCACATCGCTAAACTGCATCAACAACACGAACAAGCCATGTTTGGTTTTGATTGGGACAATCAATTAGGGCTAACCACCCAACCTAATCAATGGCAAGGTAACTGGAGTAGTTTTTTTTCTGAACAACGCTTGGGTTGGCAATTACAATTGCTGTTAGAGCAAGGGTTTGGTTTTGGCAATATTGATCATATTGTTGAACAGTCTCGACAGCGCTTAATGCATCACAAACCCAAACCCAGTTTATTACACGGCGATCTATGGCGCGGCAATGTCGGTTTTACGGCAGAAAGCCCAGTGATTTTTGATCCCGCCAGTTATTTTGGTGATCGAGAAGCGGATATTGCTTGTAGTAGCCTTTACGGTAGCTTTCCTGCCGAGTTTTATGATCATTATCAGCAATATTACCCCTTAGCGGCTGATTTTGAAGAACGAAAAGCGCTGTATAATCTGTATCATATTTTAAACCACGCCAATTTGTTTCGTGGTAATTATCTGATCCAGGCACAAGAACAGATCAAACTACTTTTTCACTTAAAAGGCCAAGCATGACCGACTCGAATCACCCGGTAGCATTAGTCACCGGCAGCGCCCTGCGATTGGGCAAACAAATGATTATCAGCTTGCACCAACAAGGTTATCGAGTACTGATCCACTATCGCCGTTCTGCAGCGGCGGCCGAGCAACTCGCCGCGCAATTAAACCAACTACGCGCTAACAGTGCAGCCACGCTTTGTGCGAACTTAACCGACGATGCGGCAATTGCCCCCCTCGCCCAGCAAGCCATTGCTTGTTTTGGCCGTTTAGATTTATTGGTTAATAACGCTTCAAGTTTTTATCCGACACCGCTGGCTAACGCCCAGTTGGATGATTGGCAAGAGCTGTTTGGCTCGAACGTCAAAGCGCCGTACTTTTTAAGTAAAGCTTTAAGTGCCGAACTGACAAAGCGCCAAGGCTGCATTATTAATATGGTGGATATTCACGCCGATAAACCCTTAGCTGAGCACAGCATTTATTGCATGGCCAAAGCGGCCTTGCAAATGATGACCAAAGCCTTAGCTCGCGAGCTGGCGCCAGCAGTTCGGGTTAATGGTATCGCGCCAGGCGCCATTTTATGGCCAAGCCAAGCACTCGACGATGCCGATAAAGACATGGTATTACAGCAAGTACCCCTGGCACGCTTAGGTGAGGCCAACGACATTGCCAATACTCTGCTATTTTTAGCACAGGCACCTTACATTACGGGGCAAATTGTTGCGGTAGACGGTGGCAGAAGTTTAGGTGGTGCCAATAAAGCGTAATATGCCGAGCCCTAAACCGCTCAGGCAAAACGGGAGAAGGCAGTATGAAACCCATATTTCAAAGTGTGAATTGCCCTTTTTGTGGTTATCCCAGCGATATTTGCGTGGAAGCCTCAGCAGAGGATCAAGATTACATCGAGGATTGCAGCAATTGCTGCAATCCGATGCATATTCGAGTGCATACTGATGATCTGCAGCATCGTGTGCAGATCTTCGTCGATGCCGATGACGAACAGTATTACTGAGCTTGCTCAGTGTTGGCAAAGCGTGCTGCCATCACGCGCTCAACGGTGCGAATAATCGTCACGGTTTGTTGATCGAGTTCGATATTAATGCGATCGCCAATCACTTTATCGCCTAAGGTTGTTAGCGCCAAAGTTTCCGGGATCAGATACAAACCAAAGCCTTCGGCAGTGACTTCGCCCACGGTTAAACTGCAGCCTTCCACCGCGATAAACCCTTTCGGTTGGATGTAAGGCAGCATGGCCGGATCCACTTTCAGCAGCAGCTGACAGTTTTGCGCATCTTGGGTTTTCCCGATCAATTCGGCCGTTGCTTGAATGTGGCCCGAGACAATATGGCCGCCAAGCTCGTCGCCAAAACGCAGAGAACGCTCTAAGTTCACTCGGCTACCGACTTTTAGCGTACCAAGATTGGTTTTATCTAACGTTTCAGCAATAACATCAAAGCAAACCCAACCAGCCGCACTGTCAAAGTCGGTGGCGGTAAGGCAAACACCATTAATCGCAATACTGGCGCCACGTTGCAATTGCGCCAGATGTGTGGGGGCAACGTTTAGGGTTAAGGTCCTAAGACCGGGTAAATCAGCAATTTGCTTGATGGTGGCGGTGGTTTGCACTATTCCAGTAAACATAAAACCTCAGTTGTGTTAAATTGCGCGGCTGACAACACTGTAGCAAAATTAAGACGGCGCTCATGTTACCTTTTTCCCGCTTTGAAGCCAGAACCATTTTAAAATTATCCGGCCCGATCATTCTGGCACAAGTCACGCAAACCTTAATGATGTTTGTCGATACTGTGATGGCCGGTCGTTACGGTGCTGTCGACATGGCCGCTATTGCGGTTGCGTCAGGCTTATGGCTGCCAATTGTGATGACCTTACAAGGTTTGTTGCTGGCGTTAACGCCGATTATCGCCCAGTTTTTTGGCAGCAAACAAACCAGCTTAGTCAGCCACTATACGTTACAAACCAGTTATTTGGGTTTACTGCTCGCGGCATTATTGTTTGTTTTAATGCTGTTTGCTGAAATTCCCATCAGTAAATTACACATGGAAAGCGAACTGCAAACTAAGACCCTGCAATACCTGTACTACGTTAGTTTTGGGCTGTTTCCTGCTGTCGGTTACATTGTTATGCGTAATTTATTTGAAGGCCTTGGCAATACTAAAGCCAGTATGTGGATCAGCTTTGTGGGCCTGTTAGTGAATATCCCTGCCAATTACGTGTTTATTTATGGCAAATTGGGTATGCCCGCGCTTGGGGGGGCCGGCTGTGGTATTGCCACCAGTTTAGTGTTTTTAGCGATGTTTTTGGCGATGCTTTGCTACGGTTGGTTTAGCCGCTCGACTCGGCCTTATCGGCACTGGCCAGTCAGTTTAAAATTAAATTGGCCAGCACAATGGCAAATTTTTCGTATCGGCACGCCCATTGCCGCGTCTATTTTCTTTGAAGTCACCTTATTTGCCTGTGTGCCGCTGATGATTGTGCATTTGGGGCCGGTGATCGTCGCCGGTCATCAGGTAGCGCATAACTACAGCTCGATTATCTTTATGATCCCGTTATCACTGGGTTTAGCCACTACCATCCGCGTCGGTCACTTAGTAGGCGAGCAAAATTTGCAAAGCCTGAAAAAGTCCATCGGTTCGGCATTGATCCTCTCAATGCTGCTATCCATCATCACTATTGTGTTTACCTTGCTGATGCGCCAGCATGTGGCAACCTTGTATTCGCCCGATCCTGCGGTGATTGCCTTGGCCAGCTCATTGTTAATTTTAGCCAGCTTTTATCAATTTTCAGATGCCATCCAAGTGGTGTCGTCTTGTGCCTTACGCGGCATGAAAATTACCATGCCGGTATTTTTTATCACGCTGATTTCCTATTGGCCAATCGGTTTTGGCCTTGGCTGCGTACTAGGCTTAACGAACTGGTTGGTTGAACCGATGGGCGCACATGGTTTTTGGATCGGCATTATTGTTGGCTTAACGGTTTCTGCCATTGCCTTAGGTTTCGTGTTACGCAAACAATTAAACAGGATGGAACATGAACATAACGCAGGGGCTACTGCTTAGTGTTGCTACCACACTTTTACTTGGCTGCAGCAAGCCAGCAGGTAAAGCGGAACTCGCGGATTATCAACAACGTTTAACTCGGGTGTTGGCTTTAGACAAAGCTAACATCTCGCTCTTACCTACTACTCCGTTACCGGCCAAAAATAGCCTACTAGTGCCGCAACCTGATTTACGCATGGATCTTTTAGATGCGTTTGCAACGCGCCAGTGTGGTTTAGATCAGCTTATTGCCGAGCGCAACAGCAGCATGGGCCGCGTATTTAGCGTGAGTAAACGGCTTAACTACGAATTACGTTTACTGGCGGTGTTAGCTGATTGCGATCAGCAAGATTGGCCTGAGCCATTAAAACAACAAATAACGGAGGTTTATCAGCAGAAACTCGCCCAAATCAACAGCGTGTTTTTAAACATGCTGCAAACCGATGACACCTTGCGCAAACGTTGGCACAACAGTGACAGCATGCTCGCGCCCAATGATAGCAGTGGCTTTAACGAAAGCTTGGCCGCTTTACAGTTGCTAGTAGAATTGAAACATGCCATCAATGCCAAAGATTGGCAACGCGCCAGCCAAATGGATCCTGAGCGCGCGCTAGAAAGTTTATATCGTTATGATTTTCTGTCAAAACTGCAATACAGTTTGCGCTATACCCGCAGTTGGTTTGTGGCGATTAACCCCAAATTACAACAGATCGCCCCGCGCACACTGTGCACCACTAACCGCAATACCGAACAGTTAACGATATTAACCACCGTCTTTCGCAAGTTTTTTATCGGCGATATCCAAGCCTATCTTGCGCAGCTTAGTCGCTTTCAGCAACAAAGTTGGCCGCTGTTAGATGAACTGTACCAAGATACGGCGCTGCATCCTGTGTTAGCGCAGCGCTACTTAGAGCAAGCAGAGCAATTACAACGTTTATTGTTAGCGCACGTGGGATGGTATCAAGAGCTTAATAAGGTGTGCCCGGTAGGCTTAACCTCAAGCTAAGCACACACTTAGCTTGAGGTTGTTGCAGGTTATTTACTGGTAGGTTGATAAGGCATACCTTGTTGCCACCACTTGGGTGCCGGCTTACCTTTTAAATAATGGTCAAAAAATTCAAGCATTTTAATGGTGTAGTCAATTTTATTGGCATATTGCTTTAAATGATGCGGCTCACCTTCGTATTGCAACATCACCACCGGCTTATTAAGGCGGCGCAGCGCTAAATAATACTCAATGCCCTGCTCCCATGGCACTGCGCCATCGTCATCCCCAAATTGAATTAACATCGGTGTGTTAATGCGCTCGGCAAAAAACACTGGCGAGTTATCAATATAGGGTTTTAAATTTTCAAACATCGAGGGGCCAATCCGGCTTTGCCCGGTTTCATACTGAAACTGCCGCGCTAAACCTGACTCCCAACGAATGCCACTGTAAGCACTGGTCATGTTCGACACCGGTGCACCCGATACCGCTGCGGCAAACATATCGGTTTCGGTGACCACAAAGGCGGTTTGATAGCCAGACCAGCTGTGGCCATGTAAGCCAATGGCTTTAGGATCAGCAATGCCCAAATCAATCAATTTTTGCACGCCCGGCACTAACGACTCAGTGGCGCTTGGCCCCGGCGCGCCCTCACGAAAGCGCACATCCGGTAAAAACACCACATAATCTTGGCCTAAATAAAACGGAAAATTCGGCCGGTGGTTAATCTTCATTTGATTATAATGGTTTAGGCGCTGTGAAAACTGCTCATAGTAATACACCATAACCGGATAGCGTTTATTGGCATCATAACCATCAGGCGTTAACACCACCCCTTGTAAACGCTCGCCATCGGCGGTGGTCCAGTCAATTAAATGGCTGTCACCCCAAATAAACTCGCTTTGCTGCGGGTTAACATGGGTTAACTGCAGGCGCTCGCTAAAGTCATAACTGGCTTGCCACAGATCCGGGAATTGCCGGAAGCTTTGCTCGGTAAACAGGTAGCGTTGTTGTTGCTCAAGTGCTTCGACAAAGTCATAGCGCTTTGCACCTTGTACTAAGGTGGTGAGCGTACCATTGGCCAGTTCAAACTTGGCAAAACCATAGCCCTTGTTTTCTTCGTGATACATGGCCAATAACAAGGTGGCGTTTGGCGCGAAGGCAAGCGTCTCATCGGTTTTTTCTACCCGATATTGCACCTCATTGGCACGGCCTTGCTGGGTCAGGTTTTGGCTAGTGCCATCTAAAGCCAAGGCCCAAATGTCAAAGCGATCATACACCAGTACGGCTGAGCTATCCGCAAGCCAGCCGGCTACGCCATAGCTTCGCGCTGGCATGGGTACGTCATTTTCTTCATCGACCCAAGATACGTTAACGTCTTTACCCAGCAGTTGCTGTTGACCGGTTTGACTATCAAATAGCCGATATTGCGCATCATGCAAATACACGACAAAACGACCATCAGGCGATAGGTGCGCCCATTCTTGGCTGCGATTCGCGGTAAATATCGGCTGGCGTTTGCCGGTTGTTAAATCCACATGCCACATATCATGCAAACGGCCGTTCCAGCTCAGCTGTTTCAGGTGAGCACGGCCATTACTGATTAACTGCGCACTGCTGTGTTCGGTTAAGCGCAGCCGATCTTCGATATCATCACTTAACGCCACCATCTTTAAGCTATCAAGCCAAATCACCGCAGGGGCAGTACGTTTTTGTGCCTCTTTATATTCGGCTTTTTGTTGGCTATTGATGCGCTCATCTTCGCCATGCCATACCTGCAAGCGCCGATCAGCTAATAAGCGGTTGATGTCATACAATTCTGCTTCGGTTTGCGGTAAGCCCGGCTTCGCCATTTGCTCGCCCAGAGCGGGCCGATGCCCTACAAATAAGCGCTGGCCATCTTGACTAAAGCGCGGGGGATAATGCTCGCTTAACAGCCAGCCGCTACGCGCAGTGTTCACTGCTTGTGCCGCTTCAGTATCTACTGACCAAAGCCATAATTGCTGCGCGGCTTCTGCTTGTTTACTGGCAGTAAGCTGCGTTTTAGTAGGGCCTGAGAAAAACGCTAACTGCGTGCCCTGCTGATTAAATTGCAGCTGCTGCAGTTTTTGCTCAGCGTGAGCTAAAGCAGCATATTGCTGATTGGCGACACTGTCCCAGACAATCAGCGCTTGCTTAGCGGCGCTCTCAGTATCTTTTTCCTGCTCGCTTGCCTTATCAGACTGCTGAACAACCCAAGCCACTAAGGGCCCGGTTTCAGCTGCCGCAAAGTCTGTCACCTGCCCTAAAGTTGTGAGTTTACCGCTGGCTAAATGCAGCGCTTGTAAGCTTTGCGTCTCGTCTTTGCTGTCGGCTTTACGTACCAATAACAGCGCATAGTGGCTGTCACCGCTAAAAGCAAAACGGTCAATATTGGCAATCACCTGCCGTTCGCCGGTGGCGGTATTAAGTAACACCGCGTTTTGTTCAAGCGCATCACGAGCTTTTTTATCTGCGGCTTGTTCACGGGCTAATAACGGCGCTTGCTGGCGAAACAAAGCAAAAGCGCCATTGGCGCTTACTTGGCCGCGATCGGCATTTGGCACGCTAAACTGTTGCCCTGTAGCAATGTGCACGACATAACCGGTGCTGTCACCAAAATCTGGCATGGCGGTATACACCATAACCTGCTGATTTTTACTGACTTGGCGCTGGCTAATCTCCCGAAACTGCATGATATCGTTCAGGCTTAACGGTTTAAGATTGGCGGTACTGATTTGACTGGATTGGATCACAGCCGAGGTTGTGACATCGCCGCGTGCCATAGGTGTAGTGCTTTGATACTGGCTACAGGCGACACTGGCAAAGGCCAGAATCAAACAGCCAGCTAGGCGGCTAAAGCCGCGAACAGTATTAGACATAGAACCCTCAATAACGGTGTTTATCGTTTTATTTTGTCAAAACTTACCACAAGCCAACAACGTTGTGGCAAGCCATAGCCTGAGCACCACCCTAGATACGACCAACTCCAAGCCATGTGCGGTTAATTACCCTACAATAGCGCCCACCGCAGGCCAACACGGCTAAATTTCAGCCAAACACATCAAACAGGCAGAAAAACACTTGCCAACAGGCCACTAGCGCAATAACATAGCGCCCGTTGTCGATGACAGTTATCAACAACCACTCAGTGTGCGTCCTTAGCTCAGCTGGTTAGAGCACTACCTTGACATGGTAGGGGTCGGTGGTTCGAGTCCACTAGGACGCACCAAAAATTCTAATGAAAACGCCACCTTACGGGTGGCGTTTTTGTTTTCAGCATTTAAAAAATCCAGTGCGCACAAACATTACGCAAACATGAGTAGTTGCAGCATGACTTTTCACCCACTACAGCGCCCCCGTCTGCGCTACGCATGGCGTACCTGAGACGCCATCTAACGATCTAAACGCAACAAACTATACCGCTACAACGCTCCCGTCTCCGGTACGCTTGCCGTACCTGAGACGCCATCTAACGATCTAACCGCGACAAACCTAGGTGTAGCAAGGCTGAATAATCAGGTAAACAGGTAAACAGGTAAACCGGGGTTTAATACTTTAGCTGCAGCCGTCCTTCACTTCGCCTTGAAAACGTCGACTTTATTGCTGCAATCCTGGCAGATTAGTTGATACAACAACCCCGACTTACTCACTTTGGTATTCTGGCTGTTACATGACAGGCAAGGTCGCTTAAGCGGTGTATTACCGCCACAGCTAGCGCATTGCACGTAATAACCATAACGGCCAGATTGCGCGGTTAAACCGCTGCACTGGCCACAGTGTTTACACTGCGCACTGATTGACGTGCTTTGTACTGGTTTAGCTAAGGGCTTGTTTGCGGCCACATACGGCTGCTTGGGTGGCATTGCAAAGGCATGCGGTTCGGCGTTTTTGGTAACTGGCGATGCTGCAGGCGCTTCATTCAACGCATCGTTAGCTTGCTGTTGGGTGTTACCGAGTAAAAAGTGGCAAATCTGGTGCAGCTCGTCTCGGTTAAATGTTGGCCGGGTATCGTAAATCTTGCCTACAACATTATAGAACTTTTTAAAGTTCATCTTCTTGTCTAGGGCGTCGGTAACAAACTCCGATTTCACCAGTTTATCGGCAATGCCCTTCGGCGCTTTGGTACGGTCAATAATGGCGTCGCTGGATATAGCACAAAACACATCGTAGCAACGCGCACCCAGCCCCTGCTGAATTCCCAGAAACTTACCAATTACCTTTTCGGTATTGGCGCATAGGTATTGTTTAAGCAATTTTAATTGCAGCTCCGCCTGCTTGATCGGTGATGGCATGCCACTCCATTGGCCTTTGTAGCTGCGGCTCCACTCACCTTGCTCATTCACCACTACTTCGCCGCGAATGCTCTTCGATTCAACTACAATAAAGCCATAGGTATACACAATAAGGTGATCTATCTGCGCGCTCTCACCATCATGCTCAATACGCAGGTCATTAAGCACCATAACCTGGTCACTGTTCTTATAGGCCCGGCGCAGGTAAAACGCCACGCCGTGCTCTTGCTTAATGCCAGCGTCGAGTTTGATAGAGGCAGAGCTGGTCTGGGTTTTGTCTTTTAGTATCATAATCAGTATCTAGCTAGGCCAATTTCTACTAGCAATAACGACAGACAATGCAACGCTGTTTGCGCATCTTCTTCAGAAACGTCTCGAGTGCCATGTTGCGCCTGAGCGTTAGGTTTTACTCGTGCATGTAAGCGGGCAATAATATTACCAGTGTATTGGCTAAGCATATTTTGCGGCATCAACTCAGCGAGTTTTTTTAATGCTTTGGCTAAATCTGGAACAGGGTCACCGATAGCAATACCCACCGCACAGGCCGCAGCACTGCGACAGCTTTCCACCAGATGAAATGGACTTATTTTGCGGTTGGCTATTTGAACTTCATCTATAGTAATGGCTAGACGCTGATAATCTTCTGCATTCATAGTGCTAGGTAATATCACAGGCAGCACTCCATTTGAGCGAGTGCTTTTCAGTGTCACAACAATGTCACCACCAAACACTTGCTCAGCTGCTATTACTTTCCAGAATGTTGCATACTCTCCACTACCAAGAATCGCTTGATTGTTATTTGCATCAGAGATGAAGTGCCGCATTTTATAAATATAGTACTGATAAAAGGCTTGTTCCTGATGATATATCTGCGCAATACCGGCTCTCTCAACTTCTTTTACAAATTGACTCTGCATCCATACATTAGTCATTGTTGGATTGCTAAATACCCTGCCGCGTTTAATACCTGCAGCGGGCTCGTAAGTATCTTCGAGAAAGATAAATGCAGGATACTCACCAAGACAGATGTTATCTTTTGAATCAATGACCGGAAAGATAATCGGCATGATAAGTTGATTTACAGCTATAGATCTGCCGTAAATAGCACTATCGCCAATATAAACATTCTTAGTTTTATCGCTGATCCCAATGACTGACATAGCAACTCCTTTGCAAACTGTTATTTTAATTAATTCAATTGATTAAACTGCATTCATTCAGAACAAACTCTTAATCTTCAAAATAGTCGCTGTCGAACTTAGGAATTTTAACAATGCGAGTCGATACACCAATCTCATAGTCGATCATGAACTCAGCGAGTTTAATTCCATCAACCAGCACAATGCGTTCAACCGATTTAGCAAACTCAACTGCCTGCGCGGTGTAGGCTGATGTAGTAATAAACACGCCCTTGGTTGCACGCTGTCCAGCCAATGCGCCATAAAAACCCTGAATTTCTGGCCGGCCAACACTGCTTTGCCAGCGTTTAGCCTGAACATAGACCTTTTCTAAGCCTAACTTGTCCAGTGAGATCACGCCATCAATACCGCCATCACCCGAGCCACCGACCCGCTGCAGGTCATTGCGGTTTGCGCCGTACCCCATTTTATGTAGCAAGTCTAAAACTATCGTTTCAAAGTAGGTTGGGCTAACCTTCGCTAATGTTTCCAGCAAGTCAGCGGCTACGCTTTCACGCATCTCTATTACTGCAGCACCTAAGCGCTCCTCTGGGCTTGATGTCTCTGCTGTACTTTCGTTTTTCGTAAGAGCGCTTGCAGGTTCAAGAGTTGATGTAGCCTCTCTTAACCTTACATCAGTAAAGCCGGACGCCAGTTCCAGAACTTGCTCTACTGATAATAGATTTGGATGCGATGCTGCAAAATTTTGACCCTCATCCGTTAAGCACCACAAACCTCGCTTTGCCGAGCTAGACAAACCAGCCCGCTTTAACCGGTCGTGCGCCCAACCTATACGGTTTTTATATACTTGCTGTGCCTGGCTGGGTAATAGCTCTGCACGCTCTTCATCTGTTAGCTGCATCGCATCAGCTGCAGCCTCATAAACCTCGCGAGCCAAAGCACCATCGGGACGAGTGGCTAAAAAACGAAGTACGGGTTCAATAAATTGGTCATAAGTTGGTATTGGCATTTATTCATTCCCTTCTAGTTTTTCGTTATGGGCTTATACAGCTCACACCCCAAACTCTGCATTCAACGCCTGTTGATTCGTTTGCTGTATATTCCATTCCATTAATGCCCATACGCTCTGAAGTAAAATGTCGTCTTGTTGTGAAAGATATTGATAAAGTCTAAACAGCCAAAACCGCCACTCAGTCCGTTTAACATCTAGAGGAACATTCGCAGCATAATGCCGTAAGCGACTGGTAAACTCTTGAAAGCTGGTAGGTGCTAACAGGTCTGTAGTTAACCGCACTACTAGACTATCAGCGATAAAGGATTTTACACGGCTAGGCACTTGAAATGCGTCTATCCATGTATTTATCTTTTGTTCAATATTATAACTTGCGTTAGTAAAGCTAATCATGACATCACCTAGGGGTTGCTCCCAGTTGCCAACTGTCAGCTCATGCAGCTGTTTTATCCCCATAGTTACCGACATGTAACTACTACAACTTTCTTGCAAAGGTGGTAAGGGATAGAAGGCTAAACGCCGCTGATTAGCTGCTCTGTATAGTAGATCAAACGAACCTTTGGCTTTTGAATTGCAAATGTGGCATGTGGGGATAAAGTTACCTGGATGAACGCCATAAATCGGATGTTTATCCTTGCACAAAAGATGGTCGTAATCAGCTCGCCATTGCTCGTTATCAGGACGCCCTATTCTATCTTGGGACAACTGACTTGTGCCGCAGACATAACACAGTTGGGTATTTCCGTTTGCTTGCCTAAATAACTGAAAATGAGCTTTGACTGCAGTGCCTGCCTGCCTTTCTATATTGACTAAGCTTGCTGTTCTAGTGAAAAGATGTGTGGTTAGCTGCTTCAACACGTTAAATTGGTTATCTGGCAATCTAGGTGGTGAATTAAACGTATCGCTAAAAAAAGTATTGATTGTCTGGGCTGCGTTAATTTGATCATATAGCTGTTGCCTTTGAGGTACGTCCTGTGGAAGCTCATTCCAGAGCACCTGAAACTTCACCCGAGTAGGTTCATTTTCCCAACATTCACTTCTAAGGATGTTTTGCCCATCCTGATATGTTGAAAATAATGCATCAGAAAACGCTGTTGCATTCACGCTTTGACACAGAAAATGCAGTAATTCGTCATTCAATACTCTGAATACATCGCACTGTGGTGTATTGGGGTTCAAAGAAAATAACATTAGCGCTGTAGCTTCCCTAGCAAATAAGCCTTTTCCATCGACTCGCCTAAATTGGTTTCAATCCATTCTCTGGCTTTCGTCAATTCTCTGCGGTCAGTCTCTTTATCAACAAGTTTGTCTGAGTTTAAGTACTGTTTCACCTCGGCAACTGCACTTTGCGAAATAGTCGATTTGAGGCCAAAATGCCGTTTGATTAAAATCTCAAATGTAGTGCCGTAGGTCTGTTCACCAATTGGCATCATTTCTATTCGATCATTTTGCCCCCGCTCAAACATAAAAACATTATTTTTACGCAACGACGAAATCATAAAAGGCGAATGGGTCGACAATAGCACTTGTGTATTTAGCTCAAACTCAGGTTTCAGCGCTTTTGATAAATGCTTATGAAAATAGGTGCGCCATGCAGGGTTTAGATGGGTTTCCGGTTCATCCAGCAAATACAAGGTATTGTCGCTGCTAAACAATCTTGCCATGCCCATAATCTCAATAAGCTGAGCTTCCCCATCTGACAGGTCATCATAATTAACTGTCGCAAATTTTCCATCCGACAGCAAAAGCTCTTTAATGGTGATAGGCAATTTACTTTTCAGTGGCTTTTTAACGTTACCGAAATAGTTATCACGTCTTAAGCCTCTTACATCATCAGCACGCCACTTTTTAATCCCAAGCTGTTGTGCTTTAAACAAACGCTTAAAGAACAGAAACGGATTACCATAATTTGCCTCATACAACCTAGCACGAACAGAAGGATCGTTTAAATCTAAAGTGATTTCACCAGACATATTATCTAGCTCGAACATCTCGTATTGCAGTTCCGTTGATTGCTTACCAATGCCCAGATAATTAGCCTCTCCAGCAACTCGTCTAAGCATTTTTATGTCACTCACCGTATCGGCTTCAACTTGGTCATTAATAAGGGCATATGCAAAGACGATTTTTGATGGGTATTTAAATTTGCATTCGGGAAATACATCATCAAGATCCTCCTTAGATAACATGCCTAGTGAACTAATCATCAACCTTGCGCTGTCGTAATCCAAGAAAATTAACGAGCTTATTCCTGAAGGTGATTCTCGTATTTCGCCGTAACTGTCTTTCTCGAATAAATGAGGGTATTTTTCAACATACCGTTGATTTATCTCATAATACTGTTTGTCATCGGTATTCTTGAATGACAACTCTTTTTGGCGCTTCAGCTTGATGCGTTGTACATCAAAATACTGCACCATATTTTTTAAGAAGCCACCTTGCAAATTCGCATTTAACCCAGATGAGTACCCAACAATATGATCCGGAACAGGTATTTCATTGCCCCATGGGAACCAACCAACGTCATCCTGATAGGTATATGGCTCGGGCTCTTTCTCTGGTTTTATTACAATTTTAAATAGCGTCTGCCTTGCATCAGGGCTAAGCAGTTGTATCTGGTAAACAACCTCCACACCAAAATTAAACCCTGTATTGGTTATAAAATCCTGTCTTTGCCAGCGCTCTACATAAGCAAATATTTCAGCTATCAGCTCTAGTAGCTGTGATTTCCCTGCGCCATTAAGGCCAATAAATGCCTGTATATTGCTGTCTATGCAGCTAAAATCAAACGCCTGATCTCTTAAGCCTTTGTATTGACCATTTAACTTTACCGACACGATTCGCATCAGGCTTTCTTCCTTATTTTAACCTTCGCCCGCTCCGTCTTTATCCGCTCCAACAAAGCCTCAGCGCTATTCTCACCACTTAACAGCTCGGGGTGAGCCGCACGCCAATCGGCGGTGAGTTCGCCGCGAAAGGCTTTGGCGAGGATGGATTGGGTCAGGTTATTTACCCGGCTAAGCGCGGCCTGGGCGGCGTGTTCAATGCGGTCGGCAAAGGCGAAGAGTTCTTCTACCCGACAGACGATTTCGGTTTGAATATCTATAGATGGCAGGGATAACTCAATTGACATAATATGCTTAGAACCAACGTTCCCTTGATTTACGCCACCCGTTTCACCAGCAAAAAATTGATCCCTAAACTTATCTGAGCGAACAAAGATATTTAAATATGCAGGCAAAACGCTTTTTTGATTAGGCATAAGCCTTCCAACGCGTTGATTAATTAAAAGGTTTTTCTGATCATTAACTAGACAACCAAAACCATAATCCTTTTTAAAACGAGTACCGGTCATACTTAAAAGTGTATCGCCAGTATTTGGAGTAAATTTTGCGAACTCTTCCGCAATAGAATTAGAGACAAATGCTGGAGAATTTTCTAAAGCCAAATACCCATCTCTAATGTTGCCTAGCTTTATTACTTGGTATTGGCCAGTCGTTTCAAACCATTCACTTTTGAAAGCAAAGCCGTTCTGAAATTCAGCCACTTCAGCCAAAGTTGATTCTGTTGAACACCACTCCTCCGTCAACTTGCCACTTACCGCTGCGGCGAGCACGGATTGGCGGAAGCGTTTTAGGATCTCGGGGATGCGCTCGAGGCGGGCTTTGGTGTTGTCGACCTGTGCCAGCATGGTGACGAGTTTTTCGGCGATCACTTTTTGTTCGGCTAGTGGGGGGAGAACAAAAGGTGCTAACAACCCATCTTGTGTTCCAAGCCTGGGCATATTTACACCATAGCTAACCTCAACCACGTAATTTAAAAAAGTTTCGCCTTTTAACCAGTAAAATAAATACCGGTTGTCGATATGAGGCGCTGCATCCAGCGGAATAATTTCCGTTGAACAAACGCCATTCTGATCAGCAATAACAACCTTATTCAGGTACGGCCGCAGCTTGCCGTACAATACTTCACCTTTTTTAAACTTATTTTTTGTACTCTTAAACGGTCGTGCGGCTGCATTTAACCTCTGAACAATTCTGGAGCTCTCTTTCTCGACGTCTTCAAGCTCTAGTATCCAAGTATCGTTAGAGACATCTGATAGTTCGCACTTCTGTGTTTTGCCATACTCAACGACATCGCCAAGCTTGATGTATAACCAATCTGAAGGTAAATCGTCAAAGCACATTAGGCTGCACCTTCCAACGCCTTAAGCAATCCATCCAGCTCACTAAGCGCTGCCTCGAGCTCGTCTTTCGCCTCCCGGGCCAGTACATCAGGTTCTGGCAAATTGGCGGCATCGACGCTGTCTTTATCTTTTAGCCAGCTAATATCCAGCGAGTCGGCTTTATGCTCGCGGATCCACTCGCGGCTGAATTTGCGCCAGCGGCTGTGGGCTAAACGCTCGTCTACGCCGTCGTTTTCTTCCGTGGGGGCCACTTCCACTTGCTCGGCATTAAAGCTGTACTCACCCTCTTCACGTGGGCTTAGGCCATTGGCATCTTCGCCATACACGGCTTCAAACGGTGTTAAGTGGCTATCAGCAAACGGCGTGCGTTTACCGAAGCTTGGCATATTGGTACGCAGGTCATACACCCAGACACTCTCAGTACAGTTTTCTTGCTGCAACTTGTCTTTGCTGCTGCCTTTGGTAAAAAACAGCACGTTGGTTTTAACGCCCTGGGCGTAAAAAATACCGGTAGGCAGGCGTAAAATAGTGTGCAGGTTGCACTTGTGCATTAAATCGCGGCGTACGTCGGTGCCTACGCCGGCTTCAAATAGTACGTTATCGGGCAACACTACTGCAGCACGGCCGCCGGGCTTTAGGTTACGGTAAATATGCTGCAAAAACGCCAGTTGTTTATTGCTGGTTTTATAGGTTAAATCGTCGCGGGTGTTACTGGCCTCACCGCCTTTGCTGGTGCCAAACGGTGGGTTGGCTAAAATAATATCGGCACGGGCTAAAGCTTTACCGGTATCGCCCAAGGCATTACCTAAATGCACCACGCCCTCGGCATCGCCCTCCATGCCGTGCAATAAGCAATTCATTAGCGCTAAACGGCGGGTGCCGGGCACCAGTTCGATACCGACAAAGGCTTTATTGCGCTGGAAAGTTTGGTCAGCAGCCGTTAAATCATATAAGTCATCGGTATGTTTTTTAATGTAGGCATCGGCGGCAATTAAAAAACCTGCCGTACCGGCCGCCGGATCCTGCACAATTTCGCATGGTTTAGGTTTAATGCAGCGCACCATGGAGTTAATTAAGGCTCGTGGAGTAAAATATTGGCCGGCGCCCGATTTGGTTTCACCGGCGTTTTTCTCCAGCAAGCCTTCGTATAAATCGCCCAGGCCGTCTTTGGCGGCGCTAAACCAGTCTATTTGGTCCAACGTTTTAATCATTTGCTCTAAATGGCGTGGCTCGCGCAGGCGGGTTTGTGCATCGGCGTAAATGGCGCTGATCAGCGGGTCTTCATGTACCTGCACTTCAATGGTTTTACCGACATTGTCTGGATCAGCAATCAGGCGTTTACCAGTAGAGAGTGCAAATAAAATCGCTTTGTAGTCGTTTAGCAGGTTTATGCCCGACTTGCCGTTAATATCAGTCCAGCGGCAGCCCTCTGGCAATGGGTGTTTTTTTAAGGTGCCGGCTTCGGTGTTTTCATGCACCATTTTAATAAACAGCAGTAGCACTAATTCGGTGACGTAATCGCTGTAATTAATGCCGTCGTCTCGCAGTACGTCACACAGGTTCCAGAGTTTTTGTACGATGTCGTTATTGTTCATGTTAATCCTTGTTAGAAAATCATCCTGCTTGGGTAACGCTGGCAACCTTGTTTCGATAACACACACAAATGTGCTACAGAACTGTGATAAATTCAATAAAATAAAAGCTGTTTATCAGGTAATTAACCGCTTTAGGATGGCAGGGTTTTAATGCTGCCCTATGATATAAGCCGCAACCCATAGCAGCAACCACTGTGTAACCTTTGTGGTATGTTTTAGCTTAGGTAACCCAGCCAATTAATATAGTGCTTCAGCAAGCAATAAGGACGCTTAGTGTTAGCCCGTTTAAGTTATCGTTTTATCTATCGGTTTATTAAACCGTTACTGCCCTATTCTGCATTTAGCCAATACCTAAAATGGAAGCTGGCACTGATGCTAATTGGTACTGAGTTTCATCAGGATAACCTGCAAAATAACCGGGAAAAGTTAGCCCGGCATTTTGATGCGAATGCGCCACTGCAGCCTGAGCTGGCAGCTTTATTGCCAGCAAAAAGTATGCATTGTTTAAAGGTGCTGGACATTGGCGCAGGGCCAATGAGTAAAGTAGGTAAACGCCATAACGGCAGCAATATTGAGCTGGTTGCCATCGACCCAATAGCCGATAAATATCAGGCGTTGCTTAAACAGTTGGCCTTAACACCGCCCGTAGCTACTCTACCTGGCTTTGGTGAACGCTTACGGGAGCAATTTAGCGATAACAGCTTTGATCTTATTCATGCGCGTAACTGCATTGATCACTGTCGCGACCCGTTATTGGTTATTCAGCAGGCCATTAGCGTGCTTAAACCGCAATGTTATTTTTACTTAAATCATTATCGCAATGAGGGCATTGCCGCAAACTACTATGGCCTGCATCAATGGAACTTTGATGCAATAAACGGCAACTTTGTTATTACCGGCGCCTTTGGCAACACAACCAATGTAAACCAAGCGATAGCCTCGCAAGCAAAAGTGACATCAATAGAAACCAGCGCTGAGCGCCTAGTAGTGGTAATACAAAAACGATGAGCTGGCATATTGTAGGTAACGGACCAAACACTGGTCATGCAATTGAAAACAACAACCCGCTCGCTAATCAGCAGCATATTGTTTTTAACCATGGCTACCCACAGTGGCTTAATAGCTGCCGTATTAGCAACCAGCGTTTAGCGGGCGGTAATAACGCTTTAAGTGTTAGCGGCACACTACCGTTCACGGGTTTTGCCCAGGCACTAAACCTGCAGCACCAACAGTTACAGGTAGCACTAAATGCTGTGCCATCCAGTGGTTTGTGCTGCCTAATGGTATTTGCCCTGGCAGGCATACCGGCAACGGTAAGCGGTATGACACTGCTGCCCAGCCTGGCGCGCACTGGCGGCTTGCAAGTGCGCCAGCCAATGGCTAGCTATTTTCATAATTGGTTGGCCGAGCGCAGGTTATTAATGCCATACATAGCTACATTAGATTGGCCGCAGTTTTATTTAACGCCGTTACCGGCGGCTAATGGCGCGGCTACTAAGCACACTGCTGCTAACCCTTACGACCAACTTAAACAGCTCACACAGCTTGATAAACAGGCCGGTATGGCGGTTATTCGCGTGCTTGCCGACTTAGCGCCAGCCAACTGGTTAAACCACACCAATTCCGATAGTGTTAACGCTATGGCGCCCCTGTTTTACTTATCACGCACTGAAACACAGAGCCCAAACTGGTGGCTATTTGATGATGTGGCATCGCAGCTTATGGCTCGGGTGCAGTATCAACTGGCATGGGCGCAGCAACAGTATTTGCTAGCGCAGGTTTAGCTAGCAACTCAGCAATAAGCTGATGTTCGCGCTGCTTTTCTGCAAAGCCGTAATCAAGCCGCTGATGCCAGTAAGCATAACCGGTGTCTAAATACATGGGCTTGGTAGCTAACTCTACCATGGGTAGCATGGTGACATAGTCGGTTACCCTGTCGAACCAGGTATCACCGTTTTTGAAGTATGCTTTGGGTACCCGCTCGAACAAGTATTTTTTAAATACCCGCAAGTGTGCCCATACATTTGCCGCAGCCTTAGCGCGTGGCGAAGTGTAATTGGGTATATACAACTTTAGCGGTTTATTAGGCCGGAACATCGGCAGTTGTATCAGATCGGCGCCTTGCTCTGCTGCCTTAATTAACTGGCTAACAACGGTGTTTTGCATAAGGCAATCGTCCTGATCAAGCACGGCAATCAGCGTATCTGGGTTAGTGCATAACTGCTCAATGGCCTGAATAAAGTTTGGCATACGCCCCTGGTGCTGGTTATGCCGCACTAAGGTGGTTTTGGGCATTAAGTCGGCTAACAGCAGCGGATACTGCCAGTTGTGCTCAGCACCACTGCCATCGTCAATTAATATAATGCCAAAGCACTGCTCTGTTTGCTGGCGCAGTGAAGTTAAGCAGCGTTGCAGTAATACCGTTTCAGTGAGGCGGCCTTTTAGTAAAAACACCACTGGTTCGGCCCGGCTTGGGTATTGCCAGCGGGCGTCTGGTTGTAAATCAAATTGCTCAGCTTGGTCAGGCGGTATGGTTCCCTGTGCAATTAAATCGCGGATCACGCCAGAACATAAAGCGGCTTTATGCTCGTTTCTTGGGTGTACATAAAAACTGTCGGGGTTGCCACCACGCACAGAGCGAGCGCCGCTTAGTTTTTGCTGTGCCTGCAACGCCCGATGCCAGGTTAAACAAAAACGGCTATCTTGCACTGGGTTCGCTATGGGTAAACAGGCTTTAAGACGGGCAAGATCTAGCAAGCCAAAACGTACTTCAGGCGGAAACTGTCCAGGCTCGCCGTGGTAAGGTAAAAAGCCTGCTGTGCCTTTGGCGGTATCTTTGGATATGTTAAAGCCAACGCAGTGCACATCAGCGGGCGCTATTGCATCTAGCATGTCGGCCAAATAATCATGCTGCCAGCACTTTCGGCCAATCAGCACATCGCTGTCGCACTGCAGCACATAGCGAGTAGTTACCTGGCTAAATGCCCATATTTGCGGCAACAACGGTGCGTTATTTACCGTATGGCTGGCCGTTACCTGGTTATTACCAAACCACTGCTGATAATACTGCTGGGCGCAGGCAACTGCCTGCTCTGTTTCTGCCCCGGGTGACAGCCATACATCATCAATTAGCGAAGCGTCTTTTAATGCCTGGGCCTGGGCTATTACAACTGGTAAGTCCGCTTTAGCGTACTGGCGTAAAAACGGCCCGCTAAAACTGTCGATTAACAGCACCACCTTTGCAAATCGCTGTGGAAAGCTAAGCTGAGTAACAATGTGCGCAATTTGCTGCTGTAGCCCTGCTGCATCCTGCGCACAAGCTTTAATCAGCAAGGTAACGTTAGTACATACTGGCACAGGGTTGTCGTTGTGTTTAACGGCAATATAATGCGGGTGCAAAGCGCTGATAAGTTGTTGGTAAAACGCCGCGAAACTCGGCAGTTGCATTAAAGCGGCATCAGCTTTACGGAGGCTTTTACGCCGCACCAACTCTTCATCGTCATTGCCTAATACACCAATAGAATATAACCGCGCCGCCATATCTAAAAAGTAGGCGGTGGTTAGTGGCTGAATGTCTTTACCAATGTCGATATATAGCAGGGTGTTATCGGCATCAAGCAGTAAGTTATCGCGCTTTATATTCAGGGCGCAAACCCCAGCTAAGTATAACCCGCGTAAAAACTGCGTTATCTGGGCAACGGTAATTAACTGGCCCACAGCACGCGTATTGCGAAGCGGCGTGGTGTAGCACCATCCGCTTTGCTGCTTATGCCAGGTTACCGCTGGTAAACCTGAAATGGGCTTAGTCATAAGCTGCTGTAGTTGTATTACATCTTTATCCTCTATCGCCCAGGGATAAAACTGCTTGGTAATGGTGCTTTTGTCACACCAAACAATACCTTCCATACCCGAGCCCAGGATGTTGTAACCTAGCCTGCTGGCGTGCAACCAGGACTGCGCTGCCACGGCAAGACGAACGCGTTGCTCTTGCCAGAACTGGTTTTGTTTATTGTGCTGTGTGTCGGCGCCATCAAGCGAATAGATACAGTAAACCGGGTTAGCCACGCATACCACCTGCTTTGGATATAACAGCAATAGCCGCAGCACTAACCAGTGATCTTCAGCACTTCTGATATTGGGGTAACGTAAACCAACCTGCGTTTTAAGCAGCAAATTACAAGAAGGTAACTCATGCTGTTGCTGACCATGGCAAAACCGCTGCACCATAGCCAGCAACTGCTCGGCATTTAACAGCTCGTTTGCATCAGCGTAGTTGGTACCAGCAATGATGCTATTAGCCAAACGCAAACGGTTGCTACCAATGGCGGCGATGGCTTTTTGCTGCACTGCTGCTTGCCATAAGGCATGTACGCTATTGTCGCTGGCTAACTCATCGTCGGCATCAAGCCGCGCAACCCACTGCACTGTAGGCTGTTTGTCAGCCCAATCCAGTAACATATTACGCGCTCTGGCGGGTGAACCACATTCTGCCGCAAGCAGTGTAATAGCAGGGTGCTTGGCTAAGGCGCAAGCCTTGTTGAATTCATCATTGCTTGAGCCATCGTCCAGCACAACTATACGTGCCCTTTTTTGCCGCACCATGTTTTGTATTACTGCGCTTGCAAGGGCTCGGGCTAAAAACGTAGGCTGATTCTTATGTGTAATGGCAATAACCAATTCAGCTTGTTGATAACTGGCATCACCTTGCTTAATGACCTGGCTTTGCCGGGTACACAATACCTCTGACACCACAGCAGGCGCAGTAAGAAAATAACTTTTTTCGGGCATTTAAGATAACCGCTGTAACTCGGTAAGAATGTCCTGCTGATTAATATTGAACAGCTTTTCCATGCGTTGAAAGTATTGCTGCATCTGCAGGGATGACATCCTATGTCCATGTGATTGAAGAAACTGTGCACATCCTTTGCGTTTTTGCACAGAGCCAGGTGCAGACAACGCCGTATCGCATAAACCGCAAGCCCAGTTTACTGTGGCTTGCCTGGTATAAGTTACGCGAAAACGGTTTTCAGTCAGCAGTCTAATGGCGAGATCTTTGTCATTACTGCTAATCATGCCATTAGTAAAGCCGCCAACCGCTTGCAAGGCCTTAACACGCACAAACGTATTTGAGCCCTGCCAGCCAGGATTACCAACCAGAAAATCGTTAACCGTAATATTGGTAGGTATGTTGACGGCAATATTATTATTGTTTTTGGTGACATTAATGCCAGATAACACTATATCAGCCTGACCATCATCACTACTTTTATAACATAGTAATAAATGATCGGGCTGCCAGCTGTCATCATCATCTAAAATGGCGATGTAGCTGTGTTTAAATCGCTGAGCAATTGCATTTATGCCGGTGTTCCAACTTCCCGCCGCGCCGGGCAAGAAACTATTTTTTAAAGTGACTAACGGTAGATCACCAAGTAGTTCTTGAAGCAAAATGTGTTCAGCAGCGTTAAGAGCACGCTGATCTGACACGATAACTACTGCAACAGGACGCAATTTTTGGGCAACAATGCTTGGAATAGCTACAGACTGTAAATTGTTAAAACGCGGCGTTGTAGCAATAAGCACGACAATTGGCGTCACTAACTGGCCTGCCATAATGAGTTACTTAATTCTGCCAGTACGCTATTTAACTGATCATCCAACATCAGGTTTAAGCGCTTGGCACCACCGTCGTTAGCAAAGCAGTTATTCACAAATTCTCGGTCAACCACCACCTCATGCACCAGTTGTTTGGCTAAACGGTCTAACCATTTACGCTGGTTGGGGTTAAAGTTGTGTTGCTGATACATACGCTGCATAGCCTGTGCTACACGCTGCTCAAACGGTTGCAATGCTTCACCTAAGGCCGCACGACGGATATGGCCAATAATGCTGGCAGCAATGTCTTGATTGGTTTGATTGCGCACCGCGCTTTGCAGTTTAACCTCAGAATAACCGGCGTTATCCAGCAGTAGCTTCACTTCTTTTAACTGCTCGCGGGTTAAGTCTCGCGGTTTATTCACTACCACCGCTAAAGCCGCAGATTGATTAAGTTGGCTTTTAATAAACTGATTAAAGCTTTCTAGGTAATCCTCTGGTTTTTTATAGTTGCCGTAGTTTTGCTCGCGCACTACTAGCTCATCGGCATGCTCAGAAATAACCGGTTTGTGTGATGAGCCAAGTAGTGCGTCAACCTCATTGAGCTGATTTAACAAACCGCTGTGTTGCTGCATAAAGTGTGCAGCTTGGCTGGGGCCCATTTCGCGCAAATGGGTATGTAAACTTTTAGGCTCTACGCCCCATAAGCTGTGTAACTCACCCAACTTTTGTTTTAAGGCGGGTTTAGTGTCGGCTAGGCTCTCTGCTTTGCGCAGCACGCGCATCACCTTTTGGCTGAGCTGACTTAACACCACATCGGCATGGCTTTCACCTTGCTGCTCACCAGGGCTTTGCAGTGCTTGCTCAAGCTTGTTAGGTGTAGTGAGCTCATCCACCAATTGCGCTAAAGTAATGTTCGGGTTTTTCACCAACGGCTTCATGGTACTGACATCTTGCAGTGCCGCGTAAATATCTACCGGATCATAAATACGGAATACCGTTTTACCAATATCATCGCAACGCCGCGTAGCACGGCCAATCATCTGCTCATACAAAATGCGCGATTTAATTCGGCGCATAAACACCAGGTGGCAAATTTTCGGCACATCAATGCCGGTAGTCAGTAAATCGACGGTAATGGCAATATTGGGGTAACGCTCATTTTTGTACTGGCGAATAAGCTGCTCAACTTTGTCGCTTTGCCCCGTAATTTTGGCTACCGCGGCTTGGTTATATTCGCCGTTGTACCTGGCTTTAAAGGCATCATCCAGTAATCGCTTTACCATATCGGCATGCAGATCGGTGGCGCAAAAGATCATGGTTTTCTCTTCGCCAAAGGGGTCTAGCTCTTCTGCTAATTGTTCGCAAATAACGCGGTTAAAGTTCTCGTTAATCACCCGGCGATTAAAAGACTCGACCTCAAAGTTAAGCTCGTCGTCTAAATCAGCGGTTTCAATTTCACCCGTTTGCGTATTGATGGCACTGACTTGGCTGCCCTTTTCAAACTTAATCCCATTTTGACTGAGCAGTGTTTCATAGCGGATCGGCGGTTCATGATCGATAAGCCAATCATCAGCCACGGCTTCGCGGTAGGAATAGGTGTAAACCGGCTTACCAAATATCTCGCTGGTATGCTTGGCAGGGGTAGCAGTAAGCGCCACTTTAAAGGCATCAAAGTAGTCCAGCACACGCCGGTAACTGGATAAATACTGGCTGGCATCACGAGTGGCTAGCTCGCCTTCGGTCATGTCTTGATCCAGCGTATAACCGCGGTGTGCTTCATCAATAATAATGCAGTCGAACTGATCTAACGGTGGCGGGTTATCACTCATAAAGATGCGTTTTACCATTGCCTGCACAGTGGCTACCTGAATACGGGTTTCAGCCTCTGCCGCCATATCGCCTAGCTCAGCAATATTATAGATTTTCGCCAGCGTGTGGTTTTGCTCCAGTGGCGCTTCATTAAACGCATCTAACGCTTGCTGGCCCAGTGCAGTGCGGTCGACCAAGAATAAAATCCGTTTAAAGCGCTCCGCTTTTAAAAAGCGATACATTAAACCGATGATGGTGCGTGTTTTACCGGTACCAGTTGCCATAGCGAGTAAGGCGGTACGACGGTTTTCAGCCAACGCCTGCTCTACTGCAATTATGGCTTTTTGTTGATAAGGCCGTACTTTTAAATAGCCAAAGGGTTCGTGCTGGAGTTTTTGCTCGGCAGCTTCTTTACTGCGTTTCAATAAGTCCAATAACCCCTCTGGGGTATGAAAGCTTTGTAACGCCCGTTTTAAATTACTTGGCTCTCGCACATCACGAAACCAGGTGCCGGATTGCTCTGCTAGCTGCGGAACATAGGGCCGACCATTACAAGAATAAACAAAAGGCACTTTGTAATGGCCTTCAGCATGATCTGGCCAAGCTACAGTTTGCCCGGTCAACTGCCAAGCGCCCGTTAAAGGCGCAGCAACATTAAAACCCCGGCTGTAGCGCTCGGCTTGGTCAATTTTACCGGCCACATTTACGTTTTCTTTTTTTGCTTCCACTACGGCTATTGGGGTTAAACCGCAAAACAGCGCATAATCGGCTCGGCCGCCCTCGCTGTTTAACTTGGTGGGCCACTCGCTAATCGCTTTATTTTGGCCTTTTTCTGGCCGGCAGCCTTTTTGATAGGTTAGCTCTTGCGTGTCGACTTCCCAACCAGCGTCTTTTAACTGTTGGTCAATCAGAATACGGGTGAGCTCTTCGCTTAATGTAATGTACTGGCTAGCGGCTTGAGTTTTTTGTTGTGCGGTACTTTGTTGTTCGGTCACCACATCGGCGGTTTGCGCGGTGAGCTGTTGTTGCAACAGCTTTATCTTTGCTTCGTAATCCTGTTGCTGCTGTTTAAGTGCCGCTTCATGCAGGGCCGCTTGTTGGGCGTGCTGTTTGGCCTCTTCGTCCATAGCCATTGCTAGCGCTTCATATTCGGCCTTTTCTTGCGTAATCAGTTCATGCAACTGCTGGCTAGAGTCAAGTTGCACATTGGCCGCACTTAAGTCTGATTTAAGCTTTTCAATATCAAGTTGTAGTTGCCGTAACTGACTGCTGGGATCCGCCGGCGGCACAAAGGCACCAGCGGTAAATTGCGTGCCGGCTTTACCAAAGGCACGATGAAACCAAATGGCTAATTCACGTGCCAGCCTTAACCCGGCTAACGCTTCACGATGTTGGGTTTTGAACTGATGGGTGGCTTTATTGCCTTCAATACGCAAGATATGAAATAACTCACGTACACGGGGATCAAAGCCTAATTCGCGATTCAGCTTGTAGAGTAGATCCGCCTGGCTGGTTTGTTCGTCAAATACCACACCCGAGCGCGCAGCCACCTCTTGTGCAATGGCTTCAGCAAACTGGCGTAACTTGATTAAGGTGGTATTGGGATCGGCATTAAAAGCACGTTCAGCACTTTGCGCCAGCTGCAAAAACAGCGGGTCGTATTCGACGAGAAAAGCAAAATTACTTTGTGGTATCCGGTCAGCAGGCTGCGTCATAATCCCTCGTCGCAAGCTAATGATTTATCTTCAGATATAAAGATAAGTTTGTACCATTAGCGTGGACGGTTGGCAATACAACATTCTGAACTAGTTCAGATCACGCCCCTTACTCTTAGCTATAAATTACTTCTCTAAATTACATTGTTACTTCTTGAACTTTTGCATTTTTCCATTGGCGATCTAAGCTGCTATAGAAATGTAAAGAGGTCATATTCACTGTAGTAGAAAATTAACTTAACCAAGGAAAGATATAATGAATAAAAATATACTACTTAGTTTATGTGTTCTGTTATCAATGTCTGGCTGTTCAACAATAAAATCTTGGTTTGATTCGTCACCCCAAACTACTGTAATAATCCAGAAAATTTCTGCGGAAACTCCGAAGATTGAAACTAAAATTGTTTACTTTGATGGTGTACATCAATACTCCGGGTGGGACGAAAGAAATTCAGGTGTTGCGGTTTATACAGCTGAATCAGGTTGGGTAATTACCGATGTTAAAGTCAATGAGTTGAGATCATGGCAACGTTCAGGTTACAGCCTTAAAAAGATTGCTGCTGATTCAGCCTCCGTATCTAAATCGGTTATCGAGGATAAATTTTCCTCCGCACAATCAGCTGTTGCCGAACTTTGGAAAAATGAAGTTGAAAAAAAGAAAATCAGTGCAGCAATTAATGATGCAGCTGATAATTTCAGGAAAACGAGCGATATAGCAGCTTCCAGTCATTCCAAAGTTGAAATACATTGGAAAGCTGAAGGATCTAGAAATAGGTTCGATCAAAAACGAGGACAGATATGGGTCAAACTAGATATAACCTTGGTCAAAGTTCCGAACGAAACTGATGTTGATAAATATATCGAAGTAGTAAAAGAGGCACTTAAAAAATAAATTGATAGGTCCTATCTGCAGAAATGCGGATAGGACCACAAGTAAAATACTCAATATTAATAACAAAACTCTTGCAAATTGTTCATTCTCTAACCGCTTTCATTCTGAGCTAAGCTTATGTCTTATTACAAGCAATCCAAATACTCTTTGGCTTTGTTCTGCACCAAATGGCCATAATGACGGATTGTGGTTTGGATATTGGTATGCGCCATCAGTTTAGACACGGTAAGTAAGTCAGCCCCTTTTGATATCAGTTGGCTAGCGAAGTTATGCCGCAGGGTATACAAGTTAAGGCTATCTGGTAAGCCAGCTAAAGTACGTATTTTTCCCCATGGCTTTTGCATTGCCTTTTTATCCATACGTTTACCGGTAACCGCTGATGGAAACACTAGGCCTCTTGCAGGTTGTTTGTGTTGTTTATGCCACGCTACCAACACATCTGTTGCTTTAGCACTTAGCGGAAAGTTTCTTGTGTCACTCTGGTGATGTGCAGTTTTTTCTATAACTTTGCTAATGCTGCCAGACTGCAAATCAATATGCTCCCAACGCAAACCAAAAAGATCACCAGGGCGAAAACCGGTGTAATACATTAGCAAAAGCCATGGTTTTACATGGTCGACATATACCAAATTGCTCAGATCAGCCAAATGCGCTTTACCGTGTGCGCGGCTATTTACCCGGGCTTTACGCCTCTGCTCCTGATAAAGATCCAGTGCGCTAAAAAAGGCCATAGTTTCAGCATCGGATAAATACCGTCTTGAATCTGTGTCGTTTTCATCCGTATCAAAGCTGACAGGTGGTTTTTCTAAACTGACATGCTTTAACGGGTTGTCAGTTAGCACGCCTTTTTTAACGGCATAGTTGAGCATGGTTTTAAGTGCGCCATAAACGCGCTGTATAGTATCGTGCGCTAAACCTTCTGCCTCTTTACTCAGCTGCCAGCTCTCAACCTGGTTACGATTTAACGACTGCATAGGTACGTTAGACCAGCGTTCAAAATGCCTTTCTATCATTTGCACAGTTTGACTGCCCGACTTCTTTCGGGCTTGATAAGCGCGGTAATGGTGTTCAAGAAAATAATCCAGAGTTTGTTGCTGCAGCAGAACCGCTTGTTCTTTGTTAGCCTTCTTCTCTTGCTGCGGATACTGCCCTAACGCGACAGCACCCAGCATCGCAGTTGCCTGATCCCGTGCTTGCTCAGGTGTCAGAGCACCTAAATGACCAATCGTTATGACTTGTTGTTTACCTGCTGTATTACGGTACGATAGCCGAAACGATACTCGCCTCTTACCAATGCGCATATGAAAACCAGCTAGCTTAGTGTCATACACATCACCTAGTTCTGAGAGCTCTAATTCAGCTTTTATTTTAGTAGCGTTAAGATGGATCTTTTTCAAACCACTACCTTCCCGGCAGTTTCTAGGTAACAATAAGGTAGCAGATTAGCGAAATAACTAGCAATATACAGCCCCATAGAGCAACAAAATAATTAATCAAGATTATGTTTTAATTGAACTTATATATGTATAGCTGTTTGTGGAGATTTGTCAAGAACACCTTGACATGGTAGGGGTCGTTGGTTCTAGTCCACTAGGACGCACCAAAAAATTCAAACAAAAAAAGCCGCTCATTGAGTGGCTTTTTTGCTTTTAAAGAATTAAAAATTATAGCTTTTTTAACTGACCATAAAACGTTTCAAACAAACCCAATTTTACACATCCTTACCACTTGACCCCATTTAAGTTCAAAAAATAGTATCGTTGAACCAATGGTAACCACGTACATCCTAAAATTTGGATGCCGTTTACCTTTTTTGACCCCTAACCTAAAAAAACGTACTGCATAGCCATTTTAATAGCTTTATCAATTTAGACTATAGAGTGCTAATCACTGTTGTCTTCGCTGCCATGTACATTGTCGCTAGGTTCATAAGCGTTTACTGCCGTGATCCGTTTTTTGATTTTTTGAAGCAAAGTAATCAATTGGTTGATTTCTTCAGGTTCGAGATCTTCAAGTAATAATGCCTCTCTTTGCAGAGCAACATCGAGAATTTGGTCATGTAACAAGACGCCTTCTGGCGTCAGGGTAACAAGTACGGATCGTCCATCATTAGAATCTTTCTGATACGTTACCGCCTTTCGCTCAAGCAACGACTGCAGCGCTCTGCTAACAGCAGCCTTGTCTAAGCCAATTACCTGACTCATTCTGTTCGCAGTAATGTTCTGTTCGACTTTTAGCAAGGCCAGTAAACGCCACTCTGCAACACCAACCCCAAAATGTTTTCTGTAACAAACCGATGCACCACTTGATAGCTTATTAGCTAGGTAAGTCACAATTGCGGGCAGGTAGCGCTCTAAATCTAACTGACTTTTTCCTGTTTTTGCATCTAGCCTAGGCATCTTTTTACTTCCCCAAAATATTCCAGCTAATCCTACTGATTATGACGACTCTTGAACAGCATGTTCTATAAAGAAGGATTCGATAAAAAGCATTAAGGATAAACATAGTTGACACGTCAACCAAATTTGAAATATAGTTGATGCGTCAACTAAAAATATAAAGTCAGGAAATATTATGCTGAACGTTAAAATTCTTAAGAGGACTCAAGAAGCTTTAGATATCGTTAGTTTCGAGCTTGGAAATATAGACGGCTCAGCGCTGCCTCACTTTGACGCTGGCGCGCACATTGATGTGCAAATTAACGAAAATACCCTCCGCCAATACTCCTTGTACAATTCATCAAATGAGCATCGTACCTACAAAATTGCAGTTTTAAGAGATGCAAATTCTCGTGGTGGATCGCAATGGATACATGACACCTTAAAACAGGGAGATATTATTAAAATCTCTCATCCTAGAAATCTATTTTCGTTAAACACGGGCCGTCATCCCGTACTATTATTTGCCGGTGGGATTGGTATAACCCCCCTTATCTCAATGGCTGAGACTCTTCACAGTTTGAACCAAGCGTTTGAGCTGCATTATTTTGCTCGCTCGAAAGAGCATGCTGCATTCTTTTCACAATTAGCAAATGGCCCATTTTCCAAAAATGTCTTTTTCCATTTCGAAGACCTGCGCGCTAGCCAAGGGAATGGCGTCAGAGACATTTTAACTGGAAGGCAAACTGATATTACACCCACCCAAATATACACCTGTGGTCCAAATGGTTTTATGGATTTCATATTTAGTACTGCCAAAGAACTAGGCTGGCCTATTAGCGCTTTACATAAAGAGGTTTTTAAGGCCGACATTGTCGAGCCAAGCACCAAGGACAAGTGCTTTACACTGAACTTAATTAAATCCGGTATCACTATTGACGTTTCAGCGGATCAAACCGCATTGGAGGCTTTAGAAGAAGCAGGCGTAGAAATTGATTCATCCTGCGAACAAGGTGTATGTGGGTCATGCCTTACGAAGGTTCTCAATGGCGTACCTGATCACAGAGATCACTTTCTCTCTGACAGTGAAAGGTCAGCAAATGACCAGTTCACGCCTTGTTGCTCACGTGCATTAAGTGAATCACTTAGTCTTGATTTGTAAAATTTAACGCTAGCAGGAGATAAAAATGACAGTGCAACATTATAACCAAACGGGTGAACATGATGTGGTTACGCCAGATCGTTCATCATTTCCTCTCAACATGTGGTATGTAGCCGCCTTAAGTAAAGAAGTACAAAATAAACCGCTAGCACGCACACTTCTAAATGAAGCAATAGTGCTATATCGCACAGCAGATGGTCAGGTGGGCGCGCTGGAAGATCGATGCTGCCACCGTGCACTCCCCTTGTCATTAGGTACGCTTGAAGATAACGGAATTAGATGTGGCTACCATGGGCTACTATTTGATAAAACTGGGACATGTATTGAAATCCCAGGCCAACAAAAAATCCCCTCAAAAGCTAAAGTCAATTCCTACATAGTGAAGGAGCAGAACGCTATTATCTGGATTTGGTTTGGTTCGAAAGAGCACCCCGAACCGACCTGTCTGCCACCTGTCTATTCTGTACATAACGATGAAAAATACCTATATGATGGTGACGTCTACCATTATCAGGCTCCATATCAACTTATTCACGACAATCTACTTGATTTGAGTCATTTAGGCTACGTTCACCTGCATACCATCGGCGGCAATGCCAAAATCCATATGAACGCAGAAATGAACGTAGAGCAAATGGGTAACTCTGTAAAAGTCACAAGATATATGCCGAATTCAACGCCCCCGCCAACTTATACCGCTGCTTATCCGTTTAAAGGAAATGTAGATAGATGGCAAGAAATCACATTTTTCCCCTCTCATCTTGAAATCTGGACCGGTGCTGTTGATGTTAATAGTGAGCCTTTTGATAGTCCAGATAGGGGGGGATTTCATTTAAAAGGCTTCCACGGAGTCACGCCAGAAACAGATGAAACTAGTTTTTATATTTGGACACAGGCGAGCAACCCCAGCAGCTCCCCAGAAGAAAATATGAAACTGGTGATCGAACAAACTGCGCTTACTTTTGACGAAGACAAAGTTGTTATCGAAGCCCAGTACCAAAACCTGAAGCGTTTTAAAGGCAAAAAACTAGTCGATATTCACGTAGATGTTGGAGCGAATCGAGCACGAAGAATCATTGAAAAACTGAAAATAGATCAGCAAAACTAAACGTTACGGAGCGCCCTTCATTTTAAAGGAGCTCCTTACCAACGCCTTCTGGTGCCCTTACTGAGAAATTAACTGACCACTACAAGCAACAGACCGTGGTTCAGCCTAACTCGTAGTGTTCACGGAATTGAAGTGCAGTAAGCTCAGTGTGTTGTTTGAAAAAACGACAAAAATAAGCCTGATCTTTAAAGCCAAGTGTCGCCGCCACTTGCTCCAGATTTTGACGGGTATAAATCAATCGCCGTTTAGCTTCTGTTAAAACACGTTGTTGAATTAAATACTTGGGCGACACTTTGAGTATGTGCTGACATGCCCGGTTTAGTGTCGATACCGACACGAACAGCCTTTTGGCATAGTCATTCACTGTTAAATGCTGTTGAAAATGTGCATCCAATAAACTTCGAAACTTCAGAAGCAACGTTGTCTCACGGCTTAGCGGATGTGTCTGCAAATGCTGCAAACTGAGTTCGCGTTTAATAGTAATTAGAAACAAACTGAGTAAATGCGTAAGTGCCGGGGCACTGTCGATGTTAGCTCCGTTAATTTCTGAGCCAATTAGCTTCAAAATAGTTAGTATTGCAGAGGTGTCGTCCAGATCGATCAAATGATAACGCCAAAGGCTACCGGTTGCCTTAAGTTGGGTTAACTCGGATGCTGAGATTAAGTTGGTCATCAACTGGTTATGCACGGACATCACAAAGCCTTTAGTATCTGGTGCAAACACAAATCCATGAACCACGCCCGGCGGAATAACAATCAAAGAATTGCCAGAAGCCGTAAATGTTTGTCCGTCCAACGTCAGCTGACAGCGATTATCTAAAATTAATAAGAACTGAGTTAACTGCTGATGCCGGTGTGGAGCAATTTCCCAATGTAAGCCACTACTTCTGCTCGCGATGTCTTCCAGATGAACAAAACCCGGCTCAGCAAGAGCCTGATGTTCACCATACAGGTGATAGAACGGTACGGGATCACTCATCTTGTGCAGTTGCATCGTCTTACCTAAGACACATACGTTGCTTCAAAAGTACAATAGATTGCCAGATAAGTGAATTAAAAACTTCGTTCGTAAACGGCACTATTAATTCTTCCTTGGTAAGAATCAGGTTTAGATTATGCGAACGATTAAAACTCAAGTCGCCATTATTGGTGCTGGCCCATCTGGATTGTTGCTTGGTCAATTACTTGCTAAGCAGGGGATTGAAAATATTATTATTGAGCGTGTTTCTGCAGATTATGTTCTGGGTCGTATTAGAGCTGGAATTTTAGAGCAAGGTTTTGTCGATCTGGTACGGGAAGCTGGTGTGAATGAACGCATGGATAAAGAAGGGCATGTACATGACGGATTTGACATTGCGTACTATGGTAAACGTTTTCGAATCGATCTTAAGGCATTAACCGCTGGTAAAACGGTAATGTGTTATGGGCAAACAGAAATCACCAGCGATTTAATGGACGCTCGGCGCGATAGCGGTTTGACGACCTATTATGAGGCAAGCGACGTCGTTCTGAATGACGTAACCGGCGACTCTCCGTATGTAACGTTTAAACACAATGGCGAAGATTGTCGTTTAGATTGTAACTATATCGCTGGTTGTGATGGTTTTCACGGCGTATCACGCAAAACTATTCCTGCAGATAAGCGAACCGAGCATGAGCGTGCTTATCCCTTCGGCTGGCTTGGCGTATTAAGTGATACTCCGCCCGTGAGTAACGAACTGATCTACTGTAAAACGGAAAGAGGTTTCGCCCTGGCGAGCATGCGTTCATCTTCTCGCTCTCGTTACTATCTCCAGGTGCCGCTGAGCGATAAGGTAGAAAACTGGCCAGATGACATCTTTTGGGAAGAGCTGAAACTCCGTCTGCCACCTGATGCGGCCGCTCGCTTAGTCACGGGCCCCAGTATTGAAAAGAGCATCGCGCCCCTTCGTAGTTTTGTGTGTGAACCGATGCAATGGGGCAAGCTATTTTTAGTCGGAGATGCTGCGCACATCGTGCCGCCTACCGGTGCGAAAGGTTTAAACTTAGCCGCCTCTGACGTATCTACTTTATATAAATTACTGGTCAAAACATACCAGCAACAAGATCTCGACGCATTACAGAGATATTCTGAAATCGCATTGCGCAGGGTGTGGCATGGCGAACGGTTTTCCTGGTGGATGAGTAATATGCTACATGATTTCGACGAGCAGCAAGTTGGCGGTATGGATAAAGCAACGTTCGAGCGATTTATGCGTTCAGAACTAGACTTTTTCTTGAACCATGAAGAGGGGCAAAAAGTCATTGCCCGCCAATATGTTGGCATGCCTTATGAGCAGATAGATTAAATCCGGCAAATGGCATTTTATGGGCCTGTTTGCTGAAAATGGCCTTTTATAAGTAGATAGTTAAAACAACGGTACAGCAACGATTTTGGAATAATCAGATTTTCGAATCGTTGCTAAGTGCCAATTGCAGACATTCCAATGTGTATGTATTAAAGTCCGCTTTTGGGTGCAAGCAGAACGCTACCATCACCAGCGACAAAGCCGCAGTGTTAAGTGCACGCTTTTGCAACCAGCGCATGACATGGTTAGATTTACCAAGGTATCAGAAGCCGTTTATCTGCATTATTTTTCTTTGCCTAAATTCGAGACTTGCGGATCGACAGCCCCTTGTATCAATTAAACGTTACGGAGCGCCCTCATTTTAAAGGAGCTCCTTACCAACGCCTTCTGGTGCCCTTACTGAGAACATGCCTAGAACTGTTGCTATGGCGTAAAGACAAAAAATAAAGCCACTTCAATTGAAAGTGGCTTTATGAACAACCCCATTTAAACCGTTTACATTTTAGCGTTTCAAAATAAACCGATCTAAGTCATTAGCGATTGTTATATCACCTTGGTAGTACTTAGCCACTTCACTGGTGTATTTTTGAAAATCTGCCGGTAAATCTAATCCTGGTGACATATGAGTGACCACCAGTTTTTTCACTTTGGCTTTGGCGGCTAACTGGCCAACATCTGCTGGCACTAAATGGTGTTTAGATAAGTGTTGCCGCATGTGTTCAAAAGCAGGTGTTGGCATATTAGGGTTCATCCGTTTAACCAAATTTACGGTGTAATCAACATCCATCATCTCACTGATCAGTAAATCGACGTTCTCAGACAATTGAGCAACGGCCTCGCTTGGCCCGGTGTCACCAGTAAAGACGACAGTGTAATCAGCTAATTCAAACTTAAATGAAAGTGATTGAAATTTATGCCACTCTTCACTGTCTTTAGGCCAACTGTAATGCGAATTGCGAATGGCGCTTAACTTGAAGCCATCTAAATTGACCACGTCACCATCACTGATTTCTACAACTTGAACATTGTTACTTGCAAGTTCCGTTTTTTGACCCGGCACACCATAGTTGCCCAACGCACCATAAGTCATGTAAGCAAAAATCCCTTCTACCGTTTGTTTGGTGCCAGGAGGCCCATACACAGTCAGCATGTTTTTTGTACTGGTTTGCCAGCGCAAACTTAACACAGCGGGTAAACCGCCAGTGTGATCAAAATGCAAATGACTAATAAAAACCGCATCGACGTTTTTGATGTTTAAGCCCGCCTTAGCCAATTGGCCCGCGGTACCATCACCCACATCAATCAGATATGTTTTCCCATTAACAACCATGGCATTAGCTGGTTGAGAGTGGGTCGCGTTTGGAATGGGCCCTGCCATTGTTCCTAAGGTTATCCATTCATTTGGCATTGGGGTAACACTATCGGCGATTGCACAGCTCGCGATTGTTGAAGCCATTAGCAAGCTTGTAAGCGTTTTAAGTAATTTCATTTGATTTTCCTTTATAACGTGTATGCAAACCTTACCCAAAACTAGCGTTCACTCATCATAAAAGCGGCTGAAGATTGCCACTATCTTTCGCTAGAGTAAGGTTAATGTTATTCATTACCAAAATAGTAAATTTAAAAAGTCTAGATACTTAACCTAGACTTTTACTGTTGATACTTGAACTTAAAATTCGTAGCTAACACTTAAACCATAAGTACGCGGTGGTTCATAAGCAGATCCAACCGTATTACCAGAGCCCAACTGATAGGTCGCTGGGATAGATTTATTGGTCATATTGCGAATAAAGGCATTTAAAGTCCAATCGCCTTTATTGGAAATTAAGGTTAACGCAGCATCCAAGGTAACATCACTGTCTACTCGACCACCTGGCAAATAGTTGAAGCCGAGTTCACGCTCAGCACGGTAACGACCATCAAGATTACTGATTAAGGCGAAGTTTTCGAATTCAATAGTATGTTGTAAACCTAATGACAGCGTTAAATCTGGTGCATTTAGCGCGTTTTTACCAGAGCAATCAACTGTAAACCCACGTTTAGCCCCCTCAACATCCAATGCAGGATCATAAGCTACTAAGTTATCACCGACAAAAATACCCTGCGTATTTTGACACGCGTTTACTGGTGTTAAGAAGTTTGGTGGATCAATGCCTGCGTCAGACAGGTCAACTTGTGTAAATTCGTAACTATCATACACAGCGTCGAGAAATTGCGCCGCACCACGAACTAAGAAGTTCGACTTAACCGCGTATTGAAAATCGACTTCCAACCCTTTAATAGAAGACGCACCAACGTTACGAGTATAAAATGCGTTATTACCATTAACATCTAGCCCTAAAGCGGCAAGCTGTTGATCTTCGTATTTCCAAAAGAACGCTTCAAAGTTTAGTTCTAACCGTCTGCCGAAGAAGCGATTTTTAGAACCTAGGGTATAAGCATCAATAAACTCAGGCGCATAAAACTCACGCCCTTCTGCTAAGTTAAACCCGCCCGCTCTAAAACCTGATTCAAAACTGGTATAAACCAAGTTTTTGTCGGTCACATCATATTCAACAGCAGCGCGGTAAGTCATTTGGCTGTCATTATCTTTCTCATTAGTCGCGCCTGGGGTGATAACAAACAGTGCACCCGGACCAAACTGAGCTGGAGCAAACGCATTGATAGGACCAAATGGACGAGCACCAGGTGTAATAGAACCATCTGCTCTAAGTGGTGACCCCGTTGGAAATAATGCAGGATTTAGCGCTGCTAGAGTATCAGCAAGCGTTAAACCAACCGGCATACTGGGTATTTGCGGGCAAAACGGTGCGCGGCCCTCTGGGTGTTCTAAACACACTATGGCTGATGCGGTTTGAACAGCGTTAATTTTGTAGGTGTCATCCGTAAACCGAACACCACCGACTAATCTTAGTGCATCGGTAACATGGTAGGTTAAACGTGCAAATAACGAGTTCGAACGAACATCACTTTGCCAATCATTATGCGTCACAGTTGAAAACTGGTTAAAAGCGTTTACTCCTGACACGCTTTCATCAAAATACAGGGCACCTAAGATCCATTCAATGCTATCTTCTCCACCTGCTAATCTTGCTTCAATACTGGTTTGTTTTGCTTCATCTTGGTTAATTGCCGCTTTAAATGGCGGGCCATTAAACTGGTTATCCAGCGTTGACACTCTGTGGGCGGGAATAACGGTCAATTTTGACCAGCCCAAATCATAATTAATTTCTGCATTCAGACCCCAGTAGGAGTCATCTCTATTAGGATAAACAAATCCTGAATAAGGCATAAAGCCTGGGGCACTAGCGACATTATTGCTAATATACGCAAGCACATCTGGGTTGTGTAAACCTGTAAAGTCAGCAGATATTGCCGCAGGCGCAGGGTTAAAATTCCAACTGGGCACCGGTAAGCTAGATTGAAATGCAGCAAATGAGTAATGTCCCATAAACTGAACCCCGGCCCCCACTCCTTTTTGAGTCGAATAGTCGGTCGATACACGAATGTCTAAATCATCTGTTGCTTGCAGGAAGTAGGAAGCACGCAAGGCGACATCATCTGCATCAGAAGAACCATCAGAAAAATAGCCATCTCGTTTTGATATCGTGGCCGCAAGCCGAATGGCTGAATCATCTGAAACTTCAAAATTACCGATAGCCGTTAAATTACGCTCAGAGAAGTTACCAAACCCTAATTTAATACGACCGCTATTTTCATTAAGCACTGGCGCTTTTGATATAACGTTAATTGCACCACCAGTTGAGTTACGACCATAAAGCGTGCCTTGTGGGCCTTTTAGAACCTCTACCCGATCTAAATCGAGAAAAGATGAAATCGTTGAAGATGGCCGACCAATATAAACACCATCAATATTGAAAGATACGGCAGGGTTGGTATAACCATTATTTGTGAAGTTTCCCACTCCGCGAATAAAGTAGGCTGTATTGGCGCCACCACCCGTTGAAACCGATAATGCAGGGGCTATTTTGTTTAAACCTATTGCATCAGTTATGCCCAACTTTTCCAATCGCGCACCAGAAGCTGCATTAATAGGTATTGCTGCATCTTGCAATGATTCAGATTTTCGCTGAGCGGTTATTTGAATGACCTCTATACCAATTTCTTCTTCTGTTGGCTCATCAGCTTGTGCCCAACTCGCCATCGGAAATGCAGAAGCACTTAATACCGGAATAATTAACGACAATTTTTTCATCTTCTACTCCCTTGCCTTTCATTTATATTTATAAGTAATTATTGTTTTAGCATTAGTGTTGAAGTGTCAGTAGTGTCTCGAGCAACTTAAACACAAAGCTTTTCGTCTTAAAATCACACAGCACAAAATTTACACAACACATTTAATATACTTAACAACCTTGTATCGGGGTAATTGAATTTAACGATGGGATTTATCAGTTTTCCAGATGAGTAAGAATTGTTCTTCCCTTTCTCACGACATTTTTAGACAAGAACTATCCTAAAATAACGAGAGGCACAGCTTTAGTATCAGATTAACAGATAGTACAAATCAGTTTTATCCACTGTCATTACACACAAATCTATTACATTATTTTTTCAGTTCTATGTTTTCATATTTTCGTTCAGACGATTTGTACGGCCAAGATCGTATCGTTTAGACAGCTTCTATACTTATAACAATTAGCAAATGGATAAAATCAAATGACAGAAAAAACCGCTGATATAGGAATTACAAACCACCCCACGCATCATGCATCAACCAAACATGGCATTATCCTGTTGCTGGCATCGGTAATGCCTGCGATGGCAATCATTTCTTTAGTGCCGGTACTACCTTTGCTTTTAATGGAGTTTTCCCATGTGTCAGGCTCGGTATTTTTAGTCCCTATTGCCATGACAATTCCCGCATTGTGTGTCGCTTTATTTTCACCGCTGGCAGGCTGGATTTCTGACAAAGTGGGCAGGAAGTCGATTCTGCTTAGTGCACTTGTGGTTTACGCATTAATAGGTTTATTACCTTTTTTCCTGACAGACTTATTCCACATTATCGCGACACGCGTGTTACTAGGCGTAGCGGAAGCAGCAATCATGACCGTTGCTACTGCGCTAATTGGCGATTACTTTAAAGGTAAAGCACGCGAGCGTTGGGTCACATTACAAATTGCTTCAGTCAGTTTAAGTGCAATCGTATTAATTGCTATTGGCGGTATTCTTGGTGAAATATTAGGGTCTAGAGGCCCCTTCTTACTTTATCTTCTTGCTTTACCAATAGCACTCTTTGTTGCAATAGTGCTATTTGAACCCACTAAAGTTGCTACTGAGACGACAACAAAAATCGTTTCCCTTCCTTGGCGGCGTATCATCCCTTTAATCCTCACCACGTTATTTATCGGTATTATTTTTTACACCGTTATCGTAAAACTCGGCCAAATACTGGCTATCGCAACAGAGGTTTCACCTGCCATCATCGGAGGTATCGGGGCGGCTGCAAATATTGGTGTTGCACTTGGCTCGATTGCTTTTAGACGTTTTAAAGGCGCGTCAGGTCCAGCTTTAGTTGCTATTGGTTTACTCTTGGCGACAATGGGTTATTGCGGTGCAGCGCTTTCAGAAAACTTAGTATTAACCAGCGCAGCTGTCATTGTCGCTTGCTTAGGATTTGGGATCCTCTTGCCTACGATGTTAACTTGGATCTTAAAAGAATTACCCGAACAGGTGCGTGGCCGCGGTACAGGGTTGTGGACTGGCGCATTCTTCTTAGGTCAGTTTGCCGCTCCTATTGTTGTTACCGCATTGCAAACTCAATTAGGTGGTTTAGATACCGTGCTATTATTGATAGCCGGGTTGTCTTTAATCGGCTCGATTATCGCAGCCACTAAAATGAAAAATGCTCAGGGATTAGTCACTCACTAAGTGTTTTACAGGCCCCTCAACTGGCATACACATAGATGCTAGGGGTTTAAACCTTACAAATACTTAAGCAAAACCTGACTGTTTTATTCACAGTCAGGTTTTTAAAACCAATCTACTCATGTCTCCTATCCGTCTTATCAGAACAAAGTAACCTTACAAAGGCTGTGAAAAAATGGTCAACGCACCACGCTGTTCCAATTTGTGATAATTTCGGTCAAAGCCCAAAGTAGCATGAGCATGCTCTCGCATAATCCCCTCAGCTCTGGCACCTTGCTGAGCGCTAATCGCATGAAAAACATGGTGATGTTGTTGATGTGCAAAAGCAAAACGTTTCGCTTCTTGTTGCATATTATTTTTGTCAATCGCCAACGCATTGACGGATGCAAAAGGCATATGGGCATTGCGGGTTAGCGCAGCTTGAATAGCAGGATTTTTGGCTGCCTCGATAATTAACTGATGAAAACGCTGATTCATATGGTGATAACTTTCAACGTCAGCTTCGGTAAATACGGCGTCAGCAAACAATAAATCTCCTGTTGTAAGCAACATCTTCATTTCGTCCACTTGTTGCTGGCTAAGCCCATTTTCTGCTGCCTGGCGGGCAGCTAGCCCCTCTAAAACCCCCCTAACTTCTATTGCCCCCTCAATATCGATAGCCGATACCGAACGAACTTCATAACCACGTCGAGGCAACTTAGTTAACAATCCCTCCTGCTCCAGCGCTCTGAAGGCAATTCTGATGGGAGTTCGCGAAACATGCAAACGTTCAGCAATAGGAATTTCAGCTAAACGCTCTCCAGCCTGCAACTCGCCAGTTAAGATCATCTGTCGCAATGTTGTAATAATGTTTAGGCCTGATGATGTCATAAGGCACTTCCTTAAATTGGATCCAATAATCAACTTATGCCTATATAGTTATCTAAACAAAAGGTTTTTGCTAGTAGCTAACGTTCACAGGCTGAAAAAAGTCAGAGATTGGATCCATTATTTGTTTTATTTGTTCTATTTGCTGATAGTTTGGTCTATATTGGATCCATTAATAGTGAATGCGTACTTCAGGAGATCACGCTATGGCAAAGCAAACATTCATCAAAAATGCATGGTATGTCGCGGCAATGGCTGAAGAAATTGACAGCAAAAAGCCGTTAGGTCGAAAGATCTGTGGTGAAAGCATAGCTTTTTATCGTCAAACCAATGGCGAAGTAGCCGCAGTATTAGACTTTTGCCCTCATCGTGGCGCCGCCTTGTCATTAGGTTACGTTGAAAACGGTTTATTGGTGTGTGGATATCATGGACTGAAAATGGGGCCTGACGGTAAAACCCAAGCAATGCCATTACAGCGCGTACAAGGTTTTCCTTGCATGAAATCATTCGCGGTGGTTGAACGTTATGGATTTATTTGGGTTTGGCCTGGTGATAGAGCAGCCGCTGAACCTGATTTAATTCCACATTTAGAATGGGCACAGAATGATGACTGGGCTTACGGTGGTGGTATATATCATATCAAATGCGATTACCGTTTAATGGTTGATAACTTGATGGATTTAACGCATGAAACCTATGTTCATGCCAGCAGCATTGGTCAAAAAGAAATTGATGAATCTCCGGTAATGACTGAAATAGAGGGTGACAAAGTTTTTACCCGTCGATATATGGAAAATATTATGGCGCCGCCATTTTGGCAAGCCGCACTTGAAGGTAATGGCCTCGCGTCAGACGTACCCGTTGACCGGTGGCAAATTTGCCGTTTTACCCCGCCTTCACATGTGATGATTGATGTTGGAGTGGCGCATGCTGGGTATGGTGGTTTCAAGGCACCGCATAACAAGAAAGCCAGTAGTACGGTAGTAGATTTTATCACTCCCGAAACTGAAGATACCATGTGGTATTTCTGGGGTATGGCACGCAACTTCAAGCCACATGACAAGGTGTTAACTGCGAAAATTCAACAAGGCCAAGGGGATATCTTCCGTGAAGATCTGGAAGTGCTTGAACGCCAACAAGAAAATCTTAAAAACTTCCCCCAGTTTGATTTACTAAAACTCGACATTGATGCAGGTGGTGTGCAAGCGCGTCGAATCATCGAACGTCTTATTGATGCAGAGATAGCTTTGCAGAACGGTGCATTGAATAACGATGATGCCCCCTTAGCAACCATAACATTCTAAAAGAGGGCGCGATGATCCCCGCCATTATCAGAAATTCTGTAGTAGAAGCCAAAGACATTGTTCGACTAGTAATAGGTCGAGCAGATAACACACCCTTGCCGCCTTTTGACGCAGGAGCCCATTTGGATATTAAATTGCCAAGTGGTTTGCTTCGCCAGTACTCATTATGTCGACTACAAAGTGATCAACGTTACTATGAAATCGCCGTGCTGAAAGATCCAAAATCGCGAGGAGGCTCGAAGGAAATGCATCGATTAGCAATCGGTGACAGGGTGGAGATAAGTGAGCCTAAAAATCATTTTTCATTGGTCAACCCAAGTAAGAAAACCCTGCTGATTGCCGGAGGTATTGGTGTCACCCCATTGCTGCCCATGGCTCAAGTTCTAAAACGTCACGGCACCCCTTTTGCATTTCACTACTGCGCAAAATCGCCAGAGACAGCCGTATTCGCTAAGGCACTACAGCAAGGATCTTTTGCTGAAAACATGGTGTTTCATTTTAGTCAAAGTCCAGAGTCGGGCCGAATGAATGCACAGCAGGTCTTGGCAAAATCTATCGATGACACTGATTTATATGTTTGTGGTCCTGCAGAATTTATTACAGACATTTTGGAACAAGCTCGCTTACTCGGTTGGCGTGAAGAGGCGTTACATCGGGAATTTTTTGCTGCCCCATTGGTCGACAATAACGCTTTAACGAATAATGCTTTCACGGTAAAGATTGCTAGTACCGGCCAGCAGTTTGCCGTAAGTGCTGAGCAATCTATTGCCGAGGTGTTAGATAAAAATGGCATATTTTTGCCGATATCTTGTGGTTCGGGCGTTTGTGGCACCTGTCAAACTAAGGTACTGGCTGGTGAGCCTGAGCATAGAGATGTCTTCTTAACCGCTCAAGAGCAGCAACGTGGTCAACTGATTATGCCTTGTTGTTCCAGATCGAAAACAGACACTCTTACCTTAGACTTGTAGCATCGCTGGCAAAGCTAAAAAAACCTTAGGCGCGGCCACGTAGGCTTGAAACCAGCATTGCTACGATTACAAAACTTAAAGACATATTAAATGCCAGCGAAATGGTACTCATTAGGGCGTCATTAGTATCAGGAGATAATGTGCTATCACCTAAAAAGTGATGGAACATCAAATTAACTAAACTCATACCAAACAAATTGCCAATAGTCCGAGACAGATTCATCGACGAGGATGCCACGCCTAGTTCATTTCGGCTGACAGCCCCCATAATGGCATTGTTGTTTGGTGTTGAAAACAACCCAAAACCTACTCCGAGTAACAATAATGCACTACTAATATAGGCAATACTGGAGGTGACTGATAATTGTGATAACGCTAAAAAGCCCATAGCAACAACCAGACAACCGCTGGTCGCTATCATCCGAGGCTGTATTTTATCAGCGAGTCGTCCTGCAAATGGCGCGACAATCGCCATAGTAACGGCTTGAAGTAATACCACTTGCCCCGCTTGCAACGGGCTGAGACCTTTGATGTACTGTAAGTATAAACTTAATAAAAAAGCTAACGAAAAATTGCTGGCGTACATAAGAAAAGATGTTGATAACGACAAACTAAATATGCGACTTTCAATGAACATTTGTACCCGAATTAAAGGCTGCCTACTTTGACTTTGATGCACTACAAACAGCAATAAACAAAGAACAGAGAGAATTAATAACAACAAACCTAACATGCTAGGTACGTAGCTTAAACCAACGACTAAGCACACTGAAAAAAGTGAGAAAATCACCGTTCCCCACCAATCAAAGCGGGTTTTAAGCTCGCTTTTCCACTCACCATGTAAAAATAATTTGATACTTAACAAAAGTAAGAGCACTAAAGGGACCTGGGAGAAGAACACCGCCCGCCATCCCCACAATTCGGTTAACCAGCCACCTATTGCCGGTGCGATACTCAAACCAATATAGACACAGGCAGCCGAAATACCTAAGGCCATGCCTCTTTTCTTATCAGGTGTTACAGAGGTAATAATTGCAATACCAACACCAAAAATCATAGCCCCTGCTGCACCTTGTACAAACCGCCAGAACAAGATCCATTCAATTGAAGAGCCTATTGCACACATCAGAGCCGAAAACGCATTTAATCCTAGACCAGAAGCATATACGCGTTTTCGACCATAATTGTCAGCCATTTTGCCGCAAGGCAGCATAAAAACGACACTACTGAGCAAATAGAGTGTAGGCAGCCATCCAACCATGCTAGCACTGGCTTGTAAATCTGCAGCAAGATTAGGAATAGCAATATTTACCGCTGACATGCCTAAAGGACCAATAATGGCCCCGCAGCAAACAATGATTAGTGCAATCGTCGTAACTGGAAGTTTAAACAAAACAGATCTCTTAAAAAAATAGTGAATACTAAGCGCTTAAAAGCGTGATGACCAAGTCATCGCCAAGTGCAGCCCCTCTATAAATAGCGCACAACAACGCAGATAAAAATAACATGCTACTGAAAGAAAACACCGCTATTTCTTAAGGCTATATGCAAACAGATTGGCTTTTTATCGCCGAAAAAAGAGTATGCAGAATGAGGTAAGGGTAAGCGATATAAGCATCTACGCAAATTTGAATTAAATGATGTCAAGTATTGGCAATTCTGATAGCTACTATAAAAATAGTCGAATAGTGTTAAAGGGTTGCATTGGTTATGATTCATAACTTAAGGAAGCAAACGTATATTAAGCCCCTAACGATGATGGAATCAGTCGATGAGCAATATTACACTTTACCTATCACCAGGCAGCTGTGCTCGAGTAAGCGCAATTGTACTGGAAGAATTAGAGCTCGAATTTGAGACACAGGTTGTCCGTTTTATGCAGGGCGAGCACAAAACGCCCACCTATAAAATGATAAACCCCAAAGGTAAAGTGCCGGTACTCATTTATCATGGTCAAGCATTAACCGAAAATGTTGCCATTATCACTTTTTTAAACCAGCTGTATGGCAAACTCTTACCGCCCACGAATAATCCCCTAGATTTTTCTAAACAACTGGCGGATCTGTGTTTTTGCTCTTCGACCTTACACCCTTTGGTTACGCGCATTAGAATGCCCAGCTTTTTTGCCGGTGAAGATAACGCCAAAACCGTTCAGGATCTGGCCTTCAAAGCCATGGACGAGTTTTTTCAATTGATTGATAAAACCCTGTCAGATCAGAAGTGGTGGTATTCAGATAACTGGTCAGCCATTGACGCTTATCTGCATTGGTGTTTTTGGCGAGTACAAGATGCTGGCTACCCAGTTGAAAAATATCAACACTTTTGCGACCACGCCGAGAGAATGGCGCAACGTCCAGCGGTTAAACGAGCTATTGCCCGCGATAATGCAGCAAGCTTGATACTGGAAAGTGAAGGTTTATTATTTAAGCCACAACCTATTGTTCGATAAACCGCAATATTCAACAGAACTACGATATTGCAAAGGAGATAATTATTACTACACGAGCCGCACCAAGACAGTTAACCGTGTTGCATACACAGTATGTAACACCCAATATGCTGCGTATTACCCTGGGGGGAGCAGCCTTAGCTGATTTTCCTACCGAGCAAGCAAGCGCCTATGTAAAGTTGGTTTTTCCTCAAACTAACAGCTCACGCCCGCTGTTACGAACCTACACAATTCGGCATCAAACTGCCCATTCAATCGATATTGATTTTGCTTTACATGATGCCAAAGGACCTGCGTCGTCTTGGGCGATGAATGCTCAAGTTGGTGATTGCATTCTGGTGGGTGGCCCTGGACCTAAACGTTTGGTCACTCAGCCGGCAGATAACTTTATTATCGCAGGCGATATGACAGCACTTCCGGCGATAAGTGTTAATTTAGCGATGTTGCCACTCAACGCAACAGGTTTTGCGATTATTGAGGTTACCACTAGGGCAGATATCCAAACACTTGAACATCCCGCCAATATGAAATTAATCTGGGTTATCGCCAACGAGGAAGCGGCACAAAACAGAGACAATCCACTGCTCGCGCACATTAAAGCATTACCACAGTTCAGTGGTTTAACGTCAATATGGGTAGCATGTGAATTTAACGGTATGAAGCTAATACGCAAATATTTAAAAGAGCGTTACGACTTACCCAAGGCATACTTTTATACCTCTAGTTATTGGCAAAAAGGCCATTCAGAAGACGAGCACAAAGTTGCCAAAAGTAATGATACTGAGTAGACAGCAGATAAAACGTATTAGCTGTTTTAATAGCGAAATGTGAAGTCGCTATGCTCAATTAGAAACGGCCGATTGTCAGTTAATAAGTTTTCACAGTTGTGATCTTAAAACTTCTAATGGGTTCCAACACTCAGTATTACTTACTGTAATACTGAGTGTTCGGCTAGCGCTTTTTGAACACGTTTCACTAGATTGAAATGACTAACTGTATGTAACAACGTATTTTACGCTGTAACATGAACAAGCCACCTTGCGTAACAGCACTCGTTACCAAGGTGAACATTAACTTTTACGGCGACAAGCCCTAATTCATTAATTAAATAGGCTGTGCCAGTGCCATCATACTTTCACGCATAATCGCGGTGTGCTCTGCTTTATCACCGCCTTCAATTTCAATTTGCGCTAGTCGACCTGAGTTTTCGACCACCATGCGACATCGGTCCCAACGTCGCTGTTGAAATGCCGCTAGCCCCTCTTCAACACTAACGTCTTTGCATAGCTCTTCTGCCAGAACGATGGCACTTTCAATGCCAATACAAGCACCTGATGCCAAGTGCGGCGTTGTAGCTGCAACCGTATCACCGATCATCACAATACGGTTTTTATACCAGGGTGCAGGCACTAATAAATTGCCTAAAGAGCGGAAATCAATCATCGAGTCTTCATTCAGCATCCCCGCTAACTCTTGAATCATTGGCGCTGGGAATGTGAGCATTAAAGCTCTTAGTTTTTCTACATAATCCGCGGGATCGACTTGTTGCCGCTCTTTTTTATCCTCGGTCAGAAATAAATACATTTGATCTTTAGACATGGGGTTTACACCCACTTTTAAATGCGGACCAACCCACATCATAGTATTTTCAACATTCGGTAAACGAGGTAACACCGCCCGCCAAACCCCTTGCCCTACATAACGAGGTTCACCTGCTTCAGGAAAATGCGATTTACGCACACTGGAAAACACACCGTCAGCAGCAACAACCAAATCATAGGTGTCCGTCGTACCATCAGTAAAGGTAACCTCAACCCCTGTTGCTGAATTAATCATCTGCGTGTAAGTGCAGCCAAGCTTGACCTTAGTACCCGAGGCCCGAGTTTTTTCAGCCAAAATCTTCGCTAACGCCGGACGCATAATAGCGCCAGAAGCAGGAATATCCTTATCGCCGATAAGAGGTGTTGGTAATTTTGCAATGTGAATGCCGTGAGGAGCAAACAAGTCAAGCCCACTATGAGCATGTCCAACTTTTAAAAATTCATCCAAGATACCAATGGTTTTAAAGGCTCTAAGCGTGGCACCGCCAATACTTATCCCTGCACCATCTGTTCGCCAATTAGGATCGATTTCCACTAAATGAACATCAATATTGCGTTTTCTAAACTCAATAGCTGCGGTCATTCCAGAAAAACCGCCGCCTATTATCAATACCTTATGCACGCTTGGGTTCATAAGTTGAACTCCTTTATTATTGTTTGGTCAATCCAAATTTCGTTTTGTTCAGAAATCTCAATTGGCACCTTAGTGAGCTTTTGTCCTAAACAAGGACCTTGAATACACTTACCGTTTTCAATTTGAAATAACGCGCCGTGAGCGGCACAAACAATATACTCAGCAACATTATTCAGATAATGATGACGCTTCCAAGGCAGCGTGGTGTCTCCGTAGTGAGGACAGCTATCCTTATAAGCAAAAAGTTTATTCTTGGAACGCACAATGAAAAACGTGTCGCTCCCTGAATGATTCAAGTCGAAACCCTTTGCCTGTTCTTCGGCGAAATCATCAATTACACCTAAAAAAATTTTATTCATCGTAAGCTTAAGGCTTTGGACCACCTGGACCTGGCGCCCACTTTTCCCGATATTGCAGTAAAAATGCTTGCGAGTTATCTGGGCCTATCATAGCTTCTCTGCCTTGCCAAGATTCATCATGCTGATCCATATCAGCGTCATATTCCATATTGCATCCAAATGGGCTTTTGAAGTACCAAAACCAATTCGATCCAAAAAGATGACGTCCAGGCCCCCAGAAACTTTGATAGCCTTTATTAACCATATTGGTTCCCGCTTGCACCACATCTGTCGGTCCTGCCATATGGAAAGTAAAATGCTCACAACCTTGCATAAAAGCAGGTGCTTGAATAAAGAAAATAGTGTGATGATCTTGAGTCGCTGCTGGGCGCATAAATGGCCCTACCCCAGTAAATCTATCTGTGGTTACAAACCCCAAGCGGTTTGCAAAAAAGGCTTCAGCTTTAACAGAATCTGGCACGAAATACACAACATGCGATAAGGACTGAACCCGTGGTACATCGGTTTTCGTCACGCCAGGTTGATTAATTTCTCGGTTAACATCACCGGGGGCATTAATCCGTTCAGCTTTTTCCGTGTTCGTGGTTCTGATGGTAATTTGAAAACCTAAAACAAAGCCCATGTCGTCAACAAGTTCAAGGCTACCGTCTGCCAGTACCTTCACTTCGCGGTCGGTAAACTCAGCTTTAATGGCGTCTAGGGTAGCTTGATCTTTCACACCATAGACGGTTTTGCGAAGCATTGACCCCGTTGTTAACGCAGCGGGTAACGATTTGTCATCTTTTGCACGTATTTCAATACCTGTTCCATCCAGGGCACTGTAATAGTGTTCATTTTGTGGTGTTAAGCCGTAATCAACTGCAAATTGTTTCGCGGCAGCTAAATCTTCAACACCCCAAATAAGTTTATCGGGTCCAATAATATTCATTGTAAGATCCTATTTTGCTTTTAATTCGTTAAAGGTTTCAGCTACCCAATCGGCGATATATGTCCCTGCATTGGCGCTATTATCAAAGCTCGAATGTTGCACCCCACCTTCACGTTCAGTAAATATCTTCAATTCGCGCTTCGGACTGTTAATTAATTGCTCATAGGTTCTCTCTGCCCACTTCAGCGGGATTTGAGAATCTTTAGCGCCATGAGTAACTAAAAAAGGCACTTTGATTTTTTCAATTTGACCATCTAAATGCACGTTTTCAGCAATGCGCATAAAGTCATCCATATCTTTAGCTCCCCATACCCATTGCACATGAGTCCAATAATGCGGCACAGGAAAGTCACCTTCTTTTTCTAAACGACGTTTTTGTACATCGCGCCAATCGTGGTTGGCCCCCCACACACAGCCTAAAGCGAGGCGCGGTTCATTGGCGACAGCGCGAGGACAGTAATACCCGCCTAGCGAAACCCCTTCCATGCCAATACGCTTACTGTCAACATCGGCCTGTTGTTCTAACCAATCAACCACTCGACTTGCCCAATGTTCGGTGTCAAAACGCGCATGAAACCCCTCTAGTTTTAAGGCCTCACCGGTACCTGGTTGATCTAAAATAAGTGATGAAACACCACGTTCAGCTAACCAGCCCGGTAAACCAACGCGGTATTTCATTTCTTTTGAGGAGTCTAATCCATTTACTTGAATCAGGATGGGGGCAGGACCCGTTACGCCTTGAGCTTTGACATACAATGCTGATAGATGCTTCCCTTCGTAAGGAATTTCTACACGAACACAGTTTTCATTACTCAGTGAGATTGATTTTTGAAAAAGCTCAAGGGATCGCTTATACAACTCCACTCGGCCAGGTGCACCATGTGCTTGTAATCTTTCACAGGTAATCAGATAGGTTGCCGCACGATTATATTTATAACCTGCCGATAACAGGCGCCCTTTTTCTTCATCCTCTTCTGCTAGACTACACAATTTATCGGCCATTTTTGCCCAGGTGTCTCGAAACGCCTGCACGCCTTCTTTATCTGGTGATTTAGCTGCATCTTGCAATGGACCACACATTTCCTCTATTTCACCAATGCGAGCACCCATCTCGATCGCTAAATTAACTGATAAATTCCAAACGTAGTTGGTTGGGAAATACTTAAACATACATTTTCCTTTTGTCGTCAGGGGTTGAGATGCCCTGTTATGGATTAATTTTTATTTTTCGATAAAGGCAACGGCACGGACAAAACCCGCTGAAGCGCGTTTAATTTTGTAGGGAAAACAATTAACCAAAAAACCGGTGTCTGGCAGGCTTTCTAAATTACTAAGCTTTTCCATTTGTCCATAACCAATATCTCGGCCCGCTTTGTGACCTTCCCATATAATCGAAGCATCACCCGTTGCAGCAAAACGTTCTCGGGTATACTTAAAGGGAGCATCCCAACTCCAGGCATCTGTGCCGACCACTTTGACACCACGCTCTAACAAATAAAGCGTTGCTTCGCGGCCCATGCCAATACCGGCTTCCAAATATCCGGGTTGACCAAAAAGAGCACCAGCCCGAGTATTCACTAATACAATATCTAAAGGTTTCAGCGTGTGATTGATCCTAGCCAACTCTTGTTCGACATCAGCTGCGGTAACGATATAACCATCCGGAAGGTGCCGAAAGTCCAGTTTAACGCCAGGCTGAAAACACCATTCCAGTGGCAGCTCGTCAATACCAAAAGCGGGTTTACCGCCATCCGTAGTCGACGCATAGTGCCAGGGCGCATCCATATGGGTGCCGCTGTGGGTGGTGATATCTAAACGTTCGGCAGCCCAAGCTTCATCACCCGGAAGTTGTGCTTTAGTTAAGCCTGGAAACATTGCGCCCATTTCAGGCCAACCTTGCTGATGATCCATATAATCAATTTTCGGTAGCAGCGGCGGAGGATCGGTATAAGGGTTATTATCTAAGGTGACCGATAAGTCGATTAAGGTATAATTTCTAGGATTAAACATTATGGTTTCTCACTTAGATTTTGGACGGTGACACGCTGAGAGATTTGGCCAAAAATACTCACACCTGCTGAATTAAACGCATTCATCGTGACAATTTCGTCTTGTTGCATAAATGGCGTTTGTGCGGCCCCAGCCGTGATCATCTCCTTTGCTCGAAGTTCTGAAATACAAGCCTGGCCTCTGGCAGGATCCGCGTTAGAAACCGTTCCAGAACCGAAAACCGTACCTGCCTTGATCGTTCGGGTTTGTGCAACGTGAGCAATTAATTCATGAAAACCAAAATGCATTTCTTGCCCTAATGGTTCGCCAAAAACCTCACCGTTGCGTTTCACCTGTAAAGGCAAGCAAACTCGACCATCTTGCCAATACTCACCCAATTCGTCTGGCGTTAATGCAAAAGGTGCAAAGGCGGTACTTCCTTTCGCTTGCACAAAACCAAAGCCTGTTTTCATTTCTCGGGGGCCTAAAGCGCGATAACTAATGTCATTAAGCATGACGACTAAACGAATTTTCGACTTCGCGAACTCAGCAGAGCTTCCCATGGGTATATGATCAACAATGACGCCAAACTCGCCCTCGAAGTCAATTCCATGCTTTAAATCAGCCACGACAATATCATCTGTCCCAGCTAGAAAGCTGTCACCAGCCCCCTGATAAACTAGAGGATAAATATTTGCATCAGCAATTGGATCAAGATGAAATGCTTGCTGCATTAAATGCCCGTGGTTTAAAAACAATGATCCATCCAACCACTGCCATGAGCGTGGTAAAGGGGCACCTAACTCTTCTACATTTAATGGCAAGCGATTTTTTACGTTGCCGGCATTTAATTCTGCGTACAGCCTTTCTAAGCCCTGAACACACAACGACCAATTATCCAAAGCAAATTGTAATGTCGGTGCAATACCACTGGCATCGACAAAATAACGCTGATCTTCTGAAATGATAATAAGTGTGCCATCCGGATGAGGTAGCCTTAAAGATGCGAGCTTCATGCACAAAACGCCTTATCGGTTAAAAATACAGCTAAAATTTATTAGGTTAATACTAATATTTTCTTTGCAATCCATAAAATTGAATGTTTAGATATTAACCATCCAAAAATCTGATAGATGTGCTGAGATTTTTAGTGTCTTTAAAACCATAAGAATTAAAGGAAGCATGATCACGATGAGATTTGAACAGCTAGATCTAAATTTGCTTGTCGCTTTAGATATATTATTAGAAGAGCAAAACATCACAAAAAGCGCGGAGCGATTACACTTGTCGCAATCAGCAACCAGTGGGGTGTTGGCGCGTTTACGCGCGTTTTTTGAAGACGATTTGTTAGTACAAATAGGAAAAAAAATGCAACCCACCCCCTTCGCCTTAGAGTTGCAGGGGCCTGTGGCAGGTGTGTTAGCTACCGTGCGTGGTTCGATCATTGGAAAAAAAGCCAATAATCCCGAAACAAGTGAACGCAATTTCAAAATCATTGCTTCAGATTATGTTATTCAAGTCATCCTAGCCGATTTTATCCCCTATATTGCTAAAGTTGCCCCTAAAGTCACTTTCGAGTTTTTAACACCTTTTGCAAACGATATCAGTGTGCTATCAAAAGGTGGAGCCGACTTGATGATCGCTCCGGAATCGGTTGCGCTGGATAGCTATTCGAGTGTGCCATTGATGGTTGACGATATGGCTTGCATAACAGATTCAAACAATAAACACATTGGTGATTTCCTCACGATTGAGCAATTTATTTCGTTAGGGCACGTCTCTGTTGGTTTTGCTCGCGTCAGCCACCTGAGCGTGGAACAATGGCTAGTGGATAACGTAAAAAGTCAGCGCAGAGTCGAAATTATAACTAATGATTTTTCAACGATGGTTTACAGCTTATTAAATACTGATCGTGTTGCCATTTTACCGAGCCAATTCGCACAATTACACGCTAATCGTAATTCAGTAAAAATCGTCAAATTACCCTTTCAATTACCGCAATTGAAAGAAAGCATGATCTGGCACCCTACACTCGAAAATGACCCCATGCATAAATGGCTAAGACAAAAAATCTTGGACTGCTCAAAAAAATTTCGAGAAACGCTCTAGCTCAGATTCACTGGGGGGTTAGGTTGTCTTAACCCCCGTTTAAAACTGTTCGGTATCAATTTCTGCTTGTGTTGCCAAGGGGTATCTATCCCCTTTGATATTAACCGGGCTAAAAGCTTGATTAAGCTGTTGTATTTGTTCAGTAGAAAGACACACTGTTGCTGCCTGATGATTCTCGTGTAAGTGTGACAATTTTGTAGTACCTGGTATCACATGAATATGTGGCCCTTGATGCAGTAACCAAGCTAAACTTAACTGTGCCATAGTACACCCCATCTCAAGACTCAATGCGTTAAGCTTGGTTAATAATGGCAGATTGTATTTAAGCGTGTCAGCTTGAAAGCGTGGCATGCCCTTGCGTATATCGCCGTCAACAAACGCTTCGCTGTTTGTGACTTGCCCAGTCAAAAACCCCCGACCAAGAGGCGAAAATGCAACAAAAGCGGTGCCAAGTGCAGCACAAGTAGTAAGGACAGATATTTCTGCATTTCGAGTCCACAAAGAATATTCGGTTTGCATCGCTGCAATTGGATGCACAGCATGTGCTTTTTGCAGCGTTGCCGCTGACACTTCGGATAAACCAATAGCTTTAATTTTTCCGGCATCAACCATCCTCGACAACTCACCGATGCTTTCTTCTATCGGCACTGTTTTATCCCAACGATGTAAATAGTAAAGATCTAAGACATCGGTTTGTAAGTTTCTTAGCGACTGCTCGATCGTCGCACGCAACGTAGCAGGCCGACCATCAATAACACGTTTGCCGTCAACACCAGTCATACCGCATTTACTGGCCAGAAAAACCCGCTGACGATGCGGCTTTAACAGTTTGCCCAGTAATTCCTCATTACGGCCAAAACCATACAAAGCAGCCGTATCAAAGTGCGTAATGCCAATATCCAAGGCTTCGTTAATGATTGCTGCAGCATCCGTTTCGTTCAATGGATGACCATAAGCATGGCTGAGGTTCATACAACCTAAACCGATTTCAGGAACCCATGTTCCGGCTAACATTCGTTGATTCATGTTGTTCTTAGCATGTTGATTAAAGACCTATAAGTTGCTGCTCTAATTCATGCAGAACGCGGTAACAATCGAGCACTTGAGCAATACTAGCGTTGGGATCACGGTTTTCTTGAATCGCCAAAAAAAACTCACGATCTTGCAGTTCAATGCCGTTCATTGATACTGCAACTTGTGACACATTAATGGGTGTTTCTTTTCCATCCACTAAATCATCGTATCGCGCAATAAAAGTACCATTGTCACAAATGTAACGGAAGAAAGTACCTAAGGGACCATCGTTATTAAACGATAAAGACAAGGTACAGATTGCACCATTCTCCGCTTGCAATTGAATAGACATATCCAGTGCAATACCCAAATCAGGATGAATGGGGCCTTGGATTGCATTCGCTTTAACAATCCGACTTCCTATTTGATAAGCAAACAAATCAACCGTATGTGCAGCATGATGCCACAATAAGTGATCAGTCCATGAACGAGCTTCACCTTTGGCATTAATGTTTTTACGGCGAAAGAAGTAGGTTTGCACATCCATTTGCTGAATTTGCAACTCGCCTGCGGTAATAAGCTTATGAATATATTGATGTGAAGGATTAAAACGACGCGTATGTCCCACCATGCAGATTTTACCCGTCGCTTTTTGAGTTTCCAGCACAGCCAGCGAATCTTGCCAACTGTCCGCAAGAGGGATTTCGACCTGAACATGTTTTCCTGCTTGCATACATTGAATAGATTGAGCGGCATGTTGCTGTGTTGGTGTGCATAAAATGACTGCATCAGCGTCAATCTTTAGCGCTTCGTCTAAACTTGTGAAAATTTGCGAGATACCATATTCATCGGCAACTTTTTGTGTTTTTTCAATTGATCGCCCTACCAGAGCAACAACCTCAACACCTTCGATTTGCTTAATGCCATCTAGGTGTTTGATCCCGAAGGCGCCAGGGCCTACAACAATAACTTTCATTTCACTCTCCGACGTTATTTATTTTCAAGCACTAAGTGGCCGACCGCAGTATTTGATGCAGGCACATGATAAAAGCGTTTTTTCACATCAACCTGATCATTAAGAGCCCCACGCATAATTAACCACATAATTAGCTCTATACCTTCAGAGCCAGCTAAATTAATGTATTCAAGATGGGGAGTTTTAGCTAAGGCTGCGGGTTCCGACACAATCTTATCTAAAAACGCGTTATCGAACTCTTTATTAATTAATCCCGCTCGCGGCCCCTGCAATTGATGACTCATGCCTCCGGTTCCCCAAATTTGAACATTCAGATCTTCATCAAAACTTTCTACCGCTTTGCGCAGTGCTTTTCCTAAGTTATAACAACGTTGCCCCGAGGGTGTGGGGTAAAGCACAACATTTACGGCAATCGGAATGACACGACATGGCCATTGCTCAGGCTGACCAAACATCAGTGATAATGGCACGGTCAAGCCATGATCCACATCAAGGGTATTCACAACGGTTAAATCAAAGTCATCTTGAATAACCGATTGTGCAATATGCGCCGCTAACTTTGGATACCCCATAACATTTGGTACCGGGCGCGGTCCCCAACCTTCGTCAGCCGGTTTAAATTCGGCCCCTGTAGCAATAGCGAAAGTCGGCACTAAGTTTAGATCAAAGGCCGTGGCATGATCGTTATAGACCAGCAATATCACATCGGGTTTTTGCGCTTTCATCCATGTCTTGGCAAACTCATAACCGTCAAAAAGCGGTTTCCAATACTCATTTTCGGTTAAGCCGTTGTCTATCGCCGCGCCTATAGCTGGAACGTGGGATGTTGCAATACCGGCATTAATTTTAGCCATAATTAATTGTCCTTCTTTAACGTATTGCTGCTATCGGGAGCACGCCCGCCTGATAGCATCATTTGCGCATATTCTGCTTGAGTCATGCCGGTCATGGTGGATGCTGCAGCTTGAAAACTAATACCGTCACTTGAAAAAATTTTAGCCAGAAAATAAATATTGCCACCAAGACTGATCATCTTGTTGTAATCACGCGCAAGAACGGCGGCTTTTTGCTCGTCACTCATTGGCCACTGGTCAAGATAAGCTTGCTCATTTTGTTTAAATTTTTCTCGATTAGGTGCTTTCATTAAAGACATACAAAATTGATTTAGATGAAAACCTAAGCTTGCCATGTCAGCATCAAATATCGTTGTACCCGGCACCTTTTTATAAGGTTTATCAATAGCCATACGTACTCCTTAATTAGACCAATACAAACGCATTGGGTTATCAATTAATAACTTTTGCTGTAACTCGGTCGTGGGCGCAAAAAGTGGGATCATATCTACTAACTTACCGTCATCTGGCATATGACTTTTCATATTTGGGTGAGGCCAATCGGTGCCCCACAGTACACGATCAGGAAACATTTCAACGACTTTACGGGCAAACGGCACAACGTCTTGGTAACCGTTAATCGGCCCAGCAATCGAGATACGCTCAGGACAACTGACTTTTGACCAAACATTGGTATTTTCAGTCATAAACTTGAGGAACAACGCAAATTCATCACCATCGACCGGTTTACTCACATCAGGTCGCCCCATGTGATCGACCACTAGCGTCGTGGGTAAACTAGTAAAGAAATCATACAGCTCTGGTAAGTCTTGGCTTTCAAAATAAATAACGATGTGCCAATCACGAGTAACAATACGATCAGCAATACGTTTTAAGGTGTCAAATGGCAAAGCGTCGACTAAACGTTTAACAAAATTAAAGCGCACACCTCTGACACCTGCGGCGTGAAGCCTATCAAGCTCGGCTTCCGAGATATCTTCTGTGATTGTTGCTACACCGCGGGCTAAACCCTTTGCCGCTTCTAAGGCATCAACTAAAGCTCGGTTGTCAGCGCCATGGCACGTCGCCTGCACAATGACATTTCGACTAAAACCCAAGTAGTCTCGCAAATGCCACAACTGTTGCTTTGACGCATCGCAGGGGGTGTATTTACGTTGAGGAGCGAAAGGAAATTCTTCTCCTGGACCGAATACATGACAATGGGCATCAACCGCACCCTTTGGCACAACAAAAGTTGGTTTTGAAGGCGATGGATGCCAATCTAACCAACTAGCATCTTTAGTAAAGGTGCTCATAATCCCATCCCTTTAAGTTTTTTGTCTAAACCTGGATAAACTCGGCGTGCATTACCTGAAAATACCTTACTGCGGTCTGCAGCTGATAAATTTAATGATTCGACATAACGTTTAGTATCATCAAAATAATGGCCCGTTTCAGGGTCAATGCCGCGCACTGCACCAATCATTTCAGAGCCAAACAAGATGTTTTCGATATCAATGACATTAAACAGCAAATCGATTCCTGGCTGATGATAGACGCAAGTATCAAAATAGACATTTTTCATCACATGTTCTCGCAACGGCGGCTGTTTAAGCATATCTGCCAGCCCGCGATAACGTCCCCAGTGATAAGGAACCGCTCCACCGCCATGCGGAATAATAAAACGCAAATCTGGAAAATCTTTAAACAGATTGCCCTCTAAAAACTGCATAAACGCCGTGGTATCGGCATTCATGTAATGTGCGCCGGTGGCATGGAAATTAGGATTACAAGAGCCCGATACGTGGATCATCGCTGGCACATCCAATTCAACCATTTTTTCATAAAATGGATACCAGCTGGGATCAGTCAGTGGTGCGGATGTCCAATGACCACCAGAAGGGTCAGGATTTAAATTGCACCCTACAAAGCCTTTTTCTAATACGCAGCGCTCAAGCTCTTCAATCGAGTTTTTAATGGGTACACCGGGAGATTGCGGTAATTGACATACACCAATAAAGCGTTGCGGATAAAGATCAACAACACGAGCAATGAGATCATTACAAGCACTTGTCCATTGCTTTGAAACAGTCTCATCCCCCACATGATGCGCCATTGCTGAAGCCCTAGGCGAGAAAATCGTCATATCCAATCCACGGGCATCTAACAATTTAATCTGGTTTTTTTCAATACTCTCACGTATCTGGTCGTCGCTGATAAAAGGAACATCAGGTAACGCTTTGCCGTCTTTATAAGCCTTAACTTGGGCCTCACGAAATAACTGTAAAGGCTCAGGTGCAGTCGTATAGTGACCGTGACAATCAATAATCATTTCGCTTTCCTCATTGCTATAACAACGTTAAAAACGTTATTCACTTATATTCAGGTTTGGCTAATATGCTTCACCGCGCATTAATAAGCGCGCTGTGCGCAATAATGCAGCACGGTGAACGGCAAAGTTTTCGATACCTTCGCAACTCCCCGAAACAGTCATTTCTATGGTAAACAAACCAGTGGGATGCTCAACGTCAATACTGATTGTGCCATCGCTAAATGAGTGCTGTACTAAGTCATTGGCAACTGTCCCCTGAAGCACACAGGCCGTCGCAACACTTACAGATCCCAACACTCCGATAGCATCGTGCACACGATGCGGTATAAAAGTGCGAGTGCTAACCACGCCACCGTTTAATGCCGGTGAAATCAAACTCATTTTTGGCACGGTTTGTTTGCTGACATCCCCTAAATGCATTAACTTACCCGCAGCTAAACGTATTGCTTCAATTTTGCTTTTTAAGGCATGATTTTGTTCAAGTTCAGCAGGTGACTCTGCGCCAGTTAGGCCAAATGATGCCGCATTCAACAGCACTACTGGCATACCATTATCCACGCAGGTAACTGGGATATCGAAGATCACATCTTGTGCCTTGCCCGTGGGAAACAGTGCGCCACAACTTGAGCCGGCAATGTCTAAAAAATCCAGTAACACTGGCGCAGCACTTCCAGGAACACCGTCAATAGTGGCCGAACCTTCATAGTTAACTTTACCATCAGGCGTTTCGATTAAAGCCACGGCATTTGCGCCGGTATTGAGCATATGGATACGCACCGCGGTGACGGCATTCGTGGCTTTTACTAATCCTTTTTCAATGGCGAAAGGTCCTACAGCTGCTAGTATATTGCCACAGTTTTGCGTTGTGCTGACTTCAGCTTTGTTTACGACAACTTGTAAAAAGAGATAATCCACATCTGTATCTGGACGTGTCGACTTACTGACAATCGCGACCTTACTTGTTAGAGGATGCGCACCGCCTAATCCATCAATTTGACGTTCATCTGGCGAGCCCATTAAATGCAGTAAAACTCGATCTCGTTCATCTGTATTTGTGGGTAGATCCTCAGCTAAAAAAAATAGTCCTTTTGAAGTCCCGCCACGCATAATAAAACAAGGATAAGGTTGCAAAATGGGTTGAGTTTGCTCAATAGAGGAAGCCATAAGATTATTGATCTTCATACTTAACATAGACCAACCCTTTGGCAGCAAGGCGCTCACGCATATTGTAAATATCTAAACCCAGCTCGCCATTTTCGAAACGAATACGCTTAGCTTCTTCATTCGCTATGCGCTGCTCCACCTTAGTGATAACGTCTTTCGTTTCTTGCCGTTTAACGACTACCACTCCATCTTCGTCTGCCACGATCATGTCGCCAGGACATATATAAGCACCCGCACAAATGATCGGCGTATTAACATTGGCCAGCGTCTCTTTTACACAACCTTGCGCAAACACCGCTTTTGACCAAACCGGAAACTGCATGTTAGTAAGCGTCGCCGTATCACGCACACCACCTTCAATAATTAATCCTAAGACACCACGAGCCTTCAATGATGTGGCTAACAAGTCACCAAAAAATCCGTCAACACTGGGACTGGTTGGCTTCACGACTAACACATCACCTGGTTGACACTGCTCAACAGCCACGTGAATCATCCAATTATCGCCAGGTGCCACCTCACAGGTTACCGCTGGCCCGGCAATTTTGGCAGGTTTAAATATTGGTCGCATGTAATCAGCTAATAGACCTTTACGGCCTTGTGCTTCATGTACGGTTGCGACTTCTGCACCTTGGTATCTCGCGATAACATCGGTATCTGGACGGGGTATATCTGTTACACAAGTTGCCATATTTTTACCTGCCTGCATCAATTAACTCAGTTCAGTATGGCCCAGTGCAGATAAAAACGCTGTTGAAAAAACTGTCAACCTTGATTAGATTTTTCTATAATGAAAAAAAACAGCAGTTATTAAAGAATCATGATAATTAATCTTCGGCATTTACAGTGCGCATTGGAAATTCAAGAAAAAGGTACGATTCAAGCCGCAGCTAAACAGATCCATCTAACGCAGTCTGCACTGACTCAGGGCATTAATAAACTTGAAGATGAGCTTAAGCTTCGACTTTTTGAACGAACCAATTCAGGTATGTTTGCCACGGTGGGTGGTGCACGTTTTTTGCAACGGGTATCACGTGCTTTTGATCACTTACACGACTTTGCAGCAGCATTATTTAGTAGTGATAAAATCAAAAAATATCAATTTGTACGCTCAGTAACGAGCCGACAATTAATCGCCCTGATCAGTATCTGCGAAGTGAAAAGTTATACTGCTGCGGCCAAAAATTTAGGTCTGACACAACCTACTTTGCATCGCGCTATTAAAGATTTAGAAACGCTCAGTGCCTTGAAGCTTTTTACCCGTTCACCAACGGGTGTAGAACCAAGCTGGCGTGCTCGCCAATTGAGCCGTTATGCCAGTTTGTTTTTTGTAGAATTACATCAAGGTATGGAAGAAATTGCTGAAGCCAGAGGTCAGATGGATGGTCGCTTACGAATTGGCTGCTTACCGTTGGCTCTGGGTAATATTGTGCCTGAATGTGTCTTAAACTTACTTGCCGATTACCCAAAAGCACAAATTAGCATTGTTGACGGCCCATACGAGGAACAACTACAAGGATTATTGAACGGTCAACTTGACGTGATTATTGGTGCATTACGTTCTCAATTACCCCACAAAGATATCATCCAACAAAAATTGTTTAATGATGAACTTAGCATTGTAGTCAAAGCCGACCACGATTTTGCTAAACGTTCTACATTGAGCGATATCGAATTACAAAGCTTAGCTTGGGTGGTTCCAAGCAAAGGAGTTCCAGCAAGGCAAGTATTTGATGATCTCTTTGCACAACGAGGATTACCGCAGCCGTCGGCAATTATAGAATGTAGCGCCATGGCGGCAATCCGTGGCTTATTAATGCATAGTGAGCGGGCGGCTTTATTACCGGCAAGACAAGTTGTAGCAGAAGTAAAAAGTGGTCAATTGGCAGTTTGCCCACTCCCCCTCAAGGGAACAAAGCGAGAAATTGGTTTAACCACGCGCCTAAATTGGCAACCGACACGCATCCAGCAACAATTTCTCACCATTTTGCACACTCACTGTACCGGCTTAAAAGATACGATGTCATTGAACTAGATTATCTAAACCCATTAACGCTTCAAAAAGTACAATTAGTCACCCATCCTCAAAAATGCCTCATTTTGGACACGATAACTTGATAAGATTTTGGTGACCATAGCTAAAGCCCCAAAAGCAAAAAAGGCCGCTGCATGGCAGTGACCTTTTTAGTACTGTAACCCTCGCTGCAAGCAAAACTTGCTGGCTCAGGCATGGCGTTAAGCCATTACATTACAGCGATTTTTGAAGCTTGTGGGCCTTTTTGACCGGCCGTTACAGTGAACTGCACGCGCTGACCTTCTTGCAGGGTTTTAAAGCCTGTGTTTAAGATTTCGCTGAAGTGTGCAAACACGTCTGGGCCTGAAGCCTGTTCAATAAAACCAAAGCCTTTCGCTTCGTTAAACCATTTTACGATGCCGGTAGTTGGAGTAGACATAAGAGTTACCTGTATTAATTAAATTAAATGAGCCTTAAATAAGGCAATGATGCTGCAAGAGATGTTTAAGCTTATGAATACAGGAAGGGATACTAACGGTAGTAACATTCAAGGTTTGCATAAAAAATGAACAAGCTGATAAAGCCTGCGTAGTGTATCGCTTTTCACTGGGCTGTCAAAGCTTATTCTATAAAAAAACTGAAAATAAATTTTAAAGCTGCTGTAAATAAAATTTAAACCCCACGACTAGAGGCTTTAACAAGCTTAGCCTTCAGCCTGCCACATGACATAAGTATTAGCCTGCTTTACCGCCGCCAACAATTTCAATTGAGGCTTTGCTCGAGTGGCCAGCGGCACGAGTGTGACCTCGCCTTTGGCAATCTCAGCCAGCTTGTTGCATGTCTTGCCATTTGCCAATTCAGTTATAAAAAAATGTCCCTTAACGCCCTTTAAACAGCAGTATTCCAGTCATCAGCTCAGGCTTAAATTAAGCCTTACTTAAGAAAACATCATGATAATGCCTGCTAAGTAGCACTTTTGTCGTTAATGCTTAGTTTGTATTTGCGCATAGTCACGCAGAGGCATGCCAATTTAGTTTAACGCGGCGATGGGTTTAGTTGCCAAAGCATGTCACTTGGGCTTAGCGCTACGTAAATAGCCTTTGTCCTACTATATAGGGTGAGTGATAGTATGTTGGTTCGTCAGTTTTTCTCAAATCGCGCTATGCTCGGGCTACTGGTAGCCTATGCCATCCTGATGTGGGTGTTAGATTATGCCGGTGGCGATGTGTGGTTTGCTCGCTTTTTATATGCGTTAGAAGGCCAACAGTGGCTATTACGTGATCATTGGCTCACCCAAACCGTTTTGCATGAGGGTGCCAGAAGCCTGAATTATATTCTGGTTTTGGCTGTGCTACTCACCACCTTATATTACGGTTTACAAGCAACACGTTATCCAACTAAAGCGCGGGCTTACGCTGCGTTGAGCCTATCCTTGGCGGCCTCTTTTTTTATTGTCGCTTACCTTAAAACCATCACTAATGTGGCCTGTCCCTGGGATTTGTTGGCCTTTGGTGGCAGCGAGCCTTATATTCATTACTTGCAAATAAAACCGTCTTTTTTACCCTACCATCGTTGTTTTCCGGCGGGCCATGCTAGTGTCGGTTTTGCTTGGGTGGCACTGTATTTTTTCTTTGAGAAAACCGCGCCCACTTTGCGCTTTTCTGGCTTAGCCTTAGGGCTAGTGGCGGGCAGTGTTTTGGGTATGGCGCAGCAATTACGTGGGGCTCACTTTTTGTCGCATGATTTAACCACCCTACTACTTTGTCTAGGCTGTGCTCGATTTTGCTTTATGCTCTTTTTTAAAACAGAAACGTCACGGGTTGCTCATACAAGCTAACTTAGTCCCTGAGGTTAACATTCTGCGGTTGGCCTTAAAAACGTGGGAAGATTGAACGAAAACATTGCGTTATCAGGCTGAAACAGCCATGCTTAAATAGCTTAAATCGCATCTAACCTTAGCTATTACAGCAACGACTTTTGTGCAGTAAAAACCTGCCTTCTTATTTATCACTCTCAATGGTGTAGGCTCTATGTTGAAGCGTCGCTATGCAGTTTAACAGTATCAAATTCTGGTTGTTGTTGGTGATCAACAGCATTATTTTTGTCAGTTTAAGTATCACCGCTTATATTTCTTACAATAATGCGCTGCATGAGTTAGACGAGATTTACGATGCCCAATTAGCGCGAAATGCTCGCTTGGTAAGTGCCTTGCTGCATAACATTTCGTTTGACGACACCGAGTTACCTATCATCATCGCCGTACCCAACATTATTGACAGCGGCGAAAACCAAACCGCCGCGCAACAACGGCAATATTCCGGCCATAAATATGAACGCAAGCTAGCCTTTCAGGTATGGCAACATGACAATTTGCTGATGGAATCGGAAAATACCTTAAGCTTTCCGCCTTTGGTTAAAAACGAAGGTTTCCATGAATTGTTTTATCAAGATGAATTATGGATCAGCTTTGTGCTGTATCTACCAGAGCAAGATACTTGGGTGGTGACGGCGCAGCGAGAAGATGTACGCGAAGAGATGAGTGGCCATTTAGCCTTAGCACAAATTAGACCGATTTTAGTGTTGCTACTGCCTTTAAGTATGCTGATTTACATTGTGATTAAATGGGTGCTGTTACCATTAAAACAACTAGCACGGCTAGTGGCGGCCAAGTCGCCTGAACAATTAACCGAAATTACCTTGGCACAACCGGCCGAGTTACAACCGATTAAGCTAGCGATAAATCAGTTGATCCATCGCGTTGCCCATCATTTACAACAAGAAAAGCGTTTTACCGCTGACGCCGCGCACGAACTGAGAACCCCACTCAGTATTTTGCAGCTGCACTGTGCCAACTTATTGGATGCGAAAACACCAGAAGAAATCAATGAAGCGGCAGCGTCGATCTTACTTGGCAGTAAGAAAATGACCCATCTGGTGAATCAATTATTGCAGCTTAGCCGCGTAGAACGGATTGCCGATACCGCATGTGGTAACACGCCGTTGTCGCAACTGTTGAACAACAGCTTAGCCGCATTACCGCTGACGCTTTTAGAAAGCACAGAATGGCAGCTCACTGTGGACCCCGCATTGCATATTTACGGCGAACCGTTTTTACTGAGTATTGTATTTAAAAATCTACTGGAAAATGCAGCTAAGTATGCAGAGCCGGAGCAGCAAGTTAGCGTAACGGCCGCTAAAAATGACGACAATGCATTGGTTATTTCTATCATCAACCCATCGCAAATTAAACCCGATGTTAACCGCATGGGTGAGCGGTTTTATCGCGATCCGAAACATCAATCTATCAACGGCAGTGGGCTTGGGTTATCTATTGTGATGCGGATTGTCGAGTTACATCACGCCAATATTAGCTATCAGCTTGCGGCGGATACCTTTAACGTCACGCTAACGTTCCCGCATAAAGAGTGCTCTACCACGGTTTAAAAAGGCCTAGCAGAAGCTAGGCAACAACGCTTCACAGCGAAAACGGTTTATCTGCTGCAAGCAGATTAAATAAGCCCTCAGCCAACCGTGCTAAGGGCCTGGTTATCGACTAACGAAATCCCAGTTCATTCATGTAGCGATGGTATTGCTCAGATACCGCAGCACATTGCGCCATATAATCATCTAAGCTTTTGTTTAACCGTGCGGCTTCGTCATTCAGAAAGCGGATCACGAATTGATCAGAACCCGGCATTTTATGGGTTTGTTGAAACGTAATAATTTGGCTAAGGGCATCACACATCCCCGTTGCTTTGGCGACGATCATCATTTGGATGCGTTCATCCTTCTGCTGTTTTGCGGCTTGCGCCTCAGAAGCGATGCTTTGAAACGATAAACAGATAAAAATCAGGCTTAAAAATTTGCTCATGTTGATACTCCACACAGCTCATAACATTATCGGCTGGTTATAGCCTGTGTCAGCCGGCTTTACAAGCCCAGTTGGTTTAGCGTAGTGGGTTTCGCTTGGTTGGCTTAGCCCAGTTGGCGGGCGTCTAGGCAAACATAATCATCATGCCGCAGCGGCTTTACTCTGCAAGCCTGTTACCACGTTGGGGCGGGTTTCGCCTTTATAGCACTAAACCCGATTATCGCCGGCAATAGCGCCGGTTTATGAGTTTGAAAACTCGACTACCGTATCATCACGTAATAGCGTGGATTGAGGTGCCTCGTCCGAGGTGTCGGGGGTGATAAAATCAATTTCTAACGCGGCTTTTTCAACAAAATAACTGGGCAGTTCAGCTTTTATCGCCGGAGCAAGATTTTTAAACTCACCCACTTGTTTCACCAAGTTACCTTTACCACTGACCAGTTGATTTTCAGCGGTGCTGTAGGCCTCAGTTGCGGTATCTAAGCCTTTTTTAATCTTTTCAAAACTGCTTAAAAAAGTATTCAGCTTTTTAAATACGGCCTCAGCTTTACTCGCCAGCGCCGCCGTATGTTTGTTTTGATCTTCATAGCGCCACAGCTGACGCACAATGTTCAAGCTGGTTAATAAGGTGGTCGGTGTCGCGACCAGCACATTGTTTTCGATAGCCTGTTGAAATAAGCTTTCGTCTGCTTTTAACGCTTCAACAAAAGCAGATTCTATCGGAATAAACATAAACACCATTTCCGGTGAATTCAGACCCGGTAACTTGTAGTAATCACGATCAGCCAGTTCTTTAATGCGGCTAGCTACTGCGCTAACGTGCTCTTTTAAAGCTTGTGCCCGCTCAATGTCATCCACACTATTCACATAGCGGGTATAAGCATTCAGCGATACTTTGGCATCAATAATAAGGTGTTTACCCTGCGGTAAATAGACCACCGCATCAGGCCGCTGCCGCCCTTCACTGGTGCTGAAACTCACTTCTCGTTTGTAATCGGTACCTAACTGCAAGCCAGAACGATCCAACACATTCTCTAGCACCAACTCACCCCAATTACCTTGCAGTTTTTTCTGGCCACGTAACGCGGTAGAAAGCTCATGGGCTTCGGTGGTGATTTTTTGATTTAGCTCTTTTAATGAGGCGAGCTCTTTGCGTAATTCACCTTGCTGCGAGGTTTCACGATGATGAATTTCTTGCACTTCTTTTTTAAAGCTATCAATCGATTGTTGAAACGGACTCATTACCGCACTTAATGACAGCTTACTGCTCTCTTGCAAAGATTTGGTTTTCGCTTCTAAAATATCGTTAGACAACACTTTAAATTGCTCTGCAAGGCTATGTTTTTGTGCCGTAAAATTGGCAACCTCACGCGCATGGCTGGCTTCGCGTTCAGCTTGTTCGGTTTGCAGTTGCGTATAAGCCCGATTTAATTGGCTTAATTGCTGTTGCAGTACGTCATGCTTGTCGGCGGCTTGGCTCAAGCTGGCTTTCATGTCTTGTAACTGCAAACGCGTTTCTTGCTCGGCCACTTCGGCCGCTTTAGCTTTTTTGCCTTCTTGTGATAACTCGGCTTTTAACACACTGACTCGCTCCCGCTCATCTTGTAATTCTTGCTGAGTGTGCATTAACCGCTGACGTAACTCTGTGGCCATTTCACGCTGCGCCCGGCCCTCTGCCTGTGCCGCTTCGAGCTGTTTTTCGCTGTTATGTAAAACTTGTCTTAGCTTATCAAGATCTGCACGCAATAAGCTAAGCTGTTGTTTTTGCTCACTCGCCTCGCTAATTATCCGTTTTTCGTTCTGTTCAGCATGCTGTAATTGCGCGTGTAACCGGCTTTGCGTTAATTCCTGTTGGTGGGCAGCTAACTCTTGTTGTTTAAGCGTGGTTTGCAGCTGCTGATGCTGGGCATGAAGTTGCCCCAGCGCAGTGCGCTCATTCATTAATTGCGTGGCTAATTCCGCATTTTTTCGAGCAAAAATCGTTTTTGCTACTAAAAAACTGATTAACGCTAATACCAACGCACTTGCGCTCAACACAACAATCAACTCAGGTGTCCACTGCAAAGAAAGCATTATTTATCCTTAAAATTCAGGGCTTGTCGAAGATCCCAATACCATCAAACTATAAAGCAATCACACTATAAATGCAGCTTCGCCGTTAAAATATGTCGGGCAAAACAGCCACCAGCACGCCTTTGCGTTTAAGCTGTCATAAAGGCTTCATTTGGTTTTCACCTTAGTGTCATCTGCAGCACCTGTAATAGCAGCAGATTTCGCCAGAGATAAAACAGATGAATACACGACAAAAATTAAGTTTATTAGATAATCAACTGTTCTTTCGCGTCAACTTGGTTGGCCAAATGCCGTCGATAAAAAAGCTCAGCTTGGCCTTATCTCGCTGTGGCGATGGCCCCTTGTATTTACTTTGTGCGTTATTAATTTGGCAGTTTGAGCAACACCAAGGTCAGCTGTTTTTTCAAAGCTGCTTACTGGCTTTTGCCATCGAGTTACCCTTGTACTTGTTACTAAAAAATGTCATTCAACGCGAACGCCCTCGCGGTGCCGTCCAGCATGGTTGGACACCGGCAATTCGTCCCTCTGATCGTTTTAGCTTTCCCTCTGGCCACACGGCTGCAGCCTTTCTGTTTGCTTGGTTGCTGGCGGCCTTTTATCCAGCGTTTACACCCTATTATTTATTGCTGGCAAGTGGCATCGGCCTGTCCAGAGTTCTTTTAGGTGTGCATTACCTGACAGACATCCTTGCCGGTGCAGCCTTAGGCTCGGCTATTGCCCTACTGCTGCTGGGCAGCCAGCTTGTTGTAATATAAAGACACGAAACCCGATGAAAATACTCTATGGTGTGCAGGCAACCGGAAATGGACATATCACCCGTGCGCGGGCCTTGTTACCGGCATTACAGCAACAAGGCATCGAGGTAGACTTTTTATTCAGTGGCCGCTCTGAAGCGAAACTGTTTGATATGGCGATGTTCAAAGACTATGACTGGGCTAACGGCTTTACCTTTAGTAGCCGTAATGGCAAGGTACAGCCGTTAAGCACCTTACGCCAATTAAAGCCTCTGCAGTTTATAAAAGATGTGCGTCAGCTCGATGTTAGCGCTTATGATCTGGTACTAACAGATTTTGAGCCGGTGAGCGCCTGGGCTGCCAAGCGCCAAGGTATTTTATCAGTGGGTTTAGCCCGGCAGTATGCTTTGCGTCATCCGCTGGCGGGCAAGCAGTCGGTTAGCTGGTTAAAAGCTGCCGTCAGTGCTTTTACGCCGGCTCAACACTATTTAGGTGTGCATTGGCAACCTGATTATCCGGATCTGCTGCCGCCATTATTGTCGGCGCCGGCCGTTTTTAATAAGCCAGCTAACCCTGCTAGCTTTGAACCCTTTATCCTGGTGTATTTACCTTTTGAACACCTTGCACAAGTTTTAGCTTGGCTAAAGCAACACCAGGTTTGGCAATTTAAGCTCTACACCGCCATTGAGGCGCCTTACCAAGATGAAAATGTCAAATTATTGCCATTCTCTCGACAGGCTTTTCCGCTTGATTTACACCACGCTAGCGGTGTTATTTGTAACAGTGGTTTTGGCCTGTGCAGTGAAGCACTGCGCGCTGGTAAAAAACTGCTGATCAAGCCATTAAAGGGGCAAATCGAACAAGCCTATAATGCCTATACCTTAGCAAATATGGCCAAAGCGAGCGTGTTCTCTGACTTTACGGCCAACGTCTTAGACACTTGGTTACAACAAGAGGCCGCTCAACCTTACCCTTTCCCTGATCCCCTGCCCGCTGTAGCGCAATGGCTTAAACAAGGCTGTGTTCGCCCCGTGTCGGATGTTGTACGCCAAGCTTGGCAACATAACGAATAGACGCGGTGATGCTTAGCTTAAATCCGCAAAAAAGTTGATCTAGAACAGGTGGCCTAGCCAGTTTGCTGCTAAGATTAGTTAAACCTAATTAATAACTAATTAAGGGCAATACCAATGAGTGAACTTAGAACGGTTTCAGTTAATGCCAACATGGATACGGGCTTTGCCATTACCGGTGTCATGGATGGGCACACGGTTGTTATCGACCAACCTGTTGCCGCTAAAGGCACTGGCTTGGGCCCGACGCCGTTGCAAATGTTGTTATTTACCGTGGGCGCCTGTATCGGCACCATTGGTCGGATCGCGGCCTTCCAACAAAAAATCACCTTGCGCAGCATGCAAATAAAAGTGGATGGTGATTACAACCCTGCCGGCTTGCTTGGCAAAGCCACTGCTGATCGAGTGGGTTTTACGGAGATCCGCATCAGTGCCGTGATCGATGCCGATTTAACCGATGAACAAAAACAACAGTTTTTAGATGAAGTCTGTCAACGTTGCCCCTTGCATGACAATTTAACGCACAGCAGTATTGTAGTGCATAGTTTAGCCTAGAAATAGCCATTTTCTGGCCACCTGACGCTATGCTTCGGTTGCCACTCACTTTTCACTGCTTAGAACTGCAAAGGCTCATAAAAAATTGATTGATAACACTTTTTACTTAGGAGCTCACATTAGCGGTCGCTGTTTTATCCATAACATTAACAGCAAAACTAATACCGACACTTAGCGCTAATACAGGCTATACTGTTTAAGTATGATTCGCTATTTTTCGGCATTATGCTAAATATTGGATGGTTTTCAATCACTTCTGGATGCATACTTTGATTGCATTTTTTAAACCTCATTAAAATAAAAGGCTGTTATGCGGATTGAAAAAAGATTATTGATTCTCGACGATGACGAATTAATCTGCAAAACCATAGCCGATGTGGCTAAAAAAGACGGTTTTACTGTTCGATATACCACGGATTACCCGACCTTCCAAAACCTGTTAGATAACTGGCTGCCCCATAATGTCATTATCGATTTGAATATGCCAACGATGGATGGCGTACAAATTCTTAATGCGTTAGCCGATCAGGGCAATCAAAGTAAAATCGTTATCTGTAGTGGTGTCAGTGAACGCATAATCGAAGCGGCAGCACGTTCGGCCAAGGCGCGAGGGTTAAATATTATCGGTATTTTACCCAAGCCTTTTTATGTCAAACAAATACGTGATGTGCTGCACGAGCCACTGCACAACGATAATAAACATGCTTTAAAAAACGTATTGCAGCAGCAACAAGCCTACGATGTTAACGCTATAAAAAATAAATTAACGCATGCCATTGAGCACAACATTATCACCTTTGCCGTGCAGCCCATTATCAAATGCCGAACTCATCAAATTAAAGGCTTTGAAGTATTGGCGCGTTGGCAAGATGATGAACTGGGGTTTATTAGCCCTGATGTGTTTATCAAGATTGCGGAAAACCACCACTTAATTGACGCTTTAACCTTACTTATCTTTAAGCAAGCGCTTACCTGGTTCAGCGAACTGATGCAGCATTGCACGTTGCTGAGCAAAGAGCACAAAAACAAACTGACGCTGTCACTGAATATCTCTGCTTGCTCATTACAACAAGATCACATGGTGTCGGAATTAGCCAACCTGTGCGCGGATCTCACTATTAGTCCAAGCAATGTGATCTTAGAACTGACTGAAACAGCGGCAATGGAAGATCCGATCTTATCGATGGATTTACTCACTCGGCTGCGTTTAAAAGGGTTCAGGTTATCTATTGATGACTTTGGTACCGGGTTTTCGTCAATGCTGCAATTAGTGCGTTTGCCCTTTTCCGAATTAAAAATTGACCGCTCTTTTACCATGACGGCTTTAGATGCGGAAGAATCAAAAATAGTCATCAATGCCACCATTGAACTGGCGCACCGCTTAGGTTTAAAAGTGACCGCCGAAGGCATTGAAGATGAGGCTACACTGGCATTGCTAAAAAGAATGAATGCCGATAATGCCCAAGGCTACTTTATTGCCAGGCCCATGGCGGCAGACAAAGTGACAGCATGGATTGAACACAATACTCAGGCCTCGGAAGAGAAGCGGATCGCCATTTTAAAAGCCTATGAATTGCTAGATTCGCCCGAAGAAGAGCGCTTTGATCGGATCACACGTCTCGCGGCTCGCTTATTTAACGTGCCGGTCAGTGTATTTTCGTTGATCGATACCAACAGACAATGGTTTAAATCTCGCAAGGGTACTGATTTAAAAGAAACACCTCGCTCAGTGGCTTTTTGTGATCATACCATTCGCGAGCAACATACTTTCATCGTGCCAGATGCGCAACAAGACGAACGCTTTAAGCGCAATAGCTTAGTCACAGACTCACCCCATATTCGTTTCTACGCCGGTTACCCTGTTACGGTAACCGAAGGCGAATCTTTAGGCGCACTTTGCATTATCGACAATAAACCCAGAGCGTTCTCCGCAAAAGACAGCGCACTGCTAAAAAGCTTAGCTGAATTAGTCACCATAGAATTACAAAACTCAGCCAATTCGCACGCGGATCCGATCACCGGGTTGATGGATCGCAAATCTTTTGAGAAACGGGCGATGCTGCTAAACGAGTTGTGCCGTAAAGAAGGCTTAACTTATTTAATGCTGTATTTTGATTTAAATGGCTTTAACGAGATTAATCAGCAATACGGTCGCCTCACGGGTGAAGAAGTACTGCAAGAATTCGCCAACGATTTAAAATCGACTTTTCGTGAGTCAGATTTAATTGCCCGCTTGGGCTTAGACGAGTTTATCGTGGTCATGATCAGTAATCATGACATCGATGTAGAGCAGCTTATTCAAAGGCTACGCGATACCATTGGTTTTAAAAAACATAACTCGGCTAATTTACCCGCCATTGCGTTTTCTTATGGCTCGGCTATCTCAAATGCGGCAAGACCCATGACTTTACAGCAGCTGTATCATAAAGCCGATGTTATGATGCATATTAACTCTGAGAGTAAAGCTAATCGCTTATTAACCCCTGATTAATGCCTACAGTTATGCAAGTTAAACCGACATGAAAACCCGCTTAAGCGGTCAAAGCGTTAGGTGCATTCAACCATAACGCACCCGAGTAAACGAGCGATACCCGCAAAGCACAGCCGTTATTAATCACACAGCGGGATTTTTACCGTAAAGGTGGTACCCTGCCCTAAGGTTGTCTCAAGCAAAATGTCGCCTTTCACTTCAACTAATAATGATCGCACAATTGAAAGCCCTAAACCGGTGCCTTCGCCGCGTTTTTTAGTGGTGAAAAATGGCGTAAACAAACGGGCCTTCGTTTCATCAGTAATACCGGTACCATGATCCTGCACCGCAACGTAGGCATAATGCTCATCATGCCAATGCGTTAAACGGATGAGTTTTTCGGCATAGCCCGCCATCGCATCTTTCGCATTGTTAATCAGGTTAATCAACACTTGTTGAATGGCTGTAGTATCGATGGCTGCGCAGTGCTCCGTCGCTGTAATAGTGGCTTGGATCACCACGCCGTCTTTACGTAGCAATTGATCCATCATTTCTGCCACCTCTTGCACTACCGCAGGTAAATCGCATTGCGCCTGTTTATTTTCTGGCGGCGAGTTACGCGATAAGCTGTTTAACCCGGAGACGATTTTCATGATTCGTTCGGCAGCGGTCATGGCTCGCTTATTGGTTTCCATAGCATCCGCTATGGCAGGGGGTTGCTCTTCAAATGCAATCTGTTGTAATTCTAAACTGGATAAAATAATCGCTAACGGGTTATTAATTTCATGGCCGATAGTTGCGGCAAGCTCCCCCAACGAAACCAAGCGAGCTTGCTTGGTTGAGGCATCTAATGACAGCTGAATAGCCTTATTTTTAGCAATTTCTTCCGTGATATCCACATTAGTACCAATCACTTTTCTCACTAAACCATTCTCTGCTAACAACATATCAGCATGCGCCCGAATAGTACGAATGCCTTTTTTCGGATGATTGATCCGAAAGGAATGTTGAAAGGTTTGTTGCTGGTATATCGCTCGCTCAAACGCTAGCCGCGCATTTTCTTTGTCGCTTTCAAAAATACAGGCGCTCCAACTCTGGTATTGACCATCAAAATGCTCGGCATCGACACCATAAATCTCGAACATCCGATCGCTCCAATACAAGGTGCCGGCTTCTGTATCTAAACTCCAGACACCAATATCACTGCCATCAGCAATCACTTTTAACTCAAGATGGCGTTGCAGTTTAATTTGTAATAAATAGGCTTCTAGCAGTAAAACTTGTAACTCTTCAATCAGCGATTTATCCAGCCAGGTCCAATTTTCACAGCGATCTTTCATCACTTCTGTCCAGACAGAGAAAGAGCGTCTTGGCGATAAATGGGTCTGTTGCTGCGCATCAGCGAGGGTTTTCTCGTAGGAATTACCCGCCCAATTAATCTGCGTGATGGCTTCTTTCCGACATAACAGCAAACAAGGTGCTTGTTCAACACTGGGATCTTCAGCGATTAATCGGATGACACACACCCCGGCGACATCGGTTTGCCGCTGCTCTGGCGGCAGTAGAGGCTTCAGTGAATCAATAAAGATCACAGTATCAGGGTTAGATAGTAATGTGGTTTGTAATACTGAAAACGCTTCTGTGGTTAAACTGCTACCAAAACCTCTTAGCTGAGTACCATCAAACCAAGCCACCCCATCCGCCCGAGTTAACTCTAAAATCTTGCTGGAAATGTGCTGATGCGTCTTAGGGTTATCAATAAATTTTTGAATATCCCCGATGGTTAATGCTCGGCGCAAGCTGCGGTTTTTATTAAACAGCACTTTAGCTTCTAAGCGTTCAATAAACAAAGCACTCATCAAGGCGATGGTTTCGCAAGACAGTCGCGTTTCATGATTTAAATAATGCGGGCCGCGGTAATGATGACACGCCACCAAGCCCCACAGCTTGCCATTGACAATCAGCGAGATCACTAAGGTGGCTTGTACACCCATATTTTGTAAATATTGGATATGCAGCGGTGAGATCGCCCGAGCATCAATGCCTGTCATATCAATGGCAAAATCAACCGTTGGCGCCAGCAACAGGGGTACTGGGGTATAGTTTACATCGGCAATTAACCGCGTTAACTTTTTTTGATAGAGCGCTCGCGCTTTCACCGGAATATCAGATGCGGGGTAATGTAAGCCTAAAAAAGATTCCAGCTCTGTGCTTTTCGCTTCGGCCACTACCGAGCCATTCCACTGTTCATCAAACTGATAAACCATGCAGCGATCAAAACCAATGTAATCACGCAGCATTAGCAATAAAGTATTGAATAATTCGGTACGGCTTTTACAAGGCAATAAGTGAGAAATAATATGCTGGGCTTGGCTTTGGGCATCATCACTGGTGGCCGAGGTTTGAACAACCGCTTCTATTTCTATCGCATGCCAGTTGGGTTGATCACTTAGCGCATGACAGCGTAAATGGTAAGGTTGTTGCTTAATACTTAATAGTTGATTTGATACCCCAGCTGCAGTGCAGTTAACCTGCTGAAAACAGGCTAAATCGGTAAATTTTTGTGTAAGCACCTGCGCGGAATTAAGCTGCATCTGCTGTAAAAAATTTTCTGATACGCCTTGAATGCTCAGCTTATCATCTAAAATAAATAACCAAGCAAACGGTTGGATCGCCCCTGGAATATGAATAGGTTCTTGGTCGCAATTTGCTAAGGTTACCGGTACTCGCTTGTCCATATCTAGCCTATTCTAATGAGCAACAAAGAAACACGATAACGGCTGCACTCAGGGTTAAATACCAACTTGCCTGCGCTCGGCTAACTTGGCTAATAATTGCCCCACTCTAATGGGTTTGATTAGCACAAAATCGACACCGGCATGCAAAAACTTAGCTTCATCACCCTCTTGCGCAAACCCTGTCATCACCGCAATCATCGCGTTTACCCCAAGCGCACGAATACGCTGAATTAAACTGAGCCCATCCATCTGCGGCATCGCAAAGTCAGTCACCAATACATCGATGGCCTGTGGCTGTTTGGCTAAGAATTGTAACGCGGCTGAGCCACTGTAAAATACATTCACCTCATGGCCTTGATGATGCAGTAACTTGGCGAAGGTTTCAATGAATTGCACTTCATCATCGACTAAAACAAAACGTAAGGAGTCTGTTGCCAATGCTGGCTCTGTAGCCTCGGGATTATCTAAAGTCGTATCAGGAGATGTCATCGCGCGTTTTTTATCCATGTGATTAAGCTTACGCTTGTCCTTTTTAAAATGAAATCCTCAGCAGTTAACCGCCACTGCTAAGGCTCATGCAAACTGTTGTGCTTTAAAAATTTACCTATGCCGCCTAATACTTCGCAGTTGTAATTGATAAACCACTTATTCAGCGGCTATGTCAGTAGCAACAGGAACAGGTAATACACTGAACCAATCAATGATCTGTGAAAAACATCGTTGCGCTGCCAGGGTTATTGCGGTTGTCGAGAGCTGCTGCTTTGCAGCGTAAGTATTTAAATCCGCACACCATAACGGCCAATGCGTTGCCGCCTGGCTTTGCTGGCTGAGTTGCTGATAATAGGCAAATGGATAACTCGTATTCAGTGCCGAAGCCCGTAAGCGAGCTAAAATAAACTGTGCCCCTAAACTGGCACCATGCCAAACGTAACTATAGCCCAAATAATCTTCGGGCGAACAAATTGTGGCGGCGGCTGGCTCGGGCAAACAGCAAGGCGCAGAAAACCCCGTGATATCTTGTTGTAGTGCGAGTCCATGATCGGCAATGTGAGCAAAATCCGGGATCGCATAAGTCTGTGCTGCTAAGGCAAATTGAGGTTGCCAGCATGATAACAAGGCGGCAAAACCGCTTATCACGGTTTCGTAGTGAGCCGCGCTAATATTTGCTGAGCTAAGCGCTTGAAATAACGCCAACTGATCCAGCTGCGTATGCTGTTTTAGGGTAGCACTTTTTAACTGATTACTTAGCGATAACGTCATAACATCCTTCACAGCAAACGTTTTACCCGCAACACCCAGCGGTTTAATTTACAGCTTGTGGTTTTTCAATACCCGCTAAAATGTCGTCTACCATCGCCGCTAACACCGCAGGCTCGGGTTTGAGCTGAGCATAGGTTTTAAGACCAATAATTTGCGCCTGTAAAGTGCGGCTTAAACGTTCAGGTGGCGCAGAAAGCACAGCGCCCTCTGCAACCGCCTGCTCAAGTAATGTTTTAAAAGCGAATTCAATATTTTGCAATAGCGTTTTAGCCAATTCAGCTAAAGCCGAGCCTTCTGCGCTTAATTCGGCCACTGTTTTTACTAACATACACACTTGGCTTGGTTCATGCTGCGAACCGAGCACTTGCGAACGGACAAACTGTTTTAACGTTTCCAGCGCCGACTGATGTTGCGCTTGTGCTGATGCAAAGGCCTGCTGCCCTTTTTCTGCATAATGTAATAATGCTTCGTGATACAAGCTTTCTTTATCACCAAAACTGGCATACAAGCTGCCTGGTCGTAAATTTACCGCATCCAAAAGATCTCGCATCGAGGTTCCATTAAAACCACGCTGCCAAAACAATTGTTGCGCTTTGCTGATCACCTCGGCGCGGTCAAATTTTATCGAATTGGCCATCTTGCCCTCGTCTTAAACAGGTAAAAAATAACTTTGAACACTTGCTCAACTTGCTTTATAGTACCTCGCCTGCGTTACCAAGTAAATTAACATTTACCGTCTCGCCGACTTACGATATCAAACTAGGAGCCAAGATGTCAGAACAAAACCTCAGATCCTTGCAGCCAAGATTACAATGGTCTTTATTGTCACTGCGCTTAGGCGTATTTATTGTCATGTTAATGTGGACGCTAGACAAATTTGTTAACCCGGCACACAGCGCTGCCGTGTTTGGCAAATTTTATGCTTTGCCCGGTTTAACTGCCGATATTTTTACCGTTCTTGGCGTATTGCAGCTGATCTTAGTATTAGCATTTGTGGTCGGTTTTAAGAAGCGCATTACCTACGGCATTATTTTACTGATGCACAGTGGTTCAACTTTCTCAAGCTATGCACAATACTTAGACGGCTTTAATAACCTGCTATTCTTCGCGGCGTGGCCGATGCTAGCCGCTTGTTTAGCCTTGTATCTGCTTCGAGATGCCGACACTAAATTTACCCTGGGTAAATAAATTATTTCTTAACCGGTTTATCGTTTCGAGTTGTGTCTTTAACACGGCGAAACGGTAAGCTGAGTAAGAAAGCTAAACCGGTATTTTGCTCAGGTTTCAGATATTGCACCAAACCAATATCTAATTGCGCATCGCTTTTCCGTGCTTTTTCACAATAACTACCAAACAAACGATCCCAAACGGATAAATTAAAGCCGTAATTACTATTGGTTTCAACAACACGCTGACTGTGATGAATACGATGCATCTGCTGCGTCACGATAAACCAACGCAGTGGCCGCTCAATCATCGCCGGTAAACGAATATTGCTGTGATTAAAAATCGCGCTGGCATTTAAAATAATTTCAAATAGCAGCACCGCAAGCGCCGGTACGCCCAGTAAAAATACCAAGAGCAACTTAATAAAGTAACTGAGCAGAATTTCTAGTGGATGAAAGCGCAAGCCACTGGTGCTATCAATATGCGGATCGGCATGATGTACTTGATGTAAGCGCCAAAGCAGGGGTACGCGGTGAAATAATCGATGCTGCCAGTAAATTGCCATATCTAAAAAAAGCACGCTCACCAACACCATTAGCCAATACGGCATGGCGAACAGATACCACAGGCCAAAACTTTGCTGCTGATTTACCTGCGCTAGTGCTACTAAGCTAATTGGCGCTAATAAACGCATCAACAACGTGCCAGAAACCATTAACAACAAATTTGTACGCCAACGCCAAGACCGACCTACCGGATCACGCCGGGCCGGTGCTAACGCTTCCCACAGCATCATCAGCAACAACATGCCTAAAAATATTCCTAGCCGATAATAATGCTCATGCGCCATGCTGCTTACTCCGCTTGCTCGTAGTGCTTTAATGTTTTAAAACCGCCAATAACCCGCGTCACGATGGTGATACCGGCGGCAAAAGCAAAGCAATAAGCCAGTAGGCTAAAATGCTGCGGCCATACACAAAAAGCGACAAACAATAAAATGGTTTCGGTGCCTTCAGTCAGACCATGTAAGTAGTAAAAACTTTTATGGGCAAATTGTGGCCGCGCTAATTGTAAACGCTCTGCTGGAATGGCAAAGGCTAAAAAACTGGAGCCGGTACCAATAAAGCTGGCCAACAACACCGCAGCCGCTAAAGCATTGGCGGTTGGATCAGCCAAAGCAAAACCCAAAGGTATGGCGGCATAAAACAAAAAGTCTAAACTAATATCTAAAAAGCCACCGGAGGCGGTACTGCTGTTTTGCCAGCGCGCCAAGGCACCATCTAAGCCATCCACCACGCGATTGAGCAAGATCACGAGCAAGGCGGCAGTATAGTTTTGATAGGCTAGCAAGGGTAAAGCCAACATACCGAACAAAAAACCCAGCACAGTTAACTGATTAGGGCTTATTTTCCACTGATCTAACTGTTTTACCAGCGGTTGCATTAACGGTTTTAACAAGGGTGTGATCTTAGCATCTAACATGTGGCGGCCTCCATTTCAGCTAGGTTTATCAACCGCCCAGCGGCAGGCACATCAGCCTGATCATGGGTGACTAACAGCGCAGGGATCTTCGCTTGCTGAATAAAGTTAAACACTAACTCGCGTACTTCTTGGCGCAAACGGCTGTCGAGTTTGCTAAAAGGCTCATCTAATAATAACGCTTTAGGCTGCGCTAGCATCACGCGCAACAATGCCACCCGCGCTTGTTGCCCACCCGAAAGACTCGCCGGATTGCGCAATGCCATGTCAGCTAACCCCACCGAGTCTAACGCCGCTAAGATCTGCGCTTGGCGCTGTGCACCTTTAATGGCTTTAGGCATGGCAAAAGCGATATTCTCTGCCACATTCAGATGAGGAAACAATAACGGATCTTGTAATAACAACCCCATGTGCCGTTGATGCGGCGGCAAGTGAGTGATGTCTTTACCATCTAACACTATTTGACCAGACGCGCTAAATTGCGGCGCCAATAAACCGCTCAGCCAATTCAGTAAACTCGATTTACCACTGCCCGACGGGCCCATAACCGTCAGTACTTCTCCAGCATGGATCTCGGTACTGAGCGACAGCAAAGGCTGCTGCTGACGACTTAACTGTAAAGCGTTGATCTGAAGCGTGCCGCTATTCATAAATCCTATCTCATTTTACTGCAACAGAGGCGTTGCTTTGCGTCTTGGTGCCAGGCTGAAAAAATAGTTTGCTGCACCAATAGGCTAGCAAGAAGGCCAAAGCAGGTAACAACATTTGTAATAAGGCATATACCGCAACCAAACGGCGGCTGCCGCCATTAGCCAAGGCAACGGCTTCGGTGGTTAGCGTAGCAACCCTACCCGCACCGGTTAACAGTGTGGGCAAATATTGACCAAAACTGACCGCTAGCCCTAAAGCCAAGGCCAATAAAATTGGTTTAAACAATAAGGGCAATTTAACGCGAACAAACACGGCGCCCGGCGATAAACCCAAACTTGCTGCGACACTTGCCCAGCGCGGATCCAACAAACGATAATTGCCCGCTAACGCCAAAAACACATAAGGTAATACAAATAAGCTGTGACTGGCGATCACTGTGCCCATACCTGGGGCAATGCCCAGTTGCTCTTGTAACCAAACAACCCCAAATAAAAAGGCGATTGCCGGCACTAACAACGGTAAATAAATAATACTTTGGCTCAACCAAGAGAGCGGTTTTTGCCGCACTTGCTCAGCTTCTAAGGTGGCCAGTGTTAACAGCAAGGCCAAACCACTGGCCGCAAATGCGACGACTACGGCATTTAACAGCGGTAAACGAATAAATGGCAGTGCCGTGAGCCAATGGCTGAGTTGCAAGGTGTCGGGGACTAAATCGGGATAAGACCAATAACCCGCCATCGACCACAGTATTAAGCCCCCCATCGCCAATACTAACGTCAAGCCAACGAGGCCTAAAATTAACCAGCTTAAACGTTGCCAAACAGCATCGGCATAACTTCTGCGGCCATTACTTAACAGGCGGCCTAAGCCCCACGCCAGCAAGCGCTCGGCACACCACCATGCGAGCAGTACACTTAACACTACAGCTAATTGCAATACGGCACCGGCCGAGGCCATAAAACGGCGATGTAAATCGACATCATTAAACCACTGCACAATCGCTACAGCGAGCGTCGGTGGCCCTGATGGGCCAACAATTTGCGCGATTTCGACATTGGCACACCCATAGGCTAACACCGCATAAATGGGTAAACGTAATTTAGGATAAAGCTGCGGTAACACCACTTTGCAAAAGGCCGTTAATCGCTGATAGCCCATACTTTGCGCCAACTGAAACTGCGTTAACACTGTGCTGTTTGCTAAAGCAGCCAGTGACATAATCATTAAAAACGGTAATTCTTTTAAAAAGAGCGCCAACATAATACTGACGCCGACAGCATCATTGGGGAGTAACCAATCTGGCGGTGTTTGCCAGCCGGTGAGCAAAGCAAATACCCGACTAAAAAACCCCGATGGGGTGAGCAAAAAAGCCATGGCAATCGCGGCCGTAGCATGCGGTATCGCTAACAACGGACTAAAGATCCGCTGTAGCAGCATCATACCTCGGCTACCATAAAAACAGCCTAGTAATAACAAGCATACCAGCAACGCCAACAGGCTACTTAACACGCCGCTTGTGACACTTAATGTGACCATCTGTGGTAAACCCGGTTGTTGCCACAATTGCTGCCACGCCAGTAAATTAACCTGCTGAGAGCCCAGCGTGGGCAACCAACCAAAGGCCGGTAACAACACACCAATTAAACCGCCTAACACCGGCAGGACCAGCAGGGCGAATAGCAACCAAGGCGCTACCCTGATACCCCAGTCATAAAGTGACTGGCCCAGTTTCATGGTTGCACCCCATAACGTGCTAACCAAGCGGCGGTAAGCGCCCTACTCCAACTCGGATGCGGCTCAGCTAAGGCTGTGGTCGTGCTTGCTAGCGGCAAAGCAGCCGGCTCGGTTTGTGTTGTACTGGGCCAATTTAATAAGCGGCTGTCTAAAACGGTGCTATCCCCCCATACCGCTAATTGCTGTTTGTGCCACTGTGCTTCTGGCGACAATAAAAAGTTCGCCACCAGCTTGGCCGCGGCGCTGTGCGCGGCATTAAACGGGATCGCCACAAAATGTACATTGGCTAAACTGCCATCCTGCATGGCATAGCTGCGGGTGCTGCTTGGCAGATCGTAACGACGCACCGCGGCAGGAATGCTGGAAGGCGCAAAACTAAACGCCAGTTGTAATTCTTCATCACTGACCAAACGCATTAATTCATTGCCGCTGCTCGGGAAATGCCGACCTTGACGCCATAAGTTGGGATGTAATTTGGCTAAATATGGCCACAGCACTGCGGTCATTTGTTCAAAGCTGGCGGCGGTGACAGGCTGATACAATAACGGGTCTTGCTGATTAAGCACTAATAATAATTGCTTTAAAAAGCTTACGCCTAAAAAATCAGGCGGCCTGGGGTAAGTAAAACGCCCTGGCTGTTGCTGACTGAATTCAAGCAGTGTTGCCATCGTGCGAGGCGCTGAAGCAAGATGCTGACTATTGTAATAAAAAACCAGCTGCGCTTGGCCCCAAGGGGCTTCCATCCCTAACGTCGGCAAACCAAAGTCTAAACGCATTTGCGGGTTTTCGTCAGCATTCACATAAATGAAGTTGGGCAATTGCTCAGCCCAATCTGCTTCTAACAGCTGCCGTTGTTGTAAACTGGCAAAGTTTTCCCCGTTAATCCAAATCAGATCAACACTGCCATTACGATGATTGTTGGCGGCCTTTTCAGCTAAGATGCGGCTAACCGCTTCGCCTGTATCTGCCAGCTTGACGTGAGTAAGACGAATACCATAACGCGCTGCTACTTCTTGGCCGACCCACTGAATATACTGATTGACCTGCGGATCGCCGCCCCAAGCATGCCAGTACACAGGTTGATTTTGGCCTTGTGCGATGATCTGCTGCCAGGCGGCACTGTCTGCAACAGCCATAGCTGACATGCTAGCGTGCGCTGAGGTGCTATTTTTACTAGCCACGTTTGTATTTGCCGTTTCTGTTACGCTAGCGTGGGCCAAAGACAGACTGGCGCATAACAACACACTACATTGGCACAAGCTTTGGCAAAACCAAGCCAAATTACTGCGCCACTGCATTCAACCGCCAATCATAATCCAGAAAAGAAATCGGCAGCTTGCCTGCCGCTAACTGCTGCTGTTGGCGTTCATCCAGCTGTAACGCCTGTGCATAGCGCAACAAAAAACTCGCCAAACTGCGGCTATCGCGCCAAGGTTGTTGGAAATCTTCTTTGTACCATTTAAAAATTGCCGACAGCTGCAAGCGTTCGTCAGTGGCTAAATTGCGCGAGCGATCGGACAGAAAACGCACCGTTTGCTGCTCTAATTGTTGTTCTAAAGTGGCCGCGTTATAGGCTTCTTCACGCAACGCCGGACAACCGATACTGGCACAATTCACGGCAAAATGAATGCGCGGCTCGTTAAAGTCACCGCTGCCGCGGATCATCTCATGTTCGATTTCATCTAAAGAACGGTGTTGACCTAATAAAGGAATAAACCGTTTCTTCCACGGTGACTGAAACAAAGTGCCCAGATCTTTGATAGAGTCTAAGTTGGGATACGCCGTTAAAATCAACTGTAATGTCCAAGCGTTATAAGCATTGAGCAAAAAGGCTAAACGCTCTGCCGTAGGCCATTGCTTAAATGTACTCATTTCTACAGCGCTTAACGAGGTTAAATAGGCCTCAAGTTGCGCTTGCTGTTGTTGCAACAACCGGTAATTTACCGCGGTGGCATGGCCACCGGGCAAAGCATGCACCGTTTGCTGTAATAACTGGGTCAGCGGTTGATGTTCAAAGGTGCGCGCTTGCCCCTGTAAACTAAAACACAGTAGCCATAACAGTGTTACAAAACGCATAAGCTTATCCTTTTAAGCGCCAGTGATGGTATTTTTGCAGCAGCGATAAAATCGTTGCAGGCGCATGCGCACGTTTCCACTCGCCGGCGGCGTATTTATTGGCTTCGGCCCAGGTTGGATAACTGTGAATGGTCCCCAAAATTTTGTTTAAGCCTAAACCGTGCTTCATCGCCAAGACAAATTCAGCCAATAAATCGCCGGCATGCTCAGCAATAATGGTCACCCCTAAGATCTGATCTTTACCCGGCTTAGTCAGCACTTTCACTAAGCCTTGCGCAGCCCCATCTGTGATGGCGCGATCTAACTCACCTATGTCAAAGCGCGTGACTTCATAAGCGATGCCCTGCTCTTTGGCTACTTGCTCATTGATGCCCACTCGGGCCACTTCCGGATCGATAAAGGTTGTCCAGGGGATCACACGATAATCGACTTTGAATTTTTTGAACTGACCAAACAACGCATTCACCGCGGCATACCAAGCTTGATGAGCGGCCACATGCGTAAACTGATAAGGCCCAACAATGTCCCCTGCCGCAAAAATATTCGGTAATAAGGTTTCTAAATAGTCATTGGTTTGGACTGTCCGCGAGGTTTCAATCCCGAGCTCTTGCAAACCAAAACCCTCTAAGCGTGCGGTACGGCCTACAGCACAAATTAATTCATCATAAGGCAAGGCCATTTCTTGGCCTTGATGCTCGACGATTAAACATTTTTTCGCATCTTGTATTTCGCAGCGTAATGCTTTGTGCGACGTTAATAGCGTTACACCACTGCTTGTCAGCGCTTTGTGGGCAAAATCACTGATCTCACGATCTTCTTTGATCATCACCCGCTCGGCCATTTCGACTTGCGTCACTTCACTGCCAAGCCTGGCAAAACTTTGCGCCAGCTCACAGCCAATGGGCCCACCCCCTAAGATGACTAATTTAGCCGGTGGCTGCTCACGTTCGGCTAAAGCCTGCCATAAGGTATCACTGGTTAAATACCCCAGCTCTTTTAAACCGGGTAAAGGCGGCACAAACGGCTGTGCCCCCGCGGCAATAATAATGCTGCGCGCGGTAAGTTGCTGCACACGGCCATCCGTCAGCGTGATCTGCACCGTCCATGGATCGAGCAATTTGCCATAACCCTGCAACACCTCAACCCCTAAATTGGTATAACGTTCTACGCTATCATGTGGCGCAATATCAGCAATCACTTGCTCAATGCGCGCCATGACTTTTTTAAACGAAAACGGCGCAAGCATGCCCTGCTGATGACTCAACGGCTCGGCCGCCGCTAGACCATAATGCTCGGCATGCCGCAGCGTATGCGCGACCTTGGCACTTTTAATTAACGCTTTACTGGGTACACAGCCAAAATTTAAGCAATCGCCCCCCATTTTATGCGCTTCAATTAAGGTGACTTTGGCTTTCACCGCTGCCGCAATATAACTGCTCACTAACCCCGCTGCGCCGGCGCCAATCACAATCAGGTTTCGATCAAACTGCTTTGGTTTTTGCCATTTCGCATACAAGCGGCGCTGATTAATCAGTTTAATTAAGCCTTTCGCCAACCAAGGGAACAAGCCTAATAGTGCAAAAGACAACAGCATATTTAACGATAAAATACCGGCTAAGCTGTCAAGCTGTGCTATCTGCGTACCCGCATTCACATAAACAAAGGTACCGGCTAACATGCCTACTTGGCTCACCCAATAAAAAGTCCCTGCCCGCAGCGCGGTTAAACCCATCAATATGTTAATGAGAAAAAACGGGAAAATGGGCACTAATCGCAAGGTAAACAGATAAAAGGCACCATCTCGATCAATGCCTTGATCAATGGCTTTTAGCCGAGTAGAGAACTTTTGTTGCAAGGTGCTGCGCAGCATGTAGCGCGCCACTAAAAAAGCCAAGGTGGCACCGATGCTTGAGGCAAATGACACCAATAACAAGCCCTGCCATAAGCCAAATAAGGCCCCTGATGCCACAGTAAGAATTAATGCCCCCGGTAAAGACAGCGCCGTAACCAGTACATAAAACAGAAAAAACCCACCCGCGACCAGCCAAGGCGACGCCTGATACCACTGGCTAAACTCTGTTAGCCCTTGCTTTAAACCGGCAAAGGTTAAAAGCTGATGCAGGTCGAAGTAAAAAAAACTGCCCGCAAGCAACAGCAATAACAGTAAAACCAATATTTTTTTAAACATAGTATCCACTTATCAATTTAAGAGCGCAGCATTAAAAACGGTAGGTCACCGAGGCTTTTACATTACGGGGTAATTCAGGAAACACCAAGGTTGAGCCAAAATAACCGCCTTCAAATACCGGCCGCCAGTTTTGCTGCTGCGTCACGTTAAGCACATCCAGTCGCATTAACCATTGTGGGCTCAGCTGATAACTACTGTTCAGATTAATATGATACTGATCGCGAATTTGCACCGTGGCTAAGAAGTCTAACGGATAGCTCTTGGTATACACCGTGGCTAACCCCACTTGCCACAGCTCGGTTAATTGATAACCGGCGTTCAAAGACAAAATTGTTGAGGGGATCCCCTGTACTCGGCCAGATGATGGCGCAAAGCCCGCAAAATTCGGTGCGCCAATGCCGGTACCGGCAATAATATCGGGGCGTGAGTTATCAAAAGCATCAGCAACTTGCTGGCTATCTTGAAAGCTCGCTGAATCATCATAACGCGCATCTAAATAGCTGTAGGCGAGATTAAACCAATATAACTCGGCGCGGTAAAACACCTGCGCTTCAAACCCAGCCGTACGAATACCGCTGTTGCTGCCGTCACGATTACGTAAGCTGCGCCGCTGTTGAAACACCGCGGCATCAGCATACCAGCTGCTCTGCACGGGATCGTACTTAATACCGGTTTCAACTAAGGTGTTTTCGGTGGCAAAGTTAAGCGGGTTAATTTGATTGTTCGCCCCCAAAACCGTGCCGCCAGCCATACTGTTAGAGGTTGCTTCGTTGTAATTAGCGCTGGCATACAGCACTAAATCGGGCTGCAGTTTATAACTGACACTCAGCATACCGCTAGACAGTAATTCAGCATGGCTATCTTGCGCCGCTATTTGCCCTGCCGGCGGCAACGCATCACGGGCGGTCACGTCATACTGATCGGCACGCAGGCCAACAATGCTGCTCCATTTATCACTCCACTGGCTGTCGTGCTGCACAAACACACCCGTTTGCCAGCTGGTTGAATCCGTGGTGTCGGATAAGGAGAAATCACCGGTGCCGTCGTTATTAATATCGTATTGCGCACCGGGTGACACATAAATACCGGGGCGAAGCTCGACTAAGCGCGCTTGCTGTGCTGGCATTAACGGGATGCGTCGATTAGACAGCGGCCCGGTTAAATCAATAGGAAGATCCGCTTCGGTAGTAAATTGGCTGTAGCCCAGCACATCGTTATAACGGACATTCAGCCCAAAGGTGGTTTGCTGCGCTGCCTGCCACTGATATTGGAATTCGGTACGGTTTTCAAAGGTATCAGCACCATCAATAATCTCAACAAAACTGTTGCCGGCAATCTCTTCGCGGCTTAAATGCTGAAAATAACTGATATTGCGCACTAACCACTGCTCACTGAGTTGCTGTCGGTATTCACTGTGTACTAAAAAAGTTTGCGCTTGGTTAGTATCGTCTGGATCGGTCAGTACTTGATTGCGCGGCAACAGTACTTGGCCCGTGGGCGACACGAGCGCAAAGGCACCGGGTACGGTGCTGCCATTAGGCTGACGACCTTGGCCGGTGATATACAAGCCCGAATCGATCAGCGCTTGGGTTGGTCGGTTAATGCCAGCGATGTCGGTATAATTGGCTTTATAATATTCGGCGCTCAGATCCCAACGCGTATCGGCATCTAACTGCCAGCGACCACTGACATAAGCGCTGGTACTGCGATGATGGCTAAAATCATAAAAACTGTCTTCATCAATATGCTCTAAGCTTAGGCGCACACCGGCTTCGTTCTCCAATAGCGGCTGATTGATATCTAGCTGCGCCCGATATTGCTGCCAACTGCCCGCACTGACCCTCAGCTGCTGACTGGCTTGCTCTAGCGAGGCTTTTTTACTGACCAAATTGACATAACCGCCGTTGCGCTGGGTGCTACCGAGTATCACCGGTGGTGGCCCTTTTACAATATCGAGTTGCTCAATCGCATTAAAGGATAACGGCACACCAAAACCATTATTACCCGCTTGGCGACGAATACCGTTTTCAAACAGCTCACCTAACTGACCGCGTAAACTGGGTAAACTGGGCGCGCCAAAGCCAGAGGCCGCATAACTATTAGGCGTTAGGGCTAAAATATCTTGCAGTGAGGTAATGGCATATTGTTGCATCATCTCTTCAGTAATCACCGTGACCGAGCGCGCAATATCGACTAGCGCTTTGTCATCACCAAAGCTACCGCTGACCCGGGCAAATTTCGGCGAAATACGGTCGTCATCGCTTTGCACACCTTTAACGTTAATCACTTCGACCGGATCCGTCTGCTCAGCAGACTCGGTTGCTGCCATGCTTTGCGCTAAGGTTTGAGCTGAAGCGGTGAGAAGTGTCAGCGCAATCGCTGCCGCTAAGGGGTGATAATGAAATCGCAAAATAAATACCTTCTTTTTATAAGAATAAGTGAGATGTCAGTGCTGAAACGTTAAATGCCGATAAGCCTACTGACTTAACTATAATGTAAAAAACGCACCACTCGGTGCGTATTATCTCTCTATTGTTGGTTTAGCTAAAAATAGTTACAGCATTAGGAAAATAAATGTCTGCCAACGCGAGGCCAAAGCAGAGATAACTGCATGATTGCTTATACTGAAAAAAGCCGCCTCTAGCCCAACGACCTTAAAAAGAAGAACCTAGCTGTTGCAGAAAAACGAGCGCTTCTAGGGTGGAAACGTGGCCGAGAATGGCATTATGTTGCGGTTAGCAGCTAAAGCGCAACATAATCTCAGGGTAGGGATGTTCAAATTTCAGGGTGTTTTCTAGCCGCGTTTGGTTAATATGTTACTGCATAAGCAACCCTAGAACTAAAACACCTTAATTAGCCAACGCAAGCCAGAGCCTCGATCAAGCTAAGGCTCCGGCGGGATATTATATTGGCTTGGGTTATGAGTAAAATAAGCCTATGCGTGCCTTAGATTTTACCTCGCGCTTTTTAACCGAAATGACTTGAGCAGATCAAAACAGCCGGCGCAGTAGTTTATCTGCGCCTTAGTTCAGCTTTTGCACTAGCTCAGCTAAATCTTGCACCACGTAATCAGGTGCAGCCGCCAGCGGATAGAGGGTTTTGCCAGGCCTTGCCACAAAAGCGGTTTGCATACCGGCTGCTTTCGCGCCAGCAATATCCCAGCCGTGTGCCGCAACCATTAACGCCTCTTCTGGCTTAACGCCTAATTTAGCTAACGCCCAAGCATAAGCCCTGAGATCGGGTTTATACACTTTAATGTCTTCAATACTTAACCGTTGCTCGAAATAGTCGGTTAACCCCGCATGCGCAAACTGCGTGGCGACACCGTTATTCGATGAGTTGGTTAAGCTGACCAGCCGGTAACCTTTGGCCTTTAGTGCCGCCAAACCGGCTTTTACATCAGGGTGTGCTGGTAGTGACAATAAAGGCCCCTTGATCGCCGTCAGGGCTTGTTCTTCGGTTAAACGGATTTGATTACTCTGCGCCACCATCAGCAGCGCAGCCACACCAATCTTGCCAAAGTCTTGGTAATCACCCGTGACAGTGGTCACTAAAGAATGATGCAACATGGTTGAAAACCATAATGCGGTTAAATCGTCTCGGCCATTTAAAGCTTGGCCGATAGAACTGCGCATCGTTTCTAAATCTAACAGTGTTTCGTTAACATCAAAAACAATGACTTTAGGTTGAGTAGCAGCGTGACTCATCATTCCGGTCCCTAATAAAAACAGTAACACAAAAGCCAACCATGACCGTTGGCAACGGGGGATAAAAGGCATTAGTCGTCAATTCCTCAGTGATTGATCAGACAAAGACAGCAAAGCGACGAATACTAGGCCACTTTGCTGTCGTCATTTAAGCAAATCATTTAAACAAACAAGCGAGGCTTATTTTGCAGACCAGCTAAATTTTTGAAATGGCGCATCAACCGGCGTCGCGGCTAAGTGATTGGTATAATTACTCATCACCTTCTGGGCTAAACCCAACACAATTTCTAACAACTGACGCTGGGTATAACCTGCAGCAAAGAAACGCTCAAGTTGCTCTGCTGAGGGTTTGCCGCGACTGCGCGTCATGGCAAGCGTGGTGTCGTGTAGTACTTGCAGCTTTTCTGTCGGTAAAGGCGCACGATTGCGTAATGCGTCGGTTAATGCGGCATCCACTTTCATCATATGCGCAATACCCGTATGCGCGGGCACACAATAACCACATTCATGCTCAACGTTGATGGTTTGCCATACTACCGTTAATTCTTCTGCATTAAATGACGATTCACTGAACAGCTTGTGCAGTACTTGATAGCCGTCTAACAACCCAGGCGCTTCTGCCATCACCGCATGTAAATTAGGAATAAAACCAAAGGCGCTTAATGAGTTTTGTAGCATTGGCTTGCTGTCATCTGGCGCGGTATCGACGGTGTGCAAAGTGAAGTGACTCATAATCATGATCCTTAGTTAATAGCGAGAAAGTATCTGACGACAATATTTGCCGCGCTGATGGAGTTACTATAACTAATTATGAACAGTCGTTCAAGTTATTTATGAGCAACTGTTCAAATATGTCAGTAATACACTTTCATAAAGTGTGCTATACCTGTGCATGCTGACGGATCAAGTTATGATAAATATGATGTAAGCGGTCTAATTCAGCGCGCTCTACCCCCGAGTGACCTGCCAAGGCTTGAATACTTAAATCCAGTTGATATAAGGTTTCGCGCATTGCCGTGCCGGGGATCATGCTTTGTAACCAACTGATGGCCGCCACACGCTGCCCGGCGGTCACTGGCATCACCTGATGTAAGGTTGCCGAGGAATACAACACCGCATCACCGGCAGCGAGCTTAACGCTTTGCTCACCAAAATCGGTTTGAATGACTAACTCGCCACCTTGGTAGTCTTCTGGCTCTGATAAAAACACCGTGATGGAGAGATCTGAACGCAATATCTGTTGATCCGGTAAACGCATAATGGCGGCATCGACATGCCAGCCATAATGCCCACCTTCTGCATAACTGTTAAAACACGGTGGATAAATACGATGTGGTAAGGCTGCAGCCATCAAACTGGCGTTATACCCAAACTTCGCCAGTAAACGATTAGCCAGTTGCTGTACCTGGTGATGATCACGGTCTGCTTGTGCATTGTGTTTCACTACCGCCGCCATCCCCATTGCACTGCCCTTGCCATCTAACCAAGGCACGTGTTGCAGCGCTTGACGAAATTCTGCCACTTCAGTTTTAGTCAGTAATTGCTTTAACACGTGCATGTTTTAGCTCCTAAAGGTTAATAATGAAGTTTAAAATTCATAGGTTAAGGTTGCACGAACAGAACGGGCATCACCCAAGTACATAAAGGCGCCAGAACGATAAGCCGCAGTCCAGTATTCTTTATTGGTGACATTACCGATATTCATACGCAAGGTGGTGGCCTCGTTGATGTTATAGTTGGCAAATAAACCCAACACGGCATAACTCGGTACCACTATGCTGTAATCGTTAATCGTGCTATTGAAACCGGCTGCTGTATCGGGCTGACCGCCATAGATTTCGCTTTTATAGCTGTAATCTCCGCCCAGCACTAAATCAGGCGTTAATTGATAACGTAACTGCACATATACACTTTCATCAGCAAAGTTACTTAGCGCCAAACCAATATTGCTAGGCTCAATTGAATCCAGCACCTCTGACTGCATAATGGCCGCACTGGCTTGCACACTGAGCTTATCGGTTAAATTACCATTGATGGCAAACTCGACACCCTGAATACGGTTTTTACCGGTGTTTAAAGTCCCTAAGGTTGAATAAGCATCGCCAACACTTTCCATCACATCAGACTTCGTTGTGGTAAACCATGCTGCCGCTAAAAATAAGCGTTCATCTAACAGCGACCATTTAGTGCCTAATTCAATATTTTGCACTGTTTCTGGATCGGCTAATGCTGCTTGTTCTGGATCGCCACAAAGACCGCCATAGCCACAGTTTGCGCCCAGATCAGACTCGCCACCATTAATGTTGGTCGCGGTGGCGTAACTTAGATACACGTTACCCTGCTCGCTCAAGCTGTATACCAGCCCCAAATGACCATTGTAAAAACGGTCTTTATACGCATATTGCACCGGCTGACCAGAGGAAAGGACATCATTACTGTAATCGATTTGATCTACCCGCAGCCCCGCGAACGCTTGCCATTTATCATTCAGTGTGGCGGTATCCATAACATACGCGGCTAGCGTTTTGGCTTTAAACAAGGCGTCTGAACTGCCCTTCTCGATATTACGGCCAATAATATTATCGGCATTCGCGTAAACCTCACCCATGCCATCCAGTAAGCAATAACTGTTACTAACTGACGAGCGCCCTGCAACACGGCAATTAGTGCTGTTTTGGTAACTGATATCATAGACACCGTTATCCACTTGCTCGTCACTGATTTCCAGACCCAATAACAGCTGATGTGCTACCGAGCCGGTTTGGGTATCCCAAAATAAATTAAATTGGCTGGCAAAATACTCAACATCTTGCCAACCTTGATGGGTACTTAGCACTATGGTCTGAGCATTCGGCGCTGTTAAATCAGAGGCATCTCGTTCAGTGCCACGGGCACCGGTCGCTAAATAACCGTTGCGGGTTTCCCCATAGCGGGTGGCATTATGAAAACGCAGATTATCCGCTAACTGCCATTCAACCCGAAAGGTCGCGGCGGCCACTTCTGAATGTAAAAAGTCTTCTTGCTGCGCATATACCGGAATATCACTTAATGGCTTGCGACTATCTTGTTGATAATAACTGCCTAAATCCGGTGTATCTTCGGCTTTTAAATAATACACATCAGCAAAAGTTTTAAGCGAACTGGCATTATCATACACCCCCGATAACAAAGCGCCTTCACGGCTGCGGCTAATTCCTTCGCGCCCTGGAGCATCCTCTGCCGTGCTCAGTAAATTGATACGGGTAGCAAAGTCGTTGGCAATCGGCGTATTGTAATCCAGCACAAGACGATGATGTTCATCCGTGCCGAGGCTGGCATCCATACGGCCAAAATCGTAAGACGTTGAGGCTTTTTTACTAATACTGTTAACGGCCCCACCCGATGAACCGCGCCCGGCAAAAGTCGAGCTGGGGCCCTTGGTAATTTCAATTTGTTCTGTGGCAAAACTTTCGCGGGTGGTCATGCCTGGATCGCGTAAGCCGTCGACAAATACATCTGAGCGCGCTTCATGCCCGCGAATAATATAACGATCACCAAAGGCATTACCGTTTTCGCCCGTGCCCAGGGTAACGCCCGCTTGTGCCGCTAAAATTTCTTTGAGATCCGACTTACCCGACTCTTCAATTTGATCTTTGGTTAAAACCGTAATGGTTTGAGGTGTATCGAGCAGCGGTGCCGTGCGACGCAAATCACCTGATTGCTCTACCTGATATTTAGAAAAACGTACACCGTGGATCTTAATTAATTCGATGGCCTGCTCTTGGCAATTGGGCTCGGCAGTATCGCACTCAATCACAATTTCTTCGGCAGAAACCTGCCCGAGTGTTAGGGCTAAAGTGGTAAAAAGCGCTTTGGAACCAAAATGGTTCGACGGGTGTTTAGAGGTTACTTTCGTCATTATCATTCCCTTAAAGAGGTAAACCAATCAGGGCCGAAAGCATAAAAGGTTTCGCCCAATCTGTAAACCTAAATGATAACTATTTTTATTTGCATGCGCATTATCTGAGCAGCCAACCCAAAAAAACGGCTTTAGACATAAAAAAACCGCCACAATAAAGGTGGCGGTTTTTTTATAATGGGCTTAACGCAGTTTACTTTTCTGGCTGCTGTACCAAAGATAATTGATACACATCGTGCCGTCGATCTTTCATGGTATGCACACTGCCGTGAGTATGTAACTCTTTTAACAGATCCAAATTAACATCAACAATCAATAGCATCTCAGAATTGGGCGTTGCCTCGGCTTTAATACCGGTGGTTGGAAACGAAAAGTCTGATGGCGTAAACAAGGCTGACTGCGCATATTGAATATCCATGTTATTAACACGGGCCAAATTACCCACTGCACCGGCAATCGCCACATAACATTCGTTTTCAATGGCTCGGGCCATGGCACAGTGCCGCACACGGGTGTAACCATTTTGCGTATCCGTTAAAAATGGCACAAATAGAATATTCATGCCTTGATCGGATAATAAGCGCGCGTATTCAGGGAACTCGACATCGTAACAAATCATAATGCCAATTTTGCCACAGTCGGTATCGAACACCTTGATTTTATTGCCGCCATGCATCGCCCAGTTGCGTTTTTCAGCTGGCGTGACGTGCACCTTGTCATATTGCTCCCAACTGCCGTCACGGCGGCATAAAAAGCCACTGTTGTGCAGTTTGCCATCATACATATAAGGCATGCTGCCGGTAATGATATTGATGTTGTAAGAAATGGCGAATTCAATAAACTTATCACGGATCGTTTCGGTGTACTTTGACAACTCGCGAATACTTTGCGTAACACTTAAATGGTTGTAATGCTCCATCAGCGGTGCAGCGAACAGTTCAGGGAATAAGATAAAATCGCTTTTATAATCTGACACGGCATCAACAAAAAACTCCATCTGCTCAAAAAGCTGATTGATATCTTTCATATTGCGCATTTGCCATTGCACTAAACCTAAGCGTACTTCGGCTTTAGGGGCATTGATTAGCTTTACCGATTTGGTGTAATAAATATTGGCCCATTCTAATAAGGTGGCATATTCTTGCGACTCGGTATCACCACGCAAATACCCTTTGAGTAATTTGCGCACATGAAAGCCATTGGCTAACTGAAAACTTAACACCGGATCATAGATCTGTTTGCTTTTTACCTTTTCAATGTATTGCTTGGCACTTAATTTTTCTGCATGTTCATTATAGTTAGGCATGCGACCGCCGGCCATAATGGCGCGCAAATTAAGATTTTCGCAAAGCTCTTTGCGTACATCATATAAACGACGTGCTAAACGTAAACCACGGTAGTCGGGGTGAATAAACACTTCGATACCGTATAAAATATCGCCATGTGGGTCATGATTATTAAACGAAAAACCGGTAACAATTTGCTCGTAAGTATGTTCGTCGCTGAATTTGCTGTAATCAATAATCAGAGAAAAGGCACAGCCAACAACTTTACCGTCCACACAGGCACAAATTTGCCCCTCGGGAAACTTGGCTAACAAGGTATCAATCACCTCTTCGCTCCAACTGAGCAATGGGCCTGATTTATACACCTGCTCAGAAGCATGGCGTAACTCAGTCATGTCTTCTTTGGTTAAATGGCGAATTTCTATATGGCTAGCTTCCATGAAGTCTCCTGCTTTCAATACACTATCTTTAACTTAGCTTAACACTATCACAAATAACCGACTACTACCGTATCACTCAGACCGTGTTTAATTGATTATTTAGGCTCAAAATGAAAGGTAGGTTTATGATCAACCCAAATTGGCAGAAGACTGGGCGCATCAATACCTTGGCAGTAGGTATCTATTCGCCCAGCTGAATTTACACTTGATAACGTGCCAGCAATTGCTTGGCTTCGTTGGCGGCCTGTTGCAATGCGTTAGCCGCATTTTGCGTTTCTTGAGCATAGGTTGAATTTTGTTCCGCGCCTTGCTTAATTGTCTCAACATTTCGACTGACATCTTCAGCGACGACACTTTGCTGCTCGGCGGCGCTGGCAATGTCGGCATTGATGGCATTAATGCGTTTTGAGGCATCTAACACCTGTTGTAATGCATTAACAGCTTGCTGTGCCGACTGGGTGTTATTTTCAGACATCTGTTGCTGCGCGGCTGAAAAACTCGACACATCATTCACATTACCTTGCAAGCGCACAATCATGGTTTGAATTTCATCGGTTGAAGATTGTGTTTTACCGGCTAAGTTTCGTACTTCTGAGGCGACCACCGCAAAACCACGACCTTGCTCACCCGCTCTAGCCGCTTCAATAGCGGCATTCAGCGCCAGCAAATTGGTTTGTTCGGCAATCGATTTAATCACATTCAATACCGTGGCAATATCTTCACTGGCCGAGTTTAACTCTTTCACCACTTTTGAAGACGCCGAGGCTTTTTCCTGTTGCTGCTCGATACTTTTCAATAATTGTTGTGTTTGCAGATTGGCTTTATCGGTTAACTCAAATACAGAACCCGCCACATGCTCTGCATCCACCGTACTTTGCGCCACTGTTTGTGCGGTTACTGCCATTTCGTGAATTGACGCCGCAGCATGATCGGTTTGTTGCCTTTGTGAAGCACTCGCTGCTGTGGCACGGTCTGCCAAACTGCTCAGATCGTTAGCTGAGTGCTGCAATGCTTCGCTGGTATGGGCAAACTTAGCAATAGTCTGGCGAACATGTTCCAGTAGCTGATTAAACTCTTGCGCCATAGTGCCAATTTCATCTTTTGTGGTAATGGATAGACGCTGTGTTAAATCGCCGCCGCCTTGGGTAATTTGCGTTAATCGGCTAATGGTTTGTGTTAAAGGTGCCGCAATCAAGCGATTCACTAACACTGCTATCAACACGATAATCAGCAAACCAATAAAAATCACAGCAAAACCAATTTTAAATGATTCAGCTCTTACCAGCGCAGCGACATCATCATGATTAATTGCCACAATGACTCGATATTGCCATGCAGGGTAATCATTATTAATGACGGTCCAATCACTGTCTGAGCCGGCTAAGATACTTTCAATTGCAGCAGTGGTTTGGTTATCTGAATGCATCCGCACACGGTTTTTGTCATCGACCACGGCCACAAAGCCTTTTGATAACAATTTGCTGTCTTTAATACTGGCTTCAAGTTCAGTTAAGTCGGCTTTGTAACCAACATAAGCAATTCCCACGACTTGCTGTGCCGAGTTGAATAACGGGGTATAGCCGGTGAGATAAGGCGTGCCTAAAATATCAACTTGCCCAAAAAAGGCCTTGCCTTGTTTTATTAATTCAATCACGGTACCGCTCGGATTTAACTGTGTACCAATGGCTCGCTGCCCATTCACCAGCACATTGGTGGCCACCCGTACAAAATTATCACCATCTCGGCTAAAAAGTGTGGCCGTGCCACCGGCGATATCGGTTAGCTCATCAACGAGTTTAAAGTTATTGGCTTGTGGTACATCGTTAATCAGTAAATCAGGCACCATAACCTCTTTAACTTGTACCGGTTGACTTAAAGCCACAGGCCCCTCCTGTTCAATCCGTTGCAACAACAATTTCATGGTACTGGCGACACGGTCTTGCATCAGATTATCGGTTACAGAAAGAAGTTTAACCACGCTGGAGTTGAGCTGCTGAGCGCTTTGTGTCACTTGCTGCTTTATTGCTGTGTTGGTGCGAACATAGGTCAATCCGACCGCGATCAGCATTAAGCACACTATTAATACGCTCACCGATAATACAAACTTTCGTTGAATAGACATATATTTATAGCCTCAAAAGTAATCGTGACGTGGGTACTGCGGATAACAACGCAGAACGTTGTCTAATATTATGTCGGCACACTACCTGATTTTATGACTTTGCGATATCGGTAGAGGCACTTAAACCCTAATACTTTTATCAATCAAAACTCACGCTGTTGGCAACAAGGCACACTGACTTAATGTTGACGAGTGTATCTGCCTATCTATAAGGTTTAGCAGATGATTGACCCAAAATACATTTAACGACAAAACAAACGCAGTAAAAGCCGGAAACATCAAGACGATACCAAGGTATTCCCCTGAAAATCGGTTAAACCAGCTGATATGACCAAAACCATACCAAGCCATTAGCAATAGCGTTCGTCTTAGAACACTGCATCGGTAAACTGGAGTATTGCCTCGCTTTTCTATAAATAAAAACCATTGCAAAACCCCTCAAAATGTCATACCAATTAAAATTAATTGGTTGACAATAAAGTCGCTGGCGCCTACCTTATGCCTCACCCTGTGATGTTTTGTTGTTTAACCCTTTAGTAAGTTTGCCAATAACCTGCTTTAGCAACACAACCGATAATGTTTTAGCAGCGGTTAGCTACAACAGATATAAACCTGAAACCACAGCGGGCACGCGCCCAATCAATCAAGCTAACATGATTAACATGTATAAGTTAATGGTGTAACGGCTAAACGCTTTATAAAACGCTGTACCCTACATACAGCGAGAGGCCCTTCTGATGAAGGGCCTCTTATATTTTGCAGACATAAAAAATGCAGCGATGATCGCTGCATTTTTTTTATTAAGCTTATTGATGTTGGCGACTTGGCTATTGTGCGTTTAACCCCGTTCAGCAGACGAAACGCGCCGTGGCACAGAGCAATAAGGGCTAAACCACTTTATGTTTAACCAAATTCGAAATGGAATATAAACCGCGTTTCTCGTTATTCTTACGGCGTATTTCTTCTAAAGCGCTGGCTTCCGTGGCATCAAACAAGGTATTGATCAAACGGTTAAAGTGATTATGCATGGCCACCCGCGCTTTTGACGGATCTTTCGCCTTAAGCGCATTATAAATGGCCGTGTGCTCCTGCAACGTTAAGTGGCTATCCTTACTACAGACGCTAGCATAATCATCAATGATGGCCGCAGTAGATTCACGCAAAGACCATAACTTATTGACCAATAAAATCATCGCGCCATTTCGAGTCGCGCCAGCAATAATACTGTGAAATAAGCGATCGGCCTCTTCCGTTTCACCACGATCTTTCATCATAACAAGCGTATCATGTAAACGAGCCAGCTCTTCATCAGTAATGCTCACCGCCGCTAATGCCGCAACCTCGCCTTCAACCAGTGCCCGAGCTTGGGTTAATTCAAAAGCATTCACTACCGCTTCTTTATTATTTTTAACCGCACCTTCAAGTACATAAACCCCCGAGCCGGTTTTCACTTCAACCTTCTCACGCACTTCTAAAGCAATGATCGCTTCACGAATAGTCGGCCGACTAACATCAAACTTTTCTGCCAGTTCGCGCTCAGCCGGTAAACGACTACCTGGCGCAAATTCACCGCTATCAATTAACGCTTCAATTTCGTCTACGATGCCCCAAAACATTCGTCTGCTTTTCATACAGGCTCTCTCATATTTTTCTAACCAATATTCTGTGCACTAATTCACGTGCATATTAGCGACTTCAAAAGCCCTAAGCAAAAACAAAATCGTGGTTTTACCATTACGGGCCAAGCTATATTTTAAGCATAGCAGGTTATACCAAAAACTGGTAATAACATCATGCCGAAAAAAAGTTCACATTGGTAATATATCATGATTGACAATTTTTCATCCATTGGTTAGATTCCTTTCACGCATAATAGCTAGCGATATAAATTGTGCGATACATAGCGGCATATAAAAAAACAAAACCCAAGGGTAGACATGAAACTAAGCAAAGTAAGTACAGGGATCCGCGCTGCAAGTCGTGGCACGCTCACCACACAATGGGCCCTATTATCGACCCTATTGGCAACGCTAGCGATGCCAGCTGTGGCGCAAGAGGCTGAGACAACCGCTGCTGACACCCAAAAAGCCGCAGAAGTTGATGTAGAAGTGATACAAGTATCAGGCATGCGTGCCACCATGACCCGCTCGTTAACCTTAAAGAAAAACACTGAAGCCATTACTGATTCTATTGCCGCTGCAGATTTTGGTGATTTACCGGGTTTATCTATCTCTGATGTTATCGAAAACATCACCAGCGTGTCAGGCCACCGTGGTAAAGGTAGTGCCTCTGAAATGTCTATCCGTGGTTTAGGTCCGTTTTTAGGTTATAGCACCTTTAATGATCGCACTATTACTAGTGCCGGTTTTAGCCGTGCCGTGAACTTCAAAAAATTCCCATCTGAATTCTCTGATAAAGTAGTGGTGTATAAATCACAACAAGCTGATTTAGTTGAAGGGGGGGTAGCCGGTACCATTAACGTTGACTCGTTACGCCCGCTGGATTACGGCAAAGATCAAGTTTCACTTGAGTTGCAAGGTATTTATAACAATCACACTGCACACACCGATGGTGAGAACGGTTTAGGTAATCAGGTTACCGCTTCTTTTGTTAAGCAGTTAAATAATGCTGTGTTAGGTAACTTTGCGATCACCGCCGGTTATCAGCGTACAGATTCTTCTAACCCTGAAGAAAGCATGTTAACCAGCTCGACCATGTATGCCTGTGCTACTCGCTTAGCTGATGGTACGCCAACTCGTACGGTAAACGATTGTAACTCGACGTCCAGCAATGCGAACGCCAGTGTTACCCGGGCCAATATTGATAATTATGACCGTTCATCTGTTTTCTTAACGCCATCAAGCTGGACGTTCCGTAATCAGGAAGAAGAAGATACGCGTGATGCTTTCGTCACCGCCTTACAATGGCAGCCAAACGATGCTTGGAATATCAACTTTGATATTGAATATTCAAACAATACCTATTTTGAAGATCGCCATGATTTCGTTATCGCCAGTGCCCGTCGTAACTTGCGTAACCATATTATCGATGACGAATTAAACCTGCTGTACCGCGAAGGTGATTCAAGAATGGAAACCCAAGGTCTTTATCGTAATGAAGACGAAACCTATAACGGTTGGGGTTTAAATATTGAGCATAACCTCACAGACGATTTAAAAATTTCTACTGATATTTCTTACTCTAAGTCTTACCGTAACCGTACAGATTATCAATCTCGGATTATTAGCAATAGCTATTGGAAATACAGCATTGATAACACGGCACATCGTTTAAGCGAAGTGCAGTTCTTAGATGCTAACTGGAATAGCCCAGGTGATGCCGGTTACAACAGCAGTACCGCTTTTGATCCCAACAATATTGCGTCTTGGAGTGCCGCTCGGAACAATAATGTCAACCCAGAAGCCCGATACCGTCGTTTAATGGAAGAACGCTTTGACCGCTTAGGCGCTATCCGCTTCGACTTAGAATACTACTTAGGTGGCGACGTTTTTTCGAGTATTCATGCCGGTGTGCGCTACTCTGAAGAAGAGCTATTCTCCGATTTAGATACCACTCGTGCCGTCAACCCCTTCACCGGTGCAGAATCAAGCGAATTTGCCACCCGTGATGCAACCTTGGTTAACGCTGTTGTAAACAACTGCTTTATCGATTGGAATAATCCAGATTGGTTAAGCAGCGAGTCTGGTAGTGGTTTTGCTGATGGTCAGTTTGCCCAGTTAAATGGCCGTTGTGGTTTTGGTATTTTATCTGGCGTAAATGCTGACGGTAGTTTTGCCGACATCGGCCCCTTCGCTGATGTGCGCAGTACGGGTGATGTTGATATTACAGAGTCAATTACTGCTGCTTATGTCATGGCTAAACTGCAAACCCAACTGTTTGGTTTACCGGTATCAGGTAACATCGGTTTACGCGCGGTGCAAACCAAAATTGATTCTAACGGCATTCGCTCGGGCTATCGCGTTTCAACCAATAACACGGGCTCGTTAACCTTAGAGCCAACGGGTACCATTGAAGAGTTTAATATCAAAAATGATACTATCGACTTCTTACCCAGTGCCAATATTACCTTTCATTACAGCGATACGTTCTTAATTCGTGCAGCCGCCTATCGTGCTATGTCCAGACCGCAATTGCTAGACATGAGCGCAGGCCGTGATATCGATGTGAATACTGAAGATACCATTACTAACCCGAACGATTTGATTCGTCAGGTTAGCGGTGGTAACCCTTATCAAACCCCTTTAATGTCAAACAGTGCTGACTTATCACTGGAATGGTACCCCTCAATGGATACCGCTTACTCAATTGCGTTCTATGTGAAACAGTTTGAAGCAAACTTCCGTGACGTGGTTGTTGCTGAAACCTTAACTATTGATGGCCAGCCGATTGATGTGCAGTTATCAACCAGCACCTATACCGATGACGCCAGCTACTTACGCGGTGTAGAGCTGAGTGCGCAGCACAACTTCGTTAATTTACCTGCCCCGTTTGATGGTTTGGGTGTCAAGCTATCTTATAACTACGCAAACTCGTCTTTCGAAAATCAAGATGGCACTTTCGGGGATGTGTTTGACTTAGACGGTAATTTAACGCAAGCCGGCTTTGTTGAGCCCGCTAACGTGTTTGGTTTATCCGAAGACGTGTTCTCGGGCTCGGTATACTGGGAAGGTAAGAAGTTCTCCATGCGCGTGCTGTACAAGTACCGCTCACAATACTTCCAGCCAAACAGTGGCGCCGCCTCTAACCGTTATGTTGAGCCGTTCAACTATGTTGATTTTAGTGCGAAATACAAAATGACTAAGGCGACTTCTATTTCGTTCCAAGCGTTGAACATTACTGACGAAGCTCAATACATGACACGTGGCGCCAGCAATACGCCTACGTTAGTGTCAAGTTCAGGTCCTAAGTACTTCTTAAGCCTGAAAACCGTGTTCTAATTGCATGGTGTTGCAGCACCCATCGCCTTTTGATGGGTGCTTTTTTTCTCTTGTTTCAAACCAAGTGGTTACCATGAAAAATACAACACGACTATGCTCTGCCGCCGTCATTATCAGCTTATGCTGCCTGTTCTCTGTAGATGCCGCAGATCCTTTAGTTACGGATAAAGCCGCGTTCTCCAAAACGCTGCGCGCCGCTAAGCCTAGCGATACCATGATGAATGGCGTGCCAAACGGGTCAGTGAATCGCTATCAGCAAGTTGTGAAGGCACAGAACAGTCAAAACAGCGTTATTAATGTCGATAATATTTAGGTAGCGGCCGGTAGCGATGCTTAATGCACTGCCATAGCAATGGATAGCCGCATACAAGGCAATTTATTTTTTCAACAAAACAACAAACACCGTTCAGCCCTTTGATGCTATCAGTGGTATCAACGTCAGTTTTAACGTCACTCATTCTATGACGCTAGGTGAACGATTAAAAGGCATTAAAGCGCCAGCCATCAGTTTAAGCCGTGCCAATACTGGCCTGCTTTACGCTACTGATGCGGCTTTAGCAAAGTTTGGCGTATCAGCGGGGTTAGTTCCGGTTAGCAAGGAAGCGACAGGCCCCGCTTGATACGACAAACCATTCGCCGTCACGCCACAACCGCGTGTTAGCTCTGTAGAGGCATAATAAATGAATACGCAAACACTGACTTCTCCCGTAACGGCTTGGCGCCGTATCAGCCAACTGACCGCTGCGTTACTGGCTGTAGCCACCTTATGTTGGCACAGCCTAGTCTTGGCGCAGCCGCATCCAAACCTGGTGCTCACTGCAGCCGATATTATTGAAATGCGCACAGCCATTCAAACGCCAAGTTTATTTACCGACACCTTTAACAAAACAAAAGCCCGCATTGATAAGCAATTAACCTTCAGCATGGAAGTACCGGTTCCCAAAGATGCCGGCGGCGGTTATACCCACGAACGCCACAAGAAAAATGCTCAGTTAATGTATGACGCTGCCATTGTGTTTCAATTAACCGAGCAAAACCGTTATGCACACTACGTTCGAGATATGTTACTCAAGTATGCCGCACTTTACCCAACGTTACCGCGACACCCCATGCGCAAAAGTAGTAACGAAGGCAAATTATTTTGGCAAGGTTTAAACGAAGCGGTTTGGTTGGTGTATACCATTCAAGCCTATGATTTAGTTTACAATGTCTTATCAGCTGAAGAACGCCACACCATTGAACAAGGCATTATTCGCCCAGTCGCCCGTTTCTTATCGATTGAATCACCGCAAACCTTTAATAAAGTGCATAACCATGGCACTTGGGCTACTGCAGCCGTCGGCATGACCGGTTATGTCCTGTCTGAGCCGGAATTCGTTGAAACCGCCTTATTAGATTTGAGCAAATCTGGCAAAGGGGGTTTTTTACGCCAGCTGCAAGAGTTGTTTTCACCGCAGGGTTATTACAATGAAGGACCTTATTACCAGCGTTATGCGCTGCTGCCATTTGTCACCTTTGCGAAAGCAATTCAAGTCAACCAACCTGAGCGCGATATCTTTGGTTACCGCGACGGTGTGTTGTTAAAAGCCATCGATACCACTATTCAGTTGAGCTACAACGGCCTATTCTTCCCCCTAAACGATGCCATCAAAAACAAAGGTATTGATACCATTGAATTAGTTACAGGTGTAGCCATGGCTTACGGTTTAAATGGCGACACCAGTTTGCTGGATATTGCGCAACGCCAAAACACCCTTTTATTGACTGGCGATGGCTTAAAAGTGGCACGTGATCTGGCCGCAAACAAAGCCACCCCTTACCGTTTTAATAGCATCGCCTATGGCGACGGCAAGGATGGTAATGAAGGGGCTTTAGTGGTTATGCGCAGCGCTACCCCAAAACCGGCTGCCGTGGTGTTTAAAGCTACTGCGCAAGGTTTAGGCCATGGACACTTTGATAAACTCAACTGGCAATTCTACGATGCAGGGGCTGAAATTGTTACCGACTATGGTGCGGTGCGTTTTCTTAATGTTGAAGCCAAAGACGGTGGTGGTTACCTTAATGAAAACAAGACCTGGGCTAAGCAAACGGTTGCGCACAATACCTTAGTGGTGAACGAGCAAAGCCACTTCGCAGGTAATACGAAAACCGGTAATCAGCACCATCCAGAATTACACTTTTTTGCGACGAACCCGCAAGGCAGTATCGCTTCTGCAAGTATGGATACCGCTTATAAGGATACGCAATTTACCCGCACCATGGCGTTAATCACCCTACCTGATAGTGATCTGCCATTAGTGGTCGACATCTTAAAAGCGACAGCTAAAACCGCTAAGCAGTTTGATTTACCGCTGCATTACAACGGTCAATTAATTGAAACTAACTTTAAACGTGATACCGCCTTACAGCAAATGCAAGCACTGGGCAAAGCCAATGGTTATGAACACCTGTGGTTAACCGCTACTGGCAAGCCAGATGCGGCACTGGCTAAAATTACATGGTTGAATGACAACGGGCGTTTCTACACTTTAAACACCGCTAATCGCGCTAACTTACAGGTGTTATTTACCCAACTGGGTGCCAATGATCCGAATAACAATTTACGCAACGAACGTGCCTTTATTCTGCGCAGCAACGGCAGCCGTGAGCAACGTTTCGTCAGTGTGTTAGAACCGCATGGTGAATATAACCCATCAAATGAATTTACTTTAGATGCCAACAGTAAACTGGTTGCGATGAACAGCCACAGTTTAAAAAATATGGAAATTATCGACCTGCAATTCAAGGATAACCGGCATTTCTTACTGGCCTATCGCACCGACCCAGTCAACGGCTCAACCTCTAGCCAATTCACTTTGAATGGCAAGCGCTACAGTTTCAGCGGCCGCTTTGCGTTGTTGCATGTGACAGAATAACCAGCAGAATATGATGAAACAGCCTGCTCATTTTCATGTGGTCAGCACCGTTTTTTATAGCGCCGCTCGTTAAGCCACTCTAAAGTAAAAGCTAGTTGCCGTTCGCGCCTTGGTATATGATGTCAGACATATTGACGTCTACCGTGAAGGAAAAACTGCGATGCTGTTTGAGTTGTTCCAGTTGCCTGCACAGCCAGTGTTGTTAGAGGGTACTTATCAGCTTGAGCTCGTTTTGCTGTCTATGTTGGTGGCCATACTGTCTTCTGGGGCGGCATTATTTTCGGTAGATATTAGTCGACAACATTTCTTACCATGGCAACGCCAACTGGCCATATTAGCCGGCACCATCAGCCTTGGCATTGGCATCTGGTCAATGCATTTTATTGGCATGTTGGCTTTTAGCTTATGTACCCCAGTCGACTACACCACCAATCTCACCCTCTTCTCTTTATTGCCCAGCTTGTTAGCCTCGTATACAGCGCTGAATTTATTGCGCCAAGAACGGTTGACCTTAGCAAAACTGTTAATCGGTGGTGTGCTTGTGGGCGCCGGTATTGGCGCCATGCATTATACCGGTATGGCCGCGATGAGTATGGCGCCGCAATTACGTTACGATCCCCTGCTCTTTAGCCTTTCTATTTTAATTGCCGTATTTATGGCTTTTTTAGCCTTGTGGATCCGTTTTGGTATCAACCGATTACAACTGAAGTTACCACGTTGGCAGCTGAATTTGTTAAGCGGCACCGTGATGGGCTTAGCGATTAGCGCAATGCATTACATGGGTATGTTAGCGGCCCGTTTTGTTGCTCCGCCAGGCTTTACTGCCGCTGAGGATACTGCCAATAGTGGTTTTATGGCGTTGATCGTGACCTCAGTCACCTTGGTGGTTACCTTGTTGGTGTTATTGCTGCAAGTACTACTCAAATTTTACGCCGCTAAAAGCTCGAGCGACAATTATGCAAAACGGCTTGGCGCCATTATGAATACGGTATTAGATGCCATCGTCACGCTGGACCGTCGCGGCGTCATTGTCGAGCACAATCAAGCCGCACCCGCCTTGTTTGGCACCACCGCCTTATTAGGCAAACATTTTAAGATGTTTCTTACGCCAAAAGATGCTGAGATGTACCAGCAAAAACTAAAAACAAATGAATTAACACAAACGTTTAACTTGCAGGGAACAGAGCGAGCCATCCCCATCATTAAAGCAGATGGCAGCCGAATTACCGCTAGACTTGCCTTAAGCATAACCCAACTTGAAAATGAGTTGCTGTATGTGGCCTGTTTAAGTGATATTTCCGTCAAATTGGCATTTGAGGAATCGCTGCAACAAAGCGAACAAAAATTGCGCTCGTTAATCCAGAATATTCCTGGTGCAGCCTATCGGGCAACGTGGCAGCAAAGTTGGCAAATAGAGTATATCAGCGAACGAGTCGCGCTGATTAGCGGCTATCCTGCTGAAGACTTTATGCCACCACAAGCCAAACGTTCTTGGTTCTCGATCATCGCAGCAGAGGATCAAGCTCGGGTTAGGGCTACCGATTTTAGTCAGGCTTTTGTGTTAGAGTATCGCATTGTTCACGCCGATGGCAGCGTGCGCTGGATGCTAGAACATGGCGATAGCTTACCGCAACATCAAGGCTTAATCCGTGACGGTTTTATCATGGATATTACCGAGCGGCGGCAAATGGAAGAGCAGCTTCGCTTTGCTAAATTACAAGCCGAGCAGGCCGCAGAGGTCAAAAGTACCTTTTTAGCCAATATGAGCCATGAAATTCGGACACCCTTAAATGCCATCATTGGCTTTAGCGGTTTACTATTGGAAACACCAGACACACCCGATGCGCAGCGTTATCTGACGACCACACACCAATCGGCCAAAGCATTACTCAGTTTGCTAAACGATATATTGGACAGTGCGAAACTAGAACGTGGCAAAATGGAGTTAGAGCAACTGGATTTTAACTTAACCGAGCTAGCTGATCAGGTTATCTCTACGCTTTGGATGAGTGCTAAACAGAAAAACGTGCAATTACTGCTGCAAATCGACCCCAATGTGGCCACATTTTATTATGGTGCAGCCGATCGCATTCGTCAGGTTTTACTCAATATCGTGGGCAACGCGATTAAATTTACCGAGCAAGGCTCTGTGCATTTAAAAATCCACACCTCGACAAATGGCCTGCTATTTCAGGTCATCGATACGGGCATTGGTATGGCCCCCTCACGACTGCAGGCTATTTTCGAACCCTTTACTCAAGCCGATGCCAGCATGAGTCGTCGTTTTGGAGGGACAGGCCTTGGTACCACCATAAGTAAACAACTGGTCGAGTTAATGGGCGGGCAGATCCACGTTCAAAGCCAAGTTGGCCAAGGCTCAACGTTTAGCATCAGTATTCCGTTGCAACCAGGCAAGCCCATGGTGCAAGCAAGCAACGCGCTGGTTTTACCGCCATTATCTATTTTAGTTGTCGATGACATTGCGCAAAATGTAGATTTACTCAGCACACTGTTAGTACGCCAGCAGCATAGGGTACTTACCGCATGCAATGGTGCTGAAGCGCTAACGCTATTAGCCGAACAAAGGCCTGATATTGTGTTGATGGATATACAAATGCCCGTGATGGATGGACTCACCGCGGCACAACAGCAACGACAACGCGAACAAAAGCAACAGTTACCACGGATACCGATTATTGCCCTAACCGCCAGCGCATTAACCGAAGATAAACTGGCTGCACAGCAAGCCGGCATGGATGGCTTCAGTTCAAAACCGATTGAACCAGATCAACTGTTTGCTGAAATAGCCCGCGTGTTAAAGCTTGAGCCGCAAGATCCCGTTATCCCACCTTTGCCAGCCACAGTTGAAGATCAGTTATTCGATCCGCGTCACGGTATTGCCTTATGGGGAAGTAAAGAACGCTATTGTAATGAGCTTAAACGTTTTGCAACAAAGCCGCTGACGGATTTGCTAGAACAGTTACACCAGGCGTTGAAAACAGGCAATTATCCGCTATTGCAACAGCAAGCTCACAATGGCAAGGGATTAGCTGGAAATTTATCTTTAAAACCTCTAGCTAACGTATTTTCAACTCTGGAACAGGCGCTCAGGCAGCAGCAGCTCGCTGAATTAACCGACGTTATGCAACACATTTCTGCAGTGGCCAAGCAAACTATACTGGCTATTGAGCAGTATTGTAGTAACGCAAATACCTCAGCAGCAAAGCTTGATCTTAGCGTGTTACCCCTTTTGTTAAACGAACTGGCGGAACAGTTACAGCAACACGATTATAACGACCGTTTATTATCTAAAATTAAAGCCTATCAAGACACATCCTACAGAGATGAAATAAATCAACTGCTTATGCTAGTAGAGAATTTTAAATTTGATCAGGCTAAAACAATCTTGACTGCACTGCTAAGTGCTTTGGAACAGCAGCATGCTTAACGAACCATCAACCACCGCTTTCAGCCGTATTTTGATTGTCGATGACGAACCGCTGAACTTACGGGTGTTAAAGCAGATTTTGCAAGATAGCTATAAGCTGATGTTTGCCACCAGTGCTCAGCAAGCCTTTGAGTTATTGCAACACGATAAACCCGATCTCATTCTGTTAGATGTGATGATGCCTGATATTACCGGGTTTGAGCTGTGTGCTAGCTTAAAACTAAGGCCGGACCTCGCCGATATTCCGGTGATCTTTGTAACCGCACTAAAAGATGAAATAGACGAGAGCAATGGCCTTGAATTAGGCGCCGTTGATTACATCACCAAACCTATAAGCCCGGCTATCGTGCGCGCGAGGGTTAAAACCCATTTATCATTGGTCAAAGTAGACGAATTAAAACGTACTCGCTTACAAGTTGTTGAGCGACTTGGCCGTGCCGCTGAATATAAAGACAATGAAACCGGCCTGCATGTAAAACGCATGAGTCATTATGCGCAAATTTTGGCCTTAGCGGCCGGTTACTCGACTGAATGGGCAGAAGAGCTGTTACATGCCGCGCCAATGCATGACATCGGTAAGATTGGTACACCCGATCATATTTTATTGAAACCGGGTAAACTGACTGATGACGAAATGGTCATTATGCGCCAACATACTTGCATTGGTGCTGATATTCTCGGCGAGTGTGATTCAAGCCTGATGGCAACCGCATCTCAAGTGGCACGTTGGCACCATGAAAAATGGGATGGTAGTGGTTATCCCGATGGTCTAGCCGGCGCTGAGATCCCTATCGCTGCAAGGATCGTGGCGCTTGCCGACGTATTTGATGCGCTAACCAGTGAACGACCCTACAAGCAAGCATGGACAGTAGACGCGGCTTTAGCGTTTATCACCAGCCAATCAGGAAAGCATTTTGATCCTCAATTGGTGCCTTTATTTATCGCCGAGTTACCCAAGCTGTTAGCCATTAAAGCTAAATGGGCAGATTGACTAAAACATTAATGAAAAAACGGACAAGAGAGAGAAAATAAAAAGCAACGTAACAATCTGTTTTAGCTACTTTTTTATCGTTAGCGCTGTTTTAATGCTATTTGCATCTCACTGAAAATGCACTATAGTTTAGCTAGGTTTAGCCAAAGCTTGGCCGAATAGATGGAGCAGCTACAATGAGTTCCTTAAGCACAAGTAGTTTTCCGGTTAATACGCTATTACGCCAACAGACAGTTCGACAAGCCGAACTTGCTGAGCAGCAAGCACGTGCTTTAGAAACCCAGGCTGCAGCCAAACGGCGTGAAGCTCGACAAGCCGATGCAGCCGCAAAACGTTTAGATACCGAGGCTAACGCTGCTGAAAATGAAGCGAGCACCCTACAGCAAAATTTAAATGCGGCCGAACAACTGAGCCAAAGCAACCAGCAAAACAATGAGCGGTTTCAGCAAAGTGTCAACCGACAATTTACCCAAAACTCTTCGGCAGAGCCTGATAACAAAGCTAATGCCTTAACAATCGAGATCAATAACTTAGTACACGGCTCCTCTGGCGAAAAAAGCGGTAGCCTGATTAATACAGTGATCTAATACGCCACACCTTGTGATCTCGCATAGCTGCGAGATTACCGTTGAGCATAGAAAAGGAACCTCATGCACAAAACCTTGGCTTTTTTTCAGTCTTCTCGCTTTGTGCTCCCCTGCTTCATTTTAGCTATTTTTGTCATTTTATTAGCGGATAATTTAACCCAACTGGGTTTTGCTCACGGCATGCTATATGCGCCGTTGATCTTACTAGCGGGTTTCACCTACCGTTATCGTTTACTGAACCTAACCGCCAGTTTAAGTATCATGGCCATATGGCTCGGTTATTTCATCGCTCCCCCAGCGCCAGATAACTTCTCAGAAGCCTATGTGTTGGCCAATCGCGGTTTAGCCACCTTGGTCATCGCCATCCTCTGGTGGCTAAGTTTTAAAATTATTACCCATCTTCAATTACAACAAACTCAACTACAGCAAGAAAAACGCGCTCGCCTGGAGTTAAATTTAGCCCAAGAGGTGGCCGGATTAAGTCATTGGCACTTAAATGACTACCGAAAAATGGTGGTATTAGATGCAGCCAGTTGCGAGTTATTAAAACTGAACAAGCTTGAGCTAACCATTGAGCAGTTTTATGCCTGTTTTGATGATGCCTCACAAACTGAATTAACAAACCGAGTTCAAGCCTGTTTATTTGAAGGTAAAATGATTAAGCTTGAAATGCAATTAGCCAACCAAAGCCTACCGGTGAAACGGATCAAACTGGTTGCTTATCCGGATCCAGATAATCGCGACATTGTGCGCGGATTATTACAAAATCTTCAGCCATTATTATCGCCAGACGACGCACTTAGTGAGCAAATTCAACAGTTTAAATATCTAGCCGACACCTTACCCGTTAAGGTATGGATCGCCGATGCGGATGGCCTGATTAACTTTATTTCACAAAGTTTTGCAGTATTTTGTGGTTGGAGCGCCGAGCGTATTGTCGCCGACTGGCTTAACATCATCCATCCTGAAGACCAAGCGGCAACCATGTTAGCCTGGCAACAGGCTTTACAGCATGAAACATCATACAAAATTGAATTTAGGTTGTTAGGTGCGGATGGACAATACAGTTGGCACCTGATGCATGCCGTACCCATTTATCAGGCTCCGGGGCAGTTAAGTTACTGGTTTGGTTCAGCCATGGATATCAGTAAACAAAAAGCGCTGTGGCTACAAACTGATGAGCTTAAGCGCTCGCTTTATCAGATTTTAGAAAATGTGACCGATGGTTTATTTATGCTAGATGCCCATTTTCACTTTAGCTATATCAACCAGCAAGCTCTGGAATGGATTGCCGGTAATAGAGCCTTGTCACCGGGTAAACACATGACTGAAGTGTTCTATCAATCAGAAGTCGATTTTAGCCCGCTGATCAGCGCGATCCAACGGGCCTTTACTGAAAAACAAAATAGTCAGCTGTGGTTTACCCTGCCCTCACACACCGAGCCGAGTTTAATCAGCATTTATCCTGCCAGCCATGGGGTTAGCGTACTTATCCAGTTACGTTCAACCTTACCTAAAAAGGCGGGGCCGCTGTCAGTTGCACCGACTCACCACTAAGCGGATGTTGAAAACGAATTTGGTAAGCATGTAACAGTAAACGCGGGGCTCTTTTTGCAATGGCTTTTGTGCCATATAAGGTATCCCCTAAGATGGCATGGCCAATACTGAGCAAATGCAAACGCAACTGGTGCGAGCGACCGGTCACCGGCTGTAACAACACCCGGGAGCTGTCGATTAAAGCAGGATCAGCCAAGCGCGTGAAATGCGTTAGAGCCGGCTTACCGCTTTGCGCACAAATTTTATACAGTGGGCGATTGTCAGCATCCACCGCTATCGGCAAGTTAATCTCGCCACTGTCTGGTAAGTCACCCGCAACCACAGCCAAATAATCTTTTTCTATGGTTCGTGCCTGAAATTGCTTACTAATGGCTGAGAGTGTCGCTTTGTTTAACGGTAAAATGACCAAGCCTGACGTATCATAATCCAAACGATGCACCACCTGGGCAGTTGGAAAATCCTGCTGCACCCGACTGATTAAACAGTCATGATTCGCCGGATGTCGACCAGGCACAGTGAGGAGATGGCTCGGTTTATCCACCACCAGCAGCACATCATCTTGATAAATAATGCGGTAGGCGTCTTGGGTTGCCGGTAATATGGCTAACGCTTGCGGTTCAACAGACATAGTTACGCTCAAATACGAAAAAACACAGGCATTATGCCGCAAAAAAACCTAGCCAGCAGCCATAAATCCGTTAAGCTGCGCAAAAACACTGACACAGGAACAGCATGATGATTGCTCCGCTGCGGTATAACCCTCCGCAAACTGCGCTAGATATTTTATATGCAGACAAAGATCTGTTAGTTGTCAATAAACCCAGTGGCCTGCTTACCAATCCCGGTAAAGGGCCTGAGTTAGCAGATTGTTTGCTCAGCAGAGTTTGCGCGATCTACCCACTAGCGCAATTAGTTCATCGATTAGATCTCAGTACATCCGGTGTGGTGGCTTTTGCTTTAAGGCGCAAAGCCGAGCGAGAATTAAAACGGCAATTTGCCGAACGTTTGGTAAAAAAACGCTATCTTGCCATTGTTGCCGGGCAAGTGACCGAAACGACAGGTTGCATTACTCTGCCTTTAGCGGCCGATCCCGATAATCCTCCCAAACAACAAGTTGATACCGCAGGCAAAGTAGCAGAAACGCATTTTAACGTTTTAGAGCAATACGCTAACTCGGCCTTAGTAGAATTAAGGCCCGTTACCGGCCGTTCACATCAATTACGCGTTCATATGGCAGCATTAGGGCATCCGATCTTAGGCGATGCTTTTTATGCCCCTATCGAGGTGCAACAAGCTGCACCGCGCTTACTACTCCATGCCGCCACACTGACACTGCAACAACCTTACAGCCAACAAACACTCACCTTTAATGCCGATAGCGATTTCGTCACTGCCAGCGGCCAACGCCTGCGCTAAGCGCCTTCCGTTAAAACCTCCCCTCAAAACGTCTCTGAGTATGGTCATACCAGACTCAGAGTGAGGTACAACCAGTACCGGAGTGCGGTCGTACCAGTGTCAGAGTGTGGTACGACCTGTACCGGAGTGCGGTCGTACCAGTGTCAGAGTGTGGTAAAACCAGTACCGGAGTGCGGTCATACCAGTGTTAGAGTGTGGTACGACCTGTACCGGAGTGCGGTCATACCAGTGTCAGAGTGTGGTACGACCTGTACCGGAGTGCGGTCGTACCAGTGTTAGAGTGTGGTACGACCTGTACCGGAGTGCGGTCATACCAGTGTCAGAGTGTGGTACGACCTGTACCGGAGTGCGGTCGTACCAGTGTCGGAGTGTGGTCGGGCCTGAGTGAGGCCCTTATTGTGTGGAATGAGCGGTTTAGAGGTTTTCTTCGAACAGTTTGTGGATGCGACGATATTCGTCTAACCAGCTGCTTGGTTGACGAAAGCCATGCGCTTCAACGGGGTAAATCGCTGTTTCGAAGTCAACAATTTCGTGCTCGATTAAGCGCTGCACCAAACGTACCACATCTTGAAAAAACACGTTGTCGTCAACCATGGGGGCATTGATCAGTAAGGGCTTTTTCAAACCTTCGGTGAAATAAATGGGCGAGCTGCGCTCATAGGCGATAGGATCGATTGCCGGCGTGTTTAAAATATTGGAGGTATAAGGATGGTTGTAATAAGCCCAATCACTGACTGGACGCAGCGCTGCCCCTGCTTGAAATAACTCAGGCTCTTTAAACAACGCCATAAAAGTCATGAAACCACCGTATGAACCCCCGTAAGTACCCACACGCTTGCGGTCGACATTGGCGTTTTTGACTAAATAGTCCACACCATCAACTAAATCTTCAATTTCAGGTGTTCCCATCTGCCGATATATCGCAGTGCGCCAATCTCGGCCGTAACCTTTTGATGCGCGGTAATCCATATCAAGTACCACATAGCCTTGTTGAACCAACAAGTTATGGAACAAGAATTCACGAAAATAACCAGACCAACCTAGATCACTGTTCTGCAGATAACCGGCGCCATGGTTAAACACGACAGCACGACGGGCCTCGCCTTGCTGATAATCAGCCGGTAAATACAATTTGCTAAATACCGGATGTGAGCCATGGCTTGAAGGCACAGCCACAACCTGAGGTGCAACTAGTGGTAACTGCCGAAACGCTGCAGAAACCGTATCCGTTAACTGACGAACCGTTGTACCTGCCTTCGCCTCTGCTACAAACAGCTCAGGTGGCATCAGGTTGGTTGAGTGGCGCAGCAACAACTGCTGTTCATCTGGCGATAAAGTAAACTCCGTACTGCCCAGTAAATTGGTTACCTGTTCAGTCTGGTTAGTGCCGAGCACTTGGCGATACACATTGTAGATCCCAGGATGGCTCTTGTTGGCGGTGAAATAGATGTACTGATCGTCATGCGTTAACACCGGGCCGGTCACTTCAAATGTGCCTGAGGTTAATTTTGTCGCTTTTTTCGCCGTTAATGCTTTGCTGTAAAGGTGGGCATAACCACTTTCTTCCGATAAGAAGAACAAGGTTTCACTGTTGTTTAACCAACCAAAATCATTAAAAGCGTAATTAACCCAAGCTTTATCATGCAAACGATGCTGAGGTACTAACTGCTTTTTCGCCAAATCGACAGTGGCAATCCAACGGTCTTTATTGTCAAAGGCTTTTAACATGACCGCCACTTGCTGACCGTTATTGTGCCAACGCATGGCACTTTGGCTCCAATACCAATCGGTCATTAAGCCAATATCACGGATCACTTTTTCCGATTGATACTTTTTACCCAGTGCCTTGGCATTTTCTGCTTTCACTTCTGCCAGTACATCTTCGTTATAACCTGGCAAACTGCTATAACTGAGCTCCTGCATGCTGTTTTGTTGTAAATCAACTAACAGCAACTTTTGCGGCTCAGGAGAAAAATCATTCACACGTGCACGCACCTGCTGCGCGGCAATATCACCGTTAGCCGTAATATAATTCGGCATAATATCTTTGTCATTGCGAGCACTCGATTTACGCGTAGCAAGCATCAAAAAATCACCCTTGGGCGATAAGCTGGCATCAACAATTTGTTGCCCTTTACCCAAATAAATCGCGGCCGGAGCCATGCTATTATTTTCAGTGCGTAACTGCTGTGCGGCCTGATAACGCTCGGTTTGATTTTGTTGTTGTAGCCCAATATATCGGATCAGCTTCGCTTGCTCTTGACCCAAATAGCCTTTTGCCGGTGCAGGTGCGGTGGGGGCATCTTCTGTTTTTAAACTGGCAATTTCGCTATGGCTACCGTTGTTAAAGTCATAAGCAAAAAAATCCCAACCTTGTTGATAGGCTAAACGACCATCTAACAAAAATTGTGGTCTGCTTTGACTGTTATTACTGCGGGTCAGTTGCTGCAACTTCCCATCAATTATGACAAACAGGTTGCCTTCAAAAATATAAGCCATTTTGCTGCGATCAGCGTTAAAAACTAACTGTTCTGCACCCATTTGATGCCAATCAGCGAGTTTAACTTGCTCACCATTGCCTGCGCCTTGCACCGGACGACGAAACCAATCGCGCAATTCGCTTTGCTCACGTTTACGTTGATAATACACCGTGCTGCTATCTGGTGCCCAAAAAGCGCTTTCTGGTTGACGACCCAACCAATCCGGATCCGCCATAATGTGTTCCATCGTCAATCGAATTGACGGATCAACTTGATTTTGTTGCACAACGCTGATGGTGTCGGTTGCCCAAGTACGAGGCTCACCTTTTGCAGCCACAACCGAACTAAAACACAATAACGAGCTGACACTTAAAGCAAGTATGGCGCAGTGAAATTTTTTCATAGAGTTATTCTTCATTTCTGCCTAAGACCCTGCTGTTATACAAAGCTTGAAATCAGAACGCAACCGATTGCGCCTGAATGCAAAGCCAATACGCTAAAAAGCAAAAAACCGGCATCACGCCGGTTTGTGTTGCAGCTAAAAAACAAACATTAAGCAAATAACTGCTTGCCGAGTGCGCTAAGTTGCGTTTTTGCCTTACTCATGGCTTGTGCCGCACTGTCAGGCCCCATATTTAAGCCCTCGGCGTAAACAAAATGCAATTGCGTTAGCCCTAAGAAATTAAAAAAGGTTTTTAAGAAAGGTACCTGACTGTCAGCCGGACCATTTGCATATACGCCACCACGAGTCAGTGCGAAAACCACGGGCTTGTCGTTTAACAACCCGACTGGGCCTTGCTCAGTGTATTTAAAGGTCACCCCTACTCTTGCTAAACGATCTAACAGCGCTTTTAATTGGCTGGGTATCGCAAAGTTGTACATGGGCACACCAAATACTAAAACGTCAGCCGCTTTAATCTGAGCCACTAAATCATCAGAAATTGCCGCGAGTTGTTGTTGCTCGGCATTACGCTCTGCTGCAGCCGTCATCCAACTTCCCATCTCAGGCATTGTCAAATGCGCCAGTGGCGTCGCATTTAAATCAATTTCAGTTACCTTGTGCTGCGCTTGCGGCAACTGTGCTAAAAAGTGTTGCACTAATTCTACAGATTTACCGGCAGAGCCACTGATCGAGCTGTTTATCACTAAGATATTTTTCATCAACATTCTCCGTTTAAAAAAATTTAGCTGATGTTACATGCAACTTTTTAGAATTAAAAACGGATAATTTCGGATTTAACGTTCTATTTTTTATTTTAATTATATTTAAAACCAGTTCCTATTTCGCTGCGTATAAATTGCACGTTTCAAAAAACGCACTTAATCGCCGGGAAATAACGAATATGTTGGAATCTACCGTGCTATCAGGGCATCATGACAACTCGAGAGCTAAAACGAGGATGCCCGACCGTATGACTATTAGTGCAGAACCCAATATCCGCACTGGGCAATGGGAAGACGCTTTAACTTATGTCGCTGTAAATGCTGACAAAGCAGCTTACGCTGAGCTATTTAGCTACTTTGCGCCACGCTTAAAAGCTTTTGGTATGAAGATGTTCGGCAACGAGCAGCAAGCTTTAGAGATGGTTCAAGACACCATGCTTAATGTTTGGAAAAAAGCCAATTTGTTCGACGCAAGTCGAGGCTGCGCTTCTACTTGGATCTTTACTATTGCGCGTAATGTCCGTTTTGACATGTTGCGCAAAAAGCAAAGCCGTAAAGATGACATCAGCGCCGATGACTTATGGGCTGATGGTGATTACCCAGAGCAAGAAGGCAGCACTACTGAGCAATGGGAAACTATGCTAATGAGTGAAAAGCTGGCTCCCCATTTCGATGCTTTACCGCCAGCACAGCGAATGGTAATGCAAAAAGTTTATTTAGAAGAAAAATCTCATCAAGAAGTATCCGATGAGCTAGGAATTCCGCTTGGCACAGTAAAGTCACGGATCAGGTTGGCGCTAGATCGATTGAGAGAGGCATTAGATGACACACGCAGTTAAATTTCATCCTGGAATGATGCTGATGGAACAGTATGTAGAAGGCACGCTTTCTGCTGAAGTTGCCTTGGCAGTTGCCACACATATTGACTTGTGTCCGCACTGTCAGCACCTGTGCCAAGATTTACACAACGATCAAGGCAGTCAATTAGCCAAGTTAGCCCCAGAAACAAATAACAACGCTGATGATTTCGCACAGATGCTTGAGTTCATTACGGCGCAGCAACCTAACACAGGCTCACACGCGCCGAAGCAACAAGAGTCAGTAACGGTAAACGTCAATGGGCGTGAGTTTCGTATACCACGTGCACTAAGCCGTTTAGTGACGCAACAAAGCAAATGGTTACAGTTAGGCGGCATTGCCACTGCTAAGTTGCCTGCCGGTGAAAAAACCCATGTGTCTTTGCTGTATATTGATAAAGGTACCGAAGTGCCAAACCATAGCCATTTAGGCATGGAAATGACACTGGTATTAAGTGGGCGTATTTATGATGAAAGCGGTGAATACGGTGCGGGTGATTTATTAATTAATTCACCTGACGATACGCATACGCCGCACACTCGGGCTGACGAAGATTGTTTATGTTTGTCGGTACTGAGCGCGCCATTAAAGTTCAACAAAGGCTTAGTGCGTTTATTGAACCCGTTACAGCAGTTTTTTTACTAAACCCGTTTCAACAAGTACTTCTGATGTAGCACTGTTGCGCCGGCTATTGCCGGCGCTTTTTTTAGCTTAATAAAGCCACACCACCCTGTAAATTCCACAGTTGCTGAAAGCCCAAACGCCGAAGCACTCGCGCAGCTAATAAACTTCTATTACCCGTTCGACAAATCAACAACAAGGGCTGATCTTGCTGTAATTGCTGCTGCAGCATGGCATTGCAAAGCCGTGATAAAGGGATCTGCAGCACCTCAGCCGCTACCGGTAAATAGGTTTGTACCGCTCCCGCGCTTTGCTCATAGGGCTCACGCACATCCAGCACGGTAATCTGTTTCGAGCCTAATAACTGCTCTAAATCATTGGGCTGTACTAACGCAATGGCATCTTGATGAGACACTTCAACCAAACCACACAAATGCGTGCTGGCTTGTTGCAAAATCGCACTTTGTTCATTTAATCGTTGTTGCCATTGCTCTTGCTCAGCGCCGGCTAAAATTTGTTGTAACAAAGGGGTTTCTTGTTTAGCTAAGGCGAAGGTGGTAACAAAGCGCTGTGCGTAATCATGGCTTGAAAATAATAGCGTTTGCTCAGAAACCGTTGCTTGCAAAAGTTGCAGACTCTGCTGTAAAGCCATGGCACTCCCACCGTCAAGATCGGTGCGACCAATACCTGCTGGCAGTAAAATATCGCCAATAAAGGCAGCAGTGATACTATCAGCTTGTTTTAACAACACACTATAAGCTTGCGAACTATGGCCCGGGGTAGCAATGCGGCTTAATTGATAAGCACCAACTTGCAGCGTAACTTGTGCCAACGGCCAACCGGTTGCATCCTGCTCCTTTGCATCGACCAACAATTGTCGTAATAACTTTGACGCAGGGTTGGCTTGTTGATGCAAATGCGTATCCAACACGGCAACTAATGTTAAACCCTGCCCTTGAATAATATTCACTAAACGCTCTGCTAACGGCATAACCGGATCAATAATAATGGCTTGGCGACTGTGCTCACAACTGAGTAAATAACTGCAATTAGCATCATATTTAAATTGTGACAAACCGGCCGCCACGCTCATATTCAGCGGATCCGCGTCCGTTAACACTAAACAGTGTTGGCGCACCACTGGCGCTAAACTGACAATACGCTTGCACGCTTCGTCACATTCTTCTGCTGTCATCGCGGGGCCAAAAGATAAACGAATAGCGCCTTCACTGCGCCAGCGCTCCAGCCCCATGGCATCTAAGACAAAACTACCGGTTACTTTTGAGCTACACGCAGAGCCTGAACTCACGCGAATACCCGCCGCATCAAACAGATCTAAAATATCTTTGGCAAAGAAACCTGGCACAGCAAAATTTAAGGTTGTGGCGAGAATATGTGGCTCAGCGCTATTTAATACCAAGGCCGGGAAAACCTGACGAAGCGCAGCTAGCAGTTGTTGCCGGTAATGCCACAGCACCGCATCAGCGCAGAACACACTTGATTCAGGGTTCAGTAATTGACTAAAGATGGTACTTAAAGCGGCGATACCCGGTAAGTTTTCTGTACCCGAGCGTAAACCGCCCTCTTGACCACCACCAGCAATTAATGGCTGATAAGGCGCACCTGGGCGAACATACAAAAAACCAATGCCCTTAGGACCATACAACTTATGGCCACTGAACGGCGCATAATCGATACTGATCTTCGCAAAATCTAAAGACATTTTGCCCAGAGCCTGTACGCAATCAACCAACCAATACGCATCCGGTTTCACTTCACGGATCAGTTTTTCTAACGCCACTAAATCTTGTTTTACCCCCGTTTCGTTATTAGCCGCCATAGTGCAAACCATAGCAGCACGAGGTAATAATTGACGTAACGCATCCGTGTCAATTAGCCCACTGTTCAGTACAGGAATAGCCTGTACCGTCGCATTAATTTGTAAAAGCTTGTTCCAGTACTTTAAACTTTCCGGAACGGCTTTATGCTCGGTCGCGCCATATAATAATAAGGTTTCAGGCCCACATAAGCCGCGAGCACGCAGCGCTTGCAACGCGGATATCACCGACGTTTGAATGCCCTCTGTTGCCCCCGAAGTGAAAATAATCTCGCCTGTGGCAGCCCCCAATAATTGCCGCGCCAAACTGCGGGTATGCTCCAAGGCAACCTTCGCTTTAATACCGGTACTATGGCTGCTGCTTGGATTGCCAAAGTCTTGCTGCATTGTTTGCATCACGGCAGCGGCCACTGCCGGCAACACCGGTGTAGTCGCATTATTATCTAAATACACTTCGGCCAAAGTGCGACAACGGTGGGAGGGTGCTGACATCGAGGAAACTCCAAAAACGTGGCGAAAACCAACTTATAACTAAAGGTTATATGTTATATCATTTGGTTTGCTTGGCACAGCATTAAATAAAAAAGCCGCTATTGATAACAATAGCGGCTTTTTCTATATACTACAGTAGATTAAATCAAATCATTTGGGATCTGTGGGCGCATCTCTAACCAAATTTTGCCACTTTCAATACCGTATTTACGCACGACCATGATCACGTCGTTATGCTTACCGGCCTGGGCCATCTGCTTTAACTGTTCATAATAGCTGCGGGCGAGCGCACGGGCTGCCGGTTGTGAAAAATAAAAACGGGCAATTTTGTTATACAAGCCGCGAAAGCCATTTAAGATCAACACATAAATACGGTTAGAAGAATGCAGCGCTAATTCATGGTTGAGGTTGTAATCAAACTCAGCAAAGGCTTCTGCAGTATCGTCTAAGGTTTCAGCGTTACTTAAATAATCAATCACCTGCTGCTGATGCGTCTTAATGGCGCCACGAATATAGATAGCGCTAATATTAGTCCGGGCAGAAAGCAGTTCATCTACTAAGTCTGGCATATGCTCTTCATCAAGCCGCGCCAGCGTTTCTAAAATATTTAAACCTGAGGTTTCCCAAAAGTTATTCACTTTAGTGGGTTTGCCATGTTGAATGGTTAACCAACCATCGCGCGCTAAACGTTGTAACACTTCACGCAAGGTTGTGCGGGTTACACCAATCAATTCTGATAGCTCACGCTCAGCCGGTAATATAGAACCTGGGGCAAATTTGCCATTCCAGATTGAATCAACAATATACTCTTCAGCAAAGCCTGCAGGGCTTTGTGCTTTAATTAGGTTGGTCATGCGGATTAATCCGTCTCATTAGTCTTAAAATTATCCACTGATTGTACCAGAGCGATAGCAGTTAACAAGACACACGGCAAAATTCGCTACACTAAGACAGACTTCATTGTGTATTCTGTTGAAATACCTTAAATTGTTTAGCTATATTTGCTTAACTTTGCAGGCAGCAGCATGTTTCAAGCGCTTAAATCACTTTCTCTCAAACGTTGGCCTTGGCTTTTACTGGCTTTCACCGCGTTATTATTTGAAGCTTCCGGCTTATATTTTCAGTATGTGCTTAATTTTCAACCTTGTATCAAGTGTATTTATATTCGCGCAGCCTTTCTTGGTATTCTGGTAGCCGGTTTAATCGGTGCTTTTGCGTCTAGACAAACCATTGGCCGTTTTGTGGCTAACTTAGCTTGGCTTGGCGCTGCGCTTTATGGTTTCTGGCAAGCGCAAGAATTGGTGGTGATAGAGCAAACATTAGCCAGCGGCGGTTTTACCACTTGTGCCCTGTTTGCCGATTTTCCTAGTTGGTTAGCTTTAGATCGCTGGTTTCCCGCGGTTTTTGAAGTCACCGGTACTTGTGGCGGGGTAAGTTGGCAATTTGCTTCGCTCAGCATGGCGCAATGGAGCCGGATCATCATGTTAAGTTACAGTGTCGTCGCGGTAGTGGTGTTGGCCAGCCAATTTAGCCGGCTCAACAAAAACCCTTACATGGATTAACCCACAAACCCTGTTTACACTCGGTAATTACTGACTAATTGATCCAACTCTGTGGCGAGTGCCGTGAGTTGTTCGCTGGTGTGTGTGGCCCGTTGGGTACCACCAGCTGTTTCTTCGATAACCATAACAATTTGATGCACATTTTCGTTAATGGCACCAGAAACATGGGTTTGCTCTTCTGCTGCGGTGGCAATTTGTGCGTTCATGTTATTAATGGTATTTACCGCAGTACTAATTTGATTTAATGCCAATTCTACTTGGCGGATCTCATCTACGCTGCTCTGACTGCTTTGCTTTAACTGACTGATCAGCTCAATCGCACCTTTAATACCTGAGTGTAAGCGTGAAATCATTTGCTGAATTTCTTGAGTGCTTTTTTGCGTGCGGCTGGCCAGCGTGCGCACTTCATCGGCGACTACGGCAAAACCCCGCCCCGCTTCACCGGCTCGGGCCGCTTCAATTGCCGCATTTAGCGCTAACAGATTAGTTTGCTCAGCAATACTGCGGATCACATCTAACACCCCGCCAATCCGATCAGACTCTTTGCTTAAATCTGCAATAACCGATACGCCATCATTCACTTGCAAAGCTAAACCATCAATTACTTGTACGGTTTTCTCCAGTGTTTGCTTCGAGTTACTGACCAGATCTTCCGCATCCGCTGCCGCGGATGATGCTTGCATCGCACTGTCGGCCACCTCTTGTGAAGATGCCGCCATTTCATTCATCGCGGTAGCGACTTGATCACTTTCTGATTGCTGACGACTCACGCCCTGAGTGGCTTGTCGCATGATGGTGTTTAATTCACCGGCACTGCTGTTTAAAGTTGAAGTTGAACCGGCAACCCTTGCAACCAAATCTCGTACCTGACTGGCAAAGCGGTTAAAGGCTTCGGACAACTGTGCTAATTCATCATTACCACTCACGGTTAAACGATGGCGTAAATCCCCCCCCCCTTGCGCTATTGCGGTCATTGCCGTAACAACTGATTTTAACGGCGTAATAATGCTGCGCACCACAACCAGCGCCAACAACATAATCACGATTAACGAGGCGACGGCGGTACCCAGTGAGCTCCAAAAGCTGGTACTGAGTGATTCATCCACTTTTTGCTGCATCAGCGCCACTTGTTTATCTAAACTGTCAATCCAAAAACCCGTGCCAAGCATCAACCCCCACTTACTTAACTCTTCAGCGTACCCCAATTTGGGCTCAGTCAGGTTAGTCTGGGTATTATTCCAATGATAATATAAATAACCGTCACCACTTCGCGCCGCATTCCATAAACCTCGGATCACTTCTACACCATTTGGATCTTTTAGATCCATCAGGTTACGGCCTTGTAAGGCCTCATTAGCCGCATGCATCACATTGACGCCTTGCTGATCATAAATAAAGAAATAGCCCATACTGCCGCTATCATCAAAACGCAATTGCCTTAAAATCTCGATAGCTTCAGCTTTAACTGCTGGGTTAGTGGCGGCATCAGGCGCGTTATAAAGATGGGCAATGGCACTTTTGCCTAATTGCATATAGTTTTTAATTAAGGCTTGCTGACTTTGCTGAAACATCTCTTCAAAACTATCAACCCCTTGCTGACCCAAAGATTTAGCTTGTAACAAACTAAAGCTCACTAACAACACGGCAAGCAAGGTGCTGGGGATCAGAGCTAATAATAAAATTCGGGTTTGGATGGTAAGGTTGGCCATCAGTTACTCCATGTTAACGGCTAAATTCAACAGTCAGTATAAACCTAGTTTTGCCATACTGCTGTATAAAGGCATGAAAAACGTAAGATTAACGCTTACCGCGTTCTTGCTCATCATAAAAAAAGCGCCGAACTAAGTCGGCGCTTTTTAACAACGAATACCGCGCGAGCTTAAACGATAGCTAACAGCTCAACGTCAAAAATCAGCGTGCTAAATGGGGCGATTGCATTACCTGCACCACGTTCGCCGTAAGCGAGGTTATGTGGCACATATAAACGTAACTTTGAACCTACCGCCATCATTTGTAACGCTTCAGTCCAGCCAGCAATCACGCCTGATACTGGGAACTCAGCAGGCTCGCCACGCTGATAAGAGCTGTCAAAGACCGTGCCGTCAATTAAAGTACCGTGATAGTGCGTGCGCACGGTAGAAGCAGCAGTCGGTTTTTCACCATCGGCGGCAACTAACACTTCATATTGTAAACCTGAAGCGGTGGTGGTGACTTCTGCACGCTTGGCGTTTTCCGTTAAAAATACTTCGCCCGCTTCGGCTAAAGCCGCCGCTTTTTCTTGTTCAACGGCTTGCATACGCTCACTGATAACCGTAAAAGCAGCACGAACTTGATCTTCGGTCACTTCTGGCGCTTCTTCATTGTATGCTGCGGCTAAACCTGCGGCCACCGCAGTAATATCTAAGCCATCAAATGGACGATCAGCAAGCTGCTGACCCATCTGTAAACCAATACCGTAACTTGCGTGTTGCTCTAAGGTGGTAAATTTTGACATGCGTTCCACTTATCCTTGACGGATGGCGCTAAGCACCATCAGAGTTAAAATTGCGCTTATCTTACGCTAATTAGAAGAACTTGTCTCGCAAGACGATTGTAACTGTTGCCAAACCGCACGAACTTGCTGCTGATCTTGCTCAGTCAGTTCACCGCCGGCAATGGCTTGCGCCAAACTCTGCTCCACTTGCGCCACAATATCGCTGACGTGAAAAGGCTGCTCAGTGACCTGCAAGGTCCCCACCACTAAATCAACATGGCCGCGTAAGTAACCTGCAGCAAATAACTCATCATCGGTCGCAATGGGCACTAACTGATCAAAATAGGCGGCGGCCTGCTCAATAAACTGCTCGGTATGTTCTTGTTGCTGCATCTTAATGCTCATCCTCATATCCTAGACGGTAAATAACATAATCGTTGTAACCGGTTAGCACACTGATCAAGCCTTGCAGCTCACGATCTAATGCGACATCGCCGGTATCGGCCAACAACGGCCGTCCGTCTAATTGTTGTAACTTGGTTTTAGTGGCTAATAATAAAATGTTGTCACGGCCTACGGCACGGATCACCGCAGGGGATAGTTGCTGATTACCTCGACCAAACACATGGCCTTGCCCGCCTATCAAAGTGATAACTAACTTACTAGGATAATCTTTTACCCAATCAAGCAGTTCACTGGCGGTCACGTCTTGCGCTAATAGTTGGCCATTTTCAACGACATCTACCCCTAGCAAGGTGTTTTCTAAGCCTAACTCCGCCATCACTGCAGCCACGGTTGAACCAGAGCCCATCACATAACGCACGTCATCTTCTAATTGGCTGGCCACATAAGCTGCTAAATCATCCAACACCAGCTCAGCGGATTCTTTGCCCGCCATTTTCACGCTTTGGACATAACGTAATTCAGCCGGAATACGCATTTCACCATAACGCCGTGCTTTCACCACGCCTTGGCGAAACGCCACTTCATCAATATCCATCACCGCCGCTTCTTGCTGGCTAACTAATTCACCTGCGACTAACTTGCTCAGTAACTTCCCTGCGGCCAGCGGTGATATGGCATACACGCCCGAATGAATTTTACAGCCAGCAGGAATGCCCAGCACCGTGGTGCGATCTGCTACCACACTGCAAACATTGCGCGCGGTGCCATCGCCACCTGCGAATAACAGTAAATCAACGCCCGCCGCTGCAATCAGCTCGGCAGCGTGTTCCGTATCCAGCGCTTGTGTAGGATGTTGTGTTGGGGTGTAACATACCTGATACTGAAAACCTAACTCGGCGGCCAAAGCCTCGCCCATGTCATCGGCAACCGTGAGAATTTCAACTTGCTGCTGCAGTGGTAATAACTGCTCTAAACAGACACGAGCGCGCGCGCCGGCCATCGGCGTAGCGCCAAGCGCCAAGGCTTGCTCGGCCAGTTGATCGCTACCTTTTAACCCCACGCTACCGCCCAAGCCGGCTAATGGGTTAATAATTAAGCCTAATCGAAATCGTTTCGCCATAACTACTGCTACCTATAGCTCGCTGCCTCTTAAAAGCAGGCGTATTGCAATTGCCGCGCATTGTACCTGCTAATCTGGCTATTTCCCAGCGATCAGCCGCCAGACCAGCGCATCGCAACCCAGTAACAGCCGCCTAGCATGGGTAGGCAATTTCAGCAGGCTTGCGGCAAGACCGTCAGTGCTCTACAGTAAGTCGGCATTCGCGCCCCACGGTTTGGTTTTATGCGCTACACCAACTGTTTTTTATGCCGATTTTGCTACTTATCCTTGAATATCGTTTCTTATCAGGAGTTTTTATGACCTCGCTCGAACAGCAGTTTGCGCAACACCAGCAGGCATTTCATGCAGATCCTTACCCAAGCCTTGCCCGTCGCCGTCAGCGTTTAACTGCCTTAATGCGTGCTTTGCAGCAATTTGAGCACGCGCTATGCGAAGCCGTTGCCAGCGATTTTGGCCAGCGCAGTCATGATGAAACCCGATTACTGGAAATCGCGCCATGTCGCCAAGGCTTAAAATATCAATTGCGCCATTTAAAAGCGTGGATGCGCCCGAAAAAGCGGCATGTTCATTACACTTTTGCGCCAGCCAGTAATCGGGTGATGCCACAGCCGCTTGGCGTAGTGGGTATTATTGTACCGTGGAATTATCCGATATTTTTGGCACTGAGCCCTTTAATGACGGCACTGGCAGCGGGCAATCATGCCTTGGTTAAATTATCTGAATTTACCCCAGCAACCAATCAAGTACTGCGCCAATTATGCCAGCAAGCCTGTGCGGATAGCGTCAGTATTATCGAAGGCGATGCGAATGTCGCTGCCGACTTTTCTGCCCTACCCTTTGATCATTTGCTGTTTACCGGTTCAACCCAGGTTGGGCGTAAAGTGATGCAAGCCGCCGCCGCCAACTTAACGCCAGTGACCTTAGAGCTTGGCGGGAAAAGCCCGGTACTGATTGCACCTGATGCCAAATTAGCACGCATCAGCGAGCGCTTGCTGTTTGGTAAAACGGCTAATGCCGGTCAAACCTGTGTCGCACCAGATTATGTATTAGTACCTCGTGCCCAACTGCCCGAGTTAATCAGTCTGCTCAAGAAAGGGTTTCAACGTTTTTACCCCGATTTCCCAAACAGCAGCTCATACAGTGCGGTCGTCAATCAGCGACAATATCAGCGGCTCAGCCATCTTTTGCAAGAAGCGAAAGATGCCGGCGCAACCTTAATCCCCTGCAGCGAAGGCGGCAACGTTGAGCAGCGCTTATTGCCGCTGACTTTGGTAGTGGATGCCCCGTTAGCGTGTCAGTTATGGCAAGAAGAGATTTTCGGGCCGGTTTTACCGCTGCTGCCTTATGATGATATTAACGAGGCCATTGCCTTTATCCGAGAACGACCTAAGCCCTTAGCCTTATACCTGATGAGCGAGAACTCAGCGTTAATTAGCCAAGTGCTCGAGCAAGTGCATGCGGGTGGCGTAGCCATTAATGATACCTTGCTGCAAGTGGCGCAAGATGATTTGCCATTTGGCGGTGTCGGGCCATCAGGCCTCGGCTATTATCATGGCCCAGAGGGCTTTTTACGCTTGTCGCATCTTAAAGCCATCCATGAAAAAGGCCGCTTTAGTAGCAGCCAATTTATTTACCCGCCGTTTGATCGGCCGCTATTTCAAGCTTTATTACGCTGGCTCACGCGATAAGGCGTTAAACCAAGGCCGCTTTAGGCATCTGTTTAGGTAAGCACCAAGCTAAGATGGCGGCAAAACATGCCGCTATCGCTGCCAGCACATAGGTTTGTTCAGCACCTAAGCCATTTTGCCAACTAATACCGCTGATATAAGCACCTAGCGCACCACCGCCACCGTATATAATACCGGCGTAAAAAGCTTGGCCTCGCCCTCGTTGCGCCTTGGGGAAAAACTGCTGAATAAACTGCATCGCGCAGCTATGGGCAATGGCAAAACTCCCCGCATGAAACAACATACTTAGCGCTAACAGCCACGGCGAATCGGCAACAAAAGCTAACATAAGCCAGCGAATCACCGTCAAACCGTAACAGCAGGCCAACAACCGACGAAAAGAAAAACGCTGCAAAATACGCCCGGCATAATAAAAGGCGATGATTTCAGCCAGCACCGCTAAACCTATAAACAAGCCGGTAAGGGTTCCGCTGTAACCCAGATCGCGGCTATACAGCGTAAAAAAACCATAAAACGGTGCAAAGCTCATCTGTAATAAAAATGCCGCGGCCATAAACTGCCACAGCACCTTACTGGAAAACAATTCAGCAAAAGATAATTTGGGCTGATCTTTACTCGGTGGCGGTGGCATCGGCGGTAAATTAACCAAGCTGAGTAACAACAAGAACAGAAATAACAACGCGGTGCCCGGCATAAACTCACTACCAAAGCGCTGATAAAGCCAGCCGCCCAGCATGACCAATACGATATACCCGATACTGCCAAAGGTACGAATTTTACTGTAGCTGCCGGTATCATCATTCAAACTATGAAAAGTACAGACTTCCAGCTGCGGTAAAATCGCTGTCCAGAAAAAGCTGAATACCGCAAAACCCAGTAATAATGGCCAAAAGCCAAAATCGACTAAGCTGCTAAGCCAAGCAACAATAGCAATACTGGCGCCAAAGCGCATGATCCCTAATGGATTAGCCGTGCGATCGGCTAAAGTGCCCCAAAGCGCTGGGCCTACAATACGGGTGGCGGTAACCAATGCCAGTAACAAACCGATTTGTGCCGATTGATAACCGCGGCCATCTAAAAACAAGCCAAAATACGGCACAAAGATGCCCAGTACACCAAAGTAAGCAAAATAAGCCAGCGATAACGCTGGCTTGGCAGTTAATCTGAACACAATAATCGCTTATTCGTTGGGAGTTTGTTGACGAGCGATAGCGGCAATATCCGGCGTAGCAACTTGCACCATGGCATTTTGCGCGCGCTGTCTTAACAGGTGATCTAACAGCACAATCGCCAGCATCGCTTCGGCCACAGGTACAGCTCGAATGCCAACACAGGGATCATGCCGCCCTTTGGTCACGATATCGACCACTTCACCGTCGGTATTAATGCTTTTACCAGGCACACTGATACTCGAAGTGGGCTTTAGCGCAATACTGACTAATAAATCTTGGCCGCTGGAAATGCCGCCTAAGGTGCCACCAGCATGATTGGCACTAAAGCCCGTTGGCGTTAATTCATCACGACCCGTTGAGCCGCGCTGCTCGACCACCGCAAAGCCATCGCCAATTTCCACCGCTTTTACCGCATTAATGCTCATCATGGCATGCGCAACATCGGCATCTAAGCGATCAAACACCGGCTCACCTAAGCCAACAGGCATGCCGCTCGCCACCACATTAACGCGAGCACCGACCGAATCACCGTCTTTTTTCAGTTGCCGCATGTACTCATCTAAAGCGTTGAGCTTATCTGGATCGGGGAAGAAAAACGGGTTATTTTCAACTTCATGCCATTGTAATTGTTCCGCTTTAACCGGGCCCAACTGGGCTAAATAACCGCGAATTTCAATGCCACAATGCTCTTTTAAATATTTTTTAGCGATAGCACCGGCAGCCACTCGAATGGCCGTTTCCCGCGCAGATGAACGACCACCGCCACGATAATCGCGGATCCCAAATTTGTGCCAGTAGGTGTAATCGGCATGCCCAGGACGAAATAAAGCAGCAATGTTCGAGTAATCTTGTGAACGCTGATCGGTGTTTTCAATCAATAAACCGATAGAGCAGCCGGTAGTGGTATCGTTAAACACCCCTGATAATAGCTTTACCGTATCTTCTTCACGGCGCGCGGTGGTGTAACGCGACGTGCCTGGCTTGCGCCGATCCAGATCTAACTGCAGATCTTCAGCGGTCAACGCCATACCAGGTGGACAGCCATCAACCACGCCGCCAATAGCCGGGCCATGGCTTTCGCCAAAGGTGGTGACTTTAAATAACTGCCCAATACTGTTACCTGCCATTTATGCTTCCTCAAACAAATGCTGACTGTTGATAAGCTGCTGCTTTGTCAACGCGAAAACGCCCAGGCCACCGCTGTTAAACTCAAGCCAATTAAATGGGACGTCTGGATATCTATACTGCAATTCAACCATACTATTGCCAACTTCACAAACTAAAATGCCCTGTTCGGTAAGATGTGCTGCCGCATCGCGAAGAATTTGCCGCGTTAATGCCAACCCATCCACACCCGAGGCTAAGCCTAATTCGGGCTCATGCCGATACTCTTCTGGTAAGTCATCCATATCTTCGGCGTCAACATAAGGCGGGTTGGTCACTATCAAATCGTAATGCTGGCCTTGTAAGGCGGCAAAGCCATCAGATAACACGGGAAACACCCGCTCTTCTAATTGATGTTCCGCAATATTAATTTGCGCAACATTTAACGCATCAGGACTAATATCCACGGCATCCACTTGTGCATCAGGGAACGCATAAGCACAAGCGATAGCAATACAGGCAGAGCCGGTACATAAATCTAAAATAGCCGTGGGTGTAAAACCCGGCTCAAGTAAGTCAGCAAATTTGTTTTTAATTAATTCGGCAATCGGCGAGCGTGGGATCAACACCCGCTCATCCACATAAAACGGCAGATCGCAAAAGTAGGCTTGCTGAGTCAGGTAAGCGGCGGGAATACGCTGTTCAATGCGTTGCTGCAGTAAATCGATAAACGCTTGGCGCTCATGCAGAGTTAAACGTACGGGCAACAGTTTGTCATCGGTCAGTGGCGGTAAAAATAGCACATGGGCTAACAGCACTGCCGCTTCATCCCAAGCATTGTCGGTACCATGACCAAAATACACTCCAGCCTGATGAAAACGACTTACTGCCCAACGTAACCAATCATGTACCGTGCACAGTTCTGATAAAGTCCCCTGCAACTGTTCAGGATGAAAAGGTGATAGCGGTTGCTCAGTCATGGTATGCTGCACTCCAGATTTTAACAAAATATTGATTAGACCCGCGCGCATGCAGAAAAAAAACTCAGCTAGCAAAACCCTTGATCCAGAGGAGCTGGAATTGTTCCGGGAGTTTGTTGCTGGCACCCGCCCGCTTGAGCAAGACAAGATAGCGCCAGTTGCCAAACGCAGCAAGCAAAAACGCCCCGGCGCGGCCTCGAATAGCGCAACTGCTGAAAAGCTGTTCTTTTTCTCTGATGAATACGAGGTTTTTAGCGATACCCAAGGCAGCTTGTCTTATGTGCAAAGCGGTGATGATCCGCATTTAGCCGGACGCCTGCGCCGCGCAGAAATCGAGCCGCAAGTCGTTTTGGATTTACATGGCATGACCGGCCAACAAGCGAAAACAGAATTAGCGGGGTTATTAGCATATTGCCAGCAGCAGCAATTTAACTGTGCCTGCGTGGTACATGGCAAAGGGTTAGGGATTTTAGCGCGAAAAGTGCCGAATTGGTTAGTGCAGCATCCCAATGTGCGCGCCTTTCATACCGCGCCCAAAGCATGGGGCAAACAAGGCGCTTTATTACTGCTTTTGAAAATCAACCAAAGCACCGAGCAACAGTTTCGGGATTTGCCTGGCCGCTAACGCCGTTCGCTTTTCAGATTTCGGGTAATACCGACAACGCCAATGGCCGATTACGCTCTTGCACCACGCCCCCTTGCCCTGGCTGGTAACTGATACAAGTTAACGAGGCGGTGCTAAAAATTGGAGCTTGGCCGGGCTCAGTTAAACTTTCAACTAAAAAACTCACCAACGGCATATGTGATACCAACAACAGCTTGGCGTTGGGCTGGGCTAACAATAAGGCATCAATTTGCGCCTTCATTGCTTGCGCTGGCGCATCAGGCACTAATTCGGGTATTAGCGTAAATTGGCATTCTGCGGGCTGCTGCTCTAACATTAACTCAGCTGTTTGCTGCGCACGTAGGTATGGACTACTCCAAACATAATCGAAATTGGCATAGACCGTTTTTAACCACAAGGCCATTTGCCGCACATCATTCTGACCGTCTGGTGTTAATTGTCGTAAGCTGTCATCCGCCGCATAGGGCTGTGCTTCGCCATGTCGCATGATCACGAGATTTACCATGAAATTGTTACCATACTGCTGTTTTGTCCCATTCAGTCTGCTATTGAGCAAATTAGCATGCGTCAGGTGAAAATAGTGCGCTATGATAAAGAAAGTCTGCCGTCAGCGTAACTATCATTTGTGCATAATATAGCGCTTAGTTATTACTTATCGCTATGAAACTTTCGTCGGATAACCCGCAATCGTCAACAAGCACCCATGTTGAATAAAGGAACCGCTTTGCAACATAATGAACTGATAAAAAGTCCAAATGATCCAAAGCAATACCGCTATCTGCAGTTAGCTAACGGTTTACCTGTGCTTTTGGTTCACCAAGCTGACAGTGAAAAAAGTGCCGCCGCCTTAACCATTAATGTCGGACACTTTGACGATCCGCAAGAACGAGAAGGCCTCGCGCACTTTTTAGAACATATGCTGTTTTTAGGCTCGGCACACTATCCGAACGCCGGTGAGTTTCAACATTTTATCAGTGAGCATGCCGGTAGTCATAATGCCTGGACCGGCACTGAACATAGTCATTTTTATTTTGATATCGAACACGCCGCTTTTGCGCAAGGCTTGGCCCGTTTTGGTGATATGTTTAGTGCGCCGTTGTTTAGCGCCAGCTACGTTGATAAAGAGCGGCAATCTATCGAAGCGGAGTTTTCCATGAAACTCAAAGATGATAGCCGCCGCATTTATCAAGCGCACAAAGAAAGCATTAACCCTGCGCATCCTTTTGCTAAATTTTCAGTTGGGAATGCCCAAACACTCGCCGATTTACCGAACAACAGCCTGCAACAAGCCGTCAGCCAGTTTTATCAGCAGCAATACAGCACTAGCCGCATGAGTTTGTGCTTAGTTGGTCCTCAATCACTTACTGAATTAGCCACGCTGGCCGAGCAACATTTTGCGGCACTGCCAACGCATCTTCCAAAAAAACCTGCGGTACAGGTGCCACTGTATTTACCTGAACAGCAAGGGATTCAATTAAATATCCGCCCCCATAAAAGCAGCAGCCGTTTGGTGGTCAGCTTTGCCATGCCTGATATTCAGCCATGGTACCGCTATAAACTGGTGAGTTTTATCGCACATCTGCTGGGCGATGAAGGGCAACATTCTTTACTGGCCTATTTAAAAGATCGCGAGCTGGTTAATCAATTAAGTGCCGGTGGCGGTATTGATGGCAGTAATTACAAAGATTTCACCGTCGCCTTTGAACTGACGGCCAGTGGCCGCGCGCATTATCGCGATATTGTGGCGGCATTGTTCAGTCAAATTAAGCTGCTAAAACAATCCGGGTTCAATCACGCGTTGTTTATCGAGCGGCAACGCTTATTACAATGGTCATTTCAGTTTTATGAGCCCAGTAGCGCTTTACAAACTGCGGGCGATTTATCGTTAAATATGCAGCATTACGCGCCTGAGGATATTATTTTCGGCGATTATCGCATGGAATTGCCGCCCGAGGCGCTGTATCAAGAACTGCTGGGGTATTTTCGAAGTGACAATATGCGCATTATGCTGGTGGCCGATGAGGTGCCGGTTAATCGTGAAGCGCGCTGGTATCATACCCCCTACAGTATTGTCCGTTTAGATAAGCAGTGGCTTGAGCAATTAAGCCAACAACCCCTCAAAGGCGCCATGCAATTGCCAGCGCCAAATCCGTATTTACAAACCGAATTGTCGTTATTGCCAGACAGTGCGCATATGCCGTTACCGCAAGCGGTATGTCAGCGTGATGATCTGCACATTTGGTATAAAGCCGACACGGATTTTAACACCCCCAAAGGCCATATCTTTGTGCAGCTAACCTTGCCTAATAGCTGTCAAACCATAACGCAGTTAGCTGCCACTCGCTTGTGGGTAGAACTGGTGCTGGATCGCTTTAACCAGCAATTGTATGCCGCCACCACTGCAGGATTAAATTATTATCTGCATGTACATCGGCAAGGTGTCAGTTTACAAACCTCTGGCTTGACCGCGAACCAAATTCGTTTACTCAGCGATATTTTAAGCCAATTACCCGAGCCTCAATTTAGTGAACAGCGTTTTAATGAGCTAAAACATCAACTGTGCCGACACTGGGAAAACAGCAGTAAAAATAAACCCGTCGCCCAGTTATTTAGTCAGTTATCAGCCATTTTGCAGCCGCAAAACCCTGAGTTAGATTTATTACAACGCACCCTAGCGGCATTAAGCTTTGAGCAGTTTCAGCAATTTCAGCAGCAACTGTTACAGCAGATCCATCTGGAAGCTTTACTGGTGGGCAACTGGCCTGCTGCTGCCGCGGCCGATTTACAGCAGCTATTAGTGACGTGGTTAGCGGCACAGCACTCTAGCGGCCCCGCTTTGCCTGCGCGGCAAAACGGCATTAAAGATCTTGGCCCGGTTTGGTTGCAAAGTGTCGCCAGTGGTCAAACCGACCATGCCATTGTGATTTATATTGCGGCTCAGCAAAAAACGGCCGACCAAATGGCCTGCTTTATGTTGGCGAACCATGTGATGTCGCCACGCTATTTTCATCAATTACGCACAGAGCAACAGTTAGGCTATTTAGTTGGTACCGGTTATGTGCCGATTAATACCCTGCCAGGTTTAGCGTTTTACGTACAATCGCCCGACTCAACAGCAGATAAACTGTATGCCGCGACGGTGGCGTTTTTTCAGCAGTTTTTAGAACAAATTCAGCAGTTAACGTCTGACGAGTTCGCCGCATTAAAACAAAGTATGCTATCGCAATTGGCCGAGCGTGATACCAGTTTAGGCGCACGTGCCAAGCGCTTGTGGCTAGCCCTTGGCCAGCAAGATTATCAGTTTAGTCTTACCGCAGATATTCAACAGGCCTTAGCAACGCTAAGCCGGCAAGCCTTTATTGCGTTTTTACAACAACTGCTCGCACCCGACTACGATGTGCTGTTTTTAGCAACCGATCCGGCGCCCAGCCATAGCCATGTAAAAACCCTCTTGAAAACTGAATTATTAGATAAACTAACACGGGGCTGAATTTGCTTTGACAGCCCTGCTGATCTTCGTTAACTTAGCTTGAGTATTCGCTAAAACAATAATAAATGTCTTATAAAAAATTTACGCTTGGCAGTTTGATTTTACTGGCTTTTTTTTCGCCGTATCTTGCGGCAACAGTAATCGACTGGACCATCATTGAACCTTATCTGCTTTACACTGTGATGGCGATTGCCGTCGCAGGTTTTTTGCTTGCCCAATTTAATCAACGTCGCATGCGCACTTACCATCAAGCTCTGGCAAAAAGTGAAGAGCGTTTACGCTTATCCATTTGGGGTAGCGGTGATGAGTTATGGGATTGGAATATCGAAAGTGGTGAGCTGTATCGCTCCAGCGCATGGCTTGAACCCCTGTCTGCGCCGCCTGAAGGTAAAAACTTTCCTCCGAACAAAAATTTAATTCATCCACAAGATCTAGAACGTGTCAGTAGCGCCCTCTCGCAGCATCTGGCCGGAAATAGCCCGTTTTTTGAATCCAGTTATCGCTTACGCACGGCAGACGATAATTACATCTGGGTATTAGATCGCGGCAAAGTTGTTGCCTATAACAGCGAAGGCAAAGCACAGCGAATGACCGGCACGCTGAAAAACATTAGTCAGTTAAAACAAGCGGAAGCGAGAATGCAGTTATTTGCACGCTGTCTAGAAAACATTTCAGATGCCGTGGTGATTTGTGATACCAAATTTAATATTATCGAAGTGAACCCCGCGTTTAGCAGCATTACCGGTAATACTCGGGAAAGCGTGCTACAAACCCGCTTTAAACTTAGCTTATATCCGCCGCGCTTCTTACAAGAAATTGAAAAAACCTTGGTACAAAAAGGCCGCTGGAGTGATGAGATCCGTGAACTCAAAACCAACGGTGATTATTATCAAGCCGAATTAACCTTTGATGTGATTAAAGACGAACAAGGCTTTATCACTCAATATGTCGCCGTATTCTCTGATATTTCAGAGCGCAAACGACGTGATGCCGAACTCAATCGATTAGCCAATAGCGATACGCTGACCGGACTGCCCAATCGGGCGGTGTTTATGAATAAACTGGCCAGTTTAGTCAAAGACAACACCCAGCATGCGCTTTTAGTTTTCGACTTAGATAACTTTAAGAAAATTAACGACTCACTTGGCCATGAGTTGGGCGATGCGCTGTTATGTAAATTGTCAGAGCGACTGCACAACAACAAACTGTTCCGGCAAAAGCTATATCGGTTAGGTGGCGATGAATTTGCCATTTTACTCAGCAATACCAATGATATTCATGCCATTACCAGTGTTGCCAAAGCCATGCTGCAGCAAATTAATACGCCTTTTGCTATCGAGCAACATGAACTGGTCGTCACCAGCAGTATCGGTATCGTGTTGTTTCCTGAAGACGGCAAAGATCCACAAGCGCTGTTACGCAACGCCGATACCGCGATGTATCACGCCAAAAGCGCTGGCGCGAATCGTTATCTGTTTTTTAATGACACCATGAACAAACAAGCGGTTAAACGCTTGCAAGTCGAAAATTTAATCCGCCATGGTTTAAAAGAAGATCTGTTTACGGTGTTCTATCAACCGAAAATGGACTTACTCAGCGGTAAAGTGGTCGGTATGGAAGCGCTGGTGCGCTTTATTACGCCCAAAGGCGGCTTAGTCAGCCCAGCGAGTTTTATTCCTGTTGCAGAAGAAACCGGACAAATTGTCGATATTGGTACTGTGGTGTTGCGCAAAGCCTGTTTAGATGTGCGCCGCTGGATTGACCAAGGGTTGTTTCATGGACGGGTAGCGGTAAACTTATCGGCTAAGCAATTTATGCTGCCGTTTTTATGTGATCAAATCGACGATATTTTACAGCAAACCCAATTGGCGTCTTATCACCTAGAATTAGAGATCACTGAAGGCACGGTAATGGAATCGCCGAAACTGGCCATCGATACCATGAAAAAACTGCGCGCTCGCGGTATTCACCTCGCCATGGATGACTTTGGCACCGGCTATTCATCACTGGCCTATTTAAAGCAATTCCCATTAAATACGCTGAAAATTGATAAAGCCTTTATTGATGATATGAATAGCGCCCGTGGCCGAAATATGGTGGATACCATTGTGACCATCGCGCATAACTTAAGTTTATCGGTGGTGGCTGAAGGCGTTGAAACCATTGAACAATTAGAGCAGCTAAGAAAACTGCGCTGCGAAATTATTCAAGGGTATTATTACAGTAAGCCACTGTCGGCAGACGATTTTGCCGCTTTTTTACAAGAGCAAAAGAAACCCCGTTTAAGCCTGACAGCAAACGGTAATAATTGGTAGCAGCCAAACAGCAGATATAAAAAAAGCCCCTCAGGGGCTTTTTTTAATCAGAATCTGTTTCAACGTAAGAGAAATCGTCTGCCCCATCCGCAATGCGTTTTTTACCGAATACGGTGTGGAACTTACGCTTTTCTGCTAAACGTTGTTTGTACTTTTGCCAGGTCTTCTCATAAGGTGTCGTTGCTTCAGCTTCGCCGCGACAGACGAGCAGAAACCGCTCTTCCTCTTCGTTGACTGGCGCTCTAGCACCTTGATCCAGTTGCTGCATTGCCAAACCATGTTTCTCTAACAGATTACCCTCTGCCAGAGTAAAGCGCCCTGACCGGGTAAAACCACGTGGGAAATTCCGGTCATCGAAAAAGCGACGATTAGCGACAAAACTTTGCTGCATCACTTTTTTCCTCTCATCTCGTTGAATATCAAGCCAGCCTGTTTAAACTGTGCGGAGTATGGTTAACAAATTTCCTGTCGTAAAACAAAAATTTTTTATGCTTACGATAAATATCACAAAGGAATCATTTTGGATACTGAGTTATTAAAAACCTTTTTAGAAGTACAGCATACTCGACATTTTGGGAAGGCTGCTGAGAACCTCTATTTAACCCAATCGGCGGTGAGTTTTCGTATCCGACAACTGGAACAACAGCTCGGTGTTCATCTGTTTGTGCGCCATCGCAATAATATTCAATTAACGGCGGCAGGTGCACGTTTACTGCCCCATGCCCAAACCATGCTAAGTGCGTTACAACGCGCCCGTCAGGATGTGGCACAAAGCACACAACAGTTACAGCCATTATCACTCGGCGCAACAGCCAACTTGTGGGAAAGCGTGTTACTGCCGGTGTTTTTAGCTTTAGCCGCCACAAAACCCGATGTTAGCTGGCGTACTGACAGTTTAAACCGTGAAACCAGTACCCGCCAATTATTGGAACATCAATTAGATATTGCCATCTTATTTGATCCACCAAAAACCGATGAGATCACGCTGGTTAAATTAACCGAAATTAACTTATTGCCGGTCAGTAGCTGCCAAGAACAACAAGCCGCGGGCAAACCCGATCAACGATATTGTTATGTCGATTGGGGGAGCAGCTTTGACGTTAAACACCAGCGTCATTTTGCCGAACAGCAGGCGATACAGTTAAAAACCAGCAGCGCCAGTTTGGCCAAAGCCTGGTTGTTACAACAAGGCGGCTGTGCCTATTTACCCGCGCAGTTTGTCAGCGCAGAGTTGGCTGCAGGTACCTTAAAACCGCTTGAGGCAACGCCAAGCTTAACGCTCGACTTATATGCAGCCTATTTAACTGATAAAGAATATCAACCGCAACTGCAAGCAGTGATGCGCTTGCTCCAGCAATGGCAAAGCTAACACCGGCCGGCGAATTAAGGCCTGAAGATACGCGCGTTTTTGGTGCGGGCGCGATGAATGGCTAAACGTTTGTAACTGTTAAACAGCGGAAGTAATAAAGGCCCGGTGAATATGGCCGCTATGGCCCATTGCAACGCTCGCATGCCACTGCGTAAGGCCGCAATGTATACGCCTATAACAACCATTAACCATACTACTGGCACTACAACCACAATTGCCCCCTTTGCTGCTTTACTGTTGATACGGGTCAGTCCTTACTGTATTGCTGATTATAACAGCGATATGGACGTCTTCCTGTTAATCTTTAGTCGCATAAACGTAAAAAGGGCCCTAAGGCCCTGATTGCAAAGTACAACCGCCCATAACCAGGACGGTTGCTTTAACTTAGTTTGGATAAAAGCGCTCGCCCTGCTCGGCCATTTTTAACAAGCGTGGACACGGCGTAAAACGACTGCCAAAGCGGTTTTCTAACTGACGTAAGGTCGCAATTAAGTTATTTACGCCTAAGCTGTCAATATAGCGGAACGGCCCGCCTAAAAACGGCGGGAAACCAATACCGAAGATAGCCCCGATATCACCATCCCGCGCTGAAGCAATAATACCTTCATCTAAACAGCGTACTGCTTCATTTAACATTTGCGCGGTACAACGACTGGCGATTTCATCTGCATTCAGCGCCGGTGCCACCGTAACACCCAGTACGTTGTAAACCGATTCATCCACTAGCTTTTTGCCTTTTTTCACTGACTTACCGTATTGGTAAAAACCTTTTTCTGTTTTCTTACCTTTACGACCGTCTGCCAGTAACTTCTCAAAAGCGGCGGGGGCAGTAAAACGCTCGCCCAGTTCAGCACTTAAGATCGGCGAAATTTTCGCGCCAACATCGATACCCACCTCATCTAATAAGGTAATAGGCCCGACCGGAAAACCAAACTTCACTAAAGCTTTGTCGATTTTTTCAATGGATTCACCCGCTAATAAAATATTTGCGGCTTCATTCATGTACAACGCTAATATGCGATTGACATAAAAACCAGCTGCATCTTTCACCACGATGGGCGTTTTGCCTTGTTTACGGGCAAAAGCAACGGTCGTCGCGATGGTCTGGGCTGAGGTTTTTTCATGGGCAATCACTTCAACCAATGGCATCTTATCCACGGGTGAAAAATAATGTAAACCAATCACTTGCTCGGGTCTGGCTGCCTTTTCTGCAATTTGATGAATAGGCAACGAGCTGGTGTTACTAGCAAAAATGGTGTGTTCAGGGCAATGTTGCTCAATGTCGGCAACCATTTGCTGCTTTAACGCCAAATCTTCAAATACCGCTTCTACCACGATATCAACATCATGAAAGCCGCTAAAGTCGGTGGTGCCGGTGATCCGCAGTAGCTGCTTTTGCATGTCGGTTTTGCGCATAAAGCGCTTTTTCACTTTTTTATTCAGCTGATCATAGGTGTATTTCAGCGCTGCACTAATACCCTTCTCGCTAATATCTTTGATGCGCACCGGTAAACCGGCTTTAGTCGCTGTAACGTTGGCAATACCGCCGCCCATCAAGCCACCACCGAGCACAGCGGCTTTATGAATTTTTTGAGGGATCACGGCGCCAGCGCCGGTTTCTTTTTTCATTTGCGTGGTAGCAAAGAAAGTACTGCGCAGTGCTGCCGACTCGGCAGTCATACAAAGCTGACCAAAGGCTTTGGCTTCGGCGGCCAAACCTTGGTTGTAGCCCTGCTCAACCCCCGTTTGAATAACCCGGATGATTTTTAATGCGGCCGGGTAGTTACCCTGCGTTTTGGCTAAGGTTTGTTTTAACGCTTGCGAAAACACCAGCTTACGCCCAGGCGAGGTTTGCTCTAACAGCTTGTTTAATAAGCTTTGCTTTTTAACCACTACCGGCGGTTTACCCGCCAAAACTTTTTTAACCGCCGCCTCTAACAAAATACTCTGCGGCACCACGTCATCGACCAAACCGGCTTTTTTTGCTTGCGCAGCACGCAGCTGTTTACCGGTTAAAATCATGTCTAAGGCTTTTTGTACGCCTACCAGTTTAGGTAAACGTTGCGTTCCCCCACTACCCGGTAATAAGCCCAGTTGTACTTCGGGTAAACCTAACACCGTTTTCGGGCTGTCGGTGGCAATACGCGCATGACATGCCATAGCCAACTCTAGGCCTCCACCTAAACAAGGGCCGTGAATGGCGGCAACCACAGGCACACGCAACTGAGACAAACGGTCAAACATTTGTTGGCCCATTTGCGCAATTTTTTCGGCTTCATCTGCACTTTTGCAGCTGTCTAGCATGCTGATGTCGGCACCGGCAATAAACGAATCCGCTTTACCACTGATAAACACCACGCCTTTGATTTTGCTGTCATTGGCAATTTTTTGTAATAGCTGCTCAATTTCAGTCGCGAAAGAGGCTTTTAACACGTTCATGCTTTCGCCAACGATATCCATGGTTAAAATGGCTACATGATCGTCGCGTACCGCTAAACTAAAGCTGTTGCTGTCACTCATTATTCTGTCTCCACAATCATTGCCGCACCCAAGCCACCGGCTGCACAAGCCGTAGTAAGGCCAACGCCGCCACCGCGACGGTTTAATTCATTCAGCGTTTGCACGATTAAGCGCGTGCCCGTCGCCGCAAATGGGTGTCCATATGCCAAAGAGCCGCCATTGACGTTAAATTTCGCCATATCAATTTCACCAATCGCTTGATCTAAGCCCAGCTGTTCTTTAGCAAACTTGCGACTGGCAAACATCTGCATATTGGCCAGCGCTTGCGCAGCAAAAGCTTCGTGCATTTCAATTAAGGTGAGATCGGCTAAGCTCATGCCTGCCCGAGCCAACGCAATTGGCGTAGCATAAGATGGCCCCATCAACATATCTTGCCATACGTCAATGGCCGCAAAAGCATAACTGCGAATGTAGCCCAGCGGTTTATAGCCGAGCGCTTTGGCTCGACCTTCAGTCATCATCAATACTGCCGAGGCTCCGTCAGTTAAAGGGGTGCTGGTAGCCGCAGTTACCGTGCCGTGCGCTCGGTCAAACACCGGCTTTAATTTGGCATAAGACTCAAGTTTAGAGTCCATTCGGATATTGTTATCCATGTCTAAAAAGCGGCTGTAAGGCTCAACATGCGCAGTCATCACTTCGCCAGCCATCTTGCCTGATTGCCACGCCGCCGCGGCTAAGCTGTGTGAACGGTGCGCCATTTCATCTTGTGCTGCACGGCTAATACCATGGCTTTTGGCCATTTGCTCTGCCGTGTCGCCCATCGATAAGCCCGTGCTGTATTCCGCAATGGCCGGTGGCACTGGCATTAAATCTTTTAAACCTAAATTGCGCACTATGGCTAATTTTTGGCCGAGCGTTTTGGCTTTGTTCAAATCCACTAAGGCGCGTGCCAGTTTTTTACTGACCCCAATAGGTAATACTGAACTTGAATCGGCACCGCCAGCAATACCAACTTGGGTAATACCCGCCATCATTGACTCGGCAACACTTACCACCGACTGAAAGCTAGTGGCACAAGCCCGTGTTACGCTGTAAGCGTCGGTTTGCAATGGCATACCGGTGCCTAACACGATTTCACGTGCAATATTGGGCGCTTCTGGCATTTGGATAACTTGGCCATACACCACCTGCTCAATTAAAGCAGGATCTAATTCGGTGCGGATCAATAATTCATTGACCACTAACTTGCCCAAGTCCAAGGCGGACACACCGTGAAACTCCGTTGCCTGTTTAGCAAAGGGGGTACGTAACCCAGCCACAATGGCGATACGTTCGCCCTGCCGAGTAGTGAGATTAATTGGCGCAGCCATAGTGATCCTCTTTTTGCAATTCTGTTTGATTACAGGTCTGACCTCTGAGTGTAGCTCGATTGTAACCACACTCAGCAAAAATTAAAACAGTTGTTTTAATACTCTTGTTTTCTGCTACCGGGAACCTTATAAAGGTTATAACATCTTAGCGTAGCTAGCTTTGCCATTAATTGTGCAAAAATCATTCACTTATTGACTAAAAGACTAACATTATTATGGTTCAGGCATTTGCATCACTAAAAAGCTATTTAGACAGTCAAGTTCTGGGGCAACCAGCACTGACCGAAGGGATCTTGTTGGCCTTACTGGCCAATGGTCATTTATTAGTAGAAGGGCCGCCGGGGTTAGCGAAAACGCGCGCCGTGAACGCGCTGGCACAGGGTGTAGAAGCCGAATTTCATCGGATCCAATTTACCCCAGATTTACTGCCTGCCGATTTAACCGGTACCGATATTTATCGACCAGAGACCGGCCAGTTTGCTTTTCAATCAGGCCCATTGTTTCACAATATTATTTTGGCGGATGAAATTAACCGTGCGCCCGCCAAGGTGCAATCTGCCTTATTGGAAGCGATGGCCGAAAAACAAGTTACCGTTGGGCGGAATACCTACCCGTTACCGGAATTGTTTTTAGTGATGGCCACACAAAACCCGCTAGAGCAAGAAGGCACATACCCCTTACCAGAAGCACAACTCGACCGCTTCTTACTGCATTTAAAAGTGGATTATCCTGATAGCCAAACCGAATTAGCCATTTTGCGCCTAACCCGCGCCGAAGCTCGGCACGAAGCGGCTGCAGCGGCAAAGCCGATCAGCCAAGCAGAAATCTTTGCCGCCCGCCAAGCGATTTTAAAGTTACACCTTTCGGAAAGTCTTGAACATTATATGGTGCAGTTGATTATGGCGAGTCGTCAACCTGCCGCTTACAGCAGTAAACTGGCCAGTTGGATTGGCTATGGCGCCAGCCCGCGCGCCACCATAGCGTTAGATCGCTGCGCCCGTGCCCGTGCTTGGTTACAAGAGCGTGATTTTGTTACGCCTGAAGATATTCAAGCGGTGTTTCATAATGTGATGCGCCACCGCTTAATTCTGACCTATGCCGCTGAAGCAGAAGGGATCAGTACCGATCATGTGCTCGATGAAATTTTACAGCAGGTCGCTGTGCCATAAATGAACATGCCTGAACCCACGCCTTCACAATGGTTAGCCACCCTACAAGCCAGCGGTTATCACCTTGGTTTAGCTGAGCTGTTGTGGTATCAGCGCCATACGCAACTTTTGGATCTGCGCCCGACGATTGCCATTCAAAGCAAATTGGCCGGCAGTTATTTGGCCAAAAGCAAAGGTCGCGGTATGGAGTTTGACGAAGTGAGGCATTATCAGCCTGGCGATGACGTGCGAGCGATTGACTGGCGAGTTACCGCACGGACCGGCAAGGTGCACACCAAGCTATTTCGTGAAGAAAAAGAACGGCCGGTGTTTATTCTTACCGATCTGAGCAGCAGTATGCGCTTTGGTTCCACCTTATTATTAAAATCGATTCAAGCTGCGCATCTCGCTTCGGTGATCAGTTGGCACAGCAAAGCACATGGCGATAAACTGGGCGGCATTGTCTTTAGTCAGCAGCAACATCGTTTACTGAAGCCGGCCAGTCGCACGCGTGGCGTATTGCGCTACCTGCAATCCTTAGTCGATGTGCATCAAGCCGACACCACTGCGCAAGGGTTATCCTTAGCGCAAGCGCTGGCCGAAGTGCGCCGCTTATTGCGCCCAGGCAGCCTGTTGTATGTGCTGTCTGACTTTAACGCCTTAGATGATGAAGCGATGCGCCATTTACAGCTGATCCGACAGCATAATGAAGTGCATTGCTGTCAATTGGTCGACCCGCTAGAACAACAACTGCCTGCCAAAGCGCAAGGCTCTGCTTTGGTGCAAGCCAATTCAGAACCTCTGTTAGTGGCACTTGGCGATCGCAAGCTGCAGCAACGCTATCAACAACAGCAACAACAGACCATGCAAAGAATGCAACAGCAACTCCAACAACTCGGCTGTAAATGGCTTAGCATCAGCAGTGCTGAACCGTTATTAACCCAATTGTCGAGACGTTATCATGGCCGATAAACACGATTTACTGCCGCAATTAGCAGATATTTATGAGCCTGAACTTTTAAGCAGTATGCTGCCGCCACTAGGTTATTGGCTGCTCGCCGTGCTGGCATTAACGTTATTAGCCGCTGTATTATTTTGGCGCTATCGGGCAAAGCAGCAATCGCGGGTGAAACGCGCGGCACTGGCCGAATTGGCACACATTGATTGGCAATCGCCGCAAGCCGCCACCGAATTAAATGTGCTGTTAAAACGGCTGTTAAAGCACTATCAACCCAGCCACCCGCTGTTAAGCGCCAGCACCGAGCAATGGCAAGCTTTCTTACAACAGCAATTACCGGCGCAGTTGCCGCTACCGCCTTTGGCTACCCTGCTTTATCAAGCACCCGGGCCAGATAAAACGGCACTGCAACAGCAATTTTGGCTGGCAACCCAGCACATCATTAAACAATTAGATCCTGTACAAGGGTTTAGCCCACTTAAGCAAGGCGGCACCCATGCTTGATCTCGCTTATCCTTGGTTATTATTAGCCTTGCCGTTACCACTGCTGCTTAAGAAAAAACCGCAGAGCAATGGCAGTGCCCTTAATTTACCGGCTTTAGCTAAACTAGGCAGTGCCAACCAAGCCAAAGCCGAGCAGCGCAACGTCAGTCATTTTTTATTAGCGGTGATTTGGCTGTTATTAGTGATCAGTGCCACACAGCCCCGCTGGCTGGATGAGCCGGTAAGCTTGCCACAGCACGGGCGCGAGCTCATGTTAGCGATTGATTTATCCGGCTCAATGGATATCCCCGATATGCGATTGGAGATGGGTAATACCACCCGATTAAAAGCCATGAAAACGGTACTGAGTGAATTTATTCAAGCGCGCCAAGGTGATCGTATCGGTTTAGTGCTATTTGCCGATGCCGCTTTTCAGCAAACCCCGTTGACCTTTGACCTTGCCACGGTGCAGCAATTTCTTGATGATGCCGTTATCGGGCTGGTTGGGCAGCGCACTGCGATTGGTGAGGCCATTGGCTTAACGGTAAAACGCTTTAATAATTTTGAAACCAGCAATAAAGTCCTGATTTTACTCAGTGACGGTGCTAACAATGCCGGCGATATTCAACCCCGAGAAGCATTGCAACTGGCTAAAGCGGCGGGCGTAAAAATTTACACGGTTGGGCTAGGTGCAGAACAAATGATCCAGCAAAGCCTGTTCGGACAGCGCAATATCAATCCGTCGCAAGATTTGGATGAGCCCTTGTTGATAGAATTAGCTGAAAGCACCGGCGGACGTTACTTTCGTGCTCGCAGCCCGAAAGAATTACGAGAAATTTATCAGTTATTAGATGAACTCGAACCGATTGAGCGTGAAGAGCTGACCTTTCGGCCACAGCGCAGCCTGTTGCATTATCCATTGGCCCTCGCCTTGCTCTGTTCATGCTTTTTAGCGGTTCGGCGTATCAATTGGTCTGGAGTAACGAAAGATGTTCGCTGACTTTCATTTTTTACGACCTTATTGGTTACTGGCGCTGCTGCCACTGGCACTGCTTTGCTGGTTACTGCAAAAGCGGCGACAAGATACTAGCCCGTGGCAACAACTGATTGCCCCGCATTTACAGCACGTGATGTTGTTGGGCCAACATATTCAGCAACGCCAACCTTGGGCTCTGCCGCTGTTAGCCAGCTGTTGGCTGCTGACCGTATTAGCGTTAAGTGGCCCCAGCTGGCAGAAACTGCCGCAGCCGGCCTTAACGGTGAAAAAAGCCACGGTTTTAGTCATGGATATGTCGTTATCAATGCGGGCAACAGATTTAACGCCCGATCGCCTCACACAACAACGCTTTAAAGCTTTAGATTTCATTGATTTGCTACAAGAAGGTGATCTGGGTTTAATCAGTTACGCCGCCGATGCCTTTGTGATTTCGCCACTGACGCCGGATCACAATAATATCCGCCTGCAAATTCCCAGCTTACGCCCAGAATTGATGCCGGCTCAGGGCTCTAATGTGCTACGCGCGCTAGAGCAAGCCGCCGAGTTATTAGAACAAGCCGGTTACCCCAGCGGTGAAATTGTGCTGTTTACCGACGGTTTTGATGCTGACAGTTATCAGTCTATTCAGCAATTACTGAACAATTGGCCACATCAATTAGCCATCATGGCTTTTGGTCAAGCCGAAGGTGCAGTGGTGCGTTTAGAAAATGGCGAGCTTTTGAAAAATGCTCAAGGCGGTGTTGTGATGCCTCGTGTTCCTCTTGAACAACTGCGCGTATTAGCTCGCCAAGCAGGCGGAAGCTTAGTGCAAGCCGGCGCCGATAATACGGATTTACAACAACTACTGAAACAAAACCAACAGCAATATGATGACAGACAGCCACAGCCCCTGATGACAGGCGACCAATGGCAAGACAATGCCGTTTATTTGGTGTGGTTACTCTTACCCCTAGCACTGTGGCTAGCGCGTAAAGCCCCTATTTTAGTGATCTTGCCCTTGTTATATCTGCCCCCAGCAGATGCCGTAAGTTGGCGTGATTTATGGCAAACAAAACAACAGCAAGCCATAGAGGATTATCAGCAACAAGACTATCAACAAGCTCAACAGAAGTTTCGTGATCCTCTATGGCAAGGTAACGCCGCTTACCGAGCCGAAGATTATGCCGCAGCCGCAGAAGCCTATCAGCGAGCCAGCAACGACGCCCCTTCGGTTGATAGTTGGCACAATTTAGGCAATGCCTTAGCGATGCAACAGCAATATGAAGCAGCTTTAGCGGCTTTCGAGCAAGCACTGGCGCTTGATCCCGAGGCGCCATCACCGGCGGCCAATGCTGAGCTGATGCGCAAGTTGTTACAGCAACAAGAGCAAGAGCAAGAGCAACAACAAGATCAGCAACAGCAAGATAAACAACAAGGTCAGCAAGACGGCGATGCCGCCGACGACGCGTCATCTGAAAAGCAAGACGCTGAAGAGTCGGCTGAGTCCGAGCAAAATTCAGCAGAAGATGGCAGTGCCGGTGATAGCAGCGCACAAGCCGAGCAAAATGCCGAGCAGCAAGAAGACGCCGCACAACTTGAGCAACAAGCCGCGCAGCAAGCAACAGAACAGCAACCCGGCGACGAACCGCCAAGCAATAAACAGCAAGTTGTTACTGAAAACTGGCCCAATGCCACACCAGAGCAACAACAAGAGCTAGAAAACCTGCTGCGCAAGGTACAAGACGATCCGGGTATTTTACTGCGCAACAGAATGTTATTAGAACATCAGAAACGTCGTACTCAACCCCCTCCAGGAGCTCGTCAGGAATGGTGACATCGGTATTTAACAGCTTTATTTTTCTGTTACTGGTTATGAGCATGCCGCTGGCGGCCTTTAGTTCACTGACCAGTGAAGTGGATAAGAACCCGGCACTGGCCGGTGAAGCCATCACCTTGGTTGTCACGGCAGATAGCCGTTTATCGGCTGACGCCTTAAATTATCGGCAGTTAGAGCAACACTTCCGCGTAATGGCGCCGTCGGTTAGCCAAAGCACGCAAATTATTAACGGCCAAAGCAGCCAAAGTACCCGCTGGTCACTGACCTTATTTCCGCTGAACAGCGGTGTGTTCACTATTCCGGCCTTTGAAATTAACGGTATTCGTTCTTTACCGCTCACCGTGGAAGTGTTAGACCAACCAATAAAAAAAGATGCCTCACGCGAGCTGTTTGTTGAAGCCAATTTAATTGCCACCAATAACGTCTATGTGCAACAAATGTTGTATTACGATGTGGTGATTTATTTTAGCGGTGATCTACAACGCGGCACCTTAACTGAACCGCAACTTGAAGGTGCCGAGATTAAACGAGTAGGCCAAGATGCCGAAGGCAGCGCTATCGTTAATGGCGTGCGTTATCGCACTATTACCCGTCGTTATAGTGTTATCCCGCAGCGCAGCGGAGATATGGTGATTAACCCGCCGGTATTTACCGGTGAAGTGATTGATCGTGATAACAGCAACTACAATTATTTTGCCCGCAGTAAAACCGTGATGCAGGAAGCCAACCCCATTACCCTGCAGGTATTACCGCAACCAGATAATTTCCCTGGAAATTGGCTTGTCGCCGGTTTAGTCACGCTGACCGAAGAATGGCAACCCAATAACACCGAATTAGTGGTCGGCGAGCCCGTTACGCGGATCATTACCTTATCGGCAGTAGATGTGTCGCCCAGTCAATTACCCGAGTTATCTCAGCAACTGCCCACGCAATTACGCTCATATGATGAACAACCGCAAAGTGTCGGCGCTGAACGCAATGGCCGCTTGGTCGCGCAAAAAGTCTTTACCACAGCTTTAATTGCTAATGCTGAGGGGGAAGTCACACTGCCAGAAATTAGTTTGGCTTGGTGGAATAGCCAAACGGATCAATTACAAACTACGGTGTTACCTGCACGTACCTTTAAGGTTATTGCAGCAGCAGGCGCCACACCTACTGCCAACACGCTGCCTGCGCCAATGGCTGCCACACCGTCAGTGGCTAGCAACCCTTGGCAATGGAATTACACCTCAAGCTTACTCAGCCTGCTCTGGCTTGCGTCTATGCTGATCGCCCTGTACTTTTTAAAGTCACGCTCTGCGCAACCGGCAGCGGCAAACAGGGTACGCAGCGCCAAAGTGATGGCGGATAATCGCTTGCTACAACAAGCCTGTGCCGCCGGTGATGCAGCAACAGCGGCACAGCAATTACTCCTTTGGGGGCAACAGCAATTTGGCCCCTCGATCCGCTCTTTAGGGCAGCTCATGGGCCAATTACAAGATGAGGCTTTATTAGCCGAGTTAAAGCAACTGGAACAACAACTGTACAGTAACACCGACAACCCGTGGCAGGGCGACAGCCTTTATCAGCATTGGCGGCAATGGCAAGCGCCGGCAAAACAGCCTACGCCGCAAGGGCTGGCGTCACTTTATCCTTGATAAATTGCGGTTAACCCCATAATAACTTACTGAATACCTAAAGCCCCTGTGTTAGCTACCGGGGCTTTACGTTATAATGACCTGCGGCTGAGACCGCATTACCGAAAATGACTGGTATCTGAGCAGCCTAGTTGTTAACATTTAACGTGATTTGACTTTTGCTGATGGGCATTGAAAGGGTTGCCGCGTCAGCAAACGTCAGCTCAATCATCATTATAGCGAGATACACTCAAGGTTAATTACCTGGTCAGTTAACCTCGTTGTAATGCCTAATAAAACTAAAAAAAGGAGCTCGCGTAGTGGAAACTGCCACCCTAATATCTTTGGGTATTTATTTTCTTGCCATGATCGGCATCGGTTTATATTCCTACAATGCCACAGATAATGATGTTTCAGGCTATATGCTTGGTGGTCGTAAACTCGGCCCTGGCGTGACAGCGCTCTCTGCCGGTGCCTCTGATATGAGTGGCTGGATGTTAATGGGCTTACCCGGTGCCATGTATGTTTCTGGCCTCAGTAGCACCTGGATAGCGGTCGGTTTATTAATTGGTGCCCTCCTGAACTACCTGATTGTTGCGCCAAGGCTGCGGGTGTATACCGAAATAGCCAATGATGCGATTACCATTCCGGATTACTTTGAAAAACGCTTTGAAGACAAAACGCGCATGCTGCGCATTGTCTCTTCTTTAGTTATTGTTATTTTCTTTACGCTGTACACCTCTTCGGGTGTCGTTGGCGGCGGTAAATTATTTGAAAGCTCGTTTAATCTTAACTACGAACTGGGCCTGTATATTACTGCGGGTGTAGTGGTCATTTACACCCTGATTGGCGGCTTTATGGCGGTTAGCATTACCGACTTTGTGCAAGGCTGTTTAATGTTTATCGCTTTGGTATTAGTGCCTATTGTGGCGATCGATCACCTTGGCGGGATCAGTGAAGTTAACCAGATTGTCACTAACATCAACCCTGATTTAATGAATTGGGTAGCCGGCAGTTCAGTACTGGGGATTATCTCGGCGCTTAGTTGGGGCCTGGGCTATTTTGGCCAGCCGCATATCATCGTACGCTTTATGGCGATCCGTTCGGTTAAAGATATCAAAACGGCTCGTCGCATTGGTATGAGCTGGATGTTTGTGACCATCGTCGGTGCCATTACAACCGGTTTTGTAGGTATCGCTTATGTGGCGAAAACCAAAATGGACATCGCCGATCCTGAAACCATTTTTATTGTCTTCTCACAGTTTTTATTCCATCCGCTGATCAGTGGCTTTTTACTGGCGGCTATTTTAGCGGCCATTATGAGTACCATCTCATCACAGCTGTTGGTAACGTCGAGCTCGTTAACCGAAGACTTTTATAAAACCTTTGTAAATCGCAGCGCCACTCAAACAGAATTAGTGGTGGTGGGTCGTTTATCGGTATTATTAGTGGCCTTAGTGGCTATCGCGCTAGCCTACGATCGCGACAGTTCAGTACTGCAATTAGTGAGCAATGCTTGGGCCGGTTTTGGTGCGGCCTTTGGCCCACTGATTATCCTGAGCTTGTATTGGCCTCGCATGACGTTTGCCGGTGCGCTTAGCGGTATTATTGTTGGTGCGGGCACCGTATTACTGTGGATCTACTTACCTATCAGCATTAATGGTCAAACGCTAAGTGCTACCATGTACGAAATTGTACCAGGGGTGATCCTCAGCACTATAGCCATTATTGTTGTCAGCTTAATGGGTAAAATGCCATCAGAAAGTGTGCAGCAGATGTTCACTAAGATGCTAACTACCCTAAAAGCAAACACTTAATGCGCTATAATTGAAACAGCCTGTGACAAAACAGGCTGTTTTTACTGATAGTGCTGAAGATACGCTGGCTTTCATAGCCAGCGTTTTGTTACATTAAGCAAAGTTTACTTGTCGGAGAAACCTCACGAATGTTTTTTTATGCAGCACGCCAACCGATCTTGGACCGTAATAAAGAGCTTTTCGGCTATGAATTGCTATTTCGGGATGGCGTCGATAACGCATTTCCAGACATTGATGGCGATGAAGCCACGTCAAAAATGATTGAAGGCAGTCAATTTGCCTTTGGTTTAGACGACTTTCTGGGCGATAAACCAGGCTTTATCAACTTCACACTAGAAACACTGCTAAAAAAATACCCCAGTATGCTGCCAAAAGAACAGGTAGTGATTGAAGTACTGGAAACGGTGCAGCCGGGCAAACGCCTGCTAGCAGAATGCCAGCATCTCAAAGAGCAAGGCTATGTTCTGGCCCTCGACGATTACGAGCACAAACATGTTTGGCGGCATTTTTACCCTTATATTGATATTATCAAAATCGATTTTCGCAGCACCAATAGCGAACAAATTGAAGAGATTAAAACGGCGATTGCCGACTTTCCGCATATCAAATTATTAGCCGAAAAAGTGGAAACGATTCAAGAGTTTCAACAAGCGATGCAGCAAGGCTTCGCCTATTTTCAAGGCTACTTTTTCTCTAAACCGGAAATGATGCAAGCTAAAGCGCTGTCTCCAGCTCAGTTAGCCTTAGCTGAGCTGTTATATGAAACATCAAAAGCCGATATGGATTTAGTGCAAATCGCCGAAGTTTTTAAACGCGATGTGACGCTGTCTTATAAATTATTACGTTACAGTAATTCGGCCATTTTCCGCCGCCGCGCAGAAATTGATACCATTAAGCACGCTATTGTGGTGCTGGGTCAGGTTGAGTTAAAGAAATTTTTATCCTTGCTGTTTACTGCGCAAATCAGTACCGACAAACCGGCTGAATTGATGCGAATGGCCATGACTCGGGCAAACTTTGCTGAAGGCTTAGCGGCGTTATCGGGCACAGTACCGTTAGAGAAAGCCTTCTTAACCGGTATGATGTCGTTAATGGATGCGATTTTGGATGAGTCGATTGAAAGCGTCATGGAGAAGTTACCGCTGGCAGCTGATATCAAAAACGCGTTAGTGAATAAAGAAGGTGTGCTTGCCGATTATATTCGCTTAATTCAGTGTTACGAAACGGCGCACTGGGCGGAAGCGACGAACACCATCAAACAACTGAATTTACCTGTTGAAAAAGTACCCGATGCCTATCATAAAGCGGTGCAATGGGCTAACGAACAAATGAAAGCCTTAGGCGAACTCGCCTAAGGCTTTGCCTTAACCATTAGTCAAAACTGACATATTGCGCCACGCGTGCCGCCAGTTTTGGACCAATGCCTTTTACTTTAGTCAGATCCGCTTCACTGTTAATGGCGCCTTTTTCACTAATGTGCGCCACTATCGCTTCTGCTTTCACTTTGCCTAAACCTGGCACGGCAACCAGTTGCTCTACACTGGCTTGATTCAAGCGTAATTTGCTTGTCGCTTGGCTTGCCGTCGCTTTAGTGACTTCTTGAACATTACTATTGGCTAAACTGTGGTTAGCTACCAATACGGCAGTAGCTAGCAATGTGGCAACAATAACATTTTTCATAACAGCTTTCCTCCCGAAATGGCTGGATGCCGCAGCAGTTAACACTGACATAAACCTTACTTACCTACCAGAGTCGGTAGCCGCTGGTAGCTACAGCATTCGCAAAGCAGACATCGCAAGCAAAATTACCGACCGCATTAAATCTAGACGCAGTAAATTATTTTGCAACTTTATTTTAAAAAAATTAATTAAATGGCTACATGCACATTCAGGTTGAATTAAGCCATCAACGCCTATTCTTGGCACATTGCTGATTGCCGCCAACATAATATTTCAGTACATTAGCAAGAATACACAAACAGATTATCAAGTTAGAGATAAATCAGCGGTTAGCTTATGCCAATCACAGCGCATTACTTTGTGGCTTCTACAGATTAAACAAGACCTGTAGTTAACACACCTTACCAGTCGTAGCGGTGTTCCACACTGTCTAGGGGGTTGAATAATATGACAAAAATACTCACATTTTTACTTAGTTGCAGTTTGCTGCTGGTGCTTGTTGCGCCCGTGCAGGCAAACGATAGCGCTATGTTGTTGAGTGATAACAAAGAACCAGCAAAACAACCCACTACATTACCCACAAAAGACATTACTAAAGAAACTGCCGCACAATTAGCGCAACAACGTTTCCCTGGCCGCATTTTAAAAGTAAGAGCAGAATCGCGACAATATCGTGTGCGAGTGATGCAAGATGATGGTCGAGTTGTTAATGTTATTGTCGATGGCCGCAGCGGCCGTGTTAAAAGGGAAGATTAAGCATGCGAGTTTTAGTCATCGAAGATGAAAAATTATTAGCTGAACAAATTAAGAACGACCTGTTACAACAACAATTTAGCGTTGATCTGGCGGTAGATGGTGCCGAAGGTTGGTTTAAATTATCCGAATACCCTTATGATCTGGCCATTATTGATTTGGGTTTACCCAAGCTAGACGGCTTATCGGTGATCCGTAAAGCGCGCAAACAAGAATTAAAAACCCCCATCATCATTTTAACGGCGCGTGGCAGCTGGCAAGAAAAAGTGGAAGGCTTAGATGCTGGTGCTGATGATTATTTAACGAAACCCTTTCACAATGAAGAGTTATTAGCCCGTTGTAACGCGCTGATCCGCCGCGCAGCCGGTCAACCGGATCCGACCCTAAGCTCAGGTCCTATTTCTTTAAATAGCCGCACACAACAGGTGTGGCTGGGTGAAACCGAAGTGAGTTTAACCGCCTATGAATACAAAGTGCTAGAGTACTTTATGCTTAACCCAGGCAAGGTGATCTCTAAAACTGAATTAACCGAGCACATCTACGATCAAGACTTTGATTTAGACAGTAATGTTATTGAAGTGTTTGTACTGCGGTTACGTAAAAAGCTCGACCCCGATGCCGAGTTAAAACCGATTGAAACACTGCGTGGCCGTGGTTATCGCTTTAATTTACAAGTGAGTAAATGAGAGTTATCCCTCTTAAGCTCCGTCAAGGGCTGGTCAGCGCAGTATTATTAGTATTGCTGCTGCCCAGCTCTTTTTTGGCTATTGAGCAAGCCTTTCACACGCAGCTGTTAACCAATGCGGAACAAAAAATGGAAGTACATATGTACGCCATTTTGTCTGAGCTTAACTTGGTTAATAACAAAATAGAATTAACCAACAACTCGCTGGCCCCCGACTTCTATCGGCCAGACTCGGGTTTAAGTGCTTATGTTACCGACGGTAAACAGCTGTTATGGCAATCCGATTCTTCGCTTAATCAAAGCTTTCGTGTGCCAGATATAACCTTAGTACCAGGGCAGCATATTTTTTATGCTGAACAACAGCAAGACAGCCAATTCCAAATTCTCAGTATCGCTTTTTTGTTTGACTCTGGTGAAAGCGCTCGCCCGCTCGCCATTCATGTGGTGCAAACCGCAGAATTGTTACTCGCACCACACAAAAGCTTCCGCTCAACGCTATTACGTTGGTTTATTGGCATTGCGTTAGGTTTATTACTGCTTAGTATTCTGGCTTATTACTGGACGACCAAACCGTTAACCCGCTTGGACCATGAAATCAGACAACTTGAACGCGGTAAACAAGATCACTTAATGGGCAATTATCCGTCTGAGCTAAGTGTTATTAAAGAAGATCTGAATTTATTATTAGCCAGTCAAAACCGCCAAAAGCTGCGCTATCGCAATCATTTAAGTGACTTAGCGCATGCCTTAAAAACCCCGGTAGCGGTGCTGAGAACCTCCCCTTTAGCTCAGCAGCCTGAACTAAAAGAGCAAATTGACCGCATTACTGCGATGATCGAGCATCAGCTAAAAAAAGCCAGTAGCTCAGGACAGGATATTTGGAAAAAAGAAACGCTGATTTTACCACTGCTTGAAAAGCTAATTAACGCCCTACAAAAAATCTACCGTGATAAAGGCTGTGAAATTGAGCTAGTGTGCAGCGAAGAGGCCTTTTTCCGTGGTGATGAAACCGATTTAATGGAAGTGTTGGGTAACTTACTGGATAACGCCTGTAAAGCCAGCCGTCATCAAGTGCGGGTAACTATCGGCCAACAACCCTTTTCAATTATCGTCGAAGATGATGGCCCTGGCATTGCGAAAAAACAGCGCCAAGAGTTGTTTCAGCGTGGCACACGACTCGACACCTATGTCGAGGGCCATGGCGTCGGCTTATCTATCGTCTCTGAACTGGTAAACTCATACTCAGGCAACATTACCATTAGCGACAGTGAGTTAGGCGGTGCCTGTTTTACTCTTGTATTTAATGACGATGCCTAAATACCTAAACAAATTACTGTACTGATTGATCGCAGCGCGTTAGCGTAGCGTAAGCAGTTAAAATTAATTAAGGGTATTATTATGGATCTTAATCCGGCAACAATCAGAATCAAAAACCTGCGCTTACGCACTTACATCGGCATTAACGAAGATGAGATTGCGAACAAACAAGACGTAGTAGTAAACGCTAAAATTGTTTATCGCGCAGAAACAGCCGCACAAACCGATGATATGGCTAACGCGCTAAATTATCGCACCATCACCAAACAAATTATTGCCCTGGTTGAAAACAATCGCTTTGGTTTATTAGAAAAACTCACCTCTGATGTCCTCGCTTTAGCCAGTGCGCATGCCTCTGTTAGCTACGCTGAAGTGGAAATCGACAAACCGCATGCCCTGCGTTTTGCCGATTCTGTTTCGCTAACCTTATCGGTTAACAAATAACCCGCTATACTTCAATAAAGGTTGATGTGTTACAACTGTTTGTAACAACAACGTAAGTAAGGGTACCTGATATGCAGATCCTCATTACTGGCGGCACTGGCTTAATCGGCAGTGCTTTAGTACGACTTTGGCAAGCTGAGCACAAACTGCTGATCCTCAGCCGTACCGGCCGTAAAAGTGCTAACAGCAATATTCACTATATTAATGCCCTCTCAGAAGCGGATTTTAATACCATTGATGTGGTGGTGAACTTGGCTGGCGAACCTATCGCTAAGCGCCGTTGGAGCGAAAAGCAAAAAGACCTTATTTGCCAAAGCCGTTGGCAGTTAACCGAGCAACTCAGCCAACTGATCAGTCAAGCCACAACGCCTCCAAAATTGCTGATCAGTGGCTCTGCTACGGGCTTTTATGGTAGGCAGGGTAATACCGAGATCACCGAAAACTACGACGCTTTCTTCCCTGAATTTACCCACGATATTTGTGCGAAATGGGAAAACTTGGCGATGCGAGCCAGTAGTGAAAAAACACGGGTTGCCTTATTACGTACCGGTATTGTGCTGGCCGAAGACGGCGGCGCTTTAGCCAAAATGTTACCACCGTTCAAAATGGCCTTAGGCGGAGTAATGGGCGACGGCACGCAATATATGTCGTGGATCCATTTAGACGATATGGTGAACCTTATCGACTTTATTATGCAAAACGACGAAATAAGCGGCCCGGTGAATGCCGTATCTCCGCGCCCAGTGACCAATAAAGTTTTCACGGCGGAGCTCGCTAAGCGCCTAAAACGCCCTGCGGTATTACCAATGCCTGCGTTTATGGCGACCTTGTTGTTTGGTGAAATGGCCGACATTTTGCTGTACGGGCAACGCGTGGTGCCGCAAAAACTGCTGAAAGCCGGTTTTACCTTTCGCTATCCGCAGCTATCGCAGGCCTTAGCGGCATTAACATTATGATGCCAAAGCAAAAAGCAAAATAACAAAACCCCTAACAGATTGTTAGGGGTTTTGTGGTTTTAGCGGCTTCTACTGGCTTTTCAGCCATTATCCTTGCAGCACCCGGCGGATCAATACCGCACCTGGCACTTGCAATAAACGGCGTAACTGCCACCAGCCCAAAGCCGACACTAACAGCGCACCACTGAGCGGCCCCATCCACCATAAGGCATAGTGAAAACTAAAGGGTAATTCAAACAAGCGCTGTTGCAGGGTTAATAACAACACTTCTGCCAGCACTGTGGCAAACAAGCCCGCTAACGCCCCCAAAAAAGTAAACTCTAAGATTAGTGCATTGCGTAAAAAAGCATAACGCGCGCCAAGGGTACGCAATATGGCTAACTCTTGCTCGCGCTGCTCTAATGTCGCTTGCACTTGTGCTACCAGTACCAATGCCGAAGCCAAGATAATTATCAGTAATATAAAGCTAAGTGCGACGGTGACTTGCGCAATAATGTCTTGCACCTGTTTGATTATCGCCTCGACACTTAATACAGTGACAGTGGGCATCAAACGCGCTAACTGATTGACGAGCTGATAGCGATCCGGCTCGATATAAAACGCCGTGATATAGCTCGCTGGAAAATCTTTCAACAAATCAGGGCTTAAAATCATGTAGAAATTTGGCTGCAAGCTGTTCCAATCGACCTGACGGATGCTGCTGATCTTGGCCGAGACCATTTGCCCGCCAATTGAAAACTGCACCTGGTCATCTAATTTCAAACCTAAGCGCTCAGCGAGTTCTTGCTCTACCGATACTTCACCGCGACTTTCAGTTGAAAACCAGTTACCACTTAAGATTTTATTGGCCGTAGGTAAAGTTGATAGCCACGTTAGGTTTAACTCGCGCCCAACGCCTGTGCGTTGTTCAGTGCGATCTTCTTTTGTGGCTTCATCGCGCATTTGCTCTTGGTTCACTTGCACTAAACGCCCCCGCACCACCGGATAAAACGGCTCGGATTGCAGTTGATGCGCTTTGGCAAAGTCTGCTAATTGGCTACGCTGCGCTTCGCTGACATTCACCAGAAAGTGATTGGGTGCACCTTCTGGGATCTGCTGTTGCCACTGACCAATTAATTCGGCACGAACAAAATACAGCAACAACGCCAAGAACAACGCTAAAGAAAAGGTAATTAACTGAAAGCTGTTCGCCCATAATCTACGGCGTAAATTGGCCAGCGCCAACTTGCCAGCACTGCTTTGGCCCGCGGCTACCGGTTTAGCGGCTTTCACCATTAAGGCGGCGATACCTAATAGCGCACCGACGAACACCCCACAAACTAAAAACAAGCCGATGCTAATTAACCATTCACCTGAGAACAGCCACATTAAACCGAATACTGCGACGGCGCCGGTGATAAATTGCCAACGATCAAACGCCAACTGCTGCACCGGTTGTTTTAGTACTTGGATCGCTGGGGTGATGGTTAATTGCCATAAAGGCCGCGCGGCAAACAGTAAGGCACATAAAATACAGGTTAGGCTACCCAGCCATATTGGCCGCAAACTAAACTCCGGCCGAAAATCACCGACATAAAGCACAATGGCCGATTCTACGCCCAGCAAGGTTACCTGCCCCAGCAGTAAACCTAAGCCTAAGCTAAACAACACCACCAACATTAAATGACTGCTATAAATGCGCCGAACTTGGGCGGTGGTCGCCCCTAGCGCTTTGATAATGGCAACGGCTTGCGCATGCCGCTGACTATAACGGCTTGCGGCTACCGCAGCAGCACAAGCGGCTAACACGATACCTAGCAAGCCAGCTAATAATAAAAACCGCTCAGCCCGCTCTAACGCGCCACCCACGGCGGTTTGCCGATCACGATTGCGCCAACGCTCGTGCACCGACATTAAGGGCGTTACCTCAGTAGCAAAACGGTCTAATTCAGCATTGCCACCGGCAAATAAATAACGGTAACTAATACGACTGCCCGGCTGCACAATGCCGGTGGCCGCAACATCTGCGATGTGCATGATCACGCGGGGCGAACCACCAAACACACTGAGTGGTGCATCGGGTTCATTGACAATAACACCAGCAACTTGCAAACGGCTGCTGCCTAATTCAATGTCATCACCAATAGACACTTCAAGTAATCCCAGCAAACGCGGTTCAACCCAAATTTGCCCGGGTGTTAAGCTGCCCAACTCACCGCTTAGCACATTATCGGATTGGTGAAGAACCAACTCACCGCGAAGTGGGTAAGCCGTATCAACGGCCTTTATGGTTGCTAATTGCATCTGTTGTGCACTAAACAGCATGGAATCGAACTGCATTTGCTGCGCCACTTGCAATGTTTGCTGCTGAGCTAAACGAATAATTTCTGGGTTAAATGGCTGACTAGAACCAAGAACGCGATCCGCAGCAATAAATTGCGCACTGCGCTGCTCCAGCGCCACGCGCACCGTTTGGGTAATGCCACTTAAGCTAACCACAGAGAAAACCGCTAAAAACAGCGCAAAGGCAATCACCCACAACTCGCCGCGTTTTAATTCACGCCAAAATAAGCGCCAGGCAATACTAGCCCACATGTGCTGGCTCCTCAGTATCAACAAAACGCCCTGCTTGCATTTTTAACTGGCGCTGACAACGTGCAGCAAGTTCTGCATTGTGCGTAACTAACACCAAGGTGGTGCCTTGTTGCTGGTTTAATTCAAACAATAAATCTTCAATACGCTGGCCGGTCGTGGCATCTAAATTGGCGGAAGGTTCATCGGCAAATAAAATGGCCGGCTGCGTAATAAAGGCGCGAGCAATGGCCACGCGTTGCTGTTCCCCCCCCGATAACTGCGCTGGATAAAAATCTGCACGGTCTTGCAGGCCAACTTGTTTTAATAGCGTTAACGCGCGTTGTCTTGCCTGCTTATCCCCAGCAAGCTCGGCGGGTAAGGTGATATTTTCAATGGCGGTTAAACTGGGTAGCAATAAGAACGATTGAAACACAAAACCAACATGCGCCGCGCGGATCCCTGCACGGTCATCTTCAGATAAGCTATGTAGCGGCTGCCCGGTTAAAAACACTTCACCGGCACTGGGCACATCTAAGCCGGCTAATAAACTCAATAAGGTCGATTTGCCTGAACCAGACGCACCAACAATGGCGACAGTCTCGCCTTGATTGATTGTCAGACTAATATCATGCAGGATAGTCAGTGATCCTTCGCTAACATTCACCCGTTTAGCAAGGTTAACCGCTTTAATATGAATTTCAGGTAGTTTAGTCATGCGCATCATCTTATGTTTTGTATTGTTTATTATTAGCCAGAACGCTCTGGCCCAAAAGTTCATGATCCTTGGCGATAGCTTAAGTGCGGCTTATGGCTTACAAGAATCGCAAGGCTGGCCCGCCTTACTGGCCGAAAAAACCGAGCTCACGCTAATTAACGCCAGCATCAGCGGCGAAACCACTGGTGGCGCCCTCGCCCGTTTACCCGCACTTCTAAAAGAACATCAACCCACCTGGGTATTAGTTGAGCTTGGCGGCAACGATGGCTTACGGGGGTTTACGCCACAGCTTATCGAAGATCAATTGCAACAAATTATTATCACAGCCAAGCAGCATAATGCCCAACCGATACTTATGCAAATACGCATTCCACCCAACTACGGACCACGTTACGTTGAGCGCTTTACCGCGATCTACCCGACACTCGCCGAGCAACATCAGATCCCGCTATGGCCGTTCTTTATGGATGAGATTGCGATTAAACCAGAATTGATGATGCAGGATGGTATTCATCCAACAGCTGAGGCGCAGCCGTTGATAAGGGATATTATGCTGCCGTTAATTATGCAGCTTAAACAGGCGCCTTAGCCCGTTCAGTTAGCGTCTGTTTTATATAAAATTAAATCAGCAAGGCGTTGCTCGATCAACTGCTCCTTTGCTTGATAGCGAGGGTCGGATGCGCCACCCCATTCTTGTTTAAACTGGGCTTCCGTTATTCCTTCAGGTAAATCAGTAATGGCAGGAAAAAAGGCTTGCTCAAACTCTGCAGGAGTAAGCTCATGCAATAATCGAGGGTTAATATTTTCAAGTTGTTGCACTAAAAACACACCCGCTTTATTTGCGGCCTGGTCAACAAAACTAAAACCGCTACCCCCTCGACCGGCATCATTAATTTCTTTTAGAAAACCTATTTGCCCGGCAAAATAGGTATTACTCATGCTTTTAAATGCCGCTGAATATAAAAAATGCAGCGTTAAATCAGCGCGCCCCGCTAGTTTTAATCTTGGAAAACCACTAAGCAAGCTGGTATCAATGGGTTCTGTTAAGTATGCAGAAAATTTCTTATTGCCAAATGCCACGACCAAAGCCCACAAGGCATTACGATACTCAGTTTCAAGATCACTAGACTCAGCGCGAATTAAAGCTGTTTTCAGCAGTTGCTGCATATAAAAAGCTAAGCGACGCTCAGCAGGATTATCCAAAACCAGTTGCTTTAGCGCTTGCAGGTAAAATTCAATATCGAGATCAGCTAACACCGCATCACGATTCCATAACGTTTCCACCCCAGATTGGCTGTTAAACAGACTAGGATTTAAAGCTAAAGAAATACTCTCAGGTTGATCACTATGAAACCTTAGTTGCTGTTCACGTACCTGAGCCGTTTTAAGAAGCTGTAATACTTGCTGATCAGAAGGTGAGTCTAATAACAAAATAACAGACTTTTTTAGCAGGTAATTGGCTATTCGACCCGAAACAGGTAATCGGCCTATTTTACAAGTATCAATGGCAAAGCCTCGGGAGGTCTCAACAAAAAAACAATAGGCATGAATTAAGCGCGGCTGAAACAGATCAGGCAAGCTGTAGACAACATTAAAAACAGCACTGCTCTCAAATAGTACAACTTGAAAAACTAAAGGCTGCAAAGTATGACTGGCCACATTACTCATGGCATCAAAGTCAGCTTGATTAAACACTAACTCAATATTACCCGCTGCTTTTTGAAATTTAGCTAAATTGGTAGAAAGCACCTGTTGCGAGGTTTTCACATCGTCACTGCTTAAAGTAGGTGACACTACCTGACCAGAAGTGGTTAGCCCCCAGAACAATAACGACAACAATAAAGCAAATATAACAAAGGCTTTGAAAATAAAAATAGCCAGTTTTCTAGCGAAAACCATTTACTTACCTCTAACCAACAGATGACTAGGAAGGATACCTAAACGCGCAGAAGGTTAGCACATTACCCTGTTCAAATGCGAAGTCTTTCATAAGCTAAAGGGCATTTCAGCAGCATCACAATTGTAAGCGTCCGGCCATCACATCTTTTATTTGCTGACTGATCACGCATCATATCTTTCTGTGTTGCCAACAATGAGAGTTATGTATGCCTGCTTTAAAACAACCCGATATACGTCGGTTCTTTT
>NZ_JAKGTQ010000004.1 GCF_021568285.1 Rheinheimera sp. UJ63
AACCGTTTCCAAAGCCTGACCAATATGCATAAAAAAAGCCTACAGTGTTTATTCTGTAGGCCTTTATATACCAACCACTGGATCGGTCAACCGATCTGAAAAGTTCTTAACTGATCGGCATTAGGCTTTCGCCGGTTTTTTTTAGAACAATTCTTCGACTTCTTCGGTTTTTTCAACCGGCTCTTCACCAAATTGAATTTGCGGTACACTTCCTGAAACGTATTGCGTTGGCTCCGTGCCCAACTTGAAGTATTCAAAGGTACTGCTATCATCGGTGCGACGACTTAACAGCCCTGTGGCCTGATCAATACGTACTGAAGAAATACCTACGGGAGTCGGTAAAGACTTTTCAGCATAAGCGGGCAATACGACTCGCATGTAGTTTAGCCAAGCTGGCAGAGCAGTACGAGCGCCAGACTCTGTGCCTGCACTTTGATTTCTGTCTAAATTGGCATTCCACAAGGCACGGCCTAAGCTGCGGTTAGCATCATCAAAACCAACCCAACTTGTTACAACAAGTTGCGGGGTAAAGCCTGAAAACCACGTATCTTTAGAGTCGTTGGTGGTACCGGTTTTACCCGCAATATCTCGACGTTTTAGGCTTTGTAATTGCCAAGCCGTACCATTCCAGCCTGTGCCTTGCCGCCAATCGCCACCGCCCCAAACGCTGCTTTTTAAGGCGTCGGCGATTAAGAACGCATTTTGGGCAGAAATAACTTGTGGCGCATATTGTTCTGTCGCCATGGCGTTAAGGTCAGTCAATTCATCTACTGTCGCGTCGGTCAGTTCGGCTGAACTGCCAGCATTTTGCTGTTCGCCACAGGCTTGGCAAGCCAATAACGGTTGATGTTGATAAACCACTTTACCTTCGGCATTGATAACTTTATCAACAACATAAGGCTGAACCAAATGGCCACCGTTCGCAAAAACGGCATAGCCGGTAACCACTTCTAATGGCGTTAATGAGGCTGAACCCAGCGCGAGCGTTTCGTTACGTGGCAGGTCGCTTTGTGCAAAGCCAAATTTTTGCAAATGGGCAATACTGGCATCAACCCCGATACCGCGCAGTAAGCGGATCGACACCACGTTTTTGGATTTAGCTAAAGCTTCACGGATGCGAATTGGCCCATCATAAACGGCGGGTGAATTCTTCGGCCGCCATGCAATACCTGCGTTATTATCCCATTGATGGATGGGAGCATCATTCATAATGCTGGCTAGGGTATAGTTTTGCTCTAACGCCGCAGAATAGATAAAAGGTTTTACATTTGAGCCGACTTGACGCTTGGCTTGTGTTACGCGATTAAATTGGCTCTGTGAGAAGCTGTAGCCACCAACTAATGAGCGGATCGCACCGTTTTGCGGATCTAATGCCACCAAAGCACTACTCACCGTTGGCACTTGGCTTAAGCGCCAGGCATTATCTTGCTGACGCACTAAAATACTCATGCCGGGGGCTAAGATGCTGGCGGCAGATTTTGGTGCTGTACCTTGACGATCATCAGCAATAAAATTACGTGCCCATTTTAAGCCATCCCATTCCAAAGTGAGAGTTTGGCCGCCTTTTAAAATCACTTCCGCACTTTGTTGCGCCACGCTCAATACTACCGCTGGCACTAAATCTTCGATACCCTGTTGTTGCTCAAGAAACTGCGTAAGTGCCGCTTCATCTAAACGTCCGCTTTCGCCAAACACAGGAGATTCATCATCGTTACTGACAAATTCGGCCTGCCACGCTCTGGCAACAGGGCCACGATAACCATGGCGTTCATCGTAATCGTAGATATTTTGCTGTAACGCTTGTTTGGCAGCGGCTTGTTGTTGACTATTGATGGTTGTAAAGACTTTAAAACCATCAGCATAGGCGACTTCTTCACCAAACAAGTCAACCATTTGTTGCCGAACCATCTCAGCAATATAGGGTGCTGATGCGGTAATTTGTGCACCATGCAAGCGACTGGTCACAGGTGCCGCTATGGCTTTTTCATAAGTGGCTTGATCGATAGCGCCGGTATCGAGCATCCGGCCTAACACCACATTGCGTCTGGCGCGAGCGTTACTGGCAGAGCGTACGGGGTTGAGGATGGAGGGCGCTTTAGGTAAACCCGCGATAATGGCAATTTCGTCAACCGTCAGTTCAGTGACAGACTTACCAAAATACACTTGTGCAGCCGCACCGACACCAAAAGCACGTTGACCTAATTCAATTTTATTTAAATAAAGTTCTAAAATTTCTTGTTTAGTCAGTAGCTGCTCAATATGGATCGCTAAAAAGATCTCTTTTACTTTACGAATGATTTTTTTCTCACGCGATAAAAAGAAATTTCGAGCTAATTGCTGGGTGATGGTACTGGCACCTTGGCTTAATTCACCCGACGTCGCTACCACACTGGCGGCACGAATAATACCAATAATATCAATACCAGGATGTTCATAAAAACGGGTATCTTCGGTAGCTAGGAAAGCCTCGAGCAATAAGGGGGGCATTTGCTCTAAGGTTAAAGGGATGCGGCGTTGCTCGCCAAACTGGGAGATCAGTTCGCCATCAGCGGTGAATACTTGCATTGGGGTTTGCAGCCGCACATCTTTTAAAGTGGCAACATCAGGTAGGTCATCTTTTACAACAACATAGGTAATACCGATAGTGGCGACACCTAAAAATGTCATCAAGACGAACAAAATAAAAAGCTTTTTAACCCACGACACCGTTGGCCCCCAATTTTTAACTCCCAATTTGACAATAACGCTGCTAGTATATATTTATTAGGTTGAGATTAAACGCTTTTTCTTGCCAAAAACCTGTGACTGGGCTAAGAATACCTAAACAAAAATCGATAAATAATAATACGGCTGCAAGGCGCTATGATTAAAAGCCTGTTTAGTAAACAATCACCCATAATGGTGGGCATTGACATCGGTTCTCACACCGTTAAGGCAGTGCTATTAAGTATGCACAGTGGCTACTACAAGGTAGAAGCCTTTGCCGTGGAGCCCATGGTAAAAGGCGCAATGGCGGATCGTGAGATCCAAGACATTGAAGCTGTTGGTAATGTGCTGGCGAAAATTCGTAAAAAAATTCCACGCGGTGTTAAGTTCGCGGCTGCAGCTATTTCTGGTTCTACCGTTATCAGTAAGGTCATTTTCATGGATGTGTCATTAACTGACGCTGAACTTGAAAGCCAAATTGAAGTTGAAGCGGATACCTTAATCCCTTACCCATTAAATGAAGTTAGCCTCGACTTTGAAAAGCTTGATGTTAATGAAGCCGACCCCTCTAAAGTAAACGTGCTATTGAGCGCCGCTCGTACGGAGAGTTTAGAAGCGCGAGTCGCTGCCCTAGCCGATGGCGGCTTTACCGCAAAGGTGGTCGATGTTGAAAGCTATGCGTTAAGTCGGTCAGCAGAGTTATGTTTAAGTCAGTTACCTGCGGATGCCGGCAATAAAGTGGTTGCCATGATAGATATTGGCGCAACCATGACGTTATTAAGCATCGTTGAAGGCGGCAAAACACTCTATACCCGTGACCAAGTGTTTGGTGGCGAACAATATACTCGCAGTATTTTGTCTTACTACAATAAAAGCTACGATGAAGCTGAAAGTGCCAAAGTATCCGGTGATTTACCCCCAAACTATACCTTCGAAGTGTTAGCGCCTTTCCAAACCATGTTATTACAACAAATCCGGCGCGGTATTCAAATGTACTTAACCAGCAGTGGTAAAGAAACACTGGATTACATCGTGGTGTCAGGTGGTTCAGGTATGATTGAAGGTATCGATAAGTTATTAATTGACGAGTTAGGCATTCATACCGTGATTGCTGATCCTTTTAGCAGTATGGAAGTGGCGTCGTCAATTGATCGCGATCTTTTAGATAAGCATGCTCCACAATTAATGGTAGCCAGTGGGTTAGCCTTAAGGAGTTTTTCGCCATGGCACATATAAACCTACTGCCGTGGCGTGATGCGGCTCGAAAGGAACGTCAGAAAAACTATGTGATGGTATTGGCTTTTACCGCATTAATGAGTTTTTTGGTATTTTTCTTAATTAATATGATTTACAACGCCCGTTTAGAAGGCCAAGCGAAGCGTAATCAGTATCTGCAAAGTGAAATTACCATCTTAGATCAACGTATTGCTGAGATTAAACGTTTAAATGAAACTAAACGCAGCTTGCAACAACGTTTAACATTGATTGAACAACTGCAAAGCAGCCGAAATTTAGGTACGCAAGTGATGTCTGAAATTGCGACCATCATTCCAAACGGTGTTTATTTGACGCAATTGGAGAAAAAAGGCTCAATGTTACTGTTAGTGGGGAAAAGTGAGTCAAATAACCGACTGTCTAATATGCTGCGTGAAGCGGAGCAGTCAGAATTATTAGCAGAGCCTTACCTCGAGTTTATTCAAGCTGCTAAAGAGCGCTCAAGTTTATTAAGTGATTTTAAAATGCACTTAAAAATTGTCGGCTTTGAAGCCTTAGACAATAGCAACGAAGAGACAAAAACCAATGCTCAGGGAGGCCGGAAATGAGCCTCAACATGAAGTTATCTGATATTGATGTCAATGATTTAGACCTAGACAATATGGGTTCTTGGCCTGTATTGGTCAAAGCGATTTTTGCCGCTATTTTAGCGGCCTTGGTGTCAGTTATCAGTTATTACTTATTAATCGACAGTAAAATTGACGAGTTGGCGAGCGCGAAACAAAAAGAAACCGAGCTGATGCAATTGTATCAAACCCGCTATGCGGTTGCGGTGAACCTAGAAGCGTATCGCGAGCAAATGAAAGAAATGCAAGATTCATTAGCTTTCTTATTAAAACAACTACCTACCACGTCTGAAACGCCTGGTTTGTTGGATGACATTACCTATGTTGGCACCACAAGCGGTTTAGTTTTTTCCAAAATTAACTGGGAGCCGGAAGTCGAAAAAGAATTCTACACCGAGCTGCCAATTAAGATTGATGTGACCGGCGATTACCATCAATTCGGTAACTTTGTCAGCGAAGTGGCTAAATTACCGCGTATTGTCAGTTTACATGACTTTAATATTCAAGCTGAGAAAGACGGTAAACTACGTTTTAACGTGGTCGCAAAAACCTATCGCTATAAGGAGAACAGCCAATGAGAGCCATACTGCTAGCCGGTACCTCAGTGCTGCTACTTAGCGGTTGTTTTGACAGCGTCGACCATATTCAAGCGCATATGGATAATGTAAAAGCCAATACTCGGCAACGTATTGAACCGTTACCGCAAGTAAAAGAGTTTTCGCATATCAGTTATGCGGCGGCAAATCAGCGCAGTCCTTTTGCAGAGCCTACGCCAGAAGCAATTCAGGAACGACTCTTGCAACAACAAGATTGTTTGTATCCGGATCCTAATCGGCGCAAAGAACTGCTGGAAAGATTTGCGTTGGAAAATCTGACAATGCGCGGTACTTTAGGTGATGGCGATAAACTCTGGGGCTTGATTGAATCTGCTGACAAGTCTTTATACAGAGTAACAATTGATAATTATTTGGGCTTATTCAGCGGCAAAGTAACCAATGTAGAGCCAACTTATATCGATTTACTGGAATTAATTCCTGATGGTTCTGGCTGCTGGGTGGAACGTGAAACACGGATCCAGATGTACGATGCTGCGACTGCAGGTAACTAGGTGTGCGAGTGAATCATGGATAAATTAATAAAAATTAAAAATGTAGGACGCAAAGTTAGCAGACTTGGTTTGTTATCGTGGTTATTGCTTGCTTTACCTGCTAGTGCAGCGCCCTTGCTCTACGAGGTTCGTTTCAATCCATTGCTGAATGGTGAAACTGAGATCGAGTTCGTGTTTGATGAGCCGTTGCTGCAAGAGCCAGACATCAGCTTGTTAAATGAGCCATCGCGTTTAAACGTTCGCTTTGCTGAAGCTGAGCTAGAACAGCGTATTGCTGATGTGGCGATTAATAATGCCGGCGTTAGCCGAGTGAAGTCTACCTTGTCTGAAGGTGGCATTAATGCTGTTATCAGCATGGATTCCTTAAAAGTCTACCGCACCAGACTTGATGGTAATGTCTATGCTGTGCATCTCGCCGATTCACCGCAAATTGTTAAAGCGGGTTCGACATCTGAGCTTAATCCAAGCTTTATTAATAAATTACAGGCGATTGATTTTCGTCGTGGTGATAAAGGCGAAGGCCGAATTTTAGTATTTTTAAAAGAAAATGCAGCGGCCGTTGATGTGCAAGAGCGTCTTGGCAAATTAGAAATCGAATTCTATAACACCGATATTCCCGATGAGTTACTTTATCAGCTTGATGTCGGCGATTTTGCGACTGTCGTTAAAGGTATTGAAACCTTTAAAACTAAAACCTCAACGCGTTTAGTGATTGATGCCACAGATCAGTTCACCTTTAACTATCAGCAAATCGACAATATTTTTACGGTTACTATGCAACGTGATTTGACCAGCCGGAGTATTTTAGGCGGTGGTCGTGATTATAAAGGCCGTGCTATTTCTTTGAACTTCCAAGATATTCCGGTAAGAACCGTACTACAAATTATCGCCGATTATAACGGCTTTAACTTAGTCACCAGCGATTCTGTTGTTGGCAATATTACTTTGCGCTTAGATGGTACTCCGTGGGATCAGGCCTTAGATATCGTGATGCGTGTTAAAGGCTTAGATAAGCGTATGGAAGGTAACATTCTGTTGGTGGCGCCAACGGAAGAGTTAGCTGCGCGTGAAGCGAAAGAATTAGAAGTATTACAGCGGGTGGAAGAGTTAGAGCCACTGTATTCAGATTTCTTACAAATTAATTATGCAAAAGCCGTTGATTTAGCGCTGTTGCTATCCAATAAAGATGCAACCTTACTTTCTCCTCGCGGCAGTGTCGTCGTGGATGAACGCACCAATACCATCTTAATCAAAGATACAGCCCGTAACATTGAAAACGTCCGCAGATTAATTGAACGTTTAGATATTCCTGTACGCCAAGTCTTAATCGAATCGCGTATTGTCACGGTAAATGATAGCGTAACGGATGAGCTTGGTATTCGTTGGGGCTTTAGTGATCAACAAAGCACCAGTGGCGGTGATCGCGGTGTCTCAGGTAATGCCACCGGCGCTAATGGTATTTCAACGGGTGGTTTCCCAGCGTTAGATGATCGTTGGAACGTGAATTTGCCCGTTTCTAGCCCTGCTGGCAGTATTGCCTTTCACGTTGCTCGGTTAGCTGACGGTACTTTGTTAGATCTTGAATTATCGGCGTTAGAGCAAGAGAACAAAGGTGAAGTGATTGCCAGTCCACGCATCACAACCTCTAACCAAAAAGAAGCGAGCATTGAGCAGGGTGTTGAAATCCCTTACGTGCAAGCGGCTTCCAGTGGTGCGACAACGGTAGAATTCAAGAAAGCGGTGTTGAGCTTAACGGTGACACCGCAAATCACCCCAGATAACAAGATTATTTTAGACTTAGTCATTACCCAAAATACCCGTGGTGAGACAGTACAAACGCCTACAGGCCCAGCTACGGCTATTGATACACAGCAAATTAAGACGCAAGTGTTAGCCGACAATGGTGAAACTATCGTGTTAGGCGGTATCTACCAGCAGCAAGTGGTATCAACGGTCACTAAAGTGCCGTTACTAGGTGATCTGCCTTACATGGGTGTGTTATTCCGCAACAAAAGCGAATTAAACGAGAAAAGTGAGCTGTTAATTTTCGTTACACCGCGCATTTTGACTGAAGGCCAGCCTTAATTCAGGCACAAGCGATGGTCGCTGACCATCGCTTGTGCTGTTGACGCTGTCAGAATTAACTTGCCAATGAAAGGGCATTCCTGACATAATTCAGCGCTTCAAATTTTCGTGGGAGCCTAGTGGTCCTTGAATTCAACTTTTCTTTGAGTTAGCTGATTTAGCAATACGACATATGGCAGAAAAACGTAATATCTTCCTTGTGGGGCCAATGGGTGCAGGTAAAAGCACAATCGGCCGCCATTTAGCAGACATGCTGCATCTTGATTTTTATGATTCTGATCAGGAAATTGAACGACGCACTGGTGCCGATATCGCCTGGGTTTTTGACCTTGAAGGCGAGGAGGGTTTTCGGGTGCGTGAGGAAAATGTCATTCAGGATCTAACTGAATTACAAGGAATAGTATTAGCGACCGGTGGTGGCTCAGTTATCAGTAAAGAAACGCGCAATAGGTTATCTGCCCGCGGTATCGTGGTCTATTTAGAAACACCTATTGAAAAGCAAGTGGCCAGAACACAACGTGATAAAAAGCGGCCATTATTGCAAACAGAAGAAGAGCCAAAAGAAGTTTTAGAACGTCTGGCCGCTGAACGCAACCCGTTATATACGGAGATTGCTGACTTTACTGTTCGTACCGATGAACAAAGCGCCCGCAATGTAGCTAACCAGATTATTGAGCAACTGGGTTTTTAATCGTTAAAGGAGAACTGCATATGCAAGAAGTTGCTGTACAACTTGGCGAGCGCAGTTATCCCATCATCATCTCCGATACGTTTCCTGCATTACTACCTGAGCTAGCGAAAGCGACTCAGGTAGTGATCGTTTCAAATCCTACTGTTGCTGAACCTTATCTGGCCGCTGTCAGCGCGTTATTCCAGCAACCGGTAAAACATTTCCTTTTACCAGATGGTGAAGCCTATAAAACGCTGGCATCGTTTGAGCAAGTGCTATCCTTTTTGTTAGAGCAAAAAATGTCACGGGATGTGGTGCTTGTCGCATTAGGTGGCGGCGTAATTGGTGATATGACCGGTTTTGCTGCAGCGTGTTTCCAACGTGGTGTGCGCTTTGTACAAATTCCGACCACCTTATTGGCGCAAGTTGATTCATCTGTCGGTGGTAAAACCGCAGTTAATCATCCGTTGGGTAAGAATATGATCGGTGCGTTTAAACAGCCCGAGCAAGTGTTAATCAATACCAGTGTGCTTGGCACCTTACCTGATCGTGAATTTGCTGCAGGCATGGCAGAGGTGGTGAAATACGGTTTATTAGGCGATGCTGCTTTTATTCAGTGGTTGTTAGCTAATGCGCCGGCTATTCAACGTAAAGAGCCGCTAGTGTTAGCGCAAATGATTAAACATTGCTGCCAAATGAAAGCCGATATTGTTAGTCGTGATGAAACCGAGCAAGGCGACCGTGCCTTATTAAACCTTGGTCATACTTTTGGTCACGCTATTGAAGCCTTTTTGGGCTACGGCGAGTGGTTGCATGGTGAAGCGGTTGCCGTTGGTATGGTGATGGCGGCTAAACTTGCGCAGAGTCGAGGTTGGTTAAGCGATAACGAACTCACTCAAACCATCGCATTATTGCAGGCTTTTCACTTACCTACTGTTGCACCTGCACAGATGAGCATTGCAGACTTTCTGCCGTATATGAAAACAGATAAAAAAGTGAAAGAGGGCAAGATGCGTTTTATTCTGCCAACGGCGTTAGGTGCCAGTAAAGTGGTTGCGGATGTAACCGAGCACGAACTTAGCCAAGTTTTTGCCTGATGAAAGTACGCGGCCTCCAACAACAGCTGGCCAATTCTGGATATTTGCTGCCCTCGCAACGTGATGTGCTATCGCGCTTATTATTTCAATTAGCCTTTAATGATTTTTCCCGCCTAGCCATTATTGGTGCTTCAGGCAGTGGTAAATCGACATTGGCTCTCGCCTTAGCTGAGTTATTTTCTGAAGCTGAAGAAATCTCGGTCAATGTTGCGATGCTTCAAGCACCGATCGCTGAGGCATTATTAGCTTCGCAGCTCGGCAAGCAATGGTTCGCGACCAGTGATTTAACCGAGCAAAATCTATTGCAGCGTTTGCAAAACGTTGACGCCGATACCCGTTATATTTTAATTACCGATAACCCCGAGCTATTAAGTGCTGAGCAATATGCTTGGATCTTAAGTTTACCGGTGACATTATTTGTCTTCACGACGCAAGCGGATAGTCAGATGCAGCTTAATTTGACGATCCCAGGGCTTACCTTAGCGGATTGCGAGCAGTTGTTACAGGCAGAACAATTAGATCCATTAGCGTTAGCAGAACGCTTTGCCAACTGTCAGAATAACCTGCATAAATTAATTAGCCCAGCGCCTGCACGAACGGCGAGGGCGGCACGTGAGGCCGTGGTCAGCAGACCCAAAGCCCCCTTAATTGCTGCAGGCGTAGGCGCGGCACTGATCTTATTGTTTATCCTCACTAGCTGGTTAAATTCAACACCTTCTGCAGATCAGGCAAAGCCTGCTACAGAGATGGCGATTGTCCCCATGCCGCAAGTGCAATCAGCTACAGCAAGCCCTGAAACGATTGGAGTAGCGAGTGAATCGGCGCAGCTTGACTTACCCAATGACGCCAAGTTGCCAGAGTTAGCTGAAGCAGAAGTAGAAGCCGAGCCCGAGCCCGCTATAGTCGCTATGCCCAGCAACGCTGAGAACATTAAGGCTGCTGTTATTGACGAGGCCAAAACGGTCGCTGCAGAACCGACAGTAGCAACCACATTAAATAATGTGCAGCCATTACCCGATAAGTTATTACAAGAATCAGTGCTTACCCCTGAGCCCGAAGTGAAACGCGAACAAGACACGCCGAAGGTGCATCAGCACGGCGCATTACTTGCCACGCCTGCTCAACACTTTGTTGTGCAAATCGCGGTATTATCGAGTGAAAACGCGTTAAGCCGATTTAAGCGTAACTATCCAAAATTATCGATACAAGTGTATCAACGCAGTTGGCAAGGCCGAGGTCAATGGGTCATCGTCAGCCAAAGTTTCGCCAGCAATACCGCCGCTAAACAGTATGTGCAACAATTACCCAGCGCGCTGAGCTCAGCTGGGCCTTTTATTAAAAGTGTGGGTGCTGTCCAGCAAGAGATCAAAGCTTGGCAACGATTGCAACTGGCCCAAAGTAGTCAGGATAATTAAGTGGTACAGAAAAGAAGTCGTGCCTTTTTAAAATGGGCGGGTGGTAAATATAATTTAGTCGAGCAGTTGCAGCGGCATTTGCCCGCAGCTGATTGTTTGGTTGAGCCTTTTGTCGGTGCGGGCTCCGTTTTTTTGAACACGCATTATCCGTCTTACAAGCTAAACGATATTAATGCTGATCTGATTGAATTATATAAGATTGTTCAGCAGCAGCCGGAGCGTTATATTGCTGACGCACGTCAACTTTTTGTGCCCAGTGCCAACGAGCGCACGAGCTATATCCGCTTTCGGCAGCAGTTTAATGAGCAACAAGATACCTATCAACGTGCTTTGTTATTTTTGTATTTGAATCGCCATGGTTACAACGGTTTATGTCGTTACAACCTGTCTGGCAAATTCAACGTGCCTTTTGGTAGTTATAAAAAGCCTTATTTCCCAGAGGCTGAGCTGTATTTCTTTGCGGAAAAAGCACAACTCGCCGAGTTTACCTGTAGCAGCTATCAAGATGTCTTTCAGCAGTTAACTGCTGGCGCCTCCGTGTATTGCGATCCTCCTTATGTCCCCTTAAGTAAAACGGCCAGTTTCACCAGCTATGCGCGGCAGGGTTTTACTTTAGATGATCAGGCGCAGTTAGCGATTTTAGCCGAGCAAGCGCAAGCCAATGGGCATAGCGTGTTGATCAGTAATCACGATACGACTTGGACGCGCAAGATTTATCAGCAAGCAGAGCTGCACACCATAAACGTTAGTCGTTCGATCAGTCAAAAGGGCAGTGCCCGGGGTAAGGTTGCAGAATTATTTGCGTTATATCTGGCTGAGCAAAAAAGCAGTTAAGGGACGACGAAGCTAACGATCAATAATAAGACACCCACAAATAGCGCTGCCATCAGAATGCCTGTGACAATGTAAGGTACCGCGCTGTCGCTTTGAAAATCTTGTAAGCGTTGTTTTTCAGACTGCACGCCAATAAAAGCGCCGAGCACGGCTTTGATAATTTGCCAAGTACTTGCTTTGGTGTGGCTCATACAAAGAAACTAAGAAGGGTTATTGTTGCTAGGAGACATACGGCTTAAAAGCTCTAGAAAATCAACAAAATGAAACTGTACAGAGCGACTATCGCCAGACAACCAACTCACCCAATTACGTTGAGTTTCTTTACAGCCAGCAAGGTTGTCAGCAGAGCATTGCGACAAACTATCTATTTGCCAAAGCGCAAAAGCAAACAACACACCACTAATGGCAAGCATTGATTTGCTGGTTTTAGTTAGTTTCATGTTAAATCCTGTTAACGACGCACCACCGCTAGATAATAGTTGATTACACCACCAGATACAAGCTGATTATTTATTAAGCACTGTATCGGTGGCGTAGGCTAGTGATGGAAACGGGATTTAGAAGCTTTTTGATACGCCAAACACCACACGGCTATCACACAGGTAACAATCTTTAATATCGGTATCGATATAGGCTAATGATAAACCAAGACCCAATACCTCAGTACTGACCGTGACACCGTAGTCTAGGTAGCTTAATGAACTATCGTCTGAATATTCGTTTTGACCAACATGAAAATCAACTGCCAGATTATCGGTTAACGCTAAGCTGTAACCGGCATAGACATAGTAGTAGTTACCACTGTTGCCGTAGTAATCATCGCTGTAAGCCAAACCTAAGCTGAAGTCTTTGTAAGCCACAGAACCGTATAATTCCCAGAAGTTAGAGCCTTCGAACTCGGTGTTTGGGTAGCCATAACGCATAATACCTACATCGGCCGACCAACCTTCAGCAATATCACCGCTCCAACCTAACATAACGTCTAGCTCTAAAGTGCCAGTACCACCGAAATCAACGCTTGAGCCCCATACTGATAAATAGATGCCTGACTCATCACTTAAAGTTAAACCACCTTGTAAGGCTGCCGCTTCGTCCGTTTGTGAAATACCACGGAAGGCATAGTCAGAAACAAAGGTGACATCGCCACTCACTTCTACCGCGTGGCTCTGCATGCTGGCCGCGCTCATGGCTACAAATAAGGTGCTATAAGTTGCTACAGATAGTTTTTTTAATAATGTCATTGTTGTTTCCCCTCATATTGGATTCATTTAATTGTTTCCAAGATATATGCCATGTGGGAATTCTCATTAATAAACAGCAGTTTAGTTTTTTTTAAGCGACTTAGCTTGCTTAGCTTTGCAACATCTTGGTGCAGCTATGCTTGTATTTTGTGCAGTACGGCTTAAGCCGTTGATGCATTCTGTTGAATAATTCAGTAAAGTCGGTGTTTTTCCAAGGAGAACACTGATGCAACCATTTTTAATCGCGCCGTCTATTCTGTCTGCTGACTTTGCTCGCCTAGGTGACGATGTAGCCAAGGTGCTCTCTGCTGGAGCGGATGTGGTGCACTTTGATGTGATGGACAACCATTATGTCCCCAATCTCACCATGGGGCCGATGGTCTGCCAAGCTTTACGAGATTACGGTGTAACGGCCCCCATCGATGTGCATTTGATGGTTGAGCCTGTCGATAGCATGGTGCCGCAGTTTGCTAAAGCCGGCGCCAGTATTATTACTTTTCATCCGGAAGCCTCTCGGCATATCGACCGTACTTTACAGCTGATCAAAGAACACGGTTGCCAAGCCGGCTTGGTGTTTAATCCGGCGACACCGCTTAGTTATCTGGATTACGTCATGGATAAAATTGATGTGGTGTTATTGATGTCGGTGAATCCCGGTTTTGGTGGCCAGAAGTTTATTCCTGCTACGCTCGATAAGTTACAAGAAGCACGGCAACGTATTACGCAAAGTGGTCGGCCAATCCGTTTAGAGGTTGATGGTGGCGTTAATTTAGATAATATCGCTGACATTGCTCGTGCGGGTGCCGATATGTTTGTCGCTGGCTCGGCTATTTTTAACACACCCGATTACGCGGCAACGATACAAGCGATGCGAGCTGAATTAGCAAAAGTCTGCTGTTAATGGCTTTTTTGCTGCGAGCTTAGCCGACAACAGCGTATAATGACGCGCTTACATGGTTTTAAAACAGGATACTGCAAAGAATGAGTCGTAAACCGATAGTGCTAAGTGGCGCACAACCTTCAGGACAATTGACGATTGGTAATTACCTTGGGGCATTGCGTCAATGGGATGAAATGCAGAATGATTACAATTGCTTGTATTGTATTGTCGATTTGCATGCCATTACGGTGCGTCAAGATCCTACGGCGCTGCGTAGTGCTTCCTTGGATAGTTTGGCACTGTACTTAGCCTGTGGGATCGATCCGGCTCGTTCAGCGGTCTTTATGCAGTCACATGTGCCTGAACATAGCCAATTAGCCTGGGTATTAAATTGTTATACCCAGTTTGGTGAATTAAGCCGTATGACACAGTTTAAAGATAAATCAGAGCGGCATAACAATAACGTTAATGCCGGTTTGTTTACTTACCCGGTGTTAATGGCGGCCGATATTCTGCTGTATCAAGCGAATCAAGTACCTGTAGGTCAAGATCAAAAGCAACATTTAGAATTAGCTCGTGATGTTGCCAGCCGCTTTAATGCGTTGCATGGAGATATTTTTACGGTGCCTGAGCCCTTTATCCCAGCGGTAGCCGCGCGGGTTATGAGCCTACAAGAGCCGCAAAAGAAGATGTCAAAGTCAGATGAAAACCCTTGGAATTTCGTTGGCCTATTAGAAGATCCCAAAGTGATCAGTAAAAAGTTTAAAAAAGCGATGACGGACTCTGAAGATCCACCACGCGTTTACTTTGATCAAGAGAATAAACCTGGTGTAGCAAACTTATTAAATATTCTCAGTGGTGTAACTGGTAAAACGGTAACAACCTTAACCAATGAATACGAAGGTAAGATGTACGGCCATTTAAAAACAGATGTGGCCGATGCCGTGATTGGTTTATTAGAACCGGTACAGCAGCGCTTTAAAGAAATCAGAGCGGATCAAACCTATATGCAGCAAGTCATGCGAGCTGGTGCTGCCAGTGCTCGTGAGCATGCTTGCAAAACGTTAGAGCAGGTGAATGCCGCTGTTGGTTTTGTCACGCCTTAAGTTGGTTTGGGTCTGGAGTTAATACCCTATGCTGCTGATGATCGACAACTATGATTCTTTTACTTGGAATCTGGTGCAATATTTTGCTGCCTTAGGGCAGCAAGTTGTGGTGCGCCGCAATGATGACATCAATGTCGAACAGATCCGCAGCATGGCTCCGCGTTATCTGGTGATTTCACCGGGGCCGGGTAATCCTAGTCAGGCGGGCATCAGTTTAGCCGCTATTGAGGCTTTTGCCGGTCAGATCCCCATTTTGGGGGTTTGCTTAGGACATCAGGCGATAGCACAAGTATTTGGGGCTAAAGTGGTGCGGGCGCCCCGCGTGATGCACGGTAAAAACTCGATTATTCAACATCAGCACCAGTCGGTGTTTCAGCAGTTACCCTCACCACTGAGTGTGACGCGTTATCATTCGTTGTTGGTAGAGGCCGCAAGTTTACCGGCAAATCTGCAAGTCAGTGCCACAACTATTCCGCTTAATGAAAACGAGCCGCCTGAAATTATGGGCCTGTACGACCCGGCTTTAGCACTTCATAGTGTGCAATTTCATCCGGAAGCGATTCTCAGTGAGCAGGGACAACGTATGCTTGCAAATTTTTTAGCAGTGACTATTTAAGCTTTTCATAAAAATAGCGCGGTTTACCGCTAAGGCATAGGCTGCTGCATCTCGCCGAGCATTTCGCTTTCATTGAATATTCTTAAGAAGCGCTTGAATATTCATTTCCACTGCAAATCTATCTGTATCCCTTGTTTTTTCAGGTGTTGCTACAGATGTAGATGCAAGACAACGTCAGTTTAATCTGTAATAATGGCGCTATCACGATGTCAATACTGACACCCATACGTGCAAGCTATTCCCTACAAATAAGCAAAAGAGGAACACGAATATGACCGCAGAGATCCAAGTAACCCGAGCTTTGTTCGATGACGTAATGGTACCCAATTATGCTCCGGCAAAATTGATACCGGTAAAAGGGCAAGGCGCTCGCGTTTGGGATCAAGAAGGTCGGGAATATATCGACTTTGCAGGTGGTATTGCGGTCAGTAGCTTAGGTCATTGTCATCCGGCGTTAGTCAATGCGTTAAAAACGCAGGCTGAAAAACTGTGGCATTTAAGTAATGTACTCACTAACGAGCCCGCGCTGCGTTTAGCGAAAAAGTTAGTCGACGCGACCTTCGCCGAAAAAGTGTATTTTTGTAACTCGGGTGCTGAAGCTAACGAAGCGGCCTTTAAATTAGTGCGTCGTTGGGCTTTAGACAATTTTGACGAGAGCAAGCAAGAAATTATCTCGTTTGGTAAGAGTTTCCATGGCCGGACATTCTTCACCGTCACGGTCGGTGGACAGGCGTCTTACTCTGACGGTTTTGGTCCAAAACCGGGTGCCATTGTGCATGCTGAATTTAATAACTTAGACAGCGTGAAAGCGCTGATCTCGGATAAAACCTGCGCCATCGTTGTTGAGCCCATTCAAGGTGAAGGCGGCATTATTCCGGGCGATGCAGCGTTTTTAAAAGGGTTACGTGAGCTGTGTGATCAGCACAATGCCTTATTAGTTTTTGATGAAGTACAAACAGGCGTTGGTCGTACAGGCCAGTTATATGCTTACATGAACTACGGTGTCACGCCCGATATATTAACCACGGCAAAATCGCTTGGTGGCGGTTTCCCAGTGGGCGCTATGTTAACCACCACGGCGATTGCACAACACTTAAAAGTGGGTACCCATGGTAGTACTTATGGCGGTAACCCCTTAGCTTGCGCCGTTGCTGAAGCCGCAATCGACACCATCAATACCCCTGAAGTATTAGAAGGGGTATTGAAAAACGAAGCCATTTTCCGCGAGTGTTTAGCCACGATCAATGCCGAGCACAAGGTGTTTGCCGAAGTGCGTGGTAAAGGTATGTTGTTAGGTGCGGTCTTAAACGAGCAATACAAAGGCCGTTCACGTGAGTTTTTCTTAGCGGCAGCTGAGCATGGTTTATTTGCTTTAGTTGCAGGCACCGATGTTGTGCGCTTTGCACCCTCTCTGGTCATTACCGAAGCTGAAATTCGTGAAGGTATGAAGCGTTTTGCGGCTGCCGTGGCTCAAGTTGTCAAAGGCTAAGCGGTTTACGCGTTTTTGCTTGTCGATAAGCGTTAATTCAACTGCATGCTCAGTTAAACTCGGGGCTTTTAGCCCTGAGTTGCGACCGCGGCCTGTATCAGAATGGAGTAAGCTAGCATGATGGTGATTCGCCCGATCCGAGCGAATGATTACCCCGCACTGTATCAAATGGCGGTAGAGTCAGGACATGGCTTTACCTCGTTGCCGGTCAATGAAGAGCTGCTGATGCGTAAAATCAGCCGTTCGATGGCGTCTTTTAATAAGACCGTCAGTTCGCCCGGAGACGAAGGTTATTTGTTTGTGCTGGAGGATACGTCGAGTGGCCAAGTGTGTGGTACCAGCGCGTTAGAGGCCGCCGTAGGGCTTGAAGATGCGTTCTATCATTATCATCTTGGTAAGGTCGTGCATAGCTCGAAAACCTTAGGTGTGTACAAAACGGTCGATATCTTGACGTTATGTAATGACTACACGGGCGTGAGCGAATTATGTACTTTGTTTTTGCGACCGCCGTTTCGCCAGAAGTTTAATGGCCGCTTGTTGTCTAAAATGCGCTTTTTGTTTTTAGCTGAGTTTGCTGAACGCTTCTCAGATAAAATCATTGCCGAGTTACGTGGCGTATCTGATGCCCAGGGTAACTCACCATTTTGGCAATGGTTACAAGCTCACTTCTTTTCAGTTGATTTTCCAACGGCAGATTACCTAACCGGCATTGGTCAAAAAGAGTTTATTGCCGAACTGATGCCAAAATACCCAATTTATGTCAGTTTGCTGAGCAAAGCCGCACAGCAAGTGATTGGTCAGGTGCACGAAAAAACCCGCCCGGCGCTAGCTTTGTTAGAGTCTGAAGGTTTTTCTTGTCGTGGTTACGTCGATATTTTTGATGCAGGCCCAACGGTAGAAGCGCGCATTTCACAGATCCGAGCCATCCGCGACAGCCAGCGTTTACAAGTGCGCATTGCTGAGGTAACGGCGAGTGGTGAGGCCTATATGATTTGCAATACAACGCTAAGCGAGTTTCGAGCTTGTTGGGCAGAGTTGCAACCGCAGGCCAATAGTACAGAAATTAGCATTCCCGCCGAACTCGCTACGGCCTTGCAGGTCAATGCTGGTGAGTGGGTACGGATCAGCAAACTATAATAATAGGAGAGACAGATGAGCCAAGCAGTGCAGTTTATTAACGGTCAATGGCAGGCAGGTGAAGGTCAAGCTTTTCACTCTATCGATCCCGCAAAAAATAAGGTTATTTGGCAAGGCCAAGCGGCCAGTGCCACGCAAGTTAAGCAAGCGATCCACGCTGCGCGTCAAGCACAAATTGCTTGGGGAGACTTGGGTTTTGCAGAGCGTGTGGTGTTTGTTAAACAGTTCGCCGCCCAACTAAGCAGCCATAAAGAACAACTGGCGGCCTGTATTGCTGAAGATACCGGTAAAGCGTTATGGGAAAGCCTAACCGAAGTGGGCGCCATGATCGGTAAAATAGACATTTCAGTGCGCGCCTATGAAGAACGCACCGGCACCAAAGAAAACCCGATGCCACAAGGACGAGCGTTTTTACGTCATAAACCACATGGTGTTGTGGCGGTATTTGGCCCGTATAACTTTCCTGGCCACTTGCCTAATGGCCACATTGTACCTGCACTTCTCGCAGGTAATACCGTGGTGTTTAAACCGTCGGAATTAACGCCAAAAGTAGCAGAATTAACCGTTAAATTATGGCAACAAGCCGAACTTCCCGCCGGTGTGTTAAACCTAGTGCAAGGTGAAGTTGATACAGGTAAAGCCTTGGCCAGTGATGATGGCATTGATGGCTTGTTCTTTACCGGGAGTTCTCGCACCGGCCATTATTTACATCAACAGTTTGCCGGCCGACCAGAAAAAATTCTGGCACTGGAAATGGGCGGAAATAACCCCTTAATCGTGCAAGATGTGGCAAATATTGATGCTGCGGTGCACGATATTGTGCAATCGGCCTTTATTACCTCAGGGCAGCGCTGTACTTGTGCTCGTAAGTTATTTTTACCTGTAGGCGCTAAAGGTGATGCGATTTTACAGCGCTTGTTAGAGGTTAGCCGCAACATTCAAGTGGGTGAATACGATGCCCAGCCGCAGCCATTTATGGGGGCGATGATCTCCGTCCAAGCGGCGAAAGGGATGTTAGCCGCGCAGCAGCAGCTGGTGGCGTTAGGCGGTGAGATCTTACTACCGTTAAGCCAACCTTATGCCGATAAAGCCTTGGTCACGCCAGGTATTATTGAGTGTACGAACATTAGTGATTTTCCAGATGAAGAGCACTTTGGTCCTTTGTTAAAAGTGTTCCGCTTTAGCGATTTTGATGCCGCCATTGCTGCTGCGAATAACACTAGCTTTGGTTTGTCAGCGGGTTTGTTAAGCGACAGTCATGAGCTGTATCAACACTTCTACAAGCATATTCGTGCGGGTATTGTAAACTGGAACCGGCCTATCACAGGTGCCAGCTCAGCGGCGCCTTTTGGTGGTATAGGTAAAAGTGGTAATCATCGTGCTAGCGCTTACTATGCTGCCGATTATTGCGCTTATCCCGTGGCGTCGGTGGAGTTAGAGCAAGTCGTGTTACCCGAACAATTGTCACCCGGCTTACAGTTTTAAGTGAGTCAGTTAATCGGCGCTTCGGCGCCGATTTGTTTTTCATGACATTGTTTGCTTAAATAAAGAGAGCTGATAACACAACATTTTGCTGTTTATCAGCAAAACTCGCCGCACTATGACGATATAGGTACAGTATGGTTATTGATAAAGTCGGTTATGAGCATCTTATTCAGTTTTTAACTGAACATTTAGATTTATTTACAACTCAAGGCCCCGCAGATGCATCGGGTAAATCGATAGGCGCTTTATTAGAAGAGCATATTGCAGAGCAAATTATTACCTTATGCACGCAACATCAAGAACTCGAAATGAATCATCGCGCACTGATTATCCGTGAGGTTGACGGTATCATGTATGATTTCCAAGAAATTCTTGCCTCGGTATTAGACAATCCCGCCACGCCACAACAAGTCGAATTAATTAACGAGATCGCGCTGTTAATTAAAAATTTATTTGATAACGCCATTGCCGCATTATTTGATTAACAATTGCTGATGTTGCCCGCGCACAGGTTATGGCTGCTTGGCAGCCAATGTGCGATTTTACTGGCGGCACACGGGGCTTTTACGTAGAATACCCACCCTTATTTTCAAGCTGAGATACGATGATGAAAGCCAAGGTCAGTTGGGTCAACGGGTTAACCTTTTTAGGTCAATCTGAGAGTGGTCATGCCGTAGTATTCGATGCCGATCGGGACAGTAATACTGCACCGACACCCATGGAAATGCTATTGATGTCAGCCGGCGCATGTTCTTCGGTTGATGTGGTCAGTATTTTAGAAAAAGCACGTCAGCAAGTGTCTGCTTGCCGGGTTGAATTATCCGGTGTGCGCGCTGAGACCGTGCCTAAAGTCTTTACTGAGCTGCATTTACATTTTGTTGTTAGCGGTAAAGCCTTAAGCGAAAAGCACGTAGAGCGAGCCGTGAGCTTGTCTGCTGAGAAGTATTGCTCAGTGTCTATTATGTTATCGCAAAGCGTAAAAGTAACTCACTCATTTAGTGTTGAAGACGCTGAGTGAATCAATTGTCTGCACGGTCGGGCTGAAAGTTAACTACGGCGTATTTGGGCGTCGTTAGCGGAGAGCAAAGAATTGGTTAAGCCTTTTGAAAAACTGAAACTGCACGGATTTAATAACCTGACTAAAAGCTTAAGTTTTAGCATTTATGATATTTGTTATGCAAAAACAGAACAGCATCGTCAAGAATATATTGAGTATATCGATGAGCAATACAACGCTGATCGTTTAACCGATATTTTGACCGAGGTGGTGGATATTATTGGCGCCAATGTTTTGAATATTGCCCGGCAAGATTATGATCCTCAAGGTGCCAGCGTGACCATTTTGGTCAGTGAAGAGCCGGTACTGGTTGATCCGGACAATACTGAAAACCCTGGGCCATTACCTGAAGCGGTGGTTGCGCATTTGGATAAGAGCCATATTTGTGTGCATACTTATCCTGAAGTACACCCGCATGCCGGTATTTGTACGTTTCGAGCTGATATTGAAGTATCAACCTGTGGCATTATTTCACCGTTAAAAGCGCTGAATTATTTGATCCACAGTTTTGAATCGGATGTGGTGACCATCGATTATCGCGTACGGGGTTTTACGCGTGATATTAGTGGTACTAAACATTACATCGACCATCCGATCACGTCGATCCAAAACTTTATGGATCACGATACCAAGAAAGCCTTCCAAATGATTGACGTCAACGTTTATCAGGAAAATCTATTCCACACCAAGATGATGCTAAAAGAAGGTGATTTAAACAATTACTTATTTGGTATGGGCACGGATTCGATGACCGCCGATGAACAAAAAGACATCAGTAGTAAGGTGTTTCGCGAAATCCGTGAAATTTTCTACGGTCGCAATTTGCCAGAAGTAAAATAACGGCAATGTCAGACAGTACGGGCAACAGCAGAGGGGGCGCTGTTACCCGTACCGCTGTGTTACTTGGCTTTCGGTCTTACCGCAATCACTTCAATTTCCACTAACATACCTGGTCGCACTAAGCCGGCAATTTGTACCGTTGAGCGCGCAGGTAAATTAGGTTGTTTCGCGGCTTCACCAAAATAGCGGGTATAACCGCGCATAAAACCTTCGAAATCCATTTTGCCTTCTAACGCTGGATCACCGACTAAAAATGCGGTCATTTTCACGATATCAGTAATACCCATACCTTTAGATTCTAGAGAGTCTTTAATGCGCTCCATCACGCTGATGGTTTGTGCTTCGGTATCACCCCAGTACGCGGCGCTAAATTTTTCAGCATTCACATCTTTTGGCTCAGGCACCTTGCCGCTTTCATAGACAATACCATCTACTTCTACTGCCGCTGCAATCGGAAAGCTACCGCCGCCATAACGTGTGATGTCTGCGGCTAACGCAGTATTACTTAAACCGAGTAAAAGTGAGGAAATTAACAAAGTCTTTTTCATGGTGTATTCCTTATGAAGCATGATTAAAGGTTAACGGTATTCAAACTATTTATGTAACTAATGACATCTAACATATCTTGTTCTGTGGTCAGCAAGGCCACGCTTTGACGCATCAACTGGCCTGAACTATCGTCTTTAGCCGCGCCGCGTTGGCCTTGTTTAAAGCTGATTAACTGTTTATGCAGATACCAATCATTCTGACCAAGCAGTGGCGGTGCTTTTAAACTGGCGTTACCTTCAGCTTGTTGGCCATGACAGGCGGCACAGGCTTGATATAACTGCTTGCCATGCTCTTTGTTGCCGGCCAGCCTTGGCTGGGCTTGTTTTGGCGGTAAGTTTTTAATAAAGCGAATGGCCATTTCGATATCTTGCTCATTCATACTATTGGCAATCATCTGCATTTCTGAGCTGTAACTATCTTGGGGGTGTTTACCGCGCCAGCCATGTTGAAAGCCCTGCAACTGAGCCCGTAAATACCAATCGGGTAGTACTGATAAGTTCGGGCCGCCAATCACCTCACTGCCTTGGGCATGACCACCGTGGCAGACCAAGCAATAACGGCCATCAGGTTGATTATTGCTGGTTGAGGCCGCAATGCTGACGGCGCTCTGTAAGCCTAAAACAATCAATCCTAACGTTTTAAGTAAGTGTTTCATGCGTTTTTAGCCTCCGTTTCACGACGTTGAATATCATTTAAAGCAAACCATGCTGATTGCACGGCGCCTTCTTGCCAACCTGAGTGATAACTGATCTGATCGCCTATCATGTAGTGACGCCCTGCGGGTGCTTGGATTAATTTAAAGTTGGCATCGCGATCTTCTTCAGGTAAGCCGGCGCTACAGCCAAGCATATGGTTCATGCGGTGCCAGCAGACTCCGACACCGTTTTCAATTTGCTCAGGATAATTGGGGTGAATGGCTTTACCCTGTTCAATAGCGAGCGCGACACGCTGCTCGTTATTTAATGCCGATAAGGTTTCACCTTGCTCTCTAGAGTAGGTGTAGGCACTGAGTAACACACCTTTTGCTTTGAACACGCCATGACCGGGATACCAGATCTGGGTAATCAGCTGTGTGGTCCAACTGATACCGGCATAAATATTTTCTTTTTCCCAAAAGCGCGTTTTCGCCTGCAGGCCAATTTTCGATAAATAGCCACGTCGAAATTTAGTCAGGACATTTTTATATGCCTCCGGAAAATTATTTTCGATGCCCGGCATCAGCTGAGCGGGGATACAGTTTAAGCAATAATCTGCGGTAGCGGTTTGTTGCTGACCTTGGTGTAAGTAAGTTACCGTTACCTTGGAGGGTTCTTGCTGGATCTTGGTGACCTGAGCATTTAACAGCACAGCATCTTCTAAATGCCGCATAAAGCCACTGACAATTTTGTCCATGCCGCCTACTGGGGTAAACATGGCAGGGGCTTGGTCAACGCTATATTGAAAATGCATAGCTTGGCGCCAGTAACGGCTTTTGATCAGTTCGGTCAAATCGCGTGGTTTTTTCAGTTCACCATGCGTTAAAAAACCACCACTTAAATAGCCCGCGCGATCAGAGCCTTGGTATTGATAATTATCATCTAAATCACCCAATCCTTTAATCAGCTGTAATAATTGCTCTTGTGATAATGGCGCAGCAATCTCAGGCTGGGATAATACGCTTTTGGCGAAGATTTCTTGAATAAAGCCGTGTAAGTCGGTTTCAAACTCTTTGATCCGCACCGGTTTACCGGCAAAAGCATTAGCATCATGGGTATAGCAATTACGGTTGTAATTACAAAACTGCTCTAGCTCAACACCCAGCTCTTGGCAATAATGCATAATACTCGTGTGTTCTGCTGGCAGTCGAGCTGGGCCAGCATTGAAATATAAATGCGGTTCGTTATCAAATTTACAGTAATGCGGATTGCCTAATTCATCAATAAAATCACCATGACGAATAGTAATATTACGCCCTCCCGCTCGGTGCGAGGCTTCTAAGATTTTGACATGGTAACCGGCTTTACGTAACTCATAGGCGGCGGTTAAACCGGCGATACCGGCTCCTAAGATCAGGACTGTTTTTCCGGTTTTTGCGGTGGGTTTAAGTTTTAATGTTTCTGCTTGTACATGTGCCGTACTTAATCCCAGCAAGCCAGCGGCATGCATCACTGCGGTCAAGCCGCCCGCTTTGCCAGCAAGTTGTAAAAATTGGCGACGGTTAAGTGATGGTAACGGTATCTTTGGCATTCGGTGTTAACTCCAGTACTATTTTTTACAGACTCAAAAGAGCAGCCTGCGCGCTCAGGCGCAGGCTGCATTGCCTTAAAACGTGGCGGAGAAACGCATATAGTAGTAACCACCTTGCCAGTCGACGACGGTCGCCGAGGAGTAAACACGGCCACAACAGGCATCGTATTCACTCTTTTGTGGGTAGTTATCAAAGATATTGCGTGCGCCAACGGCCATCGTCACGATATCGGTGATGGGATAAGACAGCTCTAAATCGAAAAACCATTCTGGGTCGAATTTTTGAACCGCGTAAATGACACCACCACTGGCATCCGAGTTGTAATAAGAGCCATAGTAATTAGCACGCGCTAAGATAGTGAGGTCGGCTACCGTGTGTTTAGCGGAAAACACGCCTCGCACCCGCGGGGTTCCTCGCTCGTAGTCATATCGATCTTCTGCACTGGTCAGGTATTGGCTGGGATCTGAATCAAATTCAGTTTTGTTGTAGTTAAACGAGCCGGTAAGCGTCGTTAAGCCCCCATCCCATGGCAAGCTGTAGTTACCAACAATGTCCACACCGGTTGTGATCGAGTCAAAAGCGTTTTGGAAGTAGTAAACGCCACCGATATTTCGGGCATCCGCTTCTGGTAAGCCCGCGCCCAATAATTTGAGGTAATTGTCATAACCTGACGCCCCTGCAACGGAAGACACATTCATGGTAGAGATGCTGTAGAACAGATCTTGTAACTCGATACGGTAAAAATCGGTAGTTAAGGTAAAGCTGCCGTAATTTGCGGTAACCCCAAGGGTGTAGTTCGTCGATAACTCTGGTTTCAGCTCTTCTGCTCCGAGCGCCTGTGCAATAGCGCTAGAGGCTGGGAATAAGCCCGTAGCGACCGGAAAGCCGTTTGGTAAGCGTGTTGAAACGTTAGTCGTGCCTTGCTGTCCTGGGGTGGGTGCCCGGAAACCGGTGCCAATAGAGCCCCGTACGGCGTAAGTGTCGGTTAAGTCATATTTAAATGCGCCTTTCCAAACTAATTCAGAACCAAAATCTGAATAGTCTTCGAAACGTAAAGCACCTTGTAAAAATAGCGCTTCGGTAACGTGTGAGCTCACATCAACATAAACGCCGTAAGAATCACGGGTATATTTAGATGAGTTCGCTGGCGCGTAACCCGGAAAGCCGTTAGATCCCACACCCACAGTGCGATAAACCGGATCGGCTGAGTTATTACAATCTAAGCCGTTGGCGATGGCATTAGCGAGGTTAACTGCAGAAGCCGCTGTACCGGTCCAGCTTCCGATACCACAGAATCCCCACGGATCGGGCAGCGCATAAGGGCCTTGTGAATATGAACTTTCATCGGCAGCCGCTACGATTTCGTAGCTTTCATCCAGATAACTGGCACCAAAGGCGAGCACTAATGGGCTGTCTAAACCGCTGATGGTGAAATCTTTAACAAAGTCGGCTTGCAGTTGAAATTCTTCGTTAATTAAGTCACCCGGTTTGAATGAGGTAGGCGAGGCTGAACCCAATGACGGGTTAATGGTGTTATTCAGGCTGTACTGAATTTCACTATGGCCCATACGTGCCGTAACATCGTAAGAAATGTCATTTGCCAACATGCCTTCTAGGCCGGTGGTGAACGAGTAGTCGTAAACTTCACCGGTAAAACGTGGGGTAAATCCGCCGGGGAACTTTTCTAAAGGTGAGTAAATTGTGCCATCTTCTTCCCTGAGGTTTTCAATAGTACCGTTGCCTGGGTAGCGATAGAAAAATACCCCTGTGGCTTCACTTTTTGAGTAGTTACCAAAGGCATAAATCTTGGTGTCATCATTGATATCATAGCCAGAGTTAAAAAAGATGCGGGTGGCTTCTGATTCAGGTTGGCCCCAAGGTTGAACCACACCTAAACCTGCTTCATTTGCCGCGGCAACGCCAGCTAAAAAAGCGGGGTCGTTTAAATACTGTGCATAACTGGCGTTAGGGTTAAAAACGGGGTTGTCGGTATCTAAACAAAAATAACTTTCACAGTATTGCTCTGAACGACTGGTGGCGTCGGCATTAGCCAGCTCTGCTGATAAGCTAAAAAAGCCTTTATCGCCTAAAGAAAAACCGATGTTGCCGGCAACCGTGATACTTTCACCATCGCCCTCAAAGTATTGGCCATAGTCAACCGACAGACTGCCACCTTCGCTATTGTCTTTTAAACGAAAGTTGATCACACCCGCAATCGCATCTGAACCGTATTGTGCCGCTGCGCCATCGCGCAGTACTTCAACACCTTTTAACGCAGAAACGGGGATCGTTGCGATATCAGGGCCTTGTGTGCCTGAGCCACCGGTTGATACTACGGCAGAGCGATGTCGTCTTTTGCTGTTCACTAACACCAGCGTTTTATCTGTGGGCAAACCGCGCAGTGATGCGGGTCTAACAAAGGTGCCACCATCAGAGATCGGCTGACGTGACAAAGAATAAGACGGTACCAGTGTTTTTAACACATCGTTGGTATCGGTAAAGGCAACGCCGCTCAGATCCTCTTCTGAAAACACGTCAATAGGTACAGGTGAATCGGCTACCGTCCTTGGTGCACCCCGAACGCCGGTCACAATCAGTTTTTCAATCGGTGCACTTTGCATCGCAGCCGCCACCACACTTTCGTCGGCATAAGCGGCATGATTAAAACTGATGGACAAGAAAGTTGCGCTGGCCGTAACGGGCAAGGCAATTCGAATGGCACGGGTTATTTTATTAAACATTGTCATGGTAGCACCCCAGATATCATGTTATGGCGTAAGTAAAGCGGTGCTGCAGGGCAGCCTTATCTGTCTGGAATGTCTAAAAAAGTGTCAGCATCTATTGTTTTTATTGTGTTCGTTTTTGTGTTTTTTATCGGAACGAACTGTGCTAACTCATTTCATCCTAACGAATGAATTTTCGCTGCGGAAACATTTAAAATATGGAGGGGGTATAGCATTTTCTTATAGCTCATGCTGGGTAACATTATGGTTTAACTGTATTTTTTAGGTAACGAATTGTTAATAACCTGCTGAAGGCGATTGCACCAAGATAGCGCTTAATTAGCTGGGCCTGAAATTTGCATATTTAGGGTACAACGCATGATGAGCGGAAAAGTGTATGGCAAAACCAGCCTTATTTGCACACATGCAGTGAACTTGCGAAAGAGAGAAAAGCAGTGAACCTGAAGCAACTTCGCTATTTTATCGTCACTGCCGATTACGGCAGCATTGCCAGTGCCGCTCGCGCGCTTGATGTAGCGCAGCCCGCTGTCAGCCAACAATTAGCTAATTTAGAGCATGAGTTAAAATCCACTTTATTGATGCGCAACTATCGCGGCGTAACGCTAACCGCGAGCGGTCAGGTGTTTTATGACTATGCCACTGAAGTACTACAGCAATTTAATAGCGTGCGCTTACAAATTCATGAATTAGAGCAGAATTTACGTGGTGCTATTGTCATCGGCATGACTCAGGCGGTGTGTAATATCCTTGCCGCGCCGTTACAGCTGGCTTTGCAGCAGCATAATCCTGATATTGAGCTCATTATTAATACGGCACAATCTAGCACGTTACAACGCTGGTTAGAGCAAGGCGAAGTGGATTTAGTTATCAGTTATCTAGCCTTAGATAATCACAAAAGTTGCCGAACGGTGCCGTTGCTTGAAGAGCGGTTCTTTTTGGTGTTCAGTGGCCAAGTTAAAGCGCAGCACCGTTTTTTAGCCCGCAATAAACTGCTACCGTTTCAACGCTTGGCTGAATTTGAAATCTCTGTGCCGAACCAACGTAGTGCATTATGGGAGATATTGCACAGATATGAAGCAGAAACAGGTGTTAAACTTATGTATAAAAATTCGGTTGGCCAACTGATTACCGGCTTGCCACAGATGATTGAACAAGGGCAAGTGTTCATCCTACCTTCACCGGCGTTCTATCAGTTAGTGGGTAAACAGCTGCTGTATGCCTTGCCCATAGCCGATCCTGACGTGACCGCAACCATTGCGCTGCTCAGTTCGTTAAATCGGCCTTTCACTCCGATCATGGAGCAAGTGCAGCAATTGATCGTCACCGAAGTAAAAAATTTACACAATAAGGGGCACTGGCAGGGCAACTTGCTATGCTAAAGCCGCATTAAGCGGCAAGTTTTAGTACAAAAATTGTGAATTACGGCGCTTTTGCATCAACGCTTCAATCAGCGGCGTTAATATTAACTCCATCGCTAAGCCCATCTTGCCGCCTGGCACCACTAAGGTGTTAACCCGAGACATAAAAGAGCCATCAATCATTTTCAAATAATAGGGAAAGTCGACATGTTTGATCCCGCGAAAGCGGATGACCACGAAGCTTTCATCTAATGATGGGATATCTTTGGCACTAAAGGGGTTAGACGTATCAACCGTAGGCACGCGTTGAAAGTTAATATGGGTGCGAGAAAACTGCGGGGTAATGTGGTTAAAATAATCTTCCATACTCCGCACGATACTGGCTTGCACCGCTTCGCGGCTGTGCCCACGTTCGGATGTATCGCGAATAATTTTCTGGATCCACTCTAAATTAACGATCGGTACCATGCCAATCAGCAAATCGACATGCTGGGCGACATTCTGTTGTTCGGTGACGGCACCACCATGCAGCCCTTCGTAAAATAACAGATCGGTATTCGCGCGTAACTCTTGCCACGGCGTAAAAGTGCCTGGCAGTTGGTTATAGGGCACCGCCTCATCGAAGGTATGTAAATAGTGGCGAATTCGTCCGGTACCGGTTTCAGCATAGCTAGCGAAAAAGCTCTCTAAAGCCGCAAAATCGTTAGCTTCAGGGCCAAAATAGCTAATATGTCGGCCTTCTTCACGTGCTTTACGTACCGCTAAATCCATTTCAGGTCGGCTAAAACGATGAAAGCAATCACCTTCAACAAAGGCCGCATCGATACCCAGTGTCCGGAAAATATGTTTAAAGGCATTGGTCGTAGTCGACGTGCCTGCACCCGATGAACCGGTAACCGCGATAATAGGATTTTTGTGCGACATAGTGTCACCCTGTAACTTAAATTAGCCTCACCTTATCGGATTTGGCCCTAGCGGCGCAACTATTATCCATTCAGGTTTGTGTCGCATGACCGTTTAAACTTTTGGGCTTTGCTGCGGTTAAGCTGGGCAAAGGCAGCGTATCGCTCGGGCAAGCGACTGGGTTATGCTAAGTGCCGCAAATAAGCAACGGCACGAGATTTAACTGATCCGAAATGAGCTGAACCAGTACAAAGCCACAGTAGGTTTAATACGATATTTTTGGAGAATGCCATGGCAGATATGCTGCTAACCTTATTAATCGTTGCGGTGATGCCTTATTTAGCCAAGGCGCCTTTGGTGTGGGCAATGCAACAAGCCGGGGGCTATGACAATCATTATCCTCGGCGGCAACAAGCATTATTAAAAGACTTTGGGGAACGTTGTACTGCGGCGCATTACAACAGTTTTGAAGCTTTAGGGTTATATATTGCGGCGATGGTATTTGTGGTTGCCGCGGGGAATGTCACAAGCTCAATGCTCATCGCTGCCTGGTTGTTTGTGGTTTGTCGGCTGGGCTATTTATTATGCTACTGGTTAAATTGGGCGGCCGCGCGCAGTTTAATTTGGCTTGGCTCGATAGCGGCAGCCATCAGCTTAATGCTGATGGCGTTAGCCGAATTACCTTAAAAGCGGAAGGTAGCAATAATCGGATCGTGGTCAGAAGAGCGATAGGGTGTTGGCGCATATAATTGTTGCTGCTGCGTCGCTGATTTAAAGCGTAAGCTGTAATCCAGTAACACCGGTTCATCCGCATTAATGGGCCAGTGCTGAAAATGGCTCAGCTGTTGTGCCAAGGCTGGGCTAGCTAACATGTGATCTAAGGATCCGGCTCGGCCTCTGAATACAAATGAGTAGGAGGCGTGTTTATTCTCATCTAAATATTGCCAGCCTTGCTGTTCTAGATAGGTAATCGGATCTTCAAAACGATAGGCATTTAAATCACCTAGCACTACTTGATAGGGTGTGGTGATGCCAGTGGGCGTGGTCGTTAACCATTGCTGTAGCGCGGTCACGGCTTCTACTCGAGCCGCATTCCAACACGCTTGACCATCAGCTTGATCTTTTTGTAGTGCATAATCACTGGCATTAGCGCGAGGGCAACTGCCTTTAGATTTTAAGTGACCCAGTGCCAAGGTGAGTTGTTGGTTTGAGGCGATATGCCGAAAACTTTGCGCCAGCGGTGGCCGATGCAAACGGGTAAACGGCGCTGCGGTATTAACTGCGGTTTGTCCAATGGCTTCAATGCGCTCTGAGCGATAAAACATACCGACTTTTATGGCATCTGAGCCGGGTGAAACTGCCGTGGTGATCATCTGGTAAGGTGAGGCACTGCGCGCATTAACAGCGGCTAATAGCGTCGCAATAGCGCTGCCCTCATCGTAGCCATTATTTTCTAGTTCTAGCAGACCAATAATATCAGCGTCTAAGGCGACGAGCGCTTCAACTAATTTGGCTTGTTGTCTGGCTAATTCAGCGGGTGAACGAGCTCCTCGGCGTGTTGGGAAAGGCTTATCTTGGCCATGGCCGGTAAAGAAATTCAGCACATTATAACTGGCAATTCGCAGTTCGTTCTGTTGCACCGGCGTCGGTGCAGCAGGCCGCGGATTAGCACTGACAAACTGCGCTTGTGACGTGGGCAAAATGCGATAGCCGCGCTCATCTTGATGTACTATACCGGCAACATTTAATACCTGATCGCCAATACGCAAAGTGCTGTTGGCGCTTAAGCCGGTATTAGGATACGGCAGAGGGTCGGGGTTTTGTTGCCAATGGCCATCATCTAACCAGATTTCTTGGCGGTTTTGTTGCTCTGCCAGTTTTGCGGCCGCCTCACCCGGAGTGACCACTTGCGTCGGCACCATTAAACGTTCATTCGCCAGTAAAATTTCGCCATAACGACCTAAAGGATAGGTATCGGCGACTAACAGCGGTTGGCTAAATGCCACCCACATCCCTTCATAAGCTTCCCAACTTTGTTCTGCTGCCAGCGGTAAGCTCAAGGCTAAAGGCTGTGTGCTGCTCTGGCCGCAGGTGTTAAGCACGGTAGCATCCACTAGGCTGGTCTGTTGTTCAATTTCAGCGACGGTGCCTTGTACCGTTAAGATCTGCCCGACTTGATAATTTGCCGCATCCGCGAGGCTGAGTAAAATCCCTTCAGCGGTAAGTGGATCATTATCAGGCTCGACACTTTGTAACATGAGCCCTGGCATAGGCCCATCGAGGTAGACGGGGGCTAATACCACACCTTGCAGTGTAACGTGTTGTCCAAGCAGTGGGCTGATTTCTGCCGTGCCTTGAACTTGCGCAATGCTATGAGTGGTTTCGCCACAAGCGGTGGGCGGTTGCTGACATGCTGCTAGACATAAACTGATAAAACCGAGTGCAATAATTCGCATAATCTATCCTTTGAAAGCCGATAAAAAAGGTGCCGAAGCACCTTTTAACACCCTTTAATTAGGGCAAAGCTAATTAGCCTACTGGCTAATAAAAGCGTTAAGCTTGTTGCTCACGCGCAATCGCGCGATAGCCAATATCATGGCGATAATACACATTATCCCAATGAATTTTTGTCACAAGCTGATAGGCCGCTTGTTGTGCCTCGGTAACGCTGTTACCCAATGCGGTGGCACATAACACGCGGCCACCGTTCGTCACGACATCGTTGCCAACCAGTTCGGTTCCGGCATGAAACACTTTACCCGCAAGGGCTGCGGCATCGTCTAAACCATGGATCACGGTGCCTTTAGCATAGGCATCAGGGTAACCCCCAGCAGCCATCACCACACCTACTGCCGCTTTAGGGCTAAATTGAATGTCGGTTTGTGCTAATTGACCTTGCACCGCACTTTGACATAAAGCGACAAGATCTGACTCTAAGCGCAGCATAATCGGTTGTGTTTCCGGATCGCCAAAGCGACAGTTAAACTCTAACACTTTCGCCGAGCCATCTGCGGCAATCATTAAACCTGCATATAAAAAGCCGGTAAATACATTACCTTCAGCGGCCATACCTTTAACGGTAGGCGCAATCACCTGCTGCATAACCCAATCATGCACCGCAGGGGTGACTACGGGGGCAGGAGAATAGGCACCCATACCACCCGTATTTGGGCCTTTATCGCCGTTATCACGCGCTTTATGATCCTGCGAAGAGGCAAAAGCCAAGGCATGGCTGCCATCCACCATCACAATAAACGAGGCTTCTTCACCGGTCAGGAATTCTTCAATGACCACGCGACTGCCAGCATCACCAAATTTATTACCCGCCAGCATATCGTCGATAGCGGCAAAAGCCTCTGCCTCGGTTTGCGCGATAATGACACCTTTACCTGCGGCTAAGCCGTCGGCTTTGATCACTATCGGCGTGCCGAGGCTTTTTACATAGGCTTTCGCCGGCGCAATTTCAGTAAAGTTTTGGTAAGCGGCTGTAGGAATGTTGTGCCGTGCCAAAAAGTCTTTGGCAAAAGCTTTTGAGCTTTCTAATTGTGCCGCAGCTTGAGTTGGGCCAAAAATGGCTAAACCTGCTGCACGAAAGCGATCGACTACGCCTTTGGCTAAAGGCGCTTCAGGGCCAACAATCGTCAGATCAATCTGTTGTTGTTGGGCAAAAGCCAGTAAACCTGCCACATCATCGGCAGCAATAGCGACATTTTGCAACGCCGCTTCGCGAGCGGTGCCCGCGTTGCCTGGTGCGACAAATACTTCGGTTGCCAGTGGAGATTGTGCTGCTTTCCACGCTAGGGCGTGTTCACGACCACCGCCGCCAATTACCAATACTTTCATCAGTTTGTCCGTTTGCTCTGTTAGTTAAGGGGTTTGCGGAATTTTAACGTCATGCGATCGCTTTCGCCGATAGCTTGATATTTTGCTCTATCTTGTTCACCTAAACGTAAAGTGGGTGGCAAAGTCCACACACCTGAAGGGTGGTTGGCAGTATCTTTGGCGTTGGCATTGATTTCGCTGCTGCCTTCAAATACAAAACCCGCTTGCTCGGCTAAACGCACCGCCATGCTTTGTGGCATGTAACCGCTGCGTGTCCATTCGGTGTTTAATTGGCTTTCAGGTAAGCGGTGTTCAACCACACCTAATACGCCACCTGGTTTTAATGCGGTAAAAAACTGCTTATAGGCTGCAACCAGCGCGTCTTCACCACCGCCAATATACCAATTGTGTAAATTACGGAAGGTTAATACCACATCGGCTGAGTTAGCAGGAGCAATGGTAACACCGCCAGCAGCGGAAAACTCGGTGACCTGAACTTTACTGTATTGTGGTTGGCTCGCCATTTTTTCGATAAAGGCTGTGCGGCTACGCTGACCATATTCTGACGAGTTGGCTGGAAAATGTGCCGCATAGTACATGCCTTTTTCAGCAACGAGTGGCGCGATAATTTCCGTGTACCAACCGCCGCCGGGAGAGATTTCAACAACGGTGCTTTGTGGCGTAACGTCAAAAAAGGCCAAGGTAGCGACCGGATTGCGGTATTGATCACGCTGTATATATTCAGGTGTACGTAGCGGATTTTTTACGGCGGTTTCTAAAGCTTCATTTGCGGCAAGTGGCAAGCTGCATAATAAAGCAGTCAGGCTTAATATTTTGCTGAAACGTAACATAATGGTGAGCTCCTTTTAGGGGTGGCTGTAGTTTAGCAAAGCAACTGCAGAATTGCAGCGTCTTTCGTGGCCCAATAAATAGGCACTTTTGTTTTTTTAGGTGGCTAGACTGCTAATTTTCAAGCTACAATCTGCCGTGGCTATGCTAGAATAGCCACCTTTTTTAGTGTGGGTTGCATTATGTTAGATCAGATTAAAGTGGTATTGGTGGGCACGACACATACGGGTAACATGGGTTCGGTTGCTCGAGCTATGAAAACGATGGGTTTGTCACAGCTTTGTCTGGTTGCACCGAAAACCGCCCCTGACGGCCAAGCCTATGCCTTAGCTGCGGGCGCCAGTGAAATTTTAGCTAACGCGCAAACGTTTGAATCTTTAGCCGAAGCCGTGGCCGATTGCAGTTTAGTGGTCGGCAGTAGTGCGCGTTCTCGCACCTTAAGTTGGCCCATGTTATCACCGCGTGAATGTGGCTTAAAAGCAGTAGCAGAAGCTACGGCAGCACCGGTGGCGTTAGTGTTTGGCAGAGAAAGCAGCGGCTTAAGTAATGAAGAGCTGCAGCTGTGTCAGTACCATGTGTGTATTGATGCCAATCCAGAGTACAGCTCGCTTAACTTGGCGATGGCCGTACAGATTATTTGTTACGAAGTGCGAATGGCGCATTTAGCGGCCAAGCCGGTACCTGAGGTCGCGGATGATGAAAAATACCCAAGCTCAGCGCAGATGGAAAACTTTTATCAACACCTAGAAACCGCCTTGCAGCACACGGGCTTTATTATTAAGCAGCATCCGGGTGTGGTGATGACAAAACTGAAGCGCTTGTTTACCCGCGCTCGACCTGAAGAGGCGGAATACAACATTTTACGCGGCATTTTAACCTCGATGCAGCGTCTTGAAAAAATTGATCACACGAGTCACAAGGAATAATAGGCATGTTCTCCGGCATCAAAGAAGATATCCGAAGTGTATTTGAGCGCGATCCGGCAGCACGCAGTGCCTTTGAAGTTCTCACAACTTACCCTGGCCTACATGCCATTTGGATACATCGCTTAAGTCATCGTTTATGGCGTGCTCAGTGGCGTTGGTTAGCGCGTTGGCTCAGTACCCTGGGGCGCTGGCTAACGGGGGTGGAAATTCATCCTGGCGCTAAAATTGGCAGACGGTTTTTTATCGATCATGGTATGGGCGTGGTCATAGGTGAAACGGCTGAAATTGGCGATGATTGTACGCTGTACCATGGCGTGACCTTGGGCGGTACGAGCTGGAATCCGGGTAAACGGCATCCTACTTTAGGAAATGGCGTGGTCATTGGTGCCGGTGCCAAAGTACTCGGGCCGTTAATGGTGGGCGACAATGCCCGTATCGGTTCCAACGCGGTCGTGGTTAAAGATGTGCCGAAGGCAGCAACGGTTATCGGTATTCCAGGGCGCGTTGTATCTAAGCCCGATGCCGATGTATCCAAACAGCGACAACATTTAGCCAAGAAATATGGCTTTGATGCCTACGCGGTAGCGGCAGATAACCCGGATCCGGTTGCCAATGCGATTGGCAGTTTGTTGGATCATATCCAAGTGCTCGACAATAAGGTCGCTGAACTCTGTCACAGTGTTAATGCGCTGGGGGGCAATGTGTGTGAAGAAGTGCCCACGGTCAATATTGAAGAAAGTGATTTTCGGGAAGCAGAGCAACGCGCTGCCGAGCAGCGCTGTAAAGATGAAGAAGTGTTTGATCCGCGGGTCTAACGGCTAATCGCGAATACCGATAAGTTTAGGCTTTAGCATGACGCGGTTTGCTCAGCTTAATACGCCTTGAATCATCCCTGAGGCGCGATGATGAACTGCATTGCCGCAGTTCACCCTTAGCCTGTAAAGGTTGATTTAGAGCAAGCAAGCCATGCTGAACAGGCGGGTGTTCGGTTAATACCTGACTAAAACACTAGGGTTAATACTTGACTAAAATAGTCAGGAATGTAAAATGGACCCCATTCTGAAATGGGAGCCAATTATGCGATTAACTTCAAAAGGCCGTTATGCCGTGACTGCAATGTTAGACGTTGCTTTACACGCAGTACAGGGACCTGTACCTCTTGCAGATATATCAGAGCGACAAGGGATCTCACTTTCTTATCTTGAACAATTATTCGCTCGTTTACGCAAGCACGGGCTAGTAAGCAGTGTACGTGGCCCCGGCGGCGGTTACCAATTAGGTATGGCAGCAGCGGCAATCTCTATCTCTGCCGTGATCGCTGCGGTAGATGAGTCCGTAGATGCCACACGCTGCCAAGGCAAATCCGATTGCCACGGCGGCACTCGCTGCTTAACCCATACGCTGTGGAGTAATTTAAGCCACCGTATAGAAGACTTTCTGACCAATATTTCGTTAGAAGAACTGGTCAATCAACAAGAAGTGCGGCAAACCGCTCAGCAACAAAGCCGTAAGTTAAAGAATCCTGCCACTGATATCGACGTCAGTTGTCAGCTGTAAGCGCAACGGAGCAAACCATGAAGCTACCAATATATTTAGACTATGCTGCAACAACCCCGGTTGACCCGCGGGTTGCAGAAAAGATGATGCAATTTTTGACAATGGATGGCCAGTTTGGTAATCCTGCGTCACGCTCGCATCGTTTTGGCTGGCAAGCTGAAGAGGCGGTAGAAATTGCACGCAGTCAGATCGCCGACTTAGTCAATGCTGATCCACGTGAGATCGTGTTTACCTCTGGTGCCACTGAATCAAATAATCTAGCCATTAAAGGTGCGGCCGAGTTTTACCATAAAAAAGGTAAACACCTGATCACGGTCAAAACAGAACACAAAGCGGTATTAGATACTATGCGCCAATTGGAGCGCGATGGCTTTGAAGTGACCTATCTAGATGTTGAAGCTAACGGTTTAGTCGATTTAGCGAAGCTAGAACAAGCCATCCGCCCTGACACCACGATCATCAGCATTATGTTTGTAAACAACGAAATTGGTGTGGTGCAAGATATTGCGGCTATCGGTGAATTATGTCGCAGTAAAGGCATTATTTTCCATGTTGACGCGGCGCAAGCAACCGGCAAAGTAGCGATCGATTTACAAACCTTAAAAGTCGATTTAATGGCCTTCTCTGGTCATAAAACTTACGGCCCGAAAGGCATTGGTGCTTTGTATGTGCGGCGCAAACCACGCATTCGTTTAGAAGCACAAACGCACGGTGGTGGTCATGAGCGTGGTATGCGTTCTGGTACTTTAGCCACGCACCAAATCGTCGCGATGGGCGAGTCTTTCCGCATTGCTAAAGAAGAAATGGCTTCAGAAAATATCCGGATCACCGCGTTACGTGATCGCTTATGGAATGGCATTAAAGATATTGAACAAGTTTTCTTAAATGGCGATGCCGAACATCGTGTGCCAGGGATCACTAACATCAGCTTTAACTATGTTGAAGGTGAGTCTTTAATCATGGCATTAAAAGATATTGCAGTATCGTCAGGTTCTGCCTGTACGTCGGCCAGTTTAGAGCCATCTTATGTGCTGCGCGCACTGGGCTTAACTGACGAACTGGCGCACAGTTCAATTCGTTTTAGTATCGGCCGTTTCACTACGGAAGAGCAAGTTGACCACACTATTAAGATCGTGCATGCCGCTATCGATAAATTACGTGAAATGTCGCCGTTATGGGATATGTATAAAGACGGTATCGATTTAAACACTGTGGCCTGGGTGGCGCACTAAACACTAGGCGCTATCGCCACAACAGAGGGTATTAACATGGCTTACAGCAATAAAGTTATTGATCACTACGAAAATCCACGCAACGTTGGCGCTTTTGCTAAAGATGATCCAACCGTTGCCACCGGCATGGTGGGTGCGCCGGCTTGTGGTGACGTAATGAAACTACAAATCAAAGTCAATGAGCAAGGCATCATCGAAGATGCGAAGTTCAAAACGTACGGTTGTGGTAGTGCTATCGCTTCAAGCTCACTGGTTACTGAGTGGGTAAAAGGTAAAACCTTAGACGAAGCACAGCTAATTAAAAACACCGATATTGCGCAGGAACTCGCTTTACCACCGGTAAAAATTCACTGCTCAATTTTAGCTGAAGATGCTATTAAAGCCGCTATCGCAGATTACAAACAAAAGCACGGAGGCTAATGCCCGATGGCGATTTCAATGACAGCAGCGGCGGCCGAGCGGGTCAGTAGTTATCTGCATAATCGCGGTAAAGGTGTTGGCCTGCGCGTAGGGATAAAAACCACCGGCTGTTCTGGATTGGCATATGTACTGGAATTTGTTGATGAGTTGAACGACGATGATCAAGTGTTTGAAGATCATGGTTTAAAACTTATTGTGGATGGCAAAAGCTTGGTATATATCGACGGCACGCAGCTTGATTTTGTTAAAGAAGGCCTGAATGAAGGTTTTCAATTTAACAATCCGAACGTCAACGGCGAATGCGGTTGTGGCGAAAGCTTTACAGTGTAATGCAGACCCTGAGGTAGCATGAATTACTTTCGGTTGTTTGATTTACCTGAGACATTTGAACTGGATCTAACCGAATTAGGTTCGCGTTATTTGTCGTTGCAAAAGCGTTTTCACCCCGATAATTTTGCGGCCGGCTCTGAGCGTGATCGCTTGATGTCGGTGCAGCAAACGGCCAACATTAACGATGCTTATCACAGCCTAAAGCAGCCTTTGCTGCGGGCTGAGCATATGTTAGCGTTGCGTGGTTTGAAAATTAGCAATGAACAGCGCAGTTTTACCGACCCGCTGTTTTTAATGCAGCAAATGGAATTGCGCGAGCAACTAGCAGAATTACAAGACGAGGCCGATCCAGAAGCGGCCTTGTTTGCTATTGAGCAACAGATCCAGCAGCAACGCAAACAGCTGTTAAAGGCGTTAAGCGAAGCTCTGGTTGAGCAGAGCGCTGAACAAGATCAGCTCGCCGCCGAGTTGGTACGTAAATTAAAATTCTTTTATAAACTGCAGCAAGAGCTGGAGTTAATCGAACAGCAACTACAAGACTAATTTCACTATGGCTTTACTACAAATTGCAGAGCCGGGCCAAAGTGCGGCCCCGCATAAACATCGGTTGGCCGCAGGCATTGATCTGGGCACCACTAATTCCTTAGTTGCAACGGTACGCAGTGGTGAAGCAAAAACTTTGCTAAACCAAGCAGGCGAAGCGATGGTTCCTTCCGTGGTTCGTTACACTAAAGACGGTGTGCAAGTCGGTAGTGCTGCCGAAGCCGCTGCCGTTAGCGATGCTGAAAATACGATTGTTTCGGTTAAGCGTTTAATGGGCAAGGGCTATCAAGAAACCGTGGCTTTAGCCAATGCGCTACCTTACCGCTTAGTGGAGCAAACCGGCTTAGTCGCTATCGAAACGGTACAGGGTATCAAAAACCCGGTAGAGATCTCTGCTGAAATTCTGGCTACTTTAGCGAATACCGCCAGTGAAACACTCGGTGGCGAATTGAATGGCGTAGTCATCACCGTACCGGCTTATTTTGATGATGCTCAGCGCCAGGCAACCAAAGATGCCGCTAAGTTAGCCGGTTTAACCGTGCTGCGCTTATTAAATGAGCCAACAGCGGCAGCCTTAGCTTATGGCCTCGACAGTGGCCAAGAGGGCGTCATTGCCGTTTACGATTTAGGCGGCGGTACCTTTGATATCTCCATCTTACGTTTGCGTCACGGCGTGTTTGAAGTACTGGCGACCGGGGGGGACTCAGCACTCGGTGGTGACGATTTTGATCAAGCCATTGTTAGCGAATTGAAAGAACGTAGCGGCCAAACTGATTTATCCTTTAGTGCTCAGCGCCAATATCAGCAGCAAGCTCGGGCCTTGAAAGAAGCATTAACCGATAAAGCTCGTTGCGATTATCATTTTACTGCCGATCAACAAGAGGTGAAGGGAACTTTAACCCGTACTGAGTTAGATCAGTTAATTCTGACGTTGGTGAAAAAAACCATCCGGGCTTGCCGTCAAACCCTTCGCGATGCTGACTTGACCACCGATGAAGTGTTAAAAGTGGTGATGGTTGGTGGGTCTACCCGAGTCCCCCTTGTCAGGCAGCAAGTGGCAGAGTTTTTTAATACCGAGCCATTAACCAGTATCGACCCTGATAAAGTGGTGGCCTTAGGCGCGGCTATTCAAGCCAATGTGCTGGTGGGTAATAAAGCAGACAATGAAACCTTGTTGCTCGATGTGATCCCACTGTCGTTAGGCATTGAGACCATGGGCGGGTTAACCGAAAAAATTATTCCACGCAATACGGTGATCCCGGTGTCGCGTGCCCAAGAGTTTACCACCTTCAAAGATGGTCAAACGGCGATGGCGATTCATGTCGTGCAAGGTGAGCGCGAATTAGTCGAAGATTGCCGTTCTTTAGCACGCTTTGAATTACGCGGTATTCCTCCGATGCCTGCCGGTGGCGCTCATATTCGCGTAACCTTTCAGGTTGATGCCGATGGTTTACTCAATGTCAGTGCCGAAGAGAAATCGACCGGTGTGCAAGCCAGTATTCAAGTGAAGCCGTCTTATGGTTTAAGTGATGATCAAATTGCTAGTATGATCAGTGGCTCGATGCAGCACGCCAGACAAGATATGCAGCAGCGCTTGTTGCGTGAGCAGCAAGTTGAAGCAGAACGAGTCATTGAAGCCGTTAGTGTGGCGTTAGCCTCTGATGCGGCGTTACTTGATGAGCAGAAGCAAGCCGACATTAAGCAGGCGTTAGCCACCTTAAGTGAGTTACGTCAGCAACAAGATACCGCGGCCATTAAAGCTGCCATAGAACATACCAACCAGTTAACAGATGAATTTGCAGCTCTTCGCATGGATAAATCTATTCGTTTAGCGCTGCAAGGTCATAAGGTAGATGAGGTCTAAGTTATGCCACAAATCGTATTTTTACCCCATGCCGAATTATGCCCTGAAGGCGCGGCTCTCGACGCTAAAAGTGGCGAAACGGTATTAGATGTTGCACTGCGCAACGGTATTGCCATTGAACATGCTTGTGAAAAGTCTTGTGCCTGTACTACCTGCCATATTGTGGTACGTGAAGGTTTTTACTCGTTAAACGAAAGTGACGAGTTAGAAGAAGACATGCTGGACAAGGCTTGGGGTTTAGAGCCGGAATCTCGCTTAGGTTGTCAGGCGCGAATTGCCAATGACGACTTAGTGGTTGAGATCCCGAAATATACCCTGAATATGGTCAGCGAAGGGCATTAAGCCCCGCTAGCGCTCTGCGCTGCCTAGTCGCAGCACAGAGCGCAGTAAGTGTGTTACCTCCCTAGGCAATCTTTTCTTCAAGCTAGGTTTTTTATAACTTTTAGCGTATAATTTGCCGCCCAAATTTTTTAACCCTTTATTAGATTAATAGGAGCCAGACATGGCCTTAGAACGTACTTTCTCTATCGTAAAACCTGATGCCGTAGCCAAGAACCACATCGGTGCTATCTACAGCCGTTTCGAATCTGCAGGTTTACGCATTGTTGCTGCCAAGATGTTACACTTAAGCCAAGAACAGGCTGAAGGTTTCTACGCTGAGCACAAAGAGCGTCCATTCTTCAATGCATTAGTTTCTTTCATGACGTCTGGCCCAGTAATGGTTCAAGTGTTAGAAGGTGAAGATGCCGTTCGTAAAAACCGTGAAATCATGGGTGCTACTAACCCGAAAGATGCTTTCGCGGGTACTTTACGTGCAGATTTCGCTGCTAGCATCGACGAGAACGCGGTACACGGTTCTGACGCTGCGGCTTCTGCTGCGCGTGAAATCGCTTACTTTTTCACTGAAGCTGAGCTGTGCAGCCGCACACGTTAATTTTCAGCGTTAAGTGAACAAACAAAGGGGGCGCGAGCCCCTTTTGTGCATTAATGCCCTCACTGCGGTGAGCATGACGACAATAGCGTAAGTTATTGTTCTGAATAGATAGTTATATTGGTTAGCAGGAGTATCCTGGAATGAGTAGCTCATCCACTTTAGTTAATTTGTTAGATCTTACCCGATCGCAGATGCAGGAATTTTTTGTCACGCTTGGCGAAAAACCGTTTCGTGCCGATCAGGTAATGAAGTGGATATACCATTACTGTGTCGATGATTTCGACAAGATGACCAATATTAACAAAAAGCTACGCGATGTTTTAAAAACGCGCTGCGAAATTAAAGCCCCGGTCGTGGCGACGCGGCAAGATAGCGCCGATGGCACCATCAAGTTTGTGATGGCCTTAGCGGGTGGTCAAGAAGTTGAAACCGTTTGGATCCCCGAAAAAGATCGCCGTACACTTTGTGTTTCTTCTCAGGTGGGTTGTGCGCTAGATTGTTCATTTTGCTCTACTGCGCAGCAAGGGTTTAACCGTAATTTATCTGTCTCAGAAATCATCGGTCAGGTTTGGCGTGTTTGCCAAATTATCGGCAGCTATGGCGATACTGGTGTAAAACCCGTGACTAATGTGGTGATGATGGGCATGGGCGAGCCACTGCTAAATTTGAATAACGTTGTGCCTGCGATGGAACTGATGATGGAAGACTTCGGTTTTGGTTTATCTAAACGTCGTGTCACTTTAAGCACCTCGGGTGTTGTGCCCGCGTTAGATTTATTACGTGAGCGCATTGATGTCGCTTTGGCCATTTCGTTACACGCCCCCAATAACGCTTTACGCGATCAGTTGGTTCCAGTCAACAAAAAGTACCCCATGGAAGAGTTTTTAGCGGCTTCACGGCGCTATGTTGCGCAATCAAAAGCCAACGATAAAGTCACCGTAGAGTACGTTATGCTCGATGGCATCAATGACAGCATGGAGCAAGCGCATGAACTGGCTCTCGCTTTAAAAGAAACCCCTGCTAAGATTAACTTAATTCCATTTAATCCTTACCCTGGATCGCCTTATAAGCGTTCGAGCAATTCTAGGATTGATCGTTTTAACAAGGTCTTACAAGAACATGGTTTTACTGTTATGGTACGTAAAACCCGAGGCGATGATATTGATGCGGCTTGCGGGCAGCTGGTTGGTGATGTTATCGACCGAACTAAACGTTTAATGAAAAAGCAGCAAAAAGGTGAGTCAATCACAATAAAAGAGCTGCAATAACAAAAGGGAACGCCAGTGGTAATGCAGAGATTTCCTGTTGTCACCGCGCTTACGGCATTGTTAATACTCTCAGGATGTGTTTCTGAGAGCACTTATGTTGCGAATGAGCGCCAGGTTAGCCAGCGCAGTGTGGATAACACCGAAGCTGCTAGAACCCGAATTTCGCTAGGTTTAAACTATTTGCGTCGTGGCGATACGACGCAAGCGCTTTATAATCTTGAGCGTGCCAAAACGATGGCACCTAATTTGCCAGAAGTGTTTAACGCCTTGGCTTATTACTACCAAACGGTGGGTGAACATACTCAGGCTGAAAACGCCTACAAGCAAGCCATTGCTAAAGATTCAAACAATGCGGATGCTTACAATAACTATGGTGCTTTTCTTTGCCAAATAGGAAAGTACACCGAGGCTGAACAGCTGTTGTTATCGGCCATTTCCAAGCCCGGTTATATCCGCGTGGCGGAAAGTTACGAAAATTTAGCCCTGTGTCAGTTAGAACAAAACGGTTTTGAACAAGCCCGAACCTATTTAGGGTCTTCTATCTCACACAATGGCACGCGGATTAGTGCCTTAATCAACAGTGCTTCGGTTAATTATGCCATGGGTAACTTAATTGATGCCAAAGCCGATTTGCAGCGCATTCAACGTGTAGGTCGTGTCTCTGCGCGCAGCACCTTATTAAATTATTTGGTGTCTGAAAAGCAGGGTGATATGGCAACCATGCGCCATGCCGAGCAGCTATTGCTGACACTATATATTGATACGGCTGAAGCCAAATTGCTGTTACAGCAACGCACATTGGATAGCGAGTTTGAGCAGTTGCGTGAACGCTACAAGCAAAAACTTCTGGCTAGCATTCAACCTGTGGTTACTGATACACCTGCCGCCAAACAACAGCGGCAACCGGTAGCTAACCCGCAGTTGCGGATACGACGCAAATCGACCGAAGCCGAGCCGGTTAACGATAAGCCTGTAGCGAATACGCCTGCTGCTGCGCTAAGCCATAACCCTACACTGCCCACTGCGGCGGTGCCGCGTCAGCCAGAGCCGACGCATTCGGTGGCGGATATTGCTAACAGCTTTAGTGCGCAACAAACCAAGCCGGCTGAACTTCCACCGGCTTTACCGGTTGAGCATGTGCTGTTAAACGACGAAACCGTGAATGCTGCCAACAATACAGCGGCTGCCACAGCAGAAGAACTCAGTGCTCAAGCTGCGCTCATCACACAAAATGAGCTCAGCAACAAGACCACAAAACAGCGCAGCGACGCGACGCTTCAAGCAACAAAACCGCAAAGCGCCGTTACAGCGCAACAAAGGCTAAGCCCTGTTACAACCACCAGCGCTGCACCTGAAGCGCAACTTACCGCTGTGTCTAATACCCCCACCGCGAGCACCCAGCTAACGGCACAAGAGCCGCCAGCGGTTACGCCTGCGCTTGAGACCAAAAAGGCATTAGAGACATTAACAACAGCAGCTGTGGACAGCGCTGCGCCAAGCATGATGTCAACTGAACCAGCCGCTGCCGCGGTGACCGTTCAGCCTGAGCCTTTAACCAGACAAACCGTGGCAAATACTACAGAAGCCGCCGTTACAGCGAATTTACCTGCCGCGCCTGATGCTGTTGCGCCAGGGCAACCTATCTCTTCTGCAAAGCCAACCATAACGATGCCACAAAGCAATAACGAGCTTATTGCTGATATCAGTGATGTGCCTTTTCATAAAGTCGCCGAGGGCGAATCACTTCACAGCATCTCGGTAAATTACAATATTTTATTAACCCGCCTGCAAGAGTGGAACGCCTTAACGCCAACCTCTAAATTGCGGGTAGGACAAAAAATCTGGTTAGCTCCGAGTGATGCCCCGCCAGATTCGGGTGCACCGCCAGTGCGATTGGCCAATGCGCAGCCAGTCGATGAATATTTTCATCTGGTTGCTGAAGGTGACACTATGTTTGCCATTTCGTACCGCTATAATATTCGTTTAGAGCGGTTCATGGCCTGGAATGCGTTAACGGAACAAAGCCGTTTAACCATCGGGCAAAAACTTTACATTGTGGATCCGGCATCAATTAATCATGACTAATGACGAACAACTTGAAGCGAGCTCAGCACCTGAATTGACGGTCGGTCAGATCTTACGGCAAACACGTGAGAAACGCGGCTTATCTTTAAAGGATGTGGCACAACAGCTAAATTTAAAAGCGGAAGTGTTGCAATGCATAGAAGCCGATGAACCTGATAAAAACATCCTGCCGACCTTTATGCGTGGTTATGTTCGTGCCTATGCGCGGTATTTAAAATTACCTGAGTTGCCGCTACTAAAACAGTTTGAACAGGCGCACCATGTCAATAGTGCACCGGTTAAAACCATGAAAACCTTTTCTAATCGGCAGGCCAAGCAGCAAACTGAAGCTCGCTTTATGTGGCTGACTTATTTGATTGCCGCTATTTTACTGGCTTCATTAGCCATTTGGTTTTGGCAGGGCTCGCGTGATTTTGTCACTAGCGATAGCCTACCGACCAGCAGCACAACGCCCGCGCTGACAGAATCAAGCGGGACTATTCCACTTACGCAAACCGTTACACAGCCTAGCAGCTGGGAGTCACCACCAGCGGCCAATAACGCAGCAGATAACAGCAATGAGCCAGAAAGTTCCGTAAGCGAGTCGGTAACGCAAAGCAATCCGTCTGCATTACCCAGCAGTGTGCCCGTGGTTGAGTTGCCAGCGCCAAGTACTGACACGCTGCTTGCCCCAGAAAACAACGAACTGGCCACAGAATCTTTTGGTGACAGTAACGACAGTGGTTTAGATCGGTTAAAAATGACGTTTGCCGAAAACTGCTGGATTGATGTCGTAGATGCCAGTGGCGAACGAGTCGCTTATGGCACCAAGCAAGCTGGCTACATTATGGAACTGAATGCCAAGGCACCGTTTGTGATTACCTTAGGCAACCCCAGCGTGGTCGCCATCGAATTAAACCAACAGCCTTATGATATGTCGAAATATCCTGGAGGCCGTGTTGCCAAATTTACTTTGTCAGGACAGAACGAATAATGTTTGCAGAAAATCCGATTAAACGTCGGCAATCGACTCAAATTAAAGTAGGAAATGTATTAATTGGCGGTGATGCGCCAATCGCCGTACAGTCAATGACCAATACTCGCACCACGGATGTTGACGCGACCGTCGCACAAATTCGCGCCATTGCAGCTGCTGGTGCTGATTTAGTGCGTGTTTCAGTGCCAACCATGGAAGCTGCCGAAGCCTTTAAGCTGATTAAACAGCAATCGCCAGTACCTTTAGTTGCCGATATACATTTTGATTATCGAATCGCTTTAAAAGTGGCTGAGTATGGTGTTGATTGTTTGCGCATTAATCCGGGTAACATTGGCAAAGAAGATCGTATTCGCGCCGTGGTCGATGCCGCTAAAGATTACAATATTCCCATCCGTATTGGTGTGAATGGCGGTTCCTTAGAAGCGGATATTCAAGAGAAATACCGTGAGCCGACGCCCGAAGCGCTAGTAGAATCAGCAATGCGGCATGTCGATATTCTGGATCGCTTTAACTTCGACAATTTTAAAGTCAGCGTAAAAGCCTCCGACGTGTTCTTAGCCGTCGGCGCTTATCGTTTATTGGCAAAGCAAATTAAACAACCACTGCATTTAGGCATTACCGAAGCAGGTGGCGCAAGAGCCGGCGCAGTTAAATCGGCCATTGGTTTAGGGATGTTATTGGCAGAAGGCATCGGCGATACACTGCGCATTTCATTAGCGGCCGATCCGGTTGAAGAAGTTAAAGTGGCGTTTGATATTTTGAAATCACTGCGGATCCGCTCGCGTGGTGTTAATTTTATTGCCTGCCCCAGTTGTTCACGCCAAGAATTCGACGTGATTAAAACCATGAATGAGTTAGAGCAACGTTTAGAAGATATTGTTGATCCTTTAACGGTGTCCGTGATTGGTTGTGTCGTCAATGGCCCGGGTGAAGCGTTAATTTCAGATCTGGGTGTGGCCGGCGCCAATCGTAAAAGTGGCTTTTATATCAACGGCGAGCGGCAAAAGTTGCGGTTGGATAACGGGCAAATTGCTGAACAACTCGAGTTTCAAGTACGGCAGTATTTGCAACAACGTATCGCAGTAAAACAACTCTAAGAGTAGGATGCTTGGTGTTTTGCGGCGCAGGCTCTATAATCCCTGCTTTTGCAGACACCTTAGCGGTGCTCTTTGCGTAATAGTTAAACGGAAGCATTATTTTGGCTAAGCAAATTCAGGCAATTCGTGGCATGAACGATTGCCTGCCGCAGGATTCTGGTCTGTGGCAATATGTAGAACAAGTCCTTCGCGACACCGCGGCTAGCTATGGTTACAGTGAAATTCGCTTTCCCATTGTGGAGATGACTGAGCTGTTTAAACGCTCTATTGGCGAAGTTACCGATATCGTTGAAAAAGAAATGTACAGTTTCAATGATCGCAATGGTGACAGCTTAACCTTACGACCAGAAGGCACTGCCTGCTGTGTGCGTGCGGGTAATGAGCACGGCTTACTGTATAACCAAGAACAACGCCTGTGGTACACCGGCCCGATGTTTCGCCATGAACGGCCGCAGAAAGGCCGCTATCGCCAATTTCACCAATTTGGCTTAGAAGCTTTTGGTATTGGCAGTGCTGATATTGATGCGGAAGTGATCATATTAAGTGCGCGTTTATGGCAAAAGCTGGGTTTAACCCCTTATGTGAGCTTAGAGCTGAACTCATTAGGCTCGAATGACGCGCGCGCGGCCTATCGTGATACCTTGGTAGCCTATTTAGAACAGCATAAAGATCTGTTGGACGAAGACAGCTTGCGCCGTTTGTACAGCAACCCTTTACGGGTGCTGGATAGCAAAAACCCTGCTATGGCCGAGATGCTGGCCGCTGCACCAAAGCTAGCCGATCATTTAGATGCCGAGTCAACAGCGCATTTTAATCAATTACAAGCACGCTTAACCGCGGCGGGCATTAGTTTTACCATTAATCCACGCCTTGTGCGCGGCTTAGACTATTACAATCGTACCGTGTTTGAGTGGGTAACCACAGAGCTGGGTTCGCAAGGTACCGTGTGTGCCGGTGGCCGTTACGATGGTTTAGTCGAACAGCTTGGCGGCAAACCTACGCCGGCCGTTGGTTTTGCTTTAGGCTTAGAGCGCTTGATTTTATTACTGCAAACATTAGAGTTAGCGCCAGTATTAGCCCCAACCGCAGATATTTATCTGATGGCAATGGGTGAGTCTGCGGAACTTGCAGCCGTTAGCGTTGCCGAAAGGCTGCGTAGCGATTTGCCGACCAAACGTGTTATCTTGCACTGCGGTGGCGGCAATCTAAAAAAACAATTTAAAAGGGCTGATAAATCAGGTGCCGAATTAGCACTGATTTTAGGCGATGAAGAACTGGCCCGTGGCGAAATCACCTTAAAATGGTTACGTCAGGATCAGCCACAACAAACCTTGAAACTGAGCGAATTGGCTCAGCATCTGGCCTGAGAGCATAACGGAGTAGTTAGGTGGAAATTTACACAGACGAAGAACAACAGGTTGAAGCCCTTAAACGGTTTTGGAATGAATACGGCAAAGCCATCTTAGGCGGTGTGGTGATCGGTTTAGGTTCCCTGTATGGCTGGCGCTTTTATCAGGCTGAACAGCGAGCGAGTGCTGAAGCATTATCTAACAGTTATGCTCAATTAGTGCAAAAGCAAGCCAGTGAGGATGATTTCTTAGCAGAAGCGCAAGCTTTTATTAGCGAGCAAGGCAATAATAATTATGCCGTGTTCGCGGCGTTATTAGCGGCGAAAGATGCGGTGACCGCTGAGAATTTTGCCGAAGCGGTTAAGCAGTTAAGCTGGGTACAGCAAAACAGCAAAGACGCTAGCGTTAAGGCGATCGCTCAGTTACGTTTAGCACGTGTACAACGTCAAACAGGTGACTATACCGGCGCTTTAGCAACCTTAGAGCAAGCTGTACCATCAAGTTTTGTTGGGCAACAAGCAGAGCTGAAAGGCGATGTGTTACAAGCCACGGGTGATTTAGTCGCGGCGAAAGCGGCTTATCAAGTCGCCTTTAGCAACGCCGGCCAAAATACGCAATTATTGCAGATTAAACTTGATGAGCTGGCGCACATCACCGCTGCGAATTAAGGGGCCGATATGAAATTTGCCTTAAAACATGCAGCGTTGGCGTTGATTTCGCTAACGTTGATGGCTTGTTCTAGCAAAGAAAAATTAGTACTGCCCGATATCGAAAATCGCATTAGCCCGAAGAAAGTGTGGTCGATGCAAGTCGGTGACGGCGTGGGCCATTACGAATCAGGCTTAAAACCCCTGATTTTAGATGACAAAGTGTTTATGGCTAGCCGTGAAGGCATCGTGGTGGCAGCAGATCTGGCCACAGGCAAGCGCTTATGGACCTTTGATCTACGCCAAGACGCGCAAGTGTCTGCTTGGCAAAAATTAAACTTAAGCTGGTCTGAAGGTAATGCCCGCATTGCTGGTGGTATTAGCCAAGGTTACGGTAAGCTTTTTTTAGGTACTGAAAATGGCGAAGTGGTTGCGCTCGATGCGGTCACGGGCACTTTAGTTTGGCGTGCGCAAGTACCGGGTGAAGTGTTAGTGAGCCCTGCGGTCGGTGATGGCTTTGTGGTAGTCAAATTAGGTACCGGTACGCTTTTGGCATTAAGCCCCGATGATGGCGAACAGCGTTGGGTGTTTGAAAACGAACAGCCTCCTTTAACGATCCGCGGTGTCAGCGAGCCGGTTATTGAAAGCGGCGGCGTTATATACGGTACAGCGAATGGTCGTGTCGGCGTATTGTTAGTCGATCGTGGTTTCCAAGCTTGGGAAGAAACGGTTGCGACACCAAAAGGCAGTACCGACTTATCACGTTTGGTCGATGTGGATGCTAAGCCATTGGTCGTTGGGGGGACAGTTTACACTATCGCCTTTAACGGTGAGTTATTTGCATTAGATCTGCGTTCGGGGCAGCAATCTTGGAAGCGCGATTACGCCAGTTTCCGCAATATGGCGATCAGCGGCTCAGTGATTTATCTGGTCGATTCTGAAGGTCTTATTTATGCGGTAGACCGTCGTAACGGGTCGGAGATCTGGAGTCAAACCGGTTTACATAAACACTTTTTAACTGGCCCTACCGTGTATAAAGACTACCTGGTTATCGGTGATAGCAAAGGTAATTTGCATTGGTTTGATCGCAACACCGGTGACTTTGTTGCCAGACAAAGCTTTGATGATTCAGGCTTTTATCGTGAAGCTGTTGCCAATAATGACTATATAGTCGTCACAACTCGTGATGGTGAGCTAGTATTATTACAAACGCCTTAAACTGCGTATTAATCTACTTAACAGAAAACAGGCCTAAACTGAGGCCTGTTTTCTTATTTTTGAGGTTGACTAAATGTTACCTGTAGTGGCCCTGGTTGGGCGCGCCAATGTTGGCAAATCAACACTGTTTAACCGTTTAACCCGCACCCGCGATGCGCTTGTTGCCGACTTTCCGGGATTAACACGTGATCGCAAATATGGCTCGGTCAACTTCGAAGGCATGGAGTTTATTGTGGTGGATACCGGTGGTATCGACGGCAATGAGCACGGTATTGAAGTCGAAATGGCCGATCAATCGTTAAAAGCCATTGCTGAAGCCGATGTTGTGCTGTTCCTTGTCGATGCACGCGCCGGTTCAACAGTGGGCGATCAAGCGATTGCGGCTCATATTCGTCGGGTGGAAAAGCCCGTCTTTTTGGTCGCCAATAAAACCGATGGTCTAGACGCAGATACCGCCGTTGCCGACTTTTACAGTTTGGGCATAGGCGAAGTTTACCCCATCGCAGCCGCACATGGCCGGGGTGTCTCTTCCTTGTTGCAACATGCCTTATTGCCGTTCTTGCAACAACAAAAAGACGAAACGGCTAGCGAAGATTCTGTGATCAGTGATTACACGGATGTCTCTGAAGAGGACGCTGCCGCAGAAGCGGCCAGACTGCGCTCTGAACATATCAAGTTAGCCATTGTTGGCCGGCCTAATGTGGGTAAATCGACACTGACCAATCGTATTCTGGGTGAAGAGCGGGTAGTGGTGTTCGATATGCCGGGTACCACTCGTGACTCAGTGTATATTCCGATGCAGCGTAATGAGCGTGATTACACCTTGATTGACACTGCGGGTGTTCGTCGTCGTGGCAAGATTGATGATATGGTCGAGAAGTTCTCGGTTGTGAAAACATTGCAAGCGATTGAAGATGCCAACGTAGTCATTTTGGTATTGGATGCTCGTTTAGGCATTTCAGATCAAGATCTGAGTATCTTAGGTTTCGTATTGAATGCCGGGCGTTCCTTAGTGTTAGCGGTGAACAAATGGGATGGTTTAAACGACGGTGTAAAAGACGAAATTAAACGCGAGTTAGATCGTCGCCTTGGTTTTATCGATTTTGCCCGCTTACATTTTATTTCTGCTCTGCATGGTTCTGGCGTGGGTAATCTATTCGACTCGGTTGAAGAAGCCTTTGATTCTGCCACGAAACGCGTTAGTACCTCGTTATTAACCCGCATCATGAAAATGGCGCAAGAAGATCACCAGCCACCGATGGTGCATGGTCGTCGCGTTAAATTGAAATATGCGCATGCCGGTGGTTATAACCCACCGATTATCGTCATTCACGGTAACCAAGTGAAAGATTTACCAGACTCGTATAAGCGTTATTTGATGAACTACTACCGAAAAGCGCTGCAAATGATGGGTACGCCAGTGCGTATAGAATTCCGTGAGGGTGAGAACCCCTATACGCCCACCAAGAAAAATACTGAGACTGCGCTGCAAAAGTACAAGCGTGAGCGCTTAATGAAAGCCCGTCAAAAAGTGGCTAAAAAAGATTAACAGCAAGGACTAACAGATGAAATTCCGTTTTCCGGTTATTGTAATAGACGAAGATTTCCGCTCAGAAAATATTTCAGGTTCGGGGATTCGTGATCTCGCCCAAGCGATTGGTGGCCATGGTTTTGAAGTCGTGGGTTACACCAGCTATGTCGATTTAACCGCTTTTGCCCAACAAGCGAGCCGCGCATCCTGTTTTATTTTGTCGATTGATGACGAAGAGTTTGGCAGTGGCAGCAACGATGATGTGAATAAAGCGCTGATTGAGCTGCGTGCTTTCGTCAAAGAAGTGCGTAAGCGCAATGCCGATATTCCGATTTTTCTGTACGGTGAAACCCGTACCAGTCGGCATATACCGAATGATATTTTGCGCGAGCTACATGGTTTTATTCATATGTTCGAAGATACGCCTGAGTTTGTCGCGCGGCATATTATTCGTGAAGCTCGTAAATATTTAGACGCCTTAGCGCCACCATTTTTCAATGCGCTGATGGATTATGCCCAAGACAGTTCATACTCATGGCACTGCCCAGGTCACTCTGGTGGCGTGGCATTCTTAAAAAGCCCGGTGGGTCAAATGTTTCACCAATTCTTTGGTGAAAACATGCTTCGGGCTGATGTGTGTAACTCGGTAGATGAATTAGGCCAACTGCTTGATCACACTGGGCCTGTGGCCGAAAGTGAAGCGAATGCGGCGCGTATCTTTAATGCCGATCATTTGTTCTTTGTCACAAACGGGACCTCCACCTCGAATAAGATGGTGTGGCACTCTGTGGTGGCACCGGGTGATATCGTGGTGGTGGACCGTAACTGCCATAAATCGATTTTACACTCGATCATTATGACCGGTGCTATTCCTGTGTTTTTAATGCCCACCCGTAACCATTACGGCATTATTGGGCCTATTCCGAAAAGTGAGTTTTCGCCCGAAGCCATTGCCAAAAAGATTGAAGCCAATCCGTTCGCTCGCAATGCCAAGAACAAAAAGCCGCGTATTTTAACCATTACTCAAAGTACCTATGACGGTATTTTGTATAACGTGGAAGAAATTAAGCAAGAGCTGGGCTCAACAATCGACACCTTGCACTTTGATGAAGCGTGGTTACCGCATGCCAGCTTCCATGAGTTTTATCATGAAATGCATGCTATTGGTAAAGATCGGCCGCGCTCGGAAGAAACGCTGGTATTTGCTACGCAATCTACCCATAAATTGTTAGCTGGTTTATCTCAAGCTTCGCAAATTTTGGTACAAAATGCCGAAAAGCGTAATTTAGATACCCACCGCTTTAATGAATCTTATTTGATGCACAGCTCGACTAGCCCGCAATATGCCATTATTGCCAGCTGTGACGTGGCTGCGGCGATGATGGAAGCACCCGGCGGCACGGCGCTGGTGGAGGAATCGTTGTTGGAAGCCATCGATTTTCGTCGGGCGATGCGCAAAGTTGATGACGAATTTGGCGATGATGATTGGTGGTTTAAAGTATGGGGCCCCGATATTCTGCCAGACGAAGGCATTGGCCATCGCGAAAAGTGGGTGTTACATGCTACTGATAGCTGGCACGGTTTTGGTGATATCGAGTCAGGCTTTAATATGCTGGACCCCATCAAAGCCACTATCATCACACCGGGTATGAACTTGCATGGCCAGTTTGATGAAACCGGGATCCCGGCGGCGATTGTCAGTAAATACTTGTCTGAGCACGGTATTATTATCGAGAAAACCGGCCTGTATTCATTCTTTATTATGTTTACCATTGGTATTACCAAAGGTCGTTGGAACTCGATGGTGACCGAGTTACAGCAGTTTAAAGACGATTACGACCAAAACTTGCCGTTATGGCGCGTCATGCCAGAGTTTGCGGGTAAGAACAAGCGTTACGAAAAAGTCGGTTTACGCGATCTGTGTCAGCGAATTCACAATATGTATCGCAAGTATGACGTGGCCAAAGTGACCACCGAAATGTACTTGTCGCAAATTGAGACGGCGATGACACCGGCCGATGCTTGGGCGAAAATGGCTCACCGTGAAATTGAGCGAGTGTCGATAGATGAAATCGAAGGGCGGGTAACGGCCATGTTAGTGACGCCATATCCACCAGGTATTCCACTGATGGTGCCAGGCGAGCGCTTTAATAAAACCATTATCAACTACCTGAAGTTTACCCGTGCGTTCAATGGCGAGTTCCCCGGTTTTGAAACCGACGTGCACGGTTTAGTGCGTGAGTTGGTCGACGGTGAAGTGAAGTACTTTATTGATGTGGTAAAAGAAGCTTAAGCGAAAACGCTATTGCGTTATTTAAATCAAAGGTCGCCTAGTGCGACCTTTTTTACGCGTTTGATTTAAACTCGCAGGTTTATGTTAATACATGGTATCTCACGCTAGCAGGTTTAACAGTTCTCGCTCTATCGCAAATACATGCTCATCATGTTCACCCAACTCACGTAGCGCAGCGGCCAGTTGCAGTAAATACTCGCTATTCGGGCCACTTGGGCCAGCACTTACCGCAATATGTGCCGCAATGGCCGCATCACTGTCTGGCCCTAAATAAGCTTCATTATCGGCGCTGGCTAGATATACCAAGCCCGCCGTTTGGCCAGGCTGATCTTGCCAATGTAATTCAGTAAAAAAGCGCAGATAACCATTCTTCTCACGATGGTCTAAGTGAGTAAAAGTTTGAGGTGTCACCTGATAGGCCATACCGGCACAGCGCTCACCAGGGGCTTCTATTAGCGTTAAGACACGACCAGGTGCCTCTGGTGTACCACGATGATCATGTGAGCCTTGCCAAAAACGCCGCTGCCAGCCATAAATACAGGCAGGCTTGCGCTGTAGATAAGGAAAATCCGCCTTATAAATCAACGAGCCATAGCCAAACAGCCACACCGAGTCGAGGTGATCAAGCGGTTGGCGTTGCTGATTTAAAGCGATGGTATTGTGAGGCATAAAACTCCAAGCAAACTTTATGATTCAATTATCAGCGATATGATGATGAGTACCTCATTATCAAAAATAAGGGGTAAAACATGCCATCGTTGATCGCAACGGATGGTCAATCATGACGATAGTGCTTTAAATTGACAAGTTGCTTTTTTGTAATATTGAGTTGCTGTATTGTTTTAATTAGGCTAATGTTTAGACGATATGCTGGCATGCAAGGATGGATTATGCGTACTTATTTAAAATATTTATTAGTCACCAGCGTCATTGTTATGATGCTGCCGTTACGTGCAGAGACAATAGCAACTTCCTCAGCAGGCTTAATTTGCGCTGAGGCGTCATGTCAGAACAAAATTACGACATTGCACAGGATGGCGAGGTTTGGCAGTTTTGAAGCGATGACCTTGCTAAGTATGATTTATGCTACCGGTGATGGCCGAGAGCAGGATCCAAAGAAAGCACTCAGCTTTTTACAAAGAGCGGTAAATCATAAACACCCGATGGCAGTTTTTATGTTATCAGAATGGTATCGAGAAGGATTTGTTGTTGAACAAGATCTTGCACAAGCAGATGCGTTATTAACTCAATCCGCATCCTTAAAGCATGCGCCGGCCTTATATAAAAAGGCGTTACTGTTGCTCTCACAACCCGATACCGACAATGTGCTTGAAGGCATGACATTGTTAGAGCAGGCAAGTGAGCTGCGTTCAGTTGATGCTATGTTTTTGTTGGCTAGATTAAAGCAGAAGGGTATCTATACGGAAACTGATGTGCCGGCTGCTGCGCAACTCTTTAAACGATTGGTATTATCTGGACACAATGAGTCCAGAGCGTTTTTAACAGAATCGATCGCATTGCTCACACCCAAACCAGATGCTAAAGAGCTGGTCGCCGATTTGCAACAATCATTAGATATCGAAGTTATTAAAGTAGTGGGGCATGATATTTCTCCTGATAGCGTGTTAATAGGTTTTGTTGATACTTTGCAAAGCAAAGGGTTGTATACCAGAGGTAGCATGAACAAAATCAAAACTACCCAATGCAATGGCGCGAGTCTTTGTTACTCAATAAAACCCGAAAGAGGACAATTCACACTTGGTCAAGTGATATCGGGCCAGCAGTAAAAGTTAAAAATACATAGCTGTACGATATCTATAAGAAGATATGCAGAGTTTGTTGAAGCTAAATGGGCTATTTAGCTTCAACTTCGCTGCAGCCAGAAAAAAAGCTCAACGCATAATTCGCTTTGCTCGTTCTTTACTCAAGCGCAGTGACTTTGGCCATAAAGCGGCCCTCTGCTAAACGCGTACTGATAGTATCGCCTAACTTTAGTTGTGAGCTGCTGGTAATGGCTTGCTCTGCGGCATTAAAACTTATGCTGTATCCACGAGCTAGGGTGGCGAGTGGGCTAACGGTGTGCAGTTGCGCACTGAGTTTCGCCAGTTTTTGTTGTTGCTGTTTTGCGTTTTGTTGCTGCGCGTGCAGCAAGCGGCGTTGAAGTTGCTGCAACAGGTTGTTTTGTTGCTTTAAGGTTTTAGCGGGCGAGAGATGCAGCAAACTTTGTTGTAAATAGCTGTGCTGGCGTTTAGCTTGCTGTAACTGTAGCTGCATCACCCGTTGTAAGCGCAGTTGTAACTCATCTAGGCGCTGTTGCTGTTGTTCTAAACGGCGTTGTGGGTGCAGTTGTTGTAAGCGTAGCTGTAATTGACTGAGCTTGGGTGTCAGCCTTTGTAAAAACAAGCGCTGGGCTCGAACTAAGCGGCTCGACAGTTGTTGCAGTTGCAACACAAAATGGCTTTGATCGGGTGACACCAGTTCAGCCGCCGCGGAAGGGGTTGCTGCCCGCACATCTGCTACAAAATCGGTGAGTGCAAAATCAATTTCGTGCCCCACGGCACTGACAATCGGAATAGGGCACTGCGCCACGGCTCTGGCCAAGGCTTCGTCGTTAAAACACCACAAGTCTTCTAACGAACCACCACCACGGCCAATAATTAAGACGTCAACCTCATCACGCTGAATGGCTGTACTGAGCATTTGCCGTAGCTGCCCAGCGGCGCTGTCACCTTGCACTTGGCATGGGTAAACGATCACCTTAATACCGGGTGCTCGGCGTTGCAGCACAGTAATAATATCGCGCACGGCGGCACCGGTGGGTGAGGTAATTACGCCGACGGTGCGCGGATTAGCCGGTAACGCCTTTTTACGCTCGGCTGCAAATAAACCCTCGGCAGCCAGTTTATTTTTTAACTGTTCAAATTGTTGTTTTAATAAACCATCGCCGGCGGGCTCAATAAAGTCGGCTAATAATTGATACTCGCCGCGCGGTTCATAGACACTAATCCGGGCGCGTAATAAAACCTGCTGGCCATTTTGCGGCCGGATCAGTGCATTGCGATTGGCTTGCTTAAACATCGCCACTTTTACCTGCGCTGCCTGATCTTTTAAACTGAAATACCAATGCCCCGACGCGGCCGCCACAAAATTCGACACTTCACCGCTTAACCACAATTGCTGAAACTGTAATTCGAGGGTAAGGCGTACTTCGCTATTTAAACGGGAAACGGTATAAATCTCAGACTGCTGCATGATTAACTCAACGACTTGTTCATGCCCTTAGTGTACGTTATCAAACCTTATCCTGACAAAAAGAAAAAAGCGTTTGTTCTGTTGCACTATTTCCGCTAAAATTGCACCGCAACATTCCCTATCTTTTCATCCACACAGCGAGATTGTTGCAATGCTCAGGATCATTAAAGAAGCTTTAACCTTTGACGACGTGTTATTGGTTCCGGCGCACTCAAATGTGCTACCCCACACCGCTGATTTACGCACTCAGTTAACCAAAACAATCACGCTTAGCATTCCTATGGTTTCCGCTTCAATGGACACTGTAACGGAAGCACGCCTTGCTATTGCCTTAGCGCAAGAAGGCGGCCTTGGTTTTATTCATAAGAATATGACCATCGAAGAGCAAGCAGCTAATGTACGCAAAGTAAAAAAATACGAGAGTGGCGTAGTATCCGATCCGGTTACCGCACTAGCGGATATGACGGTGCGTGATGTTCAAGCCTTAGCCGAACAACATGGCTTTTCAGGTTTCCCCGTTTTAGACAAACAAGGCGAGTTAGTCGGTATTGTTACCGGTCGCGACATGAGCTTTGAAGCAAATTTGCAAGCCAAAGTAACTGCGGTGATGACGCCACGGGAAAAACTGGTTACGGTAAATGAAAACGCGCCACGGGAAGATGCCTTAAAACTGATGCACCAACATCGGATTGAAAAGGTGTTAGTGGTCGATGATCATTTCAAATTAAAAGGCTTAATTACGGTTCGTGATTATTACAAAGCCGCCAGTAAGCCCAATGCCTGTAAAGACGAATTAGGTCGTTTACGCGTGGGTGCTGCGGTCGGTGTAGGCCCAGGTACAGATGAGCGCATCGCGGCGTTAGTTGAAGCCGGTGTGGATATTCTGTTAATTGATACCTCGCACGGTCACTCTGAAGGTGTGTTAGAGCGTGTAAGACAAACGCGTGCTCAGTATCCCGATCTTCAAATCGTGGCAGGTAATGTCGCAACAGCCGAAGGCGCTAAAGCGTTAGCTGAAGCGGGTGCCAATGCAGTTAAAGTAGGTATCGGTCCAGGCTCAATTTGTACTACGCGTATTGTTACTGGCTGTGGTGTACCACAAATTACCGCTATCTCTGATGCCGTTGAAGGTGTGCAAGGTTTAGATGTGTGCATTATTGCCGATGGCGGTATTCGCTTCTCTGGTGATATCGCAAAAGCTTTAGTGGCTGGTGCAAACTGTGTGATGGTGGGCTCTATGTTTGCCGGTACGGAAGAAGCTCCAGGCGAAGTTGAGCTATATCAAGGGCGTTATTACAAATCTTACCGTGGTATGGGCTCATTAGGCGCAATGGCGCAGCGCAATGGTTCATCAGACCGTTATTTCCAAGGCAGCAATAATGCCGAAAAACTGGTACCTGAGGGTATTGAAGGTCGAGTGGCTTACAAAGGCCCAATCGAAACCATCATTCACCAGCAAATGGGCGGTTTACGCTCTGCTATGGGCTTAACCGGAAGCCCAGATATCAACACGCTACGCACCAAGCCACAGTTCGTTAAAGTAACGTCTGCAGGGATGGGTGAATCGCACGTGCATGATGTGCAAATCACAAAAGAAGCACCAAACTACCGTTTAGGGTAACTGTTTTTTGCTATCAGGGCTGACTTAGGTCAGCCCCTGTACTTTTTAAAAGGTTAGTATGAACAAGAATATTCATCATCATCGCATTCTGATCCTCGACTTCGGTTCTCAATATACCCAGCTGATTGCCCGCCGCGTGCGTGAAATTGGTGTTTATTGTGAGTTGTGGGCGTGGGATGTTACTGAAGCACAAATTCGTGAATTTAATCCAACCGGTATTATTCTATCGGGTGGCCCAGAAAGCGTGACTGAGCAAAACTCGCCACGTGCCCCGCAATATGTGTTTGAAGCGGGTGTGCCCGTGTTGGGCATCTGTTACGGCATGCAAACCATGGCTGAGCAGTTAGGCGGCAAGGTGCAAGGCTCTGATCTACGTGAATTTGGTTATGCTCAGGTTGAAGTGGTTGCACCGAATGATTTATTCGCCAAGATTGAAGATCACATTGGCGCTAATGGTAATGCCTTATTAGATGTTTGGATGAGCCACGGTGATAAAGTGGTTGAAATCCCAGCTGGTTTTGAAACCTGTGCCAGCACGGCCACTTGTCCACATGCCGGTATGGTGGATGAGGCGCGTCAGTTTTACGGTGTGCAGTTTCACCCAGAAGTCACGCACACCCGCCAAGGCCTAAGGATGTTACAACACTTTGTTGTAGACATATGTGGTTGTGACCGCCTTTGGACACCCGCGACCATCATTGAAGATGCGGTGATCCGTTTAAAGCAGCAAATTGGTGATGACCAAGTTATTTTAGGTTTATCCGGTGGTGTCGACAGTTCTGTTGTGGCCATGTTGCTGCACCGCGCTATTGGTAAAAATTTGACCTGTGTCTTTGTTGATAACGGCTTGTTGCGTTTAAACGAAGGCAAGCAAGTGATGGATATGTTTGGTGATCACTTTGGCTTAAATATCATTAAAGTAGACGCCGAAGATCGTTTCCTAGACGCCTTAGCCGGTGAAAACGAGCCAGAAGCTAAACGTAAAATTATCGGCCGTGTGTTTGTTGAAGTGTTCGATGAACAATCGCAAAAACTTGAAAACGCCAAGTGGCTAGCGCAAGGCACTATTTACCCTGACGTCATTGAATCCGCCGGCTCTGCCACAGGTAAAGCCCATGTGATTAAATCGCACCATAACGTCGGTGGCTTACCGGCGCATATGAAGTTGGGCTTAGTTGAGCCGTTGCGTGAATTATTTAAAGATGAAGTGCGTAAAGTTGGTTTAGAGCTGGGTTTACCTTATGACATGTTGTATCGCCATCCGTTCCCAGGCCCAGGTTTAGGGGTTCGGGTATTGGGCGAAGTGAAAAAAGAATACTGCGACCTACTGCGCCGTGCTGATGCGATCTTTATTGAAGAGCTGCATAAAGCCGACTTATACAACAAAGTCAGCCAAGCCTTTACGGTTTTCTTGCCGGTAAAATCGGTAGGTGTGATGGGCGATGCGCGTAAGTACGATTGGGTGGTATCACTGCGTGCCGTTGAAACCATCGACTTTATGACTGCGCATTGGGCGCATTTACCTTATGATTTACTGGGTAAAGTGTCTAACCGTATTATCAATGAAATCAACGGCATTTCTCGTGTGGTCTATGATATCAGCGGTAAGCCACCCGCGACGATTGAGTGGGAATAAGTTTTATCGTTTAAACTGTTCAGTTTAAATGGTTTAAAAGGCGCTGAGGCGCCTTTTTTGTTGGGACTTTATTCGGGGGCAAATAGCAAGACTCTATTACGAAACGATTAACGTTTTCGCCATTGGCGAGGTACTTTCTTTTGTTTCGCCAAAAGAAAGTACCCAAAGAAAATGCGCCCCCACGTTGCTGCGAAAGCCCGGCTCAACCTAACCCGACCAAGGCGACGAGGTAACTCGTTCGGCACTACCGTGCCTCGCTCAAACACCCCTCGTCTTAAAACCTTGGCCGAGCTAGGTTGCCCGGCTTGCAACGTAAGGGGATTAACAGCGAAAAGCGGTTGCGCATTTTTTGCATTCGCAGAGATAAATGTTGGTCGAGTTAATAGCGAAGTACATGTTGGCTTAAGACGTCCTTTTCAGGGATGAAAAAGAGGAGCGTACAGGGAGGTATTTACCGCGTGCTCCAGCCGAAGCTTTACGGAGTGTTTAACGTTTTCGCCGAGGGCGAGGTACTTTCTTTTGTTTCGCCAAAAGAAAGTACCCAAAGAAAATGCGACCCCAATTTCGCTCGAAAGCCCAACTGCTCATGCGCTGTCCAAGGCGAAAACGTAACTCGCGCGGCGCTACCGTCGCCGCACTCAAACACCCGTTTTCTTAAAACCTTGGTCAACGATGATCAGTCGGCTCGCTACAAAGGGGGAATGAATATCCAAAGCGAAGATCTAGGGTCGGAGCAGAGCGAGTTAATAGCGAAGTAAACTTTGGCTGGAGACGTCTTTTTCAGGGATGAAAAAGAGGAGCGTACAGGGAGGTATTTACCGCGTGCTCCAGCCGAAGCTTTACGGAGTGTTTAACGTTTTCGCCGTTGGCGAGATACTTTCTTTTGTTTCACCAAAAGAAAGTACCCAAAGAAAATGCGACCCCACGTTGCTGCGAAAGCCCGGCTCAACCTAACCCGACCAAGGTGACGAGGTAACTCGTTCGGCACTATCGTGCCTCGCTCAAACACCCCTCGTCTTAAAACCTTGGCCGCGCTAGGTAACGTAAGGGGATTAACAGCGAAAGCTGCGATGATCCTCAAAATGCTTTTAATAGAGCGTTGTTGTTATTTATGTATATCGGGAAACGCCTTACAGACCTATAAGTAAACTGCTGTTTTAATGGCGTATTAATGGTATTGCAGAGAAAGGCCTTTTGCGTCATGGTATTGCTTCTGATAACCATTGGCGGTTTAACATGAAAACGATTGGTTTAATTGGCGGAATGAGTTGGGAGTCAACCATACCGTATTATCGGTTGCTTAATCAGGGGGTTAAGCAACAGCTGGGTGGGCTGCATTCGGCTAAATGTATTTTATACAGTGTCGATTTTCAGCAGATTGAACGTTTACAACATGCGGGTGATTGGCAAGGCGCCGGTGAGGTGTTAGCTGAAGCGGCTGTAGCACTGGCTGCAGCAGGTGCAGAGGTTATTGTGCTCTGTACCAATACCATGCATAAAGTTGCTGCTCAAATTGAAGCTGCAGTGGCTATCCCGCTATTACATATTGCCGATGCCACCGCAACCGCCTTGAGGCAAGCTCATTGTAGCCGTGTTGGTTTGCTGGGAACTAAATTCACCATGGAGCAGCCTTTTTATCGAGAGCGCTTAAGTGAAAAGTACGGTATCACAGTGCTGTTACCCACTGAAACTGAGCGGGATAGTTTGCATCAGATTATTTATCAAGAGCTCTGTCAGGGAATACTTAAACCGGAATCAAAGCAGTTAGTGCGGCGGATGATGGCCGGTTTAGCCTTGCAAGGTGCTGAGGGAATTATCTTGGGTTGCACTGAAATAGGTTTATTAGTCAGCCAAGCCGATGCCGCTGTACCGTTGTTTGATACCACGGTACTGCATGCACAAGCGGCTGTAGCATTCGCGTTAGCCGATACGGTGAGTTAAGCTGATAACACTACGTCGAACCACATAAAAAGAGACAGTATGAATTACCTGTTTGCCATAATTTTGCTTTGCTTTAGCGCGCTATTACAGGCTAAAAAGTGCGTGATTTTATTACACGGCTTAGCGCGTAGTGCTGATGCCATGCAGGTGTTAGAAAAACGCTTACAGCAGGCCGGTTATGTGGTCAGTAATGTCGATTACCCCTCAACGCAGTACCCTATCGAGCAATTAGCTGCATTGGCCATTGGGCAGGGGCTTCGTTATTGCCAGCAGCAATCCGCACAGCCAGTGCATTTTGTTACGCATTCGCTAGGTGGCATCCTTGTGAGATACTATTTAACGCAGCAGCCTATTGCTCATCTTGGCCGCGTGGTGATGCTTGGTCCGCCTAATCAAGGCAGTGAGGTCGTGGATAATTTAAAAGATGTGCCCGGGTTTGAATTATTGAATGGCCCAGCAGGTCAGCAGCTTGGTACGGATGAAGCGAGTATGCCGAAACGCTTAGGTCCGGTCGATTTTGAGTTAGGCGTGATTGCCGGTACGCAAAGTATCAATTTGTTGCTTTCGACAATGTTGCCCAACCCGGATGATGGCAAAGTGTCACTGGAGTCAACTAAAGTTAAGGGGATGACAGATTTTATTGCCTTACCGACTACGCATCCGTTTATGATGAAAAACGATGCGGTGATCGCGCAAACGTTGTATTTTTTGCAACACGGCGAGTTTGAACTGCGTCAGTCAGAATGATGGCTTTTTGCATCATTAAATAAATGCTTAACGTTTTCGCTGCTGGCGAGGTACTTTCTTTTGTTTCGCCAAAAGAAAGTACCCAAAGAAAATGCGACCCCACTTCCGCTCGAAAGCCCGGCTGATCATGCGTTGTCCAAGGCGAAAACGTAACTCGTGCGGCGCTAGCGTCGCCGCACTCAAACACCCGTTTTCTTAAAACCTTGGTCAACGATGATCAGTCGGCTCGCTACAAAGGGGGAATGAATATCCAAAGCGAAGATCTAGGTTCGGAGTAAAGCGAGTTAATAGCGAAGTAAACTTTGGCTGGAGACGTCTTTTTCAGGGATGAAAAAGAGGAGCGTACAGGGAGGTATTTACCGCGTGCTCCAGCCGAAGCTTTACGCAGCGTTTAACGTTTTCGCCGTTGGCGAGATACTTTCTTTTGCGTCGCCAAAAGAAAGTATCCAAAGAAAATGCGACCCCACTTCCGCTCGAAAGCCCGACTGCTCATGCGTTGTCCAAGGCGAAAACGTAACTCGCGCTATGCTTCGTCGCCGCACTCAAACACCCGTTTTCTTAAAACCTTGGTCAACGATGATCAGTCGGCTCGCTCTAAGGGGCGCTCATATTCTAAGCGGTATTCGCTTAGTTGAGCAGTTTGTATCAATTGCAACAGTGAGATTATCAGCATCATTTTTGCTGTAGTGGCAAATCAGGTTGAACGAGTTGACAGCGAAGTAAACGTTGGCTGGAGACGTCTTTTTCAGGGATGAAAAAGAGGAGCGTACAGGGAGGTATTTACCGCGTGCTCCAGCCAAAGCTTTACGCAGCGTTTAACGTTTTCGCCGAGGGCGAGGTACTTTCTTTTGTTTCGCCAAAAGAAAGTACCCAAAGAAAATGCGACCCCACGTTGCCGCGAGAGCCCGGCTCAACCTAACCCGACCAAGGCGACGAGGTAACTCGTTCGGCACTACCGTGCCTCGCTCAAACACCCCTCGTCTTAAAACCTTGGCCGCGCTAGGTTGCCCGGCTTGCAACGTAAGGGGATTAACAGCGAAAAGCGGTTGCCCATTTTTGCATTCGCTGAGATAAATGTTGGTCGAGTTAATAGCGAAGTACATGTTGGCTTAAGACGTCCTTTTCAGGGATGAAAAAGAGGAGCGTACAGGGAGGTATTTACCGCGTGCTCCAGCCGAAGCTTTACGGAGCGTTTAACCTTTTAGCCGCGGTCGAGAGGCTTTCTTTTTTTTCGATAAAAAAATATCTCACCACAAGGTCAGATCTTTACTCGCCGGTGAGACTGCTAGGAAATACCCTAGCAGTCAGCTTGTTCGGTTAGCGTTGAAATACCGGCTCGAGTAAGCGTAGGGTGCCGGCATTGGCATCCATTTCTACTTTTGCGCCTACCGGCAGAATAAATTGCTTGGGAATATGGCCAATCATCGCGCCGCGATAAGCTGGAATACCTAGCGGTTTAATAAAGTCGGCAAAAATCTCATCCAGCGTTAAGCTGCCCCAGCCATTGCCTGGGGTGCAGCGGTTACAATCGCCAAACACAAAGCCTTTGATTTTATCCAGCGCGCCCATCAATTTTAGCGTGCTCATCATGCGGTCAATGCGGTAGGGCTGTTCTTCAATGTCTTCTAAAAAGAGAATCTTATCTTGAAAATCAGGTAAGTAAGGCGTGCCAGCTAAGGAGGTCAAAACCGTTAAGTTACCGCCCATTAGCTCGCCTTGCGCCTTACCTGGGGTAATCACGCGAGTGCGGTTTTCGCGGTTAACCAGTTCACCTTTGCTTTCTTGTTCGTTTTGGTAAGTGAGCAATTCTTGCTGGAAAAACACTCGTTCGAATTGATCCACATTAAAGGCATTCCAACTACCAATACCATTGGGGCCATGAAAACTCACTAAACCGGCTTTAGCCAGCAAGGCATTATGCAGCGCAGTGATATCGGAATAACCGAGTAACGGCTTAGGGTTGCGCCGGATCATCTCATAATCAAGCAGCGGCAGAATACGCGCAGCACCTGAACCACCACGGGCACAGATAATGGCTTTTACCTCGGGATCGGCAAACATGGCGTTCAGATCACTGGCGCGATCCGCATCACGGCCAGCTAAATGACCATGACGCTCGGTATAAAAACGGCCGGCTTTAACGTTAAAGCCCAGCGCCTGCAGTACTTCAGTGGCGATAACTAAATCTTCTTGGTCGGCAACGGCGGCGGACGAGGCAATTAAGCCAACGGTATCGCCTTTTTGTAACCGTTTCGGCAAGATACGACCGTTAGTGGTTAAGGTTGTGCTGGCCGCTTGTGCTGTGAGGCTACAACCGACTAATGGCAGTACGCTAAGTGCGGCTGCACTGCTTTTTAGAAATTGACGTTTATCCACCGACCGCTCCGCTAATAATAATTTATTCCTATTGATAGCATGCTTTTGGAATAATTACAGCGGATTTGACTAAAAATTGCGTTGATGCGTTGGGCTAAAAAGATAAAAGGGAGTGGGGTAACGAACCTGGTGTTGAAAAGCATTGGGCGAGGGGAAGAAGGCCAATAAGTGCGATTACCTATTGGCCAGAAACAACGTAGCTATTATTTTTTAGGCGCTTTTTTTGCCAGCTTTTTGGCCGCTAATTTACCTGGCTTTTTCTTTTTACTTGCGACTTTCGCTTCTTTATTTTTGGCGCGAAGCCCTTCAATGTTTCGACGTTTAAGTTTTTGCTCAGTATAGCGTTCTACTTTGGCAACAATACTCATATCGTGTGCTTCGACTAACGAGATCGCCGTCCCTTTTTTACCGGCGCGACCTGTGCGGCCAATACGGTGCACATACACATCGGCGCTACGTGGCATATCAAAGTTAATCACATGGCTGATGTCGTCAATATCCAAACCGCGCGCCGCTACGTCAGTCGCCACTAAGATGCGTACTTGGTTATTGGTAAAACGTGCTAAAGCTTGCAGCCGTTTATCTTGCGGCATTTCACCTTGTAACCAGCAACAGCGTAAACCGGCCGTTTCTAATTGCCCCGACAACGTGGCTAAACGCTCACGGGTTTTCACAAAAACGATCGCCTTGGTCACGTCTTCTTGCTGCAAAATATGAATTAACATGGCGAGTTTGTGGTTAATGTCATCGGCTAAATGACACCATTGCAGTATTTTGGCTTTTTCTTTGCGCGACGGGTGCGCTTCAATCCGCTCTGGCTCTTTTAACGAATGACTGGCGAAACGCTCTAATGTGGCGCCTTCTAAAGTGGCAGAAAACAGCATCGTTTGCCGGCGGCGGCGCGCTTCTAACACGATACGGTTCATCTCGCCAACAAAGCCCATATCGAGCATCCGATCCGCTTCATCGAGGATCAGAACTTCCACTTCATCCGCTTGAAAGCTTTCTTCATCGAGATATTCAATCAGTCGACCAGGGGTGGCGACTAAGATGTCATTGTTTTTTTCAAGCGTATCTTTATGGCTACCATAGTTCACACCGCCGGTAATTAAACCGATGTTCAGAGTCGTATGTTGGCTGAACTGACGGAATTCATCATACACTTGGTAAGCGAGTTCGCGGGTTGGTGTCATCACTAACACCCGCGCAAAACCCGGATCGCGGCGCGAGAAATCTAATAAATATTGAATAGCGGGTAACACAAACGCCAACGTTTTACCCGTGCCGGTTGGGGCAGACGCCATAATATCGCGGCCCTCTAACGCCAGTGGCAGCGCCAGTTGTTGGATCTGAGTGGGCTCGCTAAAACCGGCCGTTTCGAGTGCGCGATTAAGGGCGTCGTCGAGTTGAAACTCGGCAAATGACATGGGTAGTACCTCAAAGTTATGCTGTTTCCTTATGACATCGGCTGGCACTCAGGCTAAACTGGCGCGCGGAGGACGTATGTCAGCAGGTTTTCAATGTAAACAATTTACTATTGCGCATCAGCATTGTGCGATGAAAGTCGGCACTGACGCGCTGCTATTAGGGGCCTGGGCCCGGCTGCCAGCCAAGGGTGCTATGTTAGACATTGGCGCAGGCAGCGGTATTCTTAGTTTAATGTTAGCGCAGCGCAGCCAGGGTAAACAGGCAATTACTGCCATCGAGCTGGATGCTGCCGCGGCGGCACAGGCTGCAGATAATGTGCAACACAGTCCGTGGCCATCGGCCATCACGGTGATAAAGGGCAATATTCTAACCTATCAACGCGCGCAACGTTACGCTTTAATCGTGTCAAACCCACCTTTTTTTCAAGCGGCTTTGCCCAGTATAGATCCATTACGACAACAAGCCCGGCATACCGATAGCTTGCCCTTTAGTGCCTTGTTACAACAAGCGGAAACGTTATTAAGCCCCGAAGGGGAATTTTGTTTAGTGTTACCTGCGGTAAGTCAGCCGGCTTTTGATGCAGCAGCAACCGAGGGAGGCTGGCATTGCTTGCGCCGCTGTGCCGTGCAAAGTAAAGCGAACAAGCCGGTCAGTCGTTACTTACAGAGCTGGCGCTTTGCTGGCGAGAGGCAAGCAGTTGAGCTAAGCAGCTTACTGATCCACGCTGAAAACGGCACTTATTCAGCAGAATATCGCGCCTTGCTACGGGATTTTTATTTGAAGTTTTAACCTGATGCTTAGCCGATGGTGGCGATTTCGGTTAACACCTGTTCGACCCAGCTTTGCAGCCGGGCATCAGTTAACTCATACTGATTTTCATCATCCAGCGCTAAGCCATAAAACCATTCGCCATCCGGCGTAAGCGCTTTTGAGGCGATAAATTCATAACCACTGTTTGGCCAGAAACCTACTCGGGTGATAGCCTGTGGTGCCAGCGCCTCATGTAACATGCCCAGCGCATCTTGAAACCATTCTGCATAACCAATTTGGTCGCCCATACCGTACAGGGCGATTATTTTTCCGCTTAAATCAACTTGACTGATCTCAGGCCAGCGTGCTTCCCAGTCTTCTTGAATTTCGCCGAAGTCCCAAGTTGAGAGGCCTAAAATCAAGATGTCGTAATCTTGCATGGCGGCCAAACCGGTATCTTTTAAGTTGTGGAGCGTTACTAACTCGGGGCCGAGTAGCGCTTGAATTTTCTCTGCCACCATTTCGGTGTAGCAGGTGGTGGAACCATAAAAAAGACCAATGTTCATCTGATAGCACGTGTAGTGAAACATGGTGCTATATTATCAGACTTGCCTGCGCTCGCCCATACACTATGCCTTGATGGCTAAATCCGCTACTATTGGCACACCTGAGATCGTTAAGCTTGCTATGAGCCAAACAATACATGCTGCCTTGACAGCCGATACGCAGCAGCGTATTCAACAATTTTTGGATCAACTTTATTTAGAGCAAGATGCCAGCCCGCACACGTTAAGTGCTTACGGCTCGGATCTGCGGCATTTTGCGCTGTTTTGTCAGCAGCAAAATATCAAACTGCTCAGTGTTAGCGGTGATGATGTGAATGCGTATTTAGCCACGCGCTACGATCACGGGATCAGCCCGCGTTCTGCCTCTCGGGTGCTAAGTAGTTTAAGGCGTTTTTATCGTTACTGGCAGCAGTTGGCGTTGATAAGTACGAATCCGCTGGAGCATCTATTAAATCCAAAAATTGGCAGTAGCTTACCGAAAACCCTATCAGAAGCCGATGTTGATGCTTTGCTAGGTGCACCGGATTTAAGCGAGCTGATCCAATTTCGTGATAAAGCCATGTTAGAGTTATTATATGCCACCGGCTTACGCGTGACCGAGTTGGTTAGCTTAACCATGCAGCAACTGTCTGTGCAACAAGGTGTGGTGCGGGTGCTGGGTAAAGGTCGTAAGGAACGCTTAGTGCCTATGGGGGAAGAAGCACAGCATTGGCTAAGTCGTTATTTACGCGAAGCACGGCCACAGCTGTTAGGGGGTGCGCAAGATGTGCTGTTTCCGAGTAATCGACAACAAATGATGACCCGACAGACCTTCTGGCACCGTATCAAATTTTATGCAACAGTGGCGGGCATTAAGGCAACCTTGTCACCTCATACTTTACGACATGCGTTTGCCACGCATTTACTGAACCATGGGGCCGACTTAAGGGTCGTACAGATGTTATTGGGCCACAGTGATCTGTCGACAACACAAATTTACACGCATGTTGCGCAAGTGCGCTTGCAGCAACTGCATCAACAACATCATCCGCGGGGTTAGTGCGGAACAAGGAACACTATGACATTCGGTATAAAAACTTTAGCGGCATTATTTATCGCCAGTAGCCTACCGCTGACCGCTTTAGCAAATGAGGCTAAAATTACGGAATCGTTGGCCCAAGTTGGGCTAACGGTGCAACAAGTCAGCCCTTCGCCAATGACTGGCGTATCGCAAGTACTGACCGATCGTGGTTTGTTCTTTATGTCAGACGATGGCCGGTTTTTGGTTGCCGGTAATGTGCTGGATATGCAAAATTGGCAGCAAGTTCGTGGTCAAAAAGTGCCGACTAACTTAAAAGAACAGTTAATGGCTCCGATAATTGTTAAAAAGCTGGCCGAGCAAAAAGACAACGTTATTGAATATAAAGCCCCGAAAGAAAAATATGTGGTGCATGTGTTCACCGATCCCAGTTGTGGTTATTGCCGCAAATTACACTCAGAAATGAAAGAGTATTTAAAAGCCGGTATTACGGTGCGTTACTTGGCTTATCCCCGTGCTGGTGTTGCTTCAGAAGTGGGTTTACAAATGCAGCACATCTGGTGCGCCAAAGATCAACGCGGTGCCATGGACAATGCCAAGGTGGATAAAACGGTGGCTAAAGCCATGTGTCAAAACCCTGTAGCCACGCATTACGAGCTGGGACAGTTTATCGGTGTTACCGGCACTCCTGCGGTGATCCTGCCTGATGGTCAGTTGATCCCAGGTTATATGCCCGCAGAAGCCATGATTAAAGAACTTAGCGCAGGTTAGAGCAAAATTAGCCATTACTTAGCAGATATTGTGCGCTATGGGTTGCCCAACACGGCAACCCGAGTAGCAAAGGTCCATACGCTCTAGGAGTTACGCTTGCAGCAAAAACAGATCCTGCGCCGCGCCTTGCCCACGGTAGCAGCCGAATTAGATAGCAGTTTGCATCCGGTGTTACGTCGGTTGTATTTAGGCCGAGGGGTACAGCATGCCGATGAATTGCAACGGCATGCCGCTGCCCTGTTGCCGTTTAATTTATTAAAGGGTATCGAAACTGCTGCTGCACTGTTAATTGAAGCACTTGTCCAGCAACAACGTATTGTTATTGTCGGTGACTTTGATGCCGATGGTGCTACCAGTACCGCAGTGCTGATGAGCGGTTTAAAAGCGTTTGGCTTTAAATACCTCGAGTATATGGTGCCGAATCGCTTTGAATACGGTTATGGTTTAACGCCAGAGCTGGCTGAGATCGTGGTGGCGCAGGGCGCAGAACTGATCATTACCGTCGACAACGGTATTTCGGCAATAGAGGGCGTTGCCTTAGCTAAAAAAGCCGGTGTGAAAGTGCTCGTCACCGATCACCATTTACCCGGTGCCGAATTGCCCCAAGCCGATGCGATTGTTAATCCAAATCAACCTGGCTGTACTTTCCCGAGTAAAGCGTTGGCCGGTGTTGGCGTGGCCTTTTACTTATTGTTGGCCCTGCGCGCGACCTTACGGGAGCAAGGCTATTTTCAACAGCAGGGTTTAACTGAGCCGAATGTGGCGGAACTGCTGGATTTAGTTGCCTTAGGTACGGTGGCCGATGTGGTGCCACTAGATACCAATAATCGTATTTTGGTGCATCAGGGCTTAATGCGCATCCGTGCCGGTAAATGTCGGCCGGGTATCCAAGCGTTAATTGATGTGGCCAATCGCACTGCCTTAAAACTTACAGCAGCAGATTTTGGTTTTGCGCTAGGGCCGCGCTTAAATGCCGCCGGGCGCTTAGATGATATGGCGTTGGGTATCAGTTGTTTACTGGCGCCGTCGATTGGTTTAGCACGGCAATATGCGGCAGAGCTTGACGCGTTAAATGCTGAGCGACGCAACATCGAACAAAGCATGCAGCAAGAAGCGCAGGCATTTTTAAGTCAGCTGTCTTTTGATGGTAGCGAGTTACCAGAGTGTTTATGTTTATACCGCGCCGATTGGCATCAGGGCGTGATCGGTATTTTAGCCGGCCGCATTAAAGAACAATTTAACCGGCCAACCATCGCTTTTGCTCAAGGTGATAACGGTGAACTAAAAGGCTCGGCGCGTTCGATACCCGGCTTACACATGCGCGATTTATTAGAAGAAATTGCCAGCCAGTACCCTGGGTTAATTAAAAAATTTGGTGGCCATGCCATGGCCGCCGGTTTAACTATTGCTGAAGAGCGTTTAGACACCTTTAAGGTGGCGCTGAGTTTTACCGCGAAAAAATATTTAACACCCGAGCAGTTAACCGCCGTGATCATGAGTGATGGCGAATTAGAACGTGATTGCTTTGAGCTCGATTTTGCGCAGTTACTGCAAAATGCCGGGCCTTGGGGACAGGCCTTTCCTGAGCCGGTCTTTGATGGTGAATTTAAACTGCTCAGTCAAAAGATGTTAGCCGACCGCCATTTAAAAATGTTACTGCAAGGCCCTGGCGGCAAGTTAGTGGATGCCATTTGGTTTAATGCCGATAACAAGGCTTGGCCCAATGTGAATATTCAGCAGGTACGCTTGGCTTATCAGTTAGATATTAACGAATATCGCGAGCAACAAAACTTGCAATTAATTGTGCGGCATATGGATGCCGTAAGCTAAGTTGCGGCTAGTTAAGCGCTTGTGCTAATTTTCCAGATAATAACTGCCCTAAGTGGCAGTTTTTTTGTTATAATCCGCGCCAATTTTTTGGTCGAATTACAGGTTTAACCACAACATGTTTGAAGTAAATCCGGTTTATAACAGTATTAAAGATCTGACTGAACGCACTAATGTGCTTCGGGGGTATCTTTGACTACGATGGCAAAAAAGAACGCTTAGAGGAAGTCTCGCGCGAACTGGAAGATTCTGCCATTTGGAACACACCGGATAAAGCTCAAGCATTAGGTAAAGAACGCTCGGCACTAGAGCAAGTGGTGGGCACTATCGATATGCTAGACCAAGGCTTAGAAGATGTCGCGGGTTTAGTGGAATTAGCGGTAGAAGCTGAAGATCAAGCGACCTTTGATGAAGCAAAAGGCGAATTAGCCGACTTAGAAAAACAATTGGCCTTACTGGAATTTCGCCGGATGTTCTCAGGTAAAAACGACGAGAACCATTGTTACCTCGACATTCAATCAGGCTCTGGTGGTACGGAAGCGCAAGATTGGGCCAGCATTCTCATGCGTATGTATTTACGTTGGGGTGAAGATAAAGGCTTTAAACCTGAACTTTATGAAGTGACCGATGGCGATGTGGCCGGTATCAAAGGGTGTACTATTAAATTTACCGGTAATTATGCTTATGGATGGTTACGTACCGAAACGGGTGTACACCGTTTAGTGCGTAAAAGCCCGTTCGACTCGGGTAATCGCCGCCATACGTCGTTCGCTTCGGTGTTTGTGTCACCGGAAATTGATGATGATATTGAAATCGATATCAACCCAGCCGATTTACGCATTGATACCTATCGCGCCTCGGGTGCGGGTGGTCAGCACGTTAACCGTACCGATTCTGCCGTACGGATCACGCACTTACCGACCAATATTGTGGTGCAGTGTCAAAACGATCGCTCGCAACATAAAAACCGTGACAACGCCTATAAGCAATTACGTGCTAAGTTGTACGAGTTTGAATTACAAAAACAAAATGCCGAGAAGCAAGCACTCGAAGACACTAAGTCGGATATCGGCTGGGGCAGCCAGATCCGCTCTTATGTGTTAGATGACTCGCGCATTAAAGATTTACGCACCGGCATTGAAACGCGTAATACGCAAGCCGTGCTAGACGGTGATCTGGATAAATTTATCGAAGCCAGCCTAAAAGCTGGTTTATAAACTATAACTGACTTATTTATAAACTCACTCAGGAATCAAAAAATGTCTGAACAGCATACTCAACATGAAGAAATTCAGGATGTTAACAAACTGATTGCTGAGCGAAAACAGAAGTTGGCGGCGATCCGCGAGCAAGGTAATGCCTTTCCTAACGATTTCCGTCGCGCCCATATTTCTGATGAAATTCACGCTAAATATGATGCGTTAAGCAAAGAAGAGTTAGAAGCGGACAAGGTGGAAGTGAGCCTTGCCGGTCGTATTATGACGCGCCGTATTATGGGTAAAGCCAGTTTTTGTACGCTGCAAGATATGGGCGGCAAGTTTCAGGTGTATGTGGCGCGTGATAGCCTGCCAGAGGGGCTGTACAACGAGCAATTTAAAAAGTGGGATTTGGGCGATATCGTTGGCGTTAAAGGCCATTTATTTAAAACGCAAACGGGCGAGTTAACTGTGTGGTTAAGCGAAATTCGCTTGTTGACGAAAGCGTTACGTCCGCTACCAGATAAATTCCACGGTTTAACCGACAACGAAGCGCGTTATCGCCAGCGTTATTTAGATCTGATCTCGAACGATCAATCTCGTAAAACCTTTTTAGTGCGTAGCAAAACGGTGTCTTATATCCGCCGTTTCTTCAATGAAGAAGGCTTCTTAGAAGTTGAAACACCGATGCTACAGGCCATCCCCGGTGGTGCCTCGGCACGGCCATTCGAAACACACCACAATGCTTTAGATATGCAGATGTTTTTGCGTATCGCCCCAGAGTTGTATTTAAAGCGCTTAGTGGTCGGTGGTTTTGAAAAAGTATTCGAGTTAAACCGTAACTTCCGTAACGAAGGCGTTTCAACGCGGCATAACCCAGAATTCACCATGTTAGAATTTTACTGGGCTTATGCTGATTACAACGATTTAATGGATTTAACGGAGAAGTTATTCCGTGGTTTAGCATTGGATGTGCTAGGTAGCACCGAAGTGCCGTATCAAGGTGAAGTATTCGATTTTGGTAAGCCGTTTGCGCGTATGTCGGTTACCGAGTCTATTTTACATTACAATCCAGAGCTAACGCTTGAGCAGTTAACCACGCGTGAAGCGGTAGCTGAGTTAGCGAAGTCACTGAAAATTGACGTTAAACCTAACTACGGTCACGGTCGTATTTTGATGGAAGTGTTTGACGAATTAGTTGAAACCAAACTGCGTCATCCTACTTTTATCACCGAATACCCCGCAGAAATATCGCCACTGGCGCGCCGTAACGACGACAATCCAGAAATTACCGATCGTTTTGAGTTCTTTATTGGTGGTCGCGAATTAGGTAACGGTTTTAGCGAGTTAAATGACGCTGAAGATCAAGCCGAACGTTTCCGTGAGCAAGTCGCACAAAAAGATGCTGGTGATGATGAAGCGATGTTCTACGACGAAGACTTTGTGACTGCGTTAGAGCACGGTTTACCGCCTACAGCAGGCCAAGGCATTGGTATTGACCGCTTGGTGATGTTACTGGCCGATGCCGCGTCTATCCGTGATGTGATCCTGTTCCCACATATGCGGTTACATCACGAAAAGTAAGCGCAAGATACACAATAACGATAAGCCAGGTTAAGCCTGGCTTTTTTATGCGTTGAACAAGGACTTCCTTGCGTTAAATCCCCCCTGAGCTAAGCAAACTAACTGCTAAGCTAAAGCGTAACTTATCATTGAAAGCTTCGGCTGATGTCGCACTGTGCTCAAAGGTACATTGCAGTAGCCTGTCGCGAGCTGTTGCCCTGAGGTAACACTGCAAATAAGAATAACCTTTATCTACAGGAGAGCCTTATGCCTCGTTTAACCGCGGCCGATTTCAGCCCCGAATTGCTAGAACTGTATGATTTTTATGTGCATGGCCAATTAACCCGGCGTGATTTTCTAGAAAAAGCCACCAAATATGCTATTGGCGGTATGACAGCCTTAAGCATTTTATCGGCACTCACGCCTAATTATGCGCTGGCCGAGCAAATCTCCTTTAACGATCCAGAAATTAAAGGCAGCTACATTACTTACCCATCACCTAACGGCCACGGCTCAGTGCGCGGTTATATGGTGGTGCCTGCAAATCATAGTAAACCAGTAGGCGGCGTTTTAGTGGTACATGAAAACCGCGGTTTAAACCCTTACATTGAGGATGTGGCAAGGCGCTTAGCCAAGGCGGGTTTTGTCGCGCTGGCGCCAGATGGTTTAAGCTCGGTGGGCGGTTATCCGGGAAACGATGAAGTGGGACGCGAGTTACAGCGCCAAGTTGATCCAGAAAAGCTGATGAATGACTTCTTTGCCGGTATTGAGTTTTTGCGTGACAGCGCACTCACGACCAATAAAATTGGTATCACCGGTTTTTGTTACGGTGGAGGTGTCTCAAATGCTGCTGCAGTGGCTTACCCAGAATTAGCGGCGGCGGTGCCATTTTATGGGCGGCAAGCACGCCCAGAAGATGTGCCTGCTATTCAAGCGCCGTTGCAGCTACACTTTGCTGAAACCGATCCACGGATTAATGAAACCTGGCCGGCCTATGAAGCCGCATTAAAAGCCGCGGGCAAAATCTATGAAGGGCATTTTTACCCTGGCACAAACCATGGTTTTCATAACGACTCAACACCACGTTATGACGAAGCCGCTGCTAATTTAGCGTGGCAGCGCACCCTAGGCTGGTTTAACCGCTATTTAGCTGATTAGTTCGGTCAAAATACTGGCAATAAAAAACGCGATTGGCATCCTGGCTAATCGCGTTTTTATATTGTTTTATGTTAGCGCTGTGAGTTTAGTAAGCGCCGGCACTGTAGATTAATTCATAGCTGTGGCTATAAATTTCTAAAATATTCCCAAACGGGTCTTCCATATAGATCATGCGATACGGCTTTTCGCCCGGATAGTAATAACGTGGCTTCGGCATGCGCTTTTTACCCCCAGCTGCAACAATACGTTCTGCCAATTCTTCAACGTTTGGATCTTGCACACAAAAATGGAAAATACCGGTTTTCCAGTATTCAAAGTTGTTTTCCGGGTTTTGCTGATTGGTGAATTGAAATAACTCTACGCCAATGCGATCGCCGGTGGATAAATGGGCGATGCGAAAACTGCCCCAGCCGGCACCAAACACGTCAGTACACATTTCACCAATGGCACTCGTGTCTTCTGTGATCTCAGTGGGCGTCATAATCAGATACCAGCCGAGTACTTCAGTGTAAAACTTTACTGCCGCTTCCAGATCAGGCACTGAAATACCGATATGTGAAAAATTTCTTGGATAAGTATTGCTCATCATTTAGCTCCTTTTTAACAGTGATCACAGTATATAAAGGCGCTATAATTATTTGAAATTATCATTTTTAATTAAAATAAGTATAAAACGTAATGATTAATCCGCAATGGTTACGCAGTTTTTGTACCCTAGTTGAAGTAGGGCACTTTACCCAAACCGCACAACGCTTGCATATGACGCAATCGGGTGTGAGCCAGCATATGCATAAATTAGAACAACAGCTTGGCGTGACGCTGTTAGATCGCCATGGTAAACAATTTACCTTAACGGATGCGGGGGAACGGCTGTATGTTGAGGCGCGTGAGTTGGTCGCGGCTTTGTCGAGTTTGCCGCAGCGCTTGGGGCATGATCCCGCTTTTCAGGGAGAAGTGAGACTGATGTCGCCGGGCAGCGTGGGCTTAAAGCTGTATCCGCATTTACTGAGCTTACAACAGCAGCATCGACAACTGATAATTGATTACCGTTTTGCGCCTAATCGCAGTATTGAACAGGCAGTCGCCAATGGCGAAACCGATATCGGTATTATGAGTTGTGCCGCCACACTCAGCAACGTCAGTTATGAAACCTTAACCACGGAGCCATTATTGTTGGTCACTCCGGCAGGTTGTGCTGATCTTAGCTGGTCCCATTTGCAACAACTTGGTTTTATTGATCATCCCGATGGCGCTCATCATGCGGCGCTGTTACTTTCGGCTAATTACCCAGAGTTTCAAGGCGTATCATTTATTGCAAAACAGGGCTTTTCCAATCAAATTGCTCTGATTTTAGAGCCTGTCAGTCGGGGGTTAGGCTTTACAGTATTACCGGCCTATGCAGTAGAGATGTTTGCGCAGCAAAGCCTCATTCAAGTTCACTCCCTGCCGCAGCCAGTCAGTGAAACCTTGTATTTAGCCACCCGTGCTCAGCAACCGTTGGCGAATAGAGTGCATACGGTAATCAAAGCGACTCAGGCAGGTTTAACCTGTCCATAGCGTGAATGTAAAGTCGTGATGTGAAGCGCCAGCGTGTATCATGCGCTCAGATCTTTAATTTAGCCTCATTCGGGCATTGCAGGGGCAACTGTTAGTAGTCAAAAATAAGCTCTGCATTTTAGACCTGATGTAGCGATGCGATCGTTAGATGGCGTCTCAGGTACGGCAAGCGTACCTGAGACGGGAGCGTTGTAGAGGGAGAGATCAAGGGAGTAGGTTTTGCTTTGGCTGTTCAAAGCATTTTTATCGCGTGCCTAACAATTAAGACTATCCCTTGAAGAGGCATCGTAATTAACGGATTACTTAGAACGATTGTGGCTGGCGCTTATCACGCACTAACCACCATACCAGATAGCCTAAAATCAGCAGGGGTAATACGGTGACGGCTAAGCTAATACCAATACCGATAATGGCAGCGATAACACCCACGACAACAGCAAATACCGTGGCTAAGATAGCGAGCAATGTAGGTAAGCAGTAAATACCGATAGCAATAATTAGTATGGTCGCGAGTGTTCTGTTCATGAGTCATTCCTTTTGATTAAGTGGTTTACCGCTGGGTTCAGCATGTTCCTTGTATAACAATCAAAAGTTATGCCAGAAAATAAATTAATTTATTTCAATAGCTTATGATTTAAGGTTGGAGGTTGTGACAAGTTAATCACACAGATGTAGTGATTTTGACTAAGAGTTGGTTAAAAATTTAAACGCTAAAATATTAGCTCAAACAAAAACGCCGATAATCATATCGGCGAGTGAACTTGTACTGGCAACATGCACCTTTACCTTTGGGGCAGGTGCTAGAGTTTATTGATTTTTTCTTTTAACTGATAGCTAGGCTCGGTGACAATGCTTTCGAGGGTGGCCACGCGATTTTTTAGTTTAGCAATCTCATTTTGTAACGCGCTAACATCTTCGTTGTTATGTTTTGCTTTGCCTTCCATATAGGTTTTATAGCCGGAAACGGCACAGCCACAGACGATAGCGATGGCGGCAATTTCAAAAGGTCCCATTAGTCACTCCTTTAACGATTTAAACGATTAATTTCTTCACTTAACTGATATTTCTTATCAGTGACGATACTTTCTAAAGCGGCAAGCCTAGCTTTAACATGTTGTAGCTCTTCACGTATTTCTTTATCACCTTTGCCTGATGCTAAATGTTGATACTTGTAACGCATTTTCATTGCATCATAAAAGCAGCCACCGACAATCGCGACGACGACAATAACCACCACTCCGATATCCACTTTTTTGTTCTCCTATGCGTTTGCCTAAGCTTTATGTTAACGAGGCTAATCTGTTGACTGATTCATTGGCTGTGTAAAAAACTAAAAATACTGCAAACAAAATGCCAAAGTTTAAATTGTTTAGTATCAATGTGTTATGTTTTGTTATTTTGCAAGGGTAGTGTATTCCCCAAAATAATGGTCAGCCTGACTTCAGTCTAGTGGTAAAATTCGCCAACGATAGCAAAACTTTGTAAAACTTTATGACTGATGAAGATTGGATGCGCCACGCCTTAATGTTAGCCGCTCGAGCAGAAGCCGCAGGCGAAGTACCGGTGGGGGCCGTGCTGGTGAAAGATCAGCAAGTGGTTGCTGAAGGCTGGAATCAGATGATCAGTTCGCACGATCCGTCGGCACATGCTGAAATGTTAGCCGTGCGCCAAGCGGGCCAATTACTGCAAAACTATCGGCTACCAGAGTGTACCTTGTATGTCACGCTAGAGCCGTGCAGCATGTGCGCCGGTATGTTGGTGCATAGTCGTATTAAACGGCTGGTGTTTGGTGCCAGCGATTATAAGACGGGAGCGGCCGGCTCGATCATGGATTTGGTGTGTCATCCCAAGTTAAACCATCAATTAGAGGTGACCGCTGGGGTGTTGGCTGAAGAGTGTTCGATGATGTTATCGACGTTTTTCCAGCGGCGTCGCGCTGAGCAAAAGAGGCTTAAACAGCAGAAGGGGCCGTTGGAAATTGTTGAAAAGACGTTTGGTAATGACGGCGACGTCGATTTAACTTAACGGTTTTCACACTGCGTTTCAGGCGTCGCCGACTTGACGAGACGGTCAGTAAACGCCGCCGCCGTTTTAGCGACGGTCTTTTTTTATTTAGCATAAGGTTACCTAAAGTGTTTACGATTTTGTTAATAGTATGACTGCGTAAGCTCAGTTACAAGCAGCCGGTATGAATTTATTATGAAGAGGGTGGTGCTAAGGCAGACGACTCTTCAGATCCATTCGTTTCTTCGACCAGTTTTTGACGTTGTTGTTCCATTCTATCTTCCAGTTGCTGCCGTTCGTCCACGCCCACAAGGGTGTCGTAATAGCGACGAATATTTTCGACATACATTACCGCTTCATCACCGCGGGCAAAGCCAAAACGCGTATGTTGATACACCGACTTTTTGCGTAATAAAGGTAAGCGCTGTTTCACTTCAAGCCATTTATCCGGATCGGCGCCATCTCTCTGGGTTAAACGTCGCGCATCTTCAACATGACCCCAGCCAATGTTATATGAGGCTAAGGCAAACCATAAACGGTCTGGCATCGGGATCCGCTCTGGAATTCGCGTTAATAACAGTTGCAGATAACGACTGCCCCCATCAATGCTATCTTGTGGGTCGAGCCGACTATCTACGCCCATTTGCCGAGCCGTGGGCATGGTTAGCATCATTAAACCGCGCACACCCGTGGGGCTGCGGGCTTTCGGGTTCCAGTGCGATTCTTGATAGCTTAACGCTGCCAATAAACGCCAATCCAATTCACCGGCATGTTGAAGAAACAGTGGTTTGAACTTCGGTAAGGTGTGGTCGATAGCCTGAATAAATTTAATGGTATCAACGTAATCAAACAGCTCAACATGGCCAAAATAACGATCCTCTAATGTCACTAAGTCGCCATTTTGATAAACGTGACCAAAATATTCGATCAAGACACTGTATAGGCTGTCATCTTGGCCTTTTTGAAGTAGCCAACCCACCGGCAAATTTTCATTGAGAGTAAAGGCAATACTGAGTTGCGGAAACAAACGGCGGTTGACCGCCAGTTGGTTTGAATCGGTCAGGGTATAGTTGATACTGCCGTCGATGACTTTTTGCAGTAATTCATCGGCATCTAATTCGGGATCTTCTACATACTGAAAGTCAGCGTTTTCTTGTTGTAAAATGGCCAGGCTTTCGGCATGACTACTGGCTTTCATCACCACAACCGGCCCGGCTAGATCGGCAAATTCACGCGGCCAAGTTGCTCCTTGTCGGTACACCACTACTTCATTGATCCAGCGATAAGGCGGTGCGGCACGAAAGCGTTCAGTACGTGAGGGCGTTAAGGTTAGACCTCCGGCGATAAAGTCAACTTGGCCGGTTTCCAGTTTATCGAGTAACTCATCCAGGTGAAAACTGGGGGCTAAACTCAGCTCGACACCGAGGCGGTCGGCCAGTGCTTTGGCCAGTTCGTATTCAAACCCAGTAGGGCCATCTACCCCAATATAATAACTTGTCGGGCCATGTAAAATACCCACTCTCAAGCTGTTGCGCTGATAAATGTCGGCCAATTGCCCGGTTGTCTCGACCGCCGGTGGCGTGCAAGCAAACAGTAAGCAACAGCAGAGTAATAACAGCGTTTTGTGCATAATGGCGGTCCAACCTCTTTGATGAATGGCTGTTATAGCAAACTTCTTGCCGTCAGTCAGGTTTTTCGCATATCCCTCGACGCGAATTTTCTTTATAATATGCCGCCTTTTAGGGTTTAAACGCCCTAGGTTCCACTGTCGTTCAACCAACGGAAATAAGCCTATGTTGATCCTGCGTGGTGCGCCTGCACTGTCCGAATTCAGAATTCAAAAGTTACTCGATCTTTGTGCCCAGCAAAATTTACCGGTAAGCGGAATTTATGCTGAATATATGCATTTTGCTGATCTTGCTGCACCGTTAAGTGCAGAGCAACAGGACACATTAGATAAATTATTGAGTTACGGCCCCACGGTCACCAGTCATCAACCGACCGGTTTGTTGTTACTCGTGACGCCGCGGCCGGGTACCATTTCGCCATGGTCATCAAAAGCGACCGATATTGCCCATAACTGTAACTTACCGCAGGTTAAACGCCTCGAGCGCGGTGTGGCGTATTATCTCCTAGCTGAGGCCTTAACTGCAACGCAGTTAACGCAGGTACAAGCCTTATTGCATGATCGGATGATGGAAACGGTGTTTACTGAGCTGCAGCAGGCAGAAGCATTGTTTGCTAAAGCTGCGCCAGCAGAGCTGAGTTCAGTTGATATTTTAGCCGGTGGTCGCGAAGCGTTAGTGCTAGCCAATCAGCAAATGGGTTTAGCGCTGGCGGAAGATGAAATTGACTATCTGGTCACTAACTTTCAGCAATTAGGCCGCAATCCGAACGACATTGAGCTGTATATGTTTGCTCAGGCTAACTCAGAGCATTGCCGGCACAAAATTTTTAACGCTGATTGGACTATCGACGGCGTAGCACAGCCTAAATCGCTGTTTAAAATGATTAAGAACACTTTCGAGCATTCGCCAGATTTCGTGTTATCGGCTTACAAAGATAACGCGGCAGTGATGGTCGGTTCAGAAGCGGGGCGCTTCTTCCCGCAAGCGGGTAGTAATGAATACCAGTATCACCATGAACCGATCCATATTTTGATGAAGGTTGAAACGCATAACCACCCAACGGCAATCTCTCCTTACCCAGGCGCGGCAACGGGTTCGGGTGGCGAAATTCGTGATGAAGGTGCTACCGGTGTCGGCTCAAAACCCAAAGCGGGCTTAGTGGGTTTCTCAGTATCTAACTTGCGTATCCCTGGCTTTGAACAGCCGTGGGAAACCGATTTTGGTAAGCCAAACCGTATTGTTAGTGCACTCGATATTATGCTGGAAGGGCCACTGGGTGGCGCGGCCTTTAATAACGAATTTGGTCGCCCAGCGATCAACGGTTATTTCCGTACTTATGAAGAGCAAGTACACAGCCATAATGGTTTAGAGGTGCGTGGTTATCACAAGCCGATAATGATTGCCGGTGGTTTAGGTAATATCCGTGAAGATCATGTACAAAAAGGCGATTTAGCACCTGGTTCTAAACTGGTGGTGCTAGGTGGCCCGGCCATGAACATTGGTTTAGGCGGCAGTGCGGCTTCATCAATGACCTCAGGGCAATCGAACGAAGATTTAGATTTTGCTTCCGTACAGCGCGAAAACCCAGAAATTGAACGTCGTTGCCAAGAGGTGATCGACCGCTGCTGGCAGTTAGGCGCCGATAACCCTATTTGCTTTATCCACGATGTGGGTGCCGGTGGTTTATCCAATGCATTCCCTGAATTAGTGAGCGATGGTGGTGTGGGCGGTAAGTTTGAGCTACGTAACGTACCGAACGACGAGCTGAGCATGTCGCCATTACAAATTTGGTGTAATGAGTCGCAAGAGCGCTATGTGATGGCCATTCCGGCTGACAAACTCGCGGTGTTTGAAGAGATTTGTAAGCGCGAGCGCGCACCTTATGCAGTCGTCGGTGAAGCCACTGCAGATAAGCATTTAACCTTAAGCGATCAGTATTTTGGTAATACGCCAATCGACTTGCCGTTAAATGTGTTACTGGGTAAAGCACCGAAAATGCACCGTGAAGTGCAAAGCTTACAAGCCGTTGGCAAACCGCTCGATCGCAGTGCCATTACTATTGCCGATGCCGCCGAGCGTTTACTGCGTTTACCTACCATTGCCGAGAAAACCTTTTTAGTGACCATTGGCGATCGCACGGTAACCGGCTTGGTGGCACGTGATCAGATGGTTGGCCCATGGCAAGTGCCGGTGGCTAACTGCGCAGTTACCGCAGCAAGCTATGATACTTATCACGGTGAAGCGATGGCGATGGGTGAGCGTACGCCAGTGGCACTGCTTGATTTTGCTGCCTCTGCCCGTTTAGCGGTAGCAGAAGCCATTACCAATATCGCGGCCACTGATATTGGCGATTTAAACCGGATTAAATTATCAGCAAACTGGATGGCCGCGGCCGGTCACCCAGGTGAAGATGCCGGTTTATACGCCGCGGTTAAAGCGGTAGGCGAAGAGTTATGCCCAGCATTAAATGTGACCATTCCGGTCGGTAAAGACTCGATGTCGATGAAAACGCGCTGGCAGCAAGACGGTGAAGAAAAAGTCGTCACTGCGCCATTGTCGTTGGTGATTACCGCTTTTGCTCGCGTTGAAGATATTCGTAAAACCGTTACGCCACAGCTTCGCACTGATTTGGGTGACAGCAGCTTGTTGTTAGTCGATTTGGGCCAAGGAGCCAACCGTTTAGGTGGTTCTTGTTTAGCGCAAGTGTATAAGCAATTAGGCGATACCGCGGCGGATTTAGATAGCCCAGAGTTATTGCTGAATTTCTTCCATGCGATGCAGCAATTAACCCGTGAGCAAAAACTGCTGGCCTATCATGACCGTTCAGACGGTGGTTTATTGGTTACGCTGGCCGAGATGGCCTTTGCCGGTAAAGCCGGTCTGCAAGCAGATATTAGCGGCTTAGGCGCTGATGCGCTTGCTGCACTATACAGTGAAGAGCTCGGTGCGGTGATTCAGGTGAAAACCGCGGATGTAGCTTATGTACAGCAAGTGTTAGCAAAGCATAACTTAGCGCCGTTAAGCCACTTATTAGGTGCAGTCAGTGCCAGCGATGAGTTTGTGATCACGCAGCAAGGTAAAACCGTCTTTAGTGATAGCCGTAGCCGCTTACGCCGCATTTGGGCGGAAACCACCTATCAGATGCAAGCGCTGCGCGATAACCCCGCTGGTGCTGAGCAAGAAATGGCGGCAAAAGCCGATCAGCAGGATCCGGGCTTAAATGTAAAATTAAGCTTTGATGCTAACGTTGATGTTGCCGCGCCTTTTATTTTAAAAGGTGCTGCACCGAAGATCGCCATTCTGCGTGAGCAGGGCGTGAACTCGCAACAAGAAATGGCCGCGGCGTTTAACCGTGCCGGCTTTAATGCGGTTGACGTTCACATGAGTGATATTTTAGCCGGTCGCGTGAAGTTGGCCGACTTTAACGGTTTAGCTGCCTGTGGCGGTTTCTCGTACGGTGACGTATTAGGCGCCGGTGAAGGTTGGGCCAAGTCGATTCTGTTTAACGCGCAAGCACGGGAACAGTTCCAAGCCTTCTTCGAACGGCAATCAACGTTTGCTTTGGGTGTCTGTAATGGTTGTCAGATGATGTCGAATCTGAAGAGCCTGATCCCCGGTGCAGAGCACTGGCCGCACTTTGTTCGTAATAAGTCTGAGCGGTTTGAAGCACGTTTTAGCTTAGTGGAAGTGCAGCAAAGCCCGTCGTTGTTCTTTAGCGGTATGGCTGGTTCACGTATGCCAATTGCGGTATCGCACGGTGAAGGCCATGCGGAATTTGCCAGCGCGGCGGCCTTTGCTGCGGCCAATCAAAGTGGCAATGTGGCGATGCGTTTTGTCGATAACTACGGTCAGGTAACAGAGCAATATCCGGCGAACCCGAACGGTTCACCTGCCGGTATTACCGCCCTGACCACCACCGATGGTCGCGTGAGTATTATGATGCCGCACCCAGAGCGGGTATTTCGTACCGTTGCGAACTCGTGGCACCCGGATGATTGGCAAGAAGATAGCCCATGGATGCGTATGTTCCGTAATGCGCGAGTGTGGTTAGGTTAACCTTTCGCTAAATGGAAAAAACGCCAGCAAAACGTGCTGGCGTTTTTGTTTCAAGTGATGACATTTTACGATATGTGCACCCGGCGTTGCTAACTCCGTGCGACGTTATAAGCCTTAGACCCACCCAATGTAGCTTTATCTTTAGCTTCCCGGCAAAAGACGCCTCCAGCCAAAGTGTGCTCAGTACTGGCCTAAATGTTAGGTGTCGCTGCTGTTTTGCTAGTTACATCATCCCTTTTAAAAAAGCCACCACACTGCGGCCGAGGGCGCTAAGTGCATAGCCGCCCTCTAGCATGGCGACAATGCGGCCTTCGCAATGCTTATCCGCCAGTTGTTTTAACTCGGTGCCGATCCACTGGTAATCGTCTTCGCGCAACATAAAGTGCGCCATTTCATCTTCGGCATGACCATCGAAACCCGCAGACACTAAAATGAGCTGTGGCGCGAACGCATCAATAGCCGGTATCCAATGCTCAGAGACTTGATCGCGCCATTGCTGGCTACGACAGCCACCGGCAAAAGGTAAATTGATGATGTGCTCATTCTCGGTATCCGCCCCGGTATATGGATAAAGCGGATGTTCAAAAGAGGAGCAAAACAGTACCCGTGGTTCGTGCTGGAAAATATCTTCGGTGCCATTACCGTGGTGGACATCAAAATCGACAATGGCTATGCGGGATAAACCATAGTGATTGAGTGCATGTTCAGCGGCAACCGCAATATTGTTAATTAAACAAAAGCCCATGGCTTGCTCACGGGTGGCATGATGGCCGGGTGGACGTACGGCACAAAATGCTTGTTCATTATTGCCCGCCATAACACGGTCGACCGCATTGATACCACTTCCTGCGGCATGCATGGCGGCTTCAAGGCTTTTCGGGCTCATCACGGTGTCAGGATCTAACCAAATATGCCCCTCGGTCGGCGCTTTGGCAAAGAGTTCATCCACATAATGTTTACCATGGGCTAAATACAAACTTTCACGACTGGCTGGGGTGGCATCAAACTGCATAACCACATATTCCATTCCCGAGCGGATGATTTGATCATTAATGGCCGACAGCCGTTCACCACACTCGGGGTGTTCGACGCCGTTGTCATGGTAATAGCAACTTGGATGACTAAAAATGGTAATAGCCATCAGTTTTCTCCTTTTGCGGGGATGGTTAATTTTAAATAGGCTTCTGTGGGGTCGTCACTTTTTAAACGCATAAAACCGGCATTTTCAAACACTTTTAGCATGGGTTTATTTTCAGAACGAACAAAAGCCTGCATGGAGTTAAGACCTCGGCTGGTTGCAATATTGATCATCTCGGCCAATAAGCGTTTAGCCATACCGCGGCCTTGTAATACTTCGCGAGTCACGAAGGCCACTTCGCAGCTATTTTCATTTGGGATCAAGTAATAACGTCCCACCGCTTGGATCTCCACCACCGAGCCTTTTTGTTTCACAATACACAAAGCCAAGTCTTTTGATTGATCAACGCTCACTAAGGTACAGGATTTTTCTCTGCTCATTTGTGTTGGCACAGAGTTGTAGCGCATTTGCAGCGTTTCTTTGGTGTGTGAATAAAAGAACTCTTGCAAACGCCGTTCATCAGACGGGTTTAGCGGCCGAATATCAAATTTTTCGCCATTAAAGGTTAACTCTTTAAAGCCGACTGGGCCAAGCTCAGGCACATCAACCGGTGTTTGTAATTGATAATGCGGGACCCAATAATTTTTGCGAACTTCGGCTAATAACTGATTCCGAAACTTTGGGTGTGCCACTCGAATTAACTCAAGCGCGCGCTCACGAATACTTTTACCGCGCAGTGAAGCAACGCCAAACTCGGTGACCACATAATGCACATGCGCACGGGTGGTAACTACGCCGGCGCCTTCTTTGATATGTGGCACTATGCGCGAAATGGTGCCGTTTTTCGCGGTAGAGGGCAGGGCAATAATTGGTTTACCGCCTTGGCTCATGGAAGCACCGCGGCTAAAATCGACCTGCCCACCGACGCCACTGTAAAACATATGGCCAATCGAATCAGAAACAATCTGACCGGTCAGATCCACTTCAATCGCGCTGTTAATCGATACCATGCGATCGTTGCGGGCAATATTAATCGGTGAGTTAACATATTCGCTGGGATAAAAACCGATATGAGGGTTTTTATCGACAAAGTCGTATAACCTTTTTGTGCCCATACAAAAGCTGGTGACGCTTTTGCCCGGGTGAAAGGTTTTACGCCGATTATTAATCACGCCTTTTTTAATCAAATCTAAAGCGCCATCAGTTAATAACTCGGTATGTAAGCCTAAATCTTTGTGATTGCTTAAATAACGTGTGACCGCCGCGCAAATTTTGCCGACACCAATTTGAATGGTGGCGCCATCTTCGACCAGTAGTGATACATATTGGCCGATCCGCTCGGTGCGCGCATCTAATTCGGGTGGTTCGATTTCCGGTAAGGCTTGTTCGGCATAGAAGAACGCATCAATGTCATCTTTATGAATAAAGGATTGGCCATAGGTTGTTGGCATCGCTGGGTTAACTTGCGCGATGACTATTTTGGCGGCTTTCGCTGCCGCCGAAATGACATCGACTGCCACCCCTAACGAGTGATAACCGTGCTCATCAGCAGGGCTGACCATAATTAATGCCGCATCTAAAGGTAAAATACCGTCCGTGAACAACGCCGGGATGTCTGTCATAAAGCAGGGGGTATAATCGGCACGCCCTTCTGCGACCGCTTGGCGAATAGTATGACCGCCGATAAATAGGGTATTTACTTTGAACAGATGCTGAAATTCGGGAGAGGCCCAACGGTTGTCAGAGAAGGTCACCAATTGCACAATTTCAATATCGTGCAGACTTTTGGCATTAGCAATTAAGTCATCAATTAATAACGTGGGGACAGCAGCATGCGAGCCAATAAAAATACGGCTGCCAGATTTTAATAACTGTTGCCAATTCAATGAAATGGTTTTTTGCGCCATGTGAACTCCGCAGCGAAAATGCTAGACCTTACTGTAGTCTAGATTGTGCAGCGGGAACAGACCCAACTTTGGTCGGATGCAGCTGGCTGCAGCCTTTGGTAAACCTGCTGGCAAGCGCCAGCAGGAGAGATTTAGCGCTTGAAAGTATTATAAGGTCCAGCGTAAGCCAATCATCGCAACAAAGGGATCAATATTGACATCCACTTGTTGAATGGTATTACCTTGTACTCGAACTTGCGCATCGGTATCGATGTCCATTTTACTGATCATCAGATGCAGCCCTAAGTTTTCGGAGAACTTGACATTAACGCCGGCTTGCGCCGCTAAACCCCAAGAGTTTTTCAGTTTGATGGTTACCGCATCACCACTGTTCGCTGCACCTAAAGCCACCAAGGTTGACACTAATTGTTGATCGGCTTCGGTATTAAAAAAGTTAGTGTAATTTACCCCTAAACCAACAAAGGGTTGAATGTGATCGCTACCTAAATCAAAGTGGTATTGCGCTAATAGCGTCGGGGGTAAATGTTTGGTTTTACCAATGTTTAGACCGTCTAAGGCGCCATCACCGCTGATTTTATGTGTAAAAGGCGTAGCCGCAATCAGTTGCACTGCCCAATTGCTTTCAAAGGTATAATCGAACGTTAAGCCAAGTTGGGTATTGTTGTTAACTTTAACGCCGGTAGAGCCTGCAGGTAAACCGGCAACGCTTTCCACAACATCAAGATGGCTGCTGCTATCTTTTGGCTGCACGCTAATTGCACCCACATTGACAGAAAAATCAGCTAAGGCGGTGCCACTAAACAGGGTTAAACTTAAGGCTGCTGCGGTAAAGATTGCTTTCATGGTGTTCTCCAGATAATTAACTGGCGCCATTGTGCGCTGTTCGTCTGCAGATACTTTGGGCTGGATCAAAAAAGCCTGTCGGTAGACAGGCTTTTTGGTTGGCAGTTTGTTTTAAATCAATAAAAAGGCCGCCGCTAGTTAAGTTGTTGTTGACGAGATGAATTGGCCTCCACTCGGGCAGACTGATTAGTATCTGGGCGCTGCCGGATCCGTTGTTCTTGCACGGGCCGTGCGCGTTGTTCTTGCGCTGGACGTGTTACAGGTTGAACACGCTGCTCTGGCGCATTGCGATTAACCGATTGCATACGTTGTTCTTGCACTGGACGTGTCACCGGTTGTACGCGTTGCTCAGGTGCATTGCGATTAACGGATTGCATACGTTGTTCTTGCACTGGACGCGTCACCGGTTGTACGCGTTGCTCTGGCGCATTGCGATTAACCGATTGCATACGTTGCTCTTGCGCTTGACGCGTCACCGGTTGAACGCGTTGCTCTGGCGCATTGCGATTAACCGATGGCATACGTTGTTCTTGCACTTGGCGTGTTATCGGCTGTACCCGTTGTTCTGGCGCGTTGCGGCTTAAGACACTTTTAATGCGTTGTTCCTGTTCAGCGCGGTTAACGGGCGGGATGCGTTGCTCAGGTGCATTTCGGCTCATCGATTGCGGCTGTTGTACGGTAGATGTGGCACGCTCAATCGGTTGGATCCGCTGTTCGCTTTGGCGATTAAAGGGTTGTATGCGTTCAGAGCCGACTCTGTCTTGCTGGCCTTTGACCTGAGAGGTCACAGGCGCAGGGATCGGTTGGGTCCGTTGCTCATTCTCTGCCCACTTCTCAGCAATCCGGCCAGTGTTGCGTTCTCGCTCATTCGGTCGGGTTGTCGACGCATTGCTGCGCTGCGCTTGTCGAGCCGCTTCTTGTTCACGTCTTACATTACTTTGACGTAAACGACTGTCGGCAGGGATAAAGCTTCCGCTGTTGCGTTCAGGCTGTACATTCGGACGATTCGAATGCTTACGCTCGTCACGCCAGTGGTTATTGCGGTGTACGATCTGGGGTTGACGATAATACACACCCCGGCGATGGTATTGATCATGTTGCCAGCGGGGGGCTTGGTGGAAATGCTGGCGCTTAGGGTAATAGCGTGGCGGTTGATAATAGTAATTATGTTGCACTACGACATGGCGATGCTGCCAATCGAAGATGCTGAAATAAAATGATGGCCGGATCCGAAAACCCGAGCCCCAGTAAAAGCTCACTTGATTACGGTATGCAGCAGGGCCATGCCAATAGACCGGTGGATGGGTAGGCCACCACCAGTTACCATAGACAACGCGGGTGTCGTAGTAGGGCACATAAATCACTTCGCGCCGCGCCGGTTCAATCACAATCACCTCACGCTGACGTTCTACGATGACATGTTCACTATTACGCAGTGAACCTTGCGCATAGGCGCGTTCACGTAAACGTTGGATACTGGCTAATAAGGCTGCTTCGTCGGTTAAAAAGGCTTCACCAAGTTGCTGTGTCCACTGCAGATCTTCATTTAAGCGGTTTAGCAATTGAGGAAAGGCCGTTAACGCTTGAACGCTAGGATCCCAATCTTGTAAGCTCGCCGCTTCAACCGCCATTTCTGCCGTAAGGTTGGGGTTTTGTTCTAACCAACGTGCCGCTTGCACCACTTCTAATGGATAGGTGGCGGCGATCAGCACATGCGTCAGTACACTGTCGGGATACAGGGCCACTGGGGCCAGCATTTGATCAAATTCTGCATCACTGATTTGCACAGTGGCATTGTTACTTTGCGTTTGCGAAGCACAGCCGGTGCTCACTAATAGCAGGGTGAGCAATAACACCGATTGCAAAGCTCGATAGACTTGCATAATTCCTCCTCAGTGCTGCGTTTGGCAACTGGCCCACAACACTCTTTGGTGTAGCATACACTCAGGTTATAAAGGAGGATGGCTGAATCTTGGCTGAACTTTACACAATCTTGGCACTAGTCTAGATAGCGAGCGCGTTTAGTTGCTGTTACTAAGGATAAATCGACTAACACTAAGCCATCAACACAATTGGCAAACTCAGGATCAACGCCAAAAGCTAAAAACGTTGTGCCACCCGGGGTGCAAAGCTCACTGTATTGCTTATAAAGCGTAGGTACACTGACTTTCATATTCGCTAGTAAATGTTTTAATTGGCTAAAGTCTGCAGCATAGTCGTTACCTGTAAAATGTTGGGCTAATTGCTGCACCGTTGGCGCCGCTAATGGGTAAGGGCGTTTTGCTTCAGCGCTTGGCATAGCCGACCCAAAATACAAACCATAGAAATACACTAATAAATCTCTGGCCGGTACGGGATAGCTATTTGACAAACTCACGCCGCCAAATAAATAACGCACCTGCGGATTTTGTTTTAAATAGGCACCAATGCCATACCATAAATATTCTAGGCTGCGCTTACCCCAATAGCGTGGTTGCACAAAACTTCGACCTAACTCTAAACCCTGAGCTAAGTAAGGCTGCATGGACGGAGAAAACTGAAATAAGGTTTGGGTATATAAGCCTGTTGGCCCTTGTTCTGCTAATACCTTGTTAGTATCAGCCAAGCGGTAAGCGCCTACAATTTCTAAATCTTCGTTATCCCATAACAGTAAATGAGCATAGTGGCTGTCAAAGCGATCAATATCTCGGCGTTGCCCGGTGCCTTCCCCGACGGCTCGAAAAGCTAGCTCTCTTAAGCGTCCTATTTCCCGCATGATGGGCGAGCTTTGTTGATGTTGATATAAGTAAATTAATTTCCCATCACGGGTTTCACCCAACCGTTGGCACTGACTCATTGCTTTTTTTAATACCGCTCTTGGTTCAGGCCGCGCTATTGCGGTTTGCGTGATGAAAAGTGAGGGGCGATCGGTAGCAAGCCGGTATAGCTGCTTTTTGAACAGTTTTACTTTTACTGGGACCGGCAATGATAACTGGCTAAAGCTGTTACAGGGGATTTGTTCGCCAATACGAACCGCCATGGTTCTCCCTTTTTGTTTAAACATCTCTCTTACCAGTAACATGCTGGCTAGGGGTTTGTATAAAGCTGAGGCAGCATAAAAAACCCATGAATTTCGTGCGGTCAGATGCAGTGGGACTATTGGTGCATTAGCCTGGCTGGCTAAGCGTAAAAAGCCACTGTGCCATTTACCATCGCGAACACCTTGCGGGCGTAAGCGTGATACTTCGCCAGCGGGGAATATTATCAAGGCCCCAGCTGCGGCTAGATGCTGTTGAATCGCCTCAAGCTTGTGCCGTTCTGTACCTCCGTTAAGGTTATTAACGGGCAACAATAAGTTTTGCATTGGCGCTAAGCTCATCAGCAGTTGATTGGCCATGATTTTCAGATCTGGGCGCAACCCACTGACCAGTTTTAACAGGGCTAAACCGTCTAACGATCCTATTGGGTGATTAGCAATCAGCAACACTGGGCCGGTCGAAGGGATATGATCTAGCTCATCATCACGCACGCTATAGCTAAACTGAAAGTATTCTAATACTTGCTCAACAAACTCCATGCCTTGTAAATGTGGATAGCGAGCGGCAAAAGCTTGGAATTCCTGCTCGTGCAATAAATAGCTGAGGAGCATTTTGCCGGGGCGATACCACCAGGGCTTTGGCTGATTGGACATGAAGTGCTGTTCTAATAGTTGCTCTACGTTAAGCATGGTTTATTCCCAAGGCAAGATAGACTGGCGATCTAGACGAATCCTTGTAGACTACTCATCGCAGATGACAAATAAGTGGCAGTTTTGTGGCAGTTTTGACACAGTAAACACATGAAATGCTGTAGCTGTTTTCGCAGTGAATGGGGATATTTAAGCGCTATCTTAGCGACCCATTTAACAGTGCTATGCTAAGATAAAACATTAATAACAAGTAGCATTATAGGGGTTGTTTTGAGTATTGCGCTGATTATTCCCGATAGAAAACTAGATGATTTACAGCAACGTTTGCAGCAAGCCTTACCCACAACGCCAATTGAAATTTGGCCCGATATCGCACAGCCAGAACACGTGACGTTTGCCGTGGTATGGAAGCAACCCGCAGGCTCGGTGGCCAGCTTGCCGAATCTTAAAGCTTTACAAAGTTTTGGTGCCGGTGTTGATGGGATCCTCAGTGATGCCAGCTTACCGCGTTTACCTTTGGCTCGGATTGTCGATCCGGCGTTAACCGAGGCCATGCTCAGTTATCTGGCGGGCATTGAAGCGTATTACCGTTTAAGGCTCGATCTGTTTCAGCAACAACAGCAACAAGCCTTGTGGCGACCGAAAAGTCCGCGGCGTTTAAGCACATTGTGTGTACTTGGCTTAGGTGAACTGGGTACGGCCACGGCATTGCATTTTAAAGCTCAAGGTTATCAAGTGAACGGTTGGTCGCGCCGCCCACAACAATTAGCTGGTGTTCATTGTTTTGCGGGTACCGAGCAATTGGCTGCTGCCGTCGGCTCAGCGGATTTGCTGATCTGTTTATTGCCTTTAACTGCACAAACTGAAAACCTGTTAAATGCTGACTTTTTTGCCATGATCAAGCCTGGTGCCATTCTGATTAATGTGGCGCGAGGCGCCATCGTCGATGAGCAGGCGCTGCTCGCCGCGTTAGACAGTGGGCAACTAGCGGCCGCCTGTTTAGATGTGTTCCGTCAAGAACCCCTTGTAGCGGAGCATGCGTTTTGGCGGCATCCTGCCATTATGATTACACCGCATATTTCTGCGGTGACTAAAGTGGAGACCGTGGTGGCGCAAATTGCGGAAAACTACCAACGCAGTTGTCAGGGGCAACCGTTAGTCAATGAAGTCGATTTACAACAAGGCTATTAACCCTATTGATAATAATGACTTGAATAGTAGTATTATCTTTATTAGACTGATTCTGCTAAAGAGATTTTGCAGTACTTAGTAAAAATAGAGAATAAGAAAAAGTAATTTGAGGTTTATTATGAGTAAAGCGTCCAATCGTGGTTTTGGCTTTACCACACTCGCTATTGCCGTGGTCCTTATGGCGTTGACAGCGTTTTTTACCAAAGCTGAAGCATTCAGTTGGTTGATCTAAAAAAAACAGGGCTGGTTATCCAGCCCTGTTTTTTTATACCTGATGATCTTATCAATTCGACGCGTCGCTATTTAGTATGCCGTTCACGGTTCTCGCGCTTTTGCTCCGCATTTTTTTGCAATAACACATAGGTAGCACTGTAACCCCCATGCTGGCGCTGCGCGGTATGAGCGGCTAATACGGGGGTAAAACTGGGTAACCACTTAAAAACATAGCTGCGCAAAATAGCAGGGTGTGGCTTACTGTTTCGGCCCATACCATGCTGGATCAATAAAGTTCTGACGCCACGTTTATGGCAGTCGGTAATAAATTGCAGTAACTGACTACGGGCTTCTTGCAAGCTTTTACCAAGCAGGTTAAGCGTAGCATCTAATTGATACTTGCCTAAGCGCAGATTGCGATACACACCTTGTTGTACGCCATCTTTACAATAGGCAAATACGTCGTCGGGCTTAACTAAATCAACGTATTCCATGCTCAAATAGTGCGGATCGTACTCCATCTCTTGTTCAGCGGCTTTGCGTCTGGCCTGCTGCGCTAAGGTAGGACTGAATTCGCCATTTTGTTGAAGTACCGCATCTTGCGGTAGGGGTTTAACATCGGCCATTTCGCTCAGAAACAGCTCAAATTCGTCTTGTGACATGCCTGACTCCGATGCTTACTGCTAAGGGCCGAGTATAGCCTGTCAGGCTGCTGGAAAAAAGCCGCTTATTTTGTTTGCGCTTGTAACTCAATATTCGCCAGATCATTGGCGGTTGCTGCGGCGGCTTGGGCTTTTTTACGGGCAGCAGCAAAACGCAGCAGGTAATAAGCATTGATCAATAAAACTAATAGGTTGGAAATCACCCCTTGCGGAATGGCGATGTGGCTGTAATACACAAACAATAAGCTGCAACCGATTAATGTAGCTAATCGAAGCCAGAACACATCTTTAATAAAAAAAGCGCCGATACAAATTGTTAGGCCAATCCAGCTGATAATGTCGTAGAACAGGTTTTCCATGTTAATGCTCCGGCATAGTGTGCGCAATGGCGCGCATTATGAGCAGAGTCGAGCGATTACTCAACTAAGATAAATTACATTTTTCAGATTAGTTTATGTAATGGATTTTTTGCTGGATTTGCCAAAGGCGATAACGCGAGTATAAAAGGAATAGCGCCGCAGCGAGCGGCGCTGATGTCACGAATTACTGACGTAAATTAACCTGACTATTGGCAATTTCACGCGTCATAATTAACCATGCTTCGAGGTTTTGCCGCAATGCAGTAGGATCAATTTTATCCAGTGTATCATTTGGGGTATGGTGATAATCAAAGTAATCCGTACCATCCTGCATCAGGCTAGCAACGGGTACGCCTTGTGCTTTTAACATCGACACATCTGGCCCCCCTGACGCGGTGTTCGGCCCCATAGCGATACCCAGCGGTGCTAACTTTTTTTGCAGTTCACGGGCAAAGGCTAATGCTTGTTCACCCATACCGGTGTCAAAGCGCCAAATACGACCTGCGCCAAAGTCTGATTCTGAAGCAAACACATGGGTGTGTAATTGCTGATGGTGTTTAGCGGCATAAGCGCGGGCGCCAATTAAACCGCCTTCCTCATTACCAAATAACACCACACGAATGGTACGCTCAGGTTTCTCTTGCTTTAATAAAGCGGCTGTTGCCATCACGATACCCACACCGGCGCCATCATCTAATGCGCCAGTACCTTCATCCCAAGAATCTAAGTGTGCACTGATTAGCACGATTTCATCGGGGCGTTTGCTACCCTTGATCTCGGCAATCACATTGTGGCTGGTCACAGTACCTGGGAGATTATTACTCATTTGCATGTTTAGCGTCAGTTCTGGGTTAATCGTCAGCATCTTGCTCAATTGCTGCGCATCGGGTACGGAAATGGCTGCCGCAGGAATACGTTCAATGCCTTCTTCGTAACGCATTTGACCGGTGTGGGCAAAACGGTTATTGCTGCTACCGACTGAGCGGATCACTAAGGCTTTTGCACCAAGTTTTGCCGCTTCAACTGCACCCGTGGCGCGTGCCCCCACGACTTGGCCGTAAAAACCACCGCGAATATCTTTCTCTAAGGCATGATTAATAAAAACAATACGATCTTTCACTTTAGAGGCGTCCGCTTTTTTAAGCTCTTCTAAGGTATTAAACATGACAACTTGGCTGTTGATGCCATCAAACGGGGTACCGACTGAACCACCTAAAGCGGTGACCACTAAAGATTGATGAAAAGGAGCTGCCACTTTTAAGCTAGCTTGCCCACGCTCCCAGTACAGCATATCAAAGGGTTCGCGCCAGACTTTATCAAAACCCAGTTCGGTAAATTTTTGCTCTGCCCACAGCACCGAGCGCATATCGGCTTCACTGCCGGCTAAGCGCGGGCCCACTTCCACCGTTAACGATTCAACTAATTTGTAAGCTAAATCTTTATCAATAGTTACATTTTGTGCATGCACATTTAGGCTAAAAGCTGCTAGTATTGTTGTTATCCACACTTTCATGGTTTGTTCCCGCTGTTTGGTTTTGACTGATGTGGAAACGTTATCATGTTTTACGGATGAAACCTATGTAACTCGCTGGACGTCAGTTTTTGCTCGACCAGCCGAAAAATGGAGACGCTGCAAGGATGCAAGCATTTATTCAAACCTGCTATAACCCCACTCTTGTAACCCAACAGTTAACGGCGCTTGTTGTTGATGATACGGTGGCTGTGCGTGCTTACCTTAAAAGTATCTTGCAGCAACTTGGTGTGACTAAGGTGCTAGAGGCAGCCGACGGCGCTAAAGGCGAAGCCTTGTTTATGCAGCATCAACCACAATTAGTTTTTTTGGATATTCAGCTACCAGACATAAACGGTAAGGTATTGTTGCAACGTTTCAGGTGTGTTGACCAGCAATCACATATATTTATGATCTCGGCTTATTCCAGTGTCGATAACTTGAAAGCAGCTGTAGCAGGCGGAGCAAAAGCTTTTGTAGTGAAACCTTTTACTGCAGAAAGAATCTCAAGTCTGGTTCAACCCTTATTGTCGTGTAGTGTCTGATCTCGACCAGCATTATTTTGTCATAATGAGATCAGGCTAGTATTAGTTTAATGAGCGGTGCAAAACATGAATTTAGAAGATATGCTGAAAAATTCAGCGGAAGCAGTGAAGTTACTGAAAGCGGTGTCGAATGAGCGCCGTTTAATTATTTTATGCCATTTGTTGCAAGGCGAGCTGTCGGTAGGTGAATTAAACAGCAAGTTGGATTTAAGCCAATCTGCACTTTCACAGCATCTCGCGTTATTGCGCAAAAATAAATTGGTGAAAACGCGTAAAGAATCGCAAACGGTGTTTTATCGCATCTCTAGCGATGAAGTAACCGAGGTCATTGCACTATTACACAAACTGTATTGCGCTGAGTAATTTGTCGCGCTGTGCACTGATTGTCGGCGGCTTTGTGTGGCCGAAATGAACATACAAAAAAACCAGCCGAAGCTGGTTTTTTGTTTTACATCGCCAATTAGGCTGCTTTTAACGCTTTTACATGGGCGTTTAAGCGAGACTTATGACGAGCTGCTTTGTTCTTATGGATCAGACCTTTGGCTGCCATACGATCAATAACAGGGACCATCTTGTTGAACGCTTCCTGAGAAGCTACTGCGTCAGCAGTTAATACTGCTGCGTAGGTTTTCTTGATGAAAGTACGCATCATAGAACGTTGACTGGCGTTTTGCTGACGACGTTTTTCTGATTGTATTGCGCGCTTCTTAGCAGACTTGATGTTAGCCAAGGTAACACTCCTAAAAACTTAAAACCGGACTCTTTAAAGGCCGCATAATATGCCTATTTACTGGCCCATTGTCAAATGCTTTAAACGAAAAGGCCCGTAATTAAATTGCAGTGAGCACTGGTAATTGATCTCAGTAACAGGTGAAAATAGCGCCGCAGCAAATAAAGGAGTCTCCTGTGTCAGGAAAATTACTAAAGTCAGGGCTGATTGTCAGCTTTATGACGTTGATTTCAAGAGTGTTAGGCCTGGTGCGGGATGTGGTGGTTGCCAATTTTGTTGGTGCGGGTGCTGCTGCTGACGTGTTTTTCTTTGCTAACCGTATTCCGAACTTTTTACGTCGACTCTTTGCCGAGGGCGCTTTTTCTCAAGCCTTTGTGCCGGTGTTAAGTGAAGTTAAAGCTAAACATGGTGATGATGCGGTTCGAGAATTAGTGGCCAAGGTGGCCGGAACGCTGGGTGTTATTGTCACTCTAGTGACGCTGGTGGGGGTGGTCGGCTCGCCGTTGATTGCTTTGCTGTTTGGTATGGGCTGGTTTATCGAATGGCTGAATGACGGGCCTGACGCGCACAAGTTTGAAATGGCCAGTGTGATGTTAAAAATTACCTTTCCTTATCTTTGGTTTATTTCTTTAGTCGCGTTATCGGGCGCGGTGTTAAATACTTATAACCGTTTTGCGGTAGCGGCCTTTACGCCCGTTTTCTTAAATATTGCGATTATAGGCTCGGCGCTGTATCTGGCCCCTGAGTTGGATGAACCCGCCATGGCATTGGCTTGGGGCGTGTTTATTGGCGGTATTGTACAGTTATTATTTCAATTACCGTTTTTAGCTAAAGCCGGTTTGCTGGTGCTGCCAAGATGGCATTGGCAAGATGAAAACGTGACAAAGATCCGTACTTTGATGCTACCAGCGCTGTTTGGTGTTTCTGTAAGCCAAATCAATCTGCTGCTCGATACCGTGATTGCCTCGTTTTTACTAACCGGGGCCGTAAGCTGGTTATATTACTCGGATCGGTTAATTGAATTTCCACTGGGCTTATTCGGAATTGCCATTGCCACGGTGATCCTGCCGAACTTATCGCGGCATCATGCCACGGCAGATACTGCGCGCTTTGCTCACACGCTGGATTGGTCAGTGCGCTTTGTGGCGATGTTTGGTTTACCGGCGATGCTGGCGTTAATGGTGCTGGCACAACCGATTATCACGGTGCTGTTTATGCGCGGTGAATTTACCCAGCAAGATGTGTTAATGGTGTCGTACAGCTTATTGGCCTATTGCTGTGGCTTGTTAAGTTATATGCTGATCAAGGTGTTAGCGCCTGGCTATTATGCGCGGCAAGACATTAAAACGCCGGTGCGAATTGGTATTATCGCTATGGTGGCCAATATGGTGTTTAATCTGATGTTGGCCCCCTTTTTAAGTTATGTCGGCTTGGCTTTAGCTACGGCGATGTCGGCAAGTTTAAATGCATTTTTATTGTATCGAGGTTTAAAGCTCGCTGGGGTGTATCAATTAAGCCGTTTTAGTATTGTGATGCTGGCTAAATTTGTTTTGGCCAGTGTATTGATGGCCTCAGCGCTCTATGTCGTTAGCCCAAGCTTAAGTGTCTGGGTGGAGTTGCCTTTAACGTCGCAAATTGTGCAATTATCCAGTTTGTGTCTGTTGGCTGTAATAGCGTACTTTGCCTTGCTGTTCCTGTTTGGGGTGCGTTTGGCTGATTTTAAAGCAAAAACTGTTGCTGAAAGCCAACGGTGATCGGGTTATAATCGTCAGTTGACAAGCAACCGCAGGCATAATTTAAGGCAGGCATGGAGTTAATTCGCGGCATCCACAACATATTACCGCAGCATAAAGGCTGTGTGTTAACCATCGGCAATTTTGACGGTGTGCACTTGGGGCACCAAGCCGTGTTAGCTCAAGTTAAACAACTGGCACAGTCGAAGCAGTTGCCGTCTTGCGTAATGGTGTTTGAACCCCAACCTCTGGAATTATTCGCGGGCAGTGATGCGCCGGCTCGGATCTCTCGCTTTCGTGAAAAGTATTTAGCGTTGGCGGAATTAGGCATCGACCGATTACTCTGCGTTGGCTTTAATCGTGCTTTTGCGGCACAAGCTCCAGAACAGTTTATTGAAGATTTACTGCTTGATAAGTTAGGCGTACAGCATTTGATAGTGGGTGATGACTTTCATTTTGGCCAAGCTCGTAGCGGTAATTACGCGTTATTAGAACGTGCCGCCTCAAAGTATGGTTTTGGTTTAAACAGCACCTCAAGTTTAAAACTGGAGCAGCAACGGGTCAGCAGTACGTTGATCCGCAGTGCCTTACAAGCCGACCAACTGCATTTAGCTGAAACGATGCTAGGGCGGCCTTTTGCTTTAACTGGGCGAGTAAGACATGGTCGTAAGTTAGGCCGAAACCTTGGCTTTCCCACTGCGAATGTCTGGTTGTACCGTAAAAAATTACCGGTATCAGGCGTTTATGCCATCACTGCCCGCACCTGTTTTGGGGTGTTTCAAGGGGTGGCTAATATTGGTAATCGGCCAACCGTACAGGGTGTGCGTGAACAACTAGAAGCACATTTATTTGATTTTAATCAAGATTTATATGGTAGTCAGATTGAAGTGGTGCTGCGGCACAAACTTCGAGCCGAACAGCGGTTCGACAATCTGGATGCATTGAAACAGCAAATCGCCGTCGATGAAGCGGCAGCGAAACAGTATTTTAGTCAGCAGCCTGCGCTACTGAACTCACTAACTTAACGGAATTTAAACGGATGAGCGATTACAAGCATACCCTGAATTTACCAGAAACGGCTTTTGCTATGCGCGGCAATCTGGCACAACGTGAGCCACAAATGTTGGCAAAATGGACCGAAGCCGATTTATATGGTCAGATCCGTGAGGCCAAAAAGGGTAAAAAAACCTTCATTCTGCACGATGGCCCCCCTTATGCGAACGGTAATATTCACATCGGCCATGCTGTTAATAAGATCCTTAAAGACATTATTGTTAAAGCAAAAACGTTATCTGACTTTGATGCACCCTATGTGCCGGGTTGGGATTGTCATGGTTTACCGATTGAATTGGTGGTGGAGAAAAAATACGGCAAGCCCGGACAAAAATTAACGCCTGCCGAATTTCGTGAGAAGTGTCGTGAATATGCGTTAACGCAGATTGATGCGCAGCGCACTGACTTTATCCGCTTGGGCGTATTGGGCGATTGGTATAAGCCATATCGCACCATGGACTTTCAAACCGAAGCCAATATTATCCGCAGCTTAGGTAAAATTATTGAAAACGGCCATTTGTTGCAAGGGTTCAAACCCGTGCATTGGTGTACCGATTGTGGCTCGGCCTTAGCCGAAGCGGAAGTGGAATACCAAGACAAGATTTCACCAGCCATTGATGTGCGCTTTAAGGTCGTGGATGAATCGGTCGTCGATCGCTTTGATCATCCAGAAGCGCATCGGGGGCATGGCCCGTTGGCCGTGGTGATCTGGACCACCACACCTTGGACCATTCCAGCCAACCGCGCCGTGGCGCTTAATGCCGAGCTGAGCTATTCACTGGTGCAGGTTGAGCAAGGACCACAAGGTGCTGAGCGCTTGATTATCGCTACCGATCTGGTGAAAGAGGTGATGGCGCGCGCTAATATTGAACATTATCACGCCTTGGGGTTCTGCCAAGGCAAGCAGCTAGACTTAGTCAAGCTGCAGCATCCGTTATACGATTTCCAAGTGCCGGTGGTACTGGGTGAACATGTTACGACTGAATCGGGCACAGGATGTGTACACACGGCACCAGGGCACGGTCAAGAAGACTTTGTTGTCGGTCAAAAATACCATTTAGAAGTGGCGAACCCCGTCGGTGCCAATGGCGTTTATCTGCCGGATACACCGATGTTTGCTGGCCAGCACGTTTTTAAAGCCAATGACACTATCGTTGAAGCATTAAAGGCGGCTGGTGCTTTGTTATTGCACAAAGCGTATAAGCACAGTTATCCCCATTGCTGGCGTCATAAAACACCCATTATCTTTCGTGCTACGCCGCAATGGTTTATCAGCATGGAGCAGCAAGGCTTACGACAAATGTCGTTAGAACAAATTGCCAAAACCCGCTGGATCCCTGATTGGGGTCAACAACGTATTGAAAACATGGTAGCAGGCCGGCCCGATTGGTGTATTTCACGGCAGCGTACTTGGGGTGTTCCTATTGCGTTGTTTGTGGATAAAGATACCGGCGCTTTACATCCTAAAACCGCCAGTTTAATTGAACTGGTGGCGAAACAAGTTGAGTTGGGCGGCATTCAAGCCTGGTTTGATCTGGATGCTTCACAGTTGCTTGGCGATGACAGTGAGCGTTATACCAAAGTGACTGACACGCTCGATGTTTGGTTTGACTCGGGCATTACCCATGCTGCGGTGGTGGATGCGCGCCCAGAGTTTCATCAGCCTGAGCAGATTGATTTGTATTTAGAAGGCTCAGATCAGCATCGCGGTTGGTTTATGTCATCCTTAATGACGGGCGTAAGCATGAAACAGCGCGCACCGTATAAACAGGTATTAACCCATGGTTTTACCGTTGATGGTGAAGGCCGCAAGATGTCAAAGTCGTTAGGTAATGTGGTATCACCGCAAGATGTGATGAACAAACTGGGTGCAGACATTTTACGCTTGTGGGTAGCAACAACGGATTACACCTCAGAGATGACGGTTTCTGATGAGATCCTTAATCGTGCGGCCGATAAATATCGCCGCATTCGAAATACTGCGCGTTTCTTGTTAGCAAACCTAAACGGTTTTAACCCAGAAACCGATGCTCTGCCATTTAACCAATTGGTCGAGCTCGATCTGTGGGTGGTTAATCGTGCTGCGCAGTTACAGCAAGAGATCATCGATGCCTACGACAACTATCAGTTCCATCAGGTTAGTCAAAAGCTGATGAATTTCTGTACTGTTGAACTGGGTAGTTTCTACCTAGACGTGATTAAAGATCGTCAGTATACCGCTCACAAAGACAGCCAAGCGCGTCGTAGTTGCCAAACTGCGCTTTATCATATTGTGCAGGCAATGGTGCGCTGGATGGCACCTATCATGAGCTTTACGGCACAAGAAATCTGGGAAGCCTTACCGGGTCAACAACACGCGTTTGTGTTCACGGATGTGTGGTACAGCGGTTTCACCGAGTTACCCGCAGGGCGTTTCAGTAATGCTTATTGGCAGCAACTGCTGCAGGTGCGGGACGAGGTGAACAAAGTGTTAGAAGCGGCACGTCGGGAAGAGCGGATTGGTGCCTCTTTGCAAGCCGAAGTCACCTTGTTTGCCGAGCCCAGTTTAGCAGCAGCCTTACAGCAGTTAGGTGACGAATTACGCTTTGTACTGATCACTTCTACGGCAACCGTTAGTGCACAAGCGCCGAGCGCTGACGCGATTGCTACGGCAATTCCGGGGCTAAGTGTATTGGTCACAGCGTCTAGCGCGGCGAAGTGTGAGCGTTGTTGGCATCACCGACATGATGTGGGTATTGATCCGGCGCAGCCGGGGATCTGTGGTCGCTGTGTTGATAACGTCAGTGGCCAAGGTGAAACACGGGAATTTGCCTAATGCGTTTATTTCAAGAAACTGCATGGCGTTGGTGGTGGTTAATTGCGCTGCTGATCCTATTGGATCAGCTGACTAAGCAGTTAGTGCACCAACAAATGGCCCTATTTGATTCAATTGAGTTGTTGCCTTTTTTTAACCTAACCTATGTACGAAATTATGGTGCAGCATTCTCCTTTTTAAGTGATGCGGGAGGATGGCAGCGGTGGTTCTTCACCGGTATTGCGATTGGGATCAGTGTGGTCATTGCCGTTTGGATGAGCCGATTAAAACGTCACGAAATCAAACTAAGTTTGGCATTAAGTTTGGTGTTGGCCGGCGCCATAGGTAATTTAATTGATCGTAGCATTTATGGTTATGTGATTGATTTCTTTCATTTGTATTATCAGGATTGGCATTACCCCGCATTTAATATTGCCGACTCAGTGATCTGTATTGGCGCTGCACTGTTAATTTGGGATAGTTTTAGCAGTGATTCTGGAGCAAAAAGATGAGTATGATTTCCCCAAGCAGCACCGTGGTGTTTCATTTTGATATTAAATTAACCGACGGCTCTGCCGCGGAAAGCACCCGAGTGCATAATAAACCGGCTAAAACCCAACTGGGTGATGGCAGTTTATCTCCGGCGTTTGAAGCACAATTATTAGGCTTACAGGCCGGTGATAAAAAAACCTTTACCCTAGCGCCAGAAGACGCTTATGGTACGCCAAACCCTGATAATATTTATTATGTTGACCGCAGTAAATTTTCGGCAGACGCCCCAGCCAAGGTTGGCTCTATTATTGGTTTCGCCATGCCAGATGGGTCTGAGTTACCGGGGCTCGTGCGTGAAGTGGTGGGCGACTCGGTGACGATTGATTTTAATCATCCACTGGCCGGCCAAACCCTAACTTTTAATATCGAAATTGTACAAGTGAGCTGAAATGGACATTTTGTTAGCTAATCCTCGTGGTTTTTGTGCCGGTGTTGATCGGGCGATCAGTATTGTAGAGCGTGCGTTAGAGTTGTACGAGCATCCGATCTATGTACGACACGAAGTGGTGCATAACAAATTTGTGGTTGATGGCTTACGCCGCAGCGGCGCCGTGTTTGTCGATGAGCTTGATGAAGTACCCGATGGCCATATCGTTATTTTTAGTGCGCACGGTGTATCGCAAGCGGTGCGCGAGCGGGCAAAACAGCGTGGCTTAAAAGTATTCGACGCGACTTGCCCATTGGTTACTAAAGTGCATATGGAAGTCACCCGTGCCAGTCGTAAAGGCATCGAGTGTATTCTGATTGGGCATGCTGGCCATCCTGAAGTTGAAGGCACCATGGGCCAGTATGACAATGCCGATGGCGGCATTTACTTGGTCGAATCGGTAGAAGATGTCCATACGCTGCAAGTTAAAAATCCCGCCTTGCTTTGCTACAGCAGCCAAACTACCTTGTCGGTAGACGATACTGCTGATGTGATTGATGCCCTAAGAACACGCTTCCCAGACATTGAAGGGCCACGCAAAGATGACATTTGCTATGCCACGCAAAATCGTCAAGATGCCGTGCGCGAGTTGGCATCAAAAGCGCAGTTAATGTTAGTGGTGGGAGCCAAAAACAGCAGTAATTCAAACCGCTTACGCGAGTTAGCTGAAAAACTGGGTTGTACTGCCTATTTAATTGATACCGCCAACGACATTCAACAAAGCTGGTTAGACGGTGTCACTAAAGTGGCGGTAACGGCCGGCGCGTCTGCACCAGAAGTACTGGTGCGAGATGTGATTGCCCAATTAAAAATGTGGGGCGGCAGCACCGTCACCGAAACGCAAGGTCGCGAAGAAGGGGTGGTGTTTGCTATTCCTGCTGAGCTGCGCTGAGTTAGGTTAAAGATGCATAACGCTGTCAAACACTCTTACCGACAGCCTTATCAAATACCCTCTTTATGCCGGGGTAAGATGTTATTCCGGCTACTTATTTTAGCGCAAGCTATCGCCATTCTTTTGGCTTTTTCGCCAGGCATTTCTTCTGATCCTTGGTTTAGGCTGGGGATTATATCGTTATATGTTCATTGGATCGCATTGTTAAGCCTTGCGGTACTTTGCCCACTTTTGCCCCAAATGGTGAGCCAATCGTTGGTTGTCAGATGGCTGGTCATCTGTTTAGTGTTACTGTTAATCACTGCAGGGGTATCCTTAATGGCTTGGCATTTTTCTGCAGATGTCTTAATTTATTATCATTCGGCTACTAATTTTGTTTTAGCAAACTTAGCGCTAGCGTTGGTTGTTAGCTTGTTAGTAGGGCAGTTGATGTTAATGCATGCAGAGCGCGCTCGCTTATTGGCAGCACAAAGCTCAGCTGAGTTACAGGCTTTTCAAGCCCGCATTCAACCCCATTTTTTGTTCAATAGCCTGAATGCGTTGGCCGAGTTGGTGCATCAATCACCACAGGATGCTGAACAAGCATTACTGGATTTGGCTGATTTGTTTCGTGCTGCTATGCATGCCGGCAGTTTGCTGACATTAGAGCAAGAGTTGGAATTAGCACGCAAATACCTTGCTTTAGAACGTTGGCGATTAGGAGATCGTTTACAAGTGGCATGGCAGTTGCCAGCAGTATTGCCTGCGGTAAAGCTACCTGCCTTAACGTTACAGCCATTATTGGAAAACGCCGTGCGCTATGGCGTTGAGCCGAGTCTTGAACCTGTAACTATTACCGTTGAAGTCTCCGTGGGTAAAAAACAGTTAGCAATAATTCTTACCAATCCGCTTAACGCGCAAAATGCGCGGCAGCGTGAACAAAATGGTATTGCCCTGCAAAATATTCAAGCACGTTTAGAATTACTGTTTGCCGACAAACAACAATTTTCTTGTCGCCAAGTGCAGGATACATTTCGCGTAAAGCTGGTATTACCGTTACTGGAGGGGAGTGAATCGCCATGAAAGCACTGATTGTCGATGATGAGCCTTTAGCGCGCGCGCGCTTGTTTCGTTTACTCACAGATTTACAGCAATTTAGCGAGATATTGCAAGCCGCCAATGCTGATGAAGCCTTACGATTAAATGCCGCGGCGCAACCAGAGGTGGTATTTCTTGATATTGCGATGCCTGGTTTGAATGGCCTGCAATTGGCAGAACGTTTAGCAACTCAAACACTGCCCCCTGCGGTGATTTATGTTACCGCTCACCCTGAGCATGCATTGGATGCTTACAATACTGCACCAATGGATTATTTGTTAAAGCCCGTCAGTAGTGTCCGTTTAGCCCAAGCGGTGGCTCGCCTGCATAAACCCACACTTACCGATCCGTTGCGTGGCCGCGATAGCGCTGGGGTATTGTCTTACCAGCAAGCCGGTGTGCAGCGGCAATTAGCGGTTACCCAAGTATTATATTTTCAAGCAGAAGATAAATATGTGAAGGCGGTAACAACAGAGGATGAAATATTACTGGAGCTGAGTTTACAGCAATTACAAGAAAGCTTTCCACAATATCTCATTCGTATCCATCGCAGCACATTGATTAATAAATTGTTTTTTGACAGCATTCAACAAAAAGAACAACGGCACTTTGTCACATTAAGGCAATGTCCTGTTCAGCTTGAAGTGAGTCGTCGCTTATTAACACCATTGCGCAATGCTTTAGGTCTGTAAATCCACCGTTTTTAACAGTAAAGTCCTTCTTGCCAACCGTTTATCAGTAAAATTAACCACTAATCAGATAGTACTGTTATTGCACGGTAATTACATTAAAGTGATAGTAAGCATTTTATTTATAGGTTTGCTATGACTTCACGTTCATTTTTATCTCTTAGAAAAGCCGCCGGTTTAACCTTGGTTGAATTAATGGTCACTGTTGCGGTGTTGGCAATAGTCGTATCGATTGCCATTCCTTCTTTTAACGGTATTGTTGCCTCAAATCAACTCACTGGGCCGGCGAATGAGGTCTTTTCAATGATGCATTTTGCCCGCAGTGAGGCTATACGATTAAACCAAAATATTGAATTTTGTAAAAGCAATGCTGATGGCACTGCTTGTAATACCAGCAATGGTAAATGGCCTGGTGTTTTAGTTATGCGTCCCAATACATCAGGTACGCCAACGCTACTTAGGCAATTAATGTTTGATACTACATTCAATGTTAATAGTACGCATCCACTGCTGGTATTTAATTCGCAAGGTTTTATTCGTTCTTCAGCCAATGCCGCGATTTCTGGCACCTTACGCGTTTGCTCTTCGTCTTCATCTTTAAAAGATAATAGCCGTGATTTGGCGTTTGTTTCAGGCGGACGTGTCAGTATCAGTAAAAATAACGTAACGGGCTGTACTGCACCTTCGCAATAGTAATGAGATTATCTAGCTAGATTTTAGAACTTATAGAGTGAAACAAATGATGAATAGACAACAGCAAAGCGGTTTTACCTTGCTCGAAGTATTAATTACCGTATTGATATTAGGCATAGGTTTATTAGGGCTTGCGGCCTTACAGAATGCCAGCGTTAAAAGTAATCAAAGTGCTTATGATCGTACTCAAGCCGTTATTTTTATGGACTCAATGCAAGAAACGATGCGCGCTTTTCGTCCGCAGGCAAGGACTGGGGTGTTCAACAAAAGCTGCACGGGGAGTATGCCAAGTTCAGGTATTGCTGGCACTGAAATGAGCTTATGGCATGCTCAATTGCAGCAAAAGTTAGGCCCAAGCGCCTGTGGTGCAATTAATTGTAATGGCAATATTTGTGAAGTCAGTATCAGATGGGATGACAGTCGAGGTTTACAAGGCAGTGAAACCATGACCATGAACACGAGGTTTTTCATATGAGTTTACAACCTATCAAATTGCACCAAGGCTTGTCTTTAGTGGAACTGATGATTGCTATGACGTTGGGCTTGTTGGTTACCGGCGGTGTGCTGGGGATCTTTATGGCGAATCAACAAACATATCAAGTTAATCAAACTATTTCGGCTATTCAAGAAAACTCTAGAGCAGTGTTCCAGTTGATGGCACGAGATATTCGCAGTGCCGGTTTTAGTGGTTGCACTAACAGTACGGTGATGGCAAATACGCTAAATAGTAACCCTAATACAGATTGGTGGGCCAGTTGGAATAACGGTATTCGGGGTTTTGATGACGGTCAACCCACTAGTTTTAATCCGGCTCGTGTGCCAGGCACGGATTCAATACAAGTGATGTATGGCGGCGGCAGAAGTATCAATGTGGAAGCGCATACGGCAAATTCTGCCAATTTTAAAGTGAATAAAGATAATCACGGTATTAAAGAGGGTGACATCATCGTGGCTTGTGATTCTGCGCATACAGCCATTTTTCAAGTTACCAATGCCAATCAAAACAATGGCACTATAGTTCACAACACCGGTAAAGGCACGCCGGGCAACTGTACAAAATTATTGGGCTTTCCGGTTTTGTGTGACGGTACTGGTTTAAAAGGCACCCCTTATGAATTTACTTCTAATGCCATGATGATGTCATTGCAATCACAAGCTTGGTATGTCGGTGTAAATCCACGTAATACAAATTCTTTATATCGTGTAGACATTCAAGATGGTAATCCAATTTACGAAGAAATTATCGATGGTGTTGAGGAATTAAATTTCCGTTATTTACGCTCAGGCAATACGGCTTATCAAACTGCAAATGATATCAATAACATCGGTGTAGATGAATGGGCTAATGTGATTGCAGTAGAAATTGAATTAATTCTGTTAGATGACCCTAAAATTAAGTTGCTCAAAGATATGCGACGAATGCGTCAGGTTGTCGCTATTCGGAATAGGGTGGAGTAGCCGTTATGCAAAAATCTTTTCGAACACAACAAGGTGTTGCTTTAATTGTGGGTTTGCTTTTGTTGTTAGCCATTACCTTATTGGCGATATCGAGTATGCGTGGTACTGCTTTACAAGAAAAAATGGCCGCCAATTTGTATGACCGTGAACTGGTGTTTCAACTTGCTGAAGCAGGGATTAGAGATGCAGAAGCGATTTTGGAGGGCGCGGCAAGTGTCAATGCTTTGTTGGCGCTACCGGGCTTTTATCCTGTGCCCGTTGCAAGCAACACTGAGCGTTGGTTAGATCCTCAAACAATATGGGCAACTTCATCAATGAATTTACAGCAAATGGGAGGAGGTAGTCCGCAATATATCGTTGAATATATGGGCTTTAGCCCTTCGCCTCCAGGCTGTGACCGTGCGACAACGATCCCACAAAACTGTTTAGCTGAAACTTTTCGCGTAACATCTCGAGTTAATCTTACAGACCGAGCCAATGTTACGATTCAAACCCTTTACCGGCGTTGAGGTTGGTATGAACAAAATGATGATGAAAAAAACGAAATTAAAGTTGTTTTTACTGGCGTTAACTTTTGGTATTGCTTCTGCTGAAGCGGCGGTGAACTTAGGTAATGTGCCGCTGCAAACCGGCAGTTCAGTTGAACCCAATATTTTATTTGTCTTAGATGATTCTGGCTCTATGCGCTGGGGTTTTATGCCAGATGAATTAGCCATTAGATTAACATCCGATGGACGTAATTTAGGGAGTTGTAGTTCTACAGTTTCTTTCGCGGGTTACTCCAACCTTTGTGCGTTGAGTAGTTCTAGTCTTACAGTTGATCGGGCTTATTTGGCTTCTAGCCATTTAAATAAAGCCTATTTTGATCCAACTAAAACATACAGCCCACCGTTCAAAGCCGATGGAAGCCGTTTTCCGCAAAGCGACTTTAATGCAGCATATGTAGATGGTTATGCTCAAAGTGGGACAAAAGTTGATTTAGATAAAGATTACAGAGCTTTAATGGATGATTTTTACTATTACGGGCAGAACGGCGGTTCAAATCGATTTGGTTTTACCATTAGCCCGTCAGCAGATAAGGGCAAAGCATTCTATTATGATTTCAATCCCACTTTATGTTTGAATCAATACAGTAATCTTTGCTACAAATATGAAACGGTATCGAGCAGTCAGAAAAACAACTTCGCTAACTGGTTTTCTTATTATCGCACTCGTATTATGGGGGCGAAAGCTGGTATCGGTGTTGCCTTTATGGAACAAAAAGATGGTATTAGAGTGGGCTACGGTACACTTAATAGTAGTGGTACGGTTATTAGCGGCGTACAAAAATTCGGTACTACGCGTAAACAAGCGTTCATGACTTGGCTTAATACCGCGAGTGCGAATGGAGGAACGCCTCTTCGTAAAGCATTAGTTGATGCTGGAGAGTACTATAAAACCAGTTCGCCATGGCGTGAGGATCCAACTAATCAACAGTCTGCCATTGTTTCTTGTCGTCAAAGTTTTACCATTTTAATGACCGATGGCTATTGGAGTACAGAGACAATCAGTGTTGGCAATAATGACAATACCGCAGGGGCAACGATTAATGGCAAAAACAATACTACTTATCGTTATCAACCTGGCCCCCCTTTCTCAGATTCTGTGAGCAATACTTTAGCCGATGTGGCAATGAACTATTGGAAAAACGATTTACGTCCAGAGCAAGAAAACAATGTACCGACTTCAACGATAAATCCGGCGTTTTGGCAGCATATGGTCACATTTGGTGTCGGTTTAGGGGTCAGTGGTTCTATCAACCCTGTTTCAGCTTTTGAGGCAATAGCTGCAAAATCTGCTATCAACTGGCCTAACCCATTTAATGATCCCTCATCGGCAAAAATTGATGACTTATTACATGCTTCAGTTAACGGTCGTGGTGGCTTCTTTAGTGCGGCAGATCCGTTAACCTTTGCCACTGAATTAAGCAAAACATTAACGCAAATTGTGGCGCGAGTAGGTTCGGCATCCAATTTAGCCGGGGCCACCAGCACTAGAGAAAGTGCCAAGCAGGTGTTTCAAGGGCGTTTCTTTTCTGGCGATTGGACCGGCGATTTATGGGCCTACAGTTTAGATAACAACACAACGCCGACATGGAAAGCCAGTCAACAATTGGATAGTCAGGATTGGACCACTCGAAAAATTTTCTACTCAGATGATGTTGGCAAAGATAAAGGCAAAGCTTTTGAGGGGAATAAGGTTGGGTCTTTAACTTTAGATCAAGTTAACTATCTTCGCGGTGATCGTAGTAAAGAGCTAAACAAAACGGGTGGCATCTTTCGCGTTAGAAACTCTATATTAGGAGATATCGCTTACTCGACACCCTTTTATGTGGGTGAACCTGATAATCGTTTTTACGAACGTTATAGTGGCTGGGACAAAGACGAGCTACAAGATTACGCACCATTTTTAACGGCCTATAAAAATCGGACTAAAGCAGTCTATGTTGGTTCTAATGATGGCATGTTACATGGCTTTAATGCGCTGAATGGTCAAGAGTTGTTTGCCTATGTACCTTTTGAAATGTTACCAAAGTTACCTGCGTTGACTAGTAAAGACTATCAGCATCAGTTTTATGTTGATGGTTCACCTACGGTTGCTGATGCTTATGTTAATGGTAAATGGCGCAGTATATTAGTGGGCACCAATGGTCGTGGCGGTAAAAATGTGTTCGCTTTGGATGTTACACAGCCAGCCTCATTCACCAAAGACAGCGTGTTATGGGAGAGAAGTATTCCTGAGTTAGGTAATTATACTGGTGAAGTGGTGATTGCTAAACTGGGTTCACCAGCCAAAGATGCTAAATGGTATGCTATTTTAGGTAACGGCGTTAATAGCCAAAATCATACGGCATCTTTGATTTTGCTGCCTTTGAATGGCGATTCACCTACAGTATTAACCGTTGATACCGGTACAGCGGCCAGTCCAAATGGCTTGTTTCAACCTGTTGGGTTTGATGCAGACAATACCGGTGCTATTACTAAAGTGTTTGCTGGTGATTTAAAAGGAAATGTTTGGCAGTTTGATTTCTCTGGGAAAAATGCCAGTGACGGTAAAGTTGCATACAGTGGTTCGCCGTTATTTACGGCTAAAGACGCTTCTGGCAACAGACAATCAGTAACCGGTGGATTGAGTATTGGCTTTGACAGTACGACAGGTAACTCTTGGTTATTTTTTGGTACAGGTAAATATTTAGAGCAAAGTGATCAATCTTCTACCAGTGTGCAGTCATGGTATGGATTAATCCTACCTTTTGAAACGGACGGTAGTAGCAGCAATGGTAATAGTAATAAGAATAAAAACACGGTAATTGAAACGTCGGTAATTAGTGGACGTAGTGACCTTGCACAGCGCACCATCACTAATGTTGGTAATGCTAGATCAGTGAATGAGGTTGGCTCATTGGATGGCAAACGTGGTTGGTATATGGATTTACCCGATAGTGGTGAGCGTGTAGTGTCGACTCCTCAGCTAATCGGTAATTCATTAATAGTTAATACAATAGTACCAACATCTGATATCTGTTCACCGGAAGGCTTCGGGTATGTAATGGCGATAGACCCCTACCAAGGCAAGCGTTTAAAGCGTAACTTCTTTGACGTTAATGGCGATAAAATTATAGATGACGATGATAAGATCACGGTCGACAGTGTTAAAGTACCAGCCAGCGGTTTGCGTTTTAGTAGTGCGCCTGGTGAACCAATATTTTATAAAGACATCATGAAAGTGGGTTTAGAAAACGCAGAAGTTATCGATGTATTGGTCGATACTGACGAACGGCTAGGCCGAGTTTCATGGCGCGAGGTGTTAAATTGAGAAAAGTGACAACGATAAAGCAAGGCTTTAGCCTAATTGAGTTGATGGTGGTGGTGGCAATTGTTGGAATTATTTCCGCTATTGCTTACCCGTCTTATCAGCAGTATGTGTTAAAAGCCAACCGTTCAGCGGCGACAGCCTGTTTATTGGAGTATTCGCAACATATGGAGCGCACCTTTACGCAGAATATGGCCTATAACCCAACAGGCTTTGCTTTTCCGTCCTTGCAGTGTGCAACCGATTTGTCTGCACGATATAGTTTTGGCTTCTCTGGTGCGACTACAGCTCGAACCTATACGTTAGCTGCAACACCAACCAGTTTACAAAATGATGGTTGTCAGGCCTTAACGTACAATCATGCGGGTCAAAAGGGCGCAAAGGGCGGCGTGACAGCTGCTGCAGTTAAAGCTTGCTGGTAGCAATATTTTTACAATATTAACTTGATCTATTAACCGCTGCTGCTATGTTTATTTTCCGAGGATAAAAAACCGAGGTCAATATGAAGCAGCAGCGTGGTGCAACATTGATCGAAGTATTGATCACCTTACTGATTATCAAAATTGGTTTACTGGGCGTGCTAGCTGGGCAACTACTGGCACTGAAGTGGGTTACTGATGCCACTCAGCGCACTACAGCTATTGCGCTCTCTCAAGAAATTGTGCAGCAACTGCATAGTTTTAATTCTCCTCACAAATCCAGCGATTTTCAGCTTACTGAACAGCCTGCATCTGAGTGCAGTGCTAATCTTCCTTGTCAATATACCGAGGCGCGCCAGTATCTTTTGTCACGCTGGCAAGCGAAATGGCAGGGCTCTGCCCATAGTTATGGTTTATTACTCGATCCACAGTTTTGTCTGCAGCAGCATAATGGCCAGCTGCAATTAGCGGTAAGTTGGCAGCAAAATGCAGCATTTGCAAAGGGCGTAGCGCCTACCTGTAGGGTAGGAAATGGCCGCTCTGGTTTATCTTTAGCCCAAGAGTAACGCCTGATGATCCGGCGGGAACCAGGTTTCTCTTTAGTGGAATTATTGATTGCAGCCGCGTTAGCCTTGATGTTGTTATTGTTGATGCTAACCACTTTTACTGCGCTAAATCAAAGTTCGACGCAAACACGGCAATTAGCCCAATTGCAGCAAAATGGGCAGCTGGTGTTAAATTTACTGCACAATGAATTAAAGAATACTGGGTTTTGGGGTGGGTTAGCGCAACAACAATTAGCCGAAGCCGCAACCTTACCTTTACCGGTCGGCGACTGTGCTGCGGAAGGGTTAGATAGCGGCAGTTTTCCGGTCAGTGGACAGTCTTTTCTCACCTTATATGCGGCCAGAGCAACCGGCGGTCGGCAATTAGGTTGCTTAAATAACCTGATTAGAGATACGGAGTTTTTACAGTTAAAACGTAGTATTGGCTTAATTGTGGCACCTGATGAAATGCGCGCGAATCGATTTTATTGGCAAGCTGATTGGCAGCAAGGTCGATTTGTTGCGGTTGATGCCGCACAACTGAATGCCGGGATGCTGTTTCCTTATCAGCACTTGGTATTGTATCTGCAGCAGCAAAACCAAAATGGTCAAACTATTCCGGTGTTAATGCGTAAAAGATTAATTCGCAATGCAGCGGGGGCGGCCAGTATCAGTACGGATTCCATTATTGATGGTGTTGAACGGCTGCACTTTGAATTTTTGATTGATAGTGATTTGGATGGGCGGCCTAACTTCAGTTTGGCGAGCCACCAAATGACAGTAGAGCATTGGTTGCAACAACAAAGCCGGATTGTGGGTCTGCAATATCATGTGTTGTTAAGGTCTCTCGAACCAGACCATCGTTATAACAATACACAGCAATATCAACTTGGTAGCATTCAGTTTGAGGCGCCAGGTGATGCCTATCGTCGCTTGCAGTTAAGTGGCGCTGTCTATTTTGAAAACGCTGTTCTAGCAGAGCAGTAAAACGGTTAGTTACATTATTGTTATTGATACATCGGAGGCACTATGAGAAATCGCGGCATGGTTTTACTCACTGCACTGTTGTTCTTAACGGTTATGTTATTAGTAGTAGGCAGTAATTTATTTATCAGCAAGTTAAGTGCTCAGTCTGCACAGGCGGCTCAGCAACAATTGCAGTTAGAGTTTCGTACTTTAGAACAACATTTGATGATGTTAAATAATGTTGATCCTGAAGAGTTACCTCGTAATAGCTGGGATATGCCTGCTTGTCCTGCCATTTACGCAGCGTGGAGTGATCCTGAATTGCAGTGTGAGCTGCTATTTGTCGAAACGGCTTTACGCAGTGATGAGCGGCCAGTGTTCGCCCGTTATAATAGCATTTTGCTGCGTAAACGCTTTCGGTTTGCGGAGGATCAGCCATGATGCGCTTTCTTCTGTTGTTAGCCATTTTAGCGTTACCAGTACATGCGCTTTGCCCACCTTTAACACCTGCGGCCACGCAAGTGAAGCTGCAGCATAATCTCAATGGGCAACTGTGGTTGCAAAGTAGTGAATCAGCTCAGCAGTTGCTATTAACTGAAGATAAACTGGGCAAGGTGGTCGCTCAACTTGAACTTACCACCACGGGTATTCATTCGCGTATTCAAGCTCAACCTTTAGTTGAAGATCGTAACCTTGATGGTATCGTCGATCATATTTGGTTACTCAGTCGTGAAGGTTTACTTTGGCGTTTGCCCTATGCCGATGGTCAGTTTGGTGTTGCCCGAGAAATGGCAGATTTAACCGCAAGTGGCCTACGCTTTATTGCAACCGCCGGCCTGCTTCGAACAAAGTTACCAACGACCATAGCGCCACCCAGTTGGGGTATTGCCGATCAGTATTTAGTGTTGGTTATTGGCCGTCACCCGCAAACCGGGCACGATAGCATTATGCTGTTACGATTTAGTTTAAATCGGCTGCAGCAAAGCGTGATTCATTATCAACACCTCGCCGACCGAACCTTATTAGATCCAGCAGAACAAGCGCAAACACTCAGTGCACAAGATTGGCGGGCATTACTGTCTAATGCCGGTTGGAAGATACATTTACCAGGCAAAATTAGCAGCAAGCCGCTAGTTGCTGCCGGAGTATTGTATGCCCCTGTCGCCAAAACAGACACTGCTACAGAGTGTGAAACAGAGCAAACTGACCAGTTATTATATGCGCTGCAAGTGCATACTGGCGGTCGAATTTATGCAGAGCGAATGATGACGGTGCCTTTTCTCGCGGATGCGCAGCTGCGTTTGCGTCAAAATGCCGATAAAAGCATTAAATTAGAGTTAGGTTCAGACTTTCAAAGCCGCTTGCTGTTAACGAATTTACGTAAAGTTAGTGCAGAGTGTTATCACTGCAGTGAGCCGTTAAGTTTGGATAAGTTTCCTATTTGGCAACGTTTAGCCACCTATCGAAGTGAACAAGGGGCTCACTAATGCAAGCGCGTGGTGTCACGCTGATTGAAATGCTGATTGTAGTGCTACTGATCGGCATATTAGGTGCTATCGCTTATCCCGCGTATCAGCAGTATGTGCTGCGCAGTTATCGCGCTGAAGCGGTGAAAACCTTGCTCATACTCGCGAATAGGCAAGAGCAAAGGTTAGCAGATTATGGTGCTTATACCGCTGATTTGGCGCAGTTAGGTTTTGCGCAAAGCTTATCTGAGTCAGGGCGTTATCGTATTACTGTTGAGCTCACTGCAGGGCAATTTGGCTATCAGTTGCGCGTAACGGCAGAAGGGCCGCAAACCCAAGATCGTGACTGTTTACGTTTTAGTCTTAATCATCTGGGGCAGCGCAATCATACTTTAACCGAGCCGCTGTCGTGTTGGAACTAACGGCCGTTTAGCGACCTGTTAAATCGGACAAGCCTGCTCATATCGTGTTAAACGATTGCGGCCAGCTTGGTTTAACACTAAGCGATAATGCCATTGATAGCGACTGGGAGGGCAGTAGTAAAAGGTGCCATTTTCAAGAGCATCTAAGCTACCGTCGCGCCGAAATTGTAATTGTTGTCGATGGTAGCTTAGCCGATGGTCGTTTTTTAGCGCGGGCAGTTCGCGTAACAGCACGGTTTCATTATTGATGGGATCAAGTAACAGCAATTGAATGGGATCGTGCTGCCAGTGTCCTTGACAGTGCTGACCTTGGATTGGACAGATCTTGACCGGTTGTTGGCTACTGCTCGCTTGGATCCTGGCGAAGTGTAAATGCCGACTGAACTGTTGCATATAGCTGCTGGCGTATTGCCGATGCATCAGTTCAGACATGGCCGGAGCGGCAATGGATAACAGGATAACCAGTACAAGTAGGGCAACTAGTAATTCGATTAGGCTTAAACCGCGTGAGATCATGGCGACACTCCTGCTGTATAAAACAATCAAGAGTGTAGCCAAGAATTCTATAAAGTTAAATTTAAATTAAAAAAATGTTTATTTATGGCAGATCATAAATAGTTGGGATCGGTTGACGCTTGTGTTGTGTCTTTTGGAAAATCTGCACTAAACGCTCTGAAACCGCAGCATCGACTGTTTTACCTTCCAGAAAATCATCAATTTGCTGATAGGTCAGGCCAAGCGCGGCTTCATCGGCTTTTTGTGGTGCTAGACACTCTAAATCAGCCGTAGGCGTTTTTTCAACCAGTGTGGCGGGTGCACCAAGATGTTTTGCCAAGGCACGAACTTGACGTTTGCTTAAACCAAATAACGGTGCCATATCGCAAGCGCCATCGCCCCATTTAGTATAAAAGCCGGTAATGTTTTCAGCAGAGTGATCGGTACCTATCACTAAACCACCTTGCAGGGCCGCGATATGATACTGTGCCACCATACGACAGCGCGCTTTAACGTTGCCTTTGGCAAAGTCGGCTTGTGCTGCATTGGCTTGAGGTAAGCCTTCAATACCTGCTAAGGTGCTTTGATGTAAGGCATCGGCGGCGGCTTTGATATTTACAGTGACAACATGGCTAGCTTGAATAAAGCTCAATGCCAGTTGTGCTTCGTCTTCGTCTTTTTGTGTACCATAAGGTAAACGGACAGCGATAAAGCGATAAGTATTTGCTGCGCCGGCATTCAGCTCATCAACAGCGAGTTGTGCTAAGCGGCCACAGGTCGTCGAATCGACACCGCCACTAATACCTAACACCAATGTGTTTAAACCTGATGCGGTAAGTCGCGATTTAATAAAATCAATGCGGCGACGGATCTCGTGTTCAACGTCAATTTGCGGCAATACCCGCATTTCCCGGATAATATGTTGTTCCATAGTCATAATAGCCTCATCGATTAGTACCTGTTTATCTTAACGTATCTCAGCAGAAGAAGATCAACTAATTACTAGGGCTTGTTGCCGTTTTCTGGTTGTTTTTGCAGCTGAGTGGCTGGTATTTATACAAGGCAGAGCTTGTGCCGTGTAGTTATTCTACATAAACAAGCGATAACGTAGTAGAAATGCCAGCCACACGCTGCCCGAAGGGTTCGTTTGGCGATGCTTTGCTCTTTGTGGCCTACATGGATGTAGGTCAGGGGCGAGAGCAGGACGCGGTAGCTTCTCTCGTCGTTTATTTAGAATAACAAACCGGGTACCGCGTACTGCACTTCTCGTTTCGCGATCAAAACATCGCCAAACGAACAAAATCTAAACAGAAAATGTCATCAAGCCCTAGACAAAAGCTGAAGCCTTATGCGGCTTGTATTATACTGCGGCTATCAATGAGGGAATGGACGAAAAAACATGAAAAAAATTGAAGCGATTATTAAACCTTTCAAGCTTGATGATGTGCGAGAAGCGTTAGCTGAAATTAACATCACAGGTATGACTGTCACCGAAGTAAAAGGTTTTGGTCGGCAAAAAGGCCATACCGAGTTATATCGTGGCGCGGAGTATATGGTCGATTTTTTACCCAAAGTGAAATTAGATATCGTCGTACCCGATGACCAAGTTGAGCGTTGTATTGAAGCGATCGTGACAACCGCACAAACCGGGCGTATTGGTGACGGCAAGATCTTTGTATTCGATGTAGAACGCGTGGTGCGTATCAGAACGGGCGAAGAAGACGAAGAAGCGCTTTAATCGTTAAATAACGCTAACTGCTTGCGTGATATGGGCTTGCTTCGTGTTGTCGGGCGCTTACGGCTAGCATGTTTACGTACAATCCGTTGTTTTTGCTCTTTCCAATCCGGTTGATGCTGTTGCAGCCAGTGTTTTAAACGCTGGCGAGCCAGTTTAATCGCTTGCTCGTGCGGCACAACGGGCGCGGGGTAATCGATATCTAATCGACATACATACTGTTGCTGCTGTTGACGGTTCAGCAACCAGGGTTGATGCAACCAGCCATCTGGCACCTGCTGTAATTCAGGCAACCACTGCCGTATAAACTTCCCTTCAGGGTCTTTTTGAATACTTTGTTTCACAGGATTGTACATGCGATTGGGATTAATGCCCGTGGTGCCCGCTTGCATTTGAATTTGTGGATAATGGATCCCGGGCTCGTAATCGACAAAACAGCGTGCTAAGTGCAAAGCAACCGGGCGCCAGTGCAGCCAAAGGTGATAACAGGCAAAAGCCACTAACATGGCTCTGGCACGAAAATGCAACCAGCCGGTAGCTAACAAACTGCGCATGGCGGCATCTATCATCGGGTAGCCTGTTTGCCCCGTAGCCCAAGCCTGAAATAATATCGCAGAAAAATCATTTTCTCTCATGCCATCAAAGCCACGATGCAGATTACGCATTTCTAGTTCAGGTTCATCTTCGAGCTTTTGCATAAAATGACAATGCCAACGCAGGCGACTATAAAAAGCATCAAGGCCGCGTTGTTGATTGTCGTGCTCAGTGGTCTTGCGCTGCTGCCAGGCTTGTTGTTGCAATTGGCGCATACTGAGCAGGCCATAACTTAAATAGGGGCTTAAGCGTGAACAGGCCTGCGGTGCTTTACTCGCATAAGAGATGCCACCCCGATAGCTTTTCACTCTAGTGGTAAGAAAGCTTTGTAAGGTGCCGCTTAGTGCTGTGGCTTGCTGGGGAGACTGACAAAGCGGCAAATCTTTACTGCGTATTGGCCATTGCAAAGGAGCTTGCCAGTTAGCGGCAGTAATAAAGGGAAGCTGTTTGGGAATAGGAAATAATGGCTGTGTTAACCACTCATCTGCTTGTTTAAACCAAAGATCACGATCGGCCAGCCGCCGAAATACCGCAAACTGCCGATACTGATGCCAAGGTATTGCTAGCTCATGCCATAGCTTTTCCACCGCCAGGTCGCGCTGATAACTCCATAAATTACCGGTTTCTTCATGGCTATACACCGCCGTAATGGGAAACTGCTCGGTCAGTTGTCGAAAGACTCGGCTTGCGGCGCCATAAAAAACCAATAAAGGCTGGCCCAAGGCAGAGAACTGTTGCTGTAGCTGTTCTAAAGCTGAACAAATAAAAGCCCAATGGCGCAAAGAGGTATCAGGTTGCTGCCAATAATCGGGTTCGATGATATACACCGGTAACACCGCTGCACCTTGTTGTGCAGCGTAGTGCAAGGCGGCATGATCGGCTAAGCGTAAATCGCGTTTTAGCCATAACAGATGCATGGGCTAGTCCAACTCTTTTAACCAATTATGCCATTGAGCAGGGATCGGTGTGTTGGCCTGTGGGCGATGGGCTGTTTTATCTTTAGCGGTGAGTTCGGGTAACATCTGTCGAACAAAATCGGCTTTTGGATCATAGGCCAATGCTTGCTTTATCATATTAAAAGGTCGCGCTTCACTATTACCATAACCGGCAATATAGGCCCAATTTCCCCAGTTGCTGGCGCATTCGTAATCGAGCAGTCGTTGTTCAAAATAAGCCGCACCCAAACGCCAATCTATGGCTAAATCATGGATTAAATAACTGGCCACATTTTGTCGACCGCGATTACTCATTAAACCGCTTTGATTAAGTAAGCGCATATTGGCATCAACAAAAGGAATACCGGTTTGACCAGCACACCATGCGGCAAACTTACGCCGTTGTGTTGTGGTCAGCTGCGGTGGTTGAAAATTCGGCTGACCTTTTATACCCGTTTGGCTAAACCAACGAGATTGGTATTTACGCATTTGCCAGCGAAAAAACTCTCGCCATAACAACTCGAACTTAAGCCAATAGGTTGAATCATTCGCTTGTACTTGTTGCTCAAATTCAACAATTTGTTGCCACAGATCGCGCGCGGATAAACTGCCCAGCGCTAAAGCGCTAGAAAAGAAACTGGCGTAATGCTCACCTTGCAGCGCATTACGCGTTTCTTTGTAATGTAAAATATGCTGTTCTTGCCAGATATACTGCTGCAAGCGTTGCCAAGCGGCTGTTTCAGTAATAATGGGTGGTTTAGCCGCACTGCTCGCATGTCGATAATCATCTAATGCTGACCATTCGGCGTGGTAATGCTCAGCCTGTTGCGGTGTTAGCCACTGTTGTTCAGCGCGGGGAGTAAAAGGTGTAACGGGTAACGATACTTGCAACAGCGGTTCGTGGTTTTTGCGAAACGTAGTAAAACGGTCTGGCATTCGACTGATGTCAGGCCGAAGTGCTGCACCGAATAAGCTGTTGCAATCGATCAGTGTTAACGTGAGCGGGTCTGCTAATTGCTGCAACGCAGCGTACTCGTGCGGTGAGGTCGGCTCGGCCGCAATCAGCGTTGTGGCATTCAGCTCATTTGCCAGTGCCTGCAAGGTACTGGCGGTATCGCCAAACCGTAATATTAAACCGATCTGCTGGGTAGCTAAGGCCTGTTGCAGATGCAAGATAGCCTGTATCTGTTGATTTAAACGCCATAAATTCGCGCGATAAAGCCCGTATTGTTGGCCAAAAAATTGGGCTTTATCCAATACTACTACCGCGTGTAAAGTACCGCTGCCAGCATTGAGCAACGGGTTATCACGTAAGCGTAATGCCTGATTCAGTAGAACTAGAGTGCTCATAATTGCTCCAGCTTATTCAGCAACACAGACGCGTGCTGTTTAATTGCAGCTTGTTGTTCAGGCGTTTTGCGTTGCCAGTTTTTGAAAGCCAGTTGCAGCCGAGCGTTTTGACCTAATTGCTCATGGTTTCGGTCTAAAAAGTCCCAATACAGTGCATTAAACGGGCAGGCTTTCTCACCGGTAACATCTTTTACTTTGTAATGGCAGTTTTTGCAGTAATTACTCATTCTATTTACGTAAGCGCCGCTAGCCGCATAGGGTTTTGATGCTAACTCTCCGCCATCGGCAAACAACGCCATGCCCATGGTATTCGGCAGCTCTACCCATTCATAGGCGTCGACATAGACCGCCAAATACCAATCACATATCGCTTGCACATCTAAGCCAGCCAAAAGAGCAAAATTACCGGTAATCATTAAGCGCTGAATATGATGAGCATAGCCGTATTCCATCGTTTGTGAGATGGCTTGCTGCATACAGCGCATCTTGGTTTTGCCACTCCAGAAATAACTGGGCAGCGGCGTCGTAGCAGAGAAATAATTTTGCGCGGCATAATCTGGCATTTTTAGCCAATACAGGCCGCGCACAAATTCACGCCAGCCAATGAGCTGGCGAATAAAGCCTTCGGCGGCATTTAAACTGACTTTCTCGCTACGCCAAGCGGCTTCGACTTTTTGGCACATCCAGCGCACATCCAGTAAACCCGCATTTAAATACATGGAGCAGAGGCTGTGAAATAAAAATGGTTGATCAACCAACATCGCATCTTGATAATCGCCAAAGTTGGCCAGTTGTTTTTCGATAAAATGCATAAAAGCTTGGCGCGCGTCTTTACCGGTTACCGCATATTGAAAATTGTCGACAGAGCCTGGATTATCAGCAAATTCAGTAGCAACCGTCTGACACACTTGCTGAGTAATGTCATCGTGGCTAAATTTAAGGGGTGGGATGGCCACTAAATCAGGTGGACAGGCTTTACGGTTTTCTTTATCAAAGTTCCACTGCCCACCAACCGGTTGTTGTTTAGCATCCAGCAGTAAGCCGGTGTAGCGGCGCATTTGCCGATAAAAGTACTCCATGCGCAGTTGCTGCCGGCCGCTAGCCCATTGGTTAAACATCTCTTTCGAGCAGAGAAAACGGTCGTCTTCGAGGATCGTCACCGGCCGCTGAAAATGCGCTGACCAGCCGAGAATTTCTTGATGCAGACGGTATTCACCGCATTCCGTAATGGCAATTTCTGACATATTGGTTTGTTCAAGCGCATAGGCCACGGCGTCTGTCATGCTATGGATGCCGGCTTGCTCGCCATATTTAACGTAGCAAACTTTGCGGCCCTGTTGCTCTAATACGGCAGCGAAATGGCGCATGGCACTGAAAATCAGCACAATTTTATGCTTGTGATGTTTTACATAGCTGGCTTCACTGCCAACTTCAGCCATTAAAATGACGTCATCCGCACTGGCTTCGCGCAGGCTGGCGAGCGCGGGGCTCAGTTGATCGCCTAGAATTACTATAAGTTTGGGCATTACGTCAGACCACTACAATCAATACCGCCTGATACGGGATTAACTGCCCATTTAGATCAGCTAGATCAGCATTGCGGCCAGACTAAATCTGAGTATGATGGTGGCAATAAATTTAAGAGGTATGTGCTGTGAAAAGAAAATTAGTTGCTTTGCTTATGGTTACAGGCAGTGTATTGGCTTATCAAGTTCAAGCTACCGAACAGGCATTAGCCGCATCAGCTGTTAACACTGAACGTCAGGTAGCCGCAGAGGTACCCGAGTTGCATCAGCATAATGCTGCCGATGAGCATACGCATGCTGCGGCAGAGCATTCACATGACGCCGATGATTTTACGCAGCTTGGTACTCATGTGCATGGGGTTGCCAGCCTGACATTGATTTTAGAAGGAAATGAGTTGCAGTTAGCATTGCAAGCTGCGGCGGCTACCATTGTGGGCTTTGAACACGCCCCGCGTACTGCCGAGCAAAAGCAAGAATTAACGCTGGCATTAGACATCCTATCCCAAGGCCAGTGGTTAAATTTAAGTAAGGATGCAAACTGTGAAATTCAAGGCAGTGATGCGAGCACGGATCTGACCGAGCGTACCTACAGTGGTCACGGTGATTTTTATGCCAATATCAGTTTTTTATGTCAGCGCCCAGCATTGTTACAACAGCTTGATGTGAGTTTATTTAATCTGCTCCCGTCGCTACAAACGATGGATGTGCAGTGGGTGTTAAATGGTCAACAAGGTGCCGCTAAAGCGACGTTGGGCAACAGCCAAGTGCGCTTTTAAATAAAGCCTAATGGATCCGCACAACAGTGCTGTAATGCGTATGAGCCTATTGCTTCTGTAGATAGTAGATGAATGCGTTTGTGCGCGCATTTATTGGTTAAAACAGGCACTAGCCGATAAAAAAACCGGTCATTTAACGTGACCGGTTTTTTTGTACGCAGATAAACGGAGTAACATTACCAAGTATATTCTTCTACTTTATCCGCTTTCATACTGTAAGCCGCATTTGCTAAATCGTGAGACATGCTTTCGGTCGTAATAGTACCAATTATCCAAAAGGGTGAATAAATCATATCTGCACGCAGGTTCGATGCACCACTGACATAAATAATTTGATTTGGTGGTGGTGGCGGTACGTGGATACAGGCACCAAAGTACGGTACGAGAAAGAAGCTCGTCACATTCTGATCAGCATCAAATTCCAGAGGTACAATAAAGCCAGGGATCTTGACTTTAACGTTATTGAACTCGGGTTTAACTTTGGCGGACTGCAAAATTTGCTGCCAAGCTTGTGCGGCAGGATCTTCACCATTGTAGTTTTCTTCAAACGGTGAGGGCTGGCTATAATCATGCGCCACTTCGGGCATGGCCATTAACGCCTGTAAATCATCTTCAGGCATTAAATCCGTCCACTCAATGGTTTTTACTTCGTTTGCATGCACGCTAAAAGCCAGACTTGCGGCCAGTACCAGAGAAAACGCAACAGACAACTTCTTGAACATTGGAGCTTCGCCTCTTAATTTTGCATAATAGCTGTAGGGCTATCATAGCATGCACAATGGAGTACCTGTGACCACCAAGCCGAAAATTCCTGCTATTGAACTCAAAGATCTGCAATTCTGGTATCGCGCCGGTGCTTGGCAATTGTCATTACCGGCAGTAACACTTGAACATGGCCAACATTTATTTATACAAGGCGCTTCAGGCTCGGGTAAAACGACCTTGTTAAACTTGCTGGCGGGCATCACAGCACCCAGTGCCGGAGAATTATGGGTGCAAGGCCATGCCATGCATCAACTTAGCGCAGCAAAACGCGATAAGCTGCGAGCCAGTCAAATTGGTGTGGTGTTTCAACAGCTCAATTTAATTCCTTATCTTTCAGTTTTAGATAACGTACTGTTACGCGCCACCTTTGCGGGTCAAGCGGCTATCACTTTACAGCAACGTGCCATCGATTTATTAAGGGCGCTAGGACTCACCGATGATTTACAGCGGCAGCGTGCCAGTGCCTTAAGTGTTGGCCAACAGCAACGGGTGGCCATTGCGCGCGCCTTGTTAACGCAACCCGCTTTGTTAATCGCTGACGAGCCGACTTCGGCGCTGGATGCGAATAATCGCGACGCCTTTATGCAAGTACTGTTAACCGAAGCGGATAAGTGTGCAACAACAGTTATTTTTGTTAGCCATGATCAGCAACTCAAGCGCTATTTTCACTTTGAGTTATCGATGGCTGATTTGGCCAAAGGAGTGGTGGCATGTTAATCAAACTGGCACGTCTGAGTTTATGGAACCGGAAAGGCACAGCGTTAATGACCTTATTGTCGCTAACGCTCAGTTTAGTGTTGCTATTAGGCATCGAACATATTCGCAAAGAAGCGCGCAGCAGCTTTACTAATACCGTATCGGGTACGGATTTAATTGTGGGGGCGCGCTCCGGGCAATTAAATTTATTGTTGTATTCGGTCTTTAGACTTGGCAATGCTACCGCAAATGTCAGTTGGGCAACCTATGAACGTATTGCTAAGCATCCACAAATTAGTTGGACCATCCCGCTAGCCTTGGGTGACTCGCATCGAGGTTATCGTGTGCTAGGCACAAATCAAGGTTACTTTGAGCATTATCGCTATGCCAACCAGCAAGGTTTAAGCTTTGCTGCTGGCGAGCAATTTGCAGGCGTCTACGAGGCGGTATTGGGGGCAGAAGTCGCTAAACAATTAGGCTATCAGCTAGGGCAAGAAATCACGCTGGCGCATGGTGTAGGCGCCGTCAGTTTTTCTGAGCATAAAGATAAACCTTTTGTGATTAAAGGTATCTTAGCGGCCACGGGCACACCGGTTGATCAAACCGTGCATATTAGCCTTGAGGGCATAGAAGCGATACATATCGATTGGCAGCAAGGTGCGCCAATGCCCGGGCGTAAAATTAGCGCTGAACAAACCTTAGAAATGGATTTAACCCCAAAGGCGTTAACGGCTTTTATGGTGGGGCTTAATTCAAGAATGGCCACTTTTGTTGTGCAGCGGCAAATTAATGAGTTTCGTGGTGAGCCGTTAACCGCCATTTTACCCGGCGTGGCTTTAGCTGAACTGTGGCAAATGCTCAGTATTGTTGAGAATATTTTGTTGTTAATCACGCTCATGGTGCTTGCTGCCGGTTTAGTTGGCATGATGACAACTTTACTGGCATCGATGCGCGAGCGGCAGCGTGAAGTGGCCATCTTACGTGCGGTAGGGGCGAGCCCGTGGTATGTTTTTTGGTTAATTCAATTAGAAGTGCTGTTATTAACCCTAGTTGCTATGTTGCTGTCGGCAGCGGTCTTGTTGTTAACGTTATTTGGTGTGCAAGATTGGCTAGCAGCACATTATGGCCTGTTTATCAGCGTGATGCCCTTTAGCACCGAAACGTTGTACTGGGCAGCCGGCATTTTAGCGGCAGCCAGTGTCTTGGCGTGCATTCCGGCATTTGTGGCCTATCGAAAAGCCTTAACCGATGGTTTAAGCGTAAAATTATAAGGTTTAACATGAAATTATTTATGGTGTATTTGGGTGGTACCGCTCCGGGCGCGAATATTGAAGTGCATGATATACGCTTTGTGGTCGGTGACAGTATTAAAGATACTTATCCGCAGTTACGGCAGCAATGGTTTGGTGAAGCCAAAGGCCTGCACCTAGATAGCTATTTAGAAGTGCATGATATTGATGGTTATCACATCACGTTGGTTGCCGAGCCGGTGCAGCAAGCGCAAAAGCTTTATTTTGTTAACTTTGGTGGCTATTACCCAGCGCAAATGGCAGAGCAGCACGAGTTTATGCTGTGTGTGGCAAGCTCTGCGGCTGAAGCTAAAAAGCGTGCCAAGGCGGCATTACTGATTAAAGCACAAAGCCCACATAAAGACGATTTACTGGAACTGGATGACTTGATTCAGCTCGATCAGCTGCAAGGTTACTATATTGAGTTACAACCGAGCGGAGCTAATCAAGCACAGCAGCCGGACTGGTTTGGTTATGAGGTGATTGGCTAAGCTCAGTAGGTGCCTCACCTTTTAGCGTTAACCAAATCCAATTGAGGGTAGCTGAAAGCTCTAATTTACGCGGTAAGCGTAATGAGGTTTCAGCTGCTTGCTCGGCCACCACAAAACTAAAAGCATAATTTTGTTGCTGTCCCATGCGCAGATCGGTTAACACAATTTGCTGTTGTTGCTGCTCTAAGGCATAAAAGCCATGGCTGAAACTGGCTAACTTTTGCACGTCAGGATGCAAAGCATATTGCTCAAGCAAAAGAGGATCTTGTTCAAAACGCACCAATTCAATGGTAGCTTCCTTTTTGAGTAATGAATAAAACCCTTCGTAATAGGCTTCATCCGTTCGGATCAACACGCGCCAAAGTAGCGTATTTAACGCGGTAGGTTGCACCAACAATTTCGTGGAGTGGTCATAAACCTCCGTTAATTGGCTTTTCACTACACCGGTTACATGTTGTTGCGCCGCCATACTCCACAACAGATAACAGCTTGAAAAGACTAATCCTGCCGTATTGGCTGCGAGTAGTGTTTTACCTTTGAGTAATACCCAAATAACGCCAAGTAATAGCGGTAAGGTATACAAGGGATCAATAATAAAGATACTGCCAACACCATACGGATAGTCAGAAAAGGGTAGCGCAAGCTGTGTCCCATAGATGGTCATGGTGTCGAGTAGTGGATGGGTGATCAATACCAGCCACAAGCCGAGTAACCAATGTTTGTAGTGGGCCATTTCATTATGAATGCGACAAACGAGCAGCGCGAGCAAAGGAGAGAATAAGGTTAGATAAAACAAAGAATGACTAAAACCGCGATGCTGTACCATATTGCTAAGGTCATCGCCGTAATCGATTAAAACATCTAAATCAGGCAGTGTTCCGGCAATAGCGCCCCATAGGGCGGCTTTTTTAATTGAGGTGTGTTTACCCACTACTGCAACAGCGACCGCTGAACCCAGTGCTATTTGAGATAGTGAATCCATATAAACAAGATGCTCATTAAAAAGGTTTAGGGGTGTTAAGCGTTATAATGCTCAAAAGAGCCATGTCGTAACTGTGCCGCAAGAACTCGCCATAACTCTCGATAATCATCGCAAAGTGTATGTATACACTTATCAATGTCTAGGTAATAGGCTGCACGTTTGCCATTTAGTTCAATCGGATTACTGATTTGCTGAAACTGAAACCCAACACGATTGAGCATTCGTGCTAAAGCGGGGGCAACCGCTACATAGGCATGCTTTAAATTTAATAAGCGTGCTTGCTCTAAGGCTGCAAGGTATAAACCGGCAGAGATGTAGCGATAGTGTGTTTGAGTATCGGTATCTGATACCGCAGCAACTTGTGACAAAATGGGGTTTTGTTGGCTTTGAATATTTCTTCTAAATGAAGCGGCAACCGCTAAACGAGAAAACTCACTCACGGCTTCACGATCAAAAGCGCTGGGTATTAAGTCAGGCTGCGTAAATTCGTCTTTGAAATAATGTTCGATAGGCAGCAGTTCAGCGTCATTGTTTGACGCGATTAACCGTAAAGTACCCGCAGATTCACCCGTTCTTCGATGTTGTAATAAGCAGTGAATAGAACGGCGGTCATAATGATCTAACTCTAAACCTGAAGGTCTGACAGGTTCATAAGCTAATTCTTCACAGTAGACTTGATGCCTTAAGCGGAAAACGCGGTCTCGATCTTCGCGGCTAAAGGCTTTTTTAAGCTCAAAATCTTGGCTAAAACAGGTGGTCCAATGTAAGTTGTGTGGTGCTTTTGCTGTAACAGTAGAAACACACTGTTCAGTCGGCGCGACAACAGCCTGATTATTTTGATACATAGCAAAAACCCTAAATGCGGCAAAAGTGTTTATTTTTTACAGCAGTTATACGTTCATTGGGTGAAAAGACTTAACACACCTGAATAAAAACATGCCGCGAGTCAACTACTATGCCGACAAGATGCCGCGAGATCAATGCAGAACAGCCATTTTTTTACCAGTATGAGCAGGATTTTACTTAATATAATGAAATATCTAATTAAATATTTTTAGGCTGAAAACGGGATCTGCTGTAACTATGTAAGAAATAGCTTAATAAAATTATTTTAAGGTTAACTTATGCTGAATCGCTCTGCAAAATCTACAGTTATATTGCAAAAAAGCACTTTTAGTAGGAAAGCTCAGTAACACAGAATGTTGTTGCTGAAATGAAAAACGGCGCTTAAAAAACGCCGTATTCAATGTGGTGGAGCTGGGAGGGCACCGGTTTGGTGTTTATTATAGTCGCCAAAATAGTTCATCCTTAGTTTAAGTAAGCTTCTTATGGTTTATGCTTGCGCAGGAGCTACGGAGTTCTATTTGTCAGAAGCTAGCAGATAGTCGTTTGACACGTATTTTTTACAGCAAGCTAGGACATTTCCAATCTCTGTTAATGCCTCTTAATAGTAGATTTTAATCAATAATCATCCCAATAAGGGGGGGCTCCAAAATAAGAGCTCATAAAATCGAGAAAGACACGTAGCTTTGGCGCCAGAAGTTTCCGATGAGGGTAAACTGCATATAAGCTCATCGCATCCACTTCAATGTCATTTAACATGGTTTTGAGCTTGCCTTGTTTTAGTGCTTCACCCACGATAAAAGTTGGTTGTAGAATATACCCTTCACCAGCAGTAGCTGCTGCCGTCAATATCTGACCATTGTTTGCAGTCAATCCTACTTGATTATTCTGTGAATTAGCGCGTAATACCCTCATGAGTGGGTGGTTGGATGAGGCGTAATCCGTGTAGCTGTAATGTAAGAAATGCGAGCTGTTCAATTCATCAGGCTGGCTGGGATTTCCGTACTTTTCAATGTATGAAGGGGCTGCGCAAAGCACAAGTTTTATTGGCGCTATTTTTTTTGCAATTAATGATGAGCTTTTTAAGTTCCCAATTCTCAGAGCTACATCAAACCCTTCTTCGATGACATCCACCTTACGATCACTCAACTCTAGGTTAACACCCACTTCCGGATACTTTTTTTTGAAATCCCGTATGAGGGGTGCAAGGTGCAATGTTGAAAAGTCTACTGGCGCACTGATTTGTAATAGACCTTTTGCAGTACTTTGCAACTCACCAAAGTGGTTTTCCATGTCATGAACACTCTCCAGAATATGCATGGCATGATGTAAACACTGTTCACCTTCTTGGGTTAAGTGAACGCGCCGAGTTGTTCGGTTAAACAGTCTTACGCCAAGCTGATCCTCAAGCTGCGATACATATTTACTTACTAGTTGATTTGATGTCTCTAGTTTCTCAGCAGCTTTGGTAAAGCTGCCTAGCTCTGCCACGGTAACAAACGCTTTCATTGTGTCTAATCGATCCATAGATAAATTCTATATTACAAATGATATGTTGATAATTATTCCATAATATCATTATTTATCCATTTTTATGTTGTTAGTAGTATAGATCTCAACCTGATTGAGGTGGTCAGCTCGGTCAGTCTTCAATAATTACTTAGAGAGGGATTCCATGATGAACAAGCAAACTATACATAATATATTGAAATCAGATGCAGGCGTTGCTGCGTTAGCTTTAAGAGTACCTGTTGGGATTATCCTAGCTGCTCATGGTGCACAGAAATTGTTTGGCTGGTTTGGCGGTTATGGTCTTGAAGGTACTGGGCAATGGTTGGAAAGTATCGGATTGGCGCCAGGGTATTTGATGGCCCTCTTGGCAGGTAGCGCAGAATTCTTTGGTGGAATAGCCTTGATTCTTGGCTTGTTAACCAGACCTGCTGCAGCGGTAAGTGCTTTTACTATGTTAGTGGCCATTTTTAGCGTGCACTTTGAGCATGGTCTTTTCTTATCAAACAATGGATATGAATTTGCTCTTGCTTTGTTAGCTGCAACAGTAGCGCTAACCATTCAAGGAGCTGGAAGCTATGCAGTGGATAATGCCATAACAAAAACGTAGTGGGTTGTGCTTCAAAAGATAATCTTTCGCTCTAAAAGCAAGCTGCTTGATTTTTATCAGTAGTGCCTTTCTGTGTAGCAGGAAGGCCATTTCTATGGAGGTATTAGCCAATGTTAGTCAATGGTGTTTGGCAAGAGAACTGGCAACCAGTTCAAAATAAGGATGAAAAAGGTCGCTTTATACGACAAACATCTTCATTTCGAAATTGGATTACACCCGATGGTTCTCCCGGCATAACTGGTGAGGGTGGTTTTAAAGCGGAGGCTAATCGATATCACTTGTACGTTGCCTATATTTGTCCTTGGGCAAGCCGCACCTTAATGGCGAGAGTCTTAAAAGGTTTGGAAGATATTATTTCTGTTTCAGTGGTTAACCCCAAACTAATGAATCAAGGGTGGCAGTTTGGTGGCTTTAAAGATAGTGACCATGATGATCTAAATGGGGCGACCTATTTACATGAGCTATACACCGAAGTCACACCAGATTTTACTGGCCGAGCAACCGTACCTGTTTTATGGGATAAAAAAACACAGACTATCGTAAATAATGAGTCAGCGGATATTGTTCGAATGTTTAATACCGCGTTTGTTGAGATTGTTGGCGAAGGTTTGGATTTGGTACCTAGGGCGTTAGAGGGGCAAATTGATGTGTTCAACGACTATATATATTCCAATCTCAATAACGGTGTTTATGAGGCAGGTTTTGCGTCCACTCAAGAAGCTTATGAAGAGGCTTATGAAAAAGTATTTACGGCGCTCGACTCGATGGAACAAAAGCTAGCAGATGGGCGTAAATTCCTTTTAGGTGAAGCATTCACTGAGTCAGATATACGTTTATTTGCGACCCTGATCCGATTCGATGTTGCTTATTACGGGCTATTCAAATGTAATCGAAACATGATCAAAGAGATGCCAAAGCTCCATGCTTATATGTATCGCATTTTGTCGATGAAGGGCATTGAGAGCACAGTCAATATTGAACACATAAAGGCAGGTTATTACTCGATAAAGGCGCTGAACCCAATGGGAATTGTTCCTGTAGGCCCTTGGTTTTAAAACTAACCGGAATTTATATGAAATCGAAACGAAGTATTGTCTACCTTTCTCATGGCGGCGGCCCCATGCCGTTATTGGGAGATCCTGATCATGACGAAATGATCAAAACTCTCAAAGAAATCGCGGCAGAAGTGGGTAAACCTAGCACAATATTGGTGATGAGCGCCCATTGGGAGGCACGTTTACCGACAGTAACGTCAGGAATAAGTCCTGGAATTATCTATGACTACGTTGGGTTTCCAAAAGAATCGTATGAGATCCAATATCCCGCTCCGGGTGAACCAGAATTGGCAGAGTGTGTTGTCAAGGCACTTAAAAAGCACGGTATCGACGCTGCGAAAGATGATCAACAGCGTTTTGATCATGGCTTATTTGTACCACTTAAGATCATGTACCCTGAATTTGATATTCCATGTGTGCAGCTTTCCTTAGAATACACTCTAGATCCCTTACTGCACATTCAGATAGGTAATGCATTGAAATCGCTGGATTGGGATAATCTACTGGTCTTAGGATCTGGCTCTTCATTCCACAACATACGTGCATTTTTTACCCCAGATGCTCAAGGCGCGCTCGCCAATAATATTGCTTTTGATGAGTGGCTCAGGGAAACGATAAATGATGAGAGTCTGTCAGAACAGGAAAGACTGGAAAGACTCGTAAATTGGACGTCGGCCCCAGGAGCTAGGTATTGTCATCCAAGAGAAGAGCACTTAATTCCTCTACACGTTTGTTACGGCATGGCTACGAAATCTAGCTCTAAAACGTATAGAGCGGAAATAATGAAAAAACAGTTTTCAATGTTTTATTGGGGGGAATGAGAACAGTTGCTTGCGAAATAGTGCGTTTGAAACTGTTCGAGAACTCATAATTTGCCAGCTTTAGGGCCTGTATTTCTGCGCTGGGTGCGATACCTTGTGCTAATTGCTTGCGTGCCTCGTCTCGAGCATGTCTCGCATCTTTTAAACTAACCTCCGATAATATAGTACTTTTTTGCTGTAGGGTATCGGTTTTGGCGCTGATCACGATACCCCGCAAAAATACCCTAAAACATACGGGGTATCTGTTAGAACATAGTAGACCAGCATAGAATGGCAGGCAATAAAAAACCCAGCAATTACGCTGGGTTCGTAGCCTGTTTTAGACTTGCTTAGTCTGTCATTTGGTGGAGCTGGCGGGAGTTGAACCCGCGTCCGAAAAACCTAGATCGTCAGTACTACATGCTTAGCCATTCATTTAGTTAACCCTATGAGCGCCGAGTGGCAGGCTATCGTCGGGCGAGCCTGATTGATTTTAACGGTTTGTCTCCAGGCGAAGACGCGACGCGATCCTATTAGGGGTGATCTTCCAGAGTCTCAGCTTATAGGCATGCGTGAGGGGAAGAGCTATCTACTGCCTATTAAGCAGCGATTGCGTAGTTTTCGTCGTTTGCGACTAGTTTTTTGCGGCTTTTTTACGAGGCCTACCGCACCTCGGCATGCACTTAAGATTTCGTGAGTCCCGTCGAATCCAGAATCAGCCCCGAATTCTGTGGTCTAACACTAACACCTTCAGTGAGTTTCTAGTATACGCCTTTAATATGCTAATTACCAATGGCACAGCAGCGTGTTACTACAAACATTTTTACTTTATAAGGTTCACTTGCACGCTTTTCAAGCGTCTAATCAAAATAAAAGCCAGTTTAGCGTTTTGAATGCTTCATCATGCGCTCTTTTTCACGAGACCAATCGCGATCTTTAATATCATCACGTTTGTCGAAGTTTTTCTTACCTTTTGCCAAGTGAAATTCTAATTTTACCCAGCAAGCTTTCCAATACATAGCCGTGGCGATAAGGGTATAACCATCACGTTCTTTTAAGCCAATTAACTTCATCAACTCGCGTTTATGCAGTAATAACTTACGGCTGCGGTCTGGATCGCAAATGACATGGGTAGAGGCGTTATTCAAGGGTTGGATCTGCGCGCCAAACAAATAAGCTTGGCCATCTTGTAAGATGACATAAGCATCCGATAAGTTAACCTTACCGTCCCGAATACTTTTTACTTCCCAGCCTTGTAGGCTAAGACCGGCTTCAAACCGTTCTTCTAGAAAGTATTCATGGCGCGCTTTACGATTTTGCGCGATGGTGCCATTGTTCTTTTTGTTTGTTTGCTTTTTACTCATAATTCACTTTTTTGGCTAGTTGCAGCCATCATGTATTCATATTCAGTTATGCAGGCTACACGGTGCAAGGTTGTCGCTGGGCGTTATTCTGTTACAATCTGTGGCCTGATGTAAGGGGAGTGAGTATGCCACAAATTGAGCGCAGTGCCTTGGTTTTTTACAGCGCGCAACAAATGTTTGAACTGGTAAATGATGTCGATGCTTACCCGCAATTTTTACCAGGTTGTAGTGCTGCCAACATTGTTAGTCGTGCTGAGAAAGAGGTGGTGGCGAAGTTACATATTTCCAAGGCCGGTATTGGTCAATCTTTTACAACTCGTAATCATTTGCATCCTTTTCAACGTATTGAGATGCAATTGGTCGATGGGCCATTTAAACATTTACGTGGTGGCTGGGAGTTTGAACCTTTAAACGATCAAGCCTGCAAAGTGATTTTAAAGCTAGAGTTTGAATTTTCTAGTCGGATAATACAGTTTGCTTTTGGTAAGATTTTTCAAGAGTTAACCGCGGCCATGGTGCAGGCTTTTACACAACGGGCAAAACAAGTTTATGGATAATTCCAGTGCGGGGGCGGCAGCTGCCGATCGTATTACGGTTGAAGTGGCTTATGCCTTACCTGAGCGTCAGGTGCTGTTAACACTTGCGGTAAGTCGTGTGGCAAGTATCGAACAGATTATTAAGCAGTCAGGTATTTTACAACAATTCCCACAGATCGATTTAACGTTGCAAAAAGTGGGAATTTGGAGTCGGCCGGTTAAGTTATCCGATCAGGTAAAAGAGGGCGATCGTATTGAGATTTATCGCCCATTAATTGCGGATCCGAAAGACTTACGGCGCCGCCGAGCAGAAAAAGCAAAAGAAGAAGGCCGCGCTGATAAAGTCACGGGCGGCCGGCCAAATTAACTACAGGTGCTTTTAAAAAGTGGTTGTGGTGATTATATGCCGAGTGAGATAAGTGAGTACACTTATCCGCTTGATACCGTGCTTAGCTCAGCGGTTTATAACGTGTTAGGCCTTTTTGTGGGTGTTTTGCCAAGCCGCTAAAGCGCTAAATTTAAACACTGCTTTATAAAGATGATGCATTGCTTGGGTCATACCCTAAACAACAAAAACCGCAGATGAAGTGCAAAGGCTTCATCTGCGGTTTTTTATATTAACAAGCTAAGCCGCTTTGCTTAAAAACTAAATATCCAGCGGTTTATCAAAGTCAGCGTGTTTAGTAAAGTCACCATTGATATTGACTAAGCGGTCTTCTTTAAACTCGACTACTAGCCGTTTTTCAAAGTTGTTACCACGACCACCTTTTAAGGCATAAAAATAATGCCAGGTGTTGGTATCAAACGGATTGGCGGCCACAGGGTTGCCTAGGACATAAATAACTTGCTCTTTTGTCATCGCTACTCGTAGCTTATCCACGTCTTTTTGCTCTAAAAAATTACCTTGTGGAATATCAATACGGTATACCCAGCTGCTACATGCCGTGCTTAAGCCTAAAGTGGCGACGAGTAATGCTGTCTTTAATACTGCTTTCATAATGATCATCAATTTAAAGTGAATAACGCTATCATACCCTATGATAGCTGTGCAGAAAAACCCTGAATCAGACTACAGGTGCACATAATAGTTCCCGAGCATTAGCTAAAGCATTGGCACTGATGTTTTCACCGGCGAGTAAACGGGCAATTTCTTGGATACGTTCATCATCAGATAGCTGGCGCATACGTGTTTCTGTGGCTTGGCCGTCAGTATATTTTTCAACAAACAATTGTTGGTGACCTTGGCTAGCGACTTGCGGTAAATGTGTTACGCAAATAATTTGTGTGCTGCGGCCTAATTGGCGTAACAGGCGACCGACACCGGCAGCCACTGGCCCACTGATCCCGACATCAACCTCATCAAAAATTAAGGTGGGTGTGGTGATCTTATCGGCTAAAATAACTTGAATGGCTAAACTGATCCGCGACAGCTCTCCACCCGAAGCGACTTTCGCCAGTGCTTGTAAGGGCTGGCCTGGGTTAGTGGAAACGGTAAAGCTAATTTGATCTAAACCCATGGCGCTAGCGTGTTCTAGTGGTAAATTTTGTAAATCAATAGCAAAGCGGGCATTAGCCATACTGAGTTCGTGCATATTTTGGGTGATTAACGCACTTAATTCTGTTGCGCCCAGTTGCCGAGCTTCTGTGAGCTTGGTTGCCGCTACTTGATACACGTCTGCCGCTTGGTTAATCGCCTGTGCTAATTCGTTTAGGCGTTTATCATGGCCGGTTAATTCAGCCAGCTGTTGGCTTAGTTGCTGATGTAACTCGGCCAGGTTTTCAACATTAACTTGATGTTTGCGAGCTAAATTAAGCCAAGTGCCCATGCGCTCATCAATTTCTTGTAAACGCTCAGGATCCAGTTCTACTTTATCGGCATAGCGGCGTAATTCACGACTGGCTTCTTCGGTTTGCAGCAAAGCGTCATTCAACATGTTTTGCACATCTTGCAAAGCCGGATCGAGCTGAACTAATTCATCTAATTGCTGAGTTAAATGCGATAACGCACGATAAATATTTTGGTTATCGTCATCGTACAGTTGTTGTAGGCATTGTTGGCTTTGTGTCAGTAGAGTATGGCCATGACTCAAGCGGCTGTGTTCGGCTTCAAGTTGGTCAAATTCAGTGGCTTGTGGCGCAAATTGATCGAGCTCAGCCACTTGATATTCCAACAATTGGCGCTGGGCATCACGCTGCTGCTGCGATTGCTCCAATTGGCTAAACTCTTGCTTGAGTTGTTGCCAATAGCGATAACTTTGACGGGTTTGTTGCAGTAACTCTGGCTTACCCACAAAAGCGTCTAATAATTGGCGTTGATAATCGGCTTTTTGCAGTAATTGATGTGCATGTTGGCCATGAATAGCGAGCAGATGCTGCCCTAGTAGTTTTAACTGCTGTGCCGGTACTTGTACGCCATTAATATAGCCGCGTGAGCGGCCTTCAGCACTGATCACCCGCCGGACAATACACTCATTGCCCATGAGTAAATCTTGCTGTTGTAGCCAATCTTTAGCGGCGGTCAGTTGGCTGATATCGAAGGTGGCAACAATATCGGCTTTGTCTGCACCAGGGCGCAGCACTGCCGCATCGGCACGCTCTCCTAAACAAATAGCAAGAGCATCAATAGCAATGGATTTACCGGCACCGGTTTCTCCAGTAATGGTTGACATACCTGCGGCCCAGTCAATTTCCAGCGCTCGCACTATAGCAAAGTTACTGATATGAAGATGACACAGCATAAACCCACTCCGGTTACTGTTTAAGTATACAGTGTAAATCTATACAGTATTTTCTGTTTTGGCAAGTTGTCGATGCAGAAATATTTGCCGGTTAATACAGTTTACTGCCCCAGCCTAATTTATTGCGCAGGACATGATAATAACTGTAGCCTGGTGGATGCACCAAGCGCAGTGGGTTGGGGTGTTTACGAATATAGATATCGTCGCCCGGCATAACAGCCAAAATAACATGGCTGTCGCAGCTTATTTGCAGATGGGCATCATTCGTTTCAGCGACTTTTAAGCGTATCTCACTGTTACCGGCAACGACTAAGGGTCTGCTACTTAAGGTATGTGGAAACATCGGCACTAAGCTCATGGCATCCAGATCCGGTGTTAAAATAGGGCCTCCACCGGATAAGGAATAGGCGGTAGAGCCTGTGGGCGTGCTGATAATTAAACCATCAGAGCGCTGGCTATAGACAAATTCATTATTGATATAGGCCTCAAATTCAATCATGTGGGCCACTTTGTCGGCGTGTAACACTGCTTCGTTAACCGCACTGTTACTACTTTTTATACTGCCGTGTCGATGCACGGAAATTTCCAGTAAGTTACGTTTTTCTGTAACAAAGTTACCGGCCAGAACATCTTTTAGCGGTTGCTCAAAATTCTCAGGCGCCAGATCGGTTAAAAAGCCCAGATTGCCACGGTTCACGCCAAGAACGGCCACATCAAAACGGGCTAACACCCGCGCGGCGCCCAGCATATTCCCATCGCCACCTACTACAATCGCTAAATCACAGGTTTTGCCCAATTCAACCAAATCAAGGATCACCGCATCAGCCAGTTGTAAGCTTTGAGCGACTTGCTCTTCGACAAATACACTGAGGCCTTGGGTTTTTAAAAAGTGATAAAGGCTGGCCAATGTTTGATTCGCGCCAGGGTGATGGGGTTTTCCAATTAAACCAACTTTGGCAAATGTAGAGCTCATAGCAACAGTCTTCCTTATCCAGACCCGTTCAGTATATACATAACCCACAAGAAGTTGCAGCCTTGTCAATCAACTAAGCTTTTGGGCAAAGCGCTATGGACTTAACTTTTTAGACAAAACAGCTTTATCGAGCGATTATGCAAAACTGCTTGAATTTGAAAATAAAAACCCCATTACCTCTTTAACTGAATTACAGGTATTGCGCATGGCTGTGGCATTAAGCAGAACAGAGCTAATTTTAAAGTTGATTGTGGAGCAATATTTGCTCGATGGTCAGCCCGTTGCGTCAAAGTTGATCGCTGAGCATAAACAGCTTGATGTGAGCTCGGCAACGGTGCGTAACACCATGGTGCAACTGGAACAACAAGGATTAATTCGCTCACCGCATACTTCGGCAGGGCGGATCCCTACCACCTTAGGCATTCGTTTATTCATTGATAAAATGCTGCAGCTAGCGCCCTTGAGCGACAAGTGGCAACATGAAATAACCAGCCGCTTACTACCGCAATTGCCGGTGTCCTTAATGTGTCAACAAGCCGGACAATTATTAGCGAACTTAACCGGTTGTGTGGCCATTGTTAGCGCTCCTAAAGCCGCAGGGCGCGAAGTGCGGCAAGTGGACTTAGTGCGCTTAGCCAGCGATCGTTTGTTGTTGGTGGTGGTCGATGAAGACGGTGACATCTTGCATCGTATTATTAATTGTGAGCAAAGTGTCGATTCAGCCACCATGAGTAAGGTGTTGTGCTTACTTAATGCCGCTTTAGCCGGTGGACAATGGCAAGATGGCATGGTGCGTTTAAACACGATTTTGCGCAATGAAACGGGCCTTGGCCAGATCCTCATTGAAAAAGTGTTAGGCCAATTAAGCTTAGACGAGTTTGTGCAGCATCAACCCTTGATTTATGGACAACATCAATTATTGCTAACGCCGGATTACCAGCAAAACTCTGCATTACAACAAGTCGTGCAAATGCTGGAACAACCCTCAGGTTTAATTACCTTGTTACAAACGGTCACCCGTGATGCTCAACCTAAACTCATCTTAGGTAAAGAGTCTGGATTTGTTGAGTTATCGCAGTTAAGTTTAATCGCCCAAAGCTATCAAACGCAGCCACATCGCTTTGTCGCTTTGCTTGGCCCGCGGCGGATGGACTACGCAAAATTAATCCCTTTACTCGAAGGATGCGCGGCACAATTAAATTTAAACTTGAATCGGCAGAATTGATCCCCATAATACCCCTACATTAATTGGAGTATTGTAACAATGACTGAGCAACAAAAGCCTTCCGAACCCACAGAAGCAACGAATCAGGCCACTAACGATGCTAATACCGATACGGTAGAGCTGTCTTCTGAGCAGACCATTATTGCTAAGCTGGAAGATGAACTGGCTAAAGCGCAAAGCCAGTTGGCCGAACAACACGAATTAATGCTGCGCATTAAAGCTGATGCTGAAAATGCTCGCCGTCGTGCTAGCCAAGATGTCGAAAAAGCGCACAAGTTTGCGTTAGAAAAATTTGCCGGTGATTTATTACCCGTTGCCGACAACCTTGAGCGCGCACTGAACTTTATCAACCGTGAAGATGAAGCGTTTAAAGGCATCATTGAAGGCGTAGAGCTAACCATGAAGAGCTTTTTAGATACGGTAGCTAAGTTTGGTGTGGTGCAAATTGACCCTGCGGGGCAGCCGTTTAACCCGGAACAACATCAAGCGATGAGCATTCAGCCGTCAAATGATGTACCGCCCAATACCGTGACCTTTGTTATGCAAAAAGGTTATGAGTTAAATGGTCGCTTGTTACGTCCGGCTATGGTCGGCGTATCAAAAGCAGCAGAGTAACGCCCTTCGTAGCAAAGCTAACGCGCTGTTAAGCGTTGGCTTTGCTGCATACCGCAGTTCATTGGTTTTTCTTCGCAAAATCACCCGCAAAGCACAACAAGCGCTAGCCTCTGTTCGAAAAAACTGTTAATTAGTATAAAACTGATTTCTTAGGTAAATGTTGTGAGTTGCCGCCCTGCTATTAGCCCTGCTTTTTTGGCCTCTGCCCGTGCAGTTATTCCTAGTGAACGCTGGTTTGACGATGCGTTATCCTGCTTAGCTTTTGGCACTGATGCCAGCTTCTATCGTTTAAATCCGCAATTGGTGTTGCGAGTGGAATCTGAGCTTGAAGTGGTGTCGTTGCTAAAACTGGCTTTGCAACACCAAGTGGCGGTGACGTTTCGCGCTGCGGGTACCAGCTTGTCAGGGCAAGCGGTAACGGATTCCGTGTTATTAGTGTTAGGCGAAAATTGGCAGCAATATCGCATTTTTGGTTTAGGGGAACAGATCCGTTTAGGCCCCGGCGTGATTGGTGCACAAGCGAATAAATGGCTAGCGCCTTATGGTCGAAAAATAGGGCCCGATCCTGCCTCGATAAGTAGTTGTAAAATTGGCGGTATCGTCGCCAATAATGCCAGTGGCATGTGCTGTGGTACGGCGCAAAACAGCTTTAATACCCTTGCGGGAATGCGGGTAGTGTTATTTGATGGCACCGTGCTAGACACCGAAGAGGCCGATAGTGTGGCGCGTTTTCGGCAATCGCATGCGGCATTACTGCGTCAACTGGCCGAACTGGCACAGCAAACTCAGCAAAACGCCGAGTTATTGGCGAAGATTCGCCATAAGTACCGCTTAAAAAATACCATGGGGTTTTCACTGAATGCCCTCACCGAATTTAGCGATCCTATCGATATCCTCAGTCATTTAATGGTGGGCTCCGAAGGCTGCTTGGGTTTTATCAGCAGTGTCACCTATCACACCGTGGCTGATCATGCGCATAAAGCGACAGCGTTGTGGGTTTTTCCTGATATTGTCAGTTGCTGTGCCGCAGTGAGTTTATTGAAAACGGCGCCGGTCGCGGCAGTGGAGCTGTTAGATAGACGAAGTTTACGCTCGGTAGCAGGTAAAGCCGGTTTACCCCCTTGGGTTAAAACGTTATCCGATGGTGCTGCCGCTTTGTTGATTGAAAGCCGAGCTAACTCACCGGCGGCCTTGCAGCGGCAATTAACCGAGATAGCCGCCTTATCCGCACAATTCAGCCTTGAGCAAAGCGTTGATTTTAGTACCGACGCTAAGGTATCAGAGCAATTGTGGGCGATCCGCAAAGGTACGTTTCCAGCGGTGGGCGCCGTTCGTGAAACCGGTACTACGGTGATCATTGAAGATGTCACTTTTCCGTTAGCCGATCTCGCCGCAGGTGTGCAGGCATTGCAGCAATTATTTGACCGTTATCAGTATCATGAAGCGATTATTTTTGGGCATGCGTTGGAAGGCAATTTACATTTTGTGTTCACGCAAAGCTTTAACGATGCTGAGCAAGTGGCGCGCTATGATGCGTTTATGCAAGATGTCGCGCATTTGGTTGCCGTTGAGTATGGTGGTTCATTAAAAGCCGAGCATGGTACTGGACGCAATATGGCGCCATTTGTGGAGTTGGAGTGGGGCAGTGCGGCTTATCAACTTATGTGGCAGCTTAAAAAGTTATTCGATCCTAAGCATATTCTTAACCCAGATGTGGTGCTTAGCCAGGATAAAACCTTACATCTGCAACATCTAAAAGCGTTACCTGCAACTCATGAGTTAGTGGATAAATGTATTGAATGTGGCTTTTGTGAGCCGGTGTGTCCGTCACGTAAACTCACTTTAACGCCGCGACAACGCATTGTGGTGCAAAGAGAAATTAGCCATTTACAAACAACAGGGCAAGCGCCGGCACGTTTAAAGCAATTAACAAAAGATTATGCTTATCAAGGTAATGCCAGTTGCGCAGCTTGTGGCATGTGTAGCACAGCTTGTCCGGTGGGTATCAACACGGGCGATTTAACGCGGCAATTGCGCAGCAAAGATAATCAGTTGTGGCAGCCAGTCGCAAGACAAGTTGTTACGCAATTTGCCAAAGTGACTCAGCTGGCAAAGTTGGGCTTGCGAGTGGGGCAACTGGCTTACGGTGTACTGGGTAAAAATACACCCATGTGGCACAGCGCTATGCCCACCGCCAACCGCATGCCAGTTTTGCCTGAGCAAACGGGTTTAAAACCGGTTTTGTATTTAAGCAGTTGTAGTAACCGGGTGATGGGGCCTGCTAAAGGTAGCAGTGATAGCCGCTCACTACAGCAGGTAAGCGCCAACTTACTGGCTAAGGCCGGCTATCAATTGATTTTGGCCCCCGATTTAGCCAGTCAGTGTTGCGGTATGCCAATGCAATCAAAGGGGCAATTTGCCGCGCAACAACAGCAACAACAGCAACTTAACGCCTGGTTGTTGCACCATAGTTTGCAAGGTCAGATCCCTATTTTTTCGGATACCAGCCCTTGTAGTTTAACCTTGCAAGGTAAACTCGATCCACGCTTAAAACTCTATGACAGTATCGACTTTATTACAGAGTTTGTGCTGCCAAAACTGACACTGAACAAGGTAAACCAGCCCATTGCGTTGCATATAAGTTGTAGTGCGCAGCAGTTAGGGCAAGCAGATAAACTGATGACGTTACTTCGCGCTTGTACCGAGCAGGTCGTGCTGCCTGACAATATCAGTTGCTGTGGTTTTGCCGGAGATAAAGGTTTCTTTATGCCTGAATTAAATGCGTCGGCTTTATCCAGTTTAGCTTCTCAAGTAAGTGAGTGCTCACGGGGGGTATCCAGTAGCCGAACCTGTGAAATCGGTTTAAGCCGACACAGTGGCTTAGCATATCAGCATCTGATGTATGTGCTAGATCAGTGCAGCTAATTATCAAGTAATTGCGAAGAGGGTTTTAGCCATTGGCTTTGCTCTAACTCGTTCACCGTGAGGGGTTTACTAAAGTAATAGCCTTGATAAAAATGGCAATATTCGTCTTGTAAAATGCTGAGTTGCTGCAATTGTTCCACCCCTTCTGCGGTCACTTTTAACTCCAGCTCTTTGGCCAGATGAATGATCGCTAGGGTGAGTCGTTTGGCTTTACGATCCGATAAATTACTAACAAAACTGCGGTCTATTTTTAAAATATCCACCGGGTAGTTATTCAAATAACTTAATGAAGAGTAGCCCGTACCAAAGTCATCTAAAGCGATGCTAAAGCCTTGCATTTTTAAATGCTCTAGCTTCTTCGTAATATGATCTTTTTGTTGAATTAAAATGCTTTCGGTAATTTCTAAGGTGAGCGCTGTTGCCGGTAATTGTTGTTTTTGGAGTAATTGTTGAAGCAATTCAGGCAGCCGCACATCGGCGATATCTGGCACACTCAAATTAATACTTAACGTCAGCTCTGGCAGGGTTTTACGCCAGTGAGCTAGTTGCGCTAAGCCCTTATGCAACATCTGTTGTGTGAGTTGGCTAATTAGCCCTTCTTCTTCGAGCAGCGGGATAAAAGTATCTGGACCTATCGGACCAAACTCGCTGTGCTGCCAACGTGACAATAACTCAAAGCCTTTTAACATACCTTGGCTATTTACGATCGGTTGATAAACGGGATAAAACGCCTCGTCTAATAAGGCTTGTTTTAAGCTTTGTTGTATTTGATAACGCTTGCTGATATTCGATTGCATCGCGCTGTTATAGCAGCGAATTTGATAACCCGGCGTTTTCTTTGCCTCATGTTGCGCCATATTGGCCTGTTGCATTAACGTTTCGGCATTAGCTGTTTGATCAAGAGAAGCGCATAAACCAATACTTGCCGATAAATTAATATTGGCATGTAACGCCTCGGAGTGTTGCGAGAGTTGGAATAGCAGTTTTTCTGCCAGTTTTTGCACTGCATTGACATCTGCTGAGTGAATTAAAAGCCAAAACTCATCGCCACTTTGCCGATACAATTTATCTTCAGCACGCAATTGCTGTGCTAATTTCCATGCCACTGTTTGCAACAGTAAATCACCTGTGCCATGGCCATATACATCATTGACCAAATGAAACTTATTGAGATTCAATTTCAGAATATAAAAAGGCTGGCGATCCTGCTGCAAATGCTCAATATCTTTTTTCAATAGCCATAAAGTGGGCAGCGCAGTAAGGGTGTCGAGGTGCTGCACTAATTCGGGCTGGCGCATTATTTGGCGCTTTTGCTGTTGAAGCAATCGGCTGCGCTTAACGCGGGCTTCAACCACCATTAACAAACGCCAGGGGGCAATGGGTTTATGAATAAATTCATCGCCTGCTAAACGCACGGCAGCGAGTTTTTCATCGGTGCTCTCGTCTGCCGACATAAACACAATAGGAATGTCGACTAATTGACTGTGTTGGCGAATAACTTGCCCTAGCTCTAAACCATGACAACCCGGCATATGTAAATCGATTAAAACCAACTCTGGCTGGTGTTTAATCATTAAAGTTAGGGCGTTTTCGGGCTCGTTAGTACAGAAAACTTGATAGCCTGCCAGCTGTAAGGCTTGACGATAAAAGCGTAATACATCGGTATCGTCATCAACTAATAAGATCCGATAAGGGTTTTCTTCCGGTTGTTGTAACAGGTTCAGCAGCATCTGAATTAATGCCTGCGAAGAAACCGGTTTCGCTAAAAAATGACTACTGCCAGCCCGCACTGCAGCCAACCGGCTGTCAAAGGTATCAAAAGCAGAAATGAAAATAACAGGGAAATTAACACCTTGCTGCTCGCGCAGCGCTTTTAGATAATCGGCTCCTGCCGTTTCGCCTTCAGGGAACACCATGTCGCAAATAGCAGCAATAGGCTGCTGTTCAGCAACGGTCGCAGCAAGTTGTTTAATATCTTGCAATTCAATTACGTGATAGCCAGCCGCCTCTAAAGGTGCTCGATGATACTGCAGCATGTCAGCATCATCATCAACAAACACTATTTTAGCTTGGTTAAAACCTAACGCGGCTAAAGCTACTTCAGGCTCATCAGCAACGTATTCATCGGTATAGTGGTTATTAAGCTCTTGAAGTAAATCGGCTAGTTGCAGTTTTATCGTGGTGTCATTACTCACTTTAGTCGGTTCAACACTCTGTAACAAATGGTTGAGCGACTGGGCATAACGAGAAACATCCGGAAAGCCATAAATGCTGCCAGAACCAGCAAGTTGATGAGAGAGATGTTGCAGTTGCGTCAAAGCAGCGAGATCGGTGTTTTGCTGCAGTGCCATCCAGTATTGCTGAATGCTTTCTGCTTTATGTCGCAAATTCAGTCGATATTGAATTTGCATGGCTCGCCATTTATTTTTGTCTGTCTGCTTCATGCGGTTTCATTCTCTACTTCCTTTACATAACCTTAGCAAATTTCTCTGAGAAAAAGAGAGTTTTTTTAAATTTGTCGCAAAAATAGTGACGAAGCGCGAAATCATGCTGAGCACGGCCAGATCAAAAAGCGCTATACAGGTGCTATTGTTAGAGTATGCTAGAGTTGATTAGTATTTAATGTATTTGCAAAGTGAGTTGGTTAGAGAAAATAAGTGAGGCATTTATGGCATTAAAACGGATAATGCATGTAGAAGATGATGAGTCAATTCGAGCGGTAGCTGAAATAGCCTTGGTTGATGTTGCTGGTTTTGAGCTACTGAGCTGTGACAGCGGTGCAAGTGCAGTGGCTCAAGCATCTGATTTTAGTCCAGAATTAATATTATTGGATGTGATGATGCCTCAAATGGACGGCATGCAAACTTTAGCCGCATTGCGCGCTATTCCAGAACTGGCGAACGTACCTGTGGTCTTTATGACCGCAAAAATTCAACAAGCTGAGAAACAGCATTATCTGGATGCCGGAGCTATTGCCGTGATCGATAAACCCTTTGAACCCATGGCTTTGGGCGACAGATTACAGCAGCTGTTTGAGCAAACACAAATGAGTCATTAAGGTAACAAATTTGTCCTTATGCCATATTTAAATTATGCCCAAGGTTGGTTAGCGTTGGCTGTATTGCCAAGATGGTCGTTGATACTGCTTTTTTCACTGCTGGGTTTTGGCTTTAACTTTTTACGTTTGCCGCTGCTTTTTGACATCGATTTTATTTTTGGTTCTGTTTTTGCGCTCTTAGCGCTGGTACTACTGGGGGGGAAAGCGGCTATTATTGTCGGTATTTTTGCGGCTAGCGCAACGGTACTGATATGGCAGCACCCCTTTGCTTGGCTGATTTTTAGCAGTGAAATACTCTGGTTAAGCTTACGCTATGGTAAAAACAATCAGTCTAATTTAGTTTTATTAGATCTGCAGTTTTGGTTATTCGCGCTGCCAGCAATCATCGGTTGTTATGCCGTTGTACTGGACTCTTCTTTACAAACCGCCGTGCTAATTGTGCTAAAGCAGATTAGTAATGGTATTTTTAATACCCTGGTTGTTGCCGTGTTTGTGGCGATGCTGCAACTTAACAAACCCCTGAGTAAAAAACTGGCCTTACCCGAAATCAGTTTAAGGCAGTTAGTTTTTCTCACGTTGCTTAGCTTAACGCTGCTCTCTGGTGCGATGCCAGTGATCCTTGATGCCAAGAAATCAAAAGCAGCTTACGAGTTAGCCGTGGCAGATCGTTTGGCCGAGATCTCTGCCATCATGGCGTTGCAGTTGGATAATATCCCAAAACCCAGCTCAGCATTGCTGCCCAGTATGTTACAACCACTTGCAGCAAGTTTACCCATTGAACGTGATTACGCGCTCGCGCTTGTAAACAGTCAAAAACAATTTACTCAGTTGGTGGGGCAAAACCAAACTATTTCTTTTAAAGAACCCATAAGCTTATTGGCAGGTTTTGCACACTGGAAACCCAGTTCAGAACCGCTCCCCATTCAACGATGGCGTAAAAGTCGCTACGTTTTTACCTACCCTGCGCGCTGGCAAAACGAAGCCGTCTGGCTGGTGCTTGAGCAGCCTGCCGCGCCAGTGGTGACTGAATTAGAGCAAGACAGTGCGCAGCAATTAGTGCGTTTAGTGTTGTTTTTAGGGCTGACCATCGGGATCAGCGCTTTGCTCAGTAAAGCGATCAGCTTACCTTTAAGGCGCATTGATGTGGCTAGTCAGCGCATACAAGCCGATCTTACTCAGCAACAAAAAACCGTTATGCCGCAAACTCGCGTGTTGGAATACAGCAATTTATCGCACACCTTGGCACAGATGAGTGCTCGTTTAAATGAGGCTTTTCAGCGCAGTCGAATGATGCAATGTGAATTAGAGCAACAGGTAACACAACGTACTGAGGCTTTACAACAAAGTCATAGCCAACAAAATGCCATCTTATCTGCCGCTTCCGATTTTTCGATTATTGCTACGGACCCTAACGGTGTTATTCAGTTTTTTAGTGTTGGTGCAGAGAAAATGCTCGGCTACCAAGCAGAAGAATTGATCGGAAAGCACACCCCAGAAATGTTACATCGATCTTCGGAAGTGGTTAACCGCGCTAAAGAACTGAATGCCGAGTTAGCACAGCCGGTGAAAGGTTTTCGTGCTTTTGTTATTAAGGCTGAGCAAGAGGGGAGCGAAACACATGAATGGACCTACCTGCATAAGTCTGGGCAAGCCATTCCGGTATCCCTTACGGTAACGGTTATTCGAGATCATTCAGGCGAGATCAGCGGCTATCTTGGCATTGCGCGTGATGTATCAGAGTTGCAGCGTACAGAACGCTTGAAGAACGAATTTATTGCGACGGTAAGCCATGAGTTACGCACTCCTTTAACCGCGATTTATGCATCTTTACGTTTGGTAAATTCTGGCAAAATAGGCGAATTGAACAGCAAAACCTCAAAGTTATTATCGATAGCTGAGCAAAACAGTGAACGACTGACCCTGTTGATTAATGATTTGCTGGATATCGAAAAGTTGATCTCGGGAAAATTTGTTATGCCATTGCAGATACAGCCATTGCAGCCACTGTTAGAGGCAGCAGTTGAAGGCGTTTTGAGTTATGCTAACGAGTATCAGATCCGTTTTAGTATCGATGTGTTGGACCCGACGATTCAGGCTAATGTTAATGCAGAGCGACTTATTCAGGTTATTGTTAACTTGCTTTCTAATGCGATTAAATTCTCACCGAAGGGTGCTGAAATAAAGCTCGTGTTGCGAGTGAAAGACCATCACGCTTTGCTTGAAGTGACAGATCGAGGTGAAGGCATTAAGGATGAGTTTAAACCACGCATTTTTCAAAAGTTTGCCCAAGGCGATGCCGCGAGTAATCGAAATAAAGGCGGTACAGGTTTAGGTTTAGCCATCACAAAAGAGCTGACAGAAAAGATGGGGGGGCAAGTGGGTTTTGATTCTCAATATGGTCTTGGCAGTACTTTCTGGCTGGCCTTTGCGCTGGCTGAGCCAGAATCCTGTTTAAATGATGAAACTAGCTAGGGCTGTAACGAGGCATTATGCAAAAACCAGAAATCCCTTTATCAGAAGAACATCGATTACAGATATTACAGCAAACACAGCTGTTAGACACCGATCCCGAGGCTAGGTTTGATCGCATCACGCGTTTAGTACAGCAATGTTTTGATGTGAAAATTGTGCTCATTTCATTAGTCGATCGAGAACGTCAGTTTCTGAAATCACGCCAAGGTTTAGAGGTGTGTGAAACACATCGGGATATTTCATTTTGTGGGCACACCATCTTAGGTGATGATGTTTTCGAAGTGTACGATGCGCAGCAAGATGCACGGTTTGATGATAATCCGTTAGTGACAACGTCACCTTTTATTCGTTTTTATGCTGGCGCACCATTAACCTTAGCGAATGAACGTATTGGCACCTTGTGTTTAATTGATGAGTTACCGCGTCGTTTATCTGAACGGGAGCGTCATAGTCTCAAGCAGTTTGCGGCGCTTATTGAACAAGAAATTAAAGATCGACTGCAAGAGCATGCGCATGAACAGCTTGCGGCAAGAGAATTAATGTATCGTTCGGTATTAGAAGGTACGCGTATTGGGACTTGGCAATGGAATGTCCAAACCGGCGAAACCATTTTTAACGAACGCTGGGCTGAAATGGCGGGATACACCTTAGCTGAGTTAGCGCCTATTTCCATTTCTACTTGGTTTGATCTTGCACACCCTGAGGATGTTGAACAGTCTAACAGCTTGTTAGAACAGCATTTTCGCGGCGAGTCCGCCTTTTATGACTGTAAATGTCGTATTCGACATCGAGCCGGCCATTGGATTTGGGTGCATGACCGAGGTCGGGTGATTTCATGGACAGATGATGGTAAGCCGTTAATGATGTATGGCACCCATGCTGATATTACTGCCCAAAAACAGGCAGAATTAGAAATCAAGGCCAGCCGCGATCAGTTTCAAGCACTGGTATCAAATATCCCTGGCATTACTTATCGCTGTAAGGTAGACGCAAACTGGACCATGCTGTTTATGAGCAGCAGTATTGATCCAGTTTCGGGTTATCCAGCCAGTGACTTTATTAACAACAAGGTCCGCACCTATGCCAGCGTGATCCATCCTGCAGATCGCGCTTGGTTAGAAAAGGCCGTGAACCAAGCCGTGGCTGAACAACAAAGCTGGAAATTGCAGTACCGTGTTATGCACAAAAACGGTGAGATCCATTGGGTAGAAGAGCGTGGTAAAGCCGATTACAGCGAAGATGGCAAGGTGCGTTATCTCGATGGTTTTATTTTGGATATCTCCGAAGAAAAGCTCGCCAAGCATAAGTTGTCTGTTTTAGCGTCACAATTACCTGGCATGGTGTATCAATATCAACAATGGCCTGATGGGCGAGTTGCCTTTCCTTATGCTAGCCATGCCATTGAAAAGATTTATGGCTTAAAACCGGCTGAAGTAAAAAAAGATGCCTCTGCCGCGTTTCAGAAAATCTATGCCGAAGATTTACCTGCACTGGTTGAAAGCATTGAGCACTCACGTTTGAACTTAACTGAATGGTTTAATGAATATCGGGTAATAAAAGAAGATGGCTCATTTATGTGGTTGTCTGGCAGTGCCCAGCCAGAAGCCATGCCCGATGGCAGTACCTTGTGGCATGGCTATATTCAAGATATCACCACTACTAAACAATACTATTTACAGTTAGAGCGGGTAAACCGTGAATTAAAAATGGCTCAGCAACGGCTTGATAGTGCCAGTAAAAATGCCGCTATCGGTTTTTGGCAGGCATCACTAGTTAGCGGTGAGTTATGGTGGTCACCGATGATTTATCAATTATTTGGTTTTAACGAGCAAGATACCAAGCCGAGCGTAGCCTTGTTTAAAAGTACTGTGCATCCGGATGATCGTCAGTTAGTGGAACAAAGTGAGCAAATGGCGCAAGAAACGGGCGTGCATGATGTTATCCATCGCATTATTCGCCCCGATGGCACCATTCGCTGGGTGCATGAAGTGGCTAAATTGTTGCCACTGACCGAAAACCCCGAAAAATTGTTGGTAGGTTCGGTGCAAGATGTCACTGAGCAAATGAAATTACAACAACTCAAAGATGAATTTATTTCGACGGTAAGCCATGAATTACGCACACCCCTGACGGCGATTAAAGGGGCGTTAAGTTTATTGAATGCCGGCGCCAGGGACCAGCTGTCGGATAAAATGCAAAAGATGCTGCAAATTGCGGCCAGTAATACCGAACGTTTAGCTAACTTAATTAATGACTTACTCGACATTGAAAAGTTAACTGCGGGTAAGATACAGCTTAATATCCAACCTTTGCATGTTGCAACAGAACTGCAGCAGGCCCTAGAAAATTTATTACCTTACGCTGAGCAACATCAAATCACTTTAAATATTGAACAGTGTGATAACAGTCTGTGTGTGTTAGCCGATGCGATGCGTTTACAACAAGTACTGACTAACTTAATATCTAATGCTATTAAGTTTTCACACCATGAGGGGGAAGTGGCTATTAACGCAGAGCACTTAGGGGACAAAGTGCAAATTGCCATCACGGATCACGGTATTGGTATCAGCCCAGACTTTAAACATCGTGTGTTTGAACGTTTTGCTCAAGCTGATGGTTCCAATAATCGACAAACCGGCGGAACCGGCTTAGGTTTAGCCATTTGCAAAGAATTAATTGAGCAAATGCAGGGAACCATTAGTTTTGACTCTGTTCTTGCCGAGGGCAGCACCTTCCGTTTTGTGTTACCGTATTATCAAAAACCTGAATATATCTCTGTTGTACAGGAAGACCCAGATGAATAGTACTCCGGCTAAAAGATCACCGTCAGAAGCGTTTGCACAGTTACGACAGCGTTTTGAACACGGTTTGCCAGAACGATTAGCGCGTATGGTAAAGCTTGCTAAGGCCGATGCCAGTAAAGAGTCGTTAACATTATTAATGGCAGAAGCCCACAAACTGGCGGGTGCATGTGGCACCTTTGGATACGCCAGTTTAGGCACACAAGCCCGGCAAATTGAGCAATTAACCTTAATTATTATTAACAAAACTGAGCTTGAGCAGAACCAAGCTATACCCTCGTTAAAACGCGCGGTAATAGAGTTCGAAATTGCTATGGACAAAGCTTTACGCAATAAATACAGTGAATTAGGCATTCCAGATCCAATAATCTTACAACCGAACACCATTTGGTTAATTCTCGATTCTAAAACCATTATTGATGAATTAAGCCAGCAGTTAACCGCATTTGGGATGCAAGTTGAGCTATTTACTGCCTTTGATGACTGTTTACAGCGGCTGCAAAATACCGCACCCACTATTTTATTGTCAGCTATTACTTTAGCCGACGGCAGCCTGTTGTTTGAACAGACGCTACTATTAGACCAGTTAGTTAAAAAGCATGCGCGTTTGCTGGTTTTATCTGCTAAAGATAATTTTGATTTACGTATTAAAGCAGCACAACAGCGTGCCGATGCTTTTTTTGTCGCGCCTTTAGATATTCCTAGCTGTATTTCTACCATTACTGAGTTACTTGAAACCCACAGTGGCAGTATTGGCCGGGTGTTTATTGTTGATGATGATACCTTACTGGCTGAGCATTACGCTTTAGTTTTGCAAAATGTCGGTATTGAAACGGCGATTGTCAATAATGTCCGCGATATTGTGAACGAGTTAATGCGCTTTCAGCCTGATCTGGTATTAATGGATATTTACATGCCAGAGATTTCTGGTGCTGAACTGGCAGGGCTGATTCGGCAATATCCCTCATTGAAGCGTATACCTATTGTTTATCTTTCTTCAGAGGTAAACAAATCCCTGCAGTTGCGTGCCATGGCGCATGGTGCAGATGATTTTTTAACCAAGCCGATTGACGATACGCAGTTAACACAAGCAATAAAAGTGCGGTTGGCGCGCAGTATTCAGATTAAAAACTTAATTGAAAAAGATGGTTTAACGGGCTTAATTAAACACAGCTCGATTAAAAGTGCGGTGGAGATAGAATTAGATCGTACCGGGCGCGAACAGCAACCGCTTAGTGTTGTGATGGTTGATATCGATTTGTTTAAATCGGTAAATGATAATTATGGTCATGCGATTGGTGACGTGGTTATTTCAGCCTTAGCGACATTATTACGCAAGCGTATTCGTAAAACGGATCGCGCCGGTCGCTATGGTGGTGAAGAGTTTTTACTGGTGTTACCCGATTGCGGTGCCGAAGAAGCCAAAAAAATAACTGAAAGTATTCTCGATGCCTTTAGAAAGTTAAAGTTTACGGCTGATGATAACACCTTTAGCTGTACTTTCTCTGCGGGCGTGGTTTCAACCAGTAACCAACGTTTTAGTGATGCGGCAACAATGATTGTTGCGGCGGATGACGCACTATATCACGCAAAAGAAACGGGCCGAAACCGCATTTGTCTTGCTGAGGATGATTAACAGTACAACACCCTACAAAAGGTCAGCAAGCTGACCTTTTTGTGAGCGATACCCTTATAACTTGCTGAGTACTTCAGCCGGTAACGCCAATTCATCATTACGGTTCACACCGACACCGCGAGTTAAAATGTTTTGTGCGATTTGCTTGGCTTCTTCTAATGAATGCATTTGTGCGGTGCCACACTGATAGATATTCAGCTCAGGAATATCCTGTTGGCTTGCAACCTGTAACACATCTGTCATGGCGGCTTGCCAAGCTTGGCCAACACGTTGCTCATCAGGCGTACCAATTAAGCTCATGTAAAAACCAGTGCGGCAGCCCATTGGCGAGATATCAATAATTTCAACGTCAGCACTGTTTAGGTGATCCCGCATAAAACCGGCAAATAAGTGCTCTAAAGTGTGAATACCTTTCTCAGATAAGATCTCTTCGTTCGGTACACAAAAACGTAAATCATAAACGGTGATCGCATCACCCTTAGGCGTGTTCATCTTCTTCGCAACCCGAACGGCAGGCGCTCGCATAATGGTATGGTCTACGGTAAAGCTATCAAGTAATGGCATAGCGGATCCTATTTAGAAAAAAAGTGTTGGTCGATTATAGCCCTGAGCGGTGGCTTAAGTTAACCGCTTTTCAACAAAAGCCGCGTTAAAGTCATTTAACTTAGACAAAATCAAAAAAAATCACGTTGATAACCTTGAATAGATCAGGGCTAATCCCCACTAATTTACCATCGCAACGATACATTGTTCAGAATATTAGGTGGAGAGAAATTATGGGTAGAATTATTGGTATTGACTTGGGTACAACCAACTCTTGTGTGGCTATTTTAGATGGCGATAAGCCAAGAGTATTAGAGAATGCTGAAGGCGCTCGTACTACGCCATCCATCATTGCTTATGCAGAAGATGGTGAAGTTTTAGTAGGGCAACCAGCAAAACGTCAAGCGGTGACCAACCCTAAAAATACTCTGTATGCAATCAAGCGTTTAATTGGCCGTCGTTTTGAAGACGAAGAAGTACAACGCGACATCAAAATCATGCCGTTCAAAATTGTTAAAGCAGACAATGGTGACGCTTGGGTTGAAGTAAAAGACCGAAAATTAGCTGCGCCACAAATTTCAGCTGAAATCTTGAAAAAAATGAAGAAAACCGCTGAAGACTATCTTGGTGAAGCGGTTACTGCCGCAGTCATTACGGTTCCAGCTTACTTCAACGATGCGCAGCGCCAAGCGACGAAAGATGCTGGCCGTATCGCAGGTTTAGACGTTAAACGTATTATCAACGAACCGACAGCCGCGGCATTAGCCTACGGTATGGATAAAAAGAAAGGCGACACCAAAGTTGCAGTATATGACTTAGGTGGCGGTACTTTCGATATCTCTATTATTGAAATTGATGATGTGGATGGCGAGCAAACGTTCGAAGTATTAGCGACCAACGGTGATACTCACTTAGGTGGTGAAGACTTTGATAACCGCGTAATTAACTACTTAGTTGAAGAGTTTAAGAAAGAGCAAGGCATGGATTTACGTAATGATCCTTTAGCCATGCAACGTTTAAAAGAAGCAGCAGAAAAAGCTAAGATTGAGCTGTCATCTGCTTCACAAACTGAAGTTAACTTACCGTACATCACCGCAGATGCCTCAGGTCCAAAACACCTGAACATCAAAGTGACTCGCGCTAAATTAGAATCTTTGGTTGAAGATTTAGTACAACGCACCTTAGAGCCATTGAAAAAGGCGCTTGCTGATGCCGATTTAAGCGTCAGCGAAATCAACGAGATTATTCTGGTTGGTGGTCAAACGCGTATGCCGAAAGTACAAGAAGCCGTTACCGCTTTCTTCGGTAAAGAGCCTCGTAAAGACGTTAACCCAGATGAAGCCGTTGCGGTTGGTGCGGCCATTCAAGGTGCGGTGCTGTCAGGTGATGTTAAAGACGTTTTATTACTGGATGTTACCCCGTTATCACTAGGTATCGAAACCATGGGTAGCGTGATGACAGCTCTGATTGAGAAAAACACCACTATCCCGACGAAAAAGTCGCAAGTGTTCTCAACGGCGGATGATAACCAATCTGCGGTGACGATCCACGTCATTCAGGGTGAGCGTAAGCGCGCTTCAGATAATAAATCTCTGGGGCAATTTAACTTAGAAGGTATTCGCCCAGGTCGTCGTGGCGAGCCACAAATTGAAGTAACTTTCGATTTAGATGCGGACGGTATTTTACACGTGTCGGCGAAAGACAAAGACACCGGTAAAGAGCAAAAGATCACCATCAAAGCTTCTTCAGGTTTAAGTGAGGAAGAAATCGATAAAATGGTGCGTGATGCCGAAGCGAATGCTGAAGAAGATAAAAAGTTCGAAGAAATGGTGCAGGCACGTAACCAAGCCGATGCTATGGTACACTCTACCCGCAAACAGCTGGAAGAAGCCGGTTCTGCGTTAGCTGCCAATGATAAAGAAGCTATCGAGAACGCGATTACCGATCTGGAAAAAGCGATGAAAGGCAGCGATAAAGCTGACATCGAAGCGAAAACCCAGGCCTTGTTACAAGCTTCGCAAAAACTGATGGAAGCAGCACAAGCTAAAGGTCAGCAGGGTGGTGAAGAAACCGCTCAGCAGTCTGGTGGCGATGATGTTGTTGACGCTGAATTTGAAGAAGTTAAAGACGACAAGAAGTAATTATCACCCATATCGGGCTGCAGCATAATCTGTAGCCCTTTTACTGAGAATTAAGCACAGATCTATGTCCAAGCGTGACTATTATGAAGTATTAGGTGTCGCTAAAGGCGCCGATGATAAAGAGATCAAAAAGGCTTATAAACGCCTCGCCATGAAATTTCACCCCGATCGCACACAGGGTGATAAAGCCATGGAAGAGAAGTTTAAAGAAGTGCAAGAAGCCTATGAGATTTTGTCTGACGACCAGAAAAAAGCCGCCTATGATCGCTTCGGCCATGCCGGGGTAGATCCGAATCGTGGTGCGGGTGGTGGCGGTAATGCTGACTTTGGTGATATTTTCGGCGACGTGTTCGGCGATATCTTCGGAGGCGGTGGCCGTCGCGGTCAATCACGGGCACAGCGCGGCTCAGATCTTCGTTATAACTTAGAACTGACATTAGAAGAAGCCGTTAAAGGTAAATCAGTCGACATTAAAGTGCCGACAATGGTCGGTTGTGATAGTTGTGATGGTTCAGGTGCTAAAAAAGGCACTTCAGCCAAGAGCTGCCCAACCTGTCATGGTGCTGGCCAAGTGACGATGCGCCAAGGCTTTTTCGCGGTACAACAAACCTGTCCTACTTGTAGTGGGCGTGGCAAGATTATTCCTGATCCTTGCAGCAAGTGTCATGGTGAAGGCCGCATCGAAAAAACCAAAACGCTGGCAGTTAAAATCCCTGCGGGTGTGGATACCGGTGACCGTATTCGTTTAACCGGCGAAGGCGAAGCAGGTATGCATGGCGCTCCGGCGGGTGATTTGTATGTGCAGGTTAGCGTTAAGCAACACGCTATTTTCCAGCGTGATGGTAACAACCTGTATTGCGATGTGCCGTTAAGCTTTGCGACCGCAGCTTTAGGTGGTGAAATTGATGTGCCAACCCTAGATGGCCGGGTTAAATTAAAGATCCCAGCCGAAACACAAACTGAGAAAATGTTCCGCCTACGTGGCAAGGGCGTGCAATCAGTGCGTGGTGGTGGTGTCGGTGATTTAGTGTGTAAAGTGGTGATCGAAACGCCAGTGAATTTATCTGAGCGGCAAAAAGAGCTACTAAGACAACTGGACGATAGCATGGCTGGCGACAGTGAAGCCAAGCATCGGCCGAAGTCAAAAGGGTTCTTCGATGGTGTGAAGAAGTTTTTTGATGATTTAACTAACTAATCTAATTAGTAAAAAAATAAACCACCCATAATCGGGTGGTTTTTTTATGCCAGCAGAGTAAACTGGTCAAATGTGTTCGATGAGTTTGCAAAAGGATTTAAGATGATAAAGAAATTATTGGTGTCAGCCATTTGTACCGTGTTACTGGTGGCCTGTGCTGAGTCACCGACCGGACGTCGTCAAGTGATGTTGTACGATAACCAGCAATTAAGCACCATGGGTGCACAAACCTTCGAAGAAATGAAAGCCGCTGAAAAAATCAGCAACGATGCTGAAATTAATCGCTACGTGTTATGTGTCAGCAATGCCTTACTGAAAGTGACCCCTGATGAATATCAGCAACAAAGCTGGGAAATTGTGGTTTTTGATAGCGAGCAAGTGAATGCCTTTGCATTACCTGGAGGCAAAATTGGTGTTTATACCGGCTTGTTAAAAGTGGCAGAAACACCAGCACAATTAGCTGCCGTAGTAGGGCATGAAATTGCACACGTGATGGCGGGCCACAGCAATGAGCGGCTCTCTACCAATCAATTCTTACAAATGGCCCTAGCCCTAGGCGATGCCGGCTCTAAAGCCTACGGCGTGCAATATCAGCAAGAATTAATGGCGGCCTTAGGTGTCGGTGCGCAATTAGGCGTAGCTTTACCGTTTAGCCGGGCCCATGAAACAGAATCTGATATAATTGGCCTTGAATTAATGGCAAAAGCGGGTTTTGACCCAAGCGAAGCGGTTAACTTATGGCGTAATATGGCGAAGGCCAGTGGCCCTGCTGGCCCACAATTCTTATCGAGCCACCCTGTACCCGAAACCAGGATTACGACCTTACAAGACATGATGCCTGAGGCGAATGGTTTTTATACACAGCGCAAAGCAGCTGGCAATTTGCCAAGTTGCCGCAAACCGGCTAAATTATAGGTAAGCTATTGTAATTAAATAACGTCAGCTTTTTTTACACTAACCTAATAGTACTGATATCGGGTTTAAAATAACCCCATAGAAATCAGAGATCTGTATTTTTGGTGTGTAAATTGCATGTTTAATTGTAAGCTCACAGAATTCAACTTGTTGTAGGAAGGTTTATATGCAAGGAAATAACCCGAAAGACCAACACGACGCTAAAGTAAGTCGTCGTAAGTTTTTGACCAAAGTCGGCACTGGTGTCGTGATTTCTGCATTGCCTGCTAAGTCAGTTTGGGGAGCTTGTTCTGTTTCAGGAGCATTGTCTGGTAATTTATCGCACAATACTAATAATGACCACTGTATAGTTCCAACGCTAACGAATGGACGTTCTCCAGGCGGTTGGTCAAATATTAGCAGTAATAATATTAATTCTTTTTTCATTGAACTAGACCGGATTAAATCTTCTTATGGCAATAAATCAAATGAGTTTAATAATGCGGTAAAAAAATATTTAGATTTCGTTAATACTGTTAAAAATCATACATTACCTGTACCTAAAGAACTTACTACTAGAAATTATACTATTAAAAGTGGGCTGTCTTCTAACGGCTCAGGTGATAATAATATTTTTTATCATTTGTCTGCCGTCTACCTTAATGCTTATTTTGGTTTTTATAAAGGTTACCTCGGAAAACAATCTGCAGATGAGTTAGTAAATACTATATTTATGGTCTGGTATATTCAGCTAAGTAATACTAACACGAGAAGTCGTAGCTCAGTAAACTTTAGTGATACAGTTCTGGGTTATAATGATGGTAGTACTGATTGGAAACTACCTATCTAATTAATAAATTTTAAATGACAAACTACTGTTTTAATATGAATGCTGAGCTTTTAGCCTTAACTGATGGCAGTGGTTTGGTAATTTATAACCTATATTCTGGCAACACATTATTTTTGCGTTCTAATTCATTCAGCTTCAATAATTTAATCGAGCTTACTCAATCACCCAAGTTTAATAAGGTCGTACTATGTCGTCTAATAGCAGTAGATGAATCTGAAGCTCAGCAAATGTTAGGCTATTTGCTTAATAATAATTTGATATCCATAGCTAGTGAGATGTGAATGCTGATTAATTGTGGTCAATATAGTTTCGACCTAGCCACATCTCTTCCATTAATACAGAAAAGCGCCAACTTAATTTATGGTGATGCGCCGGTATCTGGTGTTATTTCAGATTTTAATCTTTCTTTAAACGCTAGCTCTTTGCTACGGCGATTTGTAAAGCCGCAAGTAAGTTTTCTTTGTGACCAACATTCACCTTTTAAACCTTTACCATTAAACCAAGGTTATGCTTTATTAGAGTGGGGTATGAATTGGTGTATTGCTGCGCATGAATATACTCGATTCTTAATACATTCCGCAGTTTTAGTAAAAAATGACAAAGCTATTCTATGCCCCGCTTCTCCGGGGTCAGGTAAAAGCACTTTGAGTGCTTATCTTGGTCTAAGTGGTTGGTATGTTTACAGCGATGAAATGGCGATTATTGATATGGATGAGCAACGTGTCCTTCCGATGTTTCGACCGGTTTGTTTAAAAAATGAAAGTATTTCGTTGCTGCAAAGTTGGCATCCAAGCGCAACAGTTACGCCTGTTTGCCGTGACACCCAAAAAGGTGATGTGGCTCACGTAAAGGTTCTTTCTTGGTCTCAATATCAACAATTACGACCTGCTCCCATTGCTGGGTTAGTTTTTCCAAGATATAAAGTAGGTTCAGATCTGAAAATTTATCAGCTTGACCAATTAGATTCCTTTAATCAATTGAGTCACAATGCTTTTAATTATAATGTTTTAGGTAAATCTGCTTTTAAAGCAGCTGCACAAATAGTTGGCAATGCAAAATCATTTGAAGTTGAGTATAGCAAATTGACTGATTTAGCGTTATTTTTTGATGAGTTGGTCCAAGATTAATGTCTATTGCCCCAAAACAAATTCTACACTATCTCGCGCAGCCAGAACGATGTACATTGATATCTTTAGTGCAGTGGCAACAACTAATATGGCTATTTCGTGAAGCCAAGCTTTTGTCCTCGCTTGCGGCAGTTCTTGAACGTAGAGCGTTGTTATGTTCTTTACCAGTTTATGCGCAACGTCATTTACAGTCTGCGTTAGTATATGCCGATAGACAGGCACAACAAATTCGTTTTGAATGTGATGAGTTACAGACTATATTCCTGAACACGGATATTAAAGTTTTATATCTTAAAGGTGCGGCTTACACTTTAGCTGATACTGAGAATAGCAGAGGTCGAATTTGCAATGATATCGACGTGCTTGTAAATAAATCACAGCTTGCAGCGGCCGAGGCTTTATTAAAAAGAAATTATTGGAAATCAGATAAGCTTTCTTCACATGACGAGCGTTATTATCGTGAATGGAGCCATGAAATCCCACCAATGGTTCATATTCTAAGAGGGACCGTACTCGATCTGCATCATAATTTGTATTTGCCGATTAGTGGCCGTTCGGCAGATATGGCTAAGTTTTTTGAGTTAGTAAAAACGACGAATTCTGGCGCCTTAGTGCTCAATCAAGAAGCAATGGTACTTCATAGTATCATTCATCTTTTCATGAACGAAGAAACGCAAAGCGCAATGCGTGATTTATGGGATATTCACTTACTGACGGCGCAATATAGTACCGCAGATTTTTGGAATAATTTACATAACCTTGCACTCTCAACGGGGTTTGAGCTTGAGTTTAGGTACTGTTTAACCGCATTAAAGTATTATCTTGGTTCGGCTCTGGACCCTTTAACAAAAAATCAATGTGAGCAATATTTCGAAGATAACTGGTGGGTCCGTAAGGTGTTGTTACCGGCTCTATTACCTGATCACCCTTTAGTTATAGGCTGGCAGCAACGTTGGGCCAAACGTTTTATGTATTTTCGCGGCCACTTTTTAAAAATGCCATTGCATATTTTGCTCGGGCATTTAACGATGAAAAGCTTTTTCGGGCTTAGAGATGCCATTTTTGGTAAGCATCAATTTAGCCCGAAAAAAAATTAGGCACTTTGTGCCGGGCGACGCAGCACTATTACACCCAGTGCTACGATGAAAAGTAACATACAGTAGTAATTATAAGTAATGACCTGCCACGGTGAAATGCCAAAGCTCGCGCCTAACAGCAACGCCTGCGCACCATAGGGTACCAAGCCCTGACTGATACAAGCAAAGATGTCCAATAAGCTCGCGCTGCGTTTCGGGGTGATTTGGTGTTGCTTTGCTAAATTGCGGCTCACATCACCCGTTAATACGATCGCCACTGTGTTGTTGGCAATACACAGGTTACTGATAAAGGCTAAAGCGGCGATGGCCAATTGCTGAGCTTTGTTACCGGCCAGTTTAATACTTGAGGTTAACTTCTGTATTTGTGATGAAATCCACTGTAAGCCACCTTGTTGTTTGATGAACTCACTCAGCGCACTAACTAACATCGCCAGCAAGAAAATCTCCTGCACGTTGGCAAAGCCGGTAGCAATATCGGTACCTAAACCGCTGATCGCGTAATCTGCAAAAATACTGCCTTGCAAAGCAGCCAGTAAAATACCCAGCAGTAGCACCACAAACACATTCAGCCCCATTACGGCTAAAAATAAGATGGCGGCATAGGGCAGCACGCCAGTCCAATTAACCGTTTCGCTGACAATGGCTGTGGGTTCAGTGGTCATTAGGCTAAAAGCGATGAGGGTGAAAAACGCTGCTGGCAGAGCGATTTTAATGTTCTCTTTAAATTTGTCTGCCATCTTGGCACCTTGCGTGCGAGTTGCGGCAATGGTGGTGTCTGAGATAATCGACAGGTTATCGCCAAACATGGCGCCGCTGAGTAACACACCGGCTACCAAAGCCGGCTCTAAATCCGCTTGGTTGGCTAAGCCAACGGCAATTGGTGCTAAAGCGCCTATCGTGCCCATCGAAGTGCCCATCGCGGTGGAAACCAGTGCTGCAATAATAAATAAACCGGGCAATAAAAATTGTGCCGGGATCACACTGAGACCGGCATTAACCACCGCATCAACCCCGCCAGTGGCTGTCGCCACACTAGCAAAAGCACCGGCAAGCAGATAGATTAAGCACATCGTAATAATATTATGATTACCCGCCCCCTTAACCATTACCTCTATTGATTGGGTTAACGGCGCGCGATGTAACCAAATGGCTAAAATTAACGCAGGGATAATGGCGACATGGCCAGGCAATTGATAGAACGCATAATCGACGTTTTGGCTTTGGAAATACAAGCCGCTACCGAGAAACAGCAGGATAAAAAACAGTAATGGCAGCAGCGAACGGCGCGCGCCAACAGTGGCAACAGTATTCAATTTAGCGACCTCATAAAATGGCTGCGCAATATATAGATGGCCAGACGTCTTGTCAATGCGGCCGCGTTGGCTGCAGGCCATTTAGGTTGCAGCTATGTGCATTTGAGTTTACACCGCTAAGGTAAAGTATTCTTGATCATAAAACCAAGTATTTACCGCAAGCGATGCAGAATAAAAAACTATTAAGGCTAGATTGTCTAGCTAGGAGCAGTGATGGATCCGCAGCAAAAGCTATCATCTAAACGATTTATCCCCTTTTTCTTTACTCAAGCCTTGGGCGCGTTTAACGATAATGTATTTAAAAACGCCTTGATGCTGCTTCTCACCTTCGGCGCTGCCAGTGCCATGCCTTGGAGTGTTGATGTCAGTATGAACTTGGCTGCAGGCTTATTTATCTTACCTTTTTTATTGTTCTCTGCGACTGCCGGAACTTTGGCTGACAGTTTATGTAAAACACGGCTGATCCAGCGCTTAAAGCTGGTAGAAGTGGGGTTGATGTGTTTGGCGGCACTGGCCTTTATGTTTGAGCAATATGTGTATTTACTAGGTGTGCTGTTTTTAATGGGCGCGCAATCAGCATTTTTTGGGCCAGTGAAATACGCCATATTGCCGCAGTTGTTAACGGACAAACAGTTACTCGGGGGGAATGCTTGGGTAGAAATGGGCACGTTTATTGCTATTTTACTCGGTACTGTCGTCGGTGGTTTATTGGTGGGTATTAACAATGCGCATACCTGGATTGGCTTAATGGTGATTTGCTTTGCGCTTTCGGGTTATCTGGTGAGTTTGCAGATCCCTAAAGTGGGGGTAGTAGAAAATGCGCCTCACTTTCGTTTTGCGCCGTGGCAGCAAACCTTAGCAACGGTGCGAATTAGCTATCAAAATCGCACTTTATATTTGGCGATTATGGCCATTAGTTGGTTTTGGTTTTTAGGTGCCAGCTATTTAACGCAATTTCCAAACTTTACCAAAACCGTTTTAGGAGGCGATAACACCGTCGTTACCGCATTACTGGTGGCGTTTTCTGTCGGTGTGGGTATAGGTTCTTTGTTGTGTGAGCGCTTGTCGGGTAAGCGTGTCGAACTGGGTATCGTACCCATTGGCTCTATCGGTTTAACGTGTTTTGGTATCAGTTTATATTTTAGTACCCCCGCAACAGTGTCATCTGAGCTATTAAGCTTACCGGCGTTTTTAAGCAGCAGTTTTGGCTGGTGGGTGTTACTCGATCTGAGTTTAATTGGGTTGTTTGGAGGGCTATTTATTGTGCCCTTGTATGCGTTATTACAGCAACGAGCTAATCCTACCGAGCGCGCCCGCATGATTGCCGCTAATAACATCTTTAATGCGCTGTTTATGGTGGTAAGTGCTATCGCCGGCATTGTGTTCTTAACGGTATTTGAGCTAAGTATTCCGCAGTATTTTTTAATTCTAGCGCTGATGAACGCCGTGGTTGCCGGTTACGTTTATAGCCAAGTGCCGGAGTTTGCGCTGCGCTTTGTTATTTACTTATTAAGCCACACGCTGTATCGCGTTAAAGCAAGCGGTTTAGAGCATATCCCAACTGAGGGGCCTGTTGTCTTAGTCGCTAATCATGTGAGTTATGTTGATGCTCTTTTAATTGCGGGTGCGGTGCGCCGACCCGTTCGCTTTGTTATGGATCAGGGTATTTTTAAGATCCCCGTGGCCAATTTACTGTTTCGAGCAGCAAAAACCATTCCGATTTGCAGTAAGCATAAAGATGAAGCTGTGTATGAAGCTGCCTTTTCGGCGATTGCGCGCGAGTTAGCTGAAGGAAATGTTATTTGCATCTTCCCGGAAGGGCACTTAACCAAAGATGGTGAAATTGATCGGTTTCGCCCGGGTATTGAGCGAATTATTGCTGAGTCGGCTGTGCCTGTGGTGCCGATGGCGCTGCAAGGATTATGGGGGTCGTTCTTTAGTCACCATGGCAAAGGCGCATTTAAAATTAAAGGTCGTTTTTGGTCAAGGGTAAAGCTGCATGTCGGCCCCAGTATCGCAGCAGAACAGGTCAGTGCTGCCGAGTTAGAGCAGCAAGTCAGGCAGTTGCGAGGCGAGCATCGCTAATGACATTAAGGCCGAGTTTAAACAACATGTTCATGCGCTAATAGCGCTCTTTTTTGTACTAAACCTTGAATCTGTGCAGTAACGCTCGCATTAAGTTTACTGCACATCATCTTGGTATTAGCGGAGTTCAACATGTTTAATTTTTCTTATCAAAATAGTACTCGTATTCTTTTTGGCCAAGATCAGATAAAGCAACTGGCAGAATTAATTACACCAGAGCAAAAAGTGTTGCTGTTGTATGGTGGCGGATCGATCAAAACCAATGGTGTTTATCAGCAGGTGACCGCAGCTTTGCAGGCGGCTGAGGTTATCGAATTCTCGGGTGTTGAGCCTAATCCTAATTTTGAAACGTTAATGCGCGCCACCGATATTGCGCGTCGTGAGAAAATAGACATCATTCTAGCGGTGGGCGGGGGTAGCGTGATTGATGGCGCTAAATTTGTTGCAGCCGCCGCTTTATTTGAAGGTGATGCTTGGGATATTTTGGCAAAAGGCGCCAACGTTGAGCAAGCGCTGCCGATTGGTTGTGTTTTAACGTTACCGGCCACCGGTTCTGAAAGTAATGGTAATTCGGTCGTCACGCGTTATGAAACCAAACAAAAATTAGCGTTTTCCAGCCCATGGGTTTACCCACAGTTTGCCATTCTTGATCCCACCGTGACCTACAGTTTACCGCCGAAACAAGTGGCAAACGGTGTGGTCGATGCCTTTGTACATGTGATGGAGCAATATTTAACGTATCCGGTGAATGCGCCGGTGCAAGATCGTTTTGCAGAAGGGTTATTATTAACTTTAATTGCTGAAGGGCCCAAAGCCCTGTCTGATCCACAAAACTATGCTGTGCGCGCCAATGTCATGTGGGCCGCAACGATGGCGTTAAACGGTTTAATTGGCCAAGGTGTACCGCAAGATTGGGCAACGCATATGATAGGCCATGAAATTACTGCCTTGTTCGGCCTGGACCATGCACAAACCTTAGCCATAGTGTTACCGGCTTTAATGCAACAGCAACGCAGCCAAAAGCGCGAAAAGCTGTTGCAGTATGCAACGCGGGTTTGGCAGTTACAGCATCAAGATGAAGAGCGTTTAATTGATGAAGCCATTAGTCATACGCGTTATTTTTTCGAGCGCATGGGGATACCGACGCGTTTAGCCGATTATGGCATACAAGCTGAAGCGATAGAGCAGTTAGTGAGCAAGTTAGTGCAGCACAACATGCTGGCATTAGGCGAACATCAAGATATTACACCCGAGGTGTCTCGCCGTATTCTGCAACTGGCGCTGTAAGCCATTTCAAATAAAAGCCGTCTTTCATTTCAGGCGGCTACACTTCTTTCTTCTATCTGTCGCTGTTTTTTGGTCTAATAGTCAATATTCAGATTAACAGCAGAGTAAGTGATGAGTACGATCGGTATTTTTGGCGCTAATGGCCGTATGGGGCGGGCGCTGGTCAGTGTCGCAAAAGAACAACAATTGTCTTTAACGGCAGCAACGGTGCGTAGTGGCTCTGCTGTCTTAGGCCTAGACGCTGGCGAATTAAGCGGTTGTGGTGCTGTGGGTGTGTCATTAGAAGCGACTTCTGCTAACGCTGTAGCAAAAGCCGATGTATGGATCGACTTTACTATGCCTGAACCCATGTTAGCGCACTTACAGCTCGCTGTGGCTGCAGGTAAAGCCATGGTCATTGGCGTGACCGGCTTAACGGATCAGCAGTATGCGCAAATCCAACAAGCCAGTCAGCATATCGCCATTGTTTGGGCCCCTAATATGAGTGTTGGTGTGAATTTAATGCTGCATTTAGTGCAAACTGCCGCCAAGGTGATGGGGAATACGGCCGATATTGAAATTATTGAAGCGCATCATCGCTTTAAAAAAGACTCGCCTTCGGGTACGGCGATGGCCATTGGCGCGAGCATTGCGCGCAGCTTAGATCGCGATCTTGCCGAGGTTGCGGTGTATGGTCGCGAAGGCATGATTGGTGAGCGCTCACAGCAAACTATTGGTTTTGCTACGGTAAGAGGCGGTGACATTATTGGCGATCATACTGCACTATTCGCTGATATTGGTGAAAGACTGGAAATAAGCCACAAAGCTTCCAGCCGAAACACCTTTGCGCAAGGCGCACTGCGTGCTGCTTTGTGGTTGCAAAATAAACAGCCAGGACTTTATACCATGCAACAAGTGCTCGGATTGCCGCAGTTAGATTAAACTTTTGCGGCATTTAGCTAAAAATAATGTTAAAGGCTGTGTTTTTGTAAAATAACAAAAAAATCATGGCTAATTTCGCGCTGATCGCCTAAAATATCGAGGTTTGCCTGTAAGCAGAGAAATTATCTCGCTCGCGACTGGTTCTTTGAGATCATTAGGCGAAGGCAAATACGGGTATCAGAATTTTAGGTCAAAACGGGTTGTAAAACGTCTGTGGTTTTCACCCGTTTTTTGCTGTTTGGAGGTTATTTTGACTAAGTCCGCCCTGCTCGTACTGGAAGACGGCACCGTATTTCACGGTACAGCCATTGGCGCCGAAGGAGTTTCTGTTGGTGAGGTAGTGTTTAATACCTCGATGACCGGGTATCAGGAAATATTAACTGATCCCTCTTATGCAGAACAAATTGTAACACTAACTTATCCTCATATAGGAAACACCGGAACGAATGAGGAAGATGAGGAATCCGGACAGGTATGGGCCAAAGGCCTTATTATCCGTGACCTCCCGCTGTTAGCCAGTAATTTCCGTAATCAACTCTCGCTTAGTCAATACCTTAAAAATCACAACATTCTCGGCATCGCCGACATCGATACTCGCAAACTGACTCGCATCCTTCGTGAAAAAGGCGCTCAAAATGGCTGCATCATGGCAGGTGATAATCTGGATGCCGCGGTTGCCTTGCAACACGCTAAGGCTTTCCCAGGTTTAGCGGGGATGGACTTAGCTAAAGAAGTGACCGTTAAAGCCCCTTATCAGTGGACTGAAGGCAGTTGGACGTTAGGTGAGGGCCACAAAACCATTACCGAACATCCGTTTCATGTGGTTGCTTACGATTTCGGTGTTAAACGCAACATTTTACGTATGTTAGCGGATCGTGGTTGTAAACTCACTGTTGTTCCGGCACAAACACCGGCTGCTGAGGTGTTAGCGCTGAACCCAGATGGTATTTTTCTATCGAATGGTCCAGGCGATCCAGCACCTTGCACTTACGCCATTGAGGCGATCAAAACCTTTTTAGAAACAGACATTCCGGTGTTTGGTATCTGTTTAGGTCATCAACTGTTGGCGTTAGCCAGTGGTGCGAAAACGGTCAAAATGGGCCATGGTCACCACGGTGCTAACCACCCAGTGCAAAACTTAGACACTCAGCGCGTGTTAATCACTGCGCAAAACCATGGTTTTGCGGTTGAAGAAGCCACCTTACCGGCTAATTTACGCGCTACCCATAAATCGCTGTTCGACGGCACCCTGCAAGGGATCCACCGTACTGATAAAGCGGCATTTAGTTTTCAAGGGCATCCCGAGGCCAGCCCAGGCCCGCATGAAGCCTCTGAACTGTTTGACCATTTTATCAAGCTGATGCAACAACATCAGGCTTAAGCCGACACGAATTACGGAGACTGAGACGCAATGCCAAAACGTACCGATATAAAAAGTATTCTGATTTTAGGCGCTGGCCCGATCGTCATTGGCCAAGCCTGTGAATTTGACTATTCAGGCGCACAAGCCTGTAAAGCTTTAAAAGAAGAAGGTTATCGAGTTATTTTAGTTAACTCTAACCCCGCGACTATCATGACTGATCCAGAAATGGCTGATGCGACCTACATCGAGCCTATTCATTGGCAAGTGGTAGAAAAAATCATTGAAAAAGAACGCCCTTGTGCGGTACTGCCTACCATGGGCGGGCAAACTGCATTGAACTGTGCGTTAGAGTTAGAACGCCAAGGTGTTCTGGCAAAATATAACGTGGAAATGATTGGTGCTACCGCTGACGCCATCGATAAAGCAGAAGATAGAAATCGCTTTGATAAAGCGATGCGCTCAATTGGTTTAGCCTGCCCACGTGCCGGTTTTGCTCATTCCATGGAAGAAGCTTATCAGGTACTCGATGATATCGGTTTCCCTTGTATTATTCGCCCATCGTTCACAATGGGTGGCTCGGGCGGTGGTATTGCTTATAACCGCGAAGAGTTTGAAGAAATTTGTACCCGTGGTTTAGATCTGTCTCCGACCAAAGAGCTGTTAATCGACGAATCGTTGATTGGTTGGAAAGAATACGAAATGGAAGTGGTACGCGACAAAAACGATAACTGTATTATTGTATGTGCCATCGAAAACTTTGATCCTATGGGTGTGCATACCGGTGATTCGATCACTGTGGCGCCAGCGCAAACACTGACCGACAAAGAATACCAAATTATGCGTAATGCTTCGTTAGCGGTATTGCGTGAAATTGGCGTAGAAACGGGTGGTTCAAACGTACAATTTGGTATTAATCCAGCAGATGGCCGTATGGTCATTATTGAAATGAACCCACGGGTATCGCGCTCGTCGGCATTAGCTTCCAAAGCAACCGGTTTTCCTATTGCTAAAGTTGCCGCCAAGTTGGCTATCGGTTACACCTTAGATGAATTGGCTAACGACATTACGGGCGGGATCACGCCGGCTTCATTTGAGCCAAGTATCGATTATGTTGTAACTAAAATTCCACGTTTTAACTTTGAAAAATTTGCTGGCGCTAACGACCGCTTAACGACCCAAATGAAATCGGTTGGTGAAGTCATGGCGATTGGTCGTAACCAACAAGAGTCGTTACAAAAAGCGCTACGCGGTTTAGAGATTGGTGTATCGGGCTTAGATCCGATTATTGATATCAATGCACCAGAAGCGAAAGAAAAAATCATTCGCGAATTACGTGAGCCTGGCGCACATCGTATTTGGTACATTGCCGATGCATTCCGTTTTGGTATGACCTTAGATGACATTTACAACCTAACCAAAATTGACCACTGGTTCTTAGTGCAAATTGAAGACTTAGTGAAAGAAGAACTGGCTCTAGGTACTGATGGCTATGCGGCCTTAGACGAAGCACGTTTATCTCGCTTAAAACGCAAAGGTTTTGCTGATGCTCGTATTGCTGACGTTTTAGGTGTGAGTGAAACCGAAGTACGCAAAAAACGTTATAGCTACGGTTTACACCCAGTGTACAAGCGGGTAGATACCTGTGCCGCGGAATTTGCCTCTAACACCGCTTATATGTACAGCACCTATGATGAAGAGTGTGAAGCGGCACCTACCGATCGTGAGAAAATCATGATTATCGGTGGCGGGCCAAACCGTATCGGCCAAGGTATCGAATTTGATTACTGTTGTGTGCATGCGGCTTTGGCGTTACGTGAAGACGGTTACGAAACTATAATGGTCAACTGTAACCCAGAAACCGTTTCAACCGATTATGACACCTCAGATCGCCTGTATTTTGAATCTATCACCTTGGAAGACGTACTGGAAATCGTACGCAAAGAACAGCCTAAAGGGGTAATTGTGCAATACGGTGGCCAAACGCCATTGAAATTAGCCCGTGCCTTAGAAGCCAACGGTGTGCCAATTATTGGTACTTCGCCAGATGCGATAGACCGTGCTGAAGACCGTGAGCGCTTCCAACAAGCCGTCACTCGTTTAGGCTTAAAGCAGCCTAAAAACGTCACGGTAACGAGCTTTGATGAAGCGATCGCCAAAGCACCAGAAATCGGTTATCCGATGGTGGTTCGCCCGTCTTATGTTTTAGGTGGCCGCGCCATGGAAATCGTTTATGACGAGCAGGATTTACGCCGTTATATGAACGAAGCGGTTAGCGTATCAAATGACTCGCCAGTCTTATTAGATAACTTCTTAGATGATGCGATTGAAGTCGACATTGATGCTATTTGTGATGGTAGCGAAGTGATTATCGGCGGCATTATGGAACACATCGAGCAAGCCGGTGTGCATTCGGGCGATTCTGCCTGTACCTTACCACCACACAGCTTATCGCAAGCCATTCAAGATGTGATGCGCGAGCAAGTGAAAAAGCTGGCGTTAGAGTTAGGCGTGGTCGGCTTAATGAATACCCAGTTTGCGGTTAAAGATAACGAAGTTTACTTAATTGAAGTGAACCCACGAGCGGCACGTACCGTACCCTTCGTTTCTAAAGCAACGGGTGTCGCAATTGCTAAAGTGGGGGCACGCTGTATGGCGGGTAAGTCGTTAGCCGAGCAGGGTATCACCAAAGAAATTATTCCACCGTTTTTCTCAGTGAAAGAAGTGATGATCCCGTTTAACAAATTCCCAGGTGTCGATCCTATTCTTGGCCCTGAGATGCGTTCAACGGGTGAAGTGATGGGCATTGGCGATACGTTCGCCGAAGCCTTTGCTAAAGCTGAGTTAGGCTGTGGCACGCTGATTCCAACGGGTGGCCGTGCCTTGCTTTCTGTACGTGACAGCGATAAAGTGCGCATCGTTGAACTGGCTAAACTAATGGTTGAATCGGGTTTCGAGTTAGATGCCAGTGGTGGTACAGCCAAAGCATTAGCGGATGCGGGTATTCCATGTCGGGTTGTTAACAAGGTATTTGAAGGTCGGCCTCATATGCTTGACCGTATCAAAAACGGCGAGTATAGCTATATTGTTAACACCACTGAAGGTCGTCAGGCGATTGAAGACTCTAAAGTACTGCGTCGCGGTGCCTTACAGCACAAAGCGAACTACACTACGACCTTGAATGCCGCTTTTGCTACTGTCAAAGCGAATGCTGCCAGTGCCTTTGCTAACGTAAATTCTATTCAGGAATTGCATAAGAGAGTAAACGGATGAGCTTAATTCCAATGACAGTGCAAGGCGCAGAAGCGCTGCGCATTGAACTGAATGAGTTAAAAAGTGTAAAACGGCCTGCGGTAATTCAAGCTATCGCTGAAGCACGTGCGCACGGCGATTTAAAAGAAAACGCCGAATATCACGCGGCTCGCGAACAGCAAGGTTTTATTGAAGGGCGTATTCAGGATATTGAAGGCAAATTATCCAATGTGCAGATCATCGATGTCACTAAGTTGCCTAACACGGGTAAAGTGATTTTCGGTTCAACGGTAACCATTCTTAATCTGGAAACAGAAGAAGAAATGACTTACCGCATTGTGGGTGATGATGAAGCGGATATAAAAAATAATCTGATTTCAGTTAACTCACCGATTGCACGGGGTTTAATTGGCAAAGTAGCCGATGACGTGGCGAATATCACCACGCCTAAAGGCGTGGTTGAATTTGAAATTGTTGACGTGAAATACCTGTAATAACGCGACAACTCACTTGAGCAACCCTGTTGTCTCAAACGTAAAAACGCCAGCATCTTCGCTGGCGTTTTTGTTTCTAACGGCTAACTGACTGCCATGTTTAACCGAAAAACCAGCGGCCGTTTTTGATCAGGCCAGCAATCAAGCCGGCAAAGCCAGCTGTTGTTCCACCGAGCATCCCAAACCAACACCAGAGTAGATTATTGCGATACTGCCGTTTTGCTGGTGTACTCTGCGCTGCTTTTGCCAACAAGCGTGGTTTAATCGTTTGCCATACCCGAACTTGTAAATACGCTACGCCGGTCATAAAAAGGCCAAAGGCCAGCAGCGGTGCTATGGCACCGGCGGTAAATTCGTATGCTGCAGCCAGTAATAAGCCTGAGAGGCCAACCCAAACCAAAGCCTGATTGCGATAACGTAATAAGCGATTACGCTCGGTATCGCTGGCAGCGTTTTTTAGTGGCGCGCGCATGCCCAGCAACACACCAAGCATGCCGCCGAGCGCGCCAAGTAGTGCTCCACTCAATAGCCAGCCAAATTTTGCCAAGCCGCTGCTGTGTGCTGTCATGGCACTAGCGGTCGCGGCAGCTGCAGGTGGGCTACCGATCAGTAAAGCACTGATGATGGCGCTAGTTAAGCCGATGTTTGGCGCCGTGCTTAAAATCAGCTTACCGTAACGGTTTAGTAGCTGTGTTTTTAACAACTCACGTACCCGTTGCAGCTTTTTACGTACGCTATTTTCGGTTATGCCTAGTAACGCCGCGACCTGCTGGCTATTTTGCTCTTCCCGATAAAACAGCAGTACAATTTCACGACTTTCACTCGGTAATTCGGCTAAAAACTCGCGGATAATATCGGCTTGCTCGTCGCGAAGTAACTCTTCATCGGGAAAGGTGTCACTAGCAAAAGCGGCGAGCAAGGTTTCGGCTTTCTCACCACGCTCGATACGATGCTCTTGCCGTTCGCGTAAATAGCTATAAGCACGGTAGCGCGTAATTTGACGAAGCCAAGGCAAAAAACTGGTGGTGTTTTGTAAGCTACTCAGTTGTTGCCAAGCCGCAATAAATACCTGCTGGCAAATATCCTCACTGGCATCCAAGTCTTGCACAATGGCTAAGGCAATGCTGCTGACACTGTTTTGGCAGCGCTGAATTAATCGGCCAAAAGCCTGCATATCACCTGCGATGGCTGCCATCACATCAGGCTGTAATTGTTGTTCTAGGGTGTTTTTTGGGCTCAGTTGTGCATGGTGCATGCCATTACTCCTTTAATGCCACACGCAGCTGAGCGATAAACCACTCGGGTTCATCCAGCATGATAAAATGGCGACTGTCAGTATTCATCAGTAGTTTTGCATTAGCAATAGACTCAATTTGTTGTTGGTACAGTGCTGCTGCCAGCACTTGCTGATCCGGTGCTAGCGCTCCACTGGCGCCAAGTAAGTAGACTTGGCTTGTTATTGCTGTCACTTGCGGTCGTAAATCGGTGGTTAATAGTTCATACATAGCTTGGCCGACTGTCTGGCTATCCGAGGCCGCGGCCATGTCCAACACTAATTGTTGATGTTCTGCAGATCGCGCCTGAATAGCGATGCCTTGTGTTGCAACGGCTTTTAATTGTGCGCTAGAAAGCTGTTGATAGTAGGCTTTTAATTGCAGTGCTTGTGCTTGCATGTCGGCCACTTGCGTTGCTGAGTTGCGGCTAAAAATCGGCGCGATATAAGGCAAACCATCTACCGCGATAACGGTGCCAATCTGCTTAGGAGCAGAACTTGCCAATGAAAAAGCGAGAAAAGCGCCTAGGCTATGGCCAATCACTGCTGGCTGTTGCAGTTGCTGCTCTGTCACATAACCCAGCAGCTCTTGCTGCACTTTGGGTAAAAACTCACCATCCAGAGTGCTAGGCGTACCAGCAAAACCGGCTAAGCTAATCAGATGTAATTGAAAATCGGCTTGCAAGGCGCTAACTGTGCTTTGCCAAACACGGCGGTCCGACATTAAACCGGGAATGATTAAAACCGGTTTACCTTGTCCTACCACCTCAACGGTAAAACTTACCCTCGGTTGCGGTTGCTCAATCGCTTTGATTTGCGGTGCTACCGCACCACCTATAATGGTTAGGACAATGGCAAAGTAGGTCCAAAAGCTTGGTTTGTTTTGCTGAGTTTTTTTGGCAATGTTGTTGTTAGCGTTTTGGTTTGTGTGCTGTGGTGCGTTCATGATAAATCCTTAGTTAGTGGTGATGACCTAACTAAGTCGCATCAACCTCAGCAGTTGTGACAAATTATTTTAATTATTTTTAATAAACGCGATAACGGGTCTTACCGCGTTCCAGATAGGGTGGTTGTAATTAGCTGGAAATAAAAATCAGGGGTAAAGTTGTTCCTGGGATCCCGCTATCTGCCATGATGGTTGATAGCCACAGTAACACTGCTAATAAACATAGGTAACTGACAATGGTTATTAATATGCCTGTATTACTCATAGGTAAAACGTTTTTTGCTTGTTCATCTGCTTCAAACCATAAATCTAGCGTACCGAGTAGGCCAAACAGCATTAACAGATAAAAACCAAAGTACCATGCGGCGAATGACAAACTGCCAGTAATGAATAATAACGCTAGTTTGGCTGCTTTTCCGTTACGGCTATAAACAGCGGCTTGGATAACGCGCCCCCCATCTAATGGCACCATGGGCAATAAGTTAAATAGGTTAAGTAATAAACTGATGGCAGCAAATAATGCTAAGGCGGCATGATGCGTTTCAAGCCAAAGCCCGTAGGCGATGACGGCACCTAAGGTACCAAAAGCCGGGCCGGCAACAGCAATCTTAAAGTCTTGCCAACGACTGGTCGCGCGTTCACTGACTGCAACTCCGCCAACAAACGGCAGTAAATAGACCCCTTTAACCTTAAGGCCGGAGCGCTTCATCGCATAAACATGGCCATACTCGTGAATAATTAATGCGGCAATTAAGCCTACAGCAAATTCTAGATTAAATAGCCAAGCCCAGCCAGCAAGAGATGTACCTGCTAGCGCAGCCTTTATCGCTCCCGCACTTTTTGACAGCTTAACTAACACTAAACCGATCACGAAAAAGGGTTTAAACCCTTTTTTTAGTAAAGAAGGGGTGGTTGATTGCTGCACTTCAGTCTGCTCATTAAGCACTGATGTTTGCTCAGTTCGTGCGGTTACTTTTTCTGCGGATGAAAGTTTGCTTTCTAATTTGTGCAGCCATGCAGGTGGCCTGGCGACCGTTTCGCCCTCGCACAACAATGTTTCAGGTGTTTCTAGCCAGTAATGCACCTGGTTATTTCGTATGGCTAGCTTGAAGTGCAAGCGCACTGGGCCATGTTTAGGGCACAAAAAACGGTGATCATAGCTATGACTTAATAACGCTCGCCCTTCAGAGACGAGAACACCATTACGCCAGACTTGCTCTTTACCAAAGTTATTTCCTTTGATCCGATAATGGTCTTGGTCATGGCAGAATTCAAATAACGTTTGCATATTTAATGTTAAAAAAGGGTAATAAATATGCGTAGTTTAGCAGCGGGGGTTAGAAAAGACAGGCTGGCTTGGTTAAAAATATCGCTCAGTGAGCAAGGCGTGGAGCGGGTGGCGGGAATCGAACCCGTGTCTAAACCTTGGGAAGGTCTCATTCTACCATTGAACTACACCCGCGCTCTGTCGCTAAATTATAACTGCTAAGACCTGAAGTCAACTGCTATAAAGTGTGTTTTACCGCGTCGGCTGCTGCATAGATGGCCGTTGTAACCACCAAAAAAGACGCACCTTAGCTGCGCAAAGCTGAGTAAAGCTGAGTAAAGAAGCTTAAATTAAGTGCTTAGCCTGCTCCATCTAAGTGACTTACCTGTCCACCCGCCTTAATTCGGCGTGGTTAAAATCACGAGCACACCACTCCAATCTAGGCTACGGCTTTTATTACCGATAGGCGCGATTTCAACGCCGGTGTAAATACCCAGCAAAGGGATCTTTGCTGCAGTTAACTGTTGCTGCAGTTCGCGCGCTTCTTGCGGGGTGGCTATGCGCCCAGCACAATCAAAATACAGAGCCACAATAGGAGTGTGTTGGTCTTGTTTGATTTGCGTGAGCAAGGCACGGGTTTGTTTAGCGGTTTGTGCAACAATATGCTGTGGATCGCGCTGCATAATCTGAATTTGCATGCCTTCACGAAAATCTGGTTCAAATAAGATTATCCCTTCATCATTTGGCAGTATGCCATTGATGAGGCGTGTAACATAAGAAGAACTGTAATCGGGCTTACCAGAAGTTGCGCCATTAAAGCCTAAGGCCAGTTCGGTCACCGGTGTTTGCCTACGCCAATCTGAGCTACCGGTTACCCGATCGATAACCTGGGTAACGGGCTCATCGTTCAATTGATACAGAAATTGTTCAAAAATCTTGGTAATGGTAAAACGCTCAGCACTGAGCGGTGAACACCCATGCATATTGCTGATATAGGGTTTAACATGGCCGCTGATCAGTAAAGCTGTCGCGAGCTGGCTTTGCACTTGTGAATCGTAAAACAATTTAGTGGAGCTAAATTCTTGATCGGCGAGTAAGCCGGCGCCTGCAATAGGGACCTTTATCGGTAAAGTGTTATAGAGGCCGTTAAGTATTGGACGTGAAGCATTTAATACGGCTGGGTTTTGCAAATTACCGGCGTAACGCACTGAATCAAAAAATAACAGGAGGAGAGCAGGTGATACCACTTGTTGCAGTTTCGCCCCTAACTGTTGCCCAGCTAAAAACGGGTTCTGGGCGATCAGCTGTGAGCAAGCACGACTAAATGTAATATTGTCGTTATCCGATACTATTGCTAAGGCGGCCGCGGGAGCTCCTTCGATCATAATCTGATCGTGGCTGATAATACCTGCAGCTGAACCTCCCAAGATGATGGTATCTGTGCCGCAGACTAATCGGGCGCCATCTAATAAGCGTTGATAATCAGTTTTTGCTGTGCAAAACAGCAGTAGAAGCTGTGCAGCAGAACGGCCGGTTTGGGCAATAGCTTCACGAGCAAGTTGTTGACCTGCGGCAAAAGCCGCATTGGTCTGAGAGAACGCAATCCCTGCGAACATAGTTTAATCCTTTTGTCACAAAACCTTCATTACTACGTAAGCGATGAAAAGCTAGCTCACTGCTCAGTATAGAATATTTCTGTAAACAGATTGTATCATTAACAATGATATATTGGTAATTCGGCGAAACTCCCTTATGCTAAGTAAAAATGTGTTGATGGTCTGAGCTATGTTTGAATTATTGGCGGTAATATTGGTGCTTGCCGTAATTGTTGGCACCTTTTGTGGCTTTATCGCTTTAGTTCGGCTTAGCGGCTTAGAAGCTCAAATAAGAATGCTGCAACAGCGTATACAGCAATTGCAAGCAGAGCTAAAACACATACATACCCGCTCAGTGGGCGCTGCTGAGAATGCTAATGTGTCTCAAGTTGACGCTCCGCTGCCATCTTCGGCTGCCCCAGCAACCCCCCTAACAGAACCCACCATCGCAGCACAAACGGCAGAGCCTAACACGGCAACAACAACCGTTTCTCCGGCAGCGTTCTTTGCTATGAGCAAGCAGCATGCAGAGCCGACAGAGCCGGTTAAACCCAAAGCAGAGGCAAGCCAATGGCTAAGTTGGTTAGAGCGGCAGTTTATTGATCGCGGCATGGTTTGGTTGGGTGGGGTGGCTTTAGCATTTGGCGGTATTTTTTTAGTGCGGCATTCGTTAGACGCGGGTTGGTTTTCTCCAGAGTTACGCGTGTTCAGTGGTATTAGTTTAGGCCTGTTACTCTTAGTGGTAAGTGAGTGGCTGCATCAGAAAAAGCAGTTAAGTCAGGTCTTAGAAAACTACATTCCTGCGGCATTAGCTAGCGCAGGCTTTGTGACCTTGTATGCGGTGCTATTGATGGCCCAGCATTTTTATCAGCTGATCAGCCCAACACTGGCTTTTGCTTTACTGGCTTTAGTCGCGCTTTGCGCGTCTTGGTTTTCTTTACGGCAAGGGCCTATTTTAGCGGTGATCGGCATTGTTGGGGGATACGCAGTACCGATTTTAGTGTCATCGGGTAGCAATAATTGGTTAGCACTGTTGTTATACATTGCCTTAATTACAACGTCGTCGTTATTGGTTGAACGCAGGGTACAACGTTTTTGGTTATGGTTAATAACGGTTGTGGCACATTGTGGCTGGTTATTGTTGGCAATCACACAGGCTGGCGCAAACAACATCATGGTGCTGTGGGCTGCCTTATTACTTAGCTTTATTGGTATGGTTGCCTTACCTCGCTTAGGCTGGCCGTTACGCTGGCAAAAAGCGGTGTTACCGATGCGCCAATGGTGGCCGCTATTGCGCGAACACTATCTTGGCGTCGTGTTACTAGCCTTTGCAGTGGTGCTGCAACTGCAGTTTAGTAGTTACAGCCATCTGTGGCCTTGTGTGTTGTTAGTCAGTGTTTTATATGCGGCAGCCTTAAGTGAAAATCGCTCTGAGCTGTGGTTATGGGCGGCGGCGCTGCTGGCATTGGTTTGGCTATTACTGGGGCCTGCACTTAATGCTGACAACTTTAGCTGGACGGACGGCATACTCTTTAATTGGCAGTTATGGGTGCTGCTGCTGACAATTCCTGCGGCTTTTGTTAGCGTGCTACTGCCAGCAAGACAACATTGGGCGGCTTTTTTAGCGATCGCACCGATACTATTTCTGGCCGTATCTTATCAATTAGTGCCGAGTACACTGCAACCGTTAATTCAATTAGGTTGGATGCTATACGGCGCATTGTTAGTGATCCTTCAAAGTATTCTAGCGAAACAGACAGCAAGTAAAGCGTTGGCTTTTATTCATGCGGCTGGCGCTAACCTCGCGTTAAGTTGGTGTTTTAGCTTATACCTGTCGGCAGCCGCTTTCACGGTAGCCATGGCGTTACAGTTAGTTTTTATTACACAATTAAGCGTTAAACAACGTTTTCCTATCCCGTCTTGGCTGATCAAGGGGATGGTCGCCTTTGTCTTATTACGTCTTACTTCAGCCCCATTGTTGGGCAGTTATGAAGGCATCAGTATTCTGGGGTTGCACTGGTCATGGATCGTCTATCCGCTGGTGTTAGCGAGTTTTGGCCTTGCAACCTGGTTATGGCGGCATAGCAGCTTGCGTGGTTGGCTCGAAGGGGCTTGCTTGCAGTTAACGGCGTTATTCGTCACGGTGCAAACGCAATTAGGGTTGCATCCGGAGGCGCTTGATTTTTCTGTAATGGATTTTTACAGTTTAGCGTTACACAGCGCTAATTGGTCTATTTTAGCTTGGGTCTATCAGTGGCGCAGTTATCGGGCCGCGAGCATGCAAACTTTATATCGTTTTGCCGCAGGCTGTTTAGTGGTGCTGGTGTTATTTACGCAACTGACCTTAAATGTAAATTATAACCCCTTGCTAAGTGCACAAGACGTAGGGCAGTGGCCGCTATTGAATTGGCTATTCATATTGTGGGCCGTGCCTGCCTTGTGTGCAGCGGGTTTAGCTAACATGCCGCTGCCGCAGCGTTATCGACCTACTGGCTATTATGTGGCTGCGGCCGGTTTGCTGTTGTACCTACTGAGTTCGGTACGGCAGTTTTGGCAGGGGGCGCAAATTACCTTAGGTTTAGCAACCAGTAATGCAGAGCATTATAGTTATTCTTTAGTGTTGTTGTTAACGGCGGCGGGGCTAATTGTGCTGGCGCAATGGCGTGTTTGGGGCATGCTGCGTAAAGTGGGGTTCTTATTGCTCAGTGCAGTGGTCGTTAAAGTATTTGTGTTTGATTTAAATGAGCTGCAAGGTTTATTCCGTGCGGCATCATTTATGGGGTTGGGGTTAAGTTTAGTGTTGTTAAGTGCTATGTTTCAGCGCTTGCAGCAAAAAATGCTTGATCGGCAAGCCCATGCCACAGAATAAGAAAAAGAGCGTTACTGTTCAGTGAACTGCTGATAGCGCCCCTGGTAATCAAAATAGCTTTCGACATGCTGCCAGCTATGTTTCTGTTTTTGTAATAATATCAGCTGCGGCGGCCGAAACCGCTCAGCTAAAGCCACCAGTTGCGCGGCTGTTTTAATGGTGGGTAAAGGTGTTCCGGGCGCTTTGCTGTGCGGTTTAATAAACAAGGCGTAAAGCGCACGGCGCTGAGCCGGGCTTTGTAACTTAAACCAACGATAAAACGGGTTACCTTCGATATCGTAATAACTTACCTTTAAATCGCCGTTATCATCGGATAGCTGCATGTTATGGCAGCGAAAAAGGTGATGATGCTGCTGGTTTAACACTTCGCGTAATCGTTTATCGGGATCAACTAACACCGACTCACATTGCTGACAGCTGCGTGCGGCGATGTCATTCTCGGCGCCACACTCTGGGCAATTGCGGCTCCGATAACGATACTGACATTGTTGAGCTGTATCTTCGATTAAGCCCTGACAACGCCTGCCGTAATGCTCAATAATGTCGCCATCTTGGTCGGTTAACCCCCAAAAAATATTAGCAAAGCCGCATTCAGGGCAGAGAACTTGTACCGGCACCGATTTACTGTTTGGTTTTGCTTGCCCCACTTCAGGGCTAAATAAATCATAACCATTTGCGGCATAATCAATAATTAAACATTCTGTTTTGCCTGCGGCGATGCGTAAACCTCGGCCCACCATTTGTTGAAATAAACTGACTGAGGCGGTAGGGCGTAAAATAGCTATTAAATCAACATGGGGGGCGTCAAAGCCCGTTGTTAATACCGCCACATTTACCAGAAACTTGATTTGTCGATCTTTAAAGGCGTCAATCAATTGATCGCGTTCAACTGTGGGTGTTTCCGCGGTCAGGATGGCAGCGCTTTGCTTACTGAGTAACTGCATAATTTCGTTGGCATGTTTTACCGTAGCCGCAAAAACAATGATGCCTTGGCGTTGCGTCGCCAAAGTGATTAATTGTTGCATGATCAGTGAGGTTGCCCGACCACTTTTTCCTAAGATAGAGTTCACTTCTGTTTCAGTGTAATCGCCTTCAGCTTTGGGTTTTAGCGAGCTAAAATCGTATTGTGCACTTAAGCCATCATATAAACGTGGCGTTGTTAGGTAACCTTGTTTAATTAAGGGCCTTAGCGGCAAGTCAAAAATACAATATTCAAACGTGGGGTTAAGTGTATTCCCCACCCGGCCATGATAATGTTGCCGATAGATCCAGCCACTGCCCAACCGAAATGGGGTTGCGGTAAGTCCCAACAACTTTATCTCGGGATTGTGTTGTTTCAGTTGGCTAAATAGTTGTTGGTATTGGCTGTCGGTGCTCAGGCTAACGCGATGGCACTCATCAATAATCACTAATGAAAAAGCGCTGGCAAAGGCATCTAAATTACGTACGGCAGACTGTACACTAGCGACCACCGTTTTCGCGCTAGCATCTTTTTGTTGCAGGCCTGCTGCATAAATACTGGCTTTTGCGGTTAAAACGGCCACTTTTTCCGCATTTTGTGCAACCAATTCTTTAACATGCGTTAAAATAAGAACACGTCCTTTGGCACGACGAGCTAGCTCGGCAATAACAATGCTTTTACCTGCCCCAGTTGGTAATACTAATACCGCTGAGACCGAACGTTGTTGGAAATGGCTAATAGCGGCATTAACGGCCTGTTGTTGGTAATCTCTGAGTTGCACGGGAGGTTCGTTGCTTAGCTAAATTGTCGATAGGTTAGCATAGCCATGGCCATTCGTAGCAAGTTTCCGCCAGATTAGTACAGTAGTAGGAGCCTTATCATGGCAAAACATACCGCCTTTTCCTTACGTTTAGAGCAGCGAGTCTTGTGGGTATCCGCCAACGGTTTTTGGACTAAAGCGATCGCGCAACAGTACGTTCGTGAAATGCGTTCATTAATTTTGCCAATAAGCGCAAAACCTTGGGCAGTAGTATTGGATATTCGGCAGTGGGAAATATCTCCAGCCGAGGTGTTTGCGCTATTAAATGAAAACACGGCTTGGTGCTTTGCCAATAATCTAAAGCATGTCGAAACTATTGGCGCTGATAATACAATGGTGATGTGGCAGTTTGCCAAGGCGACACAAGCAGTAAAGCCCGCCGATGTTGTAAGTACATTAAAAGATGATGAACTCGCAGCCCGGCAGTCATTGCGAGCTGCCGGGTATCTGTTTTGATATTTAACCGCGTGGCAAATGGATCTTTTTTTCTTGCGATTGGCGGAATAAAACCAAGATTTTGCCGATAACCTGAACTTTTTCAGCGTTGGTTTCTCTGACTATCGCGTCCATAATCAACACTTTTTGTTCTCTATCTTCGCCTGGCACTTTAATTTTAATTAATTCATGAAAGTTTAGAGCGTTATCAATTTCAGCAACCACACCCTCTGTTAAACCGTTACCGCCTAGTAAAATAACGGGTTTTAAATCATGGGCTTTGGTTTTTAAAAATTGTTTTTGTTTATTGGTTAAACTCATAAGGTTAGAATGTCCGTAGAAAAGCTTGAATTATGCCTATTGTAGCGCCATCTACAGCATAAGACTATTTAAGAGTAGTAACATGACTAAGAAAAAACGCTCAGCCAGTTCATCGCGTTGGCTAAAAGAGCATTTTGATGATCACTTTGTACAAAAAGCGCAAAAGCTGGGATTACGTTCGCGCGCTGCGTTTAAATTAGAAGAGATCCAGCAACAAGACAAATTGGTTAAACCGGGTATGACAGTGGTAGATTTAGGCTCAGCCCCTGGTAGTTGGTCTCAGTTTGTGGTGGGATTAGTGGGTAAAGAGGGCACGGTCATTGCCTGTGATATTTTACCCATGGATCCGCTGGCCGGGGTCGCTTTTTTACAAGGTGATTTTCGAGAGGAAGCGGTTTTAGAGGCATTACTGAGCCGGATCGGTGGTAAAACCGTAGATGTGGTATTATCGGATATGGCACCGAACATGAGTGGCAATGACACTACCGATCAAGCCCGTTCTGTTTATTTAGTTGAGTTGGCATTAGACATGTGCCAAAAAGTTTTGAAGCAAAATGGCAGTTTTGTAGTCAAAGTGTTTCAGGGAGAGGGTTTTGAGCAATTCCTGAAAGATGTACGCGCCGCCTTTAGTAATGTGAAAATTCGTAAGCCTGATTCGTCGCGTGCCCGTTCACGCGAGACATATATCGTGGCCACCGGCTTTAAACTTTAGTAAAGTAGTCCGGTATTAATGATTTTTAGAGTAAAGATGAGGTTATAACCTTGAGTGACATGGCAAAAAATCTGATTGTCTGGTTAGTCATCGCGGTAGTACTGATGTCAGTATTCAATAGCTTTGGCCCGAGTGAAAACACGGATCGCATGACCAGTTACACCCAGTTCGTTAAAGAAGTAAATCAGGGAGTGATCCGTGAAGTTAAAGTAGAGCGCACGGGTGTGATTACCGGTGTAAAACGCAGTGGTGAACGCTTTGAAACCGTGATCCCTGGTGGCTACGACGAAAAACTTCTGGATGATTTAATCAAAAATGACGTGCGCACTTTGGGTAGCAAACCTGAAGAGTCCAGCTGGTTAGCAACCATCTTTATCTCTTGGTTCCCAATGCTGTTGTTAATCGGTGTCTGGATTTTCTTTATGCGTCAGATGCAAGGCGGCGGTGGCAAAGGCGCCATGTCGTTTGGCAAAAGCAAAGCGCGCTTAATGGGTGAAGACCAAATTAAGACTACGTTTGCTGATGTTGCCGGTTGTGATGAAGCGAAAGAAGAAGTTTCAGAACTGGTTGAATATCTACGCGACCCTTCACGTTTCCAGAAGCTCGGCGGTAAGATCCCTAAGGGTATCTTAATGGTGGGCCCACCAGGTACAGGTAAAACGCTGTTAGCAAAAGCGATTGCTGGCGAAGCGAAAGTGCCTTTCTTTACCATTTCTGGTTCTGATTTCGTTGAAATGTTTGTGGGTGTTGGTGCTTCTCGGGTACGGGATATGTTCGACCAAGCCAAAAAAGCCGCACCTTGCATTATCTTCATCGATGAGATTGATGCCGTAGGCCGTCAGCGTGGTGCCGGTTTAGGTGGTGGTCACGATGAACGCGAGCAAACGCTTAACCAGATGCTGGTTGAAATGGACGGTTTTGATGGCAACGAAGGCGTGATTATTATCGCTGCAACGAACCGTCCCGATGTGCTTGATGCAGCGTTGCTGCGTCCTGGCCGTTTCGATCGTCAAGTCGTGGTCGGTTTACCTGATGTGCGCGGTCGTGAGCAAATTTTAAAAGTACATATGCGTAAAGTACCTATTGCAGATGATGTGAAAGCCAGTGTTATTGCTCGAGGTACACCAGGTTTTTCGGGTGCTGACTTGGCAAACTTGGTTAACGAAGCAGCGCTATTTGCCGCTCGTGGTAATCGCCGAGTCGTTAGCATGGAAGAGTTTGAGCGTGCTAAAGACAAGATTATGATGGGTGCAGAGCGCCGTTCCATGGTAATGACAGATGCCGAGAAAGAAATGACGGCATATCATGAAGCGGGGCATGCCATTATTGGTTGTTTAGTTCCTGAGCATGATCCTGTGCACAAAGTGACGATTATTCCGCGTGGCCGTGCCTTGGGTGTGACCTTCTTCCTACCAGAGCAAGATGCTATTAGCGTCAGCCGTCGTAAGCTAGAAAGTAAAATTTCCGTCGCTTATGGTGGGCGTTTAGCCGAAGAAGTGATTTACGGTTTAGATGCGGTGTCGACCGGTGCTTCGCAAGATATTAAATACGCGACCTCGATTGCCCGTAACATGGTGACACAATGGGGTTTCTCTGAGAAGTTAGGGCCATTGTTATATGCTGAAGAAGAAGGTGAAGTATTCTTAGGCCGCAGCATGGGCAAATCGAACAATATGTCAGATGAGACCGCCTCGATTATCGATTCGGAAATCAAGGCCATTATCGATCGTAACTATAATCGGGCAAAACAGCTGCTAGATGAAAACATGGACATTTTACATGCCATGAAAGATGCGCTGATGTTGTACGAAACCATTGATTCACGTCAGATTAAAGAGTTGATGGAGCGTAAAGCAGTTAGCCAGCCTGAAAACTGGGAACCGCGTGATAAGGATAGTAAAGGCGGTGATGATGATAAGTCAGCGCCATCTGCTGCGCCTACCGCAACGGATAAACCCTCTGAAGGCAGCGTGCACTAAGTCACTTACATGCCTTTGCAAAGCAGTTATAATAACAACCCCGGCTTGTCCGGGGTTTTGTTTTTAGCGGAGTAAGCCACATGCAGTTACAGTTACCTCGGCAACGTTCTCTTATTTTAGATCGACCACAGATCATGGGCATATTAAATATTACCCCTGATTCATTTTCTGATGGTGGTAAACACCAAGTACTGGATCAAGCCTTATTTAGTGCGGAGCAAATGTTGCGTGACGGCGCAACCATTCTCGATGTCGGTGGTGAGTCCACACGACCTGGCGCTTCAGCCGTTAGCTTAACTGAAGAATTAGCGCGAGTTATCCCCGTAATCAGCGCTTTACGCCAACGTTTTGATTGTGCCATTTCGATTGATACCAGTAAAGCTGAGGTGATGTCAGCGGCCGTTCAGGCTGGCGCCGATATGATTAATGATGTCTGTGCTTTGCAAGCTCCGGCGGCGCTAGAAACTGCCGCTGCGTTGCAAGTTCCCGTTTGCATTATGCATATGCAAGGGGCGCCTCGTACCATGCAACATGATCCACAATATGAGCAACTGGTACCTGAAGTACTGGCGTTTTTATTGGCCAGAGCCGAGGCATGTCAGCAAGCGGGCATTCCTGCGAGTCAAATTGTGCTCGATCCTGGTTTTGGTTTTGGTAAAACCTTAGCGCATAATTATCAGTTGTTAGCCGCATTAGATCAATTTGTGGCAAGCGGTTATGCGGTGCTTGCCGGTATGTCACGTAAAAGTATGATTGGCCAGTTACTAGGGTTACCAACGTCAGAAAGGCTTGCTGGCAGTCTTGCATGTGCCAGCTTAGCGGCTTATGCTGGCGCACAAATTATTCGTGTGCATGATGTTAAAGAAAGTGTGCAAGCAGTACGCGTTGCTGCTGCGGCCCGTTATGGAGTTAAATAATGACAAGAAAATATTTTGGAACTGATGGTGTACGCGGTCGCGTTGGTGAATTTCCTATTACCCCTGAATTTGCCATGAAATTGGGTTGGGCCGCGGGTCGAGTATTATCTCAGCGCGGTACACGCAAAGTATTGATCGGTAAAGATACGCGCATTTCAGGTTATTTATTAGAAACGGCATTAGAAGCAGGCTTAATTGCCGCCGGTATTGATGTGCGCTTATTGGGCCCAATGCCCACACCTGCCGTCGCCTATTTAACGCGAACTTTCCGGGCCGAAGCCGGTATCGTGATCAGTGCTTCACACAACCCTTATTATGACAATGGCATTAAGTTTTTCTCCGCTGATGGTATGAAACTGGCGGATGAAATTGAATTGGCGATTGAGCACGAGCTTGAACAACCGATGATTTGTGAATCGTCAGAAAAGCTCGGTAAAGCAGAGCGTATCAATGATGCGGCGGGTCGTTATATCGAATTCTGTAAAAGCCACCTTAACAACAACTTGTCGCTCAGTGGGTTAAAAATCGTCATCGATTGTGCTCATGGAGCAACTTACCATATTGCGCCTGCGGTTTTTAAAGAACTGGGTGCTGAAGTTATCGCGATCGGCTGTAAGCCAGATGGTTTAAATATTAATGAGCAGTGCGGCGCAACCCATACTGATTTATTACGTGCAACCGTGTTAGAAAAACAAGCTGATCTGGGTATTGCCTATGATGGCGATGGTGATCGCGTGATGATGGTCGATCAACATGGTCGCGTGCTTGATGGTGATGAGATTGTTTATATCATTGCGCGTGCTGCGAAAGAAGCCGGTACATTAAAAGGCGGCGTAGTCGGGACCTTAATGAGCAATATGGGTTTAGAGCTGGCTTTAGCTAAATTAGATATTCCGTTTGCGCGCAGTGCCGTAGGTGATCGTTACGTTATGGAATTACTCCGAGAAAAGAACTGGCGCATTGGCGGTGAAAACTCAGGCCATGTGTTAAATCTTGATTACACCTGCACCGGTGATGGCATTATTGCCTCACTTCAAGTCCTCACTGCCATGCTCTCTAGCGGCAAAAGCTTGGCGCAATTGATGAGCGATATGCGTAAGTTACCGCAGGTACTGGTTAACGTGAAATTTGCTAAAGGTTCTACGCCATTAGATAAAGTTAACGTAAAAGAATGTATTGCTGCAGTAGAGCGCGATTTGGCAGGAAAGGGCCGCGTGCTGATCCGTAAATCAGGTACCGAGCCATTGATCCGCGTGATGGTTGAAGGCGAGGATGCCGACACCGTTCGCCAATATGCTGAAAAAATTGCTGATGCGGTAAAAATTGCCAGTTAAGATCAGTTAATAAATAGACAATTAGCCGCGTTGTCGCGGCTAAAGCTTGTTCTAAAGCAGAAGCTTAGTTACTATCAACAGGTGTAAGCTAAGGATACTGCCTAATGTCACGTAAAAAGCTTGTTGCCGCCAATTGGAAAATGAATGGCTCATCAGCGCTGATCAATACGATCAGCACAACATTGCAATCAATAGCACCGCAAGTGGATATTTTAATTTGCCCTCCCGCTACGTTGTTAAGCGCTTTTCCAACAGCGCGTGCTTTTCAGCTGGGTGGTCAAGATATCAGTGCGCATTTAGCGGGTGCCTACACCGGCCAGTTAAGTGCGGAATTGTTGTTAGCGGCAGGCGCTCGTTATGCGCTAGTAGGGCACTCTGAACGTCGTGAATATCAATTTGAAACTGATCAGCTAATTGCTGCAAAAGTAGCCACTGCAGTCGCTGCAGGCTTAACACCCCTCTTATGTATTGGTGAAACGTTAGCAGAACGGCAGCAAGAAAAAACCGAGCAGGTTATTGCGAAACAATTAGCAGCAGTGTATGCTTCGCACCCCGAATTGCTGCAGAAATCGGTCGTTGCATATGAACCGATTTGGGCGATAGGTACTGGTGAGTCAGCAACACCGGAGCAGGCGCAACAGACACATGCCTTTATCCGTGCTGAGTTAGCTAAGTATGATGCCGACGCAGCGCAACAGGTGAAAATTTTATATGGTGGCAGTGTTAATGCGGAAAATTGTGCTGCATTATTTACTCAACCAGACATAGACGGTGCTTTAGTTGGCGGTGCTAGCTTAAAACCCGAAGAATTTGCGCAAATTTGCCTTAGTGCAAAGGAATAAGCATGTACGATTTATTTGTAATTTGTTATTTGTTAGTTTCGCTAGCCCTTATTTTATTAGTGTTAATTCAACACGGTAAAGGCGCTAGCATGGGCGCAGCATTTGGTGCTGGTGCTTCTGGTACAGTATTTGGTTCAAGCGGTACAGGTAATTTCTTAACGAAAACCACTACCTTTTTGGCAATTTTATTTTTTATGTTGAGCTTAGTATTAGGCAACTTAACCGCTAAGCAAAGCAAGCCAGATGATGGCTCAGATTTTTTCCAATCTGTTCCGGTAAGCACCGAACAGGCCCCTGCCAAGAAAGATGACGTTAACGACATCCCGGTAGGTAATTAAGTTTTATACGCCGAGGTGGTGAAATTGGTAGACACGCTATCTTGAGGGGGTAGTGTCTTCGGACGTGCGGGTTCAAGTCCCGCTCTCGGCACCAAATTAACGTAAGCAGTAGCTTGCGCTATCAGTACAGGCACTATATAATGTGCACCAGTTACGGACGCGGGATGGAGCAGCCTGGTAGCTCGTCGGGCTCATAACCCGAAGGTCGTCGGTTCAAATCCGGCTCCCGCAACCAACTTTCAGTTTAAACTTATTACTAACAGTTGTTGTAACAACTCTTTATCTCAACAGTTTAGACTCACTGCTACAAGCTTAATAAGTTTTTGAAAGGGGTTTCGTAACAGCGGTCGTAGATGTTGATACAACTCCCGCCCTATTAAATATTCATTGCGCATTGGCGATATGCGTAATGATTGGATGTGAATTCGCCCCGCTTGTTCGGGGCTTTTTCGTATCTGGAGTTAGTGTTTATGCAGTAATGGGCGCTTTGCCCATTTTTTATTTGTGTTTCGGAGGTTTTTTTGGCTAAACAAGAACAGCAACTAACAGAGCTGCTGACGCCGACTGTGGAGACAGCCGGTTATCAATTGTGGGGTATCGAACTGGTGCGAGCCGGTCGTCATACCACACTGAGAGTGTTTATCGATAAAGCAGATGGCATTACAGTCGAAGACTGTGCCCTGATCAGTCGAGAAATCAGCGCTTTGCTGGATGTTGAGGATCCAATCCCAACAGAGTATACCCTCGAAGTATCTTCACCAGGCTTGGATCGGCCGTTGTTCACCGAAGCACAATTCACCCAATATGTTGGCCATAAACTTGAGGTTAAATTAACGATACCTCAAGACAGTCGACGTAAATTCAAAGGGTTACTAACAAGCTTCGATGGCGACATGTTAGTAATGGAAGTGGATGGCAAACCCTATAGTTTGCTTTTCGATAATATTGATAAAGCAAACGTGGTACCGGTTTTTTAAGCGTCCCGGGTTAGCGTCAAAGCGAGGCATATAATGGCAAAAGAGATATTATTAGTTGTTGATGCGGTTTCAAATGAAAAATCAGTGCCACGGGAAAAGATTTTCCAAGCACTGGAGTTTGCATTAGCCGCCGCCACTAAAAAGAAAAATGAAGGCGATATTGAAGTTCGGGTTAGCATCGATCGCAAAACCGGTAGTTATGACACTTTCCGCCGCTGGGAAGTGATCGCAGATGATGCCGTCATGGAACACCCATACCGTGAAATGACCTTTTCAGCAGCACAGTATGATGAGCCAAACATTAAGTTAGGTGATTTTGTTGAAGAGCAAATCGACTCTGTCGAATTTGACCGTATCACCACGCAAATGGCGAAACAAGTTATCGTACAAAAAGTACGTGAAGCTGAACGTTCACAGGTTGTTGAAGCGTATATCGACCAAGTGGGTGAGCTAGTCACCGGCGTGGTTAAAAAAGTGAATCGTGAAAGTATTATCGTCGATTTAGGTAACAACGCTGAAGCCATGTTACCACGCGAAGAAATGTTACCGCGTGAAACCTATCGCCCAGGTGACCGCATTCGTACGTTATTATTTGATGTAAAACCAGAAGCTCGTGGTGCACAGCTGTTTTTAAGCCGTGCTAAGCCAGAAGTGCTGTTAGAGTTGTTCCGCATTGAAGTGCCAGAAATTGGCGAAGAAATGATAGAACTTCGCGGCGCAGCGCGCGATCCCGGTTCACGTGCCAAGATTGCTGTTAAAAGTAATGACCGTCGCATTGATCCCGTGGGTGCTTGTGTTGGTATGCGTGGTTCACGTGTTCAAGCCGTATCAAACGAATTAGGTGGTGAGCGGGTTGATATCGTGTTGTATGACGATAACGATGCTCAATTTGTGATTAACGCCATGGCGCCAGCTGAAGTTGCTTCTATCATTGTTGATGAAGATGCTCACTCTATGGATATCGCTGTTGAAGAGTCAAATCTGGCGATGGCGATTGGTCGTAATGGTCAAAACGTGCGTTTAGCAAGCCAATTAACAGGTTGGGAACTGAACGTTATGTCAGTTGCTGCCATGAAAGCGAAGCATCAAGAAGAAACGGCTAAAGTTCGTCAGGTATTTATGGACGCACTTGAAATCGATGAAGACTTTGCTGATGTGCTGGTTGACGAAGGTTTCTCTACGCTAGAAGAAGTGGCTTACGTGCCTATTAGCGAATTGTTGTCAATCGATGGTTTAGATGAAGAAACGGTTGAGTTACTGCGTAACCGCGCCAAAGATATTCTGACCACACGCGCACTGGCCAGTGAAGAATCACTGGAAGATGCCAAGCCAACAGAACAATTGTTGGCCTTAGAATGTTTAGATACGCATACCGCTTATGTTATCGCCAGCAAAGGGGTGACCACCCTGGATGATTTGGCTGAACTGGGTGTGGATGATTTATTAGAATTAGTTGAAATGACAGAAGATAAAGCTGCAGAGTTAATAATGGCTGCTCGTAATATTGTCTGGTTTAATGAAAGTAACTGAGTAGTCAACGGAGGTAACAACACAAATGGCAGAAGTCACCATAGAAAAGCTGGCCAGTGATGTCGGTACAACTGTTGATCGGTTAGTCCAACAATTTGCTGATGCAGGTATTACCAAGGCCAAAGGCCAATCGGTAACTGAAGAAGAGAAAAAACAATTGCTAGAGCACTTGAGCAAAGCCCATGGCGGAAAAGCGCCTGAGCCAGCCAAGTTAACGCTGAAGCGCAAAGAAAAGAGCACCTTGAGTGTAGCAGGCGGCGCAGGCCGTAACCGTGAGATCCAGGTTGAAGTGCGTAAGCAAAAAACCTTTATCAAAAAACCGGTTGTTGATGCTGAAACATTGAAAGCGCAAGAAGAAGCGCGTTTAGCTGAAGAAAAAGCCAATGCTGAAGCCAACCGTGCTCGTCAAGAAGCGGAACAAAAAGCCCGTGAAATAGAAGCGGCTAAAGCGAAAGAAGAAGCGGAACGCAAAGCCGCTGAAGCGAAAAAACGCGAAGAAGCCAAGCAAGCACAATTATTAAAAGACGATCCGGAAGAAGCGGCTCGTCGTGCAGCGAAAGAAGAAGCGCGCAAAGAAGCTGAACATATTCGTCAGCAACAAGAAGCTGAATCACTGCGTAAGCTAGAAGAAGAAGCCAAGAAGCAAGCTGAAGCCGCGCGTAAATTAGCGGAAGAAAACGGCGAGCGTTGGGCTTTAGAAGAAAAAGCGAAGTCGACTGAAAAAGACGATTATCACTTAACCAGTAATGAATTTGCCAAGCAAGCTGAAGACGAAGTGGACGCCAAAGAAGAGCGTGCCGGTCGTCGTGGTGTGGGTAAAAAAGCCCCACCAGCTAAAGGTAAAAAGAAAGACGATGGTAACGATAAAGAAGCCTTTAATCGTGCTAATCGCCACACCAAGAAAAAGAAAACGCCTACCAGTATGCAGCATGGCTTTAATAAGCCGGCACAACCTGTTGAGCGTGATGTGAAAATTGGTGAGACCATTACGGTTGCTGAGCTGGCCTCGAAAATGGCCGTTAAAGCTTCAGAAGTGATTAAGGCGATGATGAAGATGGGCGCTATGGCGACTATCAACCAAGTTATCGACCAAGAAACTGCCGCGATCGTTTGTGAAGAGATGGGTCATAAATTTACCCTGACGAAAGAAAACGAGTTAGAAGAAGCGGTTATGTCTGATCGTGAAGGTCAGGGCGAATTAGAATCACGTGCGCCGGTTGTGACTGTTATGGGTCACGTTGACCATGGTAAAACCTCATTACTGGATTACATCCGTAAAGCGAAAGTGGCTGCAGGCGAAGCCGGTGGTATTACTCAGCATATCGGTGCTTATCACGTAGAAACTGAACGTGGCATGGTGACTTTCCTTGATACACCCGGTCACGCGGCCTTCACTTCAATGCGGGCTCGTGGTGCGAAAGCAACCGATATCGTTATCTTAGTTGTTGCGGCGGACGATGGCGTAATGCCACAAACTCGCGAAGCTATCCAACATGCTAAAGCCGGTAACGTGCCTTTAGTGGTTGCGGTGAACAAGATTGATAAGCCTTCAGCGGATCCAGATCGGGTACGTAATGAATTATCACAGTTCGATGTTATTTCAGAAGATTGGGGTGGCGATACACAGTTCGTTCCAGTATCTGCAAAAACAGGTGAAGGTATTGATGATCTGTTAGAAGCGATCCTGAACCAAGCCGAATTGTTAGAACTGAAAGCCGTACATAAAGGTTTAGGTCGTGGTGTGGTTATTGAATCACGCTTAGACAAAGGCCGTGGTCCTGTGGCGTCTATCCTGGTTCAGGAAGGCACCTTAAAGCAAGGCGATGTCGTGCTGTGTGGTTTTGAATATGGCCGTGTGCGGGCAATGCGTGACGAAAACGGTAAAGAAATCAAAACTGCTGGGCCGTCAATTCCTGTTGAGATCTTAGGTTTATCTGGCGTACCAGAAGCCGGTGACGAAGTCACCGTGGTGAAAGATGAGCGTAAAGCCCGTGAAGTGGCCTTGTATCGTCAAGGTAAATTCCGTGATGTGAAACTGGCTCGTCAGCAGAAATCTAAACTGGAAAACATGTTTGCTAACATGACGGAAGGTGACGTTTCTGAGCTGAATATCGTTCTGAAAGGTGACGTACAAGGTTCGGTGCAAGCGATCACTGAATCCTTGATGAAGTTGTCTACAGACGAAGTGAAGGTTCGGATTGTTGGCTCAGGCGTGGGTGGTATTACTGAAACTGACGTGACCTTGGCTGCTGCATCATCAGCAATCGTCATTGGTTTCAACGTACGTGCCGATGGTACTGCGCGCAAACTGGTTGAAGAAGAAGGCTTAGATTTACGTTATTACAGCATCATTTATGAACTGTTAGACGAAGTCAGAGCGGCGATGACGGGTATGTTAGCACCAGAGTTTAAACAGCAAATCATTGGTTTAGCACAGGTTCGTGACGTATTCCGTTCACCGAAGTTTGGCGCTGTTGCAGGCTGTATGGTTACCGAAGGCTTAATCAAGCGTAATGCCCCAATTCGCGTACTGCGTGATAACGTGGTCATTTTCGAAGGTGAGCTAGAATCACTGCGTCGCTTTAAAGACGACGTGAACGAAGTTAGAAATGGCTTTGAATGTGGTATCGGTGTGAAGAACTATAACGATGTGCGCGAAGGCGATCAGATCGAAGTGTTCGAGACTATTCAGGTCGAACGTACTCTATAATAGATGACGTGACACGTTAATACAGGGGCACGTGTTGCCCCTGTTGTGTTTATGCCAATATGACTCAGTGGCAAAAATGCTGAGCAGGGCAACAAGGAAATAAGGTATGGCCAAAGAATTTTCCCGGGTAGACCGGCTTTCACAGCAAGTGAAAAAAGAAATGGCGGTGATCCTGCAACGTGAGATTAAAGATCCACGCTTGCACACCATGATCACCGTCTCTGATGTTGAAGTGTCTCGCGATTTATCGCATGCCAAGGTATTTGTCACCTTTTTAGGTATGGATAACGAGAAAGTCGAAGACAACTTAAAGATTTTGAATGATGCCGCCGGTTACGTGCGCAGTTTAATTGGTAAACGTATTGAAACGCGCATCGTGCCACACATTCGTTTTGCTTTTGATCAGTCGCTAAACGAAGGTATCCGGATGGCCACCTTGGTGGCATCGGTACGGCAAGAAGATCAACGTAAACGCCAAGAAATCGGTCACAACGACGATGAGCCAGCGCCAGATCAGCGTAAAGGCGGCGAGGAAGAGTAATGCGGGCGCGGAAAAACGCTCGGCAAGTGCATGGTATCTTGTTGTTAGACAAACCTTTAGAAGTGAGCAGTAACGGTATTTTGCAGCGAGTGCGCTGGTTATATCAAGCGGCCAAAGCCGGCCATACTGGCGCCTTAGATCCGATGGCGTCGGGTTTACTGCCCATTTGTTTTGGTGAAGCCACTAAGTTTAGTCAGTTTTTACTGGATACCGATAAAACCTATCAAGTGACTGCCCTGTTTGGTGTTCGTACTAGCACCAGCGATGCTGAAGGGGAAGTGATCAGTGAAAAGCCGGTACAGTTTACTGACAGCGATCTCGAACAGGCTATGCAAGCGTTGCGAGGTGATATTTTACAAGTGCCGACCATGTTTTCAGCGCTTAAATACCAAGGCCAACCCTTATACAAATATGCACGCCAAGGTATTGAAGTTCCGCGCGCGGCACGGCCTATCAGTATTTTTCGTTTCGAGTTAGTCCAGCGTACAGGTGATCGTGCCGATTTTATTGTGCATTGCTCTAAAGGGACTTACATTCGCACGTTAATTGATGATTTAGGTGAAGCTTTAGGCTGTGGTGCGCATGTGGCTGCGCTGCATCGGATCCAAGTAGGTCCTTTTACGGCTGCGCAAATGCTCGCGCCAAGCGCACTGGAACCACTCAACACCGCTGCAGATTGGGCCGCGCTGGACAACTTATTATTGCCGATGGACGCGGGTTTAGTTGCTATGCCAGCGTTGACCTTGGATGCTCAGCAAGAGCACGCACTTATGCATGGCCAAACCTGTCAGCTAAGCCATGCCGATATTGACAGTATTAAACTGTATAATCAGGCGGCACAGTTTATTGGCATTGGCACGATTGAGAGCGGAGAGCTTCGTAGTCGTCGTTTAGTCAATTTATCGTTACTGAGCGCTTAACTTACCTTGTAAAGCTCGTCAAGGGCGGGTAAAATGCGCAACTGTTTTTGCTGCCGCTGGATGAGTGATCGGCGGTGAGCGTATCTTAGTTCACTCACATTTGGAGACATACCATGTCATTAAGCGCTGCCGTTAAGGCACAAATCGTTGCTGATTACGCTGTTAAAGCTGGCGACACCGGTTCACCAGAAGTACAGGTTGCCCTGTTAACTGCGTCAATCACTCACCTGCAAGGTCACTTTGCTGAGCACAAACACGATTTCCACTCTCGTCGTGGTTTGTTACGTATGGTTAGCCAGCGTCGTAAACTTTTAGATTACTTAAAAGGCAAAGACCAGACGCGTTACGCGACTCTGATCGGCCGTTTAGGCTTACGTCGTTAATTATTAACGCTGTAATAAAAAGAGGCTTTTTAGCCTCTTTTTTTATGCCTTTTAAAATAAGTTAGTCCAAGTGTTGAACTATCTTTTGTAACAGGTTACAGAGTATACTGTGTAGGTAAAAAACACAGAGAAAAACATCGCAATTCGGCGATTAAGATTAAGGAAATACACACGTGACTCCCATCGTAAAATCATTTCAGTTTGGCCAACATACTTTCACTTTAGAAACCGGCGTAATTGCCCGTCAGGCAGATGCCGCAGTACTGGCCAGCCTGGGAGATACTTCTGTTTTAGTAACTGTCGTTGGTAAGAAAGAACCTAAACCTGGTCAGGATTTCTTTCCTTTAACCGTAAACTACCAGGAAAAAATGTATGCAGCTGGCCGTATCCCGGGTGGCTTTTTTAAACGTGAAGGTCGGCCAAGTGAAGGTGAAACTTTAACCAGTCGTTTAATCGACCGTCCGATCCGTCCATTGTTCCCAGAAGGCTTCACTAACGAAGTGCAAGTTATCGCCACGGTTGTGTCGGTACAGCCTGAAATTCAACCGGATATCGTAGCGTTAATTGGTACTTCTGCTGCGTTAGCTTTATCAGGTATTCCATTTGCAGGCCCAATCGGTGCTGCCCGTGTTGGTTATATCAATAATCAATATGTGTTAAACCCATCTGAAGAAGAGCTAAAAAGCTCGAAATTAGACTTGGTTGTTGCCGGTACGCACAACGCAGTATTAATGGTTGAATCTGAAGCGGGCATTCTGTCAGAAGACGTGATGTTAGGCGCAGTCATGTATGGTCATGAGCAATTTCAAACGGCCATTACTGCCATCAACGAATTAGCGGCTGAAGCGGCAAAAACACCTTGGAACTGGCAAGCTCCAGCGAAAAACTTACCGTTGATTGCTAAAGTTGCTGAACTGGCGACGGCTGATCTGGGTGAAGCTTACCAAATTACAGAAAAAGCCAAACGTTACGAGCGTATTGCTGAAATTAAAAATGCCTTATTAGCGAAGTTAACAGAAGAGTTAGCGGAAGGCGAAGAGCTGAATAAAAACGAATTTGGCGATATCTTCCACGACTTAGAAAGTAAAGTAGTTCGCAGCCGTATTACTAAAGGCGAGCCGCGTATCGATGGCCGTGATCCAGAGATGATCCGTGGTTTAAGCGTAATGACGGGCGTCTTACCACGTACGCACGGTTCATCTTTATTTACTCGCGGTGAAACGCAAGCGTTAGTTACCTGTACCTTAGGTACTGCGCGCGATGCGCAAAACATCGACGACTTGTTAAGTGCGAAAACTGATACCTTTATGTTGCACTACAACTTCCCGCCGTACTGTGTGGGTGAAACCGGTATGGTTGGTTCACCGAAGCGTCGTGAAATCGGTCATGGCCGTTTAGCGAAGCGCGGTGTGTTAGCCGTAATGCCTGATTTTGAAGACTTCCCGTACACGGTTCGTATCGTCTCTGAAATCACTGAATCAAACGGCTCAAGCTCAATGGCTTCAGTCTGTGGTTCATCATTAGCCTTAATGGATGCGGGTGTACCGATCAAAGCGTCTGTAGCGGGTATCGCTATGGGTCTGGTGAAAGAAGGCGACAACTTCGTTGTATTATCTGACATCTTAGGCGATGAAGATCACTTAGGTGACATGGACTTTAAAGTGGCCGGTACTACGGAAGGTATTACTGCTCTACAAATGGACATCAAGATCGACGGTATTACCAAAGAGATCATGCAAACGGCGTTAAAACAGGCGAAAGCCGCGCGTTTACATATCCTGAACGTAATGGATCAAGCCATTAGTGGTCACCGTGAAGAGATGTCTGAATACGCACCACGTATTTACACCATGAAGATTAATCCGGAGAAAATCCGTGAAGTTATCGGTAAAGGTGGCGCAGTGATTCGTCAAATCACTGAAGAGTCAGGTACAACGATTGAGCTGGAAGACGACGGTAGCATCAAAATTGCTGCAACCACGGCTAAAGCGGCGCAAATCGCTATCGACAAAATCAATGCGATTACTGCTGAGATCGAAGTGGGTACCATTTACCAAGGTGAAGTGGTGCGTATCGTTGATTTCGGTGCTTTTGTTAACGTGTTACCTGGTAAGGATGGCTTAGTGCACATTTCACAAATCTCGGATGAGCGCGTGCAAAATGTGGCTGACCACTTACAAGTAGGCCAGAAAGTTGACGTTAAAGTGTTAGAAGTTGACAAGCAAGGTCGCGTACGTTTAAGCATCAAAGAAGCGGCGGCTAAGCCTGCTGCTGAAGCGCCAACAGAAGCTTAACGTGAAAAGAGTGCTCTTACCGCTAGCCCTGATCACGGGGCTAATGAGCTTAGCAGGTTGCGCTCAGCAACCTGCAGTCACTATGCAACAAGCTTGGCTAACACCAGAGCCTTTGCCAGTGCCTTATCGTAATGAACTGGCCATTGCCCGTTTAACGGAAATTCTACAACGGGCTGAGCTGACTGATGAACAAAGTGCCCAGTTGTTTTATGACCGTGGCGTGATGTACGACAGCGTTGGTTTGCGTTCGTTGGCGCGTTTAGACTTTATGCGCGCTTTGCGTTTTAAGCCTGACATGGCCGATGCCTATAATTTTATGGGTATTCATTACACGCTTAGCGGTAATTTTGATCAGGCGTATGAAGCTTTTGATTCTACGCTTGAGTTAGCGCCGGATTATGATTTTGCTTATCTTAATCGCGCTATCGCCTTTTATTACGCAGGCCGTAATGACCTTGCGCAAGCTGATTTTCAACAGTTTTTGCAAGCGAAGCCTGACGACCCTTACCGGATCTTATGGCGCTATATTGGCTTTGCCGAAACCGATGCAACTGCTGCACTAGCCAGTTTAACGGCGCAACTTGCTCGCTTAGAACCCACAGATTGGAGTACCAATTTGGTACGCTTTTATGCGGGCCAACTCAGTGAAGAAGCGTTATTGCAAAGCATGTTGCAAGATGTCAGCGATCGTAAACAGTTAGCGGAACGCCTATGTGAAAGCTACTTTTACTTAGCGAAATGGCATCAAGCCCAGGGTAATAATGCCCAAGCGATGATCTACTACCATCAAGCCTTGGCAACCAATGTTTATGAGTTTGTTGAACATCGTTATGCACGATTAGAAATGGCGCGCCTTCGTGGTGAAGCACTCAGTGATGCCCAAGTTGATCTTAACTAAGTTAAGTCATTTCCTGAAAAAAAGCCGGCTTGCTGGCTTTTTTGTTTTTCTATGCCTGTTGGGTTGTCAGCCGTCATCGCCGACAACCGAGCAACAATTACTGGGCAAAGCGCAAACCGATGCCGTAGCGGCCCGCACCGTGGCACAGCAGCGCTTAGCAAGCAACGAGTTAGAAGCCTCGCTGCAGTGGTGGCGCCATGCTGCTAAGCTGGGGGCGAGCGATGCCTTTTTACATGCTATTCAATTGCAGCAGCGACTTGAAGGGCCCTTAGCCACCGCGCATTGGTTGCAACAGCAGTTAGTAGAGCAACCCCACTTAACCGCAGAGTTACCGAACAGTATCTTGTTGGAGTTAGGCTTATGGCCAGAAAGCTCGCGTCGTGTGTCTGTTGCTTGGCAAAGCCCGGCAGATTGTCGTTTAACGCTGCAACCGGTTGTGACGCAAGCCGAGGGCGAACGTAGCTGGCACAGCCTGCAGCAAGCTTGGCAGGCTGATCCGCAATTGGCGAGTTTGCCGGTGTGTTTTAAGCCGTTGCTGCGTATTACCAGCACCGCCTTAAATTGTTCAGAGGTAACGGCTGCTAGAATACACTGTGATTATCAAGCGTTAAGCGATGCCGTGTTAGCGGGCGATTTTCAGCAGTTACTCGTGATCGCGGGACGCGGCGTGGCCAGTTACAACAACGGTATTGTGCAGTTACCGGCACAAGCTAATTTAGCCTTACTACGCCATGAGTTTCTACATATTGCCGGTTTTTTAGATGAGTATGCGCTGTCAGCGCTCAGTGCGCGTGCGGTGTGTCGGGCGGGTCGTATAGCACCGAATTTGTTGATCGGAAATAGCCCTGAGCTGGTTGCCCGTTATCAACAGCAATATGGCATTGATAACCGTACTGATTTAGCGCTTACACCGGTAGACACCTGTCGCGCGGTGAATATGCAGGCTTATCGACCGATCGCGGCGCTTAACCCAATGCGCCATCTTGAGGCGCCATTACCGCCGTTATATTGGCAGCTGTTACAGCAGCAATTAGCACAGCCGGAGCAATTAATGCCCGTACAATATTATTTTGCATTTTTAGCGCGGCAACAACAGGCGTGGCAGCACTGGCAAAGCTATATGCAAGCGGCGGCCGCCTTTGGTTATCCGGCCGCGATTGCGGCGTTACAGGTGGAAGGTTAGTCGAGATCACTCAGCTCAGCTAATTCACGGCTTAATAGCTCAGGATCACCAAGATTCAATTCTAATAAACGCCGCAGATGGCTGATGCTATCAATATCAATCTTTGTGCAATGTAGCCCTAAGTAGTCGGCATGCTCATGTGCAATGGTAACTTGCATGGTCAGCACTTCGGTCGAGCCACTTAATTGCAATTGCAGCAACATGGGCTCAGTTTTGTTTGGTAAGGGCTCGCTGGGTTTTTTGACTAAAGCACCTTTTAACGATAAGTCAAAAATCTCGGTAGGATAGCGTTTACCTGCAGCTGCTAAAAAGACTTCGCTAAAAAATCTCACACGCTTGTTATGCCGTTGCTCCATCATACCCACCTTTTAATTAGTTACTTTAAGCTTAAACCATCAGCGGCTATAACGGAAATCGCTTTGTATAATTTAATCAGGCTCTGTCGATTTTAATAAGGCAGTTAATAAGCGAGAGATCGGTTGTCGCAATAGGCTTCAGATGGTGTAAAAGCTTTTTAGCAAAACGCCGCGATACACGCGGCGTTTTTTACCAAGCAAAACCTTAGTTAGATTTTATGACTAAGAATATCTTCACCTGCTGCTTGGCGATCAGCATGATAGCTTGAGCGTACAAAAGGACCGCAGGCGGCATGTTTAAAACCGATGCTGTCGGCAAAGGTTTTGATTTCATCAAACTCGGCCGGCGGCATATAACGTTTTACCGGTAAATGGTGTTTGCTTGGCTGTAAGTACTGACCTACGGTGAGCATATCGACGTTGTGTTCACGCAGATCACGCAGTACTTCAAGCAATTCTTCTGTGGTTTCACCTAAACCCACCATCAAGCCAGATTTAGTCGCTACGTTTGGGTGCGCTTCTTTAAAGCGCTTTAACAGCTGCAGTGACCATTTGTAATCGGCACCCGGGCGAGCCAGTTTATAGAGGCGTGGCGCCGTTTCCAGGTTGTGGTTAAACACATCCGGTGGGCTTTTGCTTAAGATGTCTAATGCCACATCCATCCGACCACGGAAATCGGGTACCAATACTTCAATTTTGATCTCGGGGTTGTACTTACGGATGGCGTCAATACAATCCGCAAAATGCTGTGCACCCCCATCGCGTAAATCATCGCGATCGACTGAGGTAATCACCACATATTTTAATTTCATATCGCGAATGGTTAGGCCGAGTTTTTCTGGCTCTTCGGCGCTCGGTGGTAATGGCCGACCGTGCGCGACATCACAAAATGGGCAACGACGGGTACAGATAGCACCCAAGATCATAAAGGTTGCCGTACCATGATTAAAACACTCAGAGAGGTTAGGGCATGATGCCTCCTCACAGACCGAATGCAAACCGTGTTTGCGTAATGCCCCTTTAATTTCGTCGATACGTTCAGAGCTTTTCGGTAATTTGATTTTTAGCCAGTCAGGCTTGCGCAGCATTTCTGCTCGCTCGGTGGGTAACACTTTAACAGGGATCAGCGCCATTTTTTCGGCATCGCGCAATTTAACGCCGGGTTCCATACGTGCTGTTTTGGTCATATTAATTTTCTAACCCCGTTTTGAACACTGGTACCGTAATGGCCAAGTGCTGTTGAAATAATTCTGCGATCAGTTTACTCGCTTCGGCGATGCTTTGTGGTCCACCCAGATCAGCGCTACGGATCATTTGCATGCCGGCATACCCACAAGGATTAATACGTTGAAAGGGGGTTAAGTCCATATCAACATTCAGTGCTAAGCCGTGAAAGGTGCAACCCTTGCGCACGCGTAAGCCTAATGAAGCAATTTTAGCCCCATCGACATAGACGCCAGGCGCATCCGCTTTAGCCGCGGCATTAATCTGGTAGCGCTGTAGCAGTTCGATCAATATTTGCTCTAGCATGGTAACTAGGTTTCTGACACCAAGCTGACGCCGCTTGATATCTAACAAGACATAAACCACTAACTGGCCAGGGCCATGATAAGTAACTTGACCGCCGCGATCGACTTTAACCACCGGAATATCGCCTGGAAATAACAGATGTTCTTCTTTCCCTGCTTGGCCTTGTGTAAATACCGGCTGATGTTGCAATAGCCAAATTTCATCGGGTGTGTCGCTATGCCGATTATCGGTAAATTGCTGCATCTGTTGCCAGATGTGAGTGTAATCTTGTAGCCCTAAATCACGGATCACAAGTTGTTCATTGACAGACACGGCTAACTCCGTAAAAAACTGGCTGCATTATAATGAATTATCTGGCTAATACGAACTTTATGGCATGTTTAGCTGCTTTACAGGACGTAACGAACCAGTTCAATTTTGCCAAGTTCGGTGTACAGCAATTCAATATGTTCTTTACTGGTTACCGTGACTTTTACCGAGACGGAATGATAATTACCTTTGGCGCTAGGTTTAACCAATGGGCTGTAATCGGTGGCCTCAGTATGTTGCTGGATCACCATCATCACATCGTCAACCAAACGGCTTTCTGCAATCCCTAGCACTTTAAAATTAAATTGGCAGGGGAATTCCAGATACTCATCAAATTTGGTGTTTTTTACTTCAGTAACCATGTTGTTGTCTCTTTTGCATTGTCATAGGCATTTTAACAAAAAATCCCGACAGCTGCCGGGACTCTTTTCTTGCCGCACCTAGACTTAGTTGAATTTCATTTTAACGTAGTCAACTAACCGACTGAAAAAACCACCTTGTTCAACGGTTTCCAGTGCAACCAGCGGGTAGATAGCCACATCTTGTTCTGCTACCTGCACATATAATTGACCGACTACTTGTCCCGCAGATATGGGGGCAACCAGTTGCTGATCCAAGCGCACTTCGGCTTTTAAACTTTTACGCTGCCCGCGTGGCAACGTAATGCTGTTGGTTTTAGCTAAACCGAGCGCAATGCTTTCTTTGCTGCCTTGCCATATACGTTGTTCACTGATTTTTTCACCAGCTTGATAAGGGGCAAAGGTTTCAAAAAAGCGAAAGCCATAAGTTAACAGTTTTTTGTTTTCTGCGGCACGAGCGCGCTCGTTGGCCGTACCCATTACCACAGAGACTAAGCGCATATCTTCACGCACCGCTGAGGTGATCAGGCTATAACCGGCTTCTTTGGTATAACCGGTTTTAATACCGTCGACTTCTAAACTGCGATCCCATAACAAAGAGTTACGGTTTGATTGACGGATATTGTTGTAACTAAATTCTTTTTCAGAATACAGCGCATACAAATCAGGTACATCACGAATTAACGCTTGTGATAACAAAGACATATCACGAGGCGTGGTGTATTGGTCTTCTAAATGTAGGCCGTGGCTGTTACTAAAACGGCTGTTGTTCATACCCAAACGTTCAGCATGGGCATTCATTAAATCAACAAAAGCGCCTTCGGTACCGGCAATATGCTCAGCCATCGCCACACAAGCATCATTACCAGATTGGATCATGATACCGCGGCTTAAATCAGCAACGGAGACCTGAGTGCCCACTTCAATAAACATTAAGGATGAACCCGGGAAGTTTTTCGACCAGGCGCGCTCGCTGATGGTGACCATATCATCAAGGCTGATATTGCCTTGTTTTAATTCCATGCCGATAACGTATATCGTCATCATTTTGGTCAAGCTGGCAGGGGCTAAAGACATATCGGCGTTTTCTTCCGACAGTACAGTACCCGTATGATAATCAATAAGAATATGGCCTTTGGCAGCAACCGTTGGCGCTTGTGGCGTCACCGTTTGTGCTGTTAATGAGGCAGTAAAACAAAGGCTGCTAATAGCCAGCGTAGCGGCAGTAATAAATTGTGGGTAACTAGTCATGGCACCTGTTCTTTGAGTTGGGTTTCCGGGTTACACATCTTAGCCGCATTGGCGGCCATCGATAAAAAAGGCTTCCGGGTAACTTGCTGACCGGAAACGGTTAAGCCAGTTTTGCGCTAATTGCAGATCAGCGGTTGGGCCAACTAACAGTCGATATAAGCCATTACCGGCTCGTACTTCGGTAGGCACAGACCATTGTTTAGCTACCTGCTGCTGTAATTGTATCGCTTTGTTGTTATCACTGCTGGCAAACAGTTGAATATAACATTGGCGGTTAAGCACAACACCTGTGCTGATCGCACTGCTTGATTGTTGCGCCAGCATCGCCGGCGATTTTAACAACTCAAGCTTAACCCTTGCTGTACCGCGCTGCAACATGCCTATTTTATAAGCAGCGGAATAAGACAAATCAATCACACGGTCTTGATGAAATGGGCCACGATCATTCACTCGAACAATGGCACTTTGTTTCGTGTCTAAATTAGTGACTCTAACATAAGAGGGTAAGGGCAGCGTTTTATGTGCGGCGGTCATGGCAAACATATTATAAGTTTCACCATTTGACGTGTAATGACCATGAAACTTGTTGCCATACCAAGAGGCAATGCCGATCTCTTCATGCTCGGTGGCTTGTGCCATCGGTAAGTAATCGATGCCAAAAATGTTGTACGGTTTATTCCCCCCGCGGCTTAATGGTTCCGCATTGGGGGTGGGATCGGTCATTTCTAATAGCGTCGGTAACCTATCGGGTTTGCTGTCGCTATCTTGCTGATAACGGCCGGCATTCGGCGACATTTGTTTTTCAATGCCGGATTGATTGGATGGCGGCGATTTGCTGCTACAAGCATTGAGCAGCAAGCTGCTTAATATTATTAAACTAACTAGGCGAATAGTGTTCATATTAGGTCTTGGCTATACTACGTTTATGCGTACTAACGGACATGATAATACCGAATGCGGCCATCATGGTTACCATGGATGTTCCACCGTAACTCACCAGTGGTAAAGGCACGCCGACTACGGGCAACAGACCTGACACCATACCGATATTTACAAAGACATAAACAAAGAAGGTGAGGGTAAAGCTGCCTGCGACTAACTTACTGTAATTATCCTGTGCGCGGGCTGCGATTAGCAAGCCCCGGCCAATAATAAAAAGATAGATGGCTAACAACACTAAAACGCCAATTAAACCAAACTCTTCACTGAGTACTGAGAAGATAAAGTCAGTATGGCGCTCGGGTAAAAACTCTAGTTGCGACTGGGTTCCTTGCATCCAGCCTTTACCATCCACACCGCCAGAGCCAATCGCGATTTTTGACTGGATAATATGATAGCCCGAACCGAGCGGATCGCTTTCGGGGTTGATAAAAGTCAGTACGCGCTTACGTTGATAATCATGCATTAAAAATAGCCACATCACTGGGGCAAAAGCCGAGATCAGGGCCGCAATAAAACCGATCAATCGCCAGCTCATTCCGGCCATAAACAACACAAAAATGCCCGCGGTAGCAATCAGGATCGAAGTGCCGAGATCCGGTTGTTTCGCGATCAGTAGTGTAGGGATCAAACACATCAGAAAACCCACCAGCAAATGATGCAATCGTGGGGGTAAGTTATGCGAGGAAATAAACCAAGCAATAGCCATTGGCACTGCCAGCTTCATAATTTCTGAAGGCTGAAACTTCATAAAACCCAAATCAAGCCAACGTTGCGCACCTTTACCCACGTGGCCAAACAACAACACACAAACCAATAGAATGGTGCCGAAGATAAATAATGGAAATGACCAGCGCCGAATAGTTTGAGGGTTAATTTGTGCAAATGCGATCATCACGGTTAAAGCTAAGCCAAGCCGAATTAACTGACCTTCTAGCATACCTTCGTTTTGCCCTGAGGCGCTGTAAAGTACAATCAAGCCGTAGCACATTAAGGTCAGCAAACCTAACAGTAACGGCGTATCAATATGAAAAAAAGCCAATTTACTGATGCGATTAGGTGGATTCACTAAACTATTATTCATCGTTGTTATTTACCTCAGCGCTAAAATAATAGTCGAGCATTTGCCTCGCGATGGGCGCTGCGGTACTGCCACCACCACCGGTATTTTCTACTGTTACTGCAATCACGATAGTGGGAGCATCCGCAGGGGCATAACCAATATACATGGCATTATCGCGCAGCCTTTCGTCTAACTTACTCGCATCGTATTTCGCATCTTGCGCGATACTAACGACCTGGGCGGTACCGGTTTTCCCCCCTGAGGTATAGGCGGCACCTTTAAAGGCATTAAAAGCCGTACCTTTTTGCGTGGCAACGGTTTGCTGCATGGCATCGCGGACCACTTGCCAATTACGAGGGTTCACAACCTGCATTACCTCTTGGGGTGTAGTGTCGATCGATTCTGTGCCCAAATCATTGCTCAGTTCCCGCACAATATGTGGTGTGGGCTGTAGGCCATTATTGAGCAGTACGGCAGTAGACACTAATAGCTGTAGCGGTGTGATGGTCCAATAGCCTTGGCCGATACTGATGGCCACGGTATCACCATGGTACCAAGGTTGGTTATGCCGGGCGCGTTTCCAACCGCGAGAGGGCATTATCGTGTTTGATTCTTCATGAATATCAATACCACTTTTTTCGCCAAAGCCCATCTTTTGCATATAGTCAGATACCCGATCAATACCTAACTTAACGCCCATGTCATAGAAAAAAGTATCACAGCTTTCGACTATCGCGGTATAGACATCAACCCAGCCGTGGCCCCAACGTTTCCAGTCGCGATAGCGATGCTCTACGCCGGGTAATTGAAAGAAACCCGGATCCCAAATGCGCGTGTTGGCTGAAATCGTATTGGTTTCAAGCCCGAGTAGTGCTAAATGCGGTTTGATGGTTGAGGCTGGCGGATAGACACCTTGGGTGACACGGTTAATCAGCGGCCGATCGGCTGAGTTGAGCAAAGCATTATAGTTTTTACTGCTAATGCCATGCACAAATAAATTCGGATCGTAACTTGGGTTACTGTAAAAGGCTAAAATAGCACCATCGCGCGGATCCATCGCCACAATGGCGCCACGTTTTTCGAGTAAAATTTGTTGTGCGGTTAATTGCAAGCCAACATCGATATTCAGCTTAATGTTTTTACCTGAACTTGCGGGGACAGAGCGTAGCACGCGGATCAGTCGCCCACGGTTATTCACTTCGACTTCTTGATACCCCATCACGCCGTGCAATTCCGTTTCGTAAAAGCGCTCTAAGCCGATTTTACCAATATCACGAGATGCAGCATAATTGGCCAGTTGCTCGTTTTCTTCTAACTGTTTTAAATCATTGGTATTAATGCGGCCGATATAACCGAGTGCGTGGGTAAATAAATCGCCAAAAGGATAATAGCGGCTTAAGCGGGCTTCAACGGTCACCCCAGGTAAGCGGTGCAGGTTAACTGAGATGCGCGCCACTTCTTCGTCATTTAATTGCTCTTTTAAGGCAATGCTATTAAATCGACGTTGTTGGCGAACCTCTTTTAAAAAATTCGTTTGTTGCTCTTCACTGATCTCAATTAAGGCACTGAGTTCTTGCAGTGTGGTCGGCATATCACTGATTTGCTCGGGCACTAGCTCTAACGAGAATACCGGGCGGTTTTCTGCCAATAAGATGCCATTTCGGTCGGTGATTAATCCGCGATTGGGTGCCAGCGGCAACACTTTAATGCGGTTGCCTTCTGAGCGCGTTTGATAAGCTTGATAAGAGGTGACTTGCAAGTGATACATATTGACCACGATCACCGCGAACATCAGCACCACAAACACCATAGCAAACACGGCTCGATGATTAAACAAGCGATGTTCAGCTTCGACATCCTGCATGGCCACGCGTTTTTTTAACATGCTTACTCGCGATGATAAGGGTGGTTGGTACTGATACTCCAAGCGCGATACAAGGCTTCCGCCATAACCACACGCACCATGGGGTGGGGCATGGTTAGTGCCGACAATGACCACTTGGCTTCACTGGCATCGATACAGGCAGGAGACAGACCTTCAGGTCCGCCGATCAGAAAACAAACATCTCGGCCATCATGTTGCCATTCTTGTAGTTTGCCCGACAACTGCGGGCTACTCCAGTTGGCACCGGTAACCTCTAAGGTCACAATCCGACTACCTTTAGGCACGGCAGCCAGCATTTTTTCACCTTCGAGTTCTAAAATACGTTTGATATCAGCGTTTTTACCACGCTTGCCGGCACTGATCTCAATTAATTCAAAAGGCATATCACGCGGAAAGCGCCGCGCATACTCCTCAAAGCCGCTTTGCACCCAACTTGGCATTTTGGTGCCAACGGCAATCAGGATTAACTTCATACTAAGTTAACCGCCCCAGAGTTTTTCCAGTTGATAAAAGTTACGGCTTTCTTCCAACATAACATGGACGACAACATCTCCAAGATCGAGCAGCACCCATTCACCTGATGCTTCACCTTCTATGCCTAATGGCTGCACGTCGATTTTTTTCACTTCGGCGGCCAAGTATCCAGCAATAGACTTGGTATGGCGGCTAGAAGTTCCTGAACAAATTACCATAAATTCAGTGACGCTTGATTTACCGCGTACATCTAACGTGACAATGTCACGGGCTTTCATATCGTCGATTTTGTCAGTAACAAAAGCAACCAGTTCGTTTGTTTGCACCCTTGATCCTCAGTAGCAATGAAAAAGCGGCATTTTACCACATTTTATCTAGGTAAACAGAACTCAACAGCCATAGAGTGCATGTTGACGAATATATTCTAGAACTTGGGCAGGTAACATGGCTTGCACACGACGATCACTGGCAAGTTGTTGTCTGACAAAGGTGGCGCTTTCGTAAAAATCAGGGTTATCTAAAAGTAAAATTTTTCCGGCATCTTGTTGTTGCAGCTGGCTCAGCGTGGCGCCATAGCGTGCGAGTAACATGGGGGCATCACCTTGATCGGCGCTATACCCTGGGCGGCGACAAACAATTAAATGCGCCAGTTCGAGGATTTGCAGCCATTGATGCCATTTCGTGAAATACTGTAAAGAATCCATGCCAATAATAAACGCCAGCGTGGTATCGGGTTGCTGTTGTTTCAACGCTCTTAAGCTATCGACGGTGTAACTTGGGCTAGTGCGGTTGAGCTCTAAGCGCTCCAGCCGCATAGTCGGTTCGTTAGCAATAGCCAACTTTACCATAGCGGCCCGTTGTTCACTGCTCACGCCGGGGGTCGCACGATGCGGCGGCAAATGGCAAGGCATCAACGCTAATTGCTTTAAAGCACAATGTTCAACAACGTAGCGGGCACAAGCCAGATGGCCTCGATGGATCGGATCGAAAGTGCCACCAAAGATACCGAGTAGGGGCTTAGTCATCATGCTGCTGCAAAGAGAAAGTGCGTGACAGTGGATGACAGAATAAGGTGGCCAGATGGGCCAGCGCTAAACTGGGATCGCTCATTTTGCCGGCTTTATATAAACGATCAAAGGCTGCCAGCTCTTGCAGTAAATAATCTTGCCAGCGCAGCGTCAGCCTTTTAATCGCTTGCAGATACAAAGGTTGGCGTTTTGGCCAAATAGCGAGTTGTTTAAACATGGCGCTAGTATGACCACTTTGCTGTGCTACTGAGAGTTGGCGTAACTGCAATAACTCTTTTTGTAATTGCCAAGCAATAATCACGGGCTCGGTATCTTGATCGAGCAGCCGAGTTAAGCGATGTAAGGCATCGGCACTGTGCCCTGTTAGCAAGGCATCCACCAATTGAAATACGGTATAACTGGAATGGTCAGCTAAAAAGCGACTAAATTGCTCGGCATCAATCCGTTCATGGGGATGGGTAAGGCAAAGCTTTTCTAATTCCTGGCGCGCAGCCAGTAAATTACCCGCACAATGTTGTTGTAATAATTGCAGGGCGTCACTGGTCAGTTGCAGATTTAACTGCTGGGCTCGTTGTTGTAACCATTGCCGCTGCTGCCGCTCATCTAAAGCATATATCGGTACTTGTACTGCGCTGTTCTGCAGTTGTTTAAACCAAACCAGTTTACTCACTTCACTGTGATTACGATTGCCGTGCACTACTAAAATAATATCAGGGTGCAATTGTGCCGCGAGCTGTTTTAAGGCGTCATTGGCCGCAGCCGCTAATTTATTTTGCGCCAGTTCAAGCTCAATCAGTCGGCGCTCGGCAAACAGCGACATCGCGCTTAATTCATTTTGTAAATCTTGCCAATCAAATTGCGCATCGGCACTAAAGCTCAAGCGTTCTAAATAGCCTTGCTGTTTAGCGGCAAGACGGATTTGCTCGATGGCTTCGAGTTTTTGCAGTGGCTCTTCACCAAACAACAAATAACAGGGTGCGAGACCCTGTTGCAGTTGTGCTGGCAGTTGATTCACGTAGAGTTTTTGCATTAGCCCAAACGCGCAAGCTGACGAATAATCCGGTTAGCCGCTTGTTGTCTAAGCTCTTTAAGCAGCAGCTCAAGCTCTTGCGCTTTGGCTAAAGCCTGATTCGGATCGTCTTGATAATCGCGGAACAGTTCAAACTGATATTTTTGTGGTTCTTGATCCGGTAGTTGGATCTGATACTCCACTTTGTAGATCAGTTCGTATTCGGCAACCTGACCATTGGCAAACAGCGATAGGGTTCGACGCTCAAGCGTGTCTTGCTGTAACACCAATGATGGCCGATTGCTTTGATAGCTGCTCAGCAGTTCAACGTCGTTTTGTTGAAAACGCTGATTAAGCAAAGCGGCTAACTCTGAATGCGCATCACTTTGCAGGTAAATGGCCGGAAATTGACTTAACGGCAAGTTACCGCGCAAGTGAAAACCGCAGCCCGTGAGCAGACTTGCGACGAAGCAAAGGCACAGCAGACGGGCCCACATATTACGCTACCACCAAGTTAAGTAACTTACCGGGAACGTAAATGATTTTACGCGTTTCGCCTTCCGCTAAGTAACGTTGCACATTGTCATCTAACTTTGCCATCTCGAGTACTTGCTGTTGGCTGGCATCGGCAGGCACGGTGATTTTTGCCCGTACTTTACCGTTAATTTGTACCACTACCAGCTTTTCATCTTCAACCAGAGCTGCGCTGTCTACTTGTGGCCAAGTGGCTTGCTCAATAGCTTGCTGATGGCCCAACTGTGCCCACAAGTATTGTGCAACATGAGGGGTGATCGGGTTAAGCAGTTGCAATAGCGCAGTGCAGGCTTCGCGCATGACGGCGCGGTCTAGCGGGCTGGCTAAACTGGCTTTTTGTAATTTATTGGTCAGTTCCATTACCGCTGCAATTGCCGTGTTAAAGGTATAACGGCGGCCGATATCATCGGTCACTTTGGCAATGGTTTTATGCAGTTCACGGCGCAGTAATTTTTGTTGGTCGTTCAACGCACTGATCTCTAATGCACCCGGTTCACCTGCCGCTTGCACATCGCTGATTAAGCTGTAAACCCGTTTGATAAAACGGTGCGCGCCTTCAACGGCCGAATCAGACCATTCTAACGTTTGCTCTGGCGGTGCGGTAAACATCATGAATAAGCGCACGGTATCGGCACCATATTGGTCGATCACTTTTTGCGGATCGATGCCATTGTTTTTCGACTTTGACATCTTGCTCATACCGGCAGATAACACGGGCAGGCCATCGGCTTTTAGTGTCGACTGAATGATCCGGCCTTTTTCATCCCGCTCAATGTGCACATCTTGCGGTGAGAACCAGATTTGGCCGCCATTTTCAGCTTCGCGGTAAAAGGTTTCAGCCAGAACCATACCTTGACATAACAGGCGTTTGAAAGGCTCATCACACTGCACTAAGCCAACGTCACGCAACAGTTTATGGAAGAAACGCGCATACAATAAATGCAGGATAGCGTGTTCGATACCGCCAATGTATTGATCGACGGGCAGCCAGTAGTTGGCTTTTGCGGGATCAAGCATGGCTTGATCGTAATCAGGGCTGCAATAGCGGGCGTAATACCAGCTCGATTCCATAAAGGTATCGAAGGTATCGGTTTCATGAAACGCAACCTGACCCTGATAATCGGTTTTTGCCCACTCGGCGTCAGCTTTGATGGGTGAGGTCACACCATTCATTACCACGTCTTCGGGCAAAATAACCGGTAAACGATCGGCCGGCACCGGCACAACAGAACCGTCTTCTAGGTTCAGCATCGGGATCGGTGTGCCCCAATAACGTTGCCGTGACACACCCCAATCGCGCAGGCGATAGTTAACCTTAACATCACCCTTACCTAGGGTGGCTAGCTTGGCAGCAATGGCGTTAAAGGCGTCTTGAAACGCTAAACCATCAAACTCGGCTGAGTTTACCAAAATGCCTTTTTCAGTATAGGCTTGGCTGTTTAGATCGGTCACACTGCCATCGGCAGCCGTGACAACTTGTTTAATTGGCAGTTGATACTTGCTGGCAAATTCATAATCGCGCTGATCATGCCCCGGCACTGCCATGACAGCCCCTGAACCGTAGTCCATTAAAACAAAGTTAGCGACCCATACCGGGACTTGCTCGCCCGTTAACGGATGTATCGCGAAAATACCGGTAGCGCAGCCTTTTTTCTCCATGGTTGCGAGTTCGGCTTCGGCCATCTTGCCGCCTTTGATTTCTTCAATAAAGGCTGCCAGGGTGCTATTAGTTTTAGCGGCTTGCTGCGCTAAAGGATGCTGTGCCGCCACGGCCACGTAAGTAACGCCGTAAAGGGTGTCTGGGCGCGTGGTGTAAACTTCTAATTCACCGTCTTGACCGGCAATGTCAAAACGAATATTGATGCCTTCAGAACGACCAATCCAGTTTTTCTGCATGGTGCGTACTTGCTCTGGCCATTCGGTCAGTTGCTCTAAATCTGCTAATAACTCTTCTGCATATTCGGTAATGCGGATAAACCACTGAGCCAGTTCGCGTTGCTCAACCAGCGCGCCTGAGCGCCAACCGCGACCATCAATAACTTGTTCGTTAGCCAACACACATTGATCAACGGGATCCCAGTTAACCGTGGCCATTTTTTTGTAAACTAAACCTTTTTCATACAGCTTGGTAAAAAACCATTGTTCCCAGCGGTAGTAATCCGGTTTACACGTCGCCACTTCGCGATCCCAGTCGTAGCCAAAACCTAACCGCTTCAGCTGCGTTTTCATATAATCAATATTTTCGTACGTCCACTTAGCCGGCGCCGTTTTATGGTTAATCGCGGCATTTTCGGCCGGTAAACCAAACGCATCCCAACCCATAGGCTGCATGACGTTTTTACCTTGCATCCGCTGAAAACGGCTGACAACATCGCCGATGGTATAGTTACGCACATGGCCCATATGCAAACGGCCACTGGGATAAGGAAACATCGAGAGACAGTAAAACTTTTCTTTATTAGGATCTTCCGTTACTTTAAAGGCGTTAGTGTCTTGCCACTGTTGTTGCAGGGTGGTCTCAATTTGCTGAGGATTATATTGCTGTTGCATTTACGTCTTCCAGAAAAGTCTTAGTGCGGGCCTGAGCGGTTGCAGTTCGCAAGGTTCGGGCAAAATTCGCTATAGCATACCTTAGGCGGGTTTTGACAACAATAAGCAGCATCTTGTCTATACTTGATTTAACGCGCTAAAAGGAGTTTGAAATGGCTGAATTTAAAAAGAAGTACCAACAATGGCTGGCCGAGCTAACCGACACCCTTGAACAGGCCGGTCAACGTCAGCTCGATAATATGCTGGAGTTCAGTGAAATATTGCAGGCCTACCTTAAAGCCGGTAAGGATCTCAGTGCTTATGAAAGCCAATTGTTTGTCGAAACACTGAAACAACAATGGCAAGCGGCGAATACGGCGGAGCAGGCGCCATCGATGTGGAGCGAGGAATTATGGCAGCAGCTTAGCCAAATTACTGATCGCACTCAGGTCGAATGGGTTGAACTGTTAGAAGATTTCAATCATCAAGGTGTTTATTATCAAGGAGAATATGTTGGCATGGGGCGCTATCGTTGTAGCGAGTGTCAGCAGAGTATTGATTACACTCACCCAGCTGAATTGCTGTGTTGTGCCACGTGTGGTGGTGTGCAATTTTTCCGAGATGGCTTGCCAGTTTAACCCGTATGGTCATGCCATAGCCTTTAACGGCAAAAAACTGTACAATCTCGCCCCTATTTTAATCTTGAGCCGCGTGATACACGGGGCGAGTGAACGAGGATAGACCGGTGTAACACTGATCAATTGAAGCTAAGCAGCGCTAATCTGCTGTTTCAACATTAAAGCTCGCCTTAGATGGCGCGACATTGTTACAACAGACAATTTAGTCTGTTCCCTCTTATTACTTCTGTTGGATATTTCTATGCTAAGTTCAATTCGTCAAAACTGGTTTTCGAACACCAGAGGCGATGTGTTATCAGCGTTAGTGGTTGCACTGGCTCTAATCCCTGAGGCGATCGCCTTTTCTATCATTGCCGGTGTGGATCCTAAAGTCGGTTTGTATGCCTCTTTTTGTATTGCGGTAATAACGGCTTTTGCCGGCGGTCGTCCAGCGATGATTTCTGCCGCGACCGGTGCCATGGCACTGTTAATGATTACCCTGGTGCGTGAGCATGGTTTGGAATATTTGCTGGCCGCCACCTTATTAACGGGTGTACTGCAAATTGCCTTTGGCCTTTGTAAGTTAGGTGAGTTGATGCGCTTTGTCTCGCGCTCGGTGGTGACCGGTTTTGTGAATGCCTTAGCTATTCTTATTTTTATGGCACAACTTCCTGAGCTGACTGGCGAGCATGGCACCACCTTGGTATACGGCATGACTGCGCTGGGCTTGGCGATTATTTATTTGTTTCCTTACGTTACCAAGGCCATTCCCTCGCCATTAGTTTGTATCGTGGTATTAACCGCCATTGCCGTGTACTTCGGTTTAGATATTCGTAATGTGGCGGATATGGGCGAACTGCCAGACAGCTTGCCTATTTTCTTATGGCCTGACGTACCGCTAAATATTGAAACACTGGTTATTATCTTCCCTTACGCGTTAGCCTTGGCCATTGTCGGTTTATTAGAGTCACTGATGACGGCCACCATCGTTGATGATTTAACCGATACCAGCAGTAACAAAAACCGTGAATGTGTCGGCCAAGGTGTGGCAAACATTGGTTCAGGTTTATTAGGGGGTATGGCCGGTTGTGCGATGATTGGTCAATCCGTTATTAACGTCAAATCAGGTGGCCGTACTCGTTTATCTACCTTATTGGCAGGTGTTTTCTTATTGATTTTTATCGTATTTCTGAGTGATTATGTTGGCATGATCCCAATGGCAGCCTTAGTGGCGATTATGATAATGGTATCCATTGGTACCTTTAGTTGGGCTTCAGTTAAAGATCTGCAAAAACACCCGAAAAGCTCATCAGTGGTGATGATTGCCACGGTATTGGTGGTGGTATTTACCCATAACTTGGCTTACGGTGTGTTAGTGGGTGTGTTGTTAAGTGCGCTATTCTTCGCTAATAAAGTGGGGCAAATTCTGGCGATTACTGCTGAGTTATCAGCCGATGGTCATCAGCGTACTTACCGTGTCGTTGGCCAAGTGTTCTTTACCTCGGCTGAGCAATTTATTGCCAGTTTTGACTTTAAAGAAGCCATAGAGAAGGTGCAGATTGATGTTAGCCGCGCGCATTTTTGGGATATTACCGCCATAAGCTCTTTAGACAAGGTGGTACTCAAATTCCGCCGTGAAGGGACTGAAGTCGAGTTGCTGGGCTTAAATGCTGCCAGTGCGACACTGGTTGATAAATTTGCGGTGCATAATCGTCCTGATGCCATAGAAAAGTTGATGGGTCATTAACAGGAGTAATTCCATGACACAATTTGTTATCGCTTGTATCGATCCTTCGCCGTATGCTGAAGCCGTTTGTGATTATGCCGTCTGGGCCGCCAAACAACTGCAAGCCCCCTTAACGATGTTGCATGCCATTGATAAAGCGCAGCATACGCAAACGCCTGATCTGAGTGGCAGTATTGGTTTAGGTTCACAAGAAGTGTTATTGCAGCAATTAGCTGAGTTAGATGAAAAACACAGTAAGTTAGCACTAGAGCGTGGCCGTTTAATGTTAGATGCGGCCAAAGCCCGTGCAGAGCAAGCCGGCGTTGCCAGCGTTGATGAACGTTTACGCCATGGCAGCTTAGTCGAGTCGTTAAAAGCAACAGAAGACGACACGCGACTAGTGGTGATGGGTAAGCGGGGCTTAAGCAGCGCCGATGCACACGGTCAATTGGGCTTACATGTTGAGCAAGTGATCCGCAGTTTGCATCGGCCTATTTTGCTCACCCAACAACACTTTAAAACGCCGCAGCGCATTATGTTAGCGTTTGATGGTAGTGCTACTGCGCAAAAAAGTTTAGACATGCTCGCTGCTAGCCCATTGTGTAAAGGTTTACCGGTGCATTTAGTGTTTGCCGGTATGCCTGAGCAGGCGCCAGCGCTAGATGAAGCCGCGATCTTGCTGCAACAAGCGGGTTTTGAAACGAAAACCGCAGTGGTTGCGGGCGATCCAGAAGAAGTACTGCACCAGTACCAACAAGAGCATCATATTGATTTGTTGATTATGGGCGCTTATGGCCATTCGCGGATCCGTCAGTTTATCGTCGGCAGTACTACGACCGCGATGTTAAGTAAGGCGAAATGCTCGTTACTGATCCTGCGCTAAGGGGTTAGAGATCAAAACCGTTAAGACTAAAAGCTAGCGACAATTTAGCGTGCAGAGCAGAATTAGCTCTGCACGCTATGAAAAAAGGGCGTATCATATGCCCTCAATACCAGCGCTGAGGCGCAGGTAGAGACCCCCCGCATAAATTGACCTAAATAGAAGCCATCATGTTAAACCTCAGATCCCTTTTGGTGTTATTGAGCTGCCTTGCCCTTTACCCATCCACGGCGTTAGCCGAGACAGGACCCATAAATTTAACTGCAAGCCCGATTGGTATTATTGCCTTAGGACTCTTCTTTTTAGCTTATTTACTCGTTATGGCTGAAGAGAAAATTCAATTACGCAAATCGAAACCGGTATTAATTGCTGCTGGTGTTATTTGGGCCATGATTGGCTGGCGCTATATGCAAGCTGGCTTGGCTGTTGAATCGGAATCCGCGTTTCGACATACCTTATTAGAATTTTCAGAGTTAATGCTGTTTTTATTGGTGGCGATGACCTACATCAACGCCCTAGAAGAGCGACGTTTATTCGATGGTTTACGCGCTTGGCTTATTCGCTCTGGCTTTAGCTATCGCACCTTATTTTGGATCAGTGGTATTTTAGCCTTTGGTATCTCTTCTTTTGCCAATAACATGACTACCGCTATGCTGATGTGTGCCGTGGTAATGAAGGTGGCCGAGGGTGACAAGCGTTTTATCAACTTATCTTGCGTGAATATCGTGGTGGCCTCTAATGCCGGTGGTGCGTTTATTCCGTTTGGTGACATTACTACGTTGATGGTGTGGCAGGCGGGTATTATTACGTTTAATGAATTCTTTACCTTGTTTATTCCGGCCGTGGTCAACTTTTTGTTACCTGCGGTCATTATGAGCTTGTTTGTCGAGAAACGCTCGCCTAGCGGCCACTCTGAAGCGGTGGAATTAAAGCGTGGCGCTTTACGTATTATGTGCTTGTTTCTACTCACCATCGCCACCGCGGTGGCCTTTCACTCATATTTTGGTTTACCACCGGTACTTGGCATGATGACGGGTTTGGGTTACTTACAGTTTTTTGGTTTCTTTTTACGAAAAACCTTACCAGGCTCTTTGGCTCGCAAAAAGGCCATGGCGGAAAGAGCCGGCGATATCGAACGGATCCGCTCGCTGGGTCAAGTCGTACCTTTTGATGTGTTTAGCCGGGTTGCCCGCGCCGAATGGGACACGTTACTCTTCTTCTACGGGGTAGTGGTATGTGTCGGTGGTTTAGGTTTTATTGGTTACCTCGAGTTATTATCGACGGCACTTTACACTAACTGGGATCCGACATCGGCTAACGTGGTATTAGGCCTGATGTCGGCCGTAGTGGATAACATTCCGGTGATGTTCGCTGTATTAACGATGAACCCTGAGATGTCGCATGGCCATTGGTTGCTGATTACATTAACGGCGGGGGTAGGCGGTAGTTTATTGTCTATCGGCTCTGCGGCAGGGGTAGCGTTAATGGGCCAAGCCCGGGGTAATTATACTTTTGTTGGTCACTTAAAGTGGGCGCCGGTCATTTTATTGGGCTACGCTGCCAGCGTGATGTGCCATCTGTGGCTTAATGCTGAGTTGTTTACTATTTTCGGTCGGCTTTAATGTTTGCCGCCTCGCCTGATGTCTCGGGCGAGGCGGTTTTTTATAGCGAGTGAGTTATGTCAAAAAAAGTTTATTGTGTGGCACAGTTTCTGCCAAAAGCGGGTAAAGAAGCGGCTTTATTTAAGGTATTACAAAGCCTTGAGCCAAACACGCTGCGTGAGGATGGTTGCTTGCAATACATTGTGACACGTCAAGTAGCCAGCCCCTTTGCCGAAGGTAAAAGCTTCCCTATTGCCTTTAATGAAATTTGGGCGGATATGGCCAGTTTTGAAGCGCATTGTCAGCGTGCCGAAATCAAACATTTCTTTGAAACCTACTGTGTTGCGGCTGATGGGTTAGCCGCAGATTGGAATGTCTGTATTTATACCGATGAACCTGCTGAGTATGACGCACCCCAACTTGGCTGAAGCCGCGCTTGCTGAGTCAGTTTCAAGCTTAGCACTGTTTTATGATGAGGGCTGTCCGGCGTGTCGGTTTTACAGTCGACGTGTGCAGTTACAAGCCTCTTTGGGGCAATTGCAGCTCATCGATGTAAGGGCTGAACCCCACTATGCACGGTTGTTAGCTGGCGCAGGGTATCAGATTGAGCAGGGGATGGTGCTGCGCGTTGCTGACAGTTGGTATGGCGGTGCGGATGCCTTGCAGATGCTAGCGTTACTCAGTAGCCGTAGTAATGTTTTTAATCGATTTAACTTTTGGTTGTTTAAATCGCCGCGTCGCGCCAAAGTGTGGTACCCCGTGCTACGCAGGGCCCGTAACAGCTTGCTTTGGCTGTTACGGTTGCCAAAAATTTAGGCCACTTGCTTCTCTGCTAAATGTAACTCCATCATCGCTTTCAACAACCGGAATAAACGAATAGCGGCGTCAATTTCTTCGCGCCGGTTTGTTAAACTTTCAACATTCAAACCCAAGGGTAAGTCTAAGGCGGCACAATGTTGCAAAATTTGCTGCAAGTTATCTCGGCAAATTTTAATCGATTCATTCAACGGATTGGCCGCATCTAAAATACGATACTTACTGCCCTCAGGCACAGAAATACCCAGCCACTGCATAAATGTTAAAGTTTGCTCACCGCCACAGGGGGTAAAGGTCAAAATAATGCGTTTGGGGCTGATACCTTGTTGCTTACAGCTTCTGGCATAGCTGGTAAGTAAATCAATAGTGGCTTGCGCGTTATACACCGCTTGCGAAATAAAGAACTGACAACCTTGTGCCGATTTCTCAATTAGTCGCAAATGTTCGTTGCCTTTTTTAGCATGGCGCTCTGCAATGGCCACACCGCCTAAATGAAACTGAGCATCGTGTGCGGCTAACTGCTGATAAGCTTCTGGCAAGCTGAGTTTGATATCACCATTAGAGGAGGGGCTACCCACTAACACAAGATTACGTAAAGCATATTGCTGCTCTGTTTCGGTTAGCCAGGTATTAAATTCCGCAGCATCACGCTGGGCTACACTCTTATAAGTGATCACATCTTGTTGTGCGAGTTCACGTAACAATACGCTGTAATCACGGGGATCTAAGGTACTGTGAAAAGGAAAAGGCCGCTCTGCAGCTACGCGGCTGCTTTCATCTTGAATATCATAAACAATTAACCCGTCGTACTCGATTTCGTTTAAACGGGCCAACAGCTTTTTAGCGATACGTGTGGTTTTTTCGATATCCGTGCCGGCTTTTGGCGGTGTGGTGCCAATCAAATAGACACCCTGTGCCGGATCAGTGATTTTTTGCTGTAAGGATAATGCCATGATACTTATACCCCAAATTGCGATTCCGGTAGTATACACCTATCTGGACGTCTGGCCATCTAAATTTTTGGTTTTTTAATCTGTTAATCCCATCACACTGCGAAGGTTTGTATTTACGTTTTGTATCTGACAGCGAAGCTTGCAGCTTGCAAAACGTTAAACGTTGCGTAAAGCTTCGGCTGGAGCACGCTGTAAATACCTCCTTGTACGCTCCTCTTTTTCATCCCTGAAAAAGACGTCTTAAGCCAACGTTTACTTCGCTATTAACTCGTCCAGCATCAATCCGAAGTGTTTGTGCTTTTAATCCCATTACGTTGCAAGCCGGGCAACCTGGCGCGGCCAAGGTTTTAAGACGAGGGGTGTTTGAGCGAGGCACGGTAGTGCCGAACGAGTTACCTCGTCGCCTTGGTCGGGTTAGGTTGAGCCGGGCTTTCGCCGCAACGTAGGGTCGCATTTTCTTTGGATACTTTCTTTTGGCGACGCAAAAGAAAGTATCTCGCCGCAAGGTGAAATACTGACTAGCCTATGGCTTAGTTATTGAAATTGTTAAATTAAAAGTTAGAAACTGAGTGTTAAGCTGATTTGCTCGGTATCTGACCCCGAAGCTATGTATTTACGTTTTGTATCTGACAGCGAAGCTTGAAGCTTGCAAAACGTTAAACGCTGCGTAAAGCTTCGGCTGGAGCACGCTGTAAATACCTCCTTGTACGCTCCTCTTTTTCATCCCTGAAAAAGACGTCTTAAGCCAAAGTTTACTTCGCTGTTAACTCGTCAAGCATCAATCCGAAGTGTTTGTGCTTTTAATCCCATTACGTTGCAAGCCGGGCAACCTGGCGCGGCCAAGGTTTTAAGACGAGGGGTGTTTGAGCGAGGCACGGTAGTGCCGAACGAGTTACCTCGTCGCCTTGGTCGGGTTAGGTTGAGTCGGGCTTTCGCCGCAACGTAGGGTCGCATTTTCTTTGGATACTTTCTTTTGGCGACGCAAAAGAAAGTATCTCGCCGCAAGGTGAAATACTGACTAGCAGTTAAGGCTTAGTTATTGAAATTGTTAAATTAACAGTCAGAAACTGAGTATTCAGCTGATTTGCTCGGAATCTGACCCCGAAGCTATGTCTGGAGCACGCACAATAGCCCCTGCGGTAGCCCATTGCTGCAATAACGGCAAAGCCGCTGCCGTTAATTGCGCTGGGCTAAGTTGCGGCAGCATTGGAGCAAGCTGCTGAATATGCTCGGATAGGGGCTGACCGGGTTGTTGTTGGATATTATTTAATAGCAATAAGGTAGCCTGATTTAAACTGACAAAAATCACCTCATCAGCCAAATCGCGATAGATCAAAAAACACTGTAGCTCACCTGGCGTGCTCGGTTGAAAGTCTTTACTAATTTGCTGTACCGGAAATTGGTAGGCGCTCAGTAGTGCCAGTTCTGACAAGGCCAATGCTGCCGTGCTGACGTCATCTGCAGCAAGTGGTTCAACCGCTTGGGTGGCTTTGACGGTGCCGACATAGAGTTCTGCCCATTCATAATGCGCCAGTTCAGCCAGAAAAGGCGGATCCTCGGCGGTCAATGTGTATTGTTGTAAAAAACTGACAAATTGCTCGGCGATATGCAAAAAATAAGGTGAATGACAGGCATAGTCACGAAAAAATGCGGTTTGTAACGCCAGCCAGGCTTTAGCTGGGTACAGGCTGTGTAATACCGGGAAGGCATTATCAATAAAGCCGCGCACATTATTAAAAAACAATTCTTGGTAAACCTGCAAGCGCTCAGGCGCTAAGGTTGCTACGGCACTAGGAGGTTTATCAGGATTGCGGATAGCCTTGGCAAAATCTCGTTGCATTTGAGCTAACTGGCTCATGAGGCTTGCCGCTCTAATTGACGTTGTGCGTGTTGCAACTGCTTGATATAACGAAGCTCCTGACAAAGCTGCGGCATGGCCGGTACGTTAAAATCACGTTCATATAAAGTGGGTTTTACACCATGGTGTTGATAAGCCGCTTGCAGCAGTTGCCATACTGGATCGGGCACATCGGCGCCATGGGTATCAATTAATAGGTTTGCTGTTTGCTGGTAGTGCCCGGCAACATGATAGTAGGCAATGCGCTCGGTTGGCATCGCTTGTAAAAAGGTGTTGGCGTCATAACCATGATTAACCGCATTAACGTAGATGTTATTCACATCCAGTAACAGCTGACAGTCGGCTTCTTCTAATACCGCCTGTAAAAACTGTTGCTCGCTTAATTGCTGATCGGGTGCAACATAGTAGGAGACGTTCTCTAAGATCAGCGGGCGCTCTAAAATATCTTGCACCTGCTGGATGCGGCCAGAGACATAATGGATGGCTTCTTCAGTAAAAGGGATTGGCATTAAATCGTACAGATGGCCATTGGCAGAGCAATAACTCAAGTGCTCGCTATACTGCAAAATCTGATGTTCATCCAAAAACTGTTTTACCTGTTTAACAAAGGCCACATCTAAGGGATCGGGGCTGGCAATCGATAGCGATAAGCCATGACAAAAAAACGGATACTGTTCGGTTAAGCGCCGAAAATCGCGCTGCAGTTTGCCACCGTAAGGTAACCAGTTTTCTGGCGCCACTTCAAAGAAATCAATGTCTGCCGGTTTTTGCTGAAGCAATTCCGGCAGCATTTCACGGCGCAGGCCAAGGCCCGCGCTGTGCTTGTCGAGTGACAAGGGCATGAGTGACTTAGATAGAGCCACACTTACCTTCGCCACATTTCATTTCTTTGGCTTTATCACTGGCTTTTTTCTTGGCATCCATGGCTTTGTCAGCACCCGCCGCTTTCGCTGAGTCGGCTTTATCATGGGCGTGTGCTTTCATCTCTGCGCCACACTTGCCTTCACCACACTTCATTTCTTTGGCTTTGTCGGCCGCGGCTTTTTTCATGTCGGCACCACATTTGCCTTCACCACATTTCATTTCTTTGGCTTTATCGGCAGCGGCTTTTTTCATGTCTTCGCCACATTTACCTTCGCCACACTTCATTTCTTTGGCTTTATCGGCAGCGGCTTTTTTCATGTCTTCGCCACACTTGCCTTCTCCGCACTTCATTTCTTGCGCTTTATCTTTCACTTTAACCTTTACGCCTGTGCCGGTTTCGGTGTGATTGTGCAGTTGATAGGCCATGGTCAGTTGTTGTGCTTGAAACGGGTTATTGTTCGTTTCGGCATTTACAGTAGCTGAACCCAGTGCTAAAGCACCTAGGGCTAGGGTAAGTTGTGTTTTGGTTAAGCTGTTCATGTGAGATCCTTGTTGTTTGTTACATCAGCGCCCGTTGCGGCACTTTTTATCGCCACTCTGTTTTGTCTTAGCCTAAACAGAAGCGGGTTATCTGTAAAGTATAGCTTGTTCGTGTCTGAATGGCTTTGCTGCGACACGATTCAAACCGCTTAATAGGTGGTAATTAAATTTAACCAGGTGTCAGGCAGGTTATCCGTAGCCCAAATCAGTATCATTTGATCGGCTCCCGTTAAGATCAGTAGACCCACCAACAATAAACTGTAGCCAAGAACTTGCCGTGCTTTTTCTCCACCAGCGGCGATTTTGGGTAAAAAACGTCGAGCGGAACCGGCAAACAGATAAGCGATAGCAATGAGCGGCAGTGCGGCGCCAATACCAAACACCAGCATTTGCACGCCCGCGTTGACTAAACTACCGGAGTTACCGGCGAGGCCCAATGCCGCACCGAGAATAGGGCCTGCGCATGGACTCCAAATGGCGCCCAGCATTAAACCTAACCAAAAGGCACCACCGGGTTTTTGTTCCAAGGTTGTAGCCAGTTGGTCCGCTTTAGCGGCCAAGGGCGCAAAAAAGCCGCTGCTGCCTTGCTTGAACCAAGGCAACACTAAGGCTAAACCAAATAATACCAATAAACTGGCAAACAATGGCCGGGTAACACTATCACTTAGCCCAAGCACACTGCCAAGACCATGCAGCAGCATGCCCATCAAAGCAAAACCAATGGCCAAACCCATACCCGTAAATACGGGAGCCAATTTATGTTTTGCTAAGCCAGAACTGGCCATTACGGGCAGCACCGGCAAAATGCACGGTGATAACGTAATTAACATACCCGCCAGTAATAGCAGTGGTAACAGGCTAAAATCAATCATTAACCGACTCCCGTGTTATAGCGCTTTTAGCATTTCAGCTTTAATCGCTTGCTCGTCAGTTAAGCCTCGGGTTAAGGACACTAATTCGCCTTTATTCACGACAATAATGGTGCTTTGACCGGTAACGCCATAGCGATTGTTTAATGCTTTCTCTGTTACTTGGTTATATTGCAGCACTTTAAGATCGCTAAACGCGGGGTCCTTTAACAGTGCCTCAATCACCGGCACTTGTTTCGCACACACTGGGCAACCGGGTTTAGTGGCAACTAGTACAAAGCTACCTTGTTGCTCTGCCTCGACTAATTGTGCTGCAGAGTAAGCGGGTAAGACAAAGTTAGTGGCATTCGCTTGCGGGGCAGTGAATAGTGCTACGGCGAAAGTTGATGCTAGGGCGAACGTTTTTAAAGAAGTACTTAACATAATAAAAATCCTATTGTGAGAGAAATAAACCACAAAGTGCGGTGTGTTCAGGGGTAATTGGCGAGAAAACTAGAAAAGGTTACAGAAAAATAATTTATTTTTGCTGTAACTTTTTGTCGTGTTATCGTCAATAACAAAGCAATTGGCCGTCGACAGCCATAGAAACAGGATTAAACATGAACGACTGGCAGGTTCTGCTAGAACGAGCCCAGCAGGGAGATAAGCAAGCTTACAGTGCTTTTTTAAGCGCCATTTTACCGTTTTTGCGCATGCGAGCTCGGCGCTATGTGCCCGCGCAACATTTAGACGACTTTGTGCAAGAGACGTTATTAACGGTACATCGCATTTTGCATACGTATCAAGTTGGCTTACCCGTTGAACCCTGGCTTAGTGGCATTTTGCGGCATAAATATTTTGAAAGTCGTCGTCAACTAGCGGCGAATGAACATCAATCGTTAAGTGATGAAGACAGCTGGCAGCCCAGCGTGCCTTTGGATGAAGATGAGCAATATCAAGCTGTTAGTCATTTACTGGCACCGCTAAATGCGGCACAAGCACAGGTGTTGTATGCCACCAAGGTAGAAGAATTGTCGATAGATGAAACCGCCAACCTGATGCAGCGCAGTTCGTCTTGGGTTAAGGTTAATGTGTTTCGAGCTATTCAGCTGTTACGCAGCGAATTAAATGAAAAATAAATAAGGTTAATTAGTCAGATGGCGGATAAAACAGAGCAACTTATCGCGAAACTGGTCGACTCACATCAGGCGGTGCGGCCATTTCTAGCACCGCAAATTACCTATTTAACCTTGGGCATGGTGTTGATGTGCGCATTGTTATTGATGCTGCCTTTTGGTTTACGTTTTGATTGGCCGCTGGCTGGGATGCTGAAAACCGCTGCCTTATTCATGCTAGTGGTGACGTTGCTGCAACTGACTTTATTGCTTAGTCAGCCGTTGCTGCCACAATGGCGCAAAGCCCCGCTCTTATGGTTGTCACTTGCTAGTAGCGTTGGGTTATTGATCTGTTTAGGTAATATGGGTGAGCCGCTGAGTTTCGGGCAAGCCGCCCAAGTTTCTTCATTTTGGGCCTGTATTGCTTGGATAGCGCCAGTGGGTATGGCGGCAGGCTGGATATTATCAAGAATGTTACGCCGAGCGCGGCCTTTGCACCGCATGGCTTTGCGCTTGGTGGTAGGAGGCCTAGCCGGTAGCTTAGCCGCCTTAGTGTATAGTTTGCATTGCCGCGTTGATGCCCTTGCATACTTACTGTTAGCTTATGGTTTAGCGGCAACCCTCGCCTTGCTGGGGAGCTTACTTAGCAGCCACCGGCTGTGGCGCTGGTAGCCCCTACTGCATTATTAATGCACCCGATAATAACGGCAGAAGTAATCAATCACACTATTCGCATCTAAATGTGAAAAGGTCAGATGATGTTTTGCCATAACGGCTTGCCCCAAGGTTTGTAAAATCGTCTCTAAACCGGCCCCACTTGGGCGTTCTAATTGATGTTGCTGAAATAAAAAGTCTAAGGCCGCTGAGGTATAAGATTTACCTGGCAAAGGCTGGGTTAATTCCAGCTCATGAAGCCGTGCTCCTAAGTTGCGTATTTTTTGTAAACAGTTGCGTTCGTCCATTGCCGGCCTCCGAAATGCTAAATGATGGATATTTTGTTTATCGGCAGCCGCATAATAAACTTTAGCGCTGGGCAGAGCGCGACGCTTTTTGGTAGTATAGCGGCCAATACGTAACCCTTTTAAGGCGATGCATGACGCAGCTTAATCAGTCACTGGCGCTCCACCCGACACAGTTGTGTCCTCAATTAGATCCCCAATTAATTGCAGCCGCACTGCAACAACCGGCCTTGCCGTCGGCCTTTATTGGCCAAGACCGTGCGCGCTCTGCGTTAGAGTTTGCTATTGGCATGGATATGCCGGGTTATAACTTGTATGTCATGGGGGAACAGGCGTTAGGGCGTTCCACCCTAGTGCATGATATTTTGCATCAAGCCGCCAGTGAAAAAGCCACGCCAGATGAGTGGTGTTACCTGAATAACTTTGATGATGAGCGTGTACCCAGTACCTGTCGTCTATTAGCCGGAGAAGGCCGCAAACTGGTCAAAAAACTCGAAGCGCTGATTGATGAGTTAATGGATACCTTTCCGGCCGCTTTTGATAACCCAGGTTATCAACGGAAGAAAAAAGCCATTCATCGTACCTTTGATAAGCGCTATGAAGAGGCTATTGATCGGGTTGAAAGCAAAGCCTTAGAAAAACAAGTGGTGTTGTACGAAGAAAACGGCGCCGTCAGTTTTTCACCGATCATTGATGGTAAACCCTTAGATGATCAAGAGTTTTCTAAGTTAACGGAAGAACAGCGCCAATATTTTTATGGTTTAGTTTCAGAGCTAGAAACCATCCTCAATGAAGAGTTATTAGAATTACCGCGTTGGAAACGTGAACTCTCCGAGAGCCTGCGAGGGTTGTGCAAAGACACCATTGAGCAAGCCATTAAACCGATGCTGAAGCAGCTAGAACATGACTACAATGCTGAACTTGGCGTATTAAAATATCTGCGTGATATGCGTACCCCTTTAATTAAAGCGGTGCTGGAATTATTGCCGGATGAATCAGACGGCGAAAAAAACGAAGAGCCGATTAGCCGCGAATTTTTTATAGAAGAGTTTGTGCCCAATGTGCTTGTGCATTATGAAAGCATGTCTGGCGCTCCCATTGTGTTTGAAGCTAATCCTAGTTACGGTAATTTGTTTGGCCGCGTCGAATATAACTCCTCTAGTGGTTCACTTTACACCAACTATCGAATGATCCGCCCAGGGGCATTACACCGGGCCAATGGCGGCTATCTTATTTTAGACGCCGATCGCTTATTGTCACAACCGGCGCTTTGGGATGCACTAAAGTTAGCGCTAAAAGCGGGCGAAGTCGTGATCGATACCCTTAGTGAACATGCGGTAACTAACTCGACGATTATTACCCCCAAAGCGATCCCGCTGAATGTTAAAGTGGTGCTGCTCGGCTCGCGCGATCTGTATTATCTGGTACAAGATCTCGATGATGAATTTAACGAGCTGTTTCGCGTACTGGCCGATTTTGAACATTACTTGCCGTATCAAGCCGAAACGGTCAGTGATATGACGCAGCAAATTCAGGTACAGATGCGCCAAATGCACATTGCCCAGCTATCAGCTTGCGGTTTGCAACAGCTGTTGTTATTTAGTTTTCGTCAAGCTGAACATCAAAGCAAGTTATCGGCCCGTTTTGCCGATGTGTTGGAATTAGTGCGTGAGGCGTGTTATTTCGCGCAACAGCAACAAGCTGAAGAATTAACCGCTGAGCATGTTAAACAAGCCTTAGCGGGTAAGCAATATCGTACCGGGCGTATTAGTGAAGCCTTTTTAGAAGATATTCAAGAAGGGCAGATCCTCATTGATACCGATGGCGCTGGCGTGGGTAAGATCAATGGTTTAACCGTATTAGAGATTGGCGATACGGCTTTTGGTACCCCTGCGCGGATCAGCGCGACCGTGTTTGCGGGCTCGAGTGGCGTGGTCGACATAGAGCGAGAAGTAGAACTCGGTAAAGCCATTCACTCGAAAGGCGTATTACTCCTGACCGGTTATTTGGGTTCTAAATATGCGCGAGACTTCCCGCTGACACTTAGCGCCAATATTGCGATGGAACAATCTTATGGCCATATCGATGGTGATAGTGCTTCTTTAGCTGAGGTGTGTGCCTTAATTTCTGCTATTACTGAAGTCCCCATTTTGCAAAGCTTAGCGGTAACGGGGTCGATCAACCAATATGGTCAGGTACAAGCGATTGGCGGTGTTAACGAAAAAATTGAAGGCTTCTTCAGACTGTGTCAATCGCGTGGTTTGACGGGGCAGCAAGGTGTGATTATTCCTGCCAGTAACCAAATAAATTTGGTATTACGTCATGAAGTGGTCGAAGCGGTAGCGACAGGCCAATTTCATATTTACGCCGTGCGTACTGTTGATGAAGCACTGGAGCTGTTAACGGCGCAATTGGCCGGGGAGCGAAATGCACGTGGCCAATACCCGAAAAAATCAGTCAATGCCAAGGCGCGAGCGCGTTTAGCCTTGTTGGCGGAATTAGTTAATGGCAGTGCCGAAGAGTAAGCTATCGGTGGCGTGCTGCATAGCTGTTAGCTCGCTTTCAAAAAAGAACGCTGACTTAAGCTGCAGAAAAAGGTGATAACACAAAATAAGAAAGCCGCTTAACAGCGGCTTTCTTTATTTAGCGCGGGTTTAACCACATTTTCTTGGACCGCCTTTACATGGCTCTGGTTCTGGCTCTGGATCACCACCACCTGAACCACCACCGTTGCCGGCACAACCATAAGTGGTGAGGTAATCATAAGCCGCTTTGGCTTTAACAATACCTTTACCAAATTTCTGTGGATCGCCACCGCTAGGTAAGCTGGCTGTTGCTTTCAGCGCACTGCGGATTTGCGTACCGGTACATTGGGGGAAGTTAGACCATACACGCGTGGCTAAACCGGCTACTGCTGGCGTGGCCATCGAGGTACCGCTCATATAACCGTAATCTGAAGCACCTACGCTGATGCTGGCTGTGGCGGCACTCAGTAAGGCTGAACGATCTTCAAAGGCTGCGCCCACGGCGGGGATTGACGTCGTATTCGCAGTGCCCGCACCTAAAGTACCGTATAACATGCCCGGCGCATTATTAATTAAAATAGCACCGATACCACCGGATAACTGGCAGTTTTTCACTTTGTCATGGAAAGAAATAGTACCACGGTCAATCACACAAACTTTACCTGATGCGCCGCTGTTAGTGGCAGTGGCTTCACCCATAAAGAAAGTGCTGCCTGAAGCCTCGCCGGTATTTTCCATGGCAGAGGCGGCATAACCGTTATTACCTGCGGTTAAGGCTGCCATTGAGGCACCACCAGAAGGGTAGGTAGAAAGCGTATCTACACCGCCTGCGGCCACTTCAACACAAAAGCCTTCATTGGTGACACTGCGTTTACCTTGGCCTGAGCTACAAGAGGGATATTGCGAGAAAGAAGCAATTTGATTATTGGCATCATTCGCGCCAATCATCATTACCGAGGCATAACCTGCCGGATAAGAGCGCACTGAGTTACCGTCGTTACCAGCTGCCGCTAACACTAAGCCGCCATTATTGGTAAAGTTATTAAAGGCGTTTTCTTCGGTGCTGTTGGCACCGCCACCGCCTAAACTCATGTTAATCACTTTAGCGCCATTCGCTGCACAGAGGTTGGCCGCTTGTGCCAGATCGGAGGAATACCCCCAACCAGCGGCGTTAAATACTTTAATGATATGCATCGGCGTTCCCGGTGCCATACCAATCACACCTTCGCCATTATTGGCGGCGCCGATGGTGCCGGCAACGTGAGTACCATGTGGGCCACCATCGCGGAACCAGTCATTGGTGCCTGAGTTACTCGTACCGGTAATGCTACCCCAGTTAAAGTCTGGGTTGTAACCGCCGGTTTCACCATTATCACGGGCAATACCGGAATCGATGACACATACCTTAAGTGACGTACCCAAGCTGAACGGGGTTAAATTCGCTTGTGATTGGTAAAAAGCATAAGGCGTTAATTGCTGTTGCGTAGGGTTACCCGCATCATCTTGATACAGGGCCAACGGGTAACGCTTAACATCTTGTTCAATTAATTTGATATGCGGGTTATTTAATAACCCTTTGACTTCGCTTAGATCTTTATTCAAGAACGTAGCGGCAATAAAGCCATCAGAATCGACATGGATTTGACCACCGAGCTTAACGGTCAGGGCTTTGACAATACCCTTTTTGTCGTTATCCACTTGGATGATGTAACGGTCAGAAGCCACGGCGTGGCCGGCTAAGCTCAGAGCAACTAAGGTTGCTAGCGTTAGAGGAGTGAGTTTATTGAGAGTCATGGTACTTCCTTCACTGCTGTATGAATGGCTGTTAAATCAGCCTTCTAGTTTTTATCGCAATTAAATTGCTATTTATCGCAAAGAGTAGCGGTTTTAGTTTTGGCACGATACCGCCCAAAAAGCAAACATAAATAATCTTTTTTATAAAATTAATCGCTAATGTACCTAGAACCTAAACGCATAGCGTCAAATTTGTTACAAGGTCACATCGGGTTAGAGCAAACCGATGTTAGCGTGTAGCACGGGGTGGGCAGGGGCAAAATGAAGATGACGGCGAGTGGAACAATCGCCAAGTTAAAGCTACAAACTGTGCTGCTGGCGACCACGCCAAGCTGCTGTTAGCAAGCTCAGTAGGCTAAGTAGAAACACCGGCAGATCCCCCAGCGTACTGTATAGCGTACGTCCGGTGGCTAAGGGTAACTGATCACTCACCAGTGCTTCGGTAAATTGGGGGGCGCGCTCCCGGATCTCTCCGGATGCGGCAATAGAAGCGGTAATGCCATTGTTGGTCGCTCGTAGTACTGGGCGGCCAAATTCTAAAGCGCGCATGCGCGCTATTTGCAAATGCTGATGGGGGCCAATGCTGTCGCCAAACCAAGCATCATTACTGACTGTCAGTAATACCTGGGTATCGGCAGTGAAATTGGCACGGATCTGTGCCGGAAACGCAATTTCAAAACAGATAGCGGGCAATAAATGTACACCATTGGCGATAAGGTTCGGTTGTACATAGCTACCTCGGCTAAAGGAGCTCATCGGCAGATCGAAAATCGGAGCGAGCTGACGTAATAGCTGCTCAAACGGCACAAATTCGCCAATCGGTAACAAATGATGTTTGCTAAAACGATTAGCATGGCCATAAAAATAGTGACCGCGCTCAGCATCGGGCTGTTGCTTACCCAGCACAATAAGATTATTCCAAGCTTCGCCGGTTTTATGTCGATAATCGATAATGCCGCTGATAATAGCGGTGTCGCTGTAGGTCGCAGAGCTATCGAGGTTCTCTAGAAAATCGATGGCTAACGGTTCTAATTGCGGTATAGCCGCTTCTGGCCAAATAATAATATGGTGTTCGCTTAAATGTGGCCGAGTGAGATCAAGGTATTTCAGCATGGTCGGCCATTCTTGCTCTGGCGCCCAGCGCAGATCTTGTTTGATATTGCCTTGTACCAATAGCACCGGCACCGTCTGACCACTTAACTGCCAGCCTTTTAGGGGGGCAAGCAACGGGCTGATAGCAACAAGCATAACGGCAATGCTTAGAAAACTGGCTTGTTGCCAGCGTGCTAAGGAAGATTTGTACAACAAACTGCCGCTAGCGGCGATAAACACCATTAGCCAACTGAGCCCAATTTCGCCAATTAATGGTGCCCAATGCCGTAATAACGAATCCGTTTGGCTGTATCCAAGCGATAACCAAGGAAAACCCGTTAGCATCACACTGCGTAGCCATTCAGCGAAAATCCAGCTAGCCGCGAATAATAACGGCAAGGGCAGTGCATTGGCAAAACGGCGGGTTAACCAGGCAGCGAGAGCTGGGAATAACGCGAGGTAGCCCACTAACAGCGCCATCAAGCCTAAACTGGCAATCAGCGGCAAGCCACCAAATTGATCAATACTGACATGCACCCAGCTAATACCGACACCAAACCAACCGATACCATAACTAAAACCGGCAATAGCGGCTTGACGTGGTTGCTTACTGTATCGAATGGCCAGCGCTAATAGCGCTAAGGTAAAAAACGGCAGCCACCACAAATGATAGGGCGTAAAAGCTAGGGTATTCAGTGCGCCTGCCGCCAGTAAAACCAGCGGCAGTGCCAAGCGAGATAAGCCAGAACGCAAAATGATTAGTTTCCTTCTTCTTCCGATTTGCGCGGTTGAATCACTTGAAGTTGCATTAAACGCCGGCTGTTGGCTTTGCTCACTTTGAATTTAAGATCGCCCAGCGTAATGCTTTCACCTCGGGCGGGCATATGTCCAAAAGCATGCAACACGATACCGCCGATGGTATCGGCATCTTCTTCGTCAAAAGAGGTGCCGAAGCTTTCATTAAATTCATCTAAAGGGGTTAACGCACTGACTTGAAATACCCGAGAGGCCATCTTTTTGATGTCATGATCTTCGTGATCATCATGTTCATCTTCAATTTCGCCGACGATTTGTTCCAAGATATCTTCAATGGTTAATAGGCCTGAAACACCGCCGTATTCATCAACCACAATGGCCATATGATAGCGTTTTTGCCGAAACTCACGCAGTAAGGCATCGACCTTTTTGCTTTCAGGAATAATCACAGCAGGGCGGACTAAATTGCTCCACTGCCAATCGTTATTCGTGTCATCCAACGCATATTGCAGAATATCTTTTACGATCAGAATGCCTTCGATATGGTCTTTATCTTCATTGACCACCGGATAACGGCTATGATTGTTTTCCAACAAGATGGGTAGTACTTCAGACAGGGGCTGCTCAATGTCAATGGTCGCCATTTGTGAGCGTGGGATCATAATGTCCCGAGCGCGCATTTTTGACACGTCCAAAACACCTTGCAACATATCCTTGGTATCGGTATCAATTAGCTCACGCATAGCCGCTTCGCTAATAATATCTTCCAAATCAGACAGATCTTGAGGCTCTGCGTTGAAAATGTTGGCGATACGTTCTAACCAACTGCGACTCGCAGAACCGCGACTAGAGTGGGGGTTGTCTTCACTCATCAGTGAACTTGTGCTCCGTTAAAATAATAAAAACTATTCATCATCCAATAAATAGGGATTGGCTATGCCTAACTGCGCGAGGATCTGAATTTCTTCGGCTTCCATTTCAACGGCATCCTCATCATTTATATGGTCAAATCCCAATAAATGCAAGCACCCGTGCACCACCATATGGGCCCAATGTGCAAACAAGGGTTTTTCTTGTTCGCTCGCTTCGGCGGCCACTACGTCGGCAGCAATGATTAAATCACCGAGCAAACTTAATTCTACGCCCGGTGGACATTGAAATGGAAAACTCAGCACATTGGTGGGCTTATCTTTCGCGCGATATTGGGCATTCAGTTGTTGGCTTTCGGCATTATCCACCACACGAATGGTCACTTCAGCCTCAGCTTGAAATGGCGTTACAGCTGCGTTTAGCCATTGTTGAAATTGCGCTTCGCTAGGTAAATTTTTCGCAGAGCTGGCCAGCTGTAAATCTAAGGTGATGCTCATTTTGCTCTAAATTCTCGCTGCTCAGGGCCATTCGGTTTTGGGTTTGCCGCTTCAAAAGCTTCATAGGCTTGCACAATACGTTGCACAATAGGGTGGCGTACCACGTCTTTGGCATTGAAAAAGTTAAAACTGATTTCTGGCACGGCAGACAGCACATCTATGGCATGTTTTAAACCGGAGTACTGGCCACGCGGTAAGTCGACTTGCGTTATATCACCGGTGATCACGGCTTTGGCACTAAAACCAATGCGGGTTAAAAACATTTTCATTTGCTCGGTGGTGGTATTTTGGCTTTCATCCAAGATGATAAAGGCATCATTTAAAGTTCGCCCCCGCATATAAGCCAAGGGGGCAATTTCAATGACGCCGCGCTCAAGGTATTTTTCAACCTTTTCAAAGCCGAGCATTTCAAATAGCGCATCATACAAAGGCCGTAAGTAGGGATCGACTTTTTGGGCTAAATCACCAGGCAAGAAACCGAGCTTTTCACCCGCTTCGACCGCGGGCCGCGTTAAGATAATGCGTTTAACCAGGCCGCTTTCTAGGGCATCAACGGCACACGCTACCGCTAAATAGGTTTTGCCGGTACCGGCAGGGCCAACACCAAAACACACATCATGTTGCAGCACATTAGCAACATAAGCCGCTTGGTTAGGATTACGCGGTTTAATCAGGCCTTTTTTGGTTTTTAGGCTAAATTCTTTCTGGCGGCTGCCGGGTTCAGCATCTTGATACTCAATTTCAACGTGTTCGCTGATCATCAAGTGCACTTGTTCTGGGGTAATACCGTCTTGTTGCTGCTCGACATTCGCGGTCAGTAAATAGAGTTCTTGCAAGATGTCGATAGTGGCGTCGACATTCGGCTGTTGGCCTTCAATCCGCATGGTGCCATTACGGTGGCTAATATTTACCTGTAAACGGCGTTCTAAGTGTTTCAGATTATCGTCGTACGGGCCACAAAGTAGCGTCAGGCGCCGGTGATCAACCGGCTCCATCAGCAATTCAGTGCTATAACTACTGTCACTATTCAATATAAATTTCTCTTTATTGTCCAGTTCGCTTAGGGAACAAAGTGAGTTACACCGAGATCGTCAGTTTTTGGCTGACGTGCAAGAATTTGTTGCGGCGCAATTTCACGGCGCAAGCCCATCTCCGCTTCAGTACGAATTAAGGTGCCACGTAAAGAATTACTGAACACATCGGTAATTTTCACGTCAACAAAACCGCCAATCATATCGGGTGAGCCTTCAAAGTTGACTACGCGATTATTCTCGGTTCGGCCGGTTAATTCCATAATATTTTTCTTAGACGGGCCTTCCACCAAAATACGCTGTTCGGTACCTAACATGCCACGGGCAATTTTCAGTGCCTGTTGGTTGATACGATCTTGCAGGATATATAAGCGCTGCTTTTTCGCGTCTTCGGTGACATCATCCGGTAAATCGGCTGCTGGCGTACCTGGGCGGGCGCTATAGATAAAACTAAAGCTCATATCAAAGCCAATGGATTGAATTAAATCCATGGTCGCTTGGAAGTCTTCATCAGTTTCACCAGGAAAGCCGATAATAAAGTCGGATGACATACTCAGGTTAGGCCGTATTTTCTTTAATTTACGGATCTGCGCTTTGTACTCTATGGCGGTATGGCCGCGTTTCATCAAGTTTAACACCCGGTCTGAACCTGACTGCACCGGTAAATGCAGATGATCGACCAGTTCAGGCACGTCTTTATACACTTCAATAATATCGTCGGTAAATTCAACCGGGTGTGAAGTGGTATATCGAATGCGGTCAATACCATCAATGGCGGCCACTAAGCGCAGCAGCTCAGAGAAATGACAAATACTGCCATCATGGGTGGCACCGCGATAACCGTTGACGTTTTGTCCCAGTAAGTTAACTTCACGCACACCTTGTTGCGCCAATTGGGCAATTTCAAATAACACGTCATCTAACGGTCGGCTGACCTCTTCACCACGGGTATAAGGCACGACACAAAAAGTGCAGTATTTAGAGCAGCCTTCCATCACCGAGACAAAAGCGCTTGGACCATCGGCCTTTGGCTCAGGTAAGCGGTCAAATTTTTCGATTTCAGGGAACGACACATCAACCACAGGAGAATGTGAGCCGCGCACTGAATTGATCATCTCGGGTAAGCGATGCAGCGTTTGTGGGCCAAACACGATATCGACATAGGGCGCGCGCTCACGGATCGCTTTGCCTTCTTGCGAAGCCACGCAGCCGCCGACACCAATGATCAAATCGGGATTTTTTTCTTTCAGTGGACGCCAGCGACCTAACTGATGGAACACTTTCTCCTGGGCTTTTTCCCGAATAGAGCAGGTATTAAGCAGAATCACATCAGCTTCTTCTGCCTCTTCGGTCAAAGTGTAGCCATGCGTTGCATCCAGTAGGTCGGCCATTTTTGATGAGTCGTATTCGTTCATCTGGCAGCCCCAGGTCTTAATATGCAGCTTTTTACCCATTGTCAGTGGTTACCTGTGTTAATGCGTCTAAAAAAGGGAGCGTATTTTAGCCTGTCTGACCGCTCAGTGCCAGAGACAGCTGCAAAAGTCTTTTAATCAAATTAATCGCTGTCGGGTAGTGATGTAACCCGCATAAAAAATCACCAGTACGCCCGCTGCCCAACTCATGGTGACGGGCTCTTGCCAAATCAAATAACCAAAAGCACCGGCAAACACCACGCTGCTGTAGGTCCACATGCCAATATCACTTGCTGGAGCAATGGCATAGGCGCGGGTCATCGCCAGTTGACCAATGGCGGCTAAGATGCCCATAGCAATAAAAGCAAGCCAAACGTCTTGGTTTAGTGGCTGCCAATAGAAAGGGAGCGGGATGGCCGATAAGATGGCGGTAAGCAGTGAAAAATAAAAGACGATACGCACAGCCGGTTCGGTATCCGACATATAACGAATGGTGGTTTTGGTAATGGCCACTAATACTGCCGAGCAAAGTGCAACGAGCAACACTGCATTTAACGCCGCATCGGGTGTCGGTAAAGCTAACACTACGCCGACAAAGCCCAATAAAATAGCAAATAAGGTCAAACGCGATGGGCGTTCCTTTAACCAAAAACGGGCAATGATCGGCACGACAAACGGCGAGAGTAATAATACCAACATACCTTGTGCCAGTGGCAGGCGCGCGAGCACATAAAAAAAGCAATACATACCCGTAATGCCGGTTAACGCTCGACTAGCATGCAGATACCAACGCTGCGTTTTCAGCATTTTAAAGCCATGTTTGTATAAAAAAGGCAGCATCAGCAGTAAGGCAAAAAAGTTGCGGAAAAACACCACTTGCGCTTCGCTAGCGGTTTCACTGGTAAATTTTACTACCGCACCTATGCCAGCAAAGCAGGCTTCAGCTAACAGCAAAAGTAGAGCACCTTTTAGCAGGTGAGGAGCCATGGCGTGTTCCATAAAACATCAAGGTGCTTAGTATAACGCGGTGACGACTTGAAAATCTGCTCGCGCTTTGCGAATCACGAAAAAATCAGTTTATATTCGACAGCGACTAACCGGCAAACCGCCCCGAGTTAAGTAAGGCGATAAACTCAGCATTAGGTAGCGGTTTGCTGAATAAAAAGCCCTGTATTAACGAGCAATTACGTTGCCTAAAAAATGATAATTGTTGCTCGGTTTCAACCCCTTCGGCAACACAGTACAACCCAAGGCTGTAAGACATGCTCAGCATGGCATCGATAATGGCTTCATCGTTATGATCCACGCCAATGTCTTGCACAAAGCTGCGGTCGATTTTAATCGCATCCAGAGGCAATTCTTTTAAATATTTTAACGAGGAATAACCGGTACCAAAGTCATCCAAGGCCAATTTAATGCCGGCATCGCTTAACGATTGCATGGTCAGGATGGCACTTTGTTGGTCGCGCATCAGCGCGCTTTCAGTAATTTCAAAGCGCAAGCACTGTACGGGTAACTGGTACTTGTTTAATAATTCGATCACAGTTTCCGCGAGTTTCGGTTGCTCTAAATGCTGCGTTGATAAGTTAATCGATAAGTAAACCTCATGCTTATCGGCCCGCCAACTGACCATATCTTGCAAAGCTCGCTCGATTAGCTGCTGTGTCATATTAACGATTAAGCGTAAATCTTCTGCAAGTGGAATAAAGTCTGCCGGTGAAATCATGCCGTCTGGGCTTTGCCAACGTAACAGTACCTCAGCACCGACCAGGCGATTGGTATTGGCATCGATGATGGGTTGATAGTAGTTAATAAACTCTTGTTTTTGAACCGCCTTACGTAAGCGTGATTCGCGAGCCAGTTGCATGTGGGCTTTTTCGTTCATCGCTTTCATAAAAAACTGAAAATTATTGCGACCGGCTTCTTTGGCATGATACATCGCCACATCGGCGTGTTTCATTAACTCCGTGCCATTTAAAGCGTCGTCAGGGAAGACCGCTATGCCAATACTGGGCGACACACCAATATTTTCTGAACCCAGTTGCATGGGTTCGCTAATCACCGCCAGCATTTTACGTGCAACATGGCTGAGGTTATCTGCAGATTTATAGCCTTCAAGTAACACAACAAATTCATCACCGCCCAAGCGTGCAACCGTATCGGTATCGCGCAGCGTTAATTTTAAGCGTCGAGCCACTTCTTTTAGCATTAAGTCGCCAATATCGTGACCAAGAGAATCGTTAATATGTTTAAAGCGATCTAAATCTATAAAATATAAGGCTAAAGAACGCTGTTCACGGCGAGTTTTATCAATACCGTGCATAATGCGATCCATTAACAATGCTCGATTAGGTAAGCCGGTTAACGCATCGTAATTAGCCAGATAGCGCAGTTCAGCTTCGGCGGCTTTTTGTGCGGTGATATCCGTAAACACCAACACAAAGAAAGACAAGCCTTGCTCACCCACCGCACTAATATTGATTAAGGTTGGCCGTTCTTTGCCATCTGGCGTGATCACGCGCTCTTCGCCTTGCCAATGCTCGCCTTTTTGCATGCTACGTAATAAACGAGTGTAAAAGCGTCGGCGTACCAAGCTGATACCCAAATGATGCACTCGTGGTGTGTCGACATAAGTATCGACACTGCCAAAAGCCTGCGCAAACGAATGGTTAGCGGCAATGATACGTTGCTGTGTATCGAGGATCACCACCCAATCCCGCGTTTGTTGGAAGGCTTCACCAAAGAGCCGTGCTTTTTCTTTATTGGCTTTGGTTTCTGTAATGTTACTAAAGGTGCCTAAGATTTTTTTCGGTTTGTTGTCATCGTCAACTGCGGTAACCCGCGCTTGATCGCGGAACCATAACCAACGGCTATCTTGATGCTGGATACGGTAAGTGACATCTAGCATAAAACTAGGATCGTCTAGCAGTTTTCGCCATTGCTGTAAAAATTCTTGTCGATCATCTTGGTGGATCAACTGGCAATGTTGTTCTAAGTGCATGCTTTGTGGTGGATTTTCGAAGCCTAATACTGACTCGTAACGATTTGAGACTAGGTGGTTATGCTTAGCCAGCCACTCAAATACGCCACCATTTACCGAGGCTAAAGCTTGTGTTAAGCGTTGCTCACTCAGTTGGATTTGCCGATTGGCTTGACGTAATAAACTTTGCTGTTGCCGGCGTTTTCGCCAATACAATAAAAAAATACTGCCAAACAACAGGGCATACATAAAATAGGCAGGAGTCGAGCGCCAGAGCGGGGGCTCAATAATAAAGCTAAGGCTTGCCGGAGCACTCTGCTCTCCGGTTAATGGGGCAATGGCACTGACATAAAATTGATAATGACCTGGGGGTAACTGGGGAAACAGTACCTGATTGGTAAATTGTTCTGGATAGATATTATTTTGCTGGCCCGTTAGCCAATAACGATAAGCAATTTTATGGTTATTATGAAAAGACATGGCGCTAAAATGAATTTTTAAGCCAGTATCATTATGTGATAACTGAAATTGACGATTATTTAACTGACCTTGAATGGTTTGAGGCTTACCCGATAACACGTTAAATTCTGTAATGGTCATTTTTAACGGAGCAGTATTGGCGGTTAACAGCTTAGGCTCGACGATAATGGCACCGCGCATCCCCCCATAGACCAAACGACCATCCGCTAATTTGGTGGTGGCTCCATCATAAAACTCGTTAAAGGCTAGGCCATCGGCTTGGTTAAAAAATTCCAGTTGTAGGTTGTCATGCTCCAGTCGAAATAAGCCTTTACGCGAGGCAAACCAAAGATCGCCAGCATCATCCAGTTGTAACGAAAAAACCTCATTACTCATCAGCTTGTTATCAACCGAAAACAATTGCTGCAGCGTTAAATTCTCTAAATTGAAACTGAGTAAGCCAATGCCTCGCATACCTACCCACAAGGTGCCGTTATGATCAATTTGCATTGAAGTAGCATAACGATTTAGCTGTGGTTGATAATCACTGTGTTGATAAATTAAACGCAGTTTTTCGGTATCAGGCTGATAATGCCAAAGTTGACCTGCCAGGCTAAGTAGCCAGCTTTGATCCGGTAATTGGCCGAGAATACGCCCCCAATATGCCATCGGCAGTTGTTGGTTAAGCTGCTCTAGAGACGTAATGTGCCCAGTATCAATGTGATAACGATAAAGGTTTTTTTGTTGACTTATAATCAGGCTATTATCGGCAGCATGATAAAGTTCTAATTTTGCACCTGAAGCGAGAAGCTTTTGCTGGCTGCTATCTGCCAGGCTTGGCACACTCACACTGAGTGTTTGAGTATCAAAACGTCGGATCCCCATGCTGACTTGTAACCATAACTCACCTTGGCTGCCAGGCAAGAAATGGTGAATGTGGCTTTCGCGCATTCGGATGTAAGGGCTTTCCGTTGCTAAAAAGCTTTGGTTTTCGTCGGTGGCTAAATTGTAGCGATTAAGGCCATTAAAGCTGCTAAGCCATAGATACTGATCTTGTTGCCATAGTTGAGTAGTGCGATCACTGCTAAAGCCGCTACCTTGGCTTGCTGCCAGATAACGAAATGCTTGGGTTTTCGGATGCCAATAATAAGCGCCATCTTCACGACTCGCCAGCCAGATGCCGTTTTGTTTATCGTGTACAAAATCTATCACTGAGTTATCGGCTATCAGCAGATCACTGTCAGAAAAACGTAAAGCCAACTCGGGTTGCTTGGCAGAGAGCGCCAATTGATAGAGCCCCTGATCGGTTCCGATCCAGACGTGATTGTCGTGGGTTTTTAACTTCCAAATATTATGTTCAGCAAGCATCGGCATTGCCGCAATGGGCGTACCTTGCTCAACATAGGCGGAAATGGCGGTAAGTGGCAGTTGAAATAAACCAGAAACCGTACCGACATACAGCTGATCATCACTAAGCAACAGGCTTTTGACATGAGATTGGTCTGCATTGATACTCGCTTGGTTCGCGGGCAAATAGGGAATATAGTGATGTTCATTGCTTTGTAAATCAAACAAGATCAAGCCGTTAAAGGCACCAATGAATAACTGCTGTTGCTGTAACGCGATATGGCGGATCCAACCTTGGTCTTGGCCTATCTGCGTTAAATCAAATATTTTTTGCCAAGATTTGTCACTGAGTTGTAACTGATACACTGCATCATTGACGACCAATAATAGCCTGTCGGCATCACGTTCGATCACGCTCATAATCGTCGATTCTATTGGGTGGCCAATCTTTCGCGGTGGGGTGAAAAATAACTCAAATTGGCCGGCTGCAGGGTCTAACAGATATAAGCCCGTATGGTTTGCACTGGCCCAAAGCCGCCCTTGGCTGTCTTCTAATAACTCACTAAAGGCAATTTCAGAAAGGCGATATTGTTTGGCGTGTAATTCATGAACGTTATTGCCGTCAAAGCGGTTAATACCCCCGGCGGTGGCGAGCCAAAGAAAACCGTCTTTATCTAGATGCAGTTTTCGCACCGCGCCCTGAGACAAGCCTTGCTCTGGCGTTAATGGCATAAACTGAGTTCGTGCATTGAGCACTAGACTGGTAAACAACAGTAAAAACACAGTGAGGAGCCATTTCACAACTCGATTTCCCTTGCCCTTGTTAATTTCTTTGCAAAAAAACACTGATTACTTAAGTTTATGCAACATATACCTTGCAAGCGCTGTTTGTCCAGTTTTGTTATTCGGTGCGGTAAGTCATTTTGGCAGCGTATAGAAGGCTTACCCTAAATTAAAGAACAAGATTAAACCGGCGATTGCCGTAAAACAGAGTAATAACAAATTAAACTGATGCTGTTGTAAGCGCAAAATACGCCGCAAATCGGCGATATCCGGTTCATAAGCTTGTTGCAGACGCGGGCGATCGACCCGTTGTTTTCGGTAATAGAGTGGCCCAGCTAAACTTACCTGCAAGGTTTGGCTTAGCCGAGTTAATAACCTTAATTTCGCTTTGGGCATCGGTGCACCTTTGGACGCTAACAGCGTTGGCGCTCGGCGAGAATGACGCTGTAGCCAATACAGCGCAGTACTCAGCCAATAAGGTAACAGGTTCAACCATTGCTGCACTTGCGCTGCGGCTAGGCCAAAATGTTGGTTCTGCTCTAACTTAACGGACCATTGCTGGCTGGCTATTTGACTCAATCGATAACACAACACCCCCGCGGCGCCGGCGAGCAGATACCAAAACATGATACCGATGATTTGCTGGCTAAACCGCAGACAAAGGCTTTCGAGTAATGCTTTGACTAAGCCCATTTGGCTTAACTGCGCGGTATCTCTGAGCAGCAATAAGCGCGCTTGAGTTTTCGCTAAGCTTAATAAGGACTTTTCTAAGCTGATGATGATTTTTTCGGTTTGCCGCACATAAGGTTGCCAGTTTAAACAACAAAGTAACACGATCACATCAATCAATGGCGGCCAACTGGCCAGTAGGTATAAACCAACCAGCAAGGCTAAAGGTATGCTAACGGCGACAAATAAAGCCAAGCCACCGGAGAGACGTTGCTGACTGCTGGCACGTGTTGGATCAGGGTGAACCTTGCGCGCTAAAGCTCGGCAAAATGCGGCATAAAAGCTGAGTGGATGATAAATCAGTGGAATAGGTAGCAGCCGAGCAAACAGCAGGGCCGCGACCAGTATGATCAGCGATAGGGCAAATTCGTTTGCCATCAGCAAAGCAGGTTACAGGTTTAAGTCAGCGATAGCGCCCAACATTTCAACCACCATGGCTGAACTGTTTTTGGCTGCAACTTCTAAGTAGGCTTCAAAAGAATCGGGGGATTCTTTACCGGCAATATCACTAAGGCTGCGGATCACCACAAAAGGGGTATTCAGCATATGACAGCTTTGTGCAATGGCCGCGCCTTCCATTTCAACCGCTAACATGCTGGGAAAATGTTGTCGTGTTTGGGCAATCCGTTCAGGATCACACATAAAGCTATCACCGGTGGCAATTAAGCCTTTTTTGGTTTTACAAAAGCCTAACGCAGCAATGCTTTGTTCAGCGGCAGCAATTAACGCAGGGTGCGCTTTGTAGGCGGCGGGCATTTGTGGTACTTGGCCTATTTCATATCCAAAAGCGGTCACATCAACATCATGATGCCGTACTTCGGTACTGATCACGACATCGCCGACGCTTAATTCAGGATCAAAACCGCCAGCCGACCCCGTATTGATGATGCAGTCAGGTTTAAATTGGCAAATCATTAAGGTTGTGGCCACGGCTGCGGCAACTTTACCAATACCTGATTGCACTAAAACGACATTTTTACCGGCTAAAGTACCGATGTAAAAAGTATAGCCGCCTAACTTTTCTGTACGATTTAATTCAATTTGTTGCTGTAACAGCGCAATTTCAGGTTCCATTGCGCCAATAATGCCGATTAATTGCATGGTCCCGCCTAGGCAAGTAAAAAAACACTAGTATAAACGGGGTGGCAGTGAAAAGCATTGCCTTTCCTGCCGAACGTGGGGATTACGCTAAAACAACCGGTTATTGCTGCAACGGGATCGGCTGCATGGCCTGACCAGAGGTCAGGCGGCCATGTTGATAATCGCTAACCGCCTGTTGGATCTCTGCGATAGTGTTCATTACAAAAGGACCATATTGCACAATAGGTTCAGCAATGGGCCGGGCGGCGAGCACGAGAAAGCGTACCTCGGTTTTCGCGCTGAGCGATACCGCACCTTGTGTTGATAATACTGCCGCTTGATGCTCAGGTAAGGTAACCTGCTGCTCAGCGCTGTGCAGCTCTATAGTTCCTTCATAAGGATACAGTAAAGCGTTATGACCATCAGGCAGCGGTAACTGTAGCTGAGCACCTGGTGATAAATGAATATCAAAATAGACCGGTTCCGTACTTAAACCTTGGATTGGACCTTGCACCTGTTGGTCTTGATAACAAAAGTTGCCGGCAATCACTTTAACGCGAATACCGTCAGCGGCGTGCACTACCGGTATTTGCGCGGGGTTGATATCAACGTAAGCGGCTTCTTTCATTTTTTCTTTGGCGGGCAAATTAATCCACAGTTGAAAGCCGCGCATTAATCCAGATTCTTGTTGCGGCATTTCTGAGTGAATAATGCCTCTTCCGGCACTCATCCATTGTACACCGCCGCTTTTTAGGTGACCTTGATTACCCAAGTGATCTTTATGCAACATATGGCCATCAAGCATATAAGTCACCGTTTCAAAACCGCGGTGAGGGTGTGCGGGGAAACCGGCAATATAATCATCCGCTTTCTCCGAGCCAAAACAGTCGAGCATTAAAAAAGGATCCAACCTAAAATCAGCAGATTGTCCTAAGCTGCGTTTTATTTTTACCCCAGCACCGTCTGATACTGTCACTGCTGGTATAAGCGTTTTTAATTTACGCATAATGTCTCCTTAAATAGTTAATACGATTAAACCGGATAAACAATCGAATGAAAATTGCAAAAATTGCTGGCTAATATTCAATAAAGTAGAACGATGGCAGTTCAGTTAGCATTAAGGCGTGAGCGCTAAAGTGCCAGTCAGTAACCTTGCTGTATCGGTCATGCCGATAAGATGATTGGAGATTGTCATGAAAAAACAACTAATTTGTATAATGTTATTCAGTAGTGCTGCGGCCACCGTACAAGCGAACTCAGATATTCGTTGGGATTATCTTGGTTTAGGTTATACCGATGCGGCAGGAGACGGACCTTATATCGAAGGGTCATTACGCGTAGCGCCTTCCTGGGTTTTACAGGGCGAGTTCAGCCCACAAACGGTGGCATCACAAGACTTTAATGCCTTTCGTTTCGGCGTGACTTATCTCAGTGGGTTTAAACTCGACTTTACACCCAACAGCCAAACTTACTTGCAAGCGGGTATTGATGGCGTCAGCGGTGATCGTGATGATACCGGTGCTTTTTTCGGTATAGGCGCTCGCCATCCGTTAACGCCACAAGTTGAATTATTAACAGAAGCCAGTTATCACACCTTAGGCGATAACTATGGCAGTGCTACGGCCGGAATTGCTTATTACTTTAGCCCAGACTGGGCCATAAGAAGTACGTTGTCGTTAAATAGCGGTGACACGAAAAACGTTTTTCGTTTTGGTATGACCTATCAGTTTTAAATCAGCCAACAGTTAGTCGTTGTTGCCCGCAGCTTGCACAGAATATATTTACCCGTGGCTGGCGCAAAGCATTGCAGTTGCGTCAGCCAACTCTTAATATTAAGCACTTGGCTAGCGCGACAGCGGAAGTGATACTATGTTAGACGATTTTTTTATCCAGTTAAGTACCGAGCCTGACAGCATTAGTTTTGCGCAAACTATGGCCGTTATTGATAAGCACTATGACTTTACTGCCGTGGCCTTTGAAAACGGCGAAGTGACTAATGCCGCCGATCAGAGCAACGGTTCCTGCAAAATTTTTGCATTTGGCCTGTTACACCAGTTATCGGAACCGCAAACTTTACAGTTATTTGGTGAGCATTATCGCCAGGTAATGGCCACTCCTAGTGGTACCGATCATCAAAATATTCGCAATTTTTTGATCACCGGTTGGAATGGCATTCGTTTTTCAGGTAACGCCTTACAGCTGAAAAGCACCGCTGTTTAACTCAAAAAATAAGGCCAGCAACTGCTGGCCTTATTACTTAACCGCTCTTCCTGAGCTGCGTTATACCGTCACATTAATGTTCTGGCCAAGATTTCCAACAGATTGTGCAGCGGCAGTAGGCTCAATACTTTGCATAGCATTTTGTACTAAGCTCGTGGCCATTTGCCCTTGCTGTTCTTGTTGTTTCTTTGCCATCACAGCGCCCAGCACTTCAAAAGCCTGAGCAGACGCAAGTGCGCCAACGGATTGACTCATAGAACCTCCTATTAGCAACAGGTCATCTCGTTATCGGCAAGCGGTTGGCAAACTTTAGGCATTTTTTTGCCTTATTAAAAAAGGTGAATGCCGCCTGTTGCAGCAGGCGGCATTCGATCTTAGCGCGGAGTGACTCATTTCTCCAAAGCGTTAAGAAACTTGGACTAGCGCGGTAGATTGCGCTTTAATTTGTGACTTTGATAAAGCCGGTGACATTAAACGGCCTGATAGGGCGGTATTCACCAAAGCCGGCTTAACAGTACGGATTGGCCGGGTAGGGCCTTTTTTCACTAAACCTTTTAATAAGGGTTCCACTTTTGGAGCCGGTTTACCCAGTTTAACCGCGAGTGCCGCTTGTAATTCGGTTACGGTGTAACCCGCCTTAATAGCAATACGCAAATAAGGCACGCCAGCTGCATCAAGCGCACCACTCACAAACCAATCTGGTACGGCTTTGTGCCCTTCTTTATTTTGTGGATTAACTAAGTCAAGTACCGCCACCACTTTCATCGTTTCAGGTTCGCACAAGACATAATCGAGATATTTGGCATTAAGCTTTAACTGGGTGCTGCGCCGGTTTTTGTCAGAGACACTGGCCTTGATATCTAAGACATCGGCTAAGCGCACTCTGTTCATAATACGATAGTCATTTTGTACTGCTTTATCTAATAAACCCAAAAAAGAACGTTCAACCGGACTAAACAACGCAGCCTTCCGCTGCACTTGGAACGGGTTACTATTGTCAATAAAGCGACTGGCAACCAAAGCAATAACGACGACCAGTAGCACTAATAACAGCATGATAAACTCCATGCTTACCTCCGACAAAGAATTGACAGCAAGAACGATGAGTTCATACAAGCATAAGCTGTGCCAATATTTTTAATGTGGTGCTAACAGGGTTATTTTTTGAATTGATGCCAGCCATCATCTTCATTAATGGTATTTATATGTGATTTAGGCTTATAGTTACTGCATCTGAAATAGTACAAGGACACGATCATGGCAGCAGTAACAACTTGTGGCGCGCTGACTATTAAAGGCGCAATGCCTGAAGCCTATCAAGAAATTTTAACGCCAGCGGCTTGCGAATTTGTCGCAGAGCTTGCTCAATTATTCCGCCCGCCGTTAAAAGCGCTGTTAAGCGCACGGCAACAACGCCAAGCCAAATATGATGCCGGTGCTTTACCTGACTTTTTAGCAGAAACGGCAGCGATCCGCCAAGGCGATTGGCAAGTGGCCGCTTTACCCGCTGATTTGCAAGATCGTCGTGTTGAAATTACTGGGCCGGTAGAACGCAAAATGATCATAAACGCGTTAAATGCGGATGTTAAAGTGTTTATGGCCGATTTTGAAGACTCGCAAACACCCAGTTGGGATGGCATGGTGGAAGGGCAAATCAATTTGCGCGATGCTAACCTTGGCACGATCAGTTATACCGATCCACAAAGCGGCAAACATTATGCGCTAAAAGAGCATCCCGCTTTATTAATTGCCCGTGTGCGTGGCTTGCATTTATGGGAAAAACACATTGAGTTGGCAGGTGAACCGATCCCCGGTGGCTTGGTCGATTTTGCTTTATATTTTTATCATAACTATCGCACCCGCCTGAAAAATGGTACCGGTGTGTATTATTACGTACCCAAATTACAAAGCCATTTAGAAGCCAAATGGTGGGATGATATCTTCCGTTACACCGAGCAACGTTTTGCTGTGCCTATTGGGACGATCCGCGCGACCGTGTTGATCGAAACGCTGCCAGCGGCCTTTGAAATGGACGAAATCCTTTATATGATGAAAGATCATATCGTGGCACTAAACTGTGGTCGTTGGGATTATATCTTCAGTTATATCAAAACATTAAACAACCATCCGGATCGCGTGTTACCCGATCGGCAGGTCGTTTCTATGCATAAGCCTTTTTTAAGTGCTTACTCTCGCTTACTGATTAAAACCTGTCATAAACGTGGCGCTTTAGCCATGGGCGGCATGGCGGCCTTTATTCCGGCAAAAGATCCGGCGGTGAATGCCGCGATTTTAGAGCGCGTGACCGCCGATAAAGAATTGGAAGCGAGTAATGGCCATGATGGTACTTGGGTGGCACACCCTGGTTTAGCCGCAACGGCCAACGGTGTGTTTGCCAAGTACTTAGGTGATAACACTAACCAGTTAGCCGTATCACGTGCTGACGATGCACCGATCACCGCTGCCGAGTTACTCGCGCCCTGTGATGGTGATCGTACGGAAGAGGGCATGCGTACTAACATCCGCGTTGCCTTGCAATACTTAGCGGCGTGGATCAGCGGCAAAGGTTGTGTGCCCATTTATGGCTTAATGGAAGATGCCGCCACAGCGGAAATCTCTCGCACTTCCATTTGGCAATGGATTAAACATGGTAAAGAGTTAAGTAACGGTAAACTTGTTACCAAAGCCCTATTTGCTTCTTTTTTAGAGGAAGAGGCAAAGGTGGTGTTAGCAGAAGTTGGGGCAGAAGTGTGGCAAAGCCAGAATTTTGCTCGGGCGCAAGCCTTATTGCTAGACATTACCACAGCTGATGAACTGACAGATTTCCTAACCCTGCCAGCTTATCAGTTGCTTGATTAACCTGACGTAACCATTTTTGGGCGCGAGTTAGCGCCCTTTTTTATTTGAGCTCTTCGGCTGTTTCGGCAATTAAGCGTCGAAACCAGATATGGCTGGCATCCTGGTGTAACAAGGGGCTCCAGATCATCTTCAGTTCAATCGGTGGGATGGCAAAGGGCGGATCCATGATGGCCATGTTAGCGTCGTTCTCATATAGTCTAGCGGCTCTACTGGGCAAGGTGGCAATCAGATCGATACTAACCGCTAAATGCATGGCAACATGATAGTTACGGGTAAAAACGGTAATATTACGCTGCTTACCTAATTTGGCCAGCGCTTCATCAACCCAACCGAGCTTCTGTACGTCTTTCGGATCCATCCCTACGCCAACACCAAAACCGGTTTTACTGACCCAAATATGTTGGGATTTTAAATAGCTATCCAAATTGAAGCTCTGTAAAACAGGATTTTGACGGTTGATCAAACAAGAAAAACTATCTCGCCAAACGGTTTTTTGATGGAACGACTGCGGTAAATGATCAAAGCGGTTAATGGCCATATCGACCTTACCATTTTCCACATCATGAAAGTTAACATCTGACGGTGTCATTATATCTAAGCTGCTGAACGGCGCTTGTACGCGTAGCTTTTTCAACAAGGCTGGGATCAAGGTTGAGGCCGCATAATCACTGGCCATAATACGAAAAACCCGTTGGCTTTGTGACGGTTCAAAGTCTTTATTGGGCTGTAAGGTTTCTTCTAGGGTGAGCAATACACCACGCACTATAGGCGCTAATTCACGGGCGCGTTCAGTGGGCACCATGCCTTCTGAGGTGCGCACTAATACCGGATCGTTTAACAAATCACGCAAGCGTTTTAAACCATTACTCATCGCTGGCTGAGTGATATTTAATTGGTTCGCCGCTCGAGTCACATTCTGTTCTCGTAGCAATACATCCAAGTAAACCAACAGGTTTAAGTCCATCTTATTAATATTCATCAGTAAAATACTCAGCAGCAATATTATTCGTGTTCTGAATCATAACATTGGCCAGAGCAAGACCCAAGCTGTGGTACTAACATTCACAAAATAAATGACGAGCATCATAAAAATCAGCTTTATGAATTACAGTTTTGTTGGCTATAGTGAAAGCACACCAACCCAGTTACGAAAAATTGTTTAAGAGGGAAACACTATGTCAGCTTACTCAGATCACGTGCAACAAGTCGAAGCGTTATGTGGCAAAGAAAAAGGCTGGAATGCTATCAGCCCAGAGTATGCAGCTCGCATGCGTTTACAAAATCGTTTTCACACGGGTTTAGATATTGCGAAATACACCGCAAAAATTATGCGTGAAGATATGGCCGCTTACGATGCGGATAGCAGCCAATACACCCAGTCATTAGGTTGCTGGCATGGTTTTATTGGTCAGCAAAAACTGATCGCCATTAAAAAGCACTTTGGTAGCACCAAGCGTAAATACTTATACTTATCCGGTTGGATGATTGCAGCACTGCGTTCAGAGTTTGGCCCTTTACCTGATCAATCTATGCATGAGAAAACTTCAGTACCGGCCTTAATTGCTGAATTGTACAACTTCTTAAAACAAGCTGATGCGCGTGAGTTAGGCGGCTTGTTCCGTGATCTAGATGCCGCACGTGCTGCCGGTGATGCCGCTAAAGCTGCCGCAGTACAAAACAAAATCGATAACTTTGAAACGCACGTAGTACCGATCATTGCCGATATCGATGCCGGTTTTGGTAACGAAGAAGCCACTTACTTACTCGCGAAAAAAATGATCGAAGCCGGTGCTTGTGCCATTCAGATTGAAAACCAAGTATCGGATGAGAAACAGTGTGGTCACCAAGACGGAAAAGTCACCGTGCCGCATGCCGACTTCTTATCAAAAATTAATGCCGTACGTTACGCTTTCCTAGAGTTAGGTGTGGATGACGGTGTTATCGTTGCCCGTACCGATTCATTAGGTGCTGGTTTAACCAAGCAAATTGCCGTAACCAACGAGCCAGGCGACTTGGGCGACCAATACAACAGCTTCTTAGATGGTGATTATATTAGCAGCGCCGATGATATTGCCAACGGTGATGTGGTGGTCAAAGCCAATGGTAAGCTGTTAAAACCAAAACGCTTAGCCAGTGGCTTATTCCAGTTCAAAGCCGGTTCAGGTGTGGATCGTGTGGTACTAGACTGTATCACATCACTGCAGAACGGTGCTGACCTACTGTGGATTGAAACTGAGAAACCACATATTGGTCAAATCAAGGATATGGTTGACCGGATCCGTGAGGTGGTTCCTGGCGCTAAGCTGGTTTATAACAACAGCCCATCTTTTAACTGGACGCTTAACTTCCGTCAACAAGTGTTCGATGCATGGAAAACTGCAGGTAAAGACGTTTCAGCTTATGATCGTGCCGGCTTGATGGCAGAGCAATATGATACAACGGAACTAGCCCTAGAGGCCGACAACCGTATCCGTACTTTCCAAGCTGATGCGGCGCGTGAAGCGGGGATTTTCCACCACTTAATTACTTTACCTACTTATCACACGGCAGCGTTGTCGACAGATAACTTGGCGAAAGAGTACTTTGGTGCCGCCGGTATGCTGGGTTATGTTGCAGGCGTACAACGTAAAGAAATCCGTCAAGGTATCGCCTGTGTGAAACACCAAAACATGTCAGGTTCTGATATTGGTGATGATCACAAAGAGTACTTCTCTGGTGATGCCGCGTTAAAAGCCGGTGGTTCGCATAACACGATGAACCAGTTCTAAGCGTTAAATTGTGTCTTACTTTCGCAACGTGGTCAGGTTAATCTGACGTTGGGCAGCCAGTGGCTGCCCTTTTTTATGCCGCTAATCACAGCGCAAGCGGATAAAACGCTAATGCTCGCTTTAGAAACGGCTATCAGGCTCAACCAGATGCGGCTTACCTTTTATATAGGCACGGCGAAACTGCACAAAGTAGTCACGCAGGGCTGTGGCTGCCAGCGGTTCAGCTGCCAGCTCTAACACGGCAATAGCGACCTCAGCGGTACAAAGTTGATGTAAATGAGCGGCTTCACGCAGCACATAATCACTGGCTTGAGTGGGTTGAATACCCAGCACCGGTAATGTTGCTAAATACGGGCTGCGAAACATTTTTTTGGCTTCGCGCCAAGTGCCATCTAGCATCACAAACAGTGGAATGCGCTCAGCGGTGGCTTGCGCCAACGCGTTGGCGTCAGCTATACAGCGCTCTGGCGCAGCATATTGTTGTGGGAACACCACAATAGGCACATATTTGGGATCGTGGAGTAGTGCTAATAAAGCGGCATCTGGCTGGGTGCGATCCCAAACAAAGGCATGGCTATCGGCGGCAATATCACAAATCAGTCGGCCGGTATTGGTGGGTTTGTAACATTCGCCGGTGTACATAATAAAGCAGAAAGCCGCGCGCGCTTGTGGCGCGGGGCGAAGCGCACAAATACATGCCGTGGCGGGCAATAAACAGTTTTCACAGCGGCGCACCTTACTCCCCCGAGCATTAAATACCCGCGTGGCTTTAAGTAGCTCACGTTGTCGTAATTCTAAGATGGCGTTGGCCATGATGGTGCATCCTCTTGCGCGTGTGTTTGCGGTGCTGTGCTTGCTAACAGGCGCGTATTGTACGGACTTTTATGCTAAAATTCGCGCTCTTTTTGTGAACGGCAGGCCTTAGGCGCGAGTGACTTTGTGAGTATTGCAACCCAAGCTTCAGAAATTACCCTACCGGCAAATAATGCGGGATGGCCGACGGTTTTGGCTTTTTTAATCGCGAAGTTTCCAGGCGTCTCGGCTGCGGTTTGGCAACAGCGCATTCAACAGGGTAAAGTGCATTGGTATCAAGGCGAGTGTATTAACGAACACAGCGCTTTTTTACCCAGTCGGCGGCTTTGCTATTACCGCGAAGTCGAAACCGAGCCGGTGATCCCGTTTGCGCATCGTATTATCTATCAAGATGCGCACCTGTTAGTGGCCGATAAACCGCATTTTTTGCCGGTTACCCCAGGGGGCAGCTTTGTTAATGAATGCCTGTTGCAACGTTTAAAAACAGACACCGGCAATCAAGATTTAGTGCCTCTGCATCGTTTAGATCGCGATACCGCGGGTTTGGTGCTATTTAGCCTGCAAGCCGACAGCCGTGCGCTTTATAGTCAGTTATTTAGTGCTGGGCAGATCAGTAAAACCTATTATGCGGTGGCAGAGGTGGCGCAGTTTCATGATGCACTGCCGCAACAATGGCAGCTGCATAATCGGATTGAGAAAAGCCAGCCCCGGTTTTTAAATAAAATTTGTGCTGGCGAGCCAAACGCCTCATCAACGATCCGCTTGCTTAAGGTTGAGGCCGGTTTAGGGGTGTTTCAGTTACAAGCACATACCGGCAAAACGCATCAACTACGCTTACATATGCAAAGTTTAGGCTGGCCGATTTTACACGATGCCTATTATCCCGTGTTAAAAGCTAAAAACAGCGGCGATTTTAGCCAGCCGTTGCAATTATTGGCCGCTGAAGTCAGTTTTATCGATCCGATCAGCGCCGAGTTACGGCGCTTTTACTCTGAGCAAAAACTCGCCTTTGGCCCCGCTTTAGCCGCAGATTAAGCCAGCGGCTTAGCGCGTGCGGCTTTGTAAAATACGATCTAATTGATTGGCAAAGGCTTGTCGATCAGCCTGATTGAGCGTGGCGGGGCCACCCGATTGAATACCGCTGGCGCGCAGCGTTTCCATAAAGTCGCGCATCGTCAGTTTTTGCTTGATGGTATCGGCGTGATAACGCTCACCCCGAGGGTTGAGTGCCAAGCCGCCTTTGGCGATAACCTCGGCAGCAAGCGGAATATCCGCCGTGATCACCAGATCGTCCACTTGGCAACGCCGCACTATTTCATTATCGGCTTCATCAAAACCTTTACTGACGGTCAGGCTACTAATATAAGCCGAGGGTGGCGTCCGTAGCGGTTGATTGGCTACCAGAATGAGCGGGCATTGTTTACGCTCGGCAGCGCGATATAAAATTTCTTTAATCACAGTAGGGCAAGCGTCAGCATCAACCCAAATGGTAAAAGACATAAGTGTTCTCAGCTTAATTTAACGGGAATAACGTTGGCTAAAGCGCATCGCCTGCGGGTAGGGGAAAATATCCTCCACGATGCCTTGGCGAATATGATACTGCTTTTTTCGCCAATAGGCGGCATCCAATAATTCGGGATGCTGACTAAACAGTAACTCACGGATCTGGGCTTGCGGTGTCACAAAGGTGGCGATTTGTTCTGGAAAAACATCGCCGGGCTCGGCCCAGCAATTCGCTTCTGCGTTTATTGCATCTTCAAAACTATCGGTTTTGGGCAAAGAACGAAAATTCACATCTAACAAATACTGCACTTCGTCATAATCATAAAATACCACGCGGTTATGTCGGGTAACGCCAAAGTTTTTCAAGAGCATATCGCCAGGAAAGATATTGGCGGCGATCATTTCTTTAAGCGCGAGGCCGTAGTCATCCATAATTAAGGCTTTTTGCTGATCAGTGGCCTGCTCTAAATACAAGTTCAATGGCACCATGCGTCGTTCGATATATAGGTGCTTAATCACGACTAAGTCATCTTCGATCTGCAAGGAACCGGCAATACTGTGTTGTAACTCGGCTAATAAATCGGCATCAAAGCGGTTTCTGGGTAGGGCAACATCGGAATACTCTAAGGTATCCGCCATCCGGCCGACCCGGTCGTGTCCTTTTACTAACTGATAGCGGGCTTTGACGGTCGCACGGTCAAACGGCTTACTTTCAGCAAATTTATCGCGGATCACTTTAAAAACATAAGGAAAAGACGGCAGCGTAAATACCATCATCACCATACCCCGGGTACCTGGCGCGGCGACAAACTGATCTTTACTGCGGCTTAGGTGTGACAAGAGCTCTCGATAAAATTCGGTTTTGCCTTGTTTATGTAAGCCAATCGCGGCATAGAGTTCAGCTAGGGTTTTATGCGGGATCAGTTCACGTAGAAAATGCACCAGCGCTGAGGGCACGGGGCACTCCACCATAAAATACGCGCGTGAGAAGCCAAAGATAATACTCATTTGTTGCGGATCGGTCAGTAGGGTATCGAGGTACAAGCCTCGCTCGGTGTCATGCAATAGCGGAATAATAAAAGGTTGTTGTCCTTCTGGGCTGACCACTCGGCCCACTATATAGGCCGCTTTATTACGAAAAAACGGTGTGCGTAAAATATCTAAACGCAGTAAATGAACCGGATAAGCGCCATGGCTGGATTGGGCAATAAAGCTGCGCAAAATGCAGCGAATATCATGCTCTAAATCGATAAAGGGCGTGTTAAAACCAAAGGCTCCAATAATATTACGAATAGACTGCTTCAAGCCGGCTTGGGCCGGAAAATAGCTTTCATATACGGATGAAATAGGGGCGGGTAGATGCTGTTTGTCTAAGGTTGATTCGACAAAGATATTTTGATTATGAAAGTATTTGCGGGCAAATAAGCGACAAAACACCGAATTATAGAAGGTTTCAGCCAATTCGGCTTGCGGGTGAAATAACAGGTATTCTAAATAATGCTGCTTCACTTGCTGCCATAGCGGTTCGTTTAAGCATTCGGCAGGTAACTGGGCTTGCAGGTTAGCGATGGTTTCATTCACCCGTATATCGTAAAACTGGATGCGCTCAGAACTATCTTGCTGATAGGCTTGCCAATCGGCTTGTTCAAAACGTTGCCAAGCTCTGCCGGTGACTTGCTGAAATAAACGAAAGTGTTTGCGAAAGCCTTTTAAGATAATCTCGGCAATTTGCCGGGCTTGCTTCATAGCGGAAACCTAAAAATATAGAATACCGTTACTGTATGACAAAGCCTGCATGGCGGCAAGTTAACGTCACGGATGCAAAGTGATACGCTAACTTGCCTGCGTTGCTGCTTAAGCCGCGTTCTCTAACACGGTGGTCTGTTGCGTGCTTAGTTCAGGCTGCACATCATCACCGTAATCAAACATCACGGCTAAAACCAAAACAACGGATGATGCCAACATTAACTTGAAGATCAGCGGCAAGCAGAAGCGGAACCAATGGCCATAAGGAATACCGGCAATACCAATAATGCCCATTAAAATCGCATTGGTGGGAATAATCATATTAGAAAAGCCATCACCAAATTGGTAAGCCAACACCGCCACTTGCCGTGGTATTTCTAACAGATCGGCCAGCGGCACCATCAGCGGCATGGTGACATAAGCTTGACCACTACCAGAAGGGATAAAAAAGTTTAACAGCGTTTGAATGACCAGCATGCCGATGGCGGCAATTTCAGCCCCAACATACGACAGTGGCATCGACATGCCATGCACCAGTGAATGCAGTACCTGACCATCTTCTAAAATCAATGAAATACCGCGAGCAACGCCAATTAAGATGGCAGTAGTGGTCAGATCCATGGTGCCTTCAATAAATTTCTTGGCCGCCGTGTCGGCGGAAATATTGCTAACTAATGTGGTAAATAGCCCCCAAGCAATAAACGCAGCGCCCAGTTCATATAAATACCAGCCATTAACCCGAATATTGTAAGCCACGATACCAATCGTCAGCACAAAACTGCCCAGTACCATGCGGTGTGCCAAGGTTAGCGCTGGATAATTGACTGCGGCCTTGTCACCTAGCGGGCAGGGCAAATCTTTGAGCATCGACTGGTTGGGATCGGCGAGCACTTTTTTAGAGTAAGACCAGACATGGTGAAAGCCGATTAATACAAAGGGTAAGAAGATCGCTGCGCGCAGCGGCCAGCCGGATAAAATAGGAATATCAGCAATTTGCTGAGCAATAACCAAAGTAAATGGATTGACCGCAGAGATACCGTAGCCAATACCATAACCGGCAACGGTCATACCCACTGCGGTCATCGCATCGAGTCGCATCGCTTTACACAGCGCCACTAAAATCAACACAAATGGAATATATTCACCCGCTGTGCCAATAAAGCTCGAGGCCATGGCAAAGCAAAATACCACCATAAAAATCAGCAGTTGAGGTTGAGTACCAAAGCGCTCTAACAAACGGCCGATCAGCGCATCGACCGTGCCGGTGGCGCGGGCAATGGATAACACACCGCCTAAAATCATCACAAAAAAGATTACATCTTGCGCTGAAGCAAAAGCTCGAGGTATGGCGGTTAATAATTGCCAAGGTGATAAATAGCTACGCTCTTCCACCAAGGTAAAAGTGCCTGCTTGCACGACAGAGCGGCCATTGGCCAGCGTCTCGGTTTGAAAGAAGCCTTGCGGCACAATCCAGGTGGCGATTAGCGCAAGCACCATCATGCTAAAGAGTAACGTCAGGGTGTGCGGTACTTTAAATTTTCCCATAATAAGACCTTTGTTGTGCGCTTGGCGCATCTTAGTGATAATTTTTGTTTAGTGTTTAGTGTTTAGTGTTTAGTGTTTAGTGTTTAGTGTTTAGTGTTTAGTGTTTAGTGCTTAGTGCTTTAAGGCAGCACCCAGTTGAGCCGCGGGGCCTCACTACAAAAAAGCAAGTCTACCCGATGTGGTATTAGTCGACAAATTTAGTGACTTTGTACCTTTGCACAGGAGTAGTACTTGCTGCGATGGCTTGCTTTGTATAGGCTTGGCGTTTTTTCTTGCAAGGGGCTCGTTTTGGCACTGTTTCCGCTGACCATTTTGTTAAGTGCAACCCTGTTATTTTTAGTGCAGCCGATGTTAGCGCGTTGGCTGCTACCGCAGTTTGGTGGGGGCGCTCAAGTATGGGCGGCCTGCTTATTATTTTTCCAAACACTGTTATTGGCCGGCTATGCATACACCCATTTACTGACGCGTTTTGCTAATTTAAAACAACAGCGATGGCTGCATGCGGTATTCGTTTTAATGGCGCTGGCCAGTTTAGCGGGTTTAACTCACCCCAATGCCAGTGCTGCCAGCGCCTATCCGCTGTTGGATATTTTATGGCTGTTAACTCGTACCGTGGGCTTGCCTTATTTCGTGTTAGCAGCAACCGGGCCCTTATTACAATATTGGTTTGCTAGTGTCTTTCCGCTGCGCTCACCGTATCGGTTATATGCCTTATCAAATTTAGGCTCATTTGCTGGTTTATTGCTTTATCCGTTTTTAGTTGAGCCTTATTTAGCGCTAGATCTGCAACGTCAAAGTTGGGCTCTGGGCTTTGTGTTGTTCAGCCTAAGTATGACTTTGCTGCTATGGCGAAGCTTGCAAGGCAGCAAAGCAGAAGCGGTCGCACCTTTACAATTACGCGGTCAGCCTTATGGCTATTGGCTGGCATTAGCCGCTGCGGGCGTGATTTTACTGTTAGCGGTAACGCAGCAAATTACTCAAAATATCCCACCAGTACCGTTTTTATGGGTGATCCCGCTGGCATTGTATTTATTAAGCTTCAGCTTAGTCTTTAACCGTGATAGCTGGTATCAACGCTCGGTATGGCTTTATCTGTTTGCTATCTGCTTGTTAATGGCGCTGTTGTTGTATTTTCTCGGCCGTCAGTTTGATCTGTACTCGCAATTATTACTTTATTTATTGTTGTTATTTAGCGGCTGCATGCTTTGCCATGGCGAGCTGGCGCGCAGCAAACCGGCTCATGGTGCTTTAACGGCTTTTTATTTGGTACTGGCGGCAGGTGGCATGCTCGGTGGCATCTTGGTCAATTTACTGGCTCCTTTTCTATTCACTAAATATTGGGAGTTTCCGTTAGTGTTGTTGGCCATTTTATGGTTGGTCACGTTAGTGAACTGGCGACAACAAGCCCGCTGGCAAACGGCGCTTGCCTTGTGTTCTGGTGTGCTGTTTATCGGGGTGTTTTGGTCGGCGGAATCCTGGCTAGGGCAGCATGATGTCAGTAAAAGTCGAAACTTTTATGGCAGCTTAACCGTGCGCGATACCAATGTTGCCGGACAGTGGCAACGCCAACTCATTGATGGCACAACCAGTCATGGTGCTCAGTATTTAGCGGTTGAGCAAGCACAGCAGCCGCTGAGTTATTATCGGGCAGGCACCGGCGTGGCACTGGCGTTGCAACACTTTATACCCGCTGATCCCAGTCGCACCGCGGCGCAGTTGCAAGGGCGCAAAGTCGGTTTGGTCGGTTTGGGGGCGGGGGCTTTAGCGGCTTATGGCCAAGCGGGCGATGATTACCAGTTTTATGAAATCAATCCTGCGGTAATACGTGCCGCGCAGCAGCATTTTAGTTATTTAGCCAATAGTGCGGCCAAGCCGCAGGTGATATTAGGCGACGCTCGCCAGGTGCTGGCAAAGCAATGGCAGCGTAGCGGCAGTCAGCAATTTGATTTGTTGGTGTTGGATGCTTTTAGCAGTGATGCTATTCCGGTGCATTTGCTCACTGCAGAAGCGATGGCATTGTATTGGCAGCATCTGATGCCAGATGGCGCACTGTTGGTGCATATCTCGAATAACTATTTAGACCTGAGCAGTGTGCTGCGTAATCATGCAGCCCAGCTGGGTTTACAAGCGCTATTTTTACCCACTGCGGCTGATGCACAAAACCCAGCGGCGACAGAGTGGGTGATTTTAAGTCGTAATCAACGTTTTTTAAGCCAAAGTATCCTACAACAGCACAGCAAAAATTGGCCACGACCGCTGCAACCTCATGTGTATTGGACCGATCAGCGTAGTAATTTGTTCTCAGTGTTAAAATAAAGCCGCCGGGGCGAAATGACAATTGCGCCCCTGGGTCAAGCCTATCATCGCCGTTAATCCGGGTTAATAATGCGGAACAATTGCCGATAGCTCAGCTTACCTGTCTCGGCTTGATAACAGTTATCCTGCTTCGTCAGCTTAATCGTGTAAGGCGGCTCACTGATGCTGGCACTGATTAAGTTACTGCGGCAGAGCGAACGGCTAAACTCACGGAAATGACTTCGAGTAAAAATCGGGCTTTTACTGCGCAACGGCTCGGCTAATTGTGTTAATGCCATTTTGTCGTTTGCCGGAAACAGTTGCGGTTCGGTTGTTTGCCACAGCATAGTATCGCCAGCACTAAGCAAGTAATGGCTTGCCAATAGCACATTGGGCGTCGATTCTGGCTGCAGTACGCTAAGGGTCACATCACCACTGCCGACCACCGTTAACTGGGCCTTTGCCTCAGACCACTGGCCTAAATCAACTAATAACGCCGTGTTCTCGTCAATGCCAAAACCAAAGCGGCTTTGGCTGGCTTGTTGCAGCACCAGTAATCGGGCTTGACGGCCACGCTCAGCAAACTGTGTGTCTACGATACCCAATGGAAATAAGCCTAAGCCGCCATCTGTGGCATAAGTCAGCTGTCGCTCACTGCTATTATTTGGGCAGCGCTGTTCTTTCTGACAGCCCTGCCAAGGCGCCGCGGCGGCTTTGGCACCATATTGCAGGGCATGATAACTGTCGCCACTGCTTAACATCGGGATCGGAGCAGTAGCAAATAACTGACCGCCACTCAAGGCCGCTGCGGCGTTATTGCTTGCTGCAAGCAGTAGGCTGTTTTGTTGTAAAGCGGCCAAAATAGCATTAAGCGCGGCGGTTGCGGTACCGTCAGCTTGGCGCAGTGCCGCGGTTAATAGCGTTACATCACCATCACTAAAAAATAAGGCATCGGCTTGCTGGATGTGTTTAATCAGCTCGTTTTCGCCTTTTTGACAGAGCTGTTGTTGATAAGCAAAGCGATCGGCATACACTTGCTCGCGACGATAGCGGGCATGCTGCTCGGCGAAAGCGTCAGCTAAAGCTGCACAATTTTTACTGCTGAGCGCCTGGGTTAACGCTGCGTTTAGCGGTAGCCAAGCCACTTCTGCGCCCGCTTGTCGAAAAATATCTAAATACAGATCGACGCTGGCAAAGGGGTCACTTGCTGCAGCGGTGATCAGCAATACTTTTGCTTGGCTGCGGCCTTTGCTAGTGGCTTTCGCTGTCGCTAAGCTCACTAACTGTTGGTATAAGGCCACGGCTTGTTGATCAAGCGAATTGGCTAAGTCTGCTTGCTCGGTTAAGCGATATTGCCGATCAGCGCTGAAAGTCGCCACTTCAAGGTAATCTAAAATTGCTTTGTGTTCACGCTCTGAAAGCGCTTGCCATAAGGCTTCGCCACTGAGTGCATCGCTCTCGGGCTGTGCGGGTAAGGCTCGCCAAAGGGTCGTCAGTTCTGTTGCTGTAAATTCACCATTAAAGGTGGTTTGTAACAGACTGAGCAAGGCCACCACTTGTTGCTGTAAAACTTGACGCTCGCTGCTAAAAATAGGTGCAGCAGCCAATAATTGTAATTGACTCGGATCTAAGGCATAGCGCAGCTGCGTTTTAGCCAGCGCACTAAAACTCGCCTCTTCAGCACAATGGGCCGGGGCCAGTGAGCTACAAATCGGCATACCGCCGCCGAGTAACATCACATCGTAATCTGCAGCCGGCAGCATGGGTAATTCCGGCTTTGATATCGGAAGGACTAAGGGCTCAGTCGCTAGAGCGGGCAGCGGCGCGTTTAAACTGTTCGACGCCTCATCTGTCTCGGGGAGGCTGGTTTGAGTCGTCTCTGCAGAGCGAGTTTCAGGTATTGGCTCTGCGGCAGAGGTGACAACCTGCACTGGCGTTGACAGGGGTTGCTCAGCACTGAGTAAGGTCGAAAAAAGTAACACACTCAAACATGATAAACGCATTTATTCCCCTGTTAGCTAACGTTGGTGCTGTTGGCCATGCGATCCGCCTGAGCGGAGTTTTACGCCATAATCGACAGCTATTTTAGCATTTTTTGTTGAATGAAATGGCGCTTTTATGCCAGTAAAACGTACATTTATTTTACAGCGATGAAGCATGATGTCGCAGGGTACTTTCCTAAGCCTTGTTAGCTATGTAATAAGGCTAAACGAGTCGTTAAAAGCTGAACGGCAATAGCGAGTGACCGGAAATAGCCATAGATAAAAGGCATATTTAAGGGGAAGAGCTCACCGCTATTGTGCTTAACACAACAGCGGTGAGCGACAACTTAGGTGTTAATTAGACTTGCAGATAATCTAAAATACCTTCTGCGGCTTTACGGCCTTGGGCGATGGCGGTCACCACCAGATCAGAGCCTAATACCATATCACCACCGGCAAACACTTTTTGCTGATTGGTTTGTAAAGCATAAGGGCTTTGCTCACTGGCGACTACCCGGCCTTTGTTATCCAAGGCGATACCCATATCAACTAACCATTTTGGTGGGCTTGGTTGAAAACCAAAAGCAATGACCACCGCATCGGCGGGGAGTATCTTTTCTGAACCTGGCACCGGCTCGGCACTGCGACGCCCTTTGGCATCTGGCTCACCTAATTGTGTGCTGATCACTTTAACACCACACACTTGGCCCGCGTCGTTTAACTCGATACCCAAAGGTTGTAAGTTAAATAAGAACTCAACACCCTCTTCGCGGGCATTTTGCACTTCTTTGCGTGAACCAGGCATATTGGCTTCATCGCGGCGATAAGCACAACTGACTTTATGCGCGCCTTGGCGGATCGAAGTGCGAACACAGTCCATCGCCGTATCACCGCCCCCTAATACCACGACCGTTTTGTCTTTTAAGCTGACAAAAGGATGCTCGGTTTGCCAACCCATAAGGTTATTCACATTACCAATTAAAAATGGCAAGGCTTCATAAACGCCAGCGGCGTCTTCATTAATTAAGCCACCTTTCATCGGGGTGTAGGTGCCTAAGGCTAAGAAAACCGCATCGTATTCATCCAGTAAGCTGTCGAAGCTGACATCCACGCCGACGGTGGTATTAAGCCTAAATTCGATACCCATTTCGCTGAAAATTTCACGGCGCAGTTGTAATACGCTTTTTTCCAGCTTAAACGGCGGAATACCAAAGGTCAGTAGGCCGCCAATCTCAGGATAACGATCAAATACCACCGGGCTAACACCATTGCGAACCAACACATCCGCACAGGCTAAACCCGCCGGGCCTGCACCTATAACCGCGACTTTCTTATCGGTTTTAACCACCGCCGATAAATCGGGCCGCCAGCCCATCGCAAAGGCTTTATCGGTAATATATTTTTCAATACTGCCGATAGTTACCGCACCAAAGCCTTCATCCAAGGTACAAGCACCTTCGCATAAACGGTCTTGTGGGCAAACCCGGCCGCACACTTCAGGCAAGCTGTTGGTTTTATGCGCCAATTCTGCCGCTTCAACAATTTTGCCCTCGTTAGCCAGCTTTAACCACTGCGGAATATAGTTATGCACGGGGCATTTCCATTCGCAATAGGGGTTACCGCAATCTAAGCAGCGGTCAGCCTGACCCTCTGCCTGAGTGGCGGTCAGAGGTTGATAAATTTCAACGAACTCAATCGTTCTTTCTGTTAGTGAGCGTTTTGGCGGATCAATCCGTTTTACGTCAATAAATTGGTATACATTCTGAGCCATAACGTCTCCCTTACATCGCTTGAACACGCAGCTCTGCTGAAGAGCGAGCGCGGTGGCCAAGCAAGGTATTTACATCGCTGGTTTTAGGTTTAACCAGCTTAAACTTCGGTAAATAATGCGTAAAATCATTTAAAATACGCTGCGCTTTGTCACTGCCTGTTTCTTCAACATGTTGATGTAACAAGCTGCGCAAATGTTCTTGCAGGATAGGTGTTTCGACCTCGAGGGCTTCAACCAATTCGGCATTTAAGCGTAATGCTAAATCATCTTGCTCATCTAACAAATAGGCGAAACCACCAGTCATACCTGCGCCAAAGTTCACGCCGGTGCAACCCAGTACCACCACAACACCGCCTGTCATATATTCACAGCAGTTATCGCCGGTCCCTTCGACTACCGCCAAGGCACCCGAATTACGCACCGCGAAACGTTCACCTACCTGACCTGCGGCATATAAACGGCCACCAGTCGCACCGTATAAGCAGGTATTACCGGCAATGGTAAAACCGTTTTTAGCAAAGCTGGCGCCTTTTGCTGGGAAGATGGCAATTTGACCACCGGTCATGCCTTTGCCGACATAATCGTTGGCATCGCCTTGCAAAGATAAGTGCAAGCCACCGGCATTCCACACACCAAAGCTTTGACCCGCAGTACCCACAAACTTAACGCGGATCGGATCGGTTGCCATGCCCTGATTGCCATGCTGGCGAGCAATTAAGCCGGACAAGGCGGCGCCGACGGAACGATCGGTATTGCGGATCGGTAAGTTCAATTGACCACCGGTTTTACGGCTGACCATTTGCTGGCACTTTTCAACCAATAACTGGTTTAACGCACCCGGATCGAATGGCGTGTTGTTTTGTACACAAAACAGTGGTTTATCCGATTTAACACCACTAGATTCGAGGATCGGTGATAAATCTAAACGGCTTTGTTTCAGTGTTTCGGTAGCTTTATGGTCGAGTAAATCAGTGCGACCAATTAGCTCAGTGAGTTCAGTTACCCCTAACTGCGCCATCAGTTCACGAACTTCTTGGGCTAAGAATATGAAATAGTTCATCACCATTTCAGGTAAGCCATTAAAGTGATCACGGCGTAGCGTGGCATCTTGGGTGGCCACACCCGTAGCACAGTTGTTTAAGTGACAGATCCGCAGGAATTTACAGCCCAGCGCCACCATAGGCCCAGTACCAAAACCGAAGCTTTCAGCGCCTAAGATGGCTGCTTTAACCACGTCTAAGCCGGTTTTTAGGCCGCCATCAACTTGTAAGCGCACTCGATCCCGTAAACCGTTATCCACTAAAGCTTGATGAACTTCTGCTAAACCCAGCTCCCATGGACTACCGGCATATTTTACTGAGGTCAGTGGGCTAGCGCCCGTGCCGCCGTCATAGCCAGAAACAGTAATTAAATCGGCATAGGCTTTCGCCACACCGGTGGCAATAGTACCGATGCCAGGCTCTGATACCAATTTAACTGAGATCAGCGCTTGTGGATTAACTTGTTTTAAATCGAAAATCAGCTGCGCTAAATCTTCAATCGAGTAGATGTCATGGTGCGGAGGAGGCGAAATTAATGTCACGCCCGGAACCGAATAACGTAAACGGGCAATTTCGGCGGTGACTTTTTCGCCCGGCAGCTGACCACCTTCACCCGGTTTAGCACCTTGCGCAACCTTGATTTGAATAACTTCGGCATTGACTAAGTAATGCGGAGTGACACCAAAACGACCGGAAGCCACTTGCTTAATTTTCGAGTTCTTTTCTGTACCGAAACGCCGTGGATCTTCACCGCCTTCGCCAGAATTAGAACGACCGCCTAAACGGTTCATGGCAATCGCTAAGGCTTCATGCGCTTCTGGGCTTAAAGCTCCAATCGACATTGCCGCACTATCAAAGCGAGGATATAGGTGTTCTGCAGCAGCAACTTCGGCTAATGGCAGCGGTGTTGCTACCGGTTTTAGTTGAAATAAATCACGAATATGCGCGATCGGCCGCTGATTAACTAAAGCACTGTACTGTTGATATTCTTTGTAATCGCCACTGCGCACAGCCTTTTGTAGCGTTTGCACCACATCAGGGTTGTAAGCATGGTATTCTCCATCGTGTACATATTTTAGTAAGCCACCATGATTCATCGGTTTGCGTTTTAACCAAGCGATATTCGCCAGTTGTTGCGCATCTTGCTGGAAGTCGGCAAAACTTGCACCACTGATGCGTGAAGAAATATCAGCAAAGCATTGCTGTACCACTTCGGCATGAATGCCCACGGCTTCAAATAGGTTTGAACAACGGTAGCTTGCCACCGTAGAGATCCCCATTTTCGACATGATTTTGTACAAGCCTTTGTTGATCCCTTTACGGTAATTCAACACCGCCTGACGTGCACTTAGCGTCAAATTACCTTTCTCAACCAGCTGTTCAACGGTTTCGTAGGCTAAAAACGGGTAAATGGCCGTCGCGCCTAAGCCAATTAATACCGCGAAATGGTGAGAATCACGGGCGGCGGCAGTTTCAATGATGATGTTTGAGTCACAACGTAACTGTGCATTCACCAAAGCTTGTTGCACGGCACCGACCGCCATGGCTGCGGGGATGGGCAATAATTCTTGGCTGATCCGGCGATCGGTTAAAATCACCAAAACCACTTGCTGCTCACGCACCGCGGTAACAATGTCTTGGCACAAATTGGTCACGGCTTGCTGCAAGTTTAGCTTGGCAGGATCAAAATTTAGCGAGAAAATTTGATGGCGATAATATTTATCGTCGGCTTGTTTCAGTTGTTTTAAATCTGAATACATCAGTACCGGAGATTCAAACTGGATGCGCCGTGCATAACCGGCGGTTTCTCTGAACACATTGTGCTCTCGACCAATACTGGTCGCTAATGACATCACATGCGATTCACGTAACGGGTCGATAGGTGGATTAGTCACCTGTGCAAACTGCTGGCGGAAATAATCAAACATGGTGCGTGGCTTGCGCGATAACACGGCCATTGGCGTATCATCACCCATAGAGCCAACGGCTTCTTGACCATCTTTAGCTAATACCGTCATCACTTGGTCGATTTCTTCATAACTGTAGTTAAACAGTTTATGCATCACCAACATTTCATCGTCAGTAAAGGCCCGCTTACCAATTAAGTCTGTTTCATACTGCTCATAAGGCACCAGCCGCTGCACGTTTTCGGTCAACCAACTGCGATAGGGGTGACGTTGCATTAAATCTAAATCGATTTCATCTGAGCGCCAGATCTTGCCATTGATGGTGTCGATTGCCAGCATTTCGCCTGGGCCAACTCGACCTTTTTCCACCACTTCGTCTGGGGTGTAGTCCCAAATACCTACTTCAGAAGCCAAGGTAATTAATTTGTCGCGCGTGATCACAAAGCGAGCAGGGCGCAGGCCATTTCGATCCAGGTTACACGCCACATGCTGGCCATTGGTTAACACGATACCCGCTGGGCCATCCCATGGCTCCATATGCATGGAGTTAAATTCGTAGAAGGCTTTAAGATTATCATCCATCACCTTATTACCCTGCCAAGCAGGCGGCACGAGTAAACGCATCGCACGGAATAAGTCCATACCGCCGGCTAATAGCAACTCAAGCTGATTATCTAAAGAGCTTGAGTCCGAGCCTGTCTGGCCGACAAAGGGCGCTGCATCTAATAAGTCAGGTAATAGTGGCGAGGCAAATTTGTATTGCCGGGCGCGAGCCCACTGCCGGTTACCCGTGATGGTATTAATTTCGCCATTGTGCGCTAAGAAACGGAAAGGCTGTGCTAACTTCCAGCGCGGCATGGTATTGGTAGAAAAACGTTGGTGGAACACGCAAATGGCGGTTTCCATGCGAATATCGGCTAAGTCGAGATAATACTTTGGCAAGTCTGCCGGCATCATCAAGCCTTTAAACACCGTGACCAGTGAAGAGAAGCTGGGGATATAAAAATCGTCATCTTCAGCCAGTTGTTGTTCAACCCGGCGACGAACCATATAAAGTCGGCGTTCTAAATCGTGATCACCCCAGCCGTGTGGCGCATTAACGATCACTTGTTCAATTTTTGGCATTGAGCTCAAGGCCAAAGGGCCGAGCACATTGGCATCAACAGGTACGGTGCGCCATGCTACTAAAGTGAGTGTTTCACGGGCAATTTCTTTGTTGATAATGTCTTTAGCAAAGGCCGCTTTAACCGGATCGGCGCTTAAAAAGATCATTCCTACGCCATATTTTTTGGCCAGGTTCCACTGATTTTCTTCTGCTATCGCCCGAAAAAAACTGTCGGGTTTTTGCATTAATAGGCCGCAACCATCGCCGGTTTTACCGTCGGCAGAAATACCGCCGCGATGTTGCATGCGATCCAGACCATTGATAGCTGTTCTAACAATGCGGTGACTGGCGACACCCTCTAGGTGCGCAATCAGCCCAAAGCCACAGTTCTCTCTTGCCTGACTATGCTGATATAACGCCATGACACGCCTCCAAACTTATCCTGAAAAAAATAAATATTTACTATTTTTGAATTATTATTCTGATTTTTATTTGTGATGCTACGGTGAAAACCGTGCGGCAGTGTTAAAAGAAGAGCTAGTTGTAGCGTGCTTTTATCTGCGTTTTTAGCCATCTATACTTTCAAAGGCTAACAGGTATACCGATATTTTAGTGAAATTGCAAGCGAGATTTACCCTTTGAATGCGGCATTAATGCTGAGCTTGTGCAGTTTTCACTTAAGTTATGCGCTACCTTGTAAAGCTGTAATCCAAGCTGGTGACTTTTAACCGCTACAACAAAGTAGCCCTTACAGATCCAACTGCTTGTTATTAATCACAGTCAAATAATTATGCGTTACTTACTACTGAGTCCGCGAGCTGAACGCCACGGCCACAGCATTGGCAAAGCAAGCAATAACCGCTACTCTAGGTCAATCTTAACCTTAGTAAGTTTAGTGGCTGTTTTCTTATCTGGTAAAATTTATTCAGCCTTTCTTTTAAGGTGATTTCTTTTGCTTTAATAGCGATGTTATCGCTGGCCGCGTAGCCCAAAACAGCAGGAATGTGTTCCATATGCAAAACCCCGTTCACCCTCAAATTAAAGCATTTGCCAGCCGAGTGCGGCATTGGGGGCATTGGCCATTAGGCATATTATTAGTGGTGCTGTTAGCGACGCTGGTATTACTCAGTTATGTTGCTTATACCGCGGTGTTTGATCGTGAAGTGATCTTGCACGAATTACAGTTATTACTGATTTACGTTGTACCGCTATTGTCTTCCGTGATGATGGTGGTGTTTTACTTAGTGCTGAAACTCGATGGCGCTTTGCGTTTTGTTGATGATTCTGCGCAAGCTGAGCGGCAACTCAACCAATCGATGCAAGAAAATATACGCCAGCTTAACTTTGAAATTGAAGAGCGGAAAAAAGCGTTTGAAGCAAAACGCCGAGCCATTGAAGAGTTAAGAAAAGAAATTAGCGAGCGGCGCAAAACTGAGCAGGAGTTAGCTGAGCAAAGCTTATTAATCCGCTCGATTGTTGATAGCTCACCCGATCTTTTTTATTACCGCGATGAAAAGGGCTTATTAGCCAGTTGCAATAAAATGTTTGAAAGCATTATGGCGCGGCCAATGCACGAATTAATTGGGCAAGATTTAACGAAGCTGTATGCTTTTGATAGCCCACAAGCGGCAATCTTGTCTGAGTATGGCTTACCATCACCTGAAACCGAATTAACGCTAGATATCGAATTTAAACAAGCTGACGATTCTGTCAGTTGGTTTGAAATGCGTCATCTGCCTTTTTATGATCGACAAGGGCGGTATATCGGTTTGTTAGGGTTTGGGCGCGATATCACCTCGCGTAAATTAGCCGAACAAGCCTTAGAAAAAGCCTATCAAGATAAAGGCCAATTTATTGCCACTTTAAGTCATGAACTGCGTACGCCGTTAAATGGCATTGTCGGTTTATCGCGCCGTTTACTCAGCAGCAATTTGTCGACCGAGCAATTTAGCTGGGCCAATACTATTTTTACCAGTGCCGAGACGTTGGGTAATATTTTTAACGATATTATCGATCTCGATAAAATTGATCGGCGTGAGCTCGATATTATTTATCAAAGTGTTCACCTGCAGCGCTTTTTACAAGATATCGCCAATTTTGCTGAGTTAATTTGTCAGCAAAAGGGGCTTGAGTTTAGCCTAACCACCAGCGGCAACCCGGATTGTTATTTATTGTTAGATGCCACGCGACTGCGGCAGGTGTTATGGAATTTACTGAGCAACGCCGTTAAGTTTACGCGTCAAGGTCGGGTACAGTTAGACTGTCAAATTATTGATGAGTCGTTACTGCTTAGCGTCAGTGATACCGGTATTGGCATTGCGCAGCATGAGCAAGAGCGGATCTTTGATATGTATTATAAATCGCAAGATGGTCATCGCTTAAGTATTGTCGGCTCAGGTATTGGTTTATCGGTATCACGCGCGCTGGTTGAAGCGATGCAAGGGACTATTCGCGTGCAAAGCCAACAAGGCACGGGTAGCTGCTTTATTGTCGGTTTACCGATTATTAGTGCCGATGCACCCGCCAAAGTTGAGCCGGTTGCGTGCCCTGAGCTCACCATCTTACTCATTGAGGATGTGCCGCTAAACGCCGATATTGCCATTGCCTTACTCGAGCAACGTGGTCATAGCGTGATCCACGCTGAAACAGGCGAGGATGCCTTAGCCTTACTGGATACAGAAGATGATTTAGATTTGGTGTTACTCGATATGCAATTACCTGATATGGATGGGGATGTGATTGCCAGACATATTCGTGCCGAGCCGCATTTGGCGAATTTACCGATTGTCATGCTCAGTGCTAATGTCCGAAAAGCGCAGCAAGCACTAAGCGACATTCGCTTAGATGGTGCTTTAAGTAAGCCACTAAATACGGATAAGTTAGATTTATTATTAGCTGAGCTGTTTTCACCCAGTGCGTTAAAGCGCTTACAGTTAGAGCAGGCTCAGACTAAAGATGATAAGGCAACGCAAGATGATGCCATGCTTGATGATAAAACCTTACAAAGTTATCTGCAGTCATTAGGTAAAGAGGGCATGCAACGCAGCGCGACGTTGTTTGCGCAGCTGTTACCGGGTTATATCAATAAATTATTAGAGGCGGTAGTGCAACAGCATCAAGAAGATCTTGCAGCTAATGCGCATAAGCTTAAAGGCGCTGCGGCAGCGGTGGGTTTACGTTGGGTGCAAGAGCAGGCACGACAATTAGAAGAAACGAGTTTACAGCAAGCAGGTTTAGAGCGAAGGATCTTGGAGTTACATTTTACTACAGAGCAGCATTTAACTGCTCTGCAGCAATATATCGAACGTTACTAATTACTTCTCGAGTTTACCCACAAAGCGGTAACCTTCACCATGGATGGTGCTGATTAACTCTGGGCTATCCACGTCAGATTCGAAATGTTTACGAATACGGCGGATAGTCACATCGACAGTCCGATCGTTTGGCCGTAAATCACGACCTGTCATATGACGGATCAGCTGCTCGCGAGTAAAGATTTTACCTGGGGTGTCTAACATCAGACGTAATGCCCGATACTCACCTTTTGGTAGCCGACGTGCAACGCCGCTTGGTGACGTCAGATTGCGGCTGTTTTCGTCTAATGTCCAACCATTAAACTTTAAGACACTTTTATGTTCTTCCACTACAGGCTGAGCAGAGGTACGGCCTAGCAGGTTACGAGCACGGATGGTCAATTCCCGCGGGTTGAACGGTTTAGTTAAATAATCATCCGCGCCAATTTCTAAGCCTAAAATGCGATCGACTTCGCTATCCCGACCGGTTAAAAAGATCAGACCGATATTTTCTTTTTGGCGTAACTCCCTCGCCAGAATTAAGCCATTCTTACCAGGCAGATTAATATCCATCACGATTAGATTGACTTGATTTTCCTCCAGTTTTTTGTGCATCTCATCGCCATTAATGGCTTCGATCACATCATAACCTTCTCCCTGGAACAGACTTACCAGATTTAATCGGGTAACTTCTTCATCTTCAACGACTAGAATCACAGGTGTTTGCATTGGAGTTAAACCTTATATAGGAAGTGTAAAAGTTAAGTTTTTAAATGCAGGAAACTTGACGTTGTGTTGTCAAATTAGTGCTAATTATAGCGTAAAACGGCAAATGTTAACAAGATTTTTGTTAACATTTGCCGATACTGCCGATTAGAGTATGACTAAGTCTATATAATTCAATCGTTAATGAAATTACTTATTCAGCGGCTGTGCGCTGGTGGGGAAGTCGATATCAATTGTTACGCCGTTTCCTAATTGACTATCCAGGTAAATATTGCCATTTAAAGCTTGAGTAACAAGGTTGTAGACCAAGTGCATACCCAAACCGCTGCCCCCCTCTCCGCGCTTAGTGGTAACAAAGGGATCAAAAATACGTTTACGAATATGCTCAGGCACACCTTTACCATCATCTTTGTAACACAAGTAACAGCGATTTTGGCGCTGCTCGGCACTGATCAGAATATGGCCTTGGCTAGTAGGCTCGTAAGCATGAATAAGACTGTTCATAATCAGGTTAATTAAGATTTGGTTGATGGGCCCAGGTTTGCTGATAATAAATAAGTCGTCTGGACATTGCACCGTCAGTTGATGCGGTGTTTTTTTCAAATGAGGTCTTAATGACAATAACACCTCATTGATCAGCTGTTTTAAATTAAAACGCCGCTGATTTTCGTTGGACTGATCTACCGCTACCTGTTTAAAGCTGCTGATCAAACCGGCCGCTCGTTCTAAATTTCGATAAATGATGCCAAGGTTTTCTTTGCTATCAGCCAAAAAGCGTTCTAACTGATTAGCCGTGAGTTTTTTATCGGCAAAAGCCCGTTCGATATCTTGAATACGATCTTGCATTAAGGTTGACGCGGTCACGCCTAGCCCGATAGGGGTATTCACTTCATGGGCAATGCCCGCCACCATTTGCCCGAGACTGGCCATTTTCTCGGTTTCGACAATTTGCGTTTGATATTTATGTAAGGTTGCGAGGGTGTTCAATAACTCTTGATTGGAGGTTTTTAATGCCAGAGTACGCTCAGTCACTGTCTGCTCGAGGTTTTGGTTTAATTGTTTAATTTCTTGCTCGGCGTGTTCGCGTTTGTGCAGCTCATTTTCAATACGATCCATCATGGTATTAAAGGCCCGGTTTAGCTGATTAAACTCGGTTAATTCGGTGGCTGGGGCACGCACACTGTAGTCTTTACTGCGTGCGACCTGATGCACTAATGCCAATAAGGTATTAATAGGTTTGGTAAAGTATTTTAAAAGCTTAAATGCCAGAAAAAAGCATAACATCAGCGCCATGGCGGCAATCAGCAGGTTTATCAGTGTTTGCTGGCGCTGCGAGCTTAACAGTTCTTGGCGGCTGGCTCTTAAATAAACATAACCAAGCAAGTTGTTATTAAGCATGATGGCTTTGCTTTGTTCCATTAAATCATCATTAACCGCTAGCGTGGTTAAGTGTTCGACTCGATGCTGTTGGGATGGCAAAGCAGCGCTATCTGCTTTATTAAAACTGGCAAAAAAATTGAGTTTGTTCTCAGTGGCATCCCATTGATAAATATGGACATATTTAATCATTGGTATCGAGTTTAACGCTTTTAGGCGTTGTTCTTCTCGTTCTGGATTATGGCTCTGTAAACTGGATTGGGCATTCACCGCAATAATGTTGAGCAAGGAACTGAATTGGTTTTGTTGTTGCGTGTTTTGTCGCAGGTAATCCAGATAATTCGTCAGAAACAAGGTTAACGCCAACGTAATGCTACAAATCAGCATGACTAACCAAATTAAAGCGGCTTTCATTGAGGTGGCTCGGGCTTTAACTGTCATATTGTAGGCAGGACTTCCTTGTTGACACACTAAACTAGCGTTTGATGCTAAACATATATTGGCTTTTTGCAAAGAGTTACTGGAAAAATTATTTTCGCGGTTTATAGTAATCACGAGCAATCAGTAAGGAGCGTGATGATGGAACTGTGGCAACATTACAAAAACAGTATCTTTTTATGTCATCAACGTTTAGCCACGCATCTTAGCTTTGCCATTGTCAGTGCACAAAACCCCGCAGGAGTAAATGCACCAGCCGTGTACAACCGCTTGCTGGATAAACAACTGCAAGCACAGCTGCAGCAAACCGGCTTAGCGTATCGCTCGGTTATCGGCTCGGCCCCAGATCGTTCCTTTGAAGAAAGAAGTTGGATGGTGTTGTGCGATAAAGTCCAAGCGATTGCACTTGGGAGATTGTTTACGCAAAATGCTATTTTTTGGGTTGATAAGAACGAGCTGTATCTCGTGCCAGTTTTAATGCAACAGCCAGAAGAGCACTTAGGGGGTTTTGCTAATCGTCTGGTGCTGTTACCGGCTTAACGTTCACGTCGTAACACTTGTAATATCGCTTCAACCTCAATCGGTAAATCGCTTTGTAATTGCTGCTTTAAACGTAGTTGAGCAAGTCGCGCTTCAGGTGTCGTTGCGGGGGCGAGCAGTGGGCTAAAATCGGTTACGCAAATACAGCGTACCGCCATTTTATTCACATCGGGCAATTGCACGGCTCGATAAATTTGATGTGGGCAGGCGGTAGTACGCAAACTGGACTGTAAGCAACTCTTAACCTGCTCAGCCGATAACTCGGCGCTGCAGGCTAAGAGTAACAGTAACAATAATCGTGCTCCAATCGGCATAATTAACCTTTAAATTAATGCTTTACCACTTGGTATATCACAAAACCATGGCGTTTCGCCAGAACGTTAACTTTACCAAAGGCTTGTTCAAACAGTTGCTGATAAGCTAAGTGGTTATTGGCCACTACCGTCAGCGTTCCGCCTTTTTGCAGGCGTTGTACGCTTTGACTGATCAAGGCTTCGCTGATGCTGTAATCGGTTTTAATCCCAGTATGAAACGGCGGGTTGCTGACAATATGTTTAAAGGTTAAGGGCTGTGCCGGCAAACCATCTGCCGCGACCACTTCGCCTTTTAAACCATTCGCTTTTAACGTCGCAACCGTTGCCTTTACGGCTAACGCGGAGATGTCAGAGCAGTATAATTCAATGGCCGGTGCCTGCTGTTTTAAATAGGCACCAATAATGCCGGCACCACAAGCAAAGTCGAGCACCATGCCATCTTGAATATGCGCTACATGTTCAAGTAGCAATGCCGTGCCTTTATCCAGTTTGCCATGATTAAACACGCCGGGTAGCGAACACACCTTAAGGGGGCTATTAGCTAAGGTAAGTGAGAACTCACTTAGCCGGTTTGCAGGAAGAGAATCAAGCGCCCCGCTTAATGAAAACCATAAACAATGCTTGGCATTATCTAATTTGTGCGCATGCAAACCCAATTTCTCGGCGTGCGTGACCAGACTTTTAATACCGCCTTTATTATCACCCACTAAGAATAGCTGTGCGTCCGCGGCTAAAGCGCCGCTAATTAATTGCAGGGTGCCCGCCAGTTGCTCTTTGCTTTTGGGGTAGAAAAGCACCACGGTATTAAATTGTTCTGTAAACTTCGGCTCGGCGCTAAAGTAAACGTTTTTAGCTGCGCGTTGCCATTGATGATTGACCGCCGCATCAGTGGTAAAACAGCTGAACGAAGACAGTTCGTGCAACTGATGCGACAGTAGGTCGGCTTCAGGCTCAACAAAAAGAACAGCGCCAGTTAAATCGGCGAGGTTACGTAAAATCAGCTGACTGGTGTTAGCAAGCATTAACTTATCCTTTTAAACATAAGATCCCAAACACCATGCCCAAGTTTCTGCCCACGTTGTTCAAATTTGGTCAGCGGGCGATGTTCTGGTCGCTCGACATAGTTATTGCTCGCCGATAAATTAGTAAATCCCTCGGCATGTTGCATGACTTCAAGCATATGCTCAGCGTAGTTTTCCCAATCGGTGGCCATATGAAACACGCCACCTATTTTCAGTTTACTGCGCAGTGCTTGCACGAATTCAGCTTGAACAATGCGACGCTTGTGATGGCGTTTTTTATGCCATGGATCGGGGAAAAACAGCTGCACGGTATCCAGGCTTTGCTCTGGGATCATATGCGCTAAAACCTCTACCGCATCATGCTCAAATACTTTTAAGTTTTTAACTTGTTGTGTTACCGCTTCTGATAAACAAGCGCCCACACCAGGCCGATGCACTTCAATGCCGATAAAATCATGATCGGTCGCCGCTTGCGCCATCGCCACCAGCGATTTACCCATACCAAAACCGATTTCAAGTACTCGTGGCGCTGAGCGCGCAAACACTTGGTCAAGGTCAAGTAAACTGGGTTGATAATCAATGCCGTATTCTGACCAATAGTTATCTAGAGCATGTTGCTGACCTTTAGTTAGGCGGCCTTCACGCAGCACAAAAGAGCGGATCCGTCGCAGATAGGGGGTTTCAGTTGATGGCGATGCATTTTGCTCGCGCTGCGCGTTGTTGTCCTCTGTGCTCATTTTTTGCTCCGTACACTAAATGGGGGCGTATTATCCTTGGAATAGCCTTCAAGCTCAACCTAATAAAATAGCGCTGATCTGCTACACTGCGCCGCAGCATAATTAGGCGGCGCATAGCAAGCGGTTTTGAGGAGAATAAATAGTGCAGTACGCAACGTGGTTTGCCGAGCAATTGGTGCATTGGCAACGGCAACATGGTCGCAATAACTTGCCATGGCAAGTGCAAAAAAGCCCTTATAAAACCTGGCTATCGGAAGTGATGTTGCAACAAACACAGGTAGCAACGGTGATCCCGTATTTTGAACGTTTTGTGCAGCGTTTCCCTGATATTCAAAGCTTGGCGCAAGCGCCGATTGACGAAGTGTTACATCTGTGGACTGGCTTAGGTTATTACGCTCGAGCCCGCAATCTGCATAAAGCGGCGGTTGAAATTGTTATCGCGCATGCGGGGCAATTCCCTACTGATTTCGAGCAGATTGTTGCATTGCCTGGCATTGGGCGTTCTACGGCGGGCGCCATCTTATCGCTGGCGCTGGGTCAGCATTACCCCATTTTAGATGGTAACTGTAAAAGAGTCTTAGCGCGTTTCGCCGGTATTGCCGGCTGGCCAGGACAAAAACAGGTAGAGCAACAACTTTGGCAGTTGGCAGAGCAATTGACCCCAGCCGACACTTTTGCTGAATTTAACCAGGGTATGATGGATTTGGGCGCCTCACTTTGTAGTCGCAGTAAACCTCGCTGCGCCGAGTGCCCACTGCAACGACATTGTTTGGCGGCATTACAAGGTGATCAAGCCTTGTATCCGGGCAAAAAACCGAAAAAAACCATACCCGAGAAGCAAAGTTTTTGGTTGCTATTACAACATCAGCAGCAAGTTTATATGTTGCAGCGCCCAGCTAGTGGTTTGTGGGGCGGCTTATTTGGTTTTCTAGAGTTTAACAGTGCCGAGTTACGTGATGAGTATCTTGCACTGCAAGGTTTAGCCGCAATGCCACAGCATGAGTTGGCCGGGTTTCGGCATACTTTTAGCCATTTTCATTTATGGATCCAACCCATACTGCTCAAGCTTGAGCGCTTACCCGCAATGGTACAGGAGCAATCTACAGCAACTTGGTTTACAATAGACCCCATACCTGAGGTTGGCTTGTCTGCTCCGGCAAAACAACTGCTGCAGCAACTCGCTGTGTATTCGCCTGATTAAGGAAATGAGTTTATGAGTCGTACGGTTTATTGTCAGTTTTTGAAAAAAGAAGCACCGGGTTTAGATTTTCAGTTCTACCCAGGTGAATTAGGCAAAAGAGTCTTTGATAACATCAGTAAAGAAGCCTGGGCGCAATGGCAAACCAAGCAAGTGATGCTGATTAACGAAAAAAAATTAAATATGATGAACGTTGAACACCGTAAACTGTTAGAAGAGCAAATGATTGCTTTTTTATTTGAGGGTCAAGACGTTGAGATTGAAGGCTACAAACCGCAGTAATCACCGTGCTAAACCGCATTGCTGCTTAGCGTGAACTTGCCTGATGACTAATTAATGAATGGATTTTTATGGCTCGCCGTCTGCCACCGCTTAACGCTTTAAAGGCATTTGAAACTGCCGCCCGGCATCTTAGTTTTACCAAGGCGGCAGAGGAAATGTATGTCACTCAGGCTGCGATTAGTCATCAAATTAAAGCGCTTGAAGATCATCTTGGGCTGAAACTTTTTATGCGTAAAAACCGCTCTTTACTCTTAACGGAAGAAGGGCAGAGTTATTTTTTAGACATTAAAGAGATTTTCCTACAATTACACGACGCCACTGAAAAGCTGTTAGCGCGTGGTGCCAAAGGCGCGTTAACGGTTAGCTTGCAGCCAAGCTTTGCTATTCAATGGTTAGTGCCGCGTTTGAACCAGTTTAGCGAGTTGCACCCTGATATCGATGTGCGTATTAAAGCGGTTGATTTAGACGAAGGCTCTTTGACCGATGATGTCGATGTCGCGATTTATTATGGCCGTGGCAATTGGCGTAATCTGGTGGCCGAAAAGCTGCATACCGAATACTTATTACCGGTATGTTCACCGCTGTTACTTAACGGCAGTAAGCCATTACTTGAGCCAGACGATTTACGCTTTCATAACTTATTGCATGATGGCTCTCGCCGCGCTTGGAAATCGTGGTTTTCAAGCCAAGGCTTTAAAAACTTTAACGTGAATCAAGGGCCTATTTTCAGTCACTCGTCGATGGTGCTGCAGGCTGCTATTCATGGTCAAGGTGTTGCCTTGGCACATAATGTGTTAGCGCGACCCGACATCACTTCTGGCCGATTGTTTGTGCCGTTTAATCATGTATTGATCAGCAAAGACTCGTACTACTTAGTGCATCGTGAAAGCCAAACCGAATTGGGGAAAATTGCCGCGTTTCGTCAATGGATGCTTGATATGGTGTTGGCCGAGCAAGCCGATTTTACCGAGCAGCATTTTACCAATGCGGTAGCGCTGGATGAGTAAAACAGCGGTAAAGTTGTTATTAGCACATGGGGCGGGGGCATCTTGTCACAGCGACTTTATGCAGCAACTGTGTTCAGCGCTCTTTGCAGAGCAAATTGAAGTAAGCTTATTTCATTTTGGTTATATGCAAACTCGACTAGACGGTGGCAGTCGACGGCCGCCGCCCAAAGCCACTTTGTTGCAACCTGAATTAATGGCGGCATTACAGCAGTTTACCCGCGATGGTCAGCCTTGTTTTATTGCGGGTAAGTCAATGGGAGGGCGTATTGCCTCTATGTTAGCGGCAGATCCAGAGGCTACGGCAATGTTGGCGGGCTGCTTTGTTTATGGTTATCCGTTTCATGCGCCGGGTAAAAGTGTTTGGCGAACGGCGCATTTTAGTCAACTGACTGTCCCCTTAGTGATTTTGCAAGGCGAACGCGACCCTTTTGGCAAGCGAAATGAGGTGGCCGCTAAACATTGGCCTGGCGTAGTTCTGCACTGGTTAAACAGTGGCGACCATGATTTTAAACCGTTAAAAAGCAGTGGTCAGTCGCAAGCTTCGCTTATTATTGAAGCGGCTAGCATTACTCGAAGGTACATTGATGCAATTTTGGATGAAACTCAGCCGTAGTTTAGCGGCATTATATGGTGCGGCGGTGGTGGCTTTAGCGGCTTTGCTGATGCATTTATGGCAAAGCGCACTGCCACCCGATGCGGCAACACGTATCGTGATTGCCTTGGCATTACTGGCGTTGCATAGCTTAGCTTTGCTGCAACTAGATAGTAAAACCGGCAGTCGCTTATTAGCCTTAACCGCAGCGTTATGGCAGCTGGGAATTTGGTTATTTTGTTGGACGTTACTTGCCGGGGCTTTGCAATTACCCGGTTATTTTTCTGCTTTGGCGCCATTAGGCGGTCAAAGTTTTATTTTAGGCTGGCTGGTTTTGGCAATCGCCAACTGGCGCAGGGATTAATCAATGAAACAGTTAATGCTTTATTGTCGTGCAGGTTTTGAGAAAGAATGTGCGGCAGAAATTCAAGATCAGGCAGCAGCCTTTAACGTCTTTGGCTTTTGTAAATTAAAAGCCAATAGCGCTTTTGTTATTTTCGAGGCTTACGACGCAGACAGTTTACGAGCGTTTTATCGTGATTTTGACTTTCGTGACTTTATCTTTATCCGTCAATGGATCCTGTTATTGGCCGAGCCCTTAACCTTACCGGCAACCGATCGTATTGCACCGGTGTTAGAAGCCGCTTTAGCTCAAGAAGTAACCAGTTGCGGTGAGCTACGGGTGGAATTTCCAGATACCAATGATGGTAAAACCTTGTCGACGTTAGCGCGTAAATTTACGGTACCTTTGCGTCAAGCTTTACGCCAAGCGGGCGTGATGTTACCCAAAGAGCAAAAGCGTGCTGCAGTGCTGCATTTGTTTTTAATATCAGGTAACGAAGGCTATTTGGGCCTGTCTTACCCAGAGAATAACTCTCCGTTAGAAAACGGCATTCTACGCTTAAAGTTTCCAGCAGAGGCGCCCAGTCGCAGTACCTTAAAACTAGAAGAAGCGTTTTTGAGTTTTATTCCGCGCGATGAATGGGAGACCCGTTTAGCGCCGGGCATGAATGCGGTAGATTTAGGCGCAAGCCCAGGAGGTTGGACTTACCAATTAGTCAAACGCAGCATGATGGTTACGGCTATTGATAACGGTCCGATGGCGGATTCATTAATGGACACCGGGCAAGTTAAACACCAGACGGTGGATGGCTTTAAATTTGAACCGAAGAAACGTAATGTCTATTGGTTGGTTTGCGACATGATTGAACAACCACAGCGGGTTGCTCCTTTAATTGCGTCGTGGTTAGTGAAAGGCTGGTGTCAGGAAACGATCTTTAACTTAAAATTGCCGATGAAACGCCGTTACGAAACGGTCAAAGAAGTCCTTGCTGATTTTGAACAGATTTTACAGCAGGCCGGTTTAGGTTACGAGTTACAAGTAAAACACTTGTACCATGACCGAGAAGAAGTCACAGTACATGTGTTGTCGTTGGCTAAGCGTTAATTCGCGGTAAGTTCGAGTTCCAGCCAGACTAAACGATGGTCTGAGCTGGCTTCTCGGGTGCCAATTAGATAATAATCAGCGGTATCTTTTGCGGGCCAAAATACACCTGCGTCTTTAATGTTAAATCCCTGCTTCGATGGTAAAACATAATCAGCACGCATCCGCCAACTGGCAGTGTGACTTGCCGCAAATTCACGATCTGGGCTGTGCTCTAACCCACCTGCACTTTGTGGCACCACGCTATTGTTAACGCTCGGGTGGCTTGTTAAGCCCGCAATGCCGGTTAATAAGGCATCCCCTTCGCCTTCGGCTGAGGCATTTAAATCACCCAAGATCACAAAGGGTTGCTGTTGTGCAATACCACCGAGCTGTCCTTGATCATCGTAAATATAACCTGAAGTCTCAGCGGATAGATAATCAGTCCAGAAGCGAATTTCGTCGTGATTACGTTTGCCATTGCGATTTTCCGGGCCGTCAAAAACAGGGGGCGTAGGGTGACTGATCAGCAAATGCACCGTTTTGCCGCCCACTAACACCGGCACATCCCAATGTGACTTTGATGATAACGGAAACTCTTGCCAAGCTTCTTTACTATACCAAGGCTTGCCATCCGCTTGTAACGTGGGCAAATGTTGTGGCATGTCTTTCCATTTGAAATGCTGAAATGTGCGCACTTGCTCAGTAACGATAGGGTATTTAGACAACAAGACCATGCCATATTGTCCGGGATAAAAACCAAAGCCCCAAGCATCGTTGCCAACCCCAGTCGCTTTACCGTTGTTATCCAAATCATAAGGGCTGGGTTGGCCGGTATTAACGGTATGGTAATAAAAGTAGGGATAATCGATAGCTTTACTACCGGCTTGAGCTTGCTGCAGATAATTATTGATAAACGCCTGCACGCCTTGCTCAGGATCGGCAATATAGTCAAATTCATTGAGTAACAGGATATCAGGCCTGACGCGCTGAATAATCGCCGCAATGTTTTTTACTTGCGGATGATTTTTGCTGGCGAGCACATCCATTAATACCTCTGGGCTGCCTTTTTCACCCTTTTTCAGATAATTGTCGGCTTCCATACTGACATTAAAGGTGGCAACTTTCAGCGTTTGTTGTGCTAAGAGTGAGCTGGGTAGCATAGTGAACATCGCCATAATAAAAACATTAATTACATTTATATGCATAACGTTACCTAAAGATTAACAGCCTATCGTTAGACTCGCCAAGTGAGTGAAGCTATCGAGAAGTGATGAGGTTGTCTAAAGATTTGTTAAGCAATTTTACAGTAGAAATATGAATAGCTTATGAAGAAAAGCGCTTATCGGTAATTAATCGCCAAAAAAAGATATTTTTTGAGCGTTTTTGCCTCATATTATTCGCATCAGAAATCAGTCATGTTACAATCGTATGACGGGATTTGCTTTGGCAATAGAACAATAGAAAAGTTCCCGTAATTTGGTAAACGTAACGAAAATGACATATTTGTCCGTTATGCTCGCCAGCAGATTGATAGCAATCTTACAAAACTAAATCGGATTTAGCTAAGAACCCACAACTACCAGGTGAAAACGATATGAAAATTAAACATTTAGCGTTGGCAGTGACACTCGCCTTGGGTGTCAGTAATTTGGCTTATGCCGATACATCTTCTGCCATTCGCGGCAATATTGTCAGCCCTACTGGACAAATTGCTTCTAATGCACGTGTAGAAATTCTGCACGTACCTTCAGGTACTCGTTCTGTTGCTGTGTCTAACGACTCAGGTGCTTTCTCTAGTTCTGGTTTACGTGTTGGCGGCCCTTACACTGTAACCATCACCAGCAACGAAGGTACAAAAACTTACGAAAATATTTTTATTTCCTTAGGTGAGACATTTCGTTTAAATGCACAGCTTGAGTCTTCTCAAGTTGAACGTATTGCAGTTACAGGCAGTGCGCTTTCTACTGGTAATAACACAGGTAGCAGCAGCTACTTTGGCGCGGCTGACATTGCCAACGCACCAAGTTTTGACCGTGACATTAAAGATATCGTTCGTAACAACCCATTAGCGGTTTTATCGTCTAAAGACGGTGAGTTAAGCGTTGCCGGTACTAACCCACGTTTTAACAGCATTTCAGTTGACGGCATTGCGCAAAACGATGACTTCGGTTTGAACGCTAACGGTTACCCAACGACACGTTCACCTATTTCTTTAGATGCTATCGATCAAGTTACTATCGACGTTTCCCCTTTTAACGCTAAAGACAGCGGTTTCCAAGGTGCAAAAATTAACGCGGTGACCAAGTCAGGCGCGAATGACATGTTTGGTTCTTTGTTCTATGAAACGCAGAATGACAAACTGGCCGGCACGCCGAAAAACCGTGGTCAAGATATTCCGTTAGCCTTTGATGAAACAACCTATGGTGCGACCTTAGGCGGCGCTATCGTTCAAGATAAATTGTTCTTCTTCGCGTCTTACGAGTTTTATGAAGCGGATACGCCAATTGAGTGGGGCCCAGCAGGTTCAGGTGCGCCTAACCAAACTGACGCAACAAATGCTCAGTATTTACAAGTTCAACAAATTGCCCGTGATGTGTACGGTGTAGATGCCGGTGCTTGGGATATCTCTCCTGTCACTGACGACGAAAAGTTCTTGTTAAAGTTAGACTGGAACATTAACAATGACCATCGTGCTGCTTTTACCTATCAATACAGTAAAGGTAACCGTACGTCTAACACCTCAGGTTTTGCTGGTGAATTACGTTTATCTTCTCACTGGTACGATCGGGTAGAAGAGTTAAACAACTATGCGTTTAAACTCTACTCAGATTGGAATCCAGATTTCTCCACCCAGTTCAGCATTACTTATATCGATAACCCGACAACACAAGCGTCATACGGTGATTTCGGTGATGTCACCATTTTCACCCCAACCGGTAACATTGCTATTGGTTCAGATGTATCACGTCACTCAAATGAACTGAAAAAAGAATCATTAATCTTAGCTATGGATGCCGATTACTTGTTAGGTGATCACAGCATTAATTTCGGTTATCAGTATAAAAGCTTAGACATCTATAACTTGTTCTTACAGCGCACTAAAGGTGAATATCAATTCGCAAGTATCGCTGATTTTGCAAATCGTCAAGCTTCTTTCTTACGTTACCAAAACGCCACTAGCTTAAACCCAGTTGATGCTGCAGCAGCGTTTACTCGTGATGAGCATGCTATTTATGTTCACGATGAATGGGCTGTATCACCAGAATTAGTGTTAGATATGGGTATTCGTTATGAGATGCTTGCATCAAGTGACACACCTAAAGCTAACAGCCAGTCTGAAGCGCGCACGGGTTTCCCTAACACTGAAAACTTAGATGGCACGGGTATCGTGTTACCACGTTTTGGTTTTACTTGGGATGCCGCTGATGACTTAGTGGTTCGCGGTGGTGTCGGTCGTTTCTCTGGTGGTCAGCCTACCGTTTGGGTATCTAACTCTTACTCAAACCCTGGTGTAGGTATTGGTGAAGTGACGTTAAGAAGTGGCGCAGATTTATCTAACATCAATATCACTGAGATCCCACAAAATGTGTTAAACACCGTTGCTAACTCAACACGTTTCGCAGGCACTAACTTCACCGATCCTAATTTTAAACTACCTTCAGATTGGCGTTTCCAGTTAGCGACTGATTACAGCTTCGATCTACCGATTATTGGTGACAATATTCTGTGGACAGCTGAAGTAATGTATAAAAAAGCTGAAAACACCGCATTCTGGATTGATGCGAGCTTAACGGGTGATGAAGATGGTACAACGCTGGATGGCGGCCGTATCATTTATAACGACCCAGATGGCACAACGACCGACTTAATGCTGACCAACGCAGACAAAGACGGCCGTTCTAAAATCTTCAGCACGGTATTATTTAAAAAGTGGGATAGTGGTGTTTCATTAACTACGTCTTACACCAATCAAGATATTACGGATTCACACACCAGCACCAGTTCAACTGCCGGTAGTAACTACGGTTTCAACACCGCAATTAACCGTAACGAAGCTATCGTAGGCCGTTCAGCGTTTGAAACTGAGCACCGTTTCGTGATTAACTTCGGTTATGAAACTGAACTGTTCGCCGGTTACAAAACTAACGTGAACATGTTCTTCGAGCGTCGTTCAGGTAAGCCAATTACTTATTATGCTGATGGTAATGCTGTTGCAGGTCTGCCAGATCCATATGGTTTGATCAGCCCGGGTACCTTTGGTGATGCATTGTTACCGTACATCCCAACTCAAGGTGATCCAAATGTGCGTTTTGCCTCAGCAGCAGCTGAAGCCACATTCTTCAACACCCTCAATACACTTGGCTTAGATAAATACGCCGGTGGTTATTTACCACGTGGTGTCAGCACCACGCCTTGGGTAACCACGCTTGATTTAAGCATCCGTCAAGAAATCCCAGGTTTAGTTGAAGGCCATAAAGGTTTAGTTTACTTCACTATCGATAACTTCCTGAACTTACTGGATAGCACCAAAGGTAAGGTATACGGCAGTAACTTCGGTACTATCGAGTTGTTTGAATTCACTATTGACCCAGCAACACGTCAATATGTGTATGGCAACCCATCTACCAACACCAACAACTGGGATACTTTCTACACGCAAGATTCCGCTTGGCGTTTAAAAGTAGGTGTGAAGTACACTTTCTAATGTTTGCTTAATTGCATGCTAAAAATGCCAGTCAATTGACTGGCATTTTTTTTAGTAGTTTTTTATTTATATCTGCAGCGTAATTAGCGATAATCGCCAACTGTTTTCTTTAAAGTAAGTGATCTTGTGGGTAAGAATACCATTATCGCCATAGCGGGCGCTTCGGCTTCCGGTAAAAGCTTATTTGCATCAACTGTTTACCAAGAACTAGTAGCTGAACTAGGTGGTGAGCGTATTGCTATTCTGTCTGAAGATGCCTATTACCGTGATCAAAGTCATTTGTCTTTTGATCAACGTATACTGACGAATTATGATCATCCCTCTGCGTTTGAACATTCGCTGTTAGTAGAACATTTAAAATTATTGCGGGCCGGTCAAAATATCGCCATGCCGCAATACAGTTACAAGCTTCATACGCGTTTAGACGAAACAATTAAAGTGCAGGCTGCTAAAGTAATTTTAGTAGAAGGTATTTTATTATTAACTGACGAGCGCTTGCGCGATGAGTTTGATATCACGGTGTTTATGGATACTCCGCTTGATATCTGTTTATTACGTCGAATTAAAAGGGATCTAGAAGATCGTGGCCGCAGCCTAGCCTCTGTTACTGAACAGTATGAAAGCACCGTTCGCCCCGCCTTTTTTGAGTTTATTGCACCTTCAAAACAGTATGCCGACTTGGTGGTTACCCGTGGTGGTAAAAATCAGATAGCGATTGATATTATAAAAGCAAAAATTCGCCAGTTACTGGCAGAATAACAATCAGGGAAATTACGTATGATGGGATTAGTGGGCATTGTTGCCCTGTTACTGGTTGCGTATGTGGCATCGGCACATCGTAGCAGAATCAACTGGCGAACCGTAGGTGGGGCTTTTGCCATTCAAATAGCTATTGGCGCTTTTGTGTTGTATGTGCCTTTTGGACAAGATGTTTTATACAATGTCTCGCAGGTGGTCGCTAACGTGATTGGTTATGCCAATGCCGGCATTCTATTTTTGTTTGGCGACTTGGGTAATTTCTCGCAAGGCTTTATCTTCGCGATCCATGTGCTCACCATCATCATCTTTTTCTCATCGTTAATCGCGGTGCTGTATCACATAGGTGTTATGACGTGGGTGATCCGCTTGATCGGTGGTGGTCTACAAAAACTGCTGGGCACTAGTCGGCCGGAATCGATGTCAGCCGCAGCGAACATCTTTGTTGGTCAAACCGAAGCACCATTAATTGTGCGTCCTTTTATTCCGACGATGACCCGTTCAGAATTATTCGCCGTAATGGTAGGGGGCTTAGCTTCCGTTGCTGGTTCAGTATTAGCAGGTTATGCAGGTTTAGGTATTGAATTAAAATACTTAATTGCAGCTAGTTTTATGGCCGCACCTGGGGGCTTTTTAATGGCAAAAATTATTTTGCCGGAAACTGAAGAGCCAAAAAACGAATTGACAGAAATTGGTGGCGAAAAGCCGCATACCAATTTAATTGATGCCGCGGCATCCGGCGCGTCAAGCGGTATGCAGTTGGCTTTGAATGTCGGCGCGATGTTGTTGGCTTTTGTTGGGTTAATTGCATTAGTAAACGGCATTGTTGGCGGTATTGGCAATTGGATAGGTGTTGAAGGCCTAACCTTACAATTAATCTTTGGTTATGTGTTTCAACCTTTAGCTTTTATTCTGGGTGTGTCTTGGGATGAAGCCCGTGCTGCTGGTAGTTTTATTGGCCAGAAGTTGGTCATTAATGAATTTGTCGCATACCTCGACTTTGTGCAAGTGAAGGAACAGCTAAGCGCGCATACGCAAGTTATTGTAACGATAGCGTTATGTGGTTTTGCTAACTTTTCTTCTATTGCCATTTTATTAGGCGGTTTGGGCGGTATGGCTCCATCTCGTCGCGCTGATATTGCTGAGCTAGGCTTAAAAGCTTTGCTTGCGGCAACATTAGCGAACTTAATGAGCGCTGCTATTGCAGGGTTCTTTTTTTACTTAGGCTAAAAAAACAGGTCTTTTATATGACACAGCATGTTCCAACGTTAGATATAAGACGGTTTGCCACCGACAAAGAAAACTTTGTTGCCGAAATTGGCAAAGCCTACACTGAATTTGGATTTTGTGGCATCAGTGGCCACGGTATTCCAGATGAAGTGGTAGAGAATACCTATAAGGTCATCAAGCAATTTTTTGCCTTACCGACAGAGCTGAAAGCTTCGTATGCCAAACCTGAACAAGGTGGTGCTCGGGGTTATACCGCAGTGGGTGTTGAGAAAGCAAAAGATTCCAATCATCCCGATTTGAAAGAGTTTTGGCATGTTGGTCGTGAATTGGATGGTGCAGCACCGCATCCCAGTTTATATCCAAATATGTGGCCGGCTGAAGTACCTGGCTTTAAAGAAGCCTCTTCAACCTTATTTACTGAGTTAGAAAAACTGGGTAATCGTGTATTAGAGGCGTTAGCCTTGTATCTACAGCAAGATCAGCACTATTTTGCAGATAAAGTGAATTATGGTAACTCCATTCTACGAGCTATCCACTATCCACCGATTAAAGATACGGAAACCCAATCGATCCGTGCAGGCCAGCATGAAGATATTAATTTAATCACTTTGCTCGTTGGTTCAAACGAAGCCGGTTTAGAGATTTTACGCCGTGATGGTAGCTGGTTACCGGTTACCACCATTGAAGGTACTATAGTGGTGAATATCGGTGATATGTTGCAGCGCTTAACTAACCATGTGTTACCGTCGACAACACATCGAGTGGTTAATCCAGCGGGAATGGCAGCGAGCGAGCCACGTTATTCTATTCCGTTTTTTATGCATCCTAATCCTGACTTTGTTATTGAAACGTTAGACAGCTGCATTAGTGAAAAACGACCAAACTTATATCCAGAGCCGATTAACTCAAATGATTATTTGATGCAGCGGCTGGAAGAGATTGGTTTGCTGAAAAAAGCGAAGTAATAAAGGCTTTGCTCAGCAAATAACCGAACATGAAAAAACGTGCAGAATAGTTGAATCGAGTAGTTGACTAGTTTATTTGAATCGCTATACTGCACGCCATGTTAGGTGCTGTGCACAAAACATAACGCAGATGTGGTGGAATTGGTAGACACGCAAGCTTCAGGTGTTTGTGCCCACAAGGCGTGAGAGTTCGAGTCTCTCCATCTGCACCAATTAACCGGCTATCGCCGGTTTTTTGCTTTTTGGCGTTCGCCTTTTTGGTAAAAGGCTTTGCTCAACGGGCTAGCGGGTTAATTCAATCCGTCGAATAAAATCTTCCACTAGCATATCGTACAACTTATTTCCCAGATAAAGATCTTCTACACCATCATCAATGTTCGGGTTATCGTTCACCTCAATTACAAACACTTGTTCACCCGCTTGTTTTAAATCAACACCATACAAACTATCGCCAATAGGTTTACAGGCAGCGAGTGCGGCAGCAAGCACATGCTGCGGCACGTCGGCAATAGCACAAGTACTAAAGCCACCACTTTGTGTTTTAGTCTTACCATGTTTGTAGATTTGCCAGTGGTTCCTTGCCATAAAGTATTTACAGGCAAACAACGGTTGACCATTTAAAACCCCAATACGCCAATCAAAATCGGTAAAAGTATAACGCTGCGCCAAGATAATCGCACTTTGCTCAAACAGCGCGGCCAGTTGAGCTTTAAATTCAGTCAACGTAGACACTTTAACAACCCCCCGAGAAAAGCTGCCATCTGGGATCTTCAATACCAAGGGTAAACCCAAAGCATCGGCTGCTTTTTCTAGGTTATCGTGGTCATGTTTAAATAACATTAAGCCATCTGGGCTGGGCACATTGTGTTGTTGAAATAAAGTTTGCAGATAAACTTTATTACCACAGCGTAATATCGAGTTAGGATCATCAATCACCGCTAACCCTTCACGCTCTGCTTTAACCGCCATATGAAAGGTATGATGATTAACGGCAGTCGTTTCGCGTATAAATAAACCATCGAATTCGGCTAATCGCTGCATATCTTTCGCAGTAATATGTTCGATATCCATTGCCGCGCGTTTTGCCGCTTTAGCAAATAACTCTAAAGACTTAGGTGTGCAGGGTGGGAATTTCTCAGTGGGGTTAGTTAACACAGCCAAATCATATTTGAATTTCAAATTCTTTGGCTCTAAACGCCATATTTTATGGCTGTAGCGTTCTAACACTTCGGCAAAAAAGCTTTGTTCTGTTTCCGTTAGTTTATGTACCGCCCCTATCTTGATTGACTTAATTTGCCACTGTACTTTTTTTTGTAGCTCAACCCTAAGTACCGGAACGGGCAAAGCTTCAAATAGATAGCTGGCAAATTTGCGTAAAGCTTTAAGTTCTGTTTCACCAAAATAGATATTAAAAGTGAGCTGCTCTTCTGTCGACTCCGTCAGTGCTTTAGCCAGTTGACTGCGCAGTTGGCCAGGCAGTTCTTCAATAAGCTCTGAAATCTCATGTCGATTAAATTTATTAAAAGCTCTTAATGAAGGCATCACGTGGTGATTATTGGCTTCTGCTAAGAGCGAGCAGTAATAACCTGTACCGAGATAATGCGCTTGGCGACATAGGTTAATCACTCTAACTCGCTGTGCTTGCTTTGGTCGCCATTTTAAATAGTCGGGTAAACTCATTACGCCATCATATTGATAAAAGGGCGCCCAATCTTGCAGTTTGTCGACAACGATAATCAGTTTTGCCATAACACCATCAGTTTGTTTGAATTTTAGGTTCTTTCACAAGTATCGGAAAGGATCTGGCATATTGCTACTATACTAGTTAATAAAATTAGAATTAACGTGTCTCAGCAGGAGTCCGTATTGTCAGATGCTCATGTTCAACCTTCTTTATCTGCTATTTGTGCAGCAGAAGTCACCGATATTGCGACCTTGGTTGAGATCGAGCAAGCTTGTTTTACCACTGATAAGCTAAGTGTGCGCAGTTTTCGGCGTTTTATCAGTGAAAAGCGCAGTGACTTATATATAGCGCGTTATAAAAACGAGATTGTCGGTTATTACTTACTGCTTTATCGGCGAGGCACAAGTTTGGCTCGGCTTTACTCGATTGCCTTATTACCCAGTGCTCGAGGCACAGGTATTGCTGCGCAACTATTAAAAGATGCGGAAGAAAGAGCGTTAGAACGGCATTGCGCTTTTATGCGATTAGAAGTTCGACCGGATAATGCGGCGGCTGTTCGTTTATATCAAAAACTGGGCTACCATCCTTTTGGGGTCAAACTTGATTTTTATGAAGATCATACCGATGCGTTATGCATGCAGAAACAAATCCACCATTTCCCCGCCATTGCACATCAGCGTTTAGTACCTTATATACCGCAATCGACACCTTTTACCTGTGGTCCTGCTTGCCTATTAATGGCTTTTAATTACTTTATGCCAGAGCAATATACGCCAGAGCATTTAGAAATTGATATTTGGCGAGAAGCCACTACGGTATTTATGACATCAGGTCACGGTGGTTGTGGTCCTTATGGTTTGGCGTTAGCGGCTGAGCGCAGAGGATTCGCCAGTAAAATATATGTCAATCAAGCAGGGCCGTTGTTTTTAGATACGGTGCGTACCGCAGATAAGAAAGCGGTTATGCAACGTGTCTATCATGCCGATCACAATAAGGTGCTTACTGCGAATATTCCGTTAGCTATAGTTGAGCCTAACTTAGTTTTGATCCAACAGTTACTCGATCAGGGTTATATCTTGTTAGTACTGATCAGTACCTGGCAATTTGATCGCTCCAAGGCACCGCATTGGGTAGTGGTATGTGCCATAGATGAATTCTTCGTCTATATTAATGATCCTGATGTAGCAGACATTCCTTGGCTCTCAAATAGTGAGCGCCAATACATCCCAATCAGTCATTTGGTTTTTCAAAAGGCCTTTGGCTTTGGTAAAAAGCGTTTAAAAGCGATTGTAGCGATAAAATCGCGCTAATAATAAACGTTTTGCTGGGATTTTCAGCAGTCAGTTAAATCCTTAATAAAAAGCGCTTGCAGGATATTTAAAAGGTCCTATAATGCGCGCCATGCCACGGGGGATGCGGCGAACGAGAGTTCAGCGAAACCTGAGGTGATAAAGCGAAGTTGCAAAAATCTTTAAAAAAGACGCTTGACAGCAGAGTTTAAATCACTAAAATGGCCGCCTCGCTACAGGGTGCTGATGAAGGCCTCGAAAAGCGAAGTGAAGTAACAAGAGTCTGGTGTGATGATAAGTTTTAAAAAGAATTATCCTCACGCTTGACTTAAAATCTGGTAGGTGTAAAATTCGCCTCCCGCTTTGAAGTTCAAAGCACGCTCTTTAACAATTCGCAATCAATTATCTGTGTGGGCACTTATGATG
>NZ_JAKGTQ010000005.1:0-238786 GCF_021568285.1 Rheinheimera sp. UJ63
TGTTACCTTGGAATATCGATCTATCTAAACAGTCAGGTGACGCGATTTAAGACACTAAGTGTCCACTAAAATTAAGTGGACACTTAAATCAGAGCGCTAACCTGTGATCGCCGGACGCTTACTTTTTTTAAAACTTTTGCCCAAGTTATTTATACGATCCTAATCGATCACACCAGAAAACAGCGAGCGCTGAAAAGAGACTTTATACAAGTTGAAGAAACGACGAAGGACGAACAACTACTTTTAGATAAGTTGATTGATATGCAATCACATTTAGAAGATTTAAAGGGCTCTTTCGATCGTCAAGTAGCCGTGTTTCTGTTGAAGTATGCTTGCAAAGTTCCTAATGCCGAAATTGCTGAGATGATGTCGATAAGCCTATCCTCCGTTGAAAAAGATTTACTATTTGTAAAACAACATTTGGCACTCACTTTTGCTTGATACGCTGCAAAACCAACAACTGATACAACATTATCATGCCATAAGCTCACTTTCTGAAGCAGACAGAGAAGCATACATATCAAAGCATATCGATGATAGCTGTCTTGCTGAACACTTACGTCGCTTATTGGCAATAACTGCGCCTGATGTAACAGCCATCTTTAATATGGGTTTTAGCGTATCTGCAGAAGCTATTCCTGCCACTGATTTTATTGGTAAACAACTTGGCGTTTTTAAACTCACCTCACTGATTGGCGCTGGGGGAATGAGTTCAGTTTTTGCAGGTGTTCGAACCGATGGTGAGTTTGAACAAGATGTTGCAGTGAAAATATTTTCACAATACTTAGCTACTGATGGTGCAAGGCTTAACTTTGAAGCACAGGCTCTTGCATCGTTGTCGCACGATAATATTGTCTCCGTCTATGATGCTGGTAGAACAGAAGATGGTTACATGTACTTAGTGATGCAACGTGTACAAGGACAAACCTTAAACCACTATTTGTTACAGCGCTCGCTTAACAAAAAAGCTAAGTTAAAACTATTGTTACAAATATTTTATGCGCTGCTCCATGCGCATTCTAGGCAACTATTACATGCAGACTTAAAACCGCAGAATGTGATGATAGATGACTCAGGCAAACCCTACTTGTTAGATTTTGGTGTTGCTAGGTTATTAGGTGCCACTTCCGATGCAAAGATGCAAGCTTATATCAGAGGATTATCGCTAGACTATGCAAGCCCTGAGCAAATTAGTGGGGAACATTTAACCACGGCCAGTGATGTTTATAGCGCGGGGAAATTACTCGGCTTCGTATTGGGCCAAGATACTAATAGTGTGCTTTCTGCTGTCACAGATAAAGCCTGTGCCAAGAATCCGACTGAGCGTTATCGCAGCATGTCTGACATGATAAAAGACCTCGAGTTATATCTTGCTTTTCGTCCTGTGTCTGCGGTTAGCAGAAAGCGTTATCATCTAAGATTATTTTTATACCGGCATAGATTAGCTGTTGGCTTTGCTATTGTTACAATAATACTTTCGTTAACTGCTTTTGCTATAGCTTGGCAGTCACATCAAGAGTTGCAAATACAAAAATTGCAGGCTGCCGCCAATCTAGAAGTCGCGCAAAACTTACTTAGCCAAGTTCGGATTGTGACAGGGAATGAATTAGATCGACAGCGGCAGATTATCAGCGCCATCACAAAACTTGACCTTACACGCTTACCAGAACGGCAAGCTGCAAAACTGTTACTGGCGTTGGCAGAAGCACAACTTGTACTTGGTGACTACTACACCATGGCGTCTTATGCTCAAAAATTGTTTGAGCTAACCCAAAATAAAGCATCATTGCTGCCTTACCATTTAGTAGCACAAAAGATGCTAGTCGAAATGCATGTCCATCAAATTCGTTATGAAGACACAATCTCAGGATTAAATTACATAATTGATGGGCTGAAATCACAAGTGGATTTATCCGAACCCACTTATCAAAAGCTATTGGAGTGGGAAATCTACGTAGCGGATGCCATGCTAACGCCTTTCAAATTAAAAATAAGGGACTTATTAGCATCTGCAGGTGGCTTAGATAACTTAAGCTTAGATGCTGAAGTGCATTTAAAGCTGTTAGCCGTGCGTGAATCGACTTATAAACAAAGTGGTGTAAACATTAAAGCACTTCTTAATGAAGCATGGGCCTTAGCAAAACAACCCAACACCTCGATTGTTTTAAAGCTCACCGTGCTTGCCAGTAAGGCACAAATTGAAAATGATCTTTATGAATATGGTTCAATAGAATGGGAAAACTCCGAAAAGGACTTTAAAGAACTCGTCGCGACAATATCAGGACATCACCCTTTTAAAGACTACGCTAAAATTTTTTATGATAACCAAATTAGACTAATTGACAGTGAAAGAATTGAACGTGAACGCCTAACACCACTGATTCAATTTTATAGTTACTTAGACCTTTTGCACTCGAGCGAATTTAAAGAGGCCAAGCGTTATCCTAAGTTGCTAGAAAAAATGAGCGAATTAGCGGATCCCCGCTTTGGTGAGCTTTCTTATGATTTACTATCAACTATATTAAAAATTTATGGACAAATGGGTGAAGCATTTAACTTTTCTAGAATCAACATTAACAACGCTATTTTTAATAGTGGCCAACGCATTAAAGGATTTTATGTTTTTGACCAATGCCACAATTACCAAATTGCAGGACTGCCATCACTAGAAACGTGTCAATTTGCACTAAGTTTCCAACAAAAAAATGGCAAGCCTCTGTATTCTAAATACTTTACAACTAAGATGGCTATGCTACCTAGCCTAATTCAATCAAAATCAGAATCAGTATTTGATGTTTTAACACAGCTACTCAACGAGCTAGAACAACTGCCTGAAACACATTTACATGACACTTACATTGAAAGAACTAAACGCTATCAGATCCAAGCCTTTATTGAGTTCGATCGCTTAAAGGAAGCGCAGCAGCAGCTTACTGAATATCATCAAAAAGGCTATTCACCCAATCATATTCAAGGCAAATTAAACCTTATTTTACTAACGTCTGAACTATATTTTCAGCAAGGAAAAACAGATGAGGCCAAAGCCTTATTAGTAGAAAACAACGGGAAATTTTGCGAATCACTCACGCACAATTATCCATATATGCATAAACTTCGCACGTTGAGAGCTCTGTTTGGAATGGTACCGATTGATAGTTGTACTTATGCCATGAAATTTGAACAAATAGATCCCGAAGGAAAAATAGAAAAAATATTAACGAAACTAATTAATGCGCAGCAGGATAATTTACCATCAGTTATTCGTTAGGCATCTAAAGTCATTAAATAGATTCTTGTTTACTATAAAAGGGCGCTAACCGCGCCCTTTTTACTCTGTACTTCTTTATAAACTCAGCAAGTGGCTCACTTAAAAGCGACGTTGATAACGAATTTGCCCCTGATACTTATAACGTTGCCCGTTACTAGTGCATACCAAGTCGTAATTGGCGCGCAGCGCTGTGACAAAAATATTGTCAGCGTCGTATTGTGCTTGTTCTACAGTAAAGGTCGCTGACTCCGTATCACAAGTGCGCTTTTCTACATTCACCATGATGTGCGGTGCAGCAAAGTCGCTTTCAGCACCCGAGGTGTAAGTACCCGGCTGCAGGATGCCGCCACCACCGGTTCTTAACCAAAGTGACCAATGCTTGCTTTGCGCAGTATCGCCCGGCGTGTCGGTATAAAAACCCGATACACCGGTGTAAATTCCTGTGTCATTGCCTATATCCTGATTGGCATTGATTGGCGCTAACAAGGCACTGGCCACACCGACACCTGACAAGGGCTCAACGCTGTTAAAAAAGTAATTCTCTAACTGCTCATCTATCACCACATAAGGGCGCTCAAGCAAAAGTTGATTGCCTCTGGCATTACTAAGCTGCAACGTTAAGCTACCGCGCAAAAACCCGCCCGCAGGTGCCGTGGCAAACGTTAAACTGATACCTTGATCTGCTAGGGCACGCTTCGCTACAACAGTGTTATCGGTTTGCCACGTTACTGAAGCTTGCCCTAGCAAAGATTGGATGCTGGGCGTTATATCTACGGTTTGACCTGAGCGAAACAATACCGTGTCTACATTTAAGGTGGCCGCTAATTCTTCTTTTAATGTCGCAAAGAAATAAGGCGTGCTGGCAAGGTTGCTACTGGCCTCATTGCGGCCAAACATACTGCCTAAACGGTAGCGAAAACCGGCTAACATGGCACTTAGTGGTTGCAACTTTACAATGGTACCTTGCAAGCTAATCTCTACCTCAATGGCCGGAATACCGAACAACGTATTGTTGTTTTCATCTACCGCGATCAGTGTCAGCGTGCTGCCGTAACCGCCTAAACTGTGTACATCATTACTAAAATGCAAATATAACGGTTGCTCAGGCAAAAGCTCAGCCACAACGCTTTGCCCGGTAACTTGCCATTCTTGCTCCAGGTTGACAAAATCGCGCTGCTCTCGCCAAGTATAGTTTTTCGCTAACCCCGTTTTTTGCCAAGCAGCACCCGTGCTAAGGTCAAGCCAGTCTATTTCACCTTCTACCGCTAAGGCAGGTAAAGAAACCTTGGCTACTTTGCCGGGCTCACTAGAAAGCGCAGACAAGCGCAAAGTGCTATTGCCGCTTCCTTGAAACAGCCACTCGCCACCATTGGGTAAACGTTGTAAGCGGCCGGTAAGCGGCGATATCGTGCTAACGGCTACAGTTCCTGCTAGCGTCTCGCTTTGCATTCTACCTTGGGTTGACAGCTGATAGCGGCCTGTTTGATTACTTAGGATAAGTTGGGTATTAAAACCACTAAACTGTTCCCGTTTGTTGTCGGGAAGAGTAAGCGTTAGATTACTGCCTAAGGCGGGTGTTAGCGCATGTGTATACTGTTGCTGGTTAGCGCTATAACGGCTATTAACATCCAAAGCTACCTGAATAGAGCCTTCTTCATCTGTTAAACGCAGGTTACGGCCAATAAGCCTATACTGCGCTGCCGATATCTCTAAAGAATAGCCATCAAGGGTGACCGTGCTAATCTCTACCTCTAACTCACCATTCACTAATGCCGATAACTGTGGAAGCTGGCATTGGTTAAAGACAATATTAAAGCGCTGATTCGCGCCCAAATAATACGTATCAGATACCGTTTGTTTTACTAATGCACTTGCCTGGGAGCCGTTTTGACAAAACACCGGGCGGGTTAACGCCAACGCTCTGGGTTTATTGTTCAGTTCGTCATGCGCCAACACGGCCAGTTGCGCAAAACTTGTCAGGGTATCATTGCTTAAGCTGGTTATAGCAGCGAGATAAAGCGCGTTATCCGCGGTAATGGTTAAGCTGTTACTGCCAGTGTTATTGCCGCCTGAGCCTGTGCCACTGCCAGTATTGCTATCACTGCCACCACCGCCGCAGCCCGCTAAGAGCGCTAAAAAAAGAAATACGATAAAATGACGCATGCTAGTCCCTTATATATGCTAAGGGCCAAATGATAACGCTTTTTATCAATCAATAACTATAGGTTTACTAAAATTTAAACCAGCCATCAGTGAGGCTTTATGTTAGTTAACACAGCTCTAGTAACCTTGCTAACAGCACAAACCTGCATAAAAGTTAAGGGCGCAATGCGCCCTTAAGCTTAAGTGGTTACTTAAGCGCTAAGCGCCATTCCTCGCGTGCGGAGTACAGTACCGGAATTAAAAAGATACTCAGTAGTACAAAAAACATGCCGCCGACGGTGGGCACGGCCATCGGGATCATCAGATCGGCGCCGCGGCCACTGGCACTGAGCACCGGTAATAACGCTAAGATGGTAGTGGCGGAGGTCATTAAGCAAGGGCCGATGCGCTTGGCGGCCGCGGCTAATACCAATTCGCGTACCGCTGCTTGCGAGCGGGGTTGATGTTCGGCAAATTGCTGCTTTAAATAGGTCGCCATTACGATGCCGTCATCGACCGCGATACCAAATAACGCTAAAAAGCCGACCCATACGGCGATACTCAAGTTATACGCTTGCAGGTTAAACAGCTCACGTAAATTGGCACCAAACCAGCTAACGTTGAGAAAATCAGGCTGAGCAAAGGCATCTAAGGCAATAAAGCCGCCGGCCCAAGCAATGGCAATGCTGCTAAAAATCATCAAGGCAGTACTGACTTGTTGGAACTGCAGATACAGCAACATAAAGATCAAAATTAAGGCTAAGGGCACCAGCCACATTAAAGTGGCCGCCGCACTTTGTTGTTGCTGGTAACTGCCGGCAAACTGGTAACTTACACCGGCAGGCAAAATTAACTCGCCCTCGTTTAGCAATTGCATCAAATGCGCTTCTACCTGAGCCACGGCTTCTACTTCAGCTAAACCGGGGTGCGCACCAAAAGTAATATAAGCAGTTAAAAAGCTGTTCTCCGAGCGGATCATTTGTGGGCCGCGCTCATAGCGCAGTTCGGCCAGTTGACTGAGTGGCACCTGATAGCCCGCAGGCGTGCTAATCAGCACCTGGTTGATCGCCTCCACGGTATCGCGTTGCTCACGCTGATAACGCACGCGGATCGGGTAACGTTCGCGCCCTTCTACCGTGCGCCCCGCTTCCATGCCCCCCAGCGCCGTGCTGATACTTTGCTGCACCTGTTGCATCGACAAGCCATGTCGGGCAATCGCTTGCCGATCCGGCACAATACTTAAATAAGGCTGGCCGACCACCCGTTCGGCATTCACCGTTAACGGTGCTATGCCTGGCGCTTGGCGAAGTATGGCTTCAAATTGCAGCGCCATTTGCTCTAATGTAGCCAAATCGGGCGCTTGCAATTTAATGCCCATCGCCGCCCGCATGCCGGTTTGTAACATCAGTAAGCGCGTTTCAATCGGCTGCAGTTTCGGCGCAGAAGTCACACCGGGTAGTTGCGCCGCTTGCACAATTTCTTGCCAAATATCATCTGGCGACGTTATATGCTCACGCCATTGCCGATAAGGTCGGCCACGCGGATCAGCAATCAACTCGCCATTCGCATCACGAGCAAATTGCTGGCTGCTACTATCAAAGCGGAAAAATTGCCGACGTCCTTGCGCATCAGTGCGATATTCACTGTGATACTGGATCAGCGTTTCAATCATGCCCAGTGGAGCCGGATCTAGCGCTGTGTCTGCCCGGCCAATTTTGCCCACGACCGATTTAACTTCAGGAATAGCCGCAATGGCTTTGTCTTGCTGTTGCAGTACGGCTAAGGCTTCACTGATTGAGGTGTGCGGCATTAACGAGGGCATAAACAGAAAAGCGCCTTCATCCAGTGCCGGCATAAACTCACGCCCCAAGCCCGGAAAACGCTTGGCTAAGCTACTTTCGGCTTGCACACCCGGGATCACCCGATCTGCCCCCAGCCAGACACTTAACCCCGTTAGCACCACCAACAGTGGTAAAACGATAAACAGTGCTTTAAAACGTAAACACAGCGCTAATAACGGCAAGTAGGCGCGCTGAAACAACCAAAAGCCGCCTAAAATCAGCAGCAACAGCGTACTGACCAACAGTAAGTTATGCCAAAAACCGGCGGCAGGGCCTAACGGTAACCACAATTGCGACAGCAACACCAAGGCGGTAATGAGCAGGATGATCACCAGCACATGCTTTAACCGCGGTAGTAAAGCGTTGGGCAAGAAAGCCGTCCAAGCCAACAGTGGTGCGGGTAGGCGCTTTGCTAAACCATGCAAGGTAGTACGTAACCCTTGGGTAGTAGGCGCGAACAACAAATACAGCAGCACCGGTAATACCGTCACTGCAAGGAGCACAGCACAAAGTAATACAAAGGTTTTGGTATAGGCCAAAGGCCCAAACAATTTGCCCTCGGCCCCGGTCATGGCAAATACCGGTAAGAAACTGATCACCGTGGTGCTAATGGCCGTCAGAATGGCTGGGCCTACCTCTTGCCCGGCCTGCAAAATTGCCTGTAACACTGACAGCGCCGGTTTGTCTTGACGCTGGCGCAGAAAATTTTCTGTAAAAATAATGCCTAAATCGACAATAGTGCCGATGGCAATGGCGATACCGGCCAAGGCGACGATATTGGCTTCCACCTGAAACAGCCGCATCAGCAAAAAGGTACAGAGTACCGTGGCCGGCAGTAATAAACTGATCGCCAAGGCGGCCCGCACTTGCCACAGCAGCGCCAGCACCACAATGGTGGTTAATAATAATTGTAAACTGAGGGCGCTTTCTAAGGTGCCGACGGTTTCATCAATTAATAACGAACGATCATAAAACGGCACTATGCTGACCTGACTTAGCGTGAGCCAAGTGGGCCAATCGGCTTGCGGTTGCGCGCGCAGCCAGTCGCGCCAGGCGTTAGGTTGCAGTTGATAATCTGGCAGTGATTGGGCGCTGGCAAAGCGTTCAACTTCAACCTGGCTAGTCTTTGCCCAGTCAATCACCGCTTTGGCCGGCATGCCTGGCGCTAACTCTTGCATGCGCTGGCGTAAGTGAGCAATCGCTTGCCGTGGGTTATAGCCTTCACGCACCGTCACGACGGCGCCTACCGCTTCGGCACCGGCCACATCCAAAGCACCGCGCCGCGCGGCAGGGCCAACATTCACGCTGGCCACGTCTTGCACCCGAATGGGCGTATTATTCGGCCCCAGTCGCACCACCGCTTGTTCAAGATCCGCCAGGTTTTTAATAAAGCCCTGACCGCGGATCAGGTACTCAACACCATTAATTTCGCGACTGCCCGCACTTACGTCCAGATTCGATGCCATCACCGCCGCCGTGACTTGCTCTAAACTAACTTGATACAAACGCAGTAAATTGGCATCGACTTCTATTTGATATTCGCGCTGATAACCACCAATGGCCGCGACTTCGCTGATACCTTCAGCGGTTAACAAGCCGCTGCGTAAATACCAATCCTGCACTGAGCGTAGCTCAGCCAAGGTCCAACCACCGGTGGTTTTCCCCTGCGGGTCTTGTCCTTCTAACGTGTACCAGAACACCTGGCCTAGCCCAGTGGCATCAGGGCCTAACGCGGGCTGCACACCACTGGGTAACGTCTCTTCAGGTAGGCTAGCCAGCTTTTCTAAAATACGCGAACGTGCCCAGTAAAACTCGATATCTTCGTCAAAAATCAGCGCAATACTGCTAAAGCCGAACATCGACAGTGAGCGCACATCCTTCACCCCTGGCACGCCCATTAGCGCAGCACTGAGCGGGTAAGTGACTTGATCTTCGACATCTTGTGGCGAACGCCCAGCCCAATCCGCAAAAACGATCTGTTGGTTTTCACCCAAATTAGGGATGGCATCCACCGTTACCGGTTTAAGTGGTATACCGTGTTGCCAGGCAAAAGGCGCCACACCAATACCCGCCACTAACAACAGCGATGCCAGCAGCATCACCACTAATTTTTGCCGCATCAGCACGGCCAGCACACGGCCAAAGCCATTATTTACCTCAGACATCCTTATGCCCCCTCAGTAAACTGGCGCAGTACATCACCACACTTCAGCATCATCGGGCCAAAGTACGGGTTTTGTAACTGCTCAGTCGGCTGCAACCAGCTAGCACCTTCACCATCGCGCGCCATTGGGCAATAGGCTTCATACCAGCCTTGGGCGAATACCCCTAGCTCGGCAAAACGTAATAAACCGATATTATGCCGATAGAATAAGGCGCGAGCACTCTCTAGATCCGTTACTTGCTCAAGCTCGCCCTCACCGGCCTTAAGTGCCATTAATAGCCCCGGAAAACGATCCAGCCACGCAATGCCCGCGACCGCTTGTTGCATTGCCAGCGTGCCTTGGCGCCATGCGCTAAGATCGTCACTGATTAAACCGAGATATAGCTGCTGATAAGCGGCCAATAACGGGGCTTGTTGCTCATCACTTAACACAAAAGCTGAGCTGGGCTTTACTGGTGTAACGGTTGCGCCACCCTCTGGGCGCTCCATCATGCTATGATCGGCATGGCTGACACTATTACTTGCACTGGTGCTTGAAGTGCTGCTCGAACCGTGTTGGTGTACCATCGGGGCACCCCCGGTGGCGGTGGGGTTTAGCATGCTGGCTAAACCGCGAATTTGCAGCTCACTGTCTAAACGAAAGGCGCCTTGGGTTACCACTAACTCGCCTTCATTAAGCCCCGCTAATACCTGATATTGCTCACCAACGCGCTGGCCTAAGGTAATTTGCCGCGGAGTAAAATGTGGTTGCTCGGCAGCAGTTTGCACATACACCAAGGATTGCTTACCCGTAAAAAGCACGGCACTGGCGGGTATTAACAAGGTATCTGCAAGAGGTATGGTAACGCTGGCCTGCGCCAGCATCCCCGGTTGGAACCGGCCACTGGCATTAGGCAGCAGTGCGCGCACCCGGGCGGTGCGGCTGCTGCTATTTAACATCGGCTCAATCAGCTCAATACTGGCGCTAAAGCTTTCACCGGCAAAAGCAGGCAAACTGACCTCTAAGGCTAAACCTGGCTGCAACAAAGCCAGTTGTTGTTCAAACACCTCTAACTCAAGCCATAACTGATCTAAAGCCATTACAGTAAATAGCGGTTGACCGGTACTGACATAGGCACCTTGATTAACCCATTTATCGGTAATAATGCCACTGACTGGCGCACTGATGGTGACGGTATCTTGTAACTGTTCACGATTAAGGATCTGCTCAATTTGCGTGGCAGGTACACCTAACAAACGTAAACGACGGCGTGCGCTATCTAGCGTTGTACCGGCCGGCAAGCTGCCGCGGCTAGCACTCAGCTGCTTGGCTTGCAACAATTCTTGCTGGATGACGATAAGATCAGGGCTGAAAATTTCCAGCATCGGCTCGCCAGCACGCACCGTCTGCGCGGTGCGATTCACATAGGCTTGTTCAATACGGCCACTACTCCAGGCACTAATAGTTTGAATACGGCTTTGATCGGCCGCTAAGCTACCGGGTAAGTTAAGCTTTACTTCAGCCTTACTGAGCCGCACCGGTTGCACTTGTGTTTGCAGTAAGGCGGCGGCACGAGGGCTTAAACGCAGCACTGCCGCAGTAGCAGTTTCATCTTTTGCCATATCTTCTTGCGGCACCGGGATCAACGCCATACCACAAATTGGGCAACGCGCATTAGGATCAGTTAAACGAATTTGTGGATGCATCGAGCAGGTGTACACCTGACTGTCTGGCTGTAAAGCCGCTAAAGGATCGGCAACCGTCGACTGCATTTGACTGTGCGCATGCCCGGCATGCGGATCAGCTTGTTGCTGCGCTATAGCAGACAGCGGCAGTAAACATAACGGCAGTGCCAACAAAGGCAATTTGACAGAAAACAATAATGACGCGAGTGAAGAAGATGGCAACATAATAAAACCCTTACTGAAAATAGCTGGAGCCAATGCGAACATTAGCAAAGAAGCAACTCAGAAAAGGGTTAAATACGTAATTGATTGTTCGATAAATACAACGGCAACCGTGGTTTCGGCGGGGGCGTATGTAATTGACTGGCTGGGATAGCCGTAGGTAAAAACTCGACGGCTGGCAATTTTTGCCAAGTAATGAATATTGCCGAAAAAGCCAGCTGCACTGGCTCAGCGCTGGCGGCTTGATTATCGCAACCCGCGCAGTGTTGTTGACTTGATAGCGGTTGAATTGATAACAGCGGCATTTCTGCTGCATCGTCACGGTTAACTGCACTATGACAAGGCGGTGTGGTTTGCTCCATGGCAGCAGAAGTCACCGTGGCTGCCTGCGCCACATTTTGACACAGCATTAAGCACCAGGAAAATGCCAAGCTGACGAGCAGCGGCACAGTCCAGAGTTTTTGGCGTTGAACCAAGGTGCTTAACATGACACTTCCTGTTGAAATTATTTGGCGTAAATACGCCTGTTAAAGATACTCTCTCTGCCATCCACTGTCAAAAATTAGCGAAATCGCCGCAAGCGCAACGCATTGGTCAGTACAAACACGCTAGACATGGCCATGGCGGCTGCGGCTAAACCGGGCGCCAATAAAATACCGGCGACGGGGTACAATAAACCCGCTGCAACCGGGATCAGTACGATGTTATACGCAAACGCCCAGAATAAGTTTTGTTTAATATTGCGCATCACTGCGCGGCTTAAACCTAACGCCCGATACACCGCCTTAACTTCACTGCGTTGTAACACCACATCGGCAGCGTCAATCGCAATATCGGTGCCGCTACCAATGGCAATGCCGACATCGGCTGCCGCTAGCGCGGGGGCATCGTTAATGCCATCGCCCACAAAAGCGACCTTACCGAACTCACGTTGCAACGCTTGCACTACCGCTTGTTTATCGGCCGGTAGTACTTCAGCTCGCACATCGGTAATACCTAACTCGGCGGCCACCGCATTGGCGGTGTGCTGATTATCACCACTGACCATCACCACCCGCAAACCTGCTTGTTGAAGTTGCCGAACCGCATCTTTACTGTCTGCGCGCAATTGATCGGCGATGGCCAGTAACGCGAATAATTGGCCATTATAGGCCAGATAAATCACCGTTTTGCCGGCGGCACGACAAGCAGTGGCTTGCTGCTCAAAGCGGCTAACGCTGATCTGTTGTTTATCCAACAAGGCGGCACTGCCAAGTAATACCGGCTGTGCCTCGATTTGCGCACTGACCCCAAACCCGGTGAGTGCCTTAAACTCGGTCGCGGCAAGCGGCTGTACTTTCGCGTGCTTAGCGGCCGCTAATAAGGCCTGTGCCAACGGATGTTCCGCATGTTGCTCCACGCCTGCCACCAACGCCAACACTTGTTCTTTAGTAACGCCATCGGCGCAGTGTACGTCTGTTAACTGCATTTTACCGGCGGTCAAGGTGCCGGTTTTATCAAAAGCCACCAGCTTAATTTGTTGCAGTTGCTGCAGCGCATCACCTTGCCGAAATAAGATACCCAGCTCCGCTGCGCGCCCGGTACCCACCATAATCGAGACTGGCGTGGCCAACCCCATGGCACAGGGGCAGGCAATAATCAGCACCGCCACCGCATTCACCAACGCAAAACTGACGGCCTGCTCGCTACCCAACCAAAGCCAGAGCAGCGCTGTCAGTAAGGCAATGGCTAAGACCACTGGCACAAACACGGCTGTTACCTTATCCACCAAAGCTTGAATGGGTAACCGACTACTTTGTGCCTGTTGCACTAAGCGCACAATTTGCGCCAATACCGTTTGCTCACCTACGGCGGTAGCGCGGCAGATTAAACTGCCTTGCTCACCATTTACGGTACCGGCCGTCACCTTGGCGCCAGCCGCTTTGGCAACAGGCATAGGCTCACCACTTAACATGGCTTCGTCAACCCAAGATTCCCCTGACACTACCTCGGCATCAGCCGCAATCCGCTCTCCCGGTCGAACCAGAAATTGCATCTCGGTTTGCAATTCATTAATAGGCAGATCCTGAAAGTCATCATCCCTTTTTATCCGTACGGTTTTGACTTGTAGTCCAAGTAAACGCTGGATAGCGGCCCCCGTCTGTCCACGTGCACGCCCTTCTAACCAGCGACCCAGCAAGATTAACGTTACGATGACCACCGCAGATTCAAAGTACAGATGCTGACTGCCAACAGGCAGCAGTGCGGGCAGGAATAACACGACACTAGAATAGCTCCACGCCGCTAAGGTACCAAGCGCGACTAACGAGTTCATATCTGGCGACAGTCGCCATAAATTGGGGATCCCCGTAGTAAAGAAGTGCCGCCCCGGGCCAAGTAGCACCACGCTGGTTAACACAAATTGCAGCAGGCCGTTATAAGGCGAAGGTAAAACGTGTTGTAGCCACTGCGCTAACCCCGGCAACAGGTGGCTGCCCATTTCTAACACAAACACCGGTAAACTTAGCAGCAGCGCTAACCAGAATTGTCGGCTTAAGCGTTGTTGTGCTTGTTGCTGCTCTTGCGCGAGATCGGTGTTTTCTGCACTTTGCACCTTGCCTTGATAACCCGCAGCAGCAATCGCCTTAAGTAATGCGCGATCACCCGCCAGCCCAGCAATACGCGTCAGCTGTAGCGTGTTTGAGGCGAGATTGACCGTGGCCTTAAGCACACCGGGCAGCGCTAACACACTTTTTTCAATTTTACTGACACAGGAAGCGCAGTGCATATTAGCAATTTGCAGTTCGATCTGTTCGAGTCGGGTAGGATAACCGGCTTGTTGCAAAGCGCTGGTCACTGTCGGTAATAGCGTGTTATCGCTGAGGCTAAACTCCGCACTGGCCGTGGCTAAATTAACACTGACCTCACTGACACCATTAACGCTAGTCAGCGCCGAAGTCGCACGGCGCACACAACCGGCGCAAGTCAGGCCGGTGATCGGAATGTGTATGCGCTGCAAAGCAGAAGTTGACATCGTTTGAGCTCCTTACCGTGAAGAATGGCGTGGGTGAAACAGCAAGACTGCGTATAGCCTAAGCCACTCCTTAGCAAGCTGCAAACTTCGCCGCCTTAATTGCACGGTAAGTTAAGCGCTTAACATTACTCTGATTCTGCTGCAGGCTCAGCATTGCTGGGTAAACTTGCTACAAAACCCGGACGCCGATAAGCTGATAACTGCTGCTCTAACAATGCCGCTACGCGCAATAGCTCGGGCTCAGACCAGGGTAAACCGACCACGCTTAAGCCCAGTGGTAACACACCATCATAACCCCCCGGTAAGGTAATCGATGGGTAGCCTGCTACCGCAGCAGCGGTAGAAGTGCCAAAATTAAAACTGTCGCCATTCACATGATCAATCGGCCAAGCTGGGCCATAAGAAGGCATAATTATCGCGCTGTAGCCTTCATTTAAATACGTATTTAATGCGGCTTCTGCCAGTGCACGGCTACGAGTTAACGCCTGCTGATAGGCTTCGGCTTGGGCGGTTAAGTCGGTGGCAGCGGCTTGCTCAAGGTATTCTTGACCATAAAACGCCAAAGCTGTTTCGCCCTGCGCGTTATTGAAGTCGACAATTTTTTGTACTGTATTAACGGCCTCAGGCGCGGCGTAATCGGTCAACCACTGCTGTAAATCACGGCGAAATTCATACACTAATACGGCTAATTCCGCTTGATATAATGCTGAGGGTAATTGCCACTGGTCGGTAGTGACCACTTCAATACCCGCCGCCGTTAGCACTGCCGCCGTTTTATCTAAAATAGCTGGTAACGCCGGGTTACGACTGTCATAAGCACGCACTAATAATACTTTGCCACTGGTTGCAGGCTGTAATGCCGCCGCGGTTAAAGACGCAGGTAATTTTGCCCGCCCTTCAGAAGTCAGCATCGCTTCAAGTAATAACGCCGCATCATAAACTTTGCGCGCCATCGGCCCAGCAATATCTTGCGCCGCAGCAATTGGAATAATGCCTTCACCCGATACCGCGCCACGGGTCGGTTTAATACCCACAATGCCGTTGATAGACGAAGGGCACATAATAGAACCGTCTGTTTCGGTGCCCACAGCCAGCAAGCTCAGATCAGCGGCCACCGCCACACCTGAGCCTGAACTCGAACCACAAGGGGTATGGGTTAATACATGTGGATTACGGGTTTGCCCGCCTAACGCTGACCAACCGCTGGACGAGTCTTCACCACGAAAGTTCGCCCATTCTGATAAGTTACTTTTGGCAAGGATCACCGCACCGGCTGCTCGCAGTTGCTTAACCAGCTCGGCATCTTTGGCCGTGAGGTGATCTTTTAATGCTAAGGCGCCAGCGGTAGTCGGTAACTGGTCGGCGGTAGCAATATTGGCTTTTAACACTACCGGCAAGCCGTGCAACGGTGAACGCGTTTTGCCTTGCGCCCGCTCTTCATCCAACAATTTTGCTTGCGCAAGGGCCTCAGTATTAACATCGACGATAGCGCGCAGCTCATAGCCTTGCAGATTGTGCGCCGCAATTTGTTCCAGATAATGTTGCACTAATTGTTCACTGGTAAAGGTGCCCGCGGCCAAACCTTGCTGGGCGGCACGGGCATCGGTCCACGCGGGCGAGCTTAAGGTCACCGGCTGCTCTTTTACCGCCGGTTGACAGCCTAACAACACCATACTTAACGACAGACATAATATGCGCATAACAGATCAATCCTACAAATACTGACTTATGCTTTAGCATAAACGCTGAGGCGCTTTGGAACAGCCTGCTTTATCGCAACCAGCTGTTACCTGTCGCAAGGCTAAACCCGGTTATTTTGCAAAAAGATGAAGCAAACAGCGTTTTACCTTACACTGTAGGGGTGAACTCGCCTCTTTGTTGCAGATAAGGATTTCCTGATGAAAAAACTACTTTGGCTTATTCCAGTCAGTCTGATCACCCTTCTGGTGATTGGCTGGTTACTGGCTAACACCATCATTAAAAGCGTACTGATTGACCAACTTGAAGAAGCCACCGGTGCAGAAGCCAATGTCGACAGCGTGTCGTTACGCCTCATGCCGGTATCGTTACAAATCAATGGTGTACAACTCACCGATCCCGCTAAACCGGCTTATAACAGCGTCAGTTTTAAGCAAGCCTTTGCCCGCATTGATCCCTGGCCTGCCTTAAAAGGTTTTTACGTGGTAGAAGAATTAGAAGTGAACGAGTTAGCCTATGGCAGTGCGCGTCAGCAACCCGGCAAAGTGTATCGAGTGCCGCCACCGAACGACAATGCGCTGGATTTAGCGTCGTTGTTGCAAGTGGAAGTGCCTACTGCTGAGTCGATTTTAGCGCGCGCCAATTTACAAACGCTGCAACAAGGGCAGCAACTCAAAGAGTTAATCAGCGGCCAACGCCAAAAGTTTACCGAGTTACGGCAGCAACTGCCTACCCAGCAACAGTTAGAAGAGTTTCAAGCTAAAATTAAAGCACTAACCGACAGCAAGATCAGTGATGCCGCAGATTTAGCTACAAAAACCCAGCAACTGAGCAGCTTACAGCAACAATTAAAGGCCGAGCGCGAAAAACTACGCACCCTACAGCAAAGTTTTGGCCAAAGCCGTGACCAGCTGAGCGATGCAGTAAAAGCGGTGCGCAGTGCGGCTGAGCAAGATTGGCAGCAACTAAAACAACTGGCGAATATTCAAGACGGCGGTTTGGCACCGATCTTCCAAATCTTGCTGGGTGATGTGTGGGCCCGTGAGATACAAAAGCTCGAAGCTTTGTATCAACTGGCCAAACCCTATTTACAACAAGAAGGCGATGCAACGCCAGCCAAACCTTTGGATCTGAATCAGCCCTATCCGGATTTTTGGGTAAAACAAGCTAAGCTGCATTTATTACTGGCCGGCACCGAAACCACCATTAATATGCAAGACATTACCACCCAGCATCAACTCATTAATAATGTGGCCACTCGCTTTAAACTCGATGTATCGGGTTTACCTAAACTGAATAGCCTGAAGCTCAATGGCGACTTTGCGATTCTGGAGCAGATGATCACCAACCTTAGCTGGCAGCTTGATGATATGGCCTTAGAGAATCTGACGCTAGGCAACGATAAAACCGCTATGACCATCTTGGCCGGGTTATTTAGTGCCACCGGCTCGCTGAAACTGGTCGATGACCAACTGAAACAACAAGCCAAAGTGCTATTGAAAAACGCTAACTTTGATAAAACCGGCAACCGCTATTTAGATCAGCTGGTGTCGCTGTTAAACCAGCAAGGTCAGATCCCACTGGATGTGTTAGCCGAAGGCTTAATTTCTAAACCTGACGTGACTATTCGCTCGTCATTAGATCGGATGTTAGGTGATGCCTTGCTGGGTGAAGCTAAGCAAAAAGTAGCGGCTCTGCAAACGAAACTGCGCAGTGATTTAGATAGCCGCTTACAACAACAATTAGCCGGGCAACAAGAATGGCTCAGTTTATTGCAACAGCAAGAAGGCGATACTAAAGCGCTGGAAGGCAAGTTAGAAGAGCTGTTAAATGCCAAGATGGGTTCCATCCAAGACAAACTGCGTAACCGCTTACTAGATAAATTAGGCGGTAATTAAGCAGCTTACCAGCCCCGATTTGCCAATAATGCATGGTAGGTCGGGGCTTTTACACAAAACGTCATCCCTGTCTATACTGTTCACTGTGTGTAAAAGGAATACATCAGATGAAATCTTTACTTATGCTTATTAGCAGCTTAGCACTTAACCTGAATGTGAATGCAGCCGATATCAGTGGCCATTGGCGTGGTGTGCTAGCCACATCACCAAACAGCGGCCTGACCTTGGCACTGCAAATACAATCCAGCACTGAAGGCTATCAGCTATTACTACGCAGTCCTAATCAATATTCGAACGACATTGCCGTTAGCAGTATGACCATACAAGACAATACCTTAAACTTTACCGTCGATGCCTTAAAAGCAGCTTTCACTGGCAAATTTGACGGTGAAACCCTCAGCGGGACCTTTACCCAAGGTCGGCCAATGCCACTAACCTTAAGCCGCTTGACGAAAAGCGACGAAGCACGGCTGGTACATGAACAACAGCTGTTCGGTGAGTTGCAAATCAATGCTAACGCCAGTTTGCCTTTAGTGTTAAATATCGCGGTAATTACCAACGGTTATCATGTCACCCTCGACAGCCCTAAACAGCAAAGTTATGGTATTCCAGTTGATCAATTCAGTATTAGTGAGCAGCAATTGCGCTTTGGGTCATCCATGATTAATGCCAGCTATCAGGGCACTTGGCAAGATGACGCGTGGCAAGGAAGCTTTGTACAAGGCCAAGCTATACCGCTTATCCTAAAAAAAAAGCCGGTAACTCAGCCGCTAACACCAACGCTAAGTAAGATGAGTGAATGGCTGAGTGCTGAATTTGGTCAGCACGGCGTGGCCATCGCTTGGGTGGATGGCCAAACAGTACGCTATCAGCTGCATGGGCAAGCCAATGTGGCAAAGCAACAAGCGGTGAGTCAAAACACACTGTTTGAGATCGGCTCTATTAGCAAACCTTTAACGGCATTGGCTATTATCAAACAACTGCAACAAGGCAAGTGGCAGCTAGACACCCCGCTGGCTCAGCAAAGCCCCCTACCCGAGCTCGCAGCACATCATTATACCCTGGCAGAATTACTGACCCATCGCAGTGGTTTGCCCCGGTTACCCGCCAATTTACCGCTAGATGATTTGAGCAACCCTTACGCCCATTATGATGAAGCGGCTCTAAAAGCCGCGCTCGCAAACACCGAGTTTGCTGAAAAAGCCTTTGGCTATTCCAATTTTGGTTATGGCTTACTGGGCTTTTTGGCAGAGCAGCAAGCAAAGATGCCTTATGCCAGCGTGATGCAGCAGCAAGTATTGCAGCCATTAGGCATGAAAACGGCGGGGGTGCAAACCGGCAAGCAAAGCTTTAAAGACCTTGCGAGCGGCTATGCGATCAGTGCCGACACCGTGCCCAATTGGCAATTCGATAGCTTAGCCGGCGCTGGCGCGGTCGTCGCTTCCATTGAAGATATGGCCACTATGCTGCGCCATATTTTTCAACACCACGCCAAAGATACGGCACTGCAACAATGGCTAACCACACTACCCACCACCGATCAACCTGCCATGACGCCAGGCTGGATGCTGACCGAGCAACAGTGGCTTTGGCATAACGGCCAAACAGCCGGTTTCTTCAGCTTAGTGATTTTTGACCTAAAAACCGAAAAAGGCTTGGTTCTACTGACCAATATCGCCATCCCCGTCACCGAACAGGGCTTCGCGCTATTTAACGAATGGCTGGCTCAAGACGCCAAATAACCCTAGCGTTTAACCTAACTCATCCGACCGCACTCAGACACTGGTCAGACCGCACTCAGAGACTGGTTGTACCACACTCAGACACTGGTCTGGCCACGAACAGCGAAGGATTAAGCCACACTGACAGACTGCGGATAGCTTAATTAGCCAGTTAGCCGAGCTTTATATGCGCTAGCTAAGTGCAAACTAAACATGTGTAGGAGCAACGATGTTTAATGAATTACCCGGCAAGACAGTGAAGGTATTTTTAAATTGTACCCAGTGGAACGAGTATGCGGTGTCTGGCGTGGTGACTAAATTTGATGATTACTGGCTGTATTTAAAAACTAAAAAAACTGATGAGCGGATCGCGATTGCTGAAATCAAACGCATTTCAATCCAGCGTTAACAAAACCTAGCCCAAGGTTAAATTCTTTGGCCAGACCATACTCAGACACGGCTTTAACCAGACTCTGAGACAGGTCTGACCTTACTCAGAGACAGATCGGACCACACTCAGAGACCGGAGTTAATAATGCAGCATGAAAAGTTACACTATGTTGAATTGCCCGCCGTTGATTTAGCGGCGACAAAGCTGTTTTTTCAACAGGTTTTTAATTGGAGCTTTGTCGATTATGGGCCCCAGTACACTGCTTTTAGCGATCAGGGATTAGATGGGGGCTTTTTTCAAGCCGACCTCTGTTCGAACACGCAGCATGGCGCGGCCTTGCTGATCTTTTATAGTGAACAGCTTGAGCAAACCCTAAAAAAGATTAGCGCAGCCGGTGGCAGTATAGTTAAACCTATTTTTAGCTTTCCTGGTGGCCACCGCTTTCATTTCACTGAGCCTAGCGGCAATGAATTTGCTGTTTGGTCAGATAAATATCTGGAATAATCCTGCCAAGTCATCGCCTAATATCATCGATGTCATAAGCGGTTTAACTGCATCTTGTTGCGGTTATGGCATGGTCATGCTGAGTTAGCCGTGCGCTCAGAGCAAAATCTATAGTAATCCAGCAAGATCAGCATCAAAAATCATCTGTGACATTAGCGCTTTAACATCGATGTGTGGTCACTATGCCAAGGTAATCAGGTGTTGTGCTTTGTAAAAGATTAAACTAACTTATGCTACATAATTATTAGCAAAACCAACGCTATTTTTCGGCTCAGCTAAAGCGCATCCCAAAAACCGCTCTGAAAATAAGGATTTATTAATGTATCAAAACAGGCAAGCACTCGCAGTAGGTTCATTGATTATGCTTTTGTTGATTAGCGTGGCCGTTGTTGTTATGTCGTTTTGGGCCTGGCCTAAATACAACTTATATCGCATGGAGATGCAAGGTCGTGCTGCGTTAAAAGAAGCCGAATGGTCAAAACAAATCTTAATTGAAGAAGCTCGAGCGCGAGAAACGGCCGCCTTAATGCAAGCCAATGCCCGAGTAACGCTGGCAGAAGCCGAAGGTAAAGCGGCGGTGGTGAGAGCCAAAGCCGAGGGCCTAGCCGATATTGAACGAGCCAAAGCCGCTGCAGAGTCCAACCGTATTATTGGTGAGTCGCTAAAAGGCAATACAGAATATTTGCGGTATATCTGGATCAAAGGCTTACAGGATGGCAAAGGCGAAAGAATTTATATTCCTACTGAAGCCGGCTTACCGATCCTTGAAGCAGGTAACTTGGCTAAATAAGCTGAAGGCAGCAAAACGAGTCAAAACGTAAACAGGATTTATCGCAAATGGAATTCAATCCCGATTTTAGCCGCTATTCTTATGACGAATTGCTCGAGGTCAAAAAATATATCGACCAAGAGCAATTTCCCGATCGCTATGCCACCGTTTTACATTTACTCGAGCAACATCAGCATAAAGCCATGGCATCGTTAGCCTCAGTACCAATCGAACCTTTGCCAAGTAAAGCGGTGTCTAAATATGCCACTTTTTGGCCGCGCTTTGGTGCAGCGATTATCGATGGTTTGCTGTTTACGTTAATCCTCTATATCGAGAGCCTGTTATTTGGGATTGAATACAGTAACCAAAATACGTTACTGCATGCCTTTAACGGTCTGCAGTTATCAATTTATACCCTAGTGATGCATGGCTATTTTGGTCAAACGCTGGGCAAAATGATCACCAAAGTAAAAGTGCTGGATCATGCCTCTGAGTCGGCCATCTCGTTAAAGCAAGCGCTGCGTCGCGAATCAGTAAACTTGGTGCTCAACATTATCTATATCAGCTTGCTGCTTACGGTTGCGCTATCAATCGTAACCAGTGGCACGATTAGCTCAACCTTAACCGTCGCAATTATGAGTTTTGCTGTTTTCGCTGTAGTGTGGAGTATTTCAGAGTTCGTCACCATGCTCTTTAATCACAAACGTCGCGCGTTACATGACTTTATCGGCAAAACAGTGGTTGTGCGCTGTTAAGCGTTTAGACCAAAAAGGATAACCTCGAATGAAAACAGCCCGCGCACTAGTGCCGCTAATCGTGCTTAACTTGGCGTTTATTGCTTTTCATAGCCCTGCCGAACCGCCCGTCGTAACACCACAGGCGGCTCCATCCCTAACGCAGCCAGCGTTTAGCGGGCCCTCTCCTTGGCCTGATATTCTGCAACAACGTATCGCAACCTTATTGCCCAAAGCCATGGATCACACAGGCGTAACACATTGGTTCATTGTTTGCCGTGAAAATGACAACGATCCACTCGCCAAACACGTTGGCTGTGAAAACGCTGGCGGTACTGCGGTGGTGCTGTTCAGTCGCACTCCAACAGGGGTGATGTCGCGTATTTTTTCACCCAGCAGTGAAGCGACCGCCTTAAAAGAGCTACAACGCTTTAATGAAGTGATTGAAGTAGCAAAACAACAAGATGCCATTGCCGCAGCAGCAGCGTGGTTAAAAATACAAAACATTCGTGGAGAATTGGCGGTAAATAGTTTTAGTCAAAACCCACAAGCTGATGGTTTAAGCCACTCACAATATTTAGCGCTGACAGCAGCACTGCAAGGCAGTGAGTTAACTCTCGTTGCCGCAGAGCCGCTCATTTATTACTGGCTTGCTCGTAAATTACCGGCGGAAGTGGCCATAATGGCACAAGCAGCTCGCCTGACATCAGACTGGCAATATGAAGCTTATCAGCACGTTATCCCCGGTGTTACCACAGATCTAGATATTGCGAATTATTTAAAACAAAAAATGGCAGAGGCCGGTGTGCAAGATGCTTGGGCATCAGATCAAAACCCTGCGGTTAACTCAGGCCCAGACCGTGGTCACTCTCATGCCACTCCTCGCGTGATCCAACCAGGCGATGTTATTCAAATCGATTTTGGTATTCGTGTGTTCGAGCATTGGGTGACGGATATTCAGCGCTTTGCTTATGTGCTCAAACCCGGCGAAAATAAAGCGCCAGCAGCCATTCAACATGCTTGGGATAGCGCCTTAGCAGGCGGTAGAGCAGCATTTGCGGCAATGAAGCCGGGGGTTACAGGAAACAGCGTGCATCAAGCGCAACTCGAAGTGATGGCCAAAGCAGGCTCACTGCCCGTCATGTGGAGCACGGGCCATCCGGTAGGCTATGTCGCACATGATACTGGCCCGAATCTGGGCGTGCGCATTGCTTCCGAGCGGCAACTCGACGCTGGCATGACCTTTTCCTATGACGGCTTTTACAGTTGGTATTATCCAGGGAGCGCCCAACAGCAAACAAAAACGATTTCTGTAGAAGAAATGGTGGTGATTACCGATGCAGGCGCACAATTCTTAACAGCGCCACAGCAAGATTTAATCTTAATTGCTGCACCGACAAACTAAAGCCGCAATAGTCGAGGTTTAGCTGCACGCTAGCCCCCTTTAGCCGAAAAGAGGAAAAAACATGGCCGCTTTAGTATCGATTGACCGTTTACGCTTTTTACTTAATCAGTTACACGAGCGGCTATGGGTGCGACCTTTAGCGGTGTGTTTATTGTCGATTGCGGCGGTTTTTATCGCCAAACTGGCCGATGGCACAGCATTGATTAAATGGGTGCCCCATATCAGCATCGACTCGGTGGAGAGCTTATTGTCGATTATGGCCTCTAGTATGTTAGTGATTGCAACGTTTTCGGTCACCTCGATGCTATCCGCCTACAACTCCGCCAGTAACTCGGCTACGCCTCGTGCATTTCGTTTAATGGTCGCCGACGATGTTTCACAAAATGCATTATCAACTTTTGTTGGCGCTTTTATTTTTAGTGTGGTGGCCATCGCGGCGCTAAAAAATAGCTTTTTTGACAAAGCAGGCTTATTTATTTTGTTTGCTCTGACCGTATTCGTATTTGGTTTGGTGATCACTGTCTTTGTCCGCTGGGTTGATCGGATTGCCCGACTGGGGCGGCTGGGCTCTACTATCGAAAAAGTGGAATTGGCCACCGCCGCGGCTTTAGAGCGCCGCCGCATCTTCCCAACATTGTGTGGTATCCCCGCTTCAGTTGACGCCAGCCAAGGCCACCCCGTTTTTGCAAACGAGATTGGCTATGTGCAACATATTGATATGTCTGCCATTCAAGAGTGGGCAGACAAAATGAATGTCCATGTTGAAGTAGCCGCACTACCGGGTACTTTTGCCGCACCGAATCGCGTACTCGCTTATGTGCATCAATTATCTGCAAAGGCCCAAGAACAAGACCACTGCATTGCCAAGGCGTTTCAAATTGGCCGTGAGCGCCTATTTGTCGATGATCCTCGCTTTGGTTTAGTCGTGTTATCGGAGATTGCTGGGCGAGCTCTGTCACCGGGAATTAATGACCCCGGTACAGCCATCAATATCATTGGTGCCTTAGTGCGATTAATCGCCTTGTGGAATAAGCCACTCACCGACGCTGAGCAGCAACAAGCTAAGATTATTTTTCCGCGTGTCGCCGTGCCAGAGCTGACGATGCGAGATCTGTATGATGATGCCTTTACCGCTATCGCGCGCGATGGTGCCGGCACCCTCGAGGTGTCAATTCGCCTACAAAAGGGCTTACAATCATTGTCATTACTGGGCTCAGCGGCAAACCGTGAGGCGGCCGTTTATCATAGCCAGCGTGCGTTCACTCGCGCTGAGCAAGCTTTACTGCACGCTGACGACGTGCAGATCATTAAAGACAGCATCAAGCCAACTTAAAATAAATGAGCCACTCAAGCGCTCTTAATGCACAGCCTGACGATAGCGAATGTTTGCAGCGTAGGGTCAGCCCTTCTTCGCTCATCGGTTACTCACAAAAATATTATTTAACGCCCAACGCAGCATTATTCTTGAGAATAGCTCATAATAACAGTAAGGCATAACAGCATATTTTAGTGAGGCAAAGGTTTCTGAACACTGCACACCAAACCTAGCGTACGGATACAGCTTAGCCAGATAATGGCGCCCCCATTGGCAGTGCAATAAAACTAAAGATAGCTTGTAAAACGGTATGACAGTATGAATAAAAAATTTAAGAGGTTGATGTTATGAAGACTATCGCAACAATGATTTTACTGACGGGTTTAGTGAGTCTGACTGGTTGTGCCACGAAGGCGCCCACTTTTGGCGAACGGATTTTAGCCGAAGGTGAATCGCAAATTGCTATCTCAAAAATGTGGGAACAAGGCAAAAAAGACACGCGTGAAGGTGAAGACTTGCTTAAAGAAGGCAAAAAGTTAGTTGCAAAGGGCAAAGACTATAGCCGTAAGGGCGAGAAGTTATTCGCCAATGGCAACACAGATTTACAAGTAAACCGCCAAGCATTCAAAACGCTCGCGCTCAGTGCAAACAACCTTAACACTAGTAAAGCCGCCAATGACATGGTTAGTAGACTAGAAAAATTGGCTGAGGCTTGGGAAGAAGCGGAAGAAGAGATTGAAGAAGGTAACGAGCTGATCAAACGCGGTAAAAGCGCTCAAGAAGAAGGTGAGTCGGCCATCAAAAAAGGGCAGCAGTTAATTACCGATGGTAAAAATAAAATTGTAGAAGCAGAAGAACGTTACAAACAAAATAGTAAATAAACACGGTTTGCTAACCGCTTCGCTGTGCACAACAGCGAAGCTGGCAAGCCCAAGCTAAATTAAGCTTCGTCGTCTTCGTCAAACTCTTCATCGAACGCTTCGTCATCGTCACCTTCAAAGTAGGTGCCCCAGCCGTCATATTCAACCTGATGTTTTTTCGCTAAAGCTTCCAATTTAATGGCATCTGCCGTGATCGCGGCTTCATCTAAAGCTTGCTCACAGATGGCATCGAAGACCCAAGCATTGGCGCCATCTTCAAACTCAACTTCTTCGGCATCGGTCACTTCATAACCTAGCTTAAATAGCTCAACCGCCAGTTTTTCAAGTTTATTAAAGTCTTTATCATAAAAATGATGTTCCACGGTATACAGTGCATCCGGATCGCTACCATCTTCTAATAAGGCACTGATGGTTTCTGCGGTAAATTCTTGCCAGTTTTCCATAAAGAGTACTCAGTTATTTTTTCTGTTGCGCAGTGTAGTCGTTAGCCAGCTCGGCATCAAGCGCGCTAATTTGATCTGCCATTTGCTGGCGAACATTTCGGGCAAACTGGCGTAAATTATCATCTTTAGTCAGCACCACCGGCGCATTCATTTGGATAATCACTTTACCGTTGCGCCAGCGGTTTAATTTAAACTGGTTATGCGTAGAGCTCATACATACCGGCACTAAAGGTACATTCGCTTCTAAAGCTATGTGAAAAGCGCCCATCTTAAACGGCAGCAGCCCCCGACCATAACTGCGGGTGCCTTCGGGAAACATCCATACCGAGATTTTTTGATTGGCGATACGCTCTGCGGCAAACAACATCGTGTTGAGCGCTTTAGCTTTGTTATCACGGTCAATTAAGAAGTTACCGCTAAGCCAATATAATTGGCCAAAGAATGGAATAAATTTCAGGCTTTTCTTACCAATGGTTACGGTGCGCGGTAGCACTGAACCACTGATAGTAAATAAATCGAGGTTATTTTGGTGATTAGCAATAAACACGTATGGCTCGCCTGGTACAATCGCCGGATCGTAACGGATCTCTACGTCAATGCCGAGGATCCACGATACCTTGCCGTACCATTTGCTAAACAATGCCACATTGTTAGGATGAAAAGGGCGGAATAAACAAACCAGTAATCCCGCCACGGTGCTGCCAATAAAAAACAGCACTAATAACACTATACGCAATACAGCAACCACATCAGGCCCCTTGCCAACTCACACCACAATCAGATCAGGGCCTATTATAACGTTATTCGCTCGGGCTGCTGGTTTGATCACTAAGGCCATTGACAATTATTTCATCAATGCGCTGTAAACCGCGTGGCAGCTTATTACCACGCCGACCGCGTTCACCATGATAGTGCTGTAAGTCATCAACTTTCAGGCTAAGTTTACGCTTACCGGCCACTAAGGTGACACTGCCATCAGCCGGTACAACGGCTAACAAACTGACAAATTCTTCTCGACTGGCTGAACGTGCCGACGGGATCGACATCAGCTTATTACCTTTACCTTTGCTGAGCTTCGGTAACTCGGCCACAGGGAACACCAGCATACGGCCTTCGTTTGAAATACACAGCAGTAAATCGGTATCGGGGTTGCCAACCGGTAACGGTGGCAATACTTTTGCCGCCGTCGGTAAACTGAGCAGCGCTTTACCGGCTTTATTGCGACTGAGTAAGTCATTAAATTCCGCCACAAAACCATAGCCCGCATCAGAAGCGAGCAGTAATGTTTGTTTTTCATCGGCAATTAACACGTGCTCAACGGTTTCGCCGGCAACAATGCCGAAACGGCCGCTTAATGGCTCACCTTGGCCACGAGCCGAGGGTAGTTCATGCGCTTCGGTGGCATAACTGCGGCCCGAGGAATCTAAAAATACCGCTTGTTGATTCGAGCGGCCTTTCGCCAAGGCTTTAAACGCATCGCCGGCTTTATAACTGAGGGCATTGCCATCCACATCATGCCCTTTGGCACAGCGCACCCAGCCTTTTTCAGATAACACCACGGTAACCGCTTCGCTTGGCAATAATTCTTTTTCGCTTAAGGCTTTGGCTTCTTCACGCTGCACGATAGGGCTGCGGCGATCATCACCGTATTTTTGTGCATCGGCCATCAACTCATCGCGCACGAGCTTAGTCAGTTTTTTCTCAGAGCCTAAAATAGCCTGCAGCTTATCGCGCTCTTTGCTCAACTCATCCTGCTCGCCCCGGATCTTCATTTCTTCTAGCTTGGCAAGGTGGCGCAATTTCAGCTCTAAAATCGCTTCAGCTTGGCGCTCTGTTACCCCAAAAAAGGCGATCAACTCAGGCTTAGGTTCGTCATACGTTCGAATAATACGGATCACATCGTCGATGTTTAAAAAGGCAATTAACAAACCTTCTAATACATGCAAACGGTCTAACACTTTATCTAAGCGGAACTGCAAACGCCGACGCACGGTGTCACGGCGAAAGCTCAGCCACTCGGTTAAGATTTCCAGTAAATTGCGCACCCGTGGCCGGTGATCTAGCCCTAAAATATTCAGGTTAACCCGATAGCTACGCTCTAAGTCAGTGGTGGCAAACAGGTGCTGCATTAACTGCTCAACATCAATACGATTAGAGCGTGGCACAATAACAATGCGGGTGGGGTTTTCGTGATCCGATTCATCACGTAAATCTGACACCATTGGCAGCTTTTTCGCCTGCATTTGCGCCGCAATTTGCTCCAGTACCTTCGAGCCCGACGTTTGATGCGGCAACGCCGTTATCACAATATCGCCCTCTTCTTGCAGATACACCGCACGCATTTTAATGCTACCGCGGCCTGTCGCGTATACCGCAGCAATATCTTCGATAGAAGAGATAATTTCGGCATCGGTTGGATAATCGGGGCCTTTCACATGCTGTAATAAATCGGCTAATTCAGCTTTCGGATTATCCAAGATCTCAGCACACGCATTGGCAATTTCACGCACGTTATGCGGTGGAATATCCGTGGCCATACCTACTGCAATACCGGTGATACCATTAAGTAGAATATGCGGTAAACGAGCCGGTAACACCTTGGGCTCTTCGAGGGTACCGTCAAAATTTGGGATCCAATCGGCGGTACCTGAGCCTAACTCAGATAACAAGACTTCGCTAAAGCGCGATAATTTGGCTTCGGTATAACGCATTGCCGCGAAAGACTTTGGATCGTCCGGCGCACCCCAGTTTCCTTGGCCGTCAACCAACGGATAACGATATGAAAAGGGTTGGGCCATCAATACCATGGCTTCATAACACGCGGAATCACCGTGCGGATGAAACTTACCTAACACATCACCGACAGTACGCGCCGATTTTTTATATTTCGCCAGATGCGACAGGCCTAATTCGGACATGGCATAGACGATGCGACGTTGCACCGGTTTTAACCCATCACCGATATGCGGTAAGGCCCGGTCCATAATCACGTACATGGAGTAATTTAAATAGGCTTCTTCGGTAAAGCGGCGCAGTGGCAGCTGTTCGGTGCCATCGGCGGAAAGTACGGTTTCTGTCATGCCTGATCCTGTCGTGTTGGCGAGCTGGGTGTGGCCTTCGCTGAACGGGTGCGGCGCAGTAATAACACCACCACCAGTATGAATAGCCCTAGGGTCGCGGCCATGCCCAGCCATAACCATTGCATTACTCTATTACGTTCAACTTCTGCTAAGCGTAACGCGTTTAATTGGTATTCTTGCTCTAACATATTTTGCTGAACTTGCTCGCGCTCGGCTTCAAAACTCAAGCGCATTTTTGCAATTTCTAACTCGTTTTCTTTATCTCGAAATTGCTGAAAACCACGAACAAAAAGCCGCATAGTTTGAAAAGCACGTTCATATTGCCCTTGATCCGCTAACAATTCCGCTTTGAGTAATTGAAACGATAACAGCATATTACCCGAACCACTGTTCTCTGCCGTTTGCATATATTGCTCGGCCAGCAATAATTGCTGCATGGCTTGGGTGTTTTGCTGCAAGTTTTGATAAATCAGCGCTTTTTCATAATGATGACTGGCTAAATAATAGTCGGAATGAATAACCGCCAAATACTCTTCGGCTTTTTCCATATAATTTAACGCCACTTGCGGTTTGTCCATTTCATTACTGGTTATCGCCAAACCGTTGTAAGCGTAATACAAATTCAGTATATCTTGCTCTTTTAAGGCCGATTGCAACATCCGCTCGAAGCTTTGTAGCGCTAACTCAAAGTCTTCTAAATAGCTGTAATTGCGAGCCAAATTATACAATACCGTCACGCGGTTTTTATGCCAGCCTAACTCTTCATACAGCACTAAGGCTTGCTCTAGGAACTCTTGCGCGTCTTGCTCATACGACAAGTTAGAGTACAACAAGCCCAGCTGTGCATTCACTTCGGCTAAGAGCTCTTTATCTTTTAATTGCGTCGCTCGCGCATAGGTATCTTGTAAGTTTTGTAACGCTTGATGCGTACGATTTTGTAACGAATCAACCGCCGAAATATTAATTAGCCCGCGTAAACGCAGCCTTTCATTTTCGACAGCCATTGCCGTCGCCATGCCTTTTTGATACCACTTCATCGCATCGGCTAAGGCTAATTTCATTTCAAAGGCAAAGCCCAGCTCATAGCTGAGCTCGGCATATAAACTGCTCGGGTTATCTTTGAGTAGCGCAATACCCTGCTCTGCCACCGCTTGCTGCTCTTGAAAACGACCTAAATGACTTAAAATGGTGGCTTGATGATTTAACCAATAAGCCTGAGCCACTGCGCTTAAGTGAGCAAACTGCGCCTGATTAGCCGTTAAAATCTCGAGCATTTGTTCTGGCGCACGATTTTTTTCTGCAGCAACTTGCTGCAGCCACTCAGGCACATCATCAGGTAACGACTCAGCATAGCCGAAACTAACCCAACACCACAGAAGAATGACCAGCAGTTTTTTCACAGGTAACTCCATAAATGCTTTAGCCGTGCCTAGATTAAGCGATGATGGCTCTATCACCTTTTAATTCCAGCCAATCACGCCGATCGGTAGCACGTTTTTTCGCCAACAGCATATCCATCAATTCCATCGTTTGCGCCGCGTCGTCTATAGTCAGTTGTACTAGACGCCGGGTGTTCGGATCCATTGTCGTTTCACGCAGTTGCAGCGGGTTCATTTCACCTAAGCCTTTAAAACGTTGCACATTAACTTTGCCGCGTTTCTTTTCCGCTTCGATACGGTCGAGAATACCATTTTTCTCTTCTTCATCAAGCGCATAGTACACATCTTTGCCAATGTCTATTCGATACAATGGCGGCATGGCAACATAGACATGGCCCTGCTCAACTAGATGGCGGAAATGTCGCATAAACAAAGCACACAGCAAGGTGGCAATGTGTAGACCATCCGAGTCGGCATCCGCTAGGATACACACCTTGCCATAACGCAAACTGGATAAGTCTAACGAATCAGGATCGATACCAATGGCCACGGAGATATCATGAACTTCTTGTGAAGCCAAGATTTGCCCAGATTCTACTTCCCAGGTATTTAAAATTTTACCGCGCAGTGGCATCACGGCTTGAAACTCCCGATCACGCGCTTGTTTAGCCGAGCCACCCGCCGAGTCACCCTCGACTAAAAAGAGTTCGGTGCGAGCTAAATCTTGTGCCGAGCAATCGGCTAACTTACCGGGTAAAGCGGGGCCTGACGTCACTTTTTTACGAATGACTTTTTTCGCAGCCCGTAGTCGCTTTTGGGCATTGTTAATACAAAAATCGGCTAAGGCTAAAGCCACATCGGTTTGCTCGTTTAACCACAAGCTAAAGGCATCTTTGACAATACCACTGACAAAAGCCGCCGATTGCCGTGACGATAAACGCTCTTTTGTTTGGCCAGCAAACTGCGGATCTTGCATTTTCAATGACATCACGTAAGCGCAGCGATCCCAGACATCTTCTGCTGATAGCTTAATGCCTCGTGGCAACAAATTGCGGTATTCGCAGAAGTCTCGCATGGCTTCTAACAACCCCTGGCGCAAGCCATTAACGTGCGTACCGCCCATCGCCGTTGGAATTAAATTCACATAGCTTTCGGTGGTTAGCTCCCCCCCTTCCGGCAGCCACAGTAACGCCCACTCTACCGCTTCGGTACTGGCGGTAAATTGCCCAACAAACGGCTGCTCAGGTAAGGCAATAAAATGCTGTACGGCTTCGGCGAGATAGTCACGAATACCGGCTTCATAACACCATTGATACTGTTGCTGGTTAACTTTGTCATCGAACTTTACGGTTAAACCAGGGCACAATACGGCCTTGGCTTTTAATACATGTAACAAACGACTCACTGAAAACTTGGGTGAATCAAAATAAGAGGCGGTGGGCCAAAACCGAACGCGTGTACCGGTATTGCGCTTACCTACGGTGCCACTAACGGCTAACTCTGCCACCTTGTTACCATGTTCAAAGGCGATATCGTAAACCTGACCATCGCGGCGAATACTCACATCCACTCGGCTCGATAAGGCGTTAACAACAGAAATACCAACACCGTGTAAACCACCGGAGAATTGGTAGTTTTTGTTAGAGAATTTGCCACCCGCATGCAGCCGGCACATAATCAATTCTACGCCCGACACCCCTTCTTCAGGGTGAATATCCACCGGCATGCCTCGACCGTTATCGATAACTTCAATCGATTGATCATCATGCAAAATCACCTGCACTAAATCGGCGTGGCCGGCTAACGCCTCATCCACGCTGTTATCAATCACTTCTTGCGCTAAATGATTTGGCCGAGTGGTGTCGGTATACATACCTGGACGGCGCTGCACCGGCTCTAAACCGGTGAGAACCTCGATCGATTCGGCATTATAAAGTTGTTCAGTCATACTGTAATTTGGCTTCCCGTTTCCTGAGGTTGCAGACAAAAATCGGCAATGTGTGGCAGATAATCTTGATAACCAACAAAGCTATGATCACCACCTGTAACTAGCTGAACCTGTGCGCCCTGATAATAATCCACGGCCAAACGATAATCTAACACCTCATCACCGCTTTGCAAAAGGACTAAATAGCGACTGGGCTGTTGCAACTGCATCGGCATCAAGGCTTCGAGCTGTTGCATATGCTGCGCTTGTACCTGATAACGCTGTTGTAACACCGGATGTTCGTACTCACCCAAAAATTGGTTTAATACCCGATGCGGTGCCACAGCCGGGTTGATCACGCAGGCGCGACAGCCGATACGCTCGGCCAGTACCGTGGCTAAAAACCCACCCAGCGAGCTGCCAATAATGGCTGTTGGCGGTTGCACTATGGCTTGCTCTAATACCTGCATCGCCGCATCGGGCGTGTAAGGTAAATCTAGCGCTTGAAAATGCACATTCGGTAATGCCGTAAAGTAAGCTTGGGTTTGCACCGCCTTGGTCGAAAGACTGGAACTGGCAAAACCGTGTAAATATAAAATTCGTTGCATTAAAGCCTCTTAAACTGCCAACTGACCTGACCTGCCGCAGCAAAATACCATTCGCACCATTGTGGTCCGGCATTAACGGTTTGCCAGTCATCGCTTGCTAAAAACTGCACCGAACTGGCTGGGCAACCCACAATATCAATGCCCTGCGCCACCTTGTGATAGGCCAGATGCGCATGACCATGCGCCAGCCCTTTAATTTTGGGTTCGCGCAGTAACCAGGGCCAAAAGGTCTGTTGATCGCGCAAACCATGTTTATCAATAAAACAGCCCAATGGCTGAGGGTGGTGATGACAAAACAACCAAAACTGTTTGGCCTGACTTTTTGCAAACTGCTGGGCTAAAGCGCTTTGCCGATCCTCGGCAAACTCACCGGCAGGTGTCGCGCCCTTGGTATTTAACAAAAACAGCTGCCACTCGCCTAAGCTTAAACTTTCTGCCCTTTGAAACGGTGGCTGTTGTTGCAGCTGAGCTAACATAGCCAAATCATCATGATTACCGGGTAACACAAACACGGGGCAGCTTAGCTCTTGGCAAAGTTGTGCCAATAATTGATAACTGCCCAAGGTGTGATCTTGGGTGAGATCGCCGGTTAAAATGAGTGCGTCGGGTGGCGACAGTTGTAATTGCGCTAAAATCGCTTGTAAGTGCACCGCCGGTTGGCAATCACGATATATGCCATCGTGTTCTGCCAATAAATGACAATCGGTAATTTGCACTAAACGATAGGCCGCTTTTGCTGGGAAGACATAGTTGTGCATTAACCTGACACCGCCGAATGCTGCCGAGTACCGCGCCGCGCACATAAGTTTAACCAATCGCGCAGTAACATATTAATTTGTCGTTTTTCATCAGGCTGCGACATGGTGGCATTCGGATAAGGATACACACCAATAAAACGCCATTGCTGCTGCGCTCGCACCACTTCGGCTAACCGCGCATCATGGTAAAGCTGCACATCAAAACTGGGTTGAAAATAAACATGATCGGCACTGCTTAACTCTATTTTCACCCGAGTGGTAAAGCGCGCAACCTCAAGTACCGTTATGCAATAAATATCCTGCTCACCCAGCGCGATAAATAATTGCTCGCCAAGTTGCGGCGATTCGGGCAATAACGGCAGCAGTGCGGCATAGTTGCGTTCACACAAACTCAAAAAGTCGGGTAACTGCGGTACATAAACCGATTTATGCAAGGCGTTCACCCCAGCGTTGCTGCACATCGCTTAAATGCAGCGCTAACCATTGCAAGCCAATCACTGTCGCAGCATTGTTAATGTGCCCTGTTGCTAATAATTGCATGGCCGTTTGCCGTGGCATAACGTGCATTTTGATGTCCTCATGTTCAGCATCGAGCCCAAATAAACCGCCAGTAACGGGTTGTGTTAGCCGGGCTAAATACAAATGAATTTTCTCTGTGGTGCCACCGGGGCTCGAAAAATAATTTAACATTGGCCAAAGCTCGCTTAAGGTTAAGCCCGCTTCTTCTTTCGCTTCACGAATAGCGGTTTGCTCTGCCGTTTGGCCGTCGTCAATCATTCCAGCAATAGATTCCAGTAACCACGGGCTTTGACCTTGATCGACCACGCCCACGCGGAACTGCTCAACCAAAACCACTTCGTCGGTTTGTGGATTATAAGGTAAGACTATCACAGCCTGTCCGCGCTCGAAAACTTCTCTGGTCATTGGCTGGCTCCAACCGCCTGCAAACAGCTTATGTCGCAGTTGCCAACGCTCAATCCGAAAAAAGCCCTGAAAAACCGTGGTTTTGTCGAGAATTTCCAGATCTTCTGCTTGAAAAGAAGGATACTGCTCTATCTTGAATTGCGACATGGTTGCCCTCACATTTTGTTACACTCTACCGGGTAACTTTACGGTTTAAACGTTACCTAGTTTACTTTAACAGGTTATCATTTGGGCAGTTTCCTTATTCAGCCAGGATTTATTACATGAAAAAGACGTTATTAAGCACTCTAGTGCTGTCATCGCTGAGTTTTTTTAGCCTACAACTACAGGCTGATGACTTAAAAGCGGTGTATCAGCTCGCTACCCAAAAGGATCCGGTTGTGCAACGTGCTGCCGCTAACCGCGATGCCGCTACCGCGCGTATTGATATTTCTAAAGCCCGTTTATTACCCTCTGTCAGCTTTGGCGCTGAAATTGGTCGTTCTTCTAACGATGATTTACGCTTCGGTGGCAGTAACAGCATCGGTGCCAGCGTTACCGCGCGGCAAAGCCTGTTTGATTGGTTTGATTGGCAAAGTTTGCCACGCGCAGAAAAAGTGGCGCTGCAAAGCCAAACCATTTACAACGCTGAAGTGCAAGGCCTGATCTTACGCGTAACGTCAGCTTATTTTGACGTGTTAAAAGCCAAAGATAACTTAACGTTCGTGGCTGCAGAAAAACGCTCTGTAGAACGCCAGTTAGAGCAAACCAAACAACGTTTTGCGGTAGGCTTAACGGCGATTACCGATGTGCATGAAGCTCAAGCACAATATGACAGCGTGGTTGCGCGTGAAATCAGCAGTGAAAACAACCTAGAAAATGCCCGTGAAGCCCTACGCGAAATCACGGGTCAGTATCATGCTGAAGTAGCCATGTTAAATACCGACAAATTTTCTACCTCACGGCCGCAGCCTGCAGCAGCTAATGAGTGGGTTGGCATTGCTGAGCAAAACAACTTGGTCTTACAAGCTCAGCGCATTTCGTTAGATGTGGCTGAAATTGATATTGATTTAGCGAAAGCGGGTCATTTACCCACTGTTGATGCGATTGCCAATTTAGGTGTATCTAAAACATCAGGCTTTGATCGCTTTGACAACAGCTCAATCAGCATTAGCCTCTCTGTACCGATTTACAGCGGCGGTGCTATTGATGCAAACGTGCGTGTGGCACAAGCTAGCTATGTTGAAGTCAGCCAAGCTTTAGAACAAAGCTATCGCTCTGTGGTTCGACAAGTGCGTAGCTCATTTAACGATGTCAATTCGCAAATGTCGGTGATCCGTGCTTTAGAACAAGCGGTTATTTCGGCACAAAGCGCCTTACAAGCAACTGAAGCCGGTTTTGAAGTGGGTACCCGAACTATCGTTGATGTCTTACTCAGCACCCGTAACTTGTTTGATGCACAACGTAACCTATCAGGTGCGCGTTATGATTACATCCTAGCGCAGTTACAGCTCAAACAAGCTGCCGGTAACTTAACAGAAGAAGACCTGTTAGCCATTAACAACGCACTGACGATGTAAATCTGTTGAGGTATACCGCGCGTCGGTATACCTCGTCTTTTCGTATGCTCCTACCAGTTTCACCTTTCCTGCTGCGATTTTTTCGATACAATACCGACAGTTTGTTTTTTTCGGATATCAATTTTGGTTAAGTTTCCTCAGTTTAGTTGGCGTTTTTTATTGCCGCGTTATTGGCTGTTATGGATCGGTGTCGGCTTGATGTACCTTATCAGCTGGTTACCCTACCGTGTGCTGATGACCCTAGGCGCAGCCTTAGGAAAGTTATTATTTAAAGCCTTAAAATCCCGTCAAAAAATTGCTAGACGAAATCTCGAGCTTTGTTTTCCAGAGAAAAGCGCGGCTGAGCGTGAAGCCTTGTTATGGCGCAATGCCGAAGAAAGCGGCAAAGCCATGTTTGAAACAGTAATTGGCTGGTGGTGGCCGGATTGGCGGGTTCGTCGCTTAGCCCATATTACCGGTTACGAGCATATCCAGCAGGCGGTCGCCAGCGGCAAGGGTATTTTATTGCTGGCGGGGCATTTTCTACACTTAGAGGCGGCTGGGCGAGTGATTGGCTTAACCCACCCCAGTATTGGTTTTTATCGTCCGAACAATAATCCGCTAATGGATTATCTGCAGTACCACGGTCGCATCCGCAGCAATAAATATATGATTGGCAAGCGGGATGTCAAAGGCTTGATCCAAGCGCTAAATCAGCAAGAAGTGTGTTTTTATCTTCCTGATCAAGATTACGGCCGCAGTCGGGCTGAGTTTGTTCCTTTTTTTGCGGTGGCAGATACCGCCACCACCACCGGCACCTTACTTTTTGCCAATGCGGCAAACTGCGTGGTGATCCCGATCTATACTTATCGTTTACCTGATTATCGCGGCTATCAAATTGATATACTGCCGGCGTTTGATCATTTTCCCAGTGGCGATGATCGCGCCGATGTAACCCGCGTTAATCAGTGGGTTGAGCAAGCCGTATTAAAAAACCCCGAACAGTATATGTGGCTGCATCGGCGGTTTAAAACCCGACCGGATGCTGAAGCACCGTCATTATATGACTAGGACGTTATAACCCATGAAGATTTTATTACAGCTGCTAGTGGGGATCTTGGTCATTGGCCTAGTGTTTTTGCTCGTCACTAAACCTGAGCTATTGTTTGATCCAACTAAAAAGAATGCCGCCGCCGAGGGCTTTAGCCGTTTTTATTCGGATTATCGCACCAGCCTGCAAAAAACCCGCGATGCCAGCGATTTTATTATTACCATTCCGGATACGAGCGATGAATTGGTCTTGCGCCTACGTCGACGCGAATTGCAAGTAGCCGCACCGGCCGCGGCAACCTGGCGTGGCCAACAGATCCGTCGACGTTTTGAAGCCGGAAAAACCATTAAGCAGGTGTTGCAAGATTATGCTGATCAAGAGCAAATGCAGCTATTTTGGGCGTTACCGCGCGACTACGTTGTTAAAGAGTACTTTGTCACAAACGGTAGTTTAGTCGAAGCATTACAGGAAATGACGGTGACCATCAGCCCGGATTTTAAGCAGCCTATTTTTGGCTTTTTTTGTCCTAATGCCCGGGCTTTAGTGGTGACCTATTTAACCGATCCGTTTTTTCAACAAAACTGTGTGGCGACCGGCCCTAACCCTTACCAGCTTTAAGCTGTTGGCGCATTGGCAAACCAATGCTGCCAACTTTGCTGTACCTGCGCGCGATGCTGCGCCAAGCCGCTATCCACATTCACCGTAGCAGGCGCAAGTGTATGCCGATGCCCTGCGCCACGTAATACTTGATACGCCTCGGCTAAAGCCGTGGCCTCCGCTTCTGGCAGTAAACCACTGGCCGCCGCGGCCGCTAAGATACGAATATTATCGGTGAATTCAAACAGCGCCGGATAGTCTTTACTATAAGCTAACACCAAATATTGGCTGAGAAATTCCAGATCAACAATACCGCCAACACTGTGTTTTACATCATCCGTCGCGACACCATGATGCTCACGCAACTTAGCACGCATCTGCAGCACATCTTGGGTTAATTGCGCAGGATCGCGCGCTAAAGTTAAAATGTGTTGCCGGATCTGGCTGAATTGGGATCGCAGATCCGCCGAGCCTAAGATCATCCGCGCCCGGACTAAAGCTTGGTGCTCCCACGTCCAGGCATCCTGCTGTAAATACTGCTGATAGGTGTCGATATGAATAGCTAACAAGCCAGAATTACCGGAAGGCCTTAAGCGCGTATCAATCTCGTACAGCACGCCACTGTTGGTGCGCGTGGTACTTAAATGTAGAATGCGCTGCACAAGTTTTAAGTAAAATTGCAACGAATCGATGCTACGATCGCCGGAGGTGCCTTCTTGGCTGCGGCATTGATGCAAGAATACCAGATCAAGATCCGAGCCATAACCCAGCTCTAAACCGCCGAGCTTACCATAGCCAATCACCGCAAAACCTTTATCCTGATCGCTGGCTCCCGCCGGTAAACCATAACGAGCCACCATTTGTTGCCACGCTAAATTCACCAGCTGTTCAACAATCACTTCAGCTAACCAGGTTAAGTGATCACTCACTTTCATCAAGGGCAAAGCCCCCGAAATATCAGCTGCGGCAATACGTAGCTGCTGCGCTTGTTTAAATTGCCGCAAGGTTTCCATTAATAACTCTAAGTCATCTTCCGGCACTCGCAATAAATATAAGCGTAAGCGATCACGATAGTCATCAATGGTGGCCACCTGATACAACTGGCTCGGATCAATCAATTCGTCCAGCAGCATCGGATAACGGGCCAGTTGCTCGGCCAGCCAACCGCTTTGCGAGCAAAGCAGCACCAACTGCTGCATCGCAGGCGGATTTTCAAAAAGTAATTCTAAATAGGCGGTGCGGGTGACGATTTTACTAAACACACCAAGGATCCGACTTAAAATGGTATTAGAAGCCTGTTGATGCTGTAACCAATGCAACAGTTGTGGCATCAGCTTGGCTAAATATTCACGGCCACGCGGACCCACTGAGCGGCGTTGACAATCCAATTTAAACTGCTGTAATTGTTCCAGCAGTGCAGTTGCCTCAGCCAGATCTAACCAATCAACTTGCTCGGCTAAATCCGGGCCTACACTGTCACTGTCCCACAATAAGCGCCCAAGGCTTAACTCTTGCGATTCCAGGTTTTCTTCTGGCTCAATCACCAATTTAAAATACTGATGAATACGCTGCATAGCCGCTTCAATGTCTGCCTGCAAACTGGCCCAATCGGTTCGCCCTAAACACGCTAATAACTGTTGTTGACCCATCGTCTCGGCCGGTAAGGTTTGTGTTTGTTTATCGTCAATACCTTGCAGGCCTTGTTCTACTTGACGCAGCCACAGATAATCTTGCTGCAAAGCGGCAGCATGTTCGGCACTCAGTAGCTCGTGCTCTTGCAGTAAAGGCAACACCTTTAACAGCGATTGTTGCTGTAATTGTGGAATACGCCCACCACGAATTAACTGCAAGGTTTGCACAATAAATTCCACTTCGCGGATCCCACCTGCGCCAAGCTTAATGTTATCGCGCCGATTGCGTCGACGATTCTCTTGTTCAATTAACTGTTTCATCCGCCGCAGCGATTCAATCGCGGAGAAGTCGATATAACGCCGGTAAATAAAGGGTTTTAATAAGGCTTGTAACTCAGGCGCGTAACGCTTATCGGGGTTAAGTACGCGCGCTTTTAACATGGCGTAACGTTCCCATTCACGCCCTTGCTCTTGATAGTAATCTTCCAGCGCTGCGAAACTGAGTACCAGCGGCCCGCTATCGCCAAAAGGCCGCAAACGCATATCCACACGATAGCAAAACCCATCAGCCGTCACCTGATGTAAGGCGGCAATCAGCTTTTGCCCGACCTTAGTGAAAAACTGTTGATGCTCTAACGGCCGACGTCCGCCCACCGTTTCGCCGTTACGGGGATAAGTAAATATCAAATCGATATCGGATGAGAAGTTCAGCTCACCACCACCCAACTTACCCATGCCTAAGATCAGTAACGGCATGGGCTCGCCCTGTTCATCTAAAGGCTGACCACTACTGAGGCTTTGCTGCTGATAAGCCCATTGATAGGCGCTGTTAATCAAGGTATTCGCTAATTGCGATACCGACGTTAGGCTGGCGGCAATCGGTTGTAATTCAAAAATATCCGCCGCCATAATCAAGCATAAACTGGCATTTCGATAACGACGTAACGCAGAAAATACGTCGCTTTCAGCCGTTGAAGTGATGGCAGTTAAGGGATCATGAAAACCAGCGGCTAAGTGCTGCTGTAAACGTTCATTATCACAACAGAGCGCCAGCAACTGCGGCTGTTGCCTGAGCGTGCGGCCAATAAAAGTACTAGACTGCAACAGACGAGTAAGCTTAGCCAACGTGGCCGCGTCCAATTGCGGTGATAAGGCTTCAAAATCGGCTTGCCAATAGCTGCCCTGCGCCTGTGATGCGGTCATGTTGTACTCCTTTGCTTAAACGTCTTGTAACAGTAAAGCGGATACCTTTAATAACAGCAGATGATACGCCTGACTGTTAAAGACTAAAGCACCGCTTTCTGCCAACTCTCTGGCCGCTGTGCGCGCCTGACTGGACAAGAGTTGTTGTCCTTCATCGGTTAATTGATGCGCAAGTTGCTGTAACGCGTCTTCGACCTCGCTCAACAAATCAGGCGCTAACTCTTGCAAATAGCAGTTTTCTAATTGCTGTAAACGCTGCAAATACACCAGTAGCGGTTGTGCAGCTTGTTGGGCAGCTAACGGCTTGGGTCTAGCAGTGGTTTTATTATGGAACAGTTGATAACCGCGGGCGGCTTTACTAAGCCAACCGGTGCGCAATGGCAAGGCTTTTAATAAGAATTCGGCCAGTTCAAACAAGGCTTGTGGCCGCCCTGAAAGTAACTCTAGCTCCATTTCCGAAATCGCTTGGCGCCGCTCCCCGGCTCGCACTTCGCCATTATCGTAGACCACTTCAATTTCAGCATCCGGCAGTTGTACCACCCAGCTACTGCGCTGAAAGTCAGTACGAAATAGCTCAACCAGCTGTGTTTGCAATGCGCTAATATCTGTGTCTGCGGGCCACACTTCAGCAGGAAACTGGTCAAGCTGCGGTATCACACCGTGACAAGGTACATTGTATTCTGGGCGAATTTGCAAGGCGCCATGTTGTTGCCCCGCTAGCTTTAAGGTTTGCTCAAAACGCCCTAACTTTAAGCGCGAGCGCAATCCCATATCATGTTGCCGAAACCAATGCTCTGCCGTATCAAAGTAGGCATTTAACAGTGATTGAGGTTCAGTTGTACGTAAAATGGGGTAAAGCTGTAACAGATCCGGCAGTAACGCGGCATCTGCAGCACTGATTAAATACTTAAGTTCAAGTTCCAGACTCATTACCACTCTCCGACAGCGAACTGGCCTTACGGCTATTAGTCCTTGTCAATTGCCACACAACTGCCTATCATCGCCGATATTGTTATATGACATCTGTTTTAAATTAAGTCTCAGGATACCTATGTTTAGATTATTTCGCAGCTCTGTTCGTTCGTTATTTTTACTCAGTCTCTTGCTATGCGTGTTACCTGCACAAAGCCAAACTGAGCAAAAACCGGCTTTTATCAGCGATGCCTTAGTGGTGTACTTGCACTCTGGGCCGGGTAATCAATATCGTATCGTCGGCACGTTAGCGGCCGGTAGCAGCGTGGTATTCCTGTCTGAAGACAATGATTATGCGCAAATTCAGTATGAAGAAGATAAAACCGCTTGGTTGCCAAAAGAGCATCTGACGTTTACGCCCGGTTTAAATGCCCAACTGAGTGAATTAACGGCCACTTTTCAAGAGCAAAGCTCGCGCTTAAATAGCCTTGAGCAAGGTGCCAGCCAACTGCAAGCCACTTTAGATCAAGTAACACTCGAGCGTGATTTAGCCGTACAAGAATTAGAACAACTACGACGTAATAACGAGCGTTTAACCACCGAACTGAATGCCACCCAAGCAAGCTTTTGGCAGCAACCAATGACCATTGGTGGTGTGATTTTAACCTTCGGTTTAGTATTCGGTTTATTGTTACCCAAACTAATTCCAAGCCGTCGCAACAGCGACCGCTGGATGTAACACGCCAACGCCCCTATTGTGGGGGCGTACTGGCATCAGCATGCGTTTTCAAGGGTAAACCGCGGTCGTTTTTCACTTGCTCAATCACCACATAGGTGTGGGTTTGCGCTACGCCGGGTAAATCGACTATCTTGGCAAGGATCTGCCGGTAAGCTTCCATAGTCGGTAATCGCAGTTTCAGTAAATAATCAAAGCCCCCAGCAACCATATGACACTCTGCCACTTCCGGGATCTGCACCACGGCATCGCGAAACTTATCAAACACATCACTGGTGGTTCTATCTAACGTTACTTGTATAAAAGCCGCGGTGCCATAACCTAACTTGCCACTATTCAGCCTTGCGCCATAACCTTCAATAAACCCCTCTTTTTCAAGACGTTTTACTCTATCAATACAAGGGCTAGCACTTAAATTGACTTTTTTGGCTAAGTCAACATTGGCAATTCGACCTTCTTTTTGCAACGTATCGAGAATACTGATGTCAATACGATCAAGTGCTTTCGCTTTGGGGTTCGAGTTCATAGCAGTATTTTCTTGGGTATTTGATATTGTTGACAGAATTATATACGGTTAAACCGCAAAAATAACCACCCTATGCTGTGGTCTTTTCTCTAAAATGCCGCTGATAACAATAAAGCCAAAGGCATGTTCGTGCGGGTCATTAATGACAACGCAAATTCACGTATCGACAATCAGGATAATTCTATGCTGTTTAATGGTTCTTTGGTCACCACAGACCCTATCCGCCAACTCATTCGCGATTATTACCGCGCCGATGAAGATGACGTTCTAGACTTTTTGTTGCCACTGGCAGAAGTGGATGCGAAAACACGCAGTCGGGCTTGGGAGCGTGCACGGCAACTGGTTTTATATATTCGCCAAGCGCAGGTGGGTAAAGGCGGAGTTGATGCCCTATTAAACGAGTTTTCACTGTCGACAGAGGAAGGCTTGGTGTTAATGTGCCTAGCCGAAGCCTTGCTGCGTGTGCCTGACAGCCTAACAGCCGATCGACTGATCCGCGATAAATTATCGCAAGGCGATTGGAGTGCTCACCTGGGCAACAGCAGCTCATTATTTGTTAACGTTTCAAGCTGGGGCTTATTGGTCACAGGTAAATTAGTTAATTATTCTGATGACGAGAAAAAACAACAATTTGGTTTGCTCAAGCGTACCTGTGGTCGCTTAGGCGAGCCAGTGATCCGCCAAGCCGTGCGCTATGCCATGCAAATTATGGGTACGCAATTTGTCTTGGGTACCACCATTGATAAGGCACTAGAACGTGCTAACGTCATGGAAGCCAAAGGGTTTAGTTATTCTTACGATATGCTGGGCGAAGGCGCCCGTACCATGGCCGATGCAGATCGCTATTTTGAGGCTTATTTAACGGCCATTGAAGCTATTGGTAAAGCAGCCAAAGGTCGGGGCCCCATTGTTAGCCCGGGTATCTCGGTAAAATTATCTGCTATCCACCCACGCTATGAATTTAGCCATCTAGATCGGGTGCATGCCGAATTAGTGCCGCGCTTAAAACAACTGGCGTTAGCCGCTAAAAAATACGATATCGGCTTTACCGTGGATGCGGAAGAAGCTGACCGCTTAGACATGTCGTTAGATGTGATTGCCAAAGTGTTTAGCGACCCCGATCTGGATGGTTGGGAAGGCTTTGGTTTAGCCGTACAAGCCTATCAAAAACGCGGCTTTTATGTCATTGAATGGCTGCGCGAGTTAACGGTTAAAGTTGGCCGTAAAATGATGGTGCGCTTAGTAAAAGGTGCCTATTGGGATACTGAAATTAAGTTATCGCAAGTAGAAGGTTTAGCCGACTTCCCAGTATTTAGCCGCAAACCGGCTACCGATGTCTCTTATCAAGCTTGTGCGAAAAAACTGCTCAGTTATCGTGACAGTATTTACCCGCAATTTGCCACGCACAATGCCTATACCGTCGCCACCATTATTGAAATGGCAGGTGATCTGACTGGCTTTGAATTCCAACGTCTGCACGGTATGGGTGATGCACTTTATGATCTGATTGTCGAAAATGAAAAGATCCCGTGCCGCATCTATGCTCCGGTTGGCGAACACTCTGACTTATTAGCCTATCTGGTGCGTCGTTTATTGGAAAACGGTGCCAACAGCTCTTTTGTTAACAACATTATCGACGATTCTATTCCGGTTGAATCCTTACTGCATGACCCGGTAGAAATCGTCAAAGGTTGGCAAAGTAAACGTAACCCAGGCATTCCACTGCCCATCGCCTTATTTGGCCACAGCCGCAATAACTCGCGGGGTTTAGATCTCACCGACATCAACCAGCTGACGCCGCTAAAACAGAGTATGGAAGAGTGGGAAGACAAACTGCACGTCGTCAGCAGCGACGCGGATGACGTAGCGGTAGTAAACCCGGCCAACTTAAAAGAAGTGATTGGTTACCTGCAATATGCTACCCCTGAAGCCATGCAGCAAATGTTAAGCGATGCCGACGCCGCTTTTGCCAGTTGGGCTGATACGCCGGTTGCGGAGCGCGCCGCCTTGTTACGTCGCTTAGCCGATGCCATGGAAGCACATCAAGATGAATTACTGACCCTCTGCGTTAAAGAAGCCGGTAAAGTGCTGGCCGATGCCGTAGCGGAAGTACGAGAAGCAGTTGATTTTTGTCGTTATTACGCGCATCAAGCTGAGCTGTTGTTCGCTAAACCACAACAAGCCCGTGGCGTGTTCTTATGTATTAGCCCATGGAACTTCCCGCTAGCAATTTTTATCGGCCAAGTGGCCGCCGCTATTGTTGCCGGTAATACTGTTGTTGCCAAACCGGCAGAGCAAACCAGCTTAGTTGCCGTGCGGACGCTCGAGCTGTTAAGTGAATGCGGCATGCCTAAGCATGTGGTGCAGTTGGTCATTGCACCAGGGCGCCAAGTAGGTGAACACATTGTGCCGGATCTGCGTGTGCAAGGTGTGATGTTTACCGGCTCAACAGAAACCGGTTGTTGGATCGCCCGTAAATTAGCTGAGCGCGGCGGTGAACCTGTGCCGCTTATCGCGGAAACAGGCGGTCAAAACTGTATGATTGTCGACTCGACAGCCTTGCCTGAGCAAGTGGTCGATGATGTGATCTCTTCGGGTTTCCAAAGCGCGGGTCAGCGCTGCTCGGCCTTACGGGTGTTGTTCCTGCAAGAAGATGTTGCAGATAAAATTATCACCATGATCAAAGGCGCCATGGCAGAGCTACATGTAGGTGATCCTGCATGGTTAAGCACCGATTTAGGCCCGGTTATCGATAGCAAAGCACATGAGCGTTTAACCAATCACGTACAGTATTTGCAAGATAAAGCGACGCTGCATTTTGCTTGTCCGATCCCAGCAGAAGGTGAGCATTTCTTCTTTGCACCACACTTATACGAAATTAGCGATCTCACCGTGTTAGAGCGTGAAGTGTTTGGCCCTGTGGTGCATATTATTCGCTTTAAAGCGGAAGAGATTGATAACGTGATCGCGCAAATCAATGCCACCGGCTATGGCCTAACCACCGGTGTGCACAGCCGTATTGATCAGTTAACGCAAAAAGTTCGCCGTGAAATTAAAGCCGGAAATATTTACGTAAATCGTAACATGATCGGTGCCGTGGTTGGTGTGCAACCCTTTGGTGGTCGTGGTTTATCGGGTACCGGCCCCAAAGCCGGTGGCCCACTGTATTTGCAGCGCTTAGTCAAAGATAACCTGAGTGTTGATTGCCCAGCGTTAGATGAGGGTAAAAAAGTGCGTCTGCTGGCAGAAACCACCAGCCGTGCCGTGGCTTATGCCATGCCAGCGGCGGATATTGCGCAGCATAAATGGGCAGCCTTACCCATTAACCAGCGTACATCTGTGTTACGGCAGTTCTTAGCCTCTTTGGCTTCTAACAAGGTTGTCAGTCGACAAGAGCCTGATTTAGAGCAAGTGTTAACCGTGGCCCGCAGCAAGTTACAACGTGTTGAACTGGAGCTGCAACGGCCGATTAATCTGCCGGGGCCGACAGGTGAAAGCAACACTTTAACGTTAGATCCACGCGGGATATTAGCGTTACTGCGTGATGACACCAGCAGCTTTAGCCATTGGTTATTAAGCATTATTACTGCTTTAGCCGCAGGTAATGCCGTGATCACCGCGGTTGAAGAAGACGATGTTATCGAAGCGGAAGCCTGTATTAAAGCGTTAATTGCTGCCGGTATGCCACAACATCTGTTAGCGGTAGTTCGCTTAGATTGCTTAACGACGTTGTTAGCGCATACCGATCTGGCCGGTGCCGTGATTGAAGTCAGCAGTGCTTTAAAACCGCTGGCAGCAGAACTGATCGCCGCGCGTGAAGGTGCAATACTGCCGTTAATCACCGCGCCTGCCGATGAACGGATGTTACATCGCTTAGTCACTGAAAAAACCATTACCATCAACACCACAGCGGCTGGCGGTAATGCCTCGTTAATGACAATGGCTGAAAACGTCGGTTAACGCGGCAAAATAGAAGCTTGTGCGATTAAAAAAGCCCGCTTAAATGCGGGCTTTTTGCTATGCTAGGAATACGACCTAGTTGAGTCTCATCACTTTTCACGGATGCAAAGATCATTAGATGCCATATCAAAGAGTGTCGATAGCCCAATTACAGCCCGGCAGCTATATTGTCAAAGTGCTGGAGCAAACCGGACAACTGGCCATCAAACATGCTGGCTTTGTCCGCACACGTGAAAGCATCCGCAATTTAAAAAATCAGGGCGTGCTTGTGGTTGCCATTGACCCGAGCAAACAACTGACCCCACGCCCAGTCGAAACAAAACCGCCACCACCTGAAAAAGAGCCCGAAGCATTTCGCGCAGTATTTGCCGAAGAGCAACCCAAAGCCGAGCGCAGTTTAGAGCAAACCAAAAAAACACAGCAGCAGGTGCTAAAAGCCGCCGCCAACGAAGAGCCTATTGATTTGAGCCTGGTACATGAAGTCAGTGCCGGATTATTTGATTCGGTTAGTCGCAATCCGGATGTTTTGCTGTATTTGACTCGTATCGCCGAAAAAAGCGATATGCTGCTACAACACTCCATTAACTGTGCCGTTTATATGGCCGCTTTCGCCCGTTTTTTAAATTTCCCCAAACACAAAGTCCAAAACCTGATCACGGCAGCCTTGTTACATGATGTGGGTAAAGCGCAACAGCCGATGCTGTTGCAACAACCCGATGCTAACGCCATTAGCACCAGTTTGATGGTGTTGCAGCAAAGCACGGCTTTGGCTGGCGAAGTGTCTTTTTGGATCAGCCAACATTGTGCCTTGTTAGATGGCAGTGGCTCACCGCCGCTCCAAGAACAACAAATCAGTAATGGTAGCCGTATGCTAACCATCGTTAATTTGTATGAGAAATTAAGTAATGTGCAAACCAGCTACGTGAATCCGCTTAATGTGATCCGGCAACTGATGGCGATGGCGCCAGCACAATTGGATAATAGTTTATTACAATTGTTCATTAAATGTATTGGCGTTTACCCGCCGGGTAGCGTGGTACGCTTAACGACTGGGCGGCTAGCCTTAGTACTGGAGAATAATCAGAAAAAGCCGACGTTGCCACGGGTAAAGGTGTTTTACCACAGTGTGCATCAGCATCATCTGCCGCCGCGAGTCATCGATTTATCGCGGCAGCAAGAAGAACAAATAGAAGGCTGTGTTGATTTAAGAAAATATGGTTTAGAAGTACGTAACTATTTGTAACTCACCACTCGCTTAACGCCCGCATACTAAAAAGTTGTTGGCCAAATTCGAGCAACACATATTGCGGTGTAATTTCCCGTAAGCGCACGTCAGCCGTGATCCATTGCCCTTCTTGTAATGATTTACCATTCACTTTCACCCAGCGCTGAGCGGGCTGGGTAGCAAAAACATGGGCTTCAAAACGTAACTTCGGTAATTGCCGCTGTAAAGTGAGATCCAGCATGGCGATATCTTGTGCCGGCGCACTGTGTGTTGTCAGATTATTCGAGGCAGAACGTGGATTACCTGCTGTTTCGGCCAGCGCACTGGCAAAACGCTCACGTAACTCAGCCGAGATTTCCGGATCGTTCACCGGCTCAGCTTGTGGCGTATTCGCTGTCACGGTTACCATCTGTGGCTCAGGCGCAAAACGCTCTGGCTCAGCGGCCGGTTCTGGCTCTGTTGTTGCAACCACCGGTGCTTCAACCGCTTTAGTCTCTAGGGTTTTTGCGATTAACGCTGGGCCTGCGGGTTGCGCCACCTCGGGGATCAGTGCGGCCGGTTGAGTCACATCGCTTGGCGATTGTTTGCTGGCTAACAGCATATAACCGGCTACAAAACCAAGGGTGGTGGCTAAAATTAAGGCAAGGCTAATTGCCACATTGCGCCAAAAGGTGGATGGCACCTGAGGCGCGGGTTGTTGCTGTTTTAACGCATCCATTAAAATGGACATAATCTTTACTCTCCGCGCAGTATCGGCACAATTTGTAGCGCCAATAAAAACCCGAACATTATACCTAATAGCGCTAACAGCGGCCATAACCAGTTAGGTAAAGCTTGTCGCTGACTTGTGGCTGGGTGACTAGGCAAAATTTCGGCTGCTGCCCGTTGCACATGTGTTAATTCGACTAACGCTTGCTGTTGACTATAAGCTGCTAATAACGCTCTGTCGGCGAGTAAATTCAATAACCGTGGAATACCGCCGCTTAATTCAAACAGTTTTTTTACCGCCTTGTCACTGAATACCGGTCGCTGGCAACCCGCCACTTGCAGACGATAACGCATATATTGCTGCACTTCGGCTAAATTAAGCGGCAATAAATGATAACGCGCCGTAATGCGCTGAGCTAATTGCCGTAAATCGTTACGTTGCAACAGCTGCTGTAATTCTGGCTGGCCAATTAAAATCACCTGCAGTAATTTCTTGGTATTTGTTTCTAAATTGGTGAGCAAGCGTAACTGTTCCAATACAGCAGGCTGTAAATGCTGGGCTTCATCAATAATTAAAATGGTTTTCTTGCCGGCATCATGGTTTTTTTGCAACCGTTGGGTAATTTTGTCGCCTAATAGTTTTAAGCTCGCATCGGTTTTGCGGTAACGAATTTTCAACTCGTCACAAATGGCCGCCAGTAATTCTAATTCCGATAACGTTGGGTTAAGAATAAACGCCACATCGGTGGTCTCGTCTAACTCTTGCAGCAAACTGCGTGAGACGGTCGTTTTACCGGTACCTACTTCGCCGGTCAGTAGCACAAAGCCGCCGGCATCCCCCAAGCCATAACGCAAATGGGCTAACGCTTCAGCATGACGTGGGCTGAGATACATAAAGTCGGGATTCGGCGCTATTGAAAATGGCGCACTGTTTAAACCAAAAAATCCGGTGTACATCACATTCCTTTAGCACTGCATTTCATCGCAAGGCAGGTATAATGGCAAAAAAACCAGCAGCAGGAAAGCTTGTGCAAATTTATCTTGTCGGCGGCGCAGTTCGCGATCAATTACTCGGTTACCCTTTTCACGAACGCGATTGGGTGGTTGTGGGGGCAACACCTGCAGAATTACTCAGCCAAGGCTACCAACAAGTCGGTAAAGACTTCCCGGTATTTCTGCACCCCAAAACGAAAGAGGAATATGCCTTAGCGCGCACAGAGCGCAAAGCGGGTTCAGGTTATACTGGTTTTACGGTATACGCCGCCCCAGATGTCACTTTGGAACAAGATTTAGCCCGGCGCGATCTGACCATCAATGCCATCGCCCAAGACGCTGCAGGAAACTATATTGATCCTTTTCACGGCCAGCGTGATATAGAGCAAAAACAGCTACGCCATGTCTCTGACGCCTTTGTTGAAGATCCGCTACGCGTGCTTCGTGTCGCGCGTTTTTATGCGCGTTATGCTCATCTGGGTTTTACTGTAGCGCCTGAAACCTTAGCACTGATGACACAGCTTAGTCAGCACGGTGAATTAACCACACTCAGTGCCGAGCGCGTTTGGGTTGAAACCGCTAAAGCGTTAAATACCGAGCAGCCTGCTGCTTATTTTCAGTTATTACAGCAATGTGGTGCACTGTCGGTATTGATGCCCGAACTTGCCGCACTTTGGGGCGTACCACAACCCGAGAAATGGCATCCAGAAATTGATAGCGGCATTCATAGCTTATTAGTGCTGCAACAAGCGGCCACGTTAAGTCAACGCTTAGATATCCGCTTTGCTGCTTTGGTGCATGATGTAGGGAAAGGGCTGACGCCAACAGCAGAATTACCCGCCCATCATGGTCATGAACATCGTGGTTTAGCGCTCATTACGGCGTTATGTAAAAGACTACGCGTACCCAACGACTGTCGCGATCTGGCATTGTTGGTCTGTGAATACCATCAACTGATCCATCGGGCAGCAGAACTTAATGCTAAAACCGTATTAAAACTGTTTAACGCTATCGATTTGTGGCGAAAGCCTGAGCGTTTGAGCGATATTTTACTGTGCTGTACCGCTGATTTACGCGGTAGAACAGGCTTTGAACAGGCAGACTACCCGCCCGCAGTGCTGTTACCCAAGCTGGCCGAAGCAGCGATGGCGGTAAGTGCAAAAGCCCTGATCGCACAGGGCATAACAGGGCCCGCCATTAAAGAGGCCTTGCAACAAGCACGCTTACAAGCCATTAGCCACGCACAACAAACGCTAAATGGTAATTAGCTCGCAGACAGGCTTAAAAACGCCATCAAGCCGATACCTAGCAACATGCGGTAAATGACAAAGGGCAACATGCCCATGCGGCTGATAATTTTTAAAAAGAAGTGAATACAAATGGTGGCACTGATAAAGGATAACAATACCCCTAACAAGATGCCGCCCACATCATACTCGGCTGGCTCACTGAGCAGTTTGCTGGCCTGATAGCCACCGCTGAGTACGATGATCGGGATCGACAGTAAAAATGAAAAACGCGCAGCGCTAACTTTATCTAAACCAATTAACATAGCCGCCGTCATGGTGATCCCCGAACGCGACGTACCCGGGATTAAGGCAATGGCTTGGGCAAAACCAATAAACAAAGTTTGCTTTAAGGTTAATGCATTCATCGGAATATGCTGTTTTGCCGTAACATCAGCCCACCATAGCGCCAAACCAAAAACGATGGTGGTGATAGCAATCACCCAAGGTGAACGTAAAAAGGTTTCAATTAAATCGGCCGCCAATAAGCCTGCCAAGGCTGCGGGGATCGTGGCTAAAATCACCCACCATGCCAACTTACTATCCGTGCTGTGGTTACCGCCTAGGCTTTTCACCCAACCCACAGTTAAATTGCCAATATCCTGTCGAAAATACAGCATCACTGCCAACAAGGTACCGACATGCACCGCGACATCAAAAGCAATACCCTGATCTTGCCAGCCCAAAACGGCAGAGGGCAAAATTAAATGGGCCGAAGAGGAAATAGGTAAAAACTCGGTTAATCCTTGGATTAAAGACAGGATAATAACTTCAATGGTACTCAAGTTGGCTCACTCCATGAAAATTCAACGGGCCATATTTTTTGGGATTGGTTGTAGCCCTGCCATAAAGCGGCATAGCTTAAACCGGTGGTAGGATGGATCTCATCTGCGGCAATTTCAGCCAAAGGCCACAGTACAAAAGCATTCTCGGTAATTTCTGCCCGAGGTAACACCACGGGTGAATCACAGATTTGCTGATCGTAGGTCAACAAATCTAAATCCAGAGTACGACCAGAAAACTTTTCGGCACCACGCACGCGACCAAATTGATCTTCAATGCGCTTTAATAAACTAATGCAATCAACAATAGATAAATCGGTGTCTGCACCGAGCACCATATTAAAAAAGTCATCGCCAACAAACCCCACGGCTTCACTTTGATAAACAGAAGATAACGTTACCGCACTCAGTTCACTGACTAAGGCGCGTACACCATGGCGCACATGAAAATCACGATTAATGTTAGAACCTACACTAATATAAATACGTGGCATCAGTGATTAACCTCTGGCGCAAAGCGCGTGATCTGTACCCCGACCGTTTGCGCTTGAGGCACCGCACCGGGTTTACTGACCGTCACTTCCACTTGGCTGGTACTAAATTCTGTTAATAACAATTGCGCCACGCGCTCAGCCACTGTTTCAATTAATTCAATAGGTTCGGCAGTAATCAACTCAATCACGCGGGCACTAATCACTGCATAATCAAGTGTTAAGCGAATATCATCTGCTTGAGCGGCAGCCCGCTGATCGGCGGTTAAGCGAAGATCTAACAGCAAGCGCTGCTTGATTGTTTTTTCCCAGTCGTACACGCCAATCACGGTATCAACCTGTAGCTGCTTGATAAAAACGATGTCCATCCAGTTAATTCCGCATTGCGTTATTTTTCGTTTCAGGTAGGCTGGTCGGATAGAATATATACAGCAACGCCCGTATTTTGCTGTCCGACAAATATGCCGCAATAGTATCGTAAAAAAGGGTGCTGAGGAACCATGGAATGACCCTGCTGATCTTGTTAATGATGCTTATTGCTTACCTGCTAGGTTCTATCTCTTCGGCTGTGCTGGTTTGCCAACTTTTTCGCTTACCTGACCCACGTTTTCACGGCTCGGGTAACCCTGGTACCACTAATGTGCTGCGCCTTGGCGGTAAATTCCCGGCCGTTTTGGTCTTAGTGTTCGATATTCTCAAAGGCACTATTCCGGTTTGGGGCTCTTATTTCTTAAAAATCGAACCGGTCTGGTTAGGGGCTGTGGGTATTTGCGCCTGTATCGGTCACATTTATCCGATATTTTTTGGTTTTAAAGGCGGAAAAGCCGTTGCCACCGCGTTAGGGGCAATGATGCCGATTGGCTTAGATTTAGCGGGTTTATTAATTGGCTCTTGGCTAACAGTGGTATTAGTAACGGGTTACTCTTCGCTGGGCGCAATAATGACCGTGGCTTTGGCACCGCTATTTACCTGGTGGATTAAACCTTTATATACCCTGCCGGTGTTTATGCTTAGCCTGCTGATTATTGCACGGCATCGTGAAAACATTTTACGCCTCTACCGCGGCCAAGAAAGTAAAATTTGGGATAAATCAAAACGGGTGCGTGAATAAGCACCCGAGATTTTTATAGCGCAGGTAACTGCTCTAGCGGCCAACGTGGCGTTACACCTATGGTTAAATCTTGCTGTTGCCCAGCCTTTAAACGCTGATAACCCGCAAACGCAATCATCGCGCCATTGTCAGTACAAAACTCCTTGCGCGGATAATACACCTTACCCCCTAAACTACTGAGCAGCTCGGCTAATTGGTGTTGCAGCGATTCATTCGCGCTAACCCCACCGGCAATCACTAAACGCTTATAGCCGGTTTCTGCCAAGGCACGACGGCATTTAATCAAAAGGGTATCAACCACTGCTTGCTGAAATGAGGCGGCAATATCAGCTTGCACCTGTAAAGCGTTGCCTTCTTTTTGAATCACCATAGAGGCAGCTGTTTTTAAACCGCTAAAACTAAAATCTAAACCAGGACGGTCAGTCATCGGCCGCGGGAATGGGTATTTTTTAGCATCGCCCGTTTTCGCTAACTTAGCCAGTAACGGGCCGCCAGGGTAATCTAAACCCATTAACTTCGCTGTTTTATCAAAAGCTTCACCGGCAGCATCATCAATTGACTCGCCCAGCAAACGGTATTGACCAATGCCCTCTACCGCCACTAATTGCGTATGGCCGCCCGACACTAATAACGCTAAAAACGGAAAGGCCGGTACGTCTTCTTCAAGCATGGGCGCCAGTAAATGCCCTTCCATATGATGCACCGCCAGCGCCGGTTTCTGCCATGCAAAAGCTAAGCTGCGTCCCAAAGTGGCCCCCACCAACAAGGCGCCAGCCAAACCTGGCCCCGCCGTATAAGCAACACCATCAATATCTGCCGCCGTTAAACCGGCTTCTTTTAAAGCTTGTTTAATCAAGGGTAAGGTTTTGCGCACATGATCGCGTGACGCTAACTCAGGCACCACGCCACCGTAATCAGCATGAATAGGGATTTGGCTGTATAACACATGGCTAAGCAGCCCTTTTTCACCATCATAAATGGCGATACCGGTTTCATCACAAGAGGTTTCGATACCTAATACACGCATTCTTAGAGCCTCAGCTGATTATTTGCGCCAAGCACGACGAAAAATGCAGAAAAACGCAAGCAGACGCTGTTTTTTTCCGTTATGATTGCCGCCCTGAAAACGCGCATTGTAACGGCTTGCAGCACCTATAGCCAGATGATCTGATTTAAGATCGCAGAAGCGCTTTACATCTGGGGCGCTTTTTGCGTAAAATACCGCACCATTTTTAATCGTATTGGTTAACGACAACCAGTTTTGGCCTGAGGTGAGAATTTAATGCCTGTAGTTAAAGTAAAAGAAAACGAACCCTTTGACGTAGCTTTACGTCGTTTCAAGCGCTCTTGTGAAAAAGCCGGCGTATTAGCAGACGTTCGTGCAAAAGAGTTCTATGAAAAACCAACTTGGATTCGTAAGCGTAAGAAAGCAGCAGCGGTAAAACGTCATGCTAAGAAGCTTTCTCGCGAAAACGCACGCCGTATCCGCCTGTACTAATCTACAGCTGCCGGTTATCGGTAGAAAGCGGAGTGCAGTGCTACTGCCAAGTTAATCACTTGCCGCTTTCGAAACATGCTTTATCTGCACACCGTGTTCTTGTAACACGGTTTGTCTTTTTCTGAAACAGCATTAAAAAGGACAAAAGTGGCAGGACAAATTCCCCGTCAATTTATCGATGATGTACTGGCTCGCACCGATATTGTTGAGCTAATCGATAAACGCGTACCGTTAAAAAAAGCAGGTAGTCGCAACTACACCGCTTGCTGCCCTTTTCATAACGAAAAAAGCCCCTCTTTTACGGTTAGCCCCGATAAGCAGTTTTATCATTGCTTTGGTTGTGGCGCGCACGGTAATGCCATCACCTTTATGATGGAGTTTGAGCAGCTAGAATTTGTTGAATCGATTGAAGAGCTTGCCAAAGATCTGCATATGGAAGTGCCGCGTGAGCAAGGCAACCAACCGCACAGGCCGGCACCGCAAGCCGATGATTATAGCTTGATGCAAAAAGCGGCTGATTTTTATCAGCAGCAGTTACAACAGCATAGTAAAGCAGCGGAAGTGCAAGCGTATTTAACTCGTCGTGGTTTAAGTGCCCAAACCGCTGCCGAATTTCAACTAGGCTATGCCCCAGAAAGCTGGGACGCGCTGCTGAAAGTACTCAGCGGCCAAGGTGGTAAAGCGATACGAGATCAGTTGTTGCAATTAAAACTGATCAGCCGGAATGAAAATGGCCGTGAGTTTGATTTTTTCCGTGACCGACTGATGTTTCCGATCCGCGATAAGCGCGGTCGAGTCATCGCTTTTGGTGGTCGAGTACTCGGTGATGGACAACCCAAATACCTTAATTCACCCGAAACAACCTTATTTCATAAAGGTCGGGAGCTTTACGGTTTATATGAAGCACGCCAACAACCTGGTCATCTAAGCCGACTGTTAGTGGTTGAAGGCTACATGGACGTTGTGGCACTGGCGGAACATGACATTCGCTTTGCTGTAGCCTGTTTAGGTACGGCGACCACTTCAGATCATATTAATACGTTGTTCCGCTATGCTCCGCAGGTAATTTGTTGTTACGACGGTGATCGCGCCGGTCGCGATGCAGCATGGCGCGCCTTACAAAATGCCTTGCCGCAATTAAAAGACGGTGTAGAACTTAACTTTGTGTTCTTACCTGATGGCGAAGATCCAGATTCGTTGGTACAAAAAGAAGGTAAAGAGGCCTTTTTGGCTCGCTTAGAGCAAGCACAACCGCTGTCACAATATTTATTCGAGCATTTGTTGGTGATGCATGATGTGGCGACTGATGCGGGTAAATCGGCACTGGCCAATAAAGGCGCTGAATTAATTAAACAAGTACCCGGCAGTTTTTACCGCGAGCAATTAACCGACAAACTGGATAACTTGTTAGGCCGTAAAACACAGCGGACTAAACCCAGCAACGCCAGGCCTGTAGCACCACGCCCAGCCAGTGCTAATCTAAAAATTACACCGATGCGTCGCGCCATGGCTTTGTTATTACAGTATCCGTCTTTAGCAAAGGTTATGCCCTACGCTCCCGAGCTGGCAACAGCAAGCATTCCTGGCATGAGCTTGTTATTAAAAATACAAGAACTGCTATTAGAAAAACCCGAGTTAACTACAGCTCAATTGTTGGAATACTGGCGAGATTTGCCTGAGCATGCCATCCTGTTAAAGTTAGCTACATGGGAGCATCAAATCGAACCGGAACAATTAAGTCAGGATTTTCTCGACACGTTTCACTCGATCGAAGATATATATTTACAACAACGGCTAGAAGCGTTGGAACGAAAAGATAAATTAAAACAACTAACACAAGCAGAACAACATGAGTATGTTTTGCTGTTAAGAGCTTTAAAAAGCAAAAAACCGCGAACAGTTGGCTAACGCGGCTGGCTAGAAAAGCCCCGCTTTGTTATAATCGCTAGTTCGCATTTTTAGATTAATCAACTTTGGTGGAAGATAAGTCTCTATGGAGCAAAGTCCTCAGTCGCAGTTAAAACTCCTGATCCTGAAAGGTAAAGAGCAAGGGTATCTAACCTTTGCTGAAGTTAACGATCACCTTCCACAAGACATTATCGATTCAGATCAGATCGAAGATATTGTTCGTATGATCAACGATATGGGCATTCAAGTGTACGAAACTGCACCTGATGCTGATGATCTGATCATGTCCGATGCCGCCGCCGATGAAGACGCTGCGGAAGAAGCTGCTCAAGCGCTAGTTAGCGTAGATAAAGAATTAGGTCGCACCACGGACCCCGTACGTATGTACATGCGTGAAATGGGTACCGTTGAGTTGTTGACTCGCGAAGGCGAGATCGTTATCGCTAAGCGGATCGAAGAAGGCATCAATCAGGTGCAAACTTCGGTTGCTGAATATCCTGAAGCCATTACTTACCTGTTAGAACAATGGGATAAGTTTGAAGCGGAAGAAATTCGCCTAAGTGACATTGTCTCTGCTTTTATTGATCCGAACGAAGTTGAAGAAGCACCTGTGATGGGTAGCAATATCGGCTCTGATTTACCTGAAGAACATCAGGATGACAGTAAAGATACCGACGACGACAGCGATGATGATAGCGACAGCGACGATAGCGATACAGATACGGGGCCTGATCCCGAAGTTGCTCGCGTTAAATTTGCTGAGTTGCGTACCCAATATGAAGTGACTCGTCACTCCATCGTACAAAACGGCCGCGAACACCCTACAACCAAAGAAGAAATTGAAAAACTGAGCGAAGTGTTTCGCTGTTTCCGCCTGGTGCCTAAGCAGTTCGATCGCTTAGTCAAAAACATGCGTGAAATGATGGACCGGGTACGAGTGCAAGAACGCTTAGTGATGAAACACTGCGTTGAATACGCCAAAATGCCGAAGAAAAACTTCGTGAAAGCCTTTACCGGTGCCGAAACTTCAACTGCTTGGTTATCAGCCGAGATCGCAGCCAATAAAGCCTACTCGCCTAAACTGCAAGAAATGCAGGAAGACTTAGTACGCAATATTGAAAAGCTGAAAAAAGTTGAAGAAGAAACTGGCCTAAGCATCTTTAAAATTAAAGATATCAACCGTCGCATGTCGATTGGTGAAGCGAAAGCTCGCCGCGCCAAAAAAGAAATGGTTGAAGCTAACTTACGTTTGGTTATCTCTATCGCCAAAAAATACACCAACCGTGGCTTACAATTCCTGGATTTAATTCAGGAAGGTAACATCGGCTTGATGAAGGCTGTAGATAAGTTCGAATACCGCCGTGGTTACAAGTTCTCAACCTACGCGACTTGGTGGATCCGTCAAGCGATCACCCGCTCTATTGCTGACCAAGCACGGACTATTCGTATTCCAGTGCATATGATTGAGACCATCAACAAACTTAATCGTATTTCACGGCAAATGCTGCAAGAAATGGGTCGCGAGCCATCACCTGAAGAATTATCAGAACGCATGCAAATGCCAGAAGATAAGATCCGCAAGGTGCTGAAAATTGCCAAAGAACCTATCTCAATGGAAACGCCCATTGGTGATGATGAAGATTCGCATTTAGGCGACTTTATCGAAGACGGTGCGGGTGAATCACCACTCGATTCCGCCACCATGGAAAGCTTGAAAAACGCTACCAACGAAGTGTTAGCCGGCTTAACCGCCCGCGAAGCCAAAGTTCTACGGATGCGGTTTGGTATTGATATGAATACCGACCATACCTTAGAAGAAGTAGGTAAACAGTTTGACGTAACACGCGAGCGTATCCGTCAAATTGAAGCGAAAGCGTTACGTAAACTGCGCCACCCTTCTCGCTCTGAAGTATTAAAAAGCTTCTTAGACGAGTAAGCACAACGCAAAAACAAAGGCGCCGATTGGTGCCTTTGTTATTTCTCGGCCATAAAGCCTAAAAAATCAGCAATTAACTTCACTTAGCCTAACAAGCCGGATGACAAAGCGCCGAAAAGTTTTTATACTGCCTGCGCTTTAAGTTACTTAGCATCAAGATGTTGAAATGGCCCCATAGCTTAGGTGAAAGGCGACCACTGTAAGTGGCGAGAAGTGATTTAACACATACATATAATGGCCCCATAGCTCAGTTGGTTAGAGCGCTCGACTCATAATCGATCGGTCGCTGGTTCGAGTCCAGCTGGGGCCACCATTCTTAAGGGCTTGTCGTTTTACCTTACTGCCTGAAAATAGCTCGGTGCTACCTCTGTGATACCGACATGCTATAACTCCATCACACATTTGTAAAACACTGCGTTTTTTCGGTGGCTTATTTCGCTTTCAGATTATTTTGACAACCTGAATAGCTAAACCTTCGAACTACCTGAGAACCCTCGATAGATCCGTTGATATTCTGGCGACAAGAACATACTATGAGATCTCACTCGACGTTAGGCAACTGGAGTAATCCCGCGCCTGACGCTCCACTTGTCACTGTGTGATGCTACTTGGCGCGCTGTACGTACTCGTTGCATACAGTCGCCCTTAGTTAATTAGGCCACGCGCTTTGCGCTAGGACCAGTCGGGTGTGAATGTGGAGGGACATAGTTATGAAAAATAAATCTAACTATGGCCTAGTTAAGGAACGCTTGATTATCGCGATTCTAGCAACAAAATTGGTTACTACCGTTTTGAAGCTGCTTCAAGAAATCGTTGTGTTCATTAACGTGGCTTTTAATTACAAGAACTGTTACAGAATATGTTTTCAAGACGTTGGGACAATAAATTTTTACTTAAAAAGGACCTTTGGGTTTATGTCCCTAGTGATGAGATGTATGCATTCGGCAAAAAAATTCATACCACTTTGTCAATGCGTTGGAAAAGGCCAGCAAACTATTATCACCTCATCGCCGGTGGCCATGTAGCAGCATTAAAGTACCATCAGTCTGACTCATATTTTGCAAAATTCGATATAAAGAACTTTTTTAACAGTATCAGTAAAACACGAATCACACGCTCAATAAAAAGTCTGGTCGGATATTCAGCTGCAAGGGAAATAGCAACAGTTTCAACCGTTCCAGTATCACATCAGCAGAGTTTCAGTCACTGCCTCCCTTATGGCTTTGTTCAGTCGCCAATTTTGGCTTCCATTTGCTTAAGAGACAGCTATCTTGGACGTCTGATAGAACGAAAATTTAAGAGCTGTAAAATTAGTGTCTATATGGATGACATAGTAATTTCGGGAAATTCGGAGAGCGATGTTGATGCACTTCTTAATGAACTCTTGAGTGCTGCGTCAAAATCACATTTTGAAGTTAACCCATCAAAAGTCAGACTCACCTCACATACCCTTGAAAGCTTTAATATCGAGTTATCTCAACAGACATTGAACATAACAGCTGATAGGCTTGATGCGTTTAAACAAGAGATCTTGAACACTGAAAACCAAGCAAAAATTGATGCAATTATCGGTTACGTGAAAACAGTAAACATCAGTCAAGCTGGCTCACTTTAAAATATTTAGTTCTGGAATCACCTAAACCATAAACTTGAGTTGGCTGTTTAAGGCAGATGACAGCGCATGCCAGTTCTTAAGAAAATCAGCTATCAAGTCACTAGGTTTCATATTTGCATTAGGAAACCAGTTATCAAAAGCTGATTTGCAGCTCTGTTTATAAAGCTGCGCGTACGCGGAACGCACGACTATCCTCGAAGGCTTCAGACGATAAACCCTAATGTTCGTGTAGTGGTCAAGTAAAATTGGCTACAGTTTTATAGTAAAGCCAGTATCTTTTCTCTGACTCAATTGGCTGTGAAATATCGTGCAGATGAAAATCTGAATCAGAAAAGTGTACTGTCGTCGAGCTCCCATGGCCAAATATAAAGCATCAATGATTGTAGATTTACCAGAGTCTCCTGGACCAATTAAACAATTAACTCTGGGCTTTGGCGACCAAAAAAGCTCTCGCACACCTCGGAAATTTTTTATCTCAACATATCTAACCAGCATTAAAGAATCCCTTTGTGAAATGTGCGAACGCTAAGATAAAATTTGGCATGACAAATTCCCATGTACGGTAAATTTAATGCAATTTACTCCAACTCTTCTTCAATTTCTTCGGCGTCAGAAAAATCTGGTTCAAACTCCAACTGGTGGCGCATCCACTCAGCAGCTACGGCTGGGTCGCTTTCAATCAGCTTCTCTATTTCAAGTGTTTCCCTGTACTGAGCGGCTGAGGCGGCCATTGTCCAACTACAGTTGTGGCCGCGTTCTTCAACATGGGTTCTGATATCAGCTATACCAATTTTGAAAAACTCTTTTTTGGGGTTTATTTTATTCATCTGAGCCCGAAAGAAGTATCGATGTAAGTCTCGCTCAAGTGCGGGAGCATCTTCACTCCAGATCATCGCATGTACATCAAACGGGAATGGGACACTAGCGTCGCCAAGTTCCCGAACCCGATCAAGTGGCTCGAGCCGTCGTGTCATGCCGACTTTATAGACGTTTTCACCGAATGAGCCGACATTAGAGATCACGTAAACATGGCCAGTTTTGGTTTGCTGCGCCATAGATAATGCGCGTTGGTTTCTCGCTTCAGCTTCAGTCAGTTTACCCTGAAGTTCACTCAGCATTAGCTCGTATTCAGCCCGTTGCTCTTCAGTAGCCTTCTCAAGCTGGGTACGCATTTTATCAACAGCCTTTTGTATTGCAGCTTCTTCTTTCGCAGCATCTTTAATGGCGCGTTCAATCTCACGCCGAGCTTTCTGCTCTTCTCTTATCTGATCTCGTATTCTGCGCTGCTCTTCCCGCTCGTTTTCCCGCACCACATTGACCGCTGTAATCCAGTGCAGCTCATCAATCCGGGCCGCTAGGTATTCATCAGTAATTCGGGCACTTCTGAAAGCTTTACCGTTGTGATTAACAAGTGATGCTGCATCGCGTATTTCAGCTTCCAACTTGCCAAAGTTATCTGTTTTGGAGCGCGATAAGATCGAATCAACCTTCCCGTTAAACGCATCAATAACAAAGTTGATAGCTGTTTTAGCCCGGCCTTTTTCAACATAATCACAGGTGGCCGCACGCTCGGTAGTCACAAGCAACTTTGTCCGCTCTCTTGCTAGTTTTAACTCCCGGCCTGCATCGTCAAAAGCGTACATTTCTGCTAACTCGTCAAGCAAACCATAAGTGGGCTTCATATGCTCATCGCCATAGCCGTTCACGACGTTTTTCAATGCCTGTATCACACTCTCCAACCGGTCAGCTTCCCGCAAGGCCCGGTAAGCATCACCGGCAACTTGTTCGGCGCTGGCTTCTGCCTTGGCGATTATAATTGCCGCTTGTGCATTGGCTTCAGCCAGGAGAGCAGCTGATCGTTCTCGTTTCGACTTAGTATCAGCGTTAGTGTCTCGCCGAAGCACATCGGCTTCCAACTGGGCTTTAGCAATTATCGAACTAGCCTCATTGTTGGCTCGCTGAAGTAAATCGGTGATTTGTTGCTGGCATTCGTTTTCTCGGGCAAGAATTTCAGCCTTTAAACGATCAAGCTCTAAAGTGGTATCCCGAACATAAGTAAACTGAGATAACGACTTAACCTCGGCGATTAAGTCGGCAACCTGGCTGGTAAGTTTGTCCCTTACAGATTGAAGTGACGCAAAATCTTGAGTTAATGCAGTGTGAGTTAACTTAAGGTCAGTGTATTCCTCAGTTTTCTGCTTTAAGCTGCTTTCATAAGAATCACGGTTAACCGTAAGCCGTCTAATCAGTTCAATTATGATAATAAAAAAGACAATGGCAATTACAACACTCAACTTGTCCATAAGCACTCCGTTTCACTTCCATATAGAGATGTTAATTTTGGCCCTATAAGCCAAACATTTAATACCATATCACCAATCAGAATTTACTCAAGCAACAATAAACACCAGAAATACAATAGGGTGCAGTTCAGAAAACACTTGCGGGTGTGTCAGAATTATTTAGAGTAAAATTTGGCATGCCAAATTCCTTTTTGAGGAACGCAGGTTATCCATTGGCAATCCTGGAGAGTACATAAACACTGGCAATCTTTGTCCGATGGCAGAGTTAAGGCCATTTATTTACAGGCATTAGCTTTGACGATTACTCATGGAATATGTTTTGACATAAGGCCTGCAACAGCAACACGGTGTGAACATTTTATAAACTAAATTTCTTTGAGAAAAAGTTAACAAACGCCGAAATTCTCGACGATACCGCCGAGTTTTTATAATAGACCGCGTGGATCTCTTCGCGAGGATTAGGGGAAGTGACTGTGCCGGGTAGCAACTCTACTAGGCGGTTATTCTCGAGGTCTTTTCTGATCATGAAGTTTGATAGCAATGCTATACCATTGCCGTTTAAGGCAAGCTGTCTTAACGCTTCACCGTTACTTGCGGTAATTCTGGGGCGTAATTCGATGTCTTCCTTTAAAAACCAATTATTTAGCTTTGGCGAATCAGCAAAACCGATTAAAGCATGGTGTTTGAGTTCAGACAGGTGTTTTGGAATGCGGGTCTTCGTTAAATATCGTGGGCTCGCAACGATATGCAGTGTACTGTTACCCAGTTTTTTTGCATGTAAATTGGAGTCTGCCAACTTACCGATCCGAATGGCAACATCGGTCTTCTTTTCAATTAAATCAATAATATTTTCATTTGAAATAAGGTCTAATTGAATGTCTGGATACGCTATTTGAAAGTCTTCAATATAAGGGATAACTTGATGAAATAGAAAAGGGCTTGCGGCATCTACCCTTAATCGCCCTTTCGGCACACCTTTAAGGTTATTTAATTCTTCTTCTCCTCGGCTAAGCATATCTAAGCCTTCTTTGGCATATTTCAGAAACAGATGCCCTTCCTCTGACAGCTCTATTCTTCTCGTACTGCGGTTTAGTAAGGTAACGGCTAACTCTTTTTCTAAACGCGCAATTGAGCGTGATATTGTTGCCACTTGCGTATTAAGCAAGTTTGCCGCTGCGGTAAAACTCCCACAATCGACAACCGTAATAAAGTTCTCTAGATCTTCCGTTTTCGCTTTTACCATCATGGAATAGCTCTTTGTTATAACAATCTAGAAGTCACTTTATAATAAATACCGCAATAAATCCCAGCTTATTATTGCAATTTTGTCAAAAGTGTTTTGTCTTTAATACTGTTTTTGCAAGTACCTCAATAGTTGAAAATCGCCTTACTGAAACTACTTGAGGATTATAGATATGCCCTTAGCATTACTCGCACTGACATTAAGTGCATTTGCAATAGGAACGACTGAATTCGTTATTGTTGGTCTTATCCCAACCATAGCGGCTGATTTAGGCGTTTCTTTACCATCCGCTGGCTTACTGATTAGTTTATACGCGCTAGGTGTAGCAATTGGTGCCCCAGTACTGACCGCTTTAACTGGCCGCTGGAATAGAAAGTCAGTATTACTCACGCTCATGGCACTTTTCGTTATGGGTAACTTACTTGCTTGGCAAGCGCCAAGTTACGAAACGCTTATTATTGCTCGCATATTAACAGGGCTTGCACATGGTGTGTTTTTTTCCATCGGTTCCACTATTGCTACGAGTTTAGTCAGCAAAGATAAAGAAGCGAGCGCCATCGCCATCATGTTTACAGGTTTAACGGTAGCTTTAGTGACGGGTGTACCTCTAGGTACTTGGATCGGTCAAGAGTTAGGCTGGAGAGCGACTTTTTTAATTGTCTCCATACTGGGGTTTGTGGCTTTGATTGGGAGCGCAATCCTTGTTCCATCGAACTTAAAGCAAGCGGCGCCGGCAAAGTTATCCGAACAACTTAAAGTGTTAACCCAACCAAGATTGCTGCTGGTTTATGCAATGACGGCTGTTGGTTACGGCGGTACTTTTGTCGCGTTTACCTACTTAGCGCCTATTTTGGAACAAGTATCAGGTTTCGAATCAAGCTCAATTGGCTTAATTATGCTGGTATATGGTGTTTCGGTGGCGTTCGGAAATATTTGGGGCGGTAAGCTTGCAGATAAAATGGGCCCGATAAAGGCGCTACATATCATCTTCACTGCACTTGCCGTGGTGCTGTTCGCTTTTACGTTCACCGCAGGAAACCAAATTGGTGCCGTGTTAACTGTACTTATTTGGGGGGCATTCGCCTTCGGTAACGTCCCTGGATTACAGGTATATGTTGTGCAACTTGCTGAGAAATACACTCCAAATGCCGTTGATGTCGCTTCAGGTCTTAATATTGCGGCATTTAATGTGGGCATTGCCATAGGTTCGATTATTGGCGGCATGGTGGTAGAAGATATGGCGCTGATTGACACACCTTGGATCGGTGCATTGATTGTGGTGTTCGCCATTATTCTGACCAGAGTGTCTGGTTTCTTAGATGCTCGTGATCAAGCAAAAGTCTAGTCATCAATAAAGTGGGGGCGAGCCCCCCATCAAGGATACTGATATGGGTTTTGATAAGTTACAGCAACTTGGATTTTCAATAGGAGTTGAGTTGCCTCTGGACAATGATTGGTCAAAGGATGGGCAAATAAAGAGAATGCGCGATAAAAGAGCCTTTGGTGTACCCGATATGGCTCTGCATAAAGAGCGAGTTGTATTAGCGGATGAATTGGGTTTTAGCACTGCATGGGTTAGAGACGTTCCGTTGTACGATCCCAATTTTGGTGATGCGGCTCAAGTTTTTGAGGCATTCACTTACTTGGGGTTCTTAGCTGGCGTTACTAAGAACATTTTACTTGGCACTGCCGCAATAGTGTTGCCTCTTAGACAACCTTGGCTGGTCAAGAAAGCCGCTAATACTGTTATGGAGCTAAGTGACAACCGATTAATACTCGGTGTTGCAAGCGGCGATAGGCCATCTGAATATCCTCTTTTTAAAGTGGATTATAGTTCTCGCGGGGAGTTATTTAGAAACGCAGTGCAAGTCATTAAAAACACGGCAGCTTCAAAACTTGAGGCTGGCCAAGCGATCCTTCCGCATGTTCCTGCATACCCACTCTATGTTGCAGGTCTTGCACAACAAACCCCTGAATGGATTGGCGCTCACTTAGATGGATGGTTGGCCTACCCCGGTACGCCTGAAGATCATTGCCAAAGAGTTGAACTTTGGCGAAGTGTTGCAGGGGATAAACCTTATGTAAGTTTTATCCATCTAGACTTTATCGATAACCCAAATGCACCAATAGAACGACATCGCTTTGGTGTTAAAACAGGAATTAACGGTTTAATCGAAGAACTTTCAGCGATGAAAGCGGCAGGCGTTAACCATATCGGGCTGCACTTTAGACGGAATGACGCGTCGGTTGAAGAAAGTATGAACGCTATTGCTGAATATGTACTTCCTCATTTTCATGTAAATACGGATAAAAAATGTATTTACAAGTAAGGCACAAGTTAATTGCTGACACCTAGCCAACATTGCTGCATCTGAGCGTCGTAAAGATGAGCACTTTACGACTTGAAAAAACACACACTATTGCAGAGCAATCCGCTATCGACTACTCTCTAAGGGCTTCAGCATTTTTGCTTCCTTATGACTTTTTCATTTAAAGCAGATTTAACCTGATAAACAACGCATTAAGGATATATTTCATGATGAAAAACGTATTAAAAGTCGGCATTATCAGTTCGATGTTAATTCTGGGTATGGGCCACGCAACCGCTGGTGTTTATAGCTCTAGCCAGGTCATTGAGAGCCAGCAATATCAGTTTAATAAGCAGCAAGTGTTATCATTTGTAAATAACGCCGATGTGCAAAGCAAACTCGTTGAGTTAGGCGTTAGCCCTGCGGATGCGGAAAAGCGCATTGCGAATATGACCAGTGAAGAATTAGCCGCGTTAAACGCACAGTTAAATGATATGCCCGCGGGCGGTGTTATTGGTACCGTAATCACGGTATTAGTTGTTGTTGCGGTTTTAGATTTAATGGGCTTAACCGACGTATATCCGTTTATTCGCCCTATCGGCCGATAAGTGTTGTTACGTAAGCTACTGCAGACCAGCCCTTGGGCTGGTTTTATTTTGACCGTATTGTTACTGTCGGCTTGTCAAACGCCGCCACAAACTCAACAATTACTGCGCGAACCACCCAACATCACTTTTTCTCATCTGATCGCGCAAGTGCCCTTTTATCCACAACAACAATTTTACTGTGGCCCAACCACCTTAGCGGAAGTGGCCAATTTTCATGGGGTTGAGGCGTCACCGGATACTATCGCGGCCCATACCTTTACCCCGGGTCTTGAAGGTACCTTGCAAATTGAAATGGCCGCAGCCACTCGGCAATTTGGGCTGGTTGCTTATCAGCAACGTGGCAGCATGCAACAATTATTGCAGCTACTGGCGGAAGATATTCCGGTTATTGTGTTACAGAACAATTCTGTAGCTTGGCTGCCACAGTGGCATTATGCCGTAGCGATTGGGTACGATTTGAGTAAGGCAGAAATCATCTTACATAGCGGCGTTACCGCAGTGCATCGCTTGAACTTCGCCACTTTTGAGCGCACTTGGCAACGCGGTAAATACTGGATGCTGGCCATGTTACCTAGCCACATCACCAGCCCGCACTTAGACCCTTTTATTTATAGCAAAGCTTGCCATGATTTACTGAACACGCAACAAGCGGCAGCCGGTGTAGCTGCACTAATTAGTGCCACACAGCAATGGCCTGATTACTGGCTACCTTATTTTTTATTAGGGAATCATTATTTTAATAGCCAACCCAACTACGCGGCACAATGGTTTGCTAAAGGCTTACCTTACGCCAAAAATGAAGTGAGTTATTTAAACAACTACGCGATGTTATCAAGCGAACTAGGCTGCCAGCGTAAAGCCATCGCCCTGATCAATATGGCACTGCAGTTAGCACCACAAGACGCTAACTTGCTGGATAGTCAGCAGCAAATTTTATCTGCCGATTTAAGTCAGGAAAATCTTGCGGCATGTTTAGTTGATTTGAAGTAGCACATAGTTAACGTTGCAAAACTGAACACCGCGCTGTCAACCACGAAAACAGGGATGTTTGAAATGATCAAGAAAACCGTCTTTTTACTCACGTTTATGTTGTTGGGTTGTAGCCATACAGCTTTCAAACAAGTAGAAAAGGTTACAGCCACGAACCGATAGCTGGCCCGCCGAAAACTCAGGTTTTAAACCCACCCTGCTTAGTTAGCGTTTTACCCGAGCCAGCCGTATCGTGCTAAACACTCAGCGGATTGGTATTAGCTTTAAACCGCTATTTTTTGCTGGGTTTTATCGTAACAGTCAACAATTAGCACTTCTGAATTGCTGGCGATACCCCAAATGCAGTTTACTTACAGTTATCTCGTTATTCCGCAACTTCAACTGATCTGATCTTGTCTGTTACACCATACCCTATATGGTAAATCTAATCCTGTTAATCTCTCGAGGTTTTATGAACATTTTCCCGATGCTTGCACTCGCCACTGCGCTAGGTGTTGCGCCCGCAATAGCGGCTAGCACCACCCCATTTCAAGCTGAAGATATTTTTAAACTGGCGGCGGCGAATGATGTACAGATCTCGCCTGATGGCAAATACATTGTTTATGTGCGCCAACAGAACAACATTATGACGGATCGTACCGAGAGTAACCTATGGTTAATCGAGGTCGCAAGCGGCAAGCACTCGCCGCTCTTTGCCGATAAGTTCAGTTACAGCCAACCACGCTGGGCCCCCGACAGTAAACGCATTGCCTTTGTCTCGGATCGTGATGGCAGCAGCCAAATCTACGTGCACTGGCTAGCAGAACAAAAAACCGCAGCCATTAGCCAACTGCAAGTGCGCCCCTCGCAACTGAGTTGGTCTCCTGATGGTAAGCGCATTGCATTTATGGCTGAAGTGAGCGCCCCCACTACCGATTTTGCGAAAAGTGTTTATCAACCGAAAAAACCGGCTGGAGCGAATTGGTCGCAAAGCCCCATCGTGGTAGAACGCACTTATTATCAGGCCGATGGCCGAGGTGTTATGCGCTCTGCGTATAACCAGTTATTTGTCTTACCCAGTGAAGGCGGTGTAGAGCAGCAACTCACTGAAGGCCCTTATGCGCATCGCGGGCCAGTTGTTTGGACCAAAGATAACAATAACCTGATTTTCTCGGCTAACCGTAATGCCGACTGGGAATATCAAAGCAACCAAGGCGATCTGTATAAAGTTAGCATTAACAACCAGCAACTGACTCAATTAACCCGCCTTGATGGTGCAGAAAGCGAACCCGCTTTATCACCCGACGGTAAAACCTTGGCCTTTACCTTTAGCAGCCCAGCTGCCGTTTCTTACAGCAACACTAAACTTAAATTGTTAGCGTTAGATTCAGGTAAATTCAGCGATCTTGCCGCCAACTTGGATCGCAGTGTTGAAAGCCCTAACTGGGTCGACAACAGCACTTTAGTGTTTCAATATGCTGATCAAGGCCAAACTAAAGTAGCGCAAATCAGTACCCGTGATCGCATGACCGACTTGGTTAACGATCTCGGCGGTACCTCATTAGGTCGGCCTTATTTAAGCGGCATGTTCAGTGTGGCCAACGACGGCACCTTGGCTTACACCCAAGGCACTAGCCAACGTCCTGCAGAAGTGGCGGTGTTTAATGATAAACGCAGTCGCACTTTAACCCGTTTAAATAGTGGCTTGTTATCGCAGCGACAGCTCGGTCAGGTACAAGAAATTCGTTATACCTCTTCTGCAGGCAATGAAGAAATTCAGGGCTGGTATATTACCCCGCCGAATTTTGACCCAAACAAAAAATACCCGCTGTTAGTCGAAATTCATGGTGGCCCACACCTAGCCTATGGCCCACAGTTCGCCGCTGAATTACAGCGCTATGCAGCTGAAGGTTATGTGGTGTTTTATAACAATTATCGCGGCAGTACCGGTTATGGCGAACGCTTTGCCATGCTGTTGCACTTTAATTATTCATCAGAGTTTGATTATCAAGATCATATGTCAGGCGTTGACGCGATGATTGCCAAAGGCTTTATCGATGAAAACAATCTGTACATTGCTGGCGGCTCAGCCGGCGGTATTGCCACGGCTTATGCCGTGGGGCTAACCGATCGTTTTAACGCAGCCGCCGCCACGAACCCGGTGGTGAACTGGACCACCAAGGTACTGACTGCTGATAGCTATATTGGGCAAATTCAGAACCAATTTCCTGGGGTGCCTTGGGAGCATCAAGCCCATTATTGGCAGCGTTCACCGTTATCTTTAGTCGGCAATGTGAAAACGCCGGTACTGCTGTTTACCGGTGAGAAAGACCGCCGCACGCCCATTTCCGAAACAGAGCAGTATTATCAAGCATTAAAGCTGCGCCAAGTGGATACTGCGATGGTGCGGGTGCCTGATGCTTATCATGGTGTGACTAATCGGCCATCTTGGATGATTGCGAAGGTAGAGCATGCGCTAGCCTGGTTTAAGCGTTATCAAAAAGCGCCAGCGCAGTAAGTCCACGTTCATTCGCGCGAAAACGAAAACCGGCACCTAAGCTCATCACTTAAGTGCCGGTTTTTTTATCACAAGAGCGACTATCTCACTATCGGCTAAGGCGCTTTTGGAGTAAACAAGCCATTAGCTGAGCAACGATTTATCCATCCCCCGTTTAAAGCCCACCAAGGTACAAATACTTTAAATCGGTATAATCATCTAGCCCGTATTTTGACCCTTCACGCCCATATCCTGACTGCTTGATGCCACCAAAAGGTGCCGCAGCATTAGAGATAATGCCTTCATTAATACCCAGCATGCCAAATTGTAAGGCATCGGCCACACGAAACACTTGCGCTAAATCTTGGCTGTAAAAATAACCCGCCAAGCCATATTCAGTGGCATTGGCAAGTTGTATCGCTTGCGCCTCGCTGTTAAAACTACTGATGGCCACGACCGGGCCAAAGATCTCTTGTTGTGCTATTTCCATATCAGCACGAACATCGGTTAATACTGTGGCAGGGTAAAATAAACTATCCACGGCTTGGCGCTGACCGCCACAATGCAAGACAGAACCTGCTGCCAAGGCTTTTTCAACCAACTGCTCTACTTTTTGGATGGCTTTTTCGTCAATTAAGGGGCCAATTTGCGCGCCCTCTTGCTCGCCAGCGGCCATTTTTAGTGCCTTCACTTTGGGTAATAGCATCGCTAAAAAGTCTGGTAACACGCTTTCTTCAACTAAAATACGATTGGCGCACACACAGGTTTGGCCGGCATTACGAAACTTCGCCGCCAGCAGGCCTGTTACCGCTTGCTCTAAGTCGGCATGGGCAAACACAATAAAAGGCGCATTGCCACCAAGCTCCATGCTCACCCGTTTTACTCCTGTCGCGCATTGTTGTAGCAGTTTTTTACCAACGGCAGTTGAACCGGTAAAGCTGAATTTATTCACCTTGGGATGTTGCGTGAGCACCTCACCCATACCCTGTGCATCAGTGCCAATCAGCACGTTAAAGATACCTGATGGCACACCGGCCTGCTGCGCTAACTCGGCACAGGCTAAAGCAGATAATGGCGTTTGCTGTGCTACCTTGACCACAAAACTACAGCCGGCTGCTAAGGCGGCAGCGGCTTTGCGCATCATCATGGCATTGGGGAAATTCCAAGGGGTGATCGCAGTCACAACGCCCACTGGCTGTCGCTGCACTAAAATGCGTTTATCTGAGGCCGGTGCAGGGATCAGGTCGCCGTAAAGTCGTTTCGCTTCTTCGGCAAACCATTGCAGGTAAGAAGCACCATATTCGATTTCTGCCGCCGCTTCCGTTAGCGGTTTGCCTTGTTCTAAAGTGAGTAGCAGGGCTAAATCAGTTTTATGCTGCAACAACAACTGCTGCCAGCGCAATAATACTGAGGCTCGCTGTTGAGCCGGTTGGGCAGCCCAGGCGGCTTGGGCCGCCGCCGCAGCGACTACCGCAACCTCTGCCATGTCGGCATTAGCGCCTTGCACGTCCAGCAGCACCTGTTGTGTTGCAGGGTTTGTTACGGCAAAACTATCAGGGCCGGCTTGCCATTGGCCATTAATAAAGGAACAGGTTTTCAGTAAACTCGCATCTACGTTAGTCAGCATCGCATCGGTCTCCTTGTATCGCGACTAACCAGCCTAGACGTTCAGCCCACAGGAAACAACCCTAACGCTTATATTGTGTTGGACAATACGCCCGACTAACGGCGGGATCACGTAACTGTAAATGTTTCGTTTTACGGCCCGTTACTCGCGCTCGCCATAGCCGAAAACTTCCGGCTTTGAGTGTTTTGCGCATTAATTTAATCACCGCACTTTCATTTAAGCCATACAGCCCTTCGATCGCCTCAAACGGCGTACGATCTTCCCAAGCCATTTCGACAATACGAGAGACATCTTCTTCAGATAAGGTCTGCATCGTTACTCCTTAAGCGCATACTGCTGATACAACGCTAATTCGGCAAACTGCAGTGCTTTGCTATGACAAGCCGATAGCTTTAATAAGGGCGCAACGCCGGCCTGCTCGGCTTCTAACCAACGCATGGCACAAAGACACCAAAAATCGCCCGGTTGTAAGCCTGGGAAATGCCACTCGGGCCGGGGCGTAGTCAGATCATTGCCCTGACTTAAGGTAAAAGCTAAAAACTCACTGCTGATTTGACCACACAGCACATGACTACCGCTATCTTGTGCGGTTGTTTTGCAAAAACCATCACGAAAATAGCCAGTCATCGGTGAGTAGCAACACGCTTCTAGCGCACCGCCAAGAATATTTTTGTCCATATCATCTGCTTTTTGACACTGTTAAGCTTGTTAAACGTATAGAATCGCCGAGTCGATTAATCATCTGCGAAATATTTAAACAGGAGTGGTTATGCGTTTTTTCTGGATCTTCATCTTTTTTTTGACCAGCTGTACCTCGGTACCTGATGGCGTAACGCCGGTGCAACCTTTTGAGCTAGAGCGCTATCTTGGTACCTGGCATGAAATTGCCCGGTTAGATCATTCTTTTGAGCGAGGCTTAACCCAAGTTACCGCAGAATATCAACGGCGTGATGATGGTGGTGTGAGTGTTATTAACCGTGGCTACGATGCTAAAAAACAACGCTGGAACACCGCTAATGGCAAAGCTTACTTTGTGGAAGCCGCTGATGTTGGCCGCTTAAAAGTGTCGTTTTTTGGGCCTTTTTATGGCGGCTATAATATCGCCATGTTAGATGCCGATTATCAAATTGCCTTGGTAATAGGCCCTAATACGGATTACGCTTGGCTACTGGCACGCCAACCGCAATTAACGGCGGCAGAATGTGCGCCTTTCTTAAAAGAAGCCGAACGGATCGGGGTGGCGACTGACGATTGGATTTGGATTGGCAGCTGCAAATAGTGCGCTGGCCCAAGAAAAAGCCGCAGTAATGGCTCACTGCGGCTGGCTTAGTGACTTAAGCTGCGGTCTTTTCCGGAATACGTTCTAGTACCGCTAACAGCAATTGCCAATACTGGCCGACCGTTTCGATATTCACCATTTCGTCAGGGCCATGCGGATAACGAATGGTTGGGCCAATCGATACCATATCCATCTCAGGATAAGGCTTTTTAAATAAACCACATTCTAAACCCGCATGGATCACCATTATCACTGGCTCTTTATTATAGATGTCTTCGTAAGTGGCTTTAACGATAGCCATTACCGGTGAATCAGGATCCGGCTTCCAACCTGGATAAGCACCGTTAAATTTGATCGAGACACCCGCTAATGCCGCCAAACTGGTCAATACCGACTCGACATGCTCACGGCCCGAATCGATCAGTGAGCGAATTAAACACACCACCTGTACACTGTCGCCATCGGTGGTGATCACACCTAAGTTTAACGAGGTTTCTACTACGCCCGCCACGTCATCACTCATCCGCATCACGCCATTCGGACAAGCATGTAATAAGTTTAATAGCGTTTGTTCACACTGTGGCGCCATGACTTGTGAGGGTAAAATGGTTTCCGCCATAGCAAAGCGGATCGCCGGCTCAATAGCCGCTAACTCTTGCTGTAATAACGCTTCAAAAGCCGCGACTTTTTCAGCTAACAAAGCTTGATTCGCCGCAGGCAAGGTCACCGTAACACCGGCTTCACGCGGAATGGCATTTCGTAAAGAGCCGCCGACTATTTCACTGATCCGCAAACCTAATTCAGCGGCCGACATCACTAAAAAGCGCGCTAATAGTTTGGCGGCATTACCGCGACCTAAGTGAATATTTACGCCCGAGTGGCCGCCCTTTAAACCGGTTAAACTTAACCGAAATGCTTGATGTCCTGCAGGGATCGGTTGCCACTGCATCGGCACACTAAATTCGGCGTCTACACCACCGGCGCAGCCCATGTAGATTTCACCCTCTTGCTCTGAGTCGGTATTAATTAAAATTTCCGCTTCTAGCACACCGGGTTGCAAAGCAAAAGCGCCCGTCATGCCCGCTTCTTCATCTACCGTTAGTAATACTTCTAATGGGCCGTGTTTAATGTCATCACTGCCTAAGATGGCTAACGCAGATGCCATACCGATACCGTTGTCTGAGCCCAGCGTGGTGCCACGTGCCGTGACCCATTCGCCATCAACGTAAGCATCAATAGGATCTTTTGTAAAATCATGCACTTTATCGGCATTTTTCTGTGGCACCATATCAAGGTGCGCTTGAATAACCACGGCTTTACGGTTTTCCATGCCCGCAGTAGCGGGTTTTTTAATAATTAAGTTGCCAACTTGATCTTCATGCACGGCTAAGCCTTTATCTCGCGCCCAGGCTTGAATATGCCGGCTAAGTGCTTGTTCATGTTTTGAAGGATGAGGAATGGCACAAATTTGCGCAAACCATTGCCATAAGGGTTGTGGATATAAGCTAGATAAAGCAGTCACAAAGGCTCCTGAAAATCGAAGAAAACGACAGGCTCTGCGCGAACATGCAGGCAAAGCCAAATTGACGCCAGTTTAACATAAGCCAACATCAGAGTTGAGTTTCTGCCGCAGCGAACACACCGACACAGGCTAAAGAGAACGCGGAGCTGTAAAGGTAGGCTGCCAGTTAACTATGTCGCGTTAACTATGCCGCTTTAACTATGGCACGCTAAGAGGATACACTAACCTAAGAATGACAAACTCTGCCGGCTTAAGCAAAGCCACGCCGCATAAAAGAATCAGCTGCTGCTGGAGGATATCTTGCACGGTCATCGTCTGCCCCAAGCCACAACGTACAAAAAAAGCCTCTTTCGGCACCGTGCCTTTCATAGCCCCGGCTTGAAATAGCGAGAGCAGAAACTGTTCCACATTACTGCGTACCGCTTGCCACAGTGGCTCACTGTTTTCCACAGCGTGAGCCCACTCAAGGTTGTGTAAAATACTTTGCTCAATAAAGATAGCGGTGCGCCGCACTGAAAGATACCGCCATTCTGGCTCGGCCGCCGATGCCAAGGTACGCCCACCCCAAAGCACAGTGTCTGCCTTGGGTAACGCTCTTAGGCAATTAATCCCTAATGGATTGAGCTGCTGCAGCAAGGTATTGCTTATCGGCAGCCGCAAATTGCAGGCGTCATAAAGTTTTGCCGTAGTACCTGCTGGCGCTTTCCAAACACCGTTTTTGCTATCCATAGTGCCGTAAATCGCCGCCGCTGCGGCTGAAGGTGGAACAGTGAGCGCTGGCAACACCCCGCTTTTCGTTCGGGGCTGATAGATGGGATCAGGCATCGTTAACCATGGATAATACAACACGGCATAGCTTGATGAAGGTAACTGTAAGGCAGCAACATCGGCGGCACTGTGCAGTTGCACTGTCGGCGCGATATCTAACAGCAAGATGCAGCGACGAGACTGCTGACAAAACGCCAGCGTAGTTTTAATCGCCTCATTCGCCGCACTGGGTTTTCTCCCGCTCCAATATTGCCCAGGCAAAACAATCAGGCTGAAATCAACATAAGCAGTTAATACTTTTTGATAAAGCGGCTGATAATCGTCATCAGCCACAGGGCAAATATAGGCTTTGTTACCGTTATTGGCATAAAACGTCATCACCGCTTGATTCATTGCTGCAGCAAGCTTGCTATCGTGTAGTTTGCCTTGTCCCGGCAGGTCTTTTTGCGGTGTTTGAAATAACTGCTGATATTGCGCCAAGCTGTCAATTAATATCGGTTTAGCAACAATGCCATATTCGGTGCGACCGATAAAAAGCACTGTGGCGGTGCTTACCGCCACTATGGGTGTTGCTATCCCTGTCTGCTGCATCTGATCCCCCGCTGCGCCGATATTGGCGCTACTGTGCAAGGGCACACCGTTATGGTTGCCCTTTGCTAAAGGTAGTCAGGGATCCGCGTTATCGCCATGCGATTGCTGAAATGGCTTAAAACCCTTCTAATACAATTTTTCCGATAGCTTGGCCAGACTCCAGTTCGGCATGGGCGCGAATTAAGTTTGCAGCATTAATTTGCCCAAAATGCTGCCCAAGCGTAGTGCGCACAACACCTTGTTCAATCAATGCCGCTACCTGATTGAGCAAATGACGCTGCTCTAGCATATCGGCCGTTTTAAACATTGAGCGAGTAAACATAAACTCCCAGTGCAGCGAAATGCTCTTTGGCTTTAACTTTTTAATCTCCAGTGTGGCCGGATCATCAATCAAACCTAACTTACCGAAGGGCTGTAACACCTCGACATAATCATCTACATAACGTTCTGTATGGTTCAAACTTGCAACATGGGTGACCGCCGCTATCCCTAAAGCGTTAATTTGAGCCGCTAAAGGTTTGCTGTGATCAACCACATAATCCGCGCCTAATGCCTTGACCCAAGCTTTCGAGCTGTCACGCGACGCCGTAGCAATAATGGTTGCACCCGTTAAAGCTTTAGCCAATTGCAGTAACATAGAGCCCACACCGCCAGCGGCGCCCACCACTAACAGCACTTCCGCCGTTTTTTGTGTTTGTCCTACAACTTGCTGCTGCATGCCCAACTGCTTAAACAATAATTCATAAGCAGTAATGGTGGTTAAGGGTAAGGCCGCCGCTTCGGCCGCGGTTAAATTGCTGGGTTTATTACCGACAATACGCTCATCAACTAATTGATATTCTGCATTACTGCCCTGCCGTGTTAGATCCCCTGCGTAATACACTTGTTGCCCAACACTGAGCAACGCCACTTCATCACCCACCGCGACCACTTCACCCACGGCATCCCAACCCAGTACCCGATACTCACCTGCTGCCGGTTGCGCATTTTGCCGGATCTTAAAGTCGACCGGATTAACGGCAATTGCCTGTACCTTGACTAACACATCGCGACCCGAGGCGATCGGTTGCGGCAATTCGATATCGACTAAGGCGTGCGGTTCAGTAATGGCTTTATTTGCATGGTATCCGATGGCTTTCATGTTGTTGCTCCGAAACGGTATTGAATGAGGGATGTAGCATAGCGCTTGCTTTTACAATGATAAACAACGCAATATTTGTTTTATTATCAAAAAATATTTGAGTATCGAATGCAAATACAAGATTTATGGGTGGTATTGAAAGTGGCTGAGTTTCGCAGTATCACGGCAGCCGCAACCAGTTTAAACATGCAAGCTGCCACCGCCAGTGCGGCTCTAAAACGGGTAGAGCAAGCGTTAGGTGCAGAACTGTTTGTACGCACAACCCGACAATTACGCTTATCGCCACAAGGTGAAAAATTTATCCCGCAATGTGAACACGCTCTGCAACTATTACAACAAGCCGGCCAAAATCTAAAAGATGAACAGCACATTATTGATGGCGAACTACGGCTGGCTTTATCGTCAGATCTGGGCCGCAATATTATTTTACCGTGGTTAGATGAGTTTATGCTGCAGCACCCAAAGCTGAGTATCAAAGCGCATATCAGTGATACCAATGTCGACTTTTACCGTGATCCGGTTGATTTAGCCTTACGCTATGGCGCACCAAGAGATGCCAGCCTCTATGGCTTTAAAATATGCCATGTACCCAGAGTACTATGTGCCGCGCCAAGTTACTTAGCCACACATGGCACTCCCACGCATCCGCATCAACTCGCCTCACATAATGGTTTATGTTATCAACTGTATGATTTAGTAAAAGACGTCTGGGAGTTTCAGCATCAAAACGACACCTTTAAAGTGAAAATCTCCGGTAATCGGGTGGCTAACGATGCCGATCTCGTGCGGCGTTGGTGCGTTGCTGGGCAAGGTGTCGCCATCAAATCGGCGTTAGACATGTCAGCGCATTTATTAGATGGCACTGTGCAGCGACTGCTGCCCGAGTACCAACCCACGCCAACTGAATTATGGTTAGTTTGCCCTAGCCGACAACTTATTACCCCGACGGTGCGTTTATTACGTGACATGTTGCGTACTCGCTGCACTGATTTATTGCAGCAATTACTGCAGCAAGCGCTATTACATCCAGCTGATTTACCAGCATAGCGAAGGCAACCATGCAGCATCAACCCAGCACTTTGCCGATGTAAAACCGCGAAATGACGAAAGGCGGCGAATTTACATTAACAACCTCACCAATATGCTTTAGTCTTAGACGCATTACCTGATCTTATTTTCAGACAACAAGGTTTCATTATGAAGTTAAGCACCCTGCTCAGCACGGTTTTTATCGCTACACTCAGTTTTACCAGCCAGGCGAATAATACCGCCGCAACTCGCCATAGCTTGACCCAAGCCGAAGCTAACAAGCTGGTGACATTACCGCTGCATTGTGTCGAAACACCTTATCCATACAAAACGGGCACCGTATTGGGCAGTGCCGCGGATTTACAAGAACCGTCGGTAGTCCACCCGATTTTTTATGGCTGTTTTGATTGGCACAGTGCGGTGCATGGCTATTGGTCAATGGTCACTTTACTGAAACAGTTTCCTGAGCTGGCGCAAGCTGAAGACGTTAAAACCATTTTAAAACGTCATCTCACCGCTGAAAAAGTGGCACAAGAAGTCGCGTTTTTTAGCAAAGATATCAATGCGTCGTTTGAACGCACTTATGGCTGGGCCTGGTTGTTAAAGCTATCCGCAGAGCTGCACAGTTGGCCCGATCCGCTTGGCCAACAATTGGCTAAAAATTTACAACCACTGGCCGATGTGATTGTTAGCCGCTACGAAAACTTCTTACCGCGCTTGGTTTATCCAGTGCGAGTGGGTGAACATACTAACACCGCCTTTGGTTTAAGCTTTGCTTACGATTATGCGCTTACCCTGCAGCATACCGCGTTACAACAGCTGATCAGTGAGCGTGCCAAAAGCTATTATTTAGACGATGCCAACTGCCCCATCACTTGGGAGCCGAGTGGTTATGACTTTTTATCGCCTTGCTTAGAAGAAATTGGCCTGATGCAGCGCATTTTACCTGCCGGTCAGTTTTTACGCTGGGTAAACCGCTTTATGCCGCAATTAGCCGATAAGAACTATAAACTGGCCGTTGGCCAAGTTAGCGATCGCAGCGATGGTAAACTGGTGCATTTAGATGGTTTAAACTTCAGTCGCGCTTGGAATTTATCGGTACTGGCCAAACAATACCCACGCTATGCCCATTTACAAGCCATTGCCGATCAGCATGTTGCGCACTCCTATCCTAACCTGATTGGCGACAGTTACGAAGGTGGTCATTGGTTAGGTAGTTTTGCCATTCATGCGTTAAATAGTGCTAAGCCATAAAAGGAATGACATGAACATTTTTGTAAAAAGCCTATTGAAAGGCTTGGTGATCATTTTACCCTTAGTGATCACCATTGAGATCTTACGCTGGCTGCTGCATACCATCGAAAGCAGTTTAGCCCCGCTGTTTAAAATGGTTCTGCCGGGTGAATGGTACTTTCCAGGTTTAGCGATTGTCGGTTTTCTCTTAGTTTGTGTTGCAGTAGGGTTTAGCTCTCGCTGGCGTAGCCTAAATTGGCTGTGGCAATTACCCGGCAAAACGCTGATGAAATTGCCCGGTACCAAACAAATTTACGGCATGCTGCAAGATATTATTGATGTGATGTCGGGTAAAAACTTTAAAGATGGATCAGTGGTACTGGTTAAGCTGCCCTCATCCGAGATTGAGATGATTGGTATTGTCACCAAACAAGGCGGCCAAGCCGATGACCGCATGTCGAGCTTAATGCAAGAAGAGCAATTAGCCGTCTTTTTACCGATGGCTTACAATGTGGGCGGTTATACCATTATTGTACCGCGTAGCTGCACCCGAAAAATTGATATGAAACCCGCTGAAGCGCTACAACTGGTGTTAAGCGGGGGTATTGGCAGTGCCAAAGCACCGCCTAAGCCCGATTAAACGTTAATCGACTAGCATCCACAGCGCCACGCCGAACATCAGGCTGGCGCCAATGCGATTGAGATACTGCACCCGATTAGACCGTGTTAAAAACAATGCCAAGGCTTTACCGCCACTGGCATACAGCAGCATAGATAAAAACTCTAGCAACAAAATAATACTAATCAAAATAGCCAGTTGTGGCCAAAACGACAGCGAACTGTCGATAAACGGCGGTAATAACGCCATATGAAAAGCCCAGCCTTTCGGATTGGACACTGCGGTGATAAACCCCTGACTAAACAAGGCGCGGCGCGATAACAATTGCGGTACGGCGCCAGCACTGGGTAAAGCTAACTTGCCTTTAGCCCGCCACATTTGGATACCCACATAGCACAAATAAGCCGCGCCCAGCAGTTTGAACCATTGAAATAACGCCGGAAATTGCAACATGAGCGCGGCGACGCCTAGCACGGCCAATACCGCCACCAGCCCCACGCCTAACATTTCACCCCACATCATCCAAAAGGTGCGGCGCACGCCCTGACTCATACCTAGCGTCATTGCCAGCGTCATACACATACCCGGTGTGACCGACACAAACAAAAACGTCGGAATAAACGCACCCAGCAAAGCTAAATTAACCATAGTGACCTCATCGCAGTAGGCGGCTATTTTGGCGATTAGTTGTGCACTCAGCAAGTGACTTTAAACAGGAATTAGCGCCCTTCAGGTAGTTTGACGGTTTTATCAAAGCAAAAAAGCTGGATTACTCCAGCTTTTTAACTCAAAGCACGGCAAGCTGTATTTATTGCAGCTGGATCGCACCACCAAAACTGCGGTAAATAGCCACTAAGCGACCAAAACTTTGTTGCTGCAGTTGCGCTAACTGATCGCGCGCGGACAGCTGCTCGCGCTCGGCATCTAATAACGCTAAAAACTCACCGCTACCGGCATTGTAACGCTCACGCGCGATACGCAGCGCTTTATTGCTAGCTTGCCATTGCCGCTCAGTGCTCAGTTGCTGCTCACGGCTCAAATTGTAGCTTTGCAAGCTCAGTTGCATATCGGCAATGGCATTGAACACCTGCTGCTCAAACTGGGCTAAGGCCATAGTGGCATTGGCTTCAGCCACACGGATCCGCGCTTTCACCGAGCCTAAATCGGCAGCCTGCCAGCTTAGTGTGGGCGCTATCGCCCAGCTTTGATTATCGCTGCCCAACGAAAAACCCGGGCCAGATAAAAAGCCTAAAAAGCCCGATATCGACACATTCGGATACAAATCGGCGGTAGCCACGCCAATATCGGCAGTTCTTGCCGCTAACTCGCGCTCAGCGCTGGCAACATCGGCGCGATAACGCAGATAATTTTCACCGGCGACCACGGCGACAGGCTCGGCCAACTCAGGCAGTTTCGGTACAGAGCCTAAGTTAAGTTTGCCGGGTTGTTGCGCTAATAACGCTGATAAAGTGGCATCGGCAGTTAACAAAGCCACCCGAAACGCAGGCACCGCGGCTTGCACCTGATGATATTGCACCTCAATTTGCGCTAACTCTAATTCAGACGCTAAACCGGCCTCAAGCCGAGCCAGCACGATGTCACGACTTTGCTGCAAATTCTGCAAATTTTGCTCTGCCACTAATAACCGCAGCTGAGCACCGCGATATTCACCATAGCTGGTGGCAACTTGGCTAATCAGCTGTACTTGCGCATCATGCCACAAGATATCGGCTTGCTCTGCCGCCGCGGTTGCCGCTTCGGTGGCCCGCCGTAGCTTACCAAATAAGTCGATATCCCAACTTAGGCTAGCGCCATTGCTAAAGCCACGGGTAATGACACCGTCATCGCTGCTCGACACTGTGCCATTTTCAGTTGCTTGATAACCGCTCGCTAAACTCCCCTTGGGCAAGCTATTATTTTGCGTGTCACGAAATACCGCATAGGCGCGGTCAACGTTAGCGCGGGCTTGCACTAAGGTGCGGTTCTCCACTAAAGCACGGCTAATTAAGCGGTTTAACGTGGCATCATCGAACGCTAGCCACCAGCTTTGAGCTTGCTCTGCTTGTTGATAAGGGCTATCAAAGTTAATGGTGGCTACCTGAGTCGGTTGCTGATAATCGGGTCCCACCGCGCAGGCACTTAACGCAGCGACCAGTATTGCCACCGTTGATAGCTTAAACATGTTAGGCATCAGAAGCCTCCACAGTCGAGTTTTGTTGCACTGGCGTCGCGGCGCGTTTTTGCTGTTGCCGACTGGCCAGTAAATAATAAAACAACGGGGTTAAAATTAAGCCGAAAATAGTGACACCAATCATGCCGGCAAAGACCGCTACGCCCATCGCTTGGCGCATTTCTGCACCGGCACCACTGGAGAACACCATCGGTACTACGCCCATAATAAAGGCAATAGACGTCATTAAAATCGGTCTTAAACGTAAGCGACCGGCCTCTAAAATGGCCTCTAAAGCTGTCATGCCTTGGTCTTGCAACTCTTTCGCAAACTCGACGATAAGAATGGCATTCTTCGTTGCCAAGCCCACCAACACAATTAAACCGATTTGCGTAAAGATATTGTTATCACCGCCGTATAACAGCACACCACTTAACGCCGATAATAAGGTCATTGGAATGATCAGGATAATCGCCAGTGGCAAGCTTAAGCTTTCGTACTGCGCCGCTAACACCATAAACACCAGCAAAATCACTAACGGGTAGATAAACATACCCGCATTACCGGCTAAAATTTGCTGGTAGGTCAGTTCAGTCCACTCGTAAGTCATGCCATTGGGTAGCGTTTCTGCCAAGATTTTCTCAATAGCCGCTTGCGCTTCACCACTGCTAAAACCGGGCGCCGCACCACCATTTAACTCTGCCGTGGTAAAACCGTTGTAGTGCATCACGCGATCAGGGCCGGCGGTATCGGTTACCGTGATAAAAGAACCAAGTGGGATCATCTCCCCCTGGGCATTCGGTACTTTTAACTGGCTGATTTGTTCTGGCGTTTGTCTAAACTTTTGATCAGCTTGCATATTCACCTGATAGGTGCGACCAAACTGGTTAAAGTCATTGACATAAACCGAGCCCATATACGCCTGCAGCGTTTGAAACACCGTATCCAACGAAACTTGCTGTTGTTTCGCTTTGGTGCGATCAATATCTAAATCTAGCTGCGGTACATTAACCTGATAACTTGAAAACACCCCAGCAAGTTCAGGTGTCTGCCACGCTTTCATCATTACCTGCATGGTCACGTTGTACAGCTCTTCATAACCATAATTAGCACGGTCTTGAATTTGCAATCTAAAGCCGCCAATGGTGCCTAAACCTTGTACTGGCGGTGGCGGGAAAATAGCGATGTAAGCATCTTCAATACCAGCAAATTTTTGGTTTAAGGCCGCAGCGATGGCATTAGCGGATAACGCTGGATCTTGACGCTCGTCAAAGCTGTCTAACGGGGTAAAGACCACACCACTGTTCGGGCTATTGGTAAAGCCATTGATGCTCAGTCCTGGAAAGGCCACCGAATTAGCCACACCTGGCTGTGCTAAGGCGATCCGTGACATTTCTTTCACCACTGCTTCGGTACGCTCAAGTGAAGCGGCATCCGGTAGCTGCGCAAAAGCAACTAAATACTGTTTATCTTGCCCTGGTACATAACCGGTTGGCGTAGTGGCAAACTGCAAGCCGGTTAAACCGACCAAGGCAACATACAGCAACATCACAATGGCACCAAAACGAATGATTTTTTGCACCAAATAACCATAGCCATTCGACAACCGCGTAAAGAAACGGTTAAACGGTGCAAACAACCAACCGCCTAACAGTTTGTCCATACCACGGGTTAGCGCATCTTTTTTCTCGCCATGCCCTTTTAACAAAAGGGCCGACAATGCCGGGCTCAACGTTAACGAGTTAATCGCCGAAATAAAGGTAGAGATCGTAATCGTTAGCGCGAATTGCTTATAAAACTGCCCGGTTAAACCCGACATAAACGCCGTTGGAATAAACACGGCCGCTAATACCAAAGTGGTGGCCACGATAGGCCCCGTGACTTCTTTCATGGCTTTTTGTGTAGCCGCTACCGGTGATAAACCTTCGCTGATATTACGCTCAACGTTTTCGACCACCACAATGGCATCATCAACCACGATACCAATTGCTAACACTAAGCCAAATAACGATAAGGCATTTAATGAGAAACCCATTAAGTGCATAAAGGCAAAAGTACCCACTAAAGACACCGGCACAGCCACCAGCGGAATAATAGACGCGCGCCATGTTTGTAAAAACAGCACCACCACTAACACCACCAGCAATACGGCTTCAAGTAAGGTTTTTACAACGGCTTCAATTGAGCCCCGCACGAAAACCGTCGGATCGTAAACGATGTCGTAACTAAGCCCATCCGGAAAGCTTTTGCTTAAGCTTTGCATGGTGCTACGTACATCATTAGAGATTTGAATGGCGTTTGAACCTGACGCTTGGAAAATCGGTAAAGCAACCGCATCTTTATTATCTAACAAGGAACGCAGTGCATAGGTAGATGCACCCAATTCGACCCGTGCGACATCTTTTAAGCGGCTGATTTCACCGCGCTCGCCCACTTTGATAATAATGTCTTCAAACTCTGCCTCCGTGGTTAAACGGCCTTTCACATTGATCAATAATTGAAAATCGGCATCGCCACTGGGTTGTGCGCCCAAACTACCGGCAGCGGCTTGTTGGTTTTGCTCACGAATGGCACTGGCAATTTGGCTTGGCGATAACCCTAAGGCCGCAACCTTACTCGGATCTAACCAGATACGCATGCTGTAATCACCCGCACCAAATACCCGTACCGCGCCAACACCTTCAATACGCGCTAATTCATCTTTAACATTTAGCGCAGCATAATTAGATAAATACAGCATGTCGTAACGATCGTCTGGTGACGTTAAATGCACCACCATGGTGAGATCGGGTGACGATTTCTCTGTGACAATGCCCAGCCGCTGCACTTCTTGCGGCAGTCTTGGCATAGCGCGATCAACCCGCGCTTGCACCTGACTTTGCGCTAAATCGACGTTGGTACCAATGGCAAAGGTAATGGTTAAGGTCATGCGGCCATCCGAGGTGGCTTGCGATGACATATACAACATATCTTCAACACCGTTGATTTCCTGCTCTAACGGCGAGGCAACGGTTTCAGCAATCACTTTAGGGTTGGCACCCGGATAATTTGCGGTGACCACCACAGTGGGTGGCACCACTTCTGGATATTCCGTTACCGGCAGTTGCCAAACCGCAATGGCACCACTGATAAAAAACAGTAATGAAATAACGGCAGCAAAGATCGGCCGTTTGATAAAAAATTGAGAAAACATCGAAGAGCCCTTAACCTTGAGTCGCGCTGTGTGCGGCTTGTGCTGTTAAGGCGGCGTGGCTTTGCTCAAGCAGTTGCTGTGCCTGACGAATTTGCGTTAGCTGCGTTTCATTTGCCATCTCCACCATTTTCGGTGAAATTTGCATATTCGGCCGTACCCGCTGCAAACCATTGACCACAATCTTATCGCTAGGGGCTAAGCCCGCTTTAACAATGCGCAAATCATTGATTTTTTCCCCTAAAGTCACGGCGCGATATTCCAGTTGATTATTGGCATTCACCACCAATACAAACTTATTATTCAAATCCGTACCAATGGCTTTTTCATCAATTAACACGCCGTCATAGCTGTTGCTGCCAACGAGCTTTAAACGGGCAAATAAACCGGGTAATAAATGGTTATCTTGATTAGCAAAACTGGCGCGAAGACGAATCGTGCCAGTGTGTTGATTTACACTGTTATCCACAAAATCGATCTGACCGATATGTTGATAATCTGTATCGTTAGCCAGCGCCATATAAACTGGGTTGCCCGTTGCATCACGGGTATCGGCGCGTTTTCCTTCGTTGCTTAGGCGGGCGTATTTTAAATAGCTTTGCTCGTCTACATCGAAATAGGCATACATTTTGTCAGTCGAGACTAAATTGGTCAGTTCAGTTTGCCCAGCGGTCACAAAGTTACCGGCTGTCACCATCGCATAAGACACTCGGCCACTAATAGGGGCCGTTACGCGGGTATAACTTAAATCTAATTCTGCGCGCTGTAAGGCGGCTTTCACGGCAGCGACAGTGGCCGCTGTTTGTTGTTGCCGTGCTAAGCGGCTGTCGAGTGCTTCAGTAGAAATAGCTTGCTGTTTGCTTAACCTTTCGCCGCGCCGAAATTCACTTTCAGCTAAGCTGGCCGCGCTTTCGGCATTTTGTAATTCGGCTTTTAAACGCGCGACATCTGCGGTAAACGGGCGAGGATCGATTTGCAGCAGTAAATCCCCTTGACGCACCAAAGCGCCCTCGTTGAAATGCACCTGTTCGATATAACCGGATACACGAGGCACCAGCTTCACGGTTTGCGGAGCCTGCAAACGGCCCGTAAATTCGTCCCATTCGGTGATACGCTCAGCAACAACCTGTGCCACACTCACTTCAGGAGCAGCAGGCGCCGTAGCTTGCTCAGCGGCTTCCGGGTTGCCACAAGCGGACAGCGCTAATGCCGCAACGCTGGCTAACATTAAAATTCTCACCTGTTTGAAACTACTCATGACGCACGTCTCCACTTTGTTGCGTAATTTGCATTTAATCTGCTTGTTTTGTACCGGTCGGTAAATATATAGATTTATCTCTTACTGTCAATCTATTTTGTACCAAGCGGTAAATATAATAAGTTTGCCTTTAGAACGATTCGTTATAAGCGTTAGCTGGGGGTCAGGTTTTATACCTAGCGGTATATAACCCTTGCTGGACATGGGGCGATTTGCTGTTTACTATATAAACACTATTTTCAGGAGCAGAGCCATGACCGTAACAAGTTGCCCACAAAGTGTCGGCCGCCCCCGCGCCTTTGATACAGATACCGCGCTTGAGAAGGCTCTAGAGGTTTTCTGGCGCAGAGGATACGATGGCACTTCATTAGCCGATCTCACCGAAGCCATGGGAATTAACAAACCCAGCTTGTATGCCGCTTTTGGTAATAAAGAACAGCTTTTTTTAAAAGCCATTGAGCTTTATGAAAGCCGCCCTTGCTCGTTTTTTTTACCGGCACTAGAAAAACCCACTGCCTATCAAGTAGCCGAACATATGCTTTATGGTGCGGCGAATAATATGGCCGACAAAACACAACCCCAAGGTTGTTTTGTGGTGCAAGGCGCCTTGTCTTGCAGCGAAGCGGCATCGGCCGTAAAAGCGGCATTAATTAATCGCCGGTTGGCCGGTGAACAAAAACTGCATGAACGCTTTGCTCAGGCCAAAATAGCGGGCGATCTTCCGGCACATGTTGATGCAGAAGTGTTGTCACGCTTTATGGGAACCGTGTTACAAGGCATGGCGATTCAAGCCAATAATGGCGCCACAGCAGAGCAACTGCAGCAAATTGCGGAAATGACGCTGCAGGCCTTTCCACGCTAAGTTTTACCTGCATTTTTTGCGGCTGAATATTCGGTGGCTTAGCCTACTTGGCGAGGCAATATTTCACCTGCGGTGAGATACTTTCTTTTGCGTCTGCAAGCTTCGGGGACAGATACCAAAACCTAAAACCCTTAACGTTTTCGCCGTTGGCGAGATACTTTCTTTTGCGTCGCCAAAAGAAAGTATCCAAAGAAAATGCGACCCCACTTCCGCTCGAAAGCCCAACTGCTCATGCGTTGCCCAAGGCGAAAACGTAACTCGCGCTATGCTTCGTCGCCGCACTCAAACACCCGTTTTCTTAAAACCTTGGCCAACGATGATCAGTCGGCTCGCTCTAAGGGGACTAAAATCTAAAGCGGTATGCGCTAAGCTGCAAATGCCGTCTTTTATCCAAAATCGTTTTGGTCGTCATTTATGCAACTCATGTTTAGAGTTCAGAGAAAAAGCATTTCAAAATTAACCACTGTAAATTAATTGTTTCATCAAAAAGAAAATTCCATTAGCATCAGCTATACCAAAAACTAAGTGAATCGTCACGTTCAACTGGCGTTTATCCGTCACTGTATAACGTGTCGGATAAAACACTTAAGCGCTATGTAAAAGTTGAGTTTTTCTAATCATCCAGGAGAGAATTTTAATGGACTTTCATTCAAGCAATATAGGTTCAGAGCACTTAATGACTTTTAGTCTGACTTGGAGCTTATTGCCAATTATAGCGACCATTTTAGTGCATATTGCGTTTAGTGCGGCAGTATTCAATGACGCCAAAAGGCTACAAAGTAAGCATGATTCTTTGGCCTTTGTAAACTCGTGGATTTGGTCTTTAGCCGTTTTAGTTGGTGGTGTATTTGTTGCTTTAGCCTATTGGATTATTCACCATTCAACAATTGCTAAGCATTAAAGATAACATGTTTGGAGTAAGAGACTTGTAACATGTTTGGGGTCAAAGACTGAGCATTTAAGGCTGATGTACTTTTTAATCCCATTACGTTGCAAGCCGAGCAAGTTTGCGTGACCAGGTGTTAAGACGAGGGGTGTTTGAGTAGCTTCGGGTTCTGATACCAAGACCCTTAACGATTTCGCCGTTGGCGAGATACTTTCTTTTGCGTCGCCAAAAGAAAGTATCCAAAGAAAATGCGACCCCACTTCCGCTCGAAAGCCCAACTGCTCATGCGTTGTCCAAGGCGAAAACGTAACTCGCGCTATGCTTCGTCGCCGCACTCAAACACCCGTTTTCTTAAAACCTTGGCCAACGATGATCAGTCGGCTCACTCTAAGGGGAATTAAAACCAGAGCGGTATTCGCTAAGCTGAATAGCTTGTTTGTGCAATATTGCAGACATTTCACAACGCAATCAGCAAAGACCGCTTTCACTTCTTAGCTGTAAGAATCTTAAAACCGAAATACTCTTTAGTCTGATGTGCTTTTCAATCCCATTACGTTGCAAGCCGAGCAAGTTTGCGTGACCAGGTGTTAAGACGAGGAGTGTTTGAGTGAGGGGCGGTAGCGCCGAGCGAGTTACCTCGTGGCCTTGGGCGGGCAAAATTGAACGGGCTTTCGCAGTAATAGCATGCTTGGGGTCAGAAACTAAGCATTTTTGATTGAAGTTTCGGGTGCCTGTGCTACCGCCAAGATTAATCAAGTCTACTGAATTACTCACTTGGTACTTAGTACATCAGTTATTTTCAATCACTTTTTTGGTTATGCTCATGAACTGCATACCAAAAGGAAACTATGATACCTGCAGGAATAACTGTTAATGAGACCCAAGTAAACCGATATAAAGAAAATTCTTCAAAGCTTCCACTCATAAATACTTTAAAAAAGCCTAAAAAGTACATGCTACCAATTATTAAAAATGAATAAATTTTAGTGTCTTTAATTATTATCTTGTTTTGACAGTAGCCTTTGAGTTTACTCAAAAATTTCATTTAAACTTTACTATTTTATCATCTGATACATGATTATTGATTGTATTTGGCACTGCGTCAATTGCTGAAATTTCAATTTTAAGGCTTTTAAGTTCGCTTTTAGGTGTTAGCAGGAAGCTTCGTTAAACATCATTTTTAGGGGAGAGACTAAGCATTTACTAACATCGTTTCACACATCATGCTCGGTGAGCAACTGACGACAATGTCTTACCGTTAGCACGCGTATCTCATGACTCAAGCTATAAATGATGCGGTAATGACCAAAGATAATTTCTCGGTAGTGTGTATGAGGCATTTCTGGAACCATTCGCCCCATTTCTGGCACTGATTCAAGGAGATCCGTTTTGTCAAAAACGTCATTTACCCATTTTTCTGCGGCGGAGGGATTATCCAAAGCAATAAACTCTGCAGCATCACCCAGCTTTTGTAATGCTAAAGGTGACCAGACTACTCTCATCTATTAATGCGTTTTAAGATTTGGGAACGAGCATCTTTATTTAATACACCTAAACCTGCAGCTAATTGCACTTCAGCAGTATGTATTTCTTCAAGTAACTCGATCTTCTCTTGCATTGCTTCATATTCTGCGACATCAAGAACAACGGCCACACCTTTACCATGCTGCGTAATAACCAACGGCCGACGTGTCTCATTGACTTGCTTAATAAATGATGTAACACCAGCACGAAATTCAGATAAAGGCTGAATATCTTTATCAAGATGAATACGGTTCATATTGAACTCCAATTAGTACAACTTAACGTACAAATATTAGTCCTGTTGACCTTTGTGAGCAAGGAATTGATAAAGTCTTTATTTTTTAAAAAACTTAGACAATTGTCAGATCTTAAGTTATTGCGGATATGCGCGTAGACATTTTGGTGCGGCAGGAATTTTGGTCCTGCGCTTTAAGGAGTAGCTTCGGGGGCATATACCAAGACCCTTAACGATTTCGCCGTTGGCGAGATACTTTCTTTTGCGTCGCCAAAAGAAAGTATCCAAAGAAAATTCGACCCCACTTCCGCTCGAAAGCCCGGCTGCTCATGCGTTGTCCAAGGCGAAAACGTAACTCGCGCGGCGCTACCGTCGCCGCACTCAAACACCCGTTTTCTTAAAACCTTGGCCAACGATGACCAGTCGGCTCGCTCTAAGGGGACTAAAAGCCAGAGCCGTATTCGCTAAGCTGAATAATCCGTTTTTTACCCCAAATCGTTTTCATTTTTGAGGCCAAAGACTAAGTATTTAAGGCTGATGCGCTTTTAAATCCCATTACGTTGCAAGCCGAGCAAGTTTGTCCGACCAAGGTTTTAAGACGAGGGGTGTCTGAGTGAGGGGCGGTAGCGCCGAGCGAGTTACCTCGTCGCCTTGGGCGGGCAAAATTGAACGGGCTTTCGCCGCAACGTGGGTCGCATTTTCTTTGGTGACTTTCTTTTGGCGAGACAAAAGAAAGTTACTCGCCAACGGCGAAAAAGTTTTTAACCATATGATTATAAAGCGTTTAAAGTCGCAGGCTGTGCATTATCATTTTCGCAAGGCAAAAGAAAGCAAATCACTCGCCAACGGCGAAAAAGCTTTTAACCACATGATTAGCAAGCGTTTAAAGTCGCAGACTATGCATTATTATTTTCGCAAGGCAAAAGAAAGCAAATCACTCGCCAACGGCGAAAAAGTTTTTAACCACATGATTAACAAGCGTTTAAAGTCGCAGACTATGCATTATTATTTTCGCAAGGCAAAAGAAAGCAAATCACTCGCCAACGGCGAAAAGGTTATCAACTACACAAAGTTACAACCTGGCGAAGCTGCATGGTTTAACACGCGACTGCACCGTCGTCGCATTAAAGCAAACCACATAAAAAATTCTACTTTGACCACTGTTTTAATCTTGAACAAGGCTTTATGATCAGCGCCTTTATCGCCACTGGCAGCGCTTTATGCAAAACATCTTATTGTACTTAGTTACCGTACTGATCTGGGGTTCCACCTGGTTTGCCATTGAGTTTCAACTCGGTGAAGTGGCGATTGAAGTATCACTCTTGTACCGTTTTGCCATTGCCGCTGTACTGATGTGGCTATTTTGCTGGTACAAAAAGCTCGATATGCGTTTCACGTTGCGCCAGCATGGTTTTATTTTGCTGTTAGCCACACTCAATTTTGCCGTTAACTTTCTGTTTATTTATCAAGCACAGCAATACCTGACCTCCGCGATGACCGCCATCGCCTTTACCACTATGCTACTGATGAACATCGTTAATACCCGGTTGTTTTTCGGCAAACCGGTAGCGAAACGTATTTATTTTGGTGCCTTAATGGGCATCGCCGGTATTGTGGTGCTGTTTTGGCCTGATTTAGATGGGTTAGATTTTACCAATGCCAGCTTAATGGGCTTATTGCTGATCTTATCGGGTGCGCTCTCGGCCTCGTTTGGCAACATGGTCAGCGTGCGAAATTCACGTGAAGGCATGCCCATTATGCAAGTGAATGCATGGGGCATGCTGTACGGTAGCGGCGTATTATTGTTAGCGGCATTATGGCAAGGGCAACAGTTTAACTTCAGTACTGAACCGGCTTATCTTGCTTCATTGCTCTATCTGGCGATCTTTGGCTCGGTCATCGCTTTTGCCAGTTATTTTGCGCTACTGAAAAAAATTGGCCCGGAAAAAGCCAGCTATACCATAGTGCTGTTTCCATTAGTGGCCGTGGTATTAAGTACCTTATTTGAAGGTTTTAGTTGGACCAGCTATACCTTTAGCGGTTTTGCGCTGGTGTTACTGGGCAATGCTATCGTGTTGACTCCCTTTGAACGGATCCGAGCCTTACTGCGCCCCACCACCGTGATACCCGAGCCAATGGCTTAATAATCGGAGTGTACTTTTAAAAATCGCGCAAAACGAGGTAAGCCATGCACGGTCAGACCGTTATACCGATAGGTTATCACCGTGCCAATTTCTGGTGGTGTTTCGCGCAGCGCATCGGTTAAACCACTGCCAATAGCAAAGGTTTTGCCTTCAGGTGTTTTGACGATAAGCGCTCCAACCATACCTTGATACTTGCCCTTACCCGGGCGATAACCCACCACTTCGGCTTCTGAATCCTGATAGGTTTTCAGCTTTAATAACGCCTGACTTCTGCCGGTATGATATAACGCGTCTTGATGGTGCAACATTAAGCCCTCTGCGCCAGCCTGCTCCAGCTCAGTAAGTTTAGTCAACAGTTGTTGCTTATCCGCAACACGAAACTGCGGCACAATGACGATATAAGGCGAATTGAGCTGCTGTTTAAGTGCGTGCATTGCCAAGACCCGATCACTAAAGGTCCCTGGCGCTTCGGGTAACTCAAATACGTAATAACGAATTTGCTGCCATTCGCTCTGTACCGGTTGTTGCTTGCTCACTATGCTTAACGTAGCGGCAAACTGCTGGCGACCCAGCCACAGCTCGCCATCTAATTTTTGGCTTGGAAAATCAGCAAGAAACCAAGACGGCGCAGCAATAATATTGCCTCCTCGGCTAAGTAGTTGTTGACCATCCCAATAAGCACGCACCCCATCTAATTTCTCGCTTACCCAATAATCTTGAATGTCGACATCCTCATGATAAACCTGAGCTAGCAGCAACTCAGGCTTAGCGGCTACCCCTAAAGGCAATGCGCACACCCATAAAAAAATTAACAATCTAATCATTATTTGGCATCCTTTATTTAAAAAATAAAGTATAGCCGTTTGTTAACGTTTGCTGGTTTTTTTGCAGTTGCGTCGCGGTTATTGCTACCACCAGTGATTAATGCAATATCGGGTTTAAGTAATCACTGCCTAATTGCCGCATTTGTCGCTCGACCCAAGCGACGCGTTGACGCAAATAAGGCGTTAATTGACGTGGATCGCGCGAGCGTGGACTGGGTAACAACACGGCAAGCCTTGCGGCCTCATTAACGGTGAGATAGCGCGCCGATTTAGCAAAATAATGTTGGCTGGCCGCTTCAACACCGTATATACCTTGCCCAAATTCAGCAAGATTGAGGTAGACCTCTAAAATCCGTTTTTTACCCCAAATGACCTCAAGACTCAGCGCTAAACCCGCCTCTAAACCTTTACGTAAAAAACTTTGCCCTGGCCATAACAATAGATTTTTTGCCGTTTGCTGGCTTAGGGTACTCGCCCCCCGCAGACCACCGCCATTATCAAATTGCTGCAATGCTTGACTGATCGCCGCAAAATCTACCCCCCAATGCTGAGGAAACCGCTGATCTTCAGAGGCAACCATCGCTAACGGCACATGCGCCGGTAGCTCAGCAATGTCTATCCAATGTTGCGTCACGGGATAAGGGCTTTGCAGCATAAAAGCGGAGGTAGGTGGCGGGATAAACCGCAGCACAGACAGCAAAATCATTAAAATCAGGCAAAAGCAGAGCAAAAAACGCCAAATGACTAACCCTGTCCAGCCAAGCCAACTGCGTTGATGTTGTGTCATTCTAACCCTCTTCATTAAAGCCATGACTCTTAGATGTTGCCCTTAACACTATAGACGATGACAGCAGCACACCCTATTAAGCCAGCACCCCTTTATTGCCAACGGCAATGACGGCATAGCTCAATTACCTATGCCCTCTATTAAGGCAATATATGCCGCATTAAAAAGAGGTTAGGTAGTGGCGTGCTCTGGCTTACCGCGTTTGTGATTTATCAGTAAGAGTAATTGCGCAGCGGCTTTAGCATCATCTAAGGCGCGGTGATGATTCAACAGTTGAATGTCTAACGCTTGGCATAATTTGCCTAAGCTGTAAGAAGCATGCCCGGGGTAAAACCGGCGCATATTTACCACGGTACACAGCTGCGGCATATCCAAGGGTATGGCTAACCGAGCAAACTCGGCCTTAATAAAGCCGTAATCAAATTTCACGTTATGCGCCACGAACACCGCGCCGTTGAGAAAGGCCGCCAGGCTATCGGCTATTTCGGCAAAGGTGGGGGCGCCCACAACCATATTATTTGTAATGCCGGTTAGTCGGCTGATAAAAGACGGAATGCGCCGCTGAGGATCAAGTAAGGTGCTAAAGCTGTCAATGATCTCGCCAGATTGTACTTTAACCGCACCAATTTCAATGACCCGATCACTCCCCGCTTTACCGCCAGTGGTTTCGACATCAAGTACCACATACAGACGATCAGGATCGATGATCCAATGCAGCTTTTCTAAACGGGCGTTAAACCCTACTTGCTGCAAAGCTAACAAACGCGCGAGTTGATGGCGCTGGATCTTGTCACCCGGGGCTTTGACTTCAACAAAAGCCAGCTCATTCCCTTTAATCAGTAGCAAGTCAGGATAGCCACTACTGCAGCGCTGAAAATCTTGCGCCATATGACGTAACAAAGTGGTTAACGCCTTGGCAGGAGCTTGCTTAACTAAGGGTAACAGTTGCTCTGCCAAGTCTTGCGGCCAAAAACAGATACTATTGCGTTTGCCAAAATGCGCGGCCAAAGCACTGAGTAAATACTGCGTTGCCGTAGGCTCGGCTAACAACTGCAGTTTCTGTTCAATACTGTCGGCAAATTGCGAGTAAAACAGCCCAGCACTGAGATTGCGTGGCCGCCGTTCAAACGGGTTATGCAAGGCACTTGCCGGATGCTCAAATAGCTCATGCCAAAACCATAGGGCAAATAGCGCCAGCCATAGGTTATTTTCGGCATGAAACGCCTGATAACCTTGGCGTTGATAATGCGCGATCACACCTTGCTCGGCTTTGCCTAAGTACAACTCATCCACACCAATACTGGGAGCTTGTTGCAGTAATTCTGTCAGTCGGGAGCGCTTAGCACTGACCGTGCCTGGCGCAGGAAAGTGCCGAGTGAAAAAATCATCGGCAAACAGCCATTCTTCATCACAGGCTGGATCATTTAACAGTTGCTGCAAATAGCTTTGGCATTGCTCGCGCTGGCCTTGCTGCCAATATAAACGCGCCAGTCGCTCTGATGCGGGAAAATCAGCACTTTGCTGATAAAACGCGATAGCAAAATCCATTTGCCGCTGCTGCTCGGCAATCCGGCCTAGCTGATAACACCGCTCACTGCGCTTAGTGCTGAGCTGCGGATCATCGGTTTGCGGCCAGTGTTCAACCATAGTGAGCATCGGCTGTAATTCGGCGCGGATGGTTGCCACATCTGTAAGCGGTTTCAGTTTTTTGGCTAATGCTTGGATCGGTGCTTTAGCGCTAGCAATGCTAAAAGCCAGTTGCGCTTGAGCTAACTCGGTAAAGCGAGGTTGGAAGACTTGTTTAAATTGCCCGGTTTGCCGAATACCCAGATCGCGCAGCGTAAACAGCGATAAGTTGCTTTCTATGCGGCCAAAATACAGGAAATAGATATAACTCAGTGCGGCTTGTCGCTGTAACACCACATAGCGCTGTGGTAACTGGCGGATCAGTGCCAACCAATCCACTGGCAAACTCAACGCGATACGCAGCAATTGCGGTTTGGTGGCACTTTTTTTAAGCTCCAACGGCGCGGCCAGTTGCTGCTGCGCCCGCTCAAGTAATTGCCATAAGGTGTGTTTAGTCAGACGTAACCAAAAATCGGCCAAATCCGTAGTCTGGAGTTCTGCGACAAAACCCTGTTGCTGCAACAGCATTAACCAAGGTGTTGGCTCACCAATTTCATCGTAGCTTAGTTCGCTATCACAAAACACTGCGCCTTTGCGATTCAGCATGCGCACCAACAACAGCTGCGCAGAGGGCGCTAAGGCAGCAAAGTCACTAATAAAAGCCTGACTGTCTGCCGTTAGCACTGCTTGATAATGCGCTGCCACAAACTGCAGCAGCTCATTAAAATGCTGTAAATAATAACCGCTATCTAACTCAGGTTTGCTATATGCCATCAGCCCAACACGGTACTTAATAGATAACCGGTATAACCACAGAACACAGCCAGCAGCAACGCGCCTTCAAACCGATTAATACGCCCCTGTTTTTTGTAACCAAACCCGAGCACTAATAACGCCGCAGTCAGCACCGCCATCAAGGTCCAATCGCGTGTTAACACTACCGCATCAACACTCATCGGTTGGATCATCGCTGCGATACCCACTACCGCTAAGGTATTAAACAGGTTTGAACCGATCACATTACCCAAGGCAATATCGTGCTCACCTTTTTTGATGGCAATCAATGAAGACGCCAACTCTGGTAACGAGGTTCCCACCGCCACCACCGTTAAGCCAATGACTAAATCGCTGACACCCAATGATTGTGCAATAAACACCGCACCGTACACCAACATCCGCGAAGCCAAAATCAATAACAGTAAGCCTACCAGCAACCAGATTATCGATTGTTTTAAGCTCATACTCTCGGCGTTGGCCAGTTCGGTATTCATTTCGACTGCCATCGGATCGCCAGGGTTACGCATGCCTTGCCATACCGACCAAATCATTAACAGTAAAAACACGCCTAACAAACACCAAGCATCAAACCGTGTTAACTGATGATCGAATAATTGCCAACCGGCAAACAAGGTTACGCCTAATAAAATGGGCAGCTCTTTTCGCAGCACTTGCGAATTAACCGCAATAGGGCTAATTAACGCGACTAAGCCTAAAATTAACGCAATATTGGTGATATTCGAGCCGTAAGCATTCCCTAAAGCCAAAGCAGGATTACCATCACTGGCTGCCATCGCCGACACCACCATTTCGGGTGCTGAAGTACCAAACCCCACCACTAACATACCAATCAGCAACGGTGGCATACCTGCATATTTAGCTGTTGCCGCCGCGCCATCGACAAATTTGTCTGCACTCCACACCAGCAAGGCTAAGCCTGCTAACAACGCTAATACCGCCAGCAACATAATCAATAATCTCCTTAATAGATTATGGGCAGTTTATCATGCGTATGGTAAGGTCAATAGAGGGGTACTCTGTACCTATGCAAAAATAAATAGCTGCCATCAACATGGCGTTAACCGAGAAGGACACATTGCCACATGGTATTAATTGGGATCCTGGCCGTATTATTTTTGGCCTTAATGATTTTAGTGCCCGTTATGGAAAAGTTTGCTAAAAAAGGCGAAACAGCAGAGCAGGACTATCGTAAATACAGTCGCTGGATCCTGCCGTTGGTCGCCTTAGTGTTAATTGCGCAATTGCTCAAGATGTTATTCGCGTAAAACGCGGTATGGCATTAAATACCGAGATTAATAATGCCGGTAAGAAAATTAAACTGACGACCGTAGACAGCAGCAAACCACCTAATACTATGACCCCCACGCCACGATACAACTCTGTGCCTTCACCAGGGAGGAATACTAAAGGCGCCAAACCAAACACTGTTGTTGCGGTGGACATTAAAATAGGCCTTAACCGTGTAGCCACCGCGGCCAACACTGCGGCTTGTACCTTACCTGGCTGTGCTGCAAAGTTACGCCGGCTTTGATCAACAATCAAAATGGGGTTGTTCACCACGGTGCCGAGCAAAATTAAAAACCCTAACATGGTGATCATATCAAAGGGTTGATAAAAACCGCTTAGTCCCATCGCAGTAAACACACTCCCCGTTGCGTTAATGGTGACCAAACCGACCAGTGCCGCCGCCAGCCCTAAGGGCACAGTCGTTAGAATTAAAAGCGGATAGCCCCAATGCCGGAAAATGGCAACCAGTAATAAATAGATTAAGACAATCGCAATCATAAAGTTACCACTTAGCGCCGCCTTAGTGGCATCAAGCTGATCCGAGGCACCGGTGATATCGAGGCTAACGCCCTGGGCAATGGCGCCTTGTTGTTGTAATTGTGGCACAAGCTGTTGCTGTACTTGCTCAACAGCAGTTTCTAACGCGACGTCGCGAGGCGGGATAATATACAACGTGACAGTACGTAAACCATTTACCCGCCGTAAGTTATCACTGTCGGCCACTTCACGCAGTTCAGCTAAGGCACTCAGCGGTAATACTGCGCCAGCCGGTGTATACAAGGGCGCTTGCCCCAACGCGGCCAATTGTTGTTGATTACCCGCCGCACTGAATAAGAAAATATCCACTTTATCGTCGTTTAAGAAAAACTCGTCAACAAAGGCACCATCGCTTAACGCGGCAACATCAAAGCCAAAGTCAGCCGCACTGTAGCCTTGCTCTGCCAAGCGTTGCCAGTTGGGGCGAATTTCAATCAGCGGCTGATCTAAAGACAACGACGACGGATCAGAATTTAACTGTGGGTTGTCAAATAGCTGTTGTGCTGCCAAATAGGCGGCATCGGCGGTCGCATATAAACTCGCCAGATCAGGCCCCGAAATATCCAACGCCACCGCACGGGTACCGCCATCATTACTGCTAATTATGGAACCTCGTGAAGAAAAAGCCCGCATCCCAGGATACTGCCGAAATAACGCCGTTAAGCGATCCATCATCGCCTGTATATCCGTGGCTCGCACCGGCTCACTCATCAACCAAATTCGCCCTACTGACACATTCATTGAATAATATTTCAAAGGAGGCATGCCGGTTGTACCCTCGTCAAACGCTTGCGCGTCTGCCAGCACGTGCGGCTCTAGAAACGCCCTGACCTCTTCGGCAATCATCGCCATTTCAGTGAGGTTGTAACCGGGTGGCGCAATCATCAATGAAAATGCTTTCGGCTCTTCGCCCTCGGGCAGGTACTCGGCAGGGGGCATTAACCAAGCGGCTAAGCCCAAGGTAAAGACAAGTGTGCTCAGCATAACGGCTGCCCGCCGCTTACCGTTGGCAGTTAGCTGATTTATCACAGCCAATATTCGGCTTGGCGCAGCTGATCCGCCCGCTTGAGCCGCAGCTTGACCGCCAAATCCCATTCTGGCTAAGGCGGAAGGTACCACAAACACCGCCACTAACATCGAGGCAATTATCGCCGCGGCAATCGATATCGCAATATCGGAATACAACTGCCCAGCTTCTTCTTCAATAAACAAAATAGGCAAAAACACCAACACCGTGGTCATGGTTGAGGCTAATACCGCTGGCCAAACATCACGCACACCGGCTAAAGCTGCATCAAACTTAGTTAAGCCCCGTCGCCTGGCTTGCTCGATACTTTCGAGCACCACAATAGTGTTATCCACCGTCATACCGATGGCAAAGGCAACTCCCGCTAAAGAAATGACATTGATGGTGCGTTCAAATAATAACAAGCCAAGGAATGACGCAATGGTGCAAATTGGCAGGCCAATAATGCCGACAAGGGTGGCACGGCCAGAACGTAAAAACAGATACATAACCAGGGTTGCTAGAGCGGCCCCTAATGCTAAGTTGGTCCAGACATTAACGATAGAATCTTCAACATAACGTACGTCATCGCCAATCAGCATCAGTTGCAAACCTTGCTGCGCTAATAAATCTTGATTAAGCTGCGCCACAACCTCCAACATACCTTGTTTAATGGCGATCACATTGGTACCACTTTCGCGGCTGACGGACAAACCTATAGCTTGCTCACCGTCTGCATAAGAAAGTTGCCGCACTTCAAAATGATCTAAGACCAAGCTGGCAACATCACGCAGTCGCACTTGTTCAGCGCCGCGTTGTGCAAGGATAACGTCTTCTAATTCGCTTAAATTATCGAAACGGCCGATCACCCGCAATAAATAGCGTCGTTTACCGTTATCGATATCACCTGCAGAGCTATCGCGGTTACGCTCGCGAATGGCTTGGCGTACATCACTCATACTTAAACCGCGTTGTGCCAATTTAGCCGGATCGACCAGCACCTGAATTTGCCGCTCAGCACCGCCACTGACACCAATTTCGGATACGCCAAGCACGCGTTCCATACGGGGCCTAACCACGTCTTCAGCGAAATCCCGCAGCATGTCCATGTCTAATTGCAGCGGGTTGCCGGCAAGGGGCATTAAGCGGTAATACATAAAGGCATTTGCGGAAAAGGAGCTGCTTAATAAGCGCGGTTGGTCGACATTTTCAGGATAACTAGACACTTGGCTTAAAGCATTACTGACTCGGATCAAGGCTTCATTAACATCCACCCCGAACGGAAACTCTAACTCAATGTTAGCTGAGCCGGTACTCGCTCTGGATATCATCCGCTGCAAATTAGGCAAATTGCGTAAATAGCGCTCTTGCTCAATTAAAATTTCTTTTTCAATATCTTGCGGCGTGGCACCGGGCCAGCCCGTGACCACACTGATGGTTCTGACTTCCAGATCAGGGATCATCTGCACGGGTATTCGAAAAGCGGCAACAATACCCAACACACAAATAATTAAAACAGCAACCGTTAAAATGGTGCCATGGCGGATAGCGGCAGCTAACATTAGTTGCCTCCTGCCACACTAACTAAGCGAACCGCTTGGCCATCACGTAAATTTTCATTACCTCGCACCACCACCGCTTCACCTTCGGGTAAACCCGACACAATTTCTACACCGCCAGCGGTATTGCGCCCAAGGGTCACAAGTCGGCGATAGGCTTTACCTTCAGCAATAGAAAACACACTGAATTTTCCATCAGCATGGCGTAGCAACGCATCGGCAGGCACCACCAAGACTTGACGCTCACGTTGTTGAAAATGGAATACCGCGCGGGCTGACGTACCTGGCAATAAGCCACTAAGCTGGCTCTCGACGGTGAGCCTAGCCAGAAAACTCCGGGCATTACCGCTGGTCACGGGGACATCGGCCGTTAAGGTGGCGGACAAGGCGTTATTAGGATAAAGATCAGAGATAACATCAATATGTGAAAGATCCGCTAAGGCGGGGTAATATTCTTGTGGTAATTGCACGTCAAGATACAACGGCGTTAAGGCCACTAAGCGAAATACTGGGGCACCTAAATTGACATATTCACCCACATCAGTGTATCGCTCAACCACCACGCCGGCAAAAGGTGCGGTTAACTGGTGACGTGCCACTTGCTCTTGCTGCTGCGCCAGCGCCGCAGCTGCTTGACGTTTTAGGGCCTCTGCTTGACGCAATGCCGCTTTTCTTAACGCTAATTCCGTTTGTGGAAAAAGCTGTTGCGACGTCAGCGTTTCGGCTTCGGCAACCAAGCGTTGCTGTTCTTGTAAGTTAACTTCAGCTAACGCTAACCCCGCTTGAAACTGTGCTAAATTATGTTGTGCTAAGGCGGCATCTAAAGTCAGCAACACGTCACCCGCTGCCACACGGTTACCTGCATCAACATGAACTTGTGCCACTAAACCCGCCGTTTTACTTGATAAGTTCGCATCTTGACGTGCCGTTAAGGTGCCGGATACCGTCAGTTGCTCTGCCAAACTGTTGGCAACAGGCTGAATCGCTTGCACAGGCACTGCTTCTTGTGCCAGCAAGATACCGCTCCACAGTAATGTTATTGCCCATAAATGCCGCATTGTCTCTCCTTATCATCAGCAGGTTAGCCTGATCTGTTATGCGTAAAGTGAGCATAACGATCAATCAGCACACGGCGAAAGACGGCCTCTGCGCGATTAGTGCCAACTTAACGGGTCTAATCGATAAAAGTAGCTCAATTGTTGATACAATGCCGGATGCTGTTTCGCTAATTCGGCAGACTGTTCAAAAAACACTTCAGATAGCACCGCAAAAAACTCTGCCGGGTTGGTTGCCGCGTAAGGGTCAATCAGCACGGGTTGGCCCTGTTGTAGCTGCCATCGTAATTGATCAAAGGCTTGCTGCATCACCTGAGACCATTGCTGATAATCACTACTGCGCTGCAATAATGGGGCACCTTGTGCACTGCCATGTTCTTGATCTAATTGATGCGCAAACTCATGGATCACCACATTGTGGCCATCCTTTGGATTGGCGGCGCCAGCCAAAGTATCTTGCCAACTTAAAATCACCCGCCCTTGTTGCCATGATTCCCCACTGAGAATACGCCGTTGCTCACTGACTAAGCCCGCCGCATCTTGTTGCGCATTGGCCACAATAAAGGCGGCAGGATAAATCAAGATCGCTTTTAGCTGCGGAAAGTAATGATTGGGTCGGTTTAATAACAGCAAGCAGGCTTGCGCCGCTATGGTCACGCGCATTTCATCGGTAACGGTTAAGCCTGCACAACCTATAAAATCTTTCTCTGCAATAAACACCTGAATATGTTTTTTTAATTGCAGCTGCAGATCAGTAGGCAAGGCGCGATAATAGGGTAAACGCTTTTTTAAGATCTGCCGCCAAGGCTCGGGAAAAGGCCGAGCGCGAATTTTCTGCCGTTGCCAACGTTGGTAGTAAGGCTGGCCAAAGATAAAACCACTGATTAAGATGGTCAGTATTAATAAAATAAGTAAGGGCACTCAGGTGCTCCAGCAAGAGGCAGTCGAACTCTTTTAGTGGGGTGAGGTCTGACAAAATTCAAGCATTTAGCGCCAAGCAGTTAGGCGCTATGGCTGCAGTGATTTAGGAGTTGTCATGTTTAATCTTTTAAAAAACTTACTCGAGAAAGCCAGTAACGATTGGCAAGGTGCCGGCGCGGCTGAACAGCATTGGCAACAAGCGGGGCTTAACGAAGCAGAGTTTATGGCCGTGGTACTGATGCTACAGTTATCACACGCAGACTTTGACAGCGCTGAAGCAGAGCAGCAACTGGTGCAGCGCTATTTATCAGAGGAATATCAATTAACCCCAGAGCATACCAACAAGGTTTTTGCTCAGGCGCAGCAAATGGCGGCTGACTCAACCTGCTTACATGCTTACACCTCGAAACTAAAAAGTTTAACCGAGCCGCAGCGCATTGCCGTTTTAGACCAGTTATGGAAAGTGGCTTATGCCGATGGCAATATCGACCCACATGAAGATGCGATGTTACGTAAAGTGGCAGATTTACTGTTCATCCGCCACAGTGATTTTATTCAAAGTAAGCTGGCCAATAAACCCACTTAACTAACGTGGATCGGTGTCATCTTTGTGGATGACTTCGCCTTCAATCACTTGACCGCCAGAGCGGGTGTGGCTTTGCTGTTGCTGCTGATATTGACCGGCCTGCTCTCTAAATTTACGCATGCGTTGCCGATGCCGAAAAATCAAAATGGGGATCAATACCCAGCTGAGTACTAAGGCAAACAACAGTAAAAAGGCCCCGACCATCAGCATGACACCCAGTACCAACCAGGCGAGCACACGCTGTAAAAAGCTGCCTCGATGCTGCAGCTGAAACTGGCGTTGCCAAGCGGCTGCTTGCTGGCGAAAGGATGAATCAAACATAATAACCTCATTTAATTTGCTGCAGTAAGTGGAACCTTGCTCTGCAAAAAGCGCCACCGTGTTACCACGGCAGCTTATTATCTCTTATCTGGCTGAGCCTGACCTGAATAGTTCAATAAATGCGATTACTCGGTTTTATTGCTCAGTGCCCAGCGCATAATGTCGCCCCAACTCGGTTCTTTGCCATACATCTGCATACCGCGTAAAAAAATGCGCCCGGCTAAACGCCTCAACCAATACAGCGTACCCAGTAGCAATAATAACGATAGCAAGGGTTGCCACCAAGCAAGTTCTACCATGGCTAATCTTACCGGCATAGCCGCAAACGACGTCAATGGTAACCAACTGAGTAAGGTCATGCCAAAGCCAGTGGGGCTATCTATGACCAAGTAAGTAAATAACAGCGGTAACCATGTCACCATCATCACTACCCCTTTACCACTGGTGTTAGGATCGTCAATCGAAGCTGCAATAGCCGCCATAAAACAGGCGCATAACAACAGCCCCGCTAAAGCGAAAGGCACTAACCAAGCAATGACCGCCCAATTTAGCCAAGTGAAATCCACCGGCTTATCGGCGATAAACAACAGCGTGATCACCGTACTTAACACTATAACTAAACTGGTGGTAAACATGGCTTTCATAGCGCTTAAGCTGTGGCCCAGCACCTTGCCATCAATCCACTGCTGTGGCGTTACAATAGCGAATAACTGTTCGGTTACGCGTTGTTGTTTTTCACCGGTAATGCTCATCAGTAATTGGCCAAAGGCCGTCGATAAACCAATCAGCAATAAAAACAATAAACCTATCGCGATCATCTTTTCAGGCCGATCGCTGCCCTTATAATTGTCATCCAAATAACGCATTTCAAGGGTAACGGGCTCTTCTAATGTCGCTAACTGTGCCGCAGACAAGCCTTGTGACTGACCATAAACTTGCCGAAAGTACTTTTGTAACTCGCTATCCAGTGTTTGCTGCCATTTTTTACCCGATAGCGTATGCACCACAATAGCCTCAGCCTCTTCGCTGACCACCGCATGCCAGGTCTCAGTACTTTTTAACTGTGCCAATTGCTCTTCTAAGGTTATCGTGGGCCGCTGAAACTGAAATTGCTCAGTATTTTCCAAGGTAAAATGCGCAGGAACGGCAATCCGATATTGATGCCGACTTTCGTCCACAAAAAAGCTCCAAGCCACCACCGCGGCCATCACCAACACCATTAACAGGTAGGAGATCAGCTGTTGTTTCCATTTAAAGAAGCGTAAAAACTCCCATTTAGCGACAATTAAACTTTGCTTAGAGATCATGCTGCACTCCCTTGCTGATGTTCGGCCATGGCCGACACATATAATTGATGTAAATCGGCTGCTTGCATGGTCACGGCGCGCACAGTGAATGAACCCAAAACACGTTGCAAACAGTGTGTGAGATCCGTGCTGTTGGCTAAGGTGACACTAAAACTGTGACTCGACTGCCATTGCCAATGCTCATCAGCCAATACTGACGCTAAGCTGTCTTCACTGACTGTTTGTTCAGTTTCAATTAACACCACTTGCTTTGGCTGTGCTTGCAGGCGGATCTCGGCTAAGGTGCCCGCTAAGACTACTTTGCCCTTTGCCATCAGCAACATGCGGTCAGCCAGTTTTTCTACCATCGCCATTTGATGGGCACTGAGGATCACCGTCATACCTTGCTGGCGCAGCTCTTTTAAAAAGGCAACGACTTTTTCCTGATTGAGTGGGTCTAAGCCAGAAAATGGCTCATCCAAAATCACCACGGCCGGCCGATGGATCACGGCCGCGATCAGCTGCACTTTTTGTTGGTTACCTTTTGATAATTGCTTTAAGTCTTCATGTCGCCGTTCAGTTAACTCAAATATCTCTAACCAGTGCGACATTTGCTGCTGTGCGGTTGCTTTGCTTAAACCGTGTAATTGCGCCAAATACAATAAATTTTTCTCAACGCTTTTATCCGGATATAAACCACGGTCTTCGGGTAAGTAACCCAACTGACGCCGTGGTATATGGTTATAGCGCTGCTGTTGGTATTCGACCTGAATAGTGCCCGTATCGGGCAACGTCATACCCACTAACATACGAATAATAGATGACTTACCCGCACCATTTGGGCCCAGTAAGGCGAAAATCTCACCCGGTTCAATGGTAAAACTGACGCCACGCACGGCTTGCACCGTTGCATAAGCTTTTTCAATAGCCGATACCGCTATTCGCATGCTGCTTACTCCTCTATGAAAACTCGATAATAGCAAAGCCATTACGCTAATTCACAAGCAATTTGTTAGCAAATGTATAACAAAAATATCAGAACCACTTAGCCAATGGTCTAACAACAACACTTGCTGCATTTTAGCTACGGCTATGGTAAAACAGTGTAATTGCTCTATCGCTAATTTATAGCTTTGGTATTTAAGAATAAATTATGGCTCTTCAACTGGTTTTTTTAGATGCTGCCACCTTGGGTGATGCGGATTTTTCAGCGTTAAAGCACATTGATGGTGAATTAACCTTACACGATTACAGTACAACGGCGCAGATTGTGCCGCGCTTGCGCAATGCTGATATTGCTATCGTGAATAAATGCATCTTAGATGCCGAGGTACTGAAGCAGCTACCGCGTTTAAAAGCAATTATGATCAGTGCAACCGGCACCGACAATATCGATTTAGACGCGGCAGCAGCCGCCGGAATTGTGGTAAAAAATGTGCGTAACTATGCCGAAACGGCGGTGCCGCAGCATGTTTTTGCGTTATTACTGGCACTCACCAATCAACTTATTGGCTATCAGCAGCGGGTTGCCGCGGGCAAATGGGCACAAAGCCGTTCTTTTTGTTTGCTGGATTTTCCGATAATGGAATTAGCTAACAAAACCATGGTGATTGTGGGTTATGGTGCTTTAGGTCAAGCCACAGCAAAATTAGCTGCAGCCTTTGGTATGCAAGTGATTATCTCAGAGCGCCCCAGCGCAACCGAAGCACGACCAGGCCGAATGCTGATGGCAGAGGCCTTTGCTCAAGCCGATGTGGTGTCATTACACTGTCCGTTAACGACAGACACCCGAGCCTTTATTAACGCACAGCGGCTGGCATGGCTGAAACCTGGCGCGATTTTAATTAATACCGCACGAGGTGCATTAATCGATACCGACGCACTGATTAATGCCCTGCAGCTAGGAAAACTGGCAGCCGGTTTAGATGTGTTAGCCGAAGAACCCCCCGCGCCCGACACGGCGCTGTTGCACTGTGCCTTACCGAATTTATTAATTACCCCACATATTGGGTGGGCCAGCCGCGAAGCCAGAGCACGGATGGTGAGCAAAATTGCTGACAATATTAATAACTTTATAGCAACACAGTAGAATATTTTACACCATGCGCCAACAAGTTGAATGCGGTGGCCAACAACCTAATAAGAGCAAAAGTGCTATGAAATGCCTGACGTTTGTTACCTTTATACTGTTTATCAGTACGAACTTAGCCGCAGAAACGCTGAGCTCGAGAATGCGCGACGCAGCAAGCAGCAGTGAACATGCCGAACAAGTGATCACGTCGTTACAAACGCAAACAGAGAACAGCCTAAGCACCGAAGACTATTTAGTCTTAGCAGAAAGCTATCAAACACTCGGCAAACGTGAAGCCGCTTTAGATGCGGTTAATAAAGCCGAAAACATGGCGCCAAGCGATTATCTTCGCGCCATGAGTTTATTTCATAAAGCGCAAATCTATGGCATTTATTTTCAAGATGCCGAGATGGCACTAGTACAATTAGTTGAAGCTGAAAAGCGCCTCACCTCGTTAAAAGATGTGGCTGCAAAAGTACTATTGAGCGATGTATTTAACAGCTTTGCCTCTGCTCATAATGTATTGGGTAATCTTAGCCAAGGCTTAGAATATGCCAAGCAGAGTTTGCTGTTGGCTGAAGAGCTCAGCAATACCCCACGCCAGTTGAATGCCTTAGTGCTGATTGGCCGATTAGCATTGCAAAATAACCAGTATAAAGTCGCCTTTAGTCATTTTGAACGAGCGCTGGTCATTGCCCGTGAGTTATCGGATGACGAACAAATTGCATCGATTTATTTCCGGATGGGCATGGCTTATCGCAAGCTTGATCAACATGATCTTGCCCTTACTCACTTTCAACAAGCGGCTGAACGCTATCAACAATTAAATCGGTTGTCGAATTACAGTCATGTACTGATTTACATGGCTGAAAGTTATATGGAAGGTGAACAGCAGATAGCACAAGCTGAAACTTTACTGCAACAAGCTTTAGAAATCGCAGAGCAATTGCAGCACAAACAGCGCACCGCTTTGGTTTATTACAGCTTGGGTCGCGCCGCACTTTTAAGTAAAAACTACCCACAATCAGAACAGTATTATCAGTTGGCCCTGCAGAACTTTAAACAGTTAAACGTGCGCCCCATGATGCAAGAAACTGCGTTGGCCATTGTTAAATTATTGATTACGCAACAACGTTATGCTGAAGCGAAAGTGCTGCTAAATGAATTAAGCCCGGATATCGAACAAGCCGCCACTTTTTTACAATTGCGCTATCACGATAGCGCAGCAGCTTTAGCGAGTGCGGCAGGCGATTGGCAACTAGCTTATACCTTACAAGAAAAAGTCACACAATTAAATCAACAAGAATTAGCAGAACAAATGCAGTACAACATGGCTGAGCTTAGCGAAGACTTATCAGAAATTAATGAAGCAGAGCAATATCGCCAGCAATTAACCACATTAAAGCAAACCTTAGCAGAAACAGAATCTCGCCAATTTTTACTGCAAGCGTTACTGGTTTTACTGATTTTTATCTGCTTTGTTTTTTGGCAATTGGTGCGCCGGCAACAAAACGCCGTCACGCCTTCGGTAGTGCCAGAGTTAGCGCCGCCGCAATGGATCCAGTTCCGTGAGAAGGTGAAAGTGCTTGATCAACAGCAAACACAGAGCTTACTCGTTATTATGCCGCGCCAGCGTGCTGCCTTACAGCGGCAATTTGGCCGACGCATTGTCACCGATATGCTAAAACAATTAGCACAAGAGCTTGATACGGAGGCGGTTAACGCATCCTTTAGTGGCAGTGAAATGCTTTGGCTCGCCGTTAACAGCCAAGATAAAGCCGCACAAAGTGCTTTGTTAGAACAAGCCATCCAATCATTTAGCAATAAATTGCTCGCGCTAGGTGTTGCACCCGCTATCTTAACGGCAGAACTGGAATTAGCCTCATTGCTAGGACCCAATTGGCACAAACGTGATTTGAATGGTTTAACCGATATCTTATGGTTTGGTTGGTCATTACTTGAGCAATCTCCGCCAGCGGATCTGGCTTGGCGGTTAAGTTTCACAACTGAACATGCTAGGCCCTGCGAATGGCAGGTAGAAGATTTACGCACAGATATTGTCAATGCTTATCGCTTGGGCGAACTGACCATGTTGGTCAATCAGCAAGCTTTAACGCCAGATCAAGCCGATTAACCCCCCAACCTGATTACCCTATCACGCTATACGCAGTGCCGCTGGCAGCTCAAAAAGCTGCTGGCGTCGGCGTAATGGACAGTTAAAGCTTAAACTGACCGCTTGTAATGCCAACCCTGCCGCCGACTTATTGCCACTACCATAGTGTGGATCGCCTAACACCGGATGGCCAACACTGGCAAAGTGACGACGTATTTGATGTTTTCGACCACTGATTAACTGCACATTAAGTCGGCTGCAATCGGTAACGGCATCATAAGCCTCAACAGTAAAACGGGTTTCTGAAGCTTTATTGTCTAACGGTAAACTGATCACCCCATCTGCTATTAAATCGGCAGATAATTGGCCTTTTACCGTAATGGCGTAACCTTTGGCAATGTGTCGCTGCGCAATTAATTGACTAAAAGCGGCAGCCGCTTTTTTGCTGTGGGCAAGAATAACTAAGCCACTGGCCTCACGATCTAAGCGGTGTAATAAAAAAACCTGCCTCGCAGGAGTAAAATGCTGCTCAGCAAAGCGCAGTAAACTCAGATGATCGCCCCACTCATTGCCTTGCGACAACATACCTGCCGGTTTAAACCAAATACTGTACGCGGTTTCATCAAATAATAAGGTTGCCGGCGCACATTGCCGCTGCAAAATATCCTCATCGTAATTTAACAGTAGTGTTGCACCGGGCTTTAACATGAATTGAGCGCGGCGCAACCGTTTAACCGGCTTGCCGACTAACTGCACTGCACCTTTGTTCATCGCATCTTTTAAACGGCCTTTACTTAATTCAGGAGCAGCAGAGACCAGTAAATCGATAGCAGAGATGGCCGTAGTCACCGGCAGTTGACGAGACAACTTCATAATAAATTCTCAGCCCTTGCCATTGGCAAAGGTATATCAGGATTTCAATCGACTGATCTTATCAAAGATCTCTTCCCAACCACTAGGAATATGTCTTACGCTACCCTGATCGCGGATCGCTCGCTCAACATGAACCGTTAAACGCCGCACCGGCCCCACTACTTTTTGCTTGTAACGATACGCATAACCTAAGGTTGCCAGCGACAACACGACAAGATAGCCAATCCAATAAGCGATAAAGCTTTTAAAGCCGGCACTAAATAAGCCATTCCGTGCTTCAAGCATCGCTAAAGAAAACGGCTGCCGACCTATCCGCTGTAATTGCAGCAGCATTTCATCGACCTTGCTGTCGTCTTTTGTCGTGCCACCAAGCATATGGCCATGCTCATCTAATAATAGGAAATCAGCCCCCGGTGTTTGCTGTTGTAATGGCATCAACAATAAAGGGACATCTAACACAAATAAGATATACCCTGCCCCACCATTAGGCTGCTGGATACGTTGGCTTAGCAATACTTTGTTTTTACTTAGCGCCAAAGTCGCTAAACCTGGTTTAGCTGAGCCTTCAGCTTGCTCATATTGCTCAAACCACGGCACTAAATTCGCTAAAGTCGCGGTTAACTGTGTCTGCGGATTAGCATAAATAAAATGTTGTTCTGACACATACACAATGCGCTCTAGCGCGGGTTGCATCAATTCGATAGCCGTAAAGGCTAAATCGAGATGTTGCAGTAATAACAATTCGCTGGCCACACTTTCGGTTTTCTCTACTAACTCGGTGGTATTTAATGGCTCACCCTGACGATTATGCAGCTTTAACGCAAGTGTGCTTTGCAAAGCAGCTTGCTCACTAAACGGTAGCTTGGTTAACCAATTAAGCAAATTCAGCAGCGGTTGTAATTGCGTGTCAATTTGTGCGGCTTTAAATTGCAAACGTTGTTCGGTGTGTTGTAGCCGGTTATCGATGGTCAATAAAAAGTGACAGAGTGCCGCAGCAAAACTCAACATAAGGACGAATAGCGCCGCCAATTTAATCGTACGGCGATATTCGTAAAGCGCTGGATTTTGCATCAACCTTTCCTTGTTAACAATTGCGTTGAAACTAAATTAGCGCGTTTCATTAATTAGTCAATCTATCCATCGCAGAAAACTACAAGTTCGCCTCAGCAAAAGAGGCTAATCGACTACGAACAACCCCATTTAAATTAACGGTAGTACTGCCTTCAAAGTTTTTAAAACGCTCCACAATGTAAGTGAGCCCCGAGGTCACCGCAGTAAGATAATTACTGTCGATTTGCGATAAATTACCTGAGCAGATTAATTTTGTTCCCTCGCCACAACGGGTAATAATGGTTTTTAACTGTGCGGCGCTTAAATTTTGGCATTCATCTAAAATAACAATGGCATTTTGAATACTGCGGCCACGCATAAAGTTAACCGACTTAAACTGAATATTCGCCTTTTCCATAATGTAATTCACGCTGGCATGCGGATGTTCGTCGGTTTTGTGTAGCACTTCTAGCGAATCGGTAATTGCCGCTAACCAAGGTGCCATTTTTTCTTCTTCAGAGCCTGGTAAAAAGCCAATAGACTCGGCAATTTCAGGTGTATTCCTCGTCACAATGACTTTATCGTAAATGCCTTTTTCAATAACCATCTCCAGCGCGGCAGCTAAGGCAATCAGGGTTTTACCGCAACCGGCGGGGCCAGTTAAAATCACCAAATCCATTTGCGGATCGAGCAAAGCATTTAAGGCCATGGCTTGATAAATATTTTTTGGATGAATCCCCCAAGCATGTCGATGCATTAATCGCTCATAACCGAAGTCTTGGATTTTTAATTCGTGCTCGCTGACTGCCAAGACCTTCCCAGCAAAAGTTTCAGCCTCATCGACTAAATACTCGTTAACATAGGCATTAGGTAAGACCTTTCGGTTGATGTAATGGACCGTATCGCGCCCTTCATTCACACTGTGACATTCACCGACTTGTGGCCAAAACTCTCCGGCAAATTTGTAATAGCCCTTATAGAGAAAGCGTACATCATCTATCAGTTGGTCAGTGCGGTAATCCTCCACTTGTTTTAAACCCGCACCCTTGGCTTTTAAACGCATATTGATGTCTTTTGTAACCAATATGACTTTTACAGGGCTTTTTTCGCGCTGCAAATACAAGGCGGTATTAATGATCAGATGATCGTTCTCGCCGCCGGGTAAACCAGGGATTTCATCTTTTAGATGGTGATCGTTAACAATAAAAATATGACCGGCGGGCTTAGCATCTTGGCGGCTGGGTAACGCCACACCGTGCAGCATTTGCTCTGGGGAGGCGTCTTTTAAAATATCTTCCAACGCACGAATCGCCACTCGTGCATCTCGGCTGACATCTTTATTTTTATCTTTTATATGATCAAGTTCTTCTAATACCGTCATCGGTATCACAACATCGTTTTCTTCAAAATTAAGGAAGGCAAAAGGTTCATGCAACAAAATATTGGTATCTAGGACATAAATTTTTTTCGCTTGCTGTTTTTTCCGCGCCATAAGCACTCCTTTATTTGCTTATCTCACCGTAAAGCATTACGGCTCTTTTTAGCATAGTGCAACTTTGCCAGACTGCGACTAAAAGTTCCGAACCGCACCTTAGACGCTAATTGCTACGTTGCCGTTACCAGATGACAACAGCATGACAACTTATAATCGTTGCTGAAGAAAAAGCTGTGCGAGACAGATGCAACCAAGGTCGTTTCGCTGTACCATAGCGCCCCGTTTTTGACAGTTAGGGTTTAGAATGAATTTTGCACTGGGACAACGTTGGATCAGCGATACAGAGTCTGATTTAGGCTTAGGTACTGTAATTGCACTGGAGGGCAGAATGCTATCAATTCTGTTCCCCGCCAGCGGTGAAACACGCTTTTATGCTCAGCAAGAAGCGCCACTGACTCGCGTGAGTTTTAACATCGGCGATGAAGTGAAAAGTGCAGAGGGCTTTACTTTACTGGTACAGCAAGTAACGATTGAAAACGCGCTATTAAGTTATCACGGTATTCGCTTAGATACGCAAGAGCCCTGCATTTTACGCGAAACCTTTTTAGACCACTTCCTGAGTTTTAACAAACCTCAAGATCGCTTATTTGCCGGTCAAGTAGACCGTTTTGAGTTCTTCCCATTACGCTATCAAAGCTGGCAGCATCAACAAAGCCTGCAACAAAGCCCGCTGCGTGGTTTGGTTGGTGGTCGTGTTAGCTTGATCCCACATCAGCTTCATATTGCACGCGAAGTTTCACAGCGCCACGCACCACGGGTGTTATTGGCAGATGAAGTGGGTTTAGGTAAAACCATTGAAGCCGGTTTAATTATTCACCAGCAATTACTAACGGGCTTGGCCAGTCGTATTTTAATTATCGTGCCCGAGTCATTACAACATCAATGGTTGGTAGAAATGTTGCGGCGCTTTAATCTGCGTTTTGCGATTTTTGATGAAGAACGTTGCCAGCAAGCGCAACTCGATGCGGATAACCCCTTTGATACCGAACAACTCGTGCTGTGTAGCATGGAGTTTTTAGCGAAAAAGCGCAGCTGGCACGAGCATGCGGTGAGTAGCCACTGGGATTTATTGGTGGTCGACGAAGCCCACCATTTACATTGGGATCCATTAAAGCCCAGTACGGAATATCAGCGCATCGAGGCCCTAGCCCAAGATACAGCCGGTTTAATCTTACTGACAGCCACCCCCGATCAACTTGGCCATCAGAGCCACTTTGCCCGGCTACGGTTATTAGATCCTGATCGTTTTTATGATTACGAACAATTTCAAGCTGAAGAGCAAGATTATCAGCAGATCGCCAAATTGGCTCAGCAACTGTTAAACGCCACGTCACTGAATGCCAACTTGTTAGCCTCGTTAAACAACTTGTTAAACGATAGCGCTAGCCAAGCGCTATTACAGTCACTCGCCGATCAGCAACCCCTCAGCGAGACGTTGCGGCATGAGCTGGTCGAAAAGTTATTAGATCGTCATGGGACCGGCCGCATTTTATTCCGCAATAGCCGTAACACCATTCAAGGCTTTCCAAAACGTTGCCCGCTATTACAACCTCTGGCAATGCCAGAGCAATATCAAAATGCCTTAAAAGTACATCGCGCCTTGCAACAAGACGCCTCGGTGCACGCTAAAATCACCGCTAATCTCTTTCCAGAGCAAGTTTTTCAGGCATTTGAAGGTGAAAACAGTCAGTGGTGGCAATTTGACCCGCGTGTAGCGTATTTGTTGTCCGCGTTAAAAGCGGCGAAACACGGCAAATTTTTAGTCATTTGTGCGTCGGCAGCCACGGCTCTCGCCTTGGAAGAGGCCTTACGTTTATCTGAAGGTATTCGTGCCGCCGTATTCCATGAAGGCATGACCATTATCGAGCGAGATAAAGCGGCCGCCTACTTTGCCCAAGAAGAGTACAGTGCCCAAGTGTTGCTGTGTTCTGAAATTGGTAGTGAAGGTCGTAACTTCCAGTTCGCCGAGCATTTGGTATTGTTTGATTTACCGCTAAACCCTGATTTACTCGAACAGCGGATTGGCCGGTTAGATCGGATTGGGCAGCAGCATGATATTCAGATCCATATCCCCTACTTCGCGGATACTGCGCAGCAATTATTACTGCAATGGTATCATCACGGCTTAAATGCGTTTGCCAAAACCTGCCAAACGGGCCGGCTGATTTTTGAACAACAAAAAGCGCAGTTAGAACAGCTACTCGCTGACTACCGAGGCCCGAGCGACGAGGCCGAGCAATTAATCGCAGCCTGTGCTGAATTGGCCGCCGAGTTACAAACTAAATTAGAGCAAGGCCGCGATCAGTTACTAGAGATCAACTCCAGCGGTGGTCAACAAGCGTTACAACTTGCTGCGGAAGTCAGTGCACTCGATCAAGACGTTAAACTGCCAATGCTGATGTTCAAGGCGTGGGATTTACTGGGCGTTAATCAAGAGGATCGCTCTGATACCAGCATCATTTTACGGCCATCTGAGCACTTACAGCAAAACTATCCTGGATTAGCAGATGATGGCACCACCGTAACCTTCGACCGTGCTACCGCCTTAGCCGAAGAAGATATTCAATTTTTAAGCTGGGATCACCCGATGGTCACAGGCACTTTGGATATCCTGAGTAATGATGTGTTAGGTAACAGCTCCGTGGCATTATTACCTAACAAAGCCGTACCGGTTGGTAGCTTCTTTGTGGAGTTAATTTATATCGCAGAAGCCAGCGCGCCAGCGGCGTTACAACTGGGCCGTTATTTACCACCTACGCCGATTCGTATGTTGTTAGATAAAACCGGTAAAGATCTGGCAGCCAAAGTGTCGTTTGATAACTTTAATCGTCAATTAAAACCGGTTGGTCGACAAACAGCGACAAAACTGGTGAATGCCTTACAAAATCTGATCCACCCTATGCTGCAACAAGCAGAACAGTTAGCCACGCTGCAACTTGAGCAATTACGCAGCCAAGCACAAACTCAAATGCAGCAAAGCTTAACCGCAGATATCGAGCGTTTACAGGCACTACGCCAAGTAAACCCTTTAGTGCGGGATGAAGAGATCGCTCATCAACAGCAGCAATGCCAGCAACTGAATGAGTACTTGGCCAAAGCTCGGTTAAAATTAGATGCGATCCGGGTGATCGTGGTGAGTCACGATTAACGCCATGCTGTTAACTTATACCCCACCGACATGGCCTTATCTCGATATTTTGTATCAAGACAACGATATCGTGGTGCTGAATAAGCCCAGCGGCTTATTGTCGGTGCCGGGTAAAGATCCTGCACACTTTGATAGCATGCAATACCGAGTGCAACGCGTTTGGCCCAATGCCAGCATTGTGCATCGCTTAGATATGGCCACCTCAGGGGTGTTTATTATGGCAATGCACAAAGAGGCGCAACGTGAGCTAAACCGGCAATTTCAACAGCGCGAAACTGAAAAAAGTTATGAAGCGCGAGTCTCCGGTTTAGTTAAGGCGAGCAGTGGCAGTATTGATTTGCCATTGATTTGTGATTGGCCAAATAGACCGATGCAAAAGGTGTGTTATCAACATGGTAAGCCTTCTTTAACGCACTATCGCGTGCTTAGCCGCGCCAATAACCAAAGCCGCGTGGCATTAACCCCTGTCACCGGACGCTCTCATCAACTACGCGTGCACTTACAATTTATTGGTCATCCCATCTTAGGCGATAAATTTTACGCCGGAGAGGCAGTGCATGCTGCAGACCGCTTGCAACTGCATGCCTGTCATTTAAGCCTTAGCCATCCAACAACGGCAAAAAAGATGATTTTTTCAGCAATTTGCCCTTTTTAAGTAAAAAGAATCGGCTATTAACGCAACATTCATTTAACTGCACTATTATTGTATTGTCTTAAAAATAAACTTTATTTTTTGCAAAAACCAATAATACTGACAAAACAATATGGTAAACTATAAAAAGTTTGCTTAATTGGATGAATCGAAGGAGAAACGGATGAAACTTAAAGCAATCGCTGTAGCAGTTCTTGCGGCTATTCCGCTGTTTGGCGCTCAGGCTATTGCCGATGCACCAACAGCTCAAGATCTAGAAAAAAAGGTTTTTGGCTCACTATTTGGTGAAGGCTACTGGAATGATTCGCGTAAAGCGCAATCAGCTACCTGGAGCAACACTGATGATGCTTGGGGTGTAGGTGCAGACATTGGTTACCGTGTCAACGAAACTTGGGGTGTGCGTTTTGAATATGCTCGTCAGAGCTTCAATTCACTGGCTCAAAGTTCTCGCGTAACGGGTGACCGTTTTGGTTTAGATGCAATGTATCATCTGGCTAACACTAATCTGTATTTAGTGGGTGGCTGGAAGCATTTTGAAAATGACATCGCCTTTGATGCAGTAAATATCGGTGTTGGTTACCGTTATTTTGTTAGCCCAGCTGTAGCCTTATTTGTTGAAGGTAACCGTTTCCGTGGCATTAACAACGGCGATTGGAATGATGCGTCTTTAAAAGCAGGTGCAACGTGGGTTTTTGGTGCTGAAGCAGCTGCTGCTCCTACACCAGCTCCAGCACCCGCTCCGGCCCCAGCGCCAGCACCAATGCCTGTTGATTCTGACCGTGATGGCGTAGTTGATAGCCAAGACAAGTGCCCTAACACACCAGCGGCTCACAAAGTAGATGCTCAAGGCTGTACTATCTACACTGAGAAAATGGACCGTGTAGGCGATGTCGATATCGAAGTTCGTTTCGCGTTTGACTCTGCAGCAGTATCTGCTGACGGCCAAACTGAAGTTAACCAGTTAGCCGCCTTTATGAAACGCTTCCCTGAAGCGGTTGTATTCATCGAAGGTCACGCGTCTAACATCGGTAATGCCGCTTACAACATGCGTTTATCTGAGCGTCGTGCTAAAGCCATCGCTGATTTATTAACAGCGCAAGGCATCAACAGCAGCCGTATTACCTCTAAAGGTTTCGGCGTAACTCAGCTTCGCGTTGAGGGTAATACCCGCGCAGCACACGCTGCCAACCAACGTATTGAAGCAAAAGTAACGGCTAAGATTAAAGAGCCAGTACTTCGCTAATAGTATTTAAGTACTAATATTAAATAAAGCCGCTACGCTAGCGGCTTTATTTTTATTGGCTTTCGCTACTCTACTATTATTTTCTATTGCCGTAATTTACAATCACTGCTAATTTTTAGTACATAATGTCAATTACTGGACTCCTCCTATCATGGCTAAGTTTGTTTTTCTTCTCATTACATGCGGTCTATGCATGTTTAGCATTAACGCCATGGCGGATGATGCTGAAATGATTCAATTGCAGCATTCAGCACATGTCTGTAATGACGAGCAAGAAACACAACGTCTCGCAGCAAACGATCATCTTAGAGAAATGGCCAAAGCGTTAGTCGAATTTAAAGCCACCAAATTTTGTTTTATCATCCAACCTTCAACTGTGGTTGCTTTACTCGAGCATAAAGGCAATTACATAAAATTCAGACATAACAACAAAGTGCTGTTTGCTTTTGCCGAAGATTTACTGGCACAACGCCTTCCCGCTCAAGATATGGGAACACAAGCCGCTATAGAGTAATCAACTTGAGTTTCTCAATGGCGGTAGCATAGATGCAAAATAAAGGGTTCGCGTTTGCTGTTATGCTTTTAGCCGCGACCAGCAGCCAAGCAGCACCTCACTGGCAAGATATTCAACGCCAATTCCCACAGGTTAACTTACAACAATTTGATGCTGCGAGTGCCTCCTTCATGGCATTGCATACCCCCAGTGCGGCTCTTTTAACACGAGGCAGCATCGTGTTGCTTCCGGATGCCCATCAGCACGCTTTTAGTCCTTCGTTACTGAATCAACTTCGCTTATCCTTACCTGATCGTGGCTGGGATCTCTGGGTGTTGCCGCAACCAGAGCCAGTAATGGCGACCAACCCTGCGCAGCAATTAACATTACAAAAAACCCAACTGAGCCAACGCTGGCAATTATTAGCGCAGCAAGCCCGATTAAAGCCACCGGTGATTGTTATTGCACAAGGGGAAATCGCAGCGGTAATGAATTTACTGCTAGCAGACAGTTTAAATATGCCACCGGCCGCGCTTGTGAATTTAGGGGCTTATTTATCAGCAGCCGAGCAACAGAATAGCGTTGCGCAAAACGTATTGAATAACATGCCGGTACTCGATTTATTAACGGCGCATGACCATCCACAAGCACTCGCCTTGGCCACAGCAAGGGCAGAATTAGGACAACAGCGTGGCAATGCTTTATATCGACAACGTCATTTAAACGACGGTTATCATCAACAAAGCCTGCAACACTGGCAAGTCAATGAAATTATCGGCTGGTTACACTCTACGGGTTTTTAGCTCGGGCCTGCTTGATTTGCTCATACGCCGCTTGAATATCTTGCGTACGTCTTTTTGCTACCTCTAACATCGCCGCTGGCACTCCCTGTGCAATTAATTTGTCTGGATGGTGTTGCGACATCAATTTACGGTAAGCACGCTTCAGCTCTTTGTCAGCAATCTCTGGTGTACAGCCCAGCATTTGATAAGCCGCAAGTAAAGAAGGCCCTTGTTCTTTGCCGGGGGCTTGCCCCTGTTTAAACCGTGACTGCGCCTGATAAGCCAAAAGCAATTGCGCTAAAGTGCTGCGCGAAATATGCAAAGACTCGGCAACTTGAATTAGAAGCTGATGCTGCTCAGCGCTGATGCGGCCATCAACACAGGCAATACTTAACTGAATTTCTAGGAATAATTGTAAAACATCCGGCCGCCGTTTATAGCGTTGGTAAAACTCCGTGATTTGCGCGCGAAACGGAAAATTAACCGCCTTGCCATCTCTAAATGCCGCTTGTGCTTCTTTTTGCTGCTGAGCATTTAAACCTAACTGTTGCATAAAGTGGGTGGCTTCTGAGATATGTGCTTTGGTTACCACACCCGTCGCTTTCGCAAGATGCCCCATTGCAGCAAAACTACTGTACATAAATAAGGCTTGTTCATCGTCTTGCCCGAAAACGCTTTGCAGCCCTTCCCAATTCGCTAATTTGCGCTGAAACATCTGATCAATAAGATGCCCTACTACCACACCCAACAACAGGCCAGGCAGCTTAAATAAAGCGATACCAAATAAGGCACCAAGAATTTTTCCCCACACGTAACATACCCCGAAAACTGCAATGAGCCCTGAGCCAGCCAATGGTCTGGCATAACACGATTAACATAGGCACTATATCGGATTAGCAGGAATTCTAAAATTGATTTATCATAACCCACCCAAGGTCGGCTGGTGCGACGCAGTAAGCAATGAGTAGAAAGGCATGAAACAAGGTTTAAGTTTAGCAGGATTACTCTGGGTAGCGATGACACCTCTGCAGGTTAATGCTGCACCGCTTGCTAGCCAAACTTGCCAGCAACCCGTTCAACTGCCTGATATCTTAAAAGATTTAAATGAACAAGACAGTCGAATCCGCATTTTCTCAGACAACGTCGACTTACAAGAAAACCAAAGCGCTGAATTTTCAGGTAAAGTACAAATCCTGCACCGCGATACCTTATTACAAGCACCTAAAGCACGTTATGATACCCGCGCCCAAACACTTCGTGCCGATGGCGGTATTGAGTATTTTAATCCAGCACTGTCGGTGAGTAGCCAATTTTTTGAAGCAGACATTAGCCAAAACCGCGTTACGCTGGGTGATGCGCGTTATCAATTTGTTGAAAATGCCGGTCGCGGTGAAGCTTCAGCCATGGTGGCCTCGAACGAGGCGTTAGTGTTACGCCAAGCCGTGTTTACAACTTGCCCCGAACAAGATGACAGCTGGGGCTTACACGCAGAAGAAATCAGCATCGCGGCAGACTCAGGCTGGGGTGAAGCGCGTAATGCGGTGTTTAAAATTAAAGACATCCCTATTTTTTATATCCCTTATTTAACTTTCCCGGTTGATGACCAACGTAAATCAGGATTATTGGTGCCGAAAGTCGGCAGCTCACAAAGCACCGGGATAGACATAGAATTACCCTATTACCTCAACTTGGCCGAAAACTACGATCTGACGCTTACACCGCGTTTTATGAGTAATCGTGGTGCTCAGTTAAAGTCGCAACTGCGGTATTTAACATCCGAGCACAGTGGCTTACTGCAATTAGAATACATGGGTAGCGATGATGAAAAAGCCAATGATTTTGGCGCGCGTTACTTAACGCATTTGACGAATCGCTCCGATTTTAGTGATAAATGGCGTGGCTATATCGACTTTACCGATGTTAGCGATAGCGCTTATCTAACAGAATTAGGCTCTGATTACACAAACCAGAGTGATACTCAGTTATATCGAGAAGCCAGCCTGAGTTATTTCGGCGAACAAGTTCATTCGCATTTAAAAATGCAAGGCTTTGAGATTCTGGGTAATTATAACCAAGCCTACAAAGCGATCCCGCAACTGAGTGTAGCTTCAGCGGCGCCTATCGCTTTAGGTAACTGGCTAGAAGCCAGTTGGTTTAGCCAATATGCGCATTTCAGAAATGACCAAGCCTTTTATAACGCCGCGGATCGACTGCACATTGAGCCAACGCTTCGAATTCCTATCATCACCTCGGCAATTGAATTCACGGCTGAAACAAGCTTGCTTTATACTTATTATCAACAAGATAGCTTAAGCTCACTCACGGAAGAACAAGCCGAGATCACTCGGACCTTACCTAAGGTCCGCTTGCATGCCAAAGTCAATATGGAACGAGAATACGATTGGTTTGGCGAGCCGGCATTACAAACCTTTGAACCGCAAATACAGTATTTGTATATTCCTTATCGCGATCAAAGCAATATTGGCCTGTACGATACCACGCGCTTGCAAGACGATTATTACGGCTTATTTAGGCAGAACCGTTTCTCAGGCTTAGATCGTATCAATGAAGCGAATCAAATTACCCTTGGTGGTACGACGCGCTTTTACGACAATACCGAAAATGAATTATTCCGTTTTAGCCTTGGCCAGATTTTTTTCTTAAAAGATCCGGAAATCACAGCAAATACCATTACTCAAGATTTGCCATCCACTGAATCGATGCTCGCCTCTGAAATGATCTGGAATTGGTATCGTCGTTGGTATGTCAGCAGCGCGCTGCAATATGACATTGAACAAAACAAACTGATCAAGAGTTCAGCCAGCTTAGATTACCGAGGCAGTGAGAATACGTTATTCCAATTGAACCATCGCTACAGCCGCGCAGTCTCAGGAGTGGAAATTCAACAATTAGGTGTTATTGGTGCCTTTCCAATAGATAAAAACTGGCAACTGATCGCCAGTTACTACCGTGATGTGACGAATCATCGTATGATAGACGCCAATATAGGACTGCAATATGAATCCTGTTGTTGGGCAGTGCGTTTTGTCGCTCGCAGACAGGTACAGGCAGATTTTGACACCGCCGTGGATAATGTTAACCAATTTGCCGAACTGGATAGTGGTTTCAGTGTGCAGTTTGTCTTTAAAGGATTTGGTGATAAAGCCGGTTTTGGCGTAGCTGACATGTTGTCAAATGGCATCTTCAGTTATCGACGTCCATATTTACTAACAAATTAGAATGTAGGAATTTATGAAGTTACAGCAAATTATCTGTGTGGTTTTGCTTGGTTTTGCCAGCGTTTCCCTGACAGCAGCAGAACGCGAAATCGACCGAGTTGCAGCGATTGTCGACAGCGGCGTGATCTTAAAAAGTGATGTTGATGAAATAGTACAACGAGTTAAACGCAACGCTGAAGCACAAGGTCAAACACTCCCATCAGATTTAGCCTTACGCACTCAGGCCACTGAGCGCTTAATAATGACCAATTTACAATTGCAAATGGCACAGCGTATGGGTTTACAAATCAGCGATGCCCAGTTGGATGATACGATTCGTAATATCGCTCAAGGCGAGAATTTAACGATGGAGCAATTCCGTCAGCAAGTGACGAATGAAGAAGGCAACTACGAGCGCTTCCGCGAAAAAGTGCGCGAAGAAATCATGACCAACGAAGTATTACGCGGCAATGTGCAACGTCGCATCTACATCAGCCAGCAAGAAGTCGATAACCTAGTGAAACTGATGGAAGAGCAAGGTGCGATTAGCGAACAATACCAATTGGGTCATATCCTGATCGCCATTCCTAGCCAAGCGACTACCGAACAAATTACCGAATCACGCGAACGTGCGGATCAAGTACTAAAATTATTACGTGATGGCAGTGACTTCCGTCGCATCGCGATCGCTTCATCCAGTGGTGCCAATGCCCTTGAGGGCGGTCAATTAGACTGGATGAACATCAACGAAATGCCCACTTTGTTTTCTGAAGGTATTCGTGGTCGTAAAAAAGGCGATTTAATTGGCCCACTTCGCTCTGGCGCAGGTTTTCACATTTTAACCATTTTTGACATTCGTGGTGAAAACGTGGCAGAACTGACTGAAGTCAATTCACGGCATATTTTGATTAAACCCTCCATTATCGTTAGCGAAGAACGTGCTAGAACCATGCTTTTAGACATGGCCACAAAACTACGCGCGGGTGATGCGGATTTTGCGGAATTAGCAAAACAATTTTCAGAAGATCCAGGTTCAAAACTGAACGGTGGTAACCTCGGTTGGAGTGAAACAGATGTTTATGTCCCGGCGTTTCGTGACACCTTAAATCGTTTACAACCTGATGAACTGAGCGAGCCTTTCCGCACCGAACATGGCTGGCACATTGTGCAATTACTAGATCGTCGCACCGTAGATGCGACTGCCGATAAAAAACGTAATCAAGTGTATCGGATGATTTTTAATCGCCGTTTTAACGAAGAGTCAGCCAGTTTCCTGCGTGAACTGCGTGATGATGCGTATATCGAAGTATTGGCAGAAGATTAATGACCCTGCGTATCGCAATTACCCCGGGCGAACCGGCCGGCATTGGTCCTGATTTGGTCTTGGCGTTAACGCGTCAAGACTGGCCAGTTGAACTGGTTGTTTGTGCCAATGCCGAACTAATGCAAGAACGTGCGGCGAGCTTAGGGTTGCCGCTGCAACTTATACCTTATCAAGCCAGTGCCGCACCTCAACCGCAACGCGCAGGTACTTTAACCATTGCTGAGTTTGCGCTAGCTGAACCCGTGATCCCTGGCCAGTTAAATGCCGCTAATGGCAGTTATGTCATTGATACATTGCGTGCTGCCGGTGATATGGTGTTATCCGCAGAAGCGGCGGCCATCGTCACTGGCCCTGTCCACAAAGGCATAATCAACCGCGCAGGCATTCCTTTTAGTGGCCATACGGAGTTTTTTGCACAGCAATCAAACACGCCTTATGTCGTGATGATGCTCGCCACTGAAGGTTTACGCGTAGCACTCGCCACGACGCATATTCCGCTGGCTTACGTTGCTAAAGCGATTACTCGCGAACGCTTACACAAAGTGATCACCATCTTGCATGAAGATTTGCAGCAAAAGTTCGGTATTGCCGAACCTCGCATCTATGTTTGCGGTTTAAACCCGCATGCCGGCGAAGATGGCCATTTAGGACGCGAAGAAATCGAAGTGATCACGCCAGCTTTAGAAGAGCTCCGCGCACAAGGTATGCACTTAATTGGGCCCTTACCTGCTGACACCTTATTTCAACCCAAATACCTGAACGAAGCAGATGCTGTACTCGCGATGTATCATGATCAGGGCCTCCCGGTATTGAAATACAAAGGTTTTGGCCGTTCAGTTAATATTAGCCTAGGCTTACCCTTGATCCGAACATCCGTTGATCATGGTACCGCTCTAGATTTGGCAGCAACGGGCAAAGCCGATCCTGGCAGCCTGTTTCATGCCGTGACCCAAGCCATTCAATTGGCTCAACGAACCACGAATCCATGACAGATAATGTACATCAGGGCCACCGTGCCCGAAAACGCTTTGGCCAAAACTTCTTACACGATCCCCATGTAATTGGCCGAATTGTTAAAGCCATAGCACCGAAAACGACGGATGTGTTAGTTGAAATAGGCCCGGGACTTGGTGCCTTAACTGAACCGGTCGTTGCTGAAGCCGGTAAGCTTACCGTGGTTGAGCTTGATCGCGATCTTGCAGAACGTTTACGCCAACATCCTGACATGGCTGATAAATTAACCATTTATCAAGCAGACGCCATGAAGTTTGATTTTAGCCAACTGGTGCAGCCGGGTCAGAAACTCAAAGTATTTGGTAATTTACCGTACAATATTTCTACCCCACTATTATTTCATTTATTTGAATTTGCCGACCAGATCGATACCATGCACTTTATGCTACAAAAAGAAGTCGTTGATCGAATGACTGCGGGGCATGGCAGTAAAGCCTTTGGTCGACTCAGTGTAATGACCCAGTATTACTGTCAGGCCATTCCTGTGGTGCAAGTGGGCCCAGGTGCCTTTAAACCTGCACCGAAGGTGGATTCAGCCGTTGTGCGCTTAATCCCGTTTAACATTGCCGATCGCGCTAAAGTGGATCCCGCAATATTGAACCGTGTATGCCTAGAGGCGTTTAATCAACGCCGCAAGACCTTACGAAATTGTTTTAGTAATTTTGCCACTGCTGAGCAATTAACCGCGCTGGGAATTGATCCATCATTACGACCGGAGCAACTCTCCGTTGCAGAATTTGTTAAAGTTGCCCAGTGGCTTGCAGAGCAGGAAAGTGCTAATGAGCCTTGAGCAAGAAGTTACCGTATCCGTGGATAGTTTTTATTTAGGCGCTCAGTCTGATCCGGCTGAGCAGCGTTATGTCTTTGCCTATTGTGTCAATATCACTAACCAAAGCGAACAACAGGTACAACTGTTAAGCCGCTATTGGCAAATTACTGATGGCAATGGCAAACAAACCGAAGTCTCTGGCGAAGGTGTTATCGGAGTGCAGCCACAATTAGCGCCGGGTGAAACCTACAGTTACACCAGTGGCGCGGTATTAGAAACCCCCGTCGGCACCATGCAGGGTTACTATGAAATGATTGACCAAAAACAGCAATCATTTCGAACCCCCATCCCCTTATTCAGATTGGCTCAGCCACATATTTTGAACTGATGGCCACCTACGTTATAGGCGATTTGCAGGGTTGCTTTGAACCGCTTCAGCGCTTGCTGGCGCATATTCATTATCAAGCCGAACATGACGAGTTGTGGTTCTGTGGCGATCTGATTGCCCGAGGCCCCGACTCTTTGGCATGCCTAGATTTTGTGCGCGGTTTAGGTGCGAAAGCACGCGTCGTTTTAGGCAACCATGACCTCAATTTTATCGCCAGCTATTATGGTTTTAGTAAGGTTAAAGCCGCTGATAAACTGACCGCCTTACAGCAAGCGGCACATTTACCGGAATTAATACACTGGCTTTGCCAACAACCGCTGATCCAAGTGTGTACTGAGCGCCAGTTGCTGATGGTGCATGCCGGCTTAGCACCCGAGTGGGATATCAGCACCGCTTTGAGTGCTAGCGCCGAGATCAGTGCCCTGTTACAGCATCAACCCACACTGTTGTTATCTACCATGTATGGTAATACACCGAGCCGTTGGCGCGATGTTGTCACCCAGGAAGATCGTTGGCGTTTTACTATTAATGCTTGCACCCGTATGCGGTTTTGCCAAGCCGATGGCGCATTAGAACTGCTCACCAAATCGGGCTTAAATAAACAATCAAAACTGAAACCTTGGTTTGAGCTATGGCAAGACCATGCACAAATGGATATTTGCTTTGGACACTGGGCTGCGTTAGAGGGTTATAGCCCTATTAAACACATTCATGCACTCGATACCGGCTGTGTTTGGGGCAATCAATTAACCGCCTATTGCGTTGAAACACGACAAAGGTATAGTGTCGATAACAAATAATAACAAGTAACGGCTACACGATGGATCCGCTGCTAGCCGTGACATAGCAGTTAATATGCTTAAATTGGAGTTGTCATGAAGTTAACCGTTAAGTCTCGCGTAATTGGGGGCTTTAGCATCATTACGGTGCTATTAGTGATTATTGGTATTACTGCTTATATACGCTTAAACAGCGTGAGTAACGCGACCGCCGAAGTTAACACCATCTCGATCCCTGCCCTCGAAAACAGTGCCATGATGAAAAGTCAGTTTGTTTTAATGAGCAAAATTGGCGTGCAGGCTTTTCATGTCAACGACAATGCGCAACTCTCTTTGTTACAACAACAATTTGATAGCCAACTGCAAACCTATAACAGCGCCGCTGCAGCATTAAATAAAACCGTACAGCAGCAACCGACATTACTGGCTGCTGCACAGCAAGTTACCGCCGCTTTTGACAGTTTCTTACCTATCTCAAAGCAGCTATTTCAACAATTAGCTAATAATATCAGCCTACAAAGTCAGATTGAGCAGCAAATGAGCGATCTGGAAATGACCGCAGATGATATGGCGTCGTTATTGTTAGATTTTACCGATATCAGTAATGTCCGCAGTAGTTTCCCGCAGGCTTACACCGCAGCGACACAAATGGAAACCGGCATTAATAGCTTATTAAATACCGTGGTTGATTTAAACCGCACCAATGACAGCAGCACTGCCGCCACCATTAGTAATGAAATTGGCTTTCGCTTAGCTGACTTACAAAAGCAGCTTAATGTGATGCAGCAACAAGCCGCCAGCGTATCAATGCCCGCTGAATTAGCCACTAAGATGCTTGAACTATCGGCTGGTTTAAATGAACAACAAGGTATACCTGCCAATAAAGCTCGCTTGTTAACCGGTAAAGCCAATGCCAGCCAGCTGCTCGAGAAAGCCGATTCCGATACCAAAGATGCCATTAGCCGTTTAACTACCTTATTAACAGCGACCACTGCCGCCGCGGAGCAAATTCAGCAACAAAGTAGCAGCAGTGTACAAAATGCTATCACTACCATCTTTATGGTGATGTTGGGTTCTATTGTTATCGCTATCTTTATTGCGTTTAGTACGGTTAGCGCCATAGTGAAACCGCTGCAAAAAATTAATGCCATGCTCAGCGTAATGGCAGCAGGGGATCTAACCCAACAATTGCCGCAGCACGCTCAGGACGAATTTGGCGAACTGTCAAAAAGTATTAATCAGGTTAACCTCAGCTTACAAAGCTTGATCCAAGGGATTATTTCCCGCTCAACGCAGCTAGCGGCAGCCTCAGAACAAACCTCAACCATTACCTTGCAAACCACCGAAGCCATACGCGAGCAAAAGTCACAAGTCACGCAAGCCGCTTCGGCCACCACAGAAATGAGCAGTACGGCGCAAGGCGTGCTGCAAAGCTCGAACGATGCTCTGGCCGAGATTAAAAATGCGGATAGTGAAGCCGAACGCGTAAAAGGCATTTCATTAGAAAATAAAGCTATCATTGTGCAGTTATCGAAAGAAGTCGATCACGCTTCTGAGGTGATTAACAAGGTGCATAAAGACAGTGCGGCTATCGGTAGCATTTTAGATGTGATCCGAGGCATTGCCGAGCAAACCAATTTATTAGCCCTGAATGCCGCCATTGAAGCCGCTCGAGCCGGTGAACAAGGCCGCGGCTTTGCGGTAGTTGCCGATGAAGTTCGCTCGTTAGCCAGTAAAACACAGGCTTCTACCCAAGAAATTCAAAACATGATCCAAGCGCTACAAAGTGGTGCACAAGCCGCAGTAGAAGCGATGAATAAAGGGAAGAAACAAGCAGAAAGCTGTGTCGCAAAAACCGAAGTCGCCACATCAGCTCTCGATAGCATTACGCATGCGGTGCATTTGGCACACGATATGAGTGAACAAATATCCAGTGCGGCCAAAGAGCAGCATCAAGTAGCCATTGAAATCAGCGGAATATTAGAAGCCATCGTGGCGCTGGCAGAAGAAACCTCAACCGGCGCTGATCAAACATCCGCTTCCAGCCATGAGGTGGCCAGCCTAGCCGAAGAATTACGTCGCTCGGTCGATCAATTCAAAGTCTAATCGCGCAAACTCACGTCAATAAAAAAGGCCAGCTTGTTAGCTGGCCTTTTTCTGTCTATGCTTTTATTAGCAGCGCTCTAAGGTGATAAAACGATGAGCTAAGGGGTTGCTATCACTTTGTGGCACAACATCCTCACTCGTGATCTGCCAAGGCCCTGCCGCTTGATAATCAGGGAAGAAAGCATCGCCTGGTGTGTCTAAGGCAATTTCAGTCAAATATAAGCGCTGCGCTAAAGGTAAACACTGGCGGTAAATGTCAGCACCACCAATAATCATCACTTCTGGCACATCGGCTACTAACGCTAAAGCTTGTTCAACGCTATTCACCCATTCTACGTTACAGTTAGCCGGTACCGGCTGACGACTGATCACGATATTACGACGCCCCGGTAAAGGACGACCAATGGATTCAAAGGTTTTGCGCCCCATCAATACCGGCTTACCCGAAGTCATGGCTTTAAAATGCTTTAAATCGGCCGGCAAATGCCAAGGCATCTGATTATTCAAACCGATTACGCGATTGGCCGCCATCGCTGCGATCATAGCTATTTGCATAAGGCTAACTCAGCGCTGATAAATCACTTCGACATCATAGTCATCATCGTCGAAATCATCGTCGTCATCCAAGTCATCTTCCAATGCTGCCGCTTCTTCGTGGTAATCATCCCACTTAAAGGTAACAGGATCAGCAATAGGATCAGCGACTTCTTCGGCAGGTAATTCTTCAATGTAACTTAAGATATCTTTAGATAAACGCGCGGTGTTTTCACGTGACGCGGCTGAAATCTTAAAGACCGGGCCTTGCCAATCAATGGCTTTAGTGACCTCAGCAATGATTTCATCTAACTCTTCTTCTAATACTAAATCCAGTTTATTAAATACTAACCAGCGAGGCTTCGCCGCTAATTTTGTACTGTATTTATGTAATTCTTCAATGATGGTTTTGGCATTCTCGGCCGGATCGGAACCGTCAGCAGGCAACACATCCACCACATGTAATAACAAGCGACAACGTTCTAAATGCTTTAAGAATTGGATCCCCAAACCCGCACCTTCTGCAGCACCGGCAATTAAACCAGGAATATCGGCAATCACAAAAGAGCGATGAGATTCAACCCGTACTACGCCTAAATTAGGCACTAAGGTGGTAAAAGGATAATCGGCCACTTTCGGTTTAGCTGCTGACACGGCGCGGATTAACGTTGATTTGCCCGCATTGGGTAAGCCTAACAATCCTACATCAGCTAACAATAATAATTCTAAGCGTAAATTACGGATTTCACCTGGCGTACCATTGGTTTTTTTACGTGGCGTGCGGTTTGTGCTACTAGCAAAACGCGCGTTACCTAAACCATGCCAACCGCCTTTAGCGACCATCAGCTTTTTACCATTTGCCGTTAAATCGCCAATCACTTCTTCCGTATCGGCATCCACAGCACGCGTTCCAACAGGCACTCTTAATACTAAGTCGGCACCCCGTTTACCGGTACAGTTAACGCTACCGCCGTTTTCACCGCGTTCAGCTTCGTGAAACTTTTCAAATTGGTAGTCTACCAAGGTGTTAAGGTTTTCATCTGCTAGTAGGTAAACATCACCACCATCACCACCGTCACCGCCATTTGGGCCGCCTTTGGAAATAAACTTTTCCCGTAAAAAACTGATAATACCGTTACCGCCGTCGCCGGCTTCAACACGGATTATCGCTTCATCAACAAACTTCATGAGGTGCGTCCTGATTAACTGTGATCTGGTTTGACTTAGTTTTACTGTTGCTCAGTATAACGCATGTCAGACAGTGGAGAAAATTTATAATAAAAAACCCCGCTCTAGGCGGGGTTTTTTGTAACCATCCAGCTTACTCGCTGACGATGCTTACATATCTACGATTGTGCTCGCCTTTCACTTCAAACTTCACTTTACCTTCAGTTAAAGCGAATAAAGTGTGGTCTTTACCGATACCAACATTGCTGCCTGGGTGGAATTTAGTACCACGCTGACGAACAATAATGCTACCAGATAAAACTGATTCACCACCAAAGCGCTTAACACCTAAGCGTTTAGCTTCTGAATCGCGACCGTTACGAGTGCTACCTACACCTTTCTTACTTGCCATGTGTCGATACTCCTGTTACGCGCTGATGCTGGTGATTTTCACTTCAGTGAACCATTGACGATGGCCCATCTGTTTACGTGAATGCTTACGACGACGGAACTTGACGATCTTAATCTTATCGCCACGGCCATGGTTGACCACTTCCGCTACTACTTTACCACCTTCAACTAAAGGGGCGCCGATACTGATTTCTTCGCCATTAGCGATCATCAGTGGGATAAATTCGATTTTTGCGCCGGTTTCTAAGTCTAGTTTCTCTAGACGAAGAGTTTGACCTTCCGTCACACGGTGCTGTTTGCCACCACTTTGGAAAACCGCGTACATAGTTAACTCCGTACAAAGCACGCCAACGCTTTTAAATTTAAGGGGCGTGTTAATTCAATTCACAGGGCGCGAATTGTACGCAATTTCCCCCAGTGCCGCAAGCACAATTATTAAAAAGATCTGGCTGTGGTCATTCTAACGCAGCAAGGCCTGTTCAGCCAACTTCAAGGCGGTTAGGGCTAGGCGCGGCATTGCGGGTAGAAAGGGATTATTTTCAGCTGCTGCAACAGCGCATTGGCCGCCTTAGCACCGCCCCAAAAGATCAATTCTGGATGTCGTTACAGGCTTTTGCGCACCGCTAAAACGACATTTAAAGGCTTAACGTTAGTGCTGTTTACTCGCAAGCCGAACATTTATCAGAAAAGGGGATCCGTACTATCGCCGAAAAGGATCCAGATTTCATTTTAGCCCGCAGTTTGAATAGTGTAGAATCATCAGCATTCATTACTTTAGCAGTTAGAAGCAGATGACGCTCGACGAAATACAGCAACTCTCCGCAGACGATATGGCCGCGGTCAATCAGCATATTTTTTCTCAGCTTAGCTCTGATGTGGCGCTGATTAATCAACTGGGTATCTACATTGTAAATAGTGGTGGCAAACGTTTGCGGCCGTTATTGGCGGTACTGGCCGCCAGAGCCTTGGGCTACCAAGGAACACAACATCTGAGCATTGCTGCTATTGTGGAGTTTATTCATACCTCCACTTTGCTACATGATGACGTCGTCGATGAGTCGACTATGCGCCGTGGCAAAGAAACCGCTAATGCACTGTTTGGCAATCAAGCCAGCGTGTTAGTCGGCGACTTTTTATACAGCCGCTCTTTTCAAATGATGGTTGAGCTGAACAATATGCGCGTAATGCAAGTATTAGCGAATGCCACCAATATCATTGCAGAGGGTGAAGTATTACAGTTGATGAACATCAACGACCCTACCACTACTGAAGAAAACTACCTGCAAGTTATCTACTGCAAAACAGCAAAATTATTTGAGGCCGCTACCCAACTTGCCGCCATCATCGCTGCACAGCCCGACTCGGTTGAACAAGCCATGAAAGCCTATGGCATGCACCTAGGCACGGCCTTTCAGTTAATTGATGATGTATTAGATTACCAAGCCGATGCCGCTGAACTGGGCAAAAATATTGGTGATGACCTTGCCGAAGGTAAACCCACACTGCCATTAATTCATGCGATGCGTCATGGCTCAGCCATACAACAACAATTGATTAGCGATGCGATTACCGAGCGCAATGGTATGCAGCATTTGCCAGAGATTATGGCCGCGCTGCACGAAACGGGCGCTTTTGATTACACCCGGCAGCTAGCGCAGCAAGAAGCATTAAAAGCGCAACAGGCTTTAGCCGAGTTAGCACCTTCGCCTTTTAAGCAGGCTTTAGTTGCCTTGGCAGACATTGCGGTGTCACGCAGCCATTAAGGCTTTATCAGGGCCACTCATCGCAATAAAAAAGGCGCTTTAAGCGCCTTTTTTAAACTGAGTTAAACTTAGTTTTTGTTGACAAACTCTTCGCCTAAAGCGATGTCTGCTTTTAACGTTCCCAGCATATCGTTCATGGCTTTTTCTTCAAAAGCACTTAATTGACCGATTGGCAGTAATTGCTCAACGCCGTTTTTACCCAGCACTAATGGCTGAGCGAAGAAACGTGCATGTTCACCCGCACCTTCAACGTAAGCATATTCATTTACTGTTTCGCCCTGTAAACCTTTCACTAAAGAAATACAGAAACGCGCAGCGGCCTGACCCATTGATAAGGTTGCTGATCCGCCACCGGCTTTTGCTTCAACAACTTCGGTACCCGCATTTTGGATACGCGTTGTTAAGGCTGCCACTTCATCATCGCTGAAGCTCACGCCAGAAACTTGAGACAGTAAAGGCAGGATCGTTGTACCGCTGTGGCCACCTATTACTGGCACAGTGATTTCAGTTGGGTTTTTACCTTTTAAGGCTGCAACAAAGGTTTCAGCGCGGATCACGTCCAGTGTAGTTACACCGAATAAGCGACGTGCATCATAAGTACCGGCTTTCTTGAACACTTCTGCCGCAATGGCCACAGTGGTGTTCACTGGGTTAGTGATAATACCGACTAACGCTTTAGGGCACTGCACAACGATAGCTTCAGCTAATGTTTTCACGACGCCAGCATTGATGTTGAACAGATCAGAACGATCCATACCCGGCTTACGTGGCATGCCCGCAGGGATCATCACGATGTCGGCACCGGCTAATGCCGTGTTCAGATCTTCTTTACCATAACCCGTTACGTTTACTGCTGTAGGAATGTGGCTCAGATCAACCGCAACACCAGGAGTAACAGGAGCCAGATCATATAAGGCTAAGTCTGTGCCGGCAGGTAAATCTAACTTCAGTAACAACGACAGTGCCTGGCCAATACCACCGGCAGCACCTAATACGGCAACTTTCATGCTTCTCTCCAATTATACAGTTCAGAATAACCGCGCCAACAATACTGAAATGACGCTCAAAATACAAATGTCTTACGCCTAAAGTCTAAGCCTTTTTTCAGATAAAGTAGACAGATGTCACCTACCGCAGCTTAACCAAGCTATTTTAGCGCAGTCACTGCTATTGTGGCGTTAAATTTGATAGTATCAAACACAGTAAATATTGCTGAACCGAGAGCCATGACCAAACAAAACCGCCAAGAAGCCCTGATCCATGCCTTTAAAGCCTTGTTAAAAACAGAAAGCTTCGGCTCTCAAGGTGAAATTGTTGATGCCCTCAAGCATGATGGCTTTGACAATGTAAGCCAATCAAAAGTCTCGCGCATGCTGAGTAAATACGGCGCGGTTCGTACCCGTAATGCCAAACAAGAAATGGTTTACACCTTACCGCCTGAACTGGGCGTACCGACGACCAAAAGCCCATTGCGTCAGCTGGTACTGGATATTGAACATAACGATGTGATGATTATCATCCGTACCAGTCCCGGTGCCGCACAACTTATTGCGCGCTTGCTGGATTCTGTTGGCAAAGCCGAAGGCGTATTGGGTACTATCGCTGGCGACGATACCATTTTTATCGCGCCGATCAGCGTGAAAAATATCGATTTTACCTTACAAAAAGTCACCGAATTATTCGAGAAGGTGTGATGATTGCGCCGTAAATTCACCGCGGGCGGCGGCTTCCATAAAAGTGATTGAAGGGACAAAAAACGCCGCTGCAAGATCAATACGGCAAAAATCGAGTAAGCCATCGTAAATACCCGATTGCTGTAAACCCAATTTACTGCGCCAGAGCCGACTAAAAACATCACTTTCGGCACTAAAACATACTTGTAATGCACCTTGCGTATGCAAACTGGCATAAGGCATGTTTTGCTCGAGCAACATCGCATTATTTGGCGCTAATACCACATGTTGTGCCGTTAAATGACTACTACGGATTTCAGCATCCGCTGCGCACTTTTTACCATCGAGCTTTTGATAACCCATGATGGCTTCTTGTTGCTCCGTGCTTAATTGTAACCAATGTTTTTGATCTAACTGTAATCGATAAAAATAAAGATAACTGCCACCAGCAAAAACAGGTTCGTTAAGCGGATCCACAAGCGCCGCTTTGCGCCGCTTGATGCCGCGTGGATTCGTTGGGGCATCGATAAAGCCCGTTAATTGCCGACCGTCCAGATAGCGGAACCCTGATAAATTTTCGACAATTTCGACATTAGGACTAATCAACTGATAGATTTGTTGCAGCGCGATGTAATTAACATCAGTCCGATCTGAGCGCACTTGGATGAATAAATCCGCCATACTGTGGCTCACTTGAAAATGCTCTGAGCGAAACTCGGGAAACGCACTAAGACCGGCCGGCCGCTGCCAAGGATACAGGCTATCCCAAAAATGACTACTAATGGCGACCACACCGCTGAGCATGGCTTCGGAGAAGTGATCGGCTAAACGATTTATTATCTGCGGCAGCCGCGTTAGTTTTTGCCGCAGCATGGCTTCTTGGCCATCTAACACATTGATGAGCAGATAACTGCCATGTAAATTCGCTTCTGCACAAATTCCTAATTGTTCGCGTGCCATGTCGTTCCTTCAGTGTTTTCTGTCACCATTATCGCTTGCTAAAGTAGAAGGTCAATCCCCAGTGTGACTAATCGCCTGCCTTTGTGTGCGAGATCTCTCACAAAGCAGGTAGCCAAAGCGCTTTATATCTGCACGAATTAGAAAGCTTTTAATTTAAACTATTGATATTAAATATCTATTTTTGATTTTCACTTTATTGCAAAGATAAGACAATTTTTCCAATTACAGAAAACCCCTCCTGTTTTATGCTGATAAAGGCATAATGAACACATCGAAGGAACGATAGCTGAAAGGATTTCAGTTGCAGCAAGGTCGCGGTACAGGATGTTCCCGGTAATGGATATTACCAGATGCAGGATAGCACAGGGACAGCATTAGGACATCTTCAGGATGAAGAAAACTCGGCAGGATGAAAGAGTAAGAACGGACAGCCTTGGATGGCAATATTTCGCTTGTAGCTGCAGGATGCGGCCAGGCAGACAGTAATAGGGATAACGCTATTGTCGCGGGATCAGTCATCGGAGATGACGGCAGGATGCACCTTCACACCGCGGATTTTAGTGTGACAAGGACACTGACATGATGTCAGCGAGTAATGGATACGCTTGCAGGATGCAGCACGGAAGCACTTTTCAGTCGATTAAGGAATGATCACTGCAATGGATGCAAAATTGAAACTGGGCCGCACTTGTGCGGCCTTTTTCTTTTATGCTATTGGCCATCTTAATCTATTACTCAGCAGAAATTGTCTGGCTTAGCCTGCCCCCTTTATGCACTTTTCCGCGGTCTCATCGCACAACAGGTTCAATCTGCTACTACCGCAACCCCCTTACTTTTAGCACGATGACAGACTGACTATTCACGCTCAGTTTGTTGTTATCAAACGTTCTCAGCCCATGCTGTTAAATACGAAACCGGGTAACCCTGCTTAGTAAACATGCAGCATGGCCCTACTGAATTAAAGCACCTTTACGTTGTTAATCGCGTTTCTTGCACATAAAAAAACCCCGCTGCCAGTAGCAACGGGGTGTCAAATAGGACAAAGGACAAGGATAGACAGAGGTGGGTCACGTTTAGTGTTGCTGGCTAGAAACTAAGTTTACTGATGCCAACAACACAGGCTCTTGGAGGGTGCCACCGACACCCGCCAAGCTGCTTACTTTACCGAGGCAACAAACTCAGGGTAGGCTTCAATACCACACTCAGAGCTGTCAACGCCTTCATATTCTGCTTCTTCGCTAACTCGAATACCCATAACCAGTTTCAGGACATACCAAGCGATGAAGCTTGTTACGAATACCCAAACGAAGATGGTTAAAGCACCAATGATCTGGCCACTGAACGTGCTGTCAGAGTTCGTGATAGGCACTAACAACAAACCAAACAGACCGATAACACCGTGTACAGAGATAGCACCGACTGGATCATCAATTTTTGCTTTATCTAACGCCAGGATTGAAGCAACCACTAACACACCAGCAACAGCACCGAATAAAGTGGCTTGTAATGGCGATGGAGTAGAAGGTTCAGCCGTAATCGCTACCAGACCCGCTAAGGCACCGTTTAAGGCCATGGTTAAATCAGCTTTACGGAATAACAGCACTGAGGTAATCAGCGCGGCAACAGCACCAGCAGCAGCAGCGGCATTGGTATTTAAGAACACCATAGCAACACTGTGAGCATTGGCAATATCACCCAGTTTTAATACTGAGCCACCGTTGAAACCAAACCAACCCATCCACAATACTAAAGTACCTAAGGCTGCCAAAGGCATGTTGGCGCCAGGGATAGCGTTGACTTTACCGTCTTTACTGTATTTGCCTTTACGAGCACCTAACAAAATAACACCCGCTAAAGCTGCAGCAGCACCCGCCATATGTACAATGCCCGAACCCGCAAAGTCAGAGAAACCTAAGTCGCCCAAGTTGTATAAACCAAATACGTCTTTACCGCCCCAAGTCCAGCCACCTTCAATAGGGTAGATCACGCCGGTCATCACAACCGCGAACACTAAGAAAGCCCATAACTTCATCCGCTCAGCAACGGCGCCTGACACGATTGACATGGCAGTAGCAACAAACACGACTTGGAAGAAGAAGTCAGATGCACCAGAGTAAACTGAGTCACCCGTAAAATCATTTTGTTCTGCAAAAGAGGCTAAGGTGGCATCGACGTCGATTTCTGCAATACCTTGTAAGAAGATACCGCCATCGTACATAAAGTAGTAACCACACACTAAATACATAATGCAGGCAATAGAATAAAGCGCGACGTTTTTAGTTAAAATTTCAGTGGTATTTTTAGCACGGACTAAACCCGCTTCTAGCATGGTAAAACCGGCGGCCATCCACATGACCAACACCCCACAAATTAAAAAGTAGAAGGTGTCCATGGCAAACTGTAAGTGATAAATTTGTTCTTGCATGTTAAGGCTCCTTAAATCGCTTCGGCGTCGGTTTCACCCGTCCGAATACGGACGGCTTGTTCGAGGTTGTAAACGAAAATTTTTCCGTCACCTATCCGACCGGTATGAGCCGCTTTTTGAATGGCTTCAAGTAAACGTTCTACCTGATCATCTTGGGTCGCAATTTCCAGTTTTACCTTTGGCAGGAAATCAACCTGATACTCAGCTCCACGATATAATTCGGTGTGGCCTTTCTGCCGACCAAAACCTTTTACTTCTGTCACCGTTAAACCTTCTACACCAATGTCCGCGATGGCTTCACGAACATCATCCAGTTTGAACGGCTTGATGATGGCACAAACAAGCTTCATGATGGTTTTCCTTATCGACTAATTTTTGTGATTGCACCGTTATATAAGAAAACCTTGTGCCAACTTTTATTTACTGATAAAAAACAATAACTTAAGCAGTTATCGCCAAATTCAAAGCAAAAAAAAGCACCATAATGGTGCATTTATTCCCGTAGACTGTGCAGCTCTCTTCGCTTAACCGCCGCTTAAAAACTGCTGCCAGGCCTGTAGCAGTTTCACAAAATCTTCCAAACCACATTGGGTTTGCATGCCATGATCATCCAGCGATAACGCTTCTTCATCAAGCTCGGCTGAGGTATGTTGCCTCGTGTCCCCCGCTTCATAAAATAGGGTGTTATGCCTTAAGGTCACCTCGGCATGTTCCACTTCGAGTAGATATTCTTTTCCTTGGTAGCGCAAAGTGTCATAGGCTTTTAAGGCCTGCAATTGGCTTAACAGCGGTTGATAGGCCGAAGCTTGCTGGCCAAATTCGTCCAATAAAAAGCGCGCTAACACATCGTGTTCAGCACTGAGTTTTAAGCTAAATTGCCGGGTGGCCCGATCATAAGTAAAGTCGTATTCCATGCACTATTCCGTTAACACGCACTGTCAGAGCGCCCGCGGCACAAGCCACAGCAGTTAGGCGTATCGTATTTGTTTGAGGCGAAGAATTTTACCTGATTTCATGCGGCTTGGTTGGCTAAATAGCAGGTTTTATGCGCTAAGCCAGTCAATAGCGGCAGTTAGCACAGTACTGATTAAGTCGACAGGATAACCGACACGGCTCAGCAGCCTTGTCACCCAGTGCGATTTCAGCCGTGACTTTGTAGGAAGATTGCGTATAAAAAAGGCCTGCATTCAGCAGGCCTTGTGCAAACAGTTTGCTGACTACACAGCTTGCTGAATAATCACGTTGTCTGCTTTTTTAGTGTATTGCGACATCTTATGGAAGTTCAGGTAACGATAAGTATCGGCTGCCGTAGCATCGATCTGTTTCGCGTACTCTAAGTATTCCGCTACTGTCGGTAACTTACCGATAATAGAAGCGACCGCAGCTAACTCGGCTGATGCTAAATAAACATTCGCACCCTGACCTAAACGGTTCGGGAAGTTACGAGTAGACGTTGAGACGACTGTCGACTTCTCAGCTACGCGAGCTTGGTTACCCATACACAGTGAGCAACCTGGCATTTCAGTGCGCGCACCGACTTTACCGAAGATGCTGTAGTAACCTTCTTCCGTTAACTGTGCTTGGTCCATCTTAGTCGGCGGAGCGATCCATAACCGCGTGGGCAACTGGCCTTTATATTTGTCCAGTAATTTACCCGCAGCACGGAAGTGACCAATGTTGGTCATACAAGAACCGATAAACACTTCATCAATCTTGTCGCCTGCTACTTCAGACAATAAACGCGCATCATCTGGATCGTTTGGTGCGCATAGTACCGGCTCTTTAATGTCAGCGAGGTCAATTTCAATCACTTCAGTATATTCTGCATCAGCATCAGCAGACATTAACTGTGGATCTTTCAACCAAGCTTGCATCGCTTGAATACGGCGCTCGATAGTACGAACATCACCATAGCCTTCAGAAATCATCCACTTCAACATCACGATGTTTGATTCAAGATATTCGGCAATGGATTCTTCTGACAACTTAATAGTACAACCGGCAGCAGAACGCTCCGCAGACGCATCTGATAATTCAAAAGCTTGCTCTACCGTTAAGGTTGGTAAGCCTTCAATTTCTAAAATGCGGCCAGAGAAGATATTCTTCTTACCTTTCTTATCTACCGTTAACAGACCTTTTTGGATCGCCACGTACGGAATGGCATGCACTAAGTCACGTAAGGTAATGCCTGGCTGCATTTCGCCTTTAAAGCGGACTAATACCGATTCAGGCATATCAAGCGGCATAACACCCGTTGCCGCAGCGAAAGCGACTAAGCCTGAACCCGCTGGGAACGAAATACCAATTGGGAAGCGTGTATGCGAATCACCACCCGTACCCACTGTATCCGGCAGTAACATGCGGTTTAACCAGCTGTGGATAATACCGTCACCTGGGCGCAGTGCCACACCGCCACGATTCATAATGAAATCTGGCAGCGTATGGTGGGTGTCAACATCAACGGGCTTCGGATACGCGGCCGTGTGACAGAAAGACTGCATAGTTAAATCGGCGGTGAAGCCTAAACAGGCTAAGTCTTTTAATTCATCACGGGTCATGGGGCCAGTCGTGTCTTGCGAACCTACGGTGGTCATTTTCGGTTCACAGTAAGTACCGGGACGCACGCCTTTCACGCCGCAAGCTTTACCTACCATTTTCTGCGCTAAGGTGAAGCCTTTGCCAGAATCTGTTTTGGGTAAGGGACGACGGAATTTGTCTGAATGACCTAATTTTAAAAACTCACGAGCACGGTCAGTTAAACCACGACCGATAATTAATGGAATACGGCCACCGGCACGAACTTCATCAATTAAAACGTCAGTTGCTAAGCTGAACTCGGCTAATACTTCGTCAGTGCCATGGCGAACCACTTTGCCTTCGAATGGCAGAATATCGATCACATCGCCCATTTCTAACTTGCTAACATCGACTTCGATAGGTAATGCGCCAGAGTCTTCCATGGTGTTGAAGAAGATAGGAGCAATTTTGCCACCTAACACAAAACCACCGCCACGCTTGTTTGGCACGTAAGGAATATCATCACCCATAAACCACAATACCGAGTTAGTGGCAGATTTACGTGATGAACCCGTACCCACTACGTCACCAACATAAGCCAGTGGGTAGCCTTTTTTATTCAGTTCTTCTAGCTGCTTAATTGGGCCAACAGTACCTGGCTCATCCGGGTTGATGCCTTCACGGGCATTTTTCAACATGGCTAAAGCGTGCAGTGGGATATCTGGACGTGACCAAGCATCTGGTGCTGGTGATAAATCATCCGTGTTGGTTTCGCCAGACACTTTAAATACGGTAACCGTAATTTTCTCAGCTAAAGCCGGTTTTGCTTCAAACCACTCGGCATCGGCCCAGCTTTGAACGACTTGCTTCGCATACTCGTTACCCGCATCGGCTTTGTCAGTAACATCATGGAAAGCATCAAAAATCAGTAAGGTGTGCGATAACGCTTTAGCAGCGATCGGCGCGAGCTTGGCATCATCTAATAAACTGATTAGTGGCTCGATGTTGTAACCACCCATCATGGTACCTAACAACTCGGTAGCACGCTCAGCGTCGATTAACGGGCTGGTTGCTTCGCCTTTAGCGAGTGCGGCTAAAAAGCCCGCTTTTACATAGGCAGCTTCATCAACACCTGGTGGTACGCGGTTGATAAGCAAATCTAAAATGAATTCTTCCTCACCTTTTGGTGGGTTTTTCAAAAGCTCAATTAAGGCAGCTACTTGCTCTGCGTTTAACGGCTTGGCAGGGATCCCTTGTTCGGCGCGTTCGGCCACGTGTTCACGATATTCTTGTAGCACAGTAATGTCCTCTCAGTCGTTGCTTTGCAGTCTGGTCACTGCAACGTCATGCTGTTGAATGTATGGGCTCAATTATAAGAAAGATCAAGGCAAAAGCCTAATAGCATAATAACTGACCTGCTTATACTGATTATAACTTTGCTGAATACAAAGGGTCAGTCATACTCATTTTATTTATAGTGGACCGACCAAACATACTAAAAAGCTGCGCCTGTCATACCTTGCCTCTTGCAAAGATCGAACAGGTCGCAGCCGCAGTGTAGCAGAAGTATGCTGACTTTGCTTAAGCGCGAGTGGTTACCAAATTTTTACGCGTTGCGCTTCTGGCAGATACATCGCATCGCCTTCTTTAATATCAAATGCCGTATAAAACTCAGGCATATTCGGCAATACACCAATTACCCGATAATGCGCAGGTGAATGCGGGCCGGTGCTTAATTGCCGACGTAACGCCTCTTCACGGAACTTAGTACGCCATACCTGCGCCCAGCTAATAAAGAAGCGTTGTTCACCGGTAAAGCCATCTAAAGTTGGCGCGTCTTTACCCGCTAATGACAACTGATACGCTTTTAACGCGACGGTCATGCCGCCTAAGTCACCGATGTTTTCGCCTAAGGCCACAGCACCGTTCACATTGACACCGGGTAAAGGTTCAAAGTTGTTGTACTGACCAATCAGCTTAGCACCCCGTGCTTGAAATTGTGCTTTATCTTGTTCAGTCCACCAGTTACGTAAGTTACCGTCGCCATCGTACTTTGCGCCTTGGTCGTCAAAACCATGACCAATTTCGTGACCAATCACCGCACCGATACCGCCATAGTTGACGGCGTCATCCGCTGCCATATTGAAAAATGGCGGCTGTAAAATAGCCGCTGGGAACACAATTTCGTTGTTCACAGGGTTGTAGTAGGCATTAACAGTTTGCGGCGTCATAAACCATTCGTCTTTATCGATAGGCTGGCCTAACTTGCTGGTCATCTCTGCATAAGCCCAATGACTGGCTCTAACAAAGTTACCCACTAAATCATCTGCTTTAATCTCTAAGGTGGAATAATCTTTCCACTTGTTTGGGTAACCAATTTTTGGTGTGAATTTGCTCAGTTTATCCAGCGCAGCAACTTTGGTTTCTTCGCCCATCCACTCCAGGTTTTTGATGGAGACTTCATAGGCTTTAATGACATTGGCCACCAGCTGTTCCATCCGCGCTTTGGCTTCTGGGCTAAAATGCTGTTCAACATACAACTTACCGGTTAACTCACCTAAAACCTGATCAGCCGCGTCTACCGCACGTTTCCAGCGTGGCTGTTGTTCTTGAATACCGCTTAAGGTTTTGCCATAGAACTCAAAACGACGATCAGCAAAGTTGCTGCTGAGTTTGTCAGCAAAGCCATTAATCGTTTTGCTGGTTAAATAATCTTGCCAGCTTTGCAGATCTGTCTGTGCAATCACTTTAGCTAATCCAGCAAAGTAAGACGGCTGACGCACAATCAGCTCATCCACGTTGTTTAACTGCATGGCCTTGGCATAGGCCTGCCAATCAAAGCTGCCCACTAAGCTGTCTAATTCGCTGGCGGCAATTTTATTGTAAGTTTTGTCGGCATTGCGATTATCTAAACGTGTCCAGTGATGTTCCGCCAAAGCTTTTTCTAGGTTATATACCCGCATCGCCGCTGCTTTTGCATCAGGTGCGCCAGCAAGCGCAAACATATCGGTTAAATAGGTTTGATATTGATTGATGATCGTCAGCGAGGCTTCATCGTCTTTAAAATAGTAATCACGATCCGGTAAACCTAAACCACCTTGATTGAGGTAAACCGCATATTCGGTAGAGTTTTTTGCATCATTATTGATAAACCAACCAAAAGGAATACTAACGCCATCACGCTGTAAACTCGCGAATAATTCAGCTAACTGCGCTTTCTCTTTTAACCCTTTAATCGCGTCTAATTGTGGTGTTAAGGGGGATAAACCTAATTCCTCAATCACGCTTTCATTCATAAAGCTATTGTAAAAACTGCCCAGTTTCTGCTCATCAGAGCCAGCAACTAAATCGGTTTTCGCTGCAACTTGATCGATAATATCTTTGACCGCTTGTTGTGAGCGATCGGCTAATACGTGAAAAGAGCCATAAGTTGCTTTATCTGCAGGGATCGGGGTTTCGGCTAACCATTTACCATTAACCGCTAAAAAGAAGTCTTGGCTAAAAGCGACGTTTTCATCAAAGTTTTGTTGATCAATACCAGACACCAAAGGTGCTGCGGCAACTTGGCTTTGTGTCGTTGTTTCTGGCGTTGTCGGCTGTTTACTGCAAGCCGTTAAACCTAATGCTAGCGCAACAGCGCCAGCAACGAGTGTACATTTTTTCATTCTTATATCCTGTTCTACATGGAGGTTGTGCGCATCATCTTACGCGCTATGTTCAGTGTTGCCAATTTGCGCCAATGACTAAGTTGTAACAAGGTATTAAACCGATGGCTCAGTCGACATCGCATGCTCTCCCAGTTCGAAAATCACACTGGCCCGCCCCACTAATAGCGGATCGGGCGCACAAGCCACTTCGGCATTGCGATTATGATACGGCAAGCATTGCAATACATAACGCAACGCATTAAGCCGTGCCCGTTTTTTACAATCTGACTTAATAACTGACCAAGGGGCGTAGGACGTGTCAGTGTTGGCAAACATGGCTTCTTTTGCATGGGTGTACTCATGCCATTTGTCTAACGAGGCAAGATCGACCGGGCTCAGTTTCCACTGCTTAAGCGGATGCGCTTCACGCTCGGTAAAACGACGCCGTTGCTCGTCTTGACTGACCGAAAACCATAACTTTATTAAATGAATACCACTGCGCACTAAATGCCGTTCGAACTCGGGCGCTTGTATCATAAATTCTTGATACTCATCATTGCTGCAAAACCCCATAACATGCTCAACGCCTGCACGGTTATACCAAGAGCGGTCAAACAACACGATTTCACCCTTTGTGGGCAACTCAGCCACATAACGTTGAAAATACCATTGGCCTTGCTCTGCCTCACTGGGCTTGTCTAACGCTACAACCCGAGCACCACGTGGATTTAAATGTTCCATAAAGCGTTTAATGGCGCCGCCTTTCCCTGCCGCATCGCGCCCTTCAAATAAAATCACCACCCGCTGCCCGGTTTCTTTCACCCAACGCTGCAACTTCAGTAATTCGACTTGTAAATGATATTTTTGCTTTTCATAGGTTTTACGATTTAAGCGATTGACATATGGATAACCGCCTTCGCGCCAATTGGAGGTTAACTCGGTATCGGCTTTTTCACGGCGTTTTTCACTTAAGATTGATTCTCCACGATTCAAGGCTTTGCTTAATTCAGCTAAATCGTCCGGCGAGACCCCTTCTAACATCGCCAGTAAATGCTCAGACAATTTGTCCATATCACCGGCAGCTTGAGCGGCAATAATATCTTCTATTGCCACGGCTTTTGCTTGTTGGCTGGCGGTGAGCCGTTGCTCTACTTGCTCGGCAAGCACGTCATGCTGGGCCGCGGTAGTGGTGTCTGGTTGCACTTTTTTAGGGGGTGGCGTTGCGGCCATCTGTGGTTTTTTGCTCATGCTAAATCCTTTGTTTCTGCATAACGTTGCGCTTTATTTCGTGAGCGCAGGGCATTGATAGCAACTTGGAGAGCGAGGGCAACTACCTCCTCTGGCACAGATTAATTGTGCTGGTTTGCTCATGCTGCGACTAACCCAATTAATATTTAAGATATTGGCTACCCGTTTTAATGTGGTCTGGATCGACTGCGGCACCACGGCCGCACCACCATATTGCTGACACCGCGCTTTCATATCTTGTGCTAAGGCCGCAGCATCCAGCCCTTGCGCATTAAGCGCGGGGTTGAGATCAATGCCAGCACACAACACATGCTGATTGCCGGCTAAGTCTTGTACCTTGGTCGATTCGCAACAATAGATCCGTGGCTCACCTTGCACATCTAACAGCGATAATTGCGCCGAACTGCCACTGTCTTTAACCTCAAACATGCGAAACACGGCCCAATGCTGGCAAGGGTCGACCACTTGGCGCATATTGCCCCAAGGCAGAGGGATGCCATTACCACGATACACCGCCTTTAATTTACCGGGGCTGTATGCATCAAAGTAATGCCAATGCGGATAAGGTGACACCGCGGTCATGCGGCGCATCGCCACCGAAGCCGATACCTCGGCTTGCAAATGACTGGCAATTTCATAACCACGCCGCTCTAATAATTGCCGAAACGCTTGCTTTGGACACAACAAGGCGCCAGCAAAAAAGCTCGATTCAAAGTCACGCCACGCATGCAAAATATCTTGCGGTGCCATAGTGCTACTATCGGCAAACACATCATCATGCGCCCCGCCTACCGCCATCGCGTTTTTTACGCCATCTTTGTTATGTAAAACGGCATGGCCAATATGCACAGCTAATTCATACTTTAAGCGAGTAGGCCACTGCTGCAAAATACGATTTAAATGTAAGCTATTGGGCGGTACAAAAAAGGAAGTACCAATATTATTAGATTTCACACCTAATTCATCAACGAGCTCGCGTGGCACTTCATCAAACCACTGAATTTTTAAGCCTAACTGCTGCACTATCGCCATGAGCTCATCGACAGATAAAGGTAGACGTTTTTGCCCTACCTCTTCGGCGGCACGCTCTAATTCCGGAAAATGATTCTGGTGATGCTCCTGATGCGCCCGAATCAACAGTTGCGCAAACTGCCGACCACTGGTACCAGTTTGTGACAACATTTCTGGGATAGCAATTTGCAAAATATCGGGGCTGAATAAAAAGCTCGGCTCTAATGGCATACCATTAAGGCCACCTTTTGCGGTCTTGGGCAGCACTAAATCTTGCTCTTCAGCCTCACCGTCTAAAAACCAATCTAAGTCTTTTTGAAAAACCTGCGCGATAACTTCCAGCATTTCGATACTGGGAACCCGTTTACCACGCTCGATCATCGATAAATACGATACCGACGGCGCCGACTCAGGATTAACACGCACACAACGTGTCGACAGATCTTCTATCGTTAAGTTATTGCGTTTTCTCAGGTTTCTAATTTTAGTGCCCAAGAAATGTGATTTTCGGATCAAGCTTTTATTTATTTTCATTTTGTAAAATTTACACTGTGAAATTTTTATTGTGAAATTATGCTTAAATTTAATCTAGACTGTTTTTCAAGCGATAGCAAAACTATCTGCAATAAAAGCCTTATCAGAGGCTCCACACTTCGTACCCGATGAGGAAATAATTATGACGACGTTAGCCACTTCAACACAGCCGATACAAATCGATCACGATATTACGATGATCACGCAACTGAACGACAGCCATGTAAAACAGATCATGGATTACTCTAAAGGCTTTTTGGATAAAACCTTTCCTTTGGCTCACGGTTCGCACAAGGCAGTAGCCAGCTATGTCGTATATTACCAACAGTTACTGGCCTTTTTCGTGGATGGCAGCACCAGTGGCCTAGCGGATCCAGCGCAATTTATTGGCTTAAATGGTCACCGTGAAGCACCTGAGTCGTTGTTACTGCAAAACCAAGGTCGCCATGTTGAGTTGATTTTGAATAAAAGTGGCAGCCAAGGTCAGCGTGACCTAGCGGGTATTGATGATATTCAATTACAAACCACCGATCCGGTATGTCATTGGTTTAGCATGATCACCGGCCGGCAAGTCAGTTGTCGTTGCCGTGGTGATAAAAGCTTCACCGCCAAAGATGGCAGTACTTATCAAATTTAACGCCACATCATGACCAAAAGCGCAGCAAATTGCTGCGCTGCGTGTTTCTAGCTTCAGGCAGCCTATTCAAAAAATTGACCACCCCTGCCAGCACTGCTATTAATAAACAATTATTTTTCAAGTTGGCAACTTTGTGAGATGACGATGCGTAAATCACTGCTTTGGGTATTGCTTGCACTAATCGCTATATTCAGTGCCTTTCAGGCGGGAAAGTGGATAGGTAAAAATATGGCGCTGCCAGTGCCAGAACATTTACCGGCACCAACAACCGCAATCGAAACTGAAGCAGCCATCTCCAGTTCTGCTTTAGCAAGCACCGTTAAGGCCTTGCCCGACACGGTAAATAAAACAACGGATACACCTGAAACTACTGAGGGAAGTCACGATTTTACCGGCACTGTAGAACCGTTCGATTTACGCCAAGTGCTGCCACAAACAGACGGCAGTGCTTCGATTGAGCTGAACCAGGCTTTTTTATCGCTGAGTAAAGCACAGTTACAAGAGGCGATGTGGCTACTAGAGCAACACGTTACTCATACCAGCAGTTATGATCGCCAAAAACGACTACAGCAACAATTACAAGCCGTACAGTTGGGGCAACTGCAGCAGCTCAATTGTTCCGACTCACTTTGTGTTGCCTTGTTAACCTTTAACGATGCGTCAGCGCAAAAAGCAGCAAACCTGACACTGGGTTTGCTTAGCTTGCAGGAACAAGGGCAATCCACTTTATTACAAAAAAATACTTCGCAGCATTATGCCAGCTTCTTACTGTTATACGGCTGGCCATCACCCAAAAAAAACGCCTGACACTAAGCCAGGCGTTGTTTGTAGCAAACTCAAGTTATTCTGCCGTTTGCATTGCGATTTCTTGACCTTCATTGATACTGAAGGTTAAACGCTCTAAGTTAGCCGCTGTTAAAGCGGAATCGTTTAAACGTACTGCTAGCATAAAGTCTTGTAATGCCGCCACTTTGTCACCGGCTAATAACTTAATCACACCACGGTTGTTTAACGCTAAAGCGCGCATTTCACGTTTAGCTGAGCCCGTAACCGCTTTTAAGGTTGCGGCACGATATACGGCGTTGTCACACGCTGTGGCGGCTAAGTCTAATTCGTTCATCCGGCTATAAGCGACACATAGACTAACTTGGCCATAAAACGACTCAGTGTCAGCCTGCGACGGCGCTTGGGCGGAAGCAATGGCTTTGTCATACTGACCTGCCTGAATAAATTCAGCGCCAGGTGCATTGTCAATTAAAGCCATCTTGTAGCCCGTGCTCGCGGCAGAAGCGAGTAATGGACTTGACGACAACAGTACCACCGCCATACGGGTAATAAATTTACGAGTTGAAATAGTCATGTCTGGTCTCTCCTGCAAAATTAATTTGATGTGCCGTTATTGCTGGGCACGTAATAAAGTTACAAGATCCTGTAAGTTCCGACAAACGAGAAGAAATGAATGAATAGATTAATTAAATTAATCTATAATAGAAAATTTCAAGAACGCTTTATCATGAAAAATATAAACCAATAAAATCAATACAATAAAGACATACCACAACAAGTGGAAGTAAGTGGCATTTAGGTTATCCATAATTAAAGCAATACGAAAATTAATAAAAATGTAATTTAATTTCATTTTTATCGGGCTATATAGCCGCTTGCTCAAAACAATTTTGGAAGTTTTTTCGGTACAATCGCCATGGCAGTGCTATAGCCCTGTTCATATAAGCGCTGTTTTTGTAACGTGCTTAAATCAAAATTGACCGCAGAAATATTGCCGGTATTGACCACTATCGTGTTGTGCCAATACTCAGCGTGGACATATTCTCGCGATACCGCATTCATAAAGGTTTGAATGAGCATCTGTAAATAAGAGATGATGGGTAAGAAACGCCGTTGCTGAATGGGCCGATAGCCTGCTTCACTTTTTAAGCGAAAACTGACTAAGGGTATCCCCCGACCAGACCAATCGCGATGCAAGGCATCTTCTGACAAGATCACACCATCGGTAAGGACATGCTCTCCATAACGTTTAAATGAAAAAAATATCGGTATCGACATCGAAAAGCGGATGGCTTTAGCTACTTTAAGATCAGGTGTTAACTGGCGATTAAAGACGACCGGCCCACCGCCACTGATATCGGTAGCGAGCACATGCAAATCAATCGCCAAGTCAGCGAAAGTACGGCCCTCTAGTTGCTGATCGAGCCAGTCTTCAAACCGATCGCCATTACATAACCCCCCAGTGCGCAGTAAGGTGGTAATAGAAACCCCCTTAAACACCCGAAAATCGGTATCTAAAGCCAATTGCGCAATACGCTCTAGCGGCCAACCTGCGGCACAAAAAGCAGCAACCACACTGCCACCGGAAACCCCCACCAGATGCCGATAATGTAACTGCATATCCGCTAAAGCTTGTAATACGCCTATATGACAACTTAATCGGGTTCCCCCGCCGGAGAGGATAGGTACAATTTCATTCTTATGTTCATCAGGCATATACGCTTAACCTCACCACTATGCTGTTGAGTATGGCGCATTAGACTAGGCTGTCCAGTGCAAATCAACATAGCCCTCTTCATCTGCTAATACCAAATAACTAGTTGATATTGTACTAGCTGCGCTTTCTTTAGATTCAATTAGCTCTCCAAATAAAAATTCTATAACTATTTAGAATAAAACCTCCATGTTACAAAATATTTACAGTTTCAATTAAACAGGCGTAACTTATGACTTGTTCCTTTTTTTATTATGCTAAAAAAAGACCTTTTTTGGGGCCGCATACCGCTACAGCTACATAAGCAGCTCATTTTATACAGATTTTGCTGATTTACAGCTACGCCAAGTTTGTCCTATTAATAATAGCGGTGTTGCGAAGTTGTCATTTTTTCGCATCACCGTACATCCAGGTAATAACGATATTATAAAAAAGGTCAAACCATGCTTACTCAGAAGTTTAAATTAACGGCAATAGCCGTGCTTTGTTTACCCGGCGCGTTATTCAACGCCGCAGCGCTCGCTGATCAGGATAGCGACACTTCAACTGGCCCTGTTACCCGCGTGATCATCAAATATAAAGAAACCAACACCGATACCATGCTACAGAGCTTGCCAGCCACCATGGCTCAGCAACGCAAAGCCGAACGGATGCAAGCAAAAGCCGAGCGCTTTAGTCAACGCGCGGGTGAAAAAATAAAATTTGTGCGCGAAACGGCCTTAGAAAAACATGCCGTGTTCAGTGCCGAGCGCCGCTTATCCGCCGCGGAGACTGAGGCATTACTCCATCAATTGGCTCAAGATGATGATGTAGAACTGGCCGAAGAAGACATGTTACTGCAACCGACCCTTGCACCTAATGACACCCAATATGCGAACCAATGGCATTATTATGAAAACACCGGCGGCATCCGAGCGCCAGCCGCTTGGGACAATGCAACAGGCCAAGGCGTGGTGGTGGCGGTACTGGATACCGGCTATCGGCCTCATGTGGATTTAAATGCCAACCTCTTACCAGGCTATGACATGATCTCTGATGCCTTTATTGGTAACGATGGTAATGCCCGCGACAGCGATGCCCGCGATCCGGGTGATTGGACGAATGTCGGCGAGTGTGGCGGTGGTCAACCAACGTCATTTAGAGCGTCCAGTTGGCATGGCACCCATGTTGCCGGTACTGTGGCCGCAGTCAGTAATAATAATACTGGCGTTGCCGGTGTTGCCTTTAACGCTAAAGTGGTGCCGGTTAGAGTCTTAGGTAAGTGTGGTGGCTACACCTCCGATATCGCAGACGGCATTATCTGGGCATCAGGGGGCACGGTGTCTGGTGTACCCGCCAATGCGAACCCTGCCAGCGTCATTAACATGAGCTTGGGTGGCTCTGGCAGCTGTAATAGCACCACCCAAAACGCCATTAACCAAGCGCGCAGCCGCGGTACGGTAATAGTGGTTGCCGCTGGCAATGACAATGGTAATGCCAATAATTTTAACCCAGGTAATTGTACTGGTGTGGTCAATGTTGCTTCAACTAACCGCCAGGGTGGACGCGCTTACTACTCCAACACTGGCAGCAGTGTCGATGTCGCTGCACCGGGTGGCGCTATGTCCTCTTCCAATGATCCGAGTGGCGTCTTATCTACTTACAACAGCGGTTCAACGACACCTGCCAATGACAGCTATGGGTACAGCCAAGGCACATCGATGGCCGCACCACATGTTGCCGGTATCGCCGCGTTAATCAAGCAAGCCAAACCGAACGCCACCCCGGATCAAATTGAAGATATTCTGAAAACCTCAGCCCGTAGTTTCCCTGCAAGCTGCTCAGGTTGTGGTGTCGGCTTAGTTGATGCCAATGCCGCGGTGCTTGCCGCAACAGGCTCGGGATCAGGCGCCACAGGCAGTAGCAGTACGTTGCCAAATCTGTCTGCTAGTCGCAATAACTGGTTGCATTACACCATCGACATACCGGCCGGCATGCAGAATTTTACTGCCAGTATCGCTGGCGGAACGGGGGATGCCGATCTGTACGTCAGACGCGGCGCGCGGCCAACCACCAGCAGCTTTGATTGTCGTCCCTATTTACAGGGAAACAATGAAACCTGCAGTATCAGCAACCCCGCCGCGGCAACTTGGCACATCAGCATTCGTGCCTATAGTACTTTTAGTGGCGTAACCTTAAACGTCAGTTACAATCCTTAAAAAGCTAGGCGACGGTGCAAGCCGTCGCTTTATTGATTAATCTGCAAAACTGATTTTGCCCATGCTAATACTGGGAAAGCCGGTTGCCGCGTCGGCAAAGGGCTGCTCGCCTCCGGCGATACATTCGTTGGCTAATAAAGCAAATAACACAGCTTCTTTCGCATCAGGATGAATCGTTAACGCGGCGGTGGTCGCAAAACGAAAACCGGGTAAACCGTCTGCTAATTGTTGCATTAATAATGGGTTATGAATGCCTCCGCCACTGGCATAAATGACACAATTATTTGGCAGAATAGCGTGTCGGATCGCATTAATAATAGTGTCGGCACTGAAACGATTTAACGTTGCCATCACATCGGCAGCCGCTAAATTTAGGGTGTTACTTTGTTGTTGAGCTTGGTACAAGTAGCCCAGATTAAATAACTCAGGGCCAGTGGTTTTTGGCATAGCCGCAGCAAAGAATGGCGCTTGTTGCAACGCGTTTAATAAGGGCTCAGACACCTTCCCTTGATAAGCTAAATGCGCACCTTCGTCATATTGCACCGAGGGCTGCTGCTGCCGGATATAAGCGTCCATCAGCGTATTACCTGGGCCGATGTCACTGCTAAAGACTTCTGTTGCCCGTAAATTGGCGGGTAACCAGGTTAAATTAGCGATACCCCCGATATTGAGCATAATGCGATTTTCATCAGCGGCACTAAATAACAAATAATCACCGTACACGGCTAAAGGTGCGCCTTCTCCTCCTGCCGCGATATGCTTTTGCCGAAAGTCACTGACAGTGGTAATGCCGGTTGTTACCGAAAGATGATCAGCATCACCAATTTGTAAGGTGCCATTGCCCCAACGTGGATCCTGATGTTGCCGCTGAGGACAATGAAAAATGGTTTGGCCATGGCTGGCAATTAAATCAATATCAAGCGGGGTTAATTGCCACTGCGCCAAGCACTGCTTTACCATCTCACCATGTTGTTGGCCGATCCAGGCGTTGAGTAAGGTCACATGTTGCAGGTCAACATCCCGTTTTGAAAAAACCGCGCGTACTCGCTCACGATAATCGTCTTGGTAATTCAGTGTGGTATGTTGCTCTAACACTAATTTCGTTTGAAGCCCTGCACCACTGACACGGCATAACGCCACATCTAAACCATCTAATGAAGTACCACTCATTAAGCCAATAATGCGCCGCTCTGTTTTCGCCGCGCTCTGATAGAGTTTTTTGATATGGTTGTGCATACTTTACCTGCTATAGATCTGCTAAATATAAGCGCACTAAAAGGCTATGGTGCGAAGCTCACGAAAAAAGATTGACCACGAACGCTAGCCTTTGGTTTAGCGCAATTGTGTAGCAGGAATTAACGCTAACCATTGTTGCACCCATTCGTGTTCTTGCTGGCTAATCACACTCATCAAAGCATGATGACGATCCGCAACTTGCTGTACATGAAATTGTGGCTCTTGCCAGCCAGCATAAAATTGATAAGGGGCAATTAAATCGTTATCTGCCGTTAAGATCAATGTTGGCATTGTGAAATGGGCTTTATAATGTTGTAGATCGGTTTGCGCCACGCTAACTCCGGCTTTAGCCAAGGCGAGCTTAGCAGCCTCAACGAGCTGCTGCTCTGAGAAAACCTTGCGATACCAACGCTCACTCATGGCAACATAACCTTGCAAAGCCATATCAAAAGACTGCATCGGCGCTTGTAGCATGACGCCAGCAACCTCTTGTTTGCTTGCCAATAAATGAGCGGCACTAAGTGCGCCCATCGAGTTCGCTACAATAAGTAAAGGGCCATCACTTCTGCGCTTTGCTGTCAGTTGTTGTAAAAATGCAGCATCCGCTACGCCAAAGGCAACATCACCATCACTTTCGCCATGCCCCAGCAGATCAGGCACCAAAACTTCAAAGCCTAAATACTGAAAATATAACGCACTTAATGCTAACCATTCCTTACTGCCTCGATAACCATGTAACAATAACACGGTACCTTGGCGCGGTATCAGGTCGGCTCGATTAATCTCTAATGCTAAAACACTTTTCGCCGCATTGACTTCGGCATTCATACTGAACTTTAACCGCTCGGCGGGTTCAGCCACAGGCTGTATTTGCCAATAACGCATACAAAGCTCACTGCCAACGCAGATCTGTTGCAACTTAGGATTTAGCCGCTGCAATACTTCAGGTTTAATAGCTGGGGCAGCGTAACTTTTACTTTGATGAATACGCTGCGCTAATACCTGTGCACAACCGGCTAAACTACTAAGCCCTAGTAATAGCAAAGCCATTTTGGCGTAAGGTGTGATATGCGCTTTTAACATGCAAACTCCTTTGCGGTATATCCGTACGTAAGATGCTTTTACATTAACCGATACCGCCTAAAAATAGCAAAGCAGCCAAAGATGCGCATTGGGCTCGTGGTCGCTCTAGCATGATCGCCTTTAAGTTTGTGTTTGCGCCGCTAGTGCTTGGCGAAAAGCCGGTAGCGGACGCCTAACAAACCAGCGGCCTGCCTGCCACAATAAATATAACGATAACAACGGAAAAATAAGGGTTTGCAAACTGTATAACACGATCAGTTGAATGAGTTTTTCGACCATACCATCGGAGAAGTTTTTCACCGCATTAAATAGGTCATTCGCATTGGCGGCTAATTGTTTTAACCAAGCCAAAGCACCGCTATCGGGTGCGCCTAGCGGTTGCTCCACTTGCTGCAAAGGGGCGGTTTCGGTGGTGAGCGCTAGCTCAACAACTTGACGTTGTGGTTCTATAACCCAATCTGATAACTTTGCTACCCCCACGGCGGCCATTGGCACGCCGAGACGGACCAACAATAACAAAGCTAAAAAGATCCTGAATAAATAGGTTGCTGCCTCGCGCCAGCTGCTCGGCCCAAACAAACGCACAACAGCACTGAGTAAAACACCACTACCAAATAACGGTAACGCTGCGAGCTTGCCAAACTCTAATAAAAATAACTGCAAGCCAATCGACGTCATCGCCAACACCATTAAATCGGAATAACGTACTGCCATATCCTGCAGCGGCTTTAGCATTTGTCCGGGTTTAATACTGGCCACACCCACACTGAATTGCGCTTCTGATACAAACGCAATTCCGCGGTCGATTAAACGCGCGGTGGCAAAAGAAGCACTGCTTAATAACAGGCTTCGTTTTAATAATTGCTGCGCTTGTTGATCAAGTGGCGCCAATACTGGATTGACTAACTGCTGCTGTAAGCTGCCAGTGTAGAGCAAAGCCGCAAGGGCAAGCAGCAAAAACAAGGCAGCAAGCCGTTGTTGCAGCCGGCTTAACGAAGTCCAAAAACGCATAGGGTGTCCTTATCAAGTCGCCTTGGCGAATACTGCTCACTATAGCCTGATCTGCCTTACAGCTATAGCGACCTCAGCAGAATATTATGGCCATCGTCTACACTTAGCGAGTTGCGATAAGTCTTAGATACATTAGCAAGCATTTAATTAAATAAGCTGTGCACTATTTTAGGGGGCTTAACGTATGATGTTCAGTGATTTCCCATTAACGAAAATTTGGAGCTATACATGATCAGTTACATCACTTTAGGCGTTAGTGATTTGAGCGCAGCCAAAGCATTTTATAGCGAGTTACTTGGCGAGCTAGGCGCTAAACCCTTGATGGATATGGAACGCATCGTTTTTTTCGGCAAAAGCATGGCACAACCGATGCTGAGCATTTGCGTACCATTTAATAAAGAAGCACCACACCCAGGTAATGGCAATATGGTGTCTTTGTCGCCGGGCTCAAAAGAGCAAGTCGATGCGCTGTATCAGAAAGCCATTAGCTTAGGCGCCCACTGTGACGGTGCACCGGGTCAACGCATCCCAGGCAAGTTCTACGGTGCCTATGTGCGTGATGCTGATGGTAATAAACTGTGTTTCTGTCATTTCGGGTAATACCTGATGCAAGTGAATAACGACTTTAGTCAACGGGTGGTGATGCGACCAAGCGATTATCGTTTTGTCGCTTCGCCGCTCGCCGGCGTCAGCCGTATGATGTTGGATCGCGCCGGTGCTGAAGTGGCCAGAGCAACCAGCATTGTGCGTTATGCTGCAGGCGCAGGTTACACTAGCCATCGGCATGATGGTGGCGAAGAAATCTTTGTGCTGGAAGGGATTTTTAGCGACGAGCACGGCGACTACCCTGTGGGGACTTATCTTCGCAACCCACCCGGTTCATCCCATCAACCCTTTTCGCGCGAAGGCTGCACTTTACTGGTAAAACTTTGGCAATTTGCCGCCGACGATACCACACAACTGGTTAAGCAAACAGCCTCAGCCAGCTGGTATCAAGGCATGGTTCCCGGTTTATCTGTATTGCCACTGCATGAACATGACGGCATTAACACCGCTTTAGTACGCTGGGGCCCTAACACACAATTTAACCCGCATACCCATCCAGGTGGCGAAGAAATTTTGGTGTTAGAAGGCTTATTCTGTGATGAACACGGCGAATACCCTGCCGGTAGCTGGCTACGTAATCCACGCTACAGTACCCACAGCCCTTTCACCCGTGAAGAGGGCGCGCTGATTTACGTTAAAACCGGCCATCTTGGCGCCAACTTGCTAGGTGATCGTTTTATCGAATAACCCAGCCCCCTAAACTGCTCTTCCTGCCTACCACACTGGTCCGACCGCACTCCGGTACAGGTATGACCACACTCAGAGACAGGTAAGAGCAGTCAATTCGAAATAGGGCTTTACAGCACGGGGTTATATCTGCTGTTATAAGTCATCATTTCTTCAGTTTTAACACTATGCTTATTTTTTGTCGTAAGCTACATAATTGGCTTGGTTTACTGTTAGCGGTGCAAATAACGCTATGGTTTTTAAGTGGTTTAGTGATGGCTATCCTACCCATCGAGCAAGTACGTGGTGAGCATTTACGGCTTAACATAAGCGCAGATTGGCATCACGCCCAAGTAAGCCCTGCAGAACTATTACAGCAGCATAGTAACGAGGCTAACCTGAGCTTAAGCCAGCATCTTAGCCTGCAACAGCAAAAGCTAATGGCACTCCCCGTTTATGTTGTCGCCGAGCAAGATCAGCTTTTTCGCTATAGCGCGATCGACGGTGCAGTATTGCCGCCATTAACCGAAACACAGATCCGTCAGGTTGCGCTTGCGCAGTATCACGGTACGGGTCAGTTGCAAAGTGCAGAATTACTGTTAACGCTGCCCCAAGAAGTGCAACAACTGCATCCCCCGCTTTGGTTGGTAAGGTTTGATGATCAGGACAACAGCCGTTTTTATCTCGATCCCGCCTCGGGCGCTATTAGTCGTGTTCGTACAGACAGTTGGCGCCTGTTCGATTTTTTCTGGATGCTGCATATTATGGACTATCAAGAACGCAGTAACTTTAACACTCCGTTGTTGATCGGCTTTTCTGGCAGTGCGTTACTCCTTGGCTTGACCGGTTTTGTCTTACTATGGCAGCGATTTCGACCACGTAAAGCGCTGCCACGCTCGTAAATGCATGAACTACGCGCCACTGGCATAGGCTCTTTTTGGTCAATCGCCGAATGCGCATATTCTAATAACAACAGGAACTGTCCCTATGGCTTTTATCCCCCCTCTACCCGCCGATGCTAACCCCGACGTTGCTGAGTTAGCCGCGTTTTTTAATGAAACACTGGGTTTTTGCCCTAACTCGGTGCTGACCATGAGCCACCGTCCTGCCATTGCTAAAGCGTTTATCCAATTAAATATGGCGGTAATGGCGAATCAAGGCCGGGTAACCTCTGCACTGAAGCGCTTAATTGCTTATGTATCGAGTAACGCTACCGGTTGTCGTTATTGCCAGGCCCATACCATTCGTGCCGCAGAGCGCTATGGTGCCGCTGAAGAACAACTTGAAAATATCTGGGCATTTCGCAGCCATCCGGCGTTTTCAGCGGCTGAGCGTGCCGCTCTTGAGTTATCACTCGCCGCCTCACAAGTGCCTAACGCGGTTGATGAGGCTATCCAAACTGAAATGAAAAAACATTGGGATGACGGCGAAATTGTGGAAATGATGGGCGTCATTGCATTGTTTGGTTATCTTAATCGCTGGAATGACTCCATGGCAACAACACTAGAAGAAGGCGCGATTGCCTCTGCTACAGCCTTACTCGCCTGCGATAATTGGACGGTAGGCAAACATCAATAATCGAACAGTGACAGCAGCACTTAACGCCAGGCTCGACGTTATGCTGCTGGCGTAACGAACTTACCTAACAAAGATAAAGCAGATAACCCATAGCGATTATTGTGGAGTCATCACCACCGCAACTTACCCTAATGGCTTCTACCGCCTGAATTGTTTGCCATACTCATTATCCAATACTGTGTTACATTAAATGTTGTCTTAGCCGCAGGAGCAGCAAGTATGGACATCCTGACCCTGAATTACGTCAATCTGTTTTTAGGGATCGCCGCCAGCTTCCTGCTTATTCTGTTATACAAACAAAATAAGCAGCTGTTTTTACTGTATTGGTTTTTTGCGAGCAGCTGTTTATGGATAAACTCAACAATTGGTATTTTCAGCCGTTCCGGTTTTGATCTGCCCTATTGGCTCAACCCTGCTATACCCAACACCTGTTACATGGGTATCTATTTATTTTTGTTGGCCGGGCTTTACGAACAAACACAACGCAAATTTAAGGTTGGCTGGTTACTCGCTATTGTCATTTTAACCTATGCCATCAACCTAACCGAATTGGCACAAGCCTCTTCGGCCAATCGCTTATTGCTCAATTTGCCCATTAGTATTGTGTTAAACGTTATGGCGCTTCGATTATTAATTCGCCAGAAAAACCGTGAGCTGCGCGCTGTATATATCTGTTTTAGTATGGCTTTTCTTTTTAATATTATTCAGCTTTGCAGCCGTTACATTCTGTTTTCACTCGATTTATCAGGCATATTTACGCAACATTCCAGCCAAATAATGATTGGTCTTGGCTACTTTGCTATCACCGCTTTTAGCCTGCTAACCTTTGGTAGTTGTCTGTATTTAGTCTATCGACAGCAGCATATCGCTTTGCAGCACATTGCTGATCGCGATGCCTTGACCGGTGTGTTTAACCGTTGGCTGCTGAACGAAAAATTACAAACCGAACTACAACGTAGCCAACGTCTGAAGCAATGTTGTAGTATCGTTATGTTAGACATTGATCATTTTAAACAGGTCAATGATCTCTTTGGCCATGTCGCCGGTGATAAGGTGATTGCACATATCGCTTATGTCGCACAATCGGAACTGCGTGGTTATGACTCCATTTTTCGCTATGGCGGCGAAGAGTTTTTAATCTGTTTACCGAATACCGATAGTCAGGCCGCATTACACATTGCTGAGCGCATCAGAATACAAGTGGAACAAAGCTGCGCCATTGACTGCCCGCAAGCGAAAGCCACTGTTAGTGTTGGTGTTAGCACTTATGCTGATGGTGAGCCAGACTGGCAGCATCTCATCACCCAAGCAGATAACGCGCTGTATCAAGCGAAAAAGCAAGGCCGTAACCAAACCCAACACTATCAACACCTTGTCACTCAAGCCCTTTAATGTTGAATTTCAGCGAGTTGACGTTAGCAACTGCCCGACAAAAGTTTAATCTGCAGGCTAATCATTTTAATCTTTGAATAATTTAAGATATTCTTAATGTTAATCGCAGTAATAAAACAGGAATAAGCATGCTTGAGGCAATTTGGATAGGATTTGCTTTTTCACTTGGCCTTGTGGTTCGGGCTATTGGTTTGCCTCCTTTAATAGGGTATTTAGTGGCAGGTTTCGCTATCTCCGCTACGGCTACCGATATCAGTATGCCACCAGAAGGCCCTTCAATTATCCACCATATTGCCCATCTGGGCGTATTACTGCTGTTATTTACGGTAGGTTTAAAGCTTAATGTCCGCAGTTTAAGCAAACCTGAAGTACTCGGTGGCAGCACCTTACACTTTGCGTTATCTATCGTACTCATCCTGCCAGCAACGCTGTTTATCTTTGACGTGAGCTGGTATCAAGCACTGATGCTGGCAGTGGCTTTAGCCTTTTCTAGCACCGTACTTGCCGCTAAAGTGTTAGAAAGTAAACGTGAACTACGTGCTTTTCATGGTCGCGTGGCTATCGGTATCTTAATTGTTCAAGACTTACTGGCCCTGTTAGTGATGAGTCTAGCCAGTGGCACCACCCCCTCACCTTGGGCACTACTGGTCTTTGGCTTACCGCTGTTACGTCCAATACTGTATAAACTGCTAGACGCCAGCGGCCATGAAGACTTACTGATTTTATTTGGCTTACTTTTAGCTTTAGTGATTGGTGGGCAAGGCTTTGAATTGGTCGGATTAAGCTCTGAGCTTGGTGCGCTGGTATTTGGTGCCATGTTAGCCAAACATCCTCGGGCCGGCGAGTTGTCAAAGTCACTGTGGAGTATTAAAGAGTTTTTCCTTGTTGGCTTCTTTTTACAAATAGGCATTGATGGCTTACCAGACGCAAATGCTTGGTTATTTGCCGGGGTCATGACCTTACTGTTACCGCTGAAAGCCATTCTGTTCTTCTTACTGCTAGTGATGTTCAAACTCAGAGCACGCAGTGCTTTTTTAACCAGTATCAGCCTAACTAACTACAGCGAATTCGGCCTAATTGTCGCCAGTGTGGTGTTACCCGAATGGTTGATCCCGCTGGCCCTTACGGTGGCATTATCTTTTGTTATTTCTGCACCGCTGAATCGTATTGCGCACCCGTTATATGACAAACTATGCCGTCAGTTACTTAAATTTGAACGTAACAGCCACCACCCCGATGAGCAACCGGTGTCGCTCGGCGATGCCGAAGTGCTGATTATGGGCATGGGCCGCACCGGCACCTCGGCCTATAGCTACTTAATTAATTCACACAAAATTATTGCCATGGACTCCGATCCCGCCAAAGTGGCAGCTCATCAGAAAAAAGGCATTCATATTTTTTACGCTGATGCTGAAGACCAAGTGTTCTGGCAGGGGTTAGATTTTGGCCAAGTCAAAGCGGTGATCCTCAGCATGAACGACGTTGAGGCCAAATCTATCGCTGCGAAAAAACTCCGTGATACAGGTTTTAGTGGTTTTATCGTTTCGCACAGCATGCATGATGATGAAGCGAAAAACATTATCAGCGCAGGTGCTGATCAAACCTACTTAACCATGTCTGAAGCCGGTGTAGGTATTGCAGAGCACGTGAAGCAGCATTGTTTTGCGGTAAACAACTAACACTTCGATTAACCAGAGCCGCTGAATTCGGTCTGGTTAATTTTGTAGCCGAATACCAAAGCGAAAATATTGATTGGAAAGTGACGTTAGTGTGGTTTTCGTCAGGTTTATTTACACTTTGCCGGCAACACCCAACATACAAAATTTTAAGCTATTGTTTTTTAAATTAAAAAAATAAAGGCATAATTATTGCACCTTAATACTATTGCACTATGCAACCAGTTTATAAGCATATCCATGTTAAGGAGATGTACTTTGAATTTTAAATCAATTAGTAAAAAATTTAGCCTAGCACTAACCGCTATGACTTTATTCGGTGCCGTTAGTACAACTTCGTATGCAGCGCCTATCATTCCCACTTATGACAGTTTTGGTTATCTGAATACAGAATTTGGCGGTGATGGCATCCCAAATAGTTTTGTAGCCATCACTAACTTTAGGGGCTTTACTTTAGGTTTATCTTCTCATGGCCGCTATGAAAATTTATCTGAAGGTAATGATGGTGCTGGTACTTTTTTTGCCTCTCCCGGTCAAAACACACCACCAAGTTCATCACTCGCAGGTGCGACTTGGAATTTTAACTTTTATGTTAGTATTACAGATAGCTCTATGCTAAATGATTATGTCTTTAATTTGTTTTACGACTTTGATCCAGCAGCAAACAATGATCAGTCTACCCACGGCCTAATTAATCTTAGTGCGTTTCTTGCCCCTAATAACCTCACAGCACAAGGGTCGCAGAATTTACTTTTTTCGTTTTTAAGTGGCAGCCCTACATTGCCGTTTATAACCCCACCACCAAGTCCTTTTAACCCTAATGCAAATGGTGAATACACCTTCGCACTTACTGCTTCTGATGCGCAAGGAGAAGTAGCTCGATCCGCAATAAGAGTGGTTGTCGGCACTCCTAATGTTGCCGTACCGGCACCTGCCACAGCGCTGTTATTAGCCGGCGGTTTGCTGTTGTTAAGATTGCGTCGTCGTAATTAGTTTTAGCGAGACACAAAAAAGGCGCCGAACGGCGCCTTTTTTAGTGAAGAAGCAATTACTTCTTCTTCGCTTTCGGATTGGGCAAGTCGGTGATTGAACCTTCGTAGATCTCTGCCGCTAAACCGATAGACTCGTTTAAGGTTGGGTGAGCATGAATAGTTAACGCGATATCTTCCGCATCAGCACCCATTTCAACCGCTAAACAAATTTCGCCTAACATTTCACCGGCATTGATACCGACAATAGCGCCACCGAGGATACGGTGCGTTTCTTTGTCGAAAATCAGCTTAGTGAAACCTTCAGTACGCGCTGAGGCAATCGCCCGGCCAGAAGCCGCCCAAGGGAAGGTCGCCGTTTCAACTTTTAAGCCTTGCTCTTTCGCTTCTTTCTCAGTGACACCTGTCCAGGCCATTTCTGGGTCGGTATAGGCTACTGATGGGATGCAGCGTGGGTCAAAGAAGTGTTTTAAACCAGAAATGACTTCAGCCGCTACATGACCTTCATGTACCGCTTTGTGCGCTAACATCGGCTGACCAATGACATCACCGATAGCATAAATATGGCCAACGTTAGTGCGCAGTTGCTTATCAACATTAATAAAGCCACGCTCGTCAACATTAACACCGGCTTTTGCTGCATCAACTAAGTTACCGTTAGGCTTACGACCTACCGCAACTAAGATTTTGTCGTAACGTACTGGGTCTTTCGGTGCGTTTTTACCTTCGAACGTGACATACAAGCCATCATCTTTGGCTTCAACCGCAGTCACCTTGGTCGACAACATGATATTGAAGTTTTTGCTGTTGTACTTGGTGTACGCTTTAACGATATCGGCATCTGCTGCAGGCACTAACTGATCAGCAAACTCAACCACAGACACTTTAGAACCTAGCGCACGGTAAACAGTACCCATTTCTAAACCGATGATACCGCCACCTAATACCAGCATTTCACCAGGAATATCTTTTAATTCCAGTGCGCCAGTAGAGTCGATCACACGGTCGTCATTTTTTGGAATAAAGGGTAATGCCACTGGCTCTGAACCGGCAGCAATAATCGCCTGTTCAAATGTAATGGTGGTGTCGCCAACTTGTAAGGTATTTGCGCCCGTGAACTTACCGTAGCCGTTCACTACTTTTACTTTACGCATTTTTGCCATGCCACCTAAGCCATTGGTCAATTGACCAATCACTTTGTCTTTCCACGCACGGATTTTATCTAAATCGATTTCTGGTGCCCCAAAGGTCACACCATGAGATGCCATATCACGTGCATCATCAATTACTTTTGCAACGTGTAACAGCGCTTTAGACGGAATACAGCCAACATTTAAACACACGCCACCTAAGGTGCTGCGTGCTTCAACTAACGTCACTTCTAAGCCTAAATCTGCCGCACGGAAGGCCGCAGAGTAACCGCCAGGGCCAGCGCCCAGCACTACCACTTGGGTTTTAATTTCGTTGCTCATCATTTTACCTTTTATCATCGGGTCGGTTTTCTGACAGCGCGGTGTAGGGCACGGCTATCAGGCGAAAAAAGTGGCTGAATTTTAACATTCGTGCCGCACATTGTCGCGCTACTTTTGGCTAAAGCGGCATTTTTAGCCGCCTAAACCGCGACAACAGCGTGTTTCAACGCTGCTGCCGCACGCTGTTACATGATTATCTGACGTATATCAGCCAGATAACCCGCCAAAGTGGCCGTAAAACGCGCCGCTAACGCGCCATCAATCACGCGATGGTCGTAAGAAACGGATAAAGGCAACATTAGCTTCGGTTCGAACTCTTTACCGTTCCATTTCGGTTTAATCTCAGATTTTGAGACACCTAAAATGGCCACTTCCGGCGCATTAACAATAGGCGTAAACGCCGTACCACCAATGCCACCTAAGCTAGAGATAGTAAAGCAACCCCCTTGCATATCGCTTGAGGTTAACTTGCCTTCACGTGCTTTCACCGAAATCTCTTGCAGCTCACGCGACAGCTCAATCACGCCCTTCTTGTTCACATCACGCACTACCGGCACCACCAAACCATTGGGTGTATCAACGGCAATACCTAAGTGAATGTACTTCTTCATGATTAAGCTAGCGCCATCTTCAGACAGCGAGCTGCAGAAGGTGGGGAATTCTTCCAGAGCTTTCGCTACGGCTTTCATGATGAAAACTAACGGCGTGTATTTAACACCCATTTTCTTCTTATCAGCCAGCGCATTTTGCTCTTTACGGAATTCTTCTAAGCCTGTGATATCCGCTTCATCAAACTGTGTAACATGTGGAATGCGCACCCAGTTACGATGCAAGTTAGCACCCGACAATTTCTGAATACGTGATAGCGGCTTCGCTTCCACTTCACCAAATTTGGCAAAATCGACTTTTGGCCAAGCCAATAAATCGAAGCCCATATTGTTGCCGCCAGGGGCTGCACCGCTACTCGCTGCGCTACCGCTTTCTGCTTGTTTCACCAGTTGCTTAACGTAGTTCTGCACATCTTCTTTAACGATACGGCCTTTACGGGCAGAACCTTTCACCTTGGCTAAGTTAATGCCAAATTCGCGAGCTAAACGGCGGATCACCGGTGAAGCATGGGCATAGGCACTGTTTTCTACAAAGCCATCGTTGCTTGCTGCAGGTGTACTAGCCGCAGCTGGGGCTGAACTGGCAGGAGCCGGAGCGGGTGTAGCCGCTTTTTCAGCCGCAGGTGCACTGGCTGCAGGCGCTTTACCGGCCACTTCAAACACCATCACCAAACTACCGGTTTTAACTTTGCTACCGGCTTGAACTTTGATTTCTTTTACCACACCGGCAAACGGGGCTGGCACTTCCATCGCCGCTTTATCACCTTCAACGTTAAGAATAGATTGATCTGCTTTTACGCTATCACCTACTTTCACCATCACTTCGGTAACTTCAACTTCATCACCGCCGATATCCGGCACTTGCACGTCTTTTAACTCATTGGCAGCCGGTGCTGCAGCAGGCTCGGCCTTGGCTGGCGCTGCCGTTTCAGCTTTCTCGGTACTTGCACCGCTAGCTGCCACTTCAAACACCATAATCAGGCTACCGGTTTTCACTTTAGCGCCAGTTTGTACCTTGATTTCTTTCACCACACCGGCAAAGGGTGCTGGCACTTCCATCGCGGCTTTATCGCCTTCAACGTTAAGCAGTGATTGATCCGCTTTTACGCTGTCGCCTACTTTCACCATCACTTCGGTAACTTCAACTTCATCACCGCCGATATCGGGCACTTGTACTTCTTTTAATTCGCTAGTGGCAGCGGATTCTTTTGCTGCTGCGGGTGCCGGCGCTGATTCTGCTTTGGCGGGTGCTGCGGCAGCCGCACTTGCAAAGCGCATTATCAGACTACCGGTTTTCACCTTGTCGCCTACTTTTACTAAAATCTCTGCGACTTCACCTGCTTGCTCAGCAGGTACTTCCATAGAAGCTTTGTCACCTTCCACGCTTAGTAGCGATTGGTCGGCAGCGACTTTATCGCCCACCTTCACCAGGATCTCGGTAACTTCAACTTCATCTGCACCGATATCCGGTACCTGAATTTCAATCGTCATGACAAATCCTCTTATGCGTACAGCGGGTTGGTTTTGTCGGCGTCGATGCCAAATTTCTTAATGGCCTCGGCCACTACCGCTTTTTTCAACTCGCCTTGCTTCGCCAATTCATTTAACGCGGCAACCACGATATAACCGGCATTCACTTCGAAGTGACGACGCAGGTTTTCACGGCTATCCGAGCGACCAAAACCATCTGTACCCAACACTTTATAAGCATTAGCAGGGACAAAAGCCCGGATCTGGTCAGCATAGTTTTTCATGTAATCCGTGGCAGCAATGGCCGGTGCTTTGTTCATTACCGTGGCAACATAAGGCACTTTTTCTGCCGCATCAGGATGCAGCATGTTAAAGCGCTCACAATCTTGGCCATCACGGGCTAATTCGTTAAACGAGGTGACCGAGTAAACATCTGAGGCGACGTCATAGTCTTTGCTCAAAATATCTGCCGCTTTACGCACTTCATTTAAGATGGTGCCTGAACCTAACAACTGCACCTTACCGCGACCGCCGTTAAAAGATTCTAACTTGTAGATACCTTTACGAATGCCTTCCTCAGCGCCTTTTGGCATTGCTGGGTGGTGGTAGTTTTCATTCATTACCGTGATGTAGTAATAAATGTTTTCTTGCGCTTCACCGTACATGCGACGAATACCGTCTTGCAGGATAACCGCGACTTCATAGGCATAAGTTGGATCGTAAGAAATACAATTAGGTACTGTGCTAGCCAGAATATGGCTGTGACCATCTTCGTGCTGTAAACCTTCACCGTTTAAGGTAGTACGACCGGCAGTGGCGCCTAATAAGAAACCACGTGCTTGCTGATCGCCTGCTAACCACGCCATATCACCAACACGTTGGAAACCAAACATCGAGTAGTAAATATAGAATGGGATCATCGGTAAATCGTTGGTGCTATAAGAAGTGGCCGCAGCAACCCATGAAGACATGGCGCCCAGCTCATTAATCCCTTCTTGTAATACCTGACCACCCACGTCTTCTTTGTAATAACTGACGACCGAGCGATCTTCTGGCGTGTAGTTCTGACCACCTGGGTTGTAAATACCAATTTGACGGAATAAGCCTTCCATACCAAAGGTACGGGCTTCATCGGCAATAATAGGCACAATTTGCTGACCAATATTTTTGTCTTTTAACAAAATATTTAGCGCACGCACGTAAGCCATGGTGGTAGACACTTCACGTTTTTGCTCTTCTAACAGGCTGTCAAAAGCAGACAGTTCAGGTAGCGTAAGTGGCTTGGTGAAGTTCGGTAACCGCACCGGCGTATAACCATGTAAGGCTTTACGACGCGCGTGTAAGTATTCCAACTCAGGCGAGCCTTCTGGCAAGGTGATGTAAGATAACTCGTTCACTTTTTCTTCAGTGATGTAGTCTTCTAAACCCAGGCGCTTACGTAATTGCAGCACGTGCGTCATGTCCATCTTTTTCACTTGGTGAGCGATGTTTTTACCTTCAGCGGCATCACCCATACCATAGCCTTTCACCGTTTTCGCTAAGATAACCGTAGGTTTATCGGTACACTCTTGCGCGGCTTTAAAGGCAGCATACAGTTTTGATGGCTCGTGACCGCCACGCTTCAGTGCAAAGATTTCTTCATCGGTCATATCTGCCACTAAAGCAGCCGTTTCTGGATAACGTCCGAAGAAATGTTTACGCACATAGGCGCCGTCATTCGCTTTATACGTTTGGTAATCACCGTCAATGGTTTCGTTCATTAACTGTAATAATTTACCGGTGGTATCTTTTGCCAGTAATTTATCCCAGCCACGACCCCAAACCACTTTAATCACGTTCCAACCCGCGCCTCGGAATAAACCTTCCAATTCTTGGATGATTTTACCGTTACCCATAACCGGGCCGTCTAAGCGCTGTAAGTTACAGTTCACTAAATAGCATAAGTTGCCCAGCTTCTCACGGGCGGCAAAGCTGATTGCACCGCGTGATTCTGGCTCATCCATTTCACCATCACCTAAGAAGGCATAAACGCGCTGTGCACTGGTATCTTTTAAACCACGGCCGTGCAAATACTTTAAGAAACGGGCTTGGTAAATAGAAGCGATTGGGCCTAAACCCATTGATACTGTTGGGAATTGCCAGAATTCCGGCATTAATTTCGGGTGTGGGTAGCTGGATAAACCGTTGCCATCGACTTCTTGGCGGAAACCATCCAGTTGCTCAGCCGTTAAACGGCCTTCCACAAAGGCGCGCGCATAGATACCCGGTGAAATGTGGCCTTGGTAATACACCAAATCGCCGCCATCTTTTTCATTTGGTGCACGGAAAAAGTGGTTAAAACAGGTTTCGTAAAACGCCGCTGAAGATTGGAACGACGCCATGTGGCCACCGAGTTCCAGATCTTTTTTCGAGCCACGCAGCACGATCATGATAGCATTCCAACGGATCACCGAACGAATACGTCTTTCCAAGTTAACATCGCCAGGGTAAGCCGGTTCCTGCTGTGGTGGGATAGTATTGATATAGTTGGTGGTCACACCGGTAGGCATATCCACACCATCCAACCGAGCTTGCTCTAGCACTTGCTCCAGCAAAAACTGCGCCCGCTCTACCCCTTCGGTACGCACCACTGACTCCAACGCTTCCAGCCACTCTTTGGTTTCTAAAGCGTCGATGTCAACCTTACTGACTTCAGACATATCGAGGTTTCCTATGGTTAATCACGCCCGTGGCGTGCTAAAAAAATTATGCTTGCTGTGAACGGCGCAAAGAACGTTCTATCCGCGAACGTTCTTTGCCGACTTCTAACAAAGCTTCTTCAATAAAGGCTAAGTGACCATTACTGGCCTGACGCGCCAATTCCGGCTCGCCATTTATCACCGCTTGCATTAACCGTTGCCGATGCTCATTAAGCTTTTCGGCAATGCCTTCACTGTGCTGCAAGGCGGCTAAATTTAAACGGACATTTTGCTCAACTAACGGCGTTAAGCCACGAACAAGATGAAGCAATACGACATTATGTGATGCTTCAGCGACTGCTAAATAAAACTGCCCGACCGCCATGGCCTGAGCATCTATATCTTGCTGCTGTTGCGTTCGACAAATATCTTCGTATAAGGTTTTGATTTTTATGTGATCAGCCTCAGTACCCCGTAACGCTGCATAATAGGCACTGATGCCTTCTAGGGCATGCCGAAATTCTAGCAGATCGAATTGTGATTCAGGGTGTCGGCTAATCAGCTCAAATAGCGGATCCGTTAAGCCCACAGCCAAGGTATCTTTGATATAGGTGCCGCCACCTTGACGCCGACTCACTAAACCTTTGGCTTCTAGTTTTTGAATGGCTTCACGTAATGAGGGGCGTGACACATCAAACCGCTCGGCTAACTCACGCTCAGAGGGCAATTTTTGACCTGGCGAAAAGCTGCCTTCAAGCAACAGGTTCTCGAGTTGCTCGACAATGCGATCGGACAATTTTGCCGGCTTAATTTTTAAATCAGTCATTGCGAGTCAAACGTTCTGCTACCTGTTTACGGCAAGCTGCCGCATTATTGTAAATTGGTATTACCAATTCTTCATTATTATGCGCTAGGCTATCAGTTTCACACCAGTATGTAAATAAAGCAGAGATTGCAAGGAATAGCAAAAGCAAAAATATTTAGAGTTTTAGCTCGATAAAATGTGGCACCAATCGGTACTAAGCTAAATGGTCTGACAAGTTAACGGGCAACCAGATAAGGCTTTACGCATAAAAAAAGGCGCCAGTACAATATTGTCAGACTGAACACTGACCCTATTGCGCTGTGCGCCCTGCTTAGCAAAACACTTACGATTAACTAATCCATCCGCTTAATGTCAAAATAGCGGTAAAAGCTAAAAAGAACAGCATATTGCGTTTTGCGAGTTGCACCATACTACTGGTGTCATCACTGACTTGCTGAGGTACATCAACGATCGGCTCGGCCGCTTTAGCCACATCAGTAATCACTTGCTGATTATCTGCGGTAAAGTCGAGGAAATAGCCTAACAGCGCATTGGAAGCACGCGAGAAATGCCCTACTAGCGCAAAACCTAAACCGAATAAACGCGCAGGGAACCAATCTGCCCAAAACAGTAAATAATGCACCGCATCTTTTGGCGTTGCTTCAGCATTGTCAGCGTTGACAGAGCTGTAGTTGTCGGTGGCCGCGGTTTCGCTTTCATCTAAGGCATCAACCGTCTCGACCTGATCATCGCGCTCATCTTTCAGCTGAGGTTGCTCTTGTACATGACGTAATAATGCATAAGTCACGGCACCAAAAGCACCCAGTACTAAAAACCAGAACACAACCGCCGCGTAATAGCGAAAGTTTAACCAGACCAACAGTAAACCGTTGCTGTCATCCACTTTGCTGGCACTGTCTTGACGAATTTGCTGCATAGCTAAATAAGCCGCTTCATCATCGCCACGTTCTTGCGCATTCAAAAACTGCTTATACAGTTGCCGATAATGCCAACAGCCAATCGCCACTAACAACACTAGGGTATTCACTATTAAGCTGATTAAACGGCTATCCACAAAATGCAAGATCAATGCAATGACTAACCCTGGTAATAGCAGCCACAGGTAACGACCTAAGCTATGCTCGGCTAATTTGCTTAATCCTGAGCCTGCAGTCAGTTTTAAATATGCCTGACAGTAAGGTCGGGCTTGCCATGCATCACTGCGTACGGCAAGCCGTTCAATAATTAATGCCAGTAACATACTAATTAAAGTCATGCCTTGTTCTCCTTTAGCGCTTGTTTATAACGCTGCCAATCAAAAGCGGCTCCGGGATCGGTCTTGCGGCCTGGTGCAATATCACAATGGCCAACAATCCGCTCCAGGGTTATCGCTGGATACTGCTGCAGCAAACTCCGTGTTAACCGCAGCAAACTACTATATTGCTGTTCATTATAGGGTATCTCGTCCGTGCCTTCTAACTCAATACCTATCGAATAGTCATTACATCTTGGCTGACCGGCAAAACTGCTTTGACCGGCATGCCAGCCTCGCATCTCAAAAGGCACGTATTGGAAAATTTGTCCGTCGCGCCAAATCACGCAATGGGCCGCCACGCGCAGTCCCTGCAAATCAGCAAAACTAGGATGCGCGCGACAATCCAAGGTGCCACTAAATAAGGCATCAACATAACTGTGGCGCGGATCCTGACAAAAATGACCGGCGGGTAAACTAATATTGTGGATCACCAGTAAGTTTATTTCAGTATCATCCGGTCGTGCATCAAAATGACTGCATGGCCGTTGAATTAAATGGGGCATGGGGCTTGCAAAGCGACTCATGGGGAATTTTTGCCTTTTTACGGCTGTCTCAGTAAGCTGTTGGGCTATTGTCAATGCTGGATTACATTTATGCAAGCACCTGAAGTCAGTTCTGCATTTGGTAAATTTTTTACGTTGATCACTTGGCTGCTGCTGGCGGGTGCGTTGTTTTGGTTTTTTCAAGATTATCTGAGTAAGCAACAAAACCCGAACCAACAACTGCAAAGCAGCGTTTCTGCCAATGAAATCACCACAAAATTAGCACGAAACCGTGCAGGGCACTATTTAGGTGTCGCTTTGATCAATGGCAAACCCATCGATTTTTTACTGGATACTGGCGCCACCACGGTAGCGATCTCCGCCAGTGCAGCGGCAGAATTAGGCTTGCCTAAGGGCGCCGAGATGCGCGTCGCCACGGCTAACGGTGTCACTACCGCCTGGCGCAGCGAAATTGCCGAACTAAAGCTTGGCCTAATAACCTTACATAATGTGCCAGCCAGCATAGTACCTAATTTAGCCGGCTCAGAGATTTTGTTAGGTATGAGCGCCCTAAAACAGTTAGAATTCCGGCAACAAGGCAATGAACTCACACTGATCCAGCGCATTTAACTTATGAACAGACACGTCGTACCCTTTGCTCACCCGTTATTAGCCAACGAAATTCCGCGTGCGGTCACTACTGCGCTAGCGGAAGACTTAGGTCTGCAACCGCTTGCTTTAGGCGATATCAGCGCATCGTTGATCCCCCCTCAGCAATATGCAGATGCCACTATTATCACGCGTGAAGATTGTGTGATCTGTGGCACGGCTTTTGTTGATGAGGTATTTAAACAACTTAGTGCCGACGTCAGCGTGCGTTGGCATGTTGCCGATGGCGACCAAGTGGCAGCCAACAGCCTGCTGTGTACTTTAACTGGCCCAGCCAGTGTGTTGCTTACCGGAGAGCGCAGTGCACTTAACTTTTTACAATTGCTCAGCGGCACCGCCACCACGACGGCACATTATGTGCAGTTTTTAGCAGGCAGCAACACCCGATTACTGGATACCCGTAAAACCCTGCCTGGTCTGCGCTTTGCCCAGAAATATGCGGTAAGCTGCGGCGGCGGCTTAAACCATCGTTTTGGTTTGTTCGACGCGTTCTTAATTAAAGAAAATCATATCGCTGCCGCGGGCACGATTAGCAACGCCGTGCAAACAGCCCGTATTAATTTTCCAGGGAAACCGATTGAAGTTGAAGTCGAGAGCCTCACCGAGTTAGCCGAAGCGCTCAGTGCTCAAGCTGATATTATTATGTTAGATAACTTTAGTTTGCCCGATATTCAACAAGCGGTAATGCTGACCGCAGGCCAAGCTAAATTGGAAGTGTCTGGCAATATTACTAGCGAAAACCTTAGCGCCCTTGCGGCCACCGGTGTCGACTTTATTTCCAGCGGTGCTTTAACCAAGCATGTTACGGCTATTGATTTATCGATGCGTTTACAGAGCCGGAAGTAAACAATGTTGGCCGTTTCTGCTACACTGATCCTTATACAGCCATTTGCTGGGTCAGTGAGGTGTAGTTGATGCAACTGACAGGCAAGGTCGTTTTCTGGCAAGACAAAAAAGGCTTTGGTTTTTTGTTTTGTGAGCAAACGAACCAGAAACTTTTTTTTCATATCCGCGATTTTGCTCAGCCAAAACACCGGCCTGCTGAGGGTGATCTGCTGCGTTTTGACCTGGGTACAGATAAAAAAGGTCGGCCAATTGCGGTTAGCTTAAGCATCGACAGTAGCGCAACAATTGCCCCCCCCAAAGAACGTCTTGTTATCCCGAAAAATACCGTCGACTTAGAGTATGCTAAAGATCTGGCGCTGTATTTTCGGGCGGCCTTTTTAATGCTGGTGATTATCAGTTTATTGTTTGGTACCTTGCCGTATATCTTACCGATCCTTTATATCGAGGTCAGTATCTTTACTTATTGGTTATATCAAGCGGATAAAAACGCGGCCATTGCAAGGCAAAGTCAGCGCTTACCTGAAGAAAGCTTACAAATGTTTAGCTTAATTGGCGGCTGGCCAGGGGCGTTATTTGCCCAGAAAAAACTCGCACACAAACGCAGTAAGCCACTGTTTCAGCGTGAGTTTTGGCTCATCGTATTAGCCAACTGCATTTTATTGCTCTGGCTACTGTCAACACCAGGTCAACAGCTGTTATCCCGCGTGGCATTTCTTACACCTTAAAAATAAAACCGCGCCGATACAAAGCCAACATGCCCAGATACGCTATCGCTAAAAAGCACAACGCAAAGGCTAACGAACCATTGTAATTACCGAATAACGGCTGAAAAACTTCCCGAAATAAGCTATTCCCCAAAGTCGTCCCTGCCACTGGCAGCATGGATAAGATGCGAGCTGCCACCCCCGCTAACATAAAAAACAAAATAGCATTAACGCCAAACACCACTAACGGTGCCCCCCACAAGCGATAACGTTTAATCTCGGTAAGCCAAAGAATCACCGCCAGCAATAACGCGGTGTAACCGGTGCTCAACAACACAAAGGTGGGGGTCCATAGCATTTTATTAATGGGTAACAGCGGATGGGCGAGTTCGGCAATCCATACCATCGCCACGCCGGCTAAAGCCAGTAAACGAATTTTAAACGCGAGAGGCTGGTCACTTTGTAAAAGTTGCGCCATCACCACGCCCAGTAAACAGCTGCTGATGGCCGGTAAAGTGCTTAATAAGCCTTCGGGATCAAACGCAAAGGGGGTAGCGCTTCGAAAAAACACATGCTGCGCGCCGAGTATCTGATGATCCAGCCAGGCGGCAAAATTATTGCCAAATTGCCAAAGCCCAACAAATTGTTGCCCTTGCGCGTCCTGATACGGCATGTATTGCATCAAAGCGAGATAAACTACACATAAGCCCACCAGCCACAGCACTCGCGCTCGGGTGCCGCAATACAGCACAATTAATAAGGTACAAAAGTACACCAAGGCAATGCGTTGTAATACACCAAACCAACGTACTGTTAGCAGTTTTTGCTGCAGATAACTGTAAGCCGGATCGCGAAAGTTATAATAAAACAGCACCAAGAATAGCCCCAGCAAATACAGTTTTAATGCACGTAGTGCGCCGGCTTGAATGACCTCCAGCTTGGTTTGCGCTATTTTTTGCCGCAAGCTCAGCTGGATCGACATGCCGACCATAATGATAAAAGCCGGAAAGATCAGATCGGTCACGGTCCAGCCATGCCATTCGGCATGGCGTAGCGGCGCATAGATATATTGCCAACTGCCTGGGTTATTCACCAATACCATGGCCATAATGGCCAAGCCGCGCAATATATCCAGCGCCAACAAACGGCCCGCGGGCTGTTGCGCCAAAATGGCTTGGCAGTGTTGGCGCACACCAAACATGCCTATTGGCCCGCCGTGACCGCAGGCATACTCAGCGGCAACGTGACCGGTAATTGGCCCGTGGCTTGGCGCTGCCCCACCAACACTTCGGCCAGAGCCTGATAAATTGGGCTGACTAAGCTACCATCTTGCTGTTGCCAGTTATGGTAGGCATAAGTCGCGATGGTGCGCTGCACTAAGGGTGCATACAGGCTGATTTCGTAAGGTGAGCGCAAACTGACAAAGGTCTGATCTTTCTTTAACGCGGCACCATATTGCAATAACTGATAAAAATAACGCTGCTGCTTTTGATACGCCTCAGCCAAATTCGTATTCGCAGCAAGATCGTCCATACCGCCCATTTCAGCTAAAGATTGCATCGGTGAAATAAAGGCAGCAATGACCTGATCAGCTGCGGCAATCTGTTGCTTGGCCTGATCTAAATTAAGCTGCACTAAACTGATCACCGTGATATCAGCGCTATTCGCGCCAAGTTGCTGCAAATGTTGCTGCAACACTCGGCCCTTACTGGTATCAGGCATTAACAAGACGGTTTTTTTACCCGCAAAGGTTAACGGTAACGCCGTTGACCCTTTTACCACGGTGACGGCAGCTCGGGCTAAGGCCAACTCAGCGGCGCGATGCTCTGGGTTAGCTAAGGTTTTTGTCGCCTGCGCGAGACTGGGCTGACTTAACGCTTTTAGGCTCTGTTTAGCCTTAACAATACGTTGATAAGATGCTTGTAATTCTTGCTTATCTAAATGCCCTTGCGCCACTGCCGCGCTTAATTCATCTAATAAAGCGGCCAGTTGGGGTAACTCAGCTGGGCTTTGTAATTTCACTGGCATCAAGGCAATATCAGCCCCCGCAGCAAAGGTTTCAATCACGGCTTGAGGTACGGTAAAGAAATGACTAATACCGGCCATATCCAAGGCGTCAGTAACAATCAGCCCTTTATAACCCAGCTGTTGGCGCAATACGCCATGCAAAATATTCCGCGACAATGTCGCTGGCTTTAACATGGTTTCGCCATTTTTGCTAACGAACACGCTGTCGTCTAAAGCCGGAAACTGAATATGCGCAGTCATGATCATCGCCGGATCATATTGCTGAATAATCTTCGCAAAGGGGTATAAATCGGTATTGGCAATTTGCTCCGCGCTATGATCAACAAGGGGTAAACCCAAGTGGCTGTCAACATGCGTATCGCCATGTCCTGGAAAGTGCTTTAGCGAAACTAACAAGCCCGCTTGCTGCATCGCGCCTGTCATCGCCCCACCCAGCTCTGCCACTTGTTTGGCATCTTCACCAAAAGAACGGACATTAATCACCGGGTTTAAGGGATTTACATTCACATCAACCGTGGGCGCAAAGTTAACGTTAATGCCCAAACTTAACAGCTCATTCGCCAGAACCGTACCTACTTGGCTAGCAAAGGCGGTGCCATGCACGGGATAAGTGGCACCGATAGCCATATTACCGCTAAACGAGGTTGATTGTTGGCGGGGTAAACGCGCCACGCGACCGCCTTCTTGGTCGATACCGATAAAAAGCGGTAAATGATGTCCTTGCGCTTGAGCTGCCGCCTGCAACTGCTCGGTTAATTGAATAATCTGCTGTGGTTGTTGCACGTTTTCTGCAAACAAAATAACGCCGCCAATCTGATAGTGTTGAATTAACTCGGCTAAAGCCGCAGGTAATTGCGTCATCGGCGTTCGACATTGCCCCGCCGCTACGGGCGTGTCACAGTAATAACGTAGATCCAACATCAATTTTTGTCCCAACATGTGGGGCACATCTATTGCCGGCTTGCGCGCAGCAGCATTTATATCCATAGCAGTCCAAAACAGTGAAGTTGACAGCATTGCTAGCAATACTTTGCGGTAGCAACCAAGGCGAGCAGTAGCCAATTGGAAATCCTTAGCCTAATTCATTAGGGTTAAACATAAATTATTCATAAAAAATACGCAAACAAGAATATTTTAGTCTATTCACATTCTATAACTTATGCTTTACTGCAGCTAGCAATTGCCAGCAACCCCATCACAACAATGTGCTGCGGGGTGGGTTTGGCGCATTAATTTCGACAGGCAAAGCGTAATGCAGCTCACCTTATTAGATTGGCTGGTCTTTTGCAGCTACTTTTTGATCCTTGGTTTATTGGCATGGTGGGTCAACCAACAAAAATCGAAGAACAGCAGTGATTACTTCTTAGCGGCTAATTCAATGCCCGCATGGCTGGTGGCCATTTCTGTACTTGCCACGTCGCAATCTGCGGCCACTTTTTTAGGTGGCCCCGATATGGGCTTTCGCGGCAATTTAACCTATTTAGCCAGCTCTTTTGGCGCCATTTTGGCGGCCTGGTTTGTGATTAAATGGCTGATCCCTCGCTATTACCAGCTAAAAGTCACCACCGTATATGAGTTATTAGAACAGCGCTTTAGTGCCAGCGCGAAAAATCATGCTGGGCAAATGTATTTATTTGGTCGGGTGTTTGCCAGTGGCGCGCGCTTATATATGGCGGCTTTAGCGGTCTCAATGCTGCTGTTTAATCATATCAACGCCAGCGGTATTGTGGCCGCAGTCGCGTTATTGGCCGTGATCGGTTTACTTTGTACCATGATGGGCGGTATCCGCTCGGTCATTTATACCGATGCATTACAGTGCTTTGTCTATGTTAGTGCCGCCTTGCTGGTTTTGTTTTATTTATACAGCAGCCTCGATCTCCCCTGGCAACAAGTTGTTGAGGCTTTACGTTATCCGCCAGAGCAAGCCCGTTCTAAATTGTTGTTATTCGATTTCCATCTGGATTTTAGCTCGGCTGGCGTCTTTAATGTCTGGTCAGCGCTTACCGGCTTTGTCTTATTAAATATTGCGGCCTTTGGTTTAGATCAAGATATGACGCAGCGCGTATTGACCTGTAAAACACCGGCGAAAGGCGCGCAAGCGCTGCTCTCTTCAGTGTTATTAGTTATCCCAGTGATGTTAGTGTTTATTGTTATTGGATTTTTATTGTACTTGTTTTATCAACGGCCAGATTTAGCGGCGGGCACACAGGTATTACAAGACAGCTTTCAAGGCGAGAAAATCACCGTCTTTATGTACTATGTGCTAAATGAATTACCATCTGGCTTACGGGGTTTGGTGGTGGTCGGCGTGATTGCCGCAGCGCTTTCAACCATTACTTCTGGGCTAAACTCCATGGCCTCGGTACTGGTTGCGGATCTCTATCAGCCTTGGCGCTTACGCCGCCAACCAACTACCGAAGCCAAACATTTTGTCCGTGCCGGACAATACGCCATGCTGCTAACGGCTATCGCGTTATCCTTAATGGCCATCTTATGTTTTTACTGGCAACAGTATTCCGATATGCCGCTACTGGCCTTTGCGCTAAGCGTAATGGTGTTTTCTTACAGCGGTTTACTCGGCGTATTTTTTACCGCGTTATTTACTCGGCGCGGTAATCGATATAGTGTGACGGCCGCCTTGTGTGTTGGCTTTGTTACTTGCTTAGTATTGCAACCCTATGTATTAAAGCAGCTTAGTCCAAACTTAGCGGCTTTAGATTTAGGCTTCACCTGGCAGTTATGTATCGCCACGCTTTTGGCCTTTTTAACCTGTTATAGCGGCAGCGCACAGCAAACCACGTCTGCGCATGCCAAGGAGGCTTAATGCGTTACTTGTTAACCTTAGATGGCGGTGGCACCAAAACGGATGGCCTATTGCTGTGTCAACAAAGCGGTCAACGCTGGACGGCTCGCGCCGGTGCTGCCCAGCTGACCAACGATTTTGCAGCAGCCATTCATCATGTGCGTGAGCTCAGCCTGCAGCTTTGCCAACAAGCCAATGCCAGCCCTGCTGACGTCAGTGCTATATTCGGCTTAGCGGGCGCGGGAAATCCACAGTTAGCCGAAGCATTTAACCAAGCCCAGCAAATCCCTTTCGCCCACTGGCAGCTGACAACGGATGCGCGTACCTCTTTATATGGTGCGAACTTAGGCCAACCCGTGGTGGTGGTGGCGATTGGTACCGGTTCCGTGGGTATGCGCTTGCAACAGGATGGCACTGAACACCAGGTAGGCGGCTGGGGTTTTGGTATTGGCGATGAAGGCGGTGGCGCTTGGCTGGGTCAACAATTAGTACGACAACTGTTATGGCAATTAGATTGGCAACGGCCACTTAGCCCATTACTGACTGCGGTTAGTCAGCAATGTGGTATCGATGCCGAGCAGTTGCTGCCTTGGTTGAAACAAGCCAAAGCTCATGATTTTGCCAAACTGGCGCCTTTGGTCTATCACTATCAGGATGCGCTCAGCCAGCAATTACAGCAACAGCAAGGTGCTGCCATTGCTACCTTGGCTAAGTGCGCGCTCAACCAGCAAAATTTGCCCTTGGTGTTATTAGGTGGCTTAGCCACGCATTGCCAGCCTTGGCTTTGCGATAACTTACAAGCACAATTACAACCTGCCCGCGGTGATGCATTAGCGGGCGGTTTAGTTCTAGCGGCCAAATTGGCCGCTTCTTCTTAAGACAGGCAAGACAATGCACACAGAACAATTATTAGCCCAACTGGCCAACATGAGCACCGAAGCACGTAATAGCGACAGTGCCAATATCGATCAACTGAATAGCTTGCAACTGGTGTCGTTAATTAACCAAGCCGACCAAGGGATTGCGCAGCACATTACTCCGGCTTTACCGCAAATCGCTGCGGCGGTTGATCAGATTGTTAAAGCCTTTACGCACGGTGGTCGCTTAATCTACTTGGGCGCAGGAACCAGTGGTCGCTTAGGGATCTTAGATGCGGTGGAATGCCCACCGACTTATAGCGTGCCAGATCAGCAAGTGATCGGCTTAATTGCTGGGGGTGATAAAGCGATCTATAAAGCCGTTGAAGGCGCAGAAGATAACCCAGAGCTAGGTGCTGCCGACTTACAACGCATTCAATTTAGCGCTAAAGATGTGCTGGTGGGCATTGCCGCCAGCGGTCGCACACCTTATGTGCTTGGTGGGCTGGCCTACGCGCGCTCACTTGGCGCCAGCACCGTGGCCATTAGTTGTAATGCCCAAGCCCCACTGCTACAAGCTGCCGATATTGCCATCTGCGCTGAAGTTGGGCCAGAAGTGGTGACCGGTTCAACCCGGATGAAAGCCGGCACCGCACAAAAAATGATTTTAAATATGCTCAGTACCGCCGCCATGGTGCGTACCGGCAAGGTTTATCAGAATTTAATGGTCGACCTGCATGCCAGCAACCAAAAATTAGTCGCTCGCGCCATTCGTATAGTGATGCAAGCCACCGATTGCACTGCGCCAGTGGCGGAACAAGCCTTACAAGACAGCCAAATGAACGCCAAGCTGGCTATTTTACATTTACTCAGTGGCCAACCGATTGCCCGTTGCCGTAAGCAATTAACGGCACAACAGGGCTTCGTGCGCCAAGCATTGGAGGCGATGCAATGAAATCCGTCTGGCACCTTGCGCTCACGTTTCTCGTTTGGTTTAGCCCGCTAGCTTTGGCCAATAGTGCCGCTCCCGTGCTGCTGACCGGCGCTGAGCAACCGGCTAAATACTTGCCGCTACTAAAAGGTAAACGCGTTGGCTTGTTAGTTAATCAAACCTCGGTAGTGGGTGAACAACATCTGGTTGACTTTTTACTGGCGCAAAACATTCAGGTAGTCGCGATTTTCGCGCCAGAGCATGGTTTTCGAGGGAATCATGACGCCGGCGCCGCTATCGCTAATGGCACAGATAGCCGCACTGGTTTACCGGTTTGGTCAATGTATGGCGCCAGCAAAAAACCCAGCCCCGAGCAAATGCAAGCACTGGATATTATCCTGTTTGATATTCAGGATGTTGGCGTACGTTATTACACCTATATCAGCTCGATGCACTACATGTTAGCGGCGGCAGCCGAATTTTCGAAACCGATGCTGGTGCTGGATCGGCCTAATCCGAATGGCGCCTATGTGGATGGGCCCGTGCTCGACTTAGCTTTTCAGTCATTTGTGGGGATGCACCCCATTCCATTATTACATGGTATGACCGTTGGTGAGCTAGCCCTAATGATTAAAGGCGAGGGTTGGATAGCTCAAGCTGATAAATTAACGCTGACCGTGATCCCAGTGGCGAACTATCAACGCCAGCAAGCTTATACCTTACCGATCCCACCAAGCCCCAACCTGCCGAATCAACAAGCGATTAAACTCTATCCTTCACTTGGCTTTTTTGAGGCGACACCGCTCAGTGTTGGTCGTGGTACTGCCTTTCCGTTCCAAGTGATTGGTTATGATAAGTTTGCCACCGACGGCTTTGCTTTTACCCCGGTTAGCACACCGGGTGCCGCATTAAAACCGCCCTTAATGGACCAATTGTTACATGGTGAAGATTTACGCCACGTGCCGGCTGGCGGCTTAACGCTGAGTTATTTGATGCGCTGGAATCAGTTATTTGATAGCCATGCGAAAACGTTATTTAGCGCGCCCGAGTTTATGGATAAATTAGCCGGCACCGATCAATTGCGTCTGCAAATCGCAGCCGGTTTAAGTGAGGCGCAGATCCGCGCCAGTTGGCAACCACAGCTACAGCTGTTTTTAAAACAGCGTCAAGCCTATTTGCTTTATCCGTAAAGCCTGTTAAGTGCCTAACGGGTTGTGAATAACACCGCTGGGCACGCTAATTAATTGGCCATTTAATACGGCTTGCACAACCTCGCCTTGCGTATTGACCAATAAAAACGTGGCACCTTGCCAAAGTTGTGGCGAGCCTTGTGTCGGGCGTAACGGATTTAGCAGCACGGGTAAACGGCTGCTTGCTTGCAACAAAGCCTTATCACCCGAAAAATGGGTATAACCTTGCTGCAGTAAATCTAGATGTGCCTCAGTGTCTAAAGACAAGGCCGTGTTAAGCGGGTAAGCCTGCCCAGCTTTAAAAGCTAAACCTTGCACCGAAAATTGATGAAAAGCGCTAAACAAGGATAAGTCACCTAGCTCATCGATACGCGCGCGCCGATCGCCAGTAAGAGCCAAATTAATGGCCAGATCCACAGTAGCCGTCGTGTCGCCGATGCTCACGGTTAACCCTTGTAGCAACACATCTTTCATGCCGCCGCTACGATTAAATGGGATGGCGTTATACAACGCCACATCAGCCTGCTGATAGCTATCACTGGCAATCGCAGCTAACCAAGCCACATAGAGTTGAAAATTCAGCCGCCGCGCCACTTGCCGATTGTCATCACCACGATAAGCGCCCGACTCCACTAACACCGTACTAATACCCATCGCCGCAAACGTATCGCCAAAAGAGCGGGCCGACCAATCATCGGCATAACGACCGATATGCTGCGGGATCTGCTGCTCAAGCCAAGGTTGGACATGTGCAATTAACTGCATCGCAGCTCGGCGGCTAGCATTAATCTCACGTTCGGCATTATAAGCCGGCGCTAACAATGAAATGGTTGCGGGGTTAGGATAAGGACCTGCCGCATGAAAACGGTTTTGATCATGCAAGTTAAAAGCAAAATGCGGTTTAATCTGCTTCGCTGCCGCCATTAACAACTGCCCTTCTGGGCTTTGTAAGGCCAGGGCATCACGATTAATATCGATACCTTGAGCATTGACTCGGCTGCGCTTAGCGGCACCATCCGGATTAAGCATTAGAATAATATACAGCGTTATGTCGGCAAATAACTGCTCGCGCCACGCCGCCTGCTCTGGTGCCTGTAGATAATTTAATAAATCAAACAGGGCCGCGGTGGCGGTAGATTCATCGCCGTGCATTTGCGACCAAGCCAATACTCGCTTGTCACCTTGGCCTAATTGAAGTTGATAAATGGGTTGCTGCTCCACCGAACGCCCCAGTTCGGTTACCGTTAGCCATGGCTGCGCTTGGTAATGCTCGATTAACGGCGCAATGTCGCTAAATTGCAGTTGCGGTTTATTTAAATGCGCTTGTTGATACGGGTGATAATCAGGAATTGTCATTGCTTTGGCCATTATTACGCTGCTGACTGCCAGTATCAGGAAAACCAATTTATTCATGATTAGCCCATTTAAACTGCAATACTTATACAGATCCTAATACAAACGCATGAAAAGACAATAGGATATTTTAATTAGTTTCTGGGTAAAGCCGCAGGTTTCGCGCTTGCAGAAGGCGCAGTTAGCCTGTATAAAATCATACATTATCCAAACTGCGATGAACCCAGCGCCTGAGCGTTATGGCCGAAATCATCCAGCAGATCCCGCATAAAACGGAGAACATCTTGGCAAATTGGCTCACCCTGTTACCGGCAATCGTAGCGATTGCGGTTGTGCTCTGGCGTAAAGAAGTGATCTTAGCGCTGTTGTTATCTCTTTGTACCGCCGAACTGCTGATTTTCATGCAGCAAGGACAAGGCATTGGTGCGGGTTTGCTGCTTGATGGCAGTATTCAAACCTTAGAGCGTATTGTCGCGGTTACCGCTGATGATGGTAATGCTCGGATCTTAATGTTTTCCTTGTTAGTCGGTGGTTTATTAGCTTATTTACGCCTCTCTGGCGGTGTTACCGCAACGGTAGATTTTTTAGTACGAAAAGGCATTGCCCGCACTGGCCGCCAAGCCGGTTTACTGACCTTTGGTATCAGCTTTTTTACCTTTATTGAATCGAACCTCAGCTCGTTAACCAAGGGGATTAGCACCCGCGGTTTATTTGATAAATTTCAAATGAGCCGTGCTCGGCTTGCCTATATCATCGACAGTACCAGCTCGCCTATTTGTATTATCATTTTACTCAATGGCTGGGGGGCTTATGTGCTCGGTTTATTAAGTACTTACGAGTTACCGGTGCCGGCCATTTCAGTGCTGTTAGGCAGTATTCCGCTGAATTTTTATGCCTTATTTACGCTAGCCGTGGTGCTGTATACCATTATCAGTGGCAAAGTATATGGCCCGTTAAAACGGGTAGAACAGCGCGCCAGCGAGCAATTACCGCAAACAGAAATTGAAACGCCGGCCAGCCATCCGGCGTTTATGCTGTTACCACTTTTAACATTAGTCGGTTCAATGATTGGCTTTATGTTTTTAACCGGTAATGGCGAGTTAGTGCAGGGCTCGGGTTCGCGCTCGGTGCTATATGCCACCGTGTTAGCCTGTTTAGTGGCGTATGCCATGATGATTATCAGCCGTCGCTTCCAACATCAGCAGTTAGTGGATATTGGCTTTAAGGGCATGTCTGAATTACTGCCGGTAGTGACTATTGTGCTACTGTCGATGGCGCTAGGCAGCAGCTTAAAAGTATTAGGCACCGGCACCGTGATTGCCGGTATGGTCGATCAAAATATCCCGCATTTTTTAATCCCAGCCTTGCTGTTTTTAGCCGGTTCTTTAATGTCAGTCACCACCGGTACTAGCTGGGGTACTTTCGCCATTTTAATTCCCATCGGCATCCCTATGGTGACCTTATTAAATTTACCCCCCCAATTGGTATTAGCGGCCATTCTGAGCGGCGGGATTTTTGGCGATCACTGCTCGCCTATCTCTGACAGTACCGCGGTAAGTTCCGTCGCCGCGGGCTGTGATTTGCTCGAGCACGTTAAAACGCAATTGCCCTATGCGCTGTTTTGCGGTGCACTGGCCTTAAGCGCTTTTGCCATTAGCGGTTGGCTGATGATTTAACCCAGCTGCAATACTTACGGTAAAGATACTGACGGTTATGGATTGCCAGATCCCGTCAGTATTGTTATTTAGTGAATACCTATATTGCGCTATGCGTAAGCAACACCTCTATCCATGCTTTAGTTGTGCTAAATCAAATTCCTGTTCTGGCTGTTTTGTTACTCTGTGCATAATTGCGCCACGCGAGTTGGAAAGTTGATGTCTACGGTAAACCCTCCTAACGAATTTCTTCAGCATGAACCCATTATTGCTGATCTGATTAAACGCCCGCTGTTAACTTGCGCCGCTAACGATACTCTGCAAACCGCGGCACAACTGATGCGCCAACATAATGTTAGCTGTATTTTAATCAAAGAAGGCGACAGCATTAGCGGCATTTGGTCTGAAGCGGATACGCGCAAACTCGACTTCAATCAAATCGATCCGACAAGCATTACCGTGGGCAGTTTAATGTCATCACCGGTGATCAGCGCCAGTGAACTGACCAGTATTAATGGCGCAGCCAGCTTAATGCTGAATCATAATATTCGCCGTTTATTGGTGGTAAACAGTGCTCAGCAACCGGTCGGTTTACTCACCCAAAGCGATATCGTACGTCAGCAGCAAATTGAGTTTTATTTACGTTTTCGGGAAGTGGCCGGCTGTATTGAAAAAGCCCCGGTATTTTTAGATAGCACGATACCTTTAGCCGAAGCCGTGCAGTGTTTGCGACAAGCCAAAACCGACGCCGCCATTGTTAATTTTGCTGATCAGCATCAAGGGTTAATCACTGAGCGGGATTTAGTACAACTGCTGGCTGATGGCCGTAACTGTCAGCAAGTTGCTGACATCGCGACAAAAAAATTGTTAGTCGTGCCACCTAACATGAGTGTATTAGATGCCGTGACGCTGCTCAATCAGCATAATATTCGTCACTTAGTGGTAAAAGAACAACAGCAAATTCTGGGGTTATTGTCTTTTAACGATATCCTGCGAAATGTTGAATACAGCTACATCGAACAATTAAAAACCGCCTTACAAGATCGCGATCTTGCTCTGCGTACCTCGGCTGATTACCTGCGCTTAGCACACAAAGTGATTGATGCCTCTATGGATGGCATTATGATCACCGATCAACATGGCTTTATCCAATCGGTTAATCCCAGCTTTACCAAACTCACCGGTTATAGCCAAGCCGAGGCACTGGGTAAAACACCGCGTTTACTCAGCTCAGGCTTACATCCAGCAGAGTTTTATCGCCACATGTGGCACACCATTTTAGAAACCGGCCATTGGCAAGGTGAGGTGTGGAATAAACGCAAAAATGGCGAGATTTATCCGCAATCACTAAGTATTACTGCTATTCGCTCGGAATCTCAGCAGATTACCCAGTATGCGGCAATTTTTAGTGATATTACCGAGCGTAAACAACAAGAAGAAAAAATTCATCAACTGGCTTATATCGATGAATTAACCGGCTTGGCCAATCGCCGGATGTTTTTCGATCGACTACAACTGGCACTAGCCAATGCACAGCGCCATCAACATGCCCTCGCAGTGTTGTTTTTAGATTTAGACTTGTTTAAACGCATCAATGATACCCTTGGTCATCATGCCGGTGACCAAGCCTTAAAAGAAGTGGCCAAACGCTTACAAAACACCTTGCGCGTAGGTGAGTCTGTTGCCCGCTTAGGCGGCGACGAGTTTATTATTTTAATCCCCGAAATCAAAGTTTGTGATTCACTGCAAGCATTAGCGCAGCGTTTAATCGCGCAGTTTGAACGGCCAGTGCAATTATTAGGGCAAGATTTCTTTTTAACCACCAGTATTGGCATCAGTTTATTTCCCAAGGATGGGCATACAGCGGAAATGTTGGTGAAACATGCTGATGTCGCAATGTATCAGGCAAAAAATGCGGGGCGTAATCAATACCGCTTTTATGACGCGAGCCAAGGCCAACAAAACGTCGATGAACTGAAGTTAGAGCAAGCGTTACGACAAGCACTGCGTCTGCAATTACTTGAGGTGCATTATCAACCTAAATTCAGCATAAAAACCCAAGAGGTCATTGGTTTTGAAGCCTTGTTGCGTTGGTCAGATCCAGAGTTAGGCCCACTGTCGCCCGCCTTGTTTATCCCGTTGGCGGAAAAACTCGGGCTGATTCATCAGTTAGGCGAATGGGTGTTGCGCCAAGTCTGTTTTCAGTTAAAGCAATGGCAAGCATCCGCTCTGCCTGTTTCCATTAATATTTCAGTGTTGCAATTAATGGAGCTGGATTTTCTACCACGCTTTCGCGCTATTGTCACGCAAGCCGCAATTCAGCCACGTTTGATAGAGTTAGAACTGACTGAAAGCTGTTTTATACCCGAGCATTCGGCTTATATTTTAAATGTACTAACCGAACTGAAAAAGCTGGGGCTACGCTTATCCATTGATGATTTTGGGACAGGCTATTCATCCCTGTCTTACTTACGCCGTTTGCCAATCGATGCTTTGAAAATTGACCATAGCTTTATTCGTGAATTACCGGCCAATGAAAGTGATCGGCAAATCACTTTGGCCATTATTGCCATGGCTAAAGCCTTGGGTTTAGAAGTGATTGCCGAGGGTATTGAACACACCGCTCAGTGTGAATTTTTACTGCAAGCCGGCTGCGATACCGGCCAAGGTTATTTCATCTCGCCAGCATTACCAGCAGCCGACATCACTAAAAAGTGGCTAAAAACCACACCCAGTACATCCGCTGAACATGACACGGTCTGACGCCCCCTAAGCGGCTATTTGCTATAATAGCCGCTCAGTTACCTGCGCGTGTTTGGTTAACCGCACCCGCACGGCTAATAGCGGTATTTCGCAAGCAAGATCTGTTCACGCTGTTTGTCAAATTGGTTATGCGCCACTTCTACTTGATGTGCAAACTTATCATAAGCTCGTTCAACTTTACGTTGATACGCTTGTCTTGCTTTGCTCTTTTGTTTGGGTTTGGCTTTGTGATGACTGTGCTGATAAGCATCAGATAATTGCGCTAATTCGCGATCAAGCTGACGTTCTAACGACACCAGATGACGCTGATGTTCATGGGCTAACTGCTGTAATGCTTGGCGCTGCTTGGCAACAATACGCGGTGTTGCATGCTTAACCTTGTAATATCGGCTATAGCCTTGTTGCACCGGATCGATGCGGGCCACTCTAACTAATTCATCGGCAGCCCGTCTTAAGGTATACACCAACACATCATGACCTACTCGCTCAATGGCAACGGGCGACGCTTGATGCGCGAGCACTGGCAGTTGTACCAGTGTTAACAAAGAAACAGCAAACAGGGTTTTGGTGATTGTTGTGGCCATAATCGGCTCCACTTTCTGCTAAACACCCGTTAATCTTGCACTGTACAACTGAACCACTGCTGAAAGCTTTTTCGGCATTTTGATTAAAAAAGTCAACTTACCCTGCCCTATGCCGATTTATACTACCTTGGAATAACGTTGCTGACTTTGCGTTAAATAGGCATCGAAGCAGGCACAAATACTGCGAACCCATAGCCGACCTAAGACAGTCACTGTTAACTCACTGTCATTGGCTACAAGTAAACCATCGGTGATAAACGGCTGCAACTGCGGCACCGCATCGGCAAAATATCCCCAAAAATCGATTAACTGCCATTGCTGGCAAAAAGCAGTGATATCCAATTTGAAGTGACAAATGAGTTGGCTAATCAATGCAGCGCGCAGCCGATCATCCCCACTTAAACTCAAGCCACGCTCAACTGGGCGCTGTTGTTGCTGTAAGGCAGCATAATAATCGGCTAATACCTTACTGTTTTGCCACAATACACCGTTGATTTGGCTAATACTTGACACCCCCAGCCCCAACAACGCATCTTGCCCGGCTGTGGTATAGCCTTGAAAATTACGCTGCAAACGGCCTTGCTGCTGCGCTATCGCCAGTGGATCACTGGCTTTAGCAAAGTGATCCATGCCAATAAATTGATAACCGGCTCCTACTAACGCCGTGATCGCCAATTGCAATAACTGCAGCTTTGCAGGTGCAGCCGGTAAACTGTCGTCGGGAATTTTACGCTGCGCGGCAAAGCGCTCTGGTAAATGCGCATAGCTGAATAATGAAATGCGATCGGGTGATAAACGGATAATCTCGGCTAAGGTTTCAGCAAAACTATCGGGCTGTTGATATGGCAGGCCATAAATCAGATCCAGATTGACCGAGCTAAAACCCAGTGCTCGACTTAATTGCATTTGCTGGCGGATCAACTCGGTTTCTTGCACTCGGTTAATGGCAATTTGCACTTTCTCGTCTAAATCTTGCACACCAAAACTGACACGATTAAACCCCAGTTGGCGTAAATGTCGCAGCTTTTGCTCGCTACAACTGCGCGGATCGATCTCAATACTGATCTCTGCCTCAGTTGTCAGCTGAAAATGCTGATGAATTAACTGCATTAATTGCGTTAACTGCGCTTCCGTTAAAAAGGTGGGTGTGCCGCCACCCAAGTGCAATTGCGTGATGCGCTTATCGGCTACACTAGCTTGATACAGCGCCATTTCTTGCGCCAATGCCGTTAAATACTGATCAGCTTTGTGCTGATGCCGCGTGACAATTTTATTGCAGCCACAGTAATAGCAAAGCTGATGACAAAACGGAATATGGATATATAAGCTCAGCTCAGACGGAGCGTCTTGCAGCACGGGGGTAATCATGGCCGAGTCAAAAGCCGGATCTAACGCTAACGCGGTTGGATAAGAGGTATAACGCGGTCCGTTAATGTTGTATTTGGCGATTAACGCCGCATCCCATGATATCGCTTGCATCTTCTGCCCCCTTATTTAGCTAAGGCGGCAGTATACTGAGCTTTCACTGACTCAGCCTTGATCTATCGCAAACGGAAATACTTGCCGTTTAGCGTGTTAACTCAGCGAGGTGCTGATGCAAAATGCGGCGGATCTCTAAAATGGCAGCCGAGGTTTCTTGTACGCTATGCCCCGAGCGGATCACCATCTCTGATTCAGCTTCCGGTAAATGCGCACTTAAATAGGGTACAACGCCATCCGAGTGTTGGGCCACAGGTAAGCTGGGTTGTTCTACCCCAATAATCGAGTGATACCGCACCGCAGCATTAATCGGAATGCGTGCCGCCGCCATGATAAAACTATCGCGATCGCTGAGGTTTTCAATGCTGGTGATCCGCAGTGGCACCCGCGCTTGGCTCTTGCTGCTGGGATCGTTTAACAGCTCAGCCGCTTCGGCCACACGTTCTAACACCGTCACGGGCAAGGTAATGAGCCCGGCTAACCAGCGAGCTAAACGATAGTCTGCCACCGCCGTACCCAAATGTGGTGTCGCAATAAAAATCGCCCGATTCGCCCCCGGTAAAGCTGAAAACGTAAAATCATCACGAAAGCTTTGAAAGAAACGCTGCTGACGTTTTAAATCTAATTTATGCTCTTCGCTAACGGCATACAATAATTGCTCACCCGAGTCAGACACCAATAAACGCGCCAATAGCCCACCCATACTATGACCAATGATCACCATATCTTCTGAAGCCGGAGCCAAGCCTTCAGGATCAAACTGTCGTAAGGTTTGCGTAATACGCTGGCGGATAGCTTGTAAATTCAGAACCAAAGGTAAGTTCGTAGGGTAATACAATTGCCATAATTGATAGTTGGCACGCAGCTTTTCATCACCCAAAACCTCATTCGCCGTATTAACCCAGGCTTCAGGGCTACTAGCAATACCATGTAACATAATGATAATTTTACGATTAGGATCATAAGGCTGCAGCATAAATAAATGTGGCTGCGCTAATGAATCGCTTGCACCCATTAAATTCCAAAACGCTTGCCGAGAAAAATCAGAACGCGCTAACCATAAACCATAACCCGCGGTAAAGTTGGCCGCCAATGGGATCTTCGCGCCAGCAATCGTCACTTGCTGCTGTTGCAGCGGATCCAGCACATGTAAGGTCACCTGATCGGTACTTAACACTTCAGCTAAAGTGTTACCGCCAAAACTCAATACGGCGGTCACCACCGGCGAGGGTAATTCGCTATAGCCTTGCTGCAAATTTAATTGCGTGCGCGCCGCACTGACGGCCACTAATTCAGCACCGAGCCCATCGCGGCGATATTGATTGCGCAAGCCTTGAAATGACAAGGTGTTGGTGGGCACAAGCTGTGCAGGAAGTGCTTGCTCGCGAAAGCGCCGATGCTGCAACTGGCTACGTAACTGCCAACGCTCGGTTTGTAGGGTAATAGCACTGTCTTGCAACCAGCGCCGTTGTTGCTGTGAGAATAATAAGGTTGCGGCTTGTTGGGTGGCAAAGTTATAGTAATCACGCACTTGCGTTTGCCGGTCTTCAAACAAACGATTAATCGGTGTCACACCAGAATAAAATAAATAAGCGTAAGCATAGCGAGCGCTCATCAGGTAGGCATCGACCTCAGCCAGCACATCTTTATTGCGTGGACGGCTATACCATAAGGCTTGATGTAACCACAGTTCCGCCATCGCCGATAGGCGTTGTTCACTGGTTAAACCCAAACCGGTGCTGAGGATCTCGGCACATTCTGCCGCTTCGCGCTGACAGGTTGCCTGATCTAGCCCAAGTATTTGCAGCACGACACCTGTATATTGGCTAATGGTGCCTGTAGTTAACACATCGCCCCGCCGCTGCTTAACATACTCGCGGCTATCCACATTCGACACCGACACGGTGGCGCAGCCGCTTAAAGCGAGCAACAACCATAAGCACACTAAGCAATGCCAACGACGTTTTACCGCTGCCAGAGAAAAAAGCGGCAACTTTGCTGTAACTAACACGCTATTCACTCACTACTGACCATGGCTTAGATGAACTATCATAACATGCGCCGTTGCCTACGAATATCGAACTAGTATGACAGAAAGCTAAGGCGCGAGCCCTATGTCAACTTTAACTGGCAAACACGGCACGATGAAAATTAACAAAATCATGGCTAGCCAGTGGCTTACTAAAATAAAAGCCTTGATAGTGATAGCATCCCATTCCTGCCAACGCATCACGCTGCTCAGCAGTTTCTACGCCCTCTGCTATTACCCCTAAGCCTAAAGCTTTTGATAACGCAATCACCGTACAGGCTATTGCAGCATCATTGTTGTCATGCAAAATATCTTCGACAAAACTACGATCAATTTTTAATTGCTCTAAGGGCAAACACTTCAAATAACTTAAAGACGAGTAACCGGTACCAAAATCATCTAACGCAAAGCCAATGCCGTATTCTTGCAAGCGGCGCATTTTAGCAACAACTTCATCTACTCGAGAAACTAAAATACTCTCTGTTAATTCAAATTGCAGACGCTTCTGGACTAACGGATGTTGCTCTAAAATAGCTAAAACCTGCGGCAAAAAATTTTCTTGGTGAAATTGCCGTGCACTGATATTAATCGATAATTTAGGCACTAGACCCGGCATGTCAGCAGTCCAATTGGTGAGTTGCAAGCAAGATTGCTCAATAACCCATTGGCCAATTTCATAAATTAAACCACTTTCTTCAGCGATAGGAATAAACACCGCTGGGCTAACGGAGCCAAGCTCAGGATGAAACCAACGTATTAAAACCTCAGCCCCGACTAATTCGCCTTGCTCATTATGCAAGCCTTGATAATGCAATTGTAATTGTTGGTTGCTGAGAGCTTGTCTCAATTGGCTTTCTAATTGCGTCCGGGTTGAAGCTTGTATTTGCATCGACACATCAAACAAGCTAATCATGTTTTTGCCAGCGGCTTTCGCTTGATACATCGCTAAGTCTGCTTGCTGCAAAAGCTCATCCACGACTTTGTTGTCATCAGAAAAAATCGTAATACCGATACTAGGGCTACTCACATAACTCAGCTTTTCTAATTTAAATGGAGTATTCAGTACTGCACGAATTTTCTCGGCGATCTGGGCGGCCTGATCAATGGCCTGATAGTATTCTGGTGAGAGATGTAACAACAAAATGATAAACTCATCGCCACCTAAGCGTGCCACGGTATCTTGCTGCCGTACGCTTTGCTGTAAACGCTGCGCCACTTGCCGCAAAAGCTGATCACCGGTTGCGTGACCAAGTGAATCATTTAGATGTTTAAAGTTATCCAAATCAATAAACAGTAAAGCGCCCAATTCTTGACCGTACTGGCGCTTTTCTAAGGCATCATTTAAACACTGCATCAACATACGGCGGTTCGGTAACGAGGTTAAAGGGTCGTAAAAAGCTAATTTTTCAATTAAAACTTCTGCACGTTTGCGCTCCGAAAGATCTCTTACCATACCAATAAAGGTTACACTGTCAGCACGTTCGATCCGTGAAATGCGTAACTCCATATTAAATAAACGACCATCTTTACGCTGGCCTTTAGTTTCTCGACTACGGCCAATAATTTTTGTTACGCCAAAGTGTAAATGCGCATTAATATAGTGGTCATGCTGGCTGCGATAGGGTTCAGGCATCAGCATCGACACATTTTTGCCCAGCACCTCTTCTTCTTTATAACCAAACAACTTAATTGCGGCATTGTTAAAGGTTTGAATTAAGCCTTGTTCATTAATGGTAATAATGGCATCCACCACATTATCGAGGATCTCACGATGCGCAACAGCATAATCCTCTAAAGCTTGTTCATTTTGCTTCATGCTACTGATATCACTGATATAACCATACCAGCTTGGTCGACCTAAATGATCTTGTTCAAGTGAAGCATGCGCGGCAAGCCAAACAATGTTACCGCTTGGATGTTGATAACGAAATTGCATGTGCCATGGTGTACCATGAGTAGCAGAATGGGTGAGTAGTGCTCTGAGATCATCAAAATCTTCAGCCGCTATCCGAGAAAAAATAGCGGATTGATTAGTGTGCAACTCTTGCAATGGCATACCCAGAATCGCTGCAGCACTATTGGTCAACTTCAACAACTGATAGGATTGTCCAGTGGTTTCAGATAATTGAAAAAAAAATCCCGGTAAATTGTCCGTTAATAAATTAAGAACCGTCTGACATTCCTGCTGACTACTAACTAACATCATGCCTCCTAGCTAGTTGGTGCGCTGCCGCGCCCAGAATTGCCGAGTTAACGCATCAAAACCTTGCGTGATGCCATTCATTTCATCACTGGCACAGGCGGTGGATTCGGCATTGTCCAGACTACGACCGGCTAAATCTCTAATGCTGGTTATATTCTGATTGATCATTTCCGCCACAGAACCTTGTTGAGAAACAGCTGCTGCAATCTGTTGATTCTGTTCGGTTATGCTTTGAATAGAATGTAAAACCTGCTCCAACACTTCTGCTGTTTGTGCACTCATTTCTGCACAGTTTTCCGCGCTATCATTACTTTGTTGTAAAGCATCGACGGCCAGAACAGTTCCTTGCTGTAATTTAGTTATTTTTTGTTGAATATCAGATATCGCGGTCTGCGTTCTACTTGCTAGTTGTCTTACCTCATCGGCCACGACTGAAAAACCGCGTCCCGCCTCTCCGGCACGAGCGGCCTCGATGGCAGCATTTAAAGCTAAGAGGTTGGTTCGCTCTGCAATGCTTCGAATAATATCTAAGATTTGACTAATATCCTGACTACTCTGCGCTACCTTTAATACAATTTGCCGCGCTTCGGCTAAAGTGTGTTGTAGTTGTTTGGCAGCACCAAGACTTTGATCAACTACCCCCTTACCACTTTGCGCTCGACAAAATGCACTATCTGCTGCATCTGATGAATATTTTGCATTGCCCGCAACATCTTGCACACTGACACACAGTTGATTAATGGCTGTAGCTACCTGCTCTGTTTCAGCAAACTGTGCAAAAATTTCTTGCCGAGTCGCCGACACCGATTGCGTTAGCTGCCCAATTCCTCTTGCTAAAGAATTAGCAGAATCTGCAACGCGCCCAACCACTCCGGCGGTTTCAGCTTCTAATGCTCGAATTAGTAGTTGAGTTTGGCCAATTTCATCAGCGCGACCGGTATAAACATAACAGGCTACTGGATCTGCAGACTGCTCCTTCACCATTTGAAACAACTTTTGCAGTGGCTCGAGTAATTGCCAATTCAGTATCAAAGCCAATAACAGCCCCAAAAAAGGATACAGAACATAGCTCATTGGAGATGAAATAAAATGAGCGATTGTTATACCCATTGCGATGGGTAGGAAGGTGGTGAACATTAATTTTAAACGCAGTGATAAGGTTGGTTTGCTTTGACGAAGGATTTTGCCTTTATTCAGCGCCGTGTAAATTTGCTGTGCACGCTTAATTTGTGGCGCAGACGCTTTCCGCCGGACAGACTGATATTCTGAAACCTTACCGTTATGACTAATAGGTGTTACAAAAGCGTCAACCCAATAGTGATCACCATTTTTACAACGATTTTTAACAATACCCATCCAGGGTGAGCCGGCTTGTATACGTTGCCAAAACTGTTGAAAAACCAAAGGCGGCATATCAGGATGACGGACAACGTGGTGATTTTGTCCTAACAATTCGTCTTGGCTAAAACCACTTATTTCAATAAATTCTTCATTTACATATTTAATTCGTCCTTGAAGATCTGTTGTTGATAAAATATTTGCTTCTGCATCAACTACCTGCTCACATCCTGTCACCGGTAAATTTTGTTTCATAACAGTTCTACTTTATTAGAATTAATTAAACAAAATAAATAACCATGAGCATTTAAAGGTTATTTAACCATTATTTGATTGTGGTTATATCCTGTTCCTTTTTTACTGTCAACACTGAAAACCAATATTCGTAAAATATAATTTACGTATCTGTGACAAGCACTGTTAGCCAACTCAGCTTTTTTTGTAACGTATAAGTTTTGATGTAAACATTGCTGCAACTCACCTAATTTTATCTTCTCAGCCACAAATTATCGCCACAGTTACGCTCTGTTAGCATCAATTAAAAACGGTGAGCTAAATGCCAGGTAATGGTTTTCATCCAGCTGTTCAGCATTTATACTCCGCGGGTTTGCCCATCTGTTGGGCAGTCTACTTAGGAGAATGACACCTTATGCCAACTCTACAGCTGACACCTGCTTTATCTACCAAACTTAGCCTACTGACTGTGGCGATGGCGGGTTTGTTTAATGCCTCCGCGCTAGCACAACAAACTGCGGACAATAGCGAAAGTAAAATTGAAATAATTGAAGTCACCGCAACTAAACGTACACAAGCCATTTATGAAGTGCCGGTGGCCATTAGTGCTTTCAGCGGCGACGCCTTAGCCGAGCAAGGCATTACTGATTTAACCGATGTCGGTAAATTTGTTCCCAATTTAAATGTCACAGGTTTTTCTGCCGGTCACACTTCGTCGGCTAACCCTTTTATTCGCGGTATCGGTTTGCAAGATCACTTGATCACCACCGATCCGGGTGTCAGTGTTTACGTAGATGGCGTGTATCTTGGCCGCCAAGTCGGTCAAAACTGGAACCTGAATAATATTGCGCGCATTGAAGTGTTACGTGGTCCACAAGGCACCTTGTATGGTCGTAATTCCATTGGCGGCGCCATTAATATTATTACGAAACAACCAGATGAAGTCGCTCTGAATAAGGCTACGGTCAGTGTCGGAACACGCGGTCGCTTAAAAGGTGATGTGTTTGTTAATCATGAATTGACCGATACCCTCGCCTTTAACTTAAATGCCGGCTATAACGAGCGTGATGGCTTAGGTAAATTTATTAACGTGCCTAATGCCAAATATGATGTGGGTGAAACCCAAGAAGCCTACGGTCGTCTATCTATTAAATTTTCGCCACAAGACGATTTAAGCTTTACCCTTACCGCTGATGCTAACGACGGTAATGGCGGCTTGCGCCCTTACACCACACTCATCGATGAAGTGCCCACGGGTGCTTATTACACCGGTGAGCGTTTTGGCCAACCCACCCCAGCAGGCCCACTACGCAACAGCGATGTGGCGGCTAATATTTATGATAATGCCACAGGCACTAAAGAAGTCACTGAAGTCAGTAATTCTGCCAGCGGTTTATCACTGACCATGGATCTCGGCCTGACCGATACCTTAGCCACTAAAGCCATCATTAGCCATCGCACCTCTGACTACAAAGCCGGCTTAGATGATGACGCCACCATTTTTAGCTTAGATCACTATCCTGAAGTGGGTAATGCGGATCAAACATCTGCTGAATTGCAATTAAATGGTTACCTTGGTGAAGTCGATTTTGTTTCTGGGATTTATTATTTCACCGAAGAAGGCAGCAATCGGCAAGGTGCCGATTCACGTTTTAACGGTGGTGCCAACCTGTTAGAGCTGGATCAGCGCTCAGTCAGCCGCGCTATCTTTGTGAATGTCGGCTATATGCTTACAGACGATCTGCGTATTGCCGGTGGCTTGCGTTTTAACCGTGACAAAAAAGACGTGATTGCCGATGTCGGCATTGGTGCTTTTACTGCTAGCGACAGCTGGAGCCAGCTAAGCTATGACTTATCCGCAAACTACACCATGCAAAATGGCTTGAATGTTTACACTAGCATCCAAAGCGGTTATCAATCAGGTCAGTTCCCGGCGCGTCCTTACTGCTTGTTTGGCGATCCAAATTGCTTAGTGGCTTCTGAAAACATCACGGCAGTAAACTACGAAGTGGGCTTAAAAGGGCAAATCAATAATAACTTTGCTATGAGCATTGCGGTATTTAATACCGAATATGATGATTTACCTTATCAGGTGAGCACCACCGCAGAAGGTGGCTTTAGCACCACAAACTTAGTGGTAAGCCAAACCTCACGTGGTATTGAATGGGAAGGCACCTGGTTTGTCACTGACGCCTTTAAACTGCATGGTGCAGTAGGCTATATCGATGTTGATGTGGATCAGATCGGTGCTGTGAAACCCGTTGCACCGTTGACACCTGACGTTACGGCCGCGCTGGGCGCAACGTATAAATTTGCGTTGGAAGGCGGTGCCGAATTGACCGCACGGCTAGATTACTCTTTCCGCGATGAGATGTATGGCGAACCAAGCAGTGACAGTGGCCGCTTTACCCAAATCGATAGCCGTGAGTTAATTAATATGGATCTGCGCTATGCACCGGCTCAGGGTGACTGGTCAGTGTCATTATATGCGCAAAACCTGCTTGATGAGCGCTATGATAATGCCCGGTTGAATACCGGTGACTATGTTCTGCGTATTTTAAGCAATGATGCACGCGAACTGGGTGTGCGTTATACCGTGCAGTTTTAATTAAACACCTGTTACACCGAACATCCCAGCTGTGGCCTACCGCAGCTGGGATTTTTATCTATCTCAGTAAGCGATATTGCTACTGCTTATCATGTTAAAAAAACGCCTGAACGACTGCGCTAAAACACCGCTCACCACGTAACATGGTCAATGAAACGATTCACTCGGCTAACCACACCTTTTCTGCCACTTCACCGCTAACGAGGTAGACCATGTTCAATTTTTTATTCGACAATATCGTAGCCGCCGTCATCGTTATGCTTGTTATTGTTGCCTTAGCCTTGTGGTACTTTTACCAACGCGACTTTTCTGCGTTGGCCCAAGCGCAAAAACATGCACATCGACCGCTCAGTGAACAAGCCTTACTTACTGCCACAGAAGAAGCCGATTTATGTGGCTTGGGCCGAGAGTTTCGCGCTTATATCCAAGGTATTAACTTACGCTTAGGCGCCAACCAGCTAAAAGTAGGGCATTTGTTGTGGATCTTTGATCAACTTGAACAAAATATTCGTTATGACGCAACCTTAACGATACCTGAGTTTAGCCAAGCCCAGCGTTGATGGTCGCCAACAGGCTAAACCGCGCTCGCGCCTGCAATGCCCACCTTGGCTATGGTATACTGCAGCCTTGTTGCTATCACGATATCTCGCCATTATGTCTTTCGCCGATCCCAGCTTAGAAGCTTTATTACAACGGTTATTAACCCAATATCAGCCGCGCTATACCGAAGGTAAAGTGGCCAACTATATCCCCGCATTGGCACAGGTCGCCCCCGAACAAGCAGGGGTTGCCATCGCCACCTTGGATGGCAAAATCAGTGGTGCCGGTGCGTTTGAGCAACAGTTTTCCTTACAAAGTGTCTCGAAAATTTTTGCGCTGGTGATGGCGATGAATAGACTCGACGATGAGCTGTGGCAACGCGTCAATATGGAGCCGTCAGGGCAGCCATTTAACTCAATTGTGCAGCTAGAATGGGAAAAAGGCATTCCACGTAACCCCGTGATTAATGCCGGGGCCATTTTAGTCTCGGATGTGTTGGTAAGTCATTATTCTGCTAGTAAAAGTGCTTTTCTTAGTTTTATTCGCCGCTTAGCACAAACCGATCAGATTTATGCCGATCAACAAGTGTATCAATCCGAATTAGAGCACGGTAATCGCAATGCGGCCCTCGCCTATTTGATGAAAAGCTTTGGCAATATTGAAGCAGAAGTGCCCTTAGTTTTGGCGCAGTATTTTCATCAATGTGCAACCGCCATTAGTTGCGCCGAATTGTCGCGCGCCCTGCTGTTTTTGGCAAACCGTGGCGTGCAGCCTGGCACCCAAGCGCAAATTTGCAGCCGACGTGACGCGCACCGCGTTAACGCCATTTTGTCGACCAGTGGCATGTATGATCAATCTGGCGAATTTGCGTTTAAAGTGGGTTTACCGGCAAAAAGTGGCGTTGGTGGTGCTATTGTTGCCATTGTGCCGCAATTTGGGGTGATCACGGCTTGGAGTCCACCGCTCAACCGGTTTGGTAACTCGGTCGTAGCCATGCAACTGATCACCGCCATTGCTGAAGAATTGGGCTTATCGTTGTTCTAATCACAGTGTTTTCTCTAACCTAGCGGGCCAAAGAGACATTAACGTTATCGAACCCATACGGCGTTCAGCCTTCTTGGGCATGACACACACTCACGGTTAACACTCAACCGCTGTTTATAGCCTTTAGTCGCACATACAGCGCGACAAGCCTTGTTGCGCTTGATAACATACAGCCTTGTATGTATATTGCAGCCATTATTCTGCTACTGTTATCTATCGCAGCTTTTCAGTTATGTCTCACAGGAGTTTTTATGCGTTTTAAGATTAAACTATTGAGTGTTGCCGCATTCAGCATGTTATTAGTAGCCTGTAGCCAACCTGAACCCAGTGCCACTCAAGGCACTGCCCCTGCGCCAGAAGTAGAAGTTGTGACGTTAAGCCATTCCGCTATGCCGCTGATCTCTGAATTACCAGGGCGCACCACGGATTATCGTCAGGCGGAGATACGCCCTCAAGTCAACGGTATCTTAAAACAACGCTTATTTACGGAAGGCCAATTAGTCACTGCCGGACAAGTGCTCTATAAAATTGATGCGGCACCTTATCAAGCCGCTTTGGCACATGCCAAAGCGAATTTAAGCAGCAGTAAAGCCATGCAACACAACGCACAGCTAAAAGCCGATCGCTTAAAAGGGTTAATAGGTAAAAAAGCCATTAGCCAACAAGACTATGACGATGCTCAAGCGGCTTTAATGCAAGCAAATGCCGCAGTTGCCAGTAGTGAGGCCGCCTTACAAACCGCGCAAATTAACTTAGATTATACCGAGATCACGGCACCTATCGCGGGTCAAATTGGCCGCTCGAATGTAACCGAAGGGGCTTTGTTAACGGCGAATCAGGCACAGGTGATGGCGACGGTAAGGCAACTTAACCCTATCTACGTTGATCTTACGCAATCAAGCAGCGAATTAATGCAACTTAAACGGCAACATCAGCAAATGGGTAGTGCCGAAGTAACGGTTGAACTGTTGCTAGATGATGGCAGTACCTATCCGCAACAGGGCAGCCTGCAATTCTCTGAAGTGAATGTCGATCCCAGCACGGGCATGGTGACCTTGCGTGCCGTGTTTGCCAATGATCAGGGTGATTTATTACCTGGCATGTTTGTTCGAGCCCGCCTGCAGCATGGTATCGACCAAAATGCTCTGATGGTGCCGCAAAAAGCGGTGATCCGAACGCCCAAAGGTCAAGCATCGGTGATGTTAGTCACCCAGGATAACATTGTAGAAGCACGGGTAATTGAGACCGGGCGTGCTGTGGGTCAAAATTGGCAAGTGCTTTCCGGCCTCAAGGCAGGAGATAGCGTGATTGTCGCGGGCTTACAAAAAATTCGGCCTGGCGCCACGGTACGTACAGTAACGGCAACCCAAACCTCACCTAATTCTGCTGCTGTGCAGTAACCCTGGAGTCGCACATGGCAAATTTCTTTATCAATCGACCGATCTTCGCTTGGGTTATCGCCATCGTTATCATGTTGGCAGGCTTGTTATCCATCAAACAACTGCCGGTAGAGCAATATCCTCGGATCGCGCCACCGGCGATCAGTATCAGCACCTCTTATCGCGGTGCATCTGCTCAAACCGCTGAAGATGCGGTGACACAAGTTATCGAGCAAACCATGAATGGCCTCGATAACCTGATGTACCTGTCGGCCAACTCAGACTCTTCCGGCAATATCAGCTTAACGCTAACGTTTGAAACCGGTACTGATCCCGATATTGCACAAGTACAGGTGCAAAATAAGCTGCAACAAGCCTTACCCTTGCTGCCACAAGAAGTGCAGCAAGCCGGTGTGCGTGTGGCTAAATCGAATGGCGCTTTCTTAATGGTCGTTGGCTTTATCTCTGAAGATGGCAGCTTAACTCGCGATGATATTGCTGACTTTGTGGTGGCCAATGTGCGCGACCCTTTAAGCCGCACCAGCGGGGTAGGTAATGTACAAGTGTTTGGTAGCCAATATGCGATGCGTGTGTGGCTAGATGCCGATAAGTTAAACCAATTTCAACTGACCCCCGCCGACATTACTGCGGCCATTCAAGTACAAAATAATCAGGTAACAGCGGGACAACTGGGTGGTTCGCCCGCGCTGCCCGGTCAACAATTTAATGCAGCTATTTTAGCGCAAACACGCTTAACCTCAGCCGCAGAATTTGGCCAAATATTACTGCGCACCAACAGCGATGGCTCAACCGTGAAATTGGCAGATGTGGCGCGGGTTGAGCTTGGCGGCGAAGATTACTCCGTGATCGCCCGTTACAATGGCAAAATGGCCACGGGTTTAGCTATTGAATTAGCAACCGGTGCGAATGCCCTTGATACGGCTGCCGCGGTACGAGCCAAACTGGATGAACTGCGCCCTTATTTCCCGGCGGGGTTAAGTACTGTGGTGCCTTATGACACCACGCCTTTTGTCGAAATATCGATTAGCTCAGTTGTACAAACGCTGATTGAAGCGATTATCCTTGTATTCTTGGTCATGTATCTGTTTTTGCAGAATTTCCGCGCCACACTGATCCCTACCTTAGCCGTGCCCGTGGTGCTACTAGGTACTTTTGGCGTGATGGCTGCTTTTGGTTTTTCAATCAACACCTTAACCATGTTTGGTATGGTGCTGGCCATCGGCTTATTAGTCGATGACGCCATCGTCGTAGTCGAAAACGTTGAACGGGTAATGAGCGAAGAAGGGTTAGGCCCTATTGAAGCCACTCGTAAATCTATGGGACAGATCACCGGCGCCTTAGTGGGTATCGGTTTAGTGTTATCTGCGGTCTTTGTACCAATGGCTTTTTTTGGTGGCGCAACCGGCGCTATCTACCAACAGTTTTCGATTACCATCGTCACCGCTATGGCGCTATCGGTGCTGGTTGCGATCATTTTCACACCGGCACTGTGTGCCACCATGCTCAAACCCATCCACGGTAATCATCAAGCGAAAAAAGGCTTTTTTGGTTGGTTTAACCGGGGTTTTGAGCAAACCAATCGCAATTATCAGCGCGGTGTTGCGGGCATGCTTGCACGGCCAAAACGTTCAATGTTGGTTTATGGTGCCATCGTGATGGTGATGGCATTGATGTTTGTGCGCTTACCTACCTCATTTTTACCCGAGGAAGATCAAGGCGTATTTCTTACTTTAATTCAATTACCTACCGGTGCCAGCCAAGAGCGTACTGAAGCCGTCATGGATAAAATTGCTGGCCATTATGGTCAAGAGCAGGCGGTGCAATCTGTGTTTACCGTATCGGGCTTTAGTTTTGCCGGTCGCGGCCAAAATATGGGCTTAGCCTTTGTGCGTTTAAAAGATTGGAGCCTGCGTGATGCCTCCGACAGCGTACAAGCAGTGATTGGCCGTGCCATGGGTTATTTTATGACGGTAAAAGAGGCGCAAATTTTTGCCTTTAATTTACCGCCTATTGCCGAGTTAGGCCGCGCAACCGGCTTTACCTTATTCTTACAGGATAGAGGCGGTGTGGGTCATGAAGCACTGTTAGCCGCCAGAAACCAACTACTGGGTATGGCAGCGCAAGAACCCGGCTTAATTGGTGTTCGGCCAAATGGCATGGAAGATGGCCCACAGTTAAAAATTAATGTTGACCAGTTAAAAGCACAAGCGTTGGGGGTCTCTCTTAGCAATATTAACCAAACCCTGTCGATTGGTTGGGGCTCGACCTATGTTAACGACTTTTTAGATCGTGGCCGCGTGAAGAAAGTGTTTGTGCAGGCCGAACCTGAATTTCGTATGACACCTGAAGATATCAAGCGTTGGTTTGTGCGCAACGACAACGGTGAGATGGTCAGTTTTGCTTCGTTCGCCAGCAGCGAATGGGTATATGGCCCGCAACGTTTAGAGCGTTACAACGGCGTATCCGCACTGGAGATCCAAGGCGAGCCGGCACCGGGCTCAAGCTCAGGTGATGCCATGAATACCATGGAACGGCTTATTGGCCAGCTGCCTGATGGTATTGGTTTTGAATGGACCGCGACCTCTTATCAAGAAAAACTCTCTGGCTCACAAGCACCCGCTTTATATGCGCTGTCGATCTTAGTGGTGTTCTTATGTTTAGCGGCCTTGTATGAAAGCTGGAGCGTGCCTTTTGCGGTGATCTTAGTTGTACCGCTCGGTATTGTTGGTGCGTTAACGGCAGCGTATATGCGCGGTTTAGGCAACGACGTGTATTTTCAGGTAGGGCTATTAACTACCATGGGGCTGGCCTCGAAAAACGCCATCTTAATTGTTGAATTTGCACGCGAGTTACAGCAACAAGGTAAAGAGCTGGTCGAAGCCATTTTAGAAGCGGTTCGGTTGCGTTTACGCCCCATTATTATGACATCGATGGCCTTTTCACTTGGCGTATTGCCACTGGTGATCAGTAGCGGCGCAGGCTCTGCCAGTCGAAATGCGATTGGTACTGGTGTACTAGGCGGCATGATCTCCGCCACGGTACTGGCCGTGTTTTTAGTACCGGTATTTTACTTGGTGATTATGCGCTTTTTTGCCAAGCAACCCCGCGCGAACGCTGAGTAAAGCGAAACCTAACTTAGTAGGCAGGTAAAACTGCCACCGATTCGTACCTTTGCCGGCTTTTAGTCCTACACTAAATAGCCGGCTTTTTTTATGCTTAATGTTACCGGGTGATTAGCGCTGCTTTAAGCCTTGCAGCATGGCATCAATCAATACAGCTGCATGCTGATCTAAATCGCATTGCTGCGGTTTTAATAAATAACTACTAATGATACCGCCAACATACATATGAAAGGCCGATGCCGCCAGACGAGGTGATACACCGGCGCGTAACATCCCCGCTTGCTCGGCACGTGCAAAGGCTCGCTGCATCACCGCGATGGTTTGCGCATCTAATTCATCTTGTTTATTTACGGCCGGGTTTAATTCATCGAGATATTCACAGCGATGAAATACAATTGTCAGCACACGATGTAACTGCTCGCTATTGGCAATCATTTGTAGGGCGTTAACCATGAGGTCTCGCACCTGTAAGAAAGGATCGACATGCGGATTACTATCCACTTCCGCCAACAAATGCTGAAACGGTAAGCGCACCCGCTCTAACATGGCGTTAAACACATCGGCTTTGTTATCAAAGTGCCAGTATATAGCACCGCGGGTAACATTAGCGGCTTGGGCAATTTTCTCGAGAGTGGTTCGAGATACACCAAACTGAAAAAACAGCTGTTCAGCCGCATCTAAGATCGCTGCGCGAGTGGTTTCTGCTTCGGCTTTAGTACGTCTTGCCATAGAATTTGTCAGGCCTATTTCGCTGCATTACATGGCCGTAATATTAACATAACTCATGTATGCAGACCTAATAGCCGAACGGCACAACGGGGCGACTGGTCGCAAAGCAACGCACACTTATTTTTGAAATTGCGACGGCCGATGACGCGCCCAAAAACCACTGAAATTATCTTTACTGACAATAGCGCCGGTATGCTCCACCACAAAGCCCGCAAGCCGCGCGGCAAACTTTACGGCATGCTGCGGTAGACTACCGCCAAGCCTTGCGGCTAAGTAACCGCCGTTAAAAGCATCACCGGCCGCAGTGGTGTCGATCACTTTTTTTACCGGGTGGGCAGCTACGCTAAACGTCTGTCCTTGGTAATAACCACAGATCGGGTTCTCACCATTTTTAACAATAATTTCTGCCACGCCCAGTTCAGTTAAATGTGCCACAACCTGCTCGGTATTGCTCGCTCCAAACAGCTTTTTATGGTCCTCTAAGCCGGGTAAAGCAATGTCAGTTAATTGATAGGCTCGAGTTAAGGCTTGCTGCGCTTCGCTGTCATTTTCCCATAAAGCGGCACGGTAATTCGGGTCGAAAATAATTTGGCTACCCGCGGCTTTTAAGCGTGTAATCATCTGATACAGCGCCTCACGGTCGGGCTTGGCTAAAATGGCTAAAGAAATGCCTGAAAAGAAAAACATATCGGTGCCGCTAATTTGTTGCTCGGCTTGCTGCTGCAAGGCTAATTGCATCATCTGTTTGGCGGCCGAAGTGTCACGCCAATACACGAAACTGCGCTCGCCAAAGGCATCGGTATTAATCATATATAATCCGGGTCGTGCGGTTTTTGTGCGGAAAATCAAACGGGTATCCATTTGCTCTCGCTCGACCGCACGCACCAATTTATCGCTGATTAAATCCGTACCTACTGCGGTAAAAAACTGCACCTGCACTGGGAGTTCGCAACAACGCTTTAAATACACGGCCGTATTAAACACATCACCGGCAAACGCTTTATGGTAAACCGTTTCAACAAGTTGAAACAACTCAACCATGCACTCACCCATAATCACAATACGCTTATTCATACTTAATCCTTTATTATCCAAGCCGCTATTCTCTCACTAAACCGCCACAAACACCTCCGACCACACTCAGACACTGGTCAGACCGCACTCAGAGACACATCAGACCACACTCAGACACCGGTCGGACCAGTACCTGAGTGTGGTCGGATGAGGGTTAACTAAAAAAAGCCAGGTAGAGGGTGCGGCCGCTTAATAATAAGGTTGCAGCAAATACCGCCGCACCCAACAGATTTTGCCGCAAGCTGTTGCGATAGGTGCCCAGTAGTGAGGAGTTCACGGCTAGTAATAAGCACAAGGTAATGATTGGCAGCAAAATACCATTAGCCACTTGGGCAAACCAAATGATGCTCAAGGGTTTTAAGCCCAAACTCGATACCAGCATACCCACCAAAATAATCAGTAACCAACTCAGTCGAAACCATTGTGGGCTCAGCTGTAACAAGCCGCGCAAAGCAAAAGCCGCGGCTAACGGTGCGGTAATGGCTGATGACAAACCTGCTGCTAGTAAACCTAATGCCATTAAGTAGGTTGCTGCATCACCAAATACCGGTTGCAACGACAACGCTAAATCACCAGCATTTTCCATTTGTAGGCCTTTGCCAAAATAAGCGGTTGCTGCCGTAGATAACACGGCTAAAGTGATCAATCCACCTAAGGGTATGGCGGTGCGTAAGTCAGCCGCAGACTCTGCCAGAGCTTGTGCTTTATTGGGCTGATTGTGCCATTTTGTGGCAGAGCTTGCCGCGTGCAAGAACAAAGAATAAGGCACTACCGTGGTGCCGATCAGGGCAATCACCGTTAACGTGGCACCAGTAGGAATTGTCGGTAATAACATGCCCGACAACATCGCCCTCAGATCGGGCTTGGTTAGCAGCATGGTACTGATAAACGCCAAGCTCATCAGCAGTACTAAACCAATTAAAAACCGCTCAATTCGTTGATATTGCCCACGCCACAGTACCACGATCGCAATGACGCCTAACAGCAATGACCAAGGGTTTAACCCTGAGTGTTGCTTTAGCGACAGCACCAGCGACTGTTGCCCCCAAATGGCATCGGCACCCAGGCTAGCACCGGTTAAATTTCCGCCTTGATAAGCACTATTCCCCACAACAACCGCCGCCACCACCAGGCTATATAACAACACTTTTAATAGCGGCTGTTGTACTAAATGTCGAAGGTTTTCACCCAAACCTTTACCGGTAACGATGCCTAAGCGTGAGGCCATTTCTTGTAAAATCATCGTTGCGATGACAGAAAATAATAACGCCCATAACAGGGCGTAACCATAGTTCGCGCCAGCCAATGAAGCGGTTACCACCGTGCCTGGGCCAATAAAAGCCGCTGTCACTAAAGTGGCGGGGCCTAAACGAAAATACGCACGCATAATCTGAATTCCTGAAGGTATTGCCGCGACAACTTTGCAATATTGATGTCAAAACAGCATTATTTGTCTGGTGTTTGCTTCAACTTAAGCGTCTTTGCGACTAAGTACAACACTTCAGTTTGCTTAGCGTGCGACTTGATTAAAATAACTGCGATACGGTGTAGGTACAATGGATGCTATCTTCAGCTCAAACACATAATTATGCTAATATCATTTGCGTTTTTGCTTGTTAACGCCAAGAGCATTAGCGGTTACAGTTTTTCCCTTACTAGATGGAAAATAACATGTTTACGGCAACCACCTCTTTTTGGCAGCTGGTGAAATTCCGAGCTTTAATCTTTAGCATCTTAACGTTAATAGCGCTACTGGGCAGCATAATGGTCTATCCGGTCACAGCGTGGAATGTCATCGTGCTTGTGCTTTGTACTTTGTTAGCAACTAACTTGGCACAGCTGCAATTACCGAGGGCATGGCACGAAAGTAAATTACTGTTTGTTGTCTGCTGTGCGCTCGATTTATTGGCGATCTTTACGCTGTTGGCACTATCCGGTGGCGTCAGTAATGGCTTTGTTGCGCTATTATTACTACCTGTGGCAGTTGTGGCTGTTTTATTACCCGCTTGGCTAAGTTATGTGTTCGCTTTGGGTGCTATTATTGCCTACAGCTTATTACTGTGGATGGGTGACTTAACACAGATCCTGCAAGCGGCTGAAGGCATTGGACATCATATGCTGCATACTAATGTAATGCAGCCCTTCTCACGCCATATGTGGCAAATGTGGTGCGCTTTTGTTATATCTGCAATCGTTATCAGTTGGTTTATTAGCCGACAAACCGCATTGAACCGAACTACCTCAGAGCAACTTAATCAATTACAACAGCAGCAAGTACGTCAAGAGCACGCCTTAGCCATTGCCACATACGCCGCCAATGCCGCGCATGATTTAGCTTCACCTATTCAAAACCTGCTGTTATTAACCGACGAAGTGCAACCGCTGATCGCGGCACACCCCGCAACTGCGGATATGCAACAACAACTAAGGCGTTGTCAGCAGATTATTAGCGAACTGCGCCAACATGCAGGAGAATGGCGCGATTTGAAACCCGCCCCACTATTACCTATCTTGCGACAAAGCTTAAAGTCTTGGATGGTCACTCGTCCAGACATTCACGTTACGATAACCGAAAACACGGACGATAGCCGTTGTCATATAAAAGAAGCAACTGCCGTTGCCGCAGCGCTGTTTCAAATATTAGACAATGCGGCCGATGCTGGCTTACAGCAGCAAAAACCTGAGCTTGAGCTGAAATTAACGCTGCAGCAAGGGCAGTTGTCGCTTTGTATTATTGATTTTGGCGAAGGTCTATCCGAACAGCGCCTAGCTGAGCTTGGTCGCTTACCACAACACAGCGAACAAGGTCTTGGTTGGGGACAATTTCTTGCTAATGTGTCTATCGAGCGCCTAGGTGGCCAGATTATAAGGCGAAACCGCTCCTCTGGTGGTATGGAAACACTATTGCACTTTGGAGGTCAGGCATGATTAAAAAACTGGTTATTGTTGATGATGATCCTACACTCATTAACACACTCGCTAGGCGTTTAGCAAAACCAGGCTGGCAAATCCAAGCATTTTATCAGCCATTAACTGAGGCAGAATTAATTGCCGAACAAGCTGATATCTATTTGTTAGATTTACGCTTTGGTCAGCAATCGGGTTTAAGTTTTATTGCGCCATTACGAATGGCATTGAGTCACTGCCGTATTATTGTATTAACTGGATATGCCAGTATTAATACTGCTGTGCTAGCAGTGAAACAAGGCGCTGACGATTACCTGACCAAGCCCGTCGATTTTCAATTACTACAACAAACGCTTTTTAGTGACAATTTAACTGAAGCAGAACACACCGCAACACCATCGAACAATCTTTTTTTGTCACCAGAACAATTAGAATGGGAGCATATTCAGCGCGTGCTTGCCAAACACGATGGCAATATTTCGCAAACAGCGAAAAGCTTGGGTATGCACAGGCGTACCTTACAGCGAAAACTGCTTAAACATCGCCCCACCTAAGCCGTTACTGCGACAATATGCCGCATTACGTTAACCGTAGCAAACAACTACCATAGCTTAAAAGTCTCAATGCTATCGGAGTTTTATGCACTCATCTCATTCTCAGCACTTTGCTCAACTCTCTAAACTGGCTGCGGCCATTAGCCTAGCCGTATTCGCTAACCCTGTTATGGCCACAGACAGTAACGAGCCAACTATTGAACATATTCAAGTTGAAGGGCAGCGCCAACCGGTGGGTATGGCACAACAATTATTGGCCAGTGAACTGCAAGCGCAGGTAGCTGCAACAAGTGATACGGCAGCATTACTTAACGCTTTTGCTGGTGTTAGCTTAAATCAAACGGGCGCCGTTTCAAGCTTACCAATGATCCGCGGCTTGGCCGATGATCGCTTGCGCATTAAAGTGGATGGCATGGATTTAATTGCTGCTTGTCCTAATCATATGAACCCACCGCTATCCTATATGGCGCCATCTGATGTCGGTCAGCTTTCTGTGTTTGCCGGTGTTACGCCAGTCAGTGTCGGCGGAGATAGCATTGGCGGCACCATCATCAGTGAATCCAAAGCCGCTGAGTTTTCAGAACAAGCAGAAACGACGGCCGAACTAGGTGGCTTTTATCGCAGTAATAACCAAGCTCGTGGTAGCCACCTGAAAGTGAGCCACAGTAGCGCAGATCTGTATGCAAGCTATAGTGGCAATTGGAGTAAAGGCAACAATTACACGGCAGCGGCAAACTTTAAAACCGTTAACGCTACAGGTCGACCTGGCGAAACACTACCGCTAGATGAAGTCGGCTCAAGTGCCTATGAAACCCAAAACCATCAGCTACGTTTTGCCTATAAAACCGCAGCCGATCTCATCGAGTTGCAATTAGGCTACCAAAATATGCCCATACAACTCTACCCAAATCAGCGGATGGATTTGCTCGATAACGAACAACAGCGAATTAACCTTAGCTGGCAACGCATAACTGCTTGGGGACAATGGCAAAGCCGCATCTATCAAGAAACAGTGGAGCATGTGATGGATTTTGGCCCTGATCGGCAATTTTGGTATGGCTCGAATGCGATGGGCGGTCAGGCCTGTGCCCCGATCCGTTTTCATGGCGATCCTGCTGGCACCTGCGCTGCAGGTATGCCAATGCATTCTGACTCCACCAACCGGGGGCTAAGTCTAAATATTGAAATGACTGTTTGGGCTCACTCAACGATACGCTTAGGCAGTGAGTTACAACAATTTTCTTTAGATGACTACTGGCCTGCGTCAGGCGGTGGTATGGGCCCAGGTACGTTTTTAAATATCAATAATGGCCGTCGTGATCGCAGAGCGGTGTTTGCCGAGCACGAGTTAGCTTTAACGCCGGATTGGTTACTGCTTTATGGCGTTCGAGTAGAGCGCGTGACACGCAATGCCGATGAAGTGCAAGGTTATGACACGTCAGTAAGTGCGATGGGCATGCAAGCTACTAATGCCGCAGCTTTTAATCAAGCGGAACGTAAACAACGCGATACTAACTTAGACATCACCGCACTGACCCGCTATCAACTCACCGACAGCACACGTGTAGAGTTTGCCTTAGCGCAAAAGATGCGCTCAGCCAACCTCTATGAAGCCTATCCATGGTCATTTTGGCCTATGGCTGCATCGATGAATAATTTGGTGGGTGATGGCAATGGTTATGTGGGAAATATAGCGCTAGCACCAGAAAAAGCGCATACCGTATCGGCAAGCTTAGCGTGGCAAAGTAAAGATAAACAACAGCAGGTAATAATCACGCCCTATTACACCGATGTGCAAGATTATATTGATGCGGTGGCAGCCAACAGCAGTTGGTTAGCAGGCCAGTTTAATGTGCTGCAATATCAAAACCAACGTGCCAAGCTGCGAGGAATCGATCTCAGTGCTGAAACCACATTAGCCAACAATAATAGTGGGCAATGGCAACTTAAAGCCCTGTTCAGTTACATAGATGCACGCAATACCGATACCGATGCGGGTTTACATAATGTGCAGCCGCTGCATGGCAAGTTAACACTCAACCACACCTTAGCGGGCTGGGAAAACAGTTTAGAATGGCAGATAAGTAAAAATAAGAATCGAGTATCAACGATTCGTGGTGAGCCGGCAACTGCGGGTTATGCCTTGCTCAATGCGCGATTTAGTTATAGCTGGCAGTCACTGCGGCTTGATGTGGGTGTAGAGAACCTACTGGATAAATTCTATTATCTACCCCAGGGTGGTGTGTATACCGGCCAAGGAATGACCATGTCGTTGAATGGCATCCCGTTTGGTATTGGCGTACCAGGAATGGGTCGTACCGTTTATGCTGGCTTTAACTATACTTTTTAACCGCAAGTGCAGTAGCAACTGCTATATTTTATCGTCGTCATTCACGCCCTGCTATTGCAGGGCGTGGTGTTTTTAATTGTGGCTAATGACTTACAAGTGGCCGCTTTCCAACACCGGCATCACATAATAACGAAACCCACTATTACCCGTTTTAGCTGAGCGACATTGTCGCAATTGCACTATAACTTGCTCACGCAATAGCTTGTTCACTATCACTTCGACACGACATAACTGCCGATAACCAACAACCTGCTCCAAGCGGTCAAATTGACTATTATCACGGCTATGGCCATCTAAGGTGACAATAGAAAAGCCAGTCAGATCGTCAATAGCTAATAAACTATCCACCACGGCATCGCGTTGCTCTAACGGAAAAAACACATATAGCATCTCAAGTTCTGTCATGACGGCCTCTTAAACGCGCATACATTAAAGGAAGTAAAAATAAGGTGGTCAGCGTTGAAGTAATTAAACCGCCAATCACCACTATCGCCAGCGGTCGCTGAATTTCAGCTCCTGGCCCCGTGGCTAAGGCTAACGGGATCAATCCTAACATAGCCGTTGTTGCCGTCATCAAAATAGCCCGTAACCTATCGCCGGCGCCTGCTATAACCAACTCTTTAATGTCGTTATAGCGTTCATCAATACTTTGAAAATGTGACAGCATCACCACACCATTAAGTACAGCCACCCCCAGTAGGGCAATAAAACCTACCGATGCAGGTACCGATAAATATTCACCGCTAATAAACAACGCCAACACGCCCCCCATCAGGGCAAAAGGGATATTGGCATACACCAGCCCCGCAATCGCTAAAGAGCGAAAGGTGGTGAATAAAATCAGCACGATCACCAGCAAAACCACCGGCACGATCATGAGCAAGTTATTGGTTGCTCGTGCCTGATTCTCAAACTCACCGCCATATTCAATGGTGTAACCACTGGGTAAACTAACCGCTTGGCCAATTTGCTGTTTTAACTCTTCAACAAAACTGACGATATCACGACCACTCACATTACTCGTGACCACCGCAAAACGACTGCCATTTTCACGCTCAATTAAACTCGGGCCGAACTGCGTTTCAATGGTAGCGACACTCGCTAACGCGACCACACTGCCATTGGGCAAACTTACTGGCAAGGTCGCTAACTGTTCAAGATAACTCACTTGATTAGGTTGCTGGCTACTACTAAATAACAAGGGCGTTTTAATCTTACCATTGGTAATTTCACCCACCTGCAAACCATCAACAAAGATCCGTAAACGTCGAGACAACTCTTCGGTAGTAAGCTGATAACGCGCCGCAACCTCAGGCCGTAGCCGAACATTCACAAATTCACCGCCATCAATAATGGTGGTTTGCACATCGACACTACCGCTCATTTGCTCAGTCGTGTGAGCAATGCTCTGTGCTAAATGACTGAGAGTTGCCACATCGTCACCAAACACTTTGACCGCAACATCGCCAGAAGTCCCAGTGAGCATTTCTGAAACACGCATCTGAATGGGCTGAGTAAAGTTGAAATTAATCCCCGGATACTCTTGTAAAATAGTGCGGATTTTCTCGGTGAGCGCTTCTTTAGACGACACCTGCCAAGTTGTAGCGGGGTGCAATTGCATGAACATGTCGGTTTCATTTAAACCCATCGGATCCATCCCGAGTTCATCTGAACCGATGCGAGCAACAATTTGTTTTATTTCAGCTACATCACGCAAAAGCCGCTGGCTAATTTGGCCATCGACCGCTAAAGATTCGCTTAAACTCACGTCAGGATGCTTTTCAAGCTGTACGATTAAATCGCCTTCATCCATAACGGGCATAAAGGTTTTACCGACAAAGCTCGCCGTCAAGCCCGTCCCCATTACCAGCAGTAGCGCCATAATCAACCAAGGCGCAGGACGTTGGATAACCTTGGTTAAGGCGTGTTGATAGCGCTGTAATAGCCATTGCAAAAACTTCGGCGCAGGTTTATCCGACACTTTAATGAGACTTACCGCCAGTACGGGGATAACACACAAAGCAATCACTAACGAAGCCAGCATGGCAAAGACAATAGTCATAGCGACAGGTGAAAACAATTTCCCCTCTAAACCTGTTAGCATTAACAAAGGGGCAAATACGATGATCACAATCGCCGTACCCGCAATAACCGGTTTGGCGACCGCTAAGGTTGCGCGATATACGCGATGTGCTACTGGCGCATGACGTAATTGCTGACCTTGGCTAACAATGTTTTCTACCACCACCACCGCCGCATCCACCAACATGCCGATAGCAATAACAATACCGCCTAAAGACATTAAATTTGCGGTTAACCCAACTTGGTCCATGGCTAAAAAAGTGATCGCCACAGCCAAAGGGATCGCGATGGCAACCACTAAGGCCGCCCTAACATCTGCCAAAAAGATAAATAGCACCACGATGACCAGCAATACCGCGGCAAACAAAGCTTCAAGAATGGTACTCACCGCCGTTTCAATTAAGGTCGCACGGTCATAAAACACATTGAGCTCACTCCCCTCTGGCAAGGTCATACTAATTTGATCCAATTTAGCTTTGACCGCGGCCACGACCTCACTGGTATTCGCCCCTTTCAAGGCGATAATCATCGCTTGTGCGGTTTCTTTGCCATTATGCGTCACACCACCAAAACGCGCTAAATGCCCTAGGCTCACTTCGCCTAATTGCGCGAGGGTAATCGGATTGCCATTCGCATCAGCTATAGTTAGTTGGCTTAAATCAAAAGCATCCGTTAGTTTGCCCTCGGTGCGAATAACTAAGGTATTGGTACCGCTATTAATTCGGCCAACACTGCCATTCATATGCTGCTGTTGTAACCAGCTAATTAAATGCTCTAAGCTTATTCCAGCTTGCTGTAAACGCACTAAATCTGGATTAAATTCATAGGTTTGTACATACCCCCCCATCGTTGCCACTTCGGCAACGCCAGGCACAGTGCGCAGCAGCGGTCGGATCTGCCAATCTAAAACATGCCGCCGCTCAGTTAACGATAAATTAGGATTGTTATAGCTGAACATAAAAATTTCGCTCAGCGGAGTACTCATTGGCGCCAGCCCACCTTCAGCGATATCTGGTAAGCTGCCCCAAACCCCAGCTAGACGTTCACTCACTTGTTGCCGAGCCCAGTAAATATCAGTACCTTCGGTAAAATCAATCGTAATAGAGGTAATGCCGTATTTGGTGGTTGAGCGCAAGATGCTTTGATTAGGGATCCCTAGCAACTCAGTTTCTATCGGCTGGGTAATTTGTGCTTCAACTTCGGCTGTCGTCATACCGGGTGCACGAATGATCAACTTGACCTGTGTGGGCGAAATATCGGGAAAAGCGTCTATCGGCAAGCGCTGCCACGCTTGCACCGCAAGCGCAATCACAAGCGCAGTAAGCGCCAGCACAAAGAGCTTTTGCGTTAAAATAAAACGTAATAATGCGGCCATACTTATTCGCCTCCTAAACCTAAGTAATGGCCGTACACCGCACTTACTGATTGAATTAGTACCTGATCGGCGGGGGCTAACGCCTCACTCTGCACCCAAAAAGCACCTGCATCTTTGCCTAAAATTGACACTGGCACTAAACGCAAGCTGTTAGCACTTTTTAACCAAAGATGCTGCTGACTATGATGGCGAACAATTGCGCTAGTGGGGACACGATATACCGCCTGCGCATAAACTGGCGTAACATTAAGTTGTTGCTGCCAATTAAGTTGGCAAGCCGATTCACTCGCCACGGGTGCCGTCCACCAACGGCGCGCAAAGCCTTCGCTTACTGCTTCAAAGCGCTCAATTGCCAGCTGACAATTTGCAAAACGTATCGCACTGGGTTGAAAGGGTTGCTCGACGGAGGTTCCTGTCAAGCGCAGCTGTGCCTGATCCAAGATGCTAAATAACACAGGCTCCGACGCATCAGCACTTAACACTAAACCGGCGGTTGGCGCGGTGAGGATAATACTTGAATGATCAGCACTTACTTGGCTAATCCGTTCATAAAAATGATCTAAATGTTCAAATTCCAGCATCGCGGCCTGATAGGCCAAGCTTATTTCTTGCCATGCACTGGCTCCAATGGCTTTTTGTTTGAACAACTGTTGATTATCGTCATAACGCTTTTTAACTAATTGAAAATAACTTTTACGCGCATCATATTCTGTTAAAAAATGATGCACTTCGCTTCCGGCTAACTGCATTACCGGCTGGCCAGCCTCGACCACGCTGCCGGGCTGAGCTAACCACGTCATCTCAGCGATTTCAATCATTCGACCAACCGGCCGAGCACTGCCAGTGTAAGCACTGGCTTGCGCCAACAAAGGCTGCCCCGCGAAATCGCTAACAAGGCTCACCTCTGCATAACGCAAGTTTAATGCCCCTAACGCTGAAATGGTCACTTCTGCCGGTTCTGATTGGGCAACACTTTGCCCACTAAGTACCAATAACACACTGATGGCTGCCCTTTGACATCCTTTGGAAAATACATTCATAACATCACTCCGGCAGTTTGATTTAATTTGGCGATACTGGCTTGTACTTGTATTTCTAATAGCACAAGTTGCAACTCGGCCTGCAACAGTTGCTGCAGCCGCTGCTGTGCCACATCAGCGTTAATTTCTTGGCGTTCTAGTAATAACAACAAACTGGCTTTTGCTTGCCGGCGCAAGGCTTCGTCATTTTTTAAAAGGGCTAACTGCGCTTGTTGTGTCTTTAGCTCGGCTCGTGCGGCGTTGTGCTGCTGTTCAATTTCACGCTGTGAATCACTGTAATCATTGAGCCATTGCTGATAGTCCAACTGAAAAGTACTATTCGCCAACTGGTTTGTTTGCTCGCCAATAGTTAAAGGAATATCCAGCTGCAGACCTATCTGATTATCGTTTTGCTCAGCATTGTTAACACGTTTTACCCGTGTGGTTAATTGCCAAGCGCTATTGGCTGGAGAGTTTGCTTGTTGCTGTAATTGCAACTGTTGCTCTTGCAGTAACAACAACTGTAAACGAGGATGCTGTACTAACTGAAAATCAGCCGTAGGCTCTTCTGCAGTCATATTAGGCAAGTTAGCCTGCCCCGTTAATTGCTGTAACTGTTGCTGCGCAATCAGTAATCTGGCGGCACTATTTAACTGCTCTAATGCCAGCTCTGTCGCACCTTGTTGATACAAGTATTGATGATAACTTTGCATTTCACTTGCTTGCCCAGGGCTACGCAATTTTTTGATAAAACGCTGATAAATATCCAATTGCTCGGTTAAGAGTTGTTGTCTTTTTCGTTCTAATACGATTTGCCATACCGTATCGCGAACTAAGCCACTGGCAAACCAACGACGGTATGAAAGTAAACTGGCTGTCAGGCGTTGCTGATTATCTAACACATCATTGTCTAAGCGCACTCGACTAGGACTTTTTAAGGGGAGATTGAGCGCTAACTCGATCTCATCACTGCCACCTTTACTTCTGCTGTTCAGCAACCCTGCAGATAGCACCGGCGCATCCGTCAGCCACGTTGAGATCCAAGGCGCAGGTTGATGCAGTGCTTGACGCTGTAGCCTTTGTTCAGCGGCATCCGTTAATTGACTTAACGAAGACACCGGCTGTAACTCTGTTGACAGCGTTTGCGCAATACCATGACGTGGCAACATCACCAACAACGCAACACAACAACCCAATAACGGTATGACAATCTTCATGAGAGCACCTCTATGCATCCTTCCTTGTTAATTCATCATTTGAGCAAAGCGTGCATTTCAATTTCACTCCAAAGCCTGCTTCAGTCGGTAGCGCTGCTCGCGATACAACCACGAAGGTAATAACACTTCGGCTAACGCTTTGTTTTTTGTTTTTGCCGCCACTGCGCTATCGCTGAGTGTCAGCCGTTTTTGTTCAAAATCGTAATACCCACTCACCGCTTGGCCATCGGGCTTTAAAATGGTGATGTTCGGGCTGGCATCTGGTTGTTGCTGCAACAGCGCAAAATACTGATCAAATTGTAATAAAGCCCGGCCTGGCGTCTCAGCATCACGACTAAAATCGCGCCCCAGCAAAGGTGTTTCTGCGCTGATACCCAGTAACGATAATAACGTGGGCGCTAAATCAATTTGACTGGCCAACGCACTGATTTTTTGTGGTTGAATATCGGCGCCCAAAATCAGTGCTGGAATATGAAACTTATCAACCGGAACCAAGCTATTACCATAAACCCGATTGTCATGATCAGCGACAATTAAAAACACGGTATTTTGCCAATACGCCTGCTTTTTAGCCTCGGCAATAAATTTACCCAAAGCATAATCGGCATATTTCACGGCGTTATTCACCGTTGCTTTCGGTTGCTCATGCAACGCAATACGATCATCCGGAAACTCAAAGGGTTCATGATTCGATGAGGTAAAAATTAAACTAAAGAACGGCTTATCTTGCTGTGCCAACTCGGCTAAACGGCTTGCTGCTGCCGTAAACAGATCTTCATCACTTGCGCCCCAACTTCCCACAAATTGTGGATGAATCATTTTGGGGAAATCTATTACCTCATTGAAACCATTACCGGTAAAGAAGCTACGCATATTGTCAAAATGCGACTCACCGCCATAAACAAAATTCGTATGGTAACCTTGCTGCGACAAGGTACTGGCGAGGGTATAAAAGTTTTGTTGTGCTGCCGAAAGCTTCACCACACTTTGTGCTGGTGTCGGCGCAAAACCGGCGACAACCGCCTCAATGCCTCGAACCGAACGGGTACCGGTGGCATACATTTGCTCAAACCACCAACCTTGCTCTTTTAATTTAGCAAGCTCAGGGGTAACGGCTACGCCGCCTAACGGCTCAACGAACGTTGCGCCCAAACTCTCTTCTAAAATAATCACCAAATTAAGTGGCCGCGCTTTGGCTTGCACCGGTGTGCGCAGTGCCATTGTGGGTAACTCAGCATCAGTAAATTGCAACGCGTGTAGCCATGGCCAATCTAAAGCTAATTGCAACATGTCTTGCTCGGTTAGGGTGCCATAAATCTCACTAGAGCGCGCTTCGTGCTTTAAACTATAAAGGGCATAGATCACCGAATAAGGCGAATTAATCACTAACGAATTAACCATGGCATCACCGGTAATGGCGAACAGCGCAGGGTTAGCCGGCCGATGTTCGGTGGTTGAACGAATGGCGGCAAAAACCAAAAACACCACGAACGGCCAGCTCAGCAACAAGGTTCGCGTATGTTGATAAGGTCGCATCTTGGCGGATACACGCCTAAGCCATTGATTAATAAGCCACAACAATAAAGCCATAGCCATTAAGCCGCCCACGAACATCAAGCGAAAACCCTGCCATAAGGTGCTGAAAACTTCTTTTGGGTATTTTAAGTATTCGATGTAAAGCCGGTTCGGACGCACATCATATTGCAAGATAAATTGTGGTGTAGACACCTCTAACAAAATCACTAAAGCAAAACCCAACAACACCCAGTAATGGCTTAAATTGCGCCAAATATGAATAGTGCGAGCATGTGCTAGCAAGGGTAAAAACAACATGGGTAGCGCCAACCATATACCGGCAAAGATCAAATCAGCCCTAACACCTTGCAGCAAAATACGGCTTAACTCACCAGTTGCTAATACGCGTTCGTACTGCCAAAAAACCAACCCCAAACGATTAGCCGACAACAACAACAGCACCCCAGCGAGTAACACCAGATACTGTAAATAAGGCCCGCTTAGGCGAATCAACCGTTCAGTTTTTTGCATAAATGATATTCCGCACAATGTATTAGGCGAAATAATAACCACTTAAGCTTAAGTCATTCTTAAGCTAGGCCTGCATTATTCTGAACAAAAAAAGTGCATAGAACAGTGCGTACAGGGCCACTTAACATCATGGCGGCATGGCTATAGAGTGACGATCGTTGTTTTGAATGTGAAAGATGATAAAGCGATGCAACGGCTATATTTTTGTTTAATTTAGTCTATACTCATATAACAATCACTTCTAATGTATGTGTCGATGAACTTATGTTGCTTGCAGCGGCGCACTCATTCGAAAATTAACTCATTGAGGTTAAAGTGAGGCAGCGATGAAGTCGTGCCCGTCATTTCTACCTGACCGTTGTGGGCTGCATCCAACGCTGGCAGACATGAAGCACCAGACAGGCTATGCTGAGTAACCCCTAACTTGAATTGAACGGAGTAGCAAATGAAAGCAAACGTAGGCTCGCTGGATAAAACACTGAGAATTATCGCTGGGATATTGCTGATTGCGCTCGCGGCAACCGGTTATATTGGTGTTTGGGGTTGGATTGGTGTGGTGCCGCTAGCCACCGGTTTATTTAACTTTTGCCCACTTTACAGTTTGATTGGCATTAAAACCTGTAAGATTCCGTAAGCTAAAAACGATAAGGGCACCTGAATATCCTACGTTATTTAAGCCTTAAATAACCTGATTTATCAGGGCGTTTTAAGGCTTTTAAGTTAGCTCTGCTTGATTAACGCTATCGCTGGCACGACGCCGACAAGCGAGGATCATGCGTTACTAACAATACCGCACAACCGCGTTGCTCATTCACCTTGCAGAACAGCGCAGTAGGCATATCGAGGATGCCGGTCGGTTCATCAGCTCACAACTAAGCCGATAACCAGCGCATAATATTGTTACTGATCGTGCTCTGTACTTACGCGATTACGACCATGCGTTTTAGCATGGTACAGTGCACTATCTGCGCGTTGGTAAATACTCTTTTTGGTATCCGCGTCAGCCACTAAGGCAATGCCAAAACTGGCGGTGATGGTAAAGGCAAAACCACTGATTTGTTCAATACTGCTGCGATGTCGTTCTGCGGCAATGCGAGCGGCAGCCAGATCGGTGTCGGGCAATAAAATGGCAAACTCTTCGCCACCAATGCGTACCAAAATATCAATTTCGCGAATATGCTGGCGCAGTTGTTGCGACAAGGCTTGCAACACGGTATCGCCCATCGCATGGCCGTGAATATCATTGATGGTTTTAAAAAAGTCGATATCCACTAAAATTAAAGCAAATTGCTGCTGGTTACGTTGATATTGGGCAAGCAATAGATCCAGTTGCGCCTCATAAAACCGTCGATTAAATAACCCAGTTAACGCATCGGTCACCGACAGCGTTTCTAAGCCCGAATTCAGTATAAGTAGCTCTTGATGCTTCGCCAACAATTCACTTTGCGCTAACTGCAACTGCTGATTAAGATCATCTTTTTCTGCATTCGCTTGTTCGGCTTTGCGTCGTTCGGCGAGTAATTGTTCTTCAATAAGCTGCCGGCGTAACATGCGCAGCACGACAAATACATAATAATCCTGATCCTGCTGTTGCACGCGGTGGGCGTTAACCATTACGGGTAAATCGCGACCATTGGCCTGTTTTAATATGATCAATTTTTCTTCAATCTGCCCGTTGGTTTGTAATGTGGGCAGTATATGCCCGAGATAGATTAACTTCGTAGCCGGGGTAAAGACTCGGGTTACCGTATTATGCAACAACTGTTGCTGCGGATAACCCAGCCAATCACAAAACAAGGCATTTACTTGTTGGATGGTATTTTTTTGGTCCAGCAGCATAATGCCGCAAGGCAACGATGCCAGCTCGAGACTAACACTCACTACTGATTTCCTTACGAATGGCAGCAATAACAGCACCAGGGTTAATCAATTGTGGATAATGCCCAGATGCCGCTAACTCCATAATTTTGGCATTCGGAATATGCTGCTGAAGATACTCAATAACCTGCACGGGAACAATAATATCTTCAAGACAATACAGAATCGTCACTGGCACTGATACGGCTGGCAATTGCGGCCGAATATCACAGTAAAAGGTCACATTGGCAAACTGTAACGAAATTACCGGATCGGAGCGCATAAAGCTGAGTTTCAGCTCATCGACGCTTTTAGCGTCATCTGTTTGCCCTATTACCTTTGGCGCCAAATAGTTAGACCATTCGAAATAGTTTAACTCCATCATGGCTAGCATACCGGCGATGTCACTGGCTTCAAAGCCACCGAAGTAAGCTGGAGGGTCATTTAAATAACGTGGCGAAGGACCAATGGCAATGATTTTTTTAAATAATGTAGGCTGCTTTATCGAGGCTAATAGCGCAATCGCACCACTAACCGAATGCCCCACAAAAATAATGTTGTTTAACTGTAAGCTTTGGCACAACTGCAGTAAATCATCCGCATAAGCTTGCAAATGGTTATAACGTTTCTTGTTATAAGCCCCAAGATCTGATTTACCACAGCCAATATAATCAAATAACACCACACGATACTGCGCGTAAAAGGCCGGGGCAACATGCTGCCAAATATCTTGATCACAACCAAAACCATGCCCAAACACCAGCGTTTGCTCACCTTCGCCATGAATGGCAATATTGTGTCGACGTATCACCTCAGTTGCGGTTGTTGCATTAAAATTGGGCTGCTCTGTCTGAGCCATAAAACCTCACTGTTGCACTAGCCGTGGTGCAAATCGCTTTGCATCGTAAACTCCATTTGCTCGTGCACATTAATTGATTGCTTTAGCCTAGCTTAACCGTCATGCGCTGTCAGTAGTATCAAGAAAGTACTTACAACATTTTCAGCCTTACCGCGAATAAACACGGATAGCTCAATCTCTGTTATCACCGCCCTATCTTTACTGCGGCCATGTTAGGCAGCCATTACCGTTATAAAAACAGTAAAAAATGTTAAACTAGCTTGGCCTTTATCGGCTCTGACCACGCGCTTCATAAAATGTTTGATTAATCTGGTGATTAATTGGCATGTTATGCTTTTTTGTTCATAGGATAGAACTGATGTCAGCTAAACAAATGTCTGTTTTTACGTTGCTTATTTGGGCATTGCTCCTGGTATTATTGACTCATTCGAGCAGGGCAGTCGCCGCAGAATCATGCTCAGTAGTCTCTCACGACTCGCCTAGGGCAGAAGTGTTAACCGCAGCTAAAAAATCCAGCATTAAACTCACCCCAGGCCTTAATCAATTTACTCTGCGATGTCAGCTCAATCAGCCGGGTGTGTTTTCTTTTCAGCGACATGGTTTAAACCGCTTTAGCTGGCAGCAGGCCGGCATAACGCAATCGCCGATCCCATCAGGTGAAGTGACATTTCAAATTGATCAAGGCGAGTTTTCGGCGTTACTTAGCATAGATTCCAAATTTGCGCACAACCCACGCTTTCAATGGCAACCGCTGACAGACTTTATGCTGTCTAGCCAAAAACATAATCTTATTATGGGCTTATTTTACGGTTTAAGTTTTACGTTAATGCTCTATGTGCTGATAATCAGCCGTAAAGTACCTGACAAGGCGTTAAAACTTTACAGCGCCTACATCTTTTGTATCACCAGTTTTATCCTGCTGCAGGAAGGCCAGTTATTTCTGTATATTGCCAGCCATCTATTAAGAGAAATCCATCTCGCCTATTTACTCAGTATTGGTTTAACGGTGGTCAGTGCCACTTGGTTTATGTGCGAAATTTTGAAAGTGAACACTGACTTTCCAAGAACGAGCCTCATTTTTAAAACCACGTCTCTGATCGTCTTGTTCAGTTGCTTGCTTAGAATGGTCATTGAAAACCATCCGTTGGCCACCGCCGCCGCTATGTTAATGAGCTATGGAACCTTGGCATTGGTCGCCGCTATTTTTGCCAGCGCGCTGTGGCAATGGCAACGACGAGTGAGTGAGGCAGGTTTGGTGTTCTGCGCCCTTAGCATTGTGTTAATTAGCATGATCTTTCGGATTGTATTATTAGACAGCAATATCTTTGTGCAGCGCTATGGTTTCATTATTGCCTTTGCGGTGGAAAGCCTGATGTTAGCCATAGCCGTGTCACGGCGTATCGGCCGCATTGCTATGGCAAAAGAACGTGCTGAAAACGAAGCGAATATTGATATGTTGTGTAACATATTAAATCGCCGAGGTTTTAGCTTAAAGGCCCAACATTTAATGGATTATCAACGCCAAAATGGCGGCTTGCTGGGCATTTTTTATATTGATGTTGATCGCTTCAAACAACTCAATGACACCTATGGCCATCACGCTGGTGACGCAGCCTTAAAAGAGATTGCCCGTTATTTACAAAGCAAAATGCGCATGGAAGACGCCGTAGCACGCATCGGGGGTGATGAATTTGTTGCCCTGGCCTGCTTTAGATCACAGCAAGAAATCGTTGCCAAACTCGATGAATTACAAAAACATTTTCAGCAATTTACTATTAGCCTGCATCAGCAAAACTTTTCGGTATCGGCGAGTATTGGTTACGCCATGTTTAGCACCGTGCCCGAAACGCTAGAGGCTCTCTTGGCCGCTGGAGATGCTGCCATGTATCAAGCAAAATCACAACGCAAAGCGCTGGTTTTAGCCAACACACGCTGAACTGGCGTCATAACATTGCGCCAGCCCGCATATAATTACCCCTTCTATGAGCCGCTGACTCTAATTGCAGCAGCGGCTTAAGCCGCAACTTCTTGAGTGCACTTAACCGACTACCGGTTGGTCACTTGCTGCCATGCTAATGCGGTCTATACTTAAACATGTTCGCTTTTCAAAACACAGCAGGATGGACGCCATGCATCGCACCACCTCGGAACGGCTGAAAAGGATCCAACAGTTTTTAGGCGTGGAGCCTGATGGGGTTTTGGGTGGACAAACCCTTAGCGCCTTAGAAAAACGCTTGCTACCGATTGATGTTCGCCTTGGGCAAGCAACAAACACTACCGCCACGCCCCCGGCCATTACACAGGGCCTCACCCTCTCTAAAAAGGGTATCGACTTAATTATTCAGCACGAAATTAGCTCTGAGCAGTACTATCAGGCCAAACTCATTCACCCCAGTTGGCCCGGCGGTGACTCAGGTATCACCATCGGTATTGGCTATGATTTGGGGTATGCCAGCACGGCGCAATTTGAACGCGATTGGTCAGCCCTGCTCCCAACATATGATATCGCTAAATTACGCCGTGTTTGCGGCAGCAAAGCCGCCAGCGCAAAGCGTTTGCTAAGCTCAGTTCAAACACTGGTTATTCCATTGTCAGCCGCTAAACATGTATTTGTCCATGCATCACTGCCTCTTTATGCCAGTAAAACCCAACTCACCTTTCCTGGTGTCGAAAAGCTGCATCCCGATGCACAAAGCGCGTTATTGTCTTTGGTCTATAACAGAGGCACCAGCATCAGTGGCGATTCTCGCCGTGAGATGGCGGCAATACAACCTTTGGTTCTACGCTATGCCTATCAAGACATCGCTCAACAAATCATCAATATGAAACGATTGTGGCAGGGCCGCGGGCTCGATGGTTTATTACATCGGCGTGATGATGAAGCAAGGTTGGTCATGCAAGCTGCGCGCAGCTATCAAGCCGATGAATTAGTGCAGGTGGCCTAAATGAGTAACAACATGGCACAACTACAAAAAATTTATGCGGCATCGCAAGCCAAACACCAGCAATTTACTGAGCAAAGTGGTTTTCAGTGGCAGGAATATTCTGGCTGCATGGTGCTAAGTGCCAACACTGAACTGCCGGATGTGCTGCAGTTTCGCTCTCCCTTTAATCCAACAGGCTTTACCCCAGTAATCAACAAGGTTGCATTACCCAAAACCACAGCCTTAGCAACCTTGCAACAACGCTACGGAACGACCTTTACTCACGCTATCAGTATCTTGTTTTACTAACTGCTAAAAGAGGCGAACACTTATGTCCACGTTTAAAAAAGCCATGTCTAATCTCGCAAACGCCGTACAAGACTTATCCAAATTAGATGTCATTACCTTTGAAGGCTCCGTCACACTAGAGGGCAGCGATCCGGAGTTAGTCCGATTCTCCGATGTCATGGCCAAAGCGAAAGGCAATACCGCGGTTAAAGTCAAAGTACTCGCCAGCACCCAAACCAGTATTGATGGTGATATTGTCGCTTTTTATGACACAAATATTACCGAGGCGCAGCGTTTAGCCCATGCTGATTTAGTGCAAGCCGGCGCCGAATCGCGTAAAGCCACCATCGATTTTGTGAAATCCATCGTTGGCGATATCGCAGATCTCTAATATGGCTGATTCTGCAGCAGATTTTTTAGCGCAATTTGGCATGGGGCTCGATGCTGCCGTTAATGAGCGACATCTCCCCAACCCCGTTATGGCGGTAAGCAACCCCAATCAAACCGACTCGGCGGCCTATATTCGTGCCGTTAGAGCACGTTTAATTGAGTTAGGTTATTTAGCCGAGGGCGACAAGCGGGTTAATCGCAGCAATCACACTTTAGATCCGATCTTGGTAAAGAAAATTAAACAGCTACAACAAGAAGCCGGCATCGAAGTGGACGGCTGGGCAGGGCCAGAAACGTGGCAGGTGTTGGAGTGTTTAGTGAGCTTTGAAAATCAGCAACAGCCCGCAGATTGGCAACAGGTGTGGGCCAAGCCATTGGCGCAATTAATTCCTGCCGTCGGCATGCCTAACCTAGCGTTGTTACGGGGTATTTATTGTCGTCTTTACAGTATGGGCTTTTTTAGTGATTGGGCACAGCATCGTATCCACACCAAAACCATCCTATTGCCACAAGACAACCCCGCTTTCGCTTTGGCCATCGCCCGGTTTGCGCAATTTGCACGGCGTTTAGGCTTGCTCAGTACGGCATCGTTAACGCTTACCGAGCCACTAGTGCATGCCCTGTACCAACATGATGCTATCGTGGTTAAGCTTGCCGATGCTGCGTTATTTGCTCAAGTTACTCACGAGTTTCAGCACAACATTGAGGCCATTAGCCGTATCGAACTATGGCTGCTCGGCTATGATATTACCCCTGGCCAAGACCAAACTGAATGGGAAAGACTGCGCGCGAAAAGAAGTGCCAGACCAAGGCGCCAGCTGTCAAAAACAACACTCGCCATTAGTCGTTTTTATCAAGACAATTCGTCAGAAGCACTTCATGCAAAACCACACAGCAACACTGTAGATGCGCAACTGATGGCTGCTTTTGCTGTTTTAACTCATGAGCCGAGCAAAGACATTTACCTAGGTAAGCAGCTCAATAATACCGTGCAAAGCATTTTGTCGCACAAACAGCACAAAAAAGAATTTCAGAACCAATTTGCTCGGCTGGCCAACGGTATTTTTGATGGCCTCAAGCGAGTGATCCGCTGGTTATTTCGAGCCGTGAAACAACTGCAGCAGTTCACTACAGAATTTATTGCTAATCTCGCGCGCTATATCAGTAGAAAAGCCCGAAAATTTTATATTGGCGTGGTTAAAGCCATCGATATTGTGCACGCAGGCACCAGTTATTTGCGCAACTCAGTGTATCAGTTTAGCCAACCCGCCAATTTGCTGTTTAGCCACGACCACGATTTTGACCAATATTGTTTACTCAGCCCTAGCGCTACCCCTGCACAAATCCAGCACCATCTCGTGCAATATCGTTTTCGCGTTAAGCTTTATGCCGCAAGCTTAAATATTATTAGCCACTTAATGCGTATGGCGCATCGGGTGCTCAAAACCGTAACCACACCCTTTGGTTGGTTACTGGCATTACTGGCACTGGCTGATTTCGCTAATTCGGCAAAGGCCATAAAACAACAACTCGATAGCATCGCTGATTATCAACTCAGCATCGATATAAAACAGGCGCTTTTTCAAGCACACATATCCTAAATTCAGCCAAGCCTTAGCCGAAGCCGCCCGCTTAGTTAAGCATGTCAACCACCTCATCAGTGTAATGATGCCCCGTTACAGTTTGCCTAATAGGCTCACGGCGGCACTTAGCTGTTGAGATCGTGTGAAACAGCGTACTATAACGGCAGTTTTTAACTAGGCGAGCCTTTATGAGCGAATATCCCGACTACCACCTCCTTGTGCCGACTGAGAGAGCGTCTTTTAATACCTGCTTTTATTGTGGTTGTATTGCCAGTGAATATGACTTTGCGCCGCCATTAAAATACCGTGATTTCTTTCTCAGCACACAAGAACCTGCTGACTTTGTGAAGATCCCCAGTTGTCGTGAATGCTTTGAGCATTTAAAAAGCTGTAAAGCGGGGGCATTAGAAGAGCGCCGTGTTTACGCCAAGAAAAAACTGGCGAAAAAATATGAAAAAGCCTTAAATATTTTCGAAATGTGGACAGAAGAAGAACTCGCTGCGCTGGATTTTAGCTTAAGCCATAGCATTGCTGCGGGCTTAAAACTAGGTTTAGAAACCACCGAAAGGCTTAATTTTCCGGGTTTTAATTACGAAGCTGCCGGTATTAATCATCAAGTACATTATCACCTTAGCGCCAGCTTTGACGTATTTGGTGAAAGCTATAGCAGCTTTAGAGAAGCGCTAGACTATGCCAGTAAAGCTTATCGCATTCCCAAGATCACCTTAAAAGAATACTACGCAGAGCACGGCAACAGTTTTGAAAAAGCCATCCACGCGGTACATCAAGAAACCGCAGCCAAGGAATTTCAAAAACAACTCACTACACTGTGCCAGCAATTTGCTAAACAACATAAACAATCGGTCATTTTTGTTCATAAACAAGTTGAGCGGTATTTAACCGAAGATGACACGCTCAGCATTAGCCAAGCGCTTGGCAAACTGTATGACGAGCGTATTCATCCCGCAGCAACACGCAAACGCTAAGTTCACAGCGTGTGATTAGCCTAGCTTAACGTGTCAAACCCGATGAGCGTGATTTAAGGCTGTCACACTCGTCACAACGGCCTCAGACGGTAACAGGTATAACAAAAGAGCAGAGCGCGCTGCAAAAATCCGTTGAGATACAAGTAGTTTTACACTATCTTGGGGCTGGGTTACGAGTACTGAGCGTGTGCTAAATGCCAGCAAAGGCGATAAAAAAATTCGCAATATCTTTTGGAGGCATGCTGTTTATCGCGGCAGCGTTGCATAACCATGCGCTTGAAACCCCCTTTCTTATTGATTTCTCTCAGTTTGATCGTTATCTCGAACAATCTGCTCCAGCGTCAACAACACTGGCTACCTCATCGGCTTGGCAACAAATGTTGCAAGATGCTGCAAACTTACCGGTTGTTCAGCAACTAGAAACCGTGAATACGTTCTTACATAACACACTCAGTTACGAGTTAGATACCTCGCTCTATCAAGTCGAAGATTACTGGGCTAGCCCTGCCGAAATATTGGCATCAAGGCGCGGCGACTGCGAAGATTGGGCGATCACCAGTTACATCAGCTTACGCGCTTTAGGGATCCCTGATACACAGCTTCGCTTAGTCTATGTTCGAGCGCGCGTTGGGGCTGAACACAGCGGCCTCAGTTTAGCGCATATGGTACTGGCTTATTATCCAGATGCCGAAGCTGAACCTCTGATTATCGATAGTTTAATTCAAAATATTTTACCCGCATCAGCCAGGCCAGATCTAACGCCAGTATTTAGTTTTAATTCTACTGGGCTTTGGGCGGGTAGCGGCAATCAAAAATCAAAACACAGTGCGTCGGCGCGGTTATCGCGCTGGCGTGATCTGGTAGCACGATTATCACTGCAGGGCATTTTTTTATGATGCTGGGCAATATGTGGGTTAAGGAGTTTAGGCTATGTCTCTGATTAAGCAGTTGTGGATTGGAATTATTGTTATTGTGCTCTTAGCCTTTGGCAGTAGCTTTTTTATCAGTGCCTACCAATCAAAAATTTATCTCGCAGAACAACTGCAAGTTAAAAATATCGATAATGCCACCGGAATGGCTTTAAGCCTGTCACAAATGGAAAAAGATCTGACCACTATCGAGTTGATGCTCTCGGCACAATTTGATACCGGTTATTACCGACGCATTGCCTTGAAAGATGTGGCAGGAAATACCCTTACAGAGTTTACGCTTAGCCCTCAACCGGTTGCGGTACCCGATTGGTTTGCTAGTTTATTAGCGTTTAATGTTAAACCCGGTATTGCTCAGATCCAAGATGGCTGGCAACGCTTTGGCAGTATTGAACTGGAAAGCCAAACCGATTACAGCTTAATCGCGTTATGGCAGATTACCCAAGATTTAGCGCTAGGCTTTTTGCTGATTGCTATTTTTTGTGGTGTGGTGGGCAGCTTTTTACTCAAACGTGTCAGTCGCCCCTTAAACCAAGTAGTAAACCATGCTGAAGCGCTAGGTAATCGCCAATTTATTACCAGTGAAGAACCCTCAACCTTTGAGTTAAAACGCTTGGTTGCAGCCATGAATCGGCTAACCAGCCGCGTGCGCAGCATGCTGGAACAAGAACAAAAACAACTGGATAGACTGCAAAAGCAACATGAATTGGACGATGTTACCGGCGCGTTTAACCGCGATTATTGCGCCAACTGGCTCGACAGTTATTTTGGCAACATTGAACACAGTGAATTAAGTTGCGTGCTGTTATTGCGGGTGAGCGAACTGCACGAGTTAAACCTGCAACTCGGCCATGCCAAAACAGATCTTTGGTTAAAACAGTTAATTGCAGAGGTTCAGCAATATTCGGGGATGCGCTTGGTTAGCCGTTTAAATGGTAGCGATTTCTTTTTAGTTGTCGATCAGTTAGCTTCAACCGCTGAACTGACAGAACAACTGCTCAAACAACTTAATCAGAACTGTAAGGTTTCGCCCAGTGCGGTCAATGCACCGGTATTGTTGGTCGGTATGTCATTAGATACCGTTACTAGCCGGCAGCAAACGTTAGCGCAGCTTGATGCTTTATTAGTTGAAGTTGAAGCCTCGCCACCACTACAAAGTAAAACGCTGCTTGATGCCAAGCCATACGCCGATTTAGCTGATGCAACCGACTGGCTAAAAGCGCTGCAGCAGGCGGTAACATCTGACAGTATTAGCTCGACTATTTACCCGGTGCAACTTCGAGATGGCCGTGTTATGCATCAAGAAGCCATGTTAAAAATGAAAATCGACGGCCACTGGTTATCGGCTGCTCAGGTGCTAGGTTGGGCGCGGCGTTATCACTACACCAGCCAGTTGGATATCGCCATGTTAAAGCACGCTTTGTTGCTGCTGCAAGAGAACAATGCGCTGAACTTGGCGCTTAATATCTCTGATCTTACCTTGATAGATGTAGCAACACATTATGAATTATTAACGCTGCTGCAGGCGGTGGAGCCATCGATTCGTGTGCGTTTAGCCTTGGAGTTTGATGAGCGCTTAGTGGTGAAACAGCCATTGCTGTTTAGCCGTTTCGCTGCCGCTTTAACGTCATTGTCAGTGAATGTTGGCTTGCAAAAATGTGGCTTTGCCATTAATGCTATCCAAGACTTAGAAAAACTGGGCATAGACTACTTAAAAATCGACGCCGCCTTGGTACGACGTTATCAAAACAAAGACAGTGCCCATTTGTTGTCGGGTTTAATCAAACTGGCACATACTTTAAGCTTAACCGTGATTGCCGAGGGCGTAAGCGCCAGCGCAGACATCGAAGGCTTGCTTGAGCTGGGTTTTGATGGCTTAACCGGCCCGGCTATTGTTTAACGCCGCTTAGGGCATAATGCTGTCGTCCTCTTCTTCATTGAGGAGGCTAAGCGTTTGCATGTTGTGGCGTAGCGTTTTACGATTCAGTAATTTCACCTGCGCTGCCATCGGCAGTTTGGTAAAGGTAATAACGCCATTAGCCGTTAATAACTCCACCAAATCTTCCAGGACGCGCGCTAAATCTGCGTCGGAATCTTCCAGTTGTTGACTGTGGCTCAACTCTGTACTGGCTAGCGCATAAGTTGGCATATTTTTCTGCATAAACTGCAGAAGATCAGGATCGTTGTTAGAGATAAATTCTGGATAGTCTGCGGATGGCTCCGTGCTTAACGCGACGATCTCTTTATTGCTGGCTCGCTTAACATACATAAAACACTTCCTTTAAAGCAGCATGATGAGTTGCAACCTATCTTTGATCCCTAGCTTAGCAAAGGTTGCCGTAAGATGTTGCTTCACCGTGCGTTCGGTAATGAATAAACGCTCTGCCACCTGTTTATTACTTAAGCCTTGCCGCACCAAGCTCGCCACTTCGAATTCTCTTTTCGACAATTGCCCTTCAAAGGTTTGCCACGTTGTTTTGCTGGGGATCGCTTTTGACAAAAACCGATTGAGTTGATTAAGCAATGCTGCGGGGATCCACAAAGCGCCATTACGAATAGCCGCCACGGCTTGGACAAAGTTAACGCTATTACTGCCGGCATCCAGGTAACCTTTCGCGCCCGAGCTCAACGCCACTTGCAGTTCAACTAAAGCGAGTTGCTGGCTGATCACTAACACTAACTTACTCTGCTGCAACTGTTTGACCAGCACCGTCCAATCGCTACGCGCACTGTGGATTAATACCACATCACAGGTATTTAACGCTTGAATGTCGGCATCAGGATAAACATGCAGCTGCGGCTTACCAAAGGCAGTGGTCCAGCTTGAGGCAGTAAAACCGGGAGCAGTAAAAATTGCTACATTGGCCATTAATTGATTATCTCTCTGTCATCGCGTTACTTTTTGCTCGAAGCAGTGGCTTCAGCAAATACGATAAGACCGTGCGTTTACCGGTGACAATATCGACTTGCACCGTCATACCGGGCAAGATGGTTAACTTATCATCCAGCTTTTGGCTGGCGGTACTTAATCTAACGACATAATAAGTGTTATCTTTTTCATCCGTGACCGTATCGGCACTGATATGACTGACACTGGCTTGCAAACCACCAAAGATAGCAAAATCATAAGCACTGATGCGGATAGTCGCCTGCTGACCAATTTGAATAAAAGCGATATCTTTTGGCGAAATTCTGGCTTCAATTAATAACTGATCGTCCAGCGGTACAATGTCTAAAATATCTCTGCCTGGGGTTAATACCCCACCCACCGTATTAATATGCAGCCGTTGTATGGTGCCACGCATGGGTGATCTCACTTCAGCCTGCTGCACCATATCCACTAAACCAGTTTGTAGTTCAGCAAGAGCAGCCAGTTTGCCACGCGATTCTGATAACTGATTACGCCAACGATTCAGCACGGTTAACTTAATTTCTTTGAGTTTATTGCGTGCCTCTTGCAAGGCAGACTCGGCTCGCGCGGTATTGGCTTCAGCCCGTTTTACTTCGCCGCTAGCTCTCGCGACTTCACGCTCTAAGCGTAAAATATCAATATCCGATACTGCGCCACTCGCCAGTAATGGCTTGGTTACACTTAACTCTTGATTGGTCAACTCTAAGGTTTGGCTATATTGGAAAAGTGCAGCTCTGGCTTCAACTAACTCTTGTAAGCGTTGTTGCTGCTGCTCTGCTTGCACCGCTAATTGCTCGTTTAACTCGGCTAAACTATTACGATACAGTTGAATTTCATGTTGCAGTCGATCGGGCGCTGCCGTTTTTAACTCTTCCGGAAACTGCGGGGCACTCTCGTTAGTAAGCGCTTGCAGCCTAGCGACCTCTGCCGTCAAGGCATAAAACTGTGCTTTGTTTTCAGCTAAGTTCGCGTTTGAACGGGTGGAGTCGACCTTGAGCAACACCTGTCCTACATCAACCACTTCGCCTTCACGCACCAAGATATTGGTCACTAAACCACCATCCAGCGATTGAATGGTTTGTAATTGTTGCGAAGTGACCACCTTACCATCGCCTCGGGCAATTTCATCTAATGGCGCAAAAGCAGCCCAAACAATCAAGGCCACTACGCTGAATAGCACACCATAAAGCAAAGCACGCGCCGATAATGGCGATTGCGCAATACGCGCCCACTCCGCTTCAGAGACCCAATCTTTTGAATATTTATGCGGTTGATTACTCATGCGTTATTACCCATGATACGGCCTTGACGCAGTGCTTCCATAACGGTGTCTTTCGGACCATCGGCAATAATTTTGCCGTTATCCATCACGATAATCCGATTGGCTAAAGACAACAATGGGCTGCGATGTGTAATTAACAACAAGGTTTTACCCTCAGCAAACTCCCCTAATTGCTTTCGAAAGGCTTCTTCACTGCTGTAATCTAGGGCTGCTGTCGGCTCATCTAACAATAAGATCGGCGGATCGTTATAAAGCGCTCGGGCAATCGATACGATTTGCTTTTGACCGCCAGATAAGTTTTGCCCCTTTTCACCGACTTGCATTTCAAATCCGGCCGGATGCTGACTTAATAATTGATTTAACCCAGAGATGTTACAGATATTGAGAAAATGCTCAGCGCTTTTCGGCGGCGCGGCTAATTCGATGTTGTAACGCAAAGTGCCACGAAACAGGCTGATATCTTGTGGCACATATCCGATATTGTTTCGCACTTGATTAATGTCTAACTGACGAATATCGATACCATCAATCAATACTTGCCCTTGCTCAGCATCATGTAAGCCTAAGATCAGTTTTTCTAAGGTCGATTTACCCGAACCGTTTCGGCCTAAGATGGCAACATGCTCACCGGGCTCGATAACAAAACTGACATTTTGTAACGACGGGACATCGCTCTCTTGATAGCTAAAGCTAACATTTTTAAATTCTATTTTGCCTTGCAGTAAAGGTTTATCAATGGTTTGCCGTGTGGCATTTTGCTCTGAAGGGTAAGCCATAAGTACATCCAGCTGTTCATAAGCGGATGACGCATAATGAAATTGCGCTAATAATCCGGTTGCTTGGCTTACCGGTGCTAAGGCGCGCGATGACAATAGATAGACCGCAATTAAGCTACCTTGCGTAAGGTTGCCGTCGATTAACAGGTAGACACCAATAATGATCACCGCCACACCGGTAAGCTGTTGAAGAAAAGCGGCTACATTACTGACAGAGGCTGATACCGAGCGCATTTTGGCACTGTGATGAGCACAGCTTAACGACAACTGCTCCCAGCTGTGCTGAATATCTGCATTAACATTATTGGATTTAGTCGTTTCTAACGAGCCTAAGGCTTCAATCAAGGTCGCATTACGTTCAGCCACCGATTTAGCCGATTCATCCGATAAGAACTTCAGTTTGCGCTGGGCAAAATAAGCATAGATCAGCGAAATTAAAGCCCCGACTAAGATTGGTGCTAATAAAGGCAAGCTGATCATGCCAATCACGACACAATACAACAATACAAAAGGAAAATCGGCCAACGCAACAATGGTTAAAGAGCCGATAAAACTTCGCACAAACTCAAAAGATTGCACAATTGAAGCAAAACTACCGGTAGATTGCGGTCGATACTTCAACTTCATCGACAACACTTTGTCCATAATGGCAGACGAAAGCATCACATCCGTTTTACTTGCCGCTAAATCAACAAAGTGGTGTCTCAGCAGTTTTAACACTAAATCTGCCACCAGTACTAAACTGATGCCAGACGCCAAAATCCACAGGGTGTGCGTAGCCAAATTGGGAACAACCCGATCATAGACGTTCATCACAAACATCGGCATCGCCAATGCAAACAAGTTGATCATGATCGCGGCTAGCAACACATCGCGATATAACGAGCGGTTTTGCTTAATGACACCCCAAAACCAATGCAGGTGCGCCGGTAATTTAAAGTGATTAATTTTATCTGCCGCATCGGTTTTCGGCCGCACATAAAACACCGAACCTGCGTACAGGGCATCAAGCTCGGCTAACGGCAATGTAATGACACTTGCCGGCAATTCAGGATAACTAATACTGACCTGCTGCTGAGCGTGGTCAATACTGTGAATGATGCAGGCTTTATTGTCGTGCAGTGTCAAAATAGCCGGGAATAACGCCGTGTTTAATTGTTTCAACGGCCGCTGTAGAATTTTTGAAGCCAGTTTGGCGCGATCGGCCGCGCGATGAAATACCGCCGGACTAAGCATGTTGTTTGTTAACGGCAAGCCACTGAGTAAGCTGGCAGGGCTCACCGCATAATGATGAAATTCACAGATATACAGTAAGGCTTCGAATAACGGGCCGCCCGTATGCTTGTTATCTGGGATCAATACGTCAATTCCTATGTCAGTGTTTATTCTGCAGCGCGTGGCACAGCACTGTCATATTTTGCAGTAACGACCGCTTCTATCCGGCGATTGACGTTATGTGCCGCTTCCGTATCTGCTTCAGCTAATAAGCGACTCGCACCATAACCTTTGGTCATAATGCGTTCTTCCGCAATGCCATGCTGCGACACCAATATTTGCTTTACTGCATCTGCACGTTGTTGCGATAAAATATCGTTGTACCATGCCGCACCATCTGACGAGGTATGACCTTGTATTTCAGCTTTCGTATTCGGGTAACGCTGTAAAAATGCAGCAAAACTGGCCACTTGAGGTAAATATTGCTCTTCAATCACGCTTTGGTTATGGCCAAAGGTAATTTCCAAGGTAAATTTAGCCTCTTTTTGGGTAAAAACGGAACAGCCTTTAGCATCAACTTTATCGGTAATTGGCGTGTTAGGGCAAAAATCAGCACTGTCTTTCACCGAGTCATTATCGGTATCTTTGTCAACTTGCAAACTGCCATATACATCAACTGCAGGGCAAGCAGTCGCAGGATCAACAGTCAGTCTTTCTGCGCCTAGCTCAGTTAAAGAAGGCCAAGTACTCGAGTTTAACCCCAGCGTATTGGTCAAGTTTCCCATACCCGCTAAAGTTCTGGCCTTAGCGACACTTAAGGTATAAATCGCGGCTAAATAAGCTCGACTGGCTTGAAAGTATTCATTTTCAGAGTCAAGCACATCTAACAATGAACGTTGGCCAATATCAAATTGCTGTTTATAAGCTGTTCTGACTTTATCCGAAGACAATCGATGTTGATTTAATAATGGTAACTGCTCTGCCAACTTAACACCGTCATTGTAAGCAATTTGAATGGTTTGACGGATATCAATGCAGGCCTTATCGCGTAACTCTTCGGCTAAATTAACTTCCGAGTAAGCTCGACTAAGCGAAGCGGAATTACGGCCACCGTTATAAAAATTGTATTTTAATTCAATGCCGACTGAGGCTTCATTTTGATCGGTTCTGACACCAATGTCTGAATAGTTTTGATAACCGTAACTACCCACTAAATTAACGTTGGGCTTAAAATTTGCTTTCTGGGTTTGCACACCCGCTTCAGCGGCTTTAATGTTGCGTAAAGCGGCATGATAGGCCGGGCTAGCTTGATAGGCTTGGCGTAAAGCTTGATTAACCGTACTCGGTAGCTGATCAGACAAAGTAACAGGTCGCATATCAGAGGAAGGTAAGGCGCCAACGATCCTTAAATAACGTGTTGTGACATCATGCAGATTGGAGGTTTCGGTAATCACGTTGCTTTGTGCTAACGACACACGACCGCTAATTTGCTCTAAATCGACGAATTTAGCGACCCCCGCTTTAGCGCTGCTTTCGATTTGCCGATACACTTCGAAATGTTTGTCTAAATTTTCTTGCGCCAATGCAACCAACTGGCGTTGGGCTAACACATCTTGATAAGCCCGAAACGCTTCTAATGCGATATTTTCAGCGGTTTCTAACAAATTAAAATAGGCAACCAGTTGAAAGTTGGAGAAGCGATTCACTTCTGAACGCGTGCGGCTGCCATCATAAAGCATTTGCGTGAGCGTTAAACGCGCATAAGCACCGTCATACTCTCTCACCAAACCATAATTTTGTTTTTGGTATTGCAAACCTAAGGTGCCATCTATCGAGGGCTTATAGCCAGCACGAGCAGAGTTAACATCATCACCGGCTGCTAAAAATTCATACCATTTAGCCAGAACTTCTGGATTTTTTTCTATCGCTTCTTTCGCAGCTTGTTGCACCGTAGAAGCGGCATAACTGGGGATCGCAAAAATAATTAAGGTAGCAAAAAAAGGATACAGACATTTTTTTATAACAGACACTGCTCTCAATTGGAATACACCTTATATTTCTATAATTGACACAATTAATAATTCTATTTTAACAAAGATATACATGGCTAAAGTTGATAGAAAACAAGTTTGAACGTGATTAACTGTACTCAGGTCCAATGGTGTTATCTACAAACCCACCTTATCATATAAGTTGTGATAGTTATTTAATGGATACACTAATTATGTCAAAAATCGTTGCTCAAGCTGTTGAAGGTATTGTTCAAGTACAATCGACTAACGGTGAAATAAGAGTTCTGAAGCAGGGTGATACGCTGATGCCCGGCGACACTGTGATCACCTCAGAGCAAGGTTCGGTTATCTTGGCATATTTAGACGAAACCGTTAGCGTTTCAGCAAACCAACAATTCGTTATTTCTGAGAGTTGGCTGCAAACAGATATAGCGCCTGAAGACTCCGCTGTTGCCTTAAACACTGCCGACGACATTTTAGCCGTGCTTGATGAAGAAGGTGATTTACTTGAACAATTAGATGCGACCGCAGCCGGCGCTGAAGGCGGTTCAACTGAAAATAGTGGTAATGACTTTGTCAGACTCACCCGCATTGCTGAGTCAAACAACCCAACGCTATTTGAGTTGGGTGCGTTCTCAGAAGATGATCCTGTTGTGCCATTATTCTCCGATTCAGCCGCGGCTACTGTTGAACCTGTTGAAATTACCATTAATAACATTACCGCCGATGACATTGTCAATGCGGCAGAGGCTGCAGGTTTTATTACGGTTACCGGCACCGCCAGCGGTGGTGATATTGTGGCTGGTAATACTGTTACCCTGGTAATTAATGGCGTTACCTACACGACTGTAGTACTAGCAGATGGTAGTTGGTCTGTTAATGTGGCCGGTAGCGACTTGGCTGCAGACACCACTTTTGACGCTGTTGTGACATCAACTAACGCGCTTGGTAACACGGTACAAAACAGTGCAACCTCTACCCATACGGTTGATCTAACCGCCGATGCCGGTATCGTTACCGTTAATAACATTACCGCGGATGACATCGTTAACGCCGCCGAAGCGGCCGGCACCATTGCGGTTACCGGCACCGCGCTCGGCGGCGATATTGCCCCAGGCGACACGGTCACTTTAATTATTAACGGCACCACTTACACTACTACCGTGCTAGCCGATGGCAGCTGGTCAGTCGATGTCGCCGGTAGTGATTTAGCCGCCGATACCGAATTTGATGCTGTGGTCAGTTCATCTGATGCAGTGGGCAATACCGTCGAATCCAGTGCCACCTCCACCCATACGGTTGATCTAACCGCCGATGCCGGTATCGTTACCGTTAATAACATTACCGCGGATGACATCGTTAACGCCGCCGAAGCGGCCGGCACCATTGCGGTTACCGGCACCGCGCTCGGCGGCGATATTGCCCCGGGCGATGTGGTCACTTTAGTGATTAATGGCACCACTTACACCACCACGGTTCTTGCCGATGGCAGCTGGTCAGTCGATGTCGCCGGTAGTGATTTAGCGGCTGATACCGAGTTTGATGCTGTGGTCAGTTCGTCAGATGCGGCGGGTAACACCGTCGAATCGACTGGAACTTCAAGCCATACCGTCGATCTAACCGCCGATGCCGGTATCGTTACCGTTAATAACATCACCGCCGATGATATCGTTAATGCCGCCGAAGCAGCCGGCACCATTGCCGTTAGCGGCACCGCGCTCGGCGGGGATATTGCCCCGGGCGATGTCGTCACTTTAGTGATTAATGGCACCACTTACACCACCACCGTGCAAGCGGATGGCAGTTGGAGTGTCGATGTCGCCGGCAGTGATTTAGCCGCCGATACCGAGTTTGATGCTGTGGTCAGTTCATCAGATGCGGCGGGTAACACCGTCGAATCGACTGGAACTTCAAGCCATACCGTCGATCTGAGTGCTGAAGCGGGCACCGTCACGGTGAATAACATCACCGCTGATGATATCGTTAACGCTAATGAAGCAGCCGGCACCATTGCCGTTACCGGCACCGCGCTCGGCGGCGATATTGCCCCGGGCGATGTGGTCACTTTAGTGATTAATGGCACCACTTACACCACCACGGTTCTTGCCGATGGCAGCTGGTCAGTCGATGTCGCCGGCAGTGATTTAGCTGCTGATACCGAGTTTGATGCCGTG
>NZ_JAKGTQ010000005.1:238886-240871 GCF_021568285.1 Rheinheimera sp. UJ63
GGCGATGTGGTCACTTTAGTGATTAATGGCACCACTTACACCACCACGGTTCTTGCCGATGGCAGCTGGTCAGTCGATGTCGCCGGCAGTGATTTAGCTGCTGATACCGAGTTTGATGCCGTGGTCAGTTCATCAGATGCGGCGGGTAACACCGTCGAATCCAGTGCCACCTCTACCCATACGGTTGATCTAACCGCCGATGCCGGTATTGTTACCGTTAATAACATCACCGCGGATGATATTCTGAACGCTACTGAAGCGGCCGGCACCATTGCGGTTACCGGCACCGCGCTAGGCGGTGATATTGCCCCTGGCGACACGGTCACTTTAGTGATTAATGGCACCACTTACACTACTACCGTGCTAGCCGATGGCAGCTGGTCAGTCGATGTCGCCGGCAGTGATTTAGCCGCCGATACCGAGTTTGATGCCGTGGTCAGTTCATCGGATGCTGCGGGCAATACCGTCGAATCCAGTGCCACCTCCACCCATACCGTCGATTTGAGTGCTGAAGCGGGCACCGTGACGGTGAATAACATCACCGCCGATGACATCGTTAACGCCGCCGAAGCGGCCGGCACCATTGCGGTTACCGGCACCGCGCTCGGCGGGGATATTGCCCCGGGCGATGTCGTCACATTAGTGATTAATGGCACCACTTACACCACCACGGTTCTTGCCGATGGCAGCTGGTCAGTCGATGTCGCCGGCAGTGATTTAGCTGCTGATACCGAGTTTGATGTGGTGGTGGTATCCAGTGATGCCGCAGGCAATACCGTGGAGTCTACAGGAACATCCTCTCACACAGTTGAAACCACACCAGGTACACTCAACATTGCCGCCACCGTGGATAACACCGATGGTACGATTGACCTCAGTGGCACCACCACGGATGTTGCCGAAGGTACGGTGATTAACATCACCATCACCGATCAAAATGGTAAAACGGTCATTACCCAAGCCACGGTACTTGCCAATGGCAGTTACCAGTTAGAAGGTGTCGATGTCAGCGCGTTAGCCGATGGCCCATTAACCATTGCTGCGACGGCAGTCGATAACAACGGTAACCCGTTAACTGCCGATACCTCAGCGACACTCGATGCCATTGCCGGTTCATTAGATATCGCCGCCACGGTGGATAACACCGACGGCACACTCGATTTATCGGGTACCACTACCGATGTCGCTGAAGGCACCGTGATTAACATCACCATCACCGATCAAAACGGTCAAACGGTTATTACCCAAGCCACCGTGCTGGCCGATGGCAGTTATCAGTTAGCCGATGTCGATATCAGCGCGTTAGCCGATGGCCCATTAACCACTGAGGCCACGGCGGTGGACAACAACGGCAATCCATTGGCCGCTGATACCTCAGCCACACTTGATGCGGTTGCCGGCTCATTGGATATCGCTGCGACAATCGATAACACCGATGGTACGCTTGACCTCAGCGGCACCACCACGGATGTTGCCGAAGGTACCGTGATTAACATCACCATTACCGATCAAAATGGTCAAACGGTCATTACCCAAGCCACCGTGCTGGCCGATGGCAGTTACCAGTTAGCCGATGTCGATGTCAGCGCGTTAGCGGATGGCCCATTGACCATTGCTGCCACGGCGGTGGATAACAACGGCAATCCATTGGCCGCTGATACCTCAGCCACACTAGACGCCATTGCCGGTTCATTGGATATTGCGGCCACGGTTGACAATACGGATGGCACCATCGATTTATCCGGCACCACCACGGATGTCGCCGAAGGTACGCTGATTAACATCACCATCACTGATCAAAACGGTCAAACGGTTATTACCCAAGCCACCGTGCTGGCCGATGGCAGTTACCAGTTAGAAGGTGTCGATGTCAGCGCGTTAGCGGATGGCCCATTGACCATTGCTGCCACGGCGGTGGATAACAACGGCAATCCATTGGCCGCTGATACCTCAGCCACACTAGACGCCATTGCCGGTTCATTGGA
>NZ_JAKGTQ010000005.1:240971-243859 GCF_021568285.1 Rheinheimera sp. UJ63
TATTGCGGCCACGGTTGACAATACGGATGGCACCATCGATTTATCGGGTACCACTACCGATGTCGCTGAAGGCACCGTGATTAACATCACCATCACCGATCAAAATGGTAAAACGGTGATTACCCAAGCCACCGTGCTGGCCGATGGCAGTTACCAGTTAGCCGATGTCGATGTCAGCGCGTTAGCCGATGGCCCATTAACCATTGCTGCCACTGCTGTCGATAACAACGGCAACCCACTCACTGCCGATACCAATGCCACATTGGATGCCATCGAAGGCAGCCTGGATATTGCTGCGACCGTCGATAACACCGATGGCACACTCGATTTATCGGGTACTACCACCGATGTCGCTGAAGGCACCGTGATTAACATCACCATCACCGATCAAAATGGTAAAACGGTGATTACCCAAGCCACCGTGCTGGCCGATGGCAGCTATCAGTTAGCCGATGTGGATGTCAGCGCGTTAGCCGATGGCCCATTAACCATTGAGGCCACGGCAGTCGATAACAACGGCAACCCTCTCGCGGCCGATACATCAGCCACCCTCGATGCGGTTGCCGGTTCATTGGATATCGCTGCGACGGTGGATAATACCGACGGCACCATCGATTTATCCGGAACCACTACCGATGTCGCTGAAGGCACGCTGATTAACATCACCATCACCGATCAAAATGGTCAAACGGTGATTACCCAAGCCACCGTGCTGGCCGATGGCAGCTATCAGTTAGCCGATGTGGATGTCAGCGCGTTAGCCGATGGCCCATTAACCATTGAGGCCACTGCGGTCGATAACAACGGCAACCCTCTCGCGGCCGACACATCAGCCACACTAGACGCCATTGCCGGTTCATTGGATATCGCTGCGACAATCGATAACACCGATGGTACGCTTGACCTCAGCGGCACCACCACGGATGTTGCCGAAGGTACGGTGATTAACATCACCATCACCGATCAAAATGGTCAAACGGTGATTACCCAAGCCACCGTACTGGCCGATGGCAGTTACCAGTTAGAAGGTGTCGATGTCAGCGCGTTAGCGGATGGCCCATTAACCATTGACGCGACGGCAGTCGATAACAACGGTAATCCTCTCGCGGCCGACACCTCAGCCACACTTGATGCGGTTGCCGGTTCATTAGATATCGCCGCCACCGTCGATAACACCGATGGCACACTCGATTTATCGGGTACTACCACCGACGTCGCCGAAGGCACGCTGATTAACATCACCATCACCGATCAAAATGGTAAAACGGTTATTACCCAAGCCACCGTGCTGGCCGATGGCAGTTACCAGTTAGAAGGTGTCGATGTCAGTACCTTAGCGGATGGCCCATTGACCATTGCTGCCACTGCTGTCGATAACAACGGCAACCCACTCACTGCCGATACCAATGCCACATTGGATGCCATCGAAGGCAGCCTGGATATTGCCGCGACCGTCGATAACACCGATGGCACCATCGATTTATCGGGCACCACCACGGATGTTGCCGAAGGTACGGTGATTAACATCACCATCACCGATCAAAACGGTCAAACGGTTATTACCCAAGCCACCGTGCTGGCCGATGGCAGCTATCAGTTAGCCGATGTCGATGTCAGCGCGTTAGCCGATGGCCCATTAACCATTGCTGCCACGGCAGTCGATAACAACGGTAACCCACTCGCGGCAGATACTAATGCTACATTGGATGCCATCGAAGGCAGCCTGGATATTGCCGCGACCGTCGATAACACCGATGGCACACTCGATTTATCGGGTACTACCACCGACGTCGCCGAAGGTACGCTGATTAACATCACCATTACCGATCAAAATGGTCAAACGGTGATTACCCAAGCCACCGTGCTGGCCGATGGCAGCTATCAGTTAGCCGATGTGGATGTCAGCGCGTTAGCCGATGGCCCATTGACCATTGCTGCCACGGCAGTCGATAACAACGGTAACCCACTCACTGCCGATACCAATGCCACATTGGATGCCATCGAAGGCAGCCTGGATATTGCCGCGACCGTCGATAACACCGATGGCACACTCGATTTATCGGGTACCACTACCGATGTCGCTGAAGGCACGGTGATTAACATCACCATCACCGATCAAAATGGTAAAACGGTTATTACCCAAGCCACCGTGCTGGCCGATGGCAGTTACCAGTTAGAAGGTGTCGATGTCAGCGCGTTAGCGGATGGCCCATTAACCATTGAGGCCACGGCAGTCGATAACAACGGCAACCCTCTCGCGGCCGACACATCAGCCACACTAGACGCCATTGCCGGTTCATTGGATATCGCTGCGACAATCGATAACACCGATGGTACGCTTGACCTCAGCGGCACCACCACGGACGTTGCCGAAGGCACCGTGATTAACATCACCATCACCGATCAAAACGGTCAAACGGTGATTACCCAAGCCACCGTACTGGCCGATGGCAGCTATCAGTTAGCCGATGTGGATGTCAGCGCGTTAGCCGATGGCCCATTAACCATTGAGGCCACGGCAGTGGACAACAACGGCAACCCACTCACTGCCGATACCAATGCCACATTGGATGCCATCGAAGGCAGCCTGGATATCGCCGCGACGGTTGACAATACGGATGGCACACTCGATTTATCGGGTACCACTACCGATGTCGCTGAAGGCACGGTGATTAACATCACCATCACCGATCAAAACGGTCAAACGGTCATTACCCAAGCCACCGTGCTGGCCGATGGCAGCTATCAGTTAGCCGATGTCGATATCAGCGCGTTAGCGGATGGCCCATTAACCATTGAGGCCACGGCAGTGGACAACAACGGTAACCCATTAGCGGCCGACACATCAGCCACATTAGACGCCATAGCGGGCTCACTCGACATTGCCG
>NZ_JAKGTQ010000006.1 GCF_021568285.1 Rheinheimera sp. UJ63
TTGTTACCTTGGAATATCGATCTATCTAAACAGTCAGGTGACGCGATTTAAGACACTAAGTGTCCACTAAAATTAAGTGGACACTTAAATCAGAGCGCTAACCTGTGATCGCCGGACGCTTACGGATGAGTTGCGGTATTTGCTGCAGTTAATAGTTCAGAGGCAAGGTACTGAAGCGCTCGCATCTTGGCAGGATGTTATCGACTACCTGCGCGACAAGCGAGCCGCGCTCGGGTAGTGTATATGTTACTGAAAACCAAAATATAATAGCCATTGCCATCTAAACATTTGGCAGTTTTACCAGGCTGTGTTTCATATCTAAAGTGATATTGCGTCAACACCGCGCTACCCTGTAATATCATTTTTATGCCAATAAGCAGTGATATAGGCACAAAGCGATAGTATAAGGGATGCAACGCTAAGTTGTTATTGGTGGAGCATATTTAATCATCAATATCGAATAACTCGCTACTGTAGTCTTTGGCTTTATGGCCTTGCCCTTTGGGTTGGATCACTAATGTTAGTGAATCCTTTATAGCCATATCTGGCTCATGCTCTTTACCATTTTCATCAATTTTTGAAATATCGGTACCTATAGATTCTGTTGGGTCATAAAGTGAGACTGCTCCTCTGAATCTTCTTATTAATTTGTTGGCTTCAAGAAAATCATTATTTTTTGAATTGAGCAGACTGTCGAAAATTTTCAAATCCAATAACGTACCATCAAGCCAATTAACAGCGCATTTGTAGCCAAATTTCCAGACAATATTAGAAGACTCGGTATAAGCCCCAAAATATGAAGTGTTTCGCCCAACAAGACATGCACCGATAACAACGCCGACAATGTTTTTATGTTGTGCTTTGTTATTTATTTTTCCCAAAACAGTTTCGAGCTTAATATTCTGAAGCCTATTACCATATCCATGACTAGCTATATAAATGTAGTAACGCTTGTAATCTAGTTTGGTTAACTGATCTAGCGCCATTTCAAAGCTATTGGTTTCGTAAAATTGGGAGTGGTATAGATCAAAATTCCCATTCAGCCGCTCCAGCCCCTGAAAGAATGGTAAAACGCTGACGACGTTTTGATCATTCTTTCTTAAATCCCATGGTGCTTCTAAGATTATTAGCGCATTTTTTTTCATCTTATTTCTTTCCTTAAAAATAAACTTTAAGCAAGACCGCGTGCTGAAAGCATTTTGCCAAATCCATCATATAATATGTCTATTGAAGGTTTAATTAATTCTTGGGCAATGCCCTCGCCGTGAATATAAACACGAAAAACCTCGAGTACGTTCTCGTAAGCATCTTCATTAATTCCTTCGATAAAACCTGAATTATCTATTTGTTCCAAAATTTCATTGCTATCTATGTCTTCACCATCCTCTAGCCATTCAACAATCTCAAAAAAATCAGTCTCGAATTCTTCAAGGTCATTTAGCAAGTCACGAATTGACTCAAGCTCCTGACGAACCGGGTTATTTTCCTGTAGGACACTACGAAGTTGTTGTGCACCATTTCTTATTAACTCAATCCCTTGGGCATAAGGAACTTGCCATTCTTCTGAGACACCATATTTTTGTTTAATTTCTTGTGGTAATTCGTTTCTCATAATGTACCTTTTACTAAGAAAAAATATAGATTTTGATTGCTGTATCAGCAAGTCTTTTTTTAGTTATATTATTCTGTTTTAAAAAATATAGGTGCCCTGATTCCAATTGTATAAGATTAAAATTATTCACAGCTTTTATCAGTGACGAACTTAAATTTCACCGCCAAGCTCAGTTTGGTTAGTGCGTCGATGCAGTTTTTAGGTGTCATAAAATAACCTACACCAGCACATTCGTCTTCCGGCTTCATTTGCAATGCGTTGAACTCGCTGGGTTCGAATTGGCAGCGGGCAATGATGTTGATATTTTTCAAACTGTGGCCTGCTGGAAGCATAATCATTATGTGCGACACAATAGGTCGCAGACAGAGTTACACTGTACTTAATAACCTAAAACAGAGTAAGGAAGTATGGTGAGGTTGACACTTGATGCTGGCGGAATTATCTGCACCGAAGCGATGCTACAACATGATAGGTTCTTATTATTACCAGATGTCAGTTATGACTGTTGGGCCTTATACAGCGAAGCAAAATATTTGCTGTTAGAGCAAAAACTATGTCAACAAATGATAAAGGACCCTAAGTTAGACCCAAGCAACCGACTCTCAAGGATACTACTAGGCAATTCAATAGAATTGGTCCGAGAAGGTACCGTATTGCCTTTTGATGAAGAATTAAGGAACCGTTTAGGGGTTAAGCTAATTAATTTATTTTTATAAAAATTCAGTATGCAAGAACAAAAAATTTTTGAATTTCAGAGCAGTGCTTAGTGTATTGCACCCCTGGTGCGGGTAAAGATCAACAGCAATTAATTTAGTACTACACTCTGGAACGGAGTTATCTGACAAAGGCGCCTTAAAGCCAGCCTCAGATATCAGGCGTGGAGCCATGTATAAAACTAAAGGTGCTGTGCATCAGGCGTCGAAGCGTCAACAAAAGATGGTTGCACCTGCTGCGTAATCAGAAGCTCGGTACTTTAGTGCCGAGTAGTTCACTTAATCAAAATTGCTTAGCGGCCACTTATCTGAATTCCATACATATACAACCCCCATTAAAAAAATAACTTGCTATTTAATCGAAAATAATTAAGTTCGGAAAAGCATTTGTGCTGTCATTATCGACAACTCATTGAAAAGCCTGTGTAAGGAAATTGCACTTTAATTTGTTTAGGAGAATGAAATTGGGATTGTTCAGCTGGTTTGGCGGGCTTTTTGATGAAGGCACTGCAGAGTTTGAGTCTGTAACTGATTTTGCTACTGATGATGCCGTGGTAAATCCGGCAAATGGTAACATTATGATTAGTGGTATGGGAAGCGTTGATATTGAAGGTAACGCCTACGGTATTGATTCAATAGGCGGTATTGGTTGTGATTCAACGATAGATATGTTCGACGGTGGTGTATCAGATTTTAGCAGTAGCGACTCATATAGTAGTGGACTGGATGACTCTTTCGGTAGTTTTGGCTCAGATGATTGGTAATCGCGCCGGGAGAGTAAATATGACACTATTTATGGATTATGCGGTATGGGTACCGAAGGTTAGGTTGGCGTAGTTGGTATTTAAAAAAGAGAAACAACATGAAAACACTACAAATTTATAGTTGCCAACTGTTGGGTGGGTTTGTGGTACTCGCCATGATGAGCCCCTTAATAAAATTGGCACTGTTAGAACCCGATCAAGAGCGTTTTTGTTATTTGATCTCTGTGTTAATTACGATCAATATTTGGGGTTGCATTGGGTACTTTTTTTATAACATTCATGCCAAGACTAAAGGTTATTCAGTACTATATGCCCTGCTGTATCCGTTTTTCTATGCGCCTGTTGCGGCTAGGTGGTATTTAAATCGTCACTACTAAACAGTATAAATGTGTGAGTAGGATAAAGATTCATACTAAGTAATAAAGAATCATACTTAGTTGTTTTCTGTTAATCGCCATCCTTGCACCTGACGCTCAAGAGCAAGCCCGTTATCGAACTATCATGCATAATTTGGGGTTGATAGCTGAATACTTTAGGCATCAATTCTAAATTTCCTTTGTCCAGAGATTAGCTACAAAGAGTATGATACTTTAATACTCGGTTGTAGTTCGATTCTGGCGTAGTAGTAGTAATTAGCATAAATCTTTATTTTTCTGTCGGTAGACAATAACGTTTGAAGCTATGACTTTAAAGTTAAAAACTTTTTAGAATTAAAATGAGGATCGTATTAGCGCAATATCTAAGGCAGCTGAGTTAGCTTTTTAGTTATAACAATGTTGGCACCGAGGTTAAAAGGTATACAATCAATTTGGTTATAACAATGTACCCACTTGTGAGGTTGAGATATGCGGACTCAAGTACGAAAAATTGGCAACAGTCTTGGCAACATCATTCCTGCTGCGTTTATTCGTCAATTTGGCTTGGTTGAAGGGGCTGAGATTGAGGTTAAAGCGGATGGTAAGAAGATCACTATTGAACCTATTAAGCGTCAAAAGAAACGCTTCCCGTTTAGCGAAAAAGAACTTCTAAACGGCTTAGATGCTCATACGGCACATGCTGATGAATTGGCTGTTGTCTCTGTTGAGGAGTTAGGCGAGTAGTGGCGCAGTACATTCCAAAACGCAATGACATTATCTGGTTAGATTTTGAGCCAGTGAAAGACAAAGAGATCGGCAAGTACCGTCCAGTTCTTGTCCTTTCAAGTAAAGAATACAATCAGCAAACAGGGCTACTTATCTGCTGTCCGATTAGTACCAGTATTCGCGGTCAAGCTACCGAAGTACCCGTAAAAAACCTTGAAAAGCCTAGTGTTGTTACCTCAAGTTTGATTCAAACGCTCTCTTGGAAAGACCGTAGCGCGAAGATGATTACTACCGCTGAAAACGGTGTGATGGAAGATGTTTTGTTAAGATTTATCCCGTTGATTGGGGCTGAGTCTCTATTTGAAGAATAACAAGTGAAATATGGATTTATCAGATTGGACACCGCCACCAATCCAGAAATGTAGAGCTGAAAAAATGTTTCACAAGCTAGTGAGCCACCTTCCTACATCAACAGCATTTAGATTTCAAAACGGATGGTACTGCGAAAAATGTAAGCAGAGACTTTCCAGTTAAATAACTTTGAGTGATCAATAGCATTTAATTTACGACCCAATTGCAGAGCTAACTTACCAGTCTTTGCAAATCCATCGGACCATTCGTTGCAAAGAACTTACCACTTAAATCAAAATTCTAGTCTGATAGCAGTGCCTTAACCGTCAAAATTTCAAATTGGGAAAACCACTTCAGAATGTGGCTTTGTGCCAATAGCAGACATTTACCTTGGCAAGCCCCGATGACCGCTTTGAGTTCTAAAGCAGTCATTAATTCAGCTAGTATCAAGCTGATGTAGCTGCTTTTAATTGCACATCATCTTAAGCAGTAATTCCTCAACCGTAGCTACCTTTTTATGAAGTGCGTGACCAAGCTTGCTATTAGTTGGGCCTGCTTAAATCCAATGCGGTTATTTTTTCTGCGACTCAGTCGATAACCCGATGTCACTACAAAACAACGAGACATCATCATGGCAAGTCGCATACCTTGGAACAAAGGCAAGATTATCGGCCAAAAAGCGCCGCTGCGCCAACAAGAGATTTGGTCTATTCGTGCCCGGCTGGAAATAGCCAACAACCTAAAGGAACTGGCTCTATTCAATCTCGCGATTGACTCTAAACTTAGAGGCTGTGATTTAGTCGCGTTGAAAGTCTCAGACGTGATGCGCTCTGGCGATATTCTGACTCGTACTAGTGTGGTACAGCAAAAAACCGGTACGCCGGTGATGTTTGAGATAATTACTCATACCCGTCAGTCGTTACGCACTTGGATAGCCCACGCTGAGTTAAGCCACGATGACTATTTATTTCCCTCGCGTAAGCATACTGTGCCGCACCTTGGCACACGTGCTTATGACCGACTTGTGCATAAATGGGTCAGATCGATTGGTCTAGATAGCAGCCTCTACGGCACCCACTCAATGCGCAGAACTAAAGTGTCTATTTTGTACAAACGCGACAAAAACCTTCGTGCAATTCAATTGTTGCTGGGACACAAGAAAATTGAGAGTACCGTCCGTTATTTAGGAATTGACGTGCAGGACGCTCTTGAAGCATCAGAAAACTTAGATATTTGAGATAACAGACATCCTCTATCAAGACGCACCAATTCCGGATAATTTTTTTATTTTAAGCACCTATTATTTGAACGCACTCTAAACCGCAAATGACAGCAGCTTGATCAGCATTAAGCAGCAGAACTGATCAGTCACCGCCAGCAGAAAAGATCAATTTGTGCAGCACCGCCAGCTGTAGGCGCTGCAGCAAAATGCCAGCCCTGCTGGTGAGCACTGATCACTTCTACTGGAAATGACTGATCAGGCTGCTGGGGATTTTGCATGGTTTGGATAGAAAAAAGGACACCGGGTTATGGGCGTCCACTCGCTGTATAAGGCAAAAAATTTATCTCAAGTTTCGTGCTTTTTTAAATTACGAATGTGAGCGAGATAATTTTTCATTTTTTCCCATTTAATTCCTGAAGGATAATCGTCTCCTGGTAATAATCCGTCATTATTTAATATATTTGGATTCGCTCCTTTCGACACTAAAAATTTTATGACTCCTAAATTATTTGCTTTGTGTAAAGGTGTTGAACCATTCCAATTTACGTAGTTAACATCGGCACCATACGAAACTAATATTTTTATGAAACTAAGTTTGCTATGGCTATGCAAAGCCGATGTCTGCAAAAAATCATTGCTTGTCTTGGCTCCACGCTTAAGACACTCTTCGAGAATCTGGATATCATTGCAACAATGCAAGTATGGGGAAATACCTTTACATAGTTCATCACCTCGCCATCCTTGCTCAAGGTATTGTATCGCTTCATCATATGTCTCACAATAATGTAGCGGGGTGGCTTTAATAGATGAACCATAATAGTTCAATGGCTTCATGTTTCGTCCTTAGCACTTAACCTTGCAGGTTCCATTGTTACTAACGTCAACAATGCCATCAAATTTTTCCCTCACCACATTTGCTTCTTTAGTATTTAGCTTTTCTGGGACATAGCCATGATATTCATTACTTGGTGTTCCGTTATTTTTGAGAATAACAACTTCTTTATTATTGACGTCGACGCCTACACGAGCATCAGTATTTTTTCCAAGCGGCACAGAATTATCTAGGGCAGCTTGACCATCAGTTGGTTTAGGGGAAATAATTTCACCCGAAGATTTTTTTGGTGAGTTGCCGTGCTTTTTATACCCTGAATCATTGTAAATTAACTTATCTGTAACATCGACATATCTCTGAGCAGCATTATAATACCTCAGGGTCAGGTCTTGCTTTTTGCCACTATCTTACTCACCCGCGAGTAATGCAAGCCAAAATGATTGCCAATCTGCTTCAGAGTATAAGCGCCGGAATTGTGCGCTGCAGTAATAGCTTCATTTCGCGTTTTTGCTAATTGTTCATATTCTGCCAGCGTTTTAGCAGCAACGCGCCGCTGCTTTTTCGGAATGTCAGCTAACTTATCCGGCTCAGTTAACAGTGCTAAATGGCTTTGCACAAAGTCGTCACTACCTAAAAAAAGCTGATTCGTCAACTTATCCCATACGGCAATACCCTGGCCCTGCTGCACAAAGTCTGCGTATTTTTCTCTGGCAGTTTTACGTTGTTTGCCAAACATACTCAGTAACGCATCTGTTGCCAACCAGGAGGGGGAAACTGTTGCCCCCATCACCGCATGCCAGCTACTCCATGGCCAGTCATCTAACACCTGTACCATATTGGCTCGGATGGGGTTAAGCACAATATAGCGACTTAGCTCCAGCAAATAGGCATCTTTGTCGACCAATATGGCTTTATAGCGCCCCTGAAAAAAATGCCCTACCCGTTGGTGTTTTCGGTTTATCGCCTGGGTAAAAGTGCCGTTAAGTTGCCGCATACCTTTACTGAGGTTGGCATCGGGTGTCTCTACCAGCAAATGATAGTGGTTCGTCATCAAGCAATAGGCATGTACCAACCAGTTATACTGCTCGCATACCTTATCCAGCAGCGTTAAAAACAGTTCGAAATCGGTATCGTCAAAATAGATGGCTTTACGCTCATTGCCCCGGCTGGTGATATGGTAAAGCGCCCCTGCAAATTCCAATCTCAGTGGCCTTGCCATGTTGCATACTCCAGGTGGTGTTGGCTGTGGCTAAACTCTAGCCCATCTGGCAGAAAAGGCAAAAAGCAAGACCTGACCCTGAGGTTCCCGCACTATACATTCCGATTGCCATACCAATTAATTGTAAAAACTCGCCATCAGGATCAGTATATTTATATGGGTTGTTATTAGCATATGCATAACGATTAAAACCCATCGTTGGATTTCCGCGTTGCATATGCCCTAAGAAATCTACAGGGTCATTACTCTAGAACCGCCCTATAACTGGATCATAGTATCGTGCCTGCATATACATTTATCGACACTAAGAAACAAAACATATCATCAATAAATTTATGTATTACAGCATGTTATCAGTATAGCTAAGTTTATGGATTTGGGCTTATTGAGAGCAAAAAACAAAGCCCCGCGAGTGCGAGGCGATGTGGTTGGATTCAATCGGGGCCAAATTTTACTTTGCTTTCTTTATTTCTCTGGCTAACGTGCGTAGAGATTAGAGTCGCTAATCTACTTTATGTATACATTTGCCCATTCTTTTTGCGCTAGAATCAGGGAGTCTATTTCTTCTTGGTTTAGACCTTTGAAAACATCCCTGTAAGTCTTGTCTTCACTTTTGTCCATTACGGTAAACAAAGAAAGCCCTGTTTGCAGTTCACCTAACCTGCGGGAAAACCCTAAAATCCTTGATATATGCTCGTCTTTAAAAATTAATAAATAACTAAACTTTGCAGATTCATATATGACCCAATAATCTGACTGAATTTGCTCAACGTTTAATTCGAGTTTATATTCATTAGTAATAACTCGCTCGCTGAAAGGTTCTCTAGTTTTAAGAACCGAACTCTGACTCTTTAAATATATCGCATTTAAAGCCTGCTTTTTACTCATTCCAATAGCAAAGCCATAGGCTTCACCTGCTGAATATGAATAAACACCAGAAGGTCTAAACACATACAAATCAAAAATTATCAAAATGAAAATTGCAATTGAAGCGATTGTGAACAGTTTGATTTTATTCATTTCACTGATTCTCTGGTCTTTCACTAGTTGACCGCCCACTATGCAAGTCTGGGTTAAATCCAGAGGGATTAAATTCCTTAGGAATTGCTCCCCCAGCACCATTGATTAAGTTTCTAGTGCTAGTATGGCAGTTTCCTTCATTAGGGGTTGCTCCACCATCCAATGCGGGTATCGCCGAATAGTCCAGAGGCTCCAAAGTTGCCATAAATTCACCTTGGCTCAATACTGCTCGGTCAAATTGGTCTGATGTCATGCCCTCAGGAGGCTGAATAACTATAGAATCAGTTATATCGCCATTTGCTAGCGCTTGAACATCAGCAGCATGATTTTTACCAAATACATTCTTACCATTTACTTCTAAACTACTTAGTATGACAGGATCTCCCTTGCCAGTGGATACGATAACCATTGAATGAGATCCAGCTTTTCCAATACCGTAATCAATGTCCAAGTTCCTTGAAGCAACCACTACTACACGTCCATCTGGGTCGGTATATTTATATGGATTATTGACTGCGTAAGAGTAACGGTTAAAACCCATTATCCCTTCTGCGTTACTAAGGTGCTCTACGGCCCCAACCGGATCATTCGAATAGAACCTCCCAACAACCGGGTCATAATACCGCTGCTGCATATAAGTTAACTGCAGATCGTTATCTTCCACATGGCCGGTATAGCCTGGTTCGTCCGATTGAGTTCTTGGATCGGCATATTTGGCGACCAGTTGGCTACCTAAGTAGTAATAGTCGGTATAACCATTATTTTCATAAGTGCTCATCAAAACCCCGGCGCTGTTGTACAAGCTATAGGTTTTTGCGCCGTTTTTGTTTTTGATTATCCGTCGGCCATGGCCGTCATATACATAGCTGTTAGTGCCTGAGCTGGTTAAGCGATTAGCGCGGTTAAAGTTAAAGGCCCTTACACCATTATTGGTAACATTACCCCGGTTATCGTAACCAAAACTTTGACTCAGACTACCACTTATACTGGCAAGCTGGTTATTGCCATTATAGGAATAAATAATGTCCTGTGCACCCAACGTCTTGCGGGTAATATTCCCCAGTGCGTCATAACTAAAACTGCCAGCGCCCCAAAATCCATTCGCTGTTTTTAATCTGCCAAGGCCATCATACGTCATATTAGTCATACTATTTGACGGCGTTACAGCATCGGTTATTGAAGTAAGATTACTATTGCTATCATAACTATAAAGTTGAGACAGTAAGTTAGCCGATTGACTCACTCGGCGTAGCTCTGGCCTTTGCTGATTATCCAAAGTTTGATTAAACGTTAACGCATTACCATAGTTGAAACTTTTAAGCTGCCCGTTTGGAAAGTACTGCGCATTCGTCGCATAACTGCCGCTGCTAAGCGAACGCCCTAATGCATCCACCGTAAAACTAACATTTCGGCCTGACGGATAGCTTAGTGATGTCATGTGTCCCAGACCGTTGTAGGATGGGTCGAGAACAAACGCGAGACCATCCACTAAAAGGGTCTCCTTCTCAACCATGCTTTGTGAATTGTATTGATATTCCCAAGCTGTTGAACCCGAGGTCAGATTTGTTAAGCTTCCCTGATTATCATACGTATATACACTGTTACCACTACCATCTGGATAGCTGATTTGCCGGATGTTTCCGATGTTGTCATACGTAAAGTTAATCTTTTCACTTGCCAGTACACTGGCCGTGGAGCAAGCGTTATTCGCACCTGATGCGCCTTTAGCTTCCCAGATGACATCACCTACGATGTTATAATCATATGCCGTCGCGCCTACATCAGGACGATACAAACGGCATAACCGCTGCTGCGCATTGTAAAAACGCAATTCTGTCACGCCCCCTTGAAGGACACTTGAAACGTTATCAAATACAGAGTAATTAATCGCGGTTGAAACATCTTCTGGTTGACTGATAAGGGTGGGAAGTTTCTGCTCGGGTGAGCCAAACGCCCGAAAGGTGGTTGTGCTGCGGTTGCCTAAACTATCAACTGTTTCTACCCGGTTGTTCGTTAAATAATAATAGTCAACACCCGTGTTATCGACGGTGAAGTATTGCCTTTTAACCCGCTGTAATCCATCGTAAAGGGTTGCCTGACCATTGGGTTCGTCGTCATTCTCACTAGGAAACGACGTGAATACAGGTTGGTTGTAAGCATCAAATTGCTGGCGTACATACACGTTGATATTGCGCGCCGCATCACGTTCACGGGTTAATAATGGCCTGAACAACGCATCCATCTCAATCCGCTTTTCATAAGCCCCCCGTGTTATTGTTTGAACAAAACGCCCATTTTGGCTGCTGTAATCAATGACCGTAGGGGCCCAAGGTGCGGGAGGCGTAATTAACGATAATCGTCCTAGGGCATCATAAGCATAGCTTGACGTGTGGCCTCTAAAGTTGGTGACACTTTGTATTTCACCACGGTCGTTGACACTTTGATAGGCACTTTGAACAGCAGATGCGGTATAACGGCCAGGTAAGGTAATTTGTTGGGGGATACCACGCTTATAATTATTGAATTCGACCCAACGATTTGGCGAATTGTAAGTCTGGCGTAACAGATTTCCGATAGCACCACCGCTGGTATGGTAAGTGTTTGAACTGATGAGTGAGCCGAATTGATATTCCTGATGAGGAAGTAATTTACTCGCAGAATTAGCAGCATAGTAAGTCGTTTGGTTGACAGTCGTCCAGCTACTATTGTTAGACGATAACTCAGTCGTTGTGGGTAAGTTCAGCACCCATAATGCAGTGTCATGTTGATAGTTAAACCGCTTGTAGCGCGTACCACTTGGCCCCGTTTCTGACACTAAGCCTGGTTGTCCGTAGATATTATACTGACTATAGGTGGTAGAAAACGTCGTTGGTGAGCCATTACTATAAAGGGTGGTTTTAAGGTTCCCAGGGTAAATGTTGTTTTCATGCATTGCTTGATTTTCAAACACTTTTTGACATTCATCGCTGATAAGTTCAAAAACAGGATATTGTGAAGGCTTACAAGAAACCATCCTTACCTTACCCACTTTAGGTGCTGTGACGTAGCTGGTTTCAACCGCTTTTAATAAGCTAGAAGCATTAGTATCGTAGTAAAGTGTCAATACCTCTTTGCCTTCAAGTACGCCAAAATTTCGGTTAAACACATGCACAGTTTTACTTCCGTCTGGATTGACGACGGATGTAGAGCGCAAATTCATCAGGGAATGACCCGCCGGCGCAAAAGGTAATCCAGATAATGCTGCAGGCTGAGGGGTTGTCGTCATTTGTCTTGGTGAGCCCGCGTTTTGAGAGTATTGGTAATTCCAAACGAGTGAATTATTGTTAAATTGAAGCTCTTTTTTAGCAATGGCCGGGTTCGTCAAGCACCGTCCAACATTATGATGACCAACCCAAGGCGAGGCACTTCCGCCGGATGAAGAAAAGGGGACATTGGTTCTACCAAATTGGGCCCCTCTGTGCGTTAAAACAAACACGGCTCCCTCAGGATGGGTTAACGTAGACACGTTATCCTGAGGTGATATAACAGCACAGTCTGCCAGTGTTGGTTGCGATGCGCTGATACCGCCATAGAGATCAAACGTTAAATTAAATTCCCATTTTTTGTTGTCAGGGCGAGTAACTGACTTGAGTACATCTTTGTACAGTAAATCCCGATTGTCATATACGGTGTTATACGCATAATGCCATTCTCTACCATGAGAAGTGATCTTCGATACTCTGTCCGTATTTTGCCCCGCCTCATAGACAATATTGATTTCTCGGCCATCTGTAGCAGAAATTTTAGTCAATTTATTGGAGTATGTTAAAAACTGACTGGCGCTGCCATACGGTAATGTTGCTGACTGATATTCAAAATTGACTTCATTATTAAAGCGATCACGAATTTTACTGACCTGAATGTTGAGGGTATATGAACGCAATAGCACGGCAGCATCGTAGTTTGGATTGAGCACGTCAGCTTCTTGCTCTACCTGAACCAAGGTTGAGGGCACCAGTCTGACGACATCGAACGTATAGATAACGCCTTCGGGAGACGTTGCCTCAAAACCGTATCGGTTTGTAAGGCAATTAATTTTCCAGTTATCAGCATACCGCGCATTTTGTATCATCCCTCCTGCATCGTAGGCCATTCTGAGCTTCTGATTGGTCACGCCTGGAATATCCAGTGTGTCACCGCTCCAATATTGCATAGCCCCTACTGTTGCAAACTCGGTATCAACCCATTCAGGCTCCAATCGTCCACAACCTGGAAAATGGCTGAGTTGACCCGGACGATATTCAAGCGTGGTTGTGGTAATACTTGGGATCTCCAAGCTCCAATCACCAAAGCTGGCATTGTTGCCGCGATTATTCTTAGAGCCTCGATAGCTGCGACGTATTTCAACAGGCAATGCGTTATTGCCTTTTAATGCAATGTCAGTATGTTGAAAAGTGATTGAGCCTGTGTTTAAGTCAACCTTGTCACCAAATAAGGCGGTTGTCTCTGGTGTAATATGCTCTTTAACTTCCATCCTAGATAGCGCAAGCTCAGTCATCAGTTTTAGCTTATCGTGACTGCCCGTAGACATTACCCGGGATGAATTTGCTTGCTCTGCTTCAAGTAACCGCAAGCCCGAATGACTTTCCATCGCATTCATAAACAAGGCTGATAGCTCCTCTCGCTCTTTTTGAGAGTATGCCTGTGTGCTGAACGATAAAAACCCAAAAATGAGAACCGATACAGTCAATTTAGTATTCATGATTATTGCTCCTTGCGCTCACCAAAGGGTTTAAGTTCCGTCTTTTTAAGCATGCTACCCGCTTGATTACTCTCACCAATCACACTACCTAGGATGTCGGTATGTATGTAGGTCACTGCTGCGGAGGTATTAATCGTTAAGACATGAGACCAATCTGAGCATTGTGCAGAGGCGTTACATCCACGAACTTGATAGCTATAAATGTTATTTGTGCTGATGGCGACATTATGGGTCCGGGTTGTACCTTTATTGATTTCAGGTTGCCAAACACCGTTGACGTTCTGTCTGATCCGATATGATGACACGTTAGAAACAGCTCCCCATGCTACTGTTAAAGTGTTGCCGGAGAATGATGCCGTTAAATCTGCAGGTGCTTTGATATATGCCCCTGTCGGACTGCCACCTGTAATATTAAACGTTTGTGTGTAGGCGTAATCACTGCAACCATGTAAATTACTGCAAGCCGCGACGCGAAATAGGTAACTATTTCCGGCTTGAAGGAAACGGCTTTGACTATTATTGTAAAGAATATCATCGTTACCCCAGCTGCTATTGGTTGCCTGGCCGATAAGAAAATAATCATAACTGCTGTTTACTACCCATTGTAAACTTACGGTTTGCCCAGAAAGGGTGGCTTGCGTGTATTGCGGCACTTGAGGCGCGCAATACCCCCCAATTGTCGCCACATCACATTCCATCATAAGTGAGGCTTGCTCTTGCGTTTGTTTTGTTTCTTCAGAAAGTTCAGCACTCGTTTTTGCATAAAGTGTTGGTGGTAGGAATAAAAAAGCAATGAGTAAGACCCTAAACATAAGTGCAACCTCCGTGTTTTGATTTACAATCAATTATTTGTTTATATTGTTATTTTTATTAACCTAAGATTTAACAAGGTAGCCCAATGAATAACCATGTCAAGAATGTAATGAAAAAATGTTTTTATATTTAACATTTGGATGTGTTAATTATTTGAATCACCACAACGTCAATTTTAACAAAACGTTTTTAAGGGGGGCAACTGCAGTTATGGGTTAAAGCCGGTGGTATTCCATTAAAACATGCCACTCACTGACTTAGAAATAGTCTGGGAAGTCCAGTCTGGTGATTAAGACTTTGGTAAGGTCGTTATACTTTGGCATCTAAGTCATTTAAGTTCGACTTAAAAAAGCATAAAAATTAATGTGAATGATGGATATTAGGCTTTCGCTATACGATGAGTCTTCAATCAAATTAAAAAGCATTATGTCAGCTTGTGCAGTAAAGCAGACATTCGCATGTGCCTAATGATGTGGGGAGAAATTTCTGCTATTCGCTCAAAGCAGTCTTTGATATTAATGAATGATTGCTGCAATCAATAGTCCTTGATGGTGAAAGTTATGGCCTATAGAAATTGCAACCAGTGGTCCTTTTAAAGTGAAACAGGTGGTAATTTAGTGTGATCTTTTACAATATAAGCCGGTGCAGGTAGATAAATATGGTGTACATCCGGCACAGACAGGCCACACGCTCTGGCCAACGACATGACAAACCATTCATTTTGAGTAGTAAAGTAATAGACAGCAGTGTCAGTATGTTCGGGTTTTAAAATGTGCGTTGATAGTCTGCTATTCCTCCATCATGAAGTGCATTACTGTCTGTAAAAAGAGTATAAGTAAAACTGTGTTTTTTAAGTAAAACGAGTGGCTTGTAAGTGGAATGGTTAGTTTGTAAGTGTTACTCTAAATATATAAGTAATTTATCTTTAGTGATAACTAACAAGGTATTCTTACAGATGAGTCCAATAGGGTACACCTACCTAAATCAGTTTTACAAACTACTGCTTCCGAAGCTGAATGTCGAGGTTTTTGCTGATAAATCAGTGTCAGCAGACAGCATAGTAGATTTTGGTTCATCTAAAAGAAGAGTGATACCTGCCACAAGAAAAATTATCGACTCACCCTATGAGCACATGTGCGCTGCAATTAAATACCAAGGTATTCGTCTTCATTTTTTTGCTGCAATATTCAAAGTCATTGATGTAAATGAATTTGCAGATTTCATTCGAGCATCACCACAATCAAAATATAACAGAGTGCTGTGGTTTTTGTTCGAATGGCTAACTGATGCAGAACTCCCCATACCCGCATTGACCAGTGGGAACTACATCACGCTGTTTGATGATGCGTTTTACTATACTTTAAAAGACGGCATTCGGCACAAAAGAATGCGTGTCATAAACAATGCTATTGGGAACAGAGACTACTGCCCAACAGTAAGAAAAACAAAGCAAATTCAGAAAATTGCCGGCATAGATGTTTATGAAACTGCCTATACAAAAATGCAATCGTTGGGGGATGTATTATCAACCGATATTTTGGGACGTTCTATAAATTATCTCTACTCGAAAGAAACCAAATCATCGACTGAAATTGAGAATGAGCGCCCTGATAAACAGAGAATGCAGCGGTTTTTGAATGCGGTCAAAAATGTTGGTCTGTTTGAGTTAAACAAAGGCAAACTGATTGATATCCAAAATCAGATTGTCGAAGAGCGGGTTAGAGCTAACGATTACAGAACGGATGAAATCTATGTTGGCAGCACGATCCAACGGTATAATATCGTTGATGAGGATGTGCATTACATAGGCCCACTGGCTAAACATGTACCTGGAATGATGACTGGGTTGTTAGCTACGCATGAGAATCTGATGTTAGACAGATCTATGCCTGCCCTGATCCATGCATGCATCATCTCGTTTGGTGAAGTTTATATCCATCCTTTTATTGATGGTAATGGCAGATTGCATCGATATCTGATCCATGACGTGATGAAACAACGTGAAGCGAAACATAAGTTTATTATTCCTGTTTCTGCGTCAATTTTAAGAAATCCGGAAAAGTATGATCAGGTTCTGGAGAGTATTTCCAGACCAATTTTATCGATGCTTGATTATTCCTTTTCTGATGACTCAAAGATCGTAATTAACAATGACATCGAATACATGTATCGCTACCCAGACTTTACCGAGCATGTGAAATTTGTCTACGACATGATGGAAACCGCAGTTTCTTCAGAGCTCATCGAAGAAGTCTGCCTGATTATCTGTTTTGATACCCTGAAAGATCATATCAATAGCACCTTCGATATATCGAACAAAAATATCGATGTGCTGATTTCGTTGCTATTAAGCAATGGTGGAACGTTATCTAAAAGCAAACAGAGCTATGTGCAGCAGTTTATTGAGCTTAAACACTTACCTGGAATTGAGACTGTCGCGAAAGGTATCATTGAGAAAATTATGTCTCAATTCTCTGTAAATATCCCCGAGCTGATGAATCGAAAGTAAGTCTGTAAAACGAAGAACAAACTGGCCGGATCATCCCGAAATACGCAATATACTAAGTAAATAAATTTTTGAGGTTGGAAGCTCTTGGGGTCAGGTCTAATGTGATGACTCGCCTTATATCCTGATTTAGGATGTTGGTGACCAAACCGATAGAGGCGAATCATCATGTCTATAAGAACATTAGGCGTTGATCTTGGCAAGTTCAGTTGTCATGTAATTGGGCAGGATCAGCATGGCAAAATCATTGAAAAACGCAAAATCCCATTAAGCAAGTTTGCAGAATACCTGGCAAATTTGCCAGCCTGTGCGGTATTTTTCGAAGCCTGTGGTGGTGCTCACCATTGGTGCCGTAAGGCCAAAAGCCTGGGCCATATAATTAAAATGATACCTGCTCAATTTGTTAAACCCTTCGTAAAGTCGAACAAGAATGACTTTAACGATGCAGAAGCCATCTGTGAAGCTGCACAGCGGCCAACGATGCGTTTTGCTCATCTACGTAGCGAAGAGCAGCAAGCTTTTGGTTGTTTACTTAAATTACGTGAGCAGTTCGTTGAAGAGCGCACCGCCATCAGTAACCAAGCACATACCTTTTTGTTGGAATTTGGTATTCAGCAGAAAAAAGGCCGAAGCTTTATTAGTTAAGTGGCTGACATCACCGAGGATGCCGAGTTTGATTTACCCGCTGCGTTACGCTGCGCCCTGTTTCGGCTGGTTAAACGCTATCAAGCAATTGACACTAAACTCAGTGAGTTAGAGCGTGAGATTGCAGCAATAAACAATCAAAACGACAACTGTAAACGGATGCAAAGCATTCCAGGAATAGGCTTAATCACCTCCAGTTTTATTGAGGCTTGGGCAGGCAGTTGCACACAATTTAAAAGTGCCAGAGACTTTGCCGCTTGGGCAGGTTTAGTACCGAAACAACATTCAACAGGCGGGAAAAGTAACCTGCTTGGGATCAGCAAACGCGGCAACCACACGTTGCGTAAATATCTGATCCATAGCGCACGTTCGGTTATTCAATGGAAGCTCGAAGAGGATCATGCCTGGAGCCCATGGATAAAGAAATTGCTAGTCAGCAAGAAAAAAACCGTCGCAATAGTGGCAATGGCGAATAAACTTGCTCGGATAATCTGGGCAGTATTAACGAAAGAGCAGAATTACGCAGCTCAAGCTGCATAAACCGGGTCACACCGAGTTTGCAACACGATGGCAATAAGGCAAAAACCATGATCGGAAACCTGGCAAAAGCAAAAGTATCTTGATACTGAAGGTCTTATAAGGACGATGATGGGCGAACAACATAGCGGGCGTGCACACTAAGAACGTGCTAATAGACTCCTGATACATTGACGCAGACTTATTTGTTATCAGTGCTTGCAACCTGGAGGCGAGTCATACATGCTTTTTGACTTTTCCATCCCTCTCAGAGGCAGACTACCTAAGGCTCTTGTTGCTAAGAACTGTTCTAGTTAGTATGCCCTGAGAAAATTATTGGTTTCGTGGCTCGCATAGCCAGCGTGTGAATAAGATAGAGGCAAAAGCCAAGACCTGACCCTGTTGTACGATAGGATCTGACCCTGTGGCCCTGACAGGCACAATGAAAAACTGGTAACTGTCAGTTCAAGTTTCAGCTAGTACACCTGATCCTTTGTGCATATTAGGTCGTTTCCTTTAAAAAGTTTATTGCTTTACCACAAAAATTAGCAAGTGCGTTATAACGGCCTTGCGCTACGATTAAACGAACAATATTAACATCAATGTTCAGGTAATCGTGGACTAGTGCGTTGCGCATACCAATAATCTGACGCCATTCTTTAAGTTCATCTGTTGTTATCATGCCGTGCTGCTGCAGCTTAGAAAAAGTTTGATAGGCATCTACAGACGCTTGTTGCTGGTATCTCTTTAAACAATGTTTAGCTAAGCCAATGCTCAATTCTGTTAAAAGTTGTAATAAACGTTCTGTAGCCAAATAATCTCGCCTGCGTAGTTCGCCTTGCGCAAGATCTGCACGAAGCTCATCAAGTTGCTGACAGTATTCTTGTACATGGTTTGCTGCTTCGGTTAAATAGAGTTGCAAGCCGTTTTCATTGTTATTCATTGCTTAGCCTCTCGCTGTTGGTATTCAAATAGGCTATTAATACGTGTTATCTCTTGCCATGCCCGAGCGCTGCCATCACTATAAAGCAGCTGACCGCTATCAATGATTTGATATGCTAAATAAATAGGGGCTTGGTTAATATCTACAATAGATAGCATAGCTTCTGGAAGAGCTAACGCTGCAGCCCAATCAAGCGCTATACATTGTGGGCGGGTATATCGGTTTAAAGCATCCAGATTAAAGTTATTAAAAGCGATAGCGAGATCATAATCGCTATCTGGCCTTTCGCGCCCATGAGCTCTTGAGCCATATAACCAAATAGCCCCAATATCGGAATTTTGCCGAGCTAGCTTTTTAATCTTCAGTAATATCGGGCTTGTGTTGATCATAAAGCAGGTATTTACCAGTATTAAGTGTATTTACTTTATCAGAAAAGGCTTAGCTGGGCTAATTGCCTAACGAATATGCAAGATATAGGCAAAAGTCAAGACCTGACTGGTCATTGGCGCCATCAACACAGTGGATAATTTGCTTAACTCGTTGGAGGAAACCACAACACAGGAACGGGTTTTATTAATTTCTCGCCCTTGGGTCGGATCTAAGTTGACTAACCAAACCTCAAACCGCTTAGGTTGGTTTACCATGCTAGATCATCATTTGTTAAAGGTGCATCCTGTCACTCCTGATCGGTAAGCTCTGCTTGCATGGCTAAAGCTTGCTCTAGCTGTTCAGTGCAATGCCACCTTTGCAGACTCATCATAGATAGTTAGTTAGCATGCACTTAAAGCGAAATCAAAAATGTATGCAAAAAATAAACTTAGCGGCTATTAAAATAATGCCCCCAAAAATTGCTGTGCACTGCAGAAGGCAAAGCTCTGTTTGCTATGGCAATCAATCAGTTGCTGTAGCAGCCTAAGCCGCTTTTGCTCGGCAGTGGAATGCAGTGTAACTAGCGAATATGGGATTGTGACGCTCAAAATTTTTAATCTTTAATACCTAGCGACATTTTCGGTCATATTTAATCTAGAACGGTACGAGCAGGGGTTCTTGATTGTTTAGTATGAAACTTTATTCCTCTCATACAATAAATCATTAATGAAAATCACTACCTGATAGATGGTAAGCGTAACAACAACCACACCTTGCGGTGTGGCTGCTGATCAATAAGGCAGGAGTTGTTGCAGTCGCTCGTGGGTATTGGCTTTGGGTAGCTCTTTCAGCAAGCAGCATAAGTAATCATACGGTTCCAGACCATTGATTTTGGCCGTTTCGACTAGGCTATATATTGCAGCACTGGCTTCTGCGCCCGTTTCAGTATTGGCAAACAACCACGCCTTGCGTCCAATCACGAACGGTTTGACGGCGCGCTCAGCACGGTTGTTGTCGATATTAAGTCTACCATCATCCAGATAGCGGATTAGTTTGGGCCACTGATTCAGGTTATACGTGATAGCGACTCCCAGTAAACTTTCTTTCGTGACACTCTCGCTTGATTTATCCAGCCAGCTTTTGAATTGCTCTAACAGTGGCTTGGCTAGCGTTTGCCTGGCTTCATACTTCTTATCAGGCGGTACGGTTTTTAATTTACTCTCCAGTGCATAGAGTTTCTGGATGTGGTTAAGGGCCACATCCGCTTTACCCGTTTTGCCTTTGCCCTGTGCTTTTTGGGCTTCAACGAACTTGCGTCTGGCATGCGCCCAGCAACCGACTAAGGTTGCGTGAGTTTTCTCATATCCGGCATAACCTTCTACCTGCAGATAACCGTTAAAGCCGGATAAGAAGTCACAGGGATGTTTGCTGCTGCGGCTATCCTGATAATCAAACAGCACCAGTTTGGGGCCGGTACTTTTTTCTAAGCCACAGCCATACACCCACATGTAGCAGGTGCTTTTCTCAACATCCAGCACATTGACCGTGGTTTCATCTGCCCACAGCACCGGCTGTTTAAGCAGCTCAGCTTTCATTAACGCCAGTAGTGGTTTAAGTTTTTCTGCGCAGCTTATCAGCCAGCGGCTCATCGTTTGACGACTAAGCTCAATACCCGCCTGATTAAACAACTGCTCCTGACGGTATAACGGCAAGCCATAGTGCATTTTGCTGCTGATGATTTGGGCAAGCAGACTTGGAGTGGCCATGCTCTTAGGGATAACCGCAGCTGGCACATCAGCAATCTTAATGTCGACCTTAGTGCCGTTGGTCTCACACTGCCGGCAGCTGTATTTCAGCCGGACATTTCTAAGCACCCGGATTTGCGCCGGTACGAACTCGATTTGCTCACTGACTTCTTCACCCATTTGATGCAGCGCATGGCCGCAGCAGGCACAGGTTTTATCGTTAATATCATGGATAACATCAACGCGGGGGAGTTCTGGAGCAATGCGCGGTCGGCGTGGCTTAGCGGCTTTCTCAGCGCTCTCGGTCGTCTGAGTGTCTGGCTCTGTCGCTACGGACTTGTCTTCAATAAGCTGTTCGGCCTCATTTAAGACTTCGCCTTCACCTTCGTAGGTCTCGCTGCTGGGGCTAAATTTCTGGTACTGCGTCAGATTGTAACGCTCCAGCAATTGCTGCAGCTTATCCGACAGCTGCTGGTTAACCCGCTCTAGTTTAGCGATGCGTTTGTCTTTTTGCGCCAGTTTTCGCTCAAGCTTTTGCTCATGCTTGGCAAGTAGCGCTGTCTGCTCAAGCAGCATTTTCTTAAGCAGTTCAACGTCATCAGGTAGGGTGTCTGGTATCTTTTTCATGGCCGCTATTGTAACGGCCAATTTGGCTAAGTGCTTGGTAAGATTTAGATTGTTTTGGATGCGATCTACAGGATTTATAGCCGATCGGCATATCAACCCACACTCTGGTAATGCAGTGGCTGGTGCGCGGTGATTTTTTGAATATCGACACCTTGCAACAGCCAATGCCATTGCTGCTCGCTAATAGACAGTATTTTTCCGGGCATCTGCCTTGGCCAGCGAAACGTGTCTTTTCAAGTCGCTTGTACCACAGACAAAATCCAGTGCTATCCCAGTACAGCACTTTTAATCGGGTACGCTGCCGATTGCAGAACACAAACAACGCGCCGCTAAATGGCGAGAGCTGCATCTCTTGCTCGACCAGCAACGATAAGCCATTAATGGATTTGCGAAAATCGACCGACTGTTTGTGCAAATAGACCTTAGGCACATCGAGGAACATTTTCATGGTCAAAGTGCCCTGAGCAAGGCGGCTAACCACAGCGCATCAGTGCCAGGTGGAAACTGCAATTCCATATCACGCTTGCGTAGCAGGATATGCCGGGCCAGTGGCGAGCTTTGTGGTGCTAATTCAATGAAACCGGTGTCATCATTCTGATGAGCCAACAACAGGCGTTTACGGAGATTGAAATAGGTCGGGATAATCCCTTGTCGTTTAGCAAATGCCGTTTGAGTGAGGCCACTTTGGGCTTGCTCGGCGAATAAGGCCAGCCATTGTTCTTTAGTGCGTTTCATGATCATTACCCTAATAATTAACAGTGGCAGACAGGGTAATGTTGATCAGTTAGGATAGGAATGTGTGGTTGGCGTTACGCTTAGTTCGCCAGGCAAAGCTGGCGACAAATAGGAGGTGAAAGTCCACCCTGGGTAAGATCTAACCAGTCGCCCGGTTCTCTAGCTATGCGCGGCAGCGGGTAACTTCTGACGTGAAGTGTTAGCGGAGATGCTTACAGGCCCGGTATTGAGCCGCGTAATACTAATTACAGTGGGCGATGCTGTTAAGCGAAGCAGAAGCCAACAGATCAACAAGCGGTAGGGTGAGCTAGTTGATCCACTGTCGAGGTCGTAGACCCGGAGCATGTAAGTAAATTTGTCGTACGGAACCTGGGAGATCCTTCACACAGCCTGTTTGAGCAGCAGGTCATGTGAATTCAAACCCTCAAGGCAAGATAGACATGGTGAAGGAAGTCGGACAAACCCATAGTACCGGGGAAGTAAGTGAACAAGACTGATGTCGCGGAATTTATGGAGGGAAGGGGTTTGATCAAGGGGAACAGTTTACAGCTCGCCGGTAGCCAATCACTGAATTGGGCCACTACTATGTCTCGGCTGGATACTGTGCGAGTACTCGCAAAGCAGGAAAAGAAACAGCGATTCACAAATCTGTTCCATCACATCACTCCAGAACTATTGATGCAAAGTTTCATGCAACTAAAGCGGAACTCTGCAGCAGGAACAGATGGTGTTCGGTGGTCTGACTATCATGGAAATCTGAAAGATAATATCCATGGACTGTGGAAAAAGGTGCAATTAGGCGCCTACCGTCCTAAAGCCGCGAGGCGGATATTTATCCCTAAAGAAGATGGTAGTCAGCGGCCACTCAGTATCATCTGTCTGGAAGACAAAGTTGTACAACAAGCCGTAGTCCAGGTTCTGAACCAAATCTACGAAACTGACTTCATCGGATTTTCCTATGGTTTCAGACGTGGCAGAGGGCAGCATGATGCCTTGGATGCGCTCAATGTTGGCCTGATGAAATGGAAGGTGAATTGGGTGTTAGATCTGGATATCAGTAAGTTCTTCGATACCGTTGAACATGACTGGCTCGTCCGGTTTATAAAACACCGAGTGGGGGACAAGCGATTACTGCGACTGTTGGTGCAATGGCTTAAAGTGGGTATTTATGATGACACAGGAAAACGACTTCCAGCCACAGTGGGAACTCCCCAAGGCGCTGTGATTTCGCCTTTACTTGCTAACATTTACCTGCATTACAGCTTCGACCTATGGGTTGCGCAGTATCGGAAGAAATTGAAGAGCGACATGGTAGTGGTCAGGTACGCCGATGACAGCGTGTTAGGCTTTCAAAAGCATGCTGACGCAGAATGGTTTCTTCATTTTCTGAAAGAACGTATGGCAAAATTTGGGCTGAAGGTTCATCCAGACAAAACCCGTCTGGTTCGATTTGGCAGATATGCCTTAGCGCAATATGCTGAAAACCCCAGGCGTGGTAAGCCAGGCACATTCGATTTTCTGGGTTTTACCCATTACATTGGACGAAAGAAATCTGGTGAAGTCGTGGTGAAACGCAAAACCAAACGAAGCCGAATGCTGAATCAACTGAAAATACTTAAAGCGGAGCTAAGGAAGCGGCTACATTGGAAACCAAGTGATACGGGGAGGTGGCTGCACCGTGTAGTGTCAGGCCATATCAACTATTACGGGGTGCCATTTAATGGTCGCAGCCTGAGTAGATTTGTCCACCAAGTCAAACGAAGCTGGCTGAAGTTTCTTCGAAGAAGAAGCCAACGCCATAAGATGAGCTGGGATCGTTTTAATGTGTTGATTAAGAAATGGCTGCCAAGTCCACAAATAGTTCATCCTTATCCTGAACAGCGGTTCTTCGCCAAATACCCAAGATAGGAGCCGGATGCGTTAGTAGCGCACGTCCGGATCTATGCGGGGGGTGGCCAGTAATGGCCATTCCTACCGCGACCGTTTATTTTCAAGTTTCACTGATTTAACAACGGTATTAACGCTAAGTAGGGAAGTAGATTACTCATACGAAATCACCTTCACAAAAAGATTTGTGTATGAAATGATATAAGTAAATTTTAAACGAAGATGCTTAAAAACGTTTGATAACGATTGATTGCGACATGTTTAATTTCAATTGTTAATTTGTACTTCCAAGACTGCATGGCTCATTATACTGAGTGTTATGAACGAGCCTTTATGTTTAATTGTTACTAGCAACCAAATTTTTTAATCTTCGTGCAAGTAGATCATTGTGGTACCAACGTCGCTGTGTCCTAACCGTTGCATAGTCGCCTTCAGGTTTTGCCCTGAGTATTTAATAAAATAAGTTGCGTGAGCGTGTCGTAACCAGTGGGCTGATGCTTTTTCCAGATAACTTGCTTCTCGTAATAACTGACCTTTTAAACTGATATTTGATATCGCCTCAGCTGCAGTTAGCTTTGCCCTACAAGCCAAATCGAAAGACTCACGAAGTATTTGATCGATACGACGGCCTGAAATGGCCTTGTTAATATTTTTCGACGGAATAAGCTTCATTGGGTCGTTGTACAATGGAGTAGGTGAGTTGGCCCCAACGGCTAGGCGAAACTCTTTCATAACAGAAATGACCTCTTCAAAAAGCTCTATGCTGCGCGGTTTGTCGCCTTTACCGACAATGTTAAGGAACCATCGGTCATCGCGAATTGTGATATCTGCGTAAGAGTGCTTGGCCGCTTCAGTTAATCTTAACCCCGTTGCCATGAACAGCTGGATTATGTATCGAGCCCTAAGAAAACGAAATACTTCACGCTCAGTAACCGCTTGTTTTTGCGCGTTATATAGGGTGTCTATTGTAAAATCGACTAGCTGATCTGATAGGGTGCGTTCAGTGACCGATTTTTTAGTCACACTGGACTTGTTTCGAGTTCGTGGAGACATCGCTGGATTAGCATTTAGGTGGCCGGCCACCACGAGAAAGGTATACATCGACTCAATGATACGTTTTGCTAGATCTTGGCTAGTTTTACTTAAACCGGTAACCAACTCAGGTTCATCTTGAATATCGATTGACTTTGTAGCTAAAGGCGCATGCACCGTGCGTATCTCAAATGGGCGCCAGCGAGGATTGAGCGTTACGCCGTCTGGTAAATACTTTCGCTCCTTGCCAGAACACCAGTTTGGGGGTGGTGATTGGATAAAATCCAAGTAGGACAACCAATCTGCGCGATTAACCGCTGAAATGGGTTTTTGTTTTTCATGGATCAACCAAAGTGCAAAGCGTTCGATTTCCTTAAGATAGCTAGCGAGCGTATTAGGTTGCTCCTGAAACTGCTGAAGGTATTCGATAATGACATGCCAATCGCCGTCGGATTCGAGCATTGACATCGAATCAGAACGATTAAAACCCGGCTCAAAGGCTGGTGGTTTGCTGATATAAACAGGTTTTTTATCGTGGATTGAGAGTAAAGGTTTAATCATGCCAGGCTAATCCTTAAGAGAATTATGCCAAGTATACAATTTTTATTGCTACACATAATAAGAATAATGAGAAATTATTTAACCCCTTTTTAAGAAGCATGACTTTGGGATAACTCTTCGAGAAAATACAAAACGTTGATTGATTTTTCTCATTTAAAATTATCAGCATGTTAATTATACAATAGTTTTTTGAGGGTAAATCAGATTAGAGGCAGCAAAAAAGCTTTGTCTAATGAAATTTATGAGTTGAGTGAAAGAGCACCACCGATGCATCTAGTATCAACTGAAAATCGAAAAAATGTTCGTCAAACAATTATTAATCCGATAATATTTCATTTAAACATATACTCAGGATGAGTGAACATCTAGTGTCTTTTTTAAATAATTTCCAACTTAATATTCAAGCCTCTGCTGCCCTCGTTCAAATTATTAGCCATGAAACATTAAGAATTCACGCTTATTGTATTGATGTGGCAGAAACCTTGCAGAAAGACCTTCTTATATGGAGCAGCTCATTAGGTCTTAGAAAATATGAATTCGAAACAGGAGATTGGTTAGAGATCGATGACATTGGCCAACCACAAGAAGTGCTTGAATGGCTATTAGACACAAACAATCATGAAGAGGAATTCATCTTACTGTTGGAAGACTTCCATCACTATCTTCATGAGCACACATTAATTAGCCGTTTACGTAGCTTTGCCGTTGGCGTTGCCAGTCAAAAAATAAATGGTATTTGCGTCGTTATATCTCAGCCTGTTGCCTTACTGCCGCCCGAATTAGAAAAAGAAATTCAGGTAATGCATATGCCACTACCTGATTCTGATGATCTGAAAAAGCTTATGGAGCAAGCTCGCCAACGTTACGACATACATGAGCGTGACTTCCAAGAGTCGCCCGCGTTAATTGATGCCGCATTAGGTCTCTCCACCAGCGAAGCACAATTAGCGTTTGCCAAAGCAGCATGTCAGTTCAAACGTCTAACCGACACTGAAATTCCTTTTATCGTCAAAGAAAAAGAACAAGTCATCCGTAAAAATGGACATTTAGAGTATTTCCATCCCAAAGCGACACTTGACGATGTTGGTGGTCTGGACAATCTCAAATCGTGGTTAGAACGTCGGAAGCAATCTTTTGGGGCAAATGCGCGTGAGTTTGGCCTGGAAACGCCAAGAGGCGTATTACTATTAGGTATACCCGGGACCGGTAAAAGCCTTGCGGCAAAAGCCGTTGCAAATGCGTGGCAGCTTCCATTACTCAGGCTCGACATGGGCAAGATTTATGGTGGTATTGTCGGTCAATCTGAAGCAAACATCCGCTCTGCGTTGCAAACAGCGGAAGCCTTAGCTCCCAGCATTCTATGGGTGGACGAAATAGAAAAAGGCTTGTCTGGCATGCAAAGCTCTGGTGCTACAGATGGCGGCACAACCTCAAGGGTGCTTGGTACATTTTTAACCTGGCTGCAAGAAAAAGAAAAACCTGTCTTTGTTGTCGCAACCGCAAATCATATTGCCCAGCTACCACCGGAATTGCTGCGTAAAGGCCGTGTAGACGAAATATTTTTTGTTGATTTACCCACTCATCAAGATCGCAAAGATATCATTGCTATTCATCTTAAGCACCGTCAACGACTAGACGATTTTTTGCCAGAGGAGCTCGATGAATTGGCATCAGTCAGCAAAGGGTTTACCGGTGCTGAGTTGGAGGAAGCGGTTAAAGAAGGAATGTTTTTGGCATTTGATGCAGGGCATCAATTAACAAAAAACGATATTCTCGAGGCTATTCAAGCAACATCACCTCTGTCTCAAACCATGCATGAAATGATCAACGATACACGCGAATGGGCTAAAGGTAGAGCGGTAAGTGCGTCATCTCAACTTCCAGAGCTATTAACAGCACAAACCAAGGCTAAACCTCGCCTCAGACAAGAAGGTGAAAATCCTTTTATAAAAAATAAACAGGGATAGTTGTAATGGAAAACCCCTTTTTTGCGGCGCTCGAAAAGTCTAAAATTCAAACGTCATCGTTAGCGACACAAACCAACAGTGTTTTGATGCCATTCGTTCATTACCTAGAGAATAGCATCAATGCACTGAAAGAAAAGCAAGTAAGTTGCCACTGGCTGCCAGTGGCTAAAGTACGCTATCAACTTAAGCCAGATAAGCGCATTTGGCTGGTATATCCCGAGTCAGAAATAGACATTACAGCAGACCAGGCGGGATGGTTTGAAATTGTTAGCGTTGATGGTAAAGCACCTGACGCAGAGTTTGAACCGGATAAAAAGGCACCTATTTTTTTTGGTAAAGGAAAAAGCTATCGCGAATTTCTAATCTCCCAAGACGAGGTCCGTTTATCACCTGACTATCAATTGTATCTGCCCGATTTGGAACACTACGGTGACGAAATAAACTGGTGTGGTTATAAATTGGAAATACGGTCACTTGCCACCTCGCTGGAAGGTGTGGCTTTTGTATATATAGACGGCCAAAAATGTAAGGTGGCAAGGCGAACTGGCAATTTATTGCTTGTAGCCGGACATGTTAGAGAGAGCAGTAAGTTATCTATTGATGGTCAGGATATCAGCTTTAATTTAACGAAAAGCATCGATGAAAAACAACTTGCGCAGTGGCAGGGGCAGCCAAAAGGAAGCGGATGGTTGTTGTTTTCAAAAGAAAAACCAGTGTTAAGCGGGCAATCCGTTGAAGACGTTACACAAAAACAGCTCGCTGAACTGAGTTGCGAGCATTTTCATTATCGCAAGTATCCTCTTTCTTCTGATAAATGGGTCTTAAGTTACGGCGATAATAAAAATGAAACTGGACATCTTTTTTTGCAGGGCCAGTCGGGAGAGCAATTAGAAAAATCAGGAATTTTTTGTCCAACTTACCAAGCAATAACCTGGTCAGTTGAGCAAAAACTTGTTGAAGAGAAATGGATCCAACTGATAGAGAAAGATCAGAAAGATGACACTGGCAAATCAGATCTAGACTATTTTTTTACCGATGACCAAAACATTACTATTCTCGATCATACCCAGCGCAAAAATGATGGTGGATTTAGGGTATTAAAAGCACGACCGGAAGAACGGCAACTTTTGCTTGCAGCTAATATCCGGGGTAAAAAAAGCTGGAACAGCGTATACCCATCTCAGGACGGTAAATGCGAAATTCATGTCAGTGTCGACACCAGCCAGCTTATACGTCAGAGAGACGCAATTAAAAACCTGATGCACCGTCCCTTGGCCAGCCACTGGCCATTAATACAACTGCTGCAGCAGCGCGAGTTAACATCCTGGCCACATATAGAACCTCTGCCGCAACATGCACTGTCATGGCAAGTTTTGACTGATCCACATTTTGACGGCTGCGATCGCCAGCGCGAATTTGTTGCTAAAGCATTGGCAAGTCCCGATTTCAGTATACTTGATGGCCCTCCAGGAACCGGCAAGACCACAACCATTCTGGAACTAATCATGCAACTGGTTATGCAAGGCAAACGGGTGTTGTTGTCAGCTTCGACTCACGCAGCTATTAACAACGTGCTAGAGCGGATTAAAGAGAATACCAAACTTAACCAACACATTTTCCCGCTCAGAATTGGCGATGAAAGTAACGCCATCGGCGTAGAAGAGTTTCAGTTCGACAATGTGTTTAATGAGTTAAGCCGTGTAGATGGTGGCAGCGCTATAAGCAAACAGCTGATGGTAGATTCATCGAATCTGGTATGTGGCACCACGATCGGCATTCTTAAGTTATTCAGAGAACCCAGTCTTAATTTACAGGCCGGTGAACCACCTTTTGATGTAATGATAATCGACGAATGCAGTAAAACCACGTTCCAAGAATTTATGGTTCCGGCACGCTTTGCCAAACGCTGGGTGCTCGTAGGTGATGTGCGTCAGTTATCACCTTTTACTGACCGTGAACAAATCGTGGCCAACCTGGACAATCTGATGCTAAGCCCGCCCAGAGGAAAACAGCCAGGGCAGACTCTCGCCCCCGAAATACAAGAAGCCTGCTTCTTGTTGGAAGAGCTAAGGGGCAGCAAGGATCAACCCTATACACAACCGCTGTTAGTACCCGTTAGCATGAGCGTCGCAAACGCGTTACAAGCGGAAATTCAGGCCAGACAAAAAATACCGCATTTAGCCAAAGGGCTAAGCAATATTCTTATTATCCAACCCCTAAATACACCCGGAGGTTATGCAAAACAGCTAGCTGACGTATTACACAAACCGCAGTGTCTTTATGAACACCCATTGTGCTTTATTGAAGAAGGTTGCTTAAGTCAGCTAAGCCACTGCATCCCCAGTGACATGTTGGTATTGCATCCTGCATGGCAACGCACTGCGCAAGCGTCAACACACCAAGGAGATGTCAGTAGCGCTAAGACAGCAATAAAACCATTCCGAATCAATAAACGCGATTGCACCGATACAAGTCAACTTCATGCCAAGCTACTGGAAAGATTCAATACCAGCAAATGGTCAGAAGAAATCTGTTGGCGATTAGAGCGGGAATATTGGTTACGTTTATCTAAGGAGCCAAACAAAAAAATAGCCTATGTTGAGGAACCACTGGAGAGATTATTTCCCAAGTCAGTCTCCGCAGATGGCCGTATTCATATACTCAAAAACATCGCTTTCCCATCTATTTTGGAAGCGTTATCAGGCGATGGTTTGGTTAAACTCAAAAATGATATGCCCACCACCCTTAATCAGGGATTTAACAACAAGGAAAAGGTGCAGCGACATACTACCCTGACCTTTCAGCATCGAATGCATCCAGACATCTCCGCCTTTCCACGTGAACAATTTTACCCCAAAGGTGTCCTGACGGATGGCAGTAAAACCACTATTGACCGCGCTTGGGGCTACCCAGGCTACGCACGCCGCAGTATCTGGCAGCACGTATCCGGCACCACCCAAAAAGGTAACAGTAACAAAGAGGAAGTGCAGGTGTTGATCGCTGAATTAAAACGCTTTTGCGATTGGGCCGAGGGTAAAACAAAAAATAAAAAGGCAGAACCCTTCGAGGTTGCAGTTCTCACCTTTTATAAAGGCCAGGAAAAAGCACTACGCGAAGCATTACAAAAACTGCCCAATCATCGAAAGCCAAACACGAATTGCTACGCGCGTTTTAACTACAAGGCGGTGTCAATCAAGCTTGCCACCGTAGACTACTTTCAAGGCCAAGAGGCCGATGTAGTATTGCTGTCAATGGTCAATACCACACGAGATGGTTTTATGGACTCACCAAATCGTTTAAATGTTGCGATTACCCGGGCCCGTTATCAAATAGTGATTATCGGAGACCATCGTTATTTTTCATATTCAAATACAATTGAATTAAAAAATCTCGCTAAAACTTACACCCTGTCAGATCAAAGAAAAGCTGACCAGCAATCTGCTGTGCAAAGCGGTAAAAGGAATTAACACCGATGAATAATAACACCCTTAATAGAGAGGCAATTGCGGAACCTTGTGGTAAAAAAACTGCTAATAATAAAAAGCCAAACGCAAATAATATGGGTGTGGACAGGCTAAGCCTTACGTTAAAGCGACAGGTACAACTTAAGCGCTTCCCACTTATTGCTAAGGTAACGTTTTGCCGGCAGCGGTCAGATTTGGTTGCTTTGCTAAAAGCCATGACATCAAGCACGTCGGATATGCCAGCGCGTTTAAAAGCCTACTTAGTAAAAGAAAACCTGTGGGATGAAATGAACAATGCAATCACAAGTCATGGCCAACAAGTTGTCGAAACGGGCTTATTTAACACTTCAGAGCGTAACCTTTACCACATCTGGTTTACCGACAACGACCCACTATTAGGTACGCGCCCTATTTTAATGCAGCGCGATAGCAGCTCAGAGGCACCAAAATATCAGGTTTGGAAAAAAGGTCGCGATGCTGTCAATTCAGAATTTGTACAACAGACGCGATTGAAACTGGTGGTTATGGAGGAGGAATACAAAGACCGCAAAAACACTGAATTGCAAAAAACACAATTAATCATGGCAGCAATGCAGCCCGAGGTAATTTGCTCACCCGATAAATCGGCAAACTTGGAGATGCAATGGACGATAACCCCTGAAATCTCTCAAATTCATTTAACCGGTGAATTGGATATCCGTCAATTTAGCGGAAAAAATCATAGTTCACAGCCAGAGTCTATTGACCTAACTTTGGTTGAGAATGAGCAGCACTTACCATCGCTTATGGACAGCGTTGCAACCGCACTGAGCGGAAATTGGAATAATTCAACAAAACGTCTATCGACCACACTGGAACAGGTGGAAGGTTTTGCCTCTGCAGTGTCAAACTTCCGCATCGGTAACTTCAACTGCAAAGCATTTGAAACAGACTATGGTAATTTCACCTCTGTTCAGGCGGCGCATATTCCCATTCAACCACAAGACCAGGATGATGCAGAGAACTGGCACCGCTTCTGGTTAGATAGTTTTTATCGAATGTCATATCGCAGTCCTTCTGATGCTAACAGGCAACAAGGTAAATGGTTGGATAGCCCTGCTCTAGCTAGTTTTGAGCTGCCATTGAAACAGCCACAAAGCCTGATAGCAGAAATCAACCGAGAGCAACAGCCAGAAGCTTATTGGCACATTGCAGCTGTGGCAGATTTATCACCCAATAACAGCAATAAACTGCATATGCCTTTTAGCCTTATTGGTGGTGATGAGTTTGATATCTATAAATTGGTAAGCAAGCTAACAGACAGGGATGTTATTGAACACGTTATTTACTCCGATCGATATGTTCACACCGCAAAACAATACCTTAACCTTTCAACATTAGCGCGAGCTTGTTCAGATGCAAACGGCTTGCTGTTGACGTTAAAACCTCAAAACGGGAAACCGACTCGGATACCCGAAAACTGGGAACGTAATTACATCGACAAAAACAGTGACAACCATGGCCGCTACTGGATTTTTATTGGCACAATAGGAACCTATTGCTGGGAATGCACCAGTGGACTAGATTTTATCAAAAACGAAAACGGATGGGTGACAGTCGATGGCTTTCCAACGTTTACACCAAAAGCAAAACATGAACTTCCCGGTTATCTGCAACAACACCTTAATGATCTGACGACAGAGGAGAATTACTGATGACAAGGTTTACTCCCCGTCATGAAAAATTCGAAGTAGAATTTTACGATGTATCATTGCCGTCTTTTTTTTGTAAGGACACTACATCATCAGAGGGTGATTTTAGTCATGTACTCTCTATCAAAACGGCTATGGATTTAGGGATAGAGATAGCACAAACACGGGTTACCTTAATGCTTGCCTGTGAGCAGCTAAAAGAAGCTTCTCTGATCTCCAAGTTAAGAAATCTGGCAGACGCAGGTATTCGGGTATATTTATTACTGGGTGATGAGAAAGCAAACCAACGGGCTATCGACACGTTATCCGGACGCTGTTTAATTCGAACTGGCATCAAGCAGCAAGGAGCGCTGTTAATTAGAGATCATGCGACCTCTGATGCTCATGCAACATTACTTACGTCTTGTGCTCCGCTAAGGCAAACCGAGCAGTTAGCTTGGGCTACAACACTCGAGCCAGAGCAAATTGAAGACGCCTTTCGCAGTTTTTGTAAGCTTTTCTGGGAACATGCTTCTGGCGAATATCTACAACAAAACCGGAACAAAGCTTGCACCGCGCATCCCGATGGCCACGTCATAACCAACCACTCACATCACCTGAGCGGCGCCTTACATGACTGTGTAAGTGATACACTAGCAACATTAATTGCAGTTAGCGGCGATGATTTTGCTGCCCCAAGTGACGAATTCCAACTGCTCATGCAGTCTCAGTCAGCCGATATCAAAGCAAAAGCCCGCACCGGGGTTGCGCTAAGTGAATCAGCCATTCCCGTTTTAATGTTTTCTCAAAATGGCCATTGGCTTCTGCCAGATCAAACCGATTTATCGAATGCAAACTGGTGTTTAAAGCTATCTGACTTGCAAAGTGCTCAGTTGTACAAGGCATTCAATGAGGTATTTGAACAAGCCGCATGGCAGTTTAAAGATGACCTCACGCTGAGAGATTTATCACCCTGGCAACAGGTCCGCTTTATTGATAGCCCTGACACTATTCGTACAATTGAGTTCGCAAGAAAAATACAACTTACCGATATACACGCAGAGACCATTGATAGTTTTTTGAATGATGATGTTAGAGACTTAGCATCCCCATACACTTATTGGCAAAAGAATGCATTGGCTCATGTCATCGACTACGACGTAGTAATACATCCACCTTATTGCCCTGCTAATGCACAACTAGATGGAATATATCAAAAATGGGAAACCATTGAAAAAAATTGGCAACAGCAGATTGATTCGTTGGCAGCTCTCATGGCCAAGATAGAACGTCAACAAAATGGAGTAGCCGATAAATTAAAAGGATTTATTAAAGGCTTCTTGCTCGGCCAAGCCCAATCTGCAAAAGGATTACAACAAGAGTTGGCAACACTAAAAAACTGGGCAGCCAGCAAAGCCAGTCCTGCCGAGCGTGAACAGTATCGTCAGAACTTGCATGTACTCAGTCAAAAAATAAAAAATCGGGCCGTTGATACCAACCAAGAACTCGAAAAAGCACATCAGCAGCAACAGTGGGAACAAAAACGGACTGAATTGCAAACCGCCCATACTGACGCTTTCGTACTGTTAAAAAAAGCCAAAGACGACCTGACATCACTAGAAACTACTAGCAACCAAAGGCTTACCCAAATAGAGCAGCAATTTGCTCGCACCTGGTGTGAAGCGGTAAATGCCTTGTCAGACAAACAACTAAAAACCGTTTTATCTAACGATACTTTGGGAACTTCCAATGAAAGGTCAGCGTTAGCAAAGCCTACAACCGAGGCTGCTGAGTGCCGTCGCAGTGACCTAATTGGCATCGGCGTTGAACAAGCAAAGGCTTTAAAAGCAAACGTTAAAGAGCACATTTGGAAAAAGGATTTTAAAGCGCTTGATCGCGCACTTGCAAACCACCTGCAAGCCAAAAACAAGCTTAGTCGTGACCTGGACGATGCAAAAAAAACCGTTGAAAGAAGCCAATCGCAGTTATCTCACACAGAACAGAAACTGCGCGAACATGGTGAATCATTTGCCTATAAAGCTAAATCTCTGGCTTTGGATAAGCAGCTTGGACTAAACAACAATAACACAGATTTCATGCATTTTAATTGGCCGGCAGAGGACCTACCTGCAACCGGCACCGAATTAAGAGCATTACAGCAAAAGCGATATCTTGTGGTGTTTAATGAAGCGCAGTTGAGCCTTGCTCGTAAAGATGCTCAGCGACTCAATGCGTGCATCGTGTGTGATAAGGAGTCAATAAATGCCTGAGCAAAAAATAATACTCATTATTGATGAGCAAGGTGCGATTATGGCAAAAACTAGCGGCTTTAAAGGTGAAAGTTGTTTTGAGGCATTGGATGAACTCCTAGAGTTACAAGGAGTAGTCAGTAATGTAAAAAAAACCGATGAATATCACGAGCAACGCGTTTTACACTCCATTAATATACAAACACTGAAAGGTAAAAGCTAATGAGTGCCGTCATTAAAACGGTTACCCCGTTTACGAATGAAAGTCTGCTGATGAAGGCGCTCACAGATATTGGAGCTGAGCCCGAAAAAGTCACAGTAAATATTACCGATGATGGCCATAGCAGCATAATTCAGTATGGGGATATTGTTACTAATCGAAGCGATTATTATGGTTGCCAAATTTTCAGATTTATTAATGACCGATGGGTACTGATACATGACGAGGACGAAATAGATGCTAGAGTGAGTAGCAAACTTGCAGACAAAAAGTATATATCAGTATCTAAATTTCTTGCCCTCCTTGGGGATAATTATAACGTAGTTTACCAGCAATATTTGGATCAGATCGCAGAGCAAGAACGCATAACGTTGGAAGCAGAACGTAAGATTCGTGTTGAAAAAACTAGGCAACAGGCAATCGCTAAAGCAAAAGCTCAAGGATATGCTGTCAAAGAATCAATTAATAGCCAAGGACAAATCCAACTTGTTCTAACACGAATGGTCTGAATTCTGATGAAACGCAATTATGGTGAATATTTTAATGTGGCTCATATTGAATTACAAAGTCGTATATACGGGCCTGGTACTCGATATGTTATTTGGTTACAAGGTTGCTCTCTTGCTTGCGAGGGGTGCTGGAATACGGAAATGTGGTCATTTAAAGCAAAGGATCTCATTCATAGAGAAACGCTGCTAAAGCAAATATTATCTGCAACCGATATCAAAGGTATCACTATTTTGGGTGGCGAACCGTTACATCAAGAAAGCAATCTTTTATGGTTACTTAAGAAAATTCGCCGACAAACCAATTTAACAATATTCGTTTTTACTGGTTTTGAAGAGCAAGAACTTCAATCGCAAGGTTTGCTTGGTCAACTGTTAGAGGTTTGTGACATGCTTGCAGTGGGTCGCTATATCTCAAGTCAGCGTAACACACAGCAGCAATGGATTGGTTCTAATAATCAATGTATTTTGTACTCAGCAAATTCAAGAGAAAAACAAAAACAACAGTCAGTGAATGAAGTCGAGATCTGCATTAATAAAGACAGTTCTGTAAGAATGCTGGGATTTCCAAATGAAGAGCTAATAAGATGGGTTAATGTAAATTCTAGTAAATGACGTTACTTTACTAAAAATGAACAGTAAAACGACTAAAATGTTTGTTAGTACAAAACACAACTTGAAGGATGACACTCTCTGTAGAGCCCCTCTGCCATTAAGGGCTTATTAGCAAATAAAGAATAAAAAAGATTAAAAGTAGATTTACTCGATAAAAATAGTTGACTTTGAGTTTATTTTATGATTTTTCAATTGACTTTTGATTGGTTTTGTGTATAATGCGTGGCCTAAGTTGATGAAAAATTCACTTCATTTACTTACGTTAAAGATTTTCTCATTACAATTTTAACCCTCTAATAAATAACCTCATATCACTTATGTTTGGCAATGCAAGATTGCCTTAGCCTTTCGGCTTGCTAAAAATTAATTAAGAGAACAAGAGTTTAAAACTAAACCATAGACAACCCATTTCAAACGTAAGATCTAGTATGAAAACACAATAATGTATAAAATTTTCGAGAGGTACATATGATTTTTATTTTTTACGGTCTTCTTTGGTGGATTTTAATTTATAATGTTAAGCATTCTTATTGGGCAGTCTTAGCTGAATTTTCTTTAAGTTTCTTTTATTTTGTGGGACTTGACCAGTTTGCTAGAACTTTATATGGTTTCTTTTTGAGCCTGAGTAATGGAGGTGATTTTTTTGGATTAGCTTTTACTTTGGGTGTTATAACAGTGTTCTTTTTAGATAAAGACTTTGTTGATGAAATGAATGCTGCTGCTAATAAGCATATATAAGAAAAATCTGCAAAAAATAATTGTAACTAACCTTTTATTTCAGAGTGTTTTAGCCGTGGAGGTCTTATTAGCAAAAGCGAGTAATAAAAAAGGTGTAAAAGTACACTTACACAATTCACTACATACAGCTTATATTTTTGGGCAATGCAAGATTGCCAAAGCTTTTCAGCTTGATAACACAAACTCAATGAACAAAACTTCATACTAGACGTTAAACAACCCGTTTTAAACGAAGGATTCAGTGATAAACAACTGAAATCAGCAAATAATGTTTTTTTACTCTTAATTACCGCATCCAATACGCGCTTAAAATCTATACACACGCTTGAGCTTCCAACGCTCAGGAAGGGTTATTTTTGTCAAAAATTACGGCGGGTGAATAAAGTATGGTCAATAAATATACATATCATCAACTTGACGAACAAGCTTTGAACATATTTATCGCTGTCTCGAATAGCTGGGTTTCTTTTATTGAAACATCTTACTTCTATGATGCTGAATCACAATTTACCTTTGCAGTGCGAGATCATGACGAATGTAAAATACCTAAATCATACTCCATCGATTTAGGGCGCCCGAATGGTATTACGCGTGATACCGTCGTACCTTCTCAATGACAGACCGCTCTATCTTATGATTGTAGGAATGTTTTTCTGTTATTTTTAAAGGGCTTTCATAAATACTTTGCCAACCTACACGAAAACGCTTACCCCACAGCAGTTATAGAAAATGAGAAATAAAATATTTATCTAAGCAAATGCTAAGAAGTGGATCTTCCCCCTTTTAATACCAAAATTCTTTTACAAAAAGAAAGGCAGGTAACTTCTTTACATGCCCGAATCGTATTTTGCTGTTATGCATCAATTACTTCAAGAAATCATACTCATAGAGGTTTATATGAACAATCACGATAAATTTTTTGAACAAGACAAAGCTCTTTGTACTGAAGTTGAGTTACGTGATGACGAAACATTACACGAAGAAGAGGATCTACAAGAGGAAGAAGTACCATATGAATCATTAGAAGATTTCTTTGCAAAATTAGACCTTTCAGAAGAAGAATTGGGGCCTGTTATCATTGACAAAAAACAAGACGTCGACGCTGAAAATACAACAACAGCGTGCATTCACGACGCATGGCATGAAGAAAAGTGTCGATTTTACGAAAAACGAACTACATCGATTGATCCGAATTCTACAGTTAAGAGAAAACAGCGTAATCAGTTTCCTCATATGATCAGCCAAATGTTTAAGTTGGCAACCCACCCTGATATGGTGCGGTTCAAAGAACAACTTGCTTATATTGCGCTCAGTCAGAGTATTAATGCTGGCGATATAAAGCCATTAGAGGTTTCAACACCCTCTAAAAAAGAATATGAATTTGATACAATAATGTTGCTAGCGGCGATATTTGGCGTTCCAGCCATTCAGCAAAAAATTGCCTCAGAAGTTGGCATAGCCTCACAAGAAATTAAATTTACACAGGCTGTTTATCACTGCCGTGATGTACTTCAAGATAAAGTTCCACCAAGGACTTTCAGAACGAATAGCGATGGCTTCAATACCAACTGGTTTAAGATGGCTGCTGGGCAAAAAGAAAAACTCAAACCGACAAAAATCGCTTTTAAATTGTTCCCCTTTATATTTAAGGCCACTGACGAAACCATGACTAGCCTTGAATTCGATGTCACAAACCTGGCTTTGCTGTTACAAAACAAGCTGGATCCAGATGTTGAATCTGCTGTCCTCTCAGAGTTAGGGCGTTTAAACCATGAAAAACCATCGTTGTTTAAAAAACAGCGCAAAATTCAGCAACTCAAAAAGCTCTGTGAGCAGAAGATTAAAGGACAAACGCATGCCATTTCAGCGGTTACGGAAATGGTCGCCAGTGCCTTTAACGCTAAAAAAACCGGTCCAAGAGGTATTGTGACTTTTATGGGAGCATCCGGTACAGGAAAAACGGCATTGGCCGAAACACTTGTTGATGCTTTAAATGAAGTGTACGGTGCTAGCTATCGGAAACTATTACTTAATATGGAAATGTACAATGATGAACGCTCATCAGCGAAACTCTTTGGAACGGGGTCTCAATATGTTGATTCAGCCTTAGGTGATCTTACCACCCAAGTGCTGATCGCCCCCCGCACCGTTATTATCATTGATGAAATTGAAAAAGCGCATCGTACGGTTATCCAGTCATTACTCACCCTATTGGAAAAAGGTGAAATGCCCGATCAAACCACCAACATGGTCGTTGATTTTAGCCAATGTATTTTCGTGTTCACGACAAATCTCGGGCAAAAAGCCGCTAAACAAAGCCTGTCAAAAGATAAACCGCTCGATTTAAGTGCATTACTTGCTGAAAAACCAGGGAAAGTCGGTTTGTCACCTGAACTGATCAGCCGCTTATCACGTGGTAGTGTAGCGCTATTCAGAGAGCTAGAGATTAAAGACTTACTCAATATGGCAGAGCACGCAGCAAATATTGCGCGCGAAGATAAGACGCTTTGCTGGCCTGAAGACTTACCTGAGATGCTTGTTGAAACCTTGGGTGGGGACCTTGCACCAAGAACCATCCTAGCTCAAGCCTCGAAACTACAGGGCAAGATTGTAAAGTTTGTGTTATCAACAATCGAGGAAACCGCAAACGACCCACGTATCGAAGTTGAAATAGCAGAAGATATTGCGAACTTTCACTATGCTGTGGTGACTCAAGATCGCCTGTTAACGCGGCTGCTTAAAAAGTACTTTCCAAATTGCAATGTATTAACGGACGTATCGCAAATCCAGCAATTATCTAGCGAGCAAAATATCCAAGCGGTGCTCATTGATCAACCGCAATGTTCGACCGAACTGGCTGCTGAACATAAAGGTAACTTACACTTTTACAGTTTTGGCTATCAACATCAGGGTGTTGACGAAGCAATAAAACCAACACAAATAGAACGGCACTTTAAGCTTGTTGATTTTACCGTTCCATCATTAACGGCATTTATTAAGCAGGTTGCTAAACGTTGTCGCCTATTAACCAGCGCTGAGCAACTACGTAAGCGTAAAATGATGGTTGAGTTTGATTATCAACTCACGCGCATTGATGATGGTTTCAAAGTCACCCTGCAACACCCTGTTTATGAGCAACGTTTTGATCCTAACGATTTTGAAGCACCCTACATGCAGGAACCTTGCATTCCCAAAATCAGCTTTCAAGATATTATTGGTCAAGATGAGCTAAAGCAAAGTATGACATTCATTTTACAACGGCTACGTGGTGCAAATGACTTTGTACTGGATATGCCAAAAGGCTATCTTTTTGCAGGTTTACCTGGGACAGGTAAAAGTTATTTTGCAAAAGCCATTGCAGGCGAGTGTCAAGTACCCTTTATTCCGGTAAACGCAGCAGATTTGATGAATGGAGATGTGGTTATCAACATTAATCACTTATTTGAGGTGGCTGCACGTTATGCGCCATGTATTGTCTTTCTTGACGAAATTGACGCCATCGCGTTGAGCCGTGAACAAAACTCTATACATGGCCGTTTAGCGGTTAATACGCTGCTAACCCAGTTAGATGGCTTTAACAACAGTGATAATCCGGTTTTTGTGTTGGCCGCAACCAACTTTGCACATAAGCTTGACCCCGCTGTGATCCGTCATGGCCGTTTCGATAAAATCGTGACTATACCGCTACCGGATTTAGTTGCTCGTAAGCGATTCATAAAGCAATGCTGCGACAATTACCAATTTACGCTGACAGCCGACGCTTTAGACGCCTTTGCCAAACGTATTGGCGGTGCTACTTATGGTTTTATTGAGACGCTATTTCGTGATGTACAGTTAACATTACTCACTAAGCAATGCCAGTTTAGTGTGAGTATGCTAGATGAGCAATTGTTAACGGCCACGATTGGAAATAAAAAAGCCGTTAGCTCCTATAATGATAAAGACCGCTTGGCCATTGCTTATCATGAAACAGGCCATTACCTCTTATACAAACATTGGTATCCAAAAGCGAAATGCATCAACTTATCTATACAAGAGCATGAAGGTGCAGGTGGTGTGACGGTGTTTGATTTAGATGGACAAGGCTTAGGTAACACAAAAGCGTCTTGCAAAGCCAAGTTGCAAATGCTTTTGGCTGGACGCGCAGCGGAGAAACTGCTCAGTGAACATGACGATGATATTTCATCTGGCGCCAGTCATGATATTCAGCAGGCCACACAACTCGCGAAACGTGCTATATCGGATCTGGGTTTCTCAGACAGCTTAGGTTTAGCTGATTTTAAGCAATTACCTATGCTACAGACTAAGGTAGAAAACGAGGTAGTAGAGTGGTTAAACGAGGCTTATCATAACAGTGAAACTTATCTTCGTAACAACTGGCACCTTGTAAAACAGATAGCAGAAATATTGTTTGAAAAGGGATCCCTCGATCAAGCTCAGCTTGATGACATAACCTTAAATTATCAAAGTACTGCAAAGCAGTATAGCCACTAACGTTTATCACACAAAATTTTGATTCAATCAAAAAATTAAATTTTTCAAAAAAATTATTTTTAATTTGTAACGATATTCGTCAGATACATACCTAGACATTATTATTTAAGAATCATGAGTTACCCCAAGCTCATGATAGGTTTTTTTTGTCAAAAATTAGGTGGTCAAGAAATTATGGATAAAGCCCAACTTCGAGCAAAAACCAAAGCTAGCATGTTTAGTGCGGCTATTGGTGATGCATTTGGTTCGCCTTATGAGTTTAAAACCGTATCCCCAACGCATAATTGTGTATTACCGATAATTGATAGCCCTTTTTGTACAGAACATCGTAACTTCACGGACGATACTCAACTACTTATCTTTTCCGCCGAAGGATTAGCTGATTATGCTACCCAAAATCAAACAAGCCCCATTAAAAGTGATGTTTTGATTGAAGCGGTTTCTCATGCTTTTCAACGATGGCTTTTTACACAAGATATGTCGAGTATTTGCCAAGACCCTATTAGATTAAATGGTGGATTACTGGAATATCCGTTTGTTTATCAAACACGTTCTCCCGGCGCAACATGCATTGACGCGTTAAAAGACATGCAACGACTTTCACAACCAGCATGTAATTTTAGTGCCGGTGCGGGAGCATTACTAAGGCTGATACCTCATGCTGCTTTTTGTCTAAATACTCTATCAGATGATGATTATCTAACCGTATTCAAACTTGGATCAGAAATAGCGGGTATAACGCATGGCCATGGCCATGCGCTTGTCAGCGCAGGCATATTCAACTTACTGATGTTTTTATTATTTAAAGGGCTCGATCTCGACTCAAGTTTAAAAGTGTCACTTCATTTTCTACTCACAAATAAAAACATTCATAACTTATATATCGACAAAGCACATATCACTGACGTCACAATATTGCTTTTGAATGTCGTTGCCTTAGCTAAAAGTAACACGCCAACTAATGATGCCATAGCGGCTATAGGCGAAGGATGGGTTAGCCCTCAAGCTTTGGGATTAGCGATATACGCAAATCTAAAAGCTAAAACAGGTCATGAAATGTTACGCCTGTCAGCTTGGCACAACGGTGATTCAGATACAGTATGTGCACTAGCCGGAGGTATCTATGGCGCGATACACGGCACCGCTCATGAACTGATGCCTTATATTGAAAACATAAGCGGTAAACCTGAGCTAAATAAAATCATAAACCACTTAGTTCCTAAATTTATCCAGTAACCACGTAATAAACATTATTTTCGTTTTCTAAAATATCACTACACAAAGGGCTCCTTCATGATTAAAAATCTTGCATTTGCAACATTGCTTACAGCGACATCTTGCGCAGTTCTAGCCGAGTCTTTCCCATCAGACTTACCGCCAAGCGAACAACACAACATCAAGAGCCAGGGAAACAACGGTTTTACCTACCCTGAAAAAACTCATCTAGAATCTGATGAGATCTTTCACGACGTCGTATTTTTCTATTCCAATGACATGCTTGATTACTTTGAAAATAATGTTGAAGCACTGACAAAATATGTGGAAGGCGCGATTGAAATTAATAATAAAGCGTTTAGCAGACAAGATATTCCTTTACGCCGAAAAATCATAGGTATTGTCAATATACCGGAGCCATTTGGATATGATGATAATATAGATGGCTCTGAACGTTTATCAAGCTTGCGTCGCCTGTATGCTGATTCAAGATATCGCTTTAATTTCTTTTTTGATGCGTCTTATGTTGTCGCATTAAACAGATATTATCCTGAAAAAACGTCGAGTATTGGCCTTGCCGAAGTAAGTGGGAAATATTCTTGGGTTTCACCCTATCGTGGTTTTAATGCAGACCCAACCTTGGCACATGAATTAGGCCACAACGATGGATTTATACATGATGTAGAGCATTACGAAGGTTACTCTTCGTCAAACCGTATATTCTTGGCCGCAAGCTATGCCGTTGGTGCAAGCTGCGGAACTTTTGACAGTATTATGCGAAGCAGTAGTGGTAATCGTTCCGAAGCATTTATCTCTTCACCATTAGTTAAAAACGCACAAAGTGAAGCGTGTGGTGTAGAAAATACTTCCGATGCGGCACGTGCCTACTTAGAAGCATTACAAAATAAGATACCGCAACGATTATTACCGTTTGCGAATAATAAGCCATCAAGAGCAATAACAGGAACAGCCTCATTATCTGTGCTCAATCCAACTGTTAATGAAGGTCAAGACATCGAGGTCGAGGTCATTTTTACAGGCGCTGAACTTGGCGATACGGTCCAAGTCATTACGAGACAAGGCTCTGCAGACAATAGCGATTTTGTTTCAACGCTAAAAACAGTCTACTTCGATGAAACCAGTTCCGTAAAAAAACTGACTTTTAGCACTAAAGATGATGAAGACTTTGAAATGCCCGAGCAGTTTATCATTGAGTTAGTCTACCCAAATGGATTGGCACTAGATACGGCATCATCATCGCAAACCATAACAATGCTATCTGATGATATTGGCTATCCCGGCACAATTAACTTTGATGTTGCTAGCTTAACGTTGTCAGAAGGGCAAAACAGTACGTTAACCTTAACGAGAACAAATGGTACTGATGGCGATTATACGGTCAGAGTGTTTACTGAATACGGTACAGCAGATGCCAATGACTTTGTTGCCATTGACCAAGAAATTACATTCTTAAACGGCGAGACGACAAAATCACTAAACTTGTCAATCAACAGCGATATCAGCGAAGAACCCGCCGAAACATTTACAGTGCGCTTCACGGGAAACAACCTTATTGTCGGTTCAATGAATACCGTTGCAGTCACTGTTTTAGCTTCAAGCGCGCCACCAGCGCCACCGAAACCTGCATCAAGTAATGAAAGTAGCGGCGGTAGTTTTAACTTAACAGCGTTATTGCTACTGCTTGTTGCTGCAATCCGCCAAAGAACGCGGAAAATAATAAAGCAGTGCAACACCCTGTAATATTTTAGCGGCTGAGCTTCATAGATTTACTGAATTACCCCGCGACTTTGCTAGGCGTTGTTCACGGGGTTTTCTTAGAAAATCCTAATAAACTTTTATTAATTCGAGGTGCCATATGACTTTTCAAAAAACTAACAACAATATCACGCATCAGTTTGATCTTTTTGAGCAGGAGTGTATGGGGGTGCTAGTTGATGAGTCTTTTAGTGTGCATAACATTATTGAATGCAACACTTCGATTTCCGTAAAAAATTTCGACCCTGATAAATTTAATCAATCAAGAATCTTTAACCGTGCAGTAAAAACTATATGTAATAGAAGTGGTCTGCACGAATATGAGGTGGAATGCATATTAAAAGGCCTACAAGTCTTTCATAGTGATAATAAAAACCTCTCATTCGAGGACTTCATTGAGCAGTGGGATGCCTTTAATTGCTTTGCGGAAGTTAACAGCTACGCCACGGCTTAATCTTACATAATTCGTTTATTATTTTTCGTCTATGCGCCAGTTGCATTGCCCAGAAATATAATCACTCCCAGACACATCGCTAATAACGCATTCTTGGGAGTTGTATGAGTAAAATCGCAAAAAATTTACCAATGGTATTCTTTGCTAATGAAAAGTCATCAGCAGCCCTTGTTACGAATGTCGAAACCGACTTAATAGCGAATGCACGTAATTCAGGGTTGCACCAAGATCCTTTATATGACAAGGATTTACCAGCTGATGTTATTGATAGCCTTACCCATCAACGTCAAAATAACTTGGGGCGTCTAGGAAAACCCAACGCTTTAGAGACACAAAACAACCCCATTGATTCAGAGTCTAACGCCCCGATTCATAAGGACAGACATGAGGTTATAAACCTTGATAACTGTTTAGTAAAACACCCAAATGTTTTTTTTGATGATAGCAGCAAGTTGTTGCTTTCTGATGAAAATAACGACGTTGATATCGCATTATTTGTAGAGCAACTTGCTTATATCGTGGTAAGCCAAGCGTGTAAATCAGTTAACATCCGGAGGCTTTATACATCTCATGACATTAAACTAAAATGTAATCAGACAATGTTGTTAGCTGCCCTTTTAGGCACATCGTCTGTGTTAAAGAAAGTTGCGGGCACTACAGGTAAGGTTAGCCAAGCGTTGCGTTTTCCCGAAGAGGTTTTAACGTGTAGGAAAGTCTTACAAGATAAATACGAGCGTCGTACTTTCGCATTGAATCCATCAACAGGGGATCTTAATTGGTTTGATTATGCCTTAGAGTTGAAATCAAAGATCACTTTTTCAACCCCGACAAAACAACTCATCGCTTTTCTGTTTAGACAACATCCAACCAATAAAGCCGCTGTCATTTTTGATTATCAAAATGTAGGGCTCCTATTTCAGGGTAAGTTAAATTTAGATATTGATTTTAGCGCAAGCGAAGCACCCGAGTCTGACATGATTAGCGAAGTCAGTAACTTAAATAAAGGTATCACCTCACTCTTTGATACCTATCAAAAAGCTCAACAATTTAAACAGTATTTAAGCAAGAACCTTATCGGCCAGTCGATAGCGATTGAAAGTGTGACTGAAATGGTGACAACCGCTTTTCAAACACAAAAAAATGGGCTGCTTGGTATTGCTACATTTATGGGAGCATCAGGCTCAGGAAAAACGGTATTAGCTGAAACCTTAGCCAGTGGTTTAAATGAGGTTTTTGCTGCTAATTTCGATACATTACTGTTGAATATGGAAATGTACAGCGATGAGAAATCAGGAGCAAAACTGTTTGGCGCAGGCTCGCAATACACCAATGCCGCTTTAGGTGACCTCACCTCAGCAGTCAGCGTTGCACCACGAACTGTGATTATTTTTGATGAGATAGAAAAAGCGCATCCATCCGTTCAGCAAGCGCTACTCACGGTACTGGAAAAAGGAAAGTTGGTTGATCAGACAACAAATAAGACAGTGGATTTTAGCCAATGCTTTATTATTTTTACTACCAACTTAGGCTTGCGCGCAACAACAAAAAATACCATTAATAAACAACAGCTTGACTTGAAGTCATTATTAACAGAAAAATCAGGCCAGTGTGGACTTTCGCCAGAATTCATCAGTCGATTATCACGAGGCAGTATCGTTTTATTTGAGAATTTATCCGCAAAGAGTTTACTGACACTTGCCGAAGCTGCTGCCAATAAAGCTCGCATCGATAAATCTGTGCAATGGCCAGCTAATTTTGCAGACATTATTCTAGAGAGTCTCGGTTGTGATGTGGAACCAAGAACAATTCAAACACAAGCAGCAAAACTGCAAAATAAAGTGCTCAGCCTAGTATGCTCATCTATAAATAGAACAAATACTACTCCGAGGATCGTTGTTGAATGCCCTGAAGACTTATCAAACTTCTTTTTTACCGTTGTCACAAAAAACCTCGACCTGCAGGCTTTCTTTTCACACCAATATACCCAATGTTCTGTTCTAAACAGATTAGAAGATCTGAATACTACCAATATTAAATCACAGGCAGTTCTGATTGATCAGTCTCTCTTAACGGTTAGCCAAGCTATTCCCGTTTCGACACAATATCACCTTTTCAGCTTTGGCTTAACTGCCCGCCCTGCCAATTATCCGCAACTTGAAAGACACTTTAAATTGCATAATTTTACGGTTGAGTCTTTGCATATTGCTGTGCAGCATGCGGCAAAAAGAACTCGTCTGTTAACCAGTTTAGATGAGACACGTCAACGTAAGAAAAGCGTAAAATTTGAATATCATCTAAGCAGTCTTAAGCAGGGTTTTAAAGTGACATTAACGAGGCCAATATATGAACAACGCTTTGCCGTAGATGACTTTGAACCTATATTTATGAAAGCACCCTGCATACCCACTATCGCCTTCAAAGACGTGATGGGGTTGCATGAACTGAAAAAATCGATGTCATTAATCCTAAAACGATTACAAGATAAAAATGATTTTGTTCTGAACATGCCTAATGGCTATCTATTAGCAGGAGCACCTGGTACAGGCAAAAGCTACTTTGCCAAAGCAGTGGCCGGTGAATGCCAGGTCCCTTTTATCCCGGTTAATGCCGCAGATTTAATGGACGGTTGCCCTATTAAAAATATTAATCACTTATTTGATGTAGCAGAGCGATATGCGCCTTGTATCGTATTTCTGGATGAAATAGACGCAATTGCGATTAATCGTGAAGCAAGTCAAATGTTAAGTAGATTAGCAGTAAATACACTTCTGACTCGCCTAGATGGGTTTAATGATAGTCAGTATCCGGTCTTTGTACTTGCAGCAACTAACACGCCACAAGCACTTGATCCTGCTATAGTGCGTTACGGTCGCTTTGACAAGGTTGTCAATTTTTCACATCCAGATCAGGCTATTCTCAAACAATACATTCAGCAGTGTGCAATTAGCTATAACTTCGTACTATCAGACGAAGAGTTAACATATTTCTCTAATAAGATCAGCGGTGTATCCTTTGGTTTTATCGATACGTTATTTCGAGATCTTCAGCTAAATCGATTAATTGAGCAACGCCCATTTGATGCTTCTTTGCTTAATGACGAGATAAATAAGTCGACTAAAAAGCATAAACCAGAAATGAATTTGAGTAGTACTAAAACACGGTTACAAATTGCTTATCATGAAACCGGTCATTATTTATTGCATAAGCTTCATTTTCCGAAGGTAGCCTGTACCTGTTTATCTATACAAGCACATCAATCTAGCGGTGGCGTTGCTTTGTTTGACTTTGAAGATGAAGATTTAACCGACAGCCCAACTAATATTAGAGCGCGGTTACAAATATTATTAGCAGGACGAGCAGCAGAAAAGCTGTTTGTTAAGCATCATGATGCTATTTCTTCGGGTGCAAACCATGACATCAAGCAAGCTACGCAACTTGCAAAGTTTGCGATTACTGAGTGTGGTTTTTCTGAAAAGTTAGCTTTAGCAGATTATAGTCAACTGCCAATGTTACAAAAACAGGTCGATGATGAAATAGTGGAATGGCTTAATGCTGCTTATGACTACAGTGAGGCCTATCTGCAAAAAAACTGGTCCTTAGTTAAGTATGTTGCTGAAGCGCTATTTGAAAATGAAACGCTGAGCCAACAAACGTTAGACCTCATATTGAGTCAATATTGTCAAAGCTCAACATGAAGTGTCTCAATTAAGCATGGTTCAATTCAGGCTAAGCCGCTTAATGAAGCATGAAGCTGCAAACAAAATTTATAGCAATCTTTAAACGTGTTTATTGCAATATTTGTCACAGAAGCATGTCACAGAAGAATATGAGCAATTGTTCTAATAGAGGGTGAGTGTTGTAGGGGCCGCAGGCTCCGTATGGCAGGAATTGTTATGCCTTTTTTTCATTCAGTTTGGTCAGAAGTGCAAATCAGCATTTTAAAACTTTCATGCGCCACAATGTGTCGCAATCAAGTATATCAACAGAGATCTATTTTAGTCGTTTGTATAACATTGAATTTTTATTGCTGCTATGCTTCGAGGCGTGAATTCCGGAACAGATAAACGATGTTGTGATAAAGGATAAAGGATAAAGGATAAAGGATGACAGTAACCGTTTTAACCTGCTCAGCAGCGGATATTTTGCACAGTAAAGTACTCACAGGAAGTGATAGCCAGCAAGTAAGCGGCAAATTAACCATTCCGGAATATCAGCGGCCTTACTGCTGGCGGGATAAACAACTAGCTCAATTGTTAGCAGATATTAAAGCACATAATGAACAGAGCAAACATACGCCAGAGCTGCCCTACTATCTTGGCAGTTTGATTCTGCATCAGGCAAATGGGCAGCTAAATATCATTGACGGTCAGCAACGGGTAACTACTCTGGCGCTTATTAGCTGCATTTCTGGTAGCAGTGCAAACATCGATCTGAGTTTTGAGTCACCAATTAGCCAGCAACAAATTAAGCATAATCTTGCCTGGCTTCAGCAACGAGCAGATAGCGTAAGAACGACCATCACATTGGAGCGCTTACAGTTCACACTAGTGGTAACAAGCTCAGAAGATGATGCTTATCGCTTCTTTGAAACGCAAAATACAGGCGGTGTGCGCTTAGGTGGTCCGGATATTATTAAGGCACATCATCTTCGCGCAGTAGAGAAACTACACCAGTTGCAATTCGCAAAAACCTGGGAAGCACTTGGTGAACTTGATGATGCCATAAAGGCCTTGCTAAAAGGACGTTACTGGCAATTATTAAAGCACAGGGAGCTGCCATCACATCAACAGCAGAAACAACTACGTGATGCTGTGGTTTGGGAATTAGCTCAGCAAACAGGCTATGGCCCTGATCTGGCTTATGGTCGAGTTAGTCGTAAAAAAGGACTGTCTGGCGACATGTTCTTACAATCGGCTCAGCAAGGCTATGATGTGCGCCAACCTTTAAATCAGGGCATTAACACCATTCACTATCTGGCGTATTTTCAAGCACTTTATAGCCGTTATTGGCGTGAGCCCGACTTACCGCATTTACAAGGCTATCAGCAATTTATTGCTTGGCTAAAGCAGCAAGAGGGTTGTGGTTATCTGCACGGTCTGTATGAGGCTTGTTTAATGCTTTATATCAGCCAGTTCGGTGAACACCAGCTTGAACAGGCGGCCAAGAAGCTGTTTCGGGTGGTTTATTCACGCAGAGTTAGTAACCAGAAAGCTGTACGCGAACAGACTGTGCCAGCGTTTACAAGAGATACCCCAGTATTAGACTGGATAGCCTTAAGCTATACCCCAGAGCAATGTTTTGAGTTGTTGGATGCGTTCACTTTGGTCGTTGAAGGCAGTAATTTGAATATTAATAGTACTAAGAAAAGGTTTATGGACGCGGTGGTACGACACTTTAAGCTGGCAATAGAGTCTGACAATTACCAGAAAGATTTTGCGCAGGCACTTACCTTAGCGGTCACAGAGGGCTTGCAATGACTTACATGCTAAACGAACAGACAGTACAAACAGAATTACTCACCTTGAAGCAGGTGAGCGAAAGAATGCTGGGATTTATAATCCCCAGCTACCAACGTCCCTATGTCTGGAAAGAAGAAGACGTTGTAAAGCTGTTTGGTGATATTGAAAATGCTTTTGAAGCAAAAGAGCAGCACTATTTTATCGGCAGTGCCTTGTCGGCTGTTCATCCAACCACTGACAATCTGGTTTATGAACTTATAGATGGCCAGCAACGCATAACAACCATGATGCTGATTTCAGTAGCCTTTAAAAGCGCCAAAATAGCCACTCCGCTAGCCAATGTTGCAATTCTGGGGAATCAGCCTCGACTATCGTTTGCTATACGAGAGTCCGTTCGCAACTTACTTGGCAGTTATGCCGGGCTGGAACATCTGTCTAAACCGGGTATAGACGTTATTAACAAAGATCCCTATCTCAAGCACCTTTATTCCAATTTAGAGGTTTTGAAACAGAGGGTTGAGACGCTTGCCAGCAAACAATCGTTTGATATTAAATCATTTGCTGATTATATCTACAGCAAGGTGAGCTGGGTAAACAACATTGTGCCGGATGTATTGGATTTAAACCGGCTATTCGCCAGTATGAACACTGCTGGTATACAACTGGAACCGGTAGATCTGCTGAAAGCAAAACTGTTTAAATTAATCAATACAGAAAAAGCCCTGTACAACAAAATTTGGCAAGCATGTGAACATACGAACAACTATTTCGAGCGTAATCTAAAGCAGTTATTTCCGGATGCGGATTGGAATGCACTTAAATTTGAGGATTTGAGCCAGTTTTCACGAGAAATATTCCGCTCTGAAAATAATTCCACCTTTAATAATCAAACCTCGACAACGCTGGCAGAATTGTTTGCACAGGTACAAGCGGGTGATAAACCTACCAATGCTGAAGATGTAAAGGCTAAAGATGGTACTGATGAAATTGAAGATGAAACCGTGTACTGCCGCTCTATCGTCGGTTTTGAGCTGCTGTTGATCCACAGTTTGCGCATTTTCTGTGCACAGCAAGGTTGGTCAGATTTATCACCCCGTATAAAAGCGGCCAATTTGATGGCCTGCTTTGACGGTTTGTTGTCACAGAGCGAAGAAACCATAAAAGCCTTTTTATTACTTTTATGGCAGGTGCGTTTTCAGTTTGATAAGTGGGTTGTAAAGTGGGTAGAGCATGATGACAATGAAGATCCCATGCTGCGGCTGACCACTATTTCTCGTTCTAATTCAAGTGGTAATTATTATATAAACCGCACAGCAACAGAGTTAAATGAGCTAGTGCAGCTACAAGCAGTACTTAATTTCACTGGTGATCGCTCAGCACATTATTGGTTGACCGCTCTTCTCGCAAAATTAGTTTCTAACCCTAATCTAAAATATTCAAGTGTATTAGCTGTTTTAGAGCAACTTGATAACCCGTTATCGTTAACAACAAATACCCAGAAAGAGGCCAGCTTTAGTCTCGCTAAAGGCTTAACTCCAGCGCTGACTGACTGGCAAACATATTTGACATATTTTACTGAGCCTAAGGGCACAAGCTTCGAACATTACTGGTTTCAAAAGCTGGAATACTTACTTTGGAAACACGGAGATAAAACCGATAGCAATCTTAGAAGCTACCGTATTACGTCCAAGAATTCTTTAGAACACGTACATCCGCAGCATGAAGAATATAAAAACACGTTACCCAAGGAGTTATTGGACGCATTTGGCAACCTGGTATTACTAAGCCCTGGGGAAAACTCCTCTTACAGTAATCAAACCGTTCTCAAGAAAAAAGCCGACTTTGCAAGCAAACCACGCTATGACTCGCTCAAGCTAAAAGCGTTGTTTGACACTTATGCAAAGATGGCTAATCAGTGGGATGAGGTTGGGATAAAACAACATCAAGCTGATATGCTTGGCTTACTTGAACAGCATTATCAATAATACGCAAGATAGCTGCCTGTCCTGTTACCATTTAGGTCCGTCACTATTTCTAATCATGGGTGTTGTTGTAGTATTTAGACAGCAACAGTTTGCGCGTAGCGCTGGATATTTTGTAACGCAGCGCATCGGGTTAGATTACCTTCTAATTCTCTGATATTCCCAGCCTGTTCAATCATTTCTTCGACACTAGTATCGAAAGATATGCCCAGACTCTTGATTCTGACTATCGCTATTCTAAATTTATCAGCCCGTGTTGGAGTACCCAGGCGGCATACCGTTGCTGAATACAATGAACCGAGATACGGATTATGAATTGAACTGTCGATGTCATCAGCTGCAATTGCAACCGTGCAGATCGTTTTCTTGCCGGCACTGTTTCTGGCCACCAGCATATTAAAAATGTCTTCGCTTACTGCAGTGGGCTTATCAAATAAGAAATTTATATCATCCAGTAGCAGGCAATCGATGCCCTGCAATTGGCCAAGCAAATCTGCATCAGATGCAGCTGCTCTGAGCAAACGCTCTGCACTGTAGGTAACAACCTTAACGCCGGTGCTATGAAGTTCATCAGCCAAACTCATCATTAAATGCGTCATACCGTCGCCGTTACCAGAGTGACTGTCGATAACCATCTGCACTAACTTAGGATCAGCAATAAATTTTCGGCCAATATCGATTGCACTGTAGTTGTAATCTGCAGTGACAAAGTTGCTAAAGTTAAAGTCTTTCATTGTTCCCGGTGCTCCAGATAAAACATCGCTTACCGACTGATGCAGCTAAGCATCGATTAGTACTTCGCCAGCGCCTCAGTTAACTGCTGTTTAATATCCTCACCTACATCAAAATGAGCCGACACGGTTAAATAACCACTTTGCGATATCAGCCATAAATTTAGTTGCCAGTCTTTATGTATTGTGGCGCTGATATGGTAATCACCATTTTCGAGCTTTTTTACAGAGCATATCTACCGACAGTGGTGTTTCCAACAACAGCTCCGCCAATACTGGTTTTGCTATAAGTTCTAGTCATCAGTTTAGCTTAACTTGGTTTAGCTGGCGTTAGAGTGCGACTATTCTTTGATCCTTTGTTAGAAATTTATAAAGTCTACTCAACAAATATGTTCTGCTATTACCTAAAAGCAGACTTTAATATCTGGACATTGACATGTCCGATATTGACACAAAGCCATGATTAAAGAAGCGGTACTTGCATTAACAGTGGTGGTGTTGTGAATTTGCAAAAGATACTTCTTGTTATCTTGGTCCTTTGCCACTCGTAAAACCGTTGTTTTACCAGAGATACCAAATTTTCCAGCACTCTTTTTCAGCCACTTAAAAACAAATCATAGTGCTGCTCTGCAAAACTCATTAAAACAAGCTGATGTCAGCTTAAGCTACGCAAATAGCATAGTTTTTCATAGTTTCAAATTTGATCCTGATAAATGCAATGAATTGTTTTTGAAGCTGCGTCCTCACTTTCCGGCCAACGATTGGAATGAGGCTCTATGTGTCAGTTTAATTGAGGGTTTAGAAAGATTAAAAATACATCCAATGGCAGTCCAGGCAGTAAGAGCGACTTGAGTACATTACTCGTTGAGAGCGAGAGAACCACCGGCACCATTGAATACACATTTAGAAGCATTTGGAACCTTTAACCATTTCAGTGTCGAATTTTTTCGACACTTTCTAGATAATTTTAAGTGTTCGAACTGCTATATATACCCACTCTACTCCCGCCATAGACCACCAAGCTCAATTCCTTTTGTTACGCTATAGCGTATATTGACAAAAATTACGGTGGAGCGTATATCTTCATAACAAAGTTATCTAATAAAGTGGAGTGTGTTTGATGCCGATCACTCGTCCAGAACAACTTAGCACGCTGATAAAAATATATCGCAAAAAGCACGGTGTTACACAAGCAGAGATCGCGCAGCTAGTCGGCCTGCGGGTGGCGACAATCTCTGATTTTGAGAACAAGCCTGAATCCTGCAAGTTAGCCACATTTTTCAAAATCCTTGCAGCGTTGCAGCTACAGCTGGATATCTCCCCCCGTGGCGATAAATCCGCAGACCCAGACCAAAGTACATGGCAGGAAGGCTGGTAAATGGACACGCTTGATATGCACATGAATGGGATCAGGGTTGGTGAATACCTGCGCGATAGACGGGGTGCGAATAGTTTCACTTACGATACTGATTGGCTGAGATCGCCAGGACGTCGAAGCTTATCGCTTCCCTTAACGCTTCGACCAGAAAGTTATATTGGGCCGCAAGTCTATAACTTTTTTGACAACTTACTGCCCGACTCTAGCGAAATTCGCGAGCATGACTGCATTTAAGCAAGACCCAAGATGCGACTCAACCTATCATAGGCTTCCGCATGTTTAATGGCGGACATTTTCGATAAGTTATGCATTTTCCACCGAACGGCTGGCAATTGATCAATACCCTCAATACCCAGCAGGCTCCAGTCAGGTTGCAGTCTTTTGAACGACAGCAAAAACTGTCTCTCCTGCAGCGTCAACAAGGAATGGATGTTATCAACCAACTGAACACGGGCACTTTCCAATTCGGCTCGCGAAACCTCTTGTTCAGACATTGTTTTAAACTCACCGTCGTAAAGCCCGGAAATGTCCTTAAAATTAGGACGAAGTAATTCAGCAATCGGACGAGGATGGCTAATCATGTATACCAGCAGGGCTTTGCGAAGCGGCTCATCTATACCCTCGTTATCCAGCAACTGTTTCACATCAAATAGATCTCGGGGATGTTGGCGATCCAGCGCCGCGCAAATTTTTCCCGCGTATAAGTCAGCAAAACTGACAACCGCCATCTCTGCGTAACCAAATTCAGCTTCGACAGCTTCGCTAACAGAATGGATCTTCGGCTCATAGACCGTACCACGCAGAACAGGTGACAACTCAATTTTAATCTGGATACCATTGCGCTCAACCAACAAACGCAATGCATCTGCTTTTTCCTGAAAAGCACGTACAACTCGCACTGGGAGTGTGGTCTCAATGCTCGATGCCAAGGTATTCAAATTGGTTTTAATCGAGGTTAAGGCGTCATCCCTTTCCATCATGGGTAAGAACACCAAATCAATATCAACCGATAACCGTGGAAAATCACGGACAAATAAATTGATAGCGGTACCGCCTTTTAACGCAAAACAGTCATGCTTGGCGACATAAGGGATGATTTGCAATAAAAGCTGGACTTGTCGGTAATAAATGCTGTGCCTATCCAAAGTTTTACATCTCCTTAGGCACAGTTATCTGCCAAGTTGACTCGTACCTACCGCCTTTTGCAATCATGCGTTTGCCTGTACCTAGTGCATAATTCTCACTACTAAGATGTTTCAGCCAAGCATGCTGGTGCCGGTGAGCAAGCCAAAAGAACAGTCGTTTTACTTTAACGTTTATACAACCCCTTAACAGCTTATCCAATTTACGCGGCGACAAATTGTGCATCCCCTGCATCAGTTGATCGGCATGTTCAAAACTTATTACATCAGGAACCTGTAGTAATAACTCCAAAATGGCTTTTTCAGGACAAGAATAATAAAGAGCCGGTAAAGATGCTTGCCAGCTATGCTCTCTTATAAAATAGGTATCCGACATGACATTTTCAGCCCAAAGCCTGCGAGTACCCTGCCATTCAAATTCAGCTGATACTGCAATTCTATTCAGCCACCTTGGTAGTGCTTTTGCACTACATAACGTAATACGAGGCGACGTTGAACCAGCCAAATAATGCGCTACGCCTTCCAGCTCAAGCGCTGACAAAGCACCGACATGGACGGGGGTGTCTGTCATTCGCTGCAAGGATGCCACAACGCCCTGCCAACTGACGATCCCTTCCCGCAAATAAACACCTGGAGTCAGCGGTGTTAAAGTACTACTGCGAACCGCATTATCCAGAAAATGTAGGTTTAAGCCCTGCGCTTCCAGCCAGGGTTTTGTTGCTAGCATTCCTACCGGCAATAATGCTTTCAGCTGCCTTCTCGCCTCTATATTTAGCATTAGTCATCCAGAGTTTATAAATAAGAAGATATACGGCAATTATCACCGTATATTAAAGCATTAGCAAACCTAAATAGTTGACGCAAGTTTACAAAATTGAAATTAACCGTCAATAATCAACGTATTTATGAAATTTTATAAACTTTAAAAGATAATAAAGGTATAAGATTTCGAGTCTAAAACTTGCATGTAAAAGTATCCGGATTTTTACCTAATCAGCACTTCGAACCTCTGACCTCTGCCTCCGGAGCGTAGATAATTTTAGGGCGCTAAAAGACATTTATTTATATATAATAAGGTTAAAGTGGCGACACACTTTGAAATCCACTAAATATCACACCTTTTTAGCCCAAATAGTCACATTTTTGGTCACTTTGATTTTGAAAAAAAGTGACTTCTTCCAGGAAAACTCACGACAAAACTTTTTCAAATCAGAAAAAAACATGAGTTTTAGTGTCGAATTTTTTCGACACTTTTTGCACTAAGTTCATTCAAAAATAATCAGATAACTCATCTTTAGACGACCAAAAAATACGCTACAGTGTCAATTAAGTTTACATACGACACTGTGTATATTGGCGAAATTTTTCTGTTAGCTCTCAAAATCGGGTATGCGTATGCTCTATCACAACGTCGTTCACAGTTTGAACTCAGGTTCAGGAGTTAAACTGCCGAAAAGCTGCGTATGTGACTCAGTCAACATTTTCTTCAAACTGCTCAACATAAAGGATTTAAATTTGTCTTGCCCTAAAGTTCGGTCATAGACGTTGGTTGGTAAAAAACGTTTCATCTCATTATTAAATGCTGCACTTGCGACAATCTCATCCAGTGAAGCAATCCGGCTTTCCAATAGTTGTTGGTAATCAGGAATTTTGTAGTCAGCCAGCTTTAAGCGAATGAGTTCAGGATTGAGCCGGGCGTTCTGCTGCTGTAGCCAGACCAAATCCCATAAATCGCGATGCCGAATGTAACGTTGAGTGGCTGGTAGAGAAATCAGCTTATCTGCCATCACTTCGTCCAGTGTTTCGGTAAACACCAGCGTGTCTTCGTAGCCATCAGGTAAGAAATCATAGTTATTGCGAAGAGGCAAAGCTTCTTTGGTGTAAGCTGGCACATTCGCCACTTCAAGCTTAATTTTTTGCTTCGGCATATTCTTCTGGCCTGGGGCTGTGGTGATGTTAATTTGCCATTTATCAATCCGCAGTTCGGCGTACTCTTTTTCTTGTTTCAGCGACGCAGGCTCTTTCACCGTGACTTCCAGGCCATAACGTTTGCCAATATAGTCTTCAATACAAGTTTTCATCTCAGCCAGCCTTTCCGATGAAAAATCGACTCCACCGGCAAAATCTAGATCTTCGCTGAAGCGGTTGCCACCATGACAAAGCCTTAACGAGGTTCCGCCTTGAAACACCAACTCGTTCAGCAAACCTGCTTGGTCAAGACAGTACAAAATATCGTAGTGCAGTAACTCTTTTTCAATCACGGGCCGCATGGTGGCAACTTCAGCCTGTTGCATTGCCATAGCCACTAAGGCACTAAAATCTGCCGGATCAATCTTCATTCAGCATTTCCTTCTGGACTAGGTGAGTATTGCGGCCAACCCGTTTTTGGTCTCGCCAGGCCGCTTGCTTTGTAGCCATCCGCAGTGGCCGGTTGATGGAGATGAAACTCTGAATAATTTCACTGACCGGCCGCTTGGTATGCGTGAATTCAATGGTGCCATAGTGAGTCTTGTATTCACCTTTGCGTCCTGTGGTCATCACGGTCAGCCTGTCCATTGGGATTTGCGAAATCACGCCATAACTGGAAAGCGCGGATTCCAGGCTGACGTAATTATATTCACCACGCCGCAGGGTTTTGGCAATCAGCTCCAGAGTGTCTGGACCTTTTTTATGATGTGACAAAGCAAAGAGGTAGACGCCACGAGCCGCCCTCTCCAGAATGTTCTGTCGTACCAAACGCTCAACCCCGGCATGCAAGGTGCGTTTGCTATCTTCAGAAAAGATTTTTTCCAGATCGCGCTGGCTAAATACATAACGTCCTTGCTGGTCTAGCTCACTTAAACGCTGGATCGCGGTGGTTTGTTGCATAGTTAATATCTGTACGTGAAATACACTTAACTATAGTATATGTGTACACTTGCTGACATTCAATTTTTTAAGTAGACAGTTATAACATATATTTTGCAGTTTACTGTCTACTTAAAAGTCAGTGAATTTCACGTGCTGTTTTGCGGTGATCTTTGCTTACTGAACTTAGCACCTTCTACAGGAACTGCTTGGTGCAGCAAATCCCAGACATGATAGAGAAACGTTCATGCGTAGCCAGATTTTATTCTGGCTGCTAGGTGCAACCGATGGTCACGCTAAAAACTTCTCCATTTTTCTTGAGCAGCAAGATCAGTACTGGCTAACCCCGCTATACGATATCTTGTCTGCATTTACTGCCATCTCTAAAAAGGTTTACATGAAAAAGACTTACGCTTGGCAATGTCATTTGTCAATTTTTATAAGAGAGTCTGGTTTTATTTGAACCCTCTTTGTTTTTAAGCAGGGCGGCGGTAAAGTCAGGGTAAAAATCGTTACCAGCCAGATATGTTACAGCTAGCCTGTTACTGGTTTAAAATTCATATTTCAAACTGAATCGAATATCTCGTCCAATATCTCTGCGATATTCACCCTGCCTTTCAATCGTTGAATGATTTGCGTAATATTTATCAGTCAAGTTATTGATTGCTAAATAAAGAGTCAGTGGTGGATCTGAATACATTTGATATTTTGCACTAACATCATGAACGGTATATCCACCTCTTATTAGCTGTTCATTATCAATTCCAGCTACAACGATTAAGAGATAGTCAACTGTTAGCCCGTCTATTATTTCTACTCCAGTGCTAAAGACAATTTTTTCACTATCGAATCCACCCACTCGTCTTATTGCTAGTTGTTCATCTACACCTGCGACTAAACCACTGTCGTCATTTTCAGTATCTGTATCTATTAAAGAGTATGAGATTGAAACATAATATTTGTTCAAAAAGTTTGAGCCGCTAACGGTGAACCCGTTAGAAGTAAACTCTTGGTCACTGTTATAAATATCTTGTAGGGTGCGACCTCCTTCACCACTCCCGCATATGCCAGTAGCAGCATTACAATTGAGATCTTTAGCTAAAATAATCTCTAAGTTCCTTTGTAAACACTAAAAACCACACCTTTTTAGCCCAAATAGTCACATCTTTGGTCACTTTGCTTTTGAGAAAAAGTGACTTCCTCCAGAAAAACTCACGACAAAACTTTTTCAAACCAGGAAAAAATATGAGTTTCAGTGTCGAATTTTTTCGACACTTTCTAGATAATTTTAAGTGTTCGAACTGCTATACATACCCACTCTACTCCCGCCATAGACCACCACCAAGCTCAATTCCTTTTGTTACGCTATAGCGTATATTGAAAAAAATTACGGTAAGGCGTATATCTTTATAGCAAATTACATATAACAAGGTGGAGTGTGTTATATGCGGATCACTCGTCCAGAACAACTTAGCATACTGGTAAAAGCATATCGCAAAGAGCACGATTTTACTCAAGCAGAGATAGCTCTGATGGTCGGCCTTCGTGTGGCAAAGATTTCTGAATTTGAGACCAAAACCTGAATCCTGCAATTTACCGATGCTCAGGATTAACCTGATCAAAAGTCAGAAAATCTTGAGGTTTTGCACAGCCTGCGCTCAAAGCAATCTTTGAAATTAATGAATGATTGCTGCAATCGATGGTCCTTGATGGTGAAAGTTATGGCCTATAGCAATTGCAACCCATGGTCCTTTTAAAGTGAAACATGTGGTAATCTAGTGTCATCATTTTACAATGAGTAAACACCCCGCTCTAAGGGGTGCTATTTTAACCCCCCGTTATCAACCGCTTTTTTGCAAACATGTTTTCTAACTAAATTTTTCAAAAAAACCAATTTATTTGTTTGCCTATGCGTCAGTTGCATTCCTCATTAATAAGATACCCCTAAGCACTTACTAAACTATTTCTTCTTAGGGGCACATATGAACAATTACGACGCAAACTCCATTCTAGAATTCGATTTTGAACATAACGACTTAATTAATGAAGATGAACTGAATTATGATTCCTTAGCCGAAGGCATCATGGCTGCAGCGCACGAATTACTGCCTTTGCTTGAATACGACGATGAATCAGACAGCTCATTTGAAGATGTAAATTCGTCAGTCAATGATGACGCGATAGCTGAAGCGTTCTCTCAAGCCATCGCTTCTGAACGTAAACAAAGCAGTAATATTTCTAAGAAAAGAGTAAAAAATAGTTCTAGCTATTCAACTCTTACAGAGGAACAACGTGCTGAGGTTTTTGAGCAAAGAAAAGCGTGCGCTAAATCAAACTCGTTGATTAATAGTCGTAAGCGTAATGCTTTTCCTGAGCCTATTAACAAGATGCTGTTATCAGATACAAATGATGAGGTTATGCTATTTATTGAACAGTTGACCTATATCGCAGTAAGTCAAAGCATGTCACTGGGTAATCTCAAACAGTTTAAGGCTGATACGTCAGAGTATAATGCTTTGAGATTTAATGAAACTATGATACTTGCTGCATTGTTTGGCGTTCCAACCGTTCTGCATAAAATTGCAACTAGAGCAGGTAAAGCCCCGCAAGAACTGCAATTTCCTGAATGCGTAATTGACTGCCGAAAAGTGCTACATGATAAATATCAGCGCCGAACTTTCTCACCTGACCAAAAAAGCCCCAGCAATGATTGGTTTCATTTTGCTGTAGAGCTCAAGAACAGTTTAAATAGCTCAAAGAGTGCTTTTGAATTTTTACATTTCATCTTCAAATACACTGAAGATAGAAGTGGCGGTATTGTGTTTGATTACGCGAACCTTGCACTGCTGTTTCAAAACAATCTGGATCTGGATTTTGAATCAGATGTCCTCTCAGAGTTAGGGCGGTTAAACCAAGAAAAACCATCGGTGTTTAAAAAACAGCGCAAAATTCAGCAATTCAAAAAGCTCTGTGAGCAGAAGATTAAAGGACAAACGCATGCCATTTCAGCGGTTACGGAAATGGTAGCCAGTGCCTTTAACGCTAAAAAAACCGGTCCAAGAGGCATTGTGACTTTTATGGGAGCATCCGGTACAGGAAAAACGGCATTGGCCGAAACACTTGTTGATGCTTTAAATGAAGTGTACGGCGCTAGCTATCGGAAACTACTACTTAATATGGAAATGTACAGTGATGATCGTTCATCAATGAAACTCTTTGGTACGGGGTCTCAATATGTTGATTCAGCATTGGGCGAACTTACCACCGAAGTGCTGATCGCCCCCCGTACCGTTATTATCATTGATGAAATTGAAAAAGCGCATCGTACGGTTATCCAGTCATTACTCACCCTATTGGAAAAAGGTGAAATGACCGATCAAACCACCAACAAGGTCGTTGATTTTAGCCAATGTATTTTCGTGTTCACGACAAATCTCGGGCAAAAAGCCGCTAAACAAAGTCTGTCAAAAAATAAACCGCTCGATTTAAGTGCATTACTTGCTGAAAAACCGGGGAAAGTCGGTTTGTCATCTGAACTGATCAGCCGCTTATCACGTGGTAGTGTAGCGCTATTCAGAGAGCTAGAGATTAAAGACTTACTCAATATGGCAGAGCATGCAGCAAATATTGCGCGCGAAGATAAGACGCTTTGCTGGCCTGAAGACTTACCTGAGATGCTCGTTGAAACCTTGGGTGGGGACCTTGCACCAAGAACCATCCTAGCTCAAGCCTCGAAACTACAGGGCAAGATTGTAGAGTTTGTGTTATCAACAATCGAAGAAACCGCAAACGACCCACGTATCGAAGTTGAAATAGCAGAAGATATTGCGAACTTTCACTATGCTGTGGTGACTCAGGATCGCCTGTTAACGCGGCTGCTTAAAAAGTACTTTCCAAATTGCAAAGTATTAACGGACGTATCGCAAATCCAGCAATTATCTAGCGAGCAAAATATCCAAGCGGTACTCATTGATCAACCGCAATGCTCGACCGAACTGGCTGCTGAACATAAAGGCAACTTACACTTTTACAGTTTTGGCTATCAACATCAGGGTGTTGACGAAGCAATAAAACCAACACAAATAGAACGGCACTTTAAGCTTGTTGATTTTACCGTTCCATCATTAACCGCATTTATTAAGCAGGTTGCTAAACGTTGTCGCCTATTAACCAGCGCTGAGCAACTACGTAAGCGTAAAATGATGGTTGAGTTTGATTATCAACTCACGCGCATTGATGATGGTTTCAAAGTCACCCTGCAACACCCTGTTTATGAGCAACGCTTTGATCCTAACGATTTTGAAGCACCCTACATGCAGGAACCTTGCATTCCCAAAATTAGCTTTCAAGATATTATTGGTCAAGATGAGCTAAAACAGAGTATGACATTCATTTTACAACGGCTACGTGGTGCAAATGACTTTGTACTGGATATGCCAAAAGGCTATCTTTTTGCAGGTTTACCTGGGACAGGTAAAAGTTATTTTGCAAAAGCCATTGCAGGCGAGTGTCAAGTACCCTTTATTCCGGTAAACGCAGCAGATTTGATGAATGGAGATGTGGTTATCAACATTAATCACTTATTTGAGGTGGCTGCACGTTATGCGCCATGTATTGTCTTTCTTGACGAAATTGACGCCATCGCGTTGAGCCGTGAACAAAACTCTATACATGGCCGTTTAGCGGTTAATACGCTGCTAACCCAGTTAGATGGCTTTAACAACAGTGATAATCCGGTTTTTGTGTTGGCCGCAACCAACTTTGCACATAAGCTTGACCCCGCTGTGATGCGTCACGGACGTTTTGATAAAATGGTAACTATCCCATTACCCGATCTCGCCGCACGCACACGCTTTATCGAACAATGCTGCAATAAATATAAGTTTCAATTAACAGATGCTGCCTTACTCAGTTTTGCCAAACGCGTTAGCGGTGCATCATATGGTTTTCTTGAAACACTGTTTCGCGATCTACAGCTAACGCTTCTCACTAAGCAATGCCAATTTAGTGCGAGTATGCTAGACGAACAATTGCTAGCGGCTACGATTGGAAATAAAAAAGCCGTTAGCTCCTATAATGATAAAGACCGCTTGGCCATTGCTTATCATGAAACAGGCCATTACCTTATGTACAAACATTTGCACCCCAAAGCGAGGTGCACCAACTTGTCGATCCAAGAACATGAAAGATCTGGCGGAATTACTATGTTTGATTTGGACGGGCAAGTGTTAAGCAACACAAAAGCAAATTATAAAGCTCAGTTGCAAGTGCTTTTGGCTGGACGCGCAGCGGAGAAACTACTCAGTGAACATGACGATGATATTTCAGCTGGCGCCAGTCATGATATTCAGCAGGCCACACTACTCGCGAAACGTGCTATATCGGATCTGGGTTTCTCAGACAGCTTAGGTTTAGCTGATTTTAAGCAATTACCTATGCTACAGACCAAGGTAGAAAACGAAGTAGTAGAATGGTTGAATACCGCGTTTATAGCCAGCGAAACGTACTTGCGGAAAAATTGGGCTTTAGTGAAACAAATTGCTGAAGTGTTATTTGAGCAAGAAACGTTAGATCAAGATCAGCTAGACAACATTGCAACGCTGCCAAATAAGAAGAATGCTAAAGCATAACCATTCATAAAATGAAAAAAGCGGGGTGACTCTAGAGCACCCCGCTTTTTTTACGCAAAAAATTGGCTACTAATAGAATATAACGCTAATTTGCTGTGAGTTTAATGTAAATAACTAAAGAATCCAAAGGAATTCCACAAAATGGAGAAAAAACCGCTAACGTAAAAATTGATTTGTTAAATTAAAGTAAAAAAAGAAAGGCGGGATATGTGTTGCAAAATCGCGTTTTACAAAAAAAATTAAAAATAAAAAGCGATTTTTTAAAAAGAAAAATACTTCAAAAACAGTTACTTACAATCTAAAAGCGACCATTTAAAAATATAAATAAAAAAATAAAAAAAGTGCTTATTTCAAGGAAAAATTATTAAAGAGTAACGATAAGATATCTCTCAACAACAGCACAGACCAATATTAACACGAGGTGGCTATGTCTTCATCTACAATTTTTCGCGTACTTACGACTTTTATTGAAATTATTCCTGCATCCCCCAACTTTCTCTCTTCAAAACAGATCGCTGCGAAGTTAGCTGAGCTTGGTATGGACATTTCTCAAAGCCAACTAAGCCGAGATTTAAACGAATATGCTGCATTTTTTAATGTGCAAGAATGTGAGTTTTCTTACGAAGGTAGTAAATGTTGGCAGCGTTTTAGCAAAACGCCATCGGCAGCAACAATCTCAGAAACTGACATGGCCATCCTTAGTTTGATAAAGGAAAATATGGACACTTTTCCTGCATTTACCCAAGAAAGCTTAAATCAAAAGCTAGCCGATTTAAGCAAAAAACAAGCCGTGATGCACAAAGTGAACCCTAAACATCGTATATTTGAGTGGCAAAAAAATAGGGATCTCATTATCAAGTTTGAAAGACAGAATATTATAGATAATGCCCTACTAAAAGCGTTAATGCAGAGTCTTAATCATGATATTGCCTTCAAGTACACAACTGATGAATCTGCAAGTAAAGTTTACTCTATGAAAGTTCATTCGCTGTCTGAGGAAAATAATCAGCTAGTGATCCATGGATTTCTTTCGCATGAGAATACTCATGAAATAATTAAAGCATCTTCAATTAACATTGTAAAAAACAACCCTGATCACTCAGCATCCACACATGTATTTCAACAGCAAAAATGTTCTAGGTAATATACCTCTGAATTGTGAGTTGCTTGCTACAACGTTTTAAAGTTGTTGGCAGGCAATTTTGCTTATGCTAAGGTTTTTAAGATATGTATTGATAAAAGCCTAGATGACTTTATGAGTGAAGAAATTAACAAGAAAGAAAGCCTACTCTATCGATTCATCTTACACAGCCTAGACCAGTATCAAAACGGATTAGACTGCAAGTCTTTAACGTATCGATTTAGAGAATCGTTTAAACATTATCAAATAACAGAAAACAACACTCTGTCCGCACTTAGTTACCTAGAACAAACCAATCGCATTAATAAATTACATGATAAATGGTTTCGGAATAAAAAAAACGATGCATTAGCCTGCTTAACCGAGAGTGATATCATCTTCGCTTTAATTGTAAAGAAATTTACTCCCTACTCTTTCTCCCCGTCATTAGAGGAATATCTAGATACCACCATTCAAGCTTATGCCTCTGGAGTTGCTTCATCTTATAATTATGATTTTTCTAACTATTTTCATGAGTGCATGAGTGGCATAAATACGTTACCAAACATTAAGAAATTAAAAGCTCATGAGTTTAAAAATATTCAACAACCTTTAGCATTTAGACACTCATTTAAAAAGTCTATCTTAAAATTTTTTCAGTCCCAATCTATGAACGCCTTGAAAAACTTAATAAAAATCTTATTGAGCAAGGAGACAATTGATAGAATTGCAGACAAAGCATGGGTCAAAAATACTTTAGCAAAGCATCTATCTGATCTTATTTGTGGTGTTTGTGCTTATAGTCACGTTGTGAATGGTGGCAGTACCATTATATCGTCACTTATCTTAGAACGATTAATCGAACTTGCCCCTTTGTCATCGCAAAATAATATTTGGCTAGTTAATAACATACAAGAGTCAAACCTCAAAAACCCTGCAAAGCAATTTTGCAACACACTGACGTTAAAACTGAAATACTTTATACGCAAGGCCAGTAATGAACAGAAAGAGTTGAATAGAAACGGTCATAAAGTAAACAACCAAGATGTAGATTTTACAACCTTTGATCTAACGATTTTTATTTATCATGTTTTATCACTCAGTGAAAACAAAAAACTCCAAGAATCTTATTCGCTAGACTCCACCCCTGCTGCCATTAATTATTCTCAAGCTTTTAATTGTTGGGCGAAGACTAACTGTGATGATGATGAACATAATCATTATGAAGAAGATGATTATTATCTAAACAACGTGAGGACTAACATAAATCAAATTTTAATATTTTTAATAAAACACACAGGTAACACTAAACAACACAGGTTTAATAAGGAAAATAGTTCTCAGAGTGATGAAGGACTTGCTAAAAATGAGAAACTTGAAGGCTTTGAATGGTTAGATGATAAAATCTACGAAGAACTGTTTAAACAGATATCATTCGATTATGGCTATATGTCTAAGTTGCACTCATTTGATTTAGTCATTAGCGCGATTGTTAGACTCCCCTCAAGTTCTGATATAACCGATAATTTGCTGCTCAGACGGCGTAACTCTCGCCTCGCCGTTTTTTTCCAAATTTATACTAAAACCTTTGAATTTTATCAATCAATTCTGCTTAACTGGCCAGAACATAATGCGACAACAGAAAACGGTTCTCACAGCAGTATAGGCAACAATCCCACTGCGATAATGAGTTTTGATACTGACGAAACCGATAGTCCTTTTCTTGAATCATCAGCAAGCATAAAAAATCATCCTGATATAACGAAAAGCAGAATTGAAGCGCGTTCTAACCGGATGTTTTTCATAGAGAACCTTATTAAATCCATAGGGCGTTGTGACAAAAATGCTTTCGTAGAGTACCTGATTTTGCACACCAGTTCTGACAGAAAGACAATTGTCAGCGACTTGATGCAACTTGAAGCGATATATACGCTAAATGTTGGTATTGATGATGATGCCAACTTAATATTTAATCGGACAACAAATAGAGGCGCAGGCCTCTCAACCGCTGAAAAAAAACAAAGATTATTTCGTGCATTGATAAATGATATTCTTCGAAACTTTACTCCGCTAGAGTCTTTCGGCAAATATCAACTGGCTTTTGAACAACTTCATATTGATTTAAGCGATGTAACTGCAGAAGAAAAAATATGGCTAGATAATCAGAAAAACCAACTAAAGCAATTGCCGCAAGTCGCAAAACGCTGGAATTTAGATTTGTGTCTTGAGCTTACCCAAAATATTGAATATCCAGAATTTATAAGCAACCCTAATACTCAGAACTGCAAAATAACAAAGTATAATGTGATTTTGTACGATTATTACGGCATTACAGACAAGGAATACTTTAACGATATTATTCGAATAGAATCAATTTTAGATACTCGCTTTAGAGTCGGTGGTGGTTTTTCGTTCGCTATTGATGAGCAATATGAAGATTTAACTAATAACAGTAACATATCTTATTTCATACCACCGAGTAAAAAAAGTTATCTTGGTGATGTTTTGTTGGAGCATACGCTAGAAGCACTAGCAAAAGAATATCCTTTTGAAGGGAATTCAGCCTTTTTACAACAACAAATGACGAGCCTGATATATCCTCAGAAGCTGAAATTCAAATACTCGATGTTTAATGCTCTTGCTCATACTAAATTTTGTACACCATATCGAGGCTAAAATAGCAGTATCATTGTAAGCATAACAGCAACCACACCTTTCGTTGTGGTTGCTGATCATTAAGGCAGGAGATGTTACGGATGTTCGCGGTAATTGGCTGTAGGTAGCTCTTTTATCACACCGCTGATTAAATCCATTTTTGAGGATACCTCAGACCTGTGCAGGTGCTAAACTTAGCTCTTGCAAAAATAGAAGTACGCTCAGAGGCAAAGCAGATTATCATTACGTATTTAGATGCGGTTCAGAACGATGCACTCTAAATAATTCTCTGGAGCGCTAAGCCTAATGCCTGCATCACATAGTAAAAATCAGCCACTCTAGGCTAAGTTAAAATAGTTAAGAAAGTCAGAATTCATAATTATTGAATCACTCGCAATGTTATTTACAATTACAAGTATCACAAAAGCTATTTTGATTATTTCTTTTCTGTGAATTAATAATTTTACGCCATTTTCTTAATGTCTTTTTATTATCATGTCCGTTTGCACAACTAAGGCTCAGAACGATTTCAAAATTACCCTCTCGTGCTACACTGACAGGCGTTTTAATGAATGATACATAATTATACCAATATTCAGAGTCACCCAGTCCAGTTTTTTTAATTACATCGATGATGTGAGGTTTCTGCTGAGTACAATCCCCAAGGGAAAAGCCCTCTGGAAACTTTATATCACCAGTATTTAGGCAATAATAGCAAAGGAAACCGTTAAAGTTTTGGATGCGATCTACTAATCGTCCAATGTTTCTTAATTTACTATTTTCTTTTTTGCATTTGGGGCATATGATATGAGAACTAATCGGTTTTTTAACTAACTGGTCCCTAATATCAATTGGCAAGTTATAGAAAATATAACCAAGTCGAGAAGATAATTCGTATTCTCGTCTTTTACTATTAAAATCACGTCTTTTACAAATATTACAAAAGCCACTTTTTGTTTCTATTAGTGTTTTTACATTTAAATTCCGTTCAGCTCCACAATTACCACATAGATACTTAACATCGTCTGATTTTAAATATTGGTTTTTTTTAGTTAAAAGCTGATGTTTATGCTTTTGACAAAAATCTTTTAATTGTTTTGTGCAGTTTTCTGCACTCACTTTTAAACGTTCAGTATATTCTCTTCGAATTTCTTTGGTATTTGGTTTTTTATTTATGTAATTCAAAAATTCATTTTTTACTTTTGATTTTGACTCTTCGATTGCGTTTAATACAGCGGATAAGGCATTATTTGGTGAGATGTGATTGATACGGTCAATCTGCATGAAGAAGTGGCCTTTTTGTTCAGCCTCTTTTCTTTTGCGTATTTCGGGATGATCCGGCCAGCGATTTCGGCATGAGTCGGCCACCCATTTCGGTATCATCCGGCCACCTGTTTCGGTATCGTCCGGCCAGTTTGTTCTTCCTTCGTTTTACGGACTTTGGCATAACAGTTTTTTAACTGTTCGCCGGAGTAGTCATGACACGTAAAAAGAAAATGGTAAGGACAGATATGCAAACTTATCTGGATATATTTCGCCTCAAATTCGAGGCCAAGTTAAGCGATCGGCAAATCTCTCAGGCTTTAAATATTGGCCGGGCAACCATCAGTGATTTGGTTATCCGCTTTAACAATTTAGGCCTGAGCTGGCCGCTGGCTACCGATTATCCGCTTGATAGTCTCGACAAACAGTTATTCCCTGGCCGTGATTACAGTACACAGCGGGTCTTGCCGTTGTGGGTGCAGGTACACCTTGAGCTGCGCAGAAAAGGCGTCACCAAACTGCTGTTATGGCAGGAGTATCAAGCTGAGCATGGCAATAAAGCGCTTGGTTACACGCAATTCTGCGAACATTATCGTCGATGGTGTGCTGTACAAAAACGCTCAATGCGGCAGCATCATGAAGCCGGTGAGAAGCTGTTTATCGACTTCTGTGGCCCGACGGTGCCGATTGTGAACCCTCAAACCGGCGAGATAAAACACGCGGCTATCTTCGTCGCCACCATGGGTGCATCGAACTACACCTATATTGAAGCCTGTGAAGGTCAGGATATGGAGTCCTGGCTGATGGCGAACAGCCGCTGCCTGACATTTTTAGGTGGTGTGCCGGCGTTATTGATACCCGATAATCTCAAAGCAGCGGTTGATAAAGCGGATAAGTTCGAGCCGGTGCTTAACGACAATTACAAAGCGCTTGCCAGGCATTATGGTTGTGCGCTGATGCCCACCCGACCACGCAAACCGCAGGATAAAGGCAAAGTCGAATCCGCTGTGTTGATTGTTGAGCGCTGGGTATTAGCTCGGCTGCGCCATCAGGTGTTTTACTCACTGGCTGCGCTAAATCAAGCCATCCGGGCACTGAATACTGAGCTTAACCAGCGGCCCATGAAGCATTACAACGGTGCCAGCCGTGAGCAGTTGTTTACCTTGCTGGATGCGCCTGCATTACAACCATTGCCGCCCTATGCCTATGAGTACACCGATTATCGCATTGCGAAAGTCACCAAAGATTACCACGTACAGTACGACAATCACTGGTACTCGGTGCCACACCGTTTAGTGGGTGAGCGGGTTGAAATCAGTGCCACGCAAACGCTGGTGAAGGTTTACCATCAGGCTAAATGTGTCGCACAGCACCCCCGCAGCCATAACGCTTACCGGCACACGACTGACATAGCGCATATGCCAGAAAACCATGCAGCCTATCAGGAGTGGAACCCAGAGCGTATTCGCAGCTGGGCCAAGCATATTGGCTCCAACACCCTGGCGGTGGTATTAGCCGTTGAACGCAGTAAAGACCATCTGGTTCAGGCACAGCGCGCCTGCCTGGCGCTACTGAGTGAGCAAAAACGCTACGGTAGTGACAGGCTGGAAAGTGCCTGCGCACTGGCCATCAGTCGCCAGCTACCTTATATACCGGTCATCAAAAAGCTGCTGAAAAACGGTGAAGATCTTCGCTGGCAACCTGATGAAACAAACACCATTATCCCTAGCACACACATCAACATCCGTGGCTCAAAATACTATCAATAAGGACAATACTAATGGATGCACTACTTATCCAACTGCGCCAACTTAAGCTGGCAGCCATGGCTAGTGCGCTGGAGCAACAACGCCTTGCGCCCCATACTTATGCCGAGCTGAGCTTCGATGAACGACTGGGATTACTTGTCGAGCAAGAACATCTGGCGCGGGATAACACCCGCTTACAACGGTTACGAAAACTGGCTAATCTGCGCCTTAAAGCGACACCTGAAGGCTTACGCTATCCAGCAAAGCGCGGCTTGCGAGCTGAACAAATTACGCCACTTATGCAAGGACATCACCTGACGTATCATCAGAATATCCTGATAACCGGCCCCACCGGCAGCGGCAAAACCTATCTTGCTTGCGCCTTAGGTGAGCAAGCTTGCCGACAGAATAAACGCGTGCTGTATTACCGGTTAGGTCGGTTACTGGAAAGCCTGAAAATGGGGCATGCTGATGGTAGCTATCTTAAACAACTGGTACAGCTACAAAAGGTAGATATGTTGATCTTGGATGATTGGGGCCTTGAGGGATTTAAAGGTAAACAAGTCAGCGATTTACTGGACGTGATTGAAGATCGCTACGAGCAACGCAGCACAATTATAGTCAGTCAGTTACCGGTCTCGGAGTGGTACGGATTAATGGATAATCCAACTGTTGCAGATGCGCTGTTAGACAGAGTGATCCACAACGCCCACCGACTGGAATTAACAGGTGAGTCACAACGTAAAAAAACACTGGTTCAGGGAGAGGAAGTCGGGTAAAAAGAGAACATAAACGAAGGTCAGATCATGCTGGCCGGATCACACCGAAACGCCTGGCCGGATGAAACCGGAACAGGTGGCCGGACAAACCGAAATACGCATCTTTTTTCTTTATCACGAAAAATTGTTTTTTCATCATTCCTATGAGTCATATATCCTTGATATTCAACTTGAATACCACCGAGTTTCTCTAGTAAATTACTTCCATGTATATCTAGCTCTTTATTATTTGAGAAAAAACCTTTTATATTCTCCCTCCAAATCACAGGTTGTTTATTTTCATTTAACTTAAACAATTCATTAAGAACACAAAGTATCATAGTCTGATGAGCCCAAATATTATTTCGACCAAAATTGCTATTAATTGCCCTATTCATTGTCTGCCAGTTTGACAAGGTTTTGTTGATTTTCATGTACTTAATGTAAACACCTGTATTATTTGAAAAACAGCTTGATTGACCACTGCCTAAAAAATACTTGTTTTTTCCTGCAAGGAAGATAATGAATTTAATCTCAGCTCCAAAGCTCTCTGCTTTATTTTGATTTTTTTTTAAATTCTCGATTAGAACTTCATCTTGTTTTAAAAGCTGAATTAACTTCATTTTAGTGATATCGCCTGTAATTCCACCTCTTAATCTACCGGTGATTCTAGAGTCAAGTATTGCTTCTATAGGTATTTCATTTTTGGGGTACAAACCTTCAAAACTAGGCAGATCAATGTAAAAGCCTTTTGATGTAACATTAATTATAATGTCCTCCCCCCAAGTTTTTTTTGCTCTCTCAATTAATACATCTCCTTCCTGAAGAGAAATTTTTTTATTCTCATCACAAAATTTGCATTTTAAGGATCTGGAACCATTACTCTTGTTACTTTGAATATAAATTCGTTTTAAATCATTAATTGGTTTTTTAAAAAATTGGTCACAAGGGGAATGATAGATTTTTGCAATTGCGCCATGTTTTGGAATGCCTGTTTTTCCCGGGTTGGACTCTTGGCTTAATTTCGGGTCATGATAATACTCTGTTATCTTGAACTTTAGTTTAAGAAGATTAAATTTGGACTGAATTTCGCTTGCGTGCCTACAAACAGAGCAGTGCTCCTTTATTGATTTATTTGTTAAATTATTCCAGCTTGTTTCAAAAACAAATCTGCATTTACAACGCACCTCAATTTTTTCTTTATTTTTTTTGCTGAAGCCATTAATTGGTTCAAGCTTTTTAGCTTGCTCGGGAAGATTTTCTACACACTTAATACTTTTTATCATTAAAACTCCAAATTTTTAACAATTAATTCGATTATTTCTTGATCTAATTTCTCTATTGAAAACCACAATTTTTTAAATATGAGCTCATTTATTAAGCTATTTCCAAGTCTCCCTATTAACATAAGTTCCTAATCATGAAAGAGTTGAATTAAGCAAGTTTGTCTTAATTAATCCAGTTTTCATCAATACTAGACGACACCTCAATAGTCGTCAATAAGTTGTTGAATTCAAAAGATTTTATATGTATATATATAGGATGCATTTCACTTTATGGACTCTCATTTAACCCAGTAAACAATGGAAAACCCATTACAAAAGTTAGTTAGATAAATCTTAAATTTTTTACTTAATAGGCTAATTGAGACTTGATGACGAATACCTTCTCTCGAGCCTTTCAATTGCAGAGAGGCGAAGAGTTGTTTCAGATACTGCAAGAGAAAAAGTTTGATGGCATGGCATGATTTGACATTAAAAGCGAGAAACTGAAGCTACACACACATTATTGTCCATAGCAACTAAACCGTATCTGAAGTGGAAAAACGCGAAGTTGATTTGAACAAGTTAATTCATGCTAATCTCAACGGTACGCTGAAAATGCAACAAGAAACTCTTCGAATGCTGGATCCGGATCTGTGCTATCGGAGATCCCTACACTCTCATGGCGGGCAGACTAATGGCCAGCAAGTCTGAATCTTGAGCGGGAAATCGTGCCAGTTTAGGGATCAGCATAAAACAGGAAAGTCGGACTACTTCCTCGAAAAACTCCGTCCTAAAAAACCAAAATTGTGTCACATCAAAAATTAACGTTATTGACAACTGCCCTAGAATGTTACTAAAAATAATAAAAGCAGTAATACGAATGATTAAAAACCAGGCTAAAGTCGACATTGATTAGCAAAAATTCATTAACAATTGAGTTGGCAGGTAGAGCACCTATAAGATTGTTCGCATTTCCAGCTAAAAACGCAGGTTAAAGTGGTCATCAAATTCAGATGTTTAATTAATATCTACCTTATAAAATAACAAATTCACAAAAAAATAAATAACTTAATCTGAAAAGAAAAAAATAACATTGAAATGTTCTATAAATAAAATAAGATGAATTTATGCAGGTAAAATTTTTTATAAATAAAGTTTAGAGGTCTTAATATGTCAGTAAACAATATGCCTACTCTCGAAGCATCACTGCAAGAGCTCATTCAAGAACGCAATCGACTACAGCAGTTGATGGTGCATTTGGACGAAAACATTCGGGCAAAACTGCATCAGTCAGCATTAGATAGCTACCGTCCGGTGAGTAGCGAGACAGTGCAATTTAGCATTGAGACACATAAGGGTGATCTTTCCATCTCTGAGCTAGTCGCTTTTGCTGGCGTATCTATGCAAACCTATTACAATTCAATACAGCGAGTGGATGCGGTATCTGTAGGCAAGCTTAACCATCTAATAGGTGCTGTTGGTTTGCAGCTTTATATTGGTAAGCGTCAGGGTAATAAGTAATGAGCGCGCCAGCACGTATTGGTTTTGTGTATTGTAATGATCACTTAGCGGGAACGATCACTGAGTATTCGGTTCTGGCCGGTTACGAATATGAATTTCGTTATGACACGAAGTATTTAAAAAGCGGGCTTGCGAAGATTGGTACTAACCTCCCTCTTACTGAGCTCCCCTTACACAGGAACCACCTTCCTGCATTTTTTACTAATCTAATGAGCGAGGGGTGGGTAAAGCGCCATCAGGCGAAGCTAGCGAGACTTGACGTAGATGATAAATTTGGTCTTCTACTTGCCCATGGCGAAGAGCTAATCGGACCAATTAAGGTGCTCCCGCGTTTACTCAAAGATGAAGACGCAGCGCATATCGCTGAGTTACCAAAGAAAAACCTTAAAGGCTTCACCATCGATTTTGCCAGACATGAATTTAATGAAGTGGCGATGAGATCATTAGGCAGAGCTTCCATTTCAGGGGTTCAGCCTAAAATGTTTCTTACTCATAAACCTGGCACCAGGAAAACATTAACAGCCAGCATTGGTATGGGTCCATACATCGTAAAACCATCCCCAAGAGATTTGCCCCATTTAGCAATCAACGAGTTTATTATTATGCGGCTTTGTCAGTTGACGGGGTTTAATGTTGCAGATCATGCCCTTGTGCCGTTTTCATGTGGTGAACTGGCCTACGTGACAGGTCGGTTTGATTTAGACACCGCCGGCAGAAATATAGGATTCATTGAAGATTTAGCCTCTGTCATGGATGTTGCGCCAGGAAACAAAAGTAGCGAAGCTTTATCCTACGAACACGCATTAAAAGTGGCCCACGCAAGCTGCGGTTACCACGCCCAAATACTTAAAGATGGTTTTTTGCACGTACTCATGGCGTACCTTGTGGGGAATAACGATTTACACATGAAGAACATGAGCCTAGTCAGACCTCTTGATAGTGACACTGCAACCGGATTCTCAAAAATATATGACATGGTGTCCGTAGCGCCATACAAAGAATACGATGGCTCTGAGCTCAGTATCTGGCTTATGGAAAGTGAAGTGAGAGACGCAGAAAGTACTAGTTCATACAAAAATTATGGCTATTATACTAAGCATGATTTTGTTGCGTTTGCCGCTCAACTTGGGCTGAACCAAAAGGTCGCGAAGAAACTTATCCATTATTTGGTAAAAAAGGTGTCGCAAAATTTGAACAAGGCCTTTAATAGTGTGACAGGTTTTGACGAACTTAAACACGTCGTACTTAACCGTATTCAAGCGCGACTGGAAACGATGTCACGCCCTTGGCTGTAATATGTCTGCGGCGTTTAAATTGAAAAGGTATTAATGTCTGGCATTAAAGTTAATCGGTTAAAAATTCAATACAAATGTTCATAATTTGCGAGTCATTGAATAGCGCTTTGAGCAAAAGCAAAATTTACTATGCTTGATAGAGTATGTAACTTTCAGGTTTATTTTAGCCAATATTTAACTTTATAGTGTCAACTGGCAGCGTTGTTCAAATGAAGTACCTGAGCGTCAGCATTTTGTCTCTTCAGGCTATACTAACGCATTACTGCGAGCTTCTAGCACACTTGCAATCATTGGCGCAATTAACGATTCCATCACCGCATAACCCTCGGCGTTGGGATGCACCAGATCTTCAGCACTGGTAAAATCCGGTACCCGCAAACCACCTTTGCCATCATTCATGGCTGCATAATAGTCTACATAAGGAAGTTGCTGTTGCACTGCGTACTGCTTAATAAGCTGATTAAGCTCAACAATACGCTGCACCGGTTGCAGGCCGCTGCGCCATGGAAAATCACTGGCCGGTAATACCGAGCACAGAATAACACTGGCACCTTGAGCGCGTGCTAATTCGGCCATACTAAAAATATTGTCGGCTATGCGGGGTACATGAATGGCGCCACTATTTTGTGCAATATCATTGGTACCAGCGAGGATCACTACCACCTGCGGTTTCAGGTTAAGCACATCTTCCCGAAACCGCAGCAACATCTGGTGGCTAACCTGGCCGCGGATACCACGACAGATAAAGTAATTTTGCGCAAAAAACGCCGGCCGTTGGTATGGCCAAAACTCGGTGATTGAATCGCCCATAAATACCACCGGCACGCCCTGCGGGTGTTGCGTCATCAGCTGCGTGTTAGCCTGCTGATACTTTTCGTAATTGACATAAGTAGTAATATTCAAGCTAATTTCCGCAGCAGTAATTGGCAACAGAGCACAGAGTAACAGACCGTACAGCTCATTTTCATTATTCCTCTTGTAAGCGATGGTATCCAGAAGTGTTGGTAATGTGCCAAGTAATTTCGTTTTTCATTGTAAAATAGTTAATTTGGATAGAAAAGATTGACACCGCTAACGCAGGTGATGTGTGGTGTGCTGAGTTTGTATTACACATAGCCGATTCGATTTATGTTCTGCATAAGAAGTATCAATTCTGCTGACTCGCTTCCTTGTTTGCGATGCTAGAGCTACGCCTAATAACGATTGTGCAAAAATGCATCACTGCATGACATTAAAACTTGCTTAGGTTTTAGATAAGTCGGCTTGTGCATCTAGTAATAATTCTTGCGTAAGCAGACGCTTGTAACGTCTCTGCCGGCGTCGTGCTTTTGCAGCGCTTGCTCGCCAGTTGCTGCGTTTGTCTGAAACAATGTCGTCCACATCGTCGGCTGTGATCACGCGCTTAGCATCCCTAGGGGAGGTTCTTTTACTCATATTCTCGTCGTTCTCATCACTAAAAGGCAAAACTGCTTTGCTTTTGTCTCCATCTTAAAGACCGTTTATTTAAGCAATGTAAATCTATTTCACCTGCAAGAATGTTTTCACATAGCTTGACGGCAGCCTGTGCCTGCGTTTCAGTTAAATGTCTATATGCAGGTTGCTTAATGTAGTCATACCAAGCACCGTTGCATACATTATCAAGCACAACTCTTTGAAAGCAGTGGTCGTGCTTGATAGGCCAATCGTGTCGTTTAATAAGTGCTGCTTTGGGCATAACAATCTGGGTTAGATAGAGGTACTGGTCTATCCATTGCTCGCGAGTATGATTGATGATTTTGTTTTTCAGCATTTGTATCAATTCCGCTTCTTTTGCTTCCACGTACCGCCGTATTGATAATCTCCACTGGTTTGCTTCAGCCGCTCTTGACACTGTTTGCAGACCAAGATCCAAGACTGACTTTGCATGGCCTTCACTCGGTATAACACGCTATGAGTCATCGACTCACACATACCACAAGCCTTTGATGCTCTTTCACGCGATACTTTACCCATGATTAGGCTTAAATAAGTCTGGCTGCTGTCACTGCGCATTGAGAACCGTAGGCAATTAAACGGCCCCAACAACGCATTGCTTTACTTGCTTGTTCTGTCATTGCGTGCAGAGCTTCATCTCGGTGCTTTGTTTCATCAGCATGAAACGCCGCCATCTGCTGAGAAAATCCCCTAACGAATGAATTGCATTCATGATCAAATAATTTAAGCTGCTCGCGATAATGTTCATCTACAAATGACTCAACGCAAAAAATAGTATAAAACATCCAGTTTCTTCCCAAGAGCGTTGGCAGAGCACCCGTAACAAAGCCCGCTACCCCCCAGAAAAACAGTAACAAACTACCGCGATATCTTTGGATATTAGCTTCAAAACCTGCCAGATGGGACTTTTCCGTGGCCAAGTGCTGCAAAGCAAATGATTTTATCTGCGCGTCTCGACGAATGAAATTTGCGCACAGAATACCGCGATAAATCCAAACTGCCCCAAACTCGCCAGCGTGACTGGCGCGAAGCTCAGACCGAATATGCTTAGGTAAACGCGATGTCGAGACTTTTCCCATACACTCTTCACCCATGTTTACAATTTTGTTCAATTAATGTCTTCCTAAGTTTAGGTTATCCCAATCTTGGATAATCCGAAGTTACCATTACTGAACACCAACAATTCATTTCCTTGCTCTAATCACGAGACCACCTTTGCAGCTTATAAACGCTATATCATGGATACAATTGCACACTTGTTCATTTAAGCGACTTATTGTTAGCTATTTGTTTTTATGCGTGCGGGAGGAGGTAAGATCAATCGGCATGATAGTTAAACAATAACAGGACAACATTCTTGTAAGTTAAACACTTGCGTCTGGCCGCTTTCACATTGGGCATAATACCCTCTACGCGATACCTGAAGTACAGCTACCATTCTGATTAACGAGAACGAATTTTGATGCTCAAAAATAAACTCAAACCGAGCTATTTTTGTTTTTTTGCGAAGTAGGTACCGTCTTTTTTAGGATAGCTAAATCCTCTGCCTGTTCGGCACATTGACGTTTAAGGCGAGCAATTTCGGCTGCTCTGTTTCTAGCTCGGTGGAGGTAGAATTTATCTCGGCTATAGGCCGTCAATTATATAACTGAGACTAGTGTGACTTCGGCTCAGTTATCATTTTGCTGATGCTATCGGATCAAAGTAGACACTTAATCGTTTAATCACTAAAGGACGGTCAATCACTTTAGGTTTAGGCGCTTCATCGGCGAGAAACGGTTTGAGTGGATGGCACTTCACATTTTGATTAAAAACGAATAAAGGTGAGTGGGCAATCATGTCTACAGGCGCTTTGAGATCAGGCCCCAGATAGAGTGGCGCATCTTTTATGTAGCGCAAGTTCATGGCTGGCGCGACACGAAGTGGGCGAGTCATTAAAAAGCGGCTGGTTGCCGGATATTGGCTGATCACCCTTTTCTCTTCGTGAACTGCTTCGCCTTTTTCAGACAGTGGGAAACGTTTTTCGTAATAGCTGATGGTTTTATCAAGCATATCTAGCAGTTGCTTTTTAGTGAGGTGTTTACTGGCACGCCTATTCTTCCAAGTGAAACCCACGGAGTAAAGTGCGCGATTAGCAAACAAGGTACCTCGAAACGCTTTAAGTTTAACAACGTTGGGCATCGAGCGCAGTAACGCTTCAAAGCGTACATCACGGTTGGAGTGGCTACTTAGCACCATTTGGTGAAAGTCCGCTTTCTTCTTATTGATGGTGGCTAATCTCGCTAGCATTGATAGCGGATCCGGATGCGAAACGCAGATGATGCCGGGCAACCGCGGAATAATACGATTGGAGTGGTCATGCTCCAGATCCATACTTTTTAAGTGTGCCATGGCAATTTGGTAGGCGTCATCACCGGTGATGGTATCCACGGAGATATGTTCTGGCCACTCGCCAATATCGTCATCGTGAAACGGAGGTAAGCGGAAGACCTCGGCACGGATTAGGGAGCTATGGTCATTCAGTTCATTTTCAAACAAGGTCAGTTCGCTTCGAATATCGGCAAAGGAGAGTTGTACTCTTGCGGCAAATTCGCCATCGTCAACTAACGGGTGTTTTTTCGGTGTGATGTGTGAATCGGACATAGTGTGCTCTTATTAATCTTTAGCGATACCCTATTGAACGCAACGGTTACTGGTTACGATCCAGCCGCAATATCAAAAATTTTTAAATATTGTAGACCAAAGTTAGTACATCATACCATATTAAACATTCGAAAATTAACAACATCCAAACCCAAGTCAAAATTCCAAGAGACCAGAGTACAGTTGGCACATTGCTCTTATTTGCCATTAATTTTTTACACTAACATTCCAGTAATCAACTCACCACATTCGAAGCTCAGACCTGGCGCTTTGCGCCAGGGTTTAGCAGGAATTATATAGGTATGATGTACTAACATTGTGGGTAGAAAAAGTCTTCATCGCAGTTTACCTTGATGCAAAAAACTCACTTCGCTTAATTACATGAATCACAATTGGAAATTTGACATTTTCCCCCCGCCTAAATCGGCGGTGGTAATCATAGCCTGTAGATTTAGAGGAGGACTATGCCATTTTGAGTCAGAGTCGATGGCTATATTTATAAATCGCAAGCTCGTGTCATGGAAAGCGAAAAACAGATAAAAATATTATTAACAATCATGATTCCTTCGTAACGCCCAGGCCACTTTTATGTAATATGGGCATCAACCCACTTGGTGAGTAAACAAAAAGCCCCGCAAAGCGGGGCATTATTATCTCTGAAAAAGAAGTTCTTTGCCTTTTTTAAATACTGAAGCATATTCCCTATTTACATTAATACGCACAGGTTTATCAATGGCTACAAAGTTAAAATAATCTGGCATTATGAGGTATCCATCATAATGCTTTGATAAAGCTTCGTTAAAATAATGCCCAAATTCAACTTTAAAAATAATAATATAGTACTCATCCCCGTCAATCACTGTTTTACCAGCAATAGAGATTAAGCCACCCAGTTCGCAATATTCCTCAATACTACTGGTATCCTCAAAAAAAGTGCCTTGTGGTATTTTATTAAAGCCAGAATTCGCATTAATTTTATCGCTTAATGAAAATTTATAAGATTCATCACAAGCTTTTTTATCGAAAAACAGAAAGTCTGTGTTAAATAAATGAGATCTTCTTTTGTCATTTAAAGTATATGCACCATGCCAAATGAGATCTGGATATTCTGCTGCTAATGAATCTTTAATTTTTTCACTAAGAATTTTTTGAATGGAAGAAAATCTATTTAACTCGTCTATTGACTTTACAGGTACAAAATCAACAATTGATGGTTTCCAATCAACTTTACGATTCACACCAGAATTTAGTGCTTCCATAGAGATAACACCAAAAACACCTTGGCTAAGTAAGCCTAAACCTGCATCTAATATGCGTGTACCACCGCCGATCCGCCCAGTGTTCGCTTCAGTACCATCAGCAAAGTCTTTCATACCGTTGCCAACGCCGGCGGGTTGAGCCATTCGAGCAACATTTAGCGCTTCTGAAATAGAGTCATCCCACACATAAGGTTTGCTCGATAATATCTTTAATACTGGATAACCGTTTGTACCTTTAGAACTATCAGTGCTAGCGCAACTAACGACCAATACACTAACTAATCCAGCCATAATCATTTTTTTGAAAATACGCATTTTTCAAGTCCCTTTCAATTAATGCACATAGTTTAATATCAAGTTAATCTACCGCAACTTTCCTAAATATGGCAATAAATAGCTAAAAAAAATATATGTACTAAAGCTATCAATGAAGGAGACGAAGCAACTACCATGAGACTTTCGGGCCCAATAGACATATGCAATAATTTATGGCAAGTTTGCTTACTGTACGCTAATAGTAGAAGTGACTGAGCATAGACCTCTTATAAACAGCTAATCTTCGATTAAACCTTGTTTTTTTAACTCAGCAACAATAGCTACCTTAGTTCTGCCATGTATTACTGATAATTCGTCTATCGACAATTCTGACTTATATTTATGAACAAGTTGTTCTTTCTCATCAGTAGTCCATGGAAGCCCTGCATTTTTAGGTAAACCATTTTTAATATTTTCAGCTTGTTTTTCTTCTATTGTTTTCTTTAGTGATTTCATTTTTTTTACTGGGTTTTTCAACTCAGCTAAAATAGTAAATAATGCTCTAATTACCTCCGGCTGATTATATGGAGATTGATTATCAAAAAATTCACCTGTAATTGGATCTACTCCCTTTGCTAAAGCTTCTAAAACTTTGATTTCTTTTTCTAATCTCATAGTAATTCCAATCTATAAATAATTAACATAGCGTTAGAGAGCAACAAACGGTGGCTTTATTCTGGTCCTTGTTGGGCCTCGGTACTCATAAAAAAGCACTAATGATAATTTAAGTTTTTATCATTGCTTGTAAACACCTACCATTTTTATCCTCCATAATCCCTCCTTAAGGAACCCACCCTTGTTTTATAAGTTCATTTACCTCTTTGATTAATCCTTTATACGAAACTGTTATCACAAGTGTATATTCCATTAATTGTTTCCCTTGAACTTGATATTCGACAAAAACCAACGCCGATGTAAGCTTGAATGTGTAAATATGAAACCGTTTCAATACAACTAGTTATTTATATCACACATACATATTGCACTAATAAAATGAAAAAACTGCACAGATAAAATCATTATTTACATAACTTATGTAGTTATTAAACAAAATCCATTAACAAATGGCAAGGACCAAATTAGTAGTGTTTTCTAAGAAGATAAAAAATGGCAAAAAGGGATATTTACAAACCTACTCACAAAAAGAAGCATGTTTAAATTAGCCGTTATCTGCATTAACAACTAGTAATTACGTAAAGTTAAAATTCGTTAATAAAGTAAAATACCTTAAATATGGAAAATTAAGAATAATTAATTTTTTTACTTGTTTAGGATGTAGTGTATTTAGTCGTTGAGTGTGACAGCAGGACTTTAACTTAAACCTAAAAGCTTTAATGGTCGCTTGTAGCGAGCGTTAAAGCTTTTAGGTTGACGACCAAAGCATCAGCTTTGGTTGTAATTCATGATCCTTACTATATGGTTATATAGTTATATAGGAAGATTTGAGGCTTATATTCGATCTAAAGATCAGGAATAAGCTTAATGACGATCTCTTAAAGCTTATTTCTAATACATTAAAGCTTATTTCTGATCTAGCCGTCTAAAATTAAGGCTTATTAGCGATCCTTTGGTTAGTTTTTAAACTTACTTCTGATCTCTTTTTTTACGCTCATGCCACAGCCTTAATTGTTCTTTATCTTCTTCTGTAACTATTTCATCTTGTTTCTGTTGCAACGCTTTTTTATCAATTGAGCTTTGACTAAATATCAATGAGCTAAGAGTAATTTCCTTAGGTTCATCTTCAACGATTTCTTGCTTATTCGCCAAAATAGCCTGGAGTGACGGAACATCAGGTAGTTGCTCTACATTAGATAAAGATGGTTCGATAGATTTTACTTGATTGCTTACAGCATAAAGGTCAGTGTTTAAAGCATCAAAAAGTAGAGAATCTTCATTCCATTGCAGTTTATGCTGGAGTAAACGGTCATTTTTTGAAATATAATTAGCTTTAATATGTGAAAGAGTGGTTTTTGAATCTCCCCTAACCTTGCCTTCAACACGGTCAAGATATAAATGCATTCGGCTGTTTGCTTGAGTGGTTGAAAAACCAGAGCCACTTACATTACTAATTTTTTCATTACCCCTAATAGCAGCCTTAGTTAAATGATGAACAACGAGAATAGCAACATCAGCTTGGATTGCTATATCTTGTAGAATTCTTTTAACAGTTTGGTCATCATCTACCTCGTCAGCATTACCGGCTGCTTCACGAAGTGTATCAATAATAAGTAAATCAACCCCTTGGCATGCTTTAATCAATTCATTTCGCGCTCGCTCGCTCCCTTCTATTTCCAAGCCATTACGTAAAGTGCAAAGTGGATGATGACTATCCCAGAGCATGACGTTCTCAGTAATTCTATTGACAACTTCAGCAGGCATTGATTGCATGTGTCCTAACATACGCTTTGCAACTTCATCCACACCATCCTCAATTGGCCAGTACAGGGTTTTAAAATAACCTGGACTGCCTTTTAATTTAAGAAATGGAACATCGCTTGCTAACTCATAGGCGATTGATAAACATAAGTAACCTTTACCTACGTCTGGAGCAGATAGAATAAATCCAATACGTTTCTTAGAAAGGCCTTTTAAAATATAATTTTTGTTCTGGGATTTGCTTATAGAATTGAGATTATCTATGTTTGTTCTTATGAGTGACATGACTAAGCCTTAAGACCTTCTGTTTCTTTAAGTTTCTCTGTATATAAAAGCTTATGATCAGATTTATGCTCATCGACGGGTGTTAGAATAAAATTGAAATGCGTCAGTAGTTTATCTTTGTCTTGTACAACTTGATCAAAAAGTTGTTTTTTCTTAAATCGAAGGTTTATGCCAAACGTTGTCATTTTATTGTTAAAGTATTTTTCTAATAAAAATGACAATGTTTGTCCATGGATAAAATCTCGCTTGTGGCTATCTAAAAACTTATAAAAATCTTCGATCGAGTTTTTCCCAACCAAACTGACATAATGGTTTTTAAGACGTTTTCTGCTGATTATCCCGTCATTTTTTAGACTTTTTAAGTAATATTCAGAAATACTCACTATCAAATCAGTGTGGGTCTCTTCCGTAAACGAACCATTTCTAATTTTAGATACGTCTAGCAAAGCATAATAATCTTTATCAACAAGAGAAAATGCGGTTTTATATTCATGCAAAGGCACTCCCTCTTTCACTGGGGTTAAAGCTAAATGCATGATAGAAAGTCTTTGTAAGCGTTCTAAAATTTTGAATCTATTTTGTTTTTGCGGGGCGATCCCCATACCTTTGCAAATTTCATTAAATGTAATATGAAAAAAGACGCCACGGTTTATTAGTGGTCTATCTATAGCATCCTGCCTTACATATTCCCACTTCACATCTTTAAGTTTACAGCCCTCAGCTACCTGCCTTAATGTATATTTAGACGCATCGTTTATCATACTCCCGTGCGCTATTATGACATCAAGCAAATGCCGATCATCTGCAAGACAAACCGCCCCATATATATCGACATCTATGCTATTAAATTTTGCATCTTTGCCTTTCCAATAAGGTTTCAAAATTTGCGTTTGGATAAGTGGTGAGTTAGCAAGCAACATTTGTTCTATTTTCTCTGGAGATGACAATATGCTGCTTATTAATTCTTTTGGCACACGGTTGCCCATGATAAAGATCTTGTCAAACATAGAACTGCTGACAGGTTGATCACCTTTAACTTCAGTAAGAAAGTCATTGTGCAAAAAATCTAACTCGTTTATCTCAACCTGTTTCTTACTCATATTTTGAAGTCCCTGATTGAAACTAACCTTAGTTCTAATACAAATTCACTCTAGCCTACCTTAAGAACTGATGAAATCAACTGATTTTTATACAATGTATTAGAAATAAGCTTAAAACTAAGAAATAAATCTGAACTGGATCAAAAATAAGCTTTAAAAGTTGTATTTCTGATCCTGCCGTCTTGGAAATAAGGTATAAAAATCTCTCGCTGTCTTATAAATAAGGTATAAGGATGACTAAACCGTCTTAGAAATAAGGTTTGATTTCAGTTTAGAACATTTTCTAAACGTCATTTCTAAGACGTTCATTTAAAGCGACAGTTGTCTTTGATGAAAATCTAAATTTGAAGATATGAGTATTATTATTAAGCTTAAATATTAGCCAAGGCTATGTCGTAGGGAACGTTTAAACGTTTGAGTAATAGGTAAATAAGTAAGTGTAATGATTAATTGGATCTGAAATAAGCTGTAAGCACTCTTTTAAGCTTGGATATTCATAATTAAGTTGAATATGTGTATTAGAAATAAGGTTTGTATACGCTAGATGGCTCTCTTACACAAACTGAAACCGTGGTGATTGTCCGAACATGCTTGCATACCTGAATTTCAGTACAAGGATGACAAGTAAGAAGCTTATGCTCGCCGTTGAAGAGGATAAGTTTACCAGTGTAGTTAATTTTAGTCTGGACTACTTTGATATACTCCAGTACAGAAAACTGTAGTGATTTCTGCCTTTTTGGTGAAAAAATAAAAAGATTATTGAGGCAACTTACGAGTTCTTATTTCAGATCGATCCACAAACTACTTTTTAGCTATCGTCACCGTGTTTGTTTGCAATCAATAGTCGTAATACGTTTGTTGAGATGGGTCTTTGAATATTCTTTTAAGTAATACTACATTTTTACTGCCGTTTTTAAATAACTGTGATGGTAGTTAGACGTTTATATCTGTCTAAAATATAACTAGTTTTTTTTAGATTTTATGCCTGTTTGAACCTCAAACATGAAGTGTTCTGCTTGCTCATCTAATACATTCTGAGTTCTATTCTTACCCGATAAATGCTTACATGCTAACCAACCAGCGCGATAAGCGTAGTCTATGTAGTTCACAATAGTTGACCAAGTATGTCTGCGAAGTTTTAATTTTGCCCTTGAAATGTTAAATGATTGATCAAGCGTTAATGCTGATGTTGGATCTTCGACAAGGGTTTCAGCTTCTTTTCTATCCTCGGGATCAATTAGCAACTCAATCAGGCCATCGTAGGTATCGAATTCATACCCGTTTGAATATGCAAATTGCTTCAACCTTTGGATTGTTTTGTTATTTAGGGTAATGGTTGTTACATTACTTTTTGAACGGGTTTTAAAGGTTCGGTACCGAGTCACAATTTTAGAAAGCGCTTCAGCGGTGAGGTATTCAGATAAAACTGCCATGTCGGATGCAAAGTCTTCACCGGACACATAAGGCAAAGGATATGATGCGTCTTTAAAAAAGGTTATTGGCATGGATTCAAATTGTTTCTGCTGTGATACAAATGCTGGCCACAGTGTTTTATCCACTTTTGACGCTCTTACTTTAATCATTTAATAATTACCTGTAATTCTTTTTTATCTTTCAAAAATACTACTCCAACTCATAAATATACGCAACACAAAAAGTGTTACAGGTAATTCTTTTTGGTTGCGTTCGCATTAGCAAAAATTACAGATCAAATTAATTACCTGTAATGCTTTTTTGTTTCCGATTTACTCCGTAGCTAGTGACTATTCATGCAATATAGTAAATGATTACAGGTAATTCTTTGCTTGCCTGATTTTGTGTTTTTATAACATAACAAAATAATAAGGCTTATCTTGTTTTGTTGCATTATCACGAATTTAAGGTATTGTTTATCCGTTTTATGTCTTAATTGAGATTTGTGATGCAAAGTGACTTCATTCCTGCAAAAAACCTAAAAAGTGAGAGCTTGGTTACTCATGGCAATGTAGATCGCGCAAACCATCAATTCGCTAGGTTTTTAAAAACCATATTTGCCAGAATGCCCATAAACTCTCAAAAGGCGATGAAGTCAGACTGGAACTGCTACCAACGATTTATAAAAGAGAACGCGGCAATAGGACTGATAGCTGTACCAGATGATGAAGATGTCATGATTGAAACCATGTTGGCCTATGTAGACTACCTTAGTAAAAAATACAAAATAAAGACAATTAGGCGGCGTTTGCATCATTTAAAGGTATTATTTAGCTATTTCGGTTGCCCTAACCCACTTTTAACAAGTCATGAACTAAAGAAGAATATAAGCTTAACGATAAAAAGTGTGGCTCAACCAGCTGGGCAAGCGGAGCCACTAACTGCTGATATGTTGATTGAACACCTCAGTAAAATTGATGCGAGTAATCTTATGTCACTCAGAAATGCCATGATAGTTAACCTCGCTTATGATTCGTTATGCAGGGCTAGTGAAATGAGGATGATCAAACTGAGTCATATCGATAGAGAAAAAGATGGAACTGGTACTGTGTTCGTTGAAAGAACTAAATCAGACCGTGAAGCAATTGGTGCATATAGGTATATCAGTAAAACAACAATGGAGTTGATAGAGCAGTGGAAAGAAAGAACTGGGCTATCAAACGAGGATTACCTGGTACGTGCATTGACCTCAGCGGGAACAATAAAACCCTATATAGCGCATGAAGAATCCCCTCCGGTTAGCTATGAAGTGATAGTTAGTGCCTTTAAAGCCGCTAATGTCAGTCTATCAGGCCACTCTGCTAGGGTTGGTGCTGTTTTAGACATGGTAAAAGCAGAAATTTCCATCGAAAAAATTCAGTTGGCTGGAGGCTGGCGAGATCAAGCAATGCCGCTTCTGTATTCAAGAAAAATACGTGCTAAGAACTCAGCTGCTGCAGAAATGGCGAGAAAAAATGGGCGGTAAGTTTAGTTATTAGTTAATGTGGTACGATCCCCTTCTTTATAAATAGACTGCATAAATGCAAGTTGTATTAATAAATTTTAGGATTTATTTAACTATAAATTCAAGGAGCTTGAGTGGGGGGCATTCAAGGTGCTGATTTTTATGTACATATTCCCATTTTAACGAATTTCTTCTACACTTTAACCGTTCATCTTATTTCAGTGATCCTTATGTGGATGATGTTTAAAAAAAAGAGTTAATATAGCACTCAATAATGATTATCTTGAAATATAAATAAATGTAGAAACAGTAGATCTTTAAGTTAGACTACATACTAAATGATATCAGAACAATCCTAAGTGCACACCGCAAAGACTATTCGGATATGCTAACCTAAGGAGTGATAAGTATTAATTGGTAAGTGAGTACTTAGAGAAGGAAACCTCAAGTATGATAACCAATCAATTTATTACAAGAATACTGCTTTAACCTGTGTAAAAAATTTGAAGTAACTTTTAAATTTTTTAATTTAAGGAAAGTTGTCTAAGAGGTAGAAATTGATCAACTGAAGGTTTCGTAAGTGTTTTGAGTTATGAATGGTGGTAATCTTCTTTTGTAGAATTAAGATATTCTCTTAAAGAGTTATGTTCAACAACATTGCCGAGAACATCAAGAGCAATGTTAATGGCTTCCTGCTTGCAGCCATGTTTGTTATTCGATAAAACCTCAACAATACGCTGGAGACTATGTGTTAACTCTTCTTCTTTTTTTCTGTGTACCATCAAAATTTAAATCTCTGATTCAGTAATTTAACACTTCAACTAATATACATCAGAATGCAAGATTCGTCCAACCACCTTGGTTTAGACTCATCACCAAGCTAAAACGACATCAAAACTCAATAACTCCACTAGCTGTCTGAACTGAACTGGGTTATTATTGACATATAGATTTAGAGAAAAAACCATGACTATAAAAATTTATAAAGAATTTACGTTTGAGGCTGCGCACTTATTGCCTAATGTTCCAGAGGGACATAAGTGTGGGCGACTTCACGGACACTCATATGTAGTTAAGCTTCATTTCAAAGACAACATCGACCCTTTAAAGGGATGGTTCATAGACTTCAGTGAGGTTAAAGTCAAGTTCAAACCAATACTTGACCAATTAGACCATCGCTATCTTAATGAAATCAAAGGATTAGAAAATCCCACAGCTGAAGTGATCGCTATGTGGATTTGGAAAAAAGTAAAACCAATAATTCCTCAATTATGTGAGGTAGAATTAAATGAAACTTGCACATGCGGTGTCTCTTATAAGGGGAAGTAGAATGCATGTTAATTTGGTGACAAGTTGCGTGAGTGCCAAAAAGACTTCTGTTGGTCGAGTTGTTGGTTTAGCTGATACCTTTTCCAAGGGTTGCGGCACGGCAAAAGAATGGCTTGATACATTAAGCAGTAATCCTCATGAGATGTTGCCAATAATTGATTTATACAAAGGTGACCATTGGTCTATAGCTAAAAATATCAATACAATCGAAAAAGTCACACTATGGGTGATTTCAGCAGGCTTAGGTTTCTCTCATCATACAAAATTGACACGGCCTTACGATGCCACATTTAACAAGCCCAACTCCAACTTCGTAGGCAACATAACATTAAATACCACCACTGAAGAACCAACTAAAAATTGGTGGGCACTTCTGCATGGAAATAAAAACGCCTTTCGAAACTTTGTCGAAGATAATCATGGACAGATATTCATTTTTTGTGCGAGCGAACGATATTTGGTAGCGATTGAAAATGATCTTGTAGATTTAGTCAAAGAAGGTTTGTTTAATAAAGAAAACTTTTTAATAATAACAAGTAAAAACAACATTAATACAGAATTATTCCCATACATTTTAATCTCTAAGGAGAAATTTTCAAAATCCGAAGAAATAAAAGGCTCTATGGTATCTTTAAATATTAGGCTGGCCAGATATCTCATACAAGCATCAATCAAATCTAAAAAGCCGCTAAGAAAAATGATTGAGGTATATAAAGAACTAGAACTTTCAACACAAAATATTTTCCGTAAAAAAGCTAATAAGCTTACAGATTCACAGGTCATGTGTGCAATATCTAAATTACCACATTCCTCCCTTACCTCACCTACATCTGCATTAAAAGCATTAAGAAAAGAAGGTATGTCCTGTGAGCAAAAAAGGTTTTCAACCTTATTCAAATTATATATCGAAACTCGAGTTTTAATCCGTGAAAAAAGTTAAATTTTTCTTTCCTGACAGCCATGATTTTGTTGATCCTACTTTTGACTTTATCAACGAAACTAATAATGAGTTTCGCGTTATCCAGCGTGACGATAAATACGCCCATGAAATATTTGATGCTCCTGTTTACGATGGAGTTCTTGTATCTAAAGCCATTGTAGAAGGGTTGAGCGGGGTGAAGGGTCGCTATTCAGTAGCTCAAAGACAGCGCTTTTTCCGTGAGGGAATTTACAAATTTTTCAGACTTCCAAAAAGTTACGAAACAATTGGTGATTGTGGTGCTTTCAGTTACGTGAAAGAGTTCGAGCCACCATATTCAGTAGAAGCTGTAGTAGAGTTTTATACAAACTCTGGTTTTACTCACGGCATTGCTATGGATCACATTATTTTCGACTATGAAAATGCGGATGTTAAATCTTCCAAAATAGTAGGCGAGCGTCTTATAGAATGTTTAAGACGAACTGAACTGAATTTGGAAAATGCGTCAAAATTCCTAAAAATCTCAAAGTCTGAACCATTCAACCCATATGGAGTCGCTCACGGATGGAATCCTAACTCGTTTAGTGAATCTGTTATTCAACTTCAGGCAATGGGATACAATAAAATTGCATTAGGTGGCATGATCCCGCTTAAAACGAAGGATATTCTTGAGATTCTTGCCAAAGTCGCAGAGGTTAGAAAACCGACAACTCAATTACATTTGTTGGGAATTAATCGTTTAGAACATATCTCGCAATTCTACTCTTTTGGAGTAACTAGTTTTGACTCTACCTCGCCTCTTATGCAGGGATTAAAAGACGACAAATTTAACTATCACCTACCCGAACATAAATATACTTCCATTGCCATACCACAAGTTGATGGAAACAACACAATGCGAAAATTAATAGCTAGTGGGGCAATAGACCAAGATTTAGCCATTAAGCTTGAACGAATATGTCTGGATTTAATCATTCAATTCGATCAAGGATATGTATCGAAGGAAACAGTCTTAGATGCTCTATGTGAATATGAAAAGCTTTATTTAAAAGATGCCCATACAAAAACCAGAAGAGGGCTAATGAATAAAGTTCTAACGGATAAACCTTGGGTGAGTTGTCCTTGTAATATTTGCAAAGAAATTGGGATTCATGTGATGTTAAAGCGTGGTGCTGCACGAAATAGAAGACGTGGTTTTCATAATCTTTTTAACGCATATAACACCATACAAAAAGAACTCTCTAAAATATCGGAATAAATTATGACAATGTTAAAAATACCCGCGCTGAAAATCATGCAAGGTCCTAATCGTGAGCTTTATAGTTTTGCTCTTAAAGGTAAGGATATCCATAGTGTTGCAGCAATATCACGAGTAAAAAGGGAAGAAAATCACTTAGCTGGATATCAAAGACCCGAAGTTTCATCTCATATCAATGAAATAAAGCGCTATTTAGAGTCCGAAAATCCAATGATTCCTAATGCAATTGTTATTGCATTTGATGATAGAGTGGTCTTTAAGCCGCTATCTGAAGACGGCACGTTTGGTGAAATACATATTCCTTTGATTGATGGTGATAACAAAAAGCCCGGCTGGGTAGTCGATGGCCAGCAACGTGCAGCAGCATTGCGAGAGGCTAATTGTGGAGAGTTCCAAATGCCAATCTCAGCTTTCATAACGAATGATACACAAGAGCAACGCGAGCAATTTATTTTGGTTAACTCAACAAAGCCACTTCCTAAAGGTTTGATCTATGAGTTACTTCCATTCACTGACACAAAACTAGCAAGGCCACTTCAGAGGAAACGTTTCCCTGCTAAGTTACTTGACGAACTTAATTATCACCCTGATTCGCCAATGTATCGAATGATAAAAACTGCAACAAATCCTAATGGAAAAATCAAGGATAATTCTATTCTTAAATTAATTGAAAGTAGCTTAACTGAGGGGGCGCTCTATCGTTTTCGCGACGCTAACAATGGTGAAGGTGACATAGAAGCAATGTTCCAATTAATGTGTAATTATTGGTCAGCAGTTAGCCAAGTATTCCCTGAAGCATGGAATGTTAATCCTAAAGAGTCTAGATTAACTCATGGTGCAGGAATTTTTTCAATGGGTCACCTTATGGACGCAATCTTTGATCGCTATCATTCAGAAGACCACGAAGATATGGTTTCCACTGAAAAATTCAAACAAGATCTAGAGTTATTAAAGCCATATTGTAAATGGACTAATGGCTATTGGGACTTTGGTACCGATCACAAAGTGAAATGGAACGAACTGCAGAACATTTCAAAAGATCTTCAAACGCTGACTAATTTCTTACTTCGCAAGTACAGAAATGAGGTTTGGAGATAGAAATGGCGAGAATAGTTGTAGTTTACTCTGGTGGAATGGACTCGTTTACAGTGTTACACAAAGCGCTGAAAGGTGGTCATGAAGTTTTTGCGCTGTCGTTTAACTATGGCCAAAAACACAGTAAAGAACTCGTGTGCGCAAAGCAAGTTACCGATGAGTTAGCGGTTAAACATAAAGTTCTTGATATTACAAGCATCAGTTCCCTGTTTACCAGTTCATCACTTGTTTCCAGCGAAATTCCCGTTCCTGAAGGCCATTACCAAGCGGAAAATATGAAGTCAACTGTTGTCCCTAACCGCAACATGATCTTGCTATCATTGGCTATTGGTTTTGCAATCGATATAGATGCTACTCAGGTCTGGTACGGAGCACACTCTGGTGATCATGTTATATATCCAGACTGCCGCCCAGAATTTGTTAAAGTTATGGGGCAAGCAGCAAAGGTATCAAACTTTGAGCCTATAGAGATTATAGCTCCATATTTAAATGCTGATAAAACCACCATCCTACAAGAAGGTTTATCGATGGGCCTAGACTATGGAAAAACATGGACTTGCTACAAAGGTTTAGAAAAGGCTTGCGGCAAGTGTGGGTCATGTGTTGAAAGATTAGAAGCCTTTGTAGCTAATAACAAACTTGATCCTTTACCATACCTTTCTTCCATGAAGATAAGTAGCTGACTTAATAGATAATTTATCCGGGCGCACTCGGGTATTCATCTTCAAAATTCAATTGGGAGGCGCCCTCAATATAATCCCTAATACTTTACACATTATTGAGTTAATAAATCTTAAACAAATTCTAAATTTGAGATTAGAGCTCTTACAATTGAAGAACTGCCCTTACCATCTGGGTAAATAATATTTTTGTTTATGTCTTTGACCGCATAATATGATTGATGGGCAGCACTTTTGTTGCAGAACACAAAATAATCAGCTGTTTTTACCAAGTTCTTTAATTTATCAGTGGCAACTTTGTCATGGTTTAAAATGACTTCAACGGCTGGGAACAAGGCTTTCAAAATTTCAGCTGCTCGTTTCCCGGCTTTCTCCGTGAGAGTAGAAATGCCAATTTTTTTACCTTTTAATTTTTCAGAATTCTCTGTGAAAAACTCTCTGAAGCTTTCAGAACGCCGTTGTTCAAATAAATGGGTTTCTGGAGATAGTTGTTTTTCAAGCCAAATTAGGACGCTTTGTGTATCTACTTCATATTCATCCCAATGGTCTGCAGAAAATGATCTTAATTTGGGCCAGATTTCGTATTTTAAATAACTTTCATCTTTAAATGGATAATCAAATAATGACTCGATGAAATCAATTATTACACCAAGTGACCTGCGACTTAACTCTACAGAGAGAACTAGATCAAATGCAACTAAAGCTTCCTTGTACTGAATTTCCGAGTGTGGAGCCTCCAAAAAGTGACTAATCAAGTCTTTAAGAAGTAAGACTGTTGTGAATGATGTCTTGTCGTCTACCGAGATTAGTTCAATTAACGATAACCAGAATTCGGCATCCGTCTTAACTTGTTGTTCTTCAATCCACCTGATAAGGTGGGGTGATATGTCTCTTATTTTTTCAGGTTCATTGCATTCCTTTATCATATTTGTAATTTGATCTAAATCGAAACCTTCCAATTTAGATTCCATAAGAAGGTCAATGTTTACAGAACGTTTATAACCATTAGAAAACCAAGTGTTCCAGTCCAGTGTGGGAGGTTGCAACTCAGAGTGAATCACACTTTTAGCTATTACCTCGTTCGAATCATTTATATGTTCATCGTTTACACCGTAAACATAGTCTTCATATTCAGCCCATTTCGTTCTCAACGGTATACACGATTTGATTTCTTTTCGTATTTCGTGTGGTAGCTTATCAAGCCAGTCAAGGATTTCTGGAATTTCACTCGAAGAACAATTTTCAGCATATTTAAATAAGGCATTTGCTGTTTCTATATTCTGTGGGCCTTCCAATAAAGATTTGAACTCTTCATTAAAAGACTGCCTTACCTCTAGAGTAAGTGCCGCTTTCTTTATTGATGATTTTGTACTTGCAATCCAAGCTTTATCTATAAAGTTAGGGACAATATCAGCTACATTTTCTACTCCTAATATTATGTTCAACAAGGTCCACGATTTCCAATCTTCTTGGTAATTGGGGTCGTTTTTTAATGCTAACTTATTGGTTAAAAGGGGCTGAAATTTATCTAATTTAGTCCTAACTAATTCAAGATCTATCTCTTCAAGACGAGCGTCATTAATTGCAAAAGAATTTGCAATGGCTCTAACCAAAATATGATAAATGCGACTAGGGATTATTCCGCTTACATAGTCATTAAAAGATTCATGACTAAGTATTTCTTTCCATTTTTTTTGCGATTTGAAAGCCTGAAACTCGAGGCTAATAAGGTTTCTATGACTTAGCTTTCCAGAGCACTTTATTTCCGAAAAATAACCAGTGATTAAATCCGGATCTTGGTGTCTACAGGCAACAAAAAAATCTCTTAATATACGACCGACGGGCCTTGTGATAGTCGAATTGAAAATAGGCTTTATTTCGAACCTTTTTGATATCTGAAGTATTTTTGCAATTACATATTTCGCTCTTTCAAGTTGCTTGTCTTTGTTTATTTGCTGACTAAGTTCGAATCTTATAAGCCCATGAGGAAAAAGCTGTAAAGCTTCTCTTTCATATTCAAAAGAAGGCTCTTGCAATAAACTATAATGGCTCGTATCAGAAGTCCCTAAACCAAAGTGCAAGCTACTTCTTAACTCCTCTAAATTTTTACGGCAATCGCTAAAACCGTAAAAGTACAGAACACCGGTGTTATATGAGGCCAAAAAGAATGGGTGACTTCCCTGTAATTTCTCTTTGGCGTCTATTATTAACGGATAGATTGTGTTGAGTAAATCATCGCTATTTGGTTTATTGAACTCAATACCGTTTTCATAACTAAAGAATGAATCCAACCAGCCAACGTAATTAGAAGAATTCATGTTCATCTTCGCCCTCTTCTATATTCGAATCATGCTTATCAACATAACTAGTTGGGTATTGAGTTGTGTCATGCCTCGGTTCAAACTTATAAGTTTCTCTAAATTCTATTCTCGCATTTGAGAGTTGATGCTCATCTCCTGTGAGAGAAACCAACTCTTCATTTTTATTAGCACCAGAATAGGTAAAGTTCATTGACCCCTTCAAAAAACATGATTCTGTAAGGAGACCCTTTATATGAACTTCATGGCTTTCGCAAATTCTAAAGCTAGGCTCTTTTCCAAGGTTAGTCTGAAGGCGATACACCGCCGCTTCGTTAATATTGTCTTTTTTAACTACAACTCTGAGGGAACATCCACTCTTGACCGCTGTTTCTAATAGTTCTAGAAAACTTATCTGTCTTGGCCCCCAATCTGGATTTAGGTAACTCCAGTTGCCAGATCTATTGTCCAAAACATCAAAATCAGTTAACCAGGCTGTTACCAACCACAAATCCTGGGGCACAATAATGACGCCTGCAAATATGCTCGACAAAACTTCTCTTAATTCTCGCTTACCAAGAGGAGATTTCGTCATTATGTCTCTCGAAATCAGTTCAATCATTGTATTGTCTCTGCTATTTCCAAGTGCATTGATAAATAGTTTTTCTGCCGAAATATCTTGATAATACGAGTGTGAAATAGCAACCCCAAGTACTCAATAGCCACAGTATTAATTTGGAAGATTATAGAATTTAATTTATCGACATCTTCAAAGCCTAAGCGAAGTTCAACTTTTCCTTGATCTTTCGAACTCAAGGCAATTAATAAATCTTGCTTCCAATTTGATGTATATTCGATAAATCGAACTTTGTCTTTGAACAGTCTAGTCACGGCAAGTCTTTCAAACACGTTAGGGGTTTTCGCAAACCGATTATAAAATTGAATAGATGTTTGTCTTATCGCTTGTCCCTTAGGCCAAAGAAGTGCCAAAACTTTATCTTTCAACTTGTTTACTTCTCCTTTAGGTTCTATTTTTTTAGCAATCAGATATGCCATAGCGACTAAGGGTATTTCTAAGTGAAATTTATTTTCTAGCTCTTCCCATTGAGTTAACCAATCTAAAAGTTCTTCATCGTTCTTTGGTGTACTCCCGGCTTTTAGCAACCTTGTATGCATTAGACTGTTGAAACTGTGAGTTTGAGCTATTCCAAGCTTTGAAATCGCAGACCTAAGTAGCATCAATGCTGAAACACGTTCGCTGTAACAATAAGCTTGCCTAAAACCTTTTATTGCATCTTCTAGTTCTTTATTTTTTTTCAGTTGAATCAATAACTGATGCATATCATAGTTAACCTGTTCGTACTCCCCGATTTCGAAACTTCTTGATAAATGATTTAATACACTCAACGGATCATCGATATAAAACTCTTCAAAACGTGAAACGATACCAACGCCACCGGCTTCATTTTCCGTTAACCACACGGTTAAATTATCTCTGGCCCATTCAAAATCAACATTAATATCGGTTTCACTAACATCGGGCAAAAGACTATGAAGCGTAGCGGATATCCCACCACAGAGAGTATTTGCAAGAATATTTCTAAACCACGATACAAAGTTATTTGTGGCCAAATTTTCTTCATATAAAAACTGAAGCAAGGGTTTCAAAGAAGCTAGATTGTTGTCATTGGAAAGAAATCCAATTATATCTTTTTGAAGAACTTGTTCTTCGGTGTTTCCTTCATCCACTTCCTTCAACTGAAATACTTCCAAGGGAATTGAACAAATAACGCGCTTAATATCCGGTTCTGAAATAGATTCTATTACTGACTTGATTGTTCGGCCCTGTGAATGTGAAAGATAATATATTGCTGTTGTTACACAATCTAAAACCCATCCTCCTTGAAACTGGTTTTTAAATAACGCCGACTCTTTAAACAATGCTTCAACATAAATACCTCGCAGACTCTTCAAAAGAACAGGGTCTTTCAATAACTCAGTTAAGCGCTGTTCACTGAAATGAAATTTCCAACTAACACCATCAACATAGAACACTGTTCCAACACCAACAGGCGAACCATTGTTTACCCAATTAAAGTCTATATTAGACGAATCACCCGTTTTAAATTTTATGGTGGCTTCAGAACCGGTTGAATAACGAGTTAATTCAATTGGACACATTTGAGAGTGTCTAAAAAAACAAACGCTTCTCAGAAATTCAAACCAATCTGAGCTTTGTGGTATCTTGAATTGATGCGAATCAGAGTCAACAAAAAAATCTGAGCCCCAGTTTAAGAATGCGTTGCTTTTATCTGTTATGTTTTTGTTTTCAAGCCTTTTTGCAAACAATTCTTTCGGTTTAAATATTTCAATACTGCAGTTTAAGTCTAATTTGATTTTTTTAGTTGGTTCTGCACTCTCCCCAAAAGCCTCTTGAACTTCGACACTACACTTCATATCTTGACCTGGAGTAGGTGAAAACGTCTCTGGAACCAACCAATCGCTTTCATTGCTATTATTGACACTATACCTTTTGGATACTCGGCCAGGTGCGAATTCTTTTAAACCCTGAAAAAGAGGTAAATCGTGCCATTCTTGCTTCCTTTCATCTTTTTTACCTCTTAATGTACAAACATTGAGGGAGGGTAAAACCAATTCACTAAATAAAGTCGGGGGGAAAAAATCAGGCATTGGCGACCCGTTCGTAGTAAGCCCTTTCCACTTAATTCCATTTACTGACCACTCAGTTTCTATTTTATGTAATAGGTTTGGTATAAAGTCCATTCTGAGTGAGCGAGGACCTTGCCAAAAGACCTGTTGGATTTTTTCATCTGACAACGCTAAAGCAGCCATTAGATATTTTTTCAGTTCATTAATGGTTTGCTCATTAGTGTTCAGTGTTTCAAGTACGTTTCTAAGATTTGTAAAATAAGTTTTAGTCGTATCAACTTGTGGCTTCTTCAGTTTGGCCCACAAGTTTGTTTTACCCACTTTTTTACTCAACCAATCGAGTGTTGCGAGACATGCTTGCATTTTTTGGATATGACTATTGTCAATTGGTAATTTACTAGATTTGATTCTTGGCTCTACCAAGCTCTCATATCGTTGAAATGCAATTCTATCTCTACCATAGTCAGACAAAACGGTGATCATCCAAGGCCGCATCCCTCTAGTTCTACCTGCTCGCCCCTTACGCTGAATATATGATGCCATTCCTCTCGGCGATTTATGTTGAATTACAGTTCCAACTTCAGGATCATTAAAACCAACTTCAAGTGATGCAGTGGCAATTGTGATTTCAGCATCACGGTCGACACCTGTATCTTGACTAGATGTCCTGGCAACTCTTGCTCTAGCATGCTCATTCATCGCATGGCCAATGCGCTCACAATTAGACCAGTTCTGGCCTAATGCATCCATTTGCTCTTTTTGAGTGTCAAACTCGGGGTGCTTGCTGCTTCGTAGAAATGCTAATGGGATTTTCGTCGGTTTGAGTTTCTTGAAAGCATGCTCCCACCCTTCAGCATCTGCCATCATTTCAAATAAGCGGTTGTTTACATCTAAGTCATCTGTAAATACAAAAAGCTTGCTTCCATAAGTACCTTTTGAAACAGAGTGATTTTTAGTATCCATCATTCTTTGAAACAACATGGTAGTCTGAATGGTCGTAGAAAGTAACGCGGCTTGAGATACGGGGTCACCTCGCAGAGCCAAAAGGTACTCGGCGCCCTCCTCTAGCATTTCGGATTCTAATGGTTCAATTGCTTCAACCTGTTCATCAGTTACACCTGTGAATGTAGCAAAAAATTTAGATGCATTATTTAATGTTGCTGACAACCCCACGAAATGTGGTGAAGAATTCGTGTATTTCATCCATCTCTTTAACAAATAGGACGTCTGAGCCCCAGTGGAGCCTTCATAAGTATGCACTTCATCTAAAAGAACTAAGGGAATAGATTGGTTGTTAGCACCAAATAGATGATTAGAATAACCATCTCCTAAATGTTGGTTTAACATTTCAGTGGTTGTGAACAAGATATCAGGCGCAGGAGATTCTCTTGTTAGCGCAATGACATCTCCTTCGTGTCTCGCACCACAAACTCCACAAATTAGTGCTTCTTTGTTAGTGTCAAAATCTTCTTTTTTCCATTTTAATACGCCGGAGCAGTTACACTTCAACATATTGTAAGAAACGCTGCCCTTGTTCATTTCTTTTTTTAGTAGTTCTTTACTCCAAGTATCACCAAAAAACGTTCCAATCCTAATTTTTCGAGTGTTGTTTCTTTGCAAAAAAGGATCTAGCTTCCTTGCTTGGTGAAAGGTTTCCTGAAATTGGTCTTTTAGTAACTCTTTTCTAGGATAGATTGCTAAGATTCTTACTTTACTTTCTTGGTTTTGAGTGAGTTCGACTGCCAAATTGGCTAGTGCTGGCAAATAAAATGAGAGTGTTTTGCCACTACCTGTTCCCGCACAGACTATCGTTGCAGAGGTAGTGTTCTTTTTTTTAGTCAGTTTGTTAAGAATTCTTATTGTCGCTCTTTTTTGAAATCCAGAAAGCATCAACTTATGACTACCTTCAAGCATGGCACAGAGCGATTCTCTATATTTTTCGCTTAACTTATTCGATTTGCATACCTCATCAACAATGAAGTTAGGTGCGATATCCCTTTTTGGATATGTTCTCGCTCTACGTATAAATCTGTAGTCAGAAACGAGAGTCTTAGTATTCTGTAAACTTTGTCCATGGAACCACTGTCGCAACTTTTTAGAAAGGTGAACAGACTCAGCCATTCTGGAACGGTAGGCATCGGGAGAAAAAATATCAGCTACAGAAAAAATTAAACATCTCTTTAATAATTCAAAAAATATATCTTGAGCATTTTGTGAGGTTTGAGACTTTATAATTTCAAGTATTTCACTCTTATTATGTCGCACTTCAGTATCGCCCCAAGCCAACAACCGATACTCTCTCTGCTCAATAATGTCTAGACAATCATCTAGACAACGTCGAAGATCTTCTTCATTTATCATAGATACTACTTTCCTAATTATTTTCTTTCTACCTTGAAATTCGTTAATTTACTGTTGGCGTTAAGCCATTCCAGAACTTTAGGAGTCAGTAAATCCAAAGTTGCTGGTTCAAATCGAGAGTTCAAGGCCTTAAAAAACCTTGCAACATCTTCCGGAAAGTCGGAAACATCAAATTGTGCTTTCAATTTCACCAATGAATCACGTAACCCCTGAATTTTAACTGCACAATCCATCGTGACTATTCTAGTTTGCTTGAGTTTTTCTAAATTAGAAATATCGCTATTAAATTTTTGATAGTTTTCCTTTTGGGATGGATTATGTTTCTGACTCTCTAATACCTGCTCTTCAATAAAAACACGTTTATCTATCAGCGTTAACCACTCATTCCAACAGTATTCATTGGCCTCTTTTATTCTTGCCAATAATTCTTTTAATACGTCGCGAGCATGGATATATGAATCTTTTTGTTGGACTATATAATTTTCCTTTTCCCACGCTTGCTCAAACTCTTTAAACTTTGCAATAGCTTTGTCAATTAAAACAGTTAACTCCTGATTGAATACAATAGAACTAACACCATTTCGATACACACCACTTTCAGAGAAAACTAACGAATAGTCTGGTGTTTCATCTAATATATTGTTCACAAAATTCAAAGCCTGAATAAATTCAAATTGCGCATAGAGTTTATCATTAACAGCACGTAATTCACTGTAAATGACCTGGTTACCTTCAATTATTACTTCATTCTGTTGGGAGTTATCTGCCAAAAGAATCTCTGATTTAAAGGTGGCAATTCTTTCCTTCAAGCTATTCATTTACAATCGTTCTCCGTGAACGTAGTTAAGTGTGAAAGTGTTTGGTTTAAATTAAGATTGGTATTTTTTATACCTTGATTGAGTGCACTCAACTGATGTTTACCAACAGTATTATTGACTGATTGTATTTTCGGTAATGCTAGCCTTTCAAAAGTTTCCCATTGCGAAAGAACTTTTGACAATAAGGTAATGAGTCCTCCATCAAGGTTGGCTAGTATTTCAATCTCTTTTTGCTCATCTTCAACGGTTATTAGCTTGATGGCATTTTTAACCTCAATCCAACTTAAAGTTTCAAGCAATATTTTGATATCCTGATTGGCCGTTTTACGTTTTAGGATTTCATCTGGATAAAATCCCAAATCTTGAATAGATTTGTAAACTTCTCTTATATCTTCAAGTAAATCTTGAAATTCCTCTTTGTTCTCACAATCGCTAATAAACATTTTTATTTTAAGGAGGTTAGGCTTTATTTCATCGATTGCCGCTTTCTTAAGTCGCCGCAATGCTGGATCAAGCTTCTCCTCGCCATTTTTTCTGGCTTCTTTGATTGCAGCCTTTAATATGTCTGAGTCGATAGCAACATTTTCAATAAGAACAAGACTGGACCAAACTTTTTGCGTATCATCCCATTGGTCTAACAAAGCAGTCCTTAATTGTTCGAAACCAGAATTTAACGGTTCCTTTAGAATCGATTTGATGTGTACACTTTTCATTAAAAGCGTATTTTCAAGACTACCTTGCTCTTTTAGTCCTAAACCATTTAGCAACATCAACTGCTTATCCACCGAGCGTACTAAATACTTCTTACGTAACGCCTTGAGAGCGACCTTTAAAACATGTGGAACCCATTTTTCAGCGAAATTTTTATAATAAGCAAAATCTTCATATCCTTTTTCATAATTCCACCCCGTAGATGGGTTATCTTTGTTAGTCCTGTGATAGCGAATTATCGCCAGTGCAGTCCGTTGTAGTACATTCGAAGACTTTTCATCATAGAAATCATGCTCTGAGCAAAATTCAACTAACGGTAAAGCATTGTTATTATTTGAGTTTGGTAGGCTAATTAAAAAGAGTTTATCTGACTTAAGAATTGCTTCAATGGCTGTTTTTTTTGTTTTTCCCACCTCAAATACTTTACTATTTTCAAAACCAGTCCATTCAGAAAGTGGAGATTCTTCAATCATTGTATAGAGTTGGCTTCTGAAGAAGTTCGCCAACTTAGAATCGATAGGTGCCTCATTGTTGAACCATTTCCCAAGTTGCTCCTCCAATAAATCCGCCTTATTTGGGGCAGGAATAGGTACGGGCTCAGGCGGTTTCTGTGGTGCTACCACAATAGGGCGTGGTGTAGGGATATGAATTTCACTTCCTAAGTAGGGAGCGAGTTCTGGTAAATTGAATGAAATAGCAACTTCTTTGGGTAAAGCTGATTTCAAAGCTTCCATGCTAGATTTGTCTGACCAGATTGAACAAAGTGTTATAGCTTGTTGCGGAGTCGAAAGACCCAAATTGCTCAATTCAGCTAGAAGTGTTGGTTTGCGCTCTTTAAGTTCAACATTCTTAGGAAATATACCCGCTTCATAATCGTTTCGTTGATATCTTAAAATATTAAGTAAAATATCATTTAACACATCTCGTGGATTAAAGATTAACGAACCGGAATCGTTGGAACAATACCATTTGGCAAGATTTACTATGGCCTCTTTATTAAACGGGAAAAGTGGGATCTGTAAAGAAGATTTACCGAATGCTTCCAAACACAAGCTATCACTCTCATCTAACTCGTCATTCCATATAGGAATATTATCATCCCAATTCTCAAGGCTAATGACATCCTGTAATTGGGACTTCCCATAGCGAGCCGCATTTAAATACCGACTACAAAAGTCGACTATTTTAGTAGGGATATCTTCTTGGCTGTCCTGATTATTTTTGATTTGCCACTCAAATTTTGCTCTCGTTCTAATAGTGTTTTGTCTTCTTGTATAACCGCTGTAGCCACTTGTAACAGCGAGTACTGATTTCAGAGTGCATAATTCATCTTTAGCCTCCTCTAACAGGCAATCTATCAAGACATCTTCGATAGCCGAAATTGCAGCGAGATCTTCCACTAAAATAACAAGGGTTTGATTACGAGCTTTTAGGTGCTTTCTTATTTCTTTAAATAAATCTTGAAAGTTACCACTGCCAAATTGAAATAATTGTTGAAAAGCAGTTTGTGAGGCGCGGCCAACCCCTTCATTTATTATTTCTAAAGCCTTTTTACTTCGCTCGGGGCTGTCTAATCTAAGTGCACTTAACGCTTTACGAGCTGGTAACGACAAATCATCTATTTCAATCTCTTCAATCATCGAGTCAAAATCTTTCTGTGACAAAGCAAATTCTTTTTGGTGCAACTCTTCCTCTGTTGCCCCTTTTATCCACCTAGTTGCTATATTGTAAATATAACTATCATCACCAATGAGTCTTGATTTAAATTCAATATCGTCAACTAAATTAGGGAGTTGTTTAGCAAATTGTATCCTTTTTATTACTTCTTGTGCTTCAGCAGAACCAGGTTGGCAGTTATCCAAAAGTTGAACACTCTCTTCACCAATATCCTGAATGCCATGTTTTAAGTGAGTACCAAAAAGATCAGCTATTTTCCTAGCGACTAGAGTATTTCCGACTTCGTCTACCTGTTTTCGCGCGTTTTCAAAAACATCTCCTTCCAAACCGTTAAGAAGAAGGTGAAGGGTCTGTCTTAAACTTGCATTCTTCGGGATTCGCACTATCTGCCAGTTTTCTTCCTGAACTATTTTCTCATTTTTAAGCTTCGCATGTAGCCACCTTATGAGGTGTGATTTACCTAACCCTGCATCAGCAACGATAGGAATAGGCCTATCAATTCTTAAAAAATGTTCTAGAAGGTCCTTTTCGGTAGCCTCTTCTTCGAATGTATTGCTACTAAATTTTGTCAACTGCATCGGTTCATGAACAGCCAGCAATGCCTCATCAGAGAGTTCTTCAGCTTCAGTTTTGATACAATCAATTACGTTTTGTACAGATGGCCAGTATCTTTCTAAACTCATTTTTCTACCCCAAATCTAATGTGACTAACTGGTCTTTTTTTATTTCCAGGTAGGTTCAACTGCATTGTTTTTTCAGCATCAGATTTAGGCACAAGAAAAATAACCCCCTCAATATTAAGTCGGTACAAAGCCTGAGAAAGACTTGCCGATAGTTCGTGCTCAGGCAAAGATTTCCAATCTTTTACCTTAGAGCGAATAAGTTCCTCGATGGTGCAGCGATACGCTCCACCATCAATTACGGGAAGTATTCCACTTAGTTGAATTAAAAATTCTTCTACTGGCATCTCACTAGCAGCACCTGAATTTTTTAATATTTTGATAACCGCAGGTCTAATTAAGCGAGTTGGATCAACCACAAGCGTATCTTTGGTTACTTGTTCTAGAAAACCTAAAAGAAGACCATAGTTGGCAAAAGTAGCAGTCTCGGAACTGTTAATAGTAAGGCGAGTATCGTTTCCAGATCTTGGTGGTAGATACTTTCCAACGATGGCTTCGATTTCTGTAGGCTTAAAAAAATTACCACCTGCAAATGTAAATGAGTCCAGACACAAAAAAAGAGCCATGCCTCGAAGCAGTGGCTCTATTCCAGTTCCATCGACGATATCAAGCTTCTCTTTAAATAAAGTTTGAGTAATTCTTTCTCCAAGGTTGTCATCACATGAAAACTCTGACCAAGCCTTGATCCCTTCTTCATTTTGCTGCCATAAACCAGTTTCCTTCCAAAAAAATAAAGTTTCTCTCAGCTTTTTTTCGGGGTTAGTGCTTCTCTTAAACTCTCCCTGAGAATCACACTCCTCATCGATAAAAAGATAATCTGGCATGTTCGATGACAAAATAGCGGTCAATGGTAAATGTTCTTCGCTTTTATTTTTTTTGGAAAAATGTCGGTTAACCAAACGGTCAATGAAATGTAATGAAGCTATATGGCTGCCTGGATTCGCATTGTTTATTACTGACATCAGTTTTGTCCTAGCAGATTTCTAAAGTTACTTATTGATAATGACGATGAATAATTTTCGTACCAATTGCGATATTCCTTACCTGACTCTTTTTGTGACCTTTCTGCAAAGAAATACGTCACCTTCTCTCTAGCCTTTGGTACATCAATTACTTTTGCACTTTCCTCAGCAATCAATATGGTAGGCCAGAAGCTCGATTCATCCTCAAATTCTTGAGAAATCCAGAACCGTTCAAAGCCAATTGGTAAGGTTTCTTGGAGCTCTGCCAAAAACCTATCAGATGCCTGAATACCCGAAATAATATTTTTCACTAACATTGATTTCAGTAAACCTTTCCAATCGAAAATATCATTATTATCGTAGTAAACCATGCACATATTCCTGTTAGAAATCAGCGGTTGTAATCTGGGCGTCGAAGTTGCCTGAGATGTATAGTTATCCAGATAGGCTGCCCCTCCAACAGTAGGGGAGAATCCGTCGCAATTGCGACACCCCCTGCAGGCTCGCTGTGCAGGTACATGATTAATCGAATAGTATTTAGACAGCGTTTTACAAAGTGTTACTGAGTTATTTTCTAGGTACTGCCTCAAAACATTAAATCGGTCATTCTGCACAGTTAACTCACGTTCTCGGTATCTATTAATTTCAGTTTCCCAATAATCCTTTTTCAGTGCTTTGGGCTCTAACAACTCTATTACTATTGTTTCAGAATAATCTTCCCAGAACTTTTGAAATTGTAATTGTTCATAACTTTCATCTGACGTTGAAGGTAATTTAGGAACTTCATAGTATATTTTGATAGCGCCAGCGCGCTGCATAAACAGCAAGGTCAACCAATTCCACTCGCTATTTTTATCGCTCATTTGGCCTAATTTATTTCGAAAAAATGAGGTGTTTAGCTTATAAATATCATCACTTTCAAACAAATCACCTTCGGCAGACTGTTTGCGCTTGAACATATCCATCCATCGTTCAAATCCTAAATCGATTGATATTATTTTTTCTCTATTAACACCTTGGGCAATATCTAACTGTTCATGATGATAAATCATTAACGCTATTGCTGAGTCACCATTACGACCTGCTCTTCCTATTTCCTGATAATACCTATCAATGTTATCTGGAACACTAGCGTGTAGAACTGTTTTAACATCCGCTTTATCCATCCCGACACCAAAAGCAGACGTTGCTACAATGATGTCGTATTGGTTGCTCTTCCACTTTTCTATGATTCTTTTTTTTTCTTCATTTTTGGTGTCGCCGTCAAACTTAGCAACCCTGGTACATCCGTATTCCTTTAACTTCTTGTGCACTTCATCAGCTTCAGACTTTGTTGTGGTATATAAAATCAATGGTTTCGGCAATAAAAAAGTATATTTACACACCGTGCAAAGATGCTCATGCCTATTAACTTTTAACACAGAGCTTTTAATTTCTGGGCGAAGAAAATTACCATTGACGATAATGGGATCGCTAACTCCATCACCATAAACTTTATTGATTGCCTCTATATTCGATTGAGTAAACGTTGCCGACATCAGGACAGTATTAAACTTACTTTTTGAAACCTTTCTGAGTGTTGCTAGCAATGCTCCAAATTTTTGAAAGTCTGGCCTAAAATTGGTGCCCCAACTATCAATTAGATGAGCCTCATCGACAATAATTTCTGCAATTTGATCGCTACGCGATAATGAAAAAAGCAAATAAAGTAAACTTCCAGTAAGTGATTCTGGTGATGTAAAGAGAACTTTCTGACGGCCCGTTTGCATATTTAACTTTATTTCTTCTCTCTCTTCCTGAGTTAAACTTGCATGCCAACAGTAATTGGATACAACTGGAATGCCACAGTGATGAATTATTTCTTTAGCTCTGTCCGCTTGTTCTATTGACAAACCAACAGTAGGAAGAATAACAATGGTGTTAGCAAGCGCCCTTTGGAATAGTATAGAGGCGTGTGAAATCAGGGTTTTACCACATCCTGTTGGCAAATTTACAAAGATAGTTGAACCTTTTTTAGCGGTAAGGCACGTCCGGACAGCCAATCTCTGACCTGCCGTTTGGTAATTGTTATATCCCAGCCCATCAAGTTTAATTTTTAAACACGCATCTAGTTGTACGGGTTCCGTTTTTCTTTTGTTTTGCAGGGTATAAACATCTAAATCGTGCTCGTGAAGACTGTCTTGATCAAGTTGTAATAAATTAGTCCCTTGTCTTTGAATCAAACCTGTTTTTTTAGCAACTTCTAACTCTTGTCCTCTCAATTCTCGTGGAAAGGCGAAACTACTGTAGTTTTGATCAGTTGTCCGCTGAATGGATACTAAGAAGTCTTTTATAGCTAACATAGTATCTACTGAATTGATGTTTTCGGATTTCAGAGTTGTAAGAAGTCTGTTAAAGAAAAAATTATCTTGAAAGGTGGAATGGCGTTTTGACACCTCTTTAGTCACAGACTCGTACTCACTCTCATTTAATCTCAATGACTTTACTTCAGACACTATTATAGTCCTCCTACCAATGTCATACTAAGAGCGGAGACCAACCTAACAGTTAACTTATTTGTTAAGTCTAATTGCTCATTTTTGGGCAAAACACTCTTTATTATTTGAGATTCTCTGTGAGTTATGGCGCCTTCAATGACTCTTTCCCATTCATCTCTCAGACAAAACGAATTAAATAATTCCCACAGGTCCTGTTTTGCAGTTACTAGGACTTCAAAATCTCTATAACTGTTATCATGTTCACCTTTTGATACTTGTACCGGCTTTCTCAGTAAATTCAGTATCGCTTCATTCTCGACTATGTTCCCAGAGTCATCTATCCACTCTGTTTTTATGTGAGGTTCGAATTCCTCGTCAAGATTTCTCTGCTCCACAACTGAATCTTCGCTTGACTCGCAAGAAACTAGCCAATTTAACTTCAAAAATGTTTTTGGCTTTTCGAGTTTTATTTTTATTAGCCTCAAAACTGAACTCACAAGCCCTAGTATGCTCCCTTGTGTGAAATTGTATATTGTATCTATGAAAGGTTGACCATACCGTAGTGGGTAGGCACCGGTTTTAGCGGTGATTTCTCTATTTGGTGTCATAGGTTTTGTAGCAGGATTTCGTAAACCACTATTAAAGTCTATCCCTAAAATACAGTGGTGTAAAAAATCGTCGATATTAAGACGAGTTATCCCAAGTTTATATTGGTAAACAAATGTCGATTCGTCTTTAGGTGTTACCCTAAATTTCAGGCTCTGTCTGATCCAGTTTTGTAATGAGTTATGCAAAGATTCAGCATCTGAATCAATTTTCTGCATTTGCTCAGCAAACTTCTTTATTTTTGTGAGGTCAACCTGCATTTCATTCCAAACCTCCTGGTCTGCGACTTTTTTCCGTTCTTTTGCAATTATTCCTTTCTCTCCGCTTAAATTTTTTCTAATCTTACTCAATTGCCTGAACCCATTAGTTAGCAGATTCTGCTCTTCACGTTGAATAACATCTTCTAAAGCTAATTGGATGCTTGCTGTTGTTTCATTAAACACGCCTATAATATCTTTTAAAAAAAGAGCCCAGTTTTGAATGAAACTGTCAGAACCTGGAATAAGCACATAATTTTCAATCGGTTTCATACCTTTCGAAGTCGCGCTATACCTATTTAACCTACCAATACGTTGCTCGATTCTTACTAAAGAGCGAGGCAAACTGTAATGAATTGCTAATCGAGATGGTCCCTGTAAATTTAACCCATCCTCACCTTTTTCATCAATAATAAGTACCTTAATTGAAGGATTGGTAACAAAAAGTGGCGTGGTATGAGAAGAGTGCCTTTCAATATCGTCTCTATGCTTCATTAAGAATGAATAAAGGCAATCTGCAGCGGCTTTATTTCCACAGAAAATAGCTACTTTACCATCGGTGTTATTTTTCAACCATTCATCAAGTATGCTTTTTGTAAGTTCATCTTTGTTTTTTTGTTCACAAAGTGCAGATTCCTTCAGAATTGAGAATATTTCAAAAAATTCATGATAATCATCAATATTAATCAATCTATCTAGTTCAGACGAAAGACAACTTGGTGAATCTAACAGTGCATCAAGAAGAGGCATTACACTTGGTAGTTTATGCTCTTGCCCCTCACTAACAAGGTAGTCTCTATAGTCATCTAACTGCTGATCTAAATAGGGTAACTGTTTAGCAGATCCCCATTTTTGTAATTCACAATTACCAAGGCCTGGAAAAAGTAATTCTATCGAACTGTTCTTGCTCCCTCTCCTATTGCGAATAAATCGTTGAAAAAGCCTGTACCTTTCACCAAAATACTGTTTAAGCTCATAAATAGCGCAATTTCTTTTAACATCATTTTTATTTATATTGAAAAAATCAATTTCCGGCTTTAAATTCTCGATCAACTTAGATAATTCAAAGTCTCCTAGGTCTAGAGTTTCTAATTCATCTAATATCCCACTTAGTGTGAAGTCGTCAGACTCGGGTGATAATGCTGTATATATTCCGGAAAAAAGCTCTCTCTCACTTACTTTTTTGTTGAAATCAACAATACCTTCTTCAGAGATTTTATAGTTGTCAGGACTAAGACAATGCAGCATGGCCAAAAAGCTTTTTGCATTTCCTGCAATTGGCGTACCCGACAAAATAATTGTTGAACGAGCATCTGAACAAAAAGAGACTATTTTTTGATAATTGGTGTTGTTGTCATCATTCCATGCCAAGTTAGCAAGGTTATGTCCTTCATCGATTACGACCATAGTTGGTTTTTTTTCAGTTGTATCAAACAACGGCAAGTTAAAATAATCACAGACAAAAACTTTCTGGTCTTCCTCAAACTCAATACCAAGTACATCTTCCAAGTGAAATTTTAATGTCAACTCCTGTTTCCATTGGTTTATCAGAGCAGTAGGTACTATAACTAAGACGCAAGCATCATCTTTTAACTCAAGAATATGCTCTCGGATTAAAAAACCAGCCTCGATGGTTTTACCCAAACCCACCTCATCACCGAGTAAGTATTTTTGATTTGAGTCTTTCAAAACTTGTAATACAACTGATAATTGATGTATTTCAAGGTTTACTGCGCTACTTGATAAAGAAGATATAGAGTTACATGCCGCTCTTTGTTCTATATATGAGGTAATAAAGTTTGTTCTATTTTCGTAATGCTTAAAAGCGGATGTAGCCTGAGATGCTAGGAATTTCGCTGCAGGAAAAGAAGACAGCGCTAGTAAGTTTGGAACAAATAATTCTTCAATTTCATAAATATCCGATTCGTCATGATTAAAGTAAATTAAGTGCTTGTCTCCAGGTCGTTCACCATCATAAAAACCCATTCTCCATCGTTGAGTAGATCCGAACTTTACGTAAACAACAGTTTTTTCAAACAACTTTTTCTTTCCAATTAAATCACTTCCTTTGACTTTTATTTTTTTATCATAAGGATTAATTGGAGAAGTGAAAAAACCAACTGTTGCGCTTTGATCAGCTGCAGATGTAGATAGAATTTTACCTATACCTTTAAAAAAAGGTGCGCCCTCAACTAAAGAACCTACTACCAATCTCATGTCTTCTCCTTAACTACAGCATTCCATCTAAAAGTAAGTATTTATATCATGTGTACTTTATTAGCAACAGAGGGTAATACACCCATTTTTAAATGACGCTAAAAGCAGAAGGTTGCGTTATTAAAGCCTGCTTGTATTTCGGTGGTGTAACAGCAATTGTCGTGTTTAGCCGTCCATTACTGTAAAATCATAGCCATTCTGTTGTATGATATTTCACTTTGGCAATACTGCTTGTTAATCATTAGAAGCGAACGGAGTGGTTTTATTGCTCCACATAAGTATTTTGCTATGTTTTTCTTGTTGGATGAATTTTAGTTTAATATCATCTTTTTCAGCACACTTAGCCCTTAACGCACTGATATATTCAGGCCCAGTGTCAAATACGAATTTGCTTTTGCTTGCTAAGCCATTTAACAAGTAAGTTTATCGTGTGGACAACACGTTCAGTCGGCAGTAAGAAATCAACCGTCATTACTAGGCGTTCACGGTTAAAATCATCAATAATATTGAGTTGCCTGAAGGTGTGACCAACTTAAATTAGGTCATTCATATGATCCATAGACTACCCATTTTTTAATGAACTCCGGCACGGCCAGTACGTTAGACTTATCTCGTTTTGAGTGCTACTTAGGCTTTATCTGTAGATTAAGCTCCAGCGCTTTATGAATCCTCAACACCCGTTTTTGGTACTAACTGAAGCGCTTCACGTTGCGTAAAAGTAAAAAAGCATCCCAAAATCTTAACTGCAGTGTGTTATTTTTAGCCGGATAAACTAGTCAGCAATTTTAGTCTTCTTGTTACTCTGTTTGGCCTGATTGTGATAATAGTTTTTTGCTAAGCACAAAGAGAGCACACGCTAAATTGATAGCAATGAAATGATTTTGCACCGACTTTTGCTTAAAACCCCCTTCGGCGTATGGTTTTACTTTTTTCAGACTTAGAGTCTCGAATGCCATTGTCGATTGCAGTCACTGTGCATATTCCTTTGGTCACCAAGCTTTGTAACGATGTACAAAGTGCAGCGTTCCTGGTTTTGTGTGTGTTTTTTGGAGTGACAAACGACAGAAAATTGGCGAGCATTACTTGAACATTCATTGTGTGCTTCAGTTTAACTTTTTTGGCGAAAGATCAGATCAGGAACCGCAATGAATGTTCCCTTATCGCCTAACTAATTGTTTTTATTGAACGCATTTGTCGGGATACCTCAGGTTTTATTGCCGAGTAATTGGTCTAATTTATTTATAATAATAAGACGTTCTATTTAGTAAAAGTTAGTTGTTTGCTACTCATAATTAATGACAATCTATTGTTTAATTCGTTTTTATTTTCTTCCATTACCACCCTCCCCTCTCATCTGTTTATCTTTGGTCATTTGGTATTTTTGCTGTATTAATGATTGGTTATCTGGTTTGAGTAACATTTAATAGAAGTGTAGATGATGATTTGTTTTCTATTTTAATTATTACGCGATTCACTTTCTAAATTACTCAATATCTTTATTCAAGAAATTCTTAGACTCAATACTTATATTTCTCAATCTAAATGATGTTAATCACCCTACCCTTTTGATGTGTTCGATCTCCCCCTCGTCTTCGTTGTGCTTCAGTTAAACATTTTGATAGCCTTAAATCTTTGAATTTTTCAGTACGATACCATTTAATCTTTATCAATCTTAGATTTAATGGTTAAGTGCGCGGCCTTTTCGTCAGATACACCGAAAAGATTCTCAATACTTTTAAATTTCACATAGCCACCTTGAACTCTAATGTTGATGGTTTAAATCTTGCTCAACTTGTAGAATTGATCATATGTCCAGCGCTGGACATGTTGATTTAAGGTGTTGAAAACTAATCAATTAATTTATTTTAAATTGATTTTTTTAACGTTTATCAGTTTAATCCGAGCGTTTAATGAGTTAAAGCTTACTTTATAAATTTAGATTGGATTTGACAGTCTTAGCCAACTCTAATAGGCTTTCGCTATCAATATTAAATATTCTAGGTTTTTATGCACATTTCTAAACGGTTAAGTAATTTAACGCCTCTGATTGAGCAAAACGAAATTTCAAGACTGCAAGCGGTAATAGAGAGCACTAAAACAACTGATGATATTAATAGTCTAATTATTCATCATTGCGTTTCACAAGCTGACGCAGCCAGAATGTGTGGGATGTCTTTAAATACGTTCAAAGATAGGGTTGTCGAAGCAAAAGAGCAGGGCGTTATCGATGATGTTATGTTTGAGTCAAATAAGTACCTTTATAGTCTGGGGCACATGCATGCATTGATGGACTGGATGGGAATTCCCAAATGGTCAGACAAAAATAAAGGAAATATTATAATTAATGTCGTTAATCAGAAGGGTGGAACAGGAAAATCTACTACGGTTATTTCTTTAGCCGCGGGTATCGCTTTACGTATGAATGAGCGTAGGCGAGTATTGATTATTGACTTAGATCCTCAGGGTACATTACAACAAGTTACAGCTCCAAGATTACGTGACAGTGATGCTTCAAGTGAATTAGTTTTAAGTGCTGTTGATATTATGCTGGGCAGTGAAGAGAAAGACAGCGATTACGCACAACTTATTGCTAATGGTTATACTCACCAGGAAATTTTAGAATACAGCATACTTAAAACCCATATTCCTAACCTTGATGTTTTACCATCATTTCCAACGGATGAACGTTTTTCACAAGCCGCTTGGATGGAATATGCTAAGACAGGTGAGTTGATGCATGTTAAAAGGCTCAAATCTAAGATTATTGAACCTTTATCAAACCACTATGACTTAATTTTGATAGATACTGGACCCCATGTTAATCCTCTTAGTTGGTCTGCTTTGGAAGCGTGTAACGCATTACTGGTACCCGTTTGTCCTAGGAAACTTGACTGGGTAAGTACTGGGCAGTTTCTTTCTAATTTGCCAGAGCAAATGTCATATCTTCCAAGTAAGGGAGATAATGTTAAGTTTTTCAAAGCAATAACAGTTAATTATGATGAAGAGCAGGGTAGGGACATAGAAATGCTTCATCAAATTAAAACCGTTCTTGGTCGAGATGTCTTAAACGCAACCATCAAACGTTCATCTGCATTTGAAGCAGCTTCCAGAAATTATAGAACGGTTTTTGATTTAAGAAAAAAAGATAATTTGTGTCCAGACAGACAGCTTGATAAAGCAATTTCTAGCTTGAATGATGCGATACGAGAATTATTGCTTACACTTGAAGACGTTGATTTTAGTGAGGAAAACTAATATGTCTAAGCTTTCTGAAAACTCAGGGCCATCTAAAATGTATAGCATGGATAGGAAGGGTAGTTTAGCACTTCCGCCAAAAGAAAACTCTAACAGTTATATTGCGTCTCCTACTACGGGTATAAAGATCCCATTAAAAGAAATCGTTATTGCATCAGAAAACGTATGGGATAGCGTCTATAAATCACGCTATAACTCACGTAATAAGAATTTGTTAACACCCGCTACGGTGATGAATATTCTTCCTTCAATTAGAGAAGCTGGTCGTAATACTATCGCTGCTCTTGCAATTAAAGACGAGAATGGTAAGTTTGAAATTCTTTCTGGCATGAAAAGAAGTTATGCGGTTAGCATTTCCCCTGGTACTAGTCTTGTTGTCCATTACGCAGAGAAAATGGATGAATCTGATAAGCAGGTACTTTCAAAGACTGCAGACATGCATGAAAAACCATCTTTTTTAGATGTTGCTCTCTCTATTAAAGATTATAAAAATGAAGTAGGGGAGGCTTTTTCGTTAAGAAAAGCAGGAGCTATTTTTGATGTAAGTAAATCTTCTATTGGTGATTTGGTTAAATTTGGTAATTTACCTGAAGAATTATTTCGTTTGTTTCCAGGCGCGGGTTATGTGACATGGCGTTTTCTAAAGCAAATAGTTGATAGCGGAAAAGATAATGATGAAATAATTGATGCAATCAAAAATCTTGATCCAATTTCCTCTGATATTGACAAAGTACTCTCGGAAAACGCACACAAGTTACTTGCAAGCGAATGTAAGTCGTTAGAAAAAGAGATCTTAAAAACACTTATTAAGAAAGAACCTAAGAAAGTGTCTAAGGGTTTTGCGAAGAACTCACCTTTTAACGAGGCTAACTTGATTAATGGTATAAAGGTTAAAGTTGAAACAAAAGGTGCAATCAGTATGACCTTTGATAAAGTATTTTTTGAGAGCGACACCGGGAAAAAACTCTTAAAATTAATTTCCTTAGACTCATAGTGCCGTTAGTGTCCAGCGCTGGACATTAAATGTGAAATTGATGGCTTTTTAGAAAAATATTTCGCTTTGTTAGGCAGTTACGATAAATGTTTTGTCGCCTATAACAGCCTATTGGATATTTAGAAATTTAAATGAACGCTTATAAAGTGCTTCGTGTTAGCCGTTTTGAACTGTATTAATAAATGTGATGTTGAGAGGATAGGGGAGGCGTGTCCTCTATCTTTTCGATATTAATTAGTCTATCTGCTCTTATTTTAATATGCTTTTTTGCTTCTTTGATATTCAGAAAAGTAAAACTGCCATCAAACATGACAGGATCAGAGTCATCAAAGTTGCTCATAAATGCTAAGGCCTCATTGAGTTCTGTGAGCATTTTTTCTCTTCCATGTGTTCTAACACTAATTGACATTACATTGTTGTAAATTCTGCCCGCTTCATTAACACGCATAGTTAGATACTCCGTTATCTTAATGCTCATATATTTAAGAACAAATTAAGTATAAACCTAATATCAATTAATGCCATTGTAAATCTGTATAGATAAGAAACAGTTTTAATGTATATTCTTTAGAGAGTTAGCATGAAGCAGAACGCTTCTAGCTAGTAGTAATAGGAAACCTAAGCTTTCTTAAAACTCATTGTCAGCATAGTTAAGGGTAATGGCTAACATTTACGATTTATTGGTTTGATAATAAATATATGTGGCGAATAAAGGAGGCTGATAATGGATAGCCAGAGCTTATTAAAAATAATTTCGATGTCACTTCTTACTAAATATTCTATGATGGAAGTATTTTAATGAATTATAACGATAAGTTAAAAACAGAACGTCCGAGACCGTCAAGCGTTAAAAACGTAATAAGAGACTTTAATGAAGAAATGGAAAGCGATCGTGGACGGGCAATTAACTCTGCTGCTGTAAGACGTTTACAGCAAAAAACTCAAGTTTTTCCACTTGAAACTAATGCAGCTGTCCGCAGTCGTTTAACACATTCGTTAGAAGTACAGCAAACCGGGCGCTATATTGCAAAACTCATTTTTAAAAAGTTAGATGCAAATAGTTTAACTACACAGTTAGGACTCATTGATAAGCGAGATGGTTTTATTAGTGCAGTTGAAATTGCTTGTTTGCTACATGATGTTGGTAACCCTCCGTTTGGTCATTTTGGCGAAGAAGCAATTAATTTTTGGGCTAGAGAAACGCTTGTCCAAATTTTTAAAGATAATTTTTCTGACGTGGTAGTATTAGAAAGTGAACCAAGCGAGCCGGTTGATTCAAAAGACAGTGGTGAAGATAAGAGCAATACACAACAAAACAATAAAGCTAAACAAAAAGTTGTCGAAAAAGTTGTAGATATACATTTGCGTGATTTATTGTCTTTTGAAGGCAATGCTCAAGCCATTAGGTTGTTGCATAGTTTGCAAGAGCTAAACCTTACCTATACTCAGGTAGCCAGTTTATTTAAGTACACGCGGCCGGCTTATGAAGACAAGCCAGAAGATACCAGTGATTTTAAATATCGAAAGAAAAAGCCAGGTTTTTATCTATCTGAGGAAAGCTACGTTTCCGAGTTAATGTCTACGTTGAATATAGAGGCGGGTTGCCGTTTCCCACTCGCTTATATCATGGAAGCGGCTGATGATATTTCTTATAGCATAGCCGATTTAGATGACGCTTTAGACAAAGGTATTCTTGATGTTGAACAGCTAAGCCAAGCCATAAGAAATCAGTGGAATGCATACAAAGGCCAAAAAGGTATTTCAGATGCAGTGGTTGAAGAGGGGTATTTATTAAAAATAGAAAAAGAAGCACTTACAAATTATCAAAGTACTGTAATTAATAAAAGCCATCATTACATATTAAAGTTAAGAACGTCATTAGTTAATGATTTGGCAAACTATGCTGCAGAGCGGTTTGTTAGTAATCATCAGGCGATTTTCGATGGTACCTTTGACGAGCCATTACTGGGTGGTAATGACAGCTATGATCTGGCTGCAAAAACCCTTAAAGACGTAGCTGTAAGTAAAGTTTTTTCTGATAAAGAGGTTGAACGGCTTGAACTGAAGGGGTTTTCTGTAATTAAAGGTTTGTTACTAATTTACACTCCATTGTTAAAACTGTCATTCGTAGAGTTTAAAAGCTTAGCGACAAGCAATTTTTTAAAAACTCACCCCATTGAAACACGTTTGTTTCGTGACTTATCTCGTAAACACATATCGACTTACTTGAACAGTGTTGAAGATGTCTACAAATTGGAAAAACAAGAAAGCGATAATCTGAAAAAAGAGTTATATTATCGTTGTAGGCTTATTATTGATTACGTAAGTGGTATGACCGATCGCTTTGCTTTAGATGAATACCGCGAATTATCAGCATCAATTTGATTCTTGATGAGTTAAATAATTACGTCTATGACGCGGAGAGCGGTTAGCCCTGGTAAGATTATTTGCTGAAAAAACGGCATTTGCAAGCAATGTCGTTCTATGGACGCATTGTTATTTACTGCAAGTCCGTTGTGGCGCTTTAACCGTCAGGCAGCTTATTAGCGACTGCAGGCCTTAATGATGCGGCCTGTAATGCATTAAAGCACTAGGTGAGATTTGTGCCGCTTTCTATAATACTTTTGGCATTTAGCTCGCACTCTTTTTTGTGTAAAGAATAAAAGAGTGCATAGCCTAAGTACATTGCTAATGTATGAGCTGCCGCGATGTATATTTAGCGACGCAGTCGATTACAAGTTGCAGAGTCAGGGTCGATGCAATTAGCTGTCGTAATTTTGCTAAGACTATAGTTAGCATTAGTTCCTCCATTAAGTTCGGATAAACCAGTGACATAAAGGTTCCCCTCTTTTTCAAACAGACTTATCGGTGTGAATAGGTCTTGTGTTTGAGGCGGAAGTTCACTTGAAGTAATTTTTAATTCTAGTGAATTATTGAGGGCAGCTCTAAAGCTGTTTAAAACCCCGGGTTCAAAACGGCACTTATTTTCATAAGCACAAAAAAGTTGGGTATTTTTCTGAAAATTATGGACCCGATGGTGAGGCACATTTTTCAGCGTTTTGACACGCGTCGACGTTCTCTCAAGTTGCTGCATAAGAAACTCTTGAGTATCCTTTGGCAGCGATGATATAAGCGTTTCAAGCCCAATATGCTCAGTCACAGCAATATAAAGCATTGCTTCTACTTCACTCATTCTGCTAGATGACTTTTTTGCTAGCCAATAAATACTGCCGAATTCATCCTTATCGTCAACTCGGTCTACGCCAAAATCGTTAGAGTACGAATTCAGTATTCTGTTCAGCTGGCAGCGGGAAATGTTATAACCCTCAGAAATGAGATGGTCATGTATTTGCTTGGTGCTTATTGGGGTCGAACGGGGAAGAATGATATCTTGAAAAATGTGAACGACACGTTTGATCCCTTTTTTATCAGAGTCGAATGAAACAGAACTGGTTGTATCAGACATAGCAAGCCCCTTTTATAAAAGAGTAAAATAAGTATTTAAAGGTAGCTAAGTTTCAAGCTACATCATCATAATCACACTTAATGTCGTGACAATGGTCGTCCCAAATGTCAATGATGGCTTGTTGAGATAGTTTTCTTGTGTTTAAACCAAACACATGGACCAATAGTAATGGACCTTCAACTTCGAACTCTTGCAGACCATACTTATTGCATATTGCTCTTACTGCCTTGCTAAAACTGGCAGGATCGTAGCGGCTTGAGATTAAAGATGAGTTATGTTCGACTATATAATTTAAGTTGAAGCTCTCTTTATCCGAGACACAATTAAATTCTTGGTCTATTAGAGGTGAGTCGGCGTTACCATCCAATTGTTCCTGGACTATTAAGTCGGTATGAACAGGGGCAGCTTTGTTGGAAATTAAAGTATCATACTCTTCAGGTATGATAGGATTATGGATATTTTTGTTGGTAATAGAGAAGCTATTGGGGATGATGCTTTCTCGGGAGGGATGCTCAACGCGACTGTTCTTTTTTTTATCAGAATTGAAAGCAACAGAATTGAATAAATCAGACATAGCAAGCTCCTAACGCATATAAAATTGATACGCATCCGCAAAGAAGTGCTGATTAAAAATGGTAAATGTTAAGAGCTTAGATTAAGACTAAGTCAATTTATCAGTAAACCAAAATTATTCAGATAAAGCCCTCTTATAAGGAAACGTAAGTAATTTAATTACAATAATTTTTATATTAAGTTTTGGATTTTGCTATGTGTGTATCTATATCTAATTTTGACAGCACATATCTAGCGTGTTTAGTCAAAAAATTGATGGGTAATTTTTGTACATTTGCCATCAACTTAATTAGATTAAGTTTAAAGAAAAATAATGTCAATAAGAAATTATTAATTATCTCTAAATTTTCCGAGCATACCCTGTGCTCAGAACGTGACCAAGCCGCGGAGTCATTTTTAGTCGGTATTGCTAACGCAGCAAAGCTTAGTGGTACAAGCCGATGCCTTTTACATGGTTATATCCCACCCATGCAGTCTATCTTTTGAGTTCATTCAATTTGAGTTTTTCTAGCTTTCTAAGAAGTGCTTTTATTGAGCGGTCAAAATATTTTTCATGTTTAAATGTTAGGTTATGCATCAGATGCGTTCTCTACTATTTATAGTGCCCTCTAACAACTAGGTCGTTAAGTTATTGAAACTGGTTAGTTTCGCTAAAATTATTGGAGTATGACATGCAAAGTTTGACATTTCCTGAAAGTAAAAATTTTCATTTTATCAGCGTGTTAGCAGGCGAGCTTAGTCATTCCTTGACGAGTGAAGATGTGCTATCAACTGAGGCCCAAGATGTTTATAGCGCTATATACGAGCTTTTGCTAAATGCGGCTGAACCCCTTAAATATATTGAAAACGACGTGGAGCGCAGTCTATCAGCAGAGTTAATGCAATCCCCTGAAGTGTTCGATTTAGAAAAAGCTAAAACGTTATTTGCAAATTCAGCATTGTCAATACTAAACCAATCGCTTGCACTTGCTCTTATTTCTTGGTTTGAGCACGGCACCGACTCGCTTGCTCGTTGGCTGAATTTGAAGTCTGATGAGCAAAAAACGTTTCTTTATATTGCTTGTAATCTATTTACAAGTCTTGATTCGAGATTCTCGGCTGAGCAGTTTCTGAAATACTTAGCGTTAAAGTATGTATCGAAACTGGGGCAGCAGTTCGACGAGCAACAGCTTCAAGCCTACATAAACATTGTTATTTTGCAGAGTAAGTTTTGTTATGAATTGCGAATAGATTTTGAACTGGCTTTCACTCTTTTAAATAGTGGGCTTGATGTCTTAGATAATTTAAACACAAGAGTCAAAGATTCATTGTTATATTTGGAATGCGAGCAGGTACTTACAGGTAAATTAGGCGATCTTTACTCACGGCATGTTTATGTTAACCTTGCGAACCAACTTTGTTACAGAAACCTAGCTATTAGTCGGCGTATCATTAAACAGTTTGGTGGAACACCTGCGCGTTTTCAAGAATTAGCTATCGCGTTTGGTCGACTAGGTAACTTTGAAGCACTTTATCATGATTCTGGCAGAACAGCGAAAAAATGGTACTTGCAAAGCTTAATTATCATCGAAGAACAGATGGCTAAGTTTGGTGAAACACCTGAGCGTATGGAATATGTTATTAAATTACTCCACGCTTTAGTTTTTAGGTATAATAGTGGTGAAAGTTTGGTTTCCAAGCGCAACATATTAGCAGAGTGTTTAGCTATCTGCGATAAGCTAATTTATGTAGATGGTGAAACAGAAGAGCGCTTAGACATTTTAGCTGATGTGCTTGAAAACTTGCATTACGGAGAGAGGGAAAAGGATTTTGCCAATGCTGAGCGCTCTTTAGCCATTCGTGAAAGGTTATTTGCAGGAGATAGTGAAGCTAGAGGTTATTTAAGATCTCTATTTTATCCATTCACAAAACTTGCAAATAATTATGCTCGTAGCGGTAATGAGGAGGCAGCAAGAGCAACATATACTCGTTTCATTAACATCGCAGAGAATCAAATTAGTCTAAAACCAAATTTTCTTGACTCAGATATGTTGTCTGCTGCTCTTAGATATTTAGCAGAATTTGAATACGAAATTGGTAATTTTGTTTCAGCTAAAGCATGTTTTACGCGTTATTTAGCTGTCTTAGATGAGTATCCTTTACCATCTTCTGAAATTGAAATTAAGATATCCGTGCTGCATCGTTTAGCAATGCTCGATGAGGCTAACGGTGATGATGCCAGCGCAATGGATCATTATTTACAAATTGTGGCTATTAATAATCAACAGTATATTGAGCAGTCAGCTTCACCCGAATGTTTGCGAGCGTTAACGGTTGCGCTAAGTCGTTTAGCTGATCATGATGATTGTAATATTTTAACTGCCTTGGAAGGTTATAAAAAGTCTTTAATCATTTTGGAGTGCCTGATGTATGCCTTTGGTGAATCAACGGAAGTGATTCAGGGTCTAAATATTTTAATCGAACAATGGACTGAAGAAATGGATCTTAGCTTATTGAGTGATGTAAAAGTTTGTTATGCACGTTACTCATTAATCGTTGATCGATTGCTTGCGGATTTAGAGCAGAAACCAAAGTTTCGAAAGAGTGTATTGGATGAACTTCGACGTTTTTTTCATAAAGAAGAAACGTTAAACTCAATCGATACCGATACCGATACCGATACCGATACCGATTACATCTTTCTAGACTTTGAATTTTAATTTGATTAGTAAATTAAGAAACGTACTAAGTTAAAAAAATCGCCAGCTAATCTGGCGTTTTTTATTTCCTCATAATTCAGGGATAAATTGACAGTTGATGTGGTTAAAGGCTTTGCGTCCAAGTTTCCAATTTTAATTAACGATTAAATTGGTTGTGTCATTTTCATTATGCATCAGATGAGCGGCCCTTATTTATAGTGTTCTCTTACGGCCAAGCAGTTTAGTAAACCATTACACACTGCTAATTATCCTTTATCTGTTGGAGAATGACATGATTATTTCGCAATCGGCGCCCGCCAAAACTAATTCAAATAACATGAGTAAAAAGTGGTTATGGTTATTTGTCCCTCTTCTAATGGCATCTATGTTCTTAACATGGGTAGCGTTATCAACAAACTCATATATTGCAAATATTACGGGTATATCGATGCTCCCGTTAATAAAGAATGGCGACAAAGCTTTTATGCAAAGCGTTGGATCAAAAATAGAGGTGGGTAAAATTCACGGAGTAAGTTCTTTTAAAACTTCGTACAGTGAAACAGGCGTATCGCCAAACCTGATGAAACGAATTATAGCAGGGCCAGGCGATACTTTAGTCTTTCATGCCAGCACTGGAGAATGGTTGTCCATTAACGGCCAAGATGTTGTCATTTCGCCAGCTCAGGGGCACGAAGATTTGTTCTTAACTAATGCAAGCAAAACATATAAGCTTTTGGCAGGAGAGATTGAACACTTAAAAACCCCAATTTATCGTGTTGAAACTAATAATGTTAATGACATGCCGATTACATTTGCTTATTTGAACGAACATGCTGATGTTGATCATAAAGTGGTCGTGCATGTTCCAGATGATCATTATTTTGTTATGTCAGATAACTGGCTAGGAAATTTGGATAGCCGTTACTTTGGACCCATCCACAAAAGACATCTGCGGTTTAAAGTGGTTGCAGTTTTACCGAAACACACGCAGTTGCATTAACAACGTTATCTTGTTTCATTAAACAAAGCAGGCACATCGCCTGCTTTGTGCATTTTAAAAAGATCTTTTTAAGTTGGAAAAAATTTCAACTTTTTTTGCAAATAAGTCTTTGGATAATCATCAGATGCATGGCCTCTCATTAATATGGTTTTTATCGGATGCGCGGGAAAGAAATTTTTTCGTTGCTCTTTTACTGATCAGTTATTACAGAGGTATTGCTTATGAAAAATCTTATCGCACTTTCTTTATTTATTCCGTTACTTACTGCTTGTGGCGGTGGTGAATCAGAGCCACCTATTGGACCTTTTAGTGCCAGGCTAAGTACCATTCCTAGCGTTCTTAACGAGAGTAGCACGTTACCTGTCTCGGTAACGGTGCAGAATGTGAAAACTTCAGCAAACTTTACGGTAGTTTCTAATATTCCACAGATCATCGTTATGCGTGGAGAGGGTAATAACTTTACGCTGCAAGTTGCAGAGGTTGATAGAGAATATTCAGGGTTTATCACATTAACCGCTATCGATGGAACGGATGAAACGCGGCGGGTGCTTACTAATATTCAGGTAACAATAGATAACAGCTCATTTACTGAAAAACTGGCTGATATCGAGTTTTTACAAAGCCAGCGTGAACGTTTAGTCGCGGCAACCGAAGAAGAAACGCTGTTAGTAGCGTTGCGTGAACTAATGGTGCTCAACAACCCAAGTGAACAAGCAGCACAAACTAGCCACAGCGCTATAAATACCAACGCGACTGCACTCTCTAGCGCAATTGCTGCGATACAGGTGAGTAATTATAAGCAAGGTAATGTGTCTGATGCGCAACTTATAACTGAGTATCAGTATGCACTCACTCACCTTGAGGAGCATATGGCGCCTTATCGTACATTACTGAATACGCTTTTTAGCCAACTTGCTAACAGTTTACCTGCCGTCGTGCAAGCCAACCAATTTCAGTTAAATACTCAGCTTAAAACGTCTTCCTTTTTTACGGGTAATGCTGCTTTGGGCCAAGTAGTAGGAGATCAATGGGTTTTCAATGATGACGTCGCTTATTTAGCTGATTTAACCAACAACACTTGTGGCTTATAAGCTCATTTAATATTTTAGGAGAATGACTATGTTGAAGTTGACTACCGGATTTTCACTGCTGAGTATCGCGCTCTTTTCAAGTTGCTTGCTGGCTCAATCTGCACGTTTGATTGTAAGTAATGACATTAAAGCACTTAACTTACCGTATGTTGCTACGCAGTCACAGGTTCAAACCGAAAACTGTTTTACCTTAAGAAGCGGTAAAAACTGGTGCGTACCTTCGTTGCTTGTACAGCAGACTTCACAGAATATGATGCATCACAATCATACCGTAGTATCTACAGAGCTTCGCTCTCAAGTTGTGCATGTGCCTTTAGAACTGACAATTGATGAGGCTGAGCAATTGTTGATAGACAGTGGTCTTTACCATTATGTTGAACGTGATGTGATTGTGCAAAGTAGCGAGACGGCATGGCATAGCGTTACACCGAATGATCCTGAGTTTTATAAGCAAGGCTATTTTAACGACAACTCTGCGGCTAACCCGATATCATCTTCGGTCTTATCGCTGTGGGGCAAGTTACAAGCGCCAGAAAAGAATGTCGATGTGTATGTGCTTGATGGTGGGTTTCGTTCACATCAGGATATCAATTATGCCGATGGCGTGAATTTTGTTGTCGTGTCTTTTGACAACGAGCGTAAGTCGGGCTTTTTGGAGCAAGATTTTAACGAGAGTTGTGAAAGCAGCCATGGTTTGGGTGTTGCAGGTGTTATTGGCGCAGGGATCAGTAATGCTAACGCAATAACCGGTATGGTTGGCGATGTAACAATTCATCCAGTTAGAGTACTTAATTGTCGAAATGGTTTTTTAAGTGACGTTGCTGCTTCGCTTGATTGGTTTTCGGGCAATGGGGAATACCTCAAATCACAATCACCTGAATTACCTGAGTTTGAGGGTGAGCCGGGCATTATTAATATGAGCTTAGGAGGCATGGTTTCAGAATGTCCTCGTTATTTACAAAATGCTATTAATAAAGCCATCGCAAAAGGGTTTGTGTTAGTGGCTGCAGCAGGTAATGAGAGTAAAGACGTGGCCATGGTCGCTCCCGCAAATTGTGACGGCGTTATTTCTGTCGGTGCTGCTGCATCGAGTGACTATACCCCGACAGATTTGTCTTCATTTAGTAATTATGGTCCCACTCTGGACATAATGGCTCAGGGGAGTTCCGTTAGTAGCTTAATAAGAAATGAGCAAGTTTCATCTTGGAACGGCACGAGTTTCTCAAGCCCAATCGTGGCAGGTTTACTGGCATTGGTTAAAAAAGATTTTGATTTTACTCCAGAGCAGTGGAGTACCTTAGTGGCTATTTCCGGTGAACATCGTTGGTCTGAAAACAGTCGATGTGAGTCTTTAGGCTGTGGTGGCGGTATTTTAGATGGCGTTAAGCTTTATGAAAATGCTGAAAAATTGCAAAAAGGCGAGTTAAACAGCGCGACATATACTTTAAATTTGATCAGTGCATGTCGTCAGCAATGGGCCGTAACCAACTTACGCCAAGGCAAAAAGCTGTGTGATCAAGTCAGTTTAGCGTTAGAAGCGTTTTCGAGAATAAATGACCGTGAAGTCATCAAATTATATGCCGCCGAAAAAGGTGCCGTAGTAAATTTGAATCAGGGGGCAAATTCGTTAACCTGGATAGGTGATTTTTCACAAAGTCATTTCATTATGGATAAATCGACACTCTTGAATCGTGATGTCTACGGTCAAATTTGTAATATTGATACTAACGAGTGTCGGTTATTGATGCGCGTGACAACGTCAGATTTAAACAACGTGCCGATTGCTTGCCAAGAGTGAATACCATTTGGGTTAGTAACGGGGGCAACGGGCTGCGGTAAAACGTATCTTGCCTGCTCGCTGGCAACACAAGCGTGCGACCAACATCACAGCGTACGTTACTACCGGCTCGGTGAGCTGTTAGATGAGCTACATATCGGCCACGCCGACGGCTCATACCGCCAACAACTGAGCACCTTGGCTAAACGTAAACTGCTCATTCTAGACGATTGGGGCATGGAAGCATTAACGGCGCGACAGGCTAACGACTTGCAGGATGTGATGGAAATACGCTACCAGCAATCAAGCACCATTATCGCCAGTCAAATACCGACCCGTGAGTGGTACAAACTGATCCCAAGCCCGACGATCGCTGATGCACTACTAGATAGGCTATTACACAACAGTCACCGAATAGAATTAACAGGAGAGTCGATGAGAAAACTAGACCAATCCGATCACTTAGCGTAAAACTAGAGTTATGAAAAAGAACGGCTAACGGGTGATCGGATAACTCCGGGATCGCTGTTCGGAATCACCGAAATACCCAGCTATGCATCAACAAAACCAATTTCGCCAAATTTCAAACCTTAATTTTGAACAACGACCAGCTTTTCAAAATGGACACAATCAGGGGCATGAATATGCTCAAGGTAAACCGAAGCTCGAACGTCCAGAGTGGTTTTTACAATTAAATACTTTCGGTAAAAAGTGCGCGTTTCAAGTTGAAACAAGTCAAACGAAAGGCGGCTGGATGAGTGTTAATATAGAGTCAGCCGAACGAGAAAACCCAAATGATCCGAATAACAAACGGTATTTGTGGACGAACAAAACCGTATTACAAATGACTAAAACTGAGCTGCCAATCTTCGCAGCGGTCATGTTAGGGTTCTTACCAAGTGCAAGATTTGATAATCATGATTCAAAGTTTTTAGAAGTAATAAACCAAGGTCAGAACTTCTTTATGAAGAGCGGTGGCGGTCAAGGACGAAGCCTTCATGTTGCACCAGTACCAACAATTGAAGCGTATATGTATGGCACATTAGCTTTGACGCAGTATTGTAGAAATTTTAATGGTTTAACTACCGAAACTGGTTTGCAAATCATTACCAAACTTGCCGCTCAACTTTCCGACTGTGGTGGATATAAGCAAGCGCAACAACGGTAAAGCATATCAAAATACAAAATTAACTGAACTAATCCTAGCCCAGTTAATTGCCTTACATCGGGGTAACTCAACGAAATTACATAAGAACCCTCGATCAAGGTTAAACAATGTTCTGCTGTACTTGTCCACAATCTGTACTTTGTGGTTAAGTCAGCAGACCTTAAGCACTAATTTTACTAATTATTTGGCCAAGTATTATCAATCTTTAATTCACTGGCGCATTTGTAATCATCAGCAAATTGACCTGTAGTTGTACCCCGACAAGCCCAGACGTTACCATAGGCATTTGGCGATTGAAACTGATCCCATTTCCACACAGAATCAACTTTTGGTAAGTTATATGCCTGCTCTAATGTTATGTTTCTACATTCATAATCCGCTTTACCTCTAGCTAAACAAATACCTTTGGCCACCGTTGACGCACCATTACACTGAAAATCAGTTTTACCACTAGCCAAGCAAATGCCTTTGGCCAGCGTTGACGCACCATTACACTGAAAATCAGTTTTACCACTAGCCAAACAAATGCCTTTGGCTATCGTTGTTGCACCATTACACTGAAAATCCGTTTTACCACTGGCCAAACAAAAGCCTTTGGCTACCGTTGTCGCACCATTACACTGAAAATCAGTTTTACCACTAGCCAAGCAAAAACCTTTGGCTAGTGTTGTGGCACCTCTACACTGATGATCAGTTTTACCACTATTTTTGCAAACTTCTTTGCCTAGCTCATTTCTCGGAAAATCATCACTTATATTAAGCTTTATGATGATTTCTAAAAAATTCTCTAACTGTGGATTTATTCCAGCAAAAGCACTGAATGAACACAAATAAGATGTTAGTAAAAATAGAATTATATTAATATTTTTCAACACGAAAAGTCCTTTTTAAATAATATTAGGGTTAAGTCAGCATCACAATTGATGCGTATTTGTACTAATCTCACTTGCAGCGTAAATTTAACTGTATATAATTACAGTTAACCTTGGAAAGGCATTCATTGAGTCTAATCAAATATACAAACTGATGTTGAGCTAGAAAAATTTCATTATCGTAAACAAACAACACTAAGGATTGGTAGTTGAATATAGATAAAAAATACACATATGTAATTGATTTTCTTGCTGCATTATCAGCTCTTTTCCATGACTTTGGTAAAGCCACTCTTTTGTTTCAGCATAAAATAAATCCAAAGAAAAAGTCTAAGATTTATGAGCCCTATAGACACGAATGGGTTTCTCTAAGACTGTTTCAGGCTTTTGCTGCTAACAAAAGCGATCAACAATGGCTTTCAGAATTAACATCACTGACGCAAGATGATGAAAGCACTTTAATTGAAAACTTATATTGCGACAATCCAAGTAGAACTGCCCTTGCCCCTTTTGAAGGGTTATCGCCTGTTGCTAGAGTCGTGGCATGGTTAATCGTATCCCATCACCGCCTACCGGCATTTACTCTCGAAGGGTCGACATTAGAGCCATCAGTTAAAAACATGGCCAATTGGCTTGATGATGATTTCGATTCAATTTGGAATTCTAAACAAAGCATCCAAAGCACAGAGCATCAACGAGAGCTTAATTGGAGTTTTAAAAAACGTACGCCTTTTTCTAGCAACACTTGGCGCCTTAAAGCCTCCGAAGTTGCTAAAGAGGCGCTTTGTTGTAAAGCTTTATTTGAAAATGATTATTTTGACCAACGTTTTATTAGTCACATTGCCAGGCTGACCTTAATTCTTGCAGATCAGCACTATTCTTCATTGCCACCTGAAATTAAATGGCAAGATCCAAACTATACAGCCTATGCTAATACAGATCGCATTAAAAAAATTTATAACCAAAAACTCGATGAGCACAACATTGGCGTAAGTCATTACTCTTCAATATTGGCGCATCAGTTACCCTCATTGAAGCAATCTTTACCGACAATCTCAAATTATCCTGTATTTAAAATAAGGTCGACAGGGACCAAATTTGAATGGCAAGACAAAGCGTATGATTGCGCGGTAAAAGTCAGCCAACAAACATCAACACATGGTTTTTTTGGTATTAATATGGCTAGTACAGGTCGCGGCAAGACATTTGCCAACGCACGCATTATGTACGGGCTGAGTGATGAGGCTGTCGGTGCGCGTTTTAGTGTCGCACTAGGACTTCGAACGCTAACTTTGCAAACTGGTGATGCTCTTAAAGAGCGTCTAAAGCTCAAAAATGAAGAGATCGCCGTCTTAATTGGTTCCGCAGCTGTACAACAAATGCATGAAAGTAATAAAGCCCAAAACAAAAAAGATAAGGATGCAACAAACCTTATAACTGGCAGTGAATCACTCTCGGAACCTTTAGGAGAAGACCTATATGTTCAATATGCTGGCGAAGTGTATGAGGGACCATTAAAATCTTGGCTGAAAGAAAAGCCTAAGTTCGAAAAGCTTTTGAGTGCACCAATATTAATAAGTACGATTGATCATCTGATACCTGCAACCGAAGGTGTTCGAGGTGGAAAACAAATCGTGCCTATTCTACGCCTATTAACGTCTGATTTAGTCCTTGATGAACCAGACGACTTTGATGTCGCAGACTTGCCTGCACTATGTAGATTGGTTAATTGGGCGGGCATGCTAGGCTCTAGAGTCTTGTTATCCTCTGCCACTATGCCTCCAGTATTCGTGTGCGCACTGTTTGAAGCCTATCGCACAGGTAGAGAGCACTATAATACTCTTTGTAATCACTCTGAAAATCCACTGCCTGTCGTTTGTAGTTGGTTTGACGAGTTTGATTCAAAATCGATTTGCTGCACTAACAAAGCTGAATTAATGCAAGGGCATAGCGATTTTGTTTTATCTAGAAAAGAATCACTTGAAAAAGAAACGCCGCTTCGCAAAGGAGATCTACTCGATGTTTCAACTCCAAGTCGTGATCCAGCCATTATCATCGCATCACTATCAACTCATATCCGTAAAGGGATATATCAATTACATGATGCGAATCATCAAGTGTCACCGTGTGGGCAAAAAGTTTCTATTGGGTTGGTTCGCATGGCGAATATTAAGCCACTGGTCGCTGTCGCACAAACATTATTCAGCATGCCGGCAGACGAGGGGTACCAGTTCCATTATTGTGTTTATCACAGCCAGCATCCTTTGGCCGTTAGATCAGCCATAGAACAACGATTAGACAGTAATTTAACGCGTTATGACGTCAATGCACTCTGGGATCAAGTAGAAATTAAAGCTGCCTTAGCCCAATACCCTAGTAAACATCACGTTTTTGTTGTGCTGGCAACATCGGTTGCAGAAGTTGGCCGTGATCATGATTACGATTGGGCAATAGCAGAACCTAGCTCGGTTCGCTCACTCATTCAATTAGTCGGACGAATTCAGCGACATAGGCAAAAAATACCAACGACTACAAATTTACTTATCTTATCTCGTAATTATCGTGCACTTAGAGATCTACGTGACAAAAAAGGGAATTCATTACCAGCTTATTGTCAGCCTGGGCCAGAACGAGATGATTTAATATTATTAAGTCATGATCTTAAAACTATCTTGCCTGAGCATTATTATAGACAAGTTAACTCCATACCTAGAATAACCCAACCAAAGTTTATTCTTGCTGATATACGAAAAGACTTTGTCACATTTGAGCATTTTTCATTAATACAAAGCTTATTTCCACCAATAAATATTCCATTACCTTCAACCTTAGCATGGCCAGCCGACTATGCTTCTCAATGGTGGGATATGAACGTTACATGGAGCGCAGAGCTACAACGACGTCGACCGTTTCGTAAATCTTCGTCAGATGCACCCTATTGTTTATTTTTAACTGATAACGAGGATGAACCTATTTTTATGTTGATTGACGATAATGCCTGGCCACGCAAAGAAGTAGTTGCTGACAATATCAGCATGGTGGAATGCCCTTTTGCAACCGGTAATCATTCTTGGTTTGTGCTTGATACTAAGACAGTTTATCGTAATAGATCACAGCTAATGCAAATGACACTAGAGCAGGTAAGCCGTGAATTTGGCGAGATAAGATTACGCGTAAAAAAAACTGTGACCCAATGGTACTATCATCCTATGCTGGGTGTTTTTCAATCAGTTGCATGAAAAGGATTTTTAATGAGCGGAAATAGTTTAAGCAACAAAATTAGTGAGTTTATTAATGCCATAAAAGCAGACAAAATTGAAAAGGCGAAAAAAGCTCTAAATAAAGAAATTAAAAAAGCAAAAAGTGATACTGAACGAGAAGAATTAACGGCTCGTCACGAAGATCTTTGCTCGATAATCGAGAAGCAATATTGTATATCTGATTTCCTCGATCTCACCTCGAAACGAGCAAAGCAGCTTACTCATGTAACGCACCCTGCAAAGTTTTCTCATAGTAAAAACGGTGCCAGTGGTATCTTTGCGATCAAAGACACTAATTGTACCCCATACTTAACGACCTCATGCCTTACTAATACATATTCTGAATTTTCTGGGAATGCTGCTGCTAGTAATGCTGCTCAACTTTTAACGCTGAACCATAACGGACAAAGTTTATTAGATGCAATCAAAAATGGTGATTACAGTGCTTTAGAGCCTTTTGCAAAAGACAAAACCCAACTCGATGCATGGGTAAATGATTTAATGCAGGTTCTTACCTTTGCGGAACCTAAATCGCATAGATACGCAAAACAAGTGTATTTCCCTGTAACTGATGGTCAATACCATTTAATTAGTCCTATGTACTCATCTTCATTGAGTCAAGCTCTATACGAACGTGTTGTGGCCATTCAATTTGGTTCAGAAGAAAAAGCTGTGCGTGATGCGAAAAAGGCAAACCGATATCACGAAAAGGATGTGGTTGTAATACCCAATACAGCGGTACAAATATTTGGTGGCAATAATAAACAAAACATTTCTTTTTTGAATGCTAAACGGCTAGGTAAAGGCTTTCTACTAAACAGTGCGCCGCCGAGCTGGGCATCTTCATTAAAACCACCCATCTATGCAAAATCGATATTTGAAGTTACAGAATTTACCAGTGCTGTATGGCCGTTGTTAAAGGATCTTCAGAACTACATTGAACTTATACAAAAACGTGACAGCACGATTGAGATGCGTAAAAACCTTGTTGCGCTGGTGAACGGCATTATTGATGAACTCTTAAATTATGCCGCTAAGATCCAAGGGCTAAAGAAAGAGGCAGGATGGAGCCAAGCAGGCTGCTCTTTACCTAACGCTGAGAAATTATGGCTCGACCCACTTTGCAACGATTTAGAATTTCAGCGTGCTCGCTCAAATATGTCATGGCAGAAACAAGTATGCGAACATTTTGCTGACTGGCTTAATAATCGAATGAATTATGCTTTCAAAGGTAAAGGCATTGTATTTGGTAAACCGCAGCACGCATATTGGGAGAAGATTTTTGCGTCTAGGCTACGAGATTACGAACTTGGTACTGAAGTAACTGAAGTGTATGACAACGTTAAAGAGGACGTCGTATGAACGGCTATATTCTGCTGGATCGTATCGAAGTGCAAAATGCTAATTGTATTGCTGGCCTAACTTATGGCTTCCCAGCAATAACACATTTTTTGGGATACACACACGCCCTGTCTCGCGTACTAAAAAAAGAAATCGGTTTGGAGCTTACAGGGTGCGGCATTGTTTGCCATGAACATCAAATCCAAGTTCATAGAATTAAAAACGTTGGCCATTATGTGTTTTCGCAGGCACGTAAACCGTTGAACAATAAAGCGGCTTCACCGGCGGAAAATGAAGAAGGCCGCATGAGCATGACGATATCGTTAATTTTGGAAGTCTCGCGTGTAGTAACCAGAAAAGAATACTTAACATTAACTGGTCTTATATCTAAACATGCTGTGCGCCAGCGTTTAGCGGGTGGACAAATTATGAATATTGCAGACGTTGGGGTTTATGGCGGTGATGACAAGCATAAGCTCAGTAAGCAAGTATTACGTAAAGTTCTGCCCGGCTTTGCCCTTATCGACCGTTCACTACTACTTGAGCGCCATTTTAAATCGTTGCTTGCACAAAACGAAAAAGCCTCACGTTTTGATGCTTGGTTAGACTTTGCCAGCTTAAAGTATCGCGCTACACCTCCTCCAGAGATGCAGGGCGATGATGATAACCACAAAGTTGAATGGGAACTAATACCCAAGCCGGAACAAGGCTATTTGGTTCCATTAATGACAGGATACTGCGCTATCAGCGAGCTGTATAAAGCAGGAGTCGTAAATGATACACGAGATCCTAACAGTCCCTTTTGTTTTGTAGAGTCAGTTTACGGTGTTGGTCAGTGGATAAGCCCGCTTCGGGTATTACAACTTGATGACATTATCTGGCGTTATGAATACAAACCACCGCTTTATATATGCAAAACCTCAGAAAACAGCAATCCCCCTCAGCTTATTACTGAGCAAGAGGCAATGTTAGCCGAAACAGAAATAACCTTCTTTTAAAATAAGGATATACGAACATGGTAAAACCCAAGAAATTAACACTCCCAGAAGTACTGTCATTTAGCGGCCGTATTTCACCGTCAGAAGCTCTGTTTGAGGGTGGCCGCTGGGAAGATAGACACGACGCTGGAAAATTTGCACCTATCATGATTACTCAAAAAACCATTAGGGGCACAATTTCAAATCGGTTAAAAGAAAATATTGCCAATAACCCCTTAAAAGTTGACGCAGAAATTCAAAAAGCAAACATCCAGACTATTGATGCAGCATCACTTGAATCCCACCATAACACATTGAAAATGTCTTTTACCGTGCGCTTTTTTAATGACGTTCATGAGCCAACAGCATGTAACAAAAGTGATTACCTTAAGGTAATGCAGTCTACAATATCTGATTATGTCACCCGGACTAACATGAAGGAATTAGCCATTCGGTACGCTACCAATATAGCCAATGGCCGATTTCTATGGCGAAATCGTTTAAATGCGGGCGGTATAGAAATTAATGTAACGCACAAAGACAAAACATGGGTATTTGATGGACACGAATATAGTTTAGACTCATTCGAAAAGCCTACAAGCGATTTAGAGTCGCTAGCCGACGTTATAAGGGGTGGTCTGTTAGCTGACGATTTCACACTGCTAAAGGTCGTTGCATATGTTGAAATAGGTGAAGGTCAAACCGTGTACCCTTCCCAAGAGTTCGTAAACGACAGCTCTGGGCCGAAAAAGAAAAAAGGGGATAAAACTAAATTTCTCCACCAAAAAAATGGTGTCGCAGCTGTGACTTCTCAAAAAATAGGGAACGCCATTCGCACAATAGACACTTGGTACACTAACGAGCACAATCCGAAACCTATTTGCGTTGAGGTATATGGCTCAGTAACCACGCATGGAGTTGCGCACCGCTTGTCAAACATAAATGACTTCTTCACTCTATTCGATGGTTGGATTTTAAACAATAAAGTGCCTGACATTAATCAGCAGCATTATGTTGTTGCCATACTCATCCGCGGTGGTGTTTTTGGGAAAAGTAAGGGTGATAAACCGGAGTAACAATGGACAGTTATATTGAAATTACAGTCAAGCCAGAACCTGAAATTAGTACCAACATTATCATGGGTACGCTTTGCTCAAAATTGCACTCTGTGCTTGGCCAAGTGACACATGGACAAGTAGGGGTTAGTTTTCCAGAGTACGGCAAAACCTTAGGTACCAAATTACGCTTGCATGGTAGCGCTGACGCACTTGAAAAATTGATGGAAAAAAACTGGATGTTTGGTTTGGATAGTTATTGTAGAACCACCAAAGTGTTGAACACGCCTGCAAACTCTCAGTACTGCTATTTCAATCGAGTGCAAACTAAAAGTGCTGAAAACAAACGGAATCGCATCGTCAAGCGTCATTTAATGTCACAAGAAGAAGCGCAAGCAAAGTTTACTGAATCACATGAAGTGATACTAAAGCACCCTTTTTTTCAAACTTCTAGCAAATCCAGCAAGCAATATATGAAGATTTTTGTCGAGCGAGGACCCCTTGTGGACAAGCCTACAATTGGGAGCTTCAATTCGTATGGTTTAAGCCGCCGAGATGAAAAGATAACTGTACCATGGTTTTGACCTTATTTTTGCGGCGTATCGTAACCTATTGATTATTAATTATTAGGACTGCGGCTAAAAAAAAGGGTCATAATTAGTTTTTACACTTATGTTATTGGAAAAGCATTATTTTTTCGTTTATTTTAATTGTTCACTGCCGGATAGGCAGCTTAGAAATGTTCGCTCGGCTCACGCTTGATATGCTCACCGTTCACTGCCGGATAGGCAGCTTAGAAAAGCATTGATGGTGCCAAATGGTGACGGTACTTGTTCACTGCCGGATAGGCAGCTTAGAAACGCAATACATCCAGCAACACGGTAATTCAAGTGTTCACTGCCGGATAGGCAGCTTAGAAAACCGAGATTATCGCCAACGAATTGCAAATGCTGTTCACTGCCGGATAGGCAGCTTAGAAAGTACAGATAGCGTTCAGCTAAAACTAAATCATGTTCACTGCCGGATAGGCAGCTTAGAAATAGCTCTCCCATGGTATCAGAAAGCGCATAGGGTTCACTGCCGGATAGGCAGCTTAGAAAAGCAAAAAAGGCTCGGTTGAATGTATCGATGAGTTCACTGCCGGATAGGCAGCTTAGAAACTCAATCAAAAGGTGTGATGACGATACTCAACGTTCACTGCCGGATAGGCAGCTTAGAAATGACCAACCGACCCACGTAGACGTACTGCCAAGTTCACTGCCGGATAGGCAGCTTAGAAACATGAATGAAGCAGCTAATTTTGCTGATTCAAGTTCACTGCCGGATAGGCAGCTTAGAAAAGATACGCAGGCTCTGATGATAAATTGGTGATGTTCACTGCCGGATAGGCAGCTTAGAAATTCAAACTAAAAAGGTTAGAGGCTATATTTACGTTCACTGCCGGATAGGCAGCTTAGAAAAAGTAGCTACTCATGTCCGAGCGGTTGGAACGGTTCACTGCCGGATAGGCAGCTTAGAAACGAGTTCAATGTAGAATAATATTGAACGGTCTGTTCACTGCCGGATAGGCAGCTTAGAAATGCCCTGATGCTGATGATCTTAAACAAGTGCTGTTCACTGCCGGATAGGCAGCTTAGAAAGCGCATGGCTAAGGACGAGCAGGCGATTATCAGTTCACTGCCGGATAGGCAGCTTAGAAAAGTTAGGCATCGAACAAGATCAGAGTACAACTGTTCACTGCCGGATAGGCAGCTTAGAAAATACATGATGGCTAAAGCCGGAGATGCAGGGTGTTCACTGCCGGATAGGCAGCTTAGAAAGTTCAAATGATAGCTAATATCACCTAAAATCAGTTCACTGCCGGATAGGCAGCTTAGAAAATTATGGGCATCAAACTTAGATGACCGTATTCATTCACTGCCGGATAGGCAGCTTAGAAATACGGCACCCGCGAATTCACAGGAGCAGAATTGTTCACTGCCGGATAGGCAGCTTAGAAACATGAATGAAGCAGCTAATTTTGCTGATTCAAGTTCACTGCCGGATAGGCAGCTTAGAAAATGCTCATGTATGACAGTGAAATCTTAGCGGCGTTCACTGCCGGATAGGCAGCTTAGAAACATGCCTGATAGCATCCCCTGGCCAATGGTACGTTCACTGCCGGATAGGCAGCTTAGAAAGGAATCAAGCAACGCTACACTTGCCGCAGCCAGTTCACTGCCGGATAGGCAGCTTAGAAATTTAGTAAGTCGTCATTAAAAGGCGTAGGGCCGATCAAACGGCATTCTGTTTTTCTTCCTTTAGAGGCTTTTAATGACATAGCCAAGCGCAAGTCTTTTTCATGTAAACCTTTTTTAGAGATTACAGGAAATGCAGACAAGATATCGTATAGCGGTGTTAGTCGATATTGATCTTGCTGTTCAAGAAAAATGGAGAAGTTTTTTGCATGACCATCGGTTGCACCCAGCAGCCAGAATAAAACCTTGCTACGCATGAAAGTTTCTTTATCATGTTTGGGGTTTGCTGCACCAAGTAGCTCTTTCATTATGGTTGAAATGCTAGGGCCACCGTCGACTTCATATTTTCTAGCTGGGGAAGTGCCGCTAACCTGACAGAAATCCTCTTGTGGTAGCCGCATGATCCAGTTGTTATCAGCCGCCATCTTGCGATCAAAGCGTTCAACCACCAACGCCTTAATGCCGTTGGGCATTATCATCTGACAGTTTGCAGTTTCAAAGCCGTAGGACTTGGCGATGTTAAGGCACAGATATTCATTTTCAACACTGTGCGTCATATCAATCACGCGATCATGTGAGCGTATCTCGCCTATTGGCAGCTTAATAATGTGCGTCGTGGGTGTCGCGTTATGTGGTAAGCACCAATGGCCTTGATGGAATAATAGCGCCGTTTTTTCCTGCGCACCCGCCAGTGAAATACGTAAGTCTTGTATATCGTCCAGCATGCCTAAAGGTTTTTTTGACTGATAGCCATTTAATATCTTTGCTAGTTCAGTATCCGTTAGCGCACTCGCCTCAATGCGTTTTATGACAGGCGCATCTGCACCTGAAGGAACCAACTGTATTGCACCGACACAATCCCTTCCGACTTGGCTAAGGATATCAAAGGGCTCTGTTGAGTTTGCTTTAAAGCGTGCCACCATCCGCTCGCGAATTTCGCGAGAGTCGGGCAGTAAGTTGTCAAAAAAGTTATAGACTTCAGGTCCTGTATACCGTTAAGGTCGAAGCGTTAAGGAAAGTGATAAGCTTCTGCGTCCAGGCGAGTTCAGCCAAGCAGTATCGTAAGTGAAGGCATTTGCACCCCGTTTATCGCGCTGATATTCACCCACCCTAATTCCATTCATGTAAATATCAAGAGTATCCATTTACCAGCCCTCTTGCCATGTACTTTGCTCTGGGTCGGTGGATTTATCTCCGCGGGGGAAGATATCCAGCTGTAGCTGCAACGCGGCAAGGATTTTGAAAAATGTGGCTAACTTGCAGGATTCAGGCTTGTTCTCAAAATCAGAGATTGTCGCCACCCGAAGACCGACTAGCTGCGCGATCTCTGCTTGTGTAACACCGTGCTTTTTGCGATATATTTTTATCAGTGTGCTAAGTTGTTCTGGACGAGTGATCTGCATCATACACACTCCACTTTATTCGCTATACTTTTTATCAATGTATACGCTACAGCGTATATATTGTCAATATACGCTTTAGCGTAATAAGTAAAAATTGAGTTTGGTGGTTTATTGCGGGAATACAGTGTGTATTTTTAGCAGTTAGAACACCTGAAATTATCTAAAAAGTGTCGAAAAATTTCGATACAAAAACTCAGGATTTTTTCTGATTTTAAAAAGTTGTGTCGTGAATTTTTATGGAATAAGTTACTTTTTCAAAAATATAGTTACACAAAATGTGACTAATCAGTTTAAATTAGCATGGACTTTATGCTTTTTAGGATGGCCAACTTTCCTATAAATGATGGTTTGGTCATAGCCGTTACCTCACTTAATAACAGCGAAAATTGGGTTTTATGCATCGTTTGGGGTATTACAAATGCGAGGAAATCAGCAAGCATAGTTTTTATATTCCAGTTTAGATACTTTGCATCAATTGCTTAAAAGTGTAGGATTTCAATAGGGAATTATTTTGTTTCAGTCTGCCAATACATGCAGTTCTTAATAACAAAGATATTATAAAGGATTAAACTTTGGATATTATCGCAAACACAAATATCAAGTACCTACTGGATGCTTTGTTGAAGGATTATAAAGAGCACTATGGCCAGTTAGGTGCTTTTGGTGAATACATTATCGCGGTACCAAACAAATCCATAGAGAACTGGCTTACAGCAGAGATCGTTAAGCGTATCGGTATTTGTTCTGCTATTCGTTTTGAATCCTTGCATAAATTGCTCAACAATACATTTCGACGGGGCGCTGTTGAGCAGGCCGGATTGTTAAATAAGAGGCAGTTGTCGGCAGTTTTGTTTCAGCTTTTGTCTAAATTGAATGAAAAAGAGGTAGTTAGCTCTCATGCCTTGATGGTACTGAAAGTTTGGTTGAGTAAGCAAGATCAAGCGCAGTCAATGGCGCAACTGTGTCTTTCATTAGCGGATACTTTTGAACTTTACCAAACTTATCGCCCTGATTGGCTAGATGCTTGGGAGCAGAAAAAAACAGTATTAAGTGAACCAGCTGAATTGTGGCAGGCTGAACTGTGGCGTTTGATTTGTGCGGAGTTACCACAAAACACATTGTTACATCGTGCACAATTAACTGAATCATTCAAGGCAATACTAGAGGCAGAAAGTTCGAATGCTTTGCAGGGTTTAAGGCAATTGGCGATTTTTGGTGTGAACCAATTGGATGTATCAACCTTGACCCAATTAAAATTGATGAGCCAGCGGTTACCTGTTACTTATTTTTGGCAGCCAGCTTCAGCAGAATTATTTGGTACTGAACATGATGCAAAGGCGAATCAACAGCTAGTTTTAGAACAAAAAGCATATTTTGTAGGGCAAGTCTTGTTAGCCTCTTGGGGGGGCTCGTCACGTCAGCAAGCGTTGTTGTTTTCTGAGTTAGGGATTAAAAGCCGTCACGAATCATGTAAGCAAGAAACTGTAGATACTCAACCCGATGATCTTTTAAGCCACATTAAAGCAGAGTTGATAAATAACCGTTACCTTCCACGCAAACTTGAAGCTGAAGTTTATGAAAGTGAGGATAATAGTATATGCATTAATGCACATTTTTCACGTTTTAGAGAAGTGGAAGGTTTGTATGATTATTTACTAGAACAATTTAGTCAGGACAAATCGTTAAAGCCCGACGATGTGATTGTGATGTGTCCAGATATTAATGCTTATGCCTCCTATGTGCATGCAGTGTTTGAAAACCAATCGACAGACAAAGCTATTCCTTTTCAAGTGTGTGGCGTTAATGCTGCAACCAGCGATGTTGCTTCTGTATTAATGAGTTTGATCGATCTGCCTCGCAGCCGTTATGAATTAAGCAGCGTAGTTGATCTGTTAAATCAGTCAGTGGTTAAGAAACGTTTTGGTTTAAGTACTGAAGATGTTGAGCAAATACATGCTTGGTTTACCCAATCAAATGCTTATTGGGGCTTAGATAAAACAACGTTAAAGCAATTAAAATTGCCTGAATTTGATAGATATACGCTACAAACAGCAGTCGACAGAATGGTGTTGGGTTTGTCGCTAGATGGCACTGCCTTGAGACTTGACGATGATCTGCTGTATGGGATTGAAGGCATATCAGCCTTACAATCATCGATTTTAAGCAAGTTGATTATGTTTATGGATGCATTAGTGCAGTGGCGCGATGTGTGCACTGATAGCAATGGAGAAGTAAAGTCTTATTCTGCTTCCCAGTGGGCTGAATATATTAGAGGTTTAACTAACACTTTTATAGATGTACCTCATAAAGAGTTAGATAGTTTAAACGCTTGGTATCATTTATTAACAGAATTTGAAAATGGCTTTATTGATACTGAACTGGACTATAACTATGCTTACGTGAGTTCTCAGTTACGGCTAGCCATCGAAGATTCTGCTACTTCCGCCTTTTCATACCGTTTTGGGAAAACCAATATTGGTTCTTTTGGTGCCTTAAAAGGTATTCCTGCCAAAGTGATTGCTATTCTAGGCCTTAACGAGGCAGACTTCCCGCGCAAACCTGCAGCAGATAGTATTAATCTAGCGATTAGGCAGCCACGATTAGGCGATAGGAATCAAATCGAGCAAGATAAAGATACATTCTTGATGGCTTTGTTGAATTGTAGTTCACGTTTTTACTGCTCATATGTCGGTCAGGATATGCGCAGTAATGCGAAACGAATTCCGAGTGTAGTTTTACAGGAATTATTAGATTTAATTCAACCTAATGTAAAAAAACAAAAAGCCATTGTTATACAACATCCTATGAAGTCTTATAGCAAAGCATATTTTGAAAAAAATGGCCGACTATATACTTATCAAAACTTTGAGTCTCAGGAGTCATTGTTAGCGGATCAAGATCCAGATATTGCTAATAAACTCACTTTACCGCTTTGGGAAATGCCTGAGCAGATAACAGTTCAAATGTTAAAAGCGTTTTTAGAAGACCCTGCGAAAGCGTTTTTTAAAACACGCTTTAATGTAGATTTACCTGAACTAGATGATGATGCTGGTGATGAAGAACCAATGGCTACTAACCCATTAACGCGCTGGAAATTCATTGATGAATTGCTGCAAAGAGGTGTAGAGCAGGGTGATATTAATGCAGAGATGATAGCGGATATAAGCTTGCCTTATCTCGCTTCAGGTTTGATGGAAAATGATTATTTTGCCCAAGAATCTTTGCAAAGTTGGGTCGATATCGCAAAAGCCGTATTAGATAATGTGATGAAAGTTAAAGGGCAAAAAAAGCCTACTGTTCAATCAGTAAATTTAACTTTGAATGTTGATGGAATACCTCTTAATTTAGTTGGTGATATCAATTTATTCTGTGATGCAAGTGCTGCTGATGTTATCCACCTAGCTCATAAAAATGGCAAACAGGTATCTGAAAAATACCTGATGCGTGCCATTGTTGACGCACGCATAGCTGAAGCATTAAAAGTCGAAAATCAGGTTAATTACAACAGTAGCTTTCTTGCCTGCCAAGATAAGGTGTATCGCTTAGAAGCTGATACCGCATCAGGTAAAAATAGTTTGGAAACATGGTTGCGTTTATATAAGTCAGTAATGAATGCTCCTATTGCTTTGGATATCGTTTCAGCTACTAAAATGCATGCTGGCAACACATATCGTGATGACTTTGAGCAAATGCTAGAAGATAGCGCTGGACCATTTTCAAATATGCGCTTATCGAAAGCGATGCTGCTGCTTAGTCATGATGTATCGGCGGTTGCAAGAGGTGAGAAGTTTGTTAAGCATTTTCAATACTTAAAGCCAGGAAAAACTGCTGATGAAATTGGTTCTAAGCCTCAGTGGATTGAAGTGGTACAAGGAGAAGCAGTATGAGTAATGCTAAACCTGTGTATTTAGCTGTTTCTCTGCAAGGAAAAAATTTATTAGAGGCTAGTGCCGGTACGGGGAAAACCTTCACCGTGGCACTGTTATATTTAAGAGCTTTATTAGGCGTTGGTACCCCTAACAACAAGCCCTTAGCAGTTGAAGAAATTCTAGTCGTGACTTTTACAAATGCCGCGACAGAAGAGTTGATAGAGCGAATTCGACTGCGTATTAAAGAAGCAATTGCTTACTTGGACGAGAAAAGCAACGATGCCGCGCTTGGGAATGTTTTAGGGGCGGCTCTCGACTTGCATCAAGATAATAAAGATTATTGTAGAGATTTGCTGAAAACAGCACTAAGCCATATTAGTTTTGCCAACATTTCTACGATACATAGTTTTTGTGCAGACCTTTGCAAAAGTATTGCGATCGATTCCGGGCTACCGATAGCGATTACCTTATCTACGGATGATGAAATCATCAACGAGTCGATTATGGATGTATGGCGTGAAAATGTTGCTCAGGGTGATAGCTATTATCAATCACTGATAGACAATTCAGCTAAACATAAAAAGGTTTATAAAAAAATTCTATCAAGCCAAGTGGCGAGCTTGACTGCCCCCCAAGATTCACTTTTAAAACAAAGTTTCTTTGATACTCGCCCTGAGCGTGCAGAGCTTGTTCAGTTTTTTAATAAATATTCTGTCGTATATAACGCACCTTATAATAATGACGCTAAAGTTTCGCAGGCATTGAATGATTTATATGCTGTTGATGTTGAGCACACACAAATCGCTCCCACTACGCTTAAATTTTTTGCGGCAAGTAAATTAGGCAGCCAAGAAGTGGTAAGAGCTAGAGCAGATGCAGCATTATTGGGGGAGTTGAAGGTTGAAGTAGTTAACAATGCTTTTTTTAAACTGTGCGATAATTTCAATGCTACAAAAAAAAGAAGTATCCCTTTAGTGGATTATCAATTCTTTTATAAAAGCACTCAATCAGTGTTATCTCGATTAAAAAAGACTGAGGCTAATACCGGTAATATTTATTCTGATCGACTTATTCAGCTTGCCGCTGAGGTGAGTAAAGACCCGCGAGTCTCCGAACTTATACGCAAAAAGTTGCCTTTAGCAATTATTGATGAATTTCAAGATACGGACCCTTTCCAATACCGTTTATTCAATAACATTTATTCTGGTAAAGATAATGGCTTATTAATGGTTGGCGATCCTAAACAAGCTATTTATGCCTTTCGAGGTGGGGATATTTACACTTATCTTCGAGCCAAAAAGGATGCGGATAAGACCTATAATTTAGATACTAACAATCGTTCTGCTGATACGCTTGTGGCTGGGATGAAAGCGATTTTTGAACAGCCACTGCGTGAAGGGCATAAAAGATTTACGCAGGGTGTATTTAATCAAGCGCAGATTAAGTATACAGATGTAAAGGCTAGAGATGACAAGCCATTATTGATGGTTGGACATGAAGGTAAGTTAAAGCCGCTTGAAGCTATAGCGGGAGAGTATATTGCCGATAATGCCGACTGCTCCCTGAATTCAGCCGCAAGGCAACGGATAACCGCTGAGAATGCAGCAAGTTATATCCATAAGCTGCTAAGCCTTGCTGATAAGGCACAGTGTCTTTACAGTGAAGATAGTGACGTAACTAAGATACGGGCTTTAAAGCCTAGTGATATTGCCTTGTTAGTTAATAGTCATAGCGAAGCGAAGTTGTTAAAAACGGCGTTATTAAATCTCGGTATAGCCTCGTTAACGCAATCAAAAGAGTCTATTTATCAAGCACCGGAGGCTTATGATATTTGGTTGATTTTGCGGGCTATATTAGACCCAAAAAATGCTCGTTACTTTGAAGCAGCCTTACTTGCTGAAGTTAATGGGTTAGGTTATTGCAAAGTTTATGAGGTGATTAATAACGAGGTTGTTCTGCAGCAGTGGATAGCTAAATTCCAAGAGTTAAATGAATTGTTTTTGAGCTTAGGCCCTTTGGTAGCTTTAACACGTTGGTTTAATTTGATAGGAGCTACGCAAAGTCTTATGAAATTAGAAAACGATAGAAAGGCAACTAATGTCACTCAGTTGTTAGAGCTTTTACAAGAGGATTATGTTTTATTTGGTGGTGGATTAAAGTTGTTGGGTCGTTTTGAACAGGCGATTGCCGCAGAAGACACTTCAGATGAAAGTTTAATACGCTTGGAAAGTGACGAGGACAGAGTAAAAATCATTACGATCCATGCATCTAAAGGCTTGGAATATCCGGTTGTTATTGTACCTTTTGCATGGCGAGATTCAGTGCAAGTACGAGATAGTTTATACAGCGCGCACGACACCCAAGGTAAGGCCTTATTCGGTTTTTGCGAAGAAATAAAATCAGCGCAAAAACAGGAGTTGTTAGATGAGAAACTGCGCCTTTTTTATGTAGCGTTAACAAGAGCATCTCGCCATTTAGTACTATTTTTTATAGATGCACAAGAGCCTACCAAAAACACCCCCAGTAGTGCTTATAACAAATCACCTTTAGCTTGGTATTTTCCAACTGCCTCGGACGCTGATTCAGTCAGTTGTGCGCATTCGAATTTTGTAACAGCATTAAGCCAAGCGAATGCGGGATGCGTTAGCCTTAAAGACTGTCCAGTAGTAAATGTGGTGAAAGACTGTGCTTTAGATGAATCATTAGATTACGAAAAGGTTGGTAAGCTATTTTCAGATCAAATTGATCAGCGTATGGGTACGAGTTCATTTTCTATGCTTTCTCGTGGCTACAGTGTTGTGTTGAAAGATGACGATGAATTGCAGCCTACAGCAGAAGATACGAACAACTCCGCTCAAGATCGTCATCTTTTGGCTAGAGGAGCGAATATAGGTAACGCCCTGCATAATGTTTTGGAGTACACCGACTTCACTAAATGGTGTGGTGCTATTTCAGAGGAAACTTTAGGTAATTTAACACAACTGATGCTTCATGAACTCAAAGCTAACGGGGTTATTTTAAAAAACGAAATGCTTGAGAGTGAGTTACCTAAATATACGCAATGGATGCGTGAGGTGATATTGACCCCATTTTTAGACATGGGAAGCAATAATGTAGCACTGGCGCATTTAAAGGAATGGCGCTCAGAGTTAAGCTTTACCTTTGCACTTAGCCCTTCTTTTTCCAAAAGTGGTTTACATAACAAGCTGGGCGATTTGGGTTATCACTTAGCAGAATTAAAAGGACCTTCTATCTATGGCATGTTAACGGGATCAATTGATTTAGTTTTTTGTCATGGCGGAAAATATTATTTAGCAGATTATAAGAGTAATCACTTAGGTGATGATTTTGACGCTTATACCGCAGCAGCACTTGCACAAAATAACGACCAAAAAGCTTATACTTTGCAGTATTTAATATATTGCTTAGCCTTACATTTACATTTATCTGAACGTATCCCTGATTATAACTATGAAGATCATTTTGGAGGTGTATTTTATCTCTACATGCGTGGTATGCATCCAGACCATGAGGGCAAAGGGGTGTTTTTTCACTTACCTGAAGAAAGAGTGATTGACCAGCTCGCAAATTATTTTTTACCCAAAAACTATGCTGACATGGCGGGGCGCATATGAGTGATTTATTGCAAGCACATGAGCGATTAGCTGAGCTTTTACTGGGTCACATCGATGATACAGTGATTGACTTGTCAGATAGAATGGTATTGAAATCAAGTTTAGTTGCCTTAAGCAGTAGCGCGGCTATGGGAAGTAGTTGCATCTATTTAAGCGAAGAAGTAAAGGCGGTTTTTGAACGATTGGCTGAGCAGTTATTATGGCTTTCACGTACTGCATCATCTCATCGTGACAAAGCGGTTATTTTACTGCAAGACGATCGTTTATATCTACATAAGTACTTTAAAGCTGAGCGCGATATTGAAGTTAGTCTCAAGGCATTTGTTGAGCAAAAATCGGTAAGCGATGAAGCTTTTATATTAAAAAAAATCTCTATTTTGAAAAACATCAATGATGCAGGAAAGAGGGTTATCCTCAATACACTGCGGCAAAATTTATCTGTTATTACTGGTGGGCCTGGTACAGGTAAAACAACGATAGTAGTGCGGGTGCTGGCGTTATTAATCGAGAAGTATTATCTGCAGGGGCAAAGCAAATTAAATATCGAAATTTTAGCACCTACAGGAAAAGCGGCCGCAAGAGTCAAAGAGTCTATCGTTAAGCAGAAAAAGGAATGGCTGCAAGATTTATGTGGTTTTAATAAAGATGTAGTCGACGCCATCCCTGAGAAATCTCAAACCGTTCAAAAGTTTCTTGGTATTCACCCTACAACTAGAAAAAGCCGATTTAAACGCGGCCAAAAAGCAAATGTTGATATTGTTATCGTTGATGAAGCATCCATGTTAGATGTGATACTGATGAAGGAGCTATTAGCAGCAATTCGACCAACCACAAGATTGATATTATTAGGTGATCCTTATCAACTCGCGTCCGTTGAGGCTGGCAATGTGCTAGCACAGATTGCTGCGTCGGCTGCTTTAACCGAACAAGCTTGGTTAGGCCAAGCATGTATAAAGCTAACTGAAAGCTACCGATTTCCAATTGATAGCGGCATAGGAAAACTTGCCGAGGCAACCAATGAGGGTAAAGTCGCGGAGGTTTTAGATATATTACATGACGATGCTTTTGGTGATGTTTCCATCGGCTTTATTGATGAAGCACTAGCACAGTCAATTGCAGGCTATCAAAATTATAAATCAGTAGTTAGTTCGTTCAATGAGACGTGTCATCACAGTGTTGCTGACGTTTTCACTGCATTTGAAAAGTGGCAAGTTTTTTCGCCGTTTCGTAAAGGAAAGCTTGGTGTTGAAGGCATTAACTTAGCAATAGAAGAAGCTTTGTCGTTAGGCCCGGTAGATACATGGTACGTGGGTAAGCCAATTATCATCACCGCTAATGATCATGCGTTAAAACTTTACAACGGCGATATAGGAATATGTTTAGATAAAGAAGGTAAAAAAGTTTGTTTTCCAGCAACTGAGCCTGAAAAAAGTGGGTCTCAGAATTATCGTTTTATTAATACCCGTAACTTACCTGATCACGAATTAGTTTTCGCGATGACAGTTCATAAATCGCAAGGGTCTGAATATGAACGCTGTATGTTAGTTGTCCCTGAACCTACTGATAATCAACGCAGCCTCTTAACACGTGAGATTCTCTATACAGCAATTACCCGCGCAAAAAAAGCGTTTATGTTATTTGCAACGCAGTCTGAAATAAAACAAATGGTTTTAAATAAAACTGAGCGTATGAGTGGGTTGTTCAAAACATAACCAGCTTCGTTGTTTGAATATTCGTACGCTTTTCAGTAAGGCTAATCTAATATAAAAAATCTGACTGAAAGATAGAAAATGATGATTTAGATACGATTTTTAGGGCTCTGTTGTGCTTTTGGCTTTGATAACGGTGCTTTTTGGGGGCTGGCTAAAAGTTAAAAATATCTCTAAGATTAACTGATGATAAGGTTATATGTTGTTTTTGCTGGTATTTTTGAGTTGCTCAATGTATGAGTTTTAAAAAAACGGGGACAGCCAGGAGGTTTTATATGCTAAACAACTCGATAATTCGAGTGTCGCTGTGGGTTTTTAGCTTTGCAGTTTTTTCGTTAACATTGCCTGCTTGCGCTCAACAACCTATTACTGATGCTCCTGGCAAAACGACATCAATAAAAAATAGCACTGCTTATGGCGATTGTGCGTTGATTGATTTTAAAGATATCGACAGTAGTGCGCTGACTAAAGCGGAGTTAGTGCAGAAAATGGATTTGGATTTTGCCGACAACTTGAACAAGAGTGAAAAATGCATGGCCGAAGCCATTAATTCGGGAGCCGGTCGTATCAGCGAGGTGGGTACCGGGGGGGGAAATACCGGTGCTGCCGCTTCGACAAGTAATCAAGCAGCAGGTGAAACGCAGTCTGAAAGCACGGCTAATCAGCAAGCAAAAGGCGAGCAAGAATCGGCAAGTTCACCGTCGGCGGTTACTAAAAAAGACCAAGGGCAGTCGGGTAGTTCAGCGGTATGTGAAACTGTTAAGCAGGGGGTTGCATCTGCAACCACTGACAACGAAAAAAAGCATTTTCAGGCGCTAATGACCCAGTATGGGTGCCAGGGTTAATAATAACCCAATATAAAAATATGATTATGGAAATATGATTACGGAGACTAGGATGCACATTTTCACTGCGATAATCGCCGCTATACCAGCAGCGAAGCGTTGGTTAGTTGCCTCGGTTACACTACTTGCACTACTTTTAAGTGGTTGTCAAACAACACAGACTAACGTCAATTCAGTTGGCCCCTCTATTGCCGGACCTTCCAAAACACCAGAGTTAGGCACTGCTCAACGGCAATTTAACTACAATTCTGCCATTTTTTTAGATGTGGCTATCCCGGTGTTTGATCCGGGTATTCCTTTAGATTCTCGTGGCAATATTGATGACAAAAAAGTGGCAGATGAGGACATTTGGCCTCAGGTTAGGCGATTAGAGGCTAACCGTTTTGCTATTGATACCAAAAAAGCATTGGCCGTAACTAAGTCTTTTGGTGCAATTAATGTTACGCCAGATGCTTCAGCCTCGGCAGATGTTTATGTGCTGGGCAAAATTAATTACTCTGACACCGAAACCGTAAAAATCAGTGTGCGGGTGATGGATGCTACCAATAATATTTGGGGAGAAAAAAGCTTTGAGCATCGGGTTGGAGAAGCCTTTTATCGTGATGCGCTGCGAAAAGATCAAAATCCCTATGCCCCAATCTTTAATGATATTGCTGCTTATGTGTACGACTTATTAATTAAAAAGCCAGACACTGAGAAAAAAGCCATTAAGCAAGTGTCTGATTTGCGGTATGCCGCTATGTATAGTCCAGAGGCTTTTTCACCTTATCTGGTGAGTAAACGAAAAAGCTTTACCTCGCGCCAAACGGTGTTTCAGTTAACAGGCGCGCCTTCACCACAAGATCCCATGCTCCAGCGCGTAAGCTTATTGCAAAACAAAGACGAGTTGTTCGTTGATCAATTACAAGATAGTTATGAAGCTTTTTATGCCGAAACGGATGAGGCCTATCTTAAGTATCAGCGTGAAACTCTGCCAATAGCAGCCGATATTCGCAAGAAAAAAGCAGAACGGGCAGCACAGCAATTGGTCGCAGCGGGTGGTGCTGTGCTAGGTATTATGTTGGCGAAAAATTCTGGCTCGGCTGCTGGCGAATTAGGGGCTATTGCGGCTGGTGCGGCGGCGGTATACAGCTTATCAAAGGCGATTGAAACGAATCAACAGGTTAGTGCGCAGCGTGATGTTTTAAGTGAAATGGGACAAAACTTAGATATTAAAGTAACACCACAAGTGGTGGAGCTTAATGATCAGACCATTGAATTAAAAGGAACCGCGAGTGAACAATATACTCAGTTAAGGCAACGTTTATTAGAGATTTACCAGGTAGAAGCCACACCTGATAGGCAGCTGTAAAGCTTAAACTGTGGAAGGAGCCACTATTGACCTCGTTAGATGAACAAATCAGCAACGATAAACTTGCCAAAAAGTCGCGCTATATTAAGTTGAGTTTTTATATTGTGACGGCTTTGTTATTGGTAGCTTTGGTGTGGTTGGTCGTAAAAAATTTAACTGCTTCACCGCTGCGAACCGACGGCATTTCTGTGGGGTCAACGGCAACTGTTCCGGCGCTTCAGCGATCTGTGAGTGTCGGTGCTGAATTTGATGCTGAATCGAGAACCGCGCTGCAACTCATGCTGTCTCAGACCAATGCACAAGTCGATTTGTTAGCGGCAGATCCACTGCTTAGCCGTTGGCAAACTGCTACTTTGCGTCAGTTACAAGAGGGTGTGCAGCAAGCGTATCAGCTATACGGTCAACAGCGCTATGCTGAGGCGGCTACCTTATTGCCTGATTTACAACAGCAAGCACAGGCCTACCAAACAGCCTATACCGATGCTTACCGGCAGGCCCACGCGGCTGCTATGGCGGCCTTCACTCAGGCCGATTTGCAGCAAGCCACACTGCACAATAGTAAAACCCTTAGTATAAACCCCGAGTTTACGCCGGCATTGCAATTACAGCAGCGCTTAGTGGTGGCAGCAGAGGTGCTGGCGTTATGGGAGCAAGTACGGGTTGCCGAGTTGGAAAATAACCCAAGTAAGCAAAAAGCTCTGCTGGAGAAAATTCAACAGTTAGATGGGGCCGATCAGGCAGCGACATCGCGCTTGGCTTTTATTAATAAAGGCCAACAGCAACAGGCTTTTGCTCAGGTATTGGCCGAAGCGGTTGCCGCGCTGGAGCGTAATGATTTCTCACAAGCTCGCCAAGCTTTAGCCCGGGCACGCGCTATTGACAGTAGTAGGCCAGAGCTAAGCAGTGTGCAACAGCAACTTGACCGAGTCGAACAAACTAATGCGGTGACTGAGGCGTTGCAACAAATTATGGTATTTAGTGCTGCCGATGAATGGCCTACAGTGCAACTGCTTGCAAACAAGGCGCTAAATACGGCACCCGATAATCCCGATTTGCAGCAAAGCTTGCAGCAAGCCGAGCGTATTATGGCTGCGAGTCAGCAACTTAACAGTTATGTTCAACAGCCCGAACGGTTAACTGATGCCAATATTCAAAAAGCTGCCAATGCTGCGATAGCCCGTGCTGAACCGCTTGGTACACTGAGCTCTAAATTAACGGCACAGATACTTCAGTTAAAGCAGCTATTGCTCGTTAAGCAGCAGCCTGTAGCGGTTAGAATACAAAGCGATGAGCGCACTTATATTCGGGTGCTAGGGGTTGGTAACGTCGGCGAAATAAAAGACAAAACCATACAATTAGCACCAGGTAGTTATCAGTTTGAAGGTGCCTGTGAAGGGTACCGTACCGAGATCATCACCGTTGCGGTTCATCCCAGCCCAACGCCCATAGAAGTTGCGCTAAAATGCAAAGTTCGCATCTAACAGGAGTAAATTGTGAGTCGTATTGATGATGCTATTGCCTCAGATAAGCGTAAACGTAAGTGGGTAGTGTTGGTTGCAGTTGTGTTTTTTACTGGCATATTATCCGTTTACTTAAGTTGGTTATTTTTGTTAAAGGGTTTTACCGTTAAAGTGTTGCCAGCCGAAGCTGCCCAAAGTCAACAGTTTGCGGTAAGCTCAGGCGTAGGCTTTTTTATTGAAGATAAGTTCTATTTATTCGGCGCTCAAGCAAAGATCCGCGCTAGCGCCAGCAAATTTGCTGCCAAAGAGGTATTAGTTTTAGCGACCCAGGATAGCAATCTGAGTGTTACGCTGGAACCGATGCCAGCGACGGTCAGTTTGGTAACTGCGCCACAGCTAGCCGATATCAGCTGGTCAGTGAATGGGCAATTGGTGAGTAAGAGCCAAAGCTTTGCAGAACAGTTTCAACCGGGTACTTATCAGATCACTGCTGAGCATCCGTTCTATCAACCGGCTAGTATCAGTGTTGAACTTGTTGCAGCAGATGAATTCACCCAAACACTAACCTTAACTCAGGTACAAGGTAATCTGATGTTGGCATCGCGCCCAACTGGCGCAGCAATTACCATCGACGGTCAACTGGTAGGCCAAACGCCATTAAGTATGCCTAAACCCGGGGGTAGCTATCAGGTAGAGCTTACCTTAGCTGGCTATGAGCCTATAAAAGATAGCATTAACCTCTCTTATCACCAGCCAGCACAGCAACGCGATTACTTTTTATCACCAGTGCAGGCTAAACTAACGATTGCGGCGACACCTGCCGATGGTATTTTACTCGTGAATGGTAAACCAGCACAGAGTCCGCTAAGTTTAGATGCCGGTAAAGCTTATAGCGTGCGTTATGAAAAGCCGGGTTATTTACCGCAAACGCAAAGTATTACCTTGCAAGCCAAAGAGCAGCGCACACTTGAATTTTCACTGAAGGCAGAAATAGGGCAGGTGCGCTTTAATGCCAATGAGGTTGCTGAGGTCTTTATCAATGGTCAGGGGCAGGGGCAAACACCGTTAACCTTGTCACTGCCTGCACTGGCGCAGCAGGTTGAGTTTCGAAAAAGCGGTTATCGTACTGTTAGTCGCACTGTGACTCCCAGTTCGCGCCAACAACAAATAGTCCAGGCTGAAATGATAACAGAGTTTGCAGCGCGACGACGTGAAGGTAAGCCCCTGTTTGCAGAAACACTAGGGATTAGCTTTATTGGCGTTCAACCGAAAGCCTATACTATGGGCTCACCACCAAATGAAACGGATCGGGGCCGTAACGAGCATCAAATTAAAGTCGATTTTAGCCGCAATATTTGGGTGTCGGCACACGAAATTACTGAAGCTCAGTATGCAGTCTTTAGTGGTAAAGGCGCAGGCTCTGCATTGCCGGTAACCCAAGTCTCCTGGCTTGATGCCGTTAAATTTACCAATTGGTTAAGTGAACAAGAAGGTTTAACACCTTTTTATATTATGCAAGGTGAGAGGCTTAGGGGGATCCAGGCTAACAGCAACGGCTATCGCTTACTTACTGAAGCGGAATGGGAATTTATTGCCAAACATAATAGACGAGCCGCCAGAACTACCTATGTTTGGGGCAATGAAGAACGATTGCGTGCTAAGCAGGGTAATTTTGCTGACAAGGTTTTACAAGGTCAACAAACCTTTATCTTCCGAGATTACGAGGATGGCTTTGCGGGTAAAGCGCCCGTGGGTAGTTTTAAAGCGGAGCGAGCCGGCTTTTTCGATTTAGATGGTAATGTGCGCGAATGGGTACATGACTACTATGCATTGAATACACCTAATACTGAAGAAGTGCAGAGAGATTACTTAGGCGTTAGCAATGGTCAGGGCCATGTAGTTAAAGGGGCATCGTTTAAATCAGGACGTATGAAAGAATTACGGGCCAGTATCAGAGCTGAAGGCAGTGAACCGGAAGAGGATATTGGCTTTCGGATCGCACGCTATAACTAAGTTGTAGCCGTAACCCGTTAACATCAGACAGAGTAAGCAGGAGCAACAAATGAACAAAAAACGTATTGCGTTAGCGCTCGTACTAATGATGTTAGCCGGATCGGCAATGGCTTATTTTGTGTCGCTGGATGCGCCACAAGAATTTCCTATTAATATTTAAGTGTGGGAAACACTCTAATGAGTAAACCAAATTCTGCGGCAATGAACCCTAACCTTATTACCAGTTTGTTGGTGTTGCTTGCTAGCTTTACGCTGGTGCACCTGTTTTATGAAGGTATTATCCGGCCGGCTGCCAGCACAGTGCTAGCGGCATCTGGTAGTAGTAGTTTGTTCTCTATCTGGGTTATCTTAAAAGATATGGAGCAACAGATCTGTTTCTCATTACTGTTTTTTTGTTTATTTCTCATGGGCTATAAACTATGGCGTTTACTGGATGAAGAAACGCTATATACCCGTGATTTTCTGAAAGACTATGACAAAAGTCTACCACTGGATGTAGATCTTGCCCTGTCAGATTTAGAAGCATCAAAATATAAAGAAAACCCCGCTATGGCTACCTGGATAAATTGTATCCGGCGCTTTAAAAATACTCGTAACGTGCAGCATGCTGCAGATGCGATTGCTTCGTCGGTCGACAGTGTCGCTGCACAGCTGGAAAGCGGTAACAATATGATCCGCTATATTATTTGGGCCATCCCCAGCATTGGCTTTGTGGGTACGGTACGTGGTATTGGCCAGGCTTTGGCGCAAGCTGATCAAGCACTGGCTGGGGATATTGCCGGTATGACAGCCTCTTTAGGTGTAGCGTTTAACTCTACGTTGGTGGCGTTATTTATTTCGTTGATCTTAATGTTTTTTATGCATCTGCTAAATAGTCGTCAGGACACCATGGTGCTGAATACACAGCAATCCTGTGAAAAACATTTGCTTGCGCATCTGCATAACTGATCTCAGGTTATGAGATTAAAACGCCGCCCCGATGATGGTTTTAATATGTCCTTTTTGGATGTCATGGCTTGTGGTTTAGGGGCTATTATCCTGATTTTTATTCTGGTCGATTTTCATGCGTATCTACCAGAACCGACTGACGAAACCAAGAAGTTACAGCAGGAATTAAACGCGGCAGCGCGTCAGCGTGAGCAATTGCAAAAGTCTATCGATGAACTAAACGATAAAATCGCGCTAGAATCCAGCACCCAACAAGATTCTCGTAGCTCACAAGCTGATACTAGCAGCACCCAAAGTAAGTTGTTGCAGCAAATCTCTACTGAGCTGGCGGTTGTGGCAGATTTAGAAAACCAGTTAGCCGCGCTGGCTCGCTTACCCGTACCCGATGCCAATGTGCAATTAAGTGGCAGCGGGCAACAAAGTTATATTACCGGTTTAAAAGTAGAAGGACGAGAGATCGGCATTTTACTGGATAAATCTGCTTCTATGATGGGCGATAATTTACTGGAAATTTTGCGGTTTTTGGCGCTGCCTGATAATCAAAAAATCACGCAGCGCAAATGGCAGCGTACCCGGCGTACCGCACAATGGTTGCTAGCTCGCGCCCCGCAAAATGCCAAGGTAACTGTTGTCGCTTATTCAGAAGATGCCGTTATGCTCGGCATCCGAGCCGCCAGCTCACCACAGGTTACCGATTCTATGAACGCTATCGTCCGCGATATTGGCAAGCTGGTGCCCAATGGGGGCACGAATTTGCAAATCGGCATACAAAAGCTGCGTGAGGTGCATCCCAATGTTACCGACGTGTATATTATTACCGATGGCCTACCGACGCTTGGCGACGGTTTGGGCGTGCGTTGTCGTGGTTTATTAACCACTAGGAAAACCATTTCTTCGCAGTGTCGGCAGGAGTTGCTGATTGAAACAGTAAAACGAGCCGGTCAGGGAATACGGGTCAATGTAATTTTACTGCCGTTGGAAGGGGATCCCTATGCTTCGGCGATGTATTGGAGCTGGACCCAGGTTACTGGCGGCACTTTTTTAGCCCCTGCAGGGGAGTGGCCATAATGCGCCGAATAAAACGAGCCCCGGTTGAAATATTCAACCTATCATTTTTGGATATTATTTCCTGCGCTTTTGGCGCGGTTGTGTTGCTGGTGTTACTGGCTAAAAATGGTGAAACTAATACCCTGGCTGGCCCGAATAATCTCAGTATCTTAGTAGATGAGGTTTTGGCCGCGCAGCTGAATGTCGAATTGTTAAAAGGCGCTTTATCAGATAAACAACAGGAACTGGCCAAGGCTCGGGCGCGCTCTGCATCCGTCACCGAACAGCTAAAATCTTTGGAGTCTTCTGTACCAAGAGCACAGCAAACCTTACAACAATTGCAGGAAAAGGCTAGCTCGTTACGCAACGAGATCCGACAGGCGACGGCGATGCTCAATGTCCCCAAATCAACTGATAAGCCTACTGCAGAAGTGGGCGGTATACCAACAGATGCTGACTATGTGGTATTCGTGATTGATAACTCTGGATCAATGGTATCGGGAGCCAAATGGAATCAGGTAATCGCAGTAGTGAATGATATTTTAATGAATCACCCGCAAATGAAAGGCTTTCAGATTATATCTGCGGATGGCAGTTTTTTATACGCTGGGCAAGAGGGGAAATGGCTTAGTGATTCAACCACCATGCGCCAACGCGCTATGGATAGAATGCGAAGCTTCACTGGCGGCGGCAGTGCGCCGGAAGTGGGCATTTTACGAGCACTGGATTTATACAGTAAAACTCGTGGCAAAGTCAGTTTATACGTTTTTGGTGATGATTACCGCCATCGTGATCTCGATGCCATCGTCAGTGAAATTACCAGCAGAAATAGCGATACTAGTGGTAATCCCCGGTTTCGCATTCATGGCATAGGTTTCTACCGCCCTAGCGGTGGTGACGCTGCACAATTTGCGGCTTTTATGCAAGCTTTATCAAAACGCAATCGCGGCGCCTTTGTTGGTTTAGCATTTTAACAACTGATCGTGACTGTACATAATTGATTATTTTTGCGTTAAATGTTGGCTATTAGCGAATAGTTTATCGCTATATATCTACATTTTTGCTGCTAAATATTACTGAAAAACGCTGCTAATTCAGGCTTTACAGAGATTATAGGGTGAAATCCAGTTCGATTTAAACTGGTCGAAATTTACCTAATTAAACCATGTGACAGTTAGCTGCATCTCTCGATTAGAACGATAATTAGCACTTTGCAATAATCGTTCACCACGCTGGTTGTATGGCTTTAGATAAAAAATTAAGAATATTTGATGGTGAGATACCTCCAGAAAAGTCTTAATGTTTAGCTGGCTACTCATGGCTTATTTGGAAATATGAGCTATCAGTTCCTGCGTCATACAAAATTTACTCAACTGGCTTTTAGAATGAAAACCAGAGCACTGGTTGCATAATCCAATGCAACAATGGCGTAAGGAAGATCAGGAATGCGGCGACAACGGTAGCGGATGCTTTAAAAAAGCCATATTTTACTTGTAGTGAAATACAGATGATCTTAAAGACTAATAGTACTAAAGTGATTATTAGTACCCATTCTAATACCCTACCAATTCGCACGAAGTGACCATAAAGCGGCATAGCGATGGGTAATTGCCATGTTGTCGGTGTATTACTTAGCTCGATAGCTGTTTTATAGTAAAAATGGTAAAAGTTATTTTTATAACTATCGGGAAGTTTTTTGGACAACATAGCTTCATAGCGCTTAATTTGCGACGCACTTTCCAAATCTTGTAACGGGATAATTAATCGGTTTTTCTTATCAAACAGAAAGGGCGCATACCAGCGAGTTAATTTTATAAATTCAGCATCGGCATGATAAGGTTGGTCTTTATTGCGAAAAGGGAAAATAATATTTTCGGGTAAGTTTTTAGTGTTTAAACCGGCTTGGGTTAAGATATGCAAGGTAAAGCTACGCTTAACAGAATCAAGCACTGTCCAGCCCTGCTGGTAGTCGATGACATCAAACATTTCAACCTTTGATTGTGCCTTCATGTTTTTTTCAAATTGCAATAGCACGCGTTTATTAGTGCTATATTCCTGCCGCTTAGCTCGATTGAAATCATTTAGTACTGACATGTCTGCCTTTGCCGAGTCGATTAATCCTAGGCGGGACATTATCAAAAGATTAACTATAGGCTCGTTGTCTAGAAGCATACTCTTGTCAACTCGAGCTAAATGACCTATTTGTGTGAAGAGTTTAGACGTCATTGGTAAAATGGGGCTGGTAAGGACATTTAGATAATAAGCGTAGGCCAAATCATCTTCATACACATGGTAATTTCTGTTTTGATGAAAAAGCCCCCATATCGGTTTTTTTAACTGTTCTTCAGTAAACCCCTGTGACCAATTATCTTTGTGCTGGATCAGCTGTGATATGCCTTTAATACTATCAAGGTACAATTCACTAATGTTTTTATCGGGTATAGGGAAACGCTTAATTGTTGAAGATAATTGGCTAACAAAATTAAGGTCTGCTGCTGTTGGTCCAGACAATCTTTTTACACCCCGTTGCATTGCAATAGGACGATTCGCTTCTGTAATTAGTTTAGGGCTGTGCTCAACAGCTGTATTAATAGCTAACAACATCAAAGGGTAAAAACATAGCGTAAGTAACACCTGATTAGTGCGATTAATACGATTGGGAAAATGCTGACACAACTGATTTGAAAAGAACATTGCTAGGCCAAGAGCCCCTACAGCGTAGCTAAAGCGCTCATAATCTTTTAATGTTTCACCACTCGCGATCCCCCCTAATATGGCAATTAACATGGTCATTGCTAGCGTTTGAAAAAATAGGTAGAAAAAAGTTGCCTTGCTCATGAGTGCCTCGAATAAAAATGATCAACAATTAAAATGCTTTACTGTGCAAGCCTTTTGGTTAAATTCGCCCAATTTGGATTTTTTTGTTCATCTAAATACACAACAAGCGCAATATAAAAGCTAAACAATACAGCAAGCATTGCTAGAGGCTCTGTGATGAGGTAGATAAAGGATACCCCTACAGATAGTAAGAGCAGACCGGACAATTTTAAGAAAAATGCTCCTGCAAGTATCAGCCACAGCAACGGCATGTTAAATACGACCCATACACATGATACAGGCACGTGATACCTAGCAAACCAACGCCGATTTCTCTCTGAGACTCCGCGCAAGGCAGTGCGTAATATCGAACCGATATAAATACTGATAAACATGCTGTAGCAATAACACACCAATAGGCAGACAATCAAAGCAGTGCCGATTTGTCCAAAGATGGAGAGTGACAACACCGAAAAACCGGTTAATTCAATTGAGCTATATTGTATAAATTGTTTTAAAAGCCATATCCCAACATAACACCACCATGCCGTGCAAATGAATGCTTTAGCAAGCGAGAGTAATACCGTTCTTATACTCAAAAAAGCCAGGTCAATTGTTCTAGCGATTAACTGTGATGACGCCCAAGCAAAGAGTAAATAGCTCAAAAGATTAATCAAAAAAAACCATTGTGCTGTCTTTCCCATAGAGGCCTCTTTAATGAGGTCTGAAGTGCTGCCAGTGATGTAATGCTCTAAAAGACCAAGTAAGATCGTTCCTATCACACTGCAATAGATGATAAGTTTATTCGAGAGAAAGGCATTGAAATGTTTTCTTAGCACACAGTTTTCCTTCTAAGCTATGACGAATACAAAATCTGGGAAGTCCAAGTGTTTGAATAGTTTGAGCGCTTCAGTCACGCTCAGTGATAGGCTAATGGTGAGGTTTGTATCTGATGCATAAGCTGAGAAAAAAACGAAAGTTTTATGTTTACTAATTTTTTGGTCTGTTTGTCATTTTGTCGATATGATAATTTCAGATGAGGTTTGAACAACTGACTGGCGCAATATCGGTACTCCAGTGCCGAGTAGTTCAAATGATGTTTGCGATAATCACTGTCATGCAGGTATGGGAAGCAAGGGTGCTAAGGCGTATCGGATCATCTCATCAATCGCATTGATAAGCTGTTATCATGGAAAATGGATCAATTTTCCCAGCCCGCAAAGATATTAATCTAAGAATCCAGAAGTGGAAACGTCAAATGTAGTAATTTACTACACAAACTGTAGTGATTTAGTACGTTAGGTGTACTGATTTGGTCCTATAAGGGAACCGTTTTGGTCCTCCAAGGGAACCATTTTGGTCCTCTAAGGGAACCGTTTTGGTCCTCCAAGGGAACCATTTTGGTCCTCCAAGGGAACCGTTTTGGTCCTCCAAGGGAACCGTTTTGGTCCTCCAAGGGAACCATTTTGGTCCTCAAAGGGAACCATTTTGGTCCTCAAAGGGAACCATTTTGGTCCTCTAAGGGAACCATTTTGGTCCTCCAAGGGAACCATTTTGGTCCTCTAAGGGAACCATTTTGGTCCTCTAAGGGAACCGTTTTGGTCCTCCACGGGAACCATTTTGGTCCTCCAAGGGAACCATTTTGGTCCTCCAAGGGAACCATTTTGGTCCTCCAAGGGAACCATTTTGGTCCTCCAAGGGAACCGTTTTGGTCCTCCAAGGGAACCATTTTGGTCCTCAAAGGGAACCATTTTGGTCCTCTAAGGGAACCGTTTTGGTACGCTAGGTGTACTGATTTAGTGCGCTAAGTGTAGTGATTCACTACAGTTGGCGTGTTGGGTTACATTTAAAAAAACACTAAAAATAGAAAAACAGGAAATCTAGCCATATAGATAGATAACTTTAACCTTAAGGTTCGAGAAAGGTACTAAAAATGACCAAATTCAGGGGTTAAAATGAAAATCTCAAGCATTTAAAGCATAAGAAATCAGTATGAAAACATCAAAAAAAAAACACTAATTTTGTGCTATCGCTTACCCCTCAAAATTATGTTACTGGTACATCGGTAATATATACCACAGCATGTTTTAGCCCTTAAAAAAATTATATTACTGGATCACGAGATTTTTGTTGTTAATCTCAGTATTGCCAAGTCGGTGATAACAAAAAATAACAAATTCGTTTTAGATACCGAATAACCTTGGTTACCCGTCCTTCTCGTTGGTATTTTTGATTTTTGGCGAAACCATTATACTTTGTTGCTATGACGTTTAATTTAGACTCAAAGGTCAACAGCATCTAATTAAACTCCATTCATCCGCACCGGTAATCGCAGGAAGGTGGCCTATGCCGATCTTATGGAAGATGAGAACTGTTTTTTTGCATCGAATAGACTGAATGTACTAGCTGAGCTAACCGTGTTAGATCAAAAAAATGGAGATGAGATATCGGAAGCTGAATATTAAAATATCTTCGTTTAGCAAAATACCACTAATTAAAACCGCCCAATTCTCGCTCTGTTATCCAATCATTCAACGCCTGAATACCTGAGCCATGAAATTTTTTAATAACTTCTGAAGGCGTTAATTGCTCAAAAGCTACAAGCGGCTCAGCGATATACCACGCCCAGGTAGCTTGATCCGAATTAAACCAAGGGCGTACTCGGCGCAATAATAAATGGATCTCGATTAACCTTGTTTGCACTTTTGATTGTTTAACGCGCTCTGACCTTTTAAGAGACTGAGGTGGAAGGTCAACAAAGTCAGCAAGCTGCTCTATTGAAGTAAAAAACGCCTCTGCCCACGCCTTTGGTTGCTCAATACCCTGATCTGGTGCAGTACCTATCTTGAATGGTGTCAATTTAAATCCTTGTAACGATTTTTTACAAATTAAAAATATAAAACTAGATTGTTAAATGTTGAAGGGGCTTGGTGTTACTTAATTTGCTGTTTGACAATGCGGTAAGCTCGATACCACAGAATACCTGATAACACCAAAAAGGCTGTGCCAATTGATAATAGAAGTGTCACTAAATCCATCACTGCACCATAGAAATTAATAACCTTAAAGGTATTCTAACTCAGCGATGACGCTATTTGATAGGCGCCATATCCGGTTTATAGGCGATATATCCAACAATCGCAATGTTTAGCAAAAAGAACTTTAGCATTGACCAAAAATCCATCGCGATTCTTTCGCTATCTGAATTGTTCGCCTAACTTTATGTAAAACTGGTGGCTAAAATGTTCACCTACTACCCGAAAGCCTTCACACATCGCTAACGTGAAGTACCTAACTAATATACGCTTTTGATAAAGCCTCTGCGTCGTTTGTGGCAGTTGGTTCCAAGAGGGATTAGCCAATTCATGCATTTTTGAGTGTTGTGCCGTTTTGTGGCGTCAAAATTAATCTGTGTTTTGCTGGTAAGGTTCAATCGACATGTGGAGGACAAAATGAACATTCCAATTATGCAACCTGACGACCGAGAGATTTTTGATTTAACCGACTTTTGTCATTCTCTTGAAATGGAGAATTTCAGTAAGCACTTGTACCTGGAACATAAGGGTGCAAGGACGGGGGTGATTGGTGGCGATGATCCCTGCGAAGATCCGATAAATGGCATCAGCCCCAAAGTGTTTTCGTTGCTGATGATGGCAAACGAAGATTTATATTTCAGCCCTGTTACGCCACATCCAGATACTGGCATTATGCTGGAGTTGCCTTTACCGTTTGGCCAATTAACGGCTTACAGCATGCAGCCAGGTTGTTGGACATCGCCCAGCGGTGGAACGCGTTTTCTAGGGTTTCTGATGACATATAATCAGCATCATAAGGCTTTAGCGCCTTTGATTCAGGGCGAGTTTAAAAACGTTATTGTTTTGCCAGAGACTGAGGAAGAGCAGTTAGTGTTAGCCAGTTTTCTAGCGCTGGATGATGACTATTACTTCAACGACATATGTCAGATTGTTTGTAATCTACTCGAAACATGTATTGAGATTGACAATCTACTCACAAAACGTAACTGAGGACAGCTAATTTAATACAGGGTAGGGTATTTGTTAGCTGCAGATACCCTTGATTACATGGTATCCATGCGAGAAAGCGATAACGCATTTGGCTAGTTTGATTACCTGAAAAGAGTCGTCTGTATTATTTAAAAAATCAGTAAAAACCTTTAAAGAATGGCAGGGGAAGAAAAACGAATCACTCTTCCCCTGCATACCAACGACATGCTTTCGACACTAACTCATTTCAATGAGTTTACATTAAATTATTTTTGTGCAGCTGTGCCTTAGATACATCGTTCAAAGATATTAAGCGTATTAACCCTCTGAGCGTAAGTGATGATTAAATCCTTACAATTTTCACATTCTCATCTTAAAGCAATTAAAAAAACCATATATTATTTGAATAATACATATAAATTATGAACTTACCTATACTTTTAGTTTACTGAAAAAGGTACAATGTTATCGCTACTAGATTTGTAGCGTGGGATTTAGCATGTGAACAATTTATTCACAGCCGAGCATGGTGCTTGGTAATTTTAAGGGAAATAAAAAGATGAAAAAAACATTGTTAGTTGTTGTATTAGCTAGTGTGTGCGGTGCAGCAAATGCAAACGTCAATAACACATATGATTTTGTTGATGTTGGTTTTGCAGGTGTAAAAGTTGATGATTCTGACAGTACTTTTAATGGCTTCTCATTAGCAGCATCAAAGCTTATAACAGATAATGTTTTCGTAACGGGACAATTAGCAAAAGTCGAAGACTCAGGTGCAGATTCTGTTGAGATTTATGATTGGGACGTTAATTTACTTAAAGTGTCTGTGGGTTATCGGTATGGTATAGCGCCAGCAACGGATTTATATGGTCAGGTTGGATATGCCCGTCAAAAAGATACTTACAATGCAGTAATAAGTAATCAACGATTTTCACTATCAGATACGGCAGATGGCTATTTAGTTAAGGTCGGCTTAAAGCATAGTTTTGGTAAATTTGAAGGTGGCGTATACGCAGAACATTCAGATTTTGGCGGCGATTATGATTCTGCTACATTCGTTGGTGTTGAAGGTCGCTTGAAGTTTACAGACCATTTCCATGGTGTTGTGTCGTATGAGCAAGATAGCGATGTCGCAATGTATAAGATTGCGGTTAGCTACGCTTTTTAATTGATACTCTGGCCAGGTGGTTTTCACCTGGCTAAGAATACAATATTCCTATCCCGTTATGTTGCTTAGTAAGAAAATTGATACTAATCCTCAATCAACCACTTAAAAACTAGATATTTATCTAACACTTAACCTCTATGTGGAAATCAGAAAACAGTTTCATTAGACATACGGTTTTTGCCTCCTAATCAGAACAATCACTGCTATTCTTATGTAACAATACTCAAGATTAATTTATGGCGAAGTCAACGCTACTTTTTACAACTTGGTTAGTAAGCGACTGAAGGCGCATAGCAGAGCGAAAACCATCGTGATTTAACAAAAACCTCTCAGTCTAGTGGCAACCGACGGTCCTTTCTCAAAATCTGATACGGGAGAATTAAATGGAAGCTCTATGGTTAATACCGGCAATGATATTAACAGTTGGTCTGGTTCTTGTTTGCTACAAACAGTGTAAGTCTGGCTAACTGACTCAACCTAGTCTCAGTTATGGGCTAGGTTTACAGCGAAGGCCCAACTCTTGTGGTAGCTTAATTAAATGCTTACGTTGGAATTACACTATGCCTAAGAGCTACACCGTTACCTTCAAGGATTACGAAACGCAACCTGACCTTATTGAATATGTCGCAGGGCTTCACGGTATAGAGCCTGAATTGCTTATCAAGCGTTTCATCAGTAAAGGCTTAGATGAATATCGTCAACCAATGAAAGACATCTCTGAATTTGATAATTTGGAAGAGTTTTTCAAAGGAAACGGATTAAAGAAATAACGCACAAATCAACTGCATTGGAGGTTCAAATGTTATTGAAATTTTCGAGAGATGCCGTGTTCAGAGCATAGCGAGGTCGCGGACATGAGTCGGTAAAATTGACCATGCTATTGAATATACTCGCTGATGGTATCGGCAATGGGATTGCCAATAACCATCAACCCAAAATGTCATTTCCCTCCAGAACACCGTCTTAAGTTATGAAATATTTGCCTGAGCTTCTGCTAGAGGTTTTCCCCACAGCTTGCCTCGCGGGAGTGTGTTAAGTTCAAGAAAAAAGCTTCACAACGACAGTATCCGTCGTATCAATAACTCAGATTGCATTCATATCAAGAACGGTTCAGCTAACCTTCCTTAGTTAAGCCAGTTGCTCAATGTGCTGCACCGGAAGCTAGTGAGCGTTATCCAAACGGTCATACAATTCAATAGGAAAGGTGCTGCGTGTATTACGAAGCAATTCTAAGCATAGCGTTTCATGTACCACTCATTTGCTAGTAAATTTCCGACAATTTTACTCGTTTTGCCATAAAATTGTCGGGTTAAGTGGTTTTCCGACAATTTTACGCATTTTGCCGTAAATTTGTCGGATATTGGAAATGTCACTATATCGCACGAATGCTGCTAGATATTTCGACTGTAAGTTAACTGAAACATTCCTTGTCTATAACTACCCAACAACGTGAAAGAGCCGCTATTCACAAGTTTGTCAGCACATAATCCAACGGTTTAAGTCATTAAACTACCTTCCACTGTTATTGGAAGGTGTAGGTTATGCAGCAGAATACGCTTCGGCACAAAGTAGATATGTTAAGCATTCTAACTCATGCAAAAGAGGCTATTGCAAACGCTGCTGCTACAATAGATATTGATGCTGGCGCTTTATTACCGTGCTTACCAGATCATTCCGTTTTTTTAAAAGGAAATGAGGTGCCGGTATTAGCCAAACGTTACAAAGGCTGCTGCTCGGTTCGCTTTTACTATAACCATACCTCAGATGGACAGCCTTGGCCGTTTTTTCGATTTTATACCTTTAAAGACGGTGGTTTATCAATTGATTTCAATGGATTGAGATGGTTAGGCAACAGTCAAAATTATTGTTATCTTCTAATGCAGATCGCGCTAAGCCAGTTTTCAACGACATTGCACATGCAAAGCGGTTGTCTCCCTCCGATCAGGCTTATGAAAAACAGCGTGCAAAGTATTTTATGGTTTTAGACAACCTATTTGCCAGCACCAAACCAGTAGATACGAACCACCCTTATTTGCAACAAAGGCTTTGTGGTTTGGCAACAAGCACTTTATTGCTCAGAATTAAAAGTAAGCGTCCGGCCATCACATCTTTTATTTGCTGACTGATCACGCATCATATCTTTCTGTGTTGCCAACAATGAGAGTTATGTATGCCTGCTTTAAAACAACCCGATATACGTCGGTTCTTTT
>NZ_JAKGTQ010000007.1 GCF_021568285.1 Rheinheimera sp. UJ63
TCAAGCGTCTTTTTTAAAGATTTTTGCAACTTCGCTTTATCTCCTCAGGTTTCGCTGAACTCTCGTTCGCCGCATCCCCCGTGGCATGGCGCGCATTATAGGACCTTTTAAATATCCTGCAAGTGCTTTTTTGTAAAAAAATAACTCGTTTAATGCTAAGAGCTCAATAAAAGCTCATTTTGATTATTTTTGTACCAAATAGTAAGGCATTAGATGCATTATTTCTGTTGGCTGTTCATAAAATAATCGTTAAGATGTCTATGCTTTTATTACAAGAATCCTTTTTTCATTTATCTGCAGGAATTTACTATGTCACCCACTTTAAGAAACACCTTACCTTATACTCTGGCCCTCGCTGTTATCGCCTTTGTCCTTTTCTATTTAGCTTCATCTATGTCTACTGCTTTGACTTTTGTTGCTGGCGTACTCGCATGCGGTATCTTAGTACCTATCTTAGTTGATGTTAAAAAACCCACTGCACAATCTCAGGCAGTTAACCATCCCGTTTCGGCCGAAGGCTTTCAAGGCGATACCGCCACTTTATATGTAGGTAACTTACCGTACCGTGCTAATGAAGATGCAGTTAAGGAACTGTTTGGCCGTTTTGGTACCGTTATCAATGTGCGTTTGATGAAAGATCGTCAAACTGGTCGCCGTCGTGGTTTTGGCTTTGTTGAAGTTGCGGCTACCGATGCGAACAACATGATTGGCAAATTAAACGACTTCGAATTTCAAGAACGCACATTAAAAGTTCGTGAAGCTCGTGATCGTCAGGATGATGAAAACCAAGCTGCTGAATAATCTTTTAAAAGTTGACCTGGCTCTGTACTAATAATGTGGTGCCGTGCCAGGTTTGCTTGTTGCGCATTGGCTCTGCTAGCAAAAACACGTAAAATGCCTGTTTAAATGCTAGTAATAGAGAGTCTCATGTCGATAGGTCAAGTATTCCCCGCTTTATATGAAACACAATTAACTGAAAAGGCAGAACGCCTTACTCAGTTATTGCAACTCGATGACACTGCCCCTTTACAGTTATTTCGATCTGCTGCCAGTCATTTTCGGCAACGCGCAGAGTTTCGTATTTGGCACAATGGCGATGACATCTATCATGCGATGTTTGATCCAGAAACGCGCCAGCCCGTCAGAATTGATTACTTCCCTGTTGCCTGCACGCTAATAGCTGACTTTATGCCAGTACTATTAAAGCAGATCCAATTTAACCATGAATTACGATATAAACTTTATCAGGCCGATTATTTAGCGACGTCTACGGGTGAATTACTCGTGAGCCTGATTTATAAAAGAAAGCTAGATGAAACATGGCAATTAGCTGCGGAACAATTAGTCGCTAGCTTGTCGACTGATTATAAGATCAAAGTCATTGGCCGTTCGCGTAAACAAAAAGTGGTACTCAGCGAAGATTACGTTACCGAGACTTTTAATGTCGACCAGCAACCTTTGCATTATCAACAAATCGAGGGGAGCTTTACGCAACCTAATGCCGGTGTTAACCAACAGATGTTGCAATGGGCTGCGAGTGTTGCTGCAGAACTGAACGGTGATTTACTCGAACTGTATTGTGGTAATGGCAATTTTTCTCTAGCTCTTGCTCGACATTTTAATCAAGTGGTTGCTACCGAGTTGGCTCGAAGTTCTATTAAGTCAGCCGAATTTAATATTGCGCTGAATAAGATCGACAATCTACAAGTGCTGCAAATGTCGGCCGAAGATGTTGCAGCTGCCTTAGCTGAAGGGACAACCCTAAAACAGTTAGATTTGAAAAATTTAGCGTTGAATACGGTATTAGTTGATCCACCACGCGCGGGCTTAGATCCTGCCACCTTAGCGTTAGTCAGTCGTTTTGACGATATCCTATATATCTCATGTAACCCTGAGACACTGGCCGATAATCTCGCCTTTTTACAAAAGACCCATCAATTACAAAAAGTAGCGATGTTTGATCAGTTCCCTTATACCCATCATATTGAAACCGGAGTGTGGTTAAAACGGTTGCCACGCTAGTCCGTTGGTTTTCGACCATAACTGGCTGCGCCATGCGCCAGCCAGCGTAATTGCAAAATGGTGCGTCGTGTTAACTGCCGACATTGTTCGGTTGGTGCATCTAAGGCATCTGCGCCAGTATGGAACACTAATGTCACCATGGCATCGGCCTGTAACTGTGCTTGCTCAACCGTACATTCGGTTTGCTTACGAAGATAATGCGCTAACTCAGCGGAAAAGTGTTGGATCTCTCGTGCTACCGCTGCCCGAAATGCCGCCGAGGTACCAGAACGCTCACGCAGTAATAAACGAAATACGTTACTGTTTTCAGTCACAAACTCCATAAAGGTTTCAACTGAAGTACTAATAACACTGCCATTATTCTCAATGCGAAGTCGTGCTTGGCGCATGAGTTGCCTGAGCATTAAACCCGCTTCATCAACCAGAGTTAGCCCTAATTCATCCATATCTGAGAAATGCCGATAAAAAGATGTGGGTGCAATTCCGGCTTCACGCGCCACCTCACGTAAGCTTAAACTCGCGAAACTTTTTTCCGCACTTAACTGTGAAAACGCCGCATTAATGATAGCTTGGCGGGTTCGTTCTTTTTGTTCTGCTCTGCTCACGATACATCCCAATCTTGGTGTAATCGAACCGATTTACCTTGACCTGCCCGCAGCTGCTCGGTAAATTAGCGAACAGTTGTAAGCTCAAAGTGTGGTCCCATGAAAAAAAATCCAATTATCTGGACTAATGTACTGTTATTTAGTTCTAGTTTCTTAGTTGCCGCTATCGCGGCCCCCTATTATGCCTTGACTGTTGGCTTTACGGCAGTAGAAATTATCGCCATGATCTTATGTATGGGTTATTGTGGTATCGCTATCACCGCCGGCTATCACCGTTTATGGTCGCATAAAACCTATGATGCGCATCCTGTTTTGCAATGGATTTTTGCTATCGGTGGCGCATTTGCTCTGCAAAACAGTGTGATCCATTGGGCGTCAGATCATCGAGATCATCACCGGCATGTTGATGATAATGACAAAGATCCCTATTCGGCAGGCAAAGGCTTTTGGTACAGCCATATTGGTTGGATGCTACGCGATTATCAAGGCGACACTTATAACAACTATAATAATGTCCGTGATCTGCAGAAAAACCCGATCTTAGCTTTTCAACATAAGCACTATTTAGCATTGGCCTTACTCACCAATATTGGGGTGCCTGTATTACTTGGCCTTATTTTTGGCAATATGTGGGGCATGTTATTAAGTGTGGGTGTGTTACGTTTAGTATTAAGCCATCATTTTACTTTCTTTATTAACTCGCTAGCGCACATCTGGGGCAAGCAAACTTATACCGATCAAAACAGCGCGCGTGATAATGGCATTCTTGCTTTTTTAACTTACGGTGAGGGTTATCATAACTATCACCACATTTTTGAATACGATTATCGCAACGGTATTCGTTGGTGGCAGTTTGACCCAACTAAATGGTTGATCAAAAGCTGTTCCTGGTTAAAGTTAACTTGGAATTTACGCACCGTGCCCGAAGATCGTATCGCTCAAGCTGTTGCGAAAATGCAATTAAAACGTGCACAACAAAAAGCCATGTTACTGCCCAACTCAGAACAGCTATTGCAATTACTCGAACAGGAATACCAACTGTTAATGGTTAAGTTGCAAGCTTACTATCAGCTGAAAAAAGACTTACTGCAACAACGTCGTGCTGCTTTGGTTAACCAATACAATGCTTCAGAGTTTGCCCAGCGTTATCAAGAATTAAAAGAGCACTTGCAGCAGCAGCAAAATCATTGGCAACGCTTAACGGCGGCATTTCAATAAGGGATCCACCCGCTCACATTTAAAAAAGAGGCTTTGCCTCTTTTTTTGTCTCTGATACCTGTTATGCTAATTTATACAGTAGAACGGTGTGAGAATTTAGCTAGTGACAGCAAAAGCGGCAAATAAAAAACCTAAATATGACTATGATGCCATTGTAATTGGCACAGGGCCTGGCGGCGAAGGTGCTGCCATGTATTTAGCCAAAAGTGGTAAATCGGTGGCTGCCATCGAGCGTTACTCTTCAGTAGGGGGCGGTTGTACCCACTGGGGCACTATCCCCTCTAAAGCATTGCGCCATTCGGTTAGCCGACTGATTGAGTTTAATGAAAACCCACTGTTCCAAATGGAAGAGCAGGTAAAAAACCTGACATTTTCGCAAATTCTGAAACATGCCGCTGGCGTGATCCGGAAACAAGTAAGACTGCGTGCGGGCTTTTATGATCGCAACATGGTCAAAATGCATCAAGGCGAAGCGCACTTTATTGATAACCACCATATTCAAGTCACTCAAACTGACGGTAGTCACTATGTGATTAGCGCAGAAACGATTGTTATTGCTTGTGGTTCACGCCCTTATCGACCACCGCATGTTGATTTTAGTCATCCGCGTATTTATGACAGCGACACTATCTTATCGTTACAGCATGATCCACGGCATATCATTATCTTTGGTGCTGGTGTGATCGGTTGTGAATATGCCTCCATTTTCCGCGGCCTTGGCGTGCGTGTCGATTTGGTGAATACCCGTGACCGTTTGTTATCTTTTATGGATGCCGAAATATCTGATTCTCTCAGTTACCATTTCTGGAATTCAGGCATGACCATCCGCCACGGTGAAGAGTTTTCTCATATCGAAGGCACTGATGATGGCGTTATCTTGCATTTACAGTCGGGCAAAAAGATGAAAGCCGACTGTTTCCTATTTGCTAACGGCCGTACTGGGAATACCGATACGCTGTCACTAAAAAATGTGGGGTTAGAAGCAGATAGCCGTGGCTTACTAAAAGTCACTAAACAATATCAAACCAGTATCGACAATATTTATGCCGTCGGCGATGTAATTGGTTACCCAAGTTTAGCCAGTGCTGCCTACGATCAAGGTCGTTTAGCCGGTGAAGCTATTGTAAAAGGTAACTTAGATGGGCATTTGATTGCGGATATCCCTGCAGGTATTTACACCATCCCTGAGATGTCTTCAGTTGGTAAAACCGAGCAAGAGTTAACGGCGGCGAAAATTCCGTACGAGGTGGGCAGAGCTCAATTCAAACACTTGGCACGGGCGCAAATTGCTAATACCAATGTCGGTAGCCTGAAACTGTTATTTCATCGTGATACGTTGGAAATCTTAGGGATCCATTGTTTTGGCGAGCGGGCAGCAGAAATTGTGCACATCGGCCAGGCTATTATGATGCAAAAAAATGGCGGTAATAACCTCAATTACTTTGTGCATACGACCTTTAACTATCCGACCATGGCAGAAGCCTATCGGGTAGCCGCACTCAACGGTTTAAACCGGTTGTTCTAAACGAAAAAAAGCAGCACCAGTGCTGCTTTTTTTACTTACGCTAATAGCTACTCTGTTTGCAGATGGTAAGTACGGCTTAAATCTTGTACGGCTTCGATAAAAATACCGGCATGTTCAGGATTCACATCTGGGGTAATTCCATGACCTAGATTAAATACATGTCCGGTGCCTTGGCCATAACTATCTAGAATGGTTTGCACTTCTTGCCGGATCCGCTCTGGGCTACCTAACAGCACGGAAGGATCCATATTACCCTGTAGCGCAACCTTATCACCGACTCGCGCACGAGCCTGACCAATATCGGTGGTCCAATCTAAACCTAAACCATCACAACCGGTCGCTGCCATGGTCTCAAGCCATTGACCACCGTTTTTGGTGAACAAGGTGACCGGCACTTTACGACCGTCAGCTTCTCTTGTTAGGCCATTGACGATCGTTTGCATATAGCTTAATGAAAACTCTTTGTAATCGCGTGGTGTTAATATTCCACCCCAGGTATCAAAAATCATCAGTGCTTGCGCACCTGCAGCAATTTGCGCATTCAGGTATAAAATGACACTTTGCGCCAGCTTATCCAATAACATGTGCAGGATCTCTGGCTCGCTGTACATCATCTTTTTAATGATGCTAAACGTCTTGCTACCACTACCCTCAACCATGTAGGTTGCCAAAGTCCATGGGCTACCTGAAAAACCAATCAAGGGCACACTGCCGTTCAGTTCGCGACGAATAGTACGAACGGCATCCATCACATAACGCAGCTCTTGCTCAGGATCAGGAATAGGTAAATGCACCACGTCCATAAAGTCACGGATCGGTTTACTAAAACGAGGGCCTTCACCCACACCAAACGTTAATCCTAAACCCATCGCATCTGGGATCGTTAAAATATCACTGAACAAAATAGCCGCATCTAAGGGATAACGGCGTAATGGCTGCATTGTCACTTCACAAGCCAATTCTGGGTTTTTGCACAGCGACATAAAGTCACCTGCTACGCTACGCGTGGCGCGATATTCAGGTAAATAACGGCCGGCTTGGCGCATCATCCAAATAGGCGTTTGGTCGACAGGTTGACGCATTAGCGCTCTGAGGTAACGATCATTTTTTAATTGCATAACTTTTCCGCTGTGCTAATAGTTGCGATATTTTAACAGCTAAGCGCCCGAAGCTCTATGCTCTGGTCGGAATTGCTGCGTTAAGGCCGTACTAAAATTCACGATATATTCAGCTAAGGTTCATTATTTTGTCATATAGGCTTGTATCGCTGCTCGCTATCTGCTATAAAATCTCTGCGCTAGTCAAGAAACAACAAATACGAAGCTCGATTATACGAGACCATGCTTTCCCCATTAAAGCCACATTTTGTGGCTTTTTTATTTTCTGCCATAGCGCTGCTGTGCTAAAGCAATGAGTTGCCCTGATAAGGTTTCAATACCTGGCGTTTGTGGCAACTTATCCAACTCACACCAATACGCCTCTTCAATTTCATGCGGTTGACAAACAATCTCCCCGCCAGCGTACTGGGCTAAAAAACCTGTCATCAAAGAATGCGGAAATGGCCAGGGCTGACTCCCCACATACTGCAAATCCGTAATATCAACGCCCACTTCTTCTTTTACTTCACGTATAGCGGCTTGCTCTAAGGTTTCGGCTGACTCAACAAAACCAGCTAGCACCGAAAAGAAACCCGCTTTATGCCGACTGGAGCGCGCCAGCAAGATTTTGCCTTCATTGACGATCGCCACTAATACACAAGGTGCAATCCGAGGATAACAACGATGACCGCACTTATGGCATAAGCTGGCTAATTCCCAATTGACCAAATGCATGGCGCTACCACATTGCCCGCAAAAGCGATGTGTTTGTAAAAACAGTGCGACTTGCGTGGCTCTGGCCGCTAATTGAAATAACGCCTCACCTTGCGTTAAAAAAACGCGGGCTGAATGCCACTGCGTTTCATCGGTTGCCTGATCATCAAACACCATTAAATAACAAGGATGTTGCTGATATTCGCCGATCCAACAAATCTGTGTGCCTTGGCTTGCTATCGGTAAGTCACTTTGACCACCAAAAGGCAATGTGCCCTCAGCTGATAAAAATACCCGGCCTTGGTTCACAATAAACCAATACGCTTGCTCTTTTGCTGATAATACAACACTGTGTTTGATCATTAGTGGGTTATTCCGCGCGCTACTATGCTATGTTGCAGCTATCATACTGGTAGTTACTGAGCAGACCAATAAAAAAACGGTTGATCTTTGCTATGGAATTCTTTTAATTTGGCAGTAATGCAGAAACGTAACTGCATCTAAGGAGAAGCTAATGTACACCCGCGTACAGCAAGCACAACAAAAGTGGGGCGGTAGCCTAACAGCCATCGATAATTGGCTAGAAGAAAGACAGCAAATTATTGTTTGCTATTGCCGCTTGGCTGGTTTGCCACCTTTTGAAAAAGATCGTCATACCATGCCTTCACAAGAAAAAATTAGAGAGTTTTGTCAACTATTGATGGACTACTTATCGGCGGGTCACTTTGAGGTTTACGAACGAATTGTTACACAATGTGCCGTTAATGGTACCGACAGCCGTAGACTAGCAGATAGCTTATATCCAAAGATTGCTGTTTCTACTGACTTATCGTTAGAGTTTAACGATAAATATGCCGAGCATTTAAGCACACGTAACAGTGGCAGTTTTGATATCGAATTGTCGGCTTTAGGCCAAGCTTTAGAAGAGCGCTTTGAGCTAGAAGATAAACTGATTGAAACGCTTTATATTAGACACGCGGATAATACCACCGCAGTTTGAATACCATAAAAAAAGCGGCTTAAAGCCGCTTTTTTCTGCTATTGGGCTACTTACTTTGCTTTAACGATATCCAATAATTCTACTTCGAATACCAAGACGCTATGTGGTGCAATAGTGCCCATATCACGTTCGCCGTAAGCTAATTCTGACGGAATAGTGAAACGGAACTTAGAGCCTACATTCATTAACTGCACGCCTTCAGTCCAACCTGGAATAACGCGATTCAATGGGAACTCAATTGGCTCGCCACGCTCTACTGAACTGTCAAAAACTGTACCGTCGGTTAAAGTACCGGTGTAGTGTACTTTGACGGTGTCAGTTGCAACAGGCTTAGCGCCATCAGCAGCTTGTATCACTTCATACTGTAAACCTGATTCAGTTACCATCACGCCTTCTTTCTTGGCATTTTCAGCTAAAAAGGCGTCACCTGCAGCTTTCGCTGATGCGGCTGAAGCTTCAGCAATTTTCGCCTGCTCTGCACGGTACGTTTCATCTAACGCGGTTAATAGCGCTTGGATATCTTCTTCCGATACTTCAGATTTACCGGCCATACCATCTTGCACACCACGTAAAATTAACGCAGAGTCTAATGGAATAGCAATTTTGCTGTATTCATCTACGGTGCTTTGTAAATAACGGCCCGCAGATACGCCTAAGCTATAAGCTTGTTTCGCTTGTTCTGTTTCCATTACTGGAGCCACTTCAGCTTTTTCTTCTTTGTTACAAGCGCTCAGCGTTAACAACGCTACAGCAACCAGAGTCAGTTTAGTTTTAACGCGCATTCTTTTCTCCAAAGTTTAGCAGTGCAATTGCTAAAATATGATTTAATAAGGGACTATTCGCCCCGCTATACTAACGCTTTGTTTGGATGAGGTTAACACCTAAGATGAAATATCCTGTGCTTTTCCTTAGTTTATTACTCAGTGCCTGCAGCAAGGTAGAAACGACCCCTGTGGAGCAATGGCCTCATGTTGCCAACGTAAGCTATGCCGCAGCCCTGTCTTCAGATGGCAAATATGCGGTGGTCTCATCCGTACAAGACGGCATTGCGTTTTGGGATCTGCAGCAAAACGCTTTAAAGTATCAATGGCGACATGAAGAAGCCAGTGACAATTTAGTGCTTAATTTGGCACTAAGTGAAGATAACAGCCACGTATTAACGGCAGATCAACACACTTTTGCGCTTTGGCGCACGGCAGATGGTCAAAATGTTGGGTATTGGCAAACCGACCAACACAGCATTCGCGATATTGCTATTTCGAACAATGGCGCCCATCTTCTGATTGGCAAAAGCGATAATACCGTGCAACACATTACGTTGAGCAGTGGCCGTCGCTTAGATTTTATCGGTCATACCGAACGCATCAATAGCGTGGCCATGTCACCAAACGGTCGCTATGCCTTAACGGGTAGCAATGATTACAATGCCTACCTGTGGGACACTCAGACCGCGCAAATTCGATATAGTTTCACGCATCCCAGTCGAGTAACTAAAGTCGCCCTAGATCCACAAGGGCGTTTCGCCTTCACTGCCGATAGCCAACATTTAGCGCAAATTTGGGATATACAAACAGGACAACTTGTCAGCCAATTGCAAATGCTCACAAGGCAGCAAGTATTCAGTGCCGTTCGATTTAGCGCTGATGGGCGTTTTTTATTAACCGGCGCGCCAACACGTAACCTCGTGTTATGGGAGGTCAAAACCGGTCGCGAGATCCAACGCTGGCGGGTTTCTCCACGCGTTGGCAGCCGACCTGAAAGTGCCGTAGTGCATGCAGTCGCTTTTCTTGATGCACAGCGTATAATTAGCGAAAGCTCCAGTGGCTTAGCCGAAGTATGGAAAATAACCAATGAGTAATGAACCCATAGATATTCAGTTACATCTGATTGAACTGGAAAGCAAAATTGCTTTTCAAGAAGATACGGTTAACTGCTTACACGAAGAATTATTAGCGCATCAAAAACGTATTGATCAATTGCAACGCCAAATTTTAACTCTGGCAGAAAAACTACAGCAATTACCGCAAGACAGTGAAATCTTACGTCCTGAAGAAGAGCCGCCACCGCCGCATTATTAATCGCCTGGTAAGCGGCTTATTCTGGTTTAAACACACCAATGACCATCTCGTTGCTGCGGGTTGATTTTGCGACCTGCTGCTCGGGTTGGGTCATTTGATGACCACAAGCCACGCATTCCACCTTCTCAACATTATTTTCGATAAATAAACTCATGGTGTCTTGCGCTTTACATTGTGGGCAACTTGCGCCAGCGATGAAGCGTTTCTTTTTGCGCTGCGTCATTTAGATCCTCATGGGTTATAGGCAGAGTAAAAGGCAAATTTCAAGAACTGCCCTTGGCTTATCTGGGATATAGCGTAAAATTGCCCACCTAGTTCACTGTTACAAGGAAAAACATGATCCAGTTACAGCAGGTCGAATTACGCCGCGGTATTAATGCGTTATTCAGTGGGGCCGATCTTACCGTATTTCCAGGACAAAAGGTGGGAATTGTCGGTGCAAATGGCTGCGGTAAATCAAGCCTGTTTGCGTTATTGCTCGGAAAACTGCACGCCGACAGTGGTAACGTTAACCTGCCCGCTGGCTGGGTTATCGCCACCGTAGCGCAAGAAACCCCTGCTCTGGATTGTTCCGCCCTAGACTATGTGCTGCAAGGTGATGAGCAACTTTTCCCGCTATTAATCAAAGCGCGTAGTCAGTGTAGTGAAAGCGATTTAGCGGCAGTACATCAACAAATTGAAGCGCTTGATGGTTATCGAGCAGAAGCGAAAGCCGGTATTCTGTTAGCGGGTTTAGGCTTTAGCGGCGATGCCCAACAACACCCCGTAAAGTCTTTTTCGGGTGGTTGGCGTATGCGGATGAACTTAGCGCGCGCGCTGATGAAACCTGCGGATCTGCTTTTGCTGGATGAACCGACCAACCACCTTGATTTAGATGCCGTGCTTTGGTTAGAAAAGTACCTCACTAATTATCCGGGTACCTTATTACTGATCAGCCACGACCGCGATTTTCTTGATGCTGTCACCGATAACATTGTGCATATTGAGCGACAAACCGTTACCTTGTACAAAGGCAATTACAGCCAGTTTGAGCGCCAGCGAGCCGAACAATTATCGCAGCATCAATCGAATTTTGAAAAGCAGCAACGCCAAGTTGCTCACTTACAACAATTTATTGACCGTTTTAAAGCTCAAGCCACTAAAGCACGCCAAGCACAAAGCCGCATTAAAGCGCTAGAACGCATGACCATATTGGCGCCCGCCCATATTGACTCACCGTTTAACTTTAGTTTTCGCGATCCTAAGGCCTTACCTAATCCGTTACTGAAAATGGAAAACGTGCAAGCCGGCTACAGTGACAAGGTTATTTTAAGTAATATTAATTTTCAGCTATTACCTGGCAGTCGTATTGGTTTACTGGGTCGTAATGGTGCGGGTAAATCTACCCTGATTAAGATGCTTTCTGGCGAGCTAACACCGAAAAGTGGTGAAGTGTGGTATGCCAATGGCGTTAGCTTAGGCTACTTTGCGCAGCATCAACTAGAAACGCTTAGACCACAAGATTCGCCGCTGCAACATCTGGTGCGGTTAGACCCCTTAGTACCCGAACAAAAGCTCCGCGATTTTCTGGGTGGCTTTGGTTTTCATGGCGATAAAGCTTTAGAAGCCTGTGCGCCCTTTTCTGGCGGCGAAAAAGCCCGTTTAGTGTTGGCACTGTTAGTCTATCAACGACCTAACTTATTGTTACTTGATGAACCCACCAACCACTTAGACTTAGAAATGCGCGAAGCCATCGTTATGGCGTTACAAGACTTTGCTGGGGCCATTGTTGTGGTGTCGCATGATCGGCATTTACTGAGCAGCACTACCGATGAGTTTTATTTGGTAGCACATGGCAAAGTGGCGCCATTTGAAGGCGATTTGCAAGACTATTACCAGTGGATGCAACAAGATGCCCGGCAAACCCAAGCCGCCGCACTTGATAATAACGCACCCACCAGCAATAGTGCGGTGCAGCGCAAAGACACAAAACGCTTAGAAGCTGAGCTTCGTAATGTACTGCGGCCATTAAAGCAACAAATCGACAAATTAGAACAACGCCAGCAACAACTTGCCGCCCTACTTGCCGATATAGAACAACAACTGGCCGACCCGGCCATTTATGATGCAGAGCAAAAAGCTCAGCTTACCGCGTTACTTAGCAAACAAAGCAGCGCCAGTGCCGAGCAAGACCAAGTAGAAGAGCAATGGTTTATGGCACAAGAGCAATGGGAGCAACAAACCAGTAGCTTCTGGGCAGCAAATGGCCAATAAGCCCTTAGACGAGCCGTTACTTAGCCTAGACAGTGCCCTGCTCTGGCAATTTAGCCTAGCCGTTTATCCACAGCTAAAAACGCTTTGCTTACGCTGGCAAAATGACTATGACGCCAACATCAATGTGCTGTTGGCGTTAAGTTTAGCCGAGCAGCAACACTGGCAGCTGGCTTCGTTTAGCCTAGCAGCAGCGCTTAAGGCGTTAACCCCATTAAACAGCCAAATTACCCAAGGCTTGCGCCAGCAGCGTAGCCAATTAGCCTGTTTAGGCCTCAGCGCAGCGCAACAGCAACAATTGAAACAAGGCTTGCTGCAAGCTGAATTAGTGGCCGAACAACTGGAGCAGCAACTGTTAGTGACGCAGCTACGCTTTCATACCCAACGTAATGCCGATAACCTCAGTGATTACCTGCAGCAATTGCAGGTACCTTCATCAGCGCAATTAAGTCGTGAATTAATTGATCTACGTCAAGCCAGCGCACAGTTCGTGGCGAGCTTGTCTTAAAGCTTGATCCAGATCACAGCTGGCCTAGATAGCCAAGACTACACTTTGTTTGTCACAAGCAAAGAGGGTTTTCTGATGAACATTTGGCATGAGTTTCTAAACGATCCGGTGGTTTTTATTTCTTTTGCAGGGTTAGCCATTGTTATTGGTTTATGCATTTTTTATGCGGTCTATTTTATTTATAAAATTGAAACTGCTGAAGAATAATTTACCCGTTGCCTAGGTTTCCAAATATTGTAATTTGTCGGCTACACCATTCCAGGCATCCGCATCGGCTGGTGCCGCTTGTACCGTGCGAATATTTGGCCAAACCTCAGCTAACGCTGCATTGAGGGCAATAAAGTCGCGCTGCTCGGTCGGTACTTTATCTTCTTGGAAAATCGCGTTCGCGGGGCATTCTGGCTCACACAAACCACAATCAATACAGATGGTTGGGCTAATAACTAACAAATTCGGCCCTTCAAAAAAAGCATCTACTGGGCACACCGCCACACAGTCTGTAAATTTACATTTGATACAGTTTTCGCCTACCACAAATGCCATGTCACACCCCTCTTACTAAAACAGATGCTGATCATACTGCAGCAGCCACGAAAAACAACTGAGCAACGCAAGACAATCGCAAACGAATACGGACAACCGAGCCGAGATCACGTAAAATAACGCTTTTTAGCCGGCACTTTGCCTTGCTTAGACTTTCAGCGATTATCAGCAGGATTGTTATGTTGCGTTTAACCGAAATTAAAATACCTTTGCACCATCAGGATGAAAACGCCGAGTTACGTACTGCCGTACTCACTAAATTGGGCGTGGCTGATGCTGATGTGCGACACATCACGGTCTTTAAGCGCGGAATTGATGCTCGCAAAAAAATGGCGATCCAACTGACCTATACGCTGGATATTGATGTGGCACAAGAAGCCGCTTTATTGGCGCGCTTTAGCAAAGATCCGCATGTTCGCCCCACACCCGATACTCAATACAAATTTGTGGCAGAGGCTCCGGCTGAACTTAGCACACGCCCTATCGTAGTGGGTTTAGGTCCTTGTGGTTTATTTGCAGGGTTATTATTAGCACAAATGGGCTTTAAACCGATTATTTTGGAACGTGGCAAAGCGGTACGTGAACGCACTAAAGACACCTTTGGTTTTTGGCGCGGTCAAGAGCTTAACCCTGAGTCGAATGTGCAATATGGTGAAGGCGGAGCCGGGACTTTCTCTGATGGTAAACTGTATAGCCAAGTCAAAGATCCGAAACATTACGGGCGTAAAGTGTTAACTGAATTTGTCAGCGCCGGCGCCCCGGAAGAAATTATGTATGTGAGTAAACCGCACATCGGTACCTACAAACTGGTGGGTGTGGTCGAAAAAATGCGTGCGAGCATTATTGCACTAGGTGGCGAGATCCGCTTTAACAGCCGAGTCGAGCAGTTGCATATCACTGATGAGCAACTAGAGGGTGTCACTCTGAATAACGGTGATTACTTAGCGTGTCAGCATTTGATATTGGCTATCGGCCACAGCGCGCGTGACACCTTTCAAATGCTGTATGATGCGGGAGTGTATGTTGAAGCCAAGCCATTTTCGGTTGGCTTTCGCATCGAGCATGAACAATCTATGATCGACTCTTGTCGTTGGGGCCCTAGCGCAGGCCACCCTATCTTAGGCGCGGCTGACTATAAGTTGGTACATCATTGTCAAAACGGACGCACCGTTTACAGTTTCTGTATGTGTCCTGGTGGCACTGTGGTCGCTGCGGCGTCTGAAACAGGCGGAGTTGTGACCAACGGTATGAGCCAATACTCGCGGCATGAACGCAATGCCAACAGTGCTATCGTGGTCGGTATTCATCCCGAGCAAGATTATCCTGGGCATCCATTGGCCGGTATCGATTTGCAGCGTAAGTTAGAACAAGCCGCATTTAAACTGGGCGGTGAGGATTATCGGGCGCCAGCGCAATTAATTGGCGATTTCTTAAAAGGCCAATCGTCTGCCGAACTGGGTGAAGTACAACCGTCTTATACCCCTGGAATAAAACTAACCGATTTAGCGGGCTTACTGCCCGACTATGCCACCGCAGCCATTCGTGAAGCGATCCCCGCTTTTGAGCAGCAAATTCGTGGCTTTGCCAAAGCGGATGGTTTACTCACCGCAGTAGAAACTCGCACCTCCTCGCCCATTTGTATTAAACGCGGCGCCGATTTTCAAAGCGTCAATATCAAAGGTTTGTTTCCAGCAGGTGAAGGCGCAGGCTATGCGGGGGGTATTTTATCCGCAGCGATAGATGGCATCAAAGTAGCAGAAGCTTTAGCACTAGATTTACTCGCTACACATCAGGCATAAGATCGCTGCGCTGAGCACTCGGTTCAGCGCAGCAATATTTCAAACTGACGTAATTTTTTTGCAACAACGCTTGTGCTTTTGCCAGAGAGTAGCCATTATGATATTCAATACGTCATTTAGTCACTGAAGTTTGTATGCCTTTGCTAAATTTGTTCATTGCGCTTTTTTATCTGAGTCTGTTGTTAACAACAGAAGCAGGTCATGCGCATGACCAAAGATTATCGCCATTGGCTGACAGTCAGTTTCAAGCACTAACACAACAAACTCCAACCTATAATTATGCGGTCACCAACGCCGAGCCAGAACCGGATGAGGCGGAAGTTGCCAGCACTATTGCGCAAGTACTCAGCATTATTAATTTGCCAGTTGTCGTTTCTGGTTATGCTGCGCCTTGGTTAGCATTCACGAGCAGCCCAGATACCGCTCGCGCTCCCCCCGCTTTACTCCACATCTGATTTTAATCGTTTATTTCTGTTATTAATTCGGCGCGGCCTCTGCGTGCCTCTATGTGTGAGTATTTATCATGAAAAAATTAGCCTTATTTAATTTAGAAAACGTCGATCATTTAATGCAACCAGCCGACTTCGCCCAAGCGACGCTGCAATCACCTGCCACCAGTGTATTTACGGACTTTAAACACAGCGAGCCGACCATCATTGCCGGTGATACCACTGCTGCTGATGCATTGCTGATGATGCAACAAGAACGCAGCCCGCTAAAACTGGTGGTGGATGATCGTAATGAACTGACTGGCTTGATCCATATTGAGCAGTTATCTGAACAAGCCATTATGCGTCAGGTGATTTTAGGTGCGGATCGGCGTGAGTTAAAAATTCGCGATTTAATGCGGCCACGAGATCGCATCAAGGCCTTGGCGTATCAACAGCTGCAAAACTGCACCATTGCCGACATTATCAATACGCTGCAATCTAGCGGGGAACAATATTGCGTGGTGGTTGACCGTGACCAACATCATATTCGTGGTTTGATCCATGCTCAAGATTTAGCACGCCGCTTAAAAATGCCAGTGGCTATCCGCCAACAACCGACCTTTTTAAGTATTTTCGATAGTTTATACGCTTAACCTTTCAGGTATGCGGGCTGCTGTGTTTCTCCGAGCAAGGTGGCCCGCTTTTTTATTGCAACACGGTGCTGGCAGTCGTTAAACTAACGACATGCCAGTATCTCCCCGAATTCAACGCCAATATTATCGTAACGGCCCACCGCATCGCAGTGGCGCTGATGTTAGCTTTGCCGATCTCGTAGCCATATTTGGTTTTAACAGTATCCATATCGGCCGCTGGGTTACCGCGGCAGAGCAACAACTCGCCGCCAACTTATTCTTTGATGCCTTTTGTGATTTACAGCAAATGCTGCAGGTACCTGCAGAAGTCATTTCATTAAAAGGAAGTTTGGCACTGACGTTTGGCATTGGCGGCCAACCCGGTGTGGCCGCTTTTTATCAACCACAAGGCCGTATCTTGGCACTGGCTAAAAATGCCGGTGGTGGCAGTTTAGCCCATGAGTGGTTTCATGCTTTTGATCATTTCGTCGCGGCAAAAAGCTTTAGCGTGGCCGCGCCAACAGGCCGCTTTGCCAGTCGCATGTGGCTAGATAACCTCCCCTTAAAAGTGCATCCATTAACCCTGTTGCTTGAAGAGGCCTTTCAGCTACTGTACCTCAGCCCAGATAAACAAAACCCTAGCGCGTTTTTTCAACATTGCCATCAATTGGATCAGGCTCGGCAACGTGCTTATTTGGCTTTGCCAGAAGAAATGGCCGCTCGTGCTTTTGAAACAGTGCTGCAAAGCCAGCCACTTAAGAACAGTTTTTTGGTGTCTGGTACACAGAAAAGTGCTGCAGCGAAGCTTGGTATTTATCCAGATGCCACTTTAACCGCAGCATTAAGCCATTACTGGCTCAGTTACTTTAAACAACTTGGCGCCAGCTTAATGCTAGCCAGCCATGCTTAATTGGGCTTAGCTTCTAACCAGCGATTGCCACCCTGCCGCTTTGCTTGATACATCGCTTGGTCTGCTGTGGCCATCAGCTGTTCGGTATTGGCGCCGCCGCTAGGATACAAAGCCACCCCAATACTGCTGGTGACATGAATCGCATGCTGTTTAAACAAGATAGGTTTCGCTAAAGCAAGCCGTATTTGCTCAGCAATAGCGAACACCACGTTGTACTCATCTAACTTTGATAACAAGATAACAAATTCATCGCCACCAAAACGCGCCACCGTATCGCTATGCCGAATACAGCGTTGAATGCGTTTTGCCACTTCCTGCAACACGCTATCACCCGCCGCATGACCTAATTGATCATTGATGGGTTTGAAATTGTCTAAGTCGAGATAAAACAAGGCTAAACAGCCATTATGTCGAGGCAATGCCGCTAAAGCTTGTTGGCAGCGATCTTTAAACAGTTCTCGTTTGGGGAGCTGGGTTAGCTCATCGTATAAAGCACTGTAATGTAAACGCGACAATAATTCTTTTCGCTCGATGGCGATAGCAATATGCTGACCAATAAACTCAATCAGTTCACTATCGGCAAAACCGGTGGCCCCAGGCTCTGTTGGCAGTTGTACCGCTAACACACCCAATGTTTTAGCCGACGCTTTTAACGGCACCCCTAACCAACCCTGCTGATCGGGTACTAATTGCTGATGCGGTGCAGTGGGTTGTTGCAGCACGCCACAACAAAATTGTTCAGCACCTGCCTGCTCTGCTGCGTTTGTTTGCTCTAAATTTATGTAGGGTAGGTACAATTCAGCGGCGTTGGCACCTCGGGCAATAACAATACTGCGTAAAGGCATCAGACTGGCAATAATGTGTTGCAACTGTTGATAGAGGGCAAACAGATCATCGGCCGTAAAAGCGGCTTCTGAAATAGCATACATTGCTGCTTGCCGTGCTTCAGTCTGCTTTAATTGGGTGATATCACGCGCTACAGCCACTCGCTGTTGTTTGTCATTAGACCAACGCGCCGACCATAACAGATAGACCACTTGACCATCTTTACGAATATAACGGTTTTCAAAGTCGATAACGACTTGGCCTTGGTTAATAGCTTGCGCTGCGTCTAGGGTTTTTTGCCGATCATCAGGATGAATAAAGTTGAACATTGACTGCCCAAGCATTTCCTCTGGCTTATAACCAAAAATACGCTCGGCGCCCTGACTTAAAAACTCAAAACATCCATGTTGATCAACAGCGCAAACCGCATCGAGTAATAAATCAATGTAGTGACTTAACGCAGTGTACAGAGGAGAAGTCATAACAGCTCATATAACAATCTATAATCGGTAATTAGCCTAACACAATTCGGTTTAATCTTAAGATTAAAGTCGATGCCAAACCTAAATATAGTTAAGCCCTATCCCCTTAAAAATTCAAGCTAGGTTAACTGCTGAATTAACTGCTGACAATTACGCCAAACCAACGCGTAAATAGTCAGCTGCGGATTAACCCCCAAACTGCTTGGTAAGATAGAGCCATCAAATATCGACAGGTTTTCCAGTTGAAAATGTCGGCCAAAACTATCAACTACCCCATCCTGCTCTTTTGCGCTCATATTACATCCTCCCATCACATGGGCGGACACCACGGTTTGTTTCAGTGGTTTTAACGCTAAATTGTGAATAGCTTGCCGCGCCTCTGACCAGCTACGATAAGCTTGCGCGTCATGGTGGATCGGCAAAACTTGTTTGGCACCGGCGGCGAATTGTAACTCGGCCATCGATAACAACGCCTTGCGCATCCCTTGCCATAGGTAATCACTGATCGGGTAATCCAGCAATGGCTGCTCAAATTGATCTAATTGGACATGCCCCCCTTGGCTATCTGGGTGAAAGCCGTCGCGTAACAACGCAATGGTGACTTGAAGATGGTCAAATTGCTGCATTAATAGCGCATGCTGCTCGGCGAAGCCCGTTAACTTCGTCGCCATTAAAACCGGATGTACGGGGGGCACTTCCAGTTTATAACCGATGTGTTCTTTATCTTGTGGCCAAACAAACTGATCAGAATAAATAGATTGCGGCGCGCCTTGATGACCGGCAATACGCTCGTCAAATATGGCACCCGAAATGACACTCGGATGTAAATAAGTATGCTTACCTAACCGTTTGGAAGGATCGGGTACCTTCGAGCGAAGTAACAACGCCGGAGAACCTATGGCCCCCGCTGCAACAATATAATGCTTGGCACTGATCGTGACGTTAATGCCTTTTTGCGGCTGAAAATAAGCATTAACCGGCAATGCACTGAGACTGTGAATTTTGTTTCCTTGCCAGTTTAATTGCCGTACCGACAAACGAGAGAGTAATGTTGCCCCTTGCGCCAGCGCTGCAGGAATAGTGCTCACCAACATCGATTGTTTGGCGTTTATCGGGCAACCAAAACCACAATAGCCAAGATTCGCGCAACCATTCACATTACGACTAATGACACCAGAGTGCCAACCTAATGACGTGCAACCTCGCTGCAACTGCTGGTTGTTCGCATTTGGTGCCAGCGACCAAGGCTGCATATTTAAACGCTGTTCCGCTAAAGCAAAAAAAGGGATCAGACTTTGCTCCGCTTGAAACGCTAAACCAAATTGCTGTTGCCAGTAATCCAGGGTAGCCGCTGGCGTACGAAATGACGATGTCCAATTGACTGTGGTTGATCCCCCCACCGTACGACCTTGTAAAATACTGATCGCTTGGTCACGCGTTTTACGGGCCGCACCTTCTTGATAAAGCTGCGGATAAGCCCAGCGCTCTTCCATGACAAAATCTTCACGCTGATACCATGCGCCTTCCTCCACTAACAACACCTGAAAACCGGCTGCGGTAAGTTGCTCGGCGGCAATGCCGCCCCCTGCACCGGAGCCGATAATCACTACATCTGCACTATAATGCTGATCGTGCGTTAAAGTACTGGCATCAATATGTTTCACTGTCATTAGCGAAATCTCGGGGCTTGATATGGCAGCGCGACCCAATGCTCGGGTTGACCATAGTAAGCGCCGTACAACAGCTCTCTTAGCCCATGATAAGCTTGCTGTAACAATTGCAAGTAACTATCACGCCAAGCCGCTAACAGGCTCAAACGTTGTGGCAAAGATAAACTCGTTAAACGGCTAAGATGCCCGGTTAAACCCAGTTGAGTTAGGCGCTGGGCAAGCAGATTAAACAACTGATGTAATTCTTGTTGCTGGCGTAACGGCAAGAAAGGGATGAAATCGGCAATGGCCGTTTTAGTGCGTATCAGCTCCGCTTCTGCTAAAGTCGCAGCTGTGGGTAAGGCTCCCAATAATAAAGCCGGTAATAACGCTGATAGCACAAGATCTCGGTTAGCGTGGTTTGGGGTAAAGCTGTGCTGCCAACCCCAAACGCCAATCCCTAGGCTTGATGCAGCAGCAACAGCGATACCGGATAAAATAAATTGTCTTCGTTGCATAGTGCTGCACCTAAATATCATTAATGATTCATTGTTTACTAGGATACCGCCTTTTGCAAGCTCAGATCAGACCAGTTTATACCAGCAGCTTTAAAGCACCGTGGTGGCTAAAGCATGCTCACCTGCAAACCATTTTCGCAAAGTACTTAAGCCCAAAAGCTCGGCTCAGTAGCCAAGCAGAATTATTTACCCTTAGCGATGGCGATGAACTGCAATTAAATTGGACAGAATTACCCAAGGCGACGGATACGCGGCCTTTAGTGGTGCTCTTACACGGTTTAGCGGGCAATATCGATAGCCATTATATTCAAGGCTTACTCACAGAACTAAAACAGCGCAATTGGCCTGCCGTGTTAATGCATTTTCGTGGCTGCCATGGCCAACCAAATAAATTACCACGCGCTTATCATAGTGGTGATACCGGTGACTTTGCCGAAGTCATCACGCAAATACAGCAACGCTTTCCGCTAATGCCGATCAGCGCTGTCGGCTTTTCGCTCGGCGCCAATGTGTTAGTCAAATATTGTGGTGAGCAAGGCGGGGCGAATCTACTTAAAGCTGCGGTGGCCGTTTGCCCGCCCTTAGCGTTATCTGCCAGTGCCAAACGCATCAATAGCGGCAGCAGCAAGGTGTACCAACGCTATTTATTAAGCCGTTTAAAAGCCAGTACCGAACAGAAACTGGCGTCACATGCTAACTTTCCCTTACCGCTAACCCTTGAGCAAATTCGCAGTTTTAGCAGTATTGAACAGTTTGATCAGCATTATACTGCACCAATACATGGTTTTCGTGATGCACAAGATTATTATCAAAAAGCCAGTGGCAAAGCGTTTTTGCGGCATATTCAAATTCCCACCTTGGTGATCCATGCCCATGACGATCCATTTTTAAGTGATGCCGTGATCCCTAAACCAACAGACTTAAGCGCCAGTGTACACTACGAACTGAGCCAACATGGTGGACATGTTGGCTTTGTGACGGGTGGCAGCCCGTTTAAACCGGTATTCTGGCTTAACCAGCGGATCCCCGCCTTCATTAAGCAGCAACTAAACCTATGATTATTTCTTATACCGATATCGACCCCACCACGTTAGATAACTTAATTGAAAGCTTTGTGCTGCGCGAAGGCACCGATTACGGTGAGCAAGAAGTGTCCTTAGCTGCCAAGGTACAAGCTATCCGGCGGCAACTAAAAGCAGGCGAGGTTTTGATTGTCTATTCTGAGTTAGACGAAACAGTCAACCTGATGTCTAAACAGCATTTTATGCAACAACAAGCCGCTGAAGGCTCAATGTAGAACCTAGCCGATACCGCAATAAAGGAGCGATAAACGATTATGTGGGAATATAAAATTATTGATTCTGCCAACGCTGGAAAAACTGGCTTTCTTAGAGGGCGAACGGTAGAGCAAGCTGAAGCTTACTTAAATGCATTAGGGGAAGAAGGTTGGGAGATTATCGATATCGACTTTCAAATGGACCCCACGATGCCTGGCGGCCCAACGCATTTTCACGGTATTGCCAAGCGTGCGAAGTCATAATCGTCTTCTGCCATTCCCACTGGCAACAACGGAGACATAGCGCCAACTTTGCATCAATGTCATTAACGAGACAAAGAAAGCCGCGAGGACTTGCGCAATACAAACCAGAACCTGCGGCTTAAAAAGCAAAAAGCCAACCTTACGAGGTTGGCTTTTTTAATAACGCGCAGTAATTACAGCTGAGGGCCAGCAGCAACTAAGGCTTTACCTTCGGCATTGTCAGTAAACTTTTCAAAGTTCTTAACAAAACGGCTGGCCAGATCTTGAGCTTTCACTTCCCAATCAGCCGCATTGGCATACGTCATACGCGGATCCAAAATACCATCTTCAACATCGTGCAGATGTTTTGGCATGGCTAAATTAAAGTAAGGCAATTGCACAAACTCTGCGTTCTCGATACTGCCATCTAGAATAGCGTCGATAATAGCTCGCGTCGCTTTAATCGAAATGCGCTTGCCAGAACCATTCCAACCGGTATTCACTAAATAAGCTTCAGCGCCTGCTGCTGCCATCCGCTTACCTAATACTTCCGCATATTGCGTTGGGTGCAGGCTTAAAAAAGCCGCACCAAAACAGCTAGAGAAGGTTGGCGTTGGCTCAGTAATGCCACGCTCGGTGCCTGCCAGTTTCGCCGTAAAACCAGACAAGAAGTGGTACTTCGCTTGTTCTTTGGTTAATTTTGATACCGGTGGTAACACGCCAAAGGCATCCGCCGTTAAGAAAATGACTTTTTTCGCATGACCCGCTTTGGATACAGGTGTCACGATATTATCGATATGATAAATCGGATAAGAGACACGCGTGTTTTCGGTTTTAGAACCATCGTTGTAATCAATCTTACCGTCAGCTGCGACCGTGACGTTCTCTAACAAGGCATCACGACGGATTGCATTGAAGATATCAGGTTCATTCTCTTTCGATAGGTTGATCGTTTTGGCGTAACAGCCGCCTTCAAAGTTAAATACACCAGCGTCATCCCAACCGTGTTCATCGTCACCAATTAATTGACGTTTTGGATCAGTTGATAACGTTGTTTTACCCGTGCCTGATAACCCGAAGAAGACAGCAACATCGCCTGCCGCACCTACGTTGGCCGAACAGTGCATCGAAGCGATACCTTGCAGCGGTAAAAAGTAGTTCATCATAGAGAACATACCTTTTTTCATTTCGCCGCCGTACCATGTGCCACCAATTAACTGAATACGCTCAGTTAGGTTAAAAGCCACAAAGTTTTCTGAATTTAAGCCATGCTTCTGCCAATCAGGATTAGTACATTTCGCGCCATTCATCACAATAAAATCAGGCTTGTAGGTCGCTAACTCAGCGTCTGTTGGGCGAATAAACATGTTTTTAACGAAATGCGCTTGCCACGCCACTTCAGTGATAAAACGAACGGCTAAGCGAGTATCGGCATTCGCACCACAGTAGGTATCAACAACAAATAAACGCTTACCTGATAATTGCTTGGTGACCAGCGCTTTTAAGTCGGTCCATACTTCAGTGCTAATAGGCTTGTTGTCATTTTTACCTTGATCAGACCACCAAACCGTATCGCGTGTAGTGTCATCTCGAACGATGTATTTATCTTTAGGAGAACGACCGGTAAAAATACCTGTATCAACCGATACGGCGCCTGACTCTGTGAGTTTACCTTTTTCATACCCAGTTAAATCACTACGTGTTTCTTCCGCGAATAGTAAATCATATGAAGGGTTGTAAATGACTTCCGCGACATCCGTGATGCCGTATTGGCCCAGATCCAGATCGGACATGTTGTTGACTCCTAGGGTACTGTAGGTAAAGGTGCGTCTCTAGCGGACTATTTAAATTTTGTTGCGTTTTGAACAAACGGCTGAAATTTGTTCAAAAAACACCTAATAAGCATAGCGTTTTTCAAACATAAAAGATAGCGATTATTGACAAGCAATCGGGCTGTAAGCCAATAACAGCAAGGGCTGCAGCCTGTTGCTAACTTACAGAATTTGGTAATTTAATTACAGGATCCGCGTAGTGCTCTTTGCGCGAATTAAGTCTGACCAAGGAGCCGCAGCTTGACCTATCACCATAAAATCTGGATTGGCTAGGGTTTCACGCTGATTGTAACTCAGCGGGGCAAATTGACTGTCGAGGATTTTACCACCGGCTTCTTCAACGATGACATGCACCGCGCCCGTATCCCATTCACCGGTTGGGCCTAGCCGTAAATAACAATCGGCTTTACCCTCAGCAACCAAACAGCTTTTTAAAGAGCAGCTACCCAGCGGGATATACTCGACCTGTTGTGTCACACTGAGCAAATCCATGATCGGTTGTCGTGGTTGGCGCCGACTTACCGCAATACGCAGCTGTTCACCGGCTTGATGTTGATGTACAGCGATGCGTTTAATTAAGTTTGCTTGCTGCTTAAAAGCACCATTGCCGCGCGTTGCATAATAAATAACGTCTTCTTTTGGCCAGTAAATCACCCCTAGCGCTGGCCAGCCGTGTTCTACTAAAGCGATGCTCACGGCAAAATCGCCACTACGAGCCACAAATTCTTGCGTACCGTCCATAGGATCAATTAACCAATAACGTGGCCAATCTGAACGCTGCGCTAAAGGAACCAGATGTGTTTCTTCTGAGATGATCGGGATATCGGGCGTTAAGGCCGATAGTTGTGCAATGATATGGGCATTAGCCGCCAAATCAGCGGTGGTGACCGGACTGCTGTCACTTTTTTGTTGTTCGGTAAAATTACCAGTTTGGTACATTTCCCACAAAATAGCGCCCGCTTCACGGGCTGTCGTTTTTACAGGTTCCAGCAGTTTGCTTAAAAACATCCGGATTCGCTTCCAAATACTGTTGTGCCAGCAACAAGGCAGCTACGCTGCGTGCTTCGGTAAAATCGGCCTGTTGCAGCAATAAATCCGTTTGCTGACGTGACCAGCTCACTAGCTCCAGTGGCTCTGGCTCATCGCCAGCCAGACGCTCCACGTATAAATCGAAGGCTAATACTATATGCATTGTAGCATTAAAATAGCCTGGGGCTAAAGCCAGAGATTTTAATTGCACGAAGCGCTTCGCGCCAAAACCAATCTCTTCTTTGAGTTCACGATTAGCCGCTGTCACCACGTCCTCACCAGGATCAATCAAGCCTTTGGGGAAGCCAAGTTGATAATCATGGGTGCCTGCCGAGTATTCACGTACCAGATAAAAGTTATCGGGATCAGGGCAAGCAATAATCATTACTGCACCACGATTACTGCCGCGCATTCTTTCGTAAGTGCGCTCTACCCCATTGCTAAACCGTAACTCTAATTGCTCAATTTTAAACAATCGACTTTGAGCGACAATTTCCTGCGCAAGAATTTCTGGTTTTTGTTTGTCGCTGTTACGCTGCGTCATACTGGGCTCTCTGGTAAACTTAACATCAAACACTACTATAAAACGATTAATAGGAAAAACCTATGCTGCAATGGTCAGAAATCGACACCGTCTTGCTCGATATGGATGGCACCCTGCTCGATTTGCACTTTGATAATTACTTTTGGCAACAGCATTTACCCCTGCGCTGGGCTGAAATTAGCGGTATCAGCCCTCAGCAAGCGGCGGCTGAATTGGCAGAAGAATACCAACGTTTGCAAGGTAAACTAGAATGGTATTGCCTCGATTACTGGGGCAAAAGACTGCAATTACCGATCACCGAATTAAAGCGTGAAATTATCCATAAAATCCAAATGCGCGCAGATGTGCCGGCTTTTCTCACTGCCCTAAAAGCCACCGGGCGACATATTGTGCTGGTGACTAATGCGCATCCTGACAGCTTGTCTTTAAAGCTCGAACGCACTGATCTTGCTAACTATATTGAAGAGTTAATCTCGACGCATGAGTTTAGCGTAACGAAAGAAAGCCAACTGCTCTGGCAAAAACTGCAACATCGGTTAGGTTTTGATGTTAATCGAACCTTATTCGTTGATGACAGCTTAGCCATTTTACAAGCCGCAGAACAGTTTGGTATTAAGCATCTATTGGCGGTGGCTAACCCAGACAGTCAAAAACCGCATAATAGCTTCAGTGACTATGCTGCGGTTACCGATTACCACCAACTGCTACCGGCTATTTATGAGAGCCGCCATCAAAAGTTTAATGAATAACGGCCATTCGCATCCGGCTGCCCGACAAAGCGCATCGCTTGGTGCACCTCTTCGGGTAAGTCGGCCGCCGGTTTTAGGCTGCCCTGTACCGTCAAACGACCATTTGGCTTGATACTCGCGCGAATATCTAAGGACAGCACGTTATTGGCATCGGTTACCAGCACCGGCAGATCCTGCTCACAACTGAGATCTGCATGCAATTGCTGTAAATCTAGCCATTGCCCTGTTGGCGGTTGTAGCTTGGCATCAAGCCATGACGCCTGGCCCTGCAATTGCTGACACGCACCTTGTTTTAAATTAAGTTGGTCTATTTGCAACAGCAAATTCCCCGTAGCTTGCACGGGTAGCGGTAATTGCAACATCGGCACCACGGTTGCCACAGGCATTTTTAATAAGGATTGCTGCAGTTGCATCCCGCTAAAACCTGCAATTAAAGTGCCTTGCATGTAAGGCTGCTGCTCTTGCTGCACACTGCCGGCTTGAAACCTAACTTTGGCTCGCAGCGTCAATAATGACCATGGCGCGAGTTGCCATTCTAATGTCGGTAACACGAGGTTTTGATAAGCGATACCTTGTACTTCGCCGCGCCATAATGTGCCAGTAACCGTGCCTAACTGCACAGTAGCCGGTAATGGCGCTAAGCGTAGCCACCAACTGGCTGGCGTAAGAACGAACATAAAAACACTATAAGCCAGCAAACAAACTAAAACATACTTCCAATATTTTTTCATACTACTCAATAACCATTCTGCGCACGCGAACGATACCCGGTTTATCAGTGGCGCCAATGTCTAAACTGACTAAACGCACCGCATTTTGATACTGTAATTGGTGTAACCACGGTAATAATTGTGCGTAAGCAATATCATCTAGCACCAATTGCAACTGATCATTTTGCGGTTGCATCCGACTGACCCGAATATTAAAGCTACGTGCACTATTACTAATAATCTGCGCTAAACTGCCACCTACGCGTTCTGGGCTGGTATCACCCAGCTGTAATAGCGGCTTAGCTTGTTGTAAAGCGATCAACTGTTGTTGCATTTGTTGTAAAGCAACCACATTTTGCTGCTTAGCCTGATGTAACGGTTGCCAGATTAACCAATAAAAAACCCCAAGTATCACTAAAGGCACTGCAATTAATACTAAGCGTTGTTCACGTGACGCTAAGCCATACCACCATTGAAAAAAGCGTTGCTTCATACTGCACCTCGCATCACAACAGAGCCTTGTACCCGATTACCATCGTTACTCAGTGCGCCTTGTTCGACTTGATAGCCGGCCTGCTCTAGTTGTGATTTTAATTGCTCAAAGCTCTGAAAACCGGCAGCGCTGGCACCAAAACGTAATTCTTGCCGAGAGGCATCGTAGCGAAGCGAATCTAATTTCAGATCAGGAAGCTTTTCTAACCGCTGCTGTAGAACCGCTAATAAATTTAAGAAATGCGGCTCTTGCTTACCAGCACCTACGGTTTGCAGTTTTTGCCGTACTTGCCTAGACAAATTGACAATGCGATCATTCGGGAAAGTATCGAGATACAAGGCACGCAGTTGCTGCTCTGTCGCCGCTAACTGTTGTTTTTGTTGATATACTTCCGTGCCAAGCTGCACAAAATACAGTAAACAACATAGGCCGCCGATCATCGCCGTTAATTTCCATTGTTGCCAATAACGATTCTGTGCACGCTTTGGTGCATATGAACCTTGCAACAGATTAAAATCGGTTTCGTTTAGGCCTTTCGCGAGCAAGGCTAAAGGTAGCTCAGGCGCTGCTGTATCATGCAAATGCTGCACATGTGCTGGCCATGGGCTATAACTGAGCACTTGCGGCAATTGTGCTAAAGCCAAATAATCTGGCCACCAACCGCTTTCAATTGAGGTTGCCTGCCACTCATCTTGCCGCAGTAACCATTGTTGCTGTAACTCAATACAACAAGGTAAGCGGGTAGCGGGCAGCAATAAAGCATCAGGCACCAAGCGCACTACCTTAAAGCCAGCCTGTTGTAACCATCCTAACCATTGCTCTAATCGTTGTCGCTGACAAATGGCCACTTGTTGCCAATATTGTTCGGCTAGCTGTTCTACCTTACCCAGCGCAATATAAAGTTTATCAATATCTTCGGCTTGCTCTTCTTCAAGCATGTAAGGCAAAGCTTGGAGCAATTGCTTGTTCGGTTTTGCTGGCAACGCTACTTTTTTCAGTAACACATCGGCCGCAGGTACCAGAGCCACTACGGCACGATCCGCACCCAGCCTTGCGGCGAGTTGCGGTAATTCACTGACAGCGGCAATTTCGCCACTCGCGATCACTTCTTGCGTTAACGGCGCCCAGACCAACCAACTGATGCTTTGCTCAGGCTGACTACCCAGCCTGATAATTATGTGTTCATTCATCCCTGGCCTCCAAAACGCCGAGCCAATACCTTGATTGCATTATTTTCTTCTCGTTTGAATACCACTGTCAGCCGAAAGCCGGTTTCTAAGTAGGCAGTGGTTGCTAGCAGTGTAAAGTGATCAGACTTAACGGTCAGTACTTTTTTCACGTCATCTGGCACAGTTAAACCGGCCAAGGCGCTGCTTTGCAAAAAGCTGTCCACATCAGTATAACCCTCTTCTGGTCGCGATAAGATGGCTTCTTGGGCTTGTGCTTCGGTTAACTCCGGTAGCAATGCCATTAATAAGGCCGCGCGATCTTCGGTTAAGGTATTCACGTTTAACAACCATTCAGCTTGCTCTGGCACAACACAAACATAAGGCAGCAGTAATTGATAATCTGCCGGTGTTAAATCAAGCATCAATCGCAACTCGGTTACCGATACAAACAAACTATTCGCGGTGTAATAGGGAAAAGCTAAACTGGCATAATCATCTTGCTCAGCACCGCCAGCGGTATTGAGCAAACTATCAGCATCTAACCAATCACTCACCCGAGCCGTTAAATATTCTGCAGGCATACTCAGCTCCGGCACGACTTGTTCTAACAAACGTTGAAAACTACGCTGAGCTAACGTTTGCTGCAATTGGCCTGGCTGAGTTCGGTCCGGCTGCTGTTGCAAAGCATTTAAATTAAAACAACTATGTAAGTCTTGTATTTCACCGGCAATTTGACCATCTTCGACCATAAAACTGGCGCCCTGCGCAGCCCAATCTTGGCCTAAATGCACCGTCTCCGCACCCGCTAAGGAGCGACGTAACAACACGCGAGCAAAGGCTTCTGCCCCCATGCCATACCAAAAAGCTTGTTGTTGTTGTTGTAAATTTTGCTGACGTTGCAATTGCAATTGCAAACGGCTACTCATGCCAACGGCCAGCACAGTGATGATGGCCACAATCATAATAACGGTGACTAAAGCAACGCCCTGTTGCGATTGGCGTATGCTCATAATCCCCCCTTGCGCCAAAGCGCATTGGGTAACACAAAGATCCGTTCTAACTCACCTAAATCGCGTTGCTTAATGCGTACTTTGATCGCTTCTGGCAAATATTGGTGCTGCCAGCGCTCTTCCCACTCGCCAGCGCTGTAATACGTCAGTTGAAATTGCTCAACCTCAGCTAATAAATTTTGTTGTTGTGGCTCGGTATTATTTACGGCATCGACATAGACATTAAACAAGCGTTGTAACTGGCCATCTTGTAAACGATAAGCCACCGCTTGCACTTCACTGCGCGGCAATAACATGCCCGGATTACGCCAACCTTGCTGCGTAAAACTGACCCCATGATCTTCACTTTCAAGCAAATACTGCTCACCCCACAACCGCTCTTGCCGCGGTGCATCACCTTCAATGCGCACATAACGAGGGCTGATTTGCATAAAGTCGCGCTCTAGCAACAGCATCGCGCGTTGTAATTGTTGCAAACGGGCGATAGATAACTTAGAGGCAGCATCGCTTTGCGTCACGGTGCTCAAAACGGCTACGGAAGATAAACCCACGATGGCAAACAGCGCCATCACCAACAGCATTTCTAAAAACGTGAATCCACGGTTATTCATCAAGCCGCCCAACATAGGTTTTAAGCTGATATATCACCACGTCGGGCTGCTGCTCTAAACGTACACTGACCGTCAACTCGCGCAAGTCTTGATCCGGCACTGTGGTGGCACGCATTTGCCAACGCCAGGTGCGGTTTGCCATCTCGACTTCGCCTTGTTCTAAGTCACGCGGAGGCCAAGTTCGCGAAAATTGTGCTTGTTGTAATTGATTGTTCGCGACATAACTGGCAATGGTTAACTCTTCTAATTGCAGTAAGGCGCGCATGTGATTTGTACTGGCTTGCATAATCGCCACACCCGCGGTGGCAAAAATCACTAACGCGACTAAGAGTTCTAATAAGGTAAAACCACGCTGGCGCATTAACGATTACCTAATTCAAAACGTGTTAACGGGATACTAAAATCGGTGCCGACCGTTTGCTCTAAGGTTTCACCATTTTCACGCCATCGAAACTGTAATCGAAACGGGCTGATTTCACCGGACGACAACATAAAGACCTTAGGAAGCGGTGGCTCAGCCGCCGTTTCAGCTAATTCTGTTAACTCGGGCGTGTCAAACTCTAACTGACTCAACAAATTTTGCTCAGCGCCCGGCAACCCCTCTAGCTCTAACTGCAATAACAGGCCGCTAGGTAATTGATAGGCTGCCGCAGCCGTTGGGGTTTCAACCCACTGCCAACCATCATCGCTGTATAACACAAAAGCGTAGCTATTTTCTGTGACCACTAGGCCCCATTCTTGTTGCTGCAATTCAGCCGTTTCAGCAAAGTGCTGAAACACTTGTTGAAAGCGATTTACTTCTTTGTCTAAACGGTCTTGCACTGAGTCATTACCAAAACTCAGTACTACCGTTGACACCAGGATGCCGATTAACAGTATCACCAGCATCACTTCCAATAAAGTAAAGCCCGCAGCACGCCGCATTAATTATTGCCTGAATTGCTACCGTCTAAATTCCAATTACCAATATCGTCATCTGTACCCGCGACCCGATCCGGCCCTTTACTAAACACATCTAAGCGACCCATTTGGCCAGGGCTGATCAAAATGTATTCTTCACCCCAAGGATCTTTGGGTAAACGACGAATAAAGCCATCTTCAGGGTAAGAACGTGGCACCGGTTGCGAAGTCGGTGCTGTGACCAAGGCTTCTAACCCTTGCTCCGTGGTGGGATAGAAGCTATTGCGCAAGCGGTACATATCTAACGCATTTTCTAATTGTTGAATGTCCACCACGACTTTTTGACGAGCGGCTTCTTCTTGATTGCCCATTAAATTTGGCACGACAAAGCTGGCTAGCAATCCTAGGATGACGATAACCACCATCACTTCCAGCAAGGTAAAACCGGCACTCTTTTTCATTTAGTATTTTCCTACCATATTATTAAGCTCTAAAATCGGCAATAGAATTGCCAAGACGATCAGAAACACCACTACCGCTAGGACAATAACCACTAAAGGTTTAAAAATCTCTAACGAAACTGTCATGGTCATTTCAAATTCACGGTCTAAGGTATCGGCGGCACGTCCTAGCATCGAATCAAGTTGACCGCTTTTTTCACCGCTGGCAATCATATGCAGCATCATCGGTGGAAACAGTTTAGTTTGCTCTAAAGCTGCTTTTAACGAGGTCCCCTCCCGCACTCTCGCCGCGGCTTCTGCCACGCTTTGTTTCATATAACTGTTGGCTAACACATCAGCGCTAATGCGCATAGCATCTAATAACGGCACACCACTGGCATTTAAAATACTTAGCGTTCGTGCAAACCGCGCAGTGTTTACACTGTTGACGATGCGGCCAATCACTTTAACTCTGAGAATACGCCGATCATAGCGCAACCGAAATGCAGGCCGCTGTAATAATCGTTGCCAACCCACCAGCAACAATAACAGCCCGACGACAAGAATAACGCCGTAGCTTTGCGTAAACTCACTGGCATTGATCATAAATCGGGTGAGTGCGGGCAATTGTTGCCCCATGTATTCGAATTGCTCAGTAATTTTTGGTACAACTGCCGCCAATAAAATACCGATGACCAGTAACGACACCACGACCATAACGATCGGGTAGACCGAGGCCATAATGATCTGATTACGCATATGCTGCCGCTGCTCGGTATAATCGGCTAAGCGATTAAGTACCTGATCCAAATGCCCAGATTTTTCGCCTGCCGCCACCATTGAGCGATACAGATGGTCAAACACATGTGGAAATTCGGCTAAGCCCTCGGCGAGGCTATAACCCTCGACAACTTTAGAGCGCACCGACATCATCATATTTTTTAAACGCGGTTTGTCACACTGTTCGGCTACAGCCAATAAAGCACTTTCAATCGGTAACGCGGCAGCAATTAGGGTGGCAATTTGCCGGGTGATCAGCGCCAGCTCGGCCGCTGATATTTTGCGTTTTAACCAACTTTTGCCACTGGCCAGCATTTTTTCTTGCTGCGAGGCCACTTCGACCACCAAAGGCGTTAATTTACGCTCACGCAATAACTGTCGCGCTTGGCGGGCATTATCGGCTTCTAATACCCCCTTGGCTTTTTTACCAAAGGCATCTAAGGCTTGATATTCAAAGGCCGCCATTACAGATCCTCACGGGTAACCCGTAATACTTCTTCTAGCGTTGTAATACCGGCTAACACCTTACTAAAACCATCGCTGCGGATACTGGGGCTGAATTGACGTGCGTATTTTTCAATATGTTGCTCGCCCTTACCGTTATGCACCATCTCACGCATTTGATCATCGACCACAATCAGCTCATGGATGCCGGTACGGCCTTTGTAACCACTAAAGTTACAGTGCTCACACCCAGTAGCCCGATAAATCAACAAGTCTGTTGTTTTATTGGCCGAGAGTAAATGACGTTCTTCTTTATCAGGTACATGCGCGGCTTTGCAGTGCGGACACAAGGTTCGCACTAATCGTTGCGCCAACACGCCGAGTAAACTCGAAGACAGTAAAAAGGCTTCAATCCCCATATCTTCTAAGCGGGTAATGGCACCGGCGGCCGTATTCGTGTGCAAAGTAGATAAGACTAAGTGACCGGTTAAGCTGGCTTGTACGGCAATTTGTGCTGTTTCAAGATCGCGAATTTCACCGACCATCACCACATCGGGGTCTTGGCGCAAAATCGCACGCAAGCCGCGAGCAAAGGTCATATTCACTTTGCTATTAACCTGCGTTTGGCCAATACCTTCTAATTCATATTCAATCGGATCTTCGACCGTTAAAATATTCCGATCTTTGGTGTTTATTTCGGTTAAACCGGCATACAAGGTGGTGCTTTTACCCGAGCCGGTAGGGCCCGTGACCAAAATAATGCCATGTGGTTTTAAAATGAGTTGCGAGAATAGCTGCTCTACCGCAGGGGTCATCCCCAAATCGGCTAAATTCAGATGCGAATTATTTTTATCAAGTAACCGCAGAACCACACGCTCGCCATGACTCGATGGCATGGTGGATACCCGCACATCCACTGCGCGACCGGCAATACGTAAACTAATACGACCATCTTGTGGCAAACGCTTTTCAGCGATGTCTAACTTGGCCATGACTTTAATTCGCGATACCAATAAGCTGGATAAACGCCGATGTGGTCGCAGCACTTCCCGCAATAACCCATCAACCCGAAAGCGAATAATTAAGGCTTTTTCGAAGGTTTCAACATGAATATCTGACGCGCCTAGCTTGATGGCCTCACCGAGCATAGCGTTAATTAATTTAATGATCGGCGCGTCATCTTCATTTTCCAGCAAATCTTCCGCTTCAGGGATCTCATCAGCAAGCGAGGCCAAATCGACCTCGTTGCCAATATCTTCCATCAACTGCTGCGCTTCCGAAGAATCGCGTTGATAAGAGGCTTCGAGCAACACCTCAAAGGCTGCAGCATCCAGCTTCTGCACTGTAAAAGGCTCTGCCAACAAACGACGCACCTCAAGCAAAGCTTGTGGCGTCGTAGTCGGCTGCACATACAGCACCCAATTTTGCGATTGTTGCTGCAATAACACACCATAGCGTTTAGCAAATCCGAACGGTAAGCGGATTTTGCTGCTGACCGGTGTTATTTCCAGGTCGGCGACATCGCTCATCATTGTTCTTTCTTCCCATCAACAGCTGGCCGGTTTTGCTGCTCAATATATTCGTTAAAACTGGGCGGTAATTTCAACGACTCATCCCATTCAGGCAACACGGCTTGTTTAGTCAGCGGCATTAAACGAATACCTTCTTCTTCCCGTTTTAATTGCTCAGCACGAATAAAGTTGTATTTTTGCTTACTGATGCCACTAATAGCGCTACCGTCACGAACAATGGTCGCTTTAATAAATACCATCAGGTTACGTTTACGCTTACTGACACTGGTTGATTTAAATAAATGCCCCAGAATAGGTATGTCACCTAACAGCGGAACTTTTGATTCACTTTCTTGCACGTCTTCGTCAATTAACCCACCCAGTACAATAGTGGCGCCGTCATCGGCCATCACGGTGGTTTTAATCTCACGCTTGTTAATCGTGATATCAACCGCGGTGGTGCCGCCAATACTGGATACTTCTTGCTCAATCACTAACTGTACCGCATCGCCTTCGTTAATTTGTGGGGTAACTTTTAGCTTGATACCCACTTCTTGGCGCTGTACTTGTTGAAAAGGGTTAGTGTTACTCGACCCTACCGTTGAACCGGTAATGACTGGTACTTCTTGACCGACTAAGAAAATCGCTTCTTGGTTGTCCATGGTGGTGATATGTGGCGTCGCCAGAACATTAGAGTTGGTGCTGGTACGCACAGCCTGCAAAATGGCGGCCCAATTACCATTATAAAACCCTAACAAGGCGCCATTTAAGCTCTGCAAAGCAGTGGCTAGCTGGGTATAATCGCGATTACTATCGGCGGTAGTGGTCGTTATCAATTCGCCGGTGGTGGGATCACGAGATTGTGTGGTAGTACCGCGAGTAATTTGTGACGCTTGTGCCGCGCCCGCTGCAATATTCACGATTGGAATCGTATTAGTGCCGGTAAAGTTGGTGCCACCGCCATTTTCATTTAACCATTGCACACCAAAATCGGTGCCCGTGCCATCAAACACTTCGACAATAATCGCTTCAACTAGCACCTGCGCACGGCGAATGTCTAACTGCCTTACGACATCTTCGAGGGAGCGCATCATATCGGGTTGTGCTGTTATCACTAAAGAATTGCTATCTGGATGCGCTTCAATACTGATTTCACGACCGCCACTGCGTCGTGCGGCTTGCGGTGTCGCTTGCTGTGCACCTTGCGCTTCAGCGACAATAGAATCACTGACGCCTTTTAACACTGGCACAAGATCTTCAGCTTTGGCGTATTTCAGATACAACACTCGGGTATTGCCGCTGGTTTGTAATTCCGCATCCAAGCGTTTGGCCAACGCAATCACGCGCTCACGGGCTTGCGCTTCGCCGCTGACAATAACGCTATTGGTACGTTCATCTGCGACAATTTTCGGCACAAGGAAATCAGGTTGTTCACCACGATTCTGTGAACGATAGATATTTTCTAAAATACGAACGATTTCGGCAGCAGAGGCATAATTCAGTTTCAGGATTTCTAATTCCTGATCGCCCGCTTTATCCACGCGTTGAATAATATCAACCAAGCGCGCCACGAGGGCAGCAGGGCCCGTCATCATAATAACATTAGAAGGGTCATAGTTTACCACGTGGCCACCACCACCCTGGTTAACAAACTGCCGTAACAAGGGGGCTAATTCGCGAACCGAGACGTTACGCACCGGAACCACCCGCGTCACCATTTCATCGCCAAAGCCCGGATCATCATCCCCCACTACCGGTATATTGGATGTCTTCGCATCTTTGTTGCGCACGACTTTCATAATGCCGCTGTCCATTTCGACAACGGCAAAGCCGTATACTTCCAGCACATTGAGGAAGAATTGATAATACTGCTCTTCGGTCAGCATATCGTAACTACGCACATTGATCCGACCCCGTACTTGCGGGTCTACAATAATGGTTTTTTTCAGATTCATACCGACGATATTAATAAACTCATTAATGTCGGTACCTTTAAAGTTTGGCGAGTACTTAATGTCACTATCTGCGGCCACTGAAAAGCTGAGCAACGCAGCTAACATCATGCTTGCAAGAGTGCGCCCTTTGTTCCGGAGGAAAAAGCCTGATTTCATGAGAGATTAACCAATTTTTATCATTATATTATTGTGACAGACTAAACAGAATATCTCTGATTTCGCCATCTCGTTCAACCTTTACCGATGCTTCTGTGGCATCGCGCATATCATTTATTACTCGCAACGCTTGTTGCATGTCATTTAGCGCCACACCATTGATCTCAATGGCCAGGTCGCCTTCTAAAAAACCGAGTTGTTGAAAGACAGCAATATCTTTGCCTGGCATCAAACGATAACCCGCAAGCTGTCCATCTCGCTGTACCGGTGTCACCCGCACATAATCGAAAAACTTCATCGGCTCAGCCATAATCTCATCACGGCGAGCCTGCACTTCAGGTGTATTAAACCCTGTCGCAATGGGTTGCGCTAACACTATGGGCTCTTCTACGGCATAGGCATCGGCATTATCTTCCCGGCCTAAGCCGGCATTTGCTTGCGCGATACGCGTAAATTCGACACCATCCAGCATTAAGGTTTCATAGCGACCATTAATTTCCAGCAATACGCGATCGTCTAACACCTGATGCAATTTAGCACGGGTACCCTCAAGATTATCACCAACAGCGTAAGTTACCTCTGTGCCGCGTTGCTCAATAATGGCACTACCGGCTTCAGGCTTAGCGGGCACAGCCACTAAGCCCGTTAATTTGGCATTTAATTGTGTTTTTGGCGCTTCAGTAACCACCGCCACTGGCGCGGCTGTTTCGGGTGCCGCTTCACCAAATAGCGCATAGCGCGTTAAATTGTTTAAATCTTGCGGTACTTCATGATTAACGTTGCCGTTACTAGCACTGCTCGACACCGTTAAGGCCGGTGCGGTAGGCGATGGCAGTAACTGCCAACTCAATTTTGCGAGCAGCCAGGCTAATATCAACAGCAGCAACAGATTTAAGGCGCTGCGAAGCGGCCGTAACGGCAGCCTTTGTAGCTGCGTAGGCAACTGAAGAAGGGACATTGAGAAACTCAAATTTATACTCTCATCCTGATATTAAGCTAAAGGCATCTTACTGAGTTGCAACGGCATCAACAAGCTTTGCCGTGCTTATTTACAAACTTATAACCATAAAAATGACTCTGATTGTAAGCCAAAAAGAACTTTTCCACTATAATAGCCAAACCGACCATCAGGGTGGCCATGGTTTTTAGTCAACGCAACTCGTGATAACCTTTGTCTATACGTGAAAGAATTTACCATGGTCGAACAATTTACAGGTAAAAGATGACAACTCAACATCACACTGATAAAAAAGCACCGCAGAATATTCGCTTAGACAAGTGGTTATGGGGCTGCCGCTTTTATAAAACACGTGCGTTAGCTAAAGACATGATCGACGGTGGAAAGGTTCATTACAATGGCCAACGTTGTAAATCAAGTCGTCAAGTTGAGATTGGAGCAACCATTCGTTTAGCGCAAGGCGTAGATGAAAAAATTGTGATCGTGACCGGCTTAACAGAAAAGCGTTTAGCTGCACCTTTGGCACAACAACTTTATGAAGAAACCGCTGAAAGTACGCAGCGGCGCGCAGAGCGCGCGGAATTACGTAAAACCAACTCTTTATTTGCACCGCATCCGGATACCAAACCCGATAAAAAAGAGCGGCGGCAATTATTATTATTAAAATCCCAGCAGTGAGAGAAACCAGCATGGCTTCGGATGCATTGATACGTTTTTTATTTCAACAAAAACATGTTCGCGGTGAATTAGCTTATGCGAGTGACAGCCTAGAACACATGTTAGAACATCACCAATATCCATTACCCGTTAAGCAATTACTGGCAGAACTGGTTATGGCGACCAGCTTACTCACCGCTACCTTAAAGTTTGAAGGCGAAATTGCTGTTCAGCTGCAAGGTGATGGCCCAGTTAAATTCGCCGCGGTAAATGGCAATCACCTTCAACAGTTTCGTGGTGTAGTGCGAATGCAAGCCGAGTTACAAGGCGAGAGCTTTAACGAACTGATTGGGCATGGCTATTTAATAGTCACCATCACCCCCACTCAAGGCGAGCGTTATCAGGGCATTATTCCGCTGACAGGGAATAGTTTAAGCGAAACGCTGGAAGCATATTTTCATCAATCAGAGCAATTGCCTACCCGCCTCTATTTATTCACCGATATTGGCGAGAAAAGCCGAGCCGCTGGGCTTATGTTACAAGTTTTACCGGTTGATCCCGATAAAGCGCGAGAGGATTTTCAAGATTTAGTCACCCTTTCCGATACTATTACCGCGACGGAGCTGTTAGACCTGCCGCCTAATGACATGCTTTATCGCTTGTACCATCAAGAACAGGTTGAAGTGTTTCCTAGCCAAGCAATTAGCTTTGTCTGTGGTTGCTCGAAGCAAAAGTGTGAAACCGCTTTATTTAGCTTGGGCCGTGCCGTAGTGGCAGAACAGCAAGCCCTAGGCGGGCTGGATATGTCATGCGAATACTGTAATAAGTCTTATCATTTTAGCGTAGATGATCTGCAAGCTATCCACGATAAACTTTAAACTTTGGTTTAAGCTATAAAAAAAACCTCCGACAATGTCGGAGGTTTTTTAGTTTAAAGCGAAAGTTTAATTACGCTTTTTTAGCAAAGCGGCGACGAATAAACAGCACCGGCACTAATAACAGACCAAACAGTCCGAAAGCACCTGAGCTCTTATGCGTTACAGTAACACTGGCGTTAGCCGTTGCCTGTAAGCCTGCAGTGTCACGAGCGGTGATCGTAATGCTATGAGTTTTTGCATCATCACGGCTCGGTGAACGCGTCAGAATTAACTGGCCATTTTGTACGGCAAACAATGAATTGTTCGTCGTTACTGAGCTGATCGTCGCACCCGACTCTTTTGCTTGTGCAGTAACAGAACCGACAACAGTTCCTGCAGCAGTACCCGATGCTAAGGTTGCCATAGTCACCGAGGCTGTTAAGGTCGGCATGGCATCTGCAACGTTAACCACATTAACTGTTACACTCGCTGGGCTAGAGACACTCCCTGCCGTATCCATTGCTGCCACTTCAAATTGTACTGACGTCAAGCCCGCTTCGTAATCCAGTAAAGCCGCATTGGCAACAACGATGTCACCGTTGCTTTCTACTTTGATAACCGAAGAAGAACTGCCCAGAACAACAAACTCGGCGATGGCAGAGCGGAAATCACTTTCTGCATCAATGGTACCAATCACCGTACCTGTCGCCGTATTTTCATTCACGGAGAAAGTTTGGTTTGCGGTAACTGTTGGCGCTGCCATTGGGGCTGAGTAATCGGCTACGGCAATAGCTTCTGCTGCGGCAGAAATCATCACAAAACTACGATTATCCCCTGCTGGACGCATCACGTAAGCAGACTCACCGGGTTGCAGCTTAGTAACAACGGTATCGTCATCTGCGGCAGTAGTCTCAGCAGCTGCTGGCGTTGGCGTGACTTCGGCACTGCTTGATAATGTCACCGCTGGTGATGGTGCAATGGTCATTGTGGTGGTCAGTGAATCGGCAATGTTCGTTGCTGTCAGTGAGTAAGAGTCACTACTTGTTCTAACACGTGCATTAACGGTACGACCTAAATCCATGGCAGATAAACCGACAGATTCAAAACAGGCTTCAAGCGTCACTTGCTTACCACCAGCATAGTGGATCACATCACCAAACGGACCAGATAAAGTACCAAAGCGTGTATTGAACGATACAAACACACCTGGTGAAGCGGCATAAGCTGCGCCAAACCGAGTAATGAGTAAGGTGTTCATGGTAAAGTCGTACACACCGTCGTTATTCACATCCAAATCAACTGAATAGTTGCCTTGTAATAAGTGGTTAACTCCACCTTCTAAGTGAATAGTTGGGTATACCGCATAACCTGAACCACAGAAAGCCGCCTCGTCAATATCAAGCGTTACCGCACGAATATCATGCTTAGGATCCAAGGCTGCATTGACTGGCGACGCAGCCACTAAGGTTGAAGCAAAAGGCTCAACTTCTACAACACCGGTATTGGTCACTTTGGTCACGGCTTTGCCACTGACTAATTCACCTTCTAAGCGCAGTTTCGCTGCCGCTTTCGGGATAATGTGATAAACCAGATGCAAGTCGTTCGCTGTGCTGGTTGCAGTATCGTTGAAAACAATCGCCCCATCATATTCAGACACATCGAGCTGAGAAGCGGCCATCAATGGGCTGTAATACACGCCATTGCTTAATGTAAATGCCGGCAATTTAGCCGGGTCAATAGTCAAAGTCACATCAAAGTTAACCGTTTGGCCTGCTGGTACTGTAATACTGGCTGGCATGCTCCAATTTAATGCACCGGTTGCCGCTTTATCAGCGTAACGCGCTTGGGCACTTAATTGGTAAGTTTTTGCAGCAGAACTGAAGTTCTTAACCGTTACTGTTTTTGTCATGGAGCTGACGCTATCAAGCGTTTGCAGACCAAAAGACAATGCCGCTTGTTTAGTATCAAAAGCCGTATCATGTACCCATGCAGCAACAGGCGAACTGACTGCTTTTTCCACATCCACTAAGCCGGCACCGATCAGGCTTATTGGCGCTAATTTTGCGTCTGGATTAATGGCTTTTGGTGTTAAGTACACGTCCATATTGGCCGTGTTCATTAACGTCGCTTTAATTTCAGAAGCATTACGCTCTGGCAATAACTCACGCACTAAAGCCACACCACCAGCAGTAATCGGTGCGGAGAATGAGGTACCATTTGCTCTTGAAGTACCTGTGCCCGTACCGGTTCGTGCCATTTGAATTTGCACACCTGGCGCGGTAATTTCAGGCTTTAATAAACCATCCATTGATGGACCACGTGATGTGAAATCGGCTGTCGCACCCGCGCCGGATTTAGCAGCAGATTTAATGTCATAGCTCACTACTTCGCCAGCATCTAATTTGGCTTTGATGGTATCGCCAATTTCTTTGGTAATCATGACGGTTGGCACTGTCACCGAATCATCAGTACCACCAGCAACAATCGGCGCTTCACCCGGGTTGCTATTGGCAATAATAACAAAGGCGGCACCGCGATCTTGTGCTACCTTGGCTTTTACCACGAAGCCACAGGTACCACGCGATAACAATACCGCTTTACCCGTTAAATCCACATCTTCAGCCAAAGGATCACAGGCAAGGTAACTTCCTGGAATAACCACTAATGGCGTGGTGCTAGAGTTAAAACTAAAATCAAAAGACTTGTTAAAACCCGCGGCAACTACTGCCACATCATCACCGTCGATCTTAGCACTTTCAAAAACACCCACAGACGTAACTGGGTTAGTCATTGCACCTACTGAGAGCGCATTAGGTGTGGTGCTAGGGCCGCCAACACGAAACGGGATATTGCCATCGTTACCGGCAGAAATCACCACGTTCACACCCAAATTCACGGCACGGTGAATTAAGAATTGGGTACCTGAAGTTCTCTGGGTTGAACCAAACTGACCACCCAAAGACATGTTGATAATATCAACACGGTCTTCTAAGTTACCATCACCATTGGGATCCATCGCTGCTTCTAAAGCGCGAAGTTGTGCCACACCCGTACAGTTGACCGGTGCAGGCGCACACACTTTATAACCATAAAAAGATGTTTCAGGGGCAATACCATTAACAGCGCTGGCGACCCAAGTACCATGGCCTTCGGCTGCAGGGTCAATTGGGTTTGGATCATTATTAATAAAATCGTAGCCACCTATCACACTCCCTTGTGGCCAAGCTGGAGCCGTGCTTTGTGCTGAGGCGGCAATAGCTGCGCTGTAAGCCTCTGCTGTGCCTGGGCCACCTAATAGGCTATGAGTATAATCGATACCGGTATCTAAAATTGCCACGCGAGTATTGGCGCCCGTGGCTAAACCGGCATCAACAATTTGTTTCGCTTTGATGTAGGGCGCGCTATCGGCAACATGCAATTCGCTGTCATAAATAGGCATAATATCAACCACGGCAGGATTCGCACGCAGTGCAACTAAAGCTTCTGGGCTAGCCTGCACAACGAGACCGGCTGCTAAGTTTTTAGTCGTTGCTAAAACTTGTGCATCTGCATCTAATACTGACAATTGCGCCGTGATGTCTTGTTGTAAAGTTTCAACTTGAGCGGTAATTTGCTGCGCAAGCTGCACATTATATTGCTGACCGCTTAAAGCTTCGGTAGTGGCCGGGGCATTTAATAATACGTACCATGCGCTGGGCGTTTGGACTTGCTCATCAATGGAAGCTGATACGGCACCATAAACTTCATGCACGCTTTGGCCGTTGGCCGCTTTTAATTGCTGAATGCCGGCCTGCGCAGAGCCTGAGATCGCTATGCTGATGGCCGATGCCAGTAGGGCTTTTTTCATGTTCACCAAGGTGTTGCTCCTTAAAACTATTGTTTTTATATCATTATGCTGGCGTTTATTTATCGTTAAACGCTCTTATTAACCAGCGTTAACACCTTTCACTTGGTTGGTGATGGGCATCATCGCGAGAATGTTGTTTTTATGGATAAAGCCAAGTACGTTTTAACGGCTTCGTTACTGTTTTTACCACAGCTTCATACAAATGTAATGGTGTTAGAGACAAAATAAGTGTAAAGAGATGTGTATATTTAAACTTTGCGTCAAGCATGGTTGACGAATGTTGCAAAATACACAAGTTAATGCGGTTTTTGTAAAGGAATAAGTACGGTTACGACTAAGCCGCCCTGCGCATGGTTGCTTAAGCGAACTTCACCTGAGTGCGTATCAATAATTTTTTTAATAATGGCCAAGCCTAAGCCAGAGCCGCCACTGCCCCGCGCTTCATCGCCTTGCACAAATGGCGTAAACATGGCTTGCATTTTATGCTCTGGAATACCAGGGCCGTGATCCCGGATTTCAAAATAAACCAATTTCTTTTGACGCTGATAGCCACTACTAATTTCAATTGCGCCGTCACTGTAGCGCAGTGCATTTTCCAATAAATTATTTAATACGCGTTTTATCGCAATGCGGCGCAGCCACAATAAGGGTAAATGGGGATCTAAGCGGGTGATCAACTGTCGTTGCTGCACATATTCCGCTTGTACGGTTTCCATCAGCAATTCATTTAACGCGACCTGCTGTAGCTCTTCTTGTTTATGATGGCGCAAGTAATCAATAAACTGATCGATAATGGCATTCATATCATCAATATCGTTAATAATGCCCTCTCTGATCCAGCTATCTGGCTCACTCATCATCTCAGAAGCTAAACGGATCCGTGTAAGCGGTGTGCGTAAATCATGTGACACCCCAGCCATCAATAGCGCACGGTCTTGTTCAAGCTGCTGGATCCCTTTTGCCATATAGTTGAACGCTTTGGTTACTGCAGTAATCTCCCTTGCACCGGTTTTTTCTGACAATGGTGGTGGAAATTCACCTCTACCAACTTGAATAGCTGCGTGCTGTAACCCCTGTAAAGGCCGATTTAAATGACGTGCCAGCAACCAGCCCCCGATCACACTGAGCACACCTATCATCAATAAATAAAAGGTTAATAACGGAAAGCTGGTTTCTTCTAAACCGGTGAGTGGTACGCGGATCCAATACTCGGGAGCGGTGCTTGAACGCACCCAAAACACAAAGTTTTCTGTTTGCGAAATACGAACTTCGGTATCAGTTTGTAACTCTTTCGACATCTGTTGTGAGAAATAACGATAATCACTGGCATTCGCTAAGCCTTGCTCTTGTGCTTCGGCTTCCGAGAACAGTTGAGCGCCGGTGATGCTTTCGACATGCTGACGTAATATCGCATTGGCTTCTGCCGACACCTCCGTTTTTGGGATCAGTAAGTTAACTTGGCGAGCGATCAGATAGCTTATTTGTTGCGTGCTGGGTTTAATGACATAAAACGCCACCGAGAAATACGACACTAATTGATTAATCAGCAGCAAAAAACCAATTAAGAAAACCGTTTGGCCAAAGGCGCTTTTCGGTAAAAACGGCATTAATTCAACCGACCATCGGGTACAAACACATAGCCTAAACCCCATACGGTTTGAATATAGCGAGGGTTAGTTGCATCATCTTCTAACATACGACGTAAGCGCGATACCTGCACATCGATACTGCGCTCCATCGCTGAATAATCACGACCACGTGCTTGATTCATCAGTTTGTCTCGTGAGAGCGGCTCACGAGGATGATTCACCAACACTTTGAGCACCGCATATTCGCCGCTGGTTAACGGTAAAACAGTATCACCTTTAAACATTTCACGGGTAGCAAGGTTAAAACGAAAAGGGCCGAAAGTGACAATGGTTTCTTCTTGGCTTGGCGCACCAGGCACGTCTTTGTTTTTACGGCGCAGCACCGCACGAATACGAGCCAGTAATTCACGCGGGTTGAAAGGCTTCGGTAAATAATCATCTGCGCCCATTTCTAAGCCGATAATCCGATCAACCTCATCCCCTTTGGCCGTTAGCATAATAATGGCAATATCGTTTTCTTGTTGGCGCAATTTACGGCAGATAGATAAACCATCTTCACCAGGTAACATCAGATCGAGCACCAGCAGGTGAAAATGCTCACGCTCCATTAAGCGCTGCATTTGCTCAAAATTTGCCACACTGCGTACCTGATAACCTTGCTCGACCAGATAACGCTCTAATAATGAGCGTAAACGTAAGTCATCATCCACTACTAGGATTTTTGTTGTCTCTGTGACCACTGCCTTGTCCTTTGTGCTGCATTTTCCTCACTATAAACGAAATCACTGGCTTTGCATCAAGCCTTAAGCACAAACAATGTTACAAAACTTTTCAAACCAACACGCCATCACTAAGACAAGGCAGCACCGTTATTCCACAAGAGCTGATGATGTAGCGCGGTAGGCCCCTAAAAGGCTTTACGCCAACAGCGGCTTTGATTGATAATCAACCCTAGCAACTGGCAAAATCGCCCAACACCCTATGTCTTTTTTAACAAGGCTTGTGACTTCTCGTGAAAAGAACCAGCAGTAAAACAACACTGATCACGCGCGCCGGATATCAGCAATTAAAAAACGAACATGATGAACTGTGGTTTAAAAAAAGGCCCGAAGTCACCCGTATTGTCAGCTGGGCTGCCAGCCTTGGAGATCGCTCAGAAAATGCGGATTATCAGTACAATAAACGTTTATTGCGACAGATCGATAGCCGTATCCGTTTCTTACGTAAGCGCTTAGATACGCTGAGTATTGTCGATTATTCGCCACAGCAAGAAGGTCGTGTTTTCTTCGGCGCATCGGTTGTGATTGAAGATGATGATGGTCAAACATTAACCTTTCGGATTGTCGGCCCAGATGAAATTTATGGCCGCAACGATTACATTTCTATCGATGCTCCGATGGCCCGCGCCTTACTCAAAAAACAAGTTGATGATATGGCCACAGTGCAAACACCGACTGGACTGAAAGACTGGTATATCGTTGCTATCCATTACCCCGATGCAGCACGGTAAAATGTCACACTCTTATTTTCTCGTTAAGGCCTTAGCCTATACTCATTTAACTCACCAACGTCTGCCTCGTGGTTACTGCACAATGCAGACAGGAAGCTATTATGTCTACCATTGTTAAACAAATTGCCGCCGAAATTGCCGCTCGTCCAGAGCAAGTTGCCGCAGCCATCGCTTTATTAGATGAAGGAGCGACAGTGCCCTTTATTGCCCGTTACCGCAAAGAAGTGACAGGCGCCTTAGACGACACTCAACTTCGCACCTTAGATCAGCGTTTAACCTATTTGCGCGAGTTAGAAGAGCGTCGGCAAGTGATCTTAAAAACCATTGCTGAGCAAGGCAAATTAACTACTGCGCTAGAGCAGGCATTATTAGCCGCCGATAATAAAACCCGTTTAGAAGATTTATACCTGCCTTATAAAACCAAGCGCCGTACCAAAGGCCAATTAGCTATTGAAGCGGGGATCTTGCCGCTAGCGGAGGCATTATTAGCCAATGCGATGCTGCAACCTGAGCAAGCCGCCGCAGCGTATATCAATGCTGATGCCGGCTATACCGATGTAAAAGCAGTGCTAGATGGGGCAAAATATATCTTAATGGAGCAATTTGCTGAAGATGCGGATTTGTTAGCTCGACTACGTGAATACCTTACTGCCAATGCGCAATTACAAAGCACAGTAGTTAACGGTAAAGAAGCGGAAGGCGCTAAATTTAGTGATTATTTTTCACATACCGAACCGCTGAAACATGTTCCTTCACATCGCGCCTTAGCGATGTTTCGTGGACGAAACGAAGGTATCTTACAATTACAATTGATCCCCGATGCTAACGCTGAGCAACCGCATGCTATCTGTGAGCAAATGGTGGCGAATCACTTTAAATTGCGCCAGCTTGATCGCCCTGCCGATGCGTTTTTACGCACCGTGGTGCAATGGACTTGGAAAGTGAAACTGCAACTTCACCTAGAAAATGACTTACTGAGCGAATTGCGTGAGCGCTCTGACGCCGAAGCCATCAAGGTGTTTGCGCGCAATCTAAAAGATCTGCTAATGGCCGCGCCTGCCGGTATGCGCCCTACACTCGCGCTCGATCCTGGCCTACGTACCGGCGTTAAAGTGACCGCCATTGATGAAACGGGCAAGGTGCTCAATCACACAACTATCTATCCTCATGCACCAACTAATCAATGGGACATATCATTACAAGCGCTGATTGCCTTATCTAAACAGTATCAAATTGAATTAATTGCCGTGGGTAATGGTACCGCCTCACGAGAAACCGATAAACTGGCCGCTGAAGTGATAAAAGCCTTACCACAACAACGTATCAGCAAAGTCATGGTGTCGGAAGCCGGCGCTTCGGTTTATTCAGCATCTGAATTAGCGGCCTTAGAATTTCCCGATCTCGATGTCTCAATTCGTGGCGCAGTCTCTATCGGCCGTCGCTTACAAGATCCGCTGGCCGAACTGGTCAAAATTGAACCCAAAGCCATCGGTGTTGGCCAATATCAACATGATGTCAATCAGAGTTTATTAACCAAATCGCTCGATGCCGTAGTCGAAGATTGCGTAAACGCTGTTGGTGTTGATCTGAATACCGCTTCTGCCGCCTTGTTAGCCAGAGTGGCGGGCCTGAATAAAACTTTGGCACAAAATATTGTGCAATACCGCGATGAGCATGGCCGCTTCAACACACGCAAACAACTATTGAAAGTGCCACGCCTTGGCCCTAAAGCCTATGAGCAAGCGGCTGGCTTTTTACGCATCAACAATGGCGCAAACCCTTTAGATGCCTCTGGTGTGCATCCAGAAGCCTATCCTTTAGTAGAAAAAATCTTAGCGGCACACCAAAAAAGCGTGGATCAAATTATTGGCAATAGCAGCTTTTTACAGCAGCTTGATCCGGCTCGCTTTGTCGATGAACATTTTGGTTTATTGACCATCGCCGATTTAATCAAAGAATTAGATAAACCAGGGCGCGACCCGCGGCCAGAATTTCAAATGGCGCATTTTAAAGAGGGCGTGGAAACCTTAGCGGATTTAAAAGTCGGCATGCGTTTAGAAGGCGTCGTAACCAACGTCACCAACTTTGGTGCCTTTGTTGATGTCGGTGTGCATCAAGATGGTTTAGTGCATATCTCTGCTTTAGCCGATAAATTTGTCAGTGACCCGCATCAGGTTGTTAAAGCTGGGGATATTGTGCAGGTTAAGGTGTTAGAAGTGGATGCGGCGCGCAAACGTATTGCTCTTACCATGAAATTAAACGAGCCTACACAGCAGGCGACAACGGCAGCGAGTGGTCAAAAACCCGTAACCACTAAAACAGCTAAGGCAAAACCGCAAACCGACAGCGCAAACGCGGCTATGGGACAGGCCTTTGCGGCCGCATTAGCGAAAACCAAAAAGTAGCGATGGGCTGAAACTTAGGCTTGTTGGCGCAGTGGCCGCTGTTGTGGCTCTGTCGCCAGCTGGTAGAAGTTTTGAATCACTTTAGTACGTGTCTGCATCGTGGGGCTAATTTCTAAGCGCTCACGCTGCGGTAATACAATACCGGCAACCGGTGCCGACTCTACTTGCTGAGGGGTGTCTGTTGCCGTCGCAGCATTCAACGAAGCCGTTGTTTCACTATTAGCTGTTGAACTAGCCGCAGCTTCAGTCAGCTTTTCGGCATTTTGTGCAATTAATTCTGCCTGGGCCTGTTGCGCACGCTGACTCGCTGCCGCCGCAATACTGCGATCTGCCCCCGAAGGTTCAGCAGGCGCTAATGCCGCCGCTTTAACCTGCTGCATTTTGCGAATAGTCTCTTGCGGATCACCCGGCACAGGACTGAGATCAATTTGTACTTCACCACCGACAGCATAACGACGACCATCAGGGCCTTGTTGGTAGTCATAACTGGGGCTACCCGCATAACGACCGCCAATGGTGGCATGCGCTTGCTCGTGTGCCCGCACTTCTTGATCGCGCGCTTGTAACTCACGCACTTCATTTTGCTCGGCTTGGGCTTGTTGCTCAGCCTGTTCAGCGGCTTGCCGCTCGGAAGATTTTTGCTCTGAAGCCTGTTGTTCAGAAGATTGCTGATCGGAAGACTGTTGCTGCCGCCCTTCTACCGCTTGTTGGGTTTCGGTTTCTTTACCATTACTGTCGTACAAAGTGACATTGCTGTTCGCATTGCCATTACGGGTGCGATCATCTGAATTTAATGCGCGTTCAGCACTGCCCTTTTCAGTGTCACGAACAGGCTCCACCAACTCTCGACGCTGCATATCACGCCGCGCCTGTTCCGTTGCCGGATTCGCGGTGTTGATACTGACGTTAGGATAGGTGGATGTGATTTGCATAGGGTTTACACTCGAATATCGATGATACTACCGAGCATTTCATCCGCCGTACGCAAAGAACGAACGTTCGCTTGTGCCGCGACTTGTTGCTGCTCCATTTTAACTATGGATTGCGTTGTGTCTTGCACCGGTTCAGGTGTAGTGGCAGCGGTTGCTTCACGATTGTTTTGTGCGGCAACATCTTGCTCTTGAATACGATTTTGCTGAGTTTGCCGATTGATATTGACGGTTTCTTCAGTAATCCCGGCACTCGCGCGCTGCAAACCTTGCATGCCTGCAGCATAAGCAGATTGTATTTGCATAGTGTGACTCCCGTAATGAGATCTATATTGATTAATTATTAACCATAAAGCCAGAAAAAGAAAGCTATTCCTTTGCCAACAACCCATTCTGTAGCCAACTGACAAACTCGTTAGGATGAGAAATAAAGGGCGCATGCGAGGCTTTGTTTAATACCGTGCAGTGTGCTTTTGGCAAAAGTGCTTGTAGTTCAGGCACTACCGCAACTGGCACCAATGAATCAAGCCGACCAAAGCAACCATACACCGGCTGGCTTAAGGTGCTAAACGTTTGCCTTAAATCTTGCTCTGTTAATAAACGTAAAGCCCCGTGTACGGCCTCATCTGCAGGCAAAGGTGCGGCGGCAATCGCCTGTTTAAGCTGTTGAATATCAGCGCGGGCATGTTCTGATCCCATCGCCTGGATCGCCAGAAAACGCTGAATAGTCAGCGCAATATTCTGGGTCAGTGCTTGAGCAAATTGCTCGAGTACTGCCGCTTGCATACCAGGCCAGTTGGCGTTCGCCAGAAAACACGGTGAGGCGGCAACTAACCCTAATCGCGCAACCTTATTGGGATAACGTGCGGCAATGGCAATAGCCAATAGCCCCCCCAACGACCAACCGCATAGGTAACTTTGTGCAGGGATCATCGCCGCCAGTTGCGTTACAACGTCGTCAAAAGCATAGCCACTTGGAAAACGCTGATTCATGCCAAAACCCGGTAAATCTGGCGTCACGACCTGATAATCTTCTGCTAGGGCGGCTTTAACTTGCTGCCAGACACCGCTGTTCAATCCCCAACCGTGCAATAGCACCAAGGTTGGCTTAGCATTTTTACTCATTTCTGCCATGCTTATCCCATTTACACTGACTACTGATGACTATGCGGCTACTCGATACACTGCGTTGGCTATGGCAAAAACTTCTGCCGTCTCCCTGTTTGTGGTGCACCCTGCCAGTGCTCAACCATCAGCAATTGCTTTGCCCTGATTGCCAAGCTGCTTTACCGCAATTACCTTTTGCCCTCTGCCATTATAACCTGCTCTGGCTTCCGGCAGTCAGCAATGGTTTAACAGATTGCCAATTTGATCGCTTACTCAGTTTAGCTTGGTATCAATTACCTTATCAGCATTGGATCCGCCGTTGGAAATTTCATGCCGATGCGTATTCGGCTGCATTATTACAGCAGCAGTTTGTGCAACTACTGAAACACTATCAAGCTGCAGGCCAACCCTTGCCCGATGCGATTGTGTATGTGCCAATGACGCGTAAAAAAGAGCGGAAACGTGGCTTTAATCAAGCCAAAATACTGGCTGAGCTTGCCGCCAGCAACTTGCAGTTGCCATTGTTGGATATTTTACAACGCAGCAAAGACGGCGCACATCAAGTGGGGTTAAATCGACAACAGCGCCAGCAGAATTTAAAAGGAGTATTTCAAATAACCTGTGCCGGCAAATTGCCGGCACATGTAGTGTTAATTGATGATGTTGTGACAACCGGCGCAACTGCCAATCAGCTGACGCGCCTGCTAAAACAGCATGGTGCTAGCCAGGTTAGCGTTTGGACGCTGGCGGTAACCCCCGCGTTTAACTACTCGTCATCCTCTTCATCTTCCGCGTTAGCGCTAAAACCATGACCTAAGTACAATGCGTTGACGAGTAAACGGCTTGAACCTTGGAAATAGCCACGGAACACCGGGTTATCCGTCATACCAATCACCCGACCACGACCTAAGTTATGCGCAACGAGAGCCGCACCTTCGGCTATGCGGGGTACGTATTCTGCTGCGGTGTAGCCGGCTAAATGGGGTTCAGCACTGTACTTAGCAACATTAACAAAGGGTGCTTTGCTTGGCTGTAACAACACATTAGAGTTTTTAAACAGCGGCATATCTTTACGATTGAGACCGAAGGTTAACGGATGTGATAAATCCAATTCAGCATTAAAAATAGCCCCGGCAATGCGACGTTTGCCGGCTAGAGCCTCTTTATCGGCATAGGTTAATTCATTAGCAGGGATCAGCTCGGCCATATCATCTGCAGACCACACCGCAGCTTGGAGCAGTTTGGCTTGCGCTAGCATAGTGGCGCCACCTTTATGCCCCCACAAGATACCGCCTTGCATGGTCCATTGCCGTAAACGATTAATGTCTGCCTCAGACCAGCTACGATAGTTACCATCTGGCACAATAATATGGGTATAGCGGCTTAAATTAACTCGTGATAAGCGATCAGGCTCAATCATACTGGGTGAAACACCCGCTAAACGTTCGAGGTTAAACCACACTTCACCGGCTTCTGTGGAATTGACACCGGGCCCCGCCACCACTAACACTTGCGGTAAAGTAACGGGCGTAAAATTACTACTACCCAGATCACTACCACGACTGTTTAGCCCTGTGGTTAAGGTATGAATGGGTAAATTAAAGCGCTCTTGTATTTTTTGTAAGCGGAAAAACCAATCTGCATGTGGCTGTAAACCCGCAGGGATAACCATGGCACCCGCTTTAAAACCGCGATTACCCTTGGTGGTAGTCCCCGTAAAATCACCCAGCGCTGCACGCACCACTAAACCTTCAGCCAGCATCGCATGCAACATTACTGGGGCTTGCTGATCCTGCCAATTTAATACGTAGGCATAACCTTCTGCTTCTGGCGTTTGTTGCGGCGCCCGAGGCTGCCATTGCCAAGGTTGATCAGCTAAGGCACGGCCAGGCTCGCGGTTGACCTGAACAAAATCAATGTTATAAGCATAAGGCAGGGTCCAAGCCGACACATCATAAAACGTATTGTCATTAAAGGACTTATCGGTACTAAAAGCCGCTTTTAATAACCGATACTGCGCCTGTTGTAATGGCACATAATAACTTTGACCGGCTTTAAACTGTTGTTGCTCATATTGCCAATCTTGCTCTAACGGATATACCGTGATCTGATGCTGTGCTAATAAACGCAATAAATCCGTTAAGCGACTTTGATCTTGCGATTCCGTTAAGATATAGCCTTTAGCGCGATCACTGCGTGCTTGCTGCGCGGCAGACTCGAAAAACGCTTGTTGATAGGTTAATAGCTGTTGGCGATTGGTTACGGCACCACGAATGGTTGATAACGAGGCATCAAACTGGTTTTTAATCGCATCAGCAAAAGCTAAGACACCATTAATCGACTCTTGGGCATGGCCACGGCTACTGGCTTGTTCAAATAAGATGCCGACACTGCCATTGATATCCGGATAGGTTGAGCCTTTACCGATATAAAAATCATCGAAGCTTTCTTGCGTGTAATACAGTGCGCCTCGTTGATTAAAGGCTTGCGCATGAAAACCCGCCATCATTTTAGTCAGCTCAAAGTTGCGCTCAGGTGTTAATGGGTAATTACGTGACGGAATGCCAGGCTGGAAGAAAAACGTGCTGTTGGTACCCATTTCATGATAATCGCCAACGATATTCGGCTGCCATTTGTGAAATTGTACTAAACGCGCCTGACTTTCCGGATGTTGCAGTAATAACCAATCCCGATTTAAATCAAACCAATAATGATTCGGTCGGCCGTTCGGCCAAGGTTCAATATGCTCACGATGTTGTGGATCTGTCACCGCAACTTTGCCTCGATGCATATTCACCCAACTTGCAAAGCGGTCATTACCATCAGGGTTTAAACTGGGCTGAATTAAAATGATTGCCTGCTTTAACCACTGCTGTACTTCTGGATTAGTGCTCGCCGTTAAATAATGCGCTAAAACCAAGGCTGCGTTGGCGCCACTCGCTTCATTACCATGGATACTATAACCCAACCAAATGACCACTGGGCTATCTGCAGTTATGCGAGCATTACCTTGCACCTGAGCTACATGCTGCAAGCGGATTTGTTCTAAATTAGCTAAATTTTCAGGAGAAGAAACAACCAATTGTAGCAACGGCCGCTGCTCATGAGTTTTCCCGATAACTTCCAGTTGTGCTCTATCCGATTGAGCTGCGACCACTTCAAAATAACGTTGAATTTGATCATGCCGCACATGCCAGTCACCCACTTTGAAACCCAACACCGCTTCAGGTGCGGACACGTCGTTAATGACTTTTTCATTAAAGTAGTTGGCCTGAACCTGCCAAACTGCAAAAAACAAAATAATTGTAGCCAGTTTTTTCATTATATTCCCTCTAGAGTATTAGGGCTTGTTGACGTTTGCTGGTTGTTTTTGCAGCTGAGTGGCTGGTATTTATACAAGGCAGAGCTTGTGCCGTGTAGTTATTCTACATAAACAAGCGACCCGTTTTTATGGAGCAAACGGGAACAGCTCTGCTGGCCGCAGGCGAAATATAGGATATATTTCGTATAACGTAGTAGAAATGCCAGCCACACGCTGCCCGAACAAAACCTAAACAACAAACGTCAACAAGCCCTGGCCAAGTTAGCCAGAAAGCAGCACAAAACTCAAGCAGGGCTAGCATCGCCGCAATAGGAAGAGTATCATAAGGCATAACCTAGTAATTTAGTCAGGTACTACTATGATTGCAATTTCAGAACAGGCTCAAACCCACTTTGCCAAGCTGTTAGAAAAACAACCTGCTGGCACCAACATTCGGGTGTTTGTGGTCAACCCTGGCACGGCTCAGGCGGAATGTGGCGTGTCTTATTGTCCACCCGATGCGGTTGAAGAAACCGATATCACGCTGAACTTTACCGGCTTTGATGCGGTGGTTGATGAAGAAAGTAAACCTTACTTAGTGGACGCAGAAATCGATTTTGTGACCGATCAGATGGGTTCACAGCTGACATTAAAAGCGCCGAATGCCAAAGTACGTAAGGTGAGTGACAACGCCCCTTTAATGGAACGCGTGCAATATGTCATCGATAGTGAAATTAATCCGCAATTAGCCAACCATGGTGGCCGTGTTAGCGTGATGGAATTAACGCCCTCTGGCGTGGCAATCCTGCAATTTGGCGGTGGCTGTAATGGCTGTTCACAAGTCGACTTAACGTTAAAAGAAGGCATTGAAAAAGAGCTATTAGCACGTTTCGATGGCGAACTGTCTGGCGTAAAAGATATTACAGAGCACCAGCGCGGCGAGCACTCCTATTACTAAGTGCGCTAGCAGCATTTTTTTACCAACTATGCTATAACAGCCTCGATATCCTTATTGGGGCTTTTTTATGCGTGCGCTGATACTTCTGTTACTTTCGTTAATACTTTCTCCGGCTCAAGCGGCCGTAATGTTGATTTATCATCATGTTGCTAGCGACACGCCGCGTGTGAGCAGTGTTACCCCGGATGAACTTCGCGCCCATCTCAGTTATTTTCGTGATAACAACTTTCAAGTTATTGGCCTTGATGTGTTAATTCAACAATTAACCTCGGGGCAACCCATTGCCGATAATGCCGTGGTGATTACCTTTGATGATAGTTATGAAAACAATTTCACCACGGCCCACCCTATTTTGCAGGAATTCGGCTACCCCTATACTCTTTTTATCAGCCCAGGCGCGATTGATCAGCGTATCGGGCCGGTGCTAACTTGGCCGCAAGTCAAACAAATGTCAGATGATGGCGTGTTAATCGCTAACCACGCCATGTGGCATGAGCATATGGCAACGCGCAATAAAGATGAAACAGAAGCGGCTTGGTTAGAGCGGATGAAGCAAAGTATTCTGCAAGCAGAGCAGCGCATCAAAGAAGAAACGGGCCAACAACATAAATGGTTAGCCTACCCTTATGGCGAATTTAATAATGCACTAGAAGATTTAGTGCAGCAATTAGGCTTTATCGGTATTGGTCAGCAATCGGGGGCTATTGGCCCTTTAACAAAATTAACGCGGATCCCGCGTTATCCTGCAGCGGGTCAGTATGCGGATCTCAAAGATCTCAGTCAAAAATTGCGTACTCTGGCCTTTCCTATTACAGATTATGTGATGGCCGATCAGCAAGTCAGTGCTAACCCCCCTACACTGCGCTTATCCCTGCAAATAGAGGATTTTCGTCGGCAACAACTGCGCTGCTATGCAGGCAGTGAAGTGCTTGAGCCGGTCTGGTTAAATGCAACAACATTTGAAGTCACCGCCAGTAAACCTTTAAATCGCGGACGCAGTCGTTATAACTGCACTGCGCCATCGCTCAGTAAAAAAGGTTACTTTTATTGGTATTCGCAACCTTGGTTAAACGCAGGCTAAGGTCAATAACGTTATTTAAGTAGCGCTAACACCAACGGGAAATCGGCAAGTAGCTGTTCGGGATCAATCACCGGCGGCTGCCCAACCACCATCTCGGGTTTAAACATGGCCACCACTTGTCCTAGTGGATTCAACAGCACCACCGAAGCACTATGATCAACCAGATAATTGCCTTCGGCATTACTGCTCATGGCGTACATCAAACCAATATTGCGAACAAACGGAAACAGCTGATCGTGCCCTGCCGTAACACCTAACAGTGCCGGTTGCTGAAAATAATTGACGTACTCGTTAATTTGCTTTGGCGTATCACGCTGCGGATCAACCGAAATAAACCAGATCTTCAATGGCTCTTTGAGCATTTTCGCTAATTCAGGCTGCACACCCGCAAGCTTCGCTAAGGTCAGCGGGCAAATGTCTGGGCAAAAGGTGTAGCCAACAAAAGCGAGCGTCCATTGCCCATACAGATCTTGTCGACCAACGGTCTGACCATGTTGATCGGTTAAGCTAAACTCGGCTAAATTTCGCGCCTGTGGATACACTAATGCCTGCTTCGGCGCTGCCGGTTGCTGTAACATTAAAAATGTTAGCACACCGGCGACCAATGCCCCTACGGTCAATAATAAATAACTGATACTACGAAACATAAAGCGCTAATACCTTAAAATAATGATCGACCACTAACACCAAAAATAACAACATTAAATGCACAATGGAAAACTTAAAGGTGGCCATCGCGGTGCTGGCCTCTGCAAAGAATTTCAGTTTCCACGCGTACTGCAAAAACCGTAAATTCAGTAACGTACTGGCCACTAAGTAAATAGCGCCGGTCATGCCGACAATATAAGGTAAGAGACACACAATGCATAGTATTAGGGTATATAACAGAATGGCGCTTTTTGTATATTCAATGCCATGTGTTACGGGCAACATGGGCATATTCACTTTGGCATAATCATCGCGACGGTGGATAGCCAGCGCCCAAAAATGCGGCGGTGTCCAAGCAAAGATGATCATCACTAAGAGCAGAGCATGGCCATGAATATCACCGGTAATAGCAGTCCAACCTAGTAAGGGGGGCATGGCGCCCGCTAAACCACCAATCACGATGTTTTGCGGAGTGGCCCGTTTTAAAAACATGGTATAAACCACTGCATACCCAAACAAACTGAGTAAGGTTAACCATGCTGTCAGCGGGTTTACTGCAAAATACAGCAGAACAAAGCCCGCTAAGGCTAAACTGCAAGCAAAAATCACCGCTTGTTTGCTGCTAACACGACCACGAGCCACTGGCCGACTGTGGGTACGAGCCATTTGTGCATCAATGCGCTGATCAACTACATGGTTTAACGCTGCGGCGGCAGCCGACAATAAACCGATCCCCACCGTCGCTGAAAACAACAAACCAAAAGAAATCCATTGATCTGTCGCCAACACCATGCCGACCCAAGCGGTTAACACCAACAAAGCGACAACCTTAGGTTTAGTAAGCTCTAAATAGTCGCGCCACAGCCGGCTGTGCATCCCTGATAATAATAACGTTGCCATATTACCTCTCCCTGCCTTGTTGCTGATTAATTTGATAGACCGATACCACAACGAACATCAGCAAACTGGCACCAACAAAGTTGTGGGCAACTGCATTTGCTAAAGGTAGGTGTAGCACAATATTGAGCACGCCCAAGGTAAATTGCAGTAATAAGGTCGCGCCAATGGCCAGTGCTAAGCGCTGCATTAGCGAAGATTGGGCAATCTTGAATAAACGCCAAGCATAAAAGGCCACCACACTAAAGGTAATAAGCGCACCAATGCGGTGTAACACATGGATGGTGGCACGTGCATCTTGCGACATCACGCCATATTCGTAATCACCATGACCAAGATGTAAATCGAAGGCCTCAGCAAAGGCTAAACGATTTGACCATCCCGCTTCACACAGGGGTAAATCTAAACAGGCCAAAGCCGCATAATTTGCTGCGGTCCAGCCGCCTAGAGCAATTTGCATTAACACCACAATAGCCGCCAAGATGGCGAGAGGTTTTAGACGAAGCAATTGGGGCTCTCGACTAAGCCAGTGAGGATGCACCTTAAGCCAATATAAAGCCAATAAGCAAAAGATGCCAAAACCAAACAGTAAGTGTGCCATCACTACCAATGGAAATAGGCCCATCGTTACCGTTAGTGCACCGAGCAAGGCCTGAAAACACACTAAGATAATTAACGCCGTGGGAATAATAGTTAAGCGCCGATGTTGCCAAACACTACTGATAAAGAGTGCGGCAATCAGCAGACCTAAAGCACCGGCCAAATAGCGATGCACCATTTCATTCCACGCTTTATGCGTTTCTAAGGGGCGCTCGGGAAAACGCTCAGCGGCCATTAACACTTTTTCTGGATGGGCCGGTACTTTCAAAAAACCATAACAACCTGGCCAATCTGGACAGCCTAAACCGGCGTCCGTTAAACGGGTGTAAGCACCCAAAATGATCACGAGCATGGTCCAGCATAGGGTCAAAGTGACCAATTTTTTATGTAATGTCATACGCTGGTCCTGTCGTAATTCATCAACTTCATTAAATCGCTGCGGATCGATTTAGCCGTAACCGCCATTTGTTCCGCTTGCTCTGGCATCGGATAACGCAATAACACCAAGCCGCGTTGATCAACCAACACAATTTGGTTTTGTAATGCCGCCGTAGCCGCATTGGTTACATTCGACTGCGGAAAGTTGGCATAATCAGCCGGTAATTGCTGGCCAACATACACCGTTTGCACTTGGTTTTGCTTGCGACCTAATCCGGTATACAGTTGCTTTACGGTGTATAAAGCTTGCTGGCAGGACTTTTGATCACACGCCGCGGCAACCACCGCAATACGCCAATGATCTTGGCGAGCACTGGCATCATCGAGTAAATAGATCTCTTGTTCCAACCAAGCCCCCTGACTGCCCGAACCAGGTGAAAACCAACCGAGCTCTAACACCAGCTTAGCCAAGGCCAATGGCAGAGCACAGCAGAGGATAAACAACAGCAGAAATTTGTTTTTATTCATGTTTTTTCTCCAATTGCAAACTAGCTGCAAGCGCAACACCTAATACCGCGATGGCTAAACCCAACCACTGCACGGCATAACCGCGATGTTTTTCGGGCGGTAACACCACGGCTTTATAGTGCGGAATAAAACGAGAGGGCGCTTGCTGATAAATAACGGCCGCATATAACGGTACCGGCAGTTGTTGTTGTAAAGCAGTGATATCGACTTGTTGCATACGCATCGGGTAAGTATTGCCTTCAAGGTTTTGCCCCAGTAGCACGCCGCCTAATTTTGTTCTCACTAGACCCGATACACTGATTTCAGCAGGGATGGTTATTTCAGGTAAGCTTTGGCGACTGCTTGGCGCGGCAACCCAACCTAAATTAACGAGTAACGCGGGTGCCGTTGCTTGAAATTGCACCGGTATTAACACATCGTAACCGACGCGGCCTTCGACAATTTTATTATCTAATAACCACACGTAAGGGGCTAACCAACGGCCAGCATCTTCTACTAACACACCATCGGCCTCGGCACTGTCCAAGTTAAACAGTTGCGATGCAGAGATAGCACCTTGCTGCTGCAATACGGCCAACTGTTGTAATTGCTCGGTTTTTTCTGCGGCACGTTGCCATTGCCAATACGACAACTTGATTAATATTAAAAAAGCGGCCAGAGTAATAAAGCACCACAGCCGATTAACGTTAAATAAGTGACCGAACAACTTAAACTGCATCAGTCAAACTCCGGAGATGAAATGATAATAAAAATAGCCATCGTTCTATTGCTGATCTATATCGTGGTTAATCTGGTAAAAGCCGGTTTTAGCGTTATGCGCCAAACCGAATCCAGCCACAGCTTGTCTTACTATCTTGGTAAAAGGGTGTTGTTCTCAGCGATCGCCCTCGCCTTAATAATTCTCGCGATGGCGACCGGACTGATTGCACCTAATGCCCGCCCTTATTAAAGCCGGTTAAATGATGTAGACAAAGACAAATAAACATAACCAAACCACATCAACAAAATGCCAATACAGGGCACCGGCTTTAAAAGCGAAATGTTTTTCTGGCGTGAAGTGCCCTTTTAACACTCTAAAAAAGATAAAGAGTAGAATGATTGCACCCAGCGTGACATGTAAGCCGTGAAAACCGGTTAACAGAAAGAAAGTGTTACCGTAAAAACCAGAGTCTAAGCGTAAGCCAAGATCACGATAAGCATGAATATACTCATAGCCTTGTAAACACAAAAACACTGCGCCTAAGAGCAGCGTGAGCAACAAAAACAACTTTAATTGGCCACGCTTTTCTTTTTCTAACCCCACATGCGCAAAATGCAATGTGACAGACGAAATCACTAAAAGCACCGTATTAATGGTCGGTAAACCCCATGCTGGCATCGATTGTGTTTCAATACCACCGGGCGTTTTTAGTAATGGCCATGACGGCTGAAAATCGGGCCATAAAATAGCAAAAGTCATCGCATTGTTACTGGCACCACCGAGCCATTCCATCGCAATCACCCGGCCATAAAACAAGGCACCAAAAAAGGCCATAAAGAACATCACTTCAGACACAATGAACCAAATCATACCTTGTCGGAAAGACCGATCCATTTGCGCACTGTATAAACCGGCCATAGATTCATCGATGACATTTCTAAACCAACCTACCAACATAAAAATAAGGATGGCAAAACCGGCAAGCAATAACCAACCGCCAAAACCACTTTGTTGCTTACTGACATCAATCACGTAATGCCCAGCACCAAAGGCAATACAAAACATCGCTACCGCACCGACTATTGGCCAAGGGCTTTGTGCCGGCACATAATATTTTTCATAGGTCTTATTCATTATTATTCCCCACTTTTTGCTGTAGCAGTGTCCGGCTGCCAACTGGCAGTCACGTCATACAGGGTGTAGTTCAATGTAATCGTGCTGAACTGCGCCGGTAGCGCCGGATCGACATAAAACTGCACAGGCATCAGCATATTATTGCCGCCCGCCAGTTGCTGTTGGGTGAAACAAAAGCATTCAATTTTGTGTAAGTAGAGTGCAGCTTGGCCTGGCGAAACCGATGGCACCGCCTGGCCTACAATCATGCGGCTGGTGGGGTTTTCTGCGATATAGTTCATCACGTAAATTTCACCTGGATGCACCGTCAAACGGCGGATCTCGGGTTTAAAAATCCACGGCATGTCTTTGTTTGGTCGCGCCAAAAACTCAATGGTCACTTCGCGGCTAGTGTCGATATTATCCGCCAGCACAGTGGCTGGCGTTGCCGAGGGTTTGCCATTAATACCGGTAATATCACAAAACACGTCATATAAAGGTACTAAGGCAAAACCGAAGCCAAACATCAGTAACACAACCAGTAGTAATTTACTGACCAGCGTACGATGCAGCTGCATAAGCCCTCCGCTACTTAATTACGGGTGGTGTTTCAAAGGTGTGATAAGGCGCAGGTGACGGCACTTCCCACTCTAAACCTTCAGCACCTTCCCAAACCTGCGCAGTAGCGGGCACACCGCCGCGCGCGCATTTAACTAACACCCACACAAAGATCAGTTGCGACAGACCAAACAGGAAACCACCGATACTGATAAAAGCATTAAAGTCAGCAAATTGCAGGGCATAGTCGGGAATACGGCGTGGCATACCCGCTAAACCAACGAAGTGCATTGGGAAAAACAGCATGTTTACAGAAATCAAAGAACACCAAAAATGCAACTGGCCAAGACGCTCGTCATACATGTAGCCGGTCCATTTAGGTAACCAGTAATAAGCCGCCGCAATAATCGAAAACACTGCGCCTGTTACTAACACATAGTGAAAGTGTGCCACCACGAAATAGGTATCATGGTACTGGAAGTCAGCTGGCGTTATCGCCAACATCAAACCCGAGAAGCCACCGATGGTAAACAGCACAATAAAGGCCAAGGCAAACATCATCGGCACTTCAAACGTCATGGCTCCTCGCCACATTGTGGCCACCCAGTTAAACACTTTTACCCCGGTAGGTACGGCAATTAACATAGTGCAATACATAAAGAACAAGGTCGCAAACACCGGCATCCCCGTAGTAAACATATGGTGTGCCCAAACCAAGAACGACAAGATAGCGATACTGGCGGTGGCATACACCATAGAGGCATAACCAAACAACGGTTTACGGGCGAAGGTTGGAATAATGGCGGAGATAATGCCAAAGGCTGGCAAAATCATAATGTACACTTCGGGGTGACCAAAGAACCAGAAAATATGCTGAAACAGCACAGGATCACCGCCACCGGCAGCATCAAAGAAGCTGGTACCAAAATATTTATCCGTCAACACCATGGTCACGGCACCTGCTAACACAGGCATAACCATAATCAGTAAGAACGCTGTGATAAACCACGTCCAGACAAACAATGGCATTTTCATCCAAGTCATCCCAGGAGCACGTAAATTCCAAATCGTGACGATCACGTTAATTGCACCCATAATGGAAGAAATACCCATGATATGCACCGAAAACACAAACAGCGCCGTACTGTCACCGCTGTAGGTTGTCGATAACGGGGCATAGAACGTCCAGCCAAAACTGGGACCACCGCCTGGCATAAATAAACTAAGTAAAAGGATCAAGAACGCAAAAGGTAAGATCCAAAAACTCCAGTTATTCATCCGTGGTAACGCCATATCTGGCGCACCAATCATCATTGGGATCATCCAATTAGCTAAACCGGTAAAGGCCGGCATTACCGCGCCAAATACCATGATTAAGCCATGCACTGTGGTCATTTGGTTAAAGAAATGAGGTTCGACAAATTGCATACCCGGCTGGAATAACTCCAAACGAATAACCATTGCCATACTGCCGCCAAGGAAAAACATCACCAAAGCGAAAATAAGGTACATACTGCCGATATCTTTGTGGTTCGTGGTAAACAACCAGCGTTTTATGCCGCTAGGTTTGTGATCATGCGCATGATCATCATGTTCTGTAGTAATTGCTGACATCGGTTATTCTCCCTTGCCTTGCTGGACAGCGAACACATCGGCAGCCTGCACGGTATCACCGGTATTATTATCAAAAGCATTACGGGTATAGGTGATAACCGCTGCTAATTCTTTTAGGCTGAGTTGCTTACCAAACGCCTGCATCGCAGTACCTGGGCGACCATTAACCAACACATCAATATGGCCGTTGCGATCATTAAGGATTAACTCGCTGCCTTTTAACGCAGGGAAAATACCAGGTAACCCCATGCCAGTAGCCTGATGACAGGCAACACACCAGCCTTGATAGATTTTTTCACCGGTACTCATTAACTCTGCCATGCTCATATTCATGGCTAGCAATTCTTGTTCGGCGGCTTTTTCACTGGCGATCCGCGTTTCTTCTTGCTGGATCCACGCTAAATAATCTTCTTCGCTTTTCGCAATCACCACGATTGGCATAAAGCCGTGGTCTTTACCGCATAACTCAGTACATTGCCCACGATAAGTGCCAGGCTCGTCGACCCGAGTCCATGCTTCGTTAATAAAGCCAGGGTTCGCATCTTTTTTAATGGCAAAGGCAGGTACCCACCACGAGTGAATCACATCATCAGAGGTCATCAAGAAGCGAATTTTTTTCCCAACAGGAATCACTAAAGGCCGATCGACCTCTAATAGGTAGTTTTCACCCTTGGCCAGTTTATTGGCCACTTGCTCTCTGGGTGTCGCTAATAATGAAAAGTACTCAACATCGTGTTCAAGGTATTTATAATGCCATTTCCACTGCGAACCAGTGATTTGCACGGTAACATCGGCAGCGGAGGTGTCATCCATCGCCAATAGGGTGGTCGTGGCAGGAAATGCCATCACAACAAGAATCACGACCGGAATGGCCGTCCACAGAATTTCAACCTTGGTACTTTCATGAAATGAAGCCGGCTGCCCCCCTCTTGCCTTGCGGTGAAGGATCATGGATACAAACATAATCCCAAACACCACTGCACCGATAGCACAACAAATCCAGAAAATGGTCATATGCAGTTGATAAACCTGCTGACTGATCTCCGTAGCGCCTTTGGTCATATTCAAAGGCATAGATGTTGATGCGTTTGCCGATGCGGCAAAAAATAGGGTCGGCAGCGACCAAACCAGACAACGCGTGTTTGTCACTGTACTTCTCCTCTGTCATTTGCATTGCAAACTGCAGAAACCAAGAACACAGAACTACACGGCTTTATATCAACCTATCCTGACCGAATCTATGTGGTAAGTTTCGCAATTTCTTATTTTTATTATTTTTTTGTGATTTCGAAGCAAGCGCTGAAACCAGCCACTGTTAACATTAATTATTTTTTGAACAGTTGCCGCTTAAGAATTGTCCAGGATGAGCGTTATGTAAACCCCTAAAATGCAAAAGCACCGATAAAACCTAGAGGTCATACCAGTGCAATTGTAAATTAACTTGTTGAACAGCGACTATTTTATAGCCAACTTCCGTTACGGATCACGCCTACAGCAAGGCCTTCAACGGCAAATTGCTGTTCACGTAAATCGATTTTAATCACCTCAAAATCTGGATTCTCAGGAAGCAATAAAACTTCATGTCCTTGCCGCTGAAAACGCTTTACCGTTACTTCATCATCGACACGGGCGACAATCACTTGGCCATGTTCTGCTTGCGTGGTTTTATGCACGGCTAACAGATCGCCATCGAGGATGCCGATATCTTGCATACTCATGCCTTGTACCCGAAGTAAAAAGTCAGCATGGGGTTTAAATAAATGCGCATCAATTTGATAATGATTTTGTACATGCTCAGCGGCTAAGATAGGTTGGCCAGCGGCAACTTTACCCACCAAAGGCAAACCCAATTGCTCGGGAGCGGAATCGTCTTCCAATAAACGGATCCCTCGCGAGGTACCGGGCATCATTTCCAGTACCCCCTTTTTAGCTAAGGCTTTGAGATGTTCTTCCGCTGCATTGGCAGATTTAAAACCTAAACGCAGCGCAATCTCGGCGCGCGTGGGTGGCATTCCGGTTTCTTGTTGGTAATCTTTGATTAATTGCAGAATTTCGGCCTGACGAGGCGTTAATGGTCTCATAATGCTGGCTACCTATACAGTAAGTACTGTCAGTATATACAGCCTTTTTCGAAATGCCAAGCGTTGTTCTGCAGCTGAATTTGCCAGCTTACGCAGCTGTGGTATTCTTAGCACTGTTCAGTTTGCTCGGTATCATTATGTTCTCAAGCTTGTCGTTACTGACCTTATTATTAAAATGGCCTATTCGTCTACTCGTTAAATTCAAAATCGTTCCTGATAACCCCCTACAACAACTGGGAGTGAGTACAGAGCGGCCATTATTTTATGTTTGCCACACCGAATCAGCCAGTGATGTCGCCACGCTGCGTCGCGTTTGCCAGCAATTAGCCTTGCCCGATCCGCTTAGCCATGTCGAACTGCGGGGGCAGAAATTATCACGCATCTTATTTCTCGAAAAACCTCACCAAATCATTGGTGGCCGCAGCGAGACCCGTGCATTAAAGCAAGGACAAACATTACTCGCGGCTCATTTAGCCAATCCCAAATTACAGGCACAGCTGATGCCGATCTCGATCTTATGGGGCCGTGCACCAGGTAAGGAAGACAGTATTAAATGGTTACTAGGGGAAGCTCATTCACCTAACTGGTTAGCTAAGTTACTAATTGTGTTTATTTCAGGTCGACACACGCTGGTGCGCTTAAGTAAACCAGTAGATCTACAACAAATGGCTGGACAATTTGGCGCTGAAGCCAGCACTGCCAGAAAACTACTGCGCATGTCACGGATCCACTTTTATCGGCAGCGACTGGCAGCAACAGGGCCAAAACTGATGAACCGCAGTCAGTTATTTAATGCGCTATTAGCCACGCCTGCGGTTAAAAAAGCCATCTCCGATGAAGCGGCTAACCGCAATGGTGATTACGCCGCGGCGCGACAAGAAGCTCGCAAATTACTGCAAGAGATTGCAGCCGATTACCGCACGTCAACTTTACGTTTTGGTGATCGTATTCTGACATGGTTATGGCAAAAGCTTTATGCTGGCATTAAGGTCAATAATGTCGACACTTTGCGCGATCTGGCGCAAAAAGGACATGAAATTGTTTATGTACCTTGCCATCGAAGTCATATGGATTACTTGCTACTCAGTTATATTATTTATCATCAGGGGTTAGTGCCACCGCATATCGCCGCAGGCATTAACTTAAATTTCTGGCCTGCAGGCACGATTTTTCGTCGTGGCGGGGCATTTTTTATTCGACGCAGTTTTAGCGGCAATAAGTTGTATTCAACCGTTTTTCGCGAATATTTAAGCTTGCTGTTTATGAAAGGTTATGCGGTGAAGTACTACACCGAAGGCGGCCGGAGTCGCACGGGACGTTTATTAAATCCTAAAACCGGCATGCTGGCGATGACCGTACAATCCATGCTGCGTGGCATCGATCGCCCCGTTACTTTAGTGCCGGTTTATCTGGGTTATGAGCATGTCATGGAAGTAAACACTTACCTCAGTGAATTGCAGGGATCTGGCAAGAAAAAGGAATCGGTTGGTGGTGTACTCAAGGCGATCCGTAATTTACGCGATTATGGCTTTGGCTATGTTAATTTTGGCGAACCCATTTCACTCAATCACTATTTAACGCAGCAAATACCGGATTGGAAAAGCGAGATTAATCCTCTTGAAGCGCCTAAACCGCAGTGGCTGAACCCGCTGGTGGCTAAATTGTCTGAGCAAATTATGCGACATATCAATCAGGCCGCGGCACTGAATAGCATTAATTTGCTGTCACTGGCGCTATTAGCCAGCGATAAACAAGCCATTAGTCGGCAAGAGCTGATCCAGCAACTTGACTGCTACCTGCAACTCCAGCAAGGTGCGCCCTATCATAGCTTGGTGACACTGCCGCATTTGTCTGCCGCAGACATGATTGATCATGCCCTGCAGATGAAAAAAATCCAAGTTAGTCGGGATAGTTTCGGTGATGTCATCAGCTTAACGCCGGCTAATACCGTATTAATGAGCTATTATCGTAATAATATTCTGCATTTATTTATTATCCCAGCCATCTTAGCCTCAGCCGTTTTACATCAACAACAAACCAGCCAAAGCCAGCTAATTCGTATTGCCGAACAATTGTATAGTTTGCTACGCCAGGAATTATTTTTGTATGTGCCATCGGTAAGCAACTACGTAAAAACCATCTTGCAACAACTTACGCATCAGGGTTTAGTAAGGTTAGATGACGAGCAGTATCGTGCTCCCTCTCAACATAGTCGGGAATATGTGATGCTGGAGCTGCTCGCACATAATGCCGAGCATACTTTACAACGTTATGCCGTGGTCTTTAATTTATTGCGCGCGCATGGCCCATTAGATCGTGCAGATTTAGAGCAGCAAAGCCATCAGTTGGCGCAACGCTTATTAACACTGCACGGTATTAATGCACCCGAATACTACGATAAAAATTTATTCGCCACGTTAAGTCAGGCACTAAAACAGGCAGGCTATACTCGGTTGGATCAAGACAACCGAGTATGTGCCACGGCAGAGCTTAGCACCTTATCTCAAACCGTAAATGTGCTGCTACGCAGTGACGTACTGCAAAGTATTAATAGCATTATGCCTAAGGAAAGTCGGGCTTAATCGGCACTGGCATACTCGCGAATTACGCCCTGTTGAATGGTGGTTGCTACAAGGCGACCCTCGCGGGTAAAGAAATGGCCGTGCACCAAACCACGGCCGCCTGATGCCGCAGGGCTATCTACCGCATATAGCAACCAGTCATCAAAGCGGAAATCATGGTGAAACCACATGGCATGATCAATGGTAGCCACTTGCATATTCGGCGCTAAGAATGAGCGACCATGCGGTTGCAGTGCCGTGGGTAAAAAATTAAAGTCAGAGGCATAGGCCAAGAGGTATTTATGCACGCGTAAATCATCCGGCATATTGCCATTAGCTTTAAACCAAACAAAACGCTTAGCGGCACTCACCTGTGGCGAAAAAGGGTTTTGAAAATCGACAGGCCGCATTTCAATCGGTTTTTCGCAGATAAATTTACTGCGTAACTTCTCTGGAATTTGTGCCGCATGCTGCTGATAAAAGTCTAAATCAGATACTAACTCTTCAGGTGCCGGGACTTCGGGCATGGCAATTTGATGCTCAAAACCCACTTCACCGGTTTGAAACGACGCGGTCATATAAAAAATGGGTTTGCCAAATTGAATAGCGCTGATCCGTCTGGTGCTAAAACTCTTACCATCGCGGATGTTTTCTACTTCATAAACAATCGGCTTGCTGGCATCACCGGGTCTTAAAAAATAAGAGTGAAACGAATGAATTTTGCGCTCTTCGGGTAGGGTTTCTTTCGCCGCAGATAACGCCTGCCCCATCACTTGCCCGCCGAACACCGCTTTGAAGCCTAAATCTTGACTTTGGCCACGATACAACCCTAACTCAATGCTTTCTAGCTTCAGTAAAGACAATAAATTTGCTAATACCTGACTCATATTCTGGCCTGTTCCGTGATAAAAAGTCCTGTTATTCTGCCGTAATTCATGGAGACTGGCAAAATGAACTATTGGATATTTAAAACAGAACCGGCCGAATGTAGCATTGACGACTTTGCGAATGCGCCAGAACAAGCTATTGTTTGGGAGGGTGTGCGCAATTATCAGGCACGTAATTTTTTACGAGATACCGTAAAAGTGGGCGACCAAGTGTTGATCTATCATTCCAGTTGTCGCGTTATAGGATTAGCAGGAATAGTAGAAGTGGTCCGGGCGGCTTACGCTGATCCTAGTCAGTTTCAAACAGACAGCCCCTACTATGATAAAACAGCAACAGCTGAGCAACCGCGATGGATCGCCGTGGATTTGCGATATTTGACACGTTTCTCGCAAGTGGTCAGGTTGGACAAAATCAAAAGCTCAGTTATGATGCAGAATCACTCGTTAACCCAACGAGGAAATCGTTTATCTGTCATGCCGTTAACTAAAGAACAGTGGCATGAATTACTTGATTTACAGTAATGTATGGCAGACTAATCGATCTTAACCATCTTGGAGCCCAGCATGTTTGCAACTCAGTCACAAGAAAGGCGCCGGATTAATAGGGACATTGATTATTTTTGGCAACAACTTAGCCTAGCTCAGAAATTTGCTGTTTCTGAACTGCAACGCTATGGTTACCAATTACAGTTTGTTAGGAATATGGCATTTGGAAAAATAGCGGTGCTAGATTTCGAAGGCAAGTTGGCCGCCATTGATCATGAAGGTGAAATAGATACCACCCCCAACATTGTCTTACGTCATTAGACTTGTTTATTTGCTAGCTGCTTATCAGAGCTTCGCTTCAGGTTTAACATAAGAATGCCGGCAATTGCCGGCATTCTTATTTAGATTGATTTATCTACTCTGTAGCCAGCTGTTGGGCAATATACCGCTGAACTTGTTGCTCTAACACCGCTAATGGCACACTGCCATTACCTAATACCACCTGATGAAACTCACGAATATCAAAACGCTCAGCCAGTTTCTGCTCGGCCTCTTGGCGTAAACGTTTAATGGTTAGCTCACCTAATTTATAGGACAGTGCTTGTGCTGGCCAACTGATGTAACGGTCAATCTCGGTTTGCACATTATGTAACGACAGTGCGGTATTTTGCGCTAAGAAATCGATAGCCTGTTGCCGACTCCACCCTAAACTGTGCATACCGGTGTCCACAACTAATCTGGCGGCGCGCCACATTTCATAGGTTAAGCGGCCAAAGTTACTGTAGGGATCCTGATAAAAACCCATTTCAATACCTAAGTACTCCGCATATAAACCCCAGCCTTCACCAAAAGCAGAGGTGTAAAATGAACGACGATAATCAGCCAGTGTTGCTTGCTCTCTGGCCAAGGAAATTTGTAAATGATGGCCCGGCACTGCTTCGTGCAGCGTTAACGCTTCCATTTCATATAATGGCCGCCGGTTTAATGCATAGGTATTAACCCAGTAAAAACCCGCTTGATCATCACGCGTTGCTCCCGAATAACGACCGGTTGTGTATTTAGGCGCAATTTCAGCAGGTACTTCTACCACACCATAAGGTGTCCGTGGCAATAGCTTAAAAAAACGCGGTAATTGCGCATCGGCGCGTTTCGATAAGTACGCGGCGTAACGCAGCAGTTCGTCTGCTGATTGCGGATAAAATTGTGGATCGGTACGTAAAAACTGAACAAAGTCAGCAAAACTACCGTCAAATCCCAAACTATTAATCACTTGCTGCATTTCAGCTCGAATACGTTTAACTTCGGCCACACCGGTAGCATGCACCTGTTCAGGTGTTAATTTTAACGTTGTGTAATGCTCTAAACGATTTTGATAAAACGCCTTACCATCGGGCAAGCTGCTGGCGGCAATATCATCCCGCGCCCCCGGCAGATACTCTTCAACCATAAACTGATAAAACGCTTGATAAGCCGTGTTCACTTCTGATCTGATCACATTTTTGGCTTGTTGTTGATACTGCTGCCATTGCATATCGCTTACAGCCGCCGGCTTTTGCAATAAAGGCTGAAAAAATACGCTTTGTTCTATATTTGTCACAATATAAGAGCTAATACTTTGCTCGTATCCCGCCAACACGGCCTTAGGTTGAGTAATACCCTGGCTTAAACCTTGACGCATCCAACTCATTTGCTGCGACATATACTGGGGTACCGCTGCCAGCTTTTGTAAATACTGCTCGATATCGTTACTGTCTTTAATGGCGGTACGCTGTAAGCTAAACGCTAAAGCTGTATGAAAACCAGATTCAGATGTCAGCGGCATCAGATGCGCATTAAAACGATACTGATCTATTTCGTCAGCTAAACGGTAGGCCAAAATAGCATGATCAATTTGCTCTTGTTCAGTCAACTGCGAGCTGTCAATGGCCAATAAACGCTGCTGTAAAGCTAAACGTTGATTTTGCCGCAAGCTCATGGCCTCAGCAGACATATCCATTAACTGCCCTGGTGCTGCAGTTTGTAGGGCTCTTTCCGCCAACCAAATGGTATTTGCCACCTCTTTGAAGCTTAATTCTGCTGGTGCGGGCACTTTAGAAGCGCAACCACTCAGCAAGGCTAATGCGGTTAATACGCCTGCCACTCTTTTTATTGTCATTAGCATAAACACACCCTGTTTTAATCGCTCATTTTTGATTGTAGCGGCTTTATTCCCAGATAACAGCCCAACGAAACGCAGCATTACCGCTGTTTATCGTGAGAATTAAGTAATTAAATTTTAAATTCCGTAACAACTTTGGGATTAATTCACTGAATATAACAAATTATCCGTAAAACCTGTTGCCACTGACGTTATATCACGTACTATGGTTTTGTTAATTAACAGCTTACCGTTAACGGAGCTCTAAGTCGTGCTATGAAGTATAAAGATACGATGCAGCAAGCCACAGATAAAGCCGCTCAAGTTGCTGCTTTTCTGAAGCATAACCAGCTGGCGGCTCATCCGACAAACTATACGGTTGGGTATGAGTATATCAGTGGTAACAACAACGCGTTGTGCCAAGCAATTGAAGAAAAATTGGCTGCTAAAGCCCGCTTCGATGATTTTATTATGGCGGAGTTATACAACCGTCATTTGCTACCCGAACAACAACAACAAGAGCAGTTACTGCAAGATGTTTCTGGTATGGTCACGCGCCTGTCTGGTTATACCGACTTAGCCGCCGAAGCCACGGAAGACTTTATTGATCAGCTTGATCATACCGTGTTTAAACTTGAACAAGATGCCATGCCAATGCCCCCGGCATTAGCAGAGTTAAAACAAGTTACCCTGACTTACCGCAAACAACAGCAACAGCTAAATCAACAGCTGGTGAGTGCCAATCAACAAAGCCACCAACTGCGCAATGAACTTGAGCAAATCAAGCAACAGCGTTTACAAGACCCGCTAACCGGCTTGTATAACCGCGTAGCCATGCAAAGCCAAGTTGATTTATGGCTGAGTGAGCAACCCGATCGACAAATTGCCGCCATAGCGGTCGATTTAGACCATTTCAGCCGCTTTAATCAGGATTATGGCCATCTTATTGGCGACATAATCTTGTCAAAAGTGGCAACTAAAGTGCGCAGTTATGTGCAAGAAAGCGGCCTACCCGTTCGGGCTGGGGGCGAACAGTTCTTATTATTACTACCCGATGTTGATTTACGCACTGCCAATGAAATTGCCGAACAAGTGCGTAAAGGCGTAGAAAAACTTCGTTTTATTTCTGCAAAAGACAAGAAAAGTTTGCCTAAAATCACCATTTCTCTAGGTGTCGCCCTGTATCAATCATCAGAAAACTGGTATCAGTTCTTAGCACGTACTGACAGCATCATGCTGCTCGCTAAACAGCGTGGGCGTAATCAAGTTGCCAGTGAAAGCATGCTAGCATTTGCCTAAGTTGCCGTTTACGGCAGCCGTTGGCTTGACTACCGAATTTTCCCCTGTTCTGCAGTTACGCCTGTTGGCTCAGCTGCAGTAATCTTTTACACTAACAGTCTAGTATTTAAATCAGGCACTGTTATGAGCGATTCCAACAACAACACGACACATTTTGGCTTTAAATCGGTACCGGCAGAACAAAAGGTTGCCATGGTTGCGGATGTGTTTCATTCGGTAGCTGCCAAATACGATATTATGAATGATGTCATGTCACTAGGCATTCATCGGTTGTGGAAACGCTTTACCATTGATTGTAGTGGTGTCCGCCCTGGCCAGCAGGTGCTTGATTTAGCCGGAGGAACAGGTGACATCACCGCACTATTCTCAAAACGCGTCGGTGCCACTGGCAAGGTAGTGTTAGCCGATATCAATGAATCGATGCTCAATGTCGGCCGTGATAAGTTACGTGATTTAGGCTTGGTCAATAATATTGAATATGTGCAAGCGAATGCAGAAGCCCTGCCCTTTGCCGATAATAGCTTTGATATCGTTTCTATCGGCTTCGGTTTACGCAATGTCACCGACAAAGACGCCGCCTTAGGTTCCATCTTTCGCGTATTAAAGCCGGGTGGTCGCCTATTGGTACTTGAGTTCTCTAAGCCTAGCCATGAATGGTTAAGCAAGGCCTACGACTTATATTCGTTCCGCCTATTGCCCTTTATGGGGCAATTAATTGCGAATGATAAAGAAAGCTATCAGTATCTGGCAGAATCTATCCGTATGCACCCTGACCAAGAAACCTTAAAAGCCATGATGAGCGCTGCGGGCTTTGCCGAAGTCACCTACGAAAATTTAACCGGCGGTATTGTGGCGTTGCACCGCGGATATAAATTCTAATGTTACCCTTACTACCGCAATTACTTTGTGCCATTGCTGAAAAACTCAGCCGCAAGTTAATTGCGATGGATCCTGCCTGTCAGCCTGCTTTGCAGCGGCTGCAAGGCAAGCAGTTGTCTTTTTGTTTGCGCGATTTAAACTTAACCTTAGTGGTCAGCGCCAGTAATGACTCGTTACTGATTAATATGCATAACGAAGCCACTGATTGTAAAATCTCTACAGATTTAGCGACCTTACGCCAGCTGCGTGATCCCAGCCAGCTCACTAAATTGATTAAAAGTGATGCACTCGACATTGATGGTGATTTACAAGTTGCCCAGCAATTTTCTTATTTTTTACAGCAATTAAATCCCGATTGGCAACACGCTTTATCGGGCTATATCGGTGATGCCGCAGCACATAAAATCAGTCGTACCCTGAGTCAGTTACAAGCCTATTTGCAAGAAAAAGCAAAATTACTCAGCCAATTGCAACTGGAGTTGGTTCAAGATGAATTGCGGCTCAGTCCAACCCGTTTAGAAGCGGATCAATTTACCCAAGATCTTAGCGAGCTACAGGCACGATTAGAAATGTTACGTCGCCAGTTAAAACAATACCAGGAGCTTTAGGTGCGGATAAGTCGTTTTTACCAGATCCAAAAAACCATGCTGCAATACGGTCTGGACGAACTACTGCCAAAACACTGGCAACCTTGGTACGCGCGTTTATTCCGTCGTTGTGCCTTTTGGTTACGTAATCGTTATCCAGAACACGCCGTGGGCGCCAGATTACGTTTAGCCTTGCAAAGTTTAGGGCCGGTGTGGATTAAATTTGGCCAAATGCTCTCAACTCGCCGTGACCTGCTTCCCGCCGCCTTGGTGGATGAATTAAGTATTTTGCAGGATAAAGTGGCGCCCTTTCCTGGAGAGGAAGCACAACGACTGATCGAGCAAGCACTGGGGTTAAAGCACATCAGTGATTTATTTGCCGATTTTGACGTGACACCTTTAGCCTCAGCCTCGATTGCCCAAGTGCATACCGCGCAATTGCGCCAAGACGATGGCCGTGTCGCAGACGTCGTAATCAAAGTGATCCGCCCCGGTATTCGTAAACAAATTTTGGCTGATTTAGCGCTAATGGATAGCTTGGCGCAAATTGCAGCACGGTTTTTACCTGACGGCAAACGTCTGCGACCACGCGAAGTTGTTGCGGAATACCGCAAAACCATTTTAGATGAATTAGATTTACAACGTGAAGCCGCCAACGCCATTCAATTAAAACGTAATTTCGAAGGCTCAGATTCGCTGTATATTCCTTTGGTTTACGCTGATCACTGTCGCAACAATGTCATGGTGATGGAACGTATTTACGGTATTCCAGTATCGGATATTCCGGCGCTGCAAGCACAAGGCACCGACATGGAGTTGCTGGCCAAACGCGGTGTAGAAGTGTTTTTTACGCAGGTGTTTCGCGACAGTTTTTTTCACGCCGATATGCATCCGGGTAATATCTTTGTCTCGCGTGAACATCCCGAGAATCCACTATACATCGGCATCGACTGTGGCATCGTTGGCACTTTAAATGCTGAAGATAAACGCTATTTAGCTGAAAACTTTGTTGCCTTTTTTAACCGTGATTATCGCAAAGTGGCACAGCTACATCTGGATTCGGGCTGGGTACCGGCTCATACCAAAGTAGAAGAGTTTGAAAGCGCGATCCGTACCGTGTGTGAACCGATCTTTCAAAAACCTTTGGCCGAAATTTCCTTTGGCCAAGTCCTGCTCAATTTATTTAATACCGCGCGACGCTTTGAAATGCAGGTGCAGCCGCAACTGGTACTTTTACAAAAAACCTTGCTTTATATCGAAGGGCTAGGTCGCCAGCTATATCCGCAACTGGATCTGTGGAAAACAGCGAAACCCTTTTTAGAAAATTGGGTAAAACAACAAGTCGGTTTACCGGCTATTTGGCGCCAAGTAAAAGAGAACCTGCCGTTTTGGGCTGAAAAGATGCCGCAAATGCCGGAATTATTTCATCGCTATTTGCAGCAAGGCCCACAACAGCAGCAAGCTTTGTTATTGCAACTACAACAACTGCAACTGCAGCAACAACAAAGCAAACGGCAAATAATTAACGCTATTCTTGCTGCAGCCAGCGTGATTAGTGCTAGTATAACGTTCAATCAAGGCTCGCCATGGCTTACCGCCTTACTGGGTGTTATTGCCGCATTTTTTACGATTAAAACACTACTGGCCTAATAGGCAGTGTAGTCCAGCGCAACATGTTCGTAGTATCGATGAGGAGTTAAAATGGGTATTGGTGGTGTTAGCATTTGGCAATTATTAATTATTTTAGCCATCGTTGTGTTGATTTTCGGCACTAAACGTTTACGTGGCATCGGCACCGATTTGGGCTCTGCGATTAAAGGTTTTCGTAGCTCCGTCAAAGATGAAAAAGCGGATGAAGAACACGAAGACACTCCGCACAAGCCAGAACAATTAACTGGCAAAGCGGATCAAGCCACAGATACCACTCACACTCACTCAGCCAACGCTGAGAAAGATAAGCGCTAAGTATGGGCTTCTGGGAAATTTTAGTGATCGCGGTAGTAGCACTGCTGGTGCTCGGACCGGAACGCTTACCTGGCGCTATTCGCAGTACCATGAAAACGGTGCGTAGCGTGAAACAATTTGGTCAGCAAATGCAAGCCGAGCTCAGTGATAATCTACGGATACATGAGTTACATCAAAAGCTTAAAGATGCTGAAGCCAAAGACATGCTGAATCTGACCGCTGATGAACAAGCGGCGATTAAAGAATTAACTGAAGCCGCAAACTCGGTGCGCCCTGCTAATGGTCAGGTAAACCTTGACCCGCTGCAACAGAAGCTCAGTAAAGACCTCACCCCCACCGTTAGTGAGACTGCCGTAAAAGATGAAAACAAAACCGGATCCTAATAGCCTGCTAGGACATTTACTCGAATTACGAAACAGACTACTGCGTTCAGTCATTGTGGTGCTGGTGGTGTTTGCTTGTCTCGCCTATTTTGCACGCGATATCTATGCTTTGCTAGCCGAGCCCTTATTGGCAGTGCTACCAGAAGGCACCAGTATGATTGCCACCGACGTGGCCGCACCGTTTTTTGCGCCGTTTAAGCTCACCTTTATTGTCTCTATTTGTCTAGCCATCCCCTATATTTTATTGCAAGTTTGGCAATTTATTGCCCCTGCACTGTACAGTCGGGAAAAACGTTTAATGGCGCCGTTAGTGGCCAGCAGCACCCTGTTATTTTACGGTGGCATCGCCTTCGCTTATTTTATTGTTTTCCCCTTGGTTTTTGCCTTTTTCACTAGCGTCGCGCCAGAAGGTGTAACCATTGCCACTGACATTACCAGTTACCTAGACTTTGTACTGAAGCTGTTTTTTGCTTTTGGTTTGTCCTTTGAAATTCCTATCGCCATTCTATTACTGGTATGGAGTGGTAGCGTTAGCCGTGCCACCTTGGCAGAAAAACGGCCTTATATTATTGTCGGAGCCTTTATTCTCGGCATGCTATTAACCCCACCAGATGTGTTATCACAAACGTTATTGGCTATTCCAATGTGGATGCTATTTGAAGTGGGCCTGTGGCTAAGCCGCTTTTATCAACCGCAAAGCACTGACGACACGCCAGAAAATAAAGAGGAACAACAATCATGATAAAGCCATTCCTGTGCAGTGCCAGCGCGTTATTGCTGGTAGTTTGCCCCCCCCTTTTCGCAGACAATCGTTTAGAAACGGCTATTGAGCAGTGCCGGGCGCAAAGCCAAGCACAGCAACGTTTAGCTTGTTATGACGCAATCAAGGCAACACCTACAACAAACAGCACGCCAGCACCGAAGGCCGCTGCAGTAGTTGTCGCGCCGACAACGGTTACCCCACCGCCAGCAAAAGCAGCGGCACCTGCTGCAGCTGTTGCCGCTGTAAGCCGTCCCGCTGTTATGGAAAAGCAGTTTGGTAATGAAAATAAGCAAGTTAAAGATGAGCTAGAGCAAATCAGCGTTACCGTAAAAAAAATTAGCTACACTAACCGCAAGTTGTTAATTATCGAATTCGATAATCAACAGATTTGGCAGCAAACCAACAGCTCGTTTTACCCTATCCAAGAGGGCGAACGTCACTACATCAAACGCGGTATTTTTGGCTCATTTACCTTAGCGAACGACAATAATAACCGCACGTTAAAAGTTAAACGCGTTAAATAGTATGCGCTGGTTTGACTGTGGGCTAAATCTTTTTAGTGCCCAATTCGCGGCCCAAGAAAGCGCCATTATCGCTGCAGCAAATGCCGCGGGTGTCACTGATTGTTTATTAATCAGTAGCGACTTAGCCGAAAGCCAGAAAAATCTCAGTTTTTGCCAGCAACATACCGGTTGTTACAGTACTGCTGGCGTGCACCCGCATCAAGCGGCAAACGTCGGGGCAGACTGGCTGCAACAACTTGCCCTACAGCTGCAAGCAAGCCATGTATTGGCGATAGGCGAATGTGGCTTAGACTTTAATCGCGATTTTTCACCACGCGACCAACAAAAAAAAGTCTTTGCCGAACAGCTCGCGCTGGCTAAGCAGTATCAATTACCCGTGTATCTGCACGAACGCGATGCCTTTGCTACGCAAATAGCCATGCTAAAAGAACAACCCCCGCTTCGCGGTGGCATTGCCCATTGTTTTACGGGCGATACTAACCAACTGAAAGCCTACCTTGAGCTTGGGCTTTATATTGGTATTACCGGTTGGTTATGTGACGAGCGCCGAGGCCAAGCCTTACAGCAAGCTATTCAATATTTACCAGCCGATCGTTTAATCTTAGAAACCGACGCACCCTATTTAACCCCCCGAACGATCAGACCGCGCCCTCGGCATAATACACCCGCTTTATTGCCCGCTATTGGTTCCGAAGTTGCGCGTTTAACGGGGCAAAGCTTAGCGCAAGTGGCCGAGCAGAGTTACCAAAATAGCTGTCGTTTATTGCAATTACCCGTTGAGGATCTTATTGATGCACACTAACCGTTTTTTTCCTGCTAGCCGTTTACGCCGCATGCGTGAGCATGATTTTAGCCGACGTTTAATGGCAGAAAATCAACTAACAGTGAACGACCTGATTTATCCGATGTTCATTATTGACGGTGTTAATAAACGCGAAGCCATTGCCTCAATGCCTGGTATAGAGCGGCTAACACTGGATTTGCTACTCGAAGAAGCCAAAGCATTAGTTGCACTGGGGATCCCTGCTATCGCGTTGTTTCCAGTCACCCCAGCCGCCAATAAATCATTAACCGCTGAAGAGGCGTGGAACCCCGATGGTTTAGCGCAGCGCGCAGTTCAGTTATTAAAAGAACATACACCCGAATTGGGCATCATTACCGATGTGGCATTAGATCCTTTTACCACGCATGGCCAAGACGGCATTATTGATGAAAAGGGTTATGTGCAAAACGACATTACCACCGCAGCATTGGTAAAACAGGCATTGTCGCATGCCGCAGCCGGTGCCGATGTGGTGGCGCCCTCTGATATGATGGATGGTCGAATTGGGGCGATCCGCGAAGCATTAGAAGAAGCCGGGTATGTGAATACCCGTATCATGGCTTACTCTGCTAAATATGCCTCCAGCTATTATGGCCCGTTCCGCGATGCGGTTGGCTCAGCTGGCAACCTAAAAGGTGGTAATAAAAAGAATTACCAGATGGATCCGGCAAACAGCAATGAAGCCCTGCACGAAGTGGCCATGGATCTAGAAGAAGGCGCGGATATGGTCATGGTAAAGCCAGGTATGCCGTATCTGGATATTGTCCGTCGCGTGAAAGACGAGTTTGGCGTGCCGACTTTTGCCTACCAGGTTAGTGGTGAATACGCCATGCACATGGCCGCTATTCAAAATGGCTGGCTTGCAGAGCAACCGGTGGTTATGGAGTCGTTATTAGCCTTTAAACGGGCAGGCGCAGATGGCATTTTGACGTATTTTGCGAAGAAGGTCGCGATCTGGTTAAAACAAAACGGTTAAGCGACAAGAGGTTGCTTGCTGCCCTGCTTTTAGCAATGGCGGCAAGCAGACTTAATTGATAATTAATTCCCAACCCGCTTGTTGCTGATATTGCACTTCTTGTTCTAACTCGGCACGCATTAACGGATGCTGCTCTAGCCAACCCGCTGGCATCGTTAAGGTCAGGGTTTCTGCCTTAGCGCTAATCGTTACCTGCGGTAAAGCCTCCAGCCGACGCCGCATCGACATAATCACCGCTAAACGTAAGATCCGCGTTAAACGCACGGTTAATAACACCGAGGTCATGGTTTGTCTGGCGATCACTTCCCGTGCGATATCAGCACGATGGTTATACACCAAAGCCATCACTAACTGCTGTTGCGCACGGGTAAACCCGGGCAAGTCAGAATGATTGATAATATAAGCACCATGATGATGATGATTTTTATATTCAATCAGTAAGCCCAGTTCATGCAATAAGGCACCAGAACGAAGCATGCTGTGCCCTTCAAACTTTTGCAGATCCCAACGGCTTTGTAATTGCCCAGCCAACTCCGTCGCCATCTCGGCAACCCGCTCGGCATGTTGCTGGTCAATAAAGTAACGCACCATCAAGCTGTTTACCGTACGATTACGCACATTACTGTCTTGCAGGCCCGGCAACATGCTATACAGCACGCCTTCGCGTAAAGCGCCACCGGATAAGGTCATGCCACTGATTTGTAGCTGCCGAAACAGCGCAATCAAAATCGCTAAACCAGAGGCAAACACTTGTTTACGTTCTTGCGCTAAACCTAAGATACTTAATTGCTCAACCGGACCACACGCCATGGCTTGCTGCATAATGTCTTCTAAACGGCGCAGTGTAATCACTTCATCTTTGCCCTGCGCCACCAAGATTTCTTGCATGGCTTGCACGGTGCCTGACGCCCCCACCGCAATCTGCCAACCTTCATGAATAAACGAATCACGGATCTTAACGATTTCCGTTTCAGCCGCTTGAATCGCCGCTGAGAAATTATCTTCGCTTAATTGTTGGTCTGTAAAATAACGCTCAAGGTAGGTTACGCAGCCCATATTCAGGCTAGATAATAAGGTCGGTGTAAAACCCTGGCCAATGACGACCTCGGTACTGGCACCGCCAATATCGATCACCAAACGGTTGCTGTCGCTATTGGAGGTATGTGCAACACCTAAGTAAATAATGCGCGCTTCGTCTTCACCGCTAATCACTTGCACCTGTTGGCCAAGGATCGCTTCTGCTTCTTGCAAAAACACTTTGACGTTTTGGGCTAAGCGTAAGGTGGCAGTGCCGACAATGCGAATATTTTCAGCAGGAATATCTTGCAAGCGCTCGGCAAATAACGCCAAACACTCCCAACCACGTTTCATGGCTTTGTGGCTGAGGACTAAGTTGTCATTTAAACCCGCAGCCAAACGTACTTTGCGTTTAACCCGGCCAATAACTTGCACTGAACCGCCAACCACCTTGACCATCAACATATGAAAGCTGTTGGAGCCGAGATCAATCACCGCATAAATATCACTATGCGGTGAGCGTATCGAGGCAGCGTGATCGCTGTCGAGGGAGTGATTATCTAGGGCGGCTGCGAGGAGATCTTGTGCCATTACTCGGGCGTCCACTATTACCGCGGTTACCTGCACCACTTCGTGCTTGTGCTGGACGGCGTCTAACACGTGGCTTCGGTGGTGTAACATCAGTTAACAAGGCGTCAGCATCATACTGGGTAACAGGTACCGGATGCCGAATATACTCTTCGATCGCGGTTAAATTCAAGGCATAACGCTCACAAGCAAAACTGATCGCTTTACCACTTTCACCCGCACGGCCAGTACGACCAATACGATGCACATAATCTTCGCAATCATCGGGTAAGTCATAGTTAAATACATGACTAACCATCGGAATATGCAAACCACGCGCAGCCACATCGGTGGCAACTAAAATATCTAACTTACCGGTAGTAAAATCGTCGAGAATTTTTAAACGTTTCTTCTGAATAACATCGCCAGTCAGTAAACCGACGCGGTGACCATCAGCATCTAACCAATGATACACGTCTTCACAGGCGTGCTTAGTATTCGCAAAAACAATGGCTTTATCTGGCCATTCTTCTTCTAATAACGTCAGCAACAAGGCCATTTTGTGTTCATGTGCTGGATAAAACAGCTCTTCACTGATCCGGCTGCCGGTCATTTCTTCAGGTGCGATATGGATATGCACTGGCTGATTCATTTTTTCAAAGGCCAGTTCTTGTACCTTGTAAGACAAAGTAGCAGAAAAAAGTAAACTTAACCGCTCAGTGACTGGCGGCATACGATTAAACATAAAGCGGATGTCTTTGATAAAGCCCAAATCGAACATGCGATCGGCTTCATCTAACACCACCACTTGAATTTGTGACAGCTCAAATAAGCCTTGTTTTAAATAATCAATTAAGCGACCGGTAGTGCCGATCAAAATATCTACGCCTTGTTCCAGCAGTTGCCGTTGAGAATCGTAACCCTCGCCCCCATAAATCAAGCCAAGCCGCAGATTCGATTTTTGCGCTAGCATAACGGCATCATTATGGATCTGAACCGCCAACTCTCGCGTAGGAGCCATTATGATGGCGCGAGGTTGACCTGAACCCTTGGGTTCATGCGTAAGCAGATGATGGAAGGTAGCAGTAAGGAAAGCGAGTGTTTTACCCGTTCCCGTCTGTGCTTGACCTGCAATGTCTTTCCCAGCAAGCGCTAGGGGTAAACATTGTGCCTGAATTGGCGTACAATAGTCATAACCTTGCGCTGCAAGAGCGTCAAGAACCTGTGGTGCCAATCCGAAATCGGCGAATTTATGCGATGTTAAGTGTGTTTTATTCATATCTACCTAGCATAACTGTTACGCTTGCAATAAGAAACAGCCGCGATTAAATTGATAATATATTTTTTGCAGTGTAACTGCACAGCATGAACGGAGAAATAGATGAGCGAACATATTTTACAGGTTTCTGACGACAGCTTTGAAGCTGATGTATTAAAAGCAGAAACGCCAGTACTGGTTGATTTCTGGGCGGAATGGTGTGGCCCATGTAAAATGATCGCGCCGATCCTGGATGATGTCGCATCTGAATATGCGGGTAAAGTTGCAGTGGCCAAGGTCAACATTGACCAAAACCCGAACACACCACCAAAATTTGGTATTCGTGGCATTCCAACCTTGCTGTTATTCAAGAATGGTCAAGTTGCCGCCACTAAAGTAGGTGCTCTGTCAAAAACGCAATTAAAGCAGTTTTTAGACAGCAACATCTAACGATGTGCTAAAAAGGCGTATTTTTTGTACGCCTTTTTTCTATTGTCCGCTGGACGGACGTTATCGCAGCTGCTATTGTGTGCAGTAGCAAATACCCTGAACCACGCTTGTCTGTCGAATAAACCAACTTCTATCCCATATTTATCGAATTGATAAGCATTTAATCTGTTTCCACCAACAAGAACCCATCAAATATGCATTTAACAGAACTGAAACTGAAGCCAATTAGCGAGCTGGTTGAGTTAGCTGAGTCTATGGGCCAAGAAAACATGGCTCGTCTGCGCAAACAAGATATCATCTTCGCCATCCTTAAATCCCATGCCAAAAACGGTGAAGAAATTTACGGTGATGGTTGCTTAGAAATCTTACAGGATGGCTTTGGTTTCCTTCGTTCCTCTGACAGCTCGTACCTAGCTGGCCCAGACGATATCTATGTCTCGCCTAGCCAGATCCGCCGCTTTAACTTGCGTACAGGTGACAGCATTTCCGGTTTAATTCGGCCACCTAAAGAAGGTGAGCGTTACTTCGCCCTGCTAAAAGTCAGCGAAGTTAACTTCGGCAAACCTGAGCATGCGCGTAACAAAATCTTATTCGAAAACTTAACGCCGCTGCATGCGAACTCACGTTTACGCATGGAACGGGGTAACGGTAGCCGCGAAGATATCACGGCACGTGTGCTAGACTTAGCCTCACCTATCGGTAAAGGCCAGCGCGGGTTGATTGTCGCGCCACCTAAAGCCGGTAAAACCATTCTGTTGCAAAACATCGCCCAATCTATCGCCGCCAATCATCCTGATTGTGTGCTGATGGTGTTGTTAATCGACGAACGCCCAGAAGAAGTCACCGAGATGCAGCGTTTAGTGAAAGGGGAAGTGATTGCATCTACCTTTGATGAACCGGCTAGCCGTCACGTACAAGTTGCTGAAATGGTTATCGAAAAAGCCAAGCGCTTGGTTGAACACAAGAAAGACGTGATCATCCTGCTTGACTCGATTACGCGTTTAGCTCGCGCTTACAACACCGTGATCCCTAGCTCAGGCAAGGTATTAACCGGTGGTGTGGATGCTAACGCCTTGCACAAACCAAAGCGTTTCTTTGGTGCGGCACGTAACGTTGAGGAAGGTGGCAGTTTAACCATTATCGCCACAGCCTTAGTAGATACCGGTTCTAAAATGGACGAGGTTATCTACGAAGAATTTAAAGGTACCGGTAACATGGAACTGCACTTATCGCGGAAAATCGCTGAGCGCCGTGTGTTCCCTGCTATCGACTTTAACCGTTCAGGTACGCGCCGTGAAGAATTACTGGCGTCACCAGAAGAACTGCAAAAAATGTGGATCCTGCGCAAAATCTTACATCCGATGGATGAAACCGATTGTATGGAATTCCTTATCGATAAATTGTTAATGACGAAAACGAACGACGAATTCTTTGATGCGATGAAGCGTCAGAAGTCTTAAGTTGAGTTGTTAATAAAAAAACCGGCGCAAGCCGGTTTTTTTATGACTGTACGCCACATTTAACAAAACGAACCGGGTAGCGCGTAGTGCACTACTCGTTTCGCGCGTAAAAACACCGCTTAAAAAATCTTAACAGCAAACCGCAACTCGCGTTAACCAATCACTTGATGTACTAACGGTGCTACCGCGGTACGGTCAAAACGACACGCGGCTAAAAACTCCGCTTTTGCCATCTCGGCTGCAGCCGTGGTTGCCGCATGCACGGTGGCTAAAGGTTGCCCTATACTGACTTGATTTCCCGCACTGACAATTTGACTAAAGCCAACTGCAGGGTCAATTTTCTGTGCCGGATGCGAACGCCCCCCACCCAATCTTACAACGGCCATGCCTAAACCAACGGTGTTGGCATAGTGCAGTTCTCCTGCTTGAGGTGACTCGATCACTAAACTCGCTGGTGCTGCCGCTAAATATTGCGCAGGCTTTTCAAACAAGTCTGCGGGGCCACCCATGGCACTGACCATCTTCGCAAAAATCTCTGCCGCTTTACCCGAACTCAAACTGTGCTCTAACGCAGCTACCGCAGCGGCTTTATCGGCATACACCTTACCTAGAACCAGCATATTCGCACCGAGTTCTAAGGTTAATTGATGTAATCTGGGCTCACGGTATTTACCGGTTAAATAATCCAGCGTTTCCATCACTTCTAACGCATTACCCGCAGTAGCCCCTAAGATTTGATTCATGTCAGTAATTAACGCGCGCGTAGCGACACCTGCACCGGTTGCAGTGTTAACAATACTGTTCGCCAGCGCAGCAGCATCATCCGCCGTTGCCATAATGGCCCCATTGCCCACTTTAACGTCCATCACCAGCACATCTAAGCCTTCAGACAATTTTTTCGACAAAATAGACGCAGTAATCAGTGGTATAGATTCTACCGTGGCCGTCACATCACGAATGCCATACAAACGACGATCTGCAGGGGCGAGCTCACTACTTTGACCAACAATAACGCAACCTAACTCAGGTAACAGTTGGCGAATACGGTTCAGTGATTGCGTACAGCTATAGCCTGGGATCGCTTCCAGTTTGTCTACTGTGCCCCCCGTATGGCCCAACCCACGGCCGGCAATACTTGGCATATAGGCACCACAGGCTGCGACCATCGGAGCTAACATGAGCGTGACTTTATCACCCACACCGCCCGTGCTGTGTTTATCAACTACTGGGCCATTTAACTGACCATGCCAATTCAATACCGTGCCTGAATCGCGCATCGCTAACGTTAAGGATACGGTCTCGGCTACCGTCATACCGTTTAAATAAATGGCCATGGCCAGCGCAGCCGCTTGGCTATCGCTAAAGCTGTCGTCTGTTAAACCTTGTACGAACTGTTTAATCTCGGCCTCAGTTAACACTTGGCCATTCCGTTTTGTTTTAATAATTTCCTGTGGGATCGCCATGCTTAATCCTTTGATATCTTGTTACTAGCAGCTAAATAGTTAGGGGTAAAGGCATCGGGTAATAAGTATTGCAGTTCCCAATGTTGCTGTTGACCTAAATGGTTACAACTGGCGATAGGGCTGTCTGGTTGGAAAAATTCTGCAATTACCTGACGACACATACCGCAAGGCGGTGTCAGCTTTTCTTGAGGGGTATAGACCATCACGGCCAATAATTTACGATGCCCCGCCAACACGGCAGCGGCGATGGCATTGCGCTCTGCGCATACGGTTGCACCATAAGAAGCATTTTCAACATTACAACCAGCAAAGATGTGGCCATTCTCGGCCAGCACAGCTACGCCTACAGGGAATTGACTATAAGGGGCGTATGCCTGCGCAGCGGCGTCTTTTGCGGCCGCTTCTAACGCGGCCCAATTAATTGTCTTCACAGCTAAAACTCAGTGACTAATGGGCATATAGTTTTGCTGGGTTTTTCGCTGCGGTCAAGCGCTTGCGGTTAATGGCGTTAAACGACGGCAGAACAACAGAATCATCAGCAACAACCAAGCACAGGCTAAAGGGACTAACCAGTAAGCTTGTAAAATACCCGCTTGCTGCGCCCACACCCCAGTGGCTAAACCCGCAAATTGAAAGCCCACAGAAGTGCCAATGCTGGCAATACCCGATAACACAGGGCCATTCTCACTATCTATATCCATCGCGGTTGCCAACATCAGTGGAAATAAGCCGCCGATGCCTAAGCCCAGTAATACATTACCTGCGGTAAGTTGTGGCAAACCAACACTGAGTTTTAATAACAAAGCACCGCTCAGTGCGAGCGAGGCTAGCAGCAACATTAATTGCGCTGGGCTGCACCAACGGAGTAATAAAGCAAAGCCCAAGCGGCTAAGCACCATACCACCGGTAAACCAAGCAAGTAATAATCGCGCTTGCTCGGTTTCTATACCGATACCGTCTGCTGCGTAACTGACAAACCAATTACCTTGGCCCCACTCAGCTGCGCCGTAGCCAATCATCACTAAAAACATTAAGAAAAATAGCGGCTGGCGCAGCACTTTGGCATAAGACAAACTACTGCCTTTGTGCTCCGCCTTACTGGCCATGTGTGGCTGCGCCTTGGCGACATATAAGCTGTAGAACCCTAATAGCAGTAAACCCAACGCAATAAAGCGCAGCGGCCAGCGCCAATCGTCTAGCACCCAAAATAACACCACGACCCATAAGGGCGCGGCCAAGGTCCCTAAACTAAACATAAAATCCATCAGCCCCATCATCGCGGCGCGTTTATTCGCAAACAATCTCGCGATCAAGGTGTGGCCCACAGTAAACATCACCGCGTAAGTCATGCCCACTAACACGATGAGCGGTAGTAATAACTGCCAGCGAGTAATAAATGAGAACAATAACAGTAACAAGGTTTCAACCAACGCCAAGCTGGCAAACAACCTTAAAAAGTGAAAACGCTGCGCATATTTGCCGCCCATCACCGCCCCAAGAATGGCGCCCATCGACAACAAACTAAAAAATAGACCACTGATACTGGTCGACATTTGTAGGTCTTTGGCCATATCAGGCAATAAAATGCCCCATAAAATGATCAAATTACCTAACAGAAAAAAACCACTAAAAATCACTGCGGTTGGCGCTGCACGCGACATAACCTACTCCAAAATGCTGACCGAATGGGCTTCGGTATCAGCGAAAAAGTTGCTTCATCCCTGCTAGGCAGTAAGGCGGATCACGTTTTAACGCTCAACCAAGTTAAAGTGGTCGGCATCTAAAGCGGCTGGAAATTTTTCACGAAAGGCATGTAATGCCTTAAGATCGGCTGTGGCATAGAGTACTCCGGCTTCGTCTGCGGCAAGCTCTGCTATTGGCTTTCCCAGATAGTCCACAATTAAACTGTCACCCGCATACTGCATACCATTACCATCTTGACCCACCCGATTACAGCCAAACACATAAGCTTGATTTTCAATCGCCCGCGCTTGCAATAACACCCACCAAGCACGACTGCGCGGTGCTGGCCAGTTAGCCACGTAGATCATCGCATCATAGTCATTTTTATTACGGCTAAATACGGGAAAACGCAGGTCATAACAGACTTGGAGCAAGATGCGCCAGCCACGATAATTAACAATAACGCGCTGCTGCCCAGCCTGATAAGCATGATGCTCTCCTGCCATACGGAACAAATGCCGCTTATCATAAAATTGCACTGCGCCATCCGGCGTCACAAAATATAATCGATTTACCCGATGATTTTCTGCCGTGCGCACAGCGACTGAGCCAGTGATGGCCGCCTGATACAACGCAGCTTGCTGTTTTAACCACAACAAGGCCTCACCCGGTTCTGGCTCTGCCACTTGCGAGCTATCCATACTAAAGCCAGTACTAAACATTTCGGGTAGCACAATTAAGTCTACCTGCTCTACATCAGCTAATTGCGTCGTCAACTGAGCCAGGTTTGCTTGGCAATCTTGCCACACTAACGTGGTTTGCAGCACCGCGACCTTTAAAGTTGACATAAGATCTCCGCAGCCTGCGCCAAAGTATGTTGCTCTTTAGCAAAACATAAACGAATAATCCGATCTGCTGAACCTTGCTGATAAAACACAGAAAGCGGAATGGCTGCCACTTTATGCTCAGTGGTGAGCCACTGACAAAACTGCACATCGGTCATTTCGGCAGCAATTGCACGGTAATCTAACAACTGAAAGTAAGTACCGGCACAGGGAAGCAAGGTAAATCGGCTAGTCGCTAGCGCCGCAGCAAAAAAATCGCGTTTTTGCTGATAAAATTGCCCCAGCTCGGCAACCTGTTCGGGCTGCTGTTGCAACATATCCGCAATGGCATATTGGGCCGGCGTAAAACTGGCAAAGGTGACATATTGATGAATCTTTCTAAACTCAGCGGTGAGCGAAGGCGGGGCTATGGCATAGCCTAATTTCCAACCAGTAACATGAAAGGTTTTACCAAAAGAGGATACCACCACGGTACGCGCCGCTAATGCCGCGAAGCAATGCGCGCTCAGTTGTGCAGCCTGGTCAAACACCATGTGCTCATACACTTCATCACTGATGCAATACAGCTGATGTGTCAGCACCAACTGTTGTAAAGCCAGCCAGTCTGATTCGTTAAACACCATACCGGTGGGGTTATGCGGGCTATTGACGATAATTAAACGGGTCCGAGGCGTCATCACCGCGGATACTTGTGACCAGTCAACCTGATAATCAGGTGCTTGCAGCCTAACATGCACGGGCGTACCACCGGCTAACTGGATTGCCGGAGCATAACTGTCGTAGGCGGGATCAAACAGCAGCACCTCATCACCAGGCTGCACGAGCATTTGGATTGCCACAAATAAGGCTTCCGTTGCACCTGACGTTACCGTGATCTCACTATCGGCACAGACCTGTCGCTGATAACAACGCGCGGTTAACGCCGCAACTTGTGATCGTAACATCGGCACACCAGGCATCGGCGCATATTGATTTAAACCCTCCGCACTGTGCTTAACTAAGCGCTGTAACAAGAACGGATTAGCTGCAAAATCCGGAAAACCTTGCGACAGGTTAATGGCATGATGCTCTGCCGCTAATTGCGACATCTGACTAAAGATGGTGGTACCTACCGCAGGTAACTTGGAAACTATCGACATAAGTGCAGAAAAAGTTGCGAAAACTACCTTCAATGCTATCATTTGGCTTATTTCATGTATAGACATCTATACGCTTAAACACTTAAACGTATGGCTTTATTATTTCCCGCGATGAGGCAAACCGTTATGAAGGTAAGGTTCTGATGAATAATACCGCACAGGTGCAACAACTTAATCCAAACGCTATTGCGCTATGCACTTTAGGCCGTTGGATCGCCAGCCGCCACTGGGTACCCGCCACCGGCGGCAATTTCTCGATCCGTCAAACTGACAATATGGCGTTGGTTACCGCATCAGGTAAAGACAAAGGTGAACTTAGCCCACAAGATTTATTACCGGTGAGCTGGCAAGCCGATCAACTGCATTGCCAATACGGTACTCCCTCGGCAGAAACCGCACTGCATGCTCAGCTTTATCAACTAGATCCTCAGATCAAAGCCGTTTTGCATACCCATTCCGTGCATGCTACCGTTTTTTCTCGCTTGATCGGTGCCGATAACTACCCATTTCGGGGTTATGAAATGCAAAAAGCCATCAGCGGCATTCAGAGCCATGAGCAAACGCTTACTTTAGCGATTTTTGACAACACTCAAGATATTCCGGCTTTAGCTCGACAGGTACAGCAACGCTGGAAAAGCAAAGCCTTGCCATTTGCGCTGTTAGTGAGAGGCCATGGCCTTTATGTGTGGGGATACAGTTTAGCTGAAGCAAAAAGGCATTTAGAAGGCTGGGAATTTCTCATAAACTGCGAGCTTGAACGTCTAAAAATAACAGGAAAACCGTGACTTATTCAGCCATTATTACCGACATCGAAGGCACCACAACACGCATTAGCTTTGTCACTGAGGTGCTGTTTCCTTATGCTCGCTTACATTTAGCGGCTTTTGTTCGTCAGCATCAACAGCAACCGGCGGTCTTGGCGGAACTAACCGCCGTGCGCGAACAGTTACAGCAACCAGAAGCAGATGTTGAACAATGCATTAGTGCTTTGTTGTCTTGGTTAGATGCCGATCAAAAAATGACGCCGTTAAAAAGCCTTCAAGGCATGATTTGGCAAGAGGGTTATCAGCAAGGTCATTTTACGGGCCATCTGTATCCCGATGCCGTAGCGCAATTGCAGGCGTGGCAACAGCGCGGTATTCCATTGTACATTTACAGCTCAGGCTCTGTTACTGCCCAACAACTCTTGTTTAAATACTCTGACGCGGGTGATCTTACGCCCTTACTCAGTGGCTATTTTGATACGCGCATTGGTGCGAAACGCGACTTAGCCAGTTATCAAGCTATTTTAAAACAACTGCAATTGCCGCCAGCACAGGTGTTATTTTTATCAGATGTCGTCGCAGAATTAGATGCCGCACGGCAAGCAGGCATGGCTACGGTGCAGTTAATCCGTGAACAACAAGCTGCTAGCAATCACCCCGTTGCCGAAAACTTTTATCAAATAGAGGTATAAATAAGCATGAGTGTTTTGCGTATTTTCGCCATTAATCAACCGGAACAAGCTCGCTTTTCTTCTAGCAACGCCCATGAGATCAGTGCACAGTTACAACAACAAGGCGTGCAATTTATGCAGTGGCAAGCCAATGCGCCTATTGATGAAAACAGCAGCGCTGAACAAGTGATGTTGGCTTATGCCTCAGATATTGCCAAACTACAACAACAGCAAGGTTACAGCACTGTCGATGTCATTTCTTTGCATCCAAGCCATCCTGACAAGGCGGTATTGCGACAAAAGTTTTTGGATGAGCACATCCACACGGAAGATGAAGTACGATTTTTTGTGCGAGGCCAAGGCTTATTTTGCTTACATTTAGGCGATGAAATCTATCAAGTGTTATGTCAGCAAAATGATTTGATTAGCGTACCCGCCAACACTCCGCATTGGTTTGATATGGGTAGTGCCCCAGATTTTACCGCTATCCGTTTTTTTAATAATACCGAAGGCTGGGTTGCTCATTTTACCGGCAGTGCAGTGTCTCGTCAGTTTCCGCTGTTAGACTAAATTAAGCACAAAATGCACCAACTTCGTGCATTTTGTGCTTAAAGTCAGCTTATTGTTGCCAATAAACCACTGAATGCGAAGATATTGCATTTAGTGGTTCAGCTCTTGCATTAACTTTGTCATACTTAACACCTACACTAACCAATTTATCCCATGCTTTACTGCAGGTAAGTCTTTTATGTCTTTGCAAACACCGCTTCGCGGTCTACGTTGTTTTTGTGTTGCAGCTGAATGTTTAAGCTTCAAAGATACGGCTAAACAGCTGTACTTAACGCCTTCTGCTGTCAGCCATCAGATCAAACAACTTGAAGACAATTTAAATTTAAGCTTATTTGAACGGAAAACGCGGGCCATAGAATTAACCGAAACGGGCAAGCAATTTTATCTTGAAATAAAACCGTTACTGGAACAGTTAAGCCAAACCATTACCCAATTTAGCCAAGTTGAACGCGTGCGTGAAGTGAGCATCTCCATGCCTGAATTCTTTGCCAGTGAACTGTTTGTGCCACGTTTGCGGGGATGGTCAGAGCAATTCCCCAATATCAACTTAAAGTTAGAAACCGTTAAATCACGACGCGAAAACACTAAGTATACCGATGTCTCTGTGGTGCTATCCGGTAAAAAACCTGAAGACGCTTCCGTTTACGATTTATTCCCGATCAGTTACTTACCCGCTTGTAACCCAGCACTGTTTCAAAAATTGCATAACAAAGGTTATCGGGTATTAGAAAAAACACCGCTTATTTTGCATCAAGCACGGCCAACCGCTTGGCATCAATGGGCCGAACGTGTCGGTTATCATCAATTTCAGCCAAAACAAATTATCCAACTCGATAGTATGTTTAGTGTGGCACGTGCTGCGCAGCAGGGTTTGGGCGTTGCGTTAATTCCAATGCCCATCAGCCACGCATGGTTTACTGGCGGCTCTTTAGTTAAATTATTTGAACAAGAGTTAGTCAGTCGCGATCGCTATTACCTCGTGCAACATAATGATGATACCGACCGGCCGGAAATTAAACTGCTGATTGATTGGATCTTAAAAAGCTTTCATACCGCCGACTTCTCTTTACCCGCCATGACTAAGTGATGATTTCTCTGCCGTTTGCGCCAAGGCCGTAACAGCCAATCGCCTTCTTCCTTGCTCCTGCTAGTTTATTAATGAGTGCCAAGAAGCGTTAATGGCTATTTTTTCTTTATTTCGCACCCGATAATTTTCCAGCCTAATCGACTACTCTTTGCGCAAACACCCCGTATTTACTGCATTTTGGGCTATTATTGCCGCTTTATTAACCTTAAAAAGTTCCAATGATACAGTTGAATAAATTTAATCTATCAGGTTTTTTTTTATCGTTTGTACCGATCGCTACAAAATTCTATAGTTAACCCGTGTTCGAGATTCGAATGCAGCGGTTAAAGTTGTTGAAGGGTTTAACCTACCCTTACCTGTCTACCTTGTCTTAGCCCGGTTTTTATAAACCGGGCATTTTTTTGCCCAAAATTTCTTAGGCTACCTAGCCAAAAGCAACAGTCACTAATGCTTGGTGCAAATTTTTTATTTATTTTTGTATGGACTCAAAAATAAATTACCTAGCAATAAGCCCTTCATATTAAACAGTAAAAAATAGAATTCACCTGCAAAAACTTGACTAATGCGCCAGCATGCGCGCTTTTTTTTAATTTTTTTTACTGGTCGTTGGAATAAAGCGAACAGCTGAGTCGTTATCGCAGTGTCACTGATGACATTACGAGGAAAACATCATGAAAACATTATTCAAGCCAACATTAATCGCCTTAGCCTGTTTCACTGTATTCTCAACTGCAGCGCAAGTTGCCGTAACTGCTGAAACCAATACCTCTAGCCAATTACAACTGCAACAACAGTTCTCTGCAGCCGGTAACAACAGTGCCAGCTCAGCCAATGCCAATCAACAAACTAACGCAAATGTAGCTGCCAACTCTACCGCAACGCCAGAAACTGAGACATCCGCTGAGATGAACAGCGAAACCAATGCCAACGCTGATATGCAAGTGACGACTGAACAACCACAAAGTGATGAAGCAGCTGGCGAACCTGAAGAAGCAACTGAAACAGCGCCAGCTGAAGAGCTAAGTGTCGATGAAGAAGCCCAAGCAACCACCTCGGCAGTCACTGAACTGGCAACACCATTGGCAGCAAATGCCGAAACCTTAGTGAGTTTAGGCGAGACCGCGCTGTTAGATACTGGCAGCAATGTTGCTACTTTAGCCGCATCAACCAGTAGCGCCGTTATGACCAGCGTTACTGCCAGTGCGACTTCTGCAAGTGACTTAACTAGCGCCGCTGCACAAACATTACAATCGGCAGTCAATACTGATCTGCTCAGCAGTGTCAGTGCATCAGCAACCGAACAAGTGACAGCAGCAATTACTAGCAATGCGGCTGGCGCCGTTCAACAACAAGTGATCAGCAATACCAACCAATTGGTGCAGCAAAATGCCAATGCCGAAGTGATGAACAGTGTAAGCCAAGCCGTCAGCGCTGAAGTATCTAACACCGTGCGCAACACGCTGAAGTTATCTACCGGTTTATAAGCCCCCTGATGCGCCGACCACACCGTCGGCGCCTTTTTCTTGTAGGAGAATTACCATGTTATTCGTCACTCGTCTGGCTGTAACAACAGCTGCTGTAAGTTTGTTTTCGAGCGCACCCAGTTTTAGTGCCGACAACTGGGATATCTCAGGCAAGGCAAGCGCAGGGTTAGAGCAACAATCTAACGTTAATATTAGCCAACTGGAGCAAGCCTCTGGCCGTTCTGATGTGGCCACTTTACTTGCGGCAGATCTGAACGCGACTTGGCAAGTTAATCCAAAGTGGACACTGAGTAGTGGCTATTCTGTGCAAGATAAAAACTACCGCGAAGCGGACGATTTCAATACTAGGCTGCATTTAGCCAATATTGATGCCGGTTATCAACATGGCAACACCACCTACGGTACCAATTACTACTACGCCATGGCAGAGTTAGCTGGCGAACGTTTTTTAACGTTAAATCAAGGTAGTGTGTATGCCATGCATAGCGCATCTGACAGCTGGTTTGTGCGCCCTGCTATTACTGCGACCGAAAAAACCTTTGCTAACATTGGCGCCCGAGATGCCAACAACCTTAGTATCAGTACCGATAGCTTCTGGTTTTTTGCCGAAGGGCAACACTTTGTCAGTTTAGGCTTGGTGTATGAAGATGAAGACACCCAAGATAACAGCTTTAGTTACCGTGCACCTGGGCTGCGCCTTAAAGTGTCCGGTCGTTTTGATTTTTGGCATCTGAAGCAACAACTGCAACTCGGTATGAAAATCTCCAAGCGTGATTACCAAAAGCTCGACACTGATACCGCGCCACGCCAAGATACGCACAGCCAACTAGAAGCCAAGTGGCAGCTGAATGTCACGCCAGTGTTTAGTGTGGTCACCGCTGTAGAGCACGGTGATTTTAGCTCAACGCTTGAAAGCGCAGATTATCGTGAAACCCGCAGCTCAGTGTCATTGCAAGTCAGCTTTTAATGGCGCGCTAATCACACCATAACCAAATTGCTTATCCTGTCCAGGCTCGCCTAAATCGCGGGCCTGTAGTCGTAAATGCTGCCGAATTTGTGTAGCAGACCAATGCGGATATTGCGCCCGCAAACAACCAACCGCCGCGCTGACCACCGGCGTTGCCATAGACGTGCCACTTTGCGGCGACACTTCGCCGCTAACCGCTAAGGTATTAACCTTCACGCCGTGCGCGGCAAATTCCACATAATCGCCTTGATTAGCCCAGCGATACAGCTGTAACTGCGCATCCACTGCGGTGACAGCTAACACCTCTTCATAAGCTGCAGGATACAAAGGCGCGGCAGCAGGCCCGCCATTGCCTGCTGCCGCAACTAAAATAATATCTCGCTTGGCTAATTGCCGAATTGTCGCTGCTAACACCGGGTTGGCCGGACCGGTTAGACTCATATTAACCACAGTCACATTTTGACTGACGAGCCAATTTAACGCACTTAAAATATGCGCTAAGGTAGCCGATTGTTGAAATTCATTGCTCGGATAAAAAGCACTGGCGCTATATAAATGTAAGTTGGCTAACAAAGGGGTGATTTGTGGATGTTTTGCCGCTAACACTCCCGCTACTGCAGTGCCGTGACCATAACTACGTGAAATGTCTTCCGGTAAAAAATGTTGCTGGCTAATTTGCAAACGCTCGGTTTCGGGAGTCAGCGCCGGAAGCGCCTCGGCAATGGCGGTGTCGATCATGCCAAGTGTGACCGGTAACTGGCACATATGAGTTTGCAGCGACGTAACAGCGGCGGTGGTGGTGGTGGTGCTCGCTTGTTGCGGCTGATATAAATGGTTACGACCGGCCAGCTTAGTTAAGGTTTGCTGAAACTCACGGTCTAAAGCCGCAGCCGAATCCAGCTCCTCTGGCACTTTTAAGGTAATCATTAATAGCCCAATGGCGGCTAAGTCTTGTTGTTGCTGTGTGTACTCGCGCAGCCTTGGCCAACGTTGCTGTAACTGTTGCCACTCAGTGTCCGATACTAATAACAACCATTCCCGCTCTACAGCCCGAAAGCCTTGTTCAACCCTAACCTCTGTCCAGCGCACTTGGCCCTGTACATTAACGATTGGCAATACCTCGGGCAACGCCGTTAACGGATCGGCTAAGTTAGCTTTTAATGCCAACGCCTCCGCTAACCGCTGTTGCTCAAGCAACTGCTGTTGCTGCAATAACTTTTGCTGCGCCAGACTTTGCGTGGTGCGTTCCAGCCGCTCGGTCACTTGCGGTAGTAATAACCCCGTCCCTGGCTGCTCTGGTAGTAACTGACTGTGTGCGGCGCTGCTTAAACACAGCAACACACTGCTATACAATATGGCTAATCGCATCTTTACCCCGATCATTAATACGTTTATTTACTTATAAAACGTCTGGTAGCAAAAAATATTCCCCGTATGCTGGAATAAAACGCTAGGCCCAACCGTTATCAAGGTAAATAGGAGATAAACCTTACCATGAAAGCCGAATTAACCTTACTTTTGCCGGCATTACGCCGCTTTGCCTACTCGCTAACCGGTAGTATGGCAGACGCCGATGACTTGGTACAAAACACCGTATTACGCTTGTTAAACGCGCCAGCACCAGAGGGTGTCGTCTTAGCACAATGGGCATTTAAAATTTGTCGCAATGTTTGGATAGACGAATATCGCGCGCAAAAAGTTCGGCAAAATGCCGTACATAATCCCGACTTGCAAGCTGAAAACAGCAGTGATGGCGAACAGGACCTGATCAATGACTTGCACTTAAAGGAAGTTGACCGCGCAATGAATACATTACCCGATGACCAACGCGAAGTGTTGTCATTAGTTGCCGTACAAGGCATGAGTTATGCCGAAGCCGCCGAAGTATTAGCGGTGCCCACCGGCACCATTATGAGCCGTTTGGCACGCGCACGCAGCGCCATGGTCGCCGCCTTTAAACCGCTAACTGGGAGCCCCGCATGAAGATTACTGATGAACAATTATCCGCATTTTTAGATGCGGCGCTGCCCGAGGCCGAGATGCAACAGGTGCGCGAACAATTAGCACTGAACGATGACCTGGTCGCCCGCTTGGCCGATCTGGCGATGGTTGACCCTATATTACAACAGCACTACAGCGAAATTGAACAGCGCCCTGTGCCAGCGGCCTTATTAGCGCTGTTAGCCGAAAACGACGCGCCAACCGCAGCCAATGATAGCAAGCCTAATAATGTTGTTAGCATGTCACGTTGGCGGCGAGTGGAACAGCACTGGCAACGTTATGCTGCTGCCGTTGCCTGTGTTGCTTTATTTGGTGGTTATGGCTTGTCGCAACTCAATCATCCAACCAGCAGCACTATGCTCGCAATCCAGCCAGCGGTGCAGCAACATTTAAGCCAATCACCCAGCGGGCAACGCTATCAAATTGCCAACGAACAGTTGACGCCACAACTAAGCTTTGTCAATAAAAATGGTGATTTTTGTCGGCAGTACAGCGTGGAGAGTGCCACCGCCCGCACCGAAAATATTGCCTGTCAGCAACAAGGAGAGTGGCAATTAAAAGCCAGCCTCGCATTTAGCCAAGTGAGCAACAATAACGGCTATCAAACGGCCAGTGGCCCCAGTGCTTTAGACAGCGTGTTAGATGAATTAATGGCAGGCCCTGCCCTTACTTTAGCAGAAGAACAGCTGCGGCTGCAGCACTAATTAACATCAAGGAGTACCACCATGAACAAGACTATTAGCATAATCTTATTAGCCTTAACGTTAACCGCCTGTAGCAGTGCGCCAGCTTATCGGGCTGCCTCAGGCAGTGGCTACGGCTATGCCGAACAACAAATCAGTGATAACTACTACCGCGTGACCTTCAAAGCGCGCGGCGATGATAAAGAGGCCGCCAAAGCCTACGCTTTGCGCCGAGCGGCCGAATTAACGGCACAACAAGGCTATGACTGGTTTGTGTTAGTCGACAAAGAAACGTTGAAAGAACGTGAAACTGCAGCGAACAACCAACTTGGCGTAACCTACCAGCGCGATATCGAACAAAAGTGTACGTTATTCGGTTGCCGTACCCGCACGGTTAATCGACCCAGTTATGAAGCCGGTGTTGGCGTTGGCGTGAGCAGCAGCCGCGAGCATGTTGAAGTGGCTTTAGAAGTGCGCATGGGTAAAGGTGTTTCACCAGAAAACCAGCAAGTTTACCCCGCGAAAACGCTTTAACTACCAGGCTTAATCGCAAGCGGCTTAAACAATACAGCGCGACAAGCAAGCCGCAATTACTGCCCACGTAAGGTTAGCGCAACGTGGGCAGTTAAATAGGCGGTTTTATTTTTTTGGTAACGCCGCCAACACTTTAGCAATCAACTGGTTCAACTCATCGCCATTACCAATCCAGCGTGCAACCAGCAGTACATCATGCTCTTGATCGAGGTAAATCACGTTACGTCCAGCGCCCTGAAAGGTTACTGCACTTTCTGGTGCAGCCGGTAACGCTTGCCGGCCGGGGTTGAGAAACCAATTAGCATAACCATAATCGGCTTTGGCACTGCCGCCCGTTCTGGCAGCACGAATGAAGTCTTGGCTAATTAATTGCTGGCCTTGCCAATTGCCGTCACGTAAAAATAAATAACCAAAACGCGCTAAATCCCAAGCATTGATAAACATACCGCCGCCCCAGTGCCCCCCACCAGAAACACTTTGGATTTTCTGGCCATCCAGTTCAATCCAGCTGTTGTCGTAACCGTGCCAACGCCATGTGCTGCTGGCACCAATTGGCTGCATAATCCGTTCGTTTAACACCACCGGCAGCGGTTTACGCCAAACATAGGTGGTGGCCAGCGCCAGCACATTAATGCGCACATCATTGTATTTGTAACGGCTACCCGGCGTATAAAGTGGCCGATTAGGCCAGTCTTTTGCTTCGCCTTCCGGGCGATCGGCCCAATCCGGTTTACCCCATAAGGTTCCCTGCCAATCACTGGTTTGCCGCAGCAAATGATCCCAGCGAATTTGCTGATTGTGCTCACTGGCAAAGAGCTCACTCGCTGAAGGTAAATAAGGGCCAACTAAATCCTGCATATTGTGGATCAAGCCCTGCTGCAACGCCAAACCGGTTACCGTGGTTAAAAAGGTTTTACTGATACTGTGTGTCATATCGACACTTTGCGTATCGCCCCAAGTCGCAATCACTTTACCTTGATAAATCACCATGCCATTGGCCGCGGCTCTTACCGACATTGGGCCAATAATCTGATCATAGGGTTCGCGTGCGCCAAAGGTGGTTGCTTGCACTAGGGCTTGATCTTTGGCGGCGGGATTTTCGCTGGCAATCGCATAATCAACCGCTTGTTGCAGTTTACTGGCGTTAACGCCCAAGCTTTGTGGGCTAACCTGCTGCCAAGTACCGGCAGGGGGATAGTAAGTTTCAGCGCTAATCGCAACGCTGCTAAATAACATTAAGGCACTGATCAACGTTAACTTCATAGCGGGCTCATCTAAAATCGGTTTTAAAGCCCATGCTAACAGTAATGGCGCCACTGTCACAACTTGGTCATGTAAACAACACCCCGCTGTCATCTTTACTGCTTAAAGTGCTTTCATTTGCACATACTCTGGAGATGATAATGCGCTTTAACAAAACTCGACTGGCTCGGTTAATCTGTTTTTCTAGCATGGCGCTAATAATGGCCGGCTGTTCTGGTGACGATGGTGAAAATGGCAGCGATGGCGCTACCGGTTTAGCCGGTTCGGATGGCGCCGCTGGCTTCAACACCTTGATCCGCACAACTCACATTGGCTTAGATCGTGAATGTGATGTCGGAGGGGTAAAACTGGAAACAGGCTTAGACAGCAATCGTAATGAACAGCTCGACGATAGCGAAGTCTCGCAAACATCTTTACTCTGTAATGCCGCGGCAGCAGAAAGCACGCCTAACCGCATAAAGCTGGCATTTGCTGGTCGTTATGAAAGCAATGCATTTGGGCAGAGCGCGGCTGAAATAGTCACATTTGATCCTGCAACACAACGCAGCTTTGTCGTTAACGCTCAACTAGGTGAGCTGGATGTGTTAGCCATGGACAATCCAATCGCCCCAATTAAAATAGGGACCATTTCTGTGGCAGATATCGCTGCGGATGCACAAGTTAACAGCGTAGCAATATACAAAGGACTTATTGCAGTAGCCATTGCAGCTGCAAATAAAACAGATAACGGCTTTGTCGCCTTTTATCGCGCTGAAGATCTGAGCAAACTGGCGCAGGTACAAGTAGGTGCGCTACCTGATATGCTCACCTTTACCCCAAATGGCCAGTTTTTATTAGTCGCTAATGAAGGTGAGCCCAGTGACGATTATCAAGTTGATCCTGAAGGATCAATCAGCATAATTAGTGTCAGTGATCTGAATAATATCACTCAAACACAAGTGCGCACGGCCGGGTTTAACGCCTTCAACACAGCAAAAGCCGAACTCTTAACCGCCGGTGTTCGGGTGTATGGCCCCAATGCTAGCGTGGCTCAAGATCTGGAACCTGAATATCTTGCCGTTGCACCAGACAGTAAAACCGCATGGGCGGTCTTACAAGAAAATAATGCCGTCGCGGTGATAGATATTGAGAGCGCCAGTATCAGCGCTATTTTGCCTTTAGGCTTTAAAGATCATGGTGCCAGTGGTCAAGGCCTTGACCTCAGTGATACCGAAGACAGTATTAATATTGCGCAATGGCCCGGTATCACCGGTATGTACCAACCTGATGCGATGGCCGCTTATCAAGTGGGCAATACCACTTATCTCATCACGGCCAACGAGGGGGATGCCCGAGCTTGGGGCGAAAACAACGCCGCTTATTTTGGTACCGCCGGCAACACCCCTTGTAATGGCGATACCAACAAGGGGTTTATCGAAGAGTTCCGCGTTAAACATTTAGTGCATCGTAATGGTTTTGATCGCCGCTGTGGCGATGACTTACCCGCCCATTTACGTGAGTTAGCAGCCGGCGCCTTACTTAACCCCAGCGTTTTCGCTTACTGTGGCGCAGCGCTGGGCGAACCCGGCAACTGTCGCGAAGATGATCTGTTAGGCCGCGTAAACGTGAGTTGGACCATGGGTTACCAAACTCATGCTGATGGCTCACCATTGCTTTACAAAGCCGATGGCACTTTACCTGCGTTGGGTGAAACAGGCGACAGATTGATGTATGACAAACTCTATACCTACGGGGCGCGCTCCTTTGCCATCTGGGATACCACAGATATGTCATTAAAATATGATTCTGGCGACTTTTTAGAACAACTGCTAGCCAGTGACGATTGTAGGCTGGGTAGTAACCGCGACATACCTTGCAAAGACTGGTTTAACAGCAACCATGAAGAAGGTGATGCCTTTGACAATCGCAGCGATAATAAAGGACCCGAGCCAGAAGGCTTAGCTGTCGGCAAGATTGGTAATAAGCATTATGCTTTTATAGGCTTAGAGCGGATGGGCGGTATAGTGGTATTTGATATCAGTAATCCTGCTGAGCCGATTTTTCAAGATTACTTCAATAGCCGTGATTTTTGGGATGAAGCTGATCCGTCACTCAATTTAAGCAACAGCGGCGACTTGGGCCCTGAAGGTTTATTTTTTGTACCCGCAAAACATTCACCTAGCGGCCAACCCATGCTGCTTGTTGGCAATGAAGTCAGTGGCACCACTAGCGTATATCATATCCAGTTACAGTAAACATTACGCTTGACGTTATCGCCTAACACCTGCTGCGAAACCACGCAGGTGTTAGGCCTTAGCACAGCGCCTAAACTACCATTTGCCAATAACGTAACTGAGCAGTAACAGGTTTGCCGCTACGGCCAGCCAAAACCAGGCCAGAAAACAGGGTAACCGTCCTTATTTAGGTTTATTCAGCAGGGCTTTTAAGTCAGCAAAGGGATTATGCGTTGCCGCTGCGACCTTTTGCTCGGTGGTGCCGCCATACAACACATATTCGTGGAATTTATTATGTTCATTGTCGTGGCAATAAATACACAACAGCTCCCAATTGCTGCCATCTGCAGGGTTATTGCTGTGATTATGATCAATATGATGCACCGTTAATTCTCGCAGGTTTGAGTGCACAAATTCACGGGCACAACGGCCACAAACCCAGGGATACATTTTTAACGCTTTATCGCGATAACCTTGCTCTTGTTGCTGATAGGCACTTTTGCTCATGACTGTCCTAGTATTTTTGGGGTGGCATGGCAGATAACCGCCACTGCGAAGCAAACCATTTCGATGAAGGGTTATCTTACCAGCCTGCTTGATTGATGCAATTCATCAGCGCAGCGTCACCGTAAAAAATGCAGCTCATTGCAACGGCTTGCTCTTTTGCGCAACAGCATAGAGTGTTTTTAGCAAACCGGTGTACACCCTTCCCTTAAATAAATTCAGTCAAAAGCCAAAACAATCAGGGCACATGTCGTTTTTCTTGCACATTGTTTGCAAGTTTCGTTGTTAGCCTAAGTTTGTGCTCACTCGGTTAGCACGTCCAAATTTTAGATGAACCCGCTTTTCTAACACAGGAGCAAGGCAATGATTGGATCGATTAACTCTAGTGCTGGTATGCCACCACCGCCAAGAAATGATAAGCCGCTTACCGCAGAGCAAAGTACACTGATTACCGATACCCTAGCAGAATATGATCTCGATAACTTGTCAGATGAAGATGCTTCGGCGATTGTCAGTATCTTTAACGAAGCGGGCATTCAACCGGGTAAAGCGCTACAAGCGGCGTTAGCTGCCGAGGGCATTGATGCTAAAGCCTTAGGCGATCAAGTTAAAAAAACCAAAGATGCTGCGGCGAATTCAGCTCAGTTAACACAAGATACGCAGCAACTGAGTGAAATAACCGCCTACCTCACCGAGTTGTTAGAATCAAAATATGCTGAGAAAGGCGCTGAAAATCTGACAGATGATGATAAAACCTCGATTTACGCGCAGGTATTAGAAAAATTTGGCTTAACCCAGCGCGAAAGCATTATTAAAACGACTGCTTAAAGCCGTTTTAAACCTAGGAAAGTTGTCGTCAACTGTTGGCTAATCAGCATGCGATACCAATAAGTCACTGTCGTTAGCTTATGCAGTGAAAGTTTAAACATATCAGCTGATAAAAAAGCCGCTTAAATTAAGATTTAAGCGGCTTTTTAGTAGAGTGTTAATCTTTAAAATCGATATTTCACCGAGCCATACACATATTGCCCTCTTAAGCCGTGTGTTTCAGCCACATAGCCGTAACCTCGCGCAGTAAATGGCGGATCGGTATCGAACAGATTGTTCACACCAACCGTAAAGACGGTTTTGTCGTTGAAATTATAACGACCTTGCAAATCAAGCAATGTTTGCGAGTCAACCATAGTCGCTTCAACGCTTTCCATCACAGACAAAGCTTGGAAGCTTTCAAACTCACCGATATATTGCACCGTCGCTGTAAGACCAAAATCACCGAAAGTCCAATCGGCTGTTGCACGGCCACGATGTTGTGGATAGTTTAACTCTCCCGCATATTGCAAGTTATCTTTCTTGAACGAGTCTATGTAAGACCAATCTAAACCCAGTTTAACTAACCCCATGTCTTCTAAGTTAATTTTGTAACCAGCGGTTAAGTCGATACCGCTTGCTTCTTGCGAGCTCAAATTGACATAGATGTTGTAGATTTTATCTAACTGGCCAAGCGTTTCCCCTGGTAACGGGTCAAAGCGCTGGCAAATAACACTGGCCTGGTTATTACATTCCAGTGCATAAATGTTCTCAACTGGGTTTTGATCAATTTTGTTGTCTTGTTTAATACTCCAAACATCTGCGGTAACATCAAAAGCATCATTGATTTGCCATACCACACCGACGTTCCACGTGGTCGATTCTTCTGGCTGAAGTACACCATCAGAAGTGTAAATAACAGAACGCTCACGCTCACCTTCACAGACATTATCTGAAGTACAACGATAATAATCGTCAACTAACGGTGAATCTTGTGAAGGGCCTAAACCAATTTGTGCTAGAGATGGCGCACGGAAACCTTTACCCCAAGAACCTCTTACCGAGAAATTATCCAGTGGCCGCCACGATACCGAGATCTGTGGATTAGTGGTTGAACCAAAATCACTATAATCATCTGCACGACCGGCTAAGGTCACGTCAAAGGTGTCTGTTAACGGTATCAAAAACTCGATGTAAGCGGCAGTAATATCACGGGCGGCTTGTGCGGAGATCGCTTCAGTACCAAAAATTAAACCACGCTCAAACTGCTCATCCGGCTTATCAGAAACATCTTCTTCTCGATATTCGGCACCTGCGGCCATTTGTACTGTAATATCACCAATTGTAAAGGCTTCACCAGCGATATTGGCACTAAATGAGGTCATATGTGACTCACCTTGGCGTACCAAGCTAGTAGAAATTGCCGCCACGACATCGGGATCATTAATGGTGCCACCAAAGGGGTTATAACGGCCCGCATTAATTTCATTTTGCAAGTAATCTACGCGGATCCAGCCATCACCAATACCGCCGCTTTGCAGCGATTTACTGCGACCTTTTTGCGCGGAAATATCATAATCCCAATCACTTATCGTGCCTCTCACGCCAGAAACTAAACGTAAAGTATCCGATTCGATATTCCATACTCGTGAACCGGCATCGACGGTGCGGAAGTTGTTAATAATGATGTCTGAACCATAAGGATTATTCGGGTGATCAGCACCGACTGTTAAGCCCGCTGTGCGGCCTAATGGCGTAGCTGCACCAAATGCCATTGAAGTATTGTGTTGCGCTGATAATTCAATGTAGCCTTCAGCATAATCGCTAAACTTTTGGCTGCCTTGAAACATAAAACCAATACGTTCTGCCGTTGGTAACACGGCTCCGCTTGGACCAAAATCATAACGACAGACATTATTCACAATACTTGACGCTGGGCAGGCAGTATCAGGAGTTAAAACACCATTAACAATAAAGGTGCCAGGAAAACCCGAAGATGAACGACCATCAATACCATTTTCAGGTTGATAGACTGTGCCATAAATACCCACCTCGTTGCGCATTAAGCCCGTGTTCTTGAAATAATCTAAGATCACCGTTGCGTTACTGTCGTCATCACCGGTGCCCCACAGCAAGCTAAAATTGGTTTCTTCATAGCTAGGGCCGGTAGTACCACCATGACCGATAGTCACTTCAGTGCCTTCAAAGTTTTTCCGCAGAATGACGTTAACGACACCAGCCACTGCATCAGAACCATATACCGCAGAAGCACCATCTTTCAGAATTTCAATGCGCTCGATAGCGGCAACTGGGATGTTATTGATATCCACAAAAGAATTCACAATACCTTCAGCAAAAGCACTGCTGGCAACACGACGACCATTAATCAACACAAGCGTTGCATCAGGACCAAAACCTCGCAAACTGATGGCAGCGCCACCGTTAGCAGTAGAATCTTGGTTATTTCCGCGGGTAGAAAAGGTGCCATTACCAGCAGCAGGTAGCGTTTCAAGCAACTGTTGTAAGTTGGCAAATCCTGAACGGTCGATATCTTCTCGGCCAATCACTTGCACCGGTGCAGCGCCTTCTAAGTCATTGCGCTTAATATTCGAACCCGTAACTTGGATCCGTTCAACCGTGCTTTCTTGTTCTTGCGCAACGGCAGCAGCATGGCCTAAAACCATACTCACGGCAACGGCAGTTAAAGAGTACTTTCTGATGTTCATGCTTTCCCCTAGAAAGGTTGATTAGTTATCATTTTTTTAGTCAGCTACTTAGGTTCACATGCACTGAATCACTTATCCAAAATCGCAGCCAAAGACAGCAACCGTTAACAAACTAACGTGGGCTTGCTGCACTGCTTTAGGGCGAAAATGCCTACTTTTGGTGATTCGCACGCCAATAACGCTCTAATTGCTTCACCTAAGCAGACAATAGTATGCATGGCAATATCTGTGCCGAATCAATCACTAAGGCAACACCTTTACATTGGGTAGGAATTTTACGACATACGCTGCATCTTGCTTACATTAAGCAATGCGCTTGTATTCTCTTTCGGGCCTTTGCATTGTTATCTTTTGCTTTGGGGTAAACCGCAACGCTTTTAAAAGCGCAATAATGAACAGGCTTGCCAAAATCATTATTCAGATCTATATTAGACCAAGCAGTCTAATTAATTAAAGTGAGCTATGGATAACCAAAAGCGCCAACGCGGCCGACCGAAGAAAAACCAAGATGCCGATCCGAATACCAAGGCCGTGCTGCTGCGCGCAGGCTTAGTATGGTTGACCTCGTCAGGATTTAACCAAAGCAGTTTGGATACTATATTAAGCTCGGTGCAGGTCCCCAAAGGTTCGTTTTATCATTACTTTGAAAACAAAGAAGCTTATGGGTTAGAAGTATTAGCTCACTATCGCCAGTACTTTGAAGCGAAATTAAGCAAACATCTTAACGACACCCGTTATCCTCCTCTGCAACGGCTTAGCCATTTTATGAGCGATGCCAGTAACGGTATGGCCAAGTATCAATTTAGTCGAGGCTGCCTGATCGGTAATTTAGAACTGGAATTACCGCAATTACCCGACACCTTTCGCCACGCCATTGTGGCGACCTATAGCAGCTGGCAAGCATTGGTCGCGAATTGCTTAAAACAAGCACAAGCCCAAGCTGAGATCACGGCAGATAAAGACCCAGCAGCTTTAGCAGAAGTATTTTGGATCGGTTGGGAAGGTGCGGTCGCGCGAGCGCGCTTGCTCCAATCCGCACAACCGCTACAACAATTTGGTCAGTTCTTTTTGAAACAACTTTCCCATTAATTTTAATTACACCCCACTGTAAAACGGAGAATCGTATGTTTAAGGCAATTTTAATTAATAAAGATGACCAAGGTTATCGCGCCGAGTTAACGACCGTAGACGAGCAACAACTGCCTGCCGGTGATGTCACCGTAAAAGTGTTAACCAGTACCCTCAATTATAAAGACGGCTTGGCCATTACCGGCAAAGCGCCTGTTGTGCGCGCATTCCCCATGGTGCCAGGCATCGATTTGGTTGGCGAAGTCTTGCAATCTGATTCTAGCCGTTTTCAAGTCGGTGATAAGGTGCTGCTCAACGGCTTTGGGGTGGGCGAAGGTCATTGGGGTGGCTTAGCTGAAAAAGCCCGTTTAAAAAGTGACTGGCTGATCCCGCTTCCTAAAGGCATCAGCCCAGCGCAAGCGATGGGTGTAGGTACGGCAGGCTATACCGCGATGCTTTGTGTGCTCGCGCTGCAAAAACATGGTGTTACCCCTGAGCAAGGTGAAATTTTAGTGACGGGTGCCAATGGCGGTGTCGGTAGTTATGCCGTGCGCTTACTCAGCAAGCTGGGTTTTAACGTGGTAGCGGCCACCGGTCGGCCTGAAGAAAGTGACTATCTGAAAAAACTCGGTGCAACCGACATTTTACCCCGTGAACAATTAAGTGCGCCGGGCAAACCGCTGCAAAAAGAACGTTGGGCGGGTGTTGTCGATTGCGTCGGTAGCCATACCCTCGCCAACGCCTGTGCTAGCACCCGTTATGGCGGTGCCGTTGCCGCTTGCGGCTTGGCACAAGGCATGGATTTCCCCTCTTCCGTGGCGCCCTTTATCCTGCGCGGTGTCGTGTTATACGGCATTGATAGCGTAATGCGCCCATTAGCAGATCGCATTGAAGCCTGGCAACGGTTAAGTGAATTGTTAACCGCTGAAGATTTTGACACGATAAGTCATGTCATTTCGCTAGAGCAAGTGGTCAGCACCGCTAACGACTTGCTACAAGGTAAGGTACGCGGCCGAGTTATTGTGAAAGTCGCTGAGTAATGCTTTGAGTTAGGTCGATAAACTGCCCGCTTTTACGGGCAGTTTTATTACGTCGTATTAAGACAGGGGGCTTAATTTGCAAACGCCACTTTATTACGCCCGGCTTTTTTCGCTTTATAAAGCGCTTCATCGGCGCGTTTTAGTAATTGCTCGGTACTTTCACCGCTATTGCGCAAGGCGCAACCTAAACTGATGGTGACATGCACGGTTTTGTTTGCTGCGGCACTGCCGCGTTGTTGCTTGCCATCTTTACTGTCTGTTGGCCGCTGTTGCTGACGGATCACCAATGGATACTCTGCCACGGCTTCACGCACTTGCTCTAGCTTTTCAGCCAGCTTTTGTTGATTGTTATGATGAAACACCAAGGTAAATTCTTCGCCGCCATAACGATAAGCCGTTAAACCCGACTGATTAGCCAAAATCGAGCCAAGCAACTTAAGCACCTGATCGCCAACATCATGGCCATACGTATCATTAAACTTTTTAAAGTGATCAACGTCTAGCATGGTCACCGCGCTGCGTTTACCCAAGCGACTTAAGTGGTTCAGCAGCGCTCGCCGCTGGGGTAATTGGGTCAGCTCATCAATATAAGCTAAGTGCAGCATCTGACTAGTTAAGCTTAGCAGCAAACTTAAACCTGCCGCCAGAGTGACCCAACCGGCGGCTTGCTCAAACAAGATAAAGGGATAACACAGCATCACCGCTAACCACGCAGCAAACTGCCCCCAACGCTGGCCATTAGCACTATGATAACTGAGCATACTTAACCAACCAGTCGCCACTAAGGCCATCCACCAAAGGGTGCCCCAATTAATAGCAACGCTGTCAGAAACCGGCTTTAAAAACGTTTCCGGCAGGGATAACTGCGTCACAATGTCAGCAAGCGGTAATACCAACATGGCGGGCGGTGCAAACAGTATGACGAGCAGCAGGAACACGCCTGATAAAGTGCTAGGTTGTGGTTTAGGTTTTAATTGCAGTAACAGAAATAACAGGGTGATCAGCAATGGCAGTAGCATCGCTATTGCTGCAAGTTGCTCACTGGCCAGCGCCATTTCAACCACATAATAATGACTAGCTAACAACACGGCACTGTACAACCAATGCCATTGCCGCATTAGCACCGCCAGCCCAGCGGTTAACAGCAACATCGCATACACCAACACAGGAAATAGCTGGCTGATCGCGGCAGCCTGTGGCGCAAACTGCCAGTGCACCAGTAACAGCGTAAAAAGGGGTGATAACAAAAATAACGGCATCAACAGTAAACCCATAACAGGGTGCGAAGCGCACAGCAAAAACTCTTCGGTGCCTTAAATAAGGCCATTGGTTGGGTGAGCCATATACACCCGCTACCCTGCCTGATTTATACAGATTGTCATAAAAAGCCGCAAGCTTTCCGAAGCATGCTGGCAGCATTTTGGCTTTCAATAAGATTTAGCAAGGTTTAAAGCCGTTATTTGCACTCATTGAGTAACACATGCGCTTAACACGCTCGCTGCAATAGCGATAACCCCAGCGTAGCTGAAAACAATAAAAAAGAGCAGTGCCCTTGCGGCAACTGCTCTTAACTTACACCATAACGTGAGGGCTAATTACTGAGGTAGAATCGGATAATCGGTGTAACCCTCAACACCACCGCCATAAAACAAATCAGGCTTGGCCTCATTCAGAGGTGCATCTTGCTGCATCCGCGCCACCAGATCCGGGTTGGCAATATAAGGCACACCAAAGGCCACCGCATCGGCAATACCCTCAGCCAATGCTTTATTTGCAGCCGCCTTATCAAACTTCTCATTGCTAATATAGACACCGCCAAAGAGCTGTTTCAGCTTGGGTCCTAAGCTATCCGCAGCTTGCGCTTCGCGACTACAGATAAAGGCAATACCACGCTTACTTAATTCGCTGGCAACATAACCAAAGGTATCCGCTCGCTGCGAATCGCCCATGTCATGCGCATCTGCGCGCGGTGCTAAATGCATACCCACACGCCCTGCGCCCCACACTTCAATCACGGCATCGGTCACTTCTAACATCAATCGGGCACGGTTCTCTATGCTGCCACCGTAATTGTCGGTACGCTTGTTAGTGCTGTCTTGTAAAAACTGATCCAATAAGTAACCGTTAGCGCCATGGATCTCCACACCGTCAAAGCCTGCTAATTTCGCGTTTTCAGCACCTTGCCGGTAAGCTGCTACAATGTCAGCCAATTCTGCGGTTTCTAGCGCGCGCGGCGTAACATAGTCTTTTTTCGGGCGCATTAAGCTAACATGCCCTTTGGCAGGAATAGCGCTTGGCGCTACCGGCAGTTCGCCATCTAGGTAATGCGGATCGGAAATACGGCCCACATGCCATAATTGCAGCATAATTTTGCCACCAGCCTGGTGTACCGCCGCAGTGATTTTGCGCCAACCGGCCACTTGCTCTGCTGACCAAATACCAGGCGTATCAGGGTAGCCCACGCCCATTGGCATCACCGACGTGGCCTCGGTTAAAATTAAACCCGCGCTGGCGCGCTGTGTGTAATATTCCACCATTAAATCATTGGGTACTCGCCCGGCACTGGCACGACAGCGGGTTAACGGTGCCATAATAATGCGGTTTTTTAGCTGTAAATCGCCCACTTGAATAGGATCAAATAAGGTTGGCATAGTGTTGTCCTGTGCGTTGAAAAGAGAAATTAAAGCTCGGCGCTAAGTTGCAACATAAATTGCTGCATCAGCGCCTCGTTACGTTTGAAAAAATGCCATTGCCCAACTTTCTGGCTGGAGATAATCCCGGCACGCTGCAGCGTGGCCAGATGCGCCGATACCGTACTTTGCGACAAGCCAGTTTGTCGCTCAATTTTGCCAGCACACACCCCTAAACTCAGTGGATGTTCTTGATCAGCAAAATACTGCTCTGGGGTCTTTAACCATATCACCATATCGCGGCGTACCGGATGTGCCAGCGCTTTGATAATGTCGTCCAATTGCTTGGCCGTTAGCGGTGTTGTTGAGGTTGTCGTCATCAGGCATAGGTTTATTTATATATCGCGATAAGCCGATATATGTAGATGGCAGCAAGCGATTTCAAGGGGGCAAACACAAAATGATGCCAAGGTGGCAGCACGAACCGGCTTAACGCTTTTTCAATAGCCACCAGCACGATTTAAAGCAAATAAATAAAACCGCACTGAACATATGATGATGCTAAACCCTGTCATCCGTTTTCAGCGGTCGCATTTTACTCTATGCTGCATTTATACCGACAAATTAGCTTACTGATTAAAATGGGAGTAGCGTCATAGTATGGAAGTAAAAGTGTTCACTAAAATCTTAAAACCCAAACCCGGGTTTTGGCCTGGCTCGGCAACACCGGTTATTTCTGGATTAGAAGCAGAAATTAACCTGTGGCTGGCCACACATCCGGATATTGAGATTACCCATATCACGCAATCGCAAAGTGGTGGCTCCTGGATGCCCGCGACGGTTGTCGTGAGCATTTGGTATAAATAGTGTTTAACCAGGCGGTGAAATAAACAAAGCCACATTAGCGTTATTACATTGTTTATTTTAGGCTGCCATTTTTGCTTGTTGACCAAACATCGCTAACAAGGATATTTCATGATCGATTTTAATAATAAAAGCGTCTTTAAACTGAAACAAAACAACGACTTTGCTGAAAAAGTCACGGCACTGTTATTAGACGATGAAACCGTGATCGATTCGTATAAATCGATGCGTGACGGCGTGGTATTCACCAATAAAAGAATCATTGCAGTAAACGTGCAAGGTATTACCGGCAGCAAAAAAGATTTTACCTCGCTACCCTACAAAAACATTGTGGCTTACTCAGTAGAAACGTCGGGCACTTTCGATCTCGATTCTGAGCTAGAAATTTATTTATCTTCAGTCGGTAAGGTAAGATTTGAGTTTACTGGTAGTACTGCCATTGTTGACATTTCAAAGCATATTTCGCTGAGCATTCTGTAAAAAAATACCGGTGTTGCCACTCTTAACTTTGGGCGGCTAACCGGCATTTTGGCGAGTTATCGTTATACGGGGTGGTAAATACTTGGCCGCTAACAGCATTAGCCAATGCAATCAACCCGTCCGCGCGCCATTAACATCGCAACCATATGTCGCAAAGTAGCTGATACGGAATGCCCAGTTGCTGACATTCCCAAGCCGTTAAACGACCGCATTGAAACAATTGCCGCGTTTCATCCAGCAACAGCGGAATGTTTTTATCTTAGTGCCCAGATACTTCTCTGGCACAAAAAAACATCATTGACGTGCTTTGGCTTTACGTACCAAACCTAAACCAAACAACCCCAATAACATCATGGCGTAGGTAGCCGGAGCCGGGACCGAAGCTGGGGGTTGATTGGCTGCAGTAACGTTAATAGACAAATCAGATGTCTGATTGAAAACCTGAACAAAATTCATTTGTGTATTTCCAGCTGAAGTGTAAGCACGGATAAATCCATTTTGAGGATTCGCACCTGCCGAAGTTAGAGAGTTGTATGAAAGTAAAAATCCACCATTAGAGCTTGTTAAAGAAGTATTTATAACTCCGCTAGTATTCTTTATACGAGTGCTTACATAATCGAACGCTGAACCGGCAGCTGTAACTCCAACTGGTAGGTTAAAAAGCAAACCTAAATTCAACCCATTGGTATTAGTAACATCACTTGCCTCTGCAACATTGGGCTGATAAGTAAAGGAAGATACTGTTGAAGGATTTGAACAATTAACTGTGCCAGTGTAATTGTTTGCACAAATTCTAGGCTGCGCTGCACCCAAAAAAGGACGAGGTAATGAAGCATAAGCAAGAGTAGTATCAGAAGTATCGTAGTAAAAAATAGTAAGATCAAAAATTTGACCTATGGATATTGCTGAATAGCCCAGAGAGTCTGATGTTGTAATTTTTAATTGATAGGTCTCAGAAATGATTCCAGCCTTAGCTGAAAAAACGCTAGCCGATAATAGCAATCCCGCTGCGGCCAAAAGGTATTTATTCATTTTTATTTTCCTGTGTCATTATTTTAATTGAGGTTTACTCTTTCTAATTTCATTTATACAAAAAACATGCCAATAAAATAAACCGTAAAAAATTAATGACTTGCATGAGCTCCACTCAAGGCGTGTAAAAAAACCTGACATCGCTAACAAAGAAATTACAACTCATCAAGATATTGCTGTTATCTCTAGCAGCCTTTGTATAGCCTTTCAGACAATCTGTTTTAGCTTAGGCTTTTTTAAACAGTGCAGTTAATACCCCCGCGGCAATATCTTGTTGGCTGTAAACCCCGGTATCTAACACCCAACCGGTCACTAAATTGGCAGGCGTGACATCAAAAGCGGGGTTAAACACCGGTGCTTCCTCGGGTGCCCACAACGTTTGACCAAAAGCGCCACTGACCCCGCGTACCTCATCGGCATTTCGTTGCTCAATAGGGATGACACTGCCATCGGCACAGGCTAAATCGACGGTGGTATGCGGTGCCACTACATAGAAGGGGACCTGATGATAGTGCGCTAATACCGACAAGCTGTAAGTACCCACTTTATTGGCAAAGTCACCATTGGCCGCGATACGATCTGACCCCACAAAAATGCGATCGACCTGCCCGCGCGCCATTAACATCGCGGCCATATTGTCGCAAATTAGCTGATACGGAATACCCAATTGCTGGCACTCCCACGCGGTTAAACGACCGCCTTGTAACAGTGGCCGCGTTTCATCTACCCACAGCCGAATATTTTTGCCTTGTTGATGCGCTAAATTAATCACACCTAGCGCCGTACCGACGCCTGCGGTAGCTAAACCACCGGTATTACAGTGGGTTAATAACTGTTCATTCGGTTGCACTAAGGCCGCACCGTGCTCTGCCATCAGTTGACACAGCGCCACATCTTCGGCAAATAATGCTTCGGCGCACGCGACCGTGGCACTGACAAAATCCGTCTGCTGAATAGCCTCAAGCATGCTATCTAAGTTATTCATTAAATTAACCGCCGTTGGCCGTGCGGCCCGTAATATTTCGGCGTCTTTTTGCAGTTGCGCTTGGCTATCGCCCTGAGTAGCACGATAGGCTAATAATAAACTGGCACCAATGCCGATAGCCGGTGCGCCGCGTAATTGTAAACGCTGGATCAACGTCACCATCTGCGTTACCGTTGTGCAATGCAGCCATTGCTGTTGATGGGGTAATAAGGTTTGATCTAAAACGTATAGCTCTCCCTGATGCGTTTTCAGACTAAGTGCAGACAAGTTTTTCATAGCTTATTCCTATTTGGCGTTGCAGACGTCTATAAGGTTTGCGATTATGCTGCCACGCGTTTTTCTTCTCAAGTAAATAGGTAACCCGATGACTGATTACCGCATTTTCAATAACGACGACGCCATGCGTTTTGCCGACAAGCACAGTGAACTCTTTGGCGATCACAGTAAGCTGTCTGCCGAAGAGTTTGGTGACGGCAATCTCAATTTAGTGTTTCGTGTGTCGAATGATAAAGGGACTTCGCTGATTGTAAAGCAAGCCCTGCCCTATGCTCGCTGTGTGGGCGAAAGTTGGCCTTTAAGCACCGACCGCGCCCGCATTGAAGCGGAAGTATTGCGCGTACATGCGCGTTTTTGCCCTGAGCATACCGTTGAAATCCGCCATTTTGATGCTGAGCTGTCGGCCATTCTGATGGAAGATTTAAAGCAATATACCATCTTGCGCACGGCACTGATTAAAGGCAAACAGTATGAGCATGTGGCAACGCAAATTGGCCATTACTTAGCGCACACCTTATTTTATACCAGTGATTTTGTGCTGACGGGGCCTGCAAAAAAAGCTGCCGTGGCGCAGTTTATTAACCCCGATCTTTGCCAAATTACCGAAGATTTATTTTTTACCGATCCCTACTGCAATCACGAGCGCAATAACATCCATGATTTGATTATCAGCACCGCACGCGAACTATGGCAAGACGAAGCGCTACAAGCGGAAGTCGCCGCACTAAAAGCCGACTTTTTATCTAAGCCACAAGCCTTGTTACACGGCGATTTGCACAGCGGCAGTATTTTTGTCAATGCTGAAAACTGCAAGGTGATCGACGCCGAATTTGGCTTTTATGGCCCTATCGGCTTTGATGTTGGCTCGTTACTGGCTAACTTTTGTTTGAACTATCTTGGTTGCGCTGGGTTACTGGCAGATACCGAGGCGGTCACTGAACACCAAACCTATGTGCGCCAACAATGCCTAACACTGTGGCAAGTATTCGCTGAACAATTTAGCCAGTTAATGAGCCAAGACAGCCAAGATCCGATGCTGCGTAACAGCTTGTATCAAAAACAATTTTTGCAGCAGGTTTTTGCTGATGCCATTGGCTATGCTGGCTGTGAGCTGATCCGGCGTACCGTAGGGTTAGCGCATGTGGCCGACTTAGATAAAGTCAGCAGTGAGCAACAACGCGCCAACATCGAAAAACAGGCTATCGAGCTTGGCCGCCGTTTTATTACTCAGCGCCGAAGCCTGAACAGTATTGAGCAAGTTTTAGACTTGTTACCTGTATAAGCCTAGGGCTTGTTGACGTTTGCTGTTTAGATTTTGTTCGTTTGGCGATGTTTTGCTCGCGAAACGAGGAGTGCAGTTTAGTTATTCTAAATAAACGACGAGTGACAAAGAGCAAAGCATCGCCAGACGAACCCTTCGGGCAGCGTGTGGCTGGCATTTCTACTACGTTATCGCTTGTTTATGTAGAATAACTACACGGCACAAGCTCTGCCTTGTATAAATACCAGCCATTCAGCTGCAAAAACAACCATCAAACATCAACAAGCCCTAAGACCCCTGCCCAAGCTACATTGAGTGCAGGGGTTATTAAAGCCAAATTTACATTTAGTTACACTATAGCTACCTACTAAACTGGTTCTTGCACTGCACCTTATGCCAAACTGCCATAATGATTTTGTTGTAAGGTTGCTCCATGATAAGCGCTCAAGCGTTAAGTAAAATTTTTGGTAGCGGTGATACTCAGGTTGCAGCGCTACGAGAGGTCAGTTTAACCATCGCCGAAAATGAATTTGTGGCCATTATGGGCAGTTCGGGTTCCGGCAAATCAACACTCATGAATATTCTGGGTTGTCTCGACACCCCGAGCAGTGGTCAATACCAGCTGGCCGGTGCTGATGTTAGTGCGCTGAATGATGAACAACTCTCGGCCATGCGCAATCAGCATATTGGTTTTATTTTCCAATCATTTCATTTGCTCCCCCGGCTAAGTGCCGCCGAAAACGTGGCGCTGCCCTTACGTTACACCGACACCCCCGCCATTGAAGCGCTACAACGTGCCGAAACATTGTTAGAACAAGTAGGGCTAGGCCATCGTATGCATCATAAGCCGGCAGAAATGTCAGGGGGCCAGCGTCAGCGTGTGGCCATTGCCCGCGCACTGATCAACAACCCCAAAGTGATTTTTGCCGATGAGCCTACCGGCAACCTAGACAGTAAAACCTCAATAGAAATCATGCAATTACTTACCAGCCTGCATCAGCAAGGCAATACCGTCGTGATGGTAACCCATGAAGATGACATTGCCGCCTATGCCCAGCGGGTCATTAGAATGCGTGACGGCCAAATACTTGAGGACAGCCAATGTTCGGTTTAAGTTTGATCCTGGCCACCACTCTGAGCCAGCAAGTACAAAGTGAATTACCGCTGCTGCTCACCGGCAGTTTAGTGTCGGAATATCGGCAAACCATTGTCGCACCAATGAGCGACACTTGGCGTATTCAAGTGCAATGGCTAAAACCGGAAGCAGAAGCGGTTAAAGCCGGCGACTTGGTGGCGGTTTTTGATGCCGGCTCCATTCAAGCCAATATTGAACGGCTCAAAAACCAATTAGTCAGCACTCAAGAGCAATTAAAACAACTCGAAAGCCAGCAAGCGTTAAAGGTGATGGAAGCAGAGTATGAATTGCAGCGCCGCGAATTATTATTAGAGAAAGCCAACATTGACGCAGCGGTGCCTAAAACCAACCTCAGTTTGTACGACTATGAAAATAACCAGCTATTACAGCAACGTGCTACTACCGAATTGCAAAAAGCCCGGGAAACCCTCGTTACTGCCAAGCAAGAACAACAAACCACGTTATTCAAACAGCAACTGCAAATTGATAAAACAGCGGCAGAGCTCGCTGAAGCAGAGTTAAACCTGACCAAAATGAGCGTGTACGCCGAACGGGACGGCGCCATCAGTTATGGCTTACATCCTTGGTATCGCACCAAATTATTTGGCGGTGTTACCGCACAGCCCGGATGGTCGATTGCCGAAGTGACCGAGTTAAATGGCCTTTATGTTGAAGCCTGGGTACATGAAGTAGATGTAGCGCGTTTGCAGCAAGCTAAACACATTAGTGCTCGTTTTGATATTTCCCCTGAGTTGCAATTCCCCGTAACACTGCAACAACTGGCTGGTCAAGGCGAAAAGCGTCAAGCCTGGGGCAATGCCTTGTATTATCGAGCGCAATTTAGCGCGAGCAACCTACCCATATCTCAGCCGTTGCTGGGCATGGGCTTGCTATTAGAGGTACGCTAACATGCCATTTCGACTGCTACTCTCTAGCCTGGTTTGTTTCGGCTTAATTAGCTGCACACCCGCACCAGAAACGAGCAATAATGAGCAACAACGCCAAACGGTACGAGCAACGGGTCAGTTAGCCGCAGCCACTTTTTTTACCATCACCCCTCCCAGTGTCGGCCGCTTATGGCAATACAATATTAAAGAAATGGCGCCAGAAGGCAGTTTGTTGCAACAAGGCATGCCGGTAATTGGCTTTGATAGCCAAAGCGTACAAGACGAGCTGCGTAATAAAAATATTGAACTGCGCAGTGCAGAGCAAGAATTGGCCAACCGTTTAACCGCTGATGAACAACGTTTTGAGGAATTAAAACTGCAATTAGCCGAACGCAAAAACGACCATGATCGTGAACAGCGTAAGGCCGAGATAGTGGATAACTCTCGCTCTGCAAATGATCGCCGAAAATCGCAGATCGACTTCACTATTGCGAAAAGTCAGTATCAATTAGCGCAAAGTCGTTTAGATTTTCATCAACAACAGCGCGATGCCGAGCAACAAATTATTTCCTCGAAAATTGCCCGCTTAAGCGCTGAGGTAGAACAATTAAAACGGGAAGTCGCGTCGTTAAAAATTAGCGCGCCCTTTGCCGGCATCATGGTGTATGTACCTAATTACAATGGCGAAAAATCATCGGTTGGCGATACCGTTCAGTTTGGCCAACCCATTGCCGAAGTTAGCCAATTAGAAAGTTTGTATATCAAAACTGAAATTGATGAAGTTGATTTAAAGTACCTTCGTAGCGGCCTAGTGGTGCAAATTACCTTAGATGCCTATCCCGAGCGCAACTTTAGTGGCGTGCTGACCGATTTAGGCACTGCGGTGCGCAACAAAACAGCCGAAAATCTTAGCCGCGTCGTCGATGCCAGTATCAAACTCGACGAAACAGATTTGGCTATTATGCGCCCGGGTATGAGTGCGCGCTTACAAATTCGTTTAGCGGCAGGAGGTGAATAATGCGCTATGCCGTTATGTTAGCCGGTAGTTTGCTTCTACTCAGTGGTTGTGGTGAAACCGACGAGAACGCAGCCTTATTAACACTGCAATCGAGCACGCTTGAACACCGCATTCAAGCTGAAGGGGAGTTATTTGCCGTTAACGCCATTAGCATCAATGCGCCTCAAAGTACCCGAGGCCCCCGTTTTATCGCCGAGATCACCCCAGAATACAGCAGTGTTTCACCCGGAGATTTGGTGATCCGTTTTGATGCGACGCAGTTAGAACGCAGCCGGCGTGATGCCAGTAATGCTTTATCTGGCGTACTGGCCGATCAAGACTTTAAAGGCACTCAGCAACAAGCAGAACTGTCCACTATTGGTTTAGATCAGCGCCTTGTGCAGCAAGAATTTGCCTTTGCCGACCGTTTTAGTATTGATGATATCCAAATACGCTCACGCCTAGAAATCTTAGACTCGATGCAAAATAAAGAGTTTTTAGGTGAAAAGCAGTCTTACTTAGATTGGCAACAACAAAGTTTTGCCAACCGCTCGCAAGGCGAACTCGACTTGCTACAACTGCAAAAAGGGCAGCAACAAAGCTTATTGACCCAGGCTGAAACGGGCTTAGCTGCACTCGAAATCCGCGCTCAACACAAGGGTATTTTGCTGTATGACAGCAACTGGCGCGGTGAAAAACCCGAGGTGGGTCGGATGGTGTTTCCCGGCGAAAAGCTGGGCAGTATTCCAGACTTAAGCTTACAACATGTCAAACTGCTGATTATTGAACAAGAGTCAGTTGGCTTAGCGGTCGATCAACCGGTGTTTTTTCGTTTAACCGCTCGCCCAGAGCAAGTACTTGAGGGCCGCATCCAAAGCGTGGGTCAAGTGGCGCAATCGCGCGAACGTCGCGATCCGCGCCGCTATATTGAAGTTATCGTGGCACCAAGCGCCCAACAAGATTTCTTTTTACCGGGAGCAAAAGTACGCGCTGAGATTTTAGCTAACACCTTGCCGGAGGTGTTAGCGCTACCCTTGCAAGCCATTTTCAGCGATGAAAAAGGCCAATATGTGTGGCAACAACGCGGCGGCAGTTTGCAACGACAAGCCGTAAGCTTAGGTGCTAAAAGCCTAACACACGCCGAAATTATCGAAGGCCTAAGCGCCGGCGATCGTATCAGCTTATTGCCACCGGAGAACTAACATGAAACATAGCGCCATGCTAAAAGATACCTTGGCTGAGTTGGCACAACATAAACTTCGTACCTTTCTAACCTTACTCGGTATGATATTTGGTGTAGGTGCGGTAATTGCGATGCTTAACATTGGTGAAGGCGCCGAACGCGAAGCCTTAAAAACCATTGAAACCATGGGGCTGCGCAACATTATTGTTGAGAGCAAAACCTTTGACGAAAAAACCTTATTAGAGCATCGCAAACATTCTTTAGGGCTGAGCCAAAGCGATCTGCAAGCGGCCGTGACAACGCTACCTAACATCACCGGCTTTAGCGCCGAGCGCCAGCTCGAAACCTATGCCATTATCAGCCACAGCGGTAAAAGCGAAGGTTTAGCCGTGGGTGTATTACCCAGTTATATGGCACTTAGTAGCTTGCCATTTGCTAGCGGCCGTAACTTTACAGAGCAAGAAGACCTGTATGCCGCACAAGTGGCCGTGCTCGGCTCACAAATGGCCGCTAATTTGTTTCCTGAAGGCGATGCACTTGGCCGTTATGTTAAAGTCAATCATGTCTGGTTAGAGGTTATCGGCGTGTTGGCCGAGCCCTATAACAGCCAAAACGAATTTCAGGGTATTAAGCTGGGTGGTGAACAAAACCAACTGTTTATGCCGCTACAAACCGCCCGCAGCCGCTTTCGCAGTATTCCTCTGGATGCCGAACTCAGCTCGTTTCGTTTACAGTTAACCGAAGGTGCCAATAGCGCCGTCGCAGCCCGCGCCCTAAACTATTTATTGCAGCAACGTCATCATGATATTGATGATTTTCGCTTAATCGTACCCGCGGCGTTATTAGCACAGCAGGAGCAAACACAAAAAATATTTAATATTGTGATGTCCTGTGTGGCGGGTATTTCGTTGCTGGTAGGCGGTATTGGTATTATGAATATCATGCTGGCCACGGTGTTAGAACGCACCAAAGAAATTGGTTTATTACGCGCTATTGGCGCCACTAAACGCGATATTAAACTGCAGTTTGTTGCCGAAAGCTTCACCATCGCTATTGTCGGCGGCATCGCCGGTATTCTGTTTGGTATTATTCTCTCTGAATTAATTGCTTTTTATTCTGGTTGGGCGGTGTCCTGGTCAATCCCAGCTATCGTGCTAAGCTTTAGTATCTGTGCGTTAATCGGTGTCGCTTTTGGGGTTTATCCTGCCATTAAAGCCTCAGAGTTGGATCCGATCACGGCCTTACAAACAGATTAATACGGAGTCACCATGCACAGTCGCTGTATTTGGCAACAAGGTGAGCACAATGCCTTTACCGACTTAATTGCTTGGCAGGGTGCGCTGTGGTGTGTGTTTCGCGAAGCTACAGCTCATGTTTCGCCTGATGGTGCTTTTCGCGTGCTACGTTCAACCGATCACGGCAATAGCTGGCACAATATGGCGTTAGTGCAGCATGCTGCCGCCGACTTACGTGATCCCAAATTCAGTTGCCACCCCGATGGCCGCTTAATGCTTTTAGGCGCCGGTGCGTTGCATGATAAAAGCCAGGGCAGTCATCAATCCTATATTTGGTATTCAATCGACGGTGCAGTGTGGTCTGCCGCGCAAGCGGTCGGTGATATTAACTTTTGGCTATGGCGACTGACTTGGCACGGCCAGCAGGCTTATGCTTTGGCTTATTATGTTGGCCGCCCCTCACTATCGCGGTTATATATTGGCGATAGCACCCTGCAATTTAAGCTACATGAAGATATTTACCAAGGCAGTTATGCCAATGAAAACAGTTTGCTATTTCAACCTGATAACACCGCGTATTGCCTATTGCGCCGGGATCCTGAGGTAGGGCTCTTAGGACGCAGCACACCCCCTTATCGCCAATGGCACTGGCAAGCATTAACGGCGCGAATTGGTGGCCCACACTGGCTACAATTAGCCGATAACCGCGCTGTGGCTTGCGTCAGATTATATGATGATAGGGTGCGTACCAGCCTCTGCGGTATTAACATGCAAAGTGGTGAGCTAACAGAATGGCTAACACTACCCTCAGGTGGTGATTGCAGTTACGCTGGGATGGTATTACAAGATGACAGATTGCTGCTCAGTTATTATTCGTCACACGAGAGTAAAACGGCGATTTATTTTGCTGCAGTGGCGATCAGTGAGCTGCCGGCTGCTTAAAACCGGCAGCATACTCACCTCTTAGTATTTAACACTGCAGCCATAAGGCTTAGTCACCGCAGGATCCGGCGTTTGACCGGCTAATACTGCGGTTGCAGCATTAGCAAAATACGGCGTAGCTTTAGCAATATCATCTACCTTGGCAGACGGGATGCTATCAATGCCACCCATATACTGCAGCACACCGGCTTTATCAATTACATACATATGTGGTGTGGTACGCGCATCATAGGCTTTACCCATCACACCACTCTCATCAAATAACACCGCTGTTGGCGCGGCACCACGGCTTGTGGTCAGTTCAGCTGATTTTGCGCCATCAATGTGGCCTTGACTGCCGGGCTTAGAGGAAATCACACTGAGCCACACTACGTCTTGCTCGGTATAGGTTTTTTGCAACTGCTGCATATTGCCGTTGTAATGTTTGACCACAAACGGACAATCATGATTGGTCCACTCTAATACCACCTCTTTGCCAGCAAAATCTTTTAGGCTGTGTACCTTACCGGTTGAGTCTTTTACCGTAAAGTCAGGTGCTGGCACACCTACTTGCGGTGCTGCAAACAAGTTAGCCGCAAACAACGTAGCAGCGGCTGCTGCAAGTAATGTCATTTTTTTCATAGGGTTAACTCCTGTAAATGTCCAAATAAATGAAGCGGTGTTATTGACGACTTAACCGCTCTAAGGTTTGCCTGAGCGTATCAGGCGTTAAAATCTGTGGTAACACTTCAGCCGGTTGCCCCGGCCAATACAACACATACAACGGCACGCCCTCGCGTTGATATTGATGCAAATAGGCCGTGATATCGGCATCTTTGAGCGTCCAGTCGCCTTTCAAATAGGTCACATCATATAAGGCTAAGGCGGCTTTACTGCTCTCGGTATTCAGTGCCACCTGTTCATTGACTAAGCAGGTAATACACCAATCGGCTGTCATATTAACCAGTACCGGTTTATTGGCGGCTTTAAGTTCAGCTAAACGTTGCGGGCTCCATGCTGACCAATGCTGCTGTGCTGCATCAGCGGTATTGGTTGAGGTATTAGGTGCAGGAAAACTCACGACATACATGGCTAACACCAGCAGCAGCACGGCAAAGATCGGTTCAGCGATACCTTGTCGGCGCATTTGCCAGCGGCCCCATAACCAACAGGCTGCGGCAATGGCCACCGCACCACACAGCAAAATGGCCAAGGCATCAATACCAACTTGTCGGCCAAAGACCCAAGCCAGCCAAACAGCGCTTAAATACAGTGGATAGGCCAATAATTGCTTTAAGGTCTCCATCCAGGCGCCAGGCTTAGGTAAGGCTTTTGCCAAGCGAGGCATATAGGCAAGTAACAAGAAAGGCAGCGCCATGCCTAAGCCCAAGGCAACGAAAACCAACAAGGCTAACAACGGAGGTTGCGTCACGGCATAACCTAACGCGCCGCCCATAAAGGGTGCGGTACAAGGGCTAGCGACTATCACTGCCAGAACGCCGGTAAAAAACGAGCCTTTACCGCCTTTTTGTTGGGTTAAGGCGCTGCCGGTATTCATCAAGCCCAAGCCAAACTGCACCAAACCCGACAAACTTAAGCCCAAGGCAAATAACAGATAGGCCAGTGCCGCCACGAGCCAAGGGCTTTGTAATTGAAAGCCCCAACCGACCGCACTGCCGGCACTGCGCAGGGCTAACAACACTAAGGCTAAAGCGACGAAACTGAGCACCACCCCCAAACTGTAAAACAGGGCATCTGAGCGCTGTTGTTGCTGCGATCCGGTATTACCCGCAATACTCAAGGCTTTTAACGATAATACCGGGAACACGCACGGCATGAGATTCAAAATAAAACCGCCTGCTGCGGCCATTAATAACACTAACCACAGCGCTGGCGCTGTTTTCGTGGCAGGACTGCTGCTTGCAGCACTATCACTGGCCACTTGCAATTGCACACTGTACCCCTGCCCGGAAGCGCTCACTAACACCACTTCAAATTGCTCTGGCGCACCGGTAAAGTAAGTGTTCAGCGGCTGGCGTAAAATCCACTCTCCTTCACTGACTAATAATTGCTGCGGCGCGGCGTGATCAACTACTTCAGTGGCGCGCACGAAGAAATGCTGAAAATCGATATCAGGCAAGCCACTGATCGCGGCTGACAAGCTGCCTCCGGCAATATCATATTGACCGCTGACCGCAAGTACATTGGGCTGACTCACTTTACCTTGGTTGATCAGGTCAACGGCGGTTTCTGACACGATAGCTTGTGCAGCCACCGCCAAGGTCAGTTCAAAACTGGCTGAGGTGGGAATACAAATCTCTTCACAAACCAGCCAATCAACATTCGCCGCAATATTTAGCTCAGTAGCGGCGTAATCTGCCGGTACGGTTAATTCGCTCAGCAACACGGTGGGGCCGCCGAAACCGTAATTCATTAAAGGGGGAATAGAGAATTGCTGAGGTGTGGGCCATTGAATGGGGCCCGCCGTCACGCCTGCGGGTAGCTGCCAATCAATACTGGTGGGTAAGCCTGAGTCACCTGGGTTAATCCAGTAGGTGTGCCAGTGTTCGTCAGGGATAAAATGCAAGGCGAGTTGCAGTGTTTGCCCAGGCTTTACTGTTTGGTATTCACTGACTAACTCAGCACGTAAATGCTGTGCAGGTTGCCAACCGGTGGTATGTGCAAATAACCCCGGGCTAACACCCAAAAGCACAAAGCACCACAAAGCCGTTAAAAAACGCATCGTCTTATCCTTTAACCATTTACGCTGTTTACGTTATTACAACACTGGCGATCACTTTACTAGTGTTCCTGTTGAAAAATTCGGCTAATTGCAGCAAAAAACACGATAAGCTGGTATATTAACCGCCGCTTTTAACCATGCCACTGTGGTCACTCCAGCACGGCATCGTTATAGGCACATAAACTCATAAAATGACGATTCGCTCACAACTTAAAAGGTGCAATGTTAATGACCCCATTCAGCAAATCTGCCCTAGTCGCTGCGATGCACGCAGCACTGTTCGGTGCAACACTGGGTTTTTCTCCTGCTCTGCTGGCGCAGGAAAGTGACAAAAACCTAGAAACTGAAGAAAAACAACTGGAAACCATCACTATTACCGCACAGCGTCGCAGCCAAAGCATTCAAGAAGTGCCAATCTCTGTGGCCACACTGTCTGGTGAAAAGTTCGACAGTATTTTCTCATCGGGTGATGACATTACCGCTTTAGCGATTAAAGTGCCCGGCCTTTATGCCGAAAGTTCGAACGGCCGTGCCGCACCACGTTTTTATATTCGTGGTTTAGGTAACACCGATTTCGATCTCGCTGCATCACAACCTGTATCTATCGTCATGGATGATGTTGTTATGGAAAACGTGATCTTAAAAAGCTTCCCGTTGTTCGACGTCGAACAAGTTGAAGTGATCCGTGGTCCGCAAGGCACGCTGTTTGGTCGTAACACCACAGCCGGTATCATTAAATTTGATACCGTTAAGCCACGCCAAGAATTCGATGCTTATGTAAAAACGACGGCGGGCACCTTAGGCAGTGCACACTTTGAAGGTGCTGTCGGTGGCGCTTTAACCGATTCACTCTCGGCGCGTTTGTCATTGTTGTCACAACATCGCAGTAACTGGATCGACAATAGCTTCACTGGCCAAAATGATGTGATGGGCGGCTATGATGAGCGCGCGGCACGTCTACAATTCTTATTTGAATCAGATGAATTTGATGCCTTGTTAAATGTGCATAATCGTAACTACGACGGCACATCAACCATGTTCCGCAAAAACATCCTGACTAAAGGCAGCAACGAGTTAAACAACAATTACGATCGTGATGTTGTCGCTTATGATGGCCCGGGTAATAACCGTCAAAACTATGATGCTTGGGGTACCTCGCTGAAAGTTGACGTGAAATTAGAAGAAATGACCCTTACCTCTATCACCGCATTAGAAAAAGCCAGTGGCGGCGGTATTGGTGACATCGACGGTGGTAATGTGAATGAAGCCGGTGATGCTGCAGTAGCCGATGCCGTTACTGAAGATCAACTTAATGGTCTGCGTCAATTTACCCAAGAATTCCGTTTAGCCAGTGATACCAGTAATGCGCTGAGCTGGCAGGTCGGTGCTTACTACTTTGACTCATCCTTTGCGGTGAATACCGTTGATGGTTTCTTTGGTGCCACCGAAGTATTTCACGGCAATACTAGCTGGGCGTTATTTGGTCAAGCAACCTATCAACTTACCGAAAAGCTAACCGTAACGGGCGGCTTACGTTATACCGATGATGAAAAAACCTTCTCGGTTGGCCAACAAAACGTTGATGGTTTTGCGGTAGTGATTGGTTTCGCGTCTGAGCAACAATATGACCCGATCAAAGTAAAAGACGATCAATTAGGCTGGGAATTAAGCGCTAACTATCGCTTAACCGATACGACTAGCTTATTTACCCGCGCCGCTGAAGGTTTCCGTGCGCAAACTATCCAAGGTCGTGATGTGGCATTTGAAGCGCCGCCGTCAGTCGCCGGTGCTGAAACCATTACTTCATTTGAAGTGGGTACTAAGTCTGACTTACTCGACAACACCTTACGCTTAAATGCTGCGCTGTTTTACTACGTCATTGATGATATTCAATTATCAGCCATTGGTGGTGAAACCCAAGGTAACCAGCTAATCAATGCTGACAAAGGCACAGGCTACGGCTTTGAAGTGGATTTTGACTATCGGGTATTAAAAAACCTGATGTTAGGGGGTGGTTTTAGCTATAACAAAACCGAGCTAAAAGACGACAACCTGACTATCGCACCTTGTGGCTCTGGGCAGTGTACGGTGTTAGATCCGGTGGTAAATGGTTTAGCGTTAATTAACGGCAACCCCTTCCCACAAGCACCAGAAACCATCTTAACCTTGAATGCACGCTACGATTATCCGTTAGAAAGCGGTGAAATCTATGTGTATGCCGATTACCAAGTGCAAGGCGACACCAATTTGTTCTTGTATGAATCAGCAGAATTCAACAGCAAAAACAATAATGAAGCTGGCTTACGCGTGGCCTACGTTAACTACAAAAACAGTTATGAAGTCGGTGTGTTTGGCCGCAATATCACTGATCAGGACAACCTGAAAGGTGCTATTGACTTCAGTAACCTGACTGGTTTTGTTAACGAACCACGGGTGTTTGGTATCGACTTCCGGATGAACTTCTACTAAGTCATACCCGCTCATGAAAAAGGCAGCTTCGGCTTAATGCCGGTCAGTTAAGCTGACCGGCATTTTTCTTTCGGACAGGGTATTTCTGCTTACTCGACTTTAGGCAGCGAGGATAACATCGCTCTCGGCGTCCAGGTAGTAAGAAGTAGGACGCCAT
>NZ_JAKGTQ010000008.1 GCF_021568285.1 Rheinheimera sp. UJ63
ATGGCGTCCTACTTCTTACTACCTGGACGCCGAGAGCGATGTTATCCTCGCTGCCTAAAGTCGAGTAAGCAGAAATACCCTGTCCGAAAGAAAAATGCCGGTCAGCTTAACTGACCGGCATTAGGCGAAAGCCGGTTTTTTTTCAAGTGACCTTAGGCCAAAATACTATCCAACCAAGCTTGGCGCTCTTTTAACGCAGCCAATACGCGTTGTGGTGAAGTGCCACCATAAGCATTGCGCTTGGCTAAGCCGGCTTCGATGGTCAAAGCAGCAAACACATCATCACTGATCAGTTCACACACCTGCTGCATCTCTGCTAATGGCAGTGCTTCTAACGCAACCTTCGCCGCTGATGCCTTTAACACCAACTCTCCGGATAACTCATGCGCATCACGAAACGGAATACCCTTCGCCACCAGATAATCGGCTAAGTCAGTCGCATTGCTATAGCCGAGCTCTGCTGCTAAACGACATTGCGCTTCGTTTACCGACAAATGCGGCAATACGGTTGCCAGTACTAACAACGATTGCTGCCAGGTACTCATCAAGTCGAAAAAGCCTTGCTTATCTTCTTGCATGTCTTTGTTGTATGCCAGAGGTAAACCTTTAATGACATGCAAAATGGCTACTAAATGGCCCAAGACACGACCGGTTTTACCACGCAATAACTCAAATACATCGGGGTTTTTCTTTTGCGGCATTAAAGAGGAGCCGCTACTGATCGCGTCACCCAATTTAAAGAAGCCCGCTTCACCTGAGCAAAAGAAAATAACATCTTCTGACAAACGTGATAAATGCGTCATGCATAAGGTTGCGGCAGCGGATAACTCAACCACATAGTCACGATCGGATACCGCATCTAAGCTGTTAGCTGCAGGTTCGGCAAAATCTAGGCGTTGTGCCAGTGTATGCCGATCCATTGCTACGCCCGTTCCGGCGAGTGCGCCACAACCTAGCGGACAACTGTCTAAACGTGCGACAGCATCATCCAATCGGCCCAGGTCACGTTTGAACATTTCTACATAGGCCAAGGCCCAGTGCGCCACTAATACCGGCTGTGCCCGCTGTAAGTGGGTAAAACCCGGCATCACTGCGGTTTCGGCGCGCTCAGCAAACACCAACAAGGCTTTTAACGCCGCCAGTAGTGATTGACGCACATGATCCGCATTTAAACGAGTCCAGAGCCGCAAGTCAGTTGCAACCAAGTCATTACGGCTGCGCCCCGTGTGTAATTTCTTCGCAACATTACCTAGCTTGGCCGTTAGTTGGGCTTCGACCCAACTATGAATATCTTCTTCTTGCGTTTGCAGCGGTAACTTAGGATCAGCTTCAATCGCTACAGCTAAGTCGGCCAGGCCGGCATCTAACTGCTGCGCTTCTTGCTGATTGATAATACCGGCTTGCAGCAAACCCGCAGCCCAAGCACGGGATGCGGTAATATCTTGCAATGCAAGTTGATAATCAAAGCTCAACGAATCGTTGAACTCACGAAATTCTGCCAGTGTGGCCTCAGTAAAGCGCCCTCCCCACATAGCCATAATACTTAACCCTTGTTTGCGTGTAAGGCTCTGATCCGGCTAGCCAGACTGTATAATCTGATAAAGCCTTCAGCGTCTTTTTGGTTGTACACTTCATCACCTTCGAACGTGGCGAATGCTTCTGAGTACAAGCTGTTTGGTGAGCGACGTTTCGCTACCGTGACATTGCCTTTGTATAGTTTGATCACAACATCACCGGTTAGCTGTGATGCTAAAGAGGTTGCTGCGGCAAGTAAGGCATCTTTTAATGGTGTGAACCAACGTCCATCATAAACCAGCTGCGCAAACTCTAAACCCACTTCTTCACGGTATTTCAGTGAAGTACGGTCATACACTAAGGCTTCTAAACCTTTTAACGCGGCTAATAAAATTGTACCGCCGGGTGTTTCATAACAACCCCGAGATTTCATGCCAACCAAACGGTTTTCAACGATATCGATACGGCCAACACCATGCTCAGAGCCGATATCATTCAGTAACTCAATGGCAGCAACACCCCCCATCGCTTGACCATTGATGGTGGTTAATTCACCGGCTTCGAAACTTAACTCAACGTAAGCGGCTTGATCAGGAGCTTGTTCAGGTGATTTCGTCCACATCCAGATTTGATCTGAAGGCTCGTTCCACGGATTCTCAATTTCACCGCCTTCGTGTGAAATATGCCATAAGTTGGCATCACGGCTATAAATCTTGGTCGCAGAAGCGGTAGTCGGAATGTTTTTCTCAGCCAAGTAATTAAGCAGTGACTGACGAGAGTTAAATTCCCATTCACGCCATGGCGCGATCACTTTTAATTGTGGCGCTAACGCGGCAAAGGCCCCTTCAAAACGTACTTGGTCATTACCTTTACCCGTACAGCCGTGACATAACGCATCGGCACCTAATTCTAAGGCTAAATTAACTTGGGCACGCGCAATCACAGGGCGCGCCATAGAGGTTCCTAATAAATATTGACCTTCATACACCGCACCGGTTTTTAACGTCGGGAAAATCACTTCATTGACTAGCTCTTCACGTAAGTCAACGATGTAGCAGCTGCTAGCACCTGATTTAATGGCTTTTTCTTCTACACCGGCAAGCTCTTCATCGCCTTGACCGACGTTAGCAACAAAGGCAATCACCTCGCAGTTATAATTATCCTTTAACCACGGCACGATAGCCGATGTATCTAAACCACCTGAATAGGCTAAAACTACCTTTTTAACGTTTTCAACGCTCATCATCAACCTCAACTAAATAAACTGACTAAAACGGCATTTTGTGCGTGCATGCGGTTTTCCGCTTGCTGCAATGCCAAAGAATGTTCACTGTCTAACACTTCACTGGTCACTTCGTGGCCACGATGTGCAGGTAAACAGTGCATAAAATGTTTTACCGCTAAACGCTGCATCACTGCAGTATTGATCTGATAGGGTGAAAAAATTTCAGTAATTAACGCAGGATCAGAACGGGTACCCATTGATAACCAAGTATCGGTATAGATCGCATCAGCACCGGCCGCAGAAGAAACATGCTGGCTCAATGTTAACTTGGCGCCACTGCGCTGCGCGATTTCTTGCGCTTTTAATAATACATGCGCATCAGGGCCAAAACCTTGTGGTGTAACCACCGTTAAGTCCATCCCCATGATCGCAGCACCTAACATCAAAGATTGGCAAACATTATTGCCATCGCCAACATAGGCTAAGTGTACTTGAGATATATCGCCGTACTGCTCTTTTAATGTCAATAAATCGGCTAAGGCTTGGCATGGGTGATAAATATCACTTAACGCATTGATAACCGGTTTTTTACTGCTTAAAGCTAAACGCACCAGGGTTTTCTGTGAGTAAACACGCGCCACAATAGCATCGGTCCAGCATGCTAAGTTACTGCCGAAGTCTTCAACCGATTCACGCTCACCCATAGCGCCATTTTGCAAATCAAGATAGACACTATGGCCACCTAATTTGTGAATACCCACATCAAAGCTAACGCGGGTGCGTAACGAGGGCTTTTCAAACAGCAAAGCAATACTACGCCCCTGCAAAGCATGTCGGTAATTGTTAGGTGATTGTTTGATATCTAAGGCGAGATCAAGCAGAGCAGACAATTGTTGTTGATCCAGTTCAGCTAAACATAGCAGCTGGGTTAATTTACTCATAGCACACGCGTTATCCGCTAAGCGGTATCCTTACTCAATGGCACCAAGCAATGGCGCCGTTAATTAATACAAAATGCAGGTGCCGACCGGCTTATCCTGCATCAAATTCATCAAATCGGCTGGGTTTTGCCAGCCCGCGACCACAATATTACTTTGCAACGCGGCCGCTGTTTCTAAAGCAGCATCTAACTTCACTTTCATGCCACCTTTAATTACACCCTCAAGCACTAAGTTACTGGCTTGTTCGGCAGAAAGTTCGCTAATTAACTGCATATTGGCATCGAGAATGCCGGGAACGTCGGTTAATAACACCAATTGGCCTTTCACTAGCTGGCAAATAGCCGCTGCGGCTAAATCGGCATTCACATTTAACAACTGGCCATCGGCAGCAATGCCAATCGAGCTAAATACGGGGGTATAGCCTTGAGTTAATAACAACTCAATTAAGGTCGCATCGGCGGGTTTAACAATACCTACCGCACCAAGGCGCGTATTCACGGTAAATTGACAGGCATTACCCGCGGATAAATTTAAGCCAACTGGGAGCAAACCTTGCAACATGGCGCGGCTGACCATTTCAGCATTTACCGCGCCATCTAAAGCACCGGTTATCACAGGCATTTGTTCTGCCGGTGATACCCGTTGCCCATCAATTTTTTCTGTGACAAAACCAAACTTGCTCAGCCATTGATCAACCTGATCGCCACCGCCGTGTACTAAAATGACCGGCCGTTGCTGCTTAATGTTGGCACATACCGCTAATAAGGCATCTAACGCTTGCCTATCTTGCAGTAAGCGACCACCCATTTTTAATACTAGCGGTTTCATAGGCTGGCTCCTGCTAATAAACCCGCTGTCTCCGGTTTACCAAAACGCACATTCGCCGCCTGCATCGCTTGCGCGGCAGCACCTTTTAATAAGTTATCAATGGCTGACATAATGACTAATTGCTCGCCATCTTGCTGCCAATACAAATCACAAAACGGTGTACCCGCCACATCGGCAACATTAGGAGAGTTCTTAGTAAAACGGATTAACGGTTTATTGGCATAAGCATGCTGAAAAGCTGCCGCAACTTGCTCAGCGCTCACGCCGGCTTTTAACGTAACAACGCAGGTTGCCAAAATGCCGCGCTTAAAATTACCCAGATGAGGGGTAAACACCACTTTGCGTCCCAGATTTTGTTCAATCTCTGGGCGGTGCCGGTGTTTAAAGAAACCATAAGCATTTAAACCGACTTCACAAAATGAAGTACTTAAGCTGGCTTTGCGGCCGGCACCCGAGACACCACTTGTGGCACTGATCACCGGAATGCAGTCTTGAGTCACTAAATCGGCTTTTAGCAGCGGTAATAACGCCAACGTACAAGCAGTAGGATAACAACCAGGAACCGAGACTAAATCACCCAATGGACTCGTTTGCCATTCCATTAAAGAATACACCGCTTGGGCTAATAACTCAGGATGTTGATGAGCGTAACCATAGTATTTCGGGTATAAGTCAGCTTGCTTTAAACGAAAGGCACCCGATAAATCCACAACCGCAATGCCTTTTGCTAACAACAGCGGGGCAATAGCTTCACTGGCTTCATGTGGCAACGCCAAAAACGCCACCTGCACATCTAACGTCTCAACGCGCTCATCGGTCCAAGGCTCAACCATAATATCAACTTGTTGCTGAAAACGAGGATATAACTGGGCGAAAGGTTCACTACTGCGACCGGCTGATGCAAAAGCATAGCTCAGTTCAAAATAGGGGTTAGTGCATAACAAAGCACATAGCTCAGCACCACTGTATCCCGCTGCGCCGAGGACGGCACTGCGAATTTTAATGTTTTGTTGTTCAACGGACATGGAAAACTCTTAAAAGAAAAACTAGGCTACAAGTTATAGCACAATATGGCGCCTAGTGTAGAACGAAGGATATGCACAATCAAGAATTATTATGCTGTTTTTTTGAATTAATACCCAATATTTAACGAGTGTTATCAGCTAAGGCTAAGCGATTACGCCCTAATCTTTTCGCGTTATACAAGGCTTTATCGGCACTGACTAATAGTTGGGGTAATTCCAACTTATTATTCGTGGTTAAACCAATACTAATCGTGATATGCAAATCTGCAGCTAGATCAGTGAAGTTAAGTTTTTCTACTTTATGACGAAGGCGTTCACACACCTCTGAAGCATCCTGTAATGAAGTATCAGGTAACAACACCACAAACTCCTCGCCGCCCCAACGTGCAAGCATATCAACCGTCCGGCATTGCTGTTTTAACACTTCAGCCAAACGTTTCAGTACTTCATCACCTACCGCATGCGACAGTTGATCATTAACCCGCTTAAAATGATCAACATCTATTAATGCCAGACATAAAGTGGTGTGATTCCGCTGCGCGCGTTGATACTCATGCTGCAATTCTTCATCAAAGGCTCGGCGATTAGCCAAACCGGTTAAGGCATCTTGTCTCGCCAGTAATTGCAGTTCTGTTGTTTGCTCTGAGACTAATTTACGCAAACGTTGTTCAGTGTGTCTCAAACTCGACATACGCCAACGCACCAACATAATACTGAGTGTGGTGAGTAACAAGATAATGGCTAATTTAAACCACCAACGCTGCCAAAGATGTGGCAATAACGTAAAAGTATAGACAGCTTCTTGCTTGCTCCACTCACCATCGGGATAACTGGCACTCACTAAAAAGCGATATTCGCCTGGTGGTAAGTTAGTGTACTCGGCGGTAATGGCGGTGCCACGCGCCACCCAATCACGATCAAAACCGTCTAACTTAGTGCGATACTGAATTCGCCCTGACATCACAAAACCCAAGCCTGCGTAACTAATTTCCAATCGATTGCTGCCTGCGGCGAGCTTAGCTGGAGAATCTAAGGGTAAAGCTTGGCCATCGACATGCACTTTTTCAATGACTACTGGCGGAGCAATTTCAGCAAATTGCTGCAAGCGCTCAGGCTGAACCCGCGTAACGCCCATAGATGTGGCAAACCACACCGAACCATCATGGTGTAGTGCACCCGCTTTAGCAGAGCCGCCATTGGCTTGCGAGCTGATCATGCCATCGCTTTCACCATACAGTTCGACATTTAATGCACTACGCTTACCGGCTAAAAGCGCTAGGGCATGGCTGCGATTTAACCTTAAAATACCCCTATTACTGCTGATCCAAAAGGATCCTTGCTGGTCTTGAACTAACTCAAATATTTTATCAAACGGCATGCCTTGCGCTCGGCCAATAATCTGTATGTCATTACTGGCTAGATGATAGGCCATCAGGCCTCGATCCGTGGTGATCCATAAAATGTTAACTGGGGCATCATAGGTCATCCCAAAGGCATAGTGTGCATCATCATAGGCGGCTAAATTTAGTGTTCTCAGCTGCTCGTTTTCATAAACGGCCACACCATTGCCGGTACCAATAAAAATCCGCTGATCAGGTGCTTGAAACAGCGAGACAACAAACGAACTGGGTAAACCATCAGCAATGCCTAAACTTAAAATACCATCATCCTTTACAAGACTGACACCATTAGACGTACCTACCCACATTTGACCGTTGCCCAGAGGTAAAATGGCGCGCACTTCATTGGCCGGTAAACCGTTCCCGGTATCATAATGGCGTCGGATTTGATCGTGTTGCAGTTCAATTAAACCATCGGCATAGGTACCCACTAACACCGTCTGATCGGGACCTTCCGCTAAACTTAACACCGACTGCCCAACACTGACTGCCGATAAATCAATAATACTGAACACACCATTACAAATACGGGTTAAACCGCGGCTGCTACCAACATACATGCAGCCATTGGAATGCGACAACACAGCACGGGTATAATTTCCAGCTAATCCGGCTTCGGTGGTCATGGTATTAAAAGGCGCATCTCTTAAACGAAAAATGCCGCCATTAGTGCCAACCCACAAATTACCTTCTTTGTCTTTTAACAAGGCTAAAATACGATTATTGGGTAAGCCCTGTCGCATATCTAAGGTTTCAGTAATACCGTTATGTTGGCGTAATAAGCCTCTATCGATAGTGCCAATCCAAAGAATGTCGGCGTTATCCTGCAATATGGCCGACACTGGAACATTATCTAATAAAGTTAATGGTTTAGCTTGACTTGGCTGTGCCAGATAAAGGCCACGTTCTGTACCCACCAGTAACTCTGCTTGATGATTTAATTCCAAAGCAAATATCGGTACGCCATTAAATTCGTCAGCAGCAACCGGTTGAATTTGCAATTGTGCATCTAAGTAAACCAATCCATTCGCGGTGCCAACCCACAGCAAGCCCTTGGCGTCTTGTTGCAAACTGTGAATTTGGAGTGAGGGTAATCCATCGTCAAGCGTAAAATGTGTGCGTTTACCGGCAGCATCTTGCATGTAGAGGCCCTGCCCCTCAGTAGCAACCCATAATCGATCTTGATTATCCATAAACAAACGATTAATCAATTCACCAAAAGGGGGGAAAGCTTGCCATTGCCCATCTTGTACTTTAACCAACCCGCCTCGTGCACCACCTATCCACAAAACATTATGTTGATCTAAATGAAAAGTACGCACACCGACATCAGGCAAACCGGTTTGGGGGTTTCGATCAAAAATGCGAAATTCGCGGCCGTTATAACGTGCAACGCCTTCCCAAGTCCCAAACCACATATAGCCATCAGGGGTTTGAGCTATGGCATTAATAGTGTTGTGCGGTAAACCGGCTCGAGTGTTAAGCGTTTCTTTAAAATAATTATCTAAGGTAGGAATATGCTTTGCAGCAGAAGTCGCCGCCGTATTAAAAAATACAGCACACAACAAAAAGCAGAAAAACTGATAAACATGTCGCCGATGCCGACACAGGCCCGATAAAAGCATGCAGAAATCCAATTCCTTGGCTGTAGCGTTAGCGCCTAGCTACTTATATGCTTTAGATTACCCGAATTTAATTAACAATGCCAAGCGTGTTACCTGCTTACGGAACTTGATTTTACGGTGAAAAGAAGCCAACAAACACGAACTAAAATAAAGAAATCATTAAGTTAATGAATTTTAGATATTAGCGAGAGCACACACAATATTTAAAAATAACTTAGGCAACAGGCATTAAATCATCTGTTGCCTAAGCTCGAGGGTTTGTTTTAGTCAGCTAAACGCTGAGCAACCACATTTAGCGCTTGTTGCAAATCAGCACGTAAATCTGCCACATCTTCAATGCCTATTGATAACCGCACTAAGGTGGCAGCAATACCCGCTCGCTGCTGCGCTGCCGCATCCATCGAAGCATGTGTCATTGAAGCAGGATGACAGATTAAACTTTCAGTGCCTCCCAGTGATTGCGCCAAAGTAAAATAGTCTAAAGCATTGAAAAAATCTTTTAACAATGCTGCAGGGGCGTTCAACTCAAAACTACACATCGCCCCAAAACCCAATTGCTGCTCTTTAGCAATCTGATGCCCAGGATGACTTGCCAGCCCGGGATAATACACTTTAGCGACTAAAGGATGCGCCGCTAAAAAATCGACCACTGCAGCCGTATTTTCTTGTTGCAGCTTTAAGCGCAAGTTTAACGTTCTTAAGCCTCGCAAGGTAAGATAGGCATCAAATGCTCCACCGGTTAAGCCTAAACAGTTTCCCCACCATTTTAATTCTTCGCCAACCGCCAGATCCTTAGCAATCAGGGCACCGCCGATAATATCAGAGTGGCCATTGATAAATTTCGTCGTCGAGTGTATGACTAAATCGGCACCTAAGGAGAGGGGCTGCTGCAATACCGGCGATAAAAAGGTGTTATCCACCACCACTTTGGCTTTGAGGCTGGCCGCTAACTGACAAACCGCCCGCACATCGGTAATTTGCAGTAATGGGTTACTCGGTGTTTCTAACCAAATCATGCTGGCTTGGCTTAACCGTAGTTGTTCGGCCCAATCGGCATCTTGAAAATTGATAATCTGTAATTTAAAAGCCTGCTTTTTTTGCGCCAAATTGGTAAATAATCGATAACTACCACCATAACAATCATGCGGGATCACTAAGGTGTCAGAGGGGGTCAGTAATTGCAGTGCTAACAAACAAGCTGACATACCCGTATTGGTAATAATCGCTTTAGCACCGCCTTCGAGTTCGGCTAGCGCCTCCCCTAGTACATCGCGGGTAGGGTTATTAGAACGTGAATAATCATAAGGACCTGGCTGCCCTAATGCCGGAAGTTGATAAGTTGAAGTGAGGTAAATCGGTGGTGTCACTGCACCAAAGGCGGTATCTTCCGCAATACCCGCTCGAGCAACGATAGTCGCTGGATGACGCTTGGTCATAATACGCCCTTTTGGATGTTTAGATGTCTAAAAAGTATAATGCGTTAACACTGGAAGTCAAACCATTTAGCCGTCTATAATGTTTATTTGTTGCACAGTGTTTGACTGTAACAGAGAAAACAGTAGAATTTCGCACTTGCGCGAGCAATTTCTCTCGACCAATAACAAGGGACCCTTATGGCTAAGTGGAATGGTGAGTATGCTCACCCTTACGCGGAACACGGTAAAAAATCAGAACAAGTTAAAAAGATTACCGTATCGATCCCGCTGAATGTTTTAAAAGTGCTAACTGACGAACGCACTCGCCGCCAAGTGAACAACTTACGGCATGCTACAAATAGTGAGCTATTGTGCGAAGCCTTTTTGCACGCCTTTACTGGCCAGCCGTTACCGGCTGATGACGATCTACGTAAAGATAATCCGCATCAAATTCCTGCTGAAGTTCGGCAGATTTTGACCAGCATGGGTAAACCCATCCCGGTCATCATTGAAGCAGAAAACGACGAAGAATAAAAAAACCGCCAATAGGCGGTTTTTTTATAAGTGGTAGCTTACTTATAGTAATTATCAGGCAGTGGTAAACGAGCAACGCCCGAGTTTACCGCAGCTTCTGCCACAGCGCGTGCTACACGAGGCAACAATCTCGGATCCATCGGTTTTGGAATAATATAAGATTTACCAAACTCTAAAGCCGACACGTCAGCCGCCGCCAAAACTTCTGCTGGTACGGACTCTTTAGCAATTGAGCGGATCGCTTCTACTGCTGCAAGTTTCATTGCGTCATTGATTTCACTGGCACGCACATCTAAAGCACCACGGAAAATAAACGGGAAGCACAAGACATTATTCACTTGATTAGGGTAATCAGAGCGACCTGTTGCCATGATCAGATCTTGTCGAGCCGCATGCGCGAGCTCAGGCTTAATTTCTGGATCAGGGTTTGAACAAGCAAAAATTACGGGCTTATCTGCCATTAACTTTAATGCTTCTGCTGGCAACACATCGGGGCCCGATACACCAACAAAAACATCCGCCCCTTGTAAAGCATCTTCTAAAGTCCGTTTATCGGTATTATTGGCAAATAACGATTTATATTGGTTTAAATCTTCGCGCCGAGCATGGATCACCCCTTTGGTATCCAACATATAGATATGCTCACGCATGGCACCGCATTTAATTAATAACTCCATGCAAGCAATAGCCGCAGCACCCGCGCCCATACAAACGATAATGGCGTGTTTAATATCCTTACCTTGGATTTCTAACGCATTAAGCATACCGGCAGCAGTGACTATTGCCGTACCATGTTGATCATCATGAAACACCGGGATGTTGCAGCGTTTGATTAACTCTTTTTCTATTTCAAAACATTCTGGCGCTTTAATATCTTCTAAATTAATCCCGCCAAAGGTATCGGCAATATTGGCAACAGTCGTTATAAACTCTTCCGTTGTGCGATGTGACACTTCAATATCAATCGAATCTAAGTTGGCAAAGCGTTTAAACAACAAGGCTTTACCTTCCATCACTGGTTTTGATGCTAAATGCCCGAGATTACCCAAACCTAAAATCGCAGTACCGTTAGAAATCACGGCGACTAAGTTACCTTTAGCGGTATATTTATACACATTGTCTGGATCAGCGGCAATTTCACGAACGGGCTCCGCCACACCGGGGCTGTAAGCTAGCGCAAGATCACGGACGGTTTCAGCCGGTTTGCTGATTTCAATACTAATTTTTCCTGGGCGGGGTTCGGCATGATAGCGAAGTGCCTGTTCTCTGAAATCTGTCATTCTAATTGTCCTGGAGTAAGGTAAGCGGCGACAGGCTGCAATTATGCTTATTATTGTTTCACAGCAAGCCAGATGAAGGCTCATTTTAATGAGCTCTTTAATAGAAGAACACCAATTTGTTGCTGGACCTACCAGCCTAAGCAAGTATGACCACCCTCTTGTTGATATTTTCTTCTCCTCTTATAGCAAGAAATGCGCTAGCCATAAAGAAGCCTATACACTTAAAACCCAATCTCTTGCTGAGTATTTATGTGTTGAACTAGCCACAACCAATATTTAACATAAATAAAACAATTTTCCGTTAATTTTGGCTACATCCCTTGACCGTCATTAAAATATCACTACAATAACTGGTAAATATTTAGTTAATGAGGTTATGCCATGCGCCTTTTATCGATCTCTGCACTTATTATCGTGAGTAGCATCAGTATTAGCCTGCCCGCCACTGCACAAAATGCCGGAAACAATGAGCAAATATGCACTGAAACTGACTGCACAAAAGAGCTGCGTAAATTGATGCGACTGGCTCGAGCAGGTAGCGGCGATGCCGCGGCGATCGTTGCGATGTCTTATGCTACAGGCGATGGTTTAGAACAGAATACCAGTCAAGCATTACGCTATCTTCGCCAAGGTGTGCGCCAGCGTAACCCCATGTCAGTTTACTTGATGTCAGATTGGTTAAGAAATGGCTTTGTTATTGAGCAAGATATCGCAGAAGCCGACCGGTTATTAGAACAAGCCATCTCTTTAAATTACGCTCCAGCCCAATATGCAAAAGCAGTAACATTATTGCAAACTGAAGATCCAACACAAATCGAGCAAGCGGTGGTATTACTCGAGCAAGCGTCAGAACAAAAGTTAGCAACGTCAATGCTGTTACTGGGCCAACTTAAACAACATGGTATTGGCACTGAAAAAGATCTCGTTGCTGCGGCGGAGTTGTTTAAACGCTTAGTGTTAACTGGTCAAACCCAAGCCAAACCTTATTTAGCGGAAGTAAGCGCTGAACTAGCAGCAAACAATGAACATGCAGAATTAGTAAAAGATTTACAGCAAGTTGAAAACATTGAAGTCATCCGCGTGACGGGTCAGCAAATACAAATGAACAACATGCTTGTCGGTTTAGTCAAACGGTTAAATTCTTCAGGGCTTTATGATAGCCGTTCTGTCGGCAGTCGTATTCGCGGGGTCAGTTGTGAGCAAAGCGGCAGCAACTGTGCCAGTATTAAACCAGACAGCTCTTCCTCTTCAATCAACCAAGTGTTATCAGGTGGTCAATAACCGGTTGTTTGAATTTGCTGCACAATCGTTTTAGCCATAGGTTGTACCCACTTAACGCTATGTCTTAGCTAGCATGCTGAGCATGGCGTTTTTTTATTGTGCTACAACCATCGCCATGACAACCGTGCCGCTATGCTCAGTACAGATTAATGCTAATGTGCACATTCAGGGTATTTTGAAGCAAAAAAAACCGGAGCTTAAGCTCCGGTTTTTTTTCGTTCGGTAATCGATTAACGATTGCCCAGAACAGAGAAACGTTTTTTGAAGCGATCTACACGACCACCTACGTCTAACACTTTTTGCTTACCAGTATAAAATGGGTGACAGGCTGAACATACGTCCAAGTGAATGTCTTTGCAAAGTGCAGAGCGAGTTTTGAATGCATTACCGCAAGTACAAGTAGCAGTAATTTCTTTGTATTCTGGATGGATACCTGGTTTCATGGGTTACCTCGTTAGGCCGTATCGCTATCTGGTCACAATTTTTAGCGCCAGACACCATACGCAATTACAGTTAATTTAGGGCGCGTAGCTTAATTGATAGGCAAACAAGTTGCAACCTGCCCGCGGCAAAAAAACACTATTTTTGTTTTACTTGGCAAGCCGGATATCGATCCTTAAACTAACAATCCCTTTGCTTTGTTGTGGAAACCATAGTGACCGTTATTCGAGTGGCTCTGCCCGTCCCGTTACGCCAACATTTTGATTATCTGTTGCCTGAAAACAGCAGTGTAACAGTGGGGTGTCGGGTACAAGTGCCATTTGGTCAACGTCAGTTAATCGGGATTGTTTGGCAAATTGATCCGGATAGCCCTTTTGAACACAGCCAACTCAAAGCAGTAAGTCACATTTTAGAAGACGCTCCGGTGATCTCCGGCACCCTACGCCTTTTATTAAGCTTTGCAGCGGATTACTATCACCATCCGTTAGGTGAAGTGCTGACCGCAGCCCTTCCTGCGTTATTGCGTGAGGGCCGACAACTGCGCGATTATGCCCTAACCGGCTATCGATTAACGGCGGCAGGCGAAGCAGCACAAAGTAGTGATTTTAAGCGTTCGGCGAAGCAACTTGCCTTGTGGCAAACGCTGCAAACCAGCCCTTTAGCTGAAGATACACTACTGCAACAGCATCATCGCAGCACACTGAAACAACTGATAGACAAAGGCATGATTGTTGCTGAAACACTAGAGCGTCAACCTTACGCCTATCAAGGTTTAGCACAAACACCCTTACAGCTGACAGTTGACCAGGCTATTGCTGTGAGTGCGGTGCAGCAGGCTCACGGAAAATTTCAGCCGTTCTTGTTAGAAGGTGTCACCGGCTCGGGTAAAACCGAAGTGTATTTGCAATGCATTGCGCCTTTATTAGCCCGTGGCGAACAAGTCTTATTGTTGCTACCTGAAATTGGCTTAACGCCGCAAACGCTGCAACGTTTTGTGCAGCGTTTTAATGTACCCGTTTTAGCTTGGCACTCTAACCTCAGTGATGGCGAACGTTTATCATGTTGGTTACAAGCAGCAAGTGGCAGTGCGGCGATTGTCATTGGCACGCGCTCGGCGCTGTTTTTACCGTTTCGACAACTCAGTTTAATTATTATTGATGAAGAGCATGATTTATCTTTAAAACAGCAAGATGGCTTTCGCTATCATGCGCGTGATCTGGCGATTAAACGCGGCTCATTAGAAGGCTGCCCTGTGTTGCTTGGCTCTGCCACTCCCAGTTTAGAATCTTTATATAATTGCCAACAAAAACGCTATGTGCATTTAGCACTGCAACATCGCGCTACAGGGCAAAGCTTACCGCCATTTGAGTTAATTGATTTAAAACAGCAGCAATTACAGTTCGGTTTAGCCGATAGCAGCATTAAACAAATCCGCGGCCAGTTAGCCCGTGGTAAGCAAGTGATGTTATTTTTAAATCGCCGCGGTTTTGCCCCGGCGCTTAGCTGTCAAGATTGCGGCTGGCTGACCGAATGTAAACGTTGCAGTACCTTTACCACTTATCATAAACATAGTCGCCAATTGTTATGTCACCATTGCGGCGCCAGCCGCCCTATTCCTAGGCAATGCGGATCTTGTGGCAGTGCTCGATTAGCGCCAGTCGGCCAAGGCACTGAACAGCTAGAAGAACATTTGCAGCAGTTGTTTGCAGATACGCCCGTAACCCGTTTAGACCGTGATAGTACAAGGCGAAAAGGTGCTTTAGGGGAGTTGCTCAAGGATATTAATCAAGCTGGGCCACGCCTGATTTTAGGTACGCAAATGCTGGCGAAAGGCCATCACTTTCCTTTTGTGACCTTGGTGGTAATTGTTGATGTAGATGGCGCCTTATACAGTGCAGACTTTCGCGCGCCAGAACAATTAGCTCAACTGCTGACACAGGTCGCTGGCCGCGCAGGTCGAGGCAATGACAAAGGTAAGGTATTACTGCAAACACAGCATCCTGAACATGCTCTGCTGCAAGATATTATTCAAAACGGTTATGCGGCTTTTGCGCGCAGCGCCCTGCTCGAACGCCAACAAACCACCTTACCGCCCTATCAGCACTTGGCATTATTTCGTGCCGAAGCCCTACAAAGTGACTTATGCCAGCAGTGGTTACAACAGGTCGCAGAGCTTTGCCAAGCCTATAACGGTTTACAGCGGCTAGGGCCGTTATTATCGCCTTTAGAGCGCAAAGCGGGTAAGTATCGCTGGCAGTTGCATTTGTACAGCCATAATAGACCGCTATTGCATCACGCCTTAGGGCACATCTTGCCAGAAATCACACGTTGGCCGTTGAGCCGTAAAGTAAAATGGCAGCTCGATGTGGATGCACTGGATCTGAGCTAAACGTAAAGCCAGAGTGATAGCTCTATTTCATTTTTTACTATTCAAGGTAGAATAGCCGTTGTTGTAATGAGTAGGTAACCAAACAGTCACTATGCCACAAAAAGATTATGTGCGCGCCAGTCGCCCGAAACCGGCCAGCAAGACCAAAGGCAAAGCCCGCCCAGCGCGCGGCGCCAAAGCGCAAGCTGCCTCACAAAAACCTTGGATATTAATCGGCTTGGTGCTCTGTGTCTTATTGGCTTTTGTTTACGGTTTGTGGTTTTTACGCCAACAAGCTCCGGTCGTAACGCCGCCTGCAGCGCCCGCTCCGGCTGTTACCGTGAAAAAAGATGAGTTGCCTCCCAAGCCCGTAGCTGAGCCTTATCAATATATTGAAGAGCTTAAAAATAAAGAAGTGACCGTCGAAGTGACGGAGCAGCGCCGCAGTGGTCCGGCGCAACTGCAATGTGGCTCTTTTAGACAGCAAACCCAAGCCGAAGCCATGAAGGCGCAAATCGCCTTTGCGGGCATTACTGCCGATGTGCGCCGCACCGAAGGGACCAACGGCGTGTGGTTTCGGGTTGTGCTGGGCCCTTATGAGTCTCGTCGTGCTGCCACGGTTGATATGAATCGGTTACGGCAAATGGGTATTAATACCTGTCAGGTGCGTAACTGGGCTTGAAAAGCTAACGCCTAAACCCTATCTATGCCCTAAGTTAATTCGCCATAGGGCATATTCATGACAACTATCGTATCTGTTCGACGCAATGGTCACGTCGCCATCGGCGGTGATGGCCAGGTGTCACTGGGCAACACCGTAATGAAAGGTAACGCCCGTAAAGTTCGCCGTCTTTACCATAATAAAGTCTTGGCAGGTTTTGCCGGCGGTACCGCTGACGCCTTCACCTTATTTGAACGCTTTGAAGCCAAACTTGACATGCACCAAGGCCATTTAATGCGCGCGGCTGTTGAGTTAGCAAAAGATTGGCGTACCGATCGCATGCTGCGCAAACTCGAAGCGTTACTGGCCGTAGCCGATGCCAACACCTCTTTAATCATCACGGGTAACGGCGATGTGATCCAGCCAGAACACGATCTGATCGCCATTGGCAGTGGCGGCCCTTTTGCGCAAGCGGCGGCGACAGCGCTGCTACAAAATTCTGAGTTAGGCGCGCGTGACATCGTTGAAAAAAGCCTAAAAATTGCCGGTGATATTTGTGTCTATACCAATCACCATCACACCATTGAAGAATTATAAGCGGAACAATTATGTCTGACATGACGCCTAGAGAAATCGTCCACGAGTTGGATCGACATATTATCGGTCAAAATAAAGCCAAACGTGCCGTTGCTATTGCCTTACGTAACCGTTGGCGCCGTATGCAGCTTGATGAAAGCTTGCGCCAAGAAGTCACCCCCAAAAATATTCTGATGATTGGCCCAACGGGTGTAGGTAAAACTGAAATTGCTCGTCGCTTAGCCAAATTAGCTAACGCGCCCTTTATCAAAGTTGAAGCCACCAAATTCACCGAAGTGGGTTATGTCGGTAAAGAAGTAGAAAGCATCATCCGTGATCTGGCAGACAGTGCCGTTAAAATGTTGCGTGAACAAGCGATTGCCAAAAATCGTTTTAGAGCAGAAGAAGCAGCAGAAGAGCGGATCCTCGATGCTTTACTGCCACCCGCCAAAGACGCCTGGGGTGAAACAGAAAAAAGTAGCGAATCGAATACACGGCAAATTTTCCGTAAAAAGCTACGTGAAGGCCAATTAGACGATAAAGAAATCGAATTGGAATTGTCACAAGGCCCCATTGGCGTCGAAATTATGGCGCCACCGGGCATGGAAGAAATGACGTCGCAATTGCAAAGCATGTTTCAAAGCTTGGGCAATGACAAAAAGAAAAAACGTAAGCTGAAAATCAAAGAGGCTTTAAAGCAATTAATTGAAGAAGAAGCGGCACGTTTGGTTAATCCTGAAGAGCTTAAGCTAGAAGCCTTAGAAGCGGTTGAACAAAATGGCATCGTGTTTTTAGATGAAATCGATAAAATTTGTAAACGCGGCGAAACCAGCGGCCCCGATGTTTCACGCGAAGGCGTGCAACGTGACTTACTGCCGCTGATTGAAGGCTGCACCGTGAACACCAAGCACGGTATGGTAAAAACCGACCATATTTTGTTTATTGCGTCTGGCGCCTTTCAAATGAGTAAACCCTCCGATCTTGTGCCTGAATTACAAGGTCGCTTGCCGATCCGGGTTGAACTGGAAGCGTTAACCGCCGCTGATTTTGAACGCATCTTAACCGAACCTAAAGCGTCACTGACCGAACAAGCGCAAGCGATGCTCGCCACTGAAGGGGTGAACATCAGCTTTACCGCTGACGGCATTAAGCATATCGCCGCCGCGGCCTTTCAAGTGAATGAAACCACAGAAAACATCGGTGCTCGTCGTTTGTACACTGTGATGGAGCGTTTATTAGAGGAAATCTCTTATGATGCCGCCGATCATGCGGGGCAACAAATCAGTATCGATGCGGAGTATGTCGAAAAACATCTGGGCAACTTAGTACAAAACGAAGATCTCAGTCGGTTTATTTTGTAATGACCAAAAAATTGGTTGGTCTTCATTACCATCAACGTCGCCGTTTGCTCGACTTACAGTTTAGCGACGGCAGCCTCAGCAGTTTGAGTGCCGAATTTTTACGCGTGCACTCCCCCTCTGCTGAGGTGCGTGGTCATGGCCAACCTAAGTTGGTCAGCCATAAACGTGATGTTGCCATCAAGCAGATCCAAGCGGTGGGTCATTACGCAGTAAAACTGGTTTTTGATGATGGCCATGCCACCGGCTTGTACAGTTTTGCTTATCTTTGCCAGTTGGCTCAAGATGAAACAACCTTGTGGCAAGACTATTTGGCCAAGTTAAAACACGCTAATGCCAGCCGTGAACCGCTGATCAGTATTAAAACGCTGTAAGGGCCAGTGTACTCCCGTTAAGCATCCGCCTGTTACCACTTCCCTCTCAAGTAGAAAACCGCATTGCGTAAGCGACTTTGCCTGATTGTGCTCGAAGTTGTGCTTGAGCTTAGGTGGTAGCAGGTTATACTGTCTGCATACCTTTCTTGCAGTTTGGAGCCACCTTATGGAATATAACACCTCAGAGCTTTGCGATCTGTACGCGGATCAAGTTGATGTCGTTGAGCCAATTTTTGCTAACTATGGTGGTCGCCGTTCTTTTGGCGGAAAAATCCACACCGTAAAATGTTTTGAAGACAACGGTTTGGTGCGTCAAATGCTGACTGACAACGGCATTGGTAAGGTGTTACTGATTGACGGTGGTGGCTCAGCTCGTCGTGCTTTAGTTGATGCGGATCTGGCCTCTTTAGCGGCAAGCAACGGCTGGGAAGGCATTGTCTGCTACGGTAGCGTGCGCGATCTTGATGCATTAGAAGATTTCGATATCGGTATTCAAGCCGTTAATGCGATCCCGATTGGCGCTGACGATGCAGGCTTTGGTGAAACCGAAGTGCCCGTTAATTTTGCTGGCGTAACCTTCCTACCTGGTGATCATCTGTATGCTGACAGTACCGGCATCATTTTATCGCCTGATGCACTCGACATCGAGTAACGCATGAACGCCCTGCACTATTTGACTCAAGCGCAACTTGCGCGTTGCTGTCAGCAGCGCAGCGGCGAGCAACGCTTATCTGCCCAGTTACGCTTTCCTGAAGCCACTTTATCGTTAGCAGAGAACCTTGCCTTACATGCCACTCACGGTGGCAAGTTTGTCATACTGGGGATCCCAGAAGATCTGGGCCCTAGAGCGAACGGTGGCTTTGCTGGGGCACAATTAGGCTTTCAAGCGTTTTTAAACAAATTTCTTAATCTGCAAGCTAATGCATTACTCGCCGGTGAATCTATTTTGATCCTCGGTGAGGTAGCCTGTGCCGATTTACAAGCACAAAGTACAGCATTAGATCATCAACAACCCGAGCATTTAAACCAATTACGCGCCCTTTGTGCGCAACTTGACGAACGAGTATTCAGTGCCGTTAAACCTATTTTTGCGCAGGGCTTAACGCCGATAGTGATTGGCGGTGGTCATAACAATGCCTTGCCACTGTTGCGGGCGTTAAGTGATTGTCAGCAGCAACAGGTTAATTGTATTAATTTGGATCCGCATGCCGATTTTCGTGCTTTAGAAGGGCGACATAGCGGCAATGCGTTTAGTTATGCGCAAGCTGAAGCGTTATTACAGCACTATTTTGTGCTGGGGCTGCATGTGCAAAAAAATAATGCCGCCAGTTTGACGGCCTTACAGCAAGCGAATTTTGAATATCTCAGCTATCAACAGATCTTTGTAGAAGGCCAGTACAACTGGAGCCAGGCCATCGAACTGAGTTTGCAAAGAGTGTTATCCGCTAACACCAAGTTAGCACTTGAAGTGGATACCGACTGCATTACCAGCATGCCGGCCAGCGCGCTTAACTACAGTGGTATTAGCGTAGCTGAAGCAGAGCAAGCCGTGTTTCACTTCGCCAAATTACCGCAAACCGCTTATTTACACTTAGCCGAAGCCGCGCCTGCGCAACATCCAAGTGGTGAAGCTGCAGGGATGAATCAATGCGGCCAAGTGTTAAGCCAACTGGTACAAGCCTTTTTAGCGGGTAAGCAGCAACAGCCGCCAAGCATTGACTAAGGGGTGATCAGCTACACATTTTTGGCTAAGCGGCATAAGGTGCCACCAATGACCACTTGTTTAAGCGCACTGACGCCAAATTGATAACATAATTCTGCCGGTTGGCTAATCGCATAACAGGCAAAATCGGCACGCATTCCCACAGCCAAACTTCCCCGGTCAGTAAATCCCAGCGCCTTGGCAGCATAACGCGTCACGCCTAATAACGCTTCTTCTGGCGTTAAACGAAACAAGGTGCAGGCCATATTCAACATTAACAATAATGAACAAAATGGCGAGGTCCCCGGATTAAGATCGGTGGCAATCGCCATTGGCACCTGGTAGCGACGTAACAGCGCTATCGGTGGTAATTGGGTTTCCCGTAAAAAGTAATAGGCCCCCGGTAATAACACCGCAACGGTACCGGCTTTTGCCATACGGGCAATCGCTGCCTCATCCAAATATTCCAGATGATCCGCGGATAACCCCGAAAACTCAGCCACTAAGGCGCTGCCGCCTAAATTAGATAATTGTTCAGCATGTGCTTTAACCGGTAAGCCTAATGCCTTGGCCGTGTTAAATACTTGCCGACACTGCTCAACACTAAAGCCAATACCTTCACAAAACACATCAACCGCGTCCACCAACTGTTGCTCAGCAAGCAGCGGTAACATACGACACACTTCGTTGATATAACCCGCCGCATCCTCTTTAAATTCTGCTGGCAGTGCATGCGCACCTAAAAAGGTTTTTACAATATTCAGCGGATGATGCTCAGCTAACAACGCGGCGACTTCAAGCAGCTTTTGCTCATTGGCTAAGTCGAGACCATAGCCTGATTTAATTTCTACAGTCGTCACGCCTTCGTGCAGTAAGCTATTGAGCCGATCTTTACCTAATACAAACAATTGTTCATGGCTGGCTGCCCGAGTGGCTTTTACGGTACTGGCAATACCACCACCTGCTGCCGCGATAGCTTGATAACTGGCCCCTTGTTGGCGCAGCTCAAATTCATTGGCGCGACTACCAGCAAACAGCAAATGGTTATGACAATCAATTAAACCGGGCAGGATCCATTGGCCTTTTGCATCGTACAGCGGCGTACTTAATGCATCAAATTGCGGCAAATCGGCTTGTGGCCCAACATAAGCTATCAAACCGTCTTTGATGGCCAATGCGCCGTGCGCGATAGCACCATAAGGCTGGCCGTTTTCCGTCATGCTGGCGATCTGAGCATTCAGCCACACGGCATCAAATTCTGTCACTATTCCTCCTGAGCACGATTCTGCTAACACTTAATCGCGCAACGACCTCTAGGGCTAAAGCCCAAACTATTAAAAATAGTCTATACGAAAAACTTGTATATACAACCAAGATCCGCTATTTTTATTTGCAGCTAATTAGTGGATCCGTTCTGATCCGCTATCTGACTAACACGAGAATAACATGGCAAAATTTGCAGAAATAAAAGAGTTTATGCTGCGGCAAATTGAAAGCGGTGCCTGGCCTGAGCACAGCCGTGTGCCATCCGAAAATGAATTGGCCGAGCAATTCTCCGTTAGCCGCATGACCGCCCGCCGCGCTTTGCAAGAGCTAACCGAGCAAGGTATTTTGTATCGAACGCAAGGTGTTGGCAGCTTTGTTGCGGCACTTAAATCACAGTCATCTTTATTGCAAATACATAATATCGCTGATGAAATTGCCGGCCGTGGCCATACCTATAGCGCAACCTTAGTACAGCTGACCGAATTACCTTGCCCCACCATTGTGGCAACAGCATTGGGGTTAAAACGCAATGACCCTGTATTTTTTTCACTGATTGTGCACTTGTCTGCCGGGCAACCACTGCAACTCGAAGCGCGCTATGTCAATCCGCTGCAAGTGCCACTGTATATCCAGCAAGATTTTCAAGAGCAAACACCGCATCACTATCTGAGTATGATTGCGCCACTGACCGAAGCTGAACATATCGTTGAAGCGATCTGGCCAGATAACTTTACTTGCCAGCATCTACAACTGAAAAAACCTGAACCCTGCCTGCGCTTGACCCGTCGCACCTTTAGCCGTGATGGTGCCGTTAGCCTGGCTTATCTCACCTCGCCTGGTAGCCGCTATCGGCTGGGCGGACACCTTAATTTTGCGTTACCCCGTTAACAGAGGTTGCTATGAACACGAACCGTATTGATAACAGCAGAGTGATCCGTGCCGCGCGCGGCAAGCAGATCACCGCCAAAAGTTGGCAAACTGAAGCCGCTAAGCGCATGCTAATGAACAACCTGGATCCTGAGGTGGCTGAGCATCCGCAAGCCCTGGTGGTGTATGGTGGTATTGGCCGCGCTGCACGAAACTGGGCTTGTTTTGATAAGATTGTCGAGGTGTTAGACCGGTTAGAGGATAACCAAACACTGTTAGTGCAAAGCGGTAAACCCGTTGGTGTTTTTCCAACCCACCCTGATGCACCGCGGGTGTTAATCGCCAACTCTAATTTGGTACCGGCGTGGGCAAACTGGCAGCATTTTAATGAGTTAGATCGACAAGGGTTAATGATGTACGGCCAAATGACCGCTGGCTCATGGATCTATATCGGCACGCAAGGCATCGTACAAGGCACCTATGAAACTTTTGTGGCGATTGCTAAGCAGCATTTTGACGGTAACGCCGCCAATAAATGGATCTTAACCGGTGGTCTCGGTGGCATGGGCGGTGCACAGCCATTGGCCGCAACCATGGCCGGGTTCCATATGATTGCCTGTGAAGTGGATGAAAGTCGCATCGATTTTCGGTTAAAAACCGGCTATATCGACCAAAAAGCCTATGCTTTAGATGAAGCGTTGCAATTACTTGAGCAAGCCAAAGCGTCAGGCAAACCCACCTCAATTGGTTTATTGGCGAATGCCGCCGATGTGTTCAGCGAATTAGTTAAGCGAAACATTACGCCCGATGTAGTGACCGATCAAACCTCCGCACATGATCCTTTAAACGGCTATTTACCCCAAAACTGGACCCTGCAAATTGCAGCAGAAATGCGCCAGCAAGACGAGGCCAAAGTGGTTAAAGCCGCGAAACATTCTATGGCCGTACAAGTGCAAGCGATTTTAACTTTACAGCAACGCGGCGCAGTCGCTACCGACTATGGCAATAATATTCGGCAAATGGCCAAAGACGAAGGCATAGACAATGCTTTTGATTTCCCGGGGTTTGTTCCTGCCTATATTCGGCCACTGTTTTGCCAAGGCATTGGACCATTTCGCTGGGTGGCCCTGTCTGGTGATCCCGAAGACATTTACAAAACCGACGCGAAAGTCAAAGAGCTGATCCCAGATGATACCCATTTGCATCATTGGTTGGATATGGCACGCGAGCGCATTCAGTTTCAAGGTTTACCCGCTCGTATCTGCTGGATTGGTTTAAAAGATCGCGCCCGTATCGCTTTAGCATTTAATGAGATGGTAAAAAATGGCGAACTCAGTACCCCCGTTGTTATTGGTCGTGATCATCTTGATTCTGGCTCGGTTGCCAGCCCTAATCGTGAAACCGAAGCCATGCTAGACGGCTCAGATGCCGTTTCCGATTGGCCATTACTGAACGCCTTATTAAATACCGCTGGCGGCGCTACGTGGGTGTCGTTACATCATGGCGGTGGCGTAGGTATGGGTTATAGCCAACACAGTGGCGTGGTGATTGTCGCGGATGGCACGGAGCAAGCGGCAGCACGTTTAGGCCGAGTGCTGTGGAATGATCCGGGTACGGGGGTAATGCGTCATGCCGATGCAGGTTACGACATTGCCAAAAAATGTGCCTATGAACAGGGCCTTGATCTACCGATGATGACGGGAGAATAACCATGACCTTCGCCTTAAACTTGATCCCTGGCCAGCTTAGTTTGGCAAAATTACGTGCTGTGCAACAAGGCGCAGTAACGCTCAGCCTAGATGCCAGTGCGCTCCCTGCTATTGCTAAATCAGCCGCTTGTGTCGCCGATATTATTAAACAAAATAAAGTGGTGTATGGCATCAATACCGGCTTTGGCTTACTGGCTAGCACACGGATTAAAAACGATGAATTAGAATTGTTACAACGGTCTATCGTGTTATCGCATGCCGCGGGCTTTGGCCAGTTTATGGCAGATAGCACCGTACGCTTAATGATGGTGCTAAAAATCAATTCGCTCAGCCGTGGCTTTTCGGGTATTCGTTTAAGCGTGATTGAAATGCTGATTGCCATGGTCAATGCCGAGTTATATCCCTGCATTCCAGAAAAAGGCTCGGTGGGCGCATCTGGCGATTTGGCGCCTCTAGCTCATATGGTTTTACCGTTAATCGGTGAAGGTGAGATTTGCTACAAAGGGCAAATTTATGATGCTAAAGAAGCACTCGAATTAGTCGGTTTAGCGCCAATTACCCTTGCCGCGAAAGAAGGTCTGGCCTTACTGAATGGCACACAAGCCTCTACCGCCCTAGCCTTACAAGGCTTGTTTCATGCCGAAGATTTGTACGCTGCGGGTTGCGTTATTGGTGCAATGAGCGTGGAAGCGGCACTTGGCAGTCGCGCGCCATTTGATCCACGCATCCATCAAGCGCGTGGCCAAAAAGGCCAAATTGATACTGCCAGCATTTATCGGCACTTGCTGCAAACCGGCTCTGAAGTAGGCCATTCCCATGAAAACTGTGAAAAAGTACAAGATCCCTACTCGTTACGCTGCCAACCTCAGGTGATGGGTGCCTGTTTAACGCAAATCCGTCATGCGGCAGAAGTGCTGCAAGTTGAAGCCAATGGCGTTACAGATAACCCCTTAGTATTTGCTGATGATGGCGATATTTTATCCGGTGGTAACTTCCATGCCGAACCGGTTGCTATGGCCGCCGATAACTTGGCCTTAGCCATAGCCGAAATTGGCGCACTGTCGGAACGCCGTATGGCGTTATTAATTGATGCTAGTTTGAGTAAGTTACCGGCTTTCTTGGTGCCAAACGGTGGGGTCAACAGTGGTTTTATGATTGCACAGGTGACCGCTGCTGCGCTGGCCTCAGAAAATAAATCGTTAGCACATCCCGCTTCGGTCGACAGTTTACCAACTTCAGCCAATCAGGAAGATCATGTTTCCATGGCGACCTTTGCCGCTCGGCGCTTGGCTGATATGGCCGAGAACACTACCGGCGTGTTGGCGGTGGAATATCTTGCTGCGGCACAAGGCTTGGATTTTCGGGCGCCATTGAAAAGCACCCCGGTGTTAGAGCAAGCAAAAGCTGCTTTGCGCGACGAAGTCAGCTTTTATCAGCAAGATCGTTACTTTGGTCCCGATATAGAAAAAAGTGCCGCCTTGGTACGATCGGGTGTATTTAACCCCATGTTACCCAGCGGTATGTTATGTAGCTTTTAAACTCACACTACTATACTCACACTCCCCATAATGCCAGTAGGTTAAGCATGACCTGTTTGCTCTAAATCAACCGTTGAAGGCCATGGATGGCCGGAATCGAGCCTCAGGGATGATTCATGGCGTGTTGATGTGAGCAAACCGCGTCATGCTAAACACTAAACTAATCGTTATTAACACTACCCAGTGCTTTTTCGTGCACTGGGTTTACCTTTTGCACAAGGTTAGGTCTAGCCAGACTGCGCTGCTGGCTAGACCAGTGTGCTAAAAACTGCTAAGTTGAAACGATAAGAAAGATAATAAGTTTCTTCAAGCAGAGTATCTCAGCATGAAATTAAAAGTTGCACATAAAGTGAGTATTGGTTTTGCCTTTATCACCTTGTTATTACTGTTTGCTAGCATCTCAGCGCTGGGCATTTTTCGTAGCATCACCAGTGCCAATACTCAGGTCAATGAACAAGCGTTGCCCGCACAACAACAAAGCAATTTAGCGCAAATTCAATTATTAAAACTGGCCCGCTTATCCGCTGCAGGGTTTAATGCGGAACAACAAAATGCCATTGAACGCCAACAGCAGCAGTTCCTACAAGCACAACGTGCTTTTGCTGAGCTAACAGAAGGCTTTACCCAGCTTAATGTAGACAGTGCGCTGCAACAAAACCTGCAACAAGCCACCGAGTTTGCCAAAGGTTACACGGATGCCGCCGCAAAAATGTTTCAAGCGCGTTTAAGTAGCCTGAGCTACCAGCAGCAACTCAACAGTGAATTAGCTGAGTTAGAAATCCTGTTAGATGAAGCCGGCGCTAGCTTAATTGAATTATCTGAATTAGAGTTGCCTCGCGATAAACAACTGGCCGCCATCGTTGCCGGCACGGCTGCGCGTTTAGACGGGCAACTGGTAGGGTTAATTAACACGCTGCGCGAAACCGCAGGTTACAGTGACTACGCACAATTTGCACCGAACGAGCAAAATATTGAATTTGCGGTCAGTGATATGCAGGTCAATGTCGATTATTTAGCGCAATTAGTACAAGGCATCAACAGCCAAGGTTTATGGCAGCAATTTGCTGAAAATTGGCAAAACTTAAATACGGCTTTCGACAAAGAAACGAATTTAAGCCAACTGAAAAAACAGCATGTCACGGCCTTACAGCAGGCACGTTTACAACTGAATCAAGCAGAGCAACAAATTGAGCAAGCGCTGAATAGCTTAGATCAAGTGGTACAAGCCGCAGATCAGCAATTTACTGAGCTACAACAGCAAGTTTCCAGCCAATTAAACTCTGGCAGCCAGCGCACCACTATTATTTTGGTCATTTTAGTCGTGCTGGCTTTTACTATCGCCTATTTCACTATTAATGCCATGATCAAACCGCTTAAAGGTATCAACCATATACTGGGCTATATCGCACAAGGCGATCTCACCCGGCAACTGATGATTAAACAACAAGATGAATTTGGCAGCCTCTCGGCTAAGGTTAACAGCCTCATCAGTGCCCTTAGCGGCTTAATTAATAATATCCAGCACAATGCCCGTGCGCTGAATAACACTGCCAGTCGCTCTACCCGTGCCGTCAGTGATATTAACCAATCGTTACAGCAACAACAGCAGCAAATTGGTGCGGTGAACAGTATTACCGAACAATTAGCCGATAATACGCAAGCGGTCGCAGAGCATGCGGCAGAAACTGGCCAAGCCATGCAATTGGCGCTGCAACAAAGCCAACAAATTAATACGCTGGCAGATGAAAACAGCGAACGTATCAGCAAATTGGCTGGGCAATTGGTGAATACCAGCAGCTTAATTAACAAAGTCAGTTCGGAGTCGACCAACATTGGGGGCATCTTAACCACCATTAGCAGCATTGCCGAACAGACCAACTTATTAGCGTTAAACGCCGCCATCGAAGCGGCCAGAGCCGGCGAACAAGGTCGCGGCTTTGCCGTAGTGGCCGATGAAGTTCGCTCTTTAGCAAGCCGCACGCAGCAAGCGACCAGTGAAATACGCCAGATGATTGAACATTTGCAGCAACAAACTAAACAAGCCGTAACGGCCGTCACCGCGGGAACAACCGATGCGGAAAACTGTGTGCAAACCATGGCTGAATTAGTCAACGCCTTGCAGCAAGTGGCAGCAGCGATCCATGAAACTTTGAAAATAAGCGAAGCGGTTACAAGCGCCAGTGCCAGTCAATTAGCCTTAGGGCAGTCGATTAACGATAATATGCATGAAATGGTCGGGCTGGCGCAAACCAGTGCCGCACAAGCTGAAGAAACCCTTAACCACAGTGCCGAAGTGGCAGCGTTGGCCGAACAGTTACAGCTTGCTGCTGCGAAGTTTAAAATTTGAGACAGGCTTACTAACAATCGGCCAGCGCATCACGCGCATCACGATAGCGATAACGAAAAGGCGTATCTCGCTCTATTGCTAGGCTCTCAACTTTGCGCCATGGCGCTGCCGTTTCAGTATCAAAAGCACTGTCTGGCAGCCCAAGAGCAGCTGTTGCCGCATGATAAAATGCCTGCTTGCTCACCAGAGCGGGCGAGCTTAAGTTATAACAAGGCTGGCTTAAAGGCCAAACGGGCAGCAGAGCTAAAACAGCCTGCACCACCTCAGCACTGTGCAGCATATTCACCGGTTGCTGCGCATCAGCAAGCCGTTTACCTTGGGTAAAACGTGCCGGATGACGCCCTGGCCCCATTAGGCCGCCTAAACGCAACGTCAGCCAATTACCTTGCTGTTGTAAAGCCTGTTCCCCCTCGGCCAGCAACACCGCTCGAGGCTGAGTTTCAGACAGCGTGGTCTGTTCATTAAGATGACCATCGACTCCCTGATACACACCTGTAGAACTAAAGTGGATGCCCCCTCTAAAACCGGCTTGTTGGCAAAGCATGGCTAGCTGCTGCAGCGCACTGACATAGCCCGAAGGCGAGGCTCGACCCGGTGCAATACTGCAAATCACCCACGCATCCGCCAGCATTGCCAATAACCTGTCGCTCTCAAGTAGTGGTTGATTTAAAGCCAGCGTGAAACCTTGGATAGGCTCAGGTAATGCTGCCGCACTGGCACTCGATTGACGGCTACCGAATACTTGATAACCGGCATGCACTAAAGGCCTCGCCAATTGCTGCCCTAGCCAACCACATCCAATAATGACGACCTTGTTAGTCATCGCTTTGCTCAGGTAATACGGCATACAAACCCACAAACTGCGCACAATGCTGCTCATCGGCGAAAATATCTACGGTGATCTGCTGGCGTACTCTGCGACCACTGGCTAAGGTACTGAGATCGCCCCGCACATCGGCTAAATGACAACGCGCAGTGGGGGTCGAACGCACCGGTTGTAAATAACGAATATTACCCTCGGCTAACACCTGCGCGCCGGCTAAGCCTAAACTTTGCAACTGAAGATACAACATGCCCCAGCCGGTTAAGGTTGCTAAGGTATAAATACTGCCAGCAAACATGGTCTGATGCAGATTAATATTCGGTGCCAATGGCGCCTGACATTGCAAACTAAAACCATCAAAAGAGGTGATCTGTAATTGCATAAACTGGCTTAACGGAATAGTGCTGTGCCATGTCTGTTGCAAATCTGCACACCACTGGCGGAACTCGCTGTCAGTGCCGGCTAGCGTCAGCGTTTTACTCATGCGTTGATGTACAATGCCAAACATGCTGGGGGCCGAGCCCAACACCTGATATTGCTGGCGTAAGTAAAAAGGTAAGGCGCTATCGCGAGCGTTTAGCAGCAGCTTTTTATACCCTTGGCTTATCGCATAATGCTCCAAGCCTTGTAACACTGTGGCACCTGCGCCCTGGCCTTGCCATTCAGAAGCCACCGCCATATAACGCACTTGTGCCGTTTCGGCATCGACTTGATGTAACCGCCCCACCGCAATTAACTCGCCGGCTGCGTTAGTGAGCATCAGATGGTAAGCGTCTTGCTCTAATTCGTCGCGCTCACTACCTAGGGCTTGTAACCATGGCGCCCGTAAAATTTGCCAACGTAATTGGTAATAGGCTTGCCAGTCGGCGGCGCTCTCTGGGCTGCGCAATTGCCAGCGCTGATTCAGTAAGTTCGCGTTCATCGATTTAACGACTCTCCAATAAAAAAGTTACCGGCCCATCATTGACCAAGCTCACCTGCATATTCGCGCCAAAACGCCCTGTCGCCACCTTAAGGCCAAGCGTTTGGCAAGCCTGGCAAAAAGCCTGATAATGCTGCTCTGCCAGTTGCGGGCTGCCTGCTGGGGTAAAACTCGGTCTTAAACCCGAACGTGTATCCGCCGCTAGCGTAAATTGAGAAACAACCAGCAAGGCTCCGCCGGCCTGTTGCACGTTCAAATTCATTTTGCCTTGATCATCGCTAAACACTCGATAACGACAGACTTTTTCGGCCAACTTTTGCACATCAGCAGCACTATCTGTCGCCTCTACGCCAAGCAGCACCAATAAACCTTGCTCAATAGCACCCACTGTTGTGTGTTCAATCTCAACCTTGGCCGAACTCACGCGTTGAATTAATGCCTTCATGTTAAGCGCTCGGTATCAATAGTGGTGGGAGGCGCTTCATCCTGATCGGGGACCGCACAATCATCGCCTTCTTCACACACCCCCTCTTCACGTTGTTGCAATAACGCCGTTAATTCTGCACCAAGCAATACAACCATCCACGATAAATGCACCCAAACGAACAAAATAGGTAATAAGGCTAAAGCACCATAAATCGTTTGATAGGTTGGAAAGTGCGTCACATAAATAGCAAAGCCGCGCTTCGATAATTCAAATAATACGGTGGCCAATAACGCCCCGAGCAAGGCATGTTTAAGCCGCACTTTGATATTCGGCACCACCAAATACAAGATAAAAAAGGCGATTAACGACATGGCGTAAGGCACTAAGCCAAGGACGATGGTCGAAAAACCAGGCGTGTAATCATCGGCAAAACTGCTCAGTCGGACCAAGTAGGAGGTCATACCGATCGACAAGCCGACTAAAATGGGGCCTAGCGTTAAAATCATCCAATAAATAGAAAACGAAATGATTAAACGTGGTCGTTTCGTCACGCGCCAAATTTTATTCAAGGTTTTATCAATGTTGTGGATCAACAATAACGCCACACAGACTAAAGCCAAAATACCGATAGCGGTCATACTGCCGGTGTTGCCAATAAATTTCGTGAGATAGGTTTGAATTTCTTCGCCGCGAGAAGGGATCACATTCGCGTAAATAAACTGCTCTAAGTTCGTGCGAAACTGCGCGAACATCGGAAAGGCGCTGAGCATAGAAAACATCACGGTGACCATGGGCACCAAAGACAGTAATGAGATATAAGCCAAATAGCCGCCCATCACAGACAACTGATCTTGCTTACAACGCTGGGCATAGGCTCGAACAAAATCTATCGTTTGCCGCCAACCATTTTGCCAATTTACAGATCGCATATCGATTCCTTTTTTGCTGGCATGGCAACTACTTAGCTTGGCCAATACCCTGTTACAGCATACCGTAAATCCAGCAAGCTCACCAGTTTGCCCGAGCAAGCTTTACACGCGAACGTGCCGCAAAAGGCGGATACTTTAGCGGATTAAGCGCGATTTTTACTCAATAAGACCAAGCCTAAACCACAGAGTACGACAGCTGCAGCGGACACTAAACGTAGCGTTAATGGTTCATTTAACAACACTATACCCAGTATGGCAGCCAAAACAGGGACTGCCAATTGTACCGATGCAGCTTGTAACGCTGATAAGGCTGGCAATACCCGATACCAAATGTAGTAACCTAAACCAGAAGTAATAGCGCCACTGATCAGCGCCAGCAGCACACCATAGGGATCCCATTGCAGGTTCGGCCAAAATAGCACACTCAGCACCAATGCCAGTGGACTCGCCCTTAAAAAATTGCCCGCAGTGTTTGCCGCAGCATCACCCGCGCGTTGGCCCAGTAAGGAATACAATCCCCATGCGGCACCCGCACATAACATGAAGAAGGCTGACAGGGGTTCTGGCGCACTGGCGCCTGGCAGCAATAACCAGCCAATCCCTGCCAGGGCCAAGCCTGCGCCAGCCCATTGCCAACCGCTAACCTGAGTTAATTGTTTTACACCCAACGCTAGCATGGTTAATTGCACGGCGCCAAATAACAATAACGCCCCGGTGGCGGTATCCAACTGTATATAAGCAAAAGAAAATAACGCCGCATAGGCAAATAAGTAGCCCGCACCGAGCCAACTGCCCGCAGGCTGCCGTAGCGGTCGACGCACTCTTAATAACACGTATAACAGCAGTGCCGCAGATAGGATCCGCACTAAGGTAAAACTTGTCGCATCAATACTAGTATGACTAAATGCAGCTCGATTCAATAAACTATTTCCCGCAAAAGCCAGTAATGCCAAAACCGTTAACCACAACACCCGCAAAGTAAGCATATTCGCTGTTACCATCTAATTAACCGTAAGATTCATCATATTTATTCCAATGTATTTGTTTAAGGCCACCGCTTAAACTAGCAACATAACGATGCAAGGCCAACGCAAACCACAGGGCCCTGCAACCTGATTAGCGGAGATTAACATGTTAGAGATTATTCGTTCAGCAGAGCGCGGACAAGCACAATTTGGCTGGCTAACCAGCAAACATAGCTTTTCATTTGGTCATTACTATAACCCTAAGCAGATGGGGTTTTCAGCTTTACGCGTGATCAACGATGACAGGGTGATCGCAGGGGCAGGCTTTAGTACGCATGGTCATCGCAATATGGAAATCATCAGCTATGTGCTCGACGGTCATATCGCGCATAAAGATTCTGCGGGTAATGAAAAAATTTTACCGGCCGGCGAGTTCCAACTGATGAGTGCGGGCAAAGGCATTCAACACAGCGAATATAATGCCAGTAAAACCGCGCCATTAACGTTTTTGCAGATTTGGATTGAACCCAACCAACAAGAGGGTGAACCACGCTATCAACAAAAAGACTTTGGCCAAGCACTTGGCTTAACATGGGTGATTACGCCAGATGGCCGCAATGGCACTTTGCAGATAAGACAAGACGCCAAGGTGGCACAGCTTCGTTTAACCGAACGTGACGCATTTGAGTTGCCAGTTGTTGCTGGCAGAGCGTATTATCTGCACCTGATCAGTGGCACAGTGTCGCTGGCAGAGCAAACGCTTGCCGCCGGTGATGGTATCAAGCTTGCCGCGATCGCGTCACTTCAAGGCAACGTGTTACAAGGACCTGTCAATGCCATTTGGTTTGATCTACCGGCTTAAGCTCGGTATCGCAACGCTATGCTAATCGAACAATGGGCAGTGTTGATCATTGCCGTGTTACTGATTGGCATCTCCAAAGCCGCCTTTGCAGGTAGCCTTGGCTTACTGGCTTTACCGCTGCTATTACTGAGCTTTGAAGCCCCAACAGCACTCTCTCTACTCTTACCGTTATTAATTGCCGCTGACGCCTTAACCTTGCATCAATACTGGCGGCAATGGAGTCTGGTTGACTTAAAACGGCTGTTACCCGCTGCACTAGGCGGTATCTTGGTTGGCGCCTTGTTACTTGGCAAATTGAATACGGCTTTTCTACAAGGCTTAGTGGGGGCCGCCAGTGTGCTATTTGCGCTAAATTACTTTTTACAACGGGGTAAAGCGGCAACCTGGTTAGCCAATAGCTTAGGAGGGGGTATTTTAGGCTTTGTCGCCGGGCTGAGCTCAACGTTATTGCATGCCGGTGGACCGCCAATAAAAATTTATTTACTGGCGCGACAGCTGCCTTACACAACATACCTGGGCACGGCAGCGGTATTTTTTGCCTTAACCAATTGGCTAAAAGTACCGGCGTATATTTGGCAAGGTCAATTAACCCTGCAACACCTCTATCAAGTGTTACCGCTGTTACCCTTGAGCTTTATCGCAATAAAACTGGGCGTTTATTTAAAAAAACGCCTGCCTGAACGCATTATTATTCCGCTGATCTACAGCTTGCTATTCTTGGCAGGCGCGCGCTTATTGTGGACTTTGCCTTAAACGCAACCGCAAGCCGCTTTCACAGCTCTTTAGCCAGAACATTGCGGCGTGGGGTGGCCAACCGCACTTTAATGCAAATTAGGAATGGTCAGGCTAAAACGACAGCCTTGAGCAGGCTCAGAGTGCAGGCTTAACTCACCTTTTAAGTGCTGTTTAACAATATTGTAGACAATCGATAAACCTAAGCCCGTGCCACCTCGCCCACGCTTAGTGGTAAAAAAAGGGTCAAAGATTTTTTGTTGATGGCTGCGCGGAATGCCGCAACCATTATCACTGACCACAATGCACAGCTGTTGATCGGCAGATACCCGACTACTAATGTTAACTAACGCGGGCTGCGTCGAGTGCTCGAACGCATGTAAGCAAGCATTCGTGACTAAATTGGTGATGACTTGCGCTAAGGCACCTGGAAAAGTGTTTAAAGACAAGCCGCTACTCAGCTGTAACTGCAACTCAACCTGATGTTGGTGACAAAATGGTTGCAAGGTACTACTCAGCGCAGAAATATAATCGTCAATGTCGATCGCGTGCAATTCAAAATGCGCTTGATCTAAAGCCGTTTGTTTAAATTGTTGGATCAGCCCAGCTGCACGCTCTAAATTGCGCTCTACGATATTGCACGATTGCAATAAATCGGTCACAGCACTTTTTAAAGATTGCTTGGTGATGCCACCGGTTTCAACGGTACGCTGTACTTTTTCCAACACATATTGGCTATGGCTATTCGCCGTAAGCCCAACGCCAATCGGTGTATTAATTTCGTGCGCTACGCCCACCACTAAACTACCCAATGATGCCATTTTCTCTGATTCAATCAGATGATGCTGAGTTTGTTTTAACTGATCTAATGCCGCCTGCAAGTGCTGTGTGCGCTCTTGCACTTGGCTTTCTAAACGGGCATTCGTTTTCTCTAGTTGAACCTGATAACGATGACGCTGGGCCGCGGCGACAATACGGCCATACAAGTCTGACAAGGCCCCCACAAAGGCCGCATCGCTATCCGACCACAAACGTGGCTGCTGTGTTTGTTCACAACAAATAATGCCAATCACCTCGCCTTTGTAGCGTAGCGGCACATCTAACAGCGAATAGATGTTGCAAGGCTCAAGATAAACCAAGTTAAATTCACAGGTAGCCGGATCGCTGCGCGCATGTGGCGCAGTGATCACGCGCTTTTTATCAAGTTCGGCAAAATAACTGGGGTAGTCTATGCGGTTTAATGTGGGCAGATCGTGAGTGCTTATGCCGTGTTGCGTGCACAACAACTTACACGCTATGGCACTGTTCTCATCGTTATACAGCCAAATACTGGCCCGCGATACCTTGATACCCTGCAAACACGTTTGCAACAACAAGCTTTCGGCTTGCGAGCGATGATCGCTATCTAACAGCGGATCCATCGACAGCGCTAATAACAATCCTTCAAGTGCATTGTTCAATATCGCCTCCCAGAATATGACATTAGGCAATAGTACAATTTGCTGCAGCAACGCGGCTGCAGCATAAATCACTATAATGAAAACAGCTTACTTAATAATGATCCTAGGGTCAAAGTCTTCACAGCCTGCGACTTTGACACCGTAATCGTAATGCTGCACAGCGTCATTTTTGATGCGACATTTTAATTTACCCTCAGTATTCGACTCTAAATTACAATTTGGTTTAAAGGGGGAATCTTCATAAAAATAAATTTGATAGTCTTTTATGTCGGCACTTTGCCATTCAATATGCTTATCGGGTTTTATGCAAACACAGTTGGCGATACCTTCACATTGACCACGCTGACCATTATTTTCTTTACAATTATCTTCACCGACAGGTTCAATGCCGACAATACAGTAACCGCCTGCAACTGGCGTCGCTTCAATTTGTAACACCTGATCTTTATCCGCCGCAAACAACGAGTAGCTGCCGGTTAAAATCATGAACATCAGTAAGGTTTTCATCTATATATTCCTTCATGTTGATTAATCGATACTGCATTTCCAGAACGGCGAGATGAGATCTCATGGGGAATTTTTGGATCAGCCGCCACCAAAGAGGCCGGATAACCGAAGTCGATAGCTTGCTGTAAATACGTTATGCCCTGTAAAGCACGCTGGCAGGTAAAGTTGGCGATGGCTAAATCATAAAACACGTAAAAGTCAGTCAGGTTATTCGCTAGTAATTGCTGTTCAGTATCAAGGGCTTGCTCACATTGCTGTAGCTCTGCTTGTAATCGGCTAATTTGCGATAATAGCGGCTGAGCTTGAGCATTGATCACCAAATTACCCTGCGCTAAGCTAAGCGCCCGCTGATACAGATCCAACGCTTCTTGTTGCCGTTCCGCCTGCACATCAAGCACATCGGCTAGATTAGTCCAAATGGTGTAATCCGCTGGGCTCACGGCTAACGCTTGTCGATAGAGCTGCTCGGCTTGCAGATAATCGCCCGCAAAATATAACGCCGTGCCAAGGTTAGAAAACGATAACGAGACAGGCGATAACTCCACCACTTGCTGCCAAACTGTTATCGCCTGCTGAAACTGCCCGCTTAAAAACCATGCCGCCGCAAGGCTATTTAGCACATCGGTACTGCCTGGTTTTAAGCGCGACGCTTGCTCAAAACGACGCGCAGCGGCAGCAAAATTGGCATTGTCATATAAGAACCGGCCGTAATGCATATAGTTTTGCCAATATCCGGGCTCTAATTCGATGGCTTGATTAAACAGCAACTCCGCTTCTTGTGACTGCTCTTTAGCACTTAACACTCTGGCCTTACCGGTAATAGCATCAACCCAGCGGCTATTAACGGCAAGTGCTTGCTCATATTGCGCGATAGCTTCTGGGTATTGACCACGCAACCGGTACAGCTCGCCTAAAGCAGAATACACTTCTGCTTGGTTAACCGCTAAACCCGCGGCATGTTGGCAAGCGGTATTGGCTAAATCGAACTCTTCGATATGTCGAGTCAGGGCATATTTATCTAAATGCACCTTACACAAACTGGCTGAAGCCAATGCAAAATCAGCATCTTCCTTTAAGGCCTGTAATAACAGCTGTTCAGCCGTATCTAAACTGGCCAAATCATCATATTTTTTCAGCTGTTGCTGAGCCTGCATGTAGGCATCAAACGCTTTGAAGTTATTGGTTATTTGATAATCACGCCCGGTTAAACTAACGGACACTTGCGGCATCACTAACACCAACGCATTTTGCACCTGTCGATGTAAATCGCGTTGCAATGTCGGTAAGGCTTGCTCTGGCTGAGCTAAACGTGTCGACCAGCGCTGCATACCAGTGGCGGTTTCAACCAACGAAATCGCCAGCTGAAACTGTTCATCCTCAATGTGCATACGCCCCTCTAGCACATACTCCACCCGCAATTGTTCCGCTAATTGTTGATAGCTCAGATCCGTACTGATATTTTGCATTGCCCGATCGGCCAGTACCGGAAATTGATTCAGTTGCGTTAAGGAATACACTAACTCATCACGGATCCCCGACAGCAGATAATCGGCTAATTTGCTGCCATGCTGCAGCTGAAACGGCAAAATGGCTAAGGAGTTTGCGATAGGCGCCAGAGCCACGGTTTGCTGCACAATAGCCGGGGCTTGCTGCACATCATCATCAATGGCCAACTTTATTGAGCGACCTAACAACCACACCGCCGTAAACGACAGCAACAAAAAACCTAAATCGACGGCTAATTGCCGCCGCCAAAACTGCCGTTGCTGTGGATTATTCGACAAAGCCATCCGTCTTTTGCGCTCGCGTAAGTCACCTACCCAGGTAATCAACAACACCACCGGAAAACCTACCAGCAAGACCAGTAAAGTCAGCTTCATGCCTGTCGCCGAGATATTCATAAGCGGAAAGGTGATGGCCATAACCTGAATAAATAACCAAACACTGACTAGAAACGCCACGCTTACACTAAACAGCCGACTGCCGCGAAATAGTGACATCAACCACGACCAATGCCGATTTACCACGACAGTTTGGCTTCGCCGCTCTATCAGTGGTGGTGCATTGGCTGCGCTGGGAGTAGGATGAGATTGCAGTGGCGTGAGCAAGCGATACCCACGCCGAGGTAGGGTTTGAATAAACACCGGGCATTCTTTATGATCCCCTAATACATGCCGGATCTCACTAATCGCATGGGTTAAATTTGCCTTAGGTGCATCGGCATCAGCCCAAACTGCCAACAATATCTGTTGTTGCGGTACGATTTCTTCAGCATGCAGCGCTAACTGTAACAGCACTTCAAATGCTTTAGCGGATAAATGTCGGTACTCGCCATTGACCACCACAAACCCTTTCTCAGGCAGAACGGTAATATCACTTAAACAAAAACCCGCCTGTAACGTCTGAGCGGTAAGCTCGACATCGGGCGGGTTAGTTGTTATTAATAATTTATCCTGATTATCCACTACCATCACTGTTAACTGAATAAACGACAACTCATGGTCGCTTATTATTTAAACAAGTATGGCAAAGGTTGGCTTAATTACCAGCATGGTCAGCAAATGAAGGCGACTACTTCCAGCCTTGTTGCCAAATCCGAATGTCTTTTAATTCTTGCCATTGAATAGGCATTGAACGCTTCGACATCACCGCTTCTATCGTGCAAGCAAGCACATTCCCCTCTTCATCAAACTCGACTTCATTAACCATAAAATGCTTTTCTTTGTTTATCGGTTTTATTGCTGTCCATTTGCTCTTGAGCAATTTATTCGGATTAATTTGATTCATCATTCACACCTTAAAGCCGGCTTATTTCAGCCAATGTTGTATTTTTATTTTGCCGATAAGACAGATTGACTTCTGAGTACTTTTGCTAAAAATAGCTCAAACGGTATCCATAGCAGCAAAGCAAAGCCTATTTGAATCAATAATGCTAAAGGATGATCAATAAAAAAGACTGGTTGATACAGCAAGATAATCAAGAGCAATAACGCCAAGTAAATAGCGAGACAGATGCTGGTCAACAACCACGGAAAAGGCTTATAAACTAAGCCGCTTTTACAGTGCGGACAGGCTATCCGTGTAGGGAATGCCGCTTTCATAATGGCTAAAACGCCAATATCCTTGTTGCAAATGGGACAATGTTTACCGTTCAAAAGCAGCGCTCCTTTTGCATATCATCTGGTTTTAATTGCTAAGACTTTAATTAACCATCAAAAAAGCTCAATCGACCTTGTCAGATAGTCGTGTTGCGGTCTGGTTTGCATCAGCCAAAAACTGCTTAAAAACAGTTACCGTACTGCTGGGATCTTCTTCCTGTGGCACATGACCCAACCTATTAAAACGCACCAATTGACTCCCAACAATATCCTGATGAAAGCGATCAGCCATAGCAGGTGGAATAAGACGATCGCGGTCTCCCCAAATAATCAGTGTTGGCAACTTCAGATCCTTAATTCGGTTCACTAACGACTCGGTTTGTGTTTGCCGCAAACGCTGACTTAAAGCCTGACGATTACCCGCTCGAGTAGTAAGCTCGAAATAACGATCAATCAGTTCAGCCGTGACTAAGGCAGGATCACCATAAACATTCTTCACGCTACTTTCTATAACGCTACGCGGTAAAACCTGCTCCATCAGTTTGTTTAATAGAGGAATACGGGCAATCATAAAGCCAATAGGTACAGACTGCGCTTGATTTGGATAACCACTGGCATCAACCAGCACCAGTTTTTTTATACGTTGTGGATAAAGCACCGCCGTCGCCCAGGCCACATTACCCCCTAAAGAGTTGCCCACGATCACCACTTGCTCTAGTTGCAACTCATCGAGTAGGGCTATAACAATTCGTGCATAGTTTTCAATACTATAGTTGTTATCAGCTGAAGGGCCAGTTAAACCAAAACCAGGTAAATCAAATCGAATGACACGACGCTGGTCTTTTAACGCATGCACCCAGCCATCCCAAGTGTGCAGCGAAGAACTGGTTCCATGTATCAGTACAATAGGGGTGGGATCGTCGCGAGGGCCCTCATCCCGCAGATGCAGCTGCATGCCAGCCACATCAACAAATTGAGAAGGTGCTTGCGCCCAGCGCACTCGAAGTTGTTCGACGGTACGATCAGGTACACGATGTAATGCCATGTATATCACGATACCGATAACCAGTATCAGACACAAAGCCCCCACTAACCTCATTAAAAGCCGCATACTTATCATCCACCATCAGGCCTTTGCTTAAATCACTATGACAGATTCTTTCATTTACTCGACTTTCATACGAAAAGGATGTTTTTGTAGGCGTCAGTCATGCCGTCAATCATTAAACATCCGTTGTCACAACCATAACACAGACTTTGCGTCCTATTTTTGTATTCCCCACTTTTGGTAATGTGTAAGCTGTTTCTTACCAACACACTTGAGCGAGATCGCCGCTTTGCATACAATGGCGCCCAACTAATTTCAGACAGAGCACTGCTATGAACGATACGACCGCACGCCCAGACTTACCGGACCACCTTTCTGTTAATCCTCGCAGCCGTTTCTATGTTGAAGCTATTTTTGAACACGACATCGGTATTCGATTAAATGGCAAAGAGCGCTTTGATGTAGAAGAATATTGTATCAGCGAAGGTTGGGTAAAAGTGGCGGCTGGCAAGGCATTAGACCGTCGTGGCCAACCCCTATTAATGACCCTAAAAGGCACAGTTGAAGCCTTCTATCGTTAATGATTAACCATCAACTCAGCCGTGCAGCACAAGGTATTTTTTAGGCGGCTTAGATTGATGAAACCGTAGCAGGCGCTTCGCTGCTACGGTTATTCAGCTCACTTCTTCGCACTTCGTCAATTTCGCGGTTGTTTTAACAGCAAAACCCAACAACACTTTATCGCGTATAAGGCTTTTTTAGCGTTTTCATAGGGTTTTTTATATGCAAAGCAGCACCGTTTCTCAGGCTTCCTCAGATAAAGGCATCATTGTCATTACCGGTGCCGGCCAACGTGTCGGGTTATATTGTGCCAAGGCATTGCTTGAACATGGCTATCAACTGGTGGTGACTTACCGCAAAATGACAACGGGCATCCGTGAGCTGCAACAAGCGGGCGCGCAGTGTATTGCTACCGATTTAAATGACTTAACCAGTATGGCATCGTTTATTGCAGCACTGGCGCCCTATCCTGCGATCAGAGCGGTGATTCATAATGCTTCGAGCTGGCAAGCAGATCGCCCGCAAGCCGCAACAGCTCAGCCGCAAGATATACTGAGCCAGTTACAGCAGGATGCAGAGGTTTTTGATACGATGCAGCATATCCATGCGCGTGCCGCCTATTTGTTAAATCGAGCCCTGTTGCCCCAATTACTCGCCAGTACGGAGACTGCCGATATTATTCATTTAACCGACTTTGTTGCCAGTGTCGGTAGCAGCAAACATCAAGCCTATGCTGCCTCTAAGGCCGCATTGGAAAACTTAACGCTATCACTATCACGTAAGTTAGCGCCTAAGGTGAAAGTGAATTCGATTGCCCCAGCGCTATTGATGTTTAACGAGCATGATGATGCAGCTTATCGCGAAAAAGCATTGAAAAAATCCTTAATGGGCATTGCCCCTGGCCCAGATGAAGTATTACAAAGCGTGTTGTACTTGCTAAATAGCCGCTATATTACCGGTCGTTGCTTAGCGCTGGATGGCGGCCGTCATTTGCAATTACCTTAACTCTCGCGGCATAAATACTGCCACACCTCGTATTAAGACATTGCCACATTTACCTGCTCAGTTAGCTTTGCTAGCATAAGGCACACTTTATTCACTGAAATAATGGTCTTATGTCTAGCAAACCTATCACCACTTGGTATTTACAGTATCAAGGCCCTACCCTGTCACTACCCGACTGGCCAACCGACTGTTTGCTGATGGAAGCCCGTCGACCGAGCCCAGAGCTCAGCCAATTTTTATTTCACGCTGTAGGTACGCCTTGGCACTGGTTTAGCCGCTTAAGCTGGGATTATCAGCAATGGCTGGATCATGTTGCAAATGAAGATGTTCGCACCTGGGTGCTGTATCAAGATGGCAGTATTGCCGGTTTTGTCGAGCTGAACTTACACCCAAGTACACCCAGTGCGGTGGCTGGCTCAACAGAGGCCAAGCAGTGCAGTGTCGAATTAAAGTTTTTTGGTTTATTACCCGCATTCACCGGCCAAGGCCTAGGCCCTAAATTAAGCCAAGCCGCTATTGCCTTAGCGCAGCAGTGGTTACAAGCGCAGAAAAATGCAGAAACGCCGAATATCTGGGTGCATACCTGCTCGGACGATCATCCTGCAGCCTTAGCGACTTATCAGCGAGCGGGCTTTGTTGAATATCATCGCGAACAAGAAGCGGCAACGATACCTGTGGATTATGCAGAAGCGGCGTTATGTCGCTCTTATGTCCACTCGCGCTTAGCGCGATTTCAAAAGCCTTAGCGCTTATCAGAAAAAAAGCTGCCCGCAAACCGTTGAAAAATTTACCTTTCGTGAGGTAAGCGAGATACTTATAAATAAAAAAACAGCGGCTTAAAACCGCTGTTTTTATTCGGTAAGTTAACTTAGCCGTATCAAAGCGCCAGCGTAAGGATCTGCCGTGCTTTAGCTAAATCGATATCGCCATGCTCGCCTAACGCCGTCATGCCATTACGCTCGAGATTGGCAACTAATTTATCAATATCCGCTTCGGCTAAGTTGTAATCGCTTAAACGTGTTTTAACACCCATGTTTTCAAAGAAGTCTTGCGTCGCTTTGATGGTTAAATCAATCACTTCATCTTCTGAGCTATTATTGATGTTAAATACGCGCCGACCAAACTGCAGCAGCTTTTGACGTTTCTTCTCGCGCTGCACATACATCAGTGTCGGCAACACTACCGCCAAGGTTTGTGCATGATCCAGCCCGAATAACGCCGTTAATTCGTGACCAATCATATGCGTTGCCCAATCTTGCGGCACGCCTTTACCAATTAAACCGTTTAACGCCATAGTCGCCGACCACATCACGTTAGCACGCACATCGTAATCATCGGGTGTGGCTAAGGCTTTTGGCCCTTCGCTAATTAAGGTTTGTAAAATACCCTCGGCAAAACGATCTTGCAGCGGCGCATTTACTGGATAAGTAAGATACTGTTCAATTACATGCACAAAGGCATCCACCACACCATTACTCACCTGCTTGACCGGTAACGACAGCGTATACACCGGATCTAACACTGCAAAGGTTGGCTGCACGAGATCAGAGGCAAAGGCACGTTTTTGCGCAGTGGCTTTGTTGGTAACAACCGAGTTACCGTTACTCTCAGAGCCCGTCGCGGGTAAGGTTAATACGGCACCAATGGGTAAGGCATGTGCAAAGGCCGCGCCTTTGGCCAGAATATCCCACGGCTCACCCTTGAAATGGGCTGCTGCTGCAATAAACTTAGCACCGTCAATCACACTGCCGCCGCCGACAGCTAAAATAAAGTTAATGTTTTTGGCTCGCACTAACTCGACAGCTTGCATTAAGGTTTCTAGGGTCGGGTTGGGTTCAACCCCTGCAAATTCATGAAAATTTACGCCATCTAGTAACGCTATCACGTCATCATAAACGCCGTTGCGTTTAATCGAGCCACCACCATATAAAAACAGCACCTTGGCATCTTGTGGTAAACGACTTTTCGCTTCTTTAATTTGACCTTTACCAAATAAGATTTCTGTTTGATTTTTAAAATTAAAATTTAACATCATTACTCCAAAATAAGGGGAATACTGCTGGCTCGCTGGCCAGCAGTTAACATTACTTAGCGGCTAATTGCTTTAATACTTCGGCAGCAAGGGCTTTATCCGAAAAAGGGTTTTGCCCAGTAATCAGCTCGCGGTCTACCACCACATTCGATGTCCAATCAGCAGCATACTGCATATTGCCACCGGCCTGCTGCATGGCCTGGCCTGGGTAATACTGCAGCTTTTTGCCGTCAAGTGAGCCTTCAAATACCGCTTCTTCACTGTTCGAGAAAATGGTCATCTTGTAGCCGGCATAAATCCAGTCACTGGCTTTAGGGTTAGTTTGCTCAATTAAACCTTGCTGAAAAGCCATTGGGTTTTGTTGGGGTGACAATAACGCTATCGGCCCATGACAAATGGCCGCAGTAGGCTTAGCGTTAGCATTAAAATGCGTCAGTATTTTGCCGACTTCAGGATTGTTAGCTAAATCAATTAAAGGCGCATGACCACCTGGAATAAACACCGCTTTATACTGCGCTAAACCGCCGTCTAAAATTTCACGCAGCGACAAGGTATCGTCGATGCCAGGGATCGCGGCAATAACCTCTTTGATACGCTGCATTTCAGCAGCACTGCCACCAAAATAGTCGGTGGTGACTGATTTTTGATCGACCACCGGCGCATTACCTTTTGGCGTAGCTAGCACCAACTCATAGCCGGCTTGAATAAAAGCATCAGCCGGTACGCCAAACTCATTTAAGTAATAACCGGTACTAATGGTTTTACCCTCTTGCAGCTGCATTTCGCTTTCGCTTGATAACAACACCAAGATCTGACCTTTACTGTCTGATGCCATAACGCCTTGGCTAAATACGCTAACGAGTGCTACGGCAATTAAGCTTTGCTTGAACATAGTGACTCCTTTGGTTTCACAGGCCGACGTGACCGCCGCTGTGTTTTTAGTGAGTAAAGCTTAAAGGGTTTTACTTGTGGTTAGAACTCAGCTCTTTTACTATCAGCCATCATATTTCTGATGGCTGATAGTAAATGTCGTATTTTGTGCAGTTACGCACCTTTGTTGAAGTGTATCGCTGCGGCACCATTACCAAGGCCGCCGCCAATTTAGGCTTATCACAACCGGCAGCCACCGCGCATATTCAAAGTATCGAATCTTGGGTGGGCTTTGCGTTGTTTGAGCGCAAAGCTCGCGGTGTTGAACCCACGGTAGCGGCCCATGATTTAGCACTGCAAGTGGCACGACACTTTGATGCCGTCGAGCAAAAGCTAGCGTCAGTGCGTAATCGTAATAGTGCCGTTTATGGCACCTTGAACATTGCCGGGCCGGCTGAATATATTAGCTATATTGCCGGTGCACAGTTTGCTAATTTACTGCAAGCGGGTGAAGTGAATTTAGTGGTACACGTGGGTAATAAAGATCGTATTTATCAGTTATTGGCTGAAGGTACCGCGGAATTGGCGATCACAGCTTCTACTCCCGATCCTGCCTTGTATGATTATCAAATTATTGATAGCGAGCGTTTAATTTTAGTGACCAACCGCTTTAATGGCCAGCAATTAGCCCAGCAAACCTTAAGTAGCGAACAGTTAAAACTGTATCCCGTGGTCAGTTACGACGAGACACTGCCATTGATCCGGCCGTATTTTAAAACCGTGTTTAATGACAGCTGTTTGTCACCGATCGCCGCCATTTGCCCCGATATTCGTGCCATAGCTGGCATTATAAAAGCCGGTATTGGTTATAGCGTTTTACCCGATTATTTGTGTAAAGAGGCGATAACAGCAGGGGAGTTGATGCAATTAGGGCCAGAAGGGCCTGAGAATTTTATCTATTTAGTTTGGCGCAAGGGCGCACTAAAACACCCGCGGATCAGCTACGCCAAAGATATCTTGATGGCGTTCGCCAACATTAATAAATATGCCCATCAAAAAGCCAGCAGTTAAGCTAACCGCCGACAATCTGACGATTGCCGGCTTGCTGTTATAACCGTTAAATTGGCGAGCCTGGTGGCGCTTGTAAGGTTTTCACCTTATTGAGATCCGCTGCCGCATTACTCACTTGCCCCGCCATTTTCAATAATAACAAATGGTGCGCATCATTACCCAAAGCGAACTTTTCGCTGAGCTCTTGCAGATGAAACAATAACTCTGCGCGCAGTTCTGGCGCTAATTCTGTTGACTTAGCCAGCGCTAATAACTGCTGCAAATAACTGATTTGCATGCGTCGACTGAGCAAAGGTTGGGTTGCAACCGGCTGCTGAATTTGTTGCCAAGTAGCCGCTAAAACCGCACTGACACTGGGCACCTTGTTATCAAACTGTTGTTGCCACTGCAGCCGAGCTAAACGCTGCTCATCCAATAAAATGGCTAAGCTTTGATTGGCGGCCGCTTCGGCTAAAGATAGCGGGTCAAAAATCAACCCCGTATAACCTTGTGGGCTCTCGCGACTACTGCGATAACCATAGGCTTTAGGGGGAATTAATGCCTGGATCTGCGCACTTAACGCCAATTGTGCTGGCTCTAAGGTTTTCAATAATGCCGCTAACGCGCGTTGCTGTTCAGCACCCGACAACGGTTGATAATCTGGCGCCACATTCGCCGTTTTAACCTGATAACTATATTGATAACCGCCGAGCCATTTCCCGACGGCTTCGGTTTGGTAGCGATGCGAAAAATACAGCGGCACTAGAATTTCCGCTAAATCAGAATAAGGGCGCTCAAACGCCAGAGTCGCGGGGCTAAAATTTGCCAAGCCCTGTTGGCGTACCGCTAAAATACGCTCTAACTCGGTAACCGCATCGGCGCCACCGTCCCATAAACTCGAAAATGCATGTGCTTTGCTAATGCCATTACTGTCGGCATCAGACATAAACACAAAACCGGCATTATTCGATTCTGCAATAAAGGCTAAGCGAGCAGCGTCATCCGCAAAATCACCATAACCGTATTGCACAACCCGTTTATCCCAAGCCCCAATACCCGTGGCATAAGCATCGTTTAAATTGATGCTTTGCTCAGGCGTTAAAGTAAATTTCGGATGCGGGTAATCCATCACCGAGGCACGGTCTTGATTACTGGCGGCAAAGTTATGCGCAATGCCTAGCGTATGGCCAATTTCGTGTGCCGATAATTGCCGAATACGCGCTAACGCCATCTCGGTTAGTTCAGACGCCACGATGTCGGGCTCCGTAAACGGTGACGTCATACCTTGCGCCAACAAATAATCTTGTCGCACCCGCAGCGAACCTAAAGTGACATGCCCTTTAATAATCTCGCCGGTACGTGGATCAATCACACTGCTGCCATAAGACCAACCGCGCGTCGCCCGATGTACCCATTGGATCATGTTATAACGCACATCCATGGCATCAGCGCCTTCAGGCATCATTTTTACCACAAACGCATCTTTGTATCCGGCCGCGGTAAAAGCATCATTCCACCAACGCGCGCCATCTAATAGTGCCGAACGAATCGGCTCTGGTGTACCTGCATCCAAATAATACACAATCGGCTCAACAGCTTCGCTCAGCTTGGCCGTGGGATCTTTTTTCGCTAAACGGTGGCGTGGGATCACACGCTGGGTAATAGGTTGATCAATAGGGGCAGCGTAATCTTCATAGTCGAAAGACCAAAAGCCGCTTTGTGGATGAAAGGTGCGCGGGATAAAGCCGGGTTCAGGCAGCGCAACAAAACTGTGATGCACGCGCACACTAATTTGGTAAGGATCAGGCGCCACTTGGCGCACAAAATTACCCGGATTATCGCCAGTAAAGGTTAAGGTCGCTTCAAGCTCAGTATTTCTTGCAAAGCTTTTCGTCCGAGGCCAATACAACGCCGAATGGCTCGGCGTTAGCGTAAAATCGCCTTGCCCGCGCGCTTTCAAAATACGTGCTACGCCATGGCTATCGCTGACCACGAAATCGGTCGCATCGATCAGCACGCTTGTGGCATCACGCGCCACTACGCTAAAACTGCCAATAATGGCACTGGCAAAAGCCTCATCGACTGAACGTTGCTCTAAAGGATTGTTCGATTCGGCACGAAATTGCGTATTGTGCTGGCGTAATAACATTTTGTCGCCAGCATCTTCAAAACTGACCAAGCGTGCGCCTAACTCCATCAATTGCCCGCGATCTAAACCGATATCATTTGAACCTAACCCCTGTGGCAAGCTGGAATAATAAAGATATTGCTGATCACTCGCCGGCACCTGCAAATAGACCTTACCCGCCTCATTATCACGATAAAGCGTAAACAAACCCGGTTCAGCATCAAGCCGCTGACTATAATCGGCTAAACTCTGCTGCTCAGTGGCTGGTTGACAACCACTGAGCAATAATAAAAAGACCAGCCCACAAGCTGCAAAAAACTTTTCCATCAACGCCATCCTTTCAATCATTCAAGCCTCTACCATAAAGGTTTTTACGCCGTCTTGTATATGATTAAAAAGGAAAATTAGGAACATAATTGGTGAGATTACTGACTGATGTCATGCAACTGCCGCAATCTACCACGCAGCAAGGAGCACGGTTTTATGCCGTTCTCTGCTGGTATAACACTATTTATCCACTACACTCCAATGCAGAAAAATAATAAGATGGTGTAAATGACCATCCGTAACTTAGCGGTACACAATATGCGCATTGTCCTGATCTGCTTTTTACTGTTAGCTTGGCCCTGCTTTTCGGCTCAGAAAACACTGAAAGTGGCCGTCAATATTGGCCCGCCATGGGCCTTTCAGCCTGCAGGGCAAGAAGTCACCGGCATTGATGTTGAGATATTACGGCATGTATTCCAGCAAATGGGCTACGCCACAGAATTTCACTTATTAGGTTATAGCCGGCTGATTAAAGACTTTAACGAGGGCAAATTTGATGTGGCCAGCCCAGCTGCTTTTGAATCGAATAGCGGTTTTCAAACGCAGCCTTATTTACCTTTTCAAGATGTAGTCGTTTCTCTTCAATCAGAGCAGCAAAAAATCAAACATACCGATGATTTAAAAGGAAAAAGAATTGTTACTTACCAATTCGCTCATGCGGTGCTGGCTGATCAGTTAAGTCATGTTATTCAAGACACAAATTATTTAGAGGTCGCTGATCGGGAATTACAATTAAGATTACTGGTAAATAACCGCACAGATGTGGTGATTGGCGAGCGCCGTTTATTAACACACATTTTCAAGCAATATTACCCGCAAGAGCAATTCTCGATCCATCCTATCTTTGTAGCAAAATCCTATGGTGCGATTATTAAAGACAAACAGTTACAGCTGCAATTTGATCAAGAGCTTACCAAACTGATGGCGTCTGACAAGTATCAACAACTGCTGAAACAGTGGCCTTAAAAACATCCATCGCGGCATAACACCTTCTGCGATGCTAACCCTAAGGCTGCTTAACTAAAACAAACCTGATCTCGACCATTTGTTTTAGCTTGGTACATCATGTCGTCAGCGCGTTGTAATAAACTTTGCGGCGTATCCGTCATTTGGCAGTCAGTAACACCAATACTAACAGTACAATTAGGCAAAGCCTGTTTAGTCGATTGCTGATTAAGTGCCAACCGGATCCGTTCAGCCAGTTCAACCGCAGGGTCAATGGCGGTATCAGGCAAAATAATCAAAAACTCCTCGCCACCAATTCGGCCAATAAAATCTATTTTTCTGATCTGCTGTTTAAAGCATTCAGCCGCGAATTTCAGTGTTTGATCACCCGTTTGATGGCCATGATCATCATTAATAGCTTTAAAATGATCAAGATCGAGCATCATGATACATAGTGATGACTTTTGCCGCAGGCAACGTAATAACTCAATATCAAGGATGCGCATGATTTCTCGACGATTCGCTAACCCTGTCAGCTCATCCGTGGTAGCCAGCTTTTCTAATTGCGCGGTACGCTTTGCTACTTCTGACTCTAAATGCTGATTGGCTTGTGCTAATTTTTTTTCAGCAAGGGTTAAAGCAACAATTTTCTCTTCGAGATTGCGCTTACTCGGCATCGCTATCGCATAAGGCAATAAATGCCACAGCATAATGGCCGTTGCAATAGAGATAATGCCCGTTAATGATTTCACAATGCCGTGAATATAGTAGTAACCATGCCAAACATTAACGACGCCCAAAAAATGGGTTGCACCGCAAAAAAATATAAAACAAGCAAACATCAACACGATCCAACTAAACTTTAAGTCATCACGCATTTTAACTAACCGAAGCAATGCCAAAGGGATCAGCATATAAGCCACAAAGGTCATCAAGTCGCCGCCGACATGCAAAATCAGTAAATCTGTACGCCAGAGCAAACAATGACCGTGCGGCATAAAGCTACCGTTAAACAAGTCGTTGATAAATGTCATGTTGAACTCCACTGCCTCACTACGTTATTCAGTTTAGCTAACAATCAACGTTTATGGGGGAGTAATCCTTACACTAACGAGTACGTTCAATATGAACAACTGCCATGCAGCAACTATTAATGCTAGCTATGGCTTAAATTTCTTAACCCAAAAAGAATAATGCCGGCAACAAAAAGCTCAGCCACACTAGGCTTATCGTGGTTATAAAAATGAATTTTTGATGCTGATAGTACTGTATAGACACACTTTGAAAAAACAGGGTATAAACCTTAAATTCGTGCCAGATGAAATGTGTGCAAGCTATGATTAATGGCACAAGCATTATATAACCAATCACCAGAGCACCCATATCAAACAGCAAATTTTGACTGCCTAGTAATAACATGGTCATAGTTAAGCTTACACAGCAACAAACAGTCAGCCGCAACGCAATTCGAGTTAAAGACAAATAAACAAATTTTAAATCGATGGGTAACTGCAATATTACAATGCTAAAGTTAGTTTTGCCCTGTAAATGCCTAACGCTTAGTAAAACTATAAATGTGCTCAAAAGCACCAGTAACAACACGCACCGCAGCACAGTATTAGTTGAGAAGGGAGCATGCACAAACCCGGACACCAACAAAATAAACACAGGAGTGCAGAATTTAAGCTGGCTTTTACAGTATAAATGTTGAAACTGCCAAACGCCGAAGGTATCCATTGCCCAGCAAAAATAACGCTGGTGCACCACAGCAGCATGCAGTTTAAGAAGTCCAAGTACCAGCACAATGAACAAAACCAATGCCAATACAAAGCGGCTATCCAGAATGGGTAATGACAAGGCCCAATAACCAGGTAAAGGAATAAGTAAAAGTACGACTGGCGATATTAGTGCGCCGAGGCCAATTAATACACGATAAAAAACGCTATTATTCGCTCTATGCTCACTAAAAAGACCACGCTCTATCTCGTTAAACTGCTTAACCCAGACTCAATACGTAACTCATCTTGTATATGAACTGTAAAACGCTGCTCATGATCAACGATCAGCATAGGCCTGTTATCTTCAAACAAGGCTTGTATCACAAGATCAGCCGTTTCATCATCTAAGCCATTTAGAGGCTCATCTAACAACAACATGTCATGAGTAGAGCTTAAGGCAACTGCAACACGGAGTTTTTGCCTTGTACCAGTGGATAACTTACCAGCTTGAGTTTTTTGGTAGGGCTGTAAAGACAACACTTTCATATAGTGTTCAAACACGTCAGCCTGAATGACTGATTCTTGTAAATATAAATGACTGATTTGTTCTAGGGTTAACATCTCTGGATAATAAATGCAGTCTGACAAAAGACCGATTCGATTTACACCATGAGGATAAAGAATGACGCCTTGATCTGGCTTTTCAAACCTAGCAAGTAACTTAAGAAAAGTGGTTTTACCTGAACCATTTTTACCAGCTAGCCGGATCTTGTGTAATGGTATTTCAACAGAAAGATTAGTTAGCACTGTTTGGTTTCCAAACCGTTTTGAAATATTTTCTACCTGAATCGCCACTAAAACAGCCTCTTACCTAGCTATGACTAAAATTGTTTAATATCCATTGTTTCAGAGTTGAAGCTCAAATATGAATCATCATCATTAATAACCAACCGCAAAAATAATAAATAACCAAAATAATGATTACCTAAGTGTTAACAAAGGCAGTTCAGGCCTCAACTATTAATGCTCTGCTTGCCTCTTATGGCCTAATACCAACACAATCGCCGAAGAGTTAAATGAAAGCACAAAGACCTTACTCATTAAAATACCTAAGTGATTAAGGCCAGTGATATTAATCAGTGATGCCAGACCGACTAATAACAACACAATAATAAACAATGCAATAAACCGATAACCGCGGATAGTCTGCAGCTTAATTAGTGCTTTCGTAAATATAAAATACGCCAGCAGCACCCCTAGAATGGAAGACGCTATACAGCGTAAAAAAGACAGTATGCCAAAGGGCTGATCGTCGATAAAAAACTCAACAACATAAAACGTCAGCGGCACCACCACCAGCAAGATCCAAAGCCACTGTTTAGTTGAAAGGTTATTCATTTAAAGTTCCAAGGGTTATCACAACGCTACTCTTTAATGGCTGAACTTTTAAAGGTTAGCCAAAATCGATTTTTTTGTGTTCCGTCTACTGCGGTTTTAGTGCAATACGGAGTAAATAATGGGTGGCAGTAATATATAACCAGCGGTTATCGGCACTTAATGCCACATTAGCAGAGGCGACACCGGTTTGAATAGTACCTAAATGTGCGCCATCAGGTGAAATCACCCAAACACCACCCGGCCCCGTGGCCAATAACACACCTGATGGTAATACTTTCAAACCATCGGGTAAGCCGCGCTGTTGCTGCGCCTGTGCGGTGGCATCCAGGAATAGCTCACCTTCAGCCACACTGCCATCGGCTTGTAATAGATAACGCCACCACTGTGCGGCAGCGCGATCAGAGTTGGCTACGTACAACCATTTACCATCTGCGGAAAACGCTAAGCCATTCGGCCGAGTTAATTGCGTAACCAATAACGTCACTGTGCCATCGGGTGCCAACCGATAAACACCATTTACAGGTTGCTGTTTGTCTGGCGAAGCGTCACCACCGGCTAAACCGTATGGCGGGTCAGTAAAATAGTAGGCTCCGCTACTGTGTTGTACGACATCATTCGGGCTGCTAAATAACTTATCGTTGTAACGCATCGCCAGTGTTTGATATTGCGGCACGCCCTCTTGCATCCCAGTAAATAGCGCTAAACGGCGATCACCATGCTGCGCGATAACAAGCTGCTTATCCGCATTAAAAATCAGACCATTAGCCCCCTGCTGCCGGTTATTCTCGGGATGTAAACCGGTGTAACCCGATGGCTGCAAAAACAATGTTAAGCCGGCGTGTTCATTCCAACGGTACACTTTATTTTCAGGCACATCAGAAAACACAATATCGCCACTACCCGGCTCGGCAATCGGCCCTTCTGACCAGCTAAAGCCTTCGGCCAATATTTCTAAAGTGGCATCTTCAGCAATAATCTCAGCCAATTGTGGTTGTAGCATCAACACAGGCCTTTGGGGCAGTGGTGTCGTTTGTGCCAAAACCGCCGGCGTTAACAAGGCTAAAAGTAGCATTCGAAGCAGCATGGTAGATCCTCAAGATTAAACAGCTTGGCTAAGGCTAGCAGCAGTTTCACTACACCTCTAGCTAAGAATTAACTTTAAACGGCATTTTACACTGCGACTTAATCATTCGGCTTTAATACTACAGCAGCACGTTCCCAAACCGCTTTCATAATTACTGCCAACCAAAAATGTTTAACTTTATGCTTGAAAAAACCAACCGTGACCTTATTTATTTAGCAAGGTGGCCGGATACGGCACCTTGAATGAAACCGACAGCCGCTGTGCTGTTAACCCTAACGCCCGTTCAATTGAAGGGCAAAAAAACTACCTGTTTGCTGAAGAGGAATTGGTTATGACAAACATTGACTTAGCACCATTTTACCGTTCATTTATTGGCTTTGATCACTTAGCAAATTTAATGGATGCCGCAGCGCGTAATGAAAAACAACCTGCCTACCCACCTTACAATATTGAAATTACCGGCGAAGATCAGTACCGCATCACGATGGCGGTAGCAGGCTTCGACGAGCAAGAAATGAGTATTGAGACCGAACATAATACGTTACTGGTTAAAGGGCAAAAAGCCGGTAAAGAAGAAGGCCGTCGCTTTGTGCACCAAGGCATCGCCGAGCGTAACTTTGAGCGTAAATTTCAATTATCCGATTACATTAAGGTAACCGGCGCCCACATGGCGCATGGCCTGCTGCATATCGAGCTAGTACGCGAAGTACCCGAAGCGTTAAAGCCGCGTAAAATCAGCATTGGCAACAGCACTAGCCAAGTTCAAAACGAGCTATTAAAAGCCCAAAACGTGGCTTGAACTAACTAAAGAATAGAAAAAGCCCTGACTTATCAGGGCTTTTTGCTTTCTGTAAAAAAGATTTAAAGCGAAGCGCTTAAAACAAAAAACCGCCGATAAAGGCGGTTTCTTTCAATTTGGTGCCTAGGGTCGGACTCGAACCGACACGGAGTTTCCCCCGGCGGATTTTGAATCCGCTGCGTCTACCGATTTCGCCACCCAGGCATTGAGAGGACTTGCAAACAGTATGCAGCTTGGCTACTGTTTTCAAAACTTTTGAACTGTAGACGTTTCAAGAGTTTAAAAATCTAATTTAAAAGCCTAACGGTAAAGTTAACTAACCTGTACAAGGCTTTAAATTAAAGTTCTCGCATTATACGATGCGCGGCTGACTGTGCAAGTGCTTTATGCGGTTTATTGTATAAGCCTGATGCATTTGCTTATTTTTACAGCAAGATTGTAACCGAGTGACTAAGCATCCTAATGATTGCAAGCCAACATACACTTAAGTGCCACTGGCGGCTAATGCGATCTTGTCAGCGCAAGGCTCGGTAAAAAGCCGTTCATCTGTGCACACTCGCTAAAAAGCGACCGACTAAATAAACGCTCGTCTTTAGCTTGCTTTCAGTGTCATGCTAAACTTGCGACTTCAGTTTAAAAGGAAACCCGATATGTACGCTAATGCGCCAAGAGCGGGCTTTGCCCGTCGTCTCTCTGCGATTATTTATGATGTTTTAATCTTATGCGCGTTGGTAATGCTGGCAGCAGGGGTCGCCATGTTGTTGGTGCAACTGCTGGTATGGGGTGCCGTTGTGTCGATTGAAGGCTATGCTGACATTGCCGATTATTTAAATAGTAGTTGGCGTCGCTGGGTCTACCTTGGCTATTTTGTTGCCATCATATTAGGCTTTTATGTGTACTTTTGGTCTAAAGCGGGGCAAACCTTAGGCATGCGCGCTTGGCGCATGTTATTGGTAACAGATGCTGGCGCACCTTTATCGCTGCTACAAGCGTTAAGTCGTGCCTTGTTATCGCTAGGCGGCTTAGGAAATATTTGGTTATGGTTACGTTGGGGTAAAGGTTTGGCTCTGCAAGATCAGTTTACGGGCACACAAATGATCGTATTAACCAAAGAGCAAAGCAAAGCGCTGAATCTGCACGACACAGCGCGTTAAACTTTTTGGCGCATAAAGTACAGCGAGATCCCGATAAACAATAAACTGGGTATCGCTGCACCGGCTAAGGGCGGTAGTTGATAGACGAGCGCTAAAGGCCCGAACACTTCATTACTCATGTAAAAGCCAAAGCCCGTTAAGATCCCCAATAACACCCGCGCGGCCATGGTAACGCTACGTAGCGGACCAAATATAAACGATAAAGCCAATAACAACATAGCCCCCACCGTAACCGGCTGCAGTACCTTACGCCAATAGGCTAATTGGTAACGGCTGGCGTCTTGGCCATTTTGCTGCAAATAATCGACATACTCCATTAAACCTTGCAGCGATAGCATTTCAGGCTTAACCGTTACCACGCCGAGTTTTTCAGGGGTAAGGGTGGAACGCCAACGTTGGCTTTCTGCTTCAACGCGAATAATTTGCTCAGGCGTAAAATTTAACGCGGTAACCTGCTGTAAACGCCAAGCATCCTCGATGTATACCGCACTGATTGCCGTGATTTTTTGCTGCAAAGCCAGGTTTTCGTCAAATTGGTAAATGGTTAATTCTTGTAAGTTACCAACATCATCGACTTCTTTGATATTAACAAAACTATCGCCATCTTTCGCCCAAACGCCTTGGCGGGCCGCAAATAAGTTACCGTCAGAAATCGCTTTTATGCGCAGCTCTCGTGCCGCACGATCACTGACCGGCGCGCCCCATTCTGCAATAGCCATCATCACTAACACCATCAATACCGCTGACTTCATCACCGAACTGATAATATTTAAACGCGATAAACCCGCCGCCTGCATCACCACTAATTCGCTGTTACTGGCCAACATGCCCAGGCCAATTAACCCGCCAATCAGTGCTGCCATTGGAAAGAAAATCACCACATCACCCGGTACGCTGTACAAGGTAAACAAGGCGGCATGCACCATATCGTAATAACCGCGACCAATAGAGCGCATTTGATCGATAAAACGAAACATGGATGACAGACCAATTAACACAGTAAGCGTAAGCACACTGGTCATTAAAATAGTGCGGCCAATATAGAGATCGAGAATTTTCAGCATCTTAACGTCCTGCTAGCCATGCTCGAACCCGCTGAGCACTGGAGCGATTTCGTAAAATTAACACGGTACCCACTGTCAGCCCAAGTAGATGTAACCACCACATACCCCACTCTGCGGGAATCTTGCCATCTTCAATCGCCGAGCGCGCAATAATCATCAAGGCGTAATAGCCTAAATAAAGTAATAAGGCTGGCAGTAAACGACCAAACTTGCCTTGGCGTGGATTAACTCGAGCTAAGGGCACAGCAATGAGCGTAAGGATCGGAATAGACAATGGGATAGCAATGCGCCAATGCCATTCGGCAGCCGCTTCGGCGTTATTTTCTTGTAATAACGCTGGGGTGCTAAGACTGCCTAATTTACGGCGGCGCTGTTCTACTTCTTGTTCACGAATTTGCATCAGGTAACTGCCAAACTCGGTGATCTCGTAGGCCGCAGTTTGGCTATCACCGGCATAGCGTCGGCCTTGTTGCAACTGCAACATCTGCGCGCCGGTTTGCGGATCTTCTTTTACTGCACCGCTTTGTGCATAAACAATAGCATGGCCAGGGTTCGCCGGATTATCACTGCTTTGCGCCACAAACACCTTAGATAGCTCATTACCCGAACGACTGACATCTTGCACAAAAATCACGGCTTTTTCATTTGAGGTATGCTGAAAACGCCCCGGCACCAACGAAAAAAGCCCCGCATCCGATTCAGCACGTTCCAGCAAGGTATATTCTTGCTCTGTAGCCCATGGGCTCAGATACAGCGTTACCGCACCGGCTAACAGCGCCATCACGAGCGATAACAATAAAGTGAGACGAGTGATATACCATTCACTGACGCCGGTAGCATGCAACACCGTCATTTCACTATCGGCATAAATGCGGCCATAAGCGACTAAAATACCTAAAAAGGCACTCAACGGCAGAATAATCACGGCTAATTGCGGCAATTTCAGCGCAACAATACTCATGACCAATTGGCCCGGTATTTCACCCTCAGAGGCATCAGCCAAAATCTTCACAAAACGTTGGCTAATAATGATGGTGGTCAAAATTAGAAAGACAGCTAACTGAGAGCGAAAAACTTCACCAATCAGATAACGAAAAATAATCAAAATGCCCCCTAAAAACCTGTCTTTTCACTGGAAAGCTGGTCATTTTTCAGTAAACTTGGTATTTATAGCAATTATTATCGGGCAAAGCGGCTTAAAATCCGAGCTTTTTTATTTATTCTCGGTAAAATTCATTATCACTTTGTAGTCTGCTACTGCCCGCAGTACTTTAATTAGCGACTTATAGTAGCATAGTCTCTTAGAATCAGGAGTAAACATGGAGTTCAGCGTAAAAAGCGGAAGTCCCGAAAAACAACGTAGTGCTTGCATCGTTGTTGGTGTCTATGAACCGCGTCGCCTTTCTGCAGTAGCAGAGCAATTAGATAAAATCAGCGAAGGCTATATCAGCAATTTGCTTCGCCGTGGTGATTTAGAAGGCAAACCAGGGCAGATGCTGTTACTGCACCATGTTCCGAATGTACTAAGCGAGCGAGTGCTATTAGTAGGCTGTGGTAAAGAGCGTGAGCTAGACGAGCGCCAGTATCGGCAAATTATCGCCAAAACCATCAGCACCTTGAACGAAACCGGTTCAATGGAAGCCGTCTGCTTTTTATCTGAATTGCATGTGAAAGGTCGTGATACCTACTGGAAAGTGCGTCATGCCGTTGAAACCACACAAGATTGCCTCTATGTGTTTGATCGTTTAAAAAGCAAAAAAGATGAAACACGCCGCCCGCTACGTAAAATTGTGTTTAACGTTCCCACCCGTCGCGATCTGACCATTGGTGAACGTGCGGTAGACCATGGTTTAGCCATTGCTGCCGGTATCAAACAATGTAAAGACGTGGGCAACATGCCTCCGAATATCTGCACACCGGTGTACCTTGCGGAACAAGCCTCTGCCTTACAAAGCCTGTCTGACAAAGTCAGTGTTGAAGTACTGGGTGTAGAGGAAATGAGCGCCCTTGGGATGAACTCTTACTTAGCGGTTGGCCGCGGTTCGGTTAACCAGCCACGTATGTCGGTGATTAAATACAATGGTGCCGGTAACGACAGCGCGCCTGTGGTATTAATTGGTAAAGGTTTAACCTTCGACTCGGGTGGTATTAGCTTAAAACCGGGCGATGGCATGGACGAAATGAAGTTTGATATGTGCGGCGCCGCCTCAGTGTTTGGTACCATGCACGCCGTGATCAACTTACAATTGCCGATTAATATCGTGGCGGTGTTAGCCGCCGCTGAAAACATGCCGGATGCCAATGCTTATCGGCCAGGTGATATTCTTACTACGATGTCTGGGCAAACGGTTGAAGTATTAAATACCGACGCCGAAGGCCGTTTAGTATTGTGTGATGCACTCACTTACGTTGAACGCTTCGATCCTGAGCTGGTGATTGATGTGGCCACCTTAACCGGTGCTTGTGTGATCGCACTGGGCAAACACGCTTCTGGCTTACTGAGTAACCACAACCCGCTTGCCCATGAAATCCTCAATGCTTCAGAGCAAAGCGGTGACCGTGCTTGGCGTTTACCGCTGTGGGATGAATATCAAGATCAACTGGAAAGCCCTTTTGCCGACTTCAGCAACTTAGGGGGGCGTGCAGCCGGTACTATTACCGCAGCCTGCTTCCTGTCACGCTTTACACGCAAATATAACTGGGCACACCTTGATATTGCCGGAACGGCTTGGCGTAGTGGCGGTAAAGATAAAGGCTCTACCGGTCGTCCGGTCGCGTTATTAACGCAGTTCCTGATTAACCGTACGGGCAACAATCAGGATCATTAATGACTGTTACGTTTTATGTGCTGGCTGAGCCTGATGGCTCAGCTGAACACACCGCAATCTCAAATGAGCTGTCGCCTGCGCCAGCTCATTTTGCTTTTGCTTGTCAGCTTTGTGCAGATTTGTACCGCGCCAATCAACGCGTTTTTGTATATACTGCCGACCAACAGATGGCCGAACAGCTAGATGAATTACTCTGGCAGTTTGATGCGGAACGTTTTGTGCCGCATAACCTCAGTGGTGAAGGCCCAGCGCGTGGCGCACCCATTGAGATTGGCTGGCAAGCACCACGACAAAGTCGTCAGGTGTTAATCAATTTAACCGACAACATGCCGGAATTTGCCCGGCGTTTTGCGCGAGTAATCGAATTTGTTCCGGCAGAAGCGTCGTTAAAAGCGCAAGCCCGGGAACGTTACAAACAATATCGTCAAGCTGGCATCACGCCTGAAACCGTGCAAGCCGACTGAATTTACAGGTATCTCTGATGGAAAAAACCTTCAACCCAAGCGAAATAGAACAGGCCATGTATCAGGCCTGGGAAAGCAAAGGCTATTTTAAACCGAACGGTGATGATCGTGCAGGTAATAACTATTGCATCATGATCCCGCCACCAAACGTTACCGGTAGCCTGCATATGGGGCATGCCTTCCAGCAAACCATTATGGATGCGCTAACGCGTTACCAACGCATGCAAGGAAAAAATACCTTGTGGCAAGTGGGCAGTGATCACGCCGGTATCGCCACGCAAATGGTGGTTGAACGTAAATTAGCCGCAGAAGGTTTGCCAGGCCGCCATGAGCTTGGCCGTGACAAATTTATTGAAAAAATTTGGGAGTGGAAAGCCGAATCAGGTGGCACCATCACCTCGCAAATGCGCCGTTTAGGCAACTCGGTAGACTGGGATCGTGAACGTTTTACCATGGATGCCGGTTTATCCAATGCCGTGCAAGAAGTGTTTGTGCGTTTATACGAAGATGATCTGATCTATCGTGGTAAGCGCTTAGTGAACTGGGATCCGAAACTGCACACGGCTATCTCTGATTTAGAAGTTGAAAACAAAGATCAGAAAGGCCAAATGTGGCACCTGCGCTATCCGTTAGCCGACGGCGCCATGACCGCTGAAGGCAAAACTTACCTAGTGGTGGCCACCACACGCCCAGAAACCATGTTGGGCGATACCGGTGTTGCAGTAAACCCAGACGATCCACGTTATCAAGCGCTGATCGGCAAAGAGATCCTGTTGCCTTTAGTTAATCGCCGCATCCCAATTGTCGCCGACGACCATGCCGATATGGAAAAAGGCACGGGTTGCGTCAAAATTACCCCAGCACATGACTTCAACGACTATGAAGTAGGTAAACGTCATCAATTGCCGATGATCAACATTCTAACTCTCGATGCCATGATCCGCAGCGAAGGCGAATGTTTTTTCACTAATGGTGAAGTTAACCCGGCGCTTAGCGCGCCTATTCCTGCCGAGTTTCAGCAGCTAGAACGTTATGCTGCACGTAAAGCCATTGTTGCGGCTTTTGATGCCGCGGGCTTGCTGGAAAAGGTGGAAGATCATAACAATACCCTGCCCTACGGCGATCGTAGCGGCGTGGTGATTGAGCCGATGCTGACCGATCAATGGTATGTGCGCGCTGCACCGCTGGCGAAAACCGCAGTAGAAGCGGTAGAAAGCGGTCAAATTCAGTTTGTACCAAAACAATATGAAAACATGTATTACAGCTGGATGCGCGATATTCAAGATTGGTGTATCTCGCGCCAACTCTGGTGGGGCCATCGTATTCCCGCTTGGTACGACGCCGACGGTAAAGTCTATGTCGGTCGTAACGAAGCCGAAGTTCGCGCGAAGTATCAACTGGCCGACAGCATAGCGCTGCAACAAGATAACGATGTATTAGATACCTGGTTTAGCTCCGCGTTGTGGACCTTCTCTACGCTTGGCTGGCCAGAGCAAACCGATGATTTAAAAACCTTTCATCCGACCGATGTGTTGGTAACTGGTTTTGACATTATTTTCTTCTGGGTAGCACGCATGATCATGATGACCATGCACTTTATCAAAGATGAACAAGGCCAACCGCAAGTACCGTTTAAAACGGTCTATGTTACCGGCCTGATCCGCGATGAAAGCGGCGATAAAATGTCGAAATCCAAAGGCAACGTTATCGATCCATTAGACATGATTGACGGTATTAGCCTGGAAGATTTATTAGCCAAGCGCACCAGTAATATGATGCAGCCGCAATTAGCGAAGAAAATTGCTGATCGCACCACGAAACAATTCCCTGAAGGCATCCCCAGCAGCGGCACTGACGCTGTGCGCTTTACTTTAGCCACGTTAGCCTCAACCGGTCGTGATATTAACTGGGATATGAAGCGCTTAGAAGGTTACCGTAACTTCTGCAATAAATTGTGGAACGCTAGCCGCTATGTGCTGATGAATACCGAAGAGCAAGATTGCGGTTTCGGCACTGCAGAGAAAACCCTGTCGCTGGCCGACAAATGGATCTTGGCGCAGTATCAACAAACGGTGAAACAAGTGCGGCATTACTTTGATACCTACCGCTTTGACTTAGCCGCTACGGCCTTGTATGAATTTACTTGGAATCAGTTCTGTGACTGGTATTTAGAACTGACTAAGCCGATTTTATTTAAAGGTAATGAAGCGGAACAACGTGGTACGCGCCACACCTTGATCACGGTGCTCGAAAGCTTACTGCGTTTAATGCACCCGATCATGCCGTTCATCACCGAAAGCATCTGGCAATCGGTTAAACCGTTGGCCAATATTCAAAGCGACAGTATTATGCTGGCCGCTTACCCTGAGTATCAGGCTGACTTAGTCGATGAAACAGCACAAGCCGATCTGGAATGGCTCAAAGCCGTGATCACCGCTATCCGTAACGTGCGTGGTGAAATGAACATTTCGCCGAATAAGCCCTTAACGGTTTTATTACGTAACATCTCCACCGAAGAACAGCGCCGTATCGACCAGAACCGTAACTTCCTATTAGTGATGGCAAAACTGGAAAGCCTAGAGTTGTTAGCGCCTGAGCAAAAAGCGCCTGCCAGCGCCGCACAGTTAATTGGCAATATGGATCTGCTGATCCCGATGGCCGGTTTAATTGATAAAGAAGCCGAATTAGGCCGAATTGCTAAGCAGCTGGAAAAAACCGAGCAAGAGCTGTCTCGTGTTGCCGGTAAGCTAAATAACGAAGGCTTTGTTGCCAAAGCACCAGAGGCGGTTTTAGCGAAAGAGCGCGCCAAACAAGCTGAGCTAGAGCAAGCCGTTGCCAAGTTACAGCTGCAACAAGCCGAGATCGCTGCGATTTAAGCAACACGGTTAACATGTTAAGCAATACCCACGGCCAGTAACTGGCCGTGGGTATTTTTTTGTTAGCGCCGGTAATTGTACAAGCGCGAGTTTTTGTTATCATGCACAGGTTTGTTTGTATCCTAAACAAACACAATTAGCGTGCTCAGGTAAGAAAGCTTTTACGGTAAGTTTTTCAAGCCACAGCTACTGCTCGCACTGTGACTATCGCTCCGTTGAGTTGTCCATTCTGCTGCAACGGTTCAATACCTTTTTTGCCGGTAAGCCGGACTTTTATACGAGAATAAAAATATGTCAGCAGAAGATACCTTAGGGAGTTTGGCCGAGCCTGTTGCAGCGGCGGTCGAAGCGGCCGCCATTGCGCCAAGTGCGATAAGTTTAATCCCACCTCTTGTTGTTCTAGCCTTTGCCATCTGGTTAAAGCGCCCCATTTTGGCGCTGGTGCTAGGTGCTGCGTCAGGCCTATTATTAATTGGCTCACCACTCGACGCGCTATTTAATTTAGGCGAAACATCTGTTCGCGTGATGCAAGATGAAACCATCGGTTGGCTCATTTTAGTTTGCGGTGGCTTTGGTGCATTAATTGCGCTGTTGGTGCATACCGGTGGGGCCTTTGCCTTTGGCCGCATGGCGCAACAATATGCAAAAGGGCGTAAACCGTCCCTGTTCATGACCTACCTATTAGGTTTAATTATTTTTATTGATGATTACCTAAATGCCCTGACTGTCGGTGAAACCATGAAACGGTTAACCGATAAATATAAAGTGTCACGCGAAATGCTGGCCTATGTGGTCGATTCCACCGCAGCCCCCATGTGTGTGTTAGTACCGATCTCAACCTGGGCTATTTTCTTTGGGGGCTTATTAGTTGCCAACGATATTGCGCCGGCTAGCGATCCGAATGGTATTAAAACCTATATCGCGGCCATTCCTTACATGATCTATGCTTGGTTAGCGCTGTTGTTAGTGCCGCTGGTTATTTTAGGCATAGTGCCCTTAGTTGGCCCAATGAAAAAAGCCGAGTTAGCCGCGATGCAAGCAGTGGATGCCCCGGTGGACAGCGTGGTCAGTGCCGAAGCACTCGCCAGCAGTGAAGCTAATCACGCCACGGCTACTGGCCAACCACATACGGGTTTTGCCGTGGCATCGTTAGAAGAAGAATTTGATCATGCCGATAAGAACGACGGCAAGTTGATGAACTTCTTATTACCGATGTTGATGCTGATTGGTTTTACCATTTGGTTTGAAGCGGAAATTTGGCCCGCGCTCATTCTAACGTTTATTATCACCATTCCGATGTACATGGCGCAGCGTTTAATGCCGTTCGTAGATATGATGGAGCTAATGATGCATGGTTTTAAAACCATGCTACCGGCTATTTGTACCGTTATCGCCGCCTTTACCTTTAAAGATGTTTGCGATCAACTCGGCTTACCGCTGTATGTGATTGAGAATTTAGCCCCCTACATGACAGCACAAATGCTCCCTGCCTTAGTGTTTGTCGCGATGGCCGTATTAGCTTTTGTCACGGGTTCAAGCTGGGGCATCTTCGCGGTATCAATCCCTATCGTTATGCCATTAGCAATGACTGTCGACGCCAATATCCCACTGGTGATCGGCGCTCTGCTCTCAGCCAGCTCGTTCGGTAGCCAAGCCTGTTTCTACAGTGACTCTACCGTACTGGCCGCACAAGGCTCAGGCTGTAATTTGATGAGCCACGCGCTAACGCAGTTCCCTTATGCGTTAATGGCGGCCATTGCTGCGTTCTTTGGGTTTATCTTACTGGCGTAGGTTTTGACCTAGGCAAAAAACAATAAGGGCGCGTAAAGCGCCTTTATTGTTTTGTACTATGTCTATTTCAGTCGCCAGATAACCCGAGAATACCCTTACACAAACCCAATAATGACCGATTATAGCGCCGTGCAATGGCTGCGCTTATTAAGCAAAGTATAAAAATAAAATCACTTGCAATCTTACTGTGCGTCACCTAGCATATTAACTGTGTACCGCACAGTATGTGCCGTACAGTATCGCCGACATCAACAGAAGGAGTAAGCAGATGACCTTGGCACAACGCGATAAAATGCGCCTAGAGTTACGCCGTGGCGTGCTGGTGTTGGCAGTATTAGCTTCACTAAAACAGGCGCACTATGGCTATTCACTGCGGCAACAGTTACAGCAAGGCGGCATCGACATTGATGAAGGCACCTTATATCCGTTGATCCGGCGGCTAGCTGAGCAAGGTCTACTAGAAAGCGAATGGCAGCAAGCAGAGGGGCGTGAGCGACGTTATTACAAGTTGTCTGCCTTGGGTGCGACCTTGTTACAACAGCTAACGCAAGAGTGGCAAAACCTCAATGGCGCACTGGCTAACTTATTGGTTACTGAGAAGGAGAAATAGTCATGGACTTAGTCACTCGATATATTGCTGCGGTGCAGCGCGAGCTACCGGCGGCGAAACGCGAAGAAATTGCGAGAGAGTTGCAGGCCAATATTATGGATGAACTGGATGCGATAACGGCAGCGCAAGGTGCCTTAAGCGACGCAGATGTCAGCCAGCTGTTAAAGCAAATGGGCCATCCACGACAAGTTGCTAGACAGTTTGTACCCGAGCAGCCATTTATTAACGCCAGTTATATGCCCATTTATCGCTATACCTTAACGCTAGTACTCGGGATCTTGTTTTTGATCCAAGTGGTCAAGAGCACTTTTGGCTGGTTATCCTACGCTGACGTCGGTTTGATTAGCTTAGTGTTCAGTATCGCGGCAGGATGGATTGATGATGCTTGCTTTGCTTTTACTGCCATTACCCTAGGATATTTTGTCATTTCCAAACAAACCCCTGAACCAGAGCAGCACTGCTGGCAAAACTGGCAGCCGGAAAATTTACCTAGCGCGGGCTTTAGCTGGCAGACGATTGCACTACAAGATATTTTTACTGATTTGGCGAGTTATTTATTTTTACTGGTGGTCATATTTTACCCACTGTGGCAAGTTGTGGCGCCAGCAGATGCCCCAAGCGTATTGCTCAGCAACGAGGTAAAAACATTGCTACTGTGGTGTACACCTTTGTTGCTCGCGGGTATCTGCAATAGCCTATGGCAATTAAAGCAGCGTATTTGGCAGAAAGCGCTATTGCAGGCGAATATTATCATCAACGCTTTGTTTACCTTGGTAATTCTGTATTTGGCAATGATGTCGCCTTTTTTGCAAATAACCGAACAGCCTTTGCTTGGCATGCTTAGCTCGGCGCAACTTGAACGTACAATAACGATAAGCTTAGTCGTGCTAGCGTTATTTCCGGCATGGGAAGTGCTACGTGATAGTTGGCGCTGGCGTCAGTTAAGTTAAAGTAATGATGAACAAAAACAGTGTGCTCCTGTCATGCTGATCAACAACGCTAGCCAAATTAAAGGTGTAAACCATTTAGGTTCTAGTTTAGGGGAGCAGCAAAACCTGCTCACTTCATGCAGATGAGCTTTCAACCGCTGAAAAGCGCATCTGCGGCTTGCCACATCTCATAAGCTTTAACGTGCTGTAAAGCATAAATACAAAACCATTTCGCAGATATTGATATTAGTGCAAATCTCAATGGAAACACGCACCGCTAAACAAGGCAAAATACGGCCAAGATAGATGGATATCGAGTAAATTGTGGAGCCTTCATAGATACTTTAAATTAAGCTGAATTTAACCTTAACAAGTCTAAAATAATTACATTAAACATTTCTATATTAACATTGTATTTCTGGTAAAATTGCCGCTAATTTATACACCTGAGGAAACACCTATGCCTGTAAGCTCGCAACACAAAGTTTATTTACCAGCTGAAGCCCGAGATAACCAATATCTCTTAGCTGAATTTGCGTTAACAGACGAACTACTCGCGGCCTTTCCTGCTAGCAACCCAGCAAAACCGTTTGAACAGCTTTATCAGCAATTGTCACAGCAGTTTTTTGAACTGGCTGATGCGGCACAGCTGCACAATGTACACCTGATTGCTAATGGTAAAACCCCAGTGGTGCGCTTCCATCAGGAAGCTTACGTATTACAAACCACTGAACAAATTTTATTTTTCTATAACCCAAGCTATCACGAAGCACAGCATAGCTTTTATGATGCCAGCATCCGGGCACGAAAAATTTCTTTATTATTTTTAGCCACCGACCAGCCATTACGCGCCAACGCTGCAACGTTCCACCAAAAAGTCACGACAGTGCTGCAACAACTACTGGCTAAGTTAAAAATGACTGAGGCAAAAGTAAAAGTGCGTGACCATCAGCATCTTACTTATGATTTGTTTGCCAAGGCCAAAGGCCATAAAGAAAGTTACGGCTACAAATTACGCTCAATTGGTGCGCGCTATAAAGCACGGCAATGTGAACTGCCCGCGCATAATGCGCTCACCTATGTCATCGTCAACTTACCGTTAAGCCGGCGCTTAAAAGAGCAAGTCGCATTGAATTTGCAAAGTGATGCACCCTACTTGCCGCTGTATCAAAAAGTCAGTGACAGCTTTGTCAGCGCCTGTCAGCCCGAGCAATTCAAACATTTAGCCGTGCTGGCTAATGGTTTGTTACCCTTGGTGCGCAATAGCCAATTTGATAAAAGTAGCCATGGCACAGAACTGCAAATGATTGGTTTTGATCCTAGCGCGCAAGCAGGTCAACTGATCAGCGATTTGCAAGGCGATAAACTGGTCGAAATGATGCAATTGGTGATCTTCGCCACGCCAGCCGATCAAACCGATATGGGCTATGGCCGCTTTATGAACCAGGTAGAAGCGGCGTTACATCGCTTTGCCAAAAGCTTAGCACTGCAACCCGAGCGTGATGATCTTACCGTACGTTTTCATCAGCATATTAGTTATCATTTATAAGTTAACAAATACCTCAAACCAGCACATTTGTGCTGGTTTGAGTGAAACCTAATAAAAAGAGCAGCCTCAACTTTTTTGCATAATGCGTTAGTATTAAGGCGGCATTTATACCTATAAGGGTAAATTACTAACCTGTTATTTGCTCTAAATACAAGAAACAGGCATAGACGCTTGGGTTAAATCAAACTCTGCCAATTCACTTGCTGCCCCATTGACAACAGCTTGCACCGCAATACGCTTAAAACCAGCAATATTTACCAGTGCAGAGTTGGTCACTCTTGGCTCTTGTGCAGCTTGCAAAACTTGTGAGTTATTTTCAGTTAATACAGCATCATTGCTGTTACTGGCATAAAGCTGATAACTTACACCCGAGATCTCTTCACGATACGCCCCCCAAGTTAAATCATAGGCCTCACAGATAGCATCACGACTTGAATTAGTAATAAGCGCAGCAATATAACGCTGTTCTACCGCGTTATTAAAATTGGCATAGCGGTGTTTCGCTTGAACAGGGTTTAAAGAAACAGAGTCAAAATTTGTGGTAACGGCTGAATAAGCGTTACCAACACCAGCGAAAGGCATTAAGCTTGCTCGGGTAGTACGCTGGCCACTTGGTTTTTCGACATAAAGCGGCGCAGTATTGGCTATTAACGCCCTAATTTGGCTTTCATCTAAATCACTCTGTACCATTTTGACAATAGCAGCTGTAGCTGAAGCTAAAGGCGCAGAAAAACTGGTTCCAGACACTTCGCCATAACAATTTTGATTGGTTTTATTGACGCTATCAAGACCACAAAAACCACTTTTTTCTGCATCTAAATAAATGCTGGTATTTATGGTTGCAACATGTACATTTGCACCTTCAAAGGTAACCTCTACCTCTTCGCCATAATTACTAAAGCCGGTAAGATCACCCTCTAGGTTATTTGCGCCAACGGTCAGTACGCCAGGACATGCACCCGGTGTATACGCCCTTACATCCTTACCGTCATTACCTGCAGCGCCCACTATTAACACATTTTGACTTCTAGCAAATTCAATAGCCTCTATGTATGAGCTTGACTCACAACCAAGGATACTAAAACCGCCCAGAGACAAATTAATAATATCCACTTTGCTGGAAATATTCGGCATTCCGGGCACGTCACCACCGGCAGCCCAAACAATTGCATCACTAACATCCGTGCTTCTGCCTCCACTTGGCAGTAAAGCACGTACGGGAATCAATTCTACGTTTTCACTGGCAAGGCCACCTATAATACCTTTACCATTATTTCTTTTAGCGGCAATAGTGGACGCTACTTTTAAACCATGACCATCGATTCTGATATCACCATCCGCCGTTGGATTGCCATCTTGGTCAAGAGTAAATTTCCACGCTTTATCAATTGGGTCTTGATCACGGCTTTTAGGTAAATAATTGTCGACCGTGCAAATACTATCAGCACCGTTATGAGTATTATCTTGCTTCTTACAATCAGAATATTCATTTGAAAAGCCTGAAATAAAATCAGCCCCCTCGTTTGACCAAACCACGTCTTCGTGTGGAAAAGAGCCCGTGTCGATAACAGCAATTCTTACTTTACGGCCAAGCTTGTTATTATCTTGCGCATACAAGCTGGCTTTTAATAAACTATGTGACCCCATCGTATATTGCTGTTGCTCATCAAGGTAACCTTCTTTTAAATATAAGGGATCATCAAATAAGTCTCGATTAAAAGCATTTGTACTCGCATTATTTGCATTAGGAAGCTTTGCAGGTTGATGGTGAAATTCTGCATTAGTCACATTTAGATCTGGGTGCACATAGTTAAATAACCCCGTTTGCATTAATGCAGCAATGGTATCTTTTTGCTCCTGTAAAGAGTTCGCTAAAAAGACATCTGCCCCAAGCGCAGAGGAACGCACATGCTTTAACACGATGCCGGTATTTTGAGCGATTTTATGCAGTAGTAAAAGCCCTCGGTTTCGATCACCTACCTGCGCTACATTATACTTCTGTAACAAGCTGAGATTATTACTTAACGTTATACCTTGCTGCTCTAAAAGCAGCTGATTCGTTTCAGGCGTTTGCAGTAAATCATGGTGAATATTGTTGTTTTTGAACTTAACAATGAGTCGATAATTATTGCTATCCTGCAAACGGTCAATATGTTGTTTAGGCTGAGCATCGAGATAGTGGATATACTCTATTGATACTGGCTCGGCTTTAACAACCCCAAAAAAACTAAAAATTAAAATGATGACTAGATTTTTCATATCCGTATATTCCTTGATAACTGCATGCAACTTCAATTTAGAATTCTTCATTTAAGAGCAAGCCTAAAGGGGCTGCTAAATATTGATATTCAGCTGAAAACACCCAACGTCCATCTTGGTAAGAACCATAGAAAGTATTGCCAACAAATCGAGAAATTCGATCATCATCAAGATAAATAAATGCCTCACTGCCTAAATTGGCATAGCCGAGTTTATCTAATAGTGGATTAATAAAAGCCACGTTTTCTCCGCGAAATCGATATAGATTGTCAGTCCAATAATCTATTCTCTCAATTATTGACTGGTATTCTGCATCATCGACATAAAGCTGTGAATTTTGTAGGCTTTCAATGGTATTGTCGTACACCGCCCTTGCAAAAGCTAAATTTACAGCTCTAATTTGGTAATTTTTAACTAAATTACTTTCATACTCTGCAGCGGTTAATGCACCGCGCGCAAAAAGAATATCTAAAGCGTACCTTGTGACATATTCGTAATCGTTGCTCAGTTCTATTAGCTTAATAAACCGATCTAACCGCTTCTGTAATTGCATTTCATTTTGGGTAATTTGGTCTCGAATAGTAATGTTGATAATCCTACCGTATTCCCAGCCTTCAATTTCTTCAAAACTAATCCGCAGCTTAACTGTTTTGCCAGCAGTCCCAGCTTTAGCACTTACTGTCAACGTTTGTGAAGCCTTATCAATAGCAAAAGTTAAGGGATCTGTTGTTACATCATCTTCATCTACGTACTCTAGTTTAGTAAATTCAAAAGCATCTAAGTCATTGGCCCTAATAGTAAAGGGTATAGTTTTTGTTTCTCCAGCGACAATCAAGAAGCTAGTAAGAGAAATATTTAAGTCGATTTTATTTGGTGCAACCGAAACTAAAAAAGTGGCAGTGTCTGTATTACGGCCATCTGAAACTGTAAGTGTCCCTCGAAATTCAACCCGAGATGTAATAGGTGCGGATTTTGGTATCACAACTAATTCATTTGCAGATCGATCAATCTTAGTATCAAACTCAAAATCAGCGTATCTATCGCCGCTTAGTGAAGTGAACTCAACCGCATACTCAAAACTCTCACTGTCAGGATCAATAACTGAAAAAGGTAACCGCAATCTTGTTCGTTCTTTTACCTGAAACGAAGGCTCTGCATCAAAACCTACCCAACTTACTTCAGGTGGTGCAGTTGGCTTATCGGTAATAGAGACGGTTATTGTTCTTGTCACAGTATTACCGTCAGAATCTTTTGCTTGTACAGTAATACTTGTTTCAGTATTCGCATCCACCTCGGGGGCATTAGCGGTTATTTGGCTTGTGGCAGTATCAAATCTTACTTGTAACAACGCAGAGGACACTTCAACTGAAACGGAACTGCTATCAGAGTCCGTCACAGTAACATTAACAACCGCTTCCGTGTTTTCTTCCATGGTTAAAGACGTTGCTGATAATGTTAGTATCGGGGGTTGATTTACAGGTGCGGTTGCTGTGCTAGTAGTATCATCTCCACCACCACCGCCACATGCCGTTAACAGTAAAGAGATTAAAACAAGAGGAACATATTTTTTGGTCATTAGTTGTCCTTAGCTCATTACAAAAAATAGTAGCGCATTCTATTTTTAACCTTTTAAACTAAAGACACAAGGTAACGTTTTTTTTCAAAAAAACCGTAAAATTTTTTTTTGAAATTCACAGCATTCATTTAGTACTTGCTTAAATACTGATATGCAGTTAAAAATAATATCTACTACAGATTGAAACTGCTCATTGATTTAAAATGTTTTTGTCCAATTTCGGTTGAAAATATTAAAAATAAACAAGGATGTTAAGTTGTCATATGGATATCACTTATTTACTTCAAGACTGGCAAAACGGTGACAAACAAAAGGAATCACAGCTTTACACTTACTGTTACCAGCAATTTAAAGCCATCGCGCAAAAAGTAAAAACCCAGCACAAACGCAATAAAAGTACGGAATATCAACTTTCTATTGAAGCATCCTGCAATACCACGCTGTTGGTGAATGAAGCTTACATTCGTTTGGCTACCTCAAAAAAAATAGACGGCTCAACAAAAACTGTTTTTTTTAGTAAGCGTCCGGCCATCACATCTTTTATTTGCTGACTGATCACGCATCATATCTTTCTGTGTTGCCAACAATGAGAGTTATGTATGCCTGCTTTAAAACAACCCGATATACGTCGGTTCTTT
>NZ_JAKGTQ010000009.1 GCF_021568285.1 Rheinheimera sp. UJ63
TGTTACCTTGGAATATCGATCTATCTAAACAGTCAGGTGACGCGATTTAAGACACTAAGTGTCCACTAAAATTAAGTGGACACTTAAATCAGAGCGCTAACCTGTGATCGCCGGACGCTTACGAATAATGTAATCTAAGCAAGGTGTTTTAGCTATTCTGGCGAGGCCGGTTCAAGTTTCGCTAACGAATTATCGCAAAGCATTATCAACGTAATGCAAATTGCGTATTTCGGTTTGTCCGGCCACCTGTTCCGGTTTCATCCGGCCAGGCGTTTCGGTGTGATCCGGCCAGCATGATCTGACCTTCGTTTATGTTCTCTTTTTACCCGACTTCTTCTCCCTGAACCAGTGTTTTTTTACGTTGTGACTCACCTGTTAATTCCAATCGGTGGGCGTTGTGGATCACTCTGTCTAATAGCGCATCAGCAACCGTCGGGTTATCCATTAGGCCGTACCATTCTGAGACCGGTAATTGACTGACGATAATTGTGCTGCGTTGCTCGTAGCGATCTTCAATTACGTCCAATAAATCGCTGACTTGCTTACCTTTAAATCCCTCAAGGCCCCAATCATCCAAGATCAACATATCTACTTTTTGTAGCTGTACCAGTTGCTTAAGGTAGCTACCATCGGCATGCCCCATTTTCAAGCTCTCCAACAACCGGCCTAACCGGTAATACAGCACGCGTTTATTCTGGCGGCAAGCTTGCTCACCTAAGGCGCAGGCAAGATAGGTTTTGCCGCTGCCGGTGGGGCCGGTTATCAAGATGTTTTGGTGGTACGTCAGGTGATGTCCTTGCATAAGTGGCGTAATTTGCTCAGCCCTTAAGCCCCGCTTTGCCGGATAGCGTAAGCCTTCTGGTGTCGCTTTAAGGCGCAGATTAGCCAGTTTGCGCAAGCGTTGTAAGCGGGTGTTATCCCGCGCCAGATGTTCTTGCTCGACCAGTAATCCCAGTCGTTCATCGAAGCTAAGTTCGGCATAAGTATGGGGTGCAAGGCGTTGTTGCTCCAGCGCACTTGCCATGGCTGCCAGCTTAAGCTGGCGCAGTTGGATAAGTAGTGTATCCATTAGTGTTGTCCTTATTGGTAGTATTTTGAGCCACGGATGTTGATGTGTGTGCCAGGGATAATGGTGTTGGTTTCATCCGGTTGCCAGCGCATATCTTCACCGGTTTTCAGCAGCTTTTTGATGACCGGTATATAAGGTAGCTGGCGGCTTATGGCCAGTGCGCAGGCATTTTCCAGTCGGTCGCTGCCGTAGCGTTTTTGCTCGCTCAGTAGCGCCAGGCAGGCGCGCTGTGCTTGAACCAGATGGTCTTTACTGCGTTCAACCGCTAAGACCACCGCCAGGGTGCTGGAGCCAATATGCTTGGCCCAGCTGCGAATACGCTCCGGGTTCCACTCCTGATAGGCTGCATGGTTTTCTGGCATATGTGCCACATCCGTACTGTGCCGGTAAGCGTTATGGCTGCGGGGATGCTGTGCGACACATTTAGCCTGATGGTAAACCTTCACCAGCGTTTGCGTGGCACTGATTTCAACCCGCTCACCGACTAAACGATGTGGCACCGAGTACCAGTGATAGTCGTATTGTACGTGGTAATCTTTAGCCACTTTTGCAATGCGGTAATCTGTGTACTCATAGGCATAGGGCGGCAATGGCTGTAATGCAGGCGCATCCAGCAAGGTAAACAACTGCTCACGGCTGGCACCGTTGTAATGCTTCATGGGCCGCTGGTTAAGCTCAGTATTCAGTGCCCAGATGGCCTGATTTAGCGCAGCCAGTGAGTAAAACACCTGATGGCGCAGCCGAGCTAATACCCAGCGCTCAACAATCAGTAAAGCGGATTCGACTTTGCCTTTATCCTGCGGTTTACGTGGTCGGGTGGGCATCAGCGCACAACCATAATGCCTGGCAAGCGCTTTGTAATTGTCGTTAAGCACCGGCTCGAACTTATCCGCTTTATCAACCGCTGCTTTGAGATTATCGGGTATCAATAACGCCGGCACACCACCTAAAAATGTCAGGCAGCGGCTGTTCGCCATCAGCCAGGATGCCATATCCTGACCTTTACAGGCTTCAATATAGGTGTAATTAGATGCACCCATAGTGGCGACGAAGATAGCAGCCGGTTTTATCTCGCCTGTTTCTGGGTTCACAACCGGCACGGTCGGGCCACAGAAGTCGATAAAGAGCTTCTCACCGGCTTCATGATGCTGTCGCATCGAGCGTTTTTGTACAGCATACCAGCGCCGGTAATGCTCGCAGAACTGCGTGTAGCCAAGGGCGTTACTGCCATGTTCAGCCTGATATTCCTGCCATAACAGCAGCTTGGTTACGCCTTTTCTGCGCAACTCAAGGTGTACCTGCACCCACGACGGCAATACCCGCTGCGTACTGTAATCACGGCCGGGGAATAACTGTTTGTCTAGGCTATCAAGCGGATAATCGGCAGCCAGCGGCCAGCTCAGGCCTAAATTGTTAAAGCGGATAACCAAATCACTGATGGTTGCCCGGCCAATATTTAAAGCCTGAGAGATTTGCCGATCGCTTAACTTGGCCTCGAATTTGAGGCGAAATATATCCAGATAAGTGTGCATATCTGTCCTTACCATTTTCTTTTTACGTGTCATGACTACTCCGGCGAACAGTTAAAAAACTGTTATGCCAAAGTCCGTAAAACGAAGGAAGAACAAACTGGCCGGACGATACCGAAAAAGGTGGCCGGATGAGGCCGAAATCAGTGGCCGGATGATACCGAAATGGGTGGCCGACTCATGCCGAAATCGCTGGCCGGATCATCCCGAAATACGCACAAATAGACCTTAGGCACATCGAGGAACATTTTCATGGTCAAAGTGCCCTGAACAAGGCGGCTAACCACAGTGCATCCGTCTCTGCTGGAAGCTACAATTCCATATCACGCTTGCTTAGCAGGATATGCCGGGCCAGTGGCGAGCTTTGTGGTGCTAATTCAATGAAACCGGTGTCAACATTCTGATGAGCCAACAACTGGCGTTTACGGAGATTGAAATAGGTCGAGATAATCCCTTTTCATTTAGCAAATGCCGATTGAGTGAGGCCACTTTGGGCTTGCTCGGCGAATAAGGCTAGCCATTGTTCTTTAGTGCGTTTCATGATGAGTACCCTGATAATTTAAAGAGGTAGACAGATCCTGCTTATTGGTTAATAGAATTCATACTGAGTTAATTCTCCCTTGAACTATTTTGGGTTCGCTTCGTTCATCAACACTGTCTTGCCTGCGATGCTGATTTTGCTTATTAATTTGCTATTTTACTACTTTTATAAAGGGAATAAGTTACAAGAGTAGAAAAGGTGAGCAAGCCTGTCGCTTAGGTAGGTGGCATAGAGCAACCTCAACATGATTGGGGTTGCTCTAAGATTATCGAGAACAGGTAAACTGCTATTAATAATTATAGCTTATGTGCTTTTGAGGACTCTATTCTATACTGCCAGAACAGAAACACTTTGGTTGGTCAAATATAGTGTAAATTGCTATTTTATATAACAATTTAACTATTCCAGATGGAAAACATTGTCAAGTTGAGTGACGACAGGCGAGTTATCAGCATGGGTAACCATAATGTCCGCCATAAATGCCCACCATTTTTTTACAATGGGTGTTAGTGGTAGTTCATCCATTTTATGATCAGTCGTGCGTTTCAATACCGCAAAAAGAGTGTTGGTCTTTTTATCATGGTAGATAGAATAATCTGATATACCAGATTGTTTAAGCATCGCGGCAAGTCCCGGCCAGATTTCATCATGACGTTTTTTATATTCAGCCTCAAAGCCGGGCAGTAATGTCATTGTAAAAGCGATTTTTTCCATAACTCTGACCTATTTAATAGCTTGTTGATCTAAATAAAGCAGCCATTGAGATAGCGTGGTAATGTCACCAGCACCTTCCCAGGCAAAACCTGCTTTATAAGAAAGTTTTCCATTGTCATCAGTTTCGGTAATTAGCCAGATATGACTTTCGTCTTTGACTTCGCTGGGAGTATGTTTAATTTCTTTAAGCTGACTTGGCGCCAATAATGCTCCTGTGCCTACACCTTTTCCATCGATCACTTCCCAGGCTGCAATCCTTCCGGTGTTTTCGTTGTGATGAACGGAAGCTTTTTCATCATGGGTGGCTACACCAATCGCGATAGGTAATGAAGCGGGTTTGCCATCTAGAGTAAAAGTGGACTCGACCTGATAGAGCTGAGATCCCATAATCAAAGAGATATTTTTTTCTTCCTTGACAATTCCTAAGGGGGTATACCATTCGTAAGTTAGATTAAAGGAGATTTTATCGCCACTATTCTCCAAGATTTCATAGCGCTTGAAACTGTGTGCTGCGTAGGCCTTGCCATCAAGCCAAACAGCTGAGCCTCCAACGCCTCGACTAATTCCAGTATGATAGGGGTCATAACCTTCGCCATAGTCTATATGGTATGAAATACCATTTACAAATCCTTCATACCACTTATCAATAATTGAATAATCCACCTTTTTGAACCAGGCATCTACGCCACTTGAATGACCTTTCAGTGGAGCTGCTGGGCCATAAACCCTGAACGCTACTTTATCATTTTCCCAAGCAAAATCGTCACTGCGCTCAGGCACAAAACGACCATAAGCCATTACTTGAGTAGGGCTTGAAGTTTTCGACTTACCGTTTACTGAATCACCGCGATCAATAGTCGAGATACATGCCGTTAGAAATAAACTTCCGCACGCAATTAGGCTAAAGCTTTTCAACAGAGTTCTAGTTTTTACCGTCATAAAATGTCCAATAAATTAGTCAGTGGCTCAAAATTAATGTCCCGTGGATCTGTGAGTTTGCGCTATCTTGAAATTTAACGCTTGTTTGAGTGACCGATAATGCAGTATAGTGACTTAAATTGCAATTTTAAAAGTCGTATTAATAATGCTTTAGTTGTGAAAATGCTAAATTGCATGTTGGCTATTCTTATCTTTCTATAAGCAAAAAGTGCTTGCATCATCGCATAATGTTGATGCGAATCTGGGTTAGTGTTGTTAATTTCTAGGTTGTCCCCATAAATTTATCGCAAACCATACATATCTTTATCGAAATTACTAATCATGGTAAATCGAAAAATTTTTCGATACTTATGGAGTACTGTGAATTTACTGCAACTTGCAAAATTTTATATTTCAAAAACGCACTCTCGAAAAAGGGTTACTGAGAGTTTACCGAACATTAAATAAAGTATCTTCGGTGGCTTAATTTCTGACATTTGGCTCAAAGCATTCGCAGAATCAGCAAGGACACTAAATGGTAAGTAAATTAGTTGTTTTCGACTTTGATGGGACAATCACACATCCTGGTAATGACCTTTTCTTCAGTTGTTTTAACGACATATTAGACAAAAATCAATTCGAAAGTATCAACAAGATTGTCAAAAAAAATGGCAACGGGTTTAATTCAGCTCAATCGGTGCTTGAGCTTTGTAGAACATATCTGAATTTAAGAGGGGCAGGATGGGATAGTGAGTTACGGACGCTTGGCTATAAAAAAATGTCCATTCTGATTAAAAATGGGCTTTACTATAAACAGGCTTTAAAAGTGATTAATGACAGTGCGACAAAACATGGTCATGTCGTTTTAATTAGCACGGCAAATATCAGATTTATAGCTGAAGGTGCAATGTCCGCATTGAAAGATAGAAGTCTGTTGGAGGTTGAATCAGTCAAGCTTATTTCCTCTGAGATCTGTAGTAAGGGTGTTACGAGAGTAAACGCTGGAGTTGGAAAAGGTGTTTATCTCAGGGAATGGATGAAAATGAATATATTAGGAAGTCCGGATTCAATAGATGTTTATTGTGATGACCCACATGGAACTGATGCAGGGCTAATTGAGTTAGCTGACAAAACATTTGTAGTTCCAGAGTGTTTTGTATAGTTTATGAATATTCTGCTACAGAACGCTATATCCATACACGACCTGTGTACTGAAAAACATATCATCATCTCTAACTTACGAGGATATTAAAATAATAATACTGATTAAGTGCCCACTTAATTCGATTGGACTCAAAGCATGTAAATTTTGGTAATGTCTCGCCACTCAATTTGATGGTTTCACAAGAAGCAGGCATTTTAATTGCTCACCAAAAAAACCTCATTTTTTTAACTTGGATTTGTCATTAGGTAATCTTGCATTGGCATTTTGCATTTTAAATAATTTCATTTGGTGGCAGTGGGTAATTACTCTCAGCATAGCTGAAATATATAAGCGCTAGCGAGACAAAAAAACCATGGTCTCCCACTTTGTGACCTAATTCTTCATGGTTTAGCCGTTCAACAGTAAATAAAGCGTACCCATCAACACCTGTGTCTATGTAAGGTGTAAATTTGGTTGAAAAAAAGTGCTTAAATTTATTCGGAGTAGCCCATTTATCAATTAAGTCATGCCAACTTGATGTTGGATGTTCCCGGCGGGCACGGATCTGACATCTGAATTGATATGCAGTGTGGATTTTAACTAGCAATGGATACAGTTGTTCAAGGTACAACCATAGATCATCAGCCTCCCAAAATTGTGCACTAGCCCAGTCTTTTGTTTGAAACATCAGTGTTCTTTTACACGCTTCAAGGACGCTTTCTTTATCATGGTTATTGAGTGATAAAAAATGTGGGATAATAAAATTAATGGTTGCTTTTGCAAAGTTATGAATAGGACTTTTTCTTAGAGTAAAATAGGGATAAATAACATTGTCATCACCATACTCTAATTCGAAACTATTATGAGTTGAAAGGTTAGTTTCTGTTCTAATTGACGCTCCATATTTACCTGGCCATTTCTTATTTTGAAGCTCGTTAAGAAGTCTAACTGCATTTTCAAATTTTTTTTCATTAATGCTATTTTTCTTGGCCCATTCGTATGGCGGAGGGCATATGCTTGTTTTACCTAAATGAAAAGGAAACAAATACCATTCGTTATACGTCAATAATGCTTCATACAGTTCTAATTCAGCTAACGCGGTTTGTTTTCCTGTAGTAAAAGTTAATTCACGTTTAACATGTTCTGCAATCTCAGGACGTTGACAATATTCCGAAATAGCATCTAACAAGGTCATGTGAAAACCAACTTTTTTAAGTTTATCAAAATATGTTCTACGTGGAATATCGAGTAATTTTGCTGATGTATCAGGCGAAAACCATTGCTCTTTCCAAAACTCGGCGTGATAGGCCCATTGAAAAGAATGCATATAATGCAATATGGTTATAGATGGCCCTGAGTGACCTGTCAAAAGGCTTATTGCAAACAACTCGCTGCGAATTTCGTGTTCACCTTTACCTTGAAAATATACCTTACGTGCGTCAATAAGATGCTTCATGTACTCATGACTGAGATACGAAACCAATGGGAAATCATATTGATATTTATGCTGCTGCCAATACCAAAAAATCCATGTGTTGAAACTATGCCTGAGTCGATGATAGCGAAAAGAGTCATCTCCAGTTATTTGTTTTAATAATGAGACTAGAGGGTTAAACAACTCTTCTTGATCAAAAAGACTGTTCGTCATTGGGTTGGTAAATAGATACGTTGTATGTGTTGTGATTTTGTTTTTTTCAAGATAACGATTAAAAAAGCCTATTTCACTTGTATTGAGTAGTTGGCCAATTGGGATCCTTCTTTCTGCGGCAGAGCTTTTGAGCGTTCTTTGTTCAAACGGGCGGATCAGCATTTCAGTTCTTTTGGTTATCTTAATTTCTCGTTTTTCATTCCAATTTTCATTTATCGGATAAATGTCTGATATCCTTAGATAATAAACTTCACTTCGTCTAAGGCCGCATCTAAATCCAATAATTAATAATATGATTTGAGCATACTTTAAAGTTGGCACTTTATCCTGTGTAGCCTTTTCAGAAATGAATCTAAGTAGGTCAAAATACTCTGTCGGCATTAGAATATTGGCATCTACCATCATCTGTGTCTTTTTCACAGTATCAGTAATAAACCCAGAAAAAATGTAACTTGGTGTTAAGTTGTATTGTTTTTCAAGATAAATATGAAAGTCACGAAGGATCCGAGTTCGTTTTAGTTGTCCACGTAAGTTTGGTGCTTCATCAATAATCTCAAGATATAGCTCATCTAAAGAAGAAGGTTCCAATTGGTGTATTTGTTTCGCGCCAAAAACTCTGCTCATAGGGGAGAAAATAGTACCTAAAAATGATAGTAAGCTAGACGGCTTAAGTTTATTAGACCAACGACTGTTGGACGTTAAACGAGTTGCCGTCCATGAGATGAGCAATCGAGTGATAGGTAATAAATTATATTCAGAATTAGAGGCAATGACTTTTAAGGTACTAGAGATTTCTGAAAAGGTTATTTTTTTTTCATTAATGTTATTACGTTCTGACTGAGTTACCGTTAAGAGTTTTTTTAATTCCGCTTTGGCTTGTTTCATAACCTCGGCACAGTCTGTATATGCTGATTCTGGTAACTTAAAGTCTTCACTAATCCTTGGGCCTGTTACGGATGATGTTCTCATTTCTTCTATTGCTAAGTTGCTTACCTTCTTTTCATGAATACCAATTAAACGATAGAAGGAGTTTCTTTGCAGTGTTAGATTGGGTTGTGTCCCGTCGAGTACAGGTAAGTGACACGGAGTTTGTGTTAATGACAATTTAGCAATTAATAGACTAACTAAAGCTTTATTTCGATGTTTTCGAAGTGATGTGTCACCAATATTTTTTAGGTAAGCATTCAGGCACAACCGCCAGTTTGTATTTTTTAGAAAGTCACTTATTTCATCTATATTAGAATTTCTATGTTTGTAAAAGCGGGGTAAAAAATTCATAGTTACAGGATCTGGTATCCAAACATGAAAATCATTTGAAGAGCCTGTTAATTCAAACCAGCATAAATTTTCTTTAAAGAAAGGTTTGCCCTGAGTAAGGTTATGAAAGTATGAGTTAACTAAATCAAGGCGCAGTAATCCGCCAAACCGCATGGCAGAATAAATCAATTGACCCAAGTAAAAACGTGCATCCCATTCATGTGATTTTTGCTCTGATAGCGTTTTAGGTTTGCTAAGGCATAAGTCTGGTTCACTTTTAAACGTCTTATCAAGTCGTTCAATTAGCTTTAAATCATTGCCATACTTGTGTCGTAACGGTGGCTTGGGTCTACGAATTAGAACGGGGTTTCTGAGTTTAATACTATTCGGTACTTGTTTTGATAAGGCGGTAATGTATTCATTTAGGTAGTGGATAAAACGAGTAGCTTGATTTGATGATATCGGTTTACCGTTTTCGTCTCGATGTTGAGTTCTATACATGAGCCAAAAAATTTCATCATATTTATTTTGTGTTAATACATAATAGTTAACGAGCTTGTCTGAATACTTCTTATCAGCATTCTTCTTGATTAATGTTTGTAGTGTCTCAGGCAGTTCGTGAAATTGCATTAATCGATACCCTGAAGTGCTTTGATACCAAGCGACTTGCGTATCTCATCCAACAAAGGTTCAATTGCTTTTCGAATATCATTAATAGACAAGGTGGAAAAAACATGCCATTGGCTTTCTCCGATATTGCTATGGCCAAGAAATGCATCTATGAAAATGGGGTTAATATTTTTTAATTCAAAGTATGAGCGTAGAATCTTACGATTGCTATTTGCTGGTAGTTTGAAAAAATCAGATGTTTGTTGGATATAAATATATGGTCTATATGAACTAACAGTTACTTTTACTGAGCCATTTTTTATGTTGGAAGCTGTAAAAAAAAACGGTTCGGGACACCCTAGCTCTTGCCATTTCCTGAGTAAATCCAGTCTATGAAGGTGACTTAACATCGACATGAGATGGTTACGATACATTTGTGCAATTTTAATCGCATATTGATGAAGCGGAAGTGTCCGAGTATGAAACTCGTCTGCACTGTCTTTGTCTCTTATTATGGCTACTTTTGAGTCAGCGAGTATTTCAGACATATTTATAAACCCATCATGTGTAGGTCTAATTCCTGATAATAATCCCTGGCAAACAATGCAATACGCTGTATAAAAATTATGAAACTGCATCAATGGATCAAGAGTCCAATTACTGTTCTCATCGAGTTTAGTCGTTTTTGAGTGAGGGAGGCGTTTCTTTAAGTCGGCTAATTTATTTTGAATGCCGCTAATAAGCTGCTTATATTGCGTAAAAGTTGGCAAATCGCGACAACCAATAAAAGTTTTATTTAATTCATTTGAGTCTGTTGTATCACAAAATGGGATTTCTATTCCTACTTCGAGTGATATGACTTCAATGAGTTTTCTATATCTTGTTTGCAATACAGAAATGGGGAGGGCGGTGTAATATAATCTTGCCTGACTTCCTGGCGCCGGTCTGTTGAACATAAGAGTTGCACAAGCACTACCAAACATTGCGCATGCTCTTAAAAATAAGTGATTTTCGAGTTTCGAGCGTATAACTTTAATACCTAATTCTTTCTCCACATTATCTATATATGTGGCTGATGTCCGAAAAAGGCTGCTAGAAGATAAATAATAGCCCTCTAATAATTCTTCTGCGATGTTTGATAAGACCTTTGGTAAAGGCAGATGCAAAAATTCTGAGTATTTGATTGAACATTCATGGTTACTGTCTGAGGAATACTGAATTTTAAAAGCAGGTATCACGAAAGTGTTTTTGCTAAGATTCACATGAGGATATGATTTTGCTGAGTCTATATAGCTTACGTCAGTGTTTGATAAATCATGTTCTTTTTGGCCTGAAAAAAATATCATAGCTAGATAAAATGCAGCAAATAACTTATCAGGGCCTTCTTTTGGAGAAAGGCAAAAATTTAATATTCGACTAACTTCTGTATTAGATAATGTGCGATTTTCAGTTTTCAGGTAATGATGTTGCCTCTCAATCTTTTTTATTACTCCCTTTGCTACTTTTTTGCCATGAAATGCAGCTATATAAGCTTCAACAGGCTCGTGATCAGTGAATACATAAAGTTGTTCATGTTGTTGCTCAAACACTTCTTCGCCGGCATCGTCGATATCATCACTCATACTTACTTGCTGAATTGAGTAAACCTCGTCATCTTTCGTTCCATTCGCGAGACTTTCAATTTGAACAATGACGTCTCTCTCTAGTTCTGTAACACCATGGTTATTGATCGACTCTTTAGGGTTAGCGTGGTTTCTTTTAATCTTAGAAATCTGTTTTCTATTTTTTCGCTTGCCTAAAGGTATCTCAAGGACCTTTATACAATTGGTTATTTCATGGTAGAGATATATTGCATTATCTGATTTGCTTTCAGATGATAGAGATCCTGGACTAAGAAGTGAGATGTGATTTAAGTTATTGGTTTTTTTGTAAAATGTTCTGTAGTTGTAAAGAAAGCCAATGAATTCAGATAGGTTTTGACATTTTCGGCAATCCATCATTTCAAGCCAGGTTATAGCGGTTGTGTCTACTGTTAGTCTTCTAAAGAAGACACTCAATAAGTTGTATTCATAATCCTTAAAGCGTTCAGTATCATCATTTTTGTTTCTAACAAGATACTTTAGCATCAGCAAAACGTGCCTAATCCATTTGAAAAAGCTAGCATTTTTTCTGTTTATTAAATAGAAGATAGGGTAAAAGGGGTAATCCGTAAGAGAGCCTCGGAATAATTCATTGAGTTCAGTTTTTTCATTATTTCTTTTATATTTCTTAGGGTTTCCATTATTTCTTATTATGCCCAATAAGCTATCAGATGCCTCAAGAAGATATTGGATCCTTTTAGTTAGCGCTATGTCTCTGTGTATGTCGTCCATCCATATGTCATCGAATGCAGCTCTAATATTTTTGAGCACCCCAATAATGCCATCTAGTGAACTAGGAGCATCAATTTCGGTTAATAAAGAAGAAAACCAACTGATTTCTTCATCATCTTTAATACCTAATTCTTTTAATGCTTTTTTATACAAGATTATTCATCCAACTTCTAAAGGCAAGTTACACATTTCTTTTTTGTTTGTATTTAGGGTAATCGTCCAGAATTGATGGTTTGAGATAACTCTTGATGATTTCTAGTTGTGCGCTGACCTTGGTTCCTAATGAAAACAACAACGCTCCGCCTGCTATGTCGTCTAATGCAAATTGTAATAGTTCTTCTTTTTTCTGTTTTTTCTTTAGTATTACTTTAAACATATTTAGCTGATCGATATCAAACGATGAATCCAGTTTCGAAGCGGCATGACAGGCACTAAGTAATTCGAATTGTCTAAATCCACTTACAACGAAGTAATCATTTTCAGATGTACCTTTTTTAACTACAGCTATTGGGAATACTTCTAGTAAGCGTGACAAGCTGTTAAATGAGATGTCGTTAATGTTTGCGTTATACATTAATCCATAAAGCTGAGAAATCTGCTCTTTAAGACTTGGGTGGATACCTTTAAGTTGTTCAAAAGATACATGAATGAATTGGTTCATTGCCTAGTCCTTAGTGCATACAAGTAGAGCTGATTATATTTTGAGCAGATATGTGAACGGTGACATTTTCAACTCAGAGCAGTAATCTAAAATGTTATTTTTAAAAGTGCAATAGTGTGACAAATTAATTGTTTTAAAGTGGTATAAACCGGTGTAATATGGGCGCTCATTGAGTATGGATTTTAGTTGTCTCCCAGCAAGTTTCTGCCAGTAAAATATTGTTTTTAATGATTTTTATGTCGCGCCTTCCTTTTTTATCTCCCTTGAAAATTTTATGCTCTCCGGAGGCAGAGGTCCCGCGTTCGAATCGCGGCGGGTGCACCATAAAACATCAAAACCACCTTAAGGTGGTTTTTGTGTTTTTGGTACTTTGCCCAGTGAGAACGCGTTGTTCGACAAAAACGTCTGGAACGTTTTTGAACAGCTCCGCTGGCCCGAAGGGCGAGGGCAGGACAGCCCGAGTAATCGCGGCGGGTGCACCATATAAATCAACCACTTATGCGAAAGCCAGGTGGTTTTTTTATGCCTTGTGACCACATTGTGACCATATCGTGACCATCCTATTTTTTATCTTGCCAAATCATGCACAAAATTGACCTTTGCCCTTTTTTTAAATTAATGCTCTTAGTAAAATTTCTGGTTGACGTTCAAAGCAAATATATTGTTTGAACAAAACATCTCATAAAGACAGCCGATACGTTGGTTAATTAAGAGCATATTAAATACGAAGGACGAGTTTTTGTATTAGGTAAGCCTAGTCCCAAATGCAGAGCGTTATCGCCACCAAAATAAGGATTCGGTATTTTTCTTAAATCAGATGCTTTAGCGTGTAGTTCGAAGGTTTGTAACCATTGAGTCCAATACAGTCCCTCCTTATTCGAACGTAATTTTTTAGTGATTAACTGTCTTTTTGCAAAAAATGCCGTGAGGTACTGAAGCTGGCCTTGATTATTAAATGCCTGCATAAATAGCGAGCCGGATTTATGGCGTTTTGGTGACTCAAGAAACGCAAGATATTCAGCAAAAGTGGTTACATGCAGGTGTTGATGTAACCAATACACTGCGCCTTCCCAGTAAGCACCAAATTCCTCTATCTCTGCTGTTTTTAATGGCATTTTAGGCAGTACCATATTGTTGCCAGCCACTAGTGAATCAATAATGCTTTGGTACGCCTCGTGCCAATTAATAACCTGCCACTCAAGGGTGGTATAAGCGCGTTGGATATAGTCTTTACCATTAATAGTAAAAGCGACAGGCAAATCGGGTAACGGGATAACAATATCGTCCAATGTTGAGAGCATGCCGTTTGTGGGGGGCTTAGAATACTCTCGAAAAGCGAGTGGCAATGCGCCTACTCTTGCAAAGGTGAGCATGGTATTAAACCAGCCGATATAACGAGCATTGTTCGCCTTACAGAACGCCATTAGCTCTGGAAACCTATTTTCGATGGCGTCAGCAAGTTGTTCAGCTGTATGGTTTTTACAGTCCTCCCAACCAAAATATTGGTTACCTGTTGCCCCACTTGAATGATAAGCCTCTAACCGCTCACCTAAGGAGCAGCAGGCGAGTTCACCTTCTATAGAGATATAAAGTGCTTGAATGGGCAGCAGTTGTAGTCGCCAATAAAAACCGCTAGCAAACATATAAGGAAAAATGGCTAAGTTTTGGTAGCCACGTTGATGGAGAAGATTGATGGCATGAAGAAGCCTAAGACTGCGCCTAGCAGTCGAGTCATTTAATATCACGTTAGCGCTTTTCATAATCGTAATTAAAACTGTTTTGAGAGTTATATAGGTTAGTTCAGACTCGTGATGTTATTAGCGATTAGCTAAGTAAATGATCAAAAATGTCCATTAGGTAATTATATTTATTTAAGAATACGGGATGAAGAGGGATTCACGCGTTCCTCATAGAGCCGCTCTAGAGCCTCATTGATAGTCATTTCTTTGTCTTTACTCATGTAGCGCTCTATTTGCGGGCTTTTCTTTGATTGGCCTTTATTACACAAACCCCACTATAATCATAGGTTTTGGTGGGTCTGTGGCATCAATTTTAAAAGGGGTAATTAAGGCGAGCTCTTTTCCATTGGCGGAGGTCCCGCGTTCGAAGCAACGACGCGGCTAAAACAGGGGATTTTATTGCTTGGTGTTTTTTGACACTGTTCGCAGCAGTGAATTGCAGTTTTAGGTTGCAAGGTGATAAATTATTGTGCCGTGGTATGGCGAGTGTTGAGGTGCTTGAGCGGCTTTGTCTCTCTGTTGAAAGGGCAAATCACGGTAGGTGTGAGTACTAATAATATAGAGCTTGGTAAGACCGTTGAAGTCAGTCTTACCACGCTAAAGCCAGCCGTTGGTTACGAGTTTTAATTATGTATCGCGATAACCGATGGTAAAGTAACGTTCATTAATCGCAAGCAGCAGGGCCGTCTTTTAGCTGAATTGTTACTGCGTGTTATAATTAGCGCCGATGTAAATAAGCGTTGAATTGATCGAAGGCAAGGAGCCCGAACATGAAATGGATATTGGTTGCAGTACTCATGCTTATTCATAATCCCCTAATCGCTTCAACTCAGTATTCCCAAGCGCAATGTAATGAGTTAAAAAAACAAAGAGAATACATTCGTAAGCGAATGAATGCAGGCTATGGTGTCGCTGAAGGTAATTGGTTAAATGAGCGAGACCGCGAGTTATTTCAGATCATCGGCCTGCGTTGTAATCAAGCATCTTCGCCTGTAAGCCATTCACCGCAAAACACCTCAGAAAATACCAACACACCTGAGAGTACTATGTTGTCTGAACCGGCAAAGTCAGCACTGAAGGATATGCCCGATTGGTCGGCAAATAATGCTATTTTTAGTGGAAGCAAAGCGGCTGCTTGGGCTGATTTCTACCAAGTGCCAACGCATTGTCGGCAAAAAAACTTGTCTGAAACTGACTTTGTAAAATGTGCAGACCATAAAGCGGAACAACGCCAGCAATTCATCACAAAATGGGAAAAGCAGCAACACACTGTCGTTAACATTAGCCCTGCAATTGAGCAAAACGATCAGCAGATACAACAATCCACTTTTGCAATTCTCGAGGCCTATATAGCTGAAAATAAAAATTTAGAATTGCCATCAAGCCTAACCCTAAGAGTGCAAGCTGAGAGCGATTATCATCGGCACTTTAGATGGTTTGGCTTATCTTTTGTTGTGCTGCTGGCGGCGGGTGGGTGGTTGATATGGCGAAAGTGATGTTGATGAAAGCAGGCTAAGCACGTGTCAAAATTACTTTAGCGCACAGATTTATACGTTGCTCAAATCACACTTTATTGATAATACTAAACAACATCATGGATTGAGGCGGTTTTATGTCGGTGAGTTATTACGATCAGCAAGCTGCGAGTTTTGCGCATGACACCCTCAGTGTCGATATGACGTTGCTTTATGAAGAGTTTTTGCCGCTGCTGGCGCCGGGTAGTGTTATCGTCGATGCCGGTTGCGGTGCAGGTAGGGATAGTCGCTTTTTCCTGTCTAAAGGGTTTCAGCTATTGGCCTTTGATGCCAGTAAGGCGCTGGTCGACATCGCTGAACAGGTTACCGGTATCGCGGTGGCACATAGTACCTTTCTTCGCTTTACCCCTCCGATAAACGTTGATGCTATTTGGGCGTGTGCTTCGCTGTTGCACGTGCCCAAAGCTGAGCAGCAAACTACGTTTCAGCATTTAACGAAATGGCTAAAACCCAAAGGGATCCTGTACTGCTCTTACAAGTATGGTGACAACGACTATGTCAAAGCAGGGCGGCAATTTACTAACGCCAATGAGGCGCGCTTAGCTGCGTTCTTAGATGGTTCTGGTTTGCGTATTAAAAAAGTTTGGATCAGTGCCGATGCACGTCCAGGTCGCGCAGATGAGCAATGGTTAAATGCGATTTTGGAGAAAACTGCCTGATGGTGCAGCAGTTATTCCAAGGTAAGGTGCTTACTACAGGTGGCGCAAATGACCCGCTATTACCCAAGTTATTAACGGCAATTAATCACGCCACAGAAGTTGAAATCAGTGTGTCGTTTATTCAGCCATCGGGTTTGCAGTTGCTGTTGCCAGCGTTAACCGATGCGTTAAGCGCTGGCGCTAAAATCAAAATACTGACCTCTGATTATTTGCATATCACCTCGCCAGAGGCATTACGCCAGCTGTTGCTGCTTTGCGAGCAAGGCGCCCAAGTGAAACTGTTTTGTTGCCAAGCTAACACGCCGTTTCATATGAAAGCCTATATCTTTGTTAAAGGCTATGAGGGGGTGATGGAAGAGGGCTGCGCTTATATTGGCTCCAATAACATTAGCCGTACAGCACTGCTAAATTCTCATGAGTGGACATTACGCCATGATTTTCAGCAGAAATATGCTGTTGAGTGCCAGTTTACTGATATTCGCCAGCAATTTGCTGCCATATTTAGTCACCCACAAAGCCAGCCACTAACAGAAGCACTGTGGGCGGCTTATTTGCAGCGCTACCAACAAAATAAACAACAACGCTTACAGTTAGTGGATGCGGTTATTGAAGAAGAGCCGCGTTTTACGCCCAATGAGGCACAGTTGTTGGCATTAGCGGCGTTAACCGAGAGCCGTCAACAAGGGTATATGCGCGGCTTAGTGGTTCTTGCAACCGGCATGGGTAAAACCTGGCTGGCAGCGTTTGACGCCAAGCAATTGGCCGTCAAACGTGTGCTTTTTGTGGCCCATCGTGAAGAAATTTTATTGCAAGCGCAGCAAAGCTTTAGTCAGTTAAACCCGAATAAAAGTAGTGGTCTATATCTCGGTTCAGAAAAAGCACCCGAGGCTGACTTGTTATTTGCGTCTATCCAAACGTTAAGTAAAGTAGCGCACTTGCAGCAGTTTAAACCTGATCACTTTGATTATGTGGTTGTCGATGAATTTCATCATGCTGCCAGCCCCAGTTATCAGGCATTATTACATTATTTTACCCCTGAATTTCTATTGGGGCTAACCGCCACGCCTGAGCGCAGTGATCAGGCGGATATTCTGGCGCTGTGTGATAACAATTTGGTGTTTGAACGCAATCTTGTGCATGGCATCGAAAGCCGTATCTTGGCGCCATTTCATTATTATGGCATTTACGATCAGTTTGTTGATTACCAAGAGATCCCATGGCGCAGTGGTAAGTTTGATCCCAAAGCCTTAGACAGCGCCTTCGCAACGCGCAAGCGGGCGTCACACATTTTTGAGCACTGGCAAAAACACAAACAACAGCGCACCTTGGCCTTTTGTGTGTCACGCCGACACGCCGATTACATGGCCGAGTATTTTAATGCGCAGGGCATCGCCGCGGCTGCGGTTTACCAAGGTAGTGTATTACGGCGCAATGAAGCATTAAGCCAATTGCAGCAAGCGCAGCTGAGTGTGCTGTTTTCGGTTGATTTATTTAACGAAGGAACTGACTTACCCGCTATTGATACGGTGTTGATGTTACGACCAACAGAGTCAAAGATTTTGTTTTTACAACAATTAGGTCGTGGGCTACGCCAAGCTGAACACGTCGGCAAAACGCATTTGGTGGTGCTTGATTTTATTGGTAACCATCAGTCATTTTTAAATAAACCGGCAGCGCTGTATAACGTTAGTGGTGTTAAAGCCATTACCAGTACATTGGCAAAACAGCCAAAGATAGCGCCAGGTTGTTATATTAATTTTGCACCTGAAGTGGTCAATTTTTGGCAGCAGTTAGTGCGTAAAGTGAAAAACACGGCGGCTGAAGATTTTCAACAATTGCAGTTAGAGCTTGGGCATCGCCCCACGGCGGCAGAGTTTGTGCTAGCAGGGTTCGATATCAAAAAAGTGCGAGATAAACACGGTAGCTGGTTTAACTTAGTGGCAAAGCAAACTGAAGATGCTGAAATGGCGTTGTTGCTTGAACGTTATGGTAATTGGTTACGCGATGGTGTTGAAACGACCGGCATGAACAAATGTTTTAAAATGATCTTGCTGCGGGCTTTTTTAGCGTTAGATGGGTTTAGTGCGCCCGTCAGTACTCACCAATTAGCTAAACAAAGCCGGCAACAAATTTGGCGCCGGCCCGATTTAGTAGAGAAAGACGTTCCGGCTGCACTTAGGCAAGACAACAACAGTGAAAAATGGCATCAGTATTGGTGTAAAAATCCGATCCATTTTTATGCCAAGCAAGATAAAGCGGCTAGTAAGCCTTGGTTTGTTTTGAATGCAGGGCGGTTTGCCGCTAACTTTGAGGTTCGTCCTGCTGATATTGAAGCACTGACTGCGTTAACACATGAGTTAATTGACCTGCGATTAGCGCAATATTTATTGCGTGATGCCCTGGTTTAATAAGTCTTAAACACCCTAGTAGGCTAAATCGAGTCGGCTAAAAAGCAGTTCGCTGGGTTAAATCGACATATTGCCACCAAAATTGCACTTCCCCGACCCCCCGCAATGTCTCTTATTGGAGTGTTATGCCACGTTAAAACGGTGTTCGCTCGGCAATAGTTGCCACATTAAACCGACATGCGGCGGCCACATCTTGGTATTTTGCATGAATGTCGTCGCTAGATGTACACAACTATCTTACCAATATCTGATTTTAGTTATTACCACAAGTTTGGCGCTAGCCGCATGGCAGTGTTTTGGTTGTTACCTTGCTCGCTATCTCAGTAATTAAAATAATTTATCTTAACTTCCCTTTAAAATCGTGGGTTAGCGAAGAGGGTGCAGGCTTTTTTGCATTAATTGAAAAGGGGTTTTTGTGCCTTTGCTCCGCTTATTTTTACTTTTGGTAAGCAATGTTTAAGTGCTTTTATCATAATTTAACCAAGAAATTGGTTGACAAATTGGCAAGAAGTAAATAGCTTTGCTGTCATACCGGGTGGTAAGCTTATGACTTTGGTCAAGCAATTTGCGGTCGGTACTTGTTAGTTCTACAACAGCATTTACGCGTTGCAACAATGCAACAACACAATTTTTTGTGGTGTACAAACGTTTCTTTGCACCATTGTCAGTGCAGCAAAAAAATTAGGGGTGAACAATGTCAAAACCAACGATCGGCTTTATCGGCCTTGGCCTTATGGGCGGCAACATGGTCGAAAATCTACAGAAAAAAGGTTATCAGCTGACTGTAATGGATCTTAACAAAGACGCAGTTGCAGCCTGTGTTGCCAGAGGTGCATCTACAGCAAGCACGGCAAAGGAACTGGCCGCATCAGTTGATATCGTCATGCTTTGTCTCACCACCTCAGCTATTGTTGAAAAAGTGGTTTACGGTGAAGAGGGTATTCTCGCAGGCATTAAAGCCGGGGCGGTACTGGTAGACTTTGGTACTTCTATTCCAGCGTCAACGCGCAAAATCGGTGCTGACCTTGCCAAAAAAGGCGCGGGTATGATCGACGCCCCCTTAGGTCGTACACCGGCACATGCTAAAGATGGCTTACTGAATATTATGGCTGCCGGTGATCAAGACACCTTCAACAAAGTGCAGCCGGTGTTGCAAGATCAAGGCGAAAACGTGTTTTATTTGGGCGAATTGGGTGCCGGCCACACCACAAAGCTTATCAACAACTTCGTTGGTATGACGACCGTTTGCGCCATGTCTCAGGCATTTGCTATTGCTGATCGTGCTGGTGTTAATCGGCAACAACTGTTCGACATTATGTCGACCGGGCCTTCTAGCTCACCCTTTATGAAGTTCTGTAAGCACTATGCAGTAGACAATGTGAGTGATCTTGGGTTTTCACTGGCTAATGCTAACAAAGACCTTGGCTATTTCCTGCAAATGGTTGAAGACCTTGGTACCGAATCAAAGATTGCCAAGGGCTCATCAAGTGATTTGCAAGCCGCATTCGATGCTGGCATGGGCAACGGCAACGTGCCAGAGATCTTCGATTACTACCGCGAACTTAACAAATAACGCGGTTTGTCAGCCTGTCGACGCTATCCGAGCTATCCATTCCTCGAAGAGGATCGCCGCTCAGTTTTAAAGAAGCATCGACGGTGAATCAGGCGCTAATAAGATGGAATTTATTAGCGCAGGAAGTAACTCCCTTACTTCATGCTCTTACAGTAATGAAGCGAGTCTCAGTATTGAGGTGCAAAAACCATAATGCGTTTATTCAAAGATTATCTGTTAAACATTTGCCTGGCTCTGGTATTAGTCCCAGTATCAGTTGCTGCATTCGCTACTGAATATTTTGTCGCGAGCAAAGACGAGTACAAGGCGATTTCATCGAAACTGGTTGCAGGTGACAAGATCATCTTGAAAAACGGGGTGTGGACCGACTTTGAGATCCTGCTGGAAGGGCAAGGTGAGGCTGATGCGCCCATAACGTTAACGGCAGAAACCAAGGGCCAAGTGATCCTGTCTGGCCTGTCTAATCTTCGGTTAGCCGGCCAGCATCTAGCCGTTTCTGGTTTGGTGTTTAAAAACGGTTATACCCCCAGCAGTGCCGTTATTGAGTTTCGCAAAAACAGTAATGCGTTAGCCTTCCACTCACGGGTGACGGAAGTGGTTATCGATAACTATAACAACCCGGATAAGCAGGAATCGGATTATTGGGTAGCCTTATATGGGCAGCATAATCGGTTAGACCACAGTCATTTTGTGGGAAAACGTAATAGAGGCGTTACCATTGCTGTCCGATTAAACAGCGAAAAGAGTCAGCAAAACTATCACCAGATTGATCACAACTACTTTGGTTATCGCCCTACCTTTGGCTCTAATGGTGGCGAAACATTGCGTATTGGCACCAGCCATTATTCGCTTACCGATTCTTATACCTTGGTTGAAAACAATTACTTCGAACGCACCAACGGTGAAGTAGAAATTATCTCGATCAAGTCCGGCAAAAATACCCTGCGTGGCAACGTGTTCTTTGAGGCCCGCGGTACGCTGACCCTGCGCCATGGTAACGGTAATATTGTTGAGCAGAATATATTTTTGGGCAATGGCGTGGAACACACTGGTGGGATACGTGTTATCAACAAAGATCAGGTGATCCGTAACAATTATCTGCAAGGTTTAAAAGGCTATCGATTTGGCAGTGGCTTTACGGTGCTAAATGGTGTCCCGAACTCGTCCATCAACCGCTATCATCAGGTCGAAAACGCCCTTATCGTTAACAACAGCTTTATAGACGTTGATCACATGCACTTGGCGGCCGGTAGCGATGCCGAACGCACCGCGGTGCCTATCAACTCCGTGATGAAAGATAACCTGATTATCAATACCAATAAACAGCAGCCTTTCAGCCTATTTGATGATGTAAGCGGCATAAAACTCTCCGGTAATATTGCCAATACCGAGCTGCCAGCCGCGCTAAGCTATGGTGTAAAACGCCAGAACGTCGCCCTTAAAAAAGCTGGAAACGGCCTGCTTTATCCCGTGTCGGGCAAGCTAAACGCTGGGGCGAAGCGCGACTTAAAGGTCCTGTCCAAACAAGATACTGGGGTAAGTTGGTATCCAAAATTGCCCAGCGTTGTAGCATTCGATTCAGGTCAAACACATCAAGTGGCACAGGGCGCAACAGCGTTATTAGCGGCAATAGACCAAGCCGCTGAAGGTGACGTTATTGTGCTGGCTAATGGTCAATATGATGTCTCAAAACTGATCAAAATTAATAAAACCTTAACCATCAAAGCGGCACAAGCAGGTCAAGCCACGTTAACCTTTGAACGTTCCGCCTTGTTTGAAATTCAGAACGGCGGCAGTTTGAAACTTGAGGGCTTAGTGATCTCTGGGGCAAATAGTCCGGACTCGGCGGGTAATGCCGTGGTTCGCACGCAAAAATGGGGCATGGTTGATAACTACCGCTTTGTGCTGCTGAACTCACACATCTCAGCGCTGGATATCAATCATACCTTTGATTTCTTCGTCACGGGCAAGGGCGCCTTTGCCGATGAGATCACCCTGATGGGTAACACTTTTGACAATGTGACCGGCGATATTCTGGTTCTTAATACTGAAATTGAAGATTTGGGAATTTATAACGCCGAGTATGTCACGGTAAAAAACAACACCTTTAACAATGTGCAGGGGGCGGTGGTGAAGCTTTATCGTGGTGGTACCGATGAAAGCACATTTGGGCCGCTTTTGCATATGGCAGATAACACGTTAAACCAAGTGGGTTATGGCAAGCGCAACAAAAATAAATCCAGCTTGTATTTGCACGGTGTGCAGGTTGCCAACATTCTGCAAAACACGCTAGTTAAGTCTGCGCCAATAGTGGTAGAGCATACGGTAGGTGAGCCCATAACGGTCATTAAGAGCAATCTTTTTGATGCCACCCAAGCACCCACTGTCACTGAACTCAGGGTTGAAGGGCCGCACACGGCAGTCATTGACGATAACAAAACCATAAATACGGACAAGAGGTAGCTTCAGATGAACATGTTAAAATTACTGTCAAAAGTAACGTCGCTGGTGCTGGTTACCTTGGCCTTTATACTGCCATTTGCTGTGCAAGCGGCTCATCCTAATTTGGTCATTACACCCGCTGATGTGTCCGAGATGCGCAAGGCCATTTCGAAGCCAGGACGATTCTCTAAAGCGTATAGCGATCTAAAAAGCCAAGTTGATCTGCAATTAGCTCAGCCTATCAATGTTCCTGTACCGAAGGACGGTGGCGGCGGTTTTACCCATGAACAGCATAAGAAAAATTATCAGCTAATGTACAACGCCGGCATTATTTATCAACTTAGCCAAGATAAAACTTATGCCAATTATGTACGTGATATGTTGCTGGCTTATGCAAAGTTGTATCCAACATTAGATGTGCACCCCGCACGAAAAGTGGAGTCACAAAATCCCGGCAAGCTGTTTTGGCAAAGTTTAAATGAGGCCGTTTGGTTGGTACATACCATCCAGGCTTACGATTTTGTTCACAGTGCGCTCAATGCACAAGACAGAAAGCGCATTGAAACCAAGCTGCTTAAGCCTGTTGCGCTGTTTTTGTCAGAGGGGCAGCCCTCTACCTTTAACAAAGTGCATAACCATGGTACCTGGGCAACCGCCGGGGTGGGTATGGCCGGTTATGTGATGAACGAGCCAGAGTGGGTTGAAAAAGCGCTTTACGATTTGGAAAAATCAGGCAAAGGCGGGTTTTTAAAGCAACTGGATGAATTATTTTCCCCTCAGGGTTACTACAATGAAGGGCCTTATTACCAGCGTTACGCGTTATTGCCTTTCGTTACCTTTGCCAAAGCAATTGAAAATAACCAACCGCAAAGAAAGATCTTTCAGTATCGTGATGGGATTGTATTAAAAGCTATCGATACCACTGTTCAATTAAGTTATGACGGTCTGTTCTTCCCCATCAACGATGCGATAAAAAGTAAGGGTATCGACACCATTGAGTTGGTGCATGGCGTGGCGCTGGCATACAGCCTGACAGAAGCGCCCGGCTATCTGGATATCGCTAAGCAACAGGATCAGATTATTCTCTCTGGCGATGGCCTAAAGGTGGCGCAAGCGCTGGATAAAGGTTTGGCTGAAGCCTATCAATTTGACTCCGTAGCCTTTGGCGATGGCAGTGATGGCAAGCAAGGCGCGCTAGTGATTATGCGCAGCCAGTTAGCGGGTGATCAGGCCGTACTGTTTAAACCTGCAGCTCAAGGTCTTGGCCATGGCCACTTTGACAAGCTCACCTGGCAGTTTTATGACCTAGGTAAAGAAATTGTCTCTGATTATGGTGCGGCGCGGTTTCTTAATGTTGAAGCCAAATTTGGTGGCCGCTACCTACCTGAAAACGAAAGTTACGCCAAGCAAACGGTGTCTCACAATACGGTGGTGGTAGATGAAACCAGCCACTTTGACGGCGACGTTGAGGTAGGCAACCAACACTCGCCTGTACTTAATTACTTTGAAACCAGCCCGTTTGGCTCTGTTACCCGCGCGCATATTGATACGGCTTACCAAGGTGTTCAGTTAAAGCGGACTATGGCGTTGGTTAACTTACCAGAACTTAAAAAAACCATAGTGCTGGATGTGTTTGATGTTGTTGCAGAAAAAGCCCATCAACTGGATCTGCCGCTACATTACCAAGGCCAACTTATTGACACGAACTTTGATTTGTCAGTGAGTACCCAACAGCTTTCGGCGCTAGGCACTAAAAATGGTTATCAGCATCTGTGGCTTAAAGGCCGTGGTTTACCCAAGCAGGGGCTGGCTAAGGTGTCTTGGTTAAATGAGAACGGACGCTTCTATACCCATACTAGTTTGGTCAATGGTCAGGAAGAATTTCTGTTCACCCAGATCGGTGCCAACGATCCTCACTTTAATCTACGCAATGAGCAAGCTTTTGTCCGCAGAGTAGAGAACAGCAAACAACATCAATTCATTTCTATACTTGAACCTCACGGCGAATACAATCCGAGCGAGGAATACACGCTAGATGCAGAGAGTCAGCTGACTAAGCTTGGCTACAGCCAACAAGATGAACTGCTGTTGGTCAATATCACTATCGCAGGTAAATCATACCTGATTGCGATAAACCAAGCGGCAGAGGGTTCAGTTAATCAACAATTTCAATATCAACACCAATCGTATGTCATTAACGGTCGACTGGCTGTTTTTGCACTGAGCGATGATGAGGAGTAAGACATATGAGCAAGCAAAGTAACCATTTTATCTCTGGCGCTGAGGCCGAGATTGAAGATTTGGGCGGCGGCTTAAAACGTCAGCTACTGGGTTATAACGACGAACTGATGATGGTGAAAGTGTGGTTTGCCAAGGGTGCCGAAGGTTATGTACACAAACATCGTCATTCACAGGTGACCTATGTGGAAGAAGGAGAATTTCACTTTAATGTTGGTGGGGAAATCAAAGTGATGAAACCCGGCGACAGTTGCCTGATCCCTCCTTTTGTGGAGCACGGTGCAGTATGTCCGACCGGCGGTATCTTAATTGACACCTTCAGCCCGCCCAGAGAAGACTTTCTAGAGGATTAATCATGAAAATTAAAGGTTTACGTTGGTGGGTGGTGATGTTGATCGCGCTGGCGACCATCATCAACTACATTGACCGTCAATCGCTCAGTGTGCTCTGGCCAGCTATTGTAGAGGATTTATTTCCTGAAAAATCGGCGCTGGAACGCAAACAAATTTACGCAAACATCTCTGTGGTGTTCGTGTTCGCCTATGCCTTTGGTCAGGCGATCTTTGGCAAGATTTTTGACTGGGTGGGTACCCGTATTGGTTTCGTGCTCTCTATCGGTGTGTGGTCATTGGCGACCATTATGCATGCTCTTGCACAAGGCGTGCTGAGTTTCGCTATTTTCAGGGCGATCTTGGGTGTTGCCGAGGCAGGTAACTGGCCTGGTGCCACTAAGGGTAATGCTGAGTGGTTTCCGATCAAAGAGCGTGCATTAGCTCAGGGTATTTTTAATTCAGGTGCGGCCATTGGTGGCATTATCTCTATCCCATTGATTGCGTTTCTTACCGTTTATTTTAGTTGGCAAATGGTGTTTGTGATTATCGGTCTGGTGGGTTTTCTTTGGCTGGTACCTTGGCTGATTTTAGTTAAAGCGCCACCTGCCATGCATTCGTGGATTACCGAAGAAGAACGCGACTATATCCTGACCGGTCAAAAACGTAAACTGACGCCGGAGCAGGCAGCTTTGCCAGAAGAGGCAGAATATAACCCTACTACCAAAGAGCTGCTTTCTCGCAAGGAAAGCTGGGGCGTCATTATTGCTTCTGCGGCCATCGATCCAATTTGGTGGTTGTTTGTGTTCTGGATCCCGATTTACCTGAATGAAGTTTACGGTATGGATGTGAAGTCTATCGGGATCTATGGCTGGGTACCTTATGTGGGTGCCATGTTTGGTGCCTGGTTTGGTGGCCTGCTGGCACAGAACCGACTGAACGCGGGGTGGAGTGCGGATAAAACCCGTAAACTCACCATCACCTTGGGCTGCTTAATTATGTTGCCATCATTACTTGCCATGGCCGATCCAGGAGAGCCTGTTATTGCGGTGTTAATCATGGCCGTGATTTTATTTGGTTTCCAAACGGCTATCGGTAATGTGCAAACACTTCCTAGCGATCTTTACAGCAAGCGTGCAGTAGGTACCTTAGCCGGGTTTTCTGGCATGGCGGCTAAGTTAGGCGCAGTGGGGCTGACCTCTTTGGTGCCTTACCTTACTGCAGACGGCAATTACACTCCCGCGTTTGTGATAGGCGCCGCATTAGCTATAACCGCAGCTGCCGCGGTGTGGATTTTGATCCCCCGTATCGAACCTTTAAAGAAAGCTGAGTAAAAACATGACGAAGATATTTTTTCTTGGTGAGTGCATGGTTGAACTAAGAGAACTGGATGACTCGACGATGGGGCATTCGTTTGCTGGTGATGTCTATAACTCAGCGGTATATATGAAACGTTGTTTTCCAACAATAACCGTATCAATGATCACCGCCATTGGTCGTGACCGACTCAGTGAAAAAATGCTTAGCCGATTTAAGAGTGAGGATTTAGACACACAATTTGTGTTTCAACATCCAAGCAAAGTGGCGGGTATGTATTTCATTGAGACCGATAGCGCGGGTGAGCGGCGTTTCACCTACTGGCGTAACGATTCCGCCGCCAAAAAAATGGTGCAGTTTCTAACTGATGATGTTGTTGAACAATTAACGGCAGCGGACATGTTCTTTTTCTCCGGCATTCCGCTGGCCATTATTGACGAAGACAGCCGGGACGCCTTTTGGCAAAAACTGGCACGCTTAAAGCAGGCTGGCGTGAAGCTGGTGTTTGATCCCAATTATCGGGCGCAGCTTTGGGCAAGCAAAGATGCGGCAATTGAGCAGTTTAATAAAGCCTTTCAAATAAGTGATATCGCCTTACCTGGCGTTGAAGATCTCAGCGTGCTGTATGGCATTGCGTCTGCAGAAGAGGCACTAGACTTTTGCCAGCAATATCAACTGGAGGAATTGGTGGTAAAAAATGGGCCGAAATCCGTTGTCACACAAATTGGCACAGAACGGCACAGCCACCAGATCACCCCTGTTATCAATGTTGTGGATACCACCTCTGCCGGAGATGCCTTCAATGGTGTTTATTTAGGGGCGCGTTTGTCAGGACGATCGGTCTTTGAAGCGGTACAACTAGGCGCTAAAGCGGCCGGCACGGTGATACAACACCCGGGCGCGATAGCTCCTTTGGCAGCATTCAAACAGGCCATGTCTGAAGTAGGCATATAGCTGTTATTGCAAAACAACATACATTATTAATTAAAGAGATATTCAGACATGACGCGTTTTTCTGAACTGATGGCAAAACAGACATTACTCCCTATTATTCAAGCGCAATCACCGAAACAAGGTGTGCAAATTGCCCAAGCTATGGCGGATGCCGGGCTTACTCTGGTCGAAGTGGTATTGAGAACAGAAGCTTCTCTTGCCGCTTTAGCGGCGATTAAGCAAGAAGTGCCGCAACTGAAAGTCGGCGCAGGGACGGTGATCGATGCCCGGATCTTGAATCAGGCACTGCAAGCCGGTGCTGACTTCATTGTCACCCCTGCAACCTCAAAGACGCTATTGACTGAATTGGCAAGCTGTGGCGTGCCGGTGCTACCGGGTGTGTCTAATACCGGTGATATTTTGCTGGCGTATGAGCATGGCTACTCGGAAATGAAACTTTTTCCGGCTTCACTGTCGGGCGGGGTGCCCTTCTTGCAGGCGGTATCGTCGGTATTCCAGTCGGTTCGTTTTTGTCCGACCGGTGGCGTCAATCAGCAAAATATGCAGGACTATTTGTCATTGAGCAATGTGTTTGCGGTAGGTGGAACCTGGGTTGCACCTGCCAAGTGGGTTGAACAGGGTAATTGGCAAGCCATTACCGCCGCCTGCTATCAAGCGCTGAATAGACAAGGTGCAGAAATGACCCATTCAGTGACTTAGAAGCACTCGGGTATCGTCTTGGTAGAGCAAAAGGAACAACAATGAAAACAATAAACCGCATGTTGACGCTGAGCTTAATGTTGTTGGCCGTTTTCGTCACTTACGCCAATGAAAATGACGAGAGTGACAGCAATATTATAATGCCAGTATCCCACCAACAATTAGCGCAAGGGGTATTACTGGGAAATTTTACGCATTTGGATCCTGCGAAAAAACCCAGTGAAAACTTTGACCTGCTGGATTGGAGTTTAACGCTGCCGACGGATCTGAACAAAGATAAAAAAGCAGACATTGTTTACGAGCGGGCATTAGCTGATGGCTTTGAACTGAAACCATTGTTTTACACCGCCGAAGATGGCGGTATGGTGTTCGCCAGTCCAAATGAAGGTGCCAAAACTTCAAGCAATACCAAGTATGCCAGAACAGAGTTGCGCGAAATGCTCAGGCGCGGCAATACTCAGATCAAGACGCAAGGTATAACCAAGAATAACTGGGTTTTTAGCCAAGCGCACGGTTCTGTTAAACGCAATGCTGGCGCTGTTGAAGGTAGCCTAGAAGCCACGCTTGCCGTTAATAGGGTATCGATAACGGGCGATGAGAAACAAGTCGGCAGAGTGATCATTGGCCAGATCCATGCAACAGACGATGAGCCCATTCGACTTTATTACCGAAAACTCCCTAATAATGAAAAGGGCTCTATTTATTTTGCGCATGAGATCAATGGCGGCGATGACGTCTGGGTGAATATGATCGGCTCGCGCTCCCACACTTTAGCCGATCCCGAAGATGGCATCGGATTGAATGAAAAGTTCAGCTATAAAATTACAGTGGAAAACAGTGTGTTGTTTGTCACTATCATTCGTCCTGGCAAAGCCAATATCACTAAATCCATCGATATGAGTAAAAGTGGCTACCACAGGAATAATCAATATATGTACTTCAAAGCGGGTGTTTATAACCAAAACAACAGCGGCGATCCTCGAGACTATGTGCAGGCGACGTTCTATCACCTTGATAACCAGCACGATAATTAGCCATTTTTGTTGAATGTAACGCTAAATGGATATCTATCAAAGCGCAAATTGGTTAACCAGTTTGCGCTTTTTTTATGGCGTTTTAGCTGTTTTTCTCTAGGGGTGTTTACCTGTTGCATCTTTTTGTTTTTTATTGGTAATTAACATTGGTAATATCTGTATTTAATAATTGGTTGATATGATGGTCTGATTTGGTTATATTTCGAACGTTAAATAAATTTCTTACAGGTAACAGGTAAACCTAACCGCACAAAATAATAACGGAGAACAGGATATGTCGCTGATATTTGATAATGATGCAGACAGATGTAAACAAGAGAAACACTTCAGGCTTTCGCCTGTCGCCACAGTGGTAAAGATGGCACTGGTTGTCTCTCTTACCAGTTTTATTGCGATGTCTGCCAAAGCGCAAGACACGAACGCTGAACCGAAAAAAGAAGCTGAAAATATTGAAGTGGAGGTGATTGAGGTCATCGGTACCCGTAAAACCATCCAAGACCAAATTGCCATAAAGCGTGAGGCGACTTCGGTGGTTGATGGTTTATCGGCTGAAGATATTGGTGATTTACCTGCACTGTCAATTGGTGAAGCCTTAGAGTCAATAACGGGTGCCGCCTCTCACCGTGAAAATGGCGGTGCAACAGAAATTACGATCCGCGGCTTAGGCCCTTTCTTAAGTGCCACGCATATTAATGGTCGTGAAGCGACGAATGGCAGTGGTGACCGCTCAGTTAACTTCTCACAATTTCCGTCAGAGTTAATGCAAAAAGTCGCTATTTATAAGACTCAAGACGCATCACTGATCGAAGGGGGGGTGGCCGGTGTCATTACCCTAGAAACGCTTAAGCCTTTAGATTACGGTAAACAGCAAGTTCAGGGGGAAGTAAAAGTAAACTATAACCCTGATGAAGCTAATATTGACAACTCATTACACGGCAATCTGGGTGGCCGGGTGACATTCAGCCTTGTTGACCAATTTGAGTTTGACAATGGTCAGGCCTTAGGGGTTTCGTTTGGCGTGCAACGTCAGGATATCAGCCAACCTGAAGCGGAATATCGCAGTTCAGGCCCTACCGGCGCTTCTTTGTGGGCATGTTTAAACGATCCCACCAACACCAATGAAGGTTTTTTCCGCAGTACTGCCGGTGATTGCGAAGATCGGGTGGTGGGTAGTAGTAACCAAGGTTATCAAACCGCGATTAACCCTGTGACGGGTGAGGCACAAAGTGCGGGTACGCCTTACGCTTGGACGGGTAGTAGCCGTAGTTACCGCCAAAACGAAACGTCTGATGAGCGCGATGCTGTGTTTCTTGCGTTACAATATCGACCTTCCGATGCGTGGGATATCAACTTCGACGCGCAAATCTCGGATCGTAATCAAGCGGAAGCACGTCATGACTTACTGTTTTTACAAAAGCGCGTGACGCCGGGTGTCACCGGTGAAAATCTTATTGTTAATGATGTCGGCGGCATTCTGCAATGGCAAGGCGAAGAGCGTTTTGAGTCTGCCGGCGAGCAGTTTTCTCGTGAAGAAAATTATGTTGGCTACGGCCTGAATGTTGAACACTTTTTCAGCGACCGCTTAACGATCACGGCTGATTTTGGTTACTCGCAAACCAAACGTGAAGAGTTGCAAATTTCTAACCGGGGCAGAACGATTGACCGGCCTTTTTTAACCTGGGAAATGGGCAAGTATATCCCGCATATTACCGTCACTGATTTTGATGTGACCGACATCTCCAATTTCACAGACAGCTTACGGACCCGTCTTGACAGAGAAGGTGTGCGTGAAAACGAGATTGTTTCTGCACGCTTGGACTTCAAATATGCGCTGGACAGCAATGTGTTTTCCAGTGTGCAAGGTGGGGTGAGAGCGTCAGAGCTCAGCTTTGTGCAGTTTGGTGGCAACCAAGGTAGTGGTTCACGCACGGAAATATTGCTGGATGAAAGTGCAATATCCGCATTAGACGTATTGCAGCAATGTCAGATCAATTTCCCTGAAACCGACTTATTATCCTCCGTGTCTGATGGCAATCTGATTACCCACATCGACAGTAACGGTAACGTCGTGGCCAGTGGTACGGGCTCATCATGGGCCACTTACGATAATGTCTGTTTCTCACAAGCACTTGTGAATTCAGTCGGTGGGAGCTTTGCCTACCCGGAAGTTGAGTATCAAAACTCGGGAACTCAGGATGTTACTGAAAAAACCCTGTCGGCTTATCTGATGGCCAACTACGATACTGAAATGTTCGGTAAGTTTATTCGCGGTAATTTTGGTGTGCGGCTGGTTGATACCGACGTTACTTCAATTGGTTTTAGAAACAGCTTTGATGTTGTGACCAATGAATTAGGGGTGCTGAGCCTGGTTACCGGCGATTCGTTAGAGTCGATTACTGGCGGCGGCGGTTATACCGAAATACTCCCTAGCTTTAACTTGGTCGTCGATTACAGTGACAACATTTTGCTGCGGGCCGGTATTTACCGGGGCATGTCACGAGCGAACCCCAGTGATATGAGTTATAGCCGCACATTCCAAACGGATGATGATGTAGCGCCAACGTCCTTGGCAGACTTATTTGTCGGCGTGAATGGTTCAGGTAACCCCAATATCAAACCTCTGATGTCATGGAATTATGACGTCGCATTTGAATGGTATCCTAACGAAGATTCTATCTTCGCGCTAAGCCTCTATTACAAACAGTTCCAGGGTGGGTTCCAACAACGCACCGTATTGGAAGACTTTCTTGTTGACGGTCAGACGGTAACCTTGCCGATTACCAATTCGGTCACTACGGACAATGAAAGTGACCTGTACGGCTTGGAGGCGTCAATAGCCTATCGCTGGGATAATGGCCTTGGCGTTAAGCTGGGTTACAACTACGCCGATACGGACTTCGAGTTTGAAGACAGCTTGTACGGTAATACCTTTATTACCGATTTAGATGGCACCACGCGTCAATTGACAGCAGGTATTGTGCCACCTGGCTCGGTTCCTGGCTTTTCTGAACATGTATTCAGTGGTCAGATCTACTATCAAATCGGCGATTTTGATACGGCACTTATTTATAAGTATCGCAGTGAATACTTCCAGCCTTATACCACTGACGGAACCCGACTGCGTTATGTTGATGAAGTGGGCGTATGGGAAGCTCGCGCCTCTTACCGCATTAACAAAAATATTCGGGTAAAAGTGGAAGCGATTAACCTGTTCAGTGCACCTAAATCACAGGATTTCTTTGTGCAGGGTAACTTGGGCGAAGTTAACGACTACGGTCCGCGATTCTTTGCCGGTATCAGTTTGAAGTACTAATCGATTCACTAGAGATCTGAATCAGAATGCGGGAGAAAATCGAAGCCCGCGAGTATTGACCTATATTACTTTTGTTCAGTCACTAAGCCACTTGTTAGTACTGAACCATTAGGAGCAGAAAGCATGTTTAAACAGTCTCTGATAGCCATCATCTTGGCAACCGCTTTGGTCGGTTGTGGTGGTGGTGATAATAACGAACTGGCTGGCAATAGCAGAGGAAGTATCAGTATCAGTGGTGGCGCCTTAATCGCAGGCACCACCCTCTCGGCATCGGTAACGGATGCCGACGGCATTAAAAGCGACACCCTAGTTTACCAGTGGTCAACGGGGACAACGGGATCGTCATACACCATCACTGAAGCGGATGAAGGTTCTACCATCTCCGTGTCGGCCAGATATACCGATGAAAAAGGCATTACAGAAGGCGTAGGTGCATCGACGTCTGTGATACTGCCGACTCTGGATGTCAATGCCAATGTGGTAAAAGGGCCAATAGGCGCCGCAAATTGCGAAATATTTGCTGTGACTAACACGGGGGTTGCGGCAACACCGGCTCAAGCCTCGGCTATCTCCAATAGTATGGGCCGCGTCACTTTTACTAATGTGCATTTTGAAGGTACGGGTTTAATTTCATGTTCAGGCGGTACCTACAAAGATGAGTCAACCGGCTTAATGCTGGAAGCGCCTACCTTGAGGTCGGTAGTGAATGTGGTGGAAGGCACTGCAGAAACGCCAGCACCTTCTTATGTTGTGTCGCCTTTAACGGAAATGGCGGTACAGGCAGCAGGTGCCAACTTAAACACCTTTGCTGAGCGTGCTCGAGTCATCAATGCACGTTTTGGTATTCGTTTTGACACTACAACTGTGTTACCGACCGAGATTGGCGTTGTGGAGCTGGGCGCTGCTGGTGCAGCAGATGCCGACCGCTATGGCTCGGTATTAGCGCTGTTGTCGCAACTCGATGCCGACAACGTTGACAAAAACATGGCAACGTTAATCGCCGACATCGCGGCTGATTTGGCTGATGGTGCCTTTTCAGAGGGGCTGTTAGCTGCCCTTGAAACGGCCCAGCTTAATTTACAAACTATGTCAGTCATCGCAAATAAAGTGGATGTCTCTTTACTTAATATTATTGGTTCCGCGATTGGCTACAACAACACTCCTGTCGCTGCAATCATTGAAGGGACCTTGAGTGGCACCATTCAACATACGGCCACCGAGCCGTTAACGGGCTCTGTTATTGTGATTGACCCGAACTTTGGCGAAGATGAAATTCTGGCACAAAGTAGCGTGCTGCTTGACTATGGTTCCTTCAGTATCAGTGCCCAAGGCAATTGGTCATACACTGTCGATGTGAACAACGAAACGGTTGCCAGCCTAGAACTTGGCAACTCTGTGAATGATACGGTGACCATCACCTCGATTGACGGCACTACGGCTGAAATCAAGATCCGCATTGCAGCGTTAACGCAGTTAGTGAAGATTTCGGATACGGGTAATGACACTGGTGAAATTCGCTTTAGTGTCAATAATTTACGTAAAGGTAAACTCAGTGCGTCTTTTGCTAAAGATGAAACCCTGGGCAGTGATGGCAATATAAAAGATGCCTACATTACATTGTATGGTTCTTCTGGTAGTTCCAGTGAGGCGTTGATTGATTTGCGTATTCAAGGCTCGCAAACGGGCAGTAATGGGTTGGTAATTGCCCCTCGCTTCTTGGTTAGAAACACGGAAAGTGCCGCTTATCCGGGTGTAATCGTTACCGCCCCCTTTGTGGAAGGCGAATTCTATAACGTTGACATTACCTGGGATTTAGATGCCGCCGAGCAATTAACGCTTACTATAAACGATGAAGTGATTGGTGGTGGGTCGTTCTCTACTGCGGCGGTGGTTGATCCTGATTTTGTTAATCTGGGACAGTGGTTCGCCGATGGCGTTAAAGCGGTACAATTTAGATTGGGTGACAATGATCGGACCATTCCTTTTGGTTCTTTTTATGTAGATGATATTGAGGTTTATTCAGACGTTGCAGGTACCACCCGCGTATTCGCAGATGATTTCGAAAGCTACGCCGAGGGTGACACCCTGGATGGTGTCGGCAGTCGTTATAACTTAGCGATCTACTCTGAAGTTGTGGTATTTGATGTTGGGGATGGCACTGTTGAGCCAACACCAGCCGCTTTCTTTGACTTAACTGCGTCTATTGCAAGCAATGCTACTGCAGCCTTGACCGGAACCGTTACTGTGGTAGACCCAGATGAAGGTGAAGCCTTTATTATGCCTGCTTCGTTCCGCAGCCGATTTGGCGACTTCGCTATTCTGGAAGACGGCTCTTGGCGCTACTTGCTTGATACGACCAACGCTACCATTGCAGCTTTAGTGAGTGGTGAACGCGAAACCGATACGATCACCATTGAATCTCTCGATGGCACCACCGCAGAATTGGTAATTACCATCAATGGTGTGGGTGGCGAAACCGCAGGCGCCAATAAGGTTGCAGTGATTATTGATACCGATCCAACGGATACTGGTGAGTTGCGTTATGCGCTTGGCAGTAATGGCCCACTGGCGCAAGGTCGAATTACCGCATCGGTTAAGCGTTTAGATGATGAGTTCGGTGATGGTGATGCGTTTATCACGCTATTTAACTCTGCCACCAATAACAATGGTGCCATCTTAGATTTACGTATCACTGACGATAGCTTTGCGGTTCGTAGCCCAAGCAATGTTGATACGTCGGCGGCCACCGTATTGTTAGATACCTTTATGGACATTGTTATCACGTGGGAATATCCAAATGGTAACTTAGAGGTTAATCCGCTGGTAATGGTTGAAGTAGACGGCGTCAGTTTTGTGGCTGAAGGCTTCACGCCAGATAACAGTTCTACCGGTGGTGTCACGCACGTTTCATTCCGGTTCGGTGACAATAGTGGCGTACGACCAGAGACGGCTAAATTTACAGTGGATGACTTAGTCATTTACTCGGATAAGGCCGGAAATAATGTGGTATTTTCTGACGATTTTGAGTCATATAACAATGGTGATTCTCTTGGCACAGATAACCCGGCATCACCCTATAACTCAGCAACCTCTGAGGCAAGTGTTGAGACTATTGGTGAAGCGAGTGGCCCTGGCACACCGGGCAATAAAATTGCCGAAATACGGGATACCGATCCGACTGACACCGGCGAGTTAAGATATGCGCTTGCCGACAAAGGCCCGCTGGCTGAAGGTCGCTTTGTGCTTGCCATCAAGCGTTTAGATGATGAACTGGGTGATGGCGATGCTTATATTACGCTGTTTAATTCTGCCACCAATAACGATGGGGCGATTTTAGATCTGCGTATCACTGACGATAGCTTTGCGGTTCGTAGCCCGGCAGGTGTCGACACCTCCGCAGCCAACGTCTTGCTAGATGAATTTATGCATGTGGTGATTACCTGGAAGTACCCGGGTGGCAATCTTGAAGTGAATCCGGTGGTCACGGTTGAGGTTGACGGTGTGCGGTTTACAGCAGATGGCTTTACGCCAGACAATAACTCCTTCGGCGGTGTCACTCACATTGCGGTAAGATTTGGCAGCAACAGCGGCACCATAGCGGCAACCGGTGTGGTATCGGTAGATAATATTGCTATTTATGCCGATGCGGAGGGCAGAACCCTATTGTTCTCAGACGATTTTGAATCTTATGCCGTGGGTGACTCGCTGGATACAGACAATTCTGCGTCACCTTATAACTCAGCGACTAATGAGGCGGTTGTAGCCGTGGAATAACACCTTTACTATACTGCTGGGTGAACGCCCAGAGATTAAAAGTGTAAATAGCAAGGCGGGAATTATCCCGCCTTCTTTTTTGCTGTAACGTAAACCCCTGTAGTGTTTACGTTACTCGTACCGCGCTTATGTTATTCGCTAGCCGAATATCCGGTGTGACTGTTTTTAATTTCATAGAAGGTGGCTTGCACAAACTCTGCTGGATTGCTTGAATTGTTAACGTTATACACACCCACTTTAAAATAGTGGTACTGACCCGCCTGATCATACAAACTTTCAGCCATATCATACTGGGCCACAACATCGGCCTTGCCTTCACGGCTAATCGTCACGGTGAGTAAGTTGAAATTAACGCTGATGTGATAACTAAAAACCTCATTCAGGGCGATACCCTCCACCGGGTTTGCGGCGGTGTTGCTACGTGAGCCAATCATTTCAACATAGGTTTCAATGTTTCTACCTTGGCTGTCTTTCACCCGGCTCTCATGCGCGAAATAGATAGCACCGCGTTCATTTCCTGGCAGTTTGCGATAGTATAAGCGAACCGGCTCATCATCATTAGCGTGGATCTGACCAATGATTACCCGGCCAATCTGAAAATTTTCGCCAGTGGTGGTAACCTGATTGACCGCCATCTTTACCCGCAAATCGCCGTCATAGCCACCGGCATTCTGCCGTCCTTGTGCTGAGGCACTGCCAAACACCCAGTTATTTTTATTCACGCCCTGCGTGCTGATACTACGGTCGCCACGGCGTAACATTTCTCTTAGTTCAACCCGCACATAGCTAGTATTGGCAGAGGTTTTAAAGCCATAACTGGGTGAGCGCATCACAATGCCGCCATCAGCTGAGGCATAAAAGAATTCAGAATTGGTATAACCGTTTGCAAGGTCTGTTTCAAAAATGGAGTCGGCGGTGCCACTGTTGTCCTCATCGGTAGGGATGCTCAGGTACCAGTCGATTAACTCGATACCTAATTCATTAGGAAAACGTTCGCTGAAATTGCCACCGGCATCTTGGCAATAATGCGCCTGAACTTCAACAATGGCATTATTTTGGTTTTCGTTATTACCAAGCCCGATTATCTTGATATAGCGGGCTGAAGTTGGCTCGATTTTTACCAGTTCAAAACCACTATGTCTGCCGCTGGAATCTGCTTGCGTTAATACGGTGGTCCAACTCATGTTATCGCTAGAGGTTTCCACAGAAAATCTCGCGATACGCTTATTCCCTTCAAACCATTTAATGGTCAGTGCACCCAGTGTTTTAACGCTTCCCAAATCTAATATTAGCGCGGCATTTCTACCATCGTTTGACCATCTGGATTGGGATGATGTGTTGCCATCAATGGCATTGGATGCTGGATATGCCGAGTTCTCCATGGCGTCTGTGGCAGAGCGTATTGGGTACACCTGATTAATGCATTGCTCAGGTGTGACTATCACAGGGGGTGGGGATGTAATATTGGTGGTATTAGTGTCACTACTTCCACCGCAGGCTGTTACAGCTAGAGCTAAATTTATGGCAATAACGAGTTTGCCGAATTGATGGACTCTTTTTGACCGATTAGACATGTCCTTATCTCCTACTAGAACGATGAATAGAACTTGGTATAAATCTGGCGTTGTGGTGATTTTTGGTATTGCTGGTTACGCCATCAATAATTACCGGTTTATCCTCACTGGTCAACCAATTAATTTGAGTGATGGATGCTGGTGTCACATTTAAACCAATATTTCATCGGTAGCTTGGATATGTTCTTCAGTCGCATAGTCTCTTTAAGGTACTTTAAAAAGTAATCTTACTCATTAGGAAACAATGTAATAATCTGATTTTTATATATTTTTTATGTTGTTTTTGGTTTTTCGCTTATTGGTGGTGAGAATTTCTTACCAAATAGGTTAACCTTTTGGTTGACCAATATTCTAATAAGGTGTAAACATAAAGCATAATAATAAAATTGCCGGTAGTTGTTCTTTTAAGAATGTTGGCATAAAGGTTCGCGATTAACTTAAGGTCGCAGTTGCGACCCCAAAATATAATTACAATTTTAGACGGGGAACAAAAATGAGACATATGCTATCAAAAATTACCTTAGCGATACTGTCGACAACGGCACTCGGTATCGCGTCTACCGCCAACGCCCAAGAGTCAGAGGTAGAACAAAGCGATATCGAAGTGATACAGGTGACGGGGATCAGAAGCTCCTTAACAAGTGCTTTGGCAGAAAAGCGTAATGCCGCCAGCTTAGTTGAAGTTATTCAAGCAGAAGATATCGGTAAACTACCTGATCAAAATTTAGCGGAAGTGCTGGAAAATATTACTGGTATTCAGATTACCCGCTCAGCGGGTGTCGGTACGGGAGTACAAATTCGCGGTACTGATGCAAACCGCACTGAAATTAATGGTGTATCTACGGTGGGATCGGGTGCAGGACGCAGTGGTATTGATTTTGAAGATGTTTCTGCATCGATTATTGCCGGTGTCGAAGTCATAAAAGCGCCACAAGCAAAAACGATTGAAGGCTCTGTCGGTGGCACTATTAACTTAAGAACCATTCGCCCACTTGAGTTAAGTGAAACGCTAGCCGCATTTAGAGTGCAAGGTGAAGAAAGCAGTTTATCTACCGATGGCGTTAAACCGCGCTTATCAGGAACCTTTGGTGATAATTGGGAAAATGACAATGGTGAGTTTGGTTTTGTCATTAGTGGCAGTTATGCAGAGCAGGATGTAACCGCATTTCGCCCCCGAGCTGACCGTGATAATCTGGTTCGCTCTGACAGTGGTTTAGCCAGCGCACAAAGTTTCCATTATTTACCCATTCAGTTTCTGATCCAGGATTACGATAACTTTGAATATGAGACAAAAAATTTTGCTGGTTCTTTTGAGTGGGCGCCAAACAGCAACAACAAATTTTGGTTTGATGCGATTATAAATGATCAGGACCGTCGGGAGGAAAGTTCCAGGGTTCAGGCGTCAGGGGTAAGTGATCTTATTGGTGTATCGGTTCCAACTGAATTTGAAACAATTAATTTTGGCTCTTTAGATGGTGTCGAGCTTGGCAGCATTCAAGCCGCACTTAAAGGCATCATTCCGGTTCAGTCTGACGGTTCGGACGGTAATTTACGCTTATCCAGTGACACCAGTTCCCGGGCCACCAAGAGCAAAATATTCCGGCTTGGCGGGGAACATCAGGGGGATAATTTTAAAATAAGCGCCGAGATATCCTCATCTTCATCTGACTCTGCGACCCCCCGAATTGATACTACACTCAATTTTGTCAATCCCAATGCGGCAATTGGGTCAGCTAACGATAATGGTGTCCCGTTTGAGTATGACTTAAGTGGTGGTGCCTTGGCCTTCGGCATTGCATTTGGTGCAGAAAATGCGCCTGCACCTGCTGACTTGCTCGACCCAGCCAACTACAGGTTGCAAGCGGTGGCACTTGCAAATAATACCAATGAAAATACCGAAGATGCCATGCGTGTTGATTTTAGCTACGACTTGAATATGTCGATTTTTACTACGCTTGACGCAGGCTATCGTTATAACAAGACATCCAGTGTGTCCAACGTTGTGGGCTCAAATCTTAGTTTGTCCAGTATGAGGGATTCTCCCAGTGGCGATTTGTTTGCTGATATTCTGACAACTGGCCCTAATAACTTTAATGCCGCAGATGGCAGAGCGCTTTATATTAAAGATTTTCTGCTGGTGAACCCGGCGTTGGTAGGCTCTGATCCTGATCGGGTATTTACTACGTTAGCTAACGCCATTACTGCCCATGGGGGTACAAGACCACTGAATGCCCCAACGTCATCAGTTGCAGGTTTTTATGACATCAGTGAATCCACTAATGCACTGTATGCTCAGGCAAATTTTGAAACTGGCATGCTTCGCGGTAATCTTGGTGTACGTTATTTAAAAACGGATCTTGATTCAACCGGCAACCGCAGTGTTAACGGCGATATCGTCGCAGAAACTAGCTCAAGTGATTACAGTTTTGTGCTGCCGCGGATTAATCTGGCCGCCGATGTAACCGACGATCTGGTGCTGCGCGCTGCTTTTGGGAAGGATATTCGCCGTCCGAATTTTAGTGATCTTTCAACTTCTTATACATTTAGTACTAGCCCCAATCCACCAGTAGCTGGTGGTAACCCAAACTTAAAACCTGAAGTGGTTACATCCTTTGATATTTCTGCAGATTGGTATTTTGCTCAGGCCGCAGTTGTTAGTATCGGCTATTTCCACAAGATACGTAAAGATGTGCATGTGGGGCAACAAGATGATCCTTATTCAGAGCCTGTTACAGGTTATCGTGACATTATTGGTCCAGCGTGTGAGCAAGGCGGTATCTGGAACCCCATTGCGCTAATCAACGTGTTTGGTCCGGTGAGTTCTAACGTAGGTGTTTGTGTACCATTCTCCACTATTATTAATGACACTAAAGAGACCACGCAAAAAGGCATCGAAATGGCATTCCAGTATGATCTTTCTGCTTTCGAAGATCAGCTGGGCTGGGCATCTGGTTTTGGTGTGGTGGCAAACTATACCATTCAAGAATTCTCTGGTGGTGAAGCGGTTAATACCTCGGCTAGTCGTCCTAGTCAGGTCTTTGCTGCATCCACAGGTGGTTCAGGCTCACTGGAGGTGACTGCCGTGCAAGGCTTACTCAACTTATCTGAAAATGCCTACAACTTTACCTTGTATTACGAAAAATATGGCTTGTCTGCCCGGATGCGTTACACCTGGCGAGAAGCGTTTCGTTCGAACGATTTTGGCAGTACATCAAGTTATCCTTGGGGGTTTCCGGTCATTCAGGAAGACCGAGGACAACTTAATGCCAGTATCAGTTATGATGTAAATGATCAACTCAATATTGGCATTGAAGCCGTCAACCTGACGGAATCTGAGGTTCGCCAATCTTGCGTTAATGAAGGCGCGCTGCTTTGCTTTCAGGGCTTAACAGACCGTCGGATAACCTTGGGTGCCAGTTATAGATTTTAATTCTACTATCTAGGGGCTGGTTGTCTAAGATAACCGGCTCGAGCAAACTCACAGCAAACCACTTGTTAAAGCAAACCTGAAGGTTTGCTTTTTTGCGTGTGGCAAGAAAAATGTAAGCTCTGTGTCAGAGCCTATTATGAAGGATAAAAAAACAGTGCCAGATGTGAAATGGGGTACGCTAACCGTTACTACTTATTTAAGTGTGAGATAGAATACAAACCTCGGGTTTCATCCGTTTTACGCTTGATCTCTTCCAAGGCTTTTGCTTCACTCGCCTCAAATAAAGCATTGATCAGACGGTCGAAGTGATTGTGCATCGCCGTTCTTGCCGCTGAAGCGTCACGTTTGGCTATGGCATCATAAATAGCAGTATGTTCTTTGATGCGCTGCGCTATACCCTTCGAACATACATCCTGATAAGCGGCAACGACTTGCGGCTCATTCCGTCTGACTTTCCAAAGGTTGTTAATGGACAGGACAATGGCATTGTTACGTGTTGCGCTAGAAATGATCTCGTGGAATCGTTGATCGGCTTCATCAGCCTTATCCAAAGTTTCTGAAGATGACATATCATCCAGTGCCTGCTTGAGCGCTGCAAGCTCGGTGTCGCGGATTTTAACTGCGGCTAACGCTGCTGCTTCTCCCTCTACTAATGCCCGAGCCTGGGTGAGCTCGAATGCGCTGATAGATTCAAGTGAAGGAGCTGAGCCAGCAGAATCAGTGACATATACGCCTGAACCTGTTTTTACTTCTACTCTGTCTCTAACTTCTAGCGCGATAATCGCTTCGCGTATGGTCGGACGGCTAACATGATAAATCTCAACCAGCTCTCTTTCAGCAGGCAGGCGGCTTCCTGCAGGGTAAACGCCTTTGTCGATCAACGCTTCTAACTTTTCAACAACTGTCCAGAAACGTCTGCGTTTCTTCATGATGGGTATCCCTTTAGGTCTTGCCATTGGTCATACAGGTACTAACGACGATTATACCTAGAACCTATAGAAATTCTCAAAATTCCGGCATCTTATTCAGCTATGATAACTCTCAAAATTAGAAAGTTCTAATTGGTTTTGCTAAACGCTATGGTCTTGTTTAAATCGGTTTTAGCTTTTGGGAGCGCTGCCAAGAAAACAGTTGGCTACTGCTTTGTGATTCTAACAGTTGCAGCGCAATTCTGATGTCGGCAGTGTAATACAGTGACGCGAAGCCAAGCCGATTGCGGCCGAGGTTATGAAATACCATACCAAAAGCAATATCACCGGCACTGAAGTCTTGATGATGTTCGGCAAAATAGGTCGCCGGTTTACTAAGTTCTTCATCGATAAGCAGCGATCTTACTCTGCCTGGGCCACCGTGATAAGCCTGGATCAGCAGCAGCCGATAAACCTGTTCCCGTTTTTCTTCTGGCAAGTGGCCGAAGCGGGCTATGAATACAGGATGCAACATACGATGGTTACGTTCAAATAACCATAGCGCGCAATCGACCTGAGCGATGCGATGTAACTGCTTATTTTGGGGAACGCCGCAGTCTTTTAATACTTGTGGGGTCAGTTGTAGAATACCTCTAGCATTGGCTTTTGAATGGGCCTCGCGCACGCCACCACTTTCGATAATCAACATACCGGCCAGATCGGCTAGCAGATCTTCTGGCAGGCTAATACGCTTTTGCTGCGCGCGACGGGCATACACCAAGCGTAGGGTGTCATGCAGTGAAGCTTGGTTTTTAGGGGTTCCTACTTTTATACCATCCCAGTTGCCAGACAGCCGACCTTCCGGATGCTTGCCCAGGTAACGCGCAATGGCCAACGATAAATCGACATAAGGTTGGTGGCAACGAATCGCGAAAGGATAGCCAAGGGTCTGGTTATTACCTTCCACCCAGGCATGCACTCGTCCTTGTTGTGCCATACCCTGACGAGTTTGATTCAGAATTAACTGGGTTTGCGGTGAGTCTGAGGCATCTTCAATAAATTCCAGAAAGTTGCCGCGCATATCAAATAGCAAATGACGATTGCGCTCGGTACAGTGTCCTGATCGCGTCAGGATCCAGCGCCTAACGTTCATTACGTTGTCATACACTCCTTGGCTCTCGGCATAAGGCTTGCTGCGCACAACGTCAGTCCAGTTCTGGTAAGGTTGCACGAGTGGTTGCCCCAGAGCGCTTGCGGGCAATAGGCATCCAAATAGTATAGCGGCGGTAACGGGCCAGTAGCTGCTAGGTCGCATGGAACCCATATTTTCTCCGGTGTTGCAAAAGCTGATGCAACGGTTGTTAGCTGAGGTTCAATAGCCAGAACGATTAGTACCAGCAACAGTGGGCACTTTACTAAGCACTGTTGCTGACACTGAGTATAATCTACTGCGCCTTTAATTAAACACTAATTAGAGGTTGTGACCTGTAAGCTCACCGTACTGTATTTTGACCATTTGCCTGTCATCCTAGAGGCAAATGGCAGCGCAGAGCGTTCAACTTGATTCAATAAATACTGCTGGTAGCTTTCATCATCACCATAACGGATCACTGAGGCAGCAATGGTGCTGCTTATATTATCATCAAGTTTATTCTCTATGCCGTAATCTGCAGGTACTATTTCGTCAGGATAAAAGCCCTGCAATGGGCCAATAAAGCTTTGGAAAAAACGTGTGCCATCCGTAAGCGTGGTTTGTGCATAAAGATAAAAAGTATTAAAGCCCTGTATTGAACCTAAGTTGTAACTGTTGTTGTTCGATTGCAAGTCGCGGAATAAAAAGTTTTCTAAAGCCGACATGGCATCGGTGTTTGGGATATTCAGAATGACTGAGCCCGATAGAGGTGTGTTGAGGTTTTGGCGCTGTGAAGACGTTCTAAAAACATTGCCGCCATCAACAACATCAAATTGGCTTTGAGAAGCTCTTAACGTAACAAAAGTAACACCATCAAGCTGATTAAATACATAGGCTTCATTACTATTTGAACGAGATCTCGCCGTCGATGCTCCTGTTTCAGTGTAATGTATCTCTAACAGTGAGGCATTGCTACTATTGATACTGATGGGTAAGGCCGCAGCACTCTGGTTTAGGAGTAATTCAACATCATTGTTTACGTTATATTGTCTGATGCTGCCGGCAATGGCATCAGGCGTGCCATTATTGGCAAAGGCCGTAAGTAAAGGCCAACTGCCATTTGTTGCTCGGCATAAGCCCACTTGCTCAAACATCACCTCGTTATTAGACAGTAGCGTTTTGCGTTGTTCTGGCGAGCTAAAACCCGTTAGCTGAACAGATGACGTATTAAGCGTACCGACAGACGAGGTTACCCGCACATTAGTGCTTTGGCATTCACAGCCTTGCTGAGTTTTGCCCGGGATCAGAATTGTGCCCAGATTGACAACGGGATGCTGAGCATACGAACTGACGACAAACTCGGCATTGCTGCCGGTACTAAAAGTAATAAGACTGATATTGGCGTTACTAGCACCGGTAATAGAGGCAGAGATTTTGCCTGTAGCGTCAGCTTTATGGCGGCTTAATACTTTCCAGTTTTGATCATGCACGAGCAGTTCAGCATTGGAGGAGCTGCTCGTTGTACCACACATCGTTTCTTGTATCACATTTGCTTGAAAAGTTAATGTTGAATTACCTGAGCCATTGCCATTACCCGATGGCACATCAGGACTGGAGCTACTTCCTCCACCGCATGCGCTTAGCAAACAGCCTGTAATTAAGCCCGCTATAATTTTTGTTTTGAGCATATCTCACTCCTTGATTTAGTTTTTATGGCTTCTGAGCAAGCAGAATGACTCTTATATTATCTCGCCATTTAAGATTTGAGTATTTTTTTATCGCACTTAGCATAATAAAGCGAGGCGTGATCTTACGCCGTCAGTTTGGAGTAACCGGCTTGCTATTTAACTTACCTGCGAATTGAGTGCGAACGTCCCTAAAGGCGATGAGTGTCGGGCCTTGGCAAGAATTGATGGCGCTTTGTTGTGAACACATTCTCTAAAGTTAAACACTAAAACATTATGGTTTTTTTAATAGCAAACAATATGTTTGTTCATTGTCGGTTGAAAAGACAATACGCCAACTTAAACCTAAAATGGGTACTTGAGTTGGCTAAATGTATAGTACTCTTAATGTACTATGTTAAAAGGACAGTAATTAAAGGGGGCAACGATGCGACTGAAATTAAGTATTGTATTGCTAGGTATGTTTTTTACCGTGTCTGCGGTTGCGAATTGCAGTTTTCGGTTGCAAGACGGTAAGTTATTGCGCTGCGGTATGGCAAGCATTGAGGTACTTGAGCGACTTGGTCAGCCTCTGTTGAAAGAGCAACTTACCGTAGGTGTCAGTACTAATAACGTTGAGCGCGGCAAATCAGTTGAGATCTGGTCTTATAAAACCAAAGCCGATGTCGGCGGCGAGTTTTTATTATCGATAGAGCTAACCGATGGTAAGGTGACAACCATTAATCGCCAGCAGCAGGGGCGTTTATAAGCTGAATTGTTGCTGCGTTTTTTTAGGTGGTCGCGGTCTATTTCGGCTGAGCTTGCAGCATTAGCAATGTCGGAGATGCCATATTTCGATTTGCTATATGTAATCGTTTTAAATTATTTTTTGTTATATGAGAAAACCGTTATGGTGTCTGCCTTTTATAGTCTGGGTAGGTAGTAACCATGAAAAAACGTTTAGTAGTGAGTGTAGTAACGGCCAGTATTTTTCTGAGTTCTCCCGCTTTTGCAACCAATGGCTATTTTACCCACGGTTATGGCATGACGCATAAAGGTATGGCGGGTGCGGGGGTGGCGGTATCAGAAGAGCTGATGTCTGCAGCGAATAACCCGGCTAACTTGCAGGTAAAAGGGAGCGAGTTGTCAGTAGGGTTAGAGTTATTTGCCCCCGATCGCAACTATGCGGTGGCGGAGGTTAACGAGTTCTTTCCTGGCGCTTTTTACTTACAAGGTCCGGGTAAGCGAAGCGCAAAAACGTTATTTGCTATCCCCGAGTTTGCTTTTGGCCAGCAACTAAACGATCAAGTGAATGTGGGGATATTAATTTATGCTAACGGCGGTATGAATACGGAATACCAAGCCGACGCTATGCCCGAAGGCACTTTTTATGCGGGCACGACGGGAGTGGATTTAAAGCAATTATTTGTTAGCCCCACCTTAAGTTATCAGTGGACCGAGCAATTACGCGTAGGTGTGGCGCCGGTGCTGGTTGTTCAGCAGTTTTCAGCGCAAGGACTGGCGAGTTTTGCACCGTTTTCTCAAGCACCCACTTCGTTGTCAGATAATGGCTCCGATTTCAGTAGCGGTATTGGCTTGCAATTAGGTTTAACCTATTTAGTGTCGGATGCCTTCAGTGTCGGAGCCAGTTATCGTTCTGCGGTCAGCATGGGCGAGTTCGATCAATATGCGGGTTTGTTTGCCGAGCAGGGCGATTTTGATTTACCCAGCGCCTTACAAGTCGGTTTGGCGTGGCAAATTAATCGGTCGCATCAATTATTGTTAGATCTGCAGCATATCAATTACGGCGAAGTGAGCAGTGTAGCAAACCCAATCGGTAATATTATGTCAGCTCCTTTGGGGGCGTCGAATGGTGCAGGCTTTGGTTGGCAAGATATGACGGTATATAAAGTGGGTTATCAGTGGCAGCGAACCGAGCAGCAAAAGATCCGGTTTGGTGTTTCTTACGGTGAGCAACCTATTCCATCATCGCAGGTGTTATTCAACATTTTAGCGCCCGGGGTACAGGAATGGCATTTCACTACCGGGTTAAGCCAGTCGTTAACGGCTAATGTACAGATGAATCTAACAGCGTTTTACTCACCCACTAAAACGGTTACTGGGGCAAATTTTTTAGCGCCAAATCAACAACTAAGCATTGCTATGCAACAGCGTGGCGTAGGGGCATCAGTAGTTTGGGCATTTTAGATTTTACCCGTGTTTAGTTGCACTCTTGTTATTGTGTTAACCCAACTTATCGAATAAAAAAACAGGCGCTTAAAGCGCCTGTTTTATCTGGGTTAACAACAGTCAGGTTTAGCCATCAATTTTTAAATGACCACTACTAATCAAGCTATCAATAATGGCTTGCGTATCATTACCAAAGCTACTCAAGTCAACGTTTTCAAGTGTGATTTTTTGCGTTACGTTGCCACTGCCAGTATGTTTAATATCTATCGTGGTATGACCATCGACAGTAGTAAAACTGAGGTAATTAGTAATGTTGTCGCTATTTTCACCTTGAAGTAAGTCACGTAAATCTATGACATCACCTTGTGCTGTGCTGAAATCTTTAATGACATCAACAGCCGCTTTACCGCTACTTGATTGATCGCCAAGTTGCCAAGCGAATACGTCAGCCCCTTCTCCACCGATAAGCGTATCGTCACCAGCACCACCAAACAGTACATCGTTGCCGCTGCCTGCATTAATGGTGTCATTGCCTTGTCCGCCATAGATCACATCATTGCCTGCACCCGCGTTGATCACGTCATCGCCACCGTAAGCATTAATTAGATCACCCTGATCAGTACCAATAATGGTTTGCGAAGCATCATTGCCGCTGGTAACCGTATTGGTCGTTTGCGACAGGTCGATAATTAGCGTATCGGATACTGCAGTAGTAGAAGTGCCATCAGTTGTGGTCGCCGTAACGGTTAAGTTAAGCTGGCCAACAAAATCAACTGGGGTTAGTAAGCTTAAACCTTCCAATTGTTCTTGGGTTAGGGTCCAGCTACCGTCAGCATTTTTTATACCCGCGGTGAGCAGGGCGTTGCTGGGTATACCGGTGATAGTGATTAACATGCTTTCACTGGCATCAGTAAGTGCGGCATTAATCGTTAAATCAACCATATCGCCATAAGTAACGCCATTCACTGTGATTGTGCTTGACGATAAGTTAAGTTGTGAATCTTTACCGCTATCTCTACCGTTGAGAATAACCCAGTCAAATTTATAATCACCATCTTGCGTTGCGGTAAAGTTAAAGGTGCCATTACCATTAACGCCTGCGCCCAAGAACTCTGATGAAGTAATAATTTGCGTGGTTTTGCTACCATCAGGTGCGGTAACAATAACTAACAAAAAGTCGCTGAAGCCTTGTAGAATTTCACTTGTGATGTTTTCACCATTGATGAAATTCCAGTTAAAGCCAACCGACATGCCGCTATTTAAGCTAACCGTGCTCGACGTGTAGTTACCGTCGATGGCATTGGTGTTGCCTGAAACATTAAGAGCACCTGAAGGTGGGTTGAAGCCATCTAAGAAGCCACTGCTTAAACCAAGAGCTTGTTCAATAGAGGCTTGGCTTAAGCCAGATCCTATCAAGAGGCCGTTCGAGCCAGTAGTAATAGAGGTTGCGCCGACCTTAGTTGAAACGGCATCACCGACTTGCAGAATTGCTGCGTCTGCTACTCCTGCCAAAGTAATGTTTAATGCAGCAGTAGATGAACCCCCTTGTCCATCTGTTAGGGTATAGGTTACAGAAGGCAGTGAACCACTCCAATTTGCTACAGGAGTGAAGGTAAAGTTACCTTCAGCGTCTAAGGTTAATTTACCTTGGTTTTCAATAATCACTTCTGCGCCGGCTAGATAAGTTTGCCCATTTATCACAAAGCTTTGTACGGTTAGGGTATTGCCATCTACATCGACGTCATTGGTGAGCACATTACCTGTAATAACGTCATCTTCGTTACCGTTAACCACGTTATTAATCGCGACTGGCGCATTGTTAATACTGGCAGTGTCGCCACTACCTTCATTACCAACGAGATCCGTGTAACTGCCATTTGCCACAGTAAATGAAATAGGTGCAGTGCCACTTGCCACGAAGGTGGCTGTCCATACATTCGGATTAGTTGGATCTTGTTTTAATCCGGACAGCACGCCACCGGTCACGGCAATATCAGTCAGATCAAAGCCTGCGATTTCCTCATTAAAGGTAAACGTGATCGTTGCAGATTGGCCACTCTCAAGTGTTGCTTGATCAGAAGTGATATCAACACTTGGCGGTGTGAGATCTAAAGCGACAATCGCGTTATCAATTAATGAGTTACCGTTGTTATCCACTGCCGTCGCATCAATGGTCAATGGGCCATCGGCTAAGGCGCTGACATCGACATCGGCTAACTGGTAACTACCATCGGCCAGCACGGTGGCTTGGGCGATGACCGTTTTACCATTTTGATCGGTGATGGTGATGTTAATCACCGTGCCTTCAGCGACATCGGTAGTGGTACCCGATAAATCGAGTGTGCCATCGGTGTTATCGATTGTCGCAGCGATATCCAATGAACCGGCAATGGCGTCTAGTGTGGCTGATGTGTCGGCCGCGAGAGGGTTGCCGTTGTTATCGACTGCCGTTGCCTCAATGGTTAATGGGCCATCCGCTAACGCGCTGATATCGACATCGGCTAACTGATAACTGCCATCGGCCAGCACGGTGGCTTGGGTAATAACCGTTTTACCATTTTGATCGGTGATGGTGATGTTAATCAGCGTACCTTCAGCGACGTCGGTGGTAGTACCCGATAAATCGAGTGTGCCATCGGTGTTATCGACGGTCGCGGCAATATCCAGGCTGCCTTCGATGGCATCCAATGTGGCATTGGTATCGGCAGTGAGTGGGTTGCCGTTGTTATCGACAGCCGTGGCAGCAATGGTCAATGGGCCATCCGCTAACGCGCTGACATCCACATTGGCTAACTGATAGCTGCCATCGGCCAGCACGGTGGCTTGGGTAATAACCGTTTGACCGTTTTGATCGGTGATGGTGATGTTAATGACCGTACCTTCGGCAACATCCGTGGTGGTGCCGCTGAGGTCAAGCGTACCATCGGTGTTATCGACGGTCGCGGCAATATCCAGGCTGCCTTCGATGGCATCCAATGTGGCATTGGTATCGGCAGTGACTGAGTTACCGTTGTTATCGACAGCAGTGGCAGCAATGGTTAATGGGCCATCCGCTAACGCGCTGATATCGACATCGGCTAACTGATAACTGCCATCGGCCAGCACGGTGGCTTGGGTAATAACCGTTTGACCATTTTGATCGGTGATGGTGATGTTAATCACCGTACCTTCGGCAACATCCGTGGTGGTGCCGCTGAGGTCAAGCGTACCGTCGGTATTATCGACGCTCGCAGCGATATCTAATGAGCCGGCAACCGCATCGAGTGTGGCTGAGGTATCAGCGGCCAATGGGTTACCGTTGTTGTCCACCGCAGTGGCAGCAATGGTTAATGGGCCATCCGCTAACGCGCTGACATCGACATCGGCTAACTGATAGCTGCCATCGGCCAGCACGGTGGCTTGGGTAATAACCGTTTGACCATTTTGATCGGTGATGGTGATGTTAATCACGGTGCCTTCGGCAACGTCCGTGGTGGTGCCGCTGAGGTCAAGCGTACCATCGGTATTATCGACGGTCGCAGCGATATCCAATGAACCGGCAATGGCGTCTAGTGTGGCTGAGGTATCAGCGGCCAATGGGTTGCCGTTGTTGTCCACCGCAGTGGCCTCAATGGTTAATGGGCCATCCGCTAACGCGCTGACATCGACACCTTCTAACTGGTAACTGCCATCGGCCAGCACGGTGGCTTGGGTAATAACCGTTTGACCATTTTGATCGGTGATGGTGATGTTAATCAGCGTGCCTTCAGCGACATCGGTAGTGGTACCCGATAAATCGAGTGTACCATCGGTATTATCGACGGTCGCAGCGATATCCAATGAACCGGCAATGGCGTCTAGTGTGGCTGAGGTATCGGCAGTGAGTGGGTTACCGTTGTTATCCACCGCCGTGGCAGCAATGGTCAATGGACCATCCGCTAACGCGCTGACGTCGACACCTTCTAACTGGTAACTGCCATTGGCCAGCACGGTGGCTTGGGTAATGACCGTTTGACCGTTTTGATCGGTGATGGTGATGTTAATCACCGTACCTTCGGCAACATCCGTGGTGGTTCCGGATAAATCGATGGTGCCATCCGTATTGTCAACCGAGGCCGCAATATCCAGTGTACCGGCAACCGCATCGAGTGTGACTGCAGTATCCGCATCAAGGGCGTTACCGTTGTTATCCACCGCCGTGGCAGCAATGGTCAATGGGCCATCCGCTAACGCGCTGATATCGACATCGGCTAACTGATAGCTGCCATCGGCCAGCACGGTGGCTTGGGTAATGACCGTTTGACCATTTTGATCGGTGATGGTGATGTTAATCACCGTGCCTTCAGCGACATCGGTGGTAGTACCCGATAAATCGAGTGTGCCATCGGTGTTATCGACGGTCGCAGCAATATCCAGGCTGCCTTCGATGGCATCCAATGTGGCATTGGTATCGGCAGTGAGTGGGTTGCCGTTGTTATCGACAGCCGTGGCAGCAATGGTCAATGGGCCATCGGCTAACGCGCTGACATCGACACCTTCTAACTGGTAACTGCCATCGGCCAGTACCGTGGCTTGGGTAATAACCGTTTTACCATTTTGATCGGTGATGGTGATGTTAATCACGGTACCTTCAGCGACATCGGTAGTGGTACCCGATAAATCGAGTGTGCCATCGGTGTTATCGACGGTCGCGGCAATATCCAGGCTGCCTTCGATGGCATCCAATGTGGCATTGGTATCGGCAGTGAGTGGGTTGCCGTTGTTATCGACTGCTGTGGCCTCAATGGTTAATGGGCCATCCGCTAACGCGCTGATATCGATATCGGCTAACTGATAGCTGCCATCGGCCAGCACGGTGGCTTGGGCGATGACCGTTTGACCGTTTTGATCGGTGATGGTGATGTTAATCACCGTACCTTCGGCAACATCCGTGGTGGTGCCGCTGAGGTCAAGCGTACCGTCGGTATTATCGATTGTCGCAGCGATATCCAATGAACCGGCAATGGCGTCTAGTGTGGCTGATGTGTCGGCCGCGAGAGGGTTGCCGTTGTTATCGACAGCCGTGGCAGCAATGGTCAATGGGCCATCGGCTAAGGCGCTGACATCGACATCGGCTAACTGGTAACTACCATCGGCCAGCACGGTGGCTTGGGCGATGACCGTTTTACCATTTTGATCGGTGATGGTGATGTTAATCAGCGTGCCTTCAGCGACGTCGGTGGTAGTACCCGATAAATCGAGTGTGCCATCGGTGTTATCGACGGTCGCAGCAATATCCAGGCTGCCTTCGATGGCATCCAATGTGGCATTGGTATCGGCAGTGAGTGGGTTGCCGTTGTTATCGACAGCCGTGGCAGCAATGGTCAATGGGCCATCGGCTAACGCGCTGATATCGACATCGGCTAACTGATAACTGCCATCGGCCAGCACGGTGGCTTGGGTAATAACCGTTTTACCATTTTGATCGGTGATGGTGATGTTAATCACCGTACCTTCGGCAACATCCGTGGTGGTGCCCGATAAATCGAGTGTGCCATCCGTATTGTCAACCGTCGCGGCGATATCCAGGCTGCCTTCGATGGCATCCAATGTAGCATTAGTATCTGCCGCGAGTGGGTTACCGTTGTTATCTACTGCCGTGGCAGCAATGGTTAATGGGCCATCCGCTAACGCGCTGATATCGACACCTTCTAACTGGTAACTGCCATCGGCCAGCACGGTGGCTTGGGTAATAACCGTTTTACCATTTTGATCGGTGATGGTGATGTTAATCAGCGTACCTTCAGCGACGTCGGTGGTAGTACCCGATAAATCGAGTGTGCCATCGGTGTTATTTACGGTGGCGGCAATGTCGAGTGAGCCCGCTATGGCGTCTAATGTGGCTGATGTGTCGGCCGCGAGTGGGTTACCGTTATTATCGACTGCCGTGGCCTCAATGGTTAATGGGCCATCGGCTAAGGTACTGACATCGACACCTTCTAACTGGTAACTACCATCGGCCAGCACGGTGGCTTGGGTAATGACCGTTTGACCATTTTGATCGGTGATGGTGATGTTAATCAGCGTACCTTCGGCAACATCCGTGGTGGTGCCGCTGAGGTCAAGCGTACCGTCGGTATTATCGATTGTCGCAGCGATATCTAATGAGCCGGCAACCGCATCAAGTGTGGCTGAGGTATCAGCGGCCAATGGATTGCCGTTGTTATCCACCGCAGTGGCAGCAATGGTTAATGGGCCATCCGCTAACGCGCTGACATCGACATCGGCTAACTGGTAACTGCCATCGGCCAGCACGGTGGCTTGGGTAATAACCGTTTGACCATTTTGATCGGTGATGGTGATGTTAATCACCGTGCCTTCAGCGACATCGGTAGTGGTACCCGATAAATCGAGTGTGCCATCGGTGTTATTTACGGTGGCGGCAATGTCGAGTGAGCCCGCTATGGCGTCTAATGTGGCTGATGTGTCGGCCGCTAGTGGATTACCGTTATTATCGACCGCCGTGGCCTCAATGGTTAATGGGCCATCGGCTAACGCGCTGATATCGACATCGGCTAACTGATAACTGCCATCGGCCAGCACGGTGGCTTGGGTAATAATCGTTTGACCATTTTGATCGGTGATGGTGATGTTAATCACCGTGCCTTCAGCGACATCGGTAGTGGTACCCGATAAATCGAGTGTACCATCGGTGTTATTTACGGTGGCGGCAATGTCGAGTGAGCCCGCTATGGCGTCTAATGTGGCTGATGTGTCGGCCGCTAATGGGTTACCGTTGTTGTCCACTGCCGTGGCCTCAATGGTTAATGGGCCATCCGCTAACGCGCTGACATCCACATCGGCTAACTGATAGCTGCCATCGGCCAGCACGGTGGCTTGGGTAATGACCGTTTGACCGTTTTGATCGGTGATGGTGATGTTAATCAGCGTGCCTTCGGCAACATCCGTGGTGGTGCCGCTGAGGTCAAGCGTACCGTCGGTATTATCGATTGTCGCAGCGATATCCAATGAACCGGCAATGGCGTCTAGTGTGGCTGAGGTATCAGCGGCCAATGGATTGCCGTTGTTGTCCACCGCAGTGGCCTCAATGGTTAATGGGCCATCGGCTAACGCGCTGACATCGACACCTTCTAACTGGTAACTGCCATCGGCCAGCAAGGTGGCTTGGGCGATGACCGTTTTACCATTTTGATCGGTGATGGTGATGTTAATCACCGTGCCTTCAGCGACATCGGTAGTGGTGCCGCTGAGGTCAAGCGTACCATCGGTGTTATCGATTGTCGCAGCGATATCCAATGAGCCGGCAATGGCATCCAATGTGGCATTGGTATCGGCAGTGAGTGGGTTGCCGTTGTTGTCCACTGCCGTGGCAGCAATGGTCAATGGGCCATCGGCTAACGCGCTGACATCCACATTGGCTAACTGATAGCTGCCATCGGCCAGCACGGTGGCTTGGGTAATAACCGTTTGACCATTTTGATCGGTGATGGTGATGTTAATCAGCGTACCTTCAGCGACGTCGGTGGTAGTACCCGATAAATCGAGTGTGCCATCGGTGTTATCGACGGTCGCGGCAATATCCAGGCTGCCTTCTATGGCATCCAATGTAGCATTAGTATCTGCCGCGAGTGGGTTACCGTTGTTATCTACTGCCGTGGCAGCAATGGTTAATGGGCCATCGGCTAACGCGCTGACATCGACACCTTCTAACTGGTAACTGCCATCGGCCAGCACGGTGGCTTGGGTAATAACCGTTTGACCATTTTGATCGGTGATGGTGATGTTAATCACCGTGCCTTCAGCGACATCGGTAGTGGTACCCGATAAATCGAGTGTGCCATCGGTGTTATCGACGGTCGCAGCAATATCCAGGCTGCCTTCGATGGCATCCAATGTGGCATTGGTATCGGCAGTGAGTGGGTTACCGTTGTTATCCACTGCCGTGGCCTCAATGGTTAATGGGCCATCCGCTAACGCGCTGACA